>NZ_CP019959.1:0-3567557 GCF_002021755.1 Vibrio owensii
CAGGTCCTGAGCCAGATGACGACCGTCCGGTTGTTGCTTCAATTAGCAACGCGACAGTCAATGAAGGTGATCCTGCCACATTAGATATCACGTTAAGTAACCCAAGTACGACCGACACATTTGTGAGCATGACACTTGCTGATGGTACTGCCGACGGTGGCGTGGACTACACTGATACGTCAGTGACCATCACTTATGCGGATAACTCAACGCAAGTTGTAGCAGTAAATCCGGATGGCACATTTGATGTGAACGTCCCTGCGAATGACACAACTTACAGCGTCACCGTTAATACTACCGGTGATGATGTCTTTGAAGGACCTGAAACCTTAACATTGTCTGGCGCAACATCAACTCAAAATATCCCAGCACAAGGCACAGGTACTATTGTCGATGATGGCAGTGGTCCGGGCCCAGATCCAGATGACGATCGTCCAGTGGTTGCTTCAATTAGCAGCGCGACAGTAAATGAAGGTGACCCAGCGACATTAGACGTTACCCTGAGCAATCCGAGCACGACAGAAACTGTTGTGAGTATGACGCTTGCTGATGGCACAGCAGATGGTGGCGTTGATTACACTGAGACCTCAGTAACTATTACTTATGCGGACAATTCAACGCAAGTGGTGGCTGTGAATCCAGATGGTACTTTTGACGTTACCGTACCTGCGAATGATACGACCTACAGCGTCACCGTTAGTACGACCGATGACGATGTTTTCGAAGGCCCTGAAACCTTCACATTGTCAGGTTCCACTTCAACTCAGAATATTCCTGCCCAAGGTACAGGTACCATTGTTGATGACGGTAGTGGCCCAGGACCAAATCCAGATGATGATCGCCCAGTTGTTGCTGCAATTAGCAACGCGACCGTTAATGAAGGTGACCCAGCGACATTAGACGTTACCCTGAGCAATCCGAGCACGACAGAAACTGTTGTGAGTATGACGCTTGCTGATGGCACAGCAGATGGTGGTGTGGACTACACAGACACCTCTGTGACGATCACTTATGCAGATAACTCAACCCAAGTTGTAGCTGTAAATCCAGATGGTACGTTTGATGTGACTGTTCCTGCAAATGATACGTCTTACAGCGTTACCGTTAACACCACCAGTGACGATGTTTTCGAAGGACCTGAAACCTTTACGTTGTCAGGTTCCACTTCAACTCAGAATATTCCTGCCCAAGGCACAGGTACGATTGTTGATGATGGAAGTGGACCAGGCCCAGATCCGGATGATGACCGTCCAGTTGTTGCTGCAATTAGCAGCGCGACAGTCAATGAAGGTGCCCCTGCGACATTAGACGTTACCCTGAGCAATCCGAGCACGACAGAAACTGTTGTGAGCATGACACTTGCTGATGGTACTGCCGACGGTGGCGTGGACTACACTGATACGTCAGTGACCATCACCTATGCAGATAACTCAACCCAAGTGGTTGCAGTAAATCCGGATGGTACTTTTGACGTTACCGTACCTGCGAATGATACGACCTACAGCGTTACTGTAAACACCATCAATGATACTGATTTTGAGAGTTCCGAAACCTTCACGCTTGCTGGGGCAACCTCTACCCAAAATACGCCAGTGCAAGGTACTGGTACGATTTTAGATAACGACGCGCCTCCGGCCATCGGCAATGTGGTTGATGCGACTGTTTCTGAAGAAGGGTTACCTGATGGTATCGCCGATACTATGGGAACTCCTTCAGACTCCACGAACTCGGCGAGTTTTGTTGGTTCATTCACAGTCAGTGATCCTGATACGACGAACGTCAGTGTTGTACTTTCCGGCCCCAATGGACTGGTATCTGGAGGTGAACCTGTTACTTGGTCTTGGAGCGCCAATACTCAAACACTCACCGCATCGACGGCAAGTATTGCTAGTGTAGCAACAGTCGTGTTGACAGAACCAAATGCGGCAGGGCAAGGAACATGGGGTTACACCATCACACTCTTAGAGCCACTCGATCACCCAGTTAATGACGTTGAAGATTTGATCGACTTTGATTTGCAGATCTCAGTGAGTGATGGTCAAACCACGAGCTCCCAAAGTATGAACGTGGTTGTTGAGGATGACTGTCCACATGTTCCAATGTCTTCTCAAGCCGTAGATGTGTCGCTGGCAGATATTCCCGAAATTCTCACTGGCAATATTAGCTTTGTGGGTAATGAATCCGATGCATTCAGCCGAACTTTCGGAGATGTCGAAGTGACTGCTTTGGGATTTTTGTCTAATGAGTCTACCGATCTTGGCGCCGCAGAGATTAATCAAACCTCATCAGGTATTGGCGTGAAAAGTGTCGGTAATAACGGCTATCCGCTTGCTAATGAAGTGGACTATCGTTTTGCCAATGATACTGGTGTCTCAGAGCAGTTGATCATCGACTTGGGCGATAAGATTGCCTTTGGTGCTGAAATCGAATTCGAGAAAATGTTTGGTGGTGAGTTAGAAGAAGGTCTTGCTTCTTTCTATCGCGATGGTGTTTTGATCGCACAGCAAGCCTTTAACTCTGATGCGGCAAGCGGTGATTATGCGGCTAACTTCAGTGTTCAACAGGGTGGTTTTGATAAGGTTATTCTTGAAGCCACAGGTAATGGGAATGGGCCAAACACTGCAGACAACAGTGACTTTACCGTCAAATCTATCACCTTTACTGGGGCTGATTCCGTCATTCCAATTGCAACAGCAGAGGGGAATTTAGGCGCACTCTATGGCGCTGATGGCCCAGGAAGTATCGTTCTTAATGGTGCAGAGAGTGGTCTAGAAACGCTTGATGGCGAGGCTATCAGTGTTGGGATTGATCCTCAAAACCCAAACAGATTAGTCGGTGAAGCGAACGGCGAGCTGGCGTTTGAAGTTCAATTAACGCCAAGCACCGGGAAGTGGGAATTCTTCCAGTATGTACCTCTGACCTCTCCAAGTGGTGATGGTGATATCGACTTCAGTTACACGATTACCGATAACGATGGTGACAGTAAAGCGGGGAGTTTTGCGGTTAATCCATATGCGCCTCCGATTGTTGAAGGCGTCACGCTTAATGTTTCTGAAGAGGGTTTGGGTAATGCCATTGCCGATGACTTCGCGCTGAATGGTTTTATGGACACGACAGATTCAACGTTAGATATGGATCAGTTAACACTTGGTCAAACGGTTGACTCGGTCGCACTGAATGTCCCAACTGCGAACCTAACCAGTAACGGTGAGGCAATCACATGGGCCTTATCCAACAATGACCAATTGCTTGTTGGTTCTGCGGATGGAGAAGAGGTCATTAAGATTTCGGTCAATGATACTGGGGCAATCTCTACTGAACTTCTTGGCCCAATAGATCATCCAGATACTTCTGGCGAGGACTCTTTAAACATTGAGGTTCCTGTCGTTGTTTCGAATGCACTTGGCTTGACGAACTCTGCGGTAGCAAATGTTGTTATTGAAGATGATTCACCTGATTCGACATCCATTGTTCATGATGTGGTCGCGGAAACAAAAGAGAGCGCTAACGTTCAATTGATTATGGATGTTTCAGGCTCGATGCGTACGGGTAATCGCCTTCAAATAATGAAGGACTCGGCAACTCAGTTATTAAATCAGTACGAATCGATTGGCCAGACTCGGGTTCAAATCATCAAATACAGCGGTTCGGCAACAACGTACGCTATTGCTGGGGCAACATGGTTAACCGTAGATGAAGCGAAAGCGTACATTGATACACTTACTGCTGGCGGTGCAACTAACTACAATCGCGCAATTAATGAAGCGAAGGACTCTTGGGATGATGCGGGTAAGTTACCTAGTGCATCAAACGTGAGCTACTTCTTATCTGATGGTCAACCAAATCCAACCTCATCATTCATCAACGATGCTCGTGAGAACAGCTGGATAGATCACTTGACCGATTCTGATAATCAGATCACAGCGCTGGCTTATGGCATGGGCGTGAACCTGATGCCTGATCAGTTAGACCGTGTTGCTTACGATGGCTTCTTGAACCAAGACCTTGATGGTGTAGTCGTGCCTGACGTTACTCAACTGCCTCCAGTTATGTTGCAGTCCGTGATTCAACCTGTTGGTGGTAACCTCATGTACACCACATCACCAGATACAGGTATTGGTGCAGATGGTGGTTACATCAGCGAAATAGAACATGACGGTGTCACTTATTCATTTGATGGTACAAACCTGACGGTTGTAGATAACAACAACGACATCTCACATGCGTTTGACGATATCACGATGTTGCTCACTATCTACATCGACAGTAAGCACACGTTGGAAGTCGATTTGAATGATGGCGCGTATGCCTTCTATGGTGCGGTAGGTGACACAGTAGAAACGTTAGACTTCGATTACGTACTGACCGATAACGATGGTGACCAATCTGAAAATACACTTCAGTTTGTGATTGACGAAAATGGTGGTGTAAACGCGGCGAGCGGTGGTGCGGCGAACATCATTGAAGCGGAAGTGGATGTAAGCCATGACATTTTAATTGGTAATGACACCGAAGCGGACATATTTAGATGGGTTAATGACTCACTAGATTCCGGCACGGACTTGGTGCGTGGCTTTGAACGAGACCTCGACATTCTCGATCTAAACCAAGTTGTCGAAGATGCAGGGCATAACACCATTGAAGAGCTGCTCAATAGTATCGACCTAAATGTTGACGGCGAAGATCTATCGCTTGAAATCACCCACAACGAGGGTAACTCCATCCAAACGATCGTCATTGAAAAAGGAGCTTCCGAATTTAGCGACTTGATCATCGGAAATATGGATTTTGAAAGAGATGTCTTATCGGCTCTCACAAAAGTTAATTTAGATTCCTAACAAAAAAGGGCCAACAGGCCCTTTTTCTTTGCTTCAATTCTTTATCGTTGGCTATGACTAAGCCCGATTATAGAACCTTACACGCAAAACCTTTTAGGTAGAAACCTTCTGGGTAGGCCGTATCCGTTGGGTGATCGGCTGCTTGTTCAAAACGTTCTACGAACTTAACTTGGCGGTTTGCATCTACTGCGGCGTCAGCAATGATTTTTTGGAACAGAACTTGGTCCATTAAGCCTGAGCATGAGTAGGTCAATAGCGTGCCACCTGGGTTTAGAATTTGCATCGCCAACATGTTGATGTCTTTGTAGCCACGACATGCACCGTTCAGCTGTGCTTTACTTTCTGCAAACTTCGGTGGGTCCATGATCACAACATCGAACTTCGTACCTTGGTCACGGTATTCGCGTAGTAGTTTGAACACGTCAGCGTTTAGGAACACAGCACGCTTTTTCGAGATATCAAACTCGTTCAGCTCTGCGTTGAATTTTGCAGTGTCTAGAGCAGGTTGTGATACGTCTGCGTTGATAACGCGTTTTGCGCCGCCTTTTAAGGCGTACAAACCAAAACCGCCGGTGTAAGAGAAACAGTTCAGAACTTCTTTGTCCTTCACGTACTTCATCGCTTGTTGGCGGCTGTCACGCTGGTCTAGGTAGAAACCCGTTTTATGACCACCAACGATGTCTACGCTGATTTTTACGCCGTTCTCTTCAATCACCACTGATTTTGGTGGCTCTTCACCGTGCAGTACGCCAGTGGTTTCTTTCAAGCCTTCTTTCTTACGTACCGCGACGTCTGAACGCTCGTAAACGTTGCAGTCTGGGAAACACTCAACCAAAGCATCAACAATCGCTTGCTTGTTGTATTCTGCGCCCGCACTTAGAAGCTGACACACAAAGAAGTTTTGGTAGCGGTCGATAGTAACGCCAGGCATACCATCAGATTCTGCTGCGATAAGACGGTAGCCCGTTAGGCCATCGCGCTCGATGATGTCTTCACGAAGAAGCTGAGCGTTGTTGAAACGTTTAACGAAGAAGGCTTTGTTGATTTCTTCTTTTTCAAAACTCCAGATGCGAGCACGAATTTGAGAAGCTGGAGAATATGCCGCTTTAGCTAGCCATTTTCCGTCGTGAGTGAATACATCAACGGTTTCGCCAAGAGCAGGTTCGCCCTCAACTTTACTGATGCCTCGAGAGAAGATCCAAGGGTGCTTACGCTTAACCGATTTCTCACGACCTTTAACCAAATAGATAGCAGCTGTCATTTCTTTAGCTCTTGTTGAATTTTGAAAGGGGCGTATTGTCCGGGATGTTGCCCGCAAAAGCAATATCCATCGACAATCCAATCATTTGTAGAGGCTTTAATTATAAACTGATGAGTGGAGTTACGGGTGGGTTTTCCAGATACAAAAAAGGGCCACCGAAGTGACCCTAGTTATTCGTTTAAGCGATTAAGCTTTCAAGCCAGTCAGTAGCGACTCCATGGTGTCACTTTGAGCTCGAAGCTGCTCGACGTTTTGCGACGTTGTGCTGATCATCGTACATACATTGTTTGCTTGTATGCGAATCTCTTCAACGCTTGATGCAATATTGTCTGCCACCACGCCTTGCTCTTCAGCTGCTGTCGCAATTTGAATGCTGCTGTCTGAGATAGTTTGGTTCTTGTCTGCTAGTGAGCCTATTTCGTGATTCACTTCAGCCATCAGAGTTTGGCCTTCGTTCGCATTGTGAACAGTGACTTCCATCAGTTTAGTCAGTGATTGGCTGTTACGTTGTAGCGCTTCAATCATTGCTTGAATCTCAACTGTCGCTTGTTGAGTGCGGCCTGCAAGAGCACGAACTTCATCGGCAACAACCGCAAAGCCACGACCTTGTTCGCCTGCACGAGCCGCTTCAATTGCAGCGTTCAAGGCAAGTAGGTTAGTTTGCTCAGAAATACCGTTGATGGTTGTGACCACTTCATCGATCTGCGCTGCGTTTGCATCTAACTCTTCAACTGCTTGAGATGCCGATTGGATCTCAGTAGAAAGGTTCGAGATAGAGTGAAGGGTATTCTCCACTTTCACCTGACCTGATTGCGCGACGCTTCGAGCATCATCAGTTTGTGTGCTTGAGTCATGAGCCAACGTTGCCACTTCACGAATCGTGGAAGCCATCTGTTCTGTTGCACTTGCCAGTGAGTTAAGGTGCTCTTGTTGAGTGTTTGAGATCTCAGAGCTGTTGTGAATCGAAAGGTTAAGGTCAGAGCTGATTTGCTGCATCAGCGCCACGGATTCTTGAATCGACTGAACCATCTTTTGTTCGCGATCCGCTACTTTGTCGATAGTAATTGCGATTTCGCTGAACTCATCACGAACACGGAAGAAATTCATACGCGCTGTTAGATCACCATCTGCCAGCGTGTTGAGCGCTTTGTTCATCGTAAACATCGCACCACCGATGAAAGTCATGATGTAGTAAACACCAATCGCGATAATGAACAGAGTGACAAGAATAATACTGACTTGTGCTGTAGAAAGTGCGGTCCATAAAGACTGCTCATGGTTTGCAACTAAGCTAAATGCGCCATTCAATACAGAAACGGAGTCTGGGCCAGTACCAAGGGTAATTGTCTCTGAGCCAGCAATAAGGTTTGCAACTTGAGATTGCGAAAGG
Organism: Vibrio owensii; assembly: GCF_002021755.1. Classification (NCBI taxonomy): domain Bacteria; kingdom Pseudomonadati; phylum Pseudomonadota; class Gammaproteobacteria; order Vibrionales; family Vibrionaceae; genus Vibrio; species Vibrio owensii. The sequence goes on from NZ_CP019959.1 coordinate 7,490, forward strand.
TTGCCAGCTTCAATAAGTCCTTTCATTAACATCAATTCTTCCTGATACAGACCAGAAATCATCGCGTCAGCGGCACTATTCAGGACTAAAGTGAGAATGACTAATGCAAGAAGAGGAAGGAAGAAGAGTAAATAGAACTTTTCTTGAATTTTTAAATGGATGAGATACTTATCAATCCAACGGAAGGGAATTTCTTTCATAATTATTATAACCATATAAAAACCCACTATCCTTAGTGGGGTAAATAGACGCAATTAATATATCACTCAAATATAGGGAGCGGTATACGGATGGTACTAAAGTGTGAGAAGTTTCTGATAGTAGGTCACGTACAAGGGGTAGGATTTCGATACCACACATCGCATCAAGGATTGAAGCTCGGTTTGACGGGCTATGCGAAGAACTTGAACAACGGAGATGTTGAAGTGATTGCCTGTGGCACAGAAGAGCAAATTGCCGCGTTTTCGAAGTGGTTGGAGGAAGGTCCGCGGACAGCGAGTGTGGACAGTGTCACTCAGGAAAGTGTGTCTTACAAACCTTTCCGCGGATTTAAGATCTTATAGCTTTATAAGCTGTCATTTTGTAAGTGGTATTTTTAAACCAGAGCCTTACAAACATTTCGCTGGTTTAGGAAGGCCAGCCAATTTGGTTGCCTGTTTCGCTGGGCCTTTCTTAAACAATTTGAACAGGTACTTGCTGTTACCTTTCTCAGGGCCGTGCGCCTTTTCCATCGCTTTCACAAGCATTCTTACCGCAGGAGAGGTGTTGAACTCCTCATAAAAGTCACGTACGAAGTGAACCACTTCTAAGTGCGCATCGGTAAGCTCGATCTCTTCATCTTTTGCTAGAAGCTCAATCATGCCTTCTTCCCACTGAGTGTGGTCAAGTAGGTAGCCTTGAGCGTCGGTTTCAATTTCTTTGCCGTTGTAAACGAACATAGCTTTGTTTCCGCTAAGTAACCATTGATACGTATAGGGTAGCGTAGAGCGAAGCTTAGACTCAACAAAAGAATCTTTGAAGGCTTCTGAGCGAAGTAAATTTACACAATTAATACCAGATAAAGAAAGTGACGGTAGAAGAGGTTGATTACTTTGATTATTCACAAGAATGTAAATTTATTCATCTTGTTAGAAAATTCTCGGGGTGAGTATTTTAGTTTTTGCATGAATATTCTTTTGAGTGAATGGCTGACGCCAAGTATTCAGTTAACGTCAGCCTCTTTTAAGTTTATGTCGGTTCATCAGGAACTAGGTTAGCAATCAAGTGTAGTGGCGACGCTTCGGTATATTTTGAGTAGCCAGCCGTGCCCACTTGTCTGGTTTTAAAAGAGCCGTAATATTGGACTGTTGTACTCGCGTGTCCAATAGTGTCTTTCATACCGTTCCATGTTTTTGCAGATTCGGTGAATCCATACGCTTCAGTTTGGAACCACGTACCACCGTTTCTTGTACCAAACAGTACATTCCCCCAACGGTTAGGGAATAAGATTTCAAATTGTTCGTCATCACTTTGGTGGGATGACTTCCCAGTTCTAGAGCCACCGCGAGCCTGGCCTTGTTGTAAAATAGAGCGCCAATAGCGATAAAACATCTTGTTATCTTCAACTTCAACATGACCGCCTTTAAACACGATAGAGCCACCTTCCGTTCTCAACGTTGCACGATGATATAACTCTCTAATGTCGTTGATAACCTGAAGGTACTTCATGTTTTGCCCTTGAAAGTGAGCCTGATCTTTGAGTAATGCTTGGTAAATAGAATAAGCCGAATGTCCCAAAGCAGCGCCGCCCCAATCACTGCGGCTTTCATGCCTATCTGGTGCCGATAATCTCATGACGTTGATTCTTCCTTTTGTGTTGTATTTTATAAGATAGTTGCCGTAACCAACGATAGTAGAAAATTCAAAATATGCACATAGTTTTATAATTATTGTTTGATTTTGGACGTAACGTCTCTTGAGGGGGATGCAAATAGAAAGAGGCAGATAGGGATAATGTAACAGGTGAGGGATATAAAAAAGCCCGAAGTAGAACTTCGGGCTTTTGATTTTTAGTTCAATCTAACGAATTAATCGTCGTTCATGATGCCTAGGATGCTTAGTAGGCTGATGAAGATGTTGTAGATTGAAACGTATAGCGTAATCGTTGCAGAGATGTAGTTTGTTTCGCCGCCACGGATGATGCCTTGAGTGGTCATCAGAATTGCCATGGTAGAGAACACAATGAACAAGCTGCTAAGTGCTAGATGCAGAATAGTTGATTGGATGAAGATGCTCGCAATCATACCTACAACTAGAACGACAAATAGTGACAACATAAGGCCGCCCATCATAGATAGGTCGCGCTTAGTTGTTAGAGCGTAAGCAGAAGCTGCCATGAATGACAGAGCGGTACCGCCTAGTGCTGTTAGAACAACGTCGCCCATACCAGCACCGATGTACATGTTTAGAATTGGACCAATGGTGTAACCCAAGAAGCCTGTGAATAGGAATGTAAACACTAGGCCCATGCTGTTGTTACGGTTTTTCTCAGTCAGGAATAATAGACCGTAGAAGCCAACCAACATCAGGATGATACCTGGACGCGGTAGGTTAAATGCCATAGACACGCCAGCTACAAGAGCTGACCATAGTAGAGTCATAGAAAGTAGTGCATATGTATTACGCAGTACTTTGTTGGTTTGTAGAGCACTCTCTTGAGTAGTAGTGCGAGAAAACATAGGACTGTTCATAATCTTCCTCTATAAGGGACTGTCTTATCTTTAATATATAGACATATATGGGCCCGATAGTTCAAAAAATCAAGCCCGCCACATGTATATCTAGAACAAAATAATAATAGAAATAATGTGTTATGTATGTGGCAACTTGTAACACAATATTACCGCCTTGCATAGCGAAGAAAGGCTTACTATTCAAAGCTCTGAAGCGCAGCTCACGAAGTAGGTTGCAAGATTGCGCGAATTTACAACATCTTGAATCAACTGGATTTTCGTAACATGAGTGAGTAGCAACCGTTTAAACAAAGAAAAAGCGCTGATTTTGATGTCAGCGCTTTACAATTTTAGCTATGTACCCAACCCGTCTTAATGGTGAAGGATCTGAGCCAAGAAGTTCTGGGTTCGATCCGATTGCGGATTCTCGAAGAAGTCGACAGGGTTGTTCTCTTCGATGATTTCACCCGCATCCATAAAGATAACTCGGTCAGCCACTTCTTTAGCAAAACCCATTTCGTGCGTTACACACAACATGGTCATGCCTTCTTCCGCCAGTTCAACCATTACATCAAGCACCTCTCGCACCATCTCAGGGTCGAGTGCCGATGTCGGCTCATCAAATAGCATCACTTTAGGGCTCATACAAAGAGAACGGGCAATCGCCACACGTTGTTGCTGACCACCCGAGAGCTGCCCCGGATACTTGTCAGCTTGATCAGGGATCTTAACGCGCTCTAAGTACTGCATTGCGATGGCTTCGGCTTCTTCTTTTGGCATTTTCTTCACCCAGATAGGGGCAAGCGTACAATTCTCCAAAACCGTTAGATGAGGGAAGAGGTTAAAGTGCTGAAAACACATGCCCACTTCACGACGAACCGCCTCAATGTTTTTCAGGTCTTCTGTAAGTTCAGTGCCCGATACATAGATGCTGCCGGCTTGATGCTCTTCGAGACGGTTGATACAACGAATCATGGTCGATTTACCTGAGCCCGATGGTCCACAGATAACGATTTTCTCGCCTTTCTTTACGTCTAGGTTGATGTTCTTTAGTACGTGAAACTCACCATACCACTTATTCATGTCCTTCAACTGGATCATATAATCTTGTTGTTGCGTCATAATACGTCCTTGATCTTAGTGAGTTATCGTTTGTGACCGGTATGCAATTTGTTTTCAAGCCATATCGAGTAACGCGACATGCCAAAACAAAATACCCAAAACACTAACGCGACAAATACATAACTTTCGGTTGCGAAGCCTAACCACTCAGGGTCGGTATTCGCAGCTTGTCCTATGCCCAGCACGTCAAACATACCAATAATAAGCACAAGACTGGTGTCTTTAAAGAGACCGATAAAGGTGTTCACGATAGAAGGGATAGTAATCTTGAGTGCCTGAGGCAAAATGATCAGTCCCATCTTTTTCCAGTAGGTAAGGCCTAGTGCGTCTGCAGCCTCATACTGGCCTTTAGGAATTGCCTGCAAACCACCACGCACCACCTCTGCCATATAAGCCGCACTGAACATAACCACACCGATTAGCGCACGGATGAGCTTGTCAGTTTCTGAGCCTTGAGCCAAGAACAGAGGCAGCATTACCGAGGCCATAAACAGAACGGTAATAAGCGGAACACCACGCCAAACTTCAATGTAAACGGTACAAATACTGCGGATGATCGGCATATCTGAACGTCGGCCAAGTGCTAGCGCCACACCAATTGGAAGTGAAACCACGATACCAACAAGTGCGATGATCAACGTAACTAGTAGACCACCCCATTTGTGTGTCTCAACAACTTCGAGACCAAATACGCCACCATAAAGCAGTGCGGCAATAATGAATGGGTAAATGTTTACGAAGAACAACCAAATCCAAATGCGTTTTGGTGTTTTCTCGTAAGCGAGTAGCACTGTAAAAATAGCCAATGTGATGTAGAACAGGCGAGGGCGCCAGAGTTCAGCTTCTGGATAGAATCCATACATGAACTGTTCCCAACGCACGCTAATAAAAACCCAACATGCGCCTTCGCGTGTACAATCATCTCTTGTTGTTCCGACCCAATCAGCATTAATGAACGCCCAATCAACGATATTCCAGAGTGCTGAGAATACGATGTAAGCCAGAATCAGCGTCACAATCGAGTTGATTGGTCCATTGAATAGATTTTTGCGTAGCCAACCTACGACACCAACCGTATTTGCTGGCGGTGGGAGATCTGGCTGAAATTGATGTGTGCTCATATTATCTCTCCACCAGTGCCACTTTACGGTTGTACAAGTTCATCAACGCAGATGTAATCAAACTTAACGTCAAGTAAACGCCCATGGTCATCGCAATAATTTCTATTGCCTGTCCGGTCTGGTTCAACGTGGTACCAGCGAATACAGAAACCAGATCTGGGTAACCAATCGCCATTGCCAGCGAAGAGTTCTTGGTGAGGTTCAAGTATTGGCTAGTAAGAGGAGGGATAATGATACGCAATGCCTGAGGAATAACGACCAGCTTAAGCGTTTTTGTGCGTGGTAAACCAAGTGACATGGCTGCTTCAGTTTGACCATGACTCACAGCGTTAATACCAGAGCGAACAATCTCAGCAATGAACGACGCGGTATAGACGCTCAATGCCAACAGAAGCGCAGCCAGCTCAGGAATGATGCTGATGCCACCTCGGAAGTTAAAGCCTTTTAACTCTGGGTACTGCAAAGAGATCGGCATACCAGCGAGGAAGTAAACCACTAAAGGAAGCCCAACAACTAATCCAAGCGCAATTCGGCCCATTGGCGTTTGTTGGCCCGTTAAACGCTGCTTATTGTTTGCCCACACGTTAATCAAAACCGTTGCAATGACGCCAAAGATAAGTGCAGCGATAACTAAGCTGCTTCCAGCTTCCATCACAGGAGCAGGGAAATACAAGCCACGAACGTTCAAGAAGATCGCTTCACCAAGGCTCATACTCTGTCTTGGTGATGGGAGCGCTTGAAGAACCGCGAAATACCAGAAAAAGATTTGTAGAAGTAGTGGGATATTTCGAAACGTTTCAATGTATACCGCAGCTAATCGACTCACCAACCAGTTGGAGGAGAGACGCGCGATACCCATAACAAAACCAATAACGGTTGCGAGGATAATACCAAGCACAGAAACCAGTGCGGTATTAAGAAGGCCAACAACAAAGGTGCGTCCATAAGAGAACGTTTCGTCGTATTCGATAAGAGTCAGGCCGATCCCAAAGCCTGCTTCTTGATTAAGGAAACCAAAACCTGTTGCGATACCACGAGCATCAAGATTGGTCAGTGCATTGTTGATGATTGTGTAAAAGAAAAATACCAGTGCGGCTACGGCAATGATCTGGAAAAGAGCGGAGCGAAAGGCTGGATTGTAAATCAGGCTCTTACTTCCGCTTGGTTTGGACATCGTACTTGGCGATGCATCATTCGTCGGTTTCATACAGCGATAACCTCAAACCCTTATTTATAGATTCACTCACGAAAAAGGGCGGCATAAACCGCCCTGTGATAATCGTTGTATTAGCGGATTGGTGGCGCGTACATGAAGCCGCCTGCATTCCATAGTGCGTTTACACCACGAGAAATTTTCAGAGGCGAACCTGTACCAACCGTACGCTCGAAGCTCTCACCGTAGTTACCGACTTGCTTGATAACTTGGTAGCCCCAATCGTCACGGATACCTAGGCCTTTACCTTTAGGACCGTCCACACCAAGAATACGTTTGATGTTTGGATCTTTCGATTTCAACATCTCATCTGCGTTCTTAGAGGTAATGCCGTATTCTTCTGCGTTCACCATCGCAAATAGAGTCCACTTCGCGATATTGAACCATTGGTCGTCACCTTGACGTACAACAGGACCTAGTGGCTCTTTAGAGATGATTTCAGGAAGAACGGTAGCTGAAGAAGGGTCTTTCAAGTTCAGACGTAGCGCGTACAGACCAGATTGGTCAGTGGTTAGTACGTCACAGCGGCCAGCATCAAAACCTTTAGAAGTTTGCGCAGCAGTATCAAATACCACTGGTTTGTATGCCATGCCTTGGTTACGGAAGTAGTCTGCAAGGTTTAGCTCGGTTGTTGTACCTGATTGAACACATACTGATGCGCCATCAAGCTCTTTTGCACTTGAAACACCAAGGTCTTTCTTAACCATGAAACCTTGACCGTCGTAGTAGTTCACGCCGACAAAGTTCAGACCAAGAGCCGTATCACGGTGTAGTGTCCAGGTGGTGTTACGTGAAAGCACATCGATTTCACCCGATTGTAGTGCAGTGAATCGTTCTTTCGCGGTTAGGGGTACATACTTAACTTTCGTTTTATCCCCAAGAACGGCTGCAGCCAGTGCTTGGCAATATTCTACGTCGATACCTTCCCATTCACCTTTTGAGTTAGGGTTTGAGAAACCAGGTAGACCGGTACTAACGCCACAAGTAATAAAGCCTTGTTTTGTGACTTTGTCCAGAGTAGTGTCTGCTGCTTGAGCTGAAGTAGCCATCATGGCAGTAGAAGCCGCTACGACGGAAGCAAGAACTGTGAGTTTATTTGCCATTTGTATCCTTCCTGTATGATCCGTGTTAAATCAGGAGCGACCTGATACAACGTGTCCTGTTCATTTGTGTTTTCGTCCTACGTGATTGATTTTAGAAGAAACGGTCATCGTCAAATCAATCAGTTATAAGCGTAGGAAAGGATCTGCTAATTCTCAAATATATAATTTAAAAAGAGTTTTGGAGAGAAGTCACAACGTTCCTTGCGATTTAGAATGACGAAATGTTAATTGTTTGTAAATAGTGCAACTAATTGTCAGATTGGTGCATCAGAACAATCGATAAAAGATGGATTAAAACAAGAGGATAATAATTTGTTATTAAAAGTGTCATTAGTGTAGGGTGGCTATGTAAGCCGAAAATTTGAACAAATATTATTTGTGAAGTCGAAACAAGGTGAAGTGATTGCCCCATTTTTGGTAGCATGAATTTCGATAGTTATTTGAAGTGATCATGGATTGAAATGCGATATTTTCCTCTGTTCTTAGATTTAGTGAATAAACCCGTGCTGGTTGTCGGTGGTGGTGAAGTGGCGAGCCGCAAAGTTGAGGCGCTACTTAAGGCTGGCGCTGACATCACCATTGTCTCCCCAAGTCTTGTCGACTTTCTTGATAAACTTGCTCAAGAGCAGCAAGTGCATTGGATTCAACGTTTTTATTCAAGTGACCTTGTCACAAAGTCTTTCATTCAAGTGTGGGCAACCACAGATAACCCAGAACTGAATCATCAGGTCTATAAAGACGCGAAAGAGTTGGGCATTTTAGTCAACGTTGTAGACGATAAGCCTTACTGTGATTTCATTACGCCTTCAATGATCAATCGCGGACGCATCCAAATCGCTATCTCGAGTGGCGGCGCGTCTCCTGTACTGATCCGTAACATTCGAGAAAAGTTAGAAGCGATCCTACCGCAAAACATGGGATTAATGGCGGAGTTTGCTAATTCAAAACGTAACTCGATTAAAGAAGCGCTGCCAAGCGTCGATTTACGCCGTAAGTTTTGGGAGAACTATTTCTCTCATCCTGAAGTTGAAAACGCGCGAGATAATCGTGAGCTTGAAACCATTTATCAAGAAACCATGGCAAAGCCTCTGGATGAAACGGGAAGCTGCACTTGGATTCAGGTGGGTAAAGATGTAGAGATGCTGCCGATCAAGGCTGTGCGATACATGCAGCAAGCAGAGTTGGCTCTTTACTCGACCAAATGCGAAGCAGACGTAATGGAACTGGTAAGAAGAGATGCGGAACGTGAGGCATTTTCTAGCGCAACCGAGCTTTCTGACATGCTTAGAAAGGCCAAAGAAGAAAAACTTCGTGTCTGTGTATTCATCCCCCAAGGAACAAGTGAGTTTTCTCTCCTACAAGGACAGGACCTTGTAATCTAATAAGAAGCGCAAGTTCATAGCTTCTTGTAACAGGTAGAGGTTCAAAACCGACATACAAAAACGCCGACGAACATTTCGCCGACGTTTTTTATTCCACTGTTCCCGTTCTCTATATTAAGAGAATAGGAGAGCGCAATTAATCACGGAAGTTGTTGTACTGAAATGGGATACCCATCTCTGCTTCACGGATCGTTGCAATCGTCGCTTGCAAGTCGTCACGTTTCTTACCCGTTACGCGCAGTTTGTCGCCTTGGATAGACGTTTGAACTTTAAGCTTCGCGTCTTTGATTAGTTTAACTAGCTTTTTCGCTGTTGGCGTATCAATACCTTGGCGGAAAGCAACGTTTTGGTGCCAGTTCTTACCCGTCGCTTCTGGATTTTTTGCATCCATAGCGTTCGCGTCAATGTTACGCTTTGCCAAGTGGCTACGTAGGATGTCACGCATTTGCTTAAGCTGGAACTCGCCTTCTGCTGACACTTTTACATTTTCTTCTACTAGCTCAAAGCTCGCATTCACATTGCGGAAATCGAAACGAGTAGACAGTTCACGGTTAGCGTTATCAACCGCGTTACGTAGTTCAACGGTATCGATTTCTGAAACAATATCAAACGATGGCATGAAGATTCCTTGATTATCTTGTTATAGGGAAATTACTTACTGGATTTTACTGCTTCTGCCAGCATATCTAGCATAGTTACAGTATCATCCCAACCTAGACATGGGTCGGTAATCGACTGGCCGTAAGTTAGGTTGTGAATATCAGTCATTGGCTGATTGCCTTCTTTAATGAAGCTCTCGGCCATGATACCCGCAATGCGAGTACTGCCTGATTTAATTTGTTCACAAATGTCTTGTGCAACTTCAATTTGCTTGCGGTGCTGCTTCTGACAGTTTGCGTGGCTGAAGTCTACAATCAAACGTTGTGGCAAGTCGAATTCTGCAAGCGCTTCACACGCTTGTTTCACTGACGCTTCATCAAAGTTTGGACCTTTCTCACCACCACGAAGAATGATGTGACCATATGGGTTACCACTTGTGCGGTAAACTGTCATACGACCATTCTTATCTGGCGAGTAGAAGTAATGTGATGCTTTAGACGCACGAATCGCATCAATCGCAATTTTCACGTTACCGTTTGTACCGTTCTTGAAGCCAACTGGACAAGATAGGGCAGACGCCATTTCACGGTGAATTTGTGATTCTGTTGTACGAGCACCAATCGCGCCCCACGTAATCAGATCAGCAATGTACTGGCCTGTGATCATATCAAGAAACTCAGTAGCCGTTGCAAGACCAAGCTTGTTGATATCCAGTAGCAGTTTACGAGCTTTATGAAGGCCAGCTTCAAGTGCGTATGAACCATCTAGGTTAGGGTCAGTGATAAGACCTTTCCAACCAACAACGGTACGAGGCTTCTCAAAGTAAGTACGCATAACGATGAACAGTTCATCTTTGTACTTATCTTGAATGTCCGCAAGACGAGTTGCGTAGTCAATTGCCGCTTCAGTGTCGTGCACTGAGCATGGGCCAACGATAGCAAGGATACGGTCATCCTCACCAGTCAAAATCTTCTCAATTTGTCGACGAGATTGAGCAATACGGTCTGCTACATCATCAGTGATTGGATGTACGCTACCTAGCTCTGCGGGTGTCGGCATTGGACCCAAAGGTTGGGTTCTCAATTCATCTGTTTTAATAGGCATGTTATAGCTTTATTCTCTATTGCGAAGCGGTAAAGATAACGGAATTATAGTTAGGAATAAACCGTTTCACGGGATTCTTATCTAGTAAATACCGAAATGTATGTAATGCTGTGGCTTATCATAAATGATAGTTATGTATAAATGACAAAAACGGCGGCAGAGATCAATACATAGTCGTTTGAATTTATAACTAGTTTTTCTATTTAGTAACACGCAAATTTGGCATTTTAAGCGTTGGAGCTAGGTGTGGTGGGTGTTTCATATTCAACGTAAAACCTTACAGGAAAGAAACCGATTGCTAAATTGCCTACGTAGATCGATTTCTTGTTAACATTTCTTTGACATTTTAGCGCTTCATTGATTAACTGGTCTGACTAGTCTGGTAAGGAGACCAAGATGTTATCTGCTGTTCGCCGTGCAAATCTTTACTTAAACCTTTTTGGCTTTTCTAAAGTCCCACTTATCTGGTTGTGTAGACCAAAGATCCTTGCCATCGATGATCAACACGTTGAAGTTAAAATTCCATTAAAGCGAAGAACGAAGAACCATCTCAATAGTATGTATTTTGGTGCGCTTGCTGTTGGTGCCGATGTCGCTGGTGGTTTTCTTGCTATGAGTAAAGCAGAAGAGCAGGGAGAGCGTATCTCTCTTGCTTTTAAAGGCGTGACAGCTGAGTTTCTAAAACGTCCTGAAGGCGACGTGCATTTTGTGTGTCACGATGGTCCATTGATTGATGAAATGTTGCGAATGACATTAGAAACTGGCGAACGTATCAATCGAGATGTGAAGATCACCGCCCTGTGTCCGAGCATTAATGGTAATGAACCTATGGCCGAGTTTTCTCTTACGCTTTCTATTAAAAAAGCAGCTAAAAAACAAGCTGCTTAATTTCAGAATTCATATTGTGGGCTTAAACCAGTTCGATTTTCTCAAGAGAGACGATCTTTGAACGGTTAAGCACGACCTTCCAACGGTAATAAACGGGCTCATCAGTGTGGTTGTCTTCTTTGACAATCACATTGAGAAGGTGGCGTTTCTCTACCGACTCTTTACTTACTTGCCCATCATTCAAACGATAGACTCGGTTCGAGCTCTTATCCATTAAACGAATAATAGGGCGCAAACTAATGTTCAACGTTTCACGCGTTTGCTCGTAACCACTCAAAAACAACGACGTCGCCATCTCAGTCTTAGCATGGTAATGCAGAATTTGTTCTTCACGCTGAACCACACGCTTCTTACGAATGTTTTGAATACGATCCGGCAAACTTGAAAGCGAACGATAGTCTAGCCATTCCAACTTACGGCCAACGACTTTCTTCGTCGTCGGATCCATATACTTCTTGCGCCACTTTGGCTTACCTTTACGAATCCAACGCCACATTGCGTCACGCAAGTCGTCTTTAAAGATTTCACGTAGCGCATAGATAAAGGACATCGCAATAATGAAAGACGCAGAAATCTCACCTAGGTAATCTCGCGCAAGGATAACGGTACTCGTCACAACGACCATAACTAAGCCCGTCGCGATACCTTTGATTGCACGTTTGATGTTGTTACCCATCGACATCGTTTTTTCACGCAAAACAATTGGGTGCTCAATCAAACGTCTCAACAAGCGCATTTTGTTCGACAAACGTGTCACGTCCTCAACGACGCTCGCTGAGTTGTAGTTATTCAACTTACGGTGCGCTTGCTCTTTTTCACACAGAGTAATCAAGCGTTCTTTAATCGTACTGTAATCGCCTTCACGGGGAAGGTGAGCGACAAGAGATAGGAACTTTTGCTCGGTGTACCAAGACAAGTAATTGTCGATGTTAACGTAGTAACGCTTGAGGTTTTCTTCGTAAGGAATCGAACGACGTAGACGCTTCAGGATGTCGAGCGTCAATTCAATAACCTCATCCACTTCTTCTGCTGTTACGCTGTCACTATCATGTTTATTTAACGCAGCTACGGCTTTATCAAGCGCAATAACGTATTGATACGCGAACAAACTCAAACTGACGCGGTACTGGCGATTGGACAGACGACCACGTTTAGCAAGACGGCTGTGCACCAAAGGCAAAAGCACCTCTGTACTGTAGTAAGAACGTTTTTGCGTGATTGAAGTGTAGTAGAACTCGGATTCGCTGATGATGTCGGAATTTAAACCCAACTCTCCGGGTACGAAAACATAGATATCAAGGTCGAGCGTTTTACTCTTTGCCAATGCATGGCTAATTTTTAAGGTTACCGAGTCTTGTTTGTCGACAGTGACCAAGGAAAGCTCCTGATTTTGCTAAAGCATCCTATATCCAAAAGCGTCCGTTCATTGAAATAACTTAAGGGCGGGCTAGGATAAATTGTTGAACGAGCACAGCATAACAGAGAGGTTTGCTTTTCTCTCTGATTTTCTTGTTAGTTTGGGTATAATTCCCAGTAAATTTAAAAAGAGACAAACTCAATGATTAAAATTGGTCAAATTAACAGCTTAGAAGTCACTAAAACGGCTGATTTTGGCGTATTTTTGGATGGTGACGATTACGGCTCTGTCATGCTGCCTAATAAATATGTACCAGAGGGTACGAACGTAGGCGATCATATTGACGTATTTCTTTACTTTGATTCAGAAAGTCAGCTAGCTGCGACCATTGATAAACCCATCGCTCAAGTTGGCGAGTGGGGCCTAATGCAAGTTGAAGGTGTGAGCAGCACTGGTGCATTCGTTAATTGGGGTATTAAAGAAAAAGATCTTCTTATCCCGTTTAGTGAGCAACGTGCTCGCTTTACTGCTGGTCAAAACATTCTGGTTTACGTATACACAGACAAAGCATCTGGTCGTATCGTAGGTACAACCAAGTTCAATAAGTGGCTAGATAAAACGCCAGCAAACTATCAAGTAAACGAAGAAGTTAACCTCATCATCGCAGAACGCAGCCAACTTGGTTACAAGGCGATTGTGAACGGCGAGCACTGGGGCATGATCTTCCCATCTGATGTATTCGGAAAGCTGTTTATCGGTAAAAAGCTAAAAGGTTACGTTAAGCAAATTCGTGCAGATGGTAAGATTGACTTAGCGCTACAAAAAGTTGGTGTCGCTAAGATGGATGACCTATCTAGCAAGATCGTTGAGCTACTAGAGAAGAAGGACGGCTTCTTGCCTCTTAACGATAAATCTTCTCCAGAAGCGATTTTTGACGCATTTCGCACGAGCAAAGGCACGTTCAAAAAGACCATCGGTGGTCTATACAAAGCAGGCAAAATCGTTATTGAGAAAGACGGAATTCGTCTCGCTGAATAAAGACTAAAGATGCAATTTGGCTGGTGGATCGCGTCTTAGTCGAAAAGATTTGAACGCGAATTGAAAAATACCAGCCAAAAAAATGGCCCAAACTCGTCCTTATTTTGGGCCTAGGGGAAACGGCTCCTTTATAGAGCCTGCGCTAAACTTTTTTGACCAACAATATGGTTGGTTAAACATAGAGAGAAATGCCGTTTCAAAGCGATGCTTTGATAACTTCAGTTTAGTACAGCGCACTCGGATCGCTAGTGAACCCAGTTCCAATCATGCTTTAGAACCAAAAAGCCATCGTAAATACGATGGCTTTTCATTTATTTATAGCATTTCACTTTGCTACTAAAATAAGTTCTTATCTCGCACTAATTCGCGTGGAAGACCATTTTTGATGCGGTTGCTTACCCATTTCCCAAGGCCGATAATGGCACCTTCGTACTTCACAAGAACTTCGCCTTTACCCGTCTTCATCTCAGCTGGAATGTTTTGAGGACGAACATCACGACCCATATACCATTCACGCGCTTCTTCGATGGTTAGTTCAATCGCATTACTCTCATTACCTGTAGCGAGAGCTGTCGCAACTTGGTGCTGCCAGCGGTAACCGTTTTTATGGGCTTCAGCAATCTTGATGCCCATGCGAGAGAAACGCAGCTCGCCAATCATCGGTTCTAATGCGTCTGGGAAAAGCCACACATCTTTTTCACGAATCCAAACCGTGCTGTCTTCAGGCAGTTTGATGTCCATTGCGTTTTGTAGTTGCTTAGCGATCTCTGCAGATTCTTTGTTTGATGCTTTTGCAAATGGGAATTTACCCATGCGCTTCTTCACTTTTGGCGCTTCTACTGCCGCAAGTTTACGAATTCGAGCGACGAAGAAGCCTTCACAGTCATAAACTTGAGGGAAGATGTGCAAGAATCCTTCTTCAGTCAGCGCCGCTTCTGCATTTTCAAACAGATCTTTTAAGCTTTCGAACTCAACAGCTTCACCAAATGTCTCTTTTAGATGGTGACAAACTTGCTGGTTCTCTTCGGTGCTTAACGTACAGGTTGAGTAAACCATTACGCCACCTGGTTTTAGAGCATGGAACGCACTTTCAATCAGGTCTTTCTGTGTATCGGCAATTTCAATGACGGACGCTTGCGCCCAGTTCTTCATTGCATCTTCATCTTTACGAACCGTACCTTCGCCAGAACATGGTGCATCGAGTAGAACGGCGTCAAATTGCTCTGGGAGCCAGCCACCAAACACACGACCATCGAAGTTACTTAGCGCCGCGTTTCGTACGCCACAACGCTCAATGTTGGCATGAAGTACTTTTACTCGGCTTGCCGCGTATTCATTCGCAACCAAAACGCCTTCGTTATTCATCAACGCAGCAATTTGAGTTGTTTTTGAGCCTGGTGCAGCTGCAGTATCGAGAACCGCATCGTACGATTCATTATTCATAAATAGGGCAGAGACAGGCATCATTGAGCTGGCTTCTTGAATGTAGAAAAGCCCTGACATGTGTTCAGCGGTATTACCAAGTGGTACAACCGATTCATCCGCATCAATCCAAAAGCCCGTTTCACACCAAGGTACAGGAGAAAGCTTCCAACCTTTTGCTTCTGCGCGCTCTAAAAACGCTTCAACGCCGATCTTAAGCGTATTAACACGAATGCTTTTTCGCAGTGGCTTTTGGCACGACGCGATAAAGTCTTCCATGTTGAGGTGAGCAGGGAGGATGGTTTGGATTTTTTCCAAAAAGGCTTCTGGGATGTAAACGTTAGGATGCAAAGTGAAATCTCGATTGCAGAATTTGCCGCAAATGATATACGAAAGCGAACCAGAAACGAATAGTCACAAAGATTTGAGCAATAAAAAAGAGCAGCGATTGCTGCTCTTTAAGTCGTTATGGTAAATCCTACCGCATTATGGTTTTGGTATTGCTGTGCGCCACTGTGTCCAGCTTTCTTCCGCTTGCGGGTATAAGTAGAAAGATTGACCGCGTTTCGCCGCTGGCGGGATTTTCGATTGCTCAGGAGTAGAGAAAGCGATACCGCCACGCACTAGGCTGTCAAAAGTTCCTGCCTTTATGTTTGCGCCACCAAGACCGATGGAAACATCGACACCAGAGACATTCCAGAACACACTGTTTTGACGAACTAAGTAGGCGTACTCTGGCTGAATCTCGATTTTCGTTACCACTCGATCCGCAAATTCACCCAAACTCACATCCGTCACAGTACCGACTTCCATTTGACGATATAGGATAGGGGTGCCAACTTGAACCGAGCCACGCTGTTCACTCTGTAGTGTGAAAGAGATACCTTGTTCAGCTTGCTGGCTTTTCGCTAATTCAAACTTGAACTTCGCTGCGCCATTACCCGGCTCGACACTGATAGATTTCGACACCAAAGCGCCCAAATTCTTAACACCACCTAAGCCAATTTCTGGTTCTGTTAACCAGAAGTGTGACCCGGTAACGGCAATGTTGTCGACGTATTCAGGAAGGATACGAGCCGTAACCTCAACCATTTCTCGATGGAAGTTTGGAACAACCAAAGTAACTTCACCGACCTTAACACCTTGGTATTTGATAGGTGTTCCTTTCTCTACTTCTTGGCTTCCGTCGGTTTCAAGGGAAATCACACGGCCAAACTTACGTGCTTGGTTTTGGTCATTGTAAAGCTTCCAACGCTGGCCAATTTTATTCTCAATTCCCGGAATGGAATCAAATGCGATACCACCTTTAATGAGAGTTTTAAGAGGGTGTGCCTTCACGCTAATGCCAGCGAGGGAGGCATCAATTTCGACACCTGAGCGGTTCCAGAATACGGTTTGGTCTGTAAGAAGGTGCGCATAACGATTTTCAATTGTCGCTTTTACAATGACACCACCATCGACCAAATTGAAATCGGAAATACTGCCCACAGGCAAGTTGCGGTAGAGCAGTGGGCTGCCTTTTGAAATTGGTGGCAACTCAGAAGCAAATAGAGTCAGCGTTTTTGACCCTGTTTGGTTGTATTGCGCAAGATCCGCCAAAGAGGCACTTTGGAACAGTTGGTATTCTTTTTGGACCTTCTCTTGCCCTTGACTCACAAAGCTAATTGAACCCGTTAGAAGCTGTTTTGCAGGCGGAACGGTAACGCTAAGTCCAGATTCAGTCAGTTCTGCAGAAGCACTGCCAGTGACATAAAAGCGGTTATTCGATTTGATCAGATGTTTGTATTCGTTGTCGATTAGAACATCCATGAATACTTCATGCTTCGCCGCCAGTGCCTTTGCTTCATCCAGCAAGCCGACTTTTATGATGGAGCCAACCACAATACCTTTGTAAAGCACGTTTGCACCACTGTCTAAACCGAAAGAGTTGTCCGAGACAAGGCGAATAGCAATCGACTTTTGTTGTTGTTGGTTGAACACATTTTTGCGAATGGCGGTAAAGCGTCTTGAACGTTCACCTTCGCCCGGGACGATAGTTAAAAAGTTACCGCGCACAAGGTTTGCGATGTTCTCTACACCTGATAACGAGACTTTTGCTTCTTCTAAAACAAAGCGGGTTCCTGACGTCAGCATATCGCTAAACGCAGGCTGAATAGCTGCAGAAGCCAGAATCACTTCTCGACCTTCAGAAAGTTTTAAATCGGTGATTTGGCCAACTTCTAGGCCGCGATACATAATAGGTGCACCTTCGCCACTGATTTTATTATCATCAGGAAGGGCAATTTTAATTAGGATACCTCGGCCCGCTGTTTTCAGATCTTTGTATAAACGGAATTCGGTATTCTCTTTGACTGGTTCACCGTCGTCTGGCGAATCTACCGCAATCGCGCCGCCAAGAAGAGCACTCATGCTTTCAAGCTGAACATCGACACCATCGAAACCGATACTCGCACCGATACCACTCACATTCCAGAAACGACTACGGCTGTTAATGATGTGTTGGTACTGCTCTTGAATATTTGCTTGGATAGTGATGGATTTAGCGTCTTCATTTAGCTGATAGCTGAACACTTCACCGATCGGGATCTTTTTGTAGACAATCTGAGAACCAATGGAAACGCCGCCCAAGTCTCGGCTCTTCAATTTAATGTTCAAGCCTTGTGTCACGCGCAAATCTGTTGGTGCAGATTCAAGGGCATGGAAGGTGGTTTCGAACTTCTTGCCATCACCCGGTTGAATAGAGATGTAGTTACCAGAAACAAGAGCATCAAGACCAGACACGCCAGTTAAACTCGCTGTCGGTTTCACCAACCAAAAACGTGTTTTATCGTTCAGTAATTTAGCGGCTTCTGGATAGATGTCTGCGTCAACATAAATGCTGCCCAAGTCTTCAGACAAGTTGATATCTCGCACCATACCGACTTCTAAACCTTGATAGCGAATGGTGGTTCGCCCAGCGACTAAACCAGCCGCATCGGAGAAGTAGATTTGTACGCGTTGCCCGGCGTCATGAATCGATTTCACCACGAGCCAACCGGCTAACACCATGGTCAAAATCGGCAACAACCAAAGGGGAGAGATACCTTTACTCCTCTTTACCTCTGGCACATATGACGTTTGAGAACTGTTCTGATCACTCATTAATTGACTCTTTTTCTGATTGTGTTGGGGCTTGGTCCCAAATAAGCCTTGGGTCAATGCTCTCCGCCGCGAGCATTGTAAGTACGACGACAACACCAAACGCAACTGCGCCATAACCCGGTGTGAAGTCGAGAATTTGTCCACGATCGACCAATGTCATCATGATAGAAATAACAAATAAATCCATCACAGACCATTTACCGATCCATTTTACTGCAAAGTAAACCATCATTCGTTGTCTTCTGAACACCGAACGTTTGAATTTGATACATAACAAGATGTAGGCAAGGCCAAGAATCTTAGCGACAGGTACCACGATACTCGCCACAAAAATTATGATAGCAATGCCGTACATACCGTTGTTCACCAATCCTGCAACGCCAGAGAAGATCGTGTCTTCCAGACGTTTCCCATTTGTCAGCAGAATGGAGATAGGAATTAAGTTAGCAGGGAAGATGGCAATCGTTGCTGCGATTAAATAAGCCCACGTCTTCTGAATAGAATTTGGTTTGCGATGATACAGTTCGTGATGGCAACGACGACAACGTGAGCCTTCTGGTTGTGAAAGATGACATTCATGACAATGAACATCTTTATGCTCGAAGTCGAAACTGAGCTCTGACTCCCATGACTCCCAGTAGCGACGGACGCTAATGCGAGAAATCAACAAAACAGTGAAGATTTGCAGTAGGACGAGACCAATTAGCCCCGGTCCAACAAAAATATCTGAGTAATCTTGCAGCTTGAAACAGGAGATAGCGATACTGACAAGGAAAACGTCCAACATTACCCAGTGTTTGAGATGTTGAATCAGCCATAGCGAAACACGAAGCCCTTTAAACCAGCGCTTATGTAATGACCAATGCGCTGTTACTACCGAGCTACATACGATTAATGGGGCCAACGAACTACAAAATAGAATAAGAATAGAAAGAAGAATGAACCCTTCTTGAAACAGTGTGATCATCCCAGATGGCAGTGTTGCAGGAATCATCACTCCAAACAGACGAATGCTGATGAAGTTAAAAAAGTGCGAAGGAATAAAAAGCAGAATACAAGTGACAGCGATTGCTAGGTTGCCAGATAAACTCGGACTACCACCACGGTACAACTGTGTACCGCAACGAGGGCAGTGTGCATTTTTACCACTAGGCAAATCGACAATATCGACAGGCAATTCGCAACCTTGGCACAAGCGAATGCTACTAGGTTGCATGGCGAGTTTAGACAGAGAGGTCACAACGACCTCTCTACATAGAATGGTTTAAGCGTGGGACTGAATGCCCCCATACAAGGTTTGATATAAGCCTTCTTGCTCAACGAGCTCACCATGGGTTCCTGTTTGCGTCACTCTTCCATCTTCAAGCACATAAATCAAATCGGCTTGTTTCACCGCAGATAAACGGTGGGCAACGATTAAAGTAGTTCGACCGCGTAAGAATTCAGTTAACGCCTTATGTAACGCCGCCTCTGTCGCGGTATCCAATGCAGACGTTGCTTCATCTAGGATAACAAATTGTGGGTTACTCAGCACCATGCGTGCGATCGCTAAACGCTGACGTTGGCCGCCTGACAAGCGGATACCATTACGCCCAATCTGTGTATCCAAACCGTGACTCAGTTGAGAAATGACGTCTTGCAGCTGAGCCACTTCTAGGGCTCGCCACAGTGACATTTCATCGAAGTCGCCACCGAGGGTGAGATTATGCCTCAAGGTGTCATTAAATAGTATAGGTTGTTGTAAAACCACGGCAATTTTGTCGCGTATCACTTCAAAACTAATGTCATCGGTCAGTTCATCATTAAAACGGATAGAACCTGCGTTTTGACGGTAAACACCAATCAACAGTTGAATCAGCGTGGATTTACCACCGCCACTTGCACCGACTAGGGCCACCTTCTTACCGGCAGGAATGTGCAAAGATAGATCGTCCAACACTTTGTTTTCGTTGTTGTATGAAAAATCGACATGTTCAATTTTTACATCAACTTCTCGATTTTCTTTGAAAGGATTTACTTTCGAAACAGGTCTATGTTCTTCTTCCAATTCTAATAGGTCGTTAATACGCTTAAGCGCCGCTTTCGCACTGTACCAAGAGAATTGGATGCCCAAGAGTTCTTGTACCGGAGATAACATAAACCACAGGTAACCAAACACAGCAAAAATTTGACCGATGGTGAGGTCACTGAACATCACCATTAGCATGGCAACGGCGCGGAATAGCTCAAAACCAATGAGAAAAAGAAGAAAAGAGACGCGACCAGCAGCTTCTGATTGCCAAGCGTATTTGTCGGCATCGATACGAACTTGGTCGGCACTGCCTTTGAGCTGCTGTAAGAATTCGCGTTCTTTGTTCGCTGCTCTCAATTGGTAAATGCCATCAAGCGTCTCAACCAGACGATTTTGGAAAATCTCAAAAGAGTGGTTTTCCTTACGCTTTAGGTGTTTCACCATACTTCCCAATTTACGAGAGAAGTAGATAACAATAGGGTTCACCAGAAGGATAAATAGACCGAGTCGCCAATCGAGCCAAAGCAGAACAATGGCAGTACCAATCACGGTTAGAAAGCTAATAATGAATTTCGCTAACGTAGAACCAATAAATTTATCAATGGTCTCAATGTCGGTGATAAGGTGAGCGTTGATGCCGCCGCTGCCTTTGGTTTCGTACTGACGAATGCTAATACGACCAAGTTTGTCGATCATCTTGCTGCGCATTTCAAAGGTGATGGTCTTTGAAACCAGTGTGAATTGTCGACTTTGAAGAATGTTGAAAGCTTGGCTGCCTGCTCGCATGAGTACAACCAAAAAGAGAGTAAAGAAGATATAACCCGTAGGTGTATGCCACGCCTCAGGTAAAACCGCGTTCATCGCTGCAAGGCCAGATGCCGGTTTGTCCAATAAGACTTCATCCACCATCAGAGGCATAAGAAGAGGGATTGGAACACTAATCAAGGTCGCAAGTACGGCTATCAAGTTCGCTAGAATCAGCTTGGACTTGTGCTTTTTCACTTGTGTTATCAACCAAGAACGGCTAATAGTGTCGTTTTTCGGATTCATTGTAATTGAGAATAAGTCCTATTAAAAAGTAGGGCTGCATTGTAACGCCATACGATAAGAATGGAAGCCTAAATAAAAAGTAGGAAGTTAATATGAACATAGAACAATACCAAAGACTTACCAAGCAAGCTGTTGCGCTGATCGAATCAGAAAAAGACTACATTGCAAACTTAGCGAACATTAGTTCTCTACTATTTATGGAGCTAGACGATCTAAACTGGGCTGGCTTCTACCTTAAGAAGGGAGACGAACTGGTTCTTGGTCCTTTCCAAGGCAAGCCAGCATGTGTTCGCATTCCAATGGGGCGTGGTGTCTGTGGTACGGCTGCACAAACTAACAGCGTACAAAGAGTATACGATGTACATGAGTTTGAAGGTCACATCGCTTGTGATGCAGCGAGCAATTCAGAAATTGTGATTCCTTTTACTATCAATGGGGAAGTGGCTGGCGTGTTGGATATTGATAGTCCAAATATCGGCCGATTCAATGAAATTGACGAAGAAGGTCTCACTCATTTTATGGTTGAAGTAGAAAAGCTGCTTAATTCGCACGCTAACGACGCATAAATTCGCCCTCGAGTGTGGTTTTTCCTTGGCATGTCACTATAATACGAGAATATTTTTTCTTAATGCTTCGCGGAAATCCGCTCAAACCAGGAACCCTCATGACTGAAAAGTTAAAAAACAGCAAAGAAGTTATCGCATACATTGCTGAATGTTTCCCTAAGTGCTTTACTTTAGAAGGTGAAGCAAAGCCTCTGAAAATTGGTATTTTTCAAGATCTTGCGGAACGTCTAAATGAAGACGAAAAAGTAAGCAAAACTCAGCTTCGTGCAGCGTTAAGACAGTACACTTCATCATGGCGTTACCTACACGGTGTAAAACCAGGTGCAGTACGTGTTGATCTAGATGGCAACCCATGTGGCGAGCTAGAAGAAGAACACGTAGAACACGCTAAAGCGACACTTGCTGAAAGCAAAGCGAAAGTTCAAGCTCGTCGTAAAGAACAAGCTCAGAAAGCTCGTGAAGAGGGTAAGGCGAAAGCGAAACCTGCGGCTAAAAAGCCTCAACAGCCTCGTCGTGCTAACAAACCAAAAGTACAAAAAGAAAGTAAGCCTGTAGAAACACGCGCGCTAAACGCTGACGAGATCACAATAGGCAACGCAGTAAACGTGAACATGGGCAAAGGAAACATGGCTGCGACCATTGTTGAAGTCAATAAGGAAGATGTACGTGTTCAACTTGCTAACGGCCTACAAATGGTTGTGAAAGCGGAGCACTTGCGCGCATAAGGGAGATACTCCTACGCATGAATTGCCGTTCAAAAGTGACACTGATTGCTGCTAGCTTCTGGCTAGCAGCATCAGCTCAGGCTCTAGAAGCCAAACTAAACAAAGATGATTTGCCGGTTCTTGCTCCTGAAGTTCAGCATGAAACAGCCAGCAAGCGAGTGACTTCTCGATTTACCCGCTCTCATTATAAGCACTTCAATCTGAATGATGATTTCTCCAAAGCGATCTTTGAACGCTATGTAGAAATGCTTGATTACAATAGAAATATTTTTACTCAAGCCGATATCGATTCTTTCAAAGATTGGTCAATTAGCCTTGATGATCAGCTTAAAGCTGGCAACAACAAGATTGCATTTGATGTTTATAACCTTTCGATGCAGAAGCGTTTTGACCGTTTTGCCTACGCACTGACTCTACTCGATAAAGAAATCAAGTTTGATACTGACGAATCTATCGAACTGGACCGTTCTGAAGCCGCATGGCCTAAAAACGAAGCCGAGCTAAATGAGTTATGGCGTAAACGCGTTAAGTACGATGCTCTAAACCTTAAAATGACTGGTAAAGAATGGCCAGAAATCAAAGAGGTTTTAGAGAAGCGTTACAACAACGCGATGAAACGCATTACGCAAACTCGCAACGAAGACGCTTTCCAACTTTACATGAATGCTTTCGCTCGTGAAGTTGATCCGCACACTAGCTACTTATCTCCTCGAAATGCAGAACAATTCCAATCAGAGATGAATTTGTCTCTTGAAGGTATTGGTGCCGTACTTCAAATGACCGATGACTACACAGTGATTCGCTCTTTGGTTGCCGGCGGTCCTGCTTCTAAGAGCAAACAGTTGGGCGAGGGTGACCGCATCATCGGTGTTGGTCAAGATGGCGAAGAAGTTGTCGATGTCATTGGTTGGCGTCTTGACGACGTCGTTCAGTTAATCAAAGGCCCTAAGGGAACCAAAGTTAACTTACAAGTCTTGCCAGAAGGTAAAGATGCAAAGAGTTACGTTGTCACTATTGTTCGTGACAAAGTTCGCTTAGAAGACCGCGCGGTTAAATCTGAAATCATCGAGAAAGACGGTAAAAAGATTGGTGTTCTTGAAGTTCCAAGCTTCTACGTTGGTCTCTCGAAAGATACAGACAAACTGCTTTCTGAACTAAAAGCCAAGAACGTTGATGGCGTGATCGTTGATTTACGAAACAACGGTGGTGGTGCACTGACAGAAGCAACTGCTTTAACAGGTCTCTTTATTAAAGAGGGTCCAGTTGTTCAAGTTCGTGATAGCTACGGACGTATCAAAGTAAATGCAGATACCGATGGCCAAATAAGTTACGACGGCCCGCTCACTGTATTGATCAACCGTTACAGTGCTTCAGCGTCTGAGATCTTTGCGGCAGCAATGCAGGATTATAACCGTGCGATTATTCTTGGCGAAAACTCTTTCGGCAAGGGTACCGTTCAGCAACATCGTTCACTGAACCATATCTACGATCTTTTCGATAAAGAGCTTGGTTATGTTCAATACACGATTCAGAAGTTCTACCGCATTGATGGTGGTAGTACTCAGAACCGTGGTGTTGCACCAGACATCGCTTATCCAACGCCAGTTGAACCAAGCGAAACAGGTGAAAGTGTTGAAGATAACGCGTTGCCTTGGGATAGCATTGATAAAGCAAAATATCAGACGTTCCCAAGCAATGACGCTCTTGTGACTCAACTGACTGAACTTCACAACAAACGTATCGCAGATGAAATGGAATTCCGCTTCATCAAAGAAGATATTGAGAAGTACCGTAAAGAGAAAGACGATAACTTATTGTCTCTTAACGAGAAAATTCGTGAAGATGAATCGGATAAAGCCGAGGCTCTACGTCTAGAGCGCATCAATGAACGTCAAGCTGCAATGGGTAAAGAACCATTCAAAACGCTTGATGATGTGCCAAAAGATTACGAAGCACCAGACGTTTATCTAGATGAATCCGTTGCTGTTATGGTTGATATGCTGAAAAGCTAATAATTCAGTCATAATGACTAACAATTCTGTGTATTAAGAGCGAGTCATAGCGACTCGCTCTTTTTTTATGTGTATTTACCACTATGTTCAAACTGAATTCGGTGAATCCTACGCTTAATTTTCTCCAACAAATTACGTGATGTAGATCAAATATTTCGCGAAAACGAGATCTAGCACCTAAGCTAAAAGAAAACGATAAGGATACCGTTATGAAATGGTTCATTATTTTACTTAGCTTTTGCTGCTTTAGTGTTTCTAGTGCGGAAACCAACAAGGAAGACGAACTCAGTCACTTCGATACCCCGTTTTTGATCGGCGACTGGTATCTGATGAATCCCAACCCGGAAGAATCATCAGAGAGTTTCCGTGCTATCAAACTGACTTTGGGTTCTGATTACACCTTCTCGATCGATATACAGAAAAAAGACTACTCAATAGACCATTGGGAAGGGATGTATAACGCCAATGAAGACACCATTGTTCTTGGTTTGAATACAGACGAACCGCAAATTTATGCATATCGAAACAATCACAACACACTAGATTTGAACGGTGTGACCTTCACAAAAGGACTATCAAATGCGCTTGCTGGCATTTGGTCCAGTTCACAAGTCGGTGGCGATGGTATGCTCGCCAATAACATCAATCAGATGGATTTGATTCTACAACCTGACTTTGTGTTCATGTTCCGTGTCGCGAACGACGAAGGTGAGGAGTCTGTTAAGCAGGGCGTGTTCTATACCGAGGGGGAACATTTGGTTCTTTTGTATGAAAACGGTGAACATGGTACTCGCTACGTACTCAATCAAAATGAGCTTACGATTAAGGATTCCAACGGGGATATGTACGCGGTTCTCAACCGAGTGACACCCTAAATGATTCATCATCATTATTTCACGCTAGTTTATTAATAGTGAAATGTTCTGATGTTGATTAAATGTTAAACAGAAAGCGGAGCTAAGCCACTAAAAGCTCCGTTTTTTTATAGAAAGACTTGTATTCTGATACCACAACCCCTAAAAATAGCTTATATCGTGATACCAGTAAGAGGTGTTTGAGCCTCTAGTCCTGGTATTTTTGTGGTTCTATATACAAGGATTTATGGACATGTCTCAAGCTCCCCAAGCGAAATATCGCAAAGATTACAAATCGCCATCTCATACCATCACGGACATTGACTTGACGTTTGATCTTTATGACAACGACACGATCGTCACAGCAATATCAAAAGTAGTTCAAAAGGGTGAATCAACCACATTGGAACTCGACGGTGAAGGGCTAGAGCTACGCTCCGTAAAAGTGAATGGTGAAGATTGGGCTCACCATAAAGTAAAAGAAGCCTCTTTAGTGCTTACCGATTTGCCTTCGGAATTTGATTTAGAAATCATTACCAAGATCGATCCAGAAGCAAACACGGCACTTGAAGGTCTTTACAAATCAGGTGGTGCGTTTTGTACGCAGTGTGAAGCAGAAGGCTTCCGTCGCATTACTTACTATCTAGACCGTCCAGACGTTCTTGCGAAATACACAACAAAAGTGATCGCAGACAAAGCTGTGTATCCATACCTATTGAGCAATGGTAACCGCGTCGCTGAAGGCGAGGCAGAAAATGGTCGTCATTGGGTTCAATGGCAAGACCCACATCCAAAACCAGCTTACTTGTTTGCATTGGTAGCTGGTGATTTTGATGTACTACGTGACAAATACACAACCACATCAGGTCGTGAAGTAGACCTAGAAATCTTTGTCGACAAAGGCAACCTAGATCGTGCTGGTCATGCGATGACTTCACTTATCAACTCAATGAAGTGGGATGAAGACCGCTTTGGTCTTGAGTATGACCTAGATATTTACATGATCGTGGCCGTTGATTTCTTCAACATGGGCGCGATGGAGAACAAAGGTCTAAACATCTTCAACTCGAAGTTTGTCCTCGCGAATGAAAAAACCGCGACTGACCGTGAATACCTTGGTATTGAGGCGGTAATCGGTCACGAATACTTCCACAACTGGACGGGTAACCGCGTGACTTGTCGTGACTGGTTCCAACTGAGTTTGAAAGAGGGCCTAACGGTATTCCGCGATCAAGAGTTCTCATCTGATCTTGGCTCACGTGCAGTAAACCGCATCGACAATGTTCGCATTATTCGCGGTCCGCAATTCGCGGAAGATTCAAGCCCAATGTCACACCCAATTCGTCCGGATAAAGTTATTGAAATGAATAACTTCTACACGCTAACCGTGTACGAAAAGGGCAGCGAAGTGATCCGCATGTATCATACGCTACTTGGCGAAGAAGGTTTCCAAAAAGGTATGAAACTGTACTTCGAGCGTCATGATGGTACTGCAGCAACGTGTGAAGATTTCGTTTCTGCAATGGAAGACGCAACAGGCGTTGACCTTAAGCAATTCCGCTTATGGTACAGCCAGTCGGGTACGCCAACACTTCGTGTAAACAGTGAATACAATGCGGAAGCAAAAACTTACGCACTAACGGTTGAGCAATTTACTGAAGCAACGCACGACCAATCAGAAAAACAAGCGCTACATATTCCATTCGATATTGAGCTATACGCGCAAAATGGTGACGTGATTCCACTGGTTATCAACGGTGAATCGGTACACAACGTTCTGGATGTGAAGCAAGACAAGCAGACTTTCGTATTCGAAAACGTCGCAGAACAACCAGTCCCATCATTACTTCGTGAGTTCTCTGCGCCGGTTAAGTTGGAATACGATTACAGCGATGATGAACTGATCTTCTTGATGAAGCACGCAACGAACGATTTTGCGCGTTGGGATGCGAGCCAAATGCTGCTAGCGAAATACATTCGTCAAAACGTAACCAACGTTCAAGCGGGTGGTGAGGTTAAGTTGTCTGAAGGCTTAATCGATGCATTCCGTGGCGTGTTACTTGATGCGAATCTTGAGCCAGCGTTTATCGCACAAGTTCTGTCTTTGCCTTCAATTAACGAAATCACTGGTTGGTACAAGCAGATTGATATTGATGCGGTAGATACGGTTCTGAATAGCATTACAGCGTCACTTTCTAAAGAGCTAGAAGATGAACTGAGTGCTACTTACCACGCACTGAACCAAGCAGAGTACAGCATTGATCATGACGCTATTGGTAAACGAGCTTTGCGTAACCAATGTCTGCAGTTCCTAGCTCATACTGAGAAGGGTAACGAACTAGCTAAAGCGCAATACGAGTCATCAAACAACATGACTGATACGATTGCGGCAATGAGTGCAGCAAACAATGCGCAACTTGCATGTCGTGAAGCCCTAATGGCGGACTACAGTGACAAGTGGAAGCACGATGGTCTGGTTATGGACAAATGGTTTGTTCTTCAGGGCAGCAACCCAGTTGAAAACGCACTTGAGAAAGTGAAAGAAACCATGAGCCACGAAGCATTTAGCTTGAAGAACCCGAACCGTACGCGTAGCTTGATTGGTTCTTTCTTAAACGCAAACCCAGTGCGCTTCCATGATAAATCAGGCTCTGGCTACCAGTTTGCTGGTGAGATCCTTCGTCAGTTGAACGATACCAACCCACAAGTGGCGTCTCGTATGATCGATCCTCTATTGAAGTTCCGTAAATACGATGAAGGTCGCCAAGCCCTTATCCGCGCAGAGCTTGAAAAGCTTAAAGCGATGGACAATTTAGCGAAAGACCTATTCGAAAAAGTGACTAAAGCACTAGACGAATAATCGACAAAAGAATAGGGTGGTCGTTATGATCACCCTAGTTTTTTGTTCTGACAATAATCCATTCTCATGAACCAGTATTACTTCTCTCTCAACATCTCTTATCAAACATTTCTTTCACACTATTCCGGTGCCGCAAGCTCGGTACAAGTCATAACTGACAATGGTTTGAGAGTGCAACTAGATGCATCAAAATTCAGACCATTTCTTAGTCAATTAGGCGTTAGAGGTCGTTTTAGACTCACAACTGACCAAAATAATAAGTTTCTAAAGTTAGAAACTCTGTGATGCCTGATATTCCTAGTGAGTTAAACAGGAATCTTAGTCACATAATCAAACATTTCACCTCTTACCACTGCGAATTTTTGTTAAACATTTGTAATTATGCTTTTACAATAAGTGCATGCATTACCTATGCTTAGTTTCGAGGCTAAAACCCGAAGTTAAGTCCCCCTACAAAACAACAATTCTAATGTGGAGTGTGAATATGACCGCGCGTGAAAATGTAGTGCCGGTTCTGCTTGAAAAGGTATACCAACTAATTCAAGACAAACTCGAGCTTTCTCACCAACCGCTTGTAACTAAACTTGCTCAACACTTATTTAGCAACATTGCTGATGATGACTTGATTCAGCGAAATGAATCCGACCTTTATGGTGCCGTTGTTAGCCTGTGGCATCATATCAATGAAAAGAAACCAGAAGATATTTCTGTCAGGGTATTCAACCCGACTGTCAGCCGCCAAGGTTGGCAATCAACTCACACTATTGTTGAAATTGTTGTACCGGATAGCCCGTTTTTGGTGGATTCCATCAAGATGGCGCTAACGCGACTCGACCTTGTTTCTCACTTGATGCTCAACAACCCAACACAACTAGAACGCGATAAGAAAGGGCAAGTGACGGATGTAAATGGCGAGGGCGGTGTTCTTCAATCTCTATTCCACATCGAAGTAGACCGTTTAACCAGTAAAGATGAAATGCAAGCGCTGAAAAATGAGTTGCTAACCATCTTATCAGACACGCGCCTAGTCGTTGATGACTGGAAGCAAATGGTTGAAAAACTTAAAATCGTTACTAACGACCTTGAGAAGAATAAAGATCGTGTTTCAATGAAAACAGATCGTTTAGATGAAACGATCGAATACCTACGCTGGTTAGGGGATCATAACTTCACCTTCATGGGCTATAAGGAATATGATCTTGTTAGTGTCAATGGTGACACTGAACTCCAGCCGGTGAAAGAGAAAGGCCTTGGCATGTTTGCTGATGACAGTCGTGTTCGCAGCATCAAGCTTTCTGAACTGTCAGACTCTGCGCGCCTTGAAGCGAAAAAACCTTATGCGCTGATCATCACTAAGGGCAATCAAGCATCTCGTATTCATCGCCCAGCGTACACTGACTACATTGGTGTTAAGAAATTCGATAAGAACGGCAAAGTGATTGGTGAGCACCGTTTCACAGGTCTTTACACTTCTGCGGTATACAACCAAGCCGTACAAAGTATTCCTCTGATCCGCGAGAAAGTGGATCGTATTCTAGAAGCGAGTGGCTACCGTAACGGATCTTACTCGTACAAAGCCCTGCACAACATCCTAGAAAACTATCCACGTGATGAACTGCTTCAAGCTCGTGAAGAAGAGCTATTAGAAGTGGGGATGGGCGTCGTACAAATGCAAGACCGTGACTTGTTACGTCTATTTGTTCGTAAAGACCCGTTTGGCCGATTTTTCAGCTGCATGGTTTATGTGACAAAAGATCGTTACAACACCGAGCTTCGCCGCCAAACACAACGTATTCTTAAGCAGTACTTTGGCTGTGAGCAAGAAGTTGAATTCACTACCTTCTTCTCAGAGAGCCCGCTGGCGAGAACCCATTACATTGTTCGTGTAGACAATAACAACATTGATGTAGACGTGAAAAAGATTGAGCAGAACTTAATGGAAGTATCGACTTCATGGGATGATCGCCTAAAAGAATCCATCATTGCTAACTTCGGTGAAAGCAAAGGTCTTCCGCTTTCGAAAGAGTACATGAGCGCATTCCCACGTTCATACAAAGAAGACATGATGCCTGGTTCTGCGGTTGCAGACATCGAACGTCTTGAAGCATTAAGCGATGATAATAAACTCGGCATGTTGTTCTACCGTCCGCAAGAAGAGGCGGCAGAATCGAAAGCGGTGCGCTTAAAGCTATACCACCGCGACGAGCCAATTCACCTGTCCGACGTGATGCCAATGTTGGAAAACCTAGGCTTACGTGTGATCGGCGAATCTCCATATGAGATCGAAACCAACAATGGTCAAACGTTCTGGATCCTTGATTTCTCAATGCTGCATAAGAGCGACAAGACCGTTGATCTTCGTGAAGCTCGCGATCGTTTCCAGCAAGCATTTGCTGCAATTTGGGCAGGAAATTTAGAGAGTGATGGCTTCAACCGCTTGTTGCTTGGCGCTTCACTGTCTGGTCGTGAAATTTCTATTCTTCGTGCATACGCTCGCTATATGCGCCAAGTTGGCTTCCCATTCAGTCAACAATACATTGAAGATACCCTTAGCCATTACCCAGATTTGGCAACAGGTCTGGTGAATCTTTTTACTAAGCGATTCGATCCAAAACACAAGGGCAGTGAAAAAGGTCAGAACGATCTTATCAAGAAAATAACCGAGCAATTGGATCGTGTTGAAAGCCTAGATGATGATCGTATTATCCGTCGCTACATGGAAATGATCACGGCAACGCTACGCACTAACTACTACCAGTTGGACGAAAATAAACAGCCTAAACCTTGGTTATCATTGAAGATGAAGCCAAGCGAAATCCCTGATATTCCTCAGCCAGTGCCTGCGTTTGAGATCTTCGTTTACGCACCGGATATCGAAGGTGTGCATCTACGAGGCGGTAAAGTCGCACGTGGTGGTTTGCGTTGGTCGGACCGACAAGAAGATTTCCGTACGGAGATTCTTGGCCTAGTTAAAGCACAGCAAGTTAAGAACACGGTTATTGTACCTGTAGGTGCAAAAGGTGGCTTCGTATGTAAACGTCAGCCAACTCTAACTAACCGTGATGAAATCTTTGCTGAAGGTCAACGTTGTTACAAACGTTTCATTCGTGCGCTTCTTGATGTTTCCGATAACATCATCGAGGGTGAAGTTATTCCGCCGAAGAGTGTGGTTCGTCACGATGAAGACGACCCATACTTGGTTGTTGCAGCCGATAAAGGTACAGCGACGTTCTCTGATTTGGCGAACTCTGTATCGGATGAGTACAACTTCTGGCTAGGTGATGCGTTTGCATCAGGCGGGTCTAACGGTTACGACCACAAAGCAATGGGTATCACTGCTAAAGGTGGTTGGGAATCGGTGAAACGCCACTTCCGTGAAATGGGCATCAACTGTCAAACCACTGACTTCACCGCAATTGGTGTTGGTGATATGGCGGGTGACGTATTTGGTAACGGTATGCTGCTATCTAAGCACATTCGTCTACAAGCTGCGTTCAACCATATGCACATCTTCATTGATCCAAATCCAGATTCAGCCACCAGCTGGGAAGAGCGTAATCGCTTGTTCAATCTACCACGATCAAGCTGGGAAGATTATAACGCCGAGTTGATCTCACAGGGCGGTGGTATTTTCTCTCGACGCTCTAAATCGATCCAACTGACGCCTGAAATCCAAAAAATGTTGGGCACTAAGAAAGCGTCTCTTGCGCCAAACGATCTGATTAAGATGATCCTACAAATGGAAGTGGATCTACTTTGGAATGGTGGTATCGGTACTTACGTTAAAGCTTCTAGCGAGACACACACTGATGTTGGCGACCGTGCAAACGACGTACTTCGCATCGATGGACGTGATTTGAAAGCGAAAGTCGTTGGTGAAGGCGGTAACTTGGGTATGACTCAGCTTGGCCGTATCGAGTACGCAACCACAGGTGGTCGTGTAAATACTGACTTTGTTGATAACGTTGGCGGCGTAGACTGTTCGGACAACGAAGTAAATATTAAGATCTTCTTGAACGGCCTTGTATCAAATGGCGATTTAACGGTTAAACAACGCAACCAGATTCTTGAATCGATGGAAGACGAAGTGGGCGAAATCGTATTGGACGATGCATACCGTCAATCTGAGTCGATTTCGGTGACTGAACAACAAGGTGTTGGCATCGTTAAAGAGCAAATCCGCTTTATTCACACTATGGAAAAAGCAGGGTACTTGGATCGTGCTCTTGAGTACATTCCAGATGATGAAACCTTGATTGAGCGAGAAAAACAAGGTCTTGGTCTGACACGTCCTGAGCTTTCGGTGCTTGTGGCTTACGGCAAGATGGTTTTGAAAGAGCAATTGGTTGCTGACGAAATAGCAAATGATGAATTCCATGGAAAACAGTTAGTTGCTTATTTCCCAAGCGAGTTACGCCGTAACTACAAAGATCAGATGGTAAATCACCCGCTGCGTGCTGAAATCATCGCAACAGCGCTGGCAAACCAAATGGTTAATGAAATGGGCTGTAACTTCGTGACTCGTCTTCAAGAAGAGACGGGCGCGAGTGTGGTTGATATTGCGAACGCTTACAGTGCGACGCGTGAAATCTTCGAACTGGAAGATATTCTTAAGCAAACCCGTGCACTTGATAACGTTGCAACCGCAGAAGCACAGTATGAGATCATGTTCTACGTGCGTCGCGCATTGCGTCGTATCTCTCGTTGGTTACTTCGCAATCGCAGCGGTAAGAGCACGGTAACTGAGCTTGTTGCACTATATAAAGACGATGTTCACACGATTACTGAAACTCTAGACACCATGCTAGTTGCATCAGAAGTGGAAGAGCATAACGAACTTGCTCAGAAATGGATTGAGCGTGGAGTAGAAGAGAAACTTGCGCACCACGTAGCTCGTCTATCTAGCTTACAATCAGCACTGGATATATCTTCAGTAGCGAGCGAAACGGGTAAAACGGTTGAACAAGCATCTAAGCTTTATTTCAACCTCGGCGACCGTTTATCACTTCATTGGTTCTTGAAACAGATCAATAGCCAAGCAGTCGATAACAACTGGCAAGCCTTAGCTCGTGCGGCATTCCGTGAGGATCTTGATTGGCAACAACGTCAACTGACTGCTCAAGTTCTAACTTGCGGTTGCTCAACAGAAGATCTAGATGTGATGCAAGCACTCGAAGATTGGATGACCACAAATGAACTGTCATTGCATCGTTGGGAGAGTATCTTGAATGAATTCAAAGTTGGTTCCGTCCATGAATTCGCTAAGTTCTCTGTAGCACTTCGAGAATTGGTTCTACTTAATCTGAATTGTTCTTCGAACGAATAGGGTAAGTGACTTTGACAAAGGCCTCGCAATAGCGGGGCTTTTTTATGTTTAAACCATTTCAATTAACCCAAATTAGTGACGTCGTAACATTGATTTTAAGTTTTCATGACATGAAATCGTTTGCTTTTAATGAAAAAGCTAGCAATTTTGTGTAGGAGAACTAGCGCTAATCGACTGTTTTTAAGAATAAAACTAAAATAAGAGGCTCAATTTTGCTGAATTCATTCATTTTCATTGAATTGCATTGGAAAACAGTAAATAATATTGACCCGTTTACACGGGGCTTTTTTCTTTCGGAGGCACAATGCTTTACCGTCTAGCCAGAACTGGCTTTTTCCAACTTGATGCCGAAAAGGCACATGATCTTGCAATCAAAAACTTCCAACGCTTTAACGGCACTCCTCTCGATCTTTTCTATCGTCAACAATTACCAAATCGTCCAGTAGAATGCATGGGGCTTACATTCCGTAACCCAGTGGGTCTTGCTGCTGGTTTGGACAAAAACGGCGAATGCATCGAAGCGTTTGACGCTATGGGCTTTGGTTTTGTCGAAGTTGGTACTGTTACGCCTCGCCCTCAACCAGGGAATGACAAGCCACGCTTGTTCCGCCTAGTTGAAGCGGAAGGTATCATCAACCGTATGGGCTTTAACAACCTAGGTGTGGATCATCTGGTTGAGAATGTGAAAAAGGCAAAATACAACTGCGTTCTTGGTATCAACATTGGTAAGAATAAAGACACACCAATTGAGAACGGGGCAGAGGACTACCTGATTTGTATGGAAAAAGTGTACGAGTACGCTGGTTACATCGCCGTGAACATCTCGTCACCAAATACACCAGGACTTCGTTCGCTTCAGTACGGTGAAGCGCTAGATGAATTGCTAGCTGAACTCAAAGCGAAACAAGCCGAACTTGCTGAAAAACACGGTAAGTACGTACCACTTGCGCTAAAAATTGCACCGGATTTGAGCGATGATGAAATCAGCCAGATCTGTGAGTCTCTAATTAAGAACAACATTGATGGCGTTATTGCAACCAACACAACACTGGATCGCACAGTCGTTGAAGGTATGAAGCATGCAAACGAAGCGGGTGGTTTAAGTGGACGTCCGGTTCAATCTCGTTCAACAGAGGTTGTTCGCAAACTTCACGAAGAACTCGGCGACAAACTTCCGATCATTGGTGTCGGTGGTGTTGACTCTTACGTTGCAGCAAAAGAGAAAATGATGGCAGGCGCGCAACTTGTTCAGGTTTACACTGGTTTTATCTACCACGGACCTGGTCTCGTACGCGATATTGTTAAAAATCTATAAGATCAATCGCTAAATCGTTGAGAAATCGACGCTTGTTACTAAAAAAAGAGGAATTCGTTTCCTCTTTTTTTTTGTCCGTTCGTTTGTAAAATTTAAAAATCATGAGTAGGTAATTAAGCGTCTTACCTCTTATTACTGATTAACTAGTCACAAACAAGAGAACGGAATAATGCTTAAACCCAGCGACAAATGGAATTGGTATTTTGACGAGCAGAAAGCTTGCCTAATGCTGGATTTAGGGGAGGAAATGATTTTCCAAACCAATCTATGCCGAAAGCTGTTGGTCAATTGTGCCT
The DNA here is from genome assembly GCF_002021755.1 of Vibrio owensii. Classification (NCBI taxonomy): domain Bacteria; kingdom Pseudomonadati; phylum Pseudomonadota; class Gammaproteobacteria; order Vibrionales; family Vibrionaceae; genus Vibrio; species Vibrio owensii. Next base: position 42,707 of record NZ_CP019959.1, read on the forward strand.
TCTCAGACAATGAATTCACCGTTGATGACGCAAGCGCGTTCCAAACGTACAACGAACGAATCCGCTGTCTCGACATCAACGAATATCGTCAAGCCGAACTTACGCTTTATTGCGTAGCCGCGAAACGCTTTCATAAGCCAGTCCAACCTAAGAGTTGGTTCTTCGATGCCCAATGCGATGGGCACGAGCCAGAAGAAGGGGACATGGTCTTCCTAACAAACCGATATTCAGAAGGTGTGTTCGTCGTCCTAGAGCCAGGTGAAACATCAAGCCTGTGTGCTTATGTTGGACAGGAAGAGTTCCTACTAGACGGCAACAAAACACTCCAGTTTGGTCAACCGATTAAAGTAATGCATGATCGCATGGTCTGTGCTAATCACTTATTCATTATGGCACCGATGGCGATGGTGGGTTAGTTTCCTTTTGATTTTTTCTTTAATTTCGTTCCTTTGTTTGCATTAATCGACCGTACTAGGTCGATTTTTTTTGCCTAGAATTTTCCAAATCTCTCCTAATACACGCTCCAAACTCACCCCTAGGTGAGGGGGATTTCGTATCTCATATATGAAGCAGCTCACTTTTATTTCACTTTTTTCATTTTAGCGTTTCCTTAAATTAGGCAACTTGGCGCTTAATATTTCATCTTTTATTCCTCTATATGTGCATTTTGTAAGTAAATTACACATCAATGGCGCACTTGGTATATACCAAATTTACAGTAAATAAGTATTCACTTCTTCTACAGAGCTTGTTTTTATTAGGTAGTGAAAAAGAGACTTGTTTCTTGATGACAGGCGTTGTGTTTTGACTTTCAGCAGGAAGGGTTGGTGATGGATTGCGCTAACAAATCTAAAAAGCCTTTAAAAACGAGGCATTGATCGTAAAGTCAGGTATAATCAAAGCCATTTTTTATCGACGAAAGAACACTATGAATCAATATCTCGCGGTAACTTCAAATGGCATGGAAAACTTGCTTGTTGAAGAACTGACTAAACTAGGCATTGAAAACGCCAAACCAGTACAGGCAGGCGTAAAATTTAAAGCAACGAATGAACAGATTTACCGTTGCTGTTTGTGGAGCCGCTTGGCGTCTCGATTTGTACGTGTTTTATCGGAGTTTACCTGTAACGACGACATGGACCTTTACCTGTCAACGTCTGCAATCAACTGGGTAAACCAATTCCATAGCTCAAAGCGCTTTGTGGTTGACTTCAACGGTACTAACCGCGAAATCCGCAACAGCCAATATGGTGCAATGAAAGTAAAAGATGGCATCGTAGACTGCTTTGAGAAGAAAGGACTTCCTCGTCCAAATATCAGCAAAGAGCGTCCAGATATCCGTGTTCATGTCCGTCTACACAAAGATAAGGCAATCCTTGGTGTGGATATGGTGGGTAGTGGTCTTCATCAACGTGGCTACCGTCCAGAATCTGGTCGAGCTCCGCTGCGTGAAACACTAGCAGCAGCTATCGTAATGCGTTGTGGCTGGGATGGTTCTCAACCACTTTTAGACCCGATGTGTGGTTCTGGTACGTTGCTGATTGAAGCGGCAATGATGGCAGCGAACATGGCACCTGGCGTTAAGCGCAAACAGTGGGGCTTTGAAGCACTAGAAGACTTTGAACCAGAGCTTTGGGCAGAGATTAAATCAGAGGCAAATGTACAAGCTCGACGTGGTGTCAAAAAAGTTGACGCTAAGTTTTTCGGCTTCGATAACGACCCGAAAGTACTAAAAGTTGCACAAGACAACGCTCGTAGAGCTGGCGTTGAAGAGCTGATTACATTTGCACAAGGTGACGCGGCAACTATTACTCGTCCAGCAGGTTTCGAAGCTGGCGTTATCGTTTCTAACCCGCCTTATGGTGAGCGTCTTGGTACTGAACCTGGTCTGATTGCCCTATACACAGCATTTGGTGGCCAGCTAAAAGCAGAGTTTGGCGGTTGTAAAGCGTCTATCTTCTCTAGTTCAGATGAGCTACTCAGCTGTCTTCGTATGCGTGCGGACAAACAGTTTAAATTGAACAATGGTGCGTTACCGTGTCACCAAAAGAACTATAGTATTGCAGAGCGTAGCGCTGACGAAGTAAAAGGCGCAGATACTAGCGTTCAGATCGCACCTGACTTCTCAAACCGTTTGAAGAAAAACATTGGTAAGATTGGTAAATGGGCTCGTAAAGAGAAGCTGGATTGTTACCGTATCTATGACGCAGACCTTCCAGAATACAACGTAGCGATCGACGTTTATGGCGATCAAATCGTGATTCAAGAATACGCGGCACCTAAGAACATTCCTGAAGAAAAAGCTAAGCGTCGTTTGACGGACATTATCCGTGCAACGATTCAGGTAACAGGCGTAGAAGCGAACAAAGTTGTACTGAAAGTTCGTGAGAAGCAGAAAGGCCGCAGTCAGTACCAAAAACTGGGGCAAGTTTCAGAGACACTTGAAGTGAACGAGTACGGCGTGAAGCTGATCGTAAACCTGCATGACTACCTAGACACTGGCTTGTTCTTGGATCATAAGATCACTCGTCGTCGTCTTGGCGAAATGGCACAGGGTAAAGATTTCCTTAACCTTTTTGCTTACACTGGTAGTGCAACAGTTCACGCAGCTGTTGGTGGTGCTCGTTCTACAACTACGGTAGACATGTCTAACACGTACCTGAACTGGGCGAAAGACAACATGCAGCTAAATGGCCGTGTTGGTCGCCAGCATCGTTTTGAGCAAGCGGACTGTCTACAGTGGCTTGAGAACGCAAAAGGTGAATACGATCTTATCTTTATTGATCCACCGACATTCTCTAACTCTAAGCGAATGGAAACGTCGTTTGATGTGCAACGCGATCATATAAAGCTAATGACAAACCTTAAGCGCCTGTTGCGTGCTGGCGGTACGATTGTTTTCTCAAACAACAAACGTCACTTCAAGATGGACGAAGCTGGGCTTGCAGAACTGGGCTTGAAAGCGCAGAACATTTCTTCTCAAACTCTGCCATTGGATTTCTCTCGTAACAAACAGATTCACAATTGCTGGCTAGTTACGCACGTAGAATAGGGACGGAACAGTAAAAGGATGTTGAACGTGCTAACACTTTACAGCACTGAAGGATGCCATCTCTGTGAGATGGCGTTTGATCTCGTTGGTCAGATTGGCCTCGCCGAACAAACTCACATCGTCGACATTGCGTTCGACGATGTTCTCTTTTCTCGTTACGGCGTCACGATTCCCGTATTAAAATATCAAGATTCTGAGTTGAACTGGCCGTTTGACTTAGAACAACTCACACATTGGTTGGATAATAATGGCATTACTTACCATACATAACGCACAACTTGCATTTGGTGACCACCCATTGCTAGATAAAGCGGAGTTCGCTCTTCAAGAAAACGAACGCGTTTGTTTAGTTGGTCGTAACGGTGCAGGTAAGTCCACGTTAATGAAAGTGCTTGCCGGCGACATTTTGTTGGACGATGGCAAGATTCAAATCACTCAAGACGTAGTTGTTTCTCGACTTGAACAAGATCCACCACGCAATCAAGAGGGTACGGTTTACGAATACGTATCTGGTGGTTTAGCTGAAATCGGCGAACAGCTTAAGATCTACCATGATCTTCTCGATCTTGTGGCTCAGGACCCAAGTGAAAAGAACATCAATCGTCTTGCTAAGATTCAAGAGCAGTTGGATAACCTAAATGCTTGGCGCTTTGATGACCGTGTCAAGAACGTTCTGGGCGCTTTAAAGCTAAGCCCAGAAACCAAACTGACGGACTTATCGGGTGGTTGGCAACGTAAAGCCGCTCTGGCTCGTGCTCTTGTTTGTGACCCTGATGTATTGCTTCTTGATGAGCCTACTAACCACCTTGATGTAACAACCATCGAATGGTTAGAGAACTTCTTAAAAGACTTCAAAGGCTCGATCATCTTTATTTCTCATGACCGTACGTTCATCAAATCGATGGCCACACGCATCGTTGACTTAGATCGTGGTCAATTGGCGTCTTTCCCTGGTAATTACGATCAGTATCTGAATGACAAAGAAGAGATGCTTCGTGTTGAAGAAATGCAAAATGCTGAGTTCGACAAAAAGTTAGCTCAAGAAGAAGTGTGGATTCGTCAGGGGATTAAAGCGCGTCGTACACGCAACGAAGGTCGTGTTCGCGCCCTTAAAAAGCTTCGTGAAGAACGTCGTGACCGTCGTGAAGTCCAAGGTAAAGTTAACCTTAATATCGACGATGCATCGCGTTCAGGCAAGATCGTCTTTGAAGCAGAGAACATCTCTTTTGCTTTTGAAGGCAAAAAGATCGTGGATGACTTCAGCTTCAACATCATGCGTGGTGACCGAATCGCCCTGATTGGCCCTAACGGCTGTGGTAAGAGCACCGTACTCAAACTTCTACTCGGTCAGTTAGAGACACAGGGTGGCCGTCTACATTGCGGTACAAAGCTTGAAGTGGCTTACTTCGACCAATACCGTGAAATTCTCGATCCTGAAAAGACGGTTATCGATAACTTAGCGGATGGCAAGCAAGAAGTGATGGTGGGTGGCCGTCAACGTCATGCATTGAGCTACCTGCAAGATTTCTTGTTCGCACCAAAACGTGCCCGTACGCCAGTAAAAGCGTTATCAGGTGGTGAAAAAAACCGTCTTTTGCTAGCACGTATCTTATTGAAACCTAACAACTTGCTTATTCTTGACGAACCAACCAACGATTTGGACATCGAAACGTTGGAACTTTTAGAAGAAATGCTTGCCAATTATCAGGGTACGTTGCTGTTAGTGAGTCACGACCGTGAGTTCGTAGACAATACAGTAACAACTAGCTGGATTTTTGAAGGTAACGGCGTAATTGAAGAGTTCGTTGGTGGTTATCACGATGCTAAACAGCAGCGCGATCAAGTTCTTGCTTCACGCAGTCAGGTTGAAAAAGCAACGAAGAAAGAGAAAGTGGTTGAGGAAACTCCCAAAACTACGCAACCTAAGAACAATTCGAAGAAGTTATCGTATAAGCTGCAAAGAGAATTAGAGGCTCTTCCAGCTAAACTAGAACAATTAGAGTCGGATATTGAGACGCTACAAGAACAAGTGAATGACCCAGAATTCTTCACTAAATCTGTAGAACAGACTCAACCGGTATTGGAACAGCTCGCTGCAGTAGAGCAGGAGTTGGAAATCGCATTCGAGAGATGGGAAGAACTCGAAGCAATGCAACAGGACAGTTAAGAATTCAATGAATTGTAGTAACAAATTCAAATTAACCGCCGTCGCGATGATGGTTGGTACAGCAATGAATGCTAATGCAGCATTGTATCAAGTTATTGAAGTAGAACCGGAGTCAAACGGTGATATCGTTAATTACGAGACCGCTTATGGCGTTGCGATTCAGCAAGGTGATGTTCAGGATGTAAGCACTGGTTCACCGTTTGTCCATGGTTGTTTTGATTCCGCAGCTGGTTGTACGCCGGAACAGTTTAAACTTGCGATGGAAACTCGTACAACACCAATCTCTGCAGGTGAGATGGTAGATGGAGTTAGTTATCGCGAAGAAGTTCCGTTTGCAATGGACTCAGGTTTTTATTATGTACAAGAATACGATGACTTTGAGCGCTATTGCTACAATGAACGTCGTTACTCAACGTGCGAATCCTGGGCCTCTGTGCATTGGCAACCATGGAGCAAAGAGTTAGGCAAAGACTTTACAACAAACGCACTAGCGTTTGTTGAGGGTGATGACAGTGCTTACGAAAACAAGTACAACAATGTTATCAACAGCCTTACTGCTGAAGGTAAACCAGTTGGTAACCAGAGTGTGGTAAGCGAGTCGGATTCTTCTGAACTGGAAACACGAAATACTGTTGTTGCACCAGTGATCCCTACGATTATTCCGAGTGACGAAGACGCAACTGTTGTAGCGAGCCGAGCATGGCGCACTGACGGCACATTTACAGTGGGAAGCATCTCAGAACAAGCAAACAATGATAATGGTACACACCATACCTCTAAGGCGGCAATTTGGGATGCAACTGGAACAGTAAGTCAGGTTGATTGGCCTAGTAACACAGCCAAAGATGGCGAGCGCCTCGCTCAGGGTAGTATGCGTGGTGTTATCGAAGATGGAAGTACTGTATACGGTGTCGGTTACAACACTTACTCTGATGACAACTACATGAATGCGACTGTATTTGTAGGTCAGTTGGCAACGCCAGGTGAAATAACGGGTGTAGAGTGGACAAACAAAGTAGTTAGCGGTGCTCAACAGCGTATTGATGGCGATACAGTACACTCAAATTCACGTTTGACCGATGTGAACTCGAACTTTGTCGCTATTGGTGAAGCTAAACGTTCAGGTGCTTATTTGATGCCAACAGGTTCTGCGCCAAATCGTCTTTTTGTTGTCGAAGACGTAAGGACAGATTCTGTTGCCGCAGTTTTTCCTACCACTGAAATCTTCTTTAGTGGTGCAGGTGGTCAAATGGGCGCTATCAACTCATACAATGAGATTGTTGGCCAATTAGATGCAGAAACCACTCGTGAAGATGAAGGTAAGCCTCGTCGTAAACGCGGATTTATTTATCCGTACACGAAGACAGGTGACCCTGTTAGCGCTCGAGCATCAGATTTGTTCGAAGGTAAACCATGGTTCTTGGATAACCTGACAAACGGTGGAGATTTCTCTGCAGACAACAACGCGTTCCGCATAATTAATGCAACAGACATTAACGACGCTGGCGTTATCTCAGCAACCGCAATGAAGTGTGAAGGTGGATATAAGAGTACCGACCATAACGCGTCTTGTGATGGTACTGAAAAGATCGTTGCTGTTAAGTTGATGCCTATTGCCGGTGCTACTTCGGCAGATATCCAACAGAGAAGTATTGAAGACGAGGCTTCTGAGCGCGAAGGTGCTGGCCTTGGTTGGTTGGCTTTGACCATGCTTGGCTTATTCGGGTTCCGTAGAAAATAGTCAGTAATTTTTAAATCAAGCAGAGGCTCACAGAAATGAACCTCTGCTTTTTTTATGCCTTGAGAAAACGCGCAATTTGATCGATTCTTATAAGTGGAGTCATAAAAACTCCATCAAAGTTTCACAGTAACAGTAGTACGTTTGTAAATGGACCTGTATGAGGAATTAACTATGAAGAGACAAAAGCGTGATCGCCTAGAACGAGCTCAATCTCAAGGCTATAAAGCTGGGTTGAATGGAAGGTCTCAAGAGGCTTGCCCATATCAGCAAATTGACGCTCGGTCGTATTGGTTAGGTGGTTGGCGTGACGCCAGAGATGAAAAACAATCTGGTCTCTACAAATAACTCTCCACATACAAACATAAGGATTTGAAAGGGCTCGTTAAGAGCCTTTTCTGCGTTTGGTAGATAGGAGTATAGGTATCTAGATAAAGATAAAGATAAAGATAAAGAAAAGGCCCCTTAAAGGAGCCTTCTTAAATAATTCAGAGTAGGAGACTAGAAGCTTGAAGTGTCTTGGAACAAGCCTACTTTCAGATCTTTTGCTACGTAGATTTCTTTGCCATCTACACAGACACGACCATCAGCTAGACCCATTACTAATTTACGGTTAACAACACGCTTCATGTGGATCTCATATGTCACTTTTTTCGCTGTTGGTAGGATCTGACCAGTAAATTTCACTTCGCCAACCCCAAGAGCACGGCCTTTGCCTTTACCGCCGACCCAGCCTAGGAAGAAACCAACAAGCTGCCACATTGCATCAAGGCCAAGACAGCCAGGCATTACTGGGTCGCCAGGGAAATGACAGTCGAAGAACCAAAGGTCTGGAGTAATGTCCAATTCTGCTAGGATCAAACCTTTACCGAAATCACCTTCAGTCTCAGACATTTTTGTGATGCGGTCCATCATCAACATGTTTGGTGCTGGTAGCTGAGGGCCTTGCGGCCATAGTTCACCTTGGCTAGAAGCTAGAAGATCGTCACGGTTGTAAGAATCACGTTTGTTTTGCATTATCAATTACTCCAATTTTTGATAGCTGCATCTTAGTGAACACGTGTACGCTAAACAACTCCGATCAGTACTAGACAAACCAGTTTTTGATGCGCTCCACAATTCCGACTGGATGCTCATGTCTTTCAAAGTTTTCAATACGTTCAGCAATTTTACCGATGATGCTATCGTCTTCACCACGGAACGGTTTAGACATCAGAATAGGAATCGCCTCATCAACAGTAGAAACTGACCAAATATGGAACTCACCATTTTTAATGCTACTTATGACATCTTTATGTAAAGCGAGATGTTTTAGGTTGGATTTAGGCATAATTACGCCTTGCTCACCTGTAAAGCCTTGGTGTTTACATACTTGGTAAAAGCCTTCAATCTTCTCGTTCAAACCGCCAACGGCCTGTACGCGACCAAATTGGTCTACCGCGCCAGTAACAGCGATCTGCTGGTTGACCGGAGATTCAGATAGGGCACTCACCAAACAACAAAGCTCTGCTAACGAGGCACTGTCTCCGTCGACTTCACTGTATGATTGTTCGAATACGATCGATGCAGAGTAAGGCAGAGGTTCATCTAGGTTCAGAGCAGAACTCACAAACGCTTGCATAATCATCATGCCCTTAGCATGCAGGTTGCCACCAAGCTCTGCTTTACGCTCAACATCTGAAATATCACCATCACCGAAGTGAATAACACAGGAAATACGTGCAGGCTCACCATAAGAGACAGGGTGTCCAGCCATATCAATGACAGTGAGGCCATTAATTTGACCGACTTGTTCGCCAGTCGTTTCGATGATCACTTGTCCATCAAGGATATCGTCTACTGCGCGTTGTGGTAGGTACGATTCACGATAATATTTGTCATCAATTGCCTTATCAATATCATCGAATTCGATCACAGAAGCATTTGAATACTGACTAGCAAGAGCCAGCAGTTGGCTGTGCCACATTACTCCAAGTGGTAAATAGTGTTGATCTTCGGTGTAACGCATACCAGCGAGAATAAGTCTTCTAAACGCTTGAGAGCTCAACGTTGGGTATTGATAGCGTTGACATACCCAATTCACTAGACCGATGTAACTACACAGGCTTTCTTCGGAAAGATGGATATCTTCTTCAACTTCGGTATACATGGTAATACCAGCCGAGAAGTCTTCGTCAATGTACTCAATTTCCGCTAATTGATTGCGATCCCCCGTTATAACAAGCTTTACATCGTACTCTTGGCTGCCAAGCGGCGAAGACGCGATACGATTAGGTGTCAAATTGGCCGGTGCAAAGCTTCCACCTTGAATGGCTGCTTTAATACTTGGCCATCGAGCAGCATTCGCCAAAACTAAGTTTGCTGGAACAATAAGGTAACCACCATGTGCTTTGGCGATTAAACCTGATTCAAATGTTGTTTGCCCATCTAGATTGACGCTATAACGATCGAACAGCTCTTTTGCGTCCAACGATTCTGTAATAACGACAGGAGTAGCTGTCGTCGTTTGCAAAGCGTCACGGATAAATCCGCGATAAACCGAGTTATCCGTGCAGTTAACTAGTAGTATGCGAGTTAGGCCTCTCACATTGACGAATCGACGGATAGTCGCTTCCAGTCTTGGTTGTAAATCAATAAATGACTTTAGCGGGAGTGAAGGAGCGTTGCTCAGAATTTCTTCGTACTGCTCAAAAGAGGGGGTGACATCTTGCCAGTTAACTTGGTTCATTCAAATTCATCGTAATTTAGTCTTGTGCGCATTATAGCGAAACGATGATCAACTCCCTAGTAACAATTTGACCTATCCAAAAATTCTGCAAATTCAGTTGATTAAACCTTCGACAAATGAGTGATCAACATCGATACTTTTATGAGTTTTAATTGCTGAATTTGCGCATCTGGGTTACGCTGTCACCATATGCGCATTAAGGGTCGGAAGGATGAAATATCAGCAGCTTGAGAATTTAGAATGTGGTTGGAAATGGAAGTACCTCATCAAAAAATGGAAAGATGGTGAAGCCATCACTCGATACATTGATACGAGTGAAGCTGATGCTGCTATTGCCGAACTACGAAAATTAGAGCATGAGCCAACACAAGTTTTAACGTGGATAGAAAATCACATGTCAGAAGAGCTTGATAATAAGCTCAAACAAGCAATTCGTGCGAAGCGTAAACGTCACTTTAATGCTGAGCAAGTACACACGAAAAAGAAATCAATTGATCTTGATTACCGAGTGTGGGAAAAGCTCTCAAACCGAGCCAATGAGTTAGGGTGTACATTATCAGACGCCATCGAATACCTTTTATCAGAAGCTTCACGAAGTGAGAAAGCAAGTATGAAGGTATCATCTTTGAAAGAAGATTTGAGTAAATTGTTGTCCAGCTAAGGAGTATCAAATGCTTTATGTAATATTGATTGCTGCTGTTGTCATTTTTTGGCTTATTGCTGTAGATAGACCCGTCTTAAAGGTAAAATTCGAGAAAGGGCACATATCTAACGTGAAAGGTCATATTCCACCTTCTTTTAAACACAACCTGCAAGACATCGCTGAGCATGACCCCTTTGATGGTGAGATGAAAGTCTACAATCAACGTACTGGTATGCGTCTAACTTTCTCTAAAGAGGTCCCTAAGAAAGTCCAACAGCGTATTAGAAACGTATTCCCTCACCAAGGTTTTAAGTCGACTAAAGGCAAAAAACGAGCTTAAGCATACTATCAGTTACTTGTTCATGTTAAACGGGGCGCATTAATTGCGCCCCGTTTTTATAGTAACTAAGTCAGTGAGTTAGAGTTTTAGTTTTGACGAACAAAAAAGGGGGACTCTATGCGATACACTGTCACGTTTTTGCTTGTGTTATTTAGTAACTCTGTTGCTAAAGCTGACGACTCACAGACCAATCCCGTAGCGAGCAAAATCAAAATAGAACTTCAAAAGAAAGCCAACAGAAAGTTTGATGGTTACTACGGTTATTGTGACTTGATGATTGAAATGGAGCACAAAGGCAAGAGCGCCAAGATCAAAAAAGTAAACGGAAGTGGCGATAAACGCGTATGCCAGTTCGCTAAGTCAAATGTGAAAATTGGAAAACGTTATCGCTATAAATTCTCTGAAAAGTACATACGACTACACATAACAACGGGGAATTAGTATTTACTAATTACATTTCGATAAGTTCGAATTATTTATAACTGGAATTAATATCACATTTCGTTTACTGCATGTGGCTTTATATATAAACTTGCCGACAGGAAAATAAACAACGTTAGGAATATTAGTTTGTTGCTCACACAAAAAAATTACACACAAGAAGCAATGGACATCGCGGCCAAAGTATCACAAGAAGTAGAGCTTAGGCATGCAAAATGGCTAGCAAGCATGAACCACCAAGTGGACCAGTCACAGGTGGACAAACTTCTCAGTTTACAAGGACGCTATTGCGATGACGTCATCTTCAGTGAGGAAGACCGAGTTACACGTAACCAAAGAATACTTCTCATGTGTGAACAAGAGAGAGTAAAAGAAAAGCGGCAGGTTGTTGAAGATAGACAGAAAACACTGCAAACAGTGATCAATGACGTATCTAAAGTTGCCGAGCGAATGTTAGTGAAAAAGCTAGAAGCTCTACCTATTAATAAGTTATCTAGCAATCTACAAACATTCGAACAATTCGCATCATTTGCCTATACGCCATCTCTGAGCCTGCAAAAACTGACTGATTTAGCCAACAGCAGTCATCAGTTAAGTTCAGCAATCGCTGATCTCATTGAAAACTCGAGGCTACGTGAACGAGGCAGCGCGGCAAAGAACAACTCAGATGTTCGAATTGCGATCGGTCGCATAGGAGTTGAGAATTGCCGCAAGTTATTCCCAGTTTTAATGGCGCGTCCAATGATGAGATGGTCAGACAATAATACTAAGGTTCTTACTCCGAAGTTTTGGCAACAATTGGTTTTAACCGCTAACATCACCGAGATGCGATTGAATGAAACTGATGTTCCTGACCCCGATTGCGGAGTTTTAATCGGAACGCTTCGAAGTCTCGGCAGTATCGTGCTCATTAATCATTTCACCGACACGTTTGAAGATGCACTCATTGAAGTCATGCTGAATTACAGAAAGACTAACAGGAAAGATGAGTACTACGCGTGTGCTGATGTCCGACCCAATTCAGCGTTCTTGCCTAAAGTCATTGTCGATATGGAAGCGCTGGTGACGAAACGACTTGTGGAAAGCTTCAACTGGCCGAAAAATGTAGAACACATTAAAGTCGCGATTCTAGAGGACATAGAAAATAAACCTGTCTTAGAACGCAGCATTTATGGTGCAGCTTTGGCACAGGCTAGGGCATATGCAATCTACGATAACTTATCAAGAAGTGAAGTGTTTGCGGAAAAGCACAAACCATTTTGGTTTGCTAACGTTCAAATATCTGGAGAAGCGTTATCATCCATTAGAATGAGCGCCCCTGGAAAGATGACTCTTTTGATGTAAAAGAGTTACGACGTCACATATATATTTAAGGCGACCACGTTTGGTCGCTTTTTTATTGCCTCAAAAAGAGAAACCCACAATGATAAATCCGAGTTCGTTGGTTTTTAAAAAATGACCAACCCCTTAGTGACAATGTCACTTAAAGAAGTAAGCAATGTTAGAAGAACTGCCGCCAAGTTTTAAAATTATGACGGAGCTACTTATCTAATCTTGAAAGCATGTTTCTAAGGCGATGGATTCCCAAAGTGTTTCCAGAATCTTGAAATTTTTTACTGACGTGAGTGACACAACATAGGACGTGAAAATTAAAGTGCGTCTTCAAACATCACCGATGAAAACCAATAACTACCAAAAGAACAGATAGAGAATAAGTTGGCAAAACAAACTAGTGCAAGGTCAGCATAACAACAAATAACGAAGAACTAGAACAATTGGTAAATTAGATTTAGTGAAACACAAAACAGAAACAGAGCTGTTAGTTGTCACGCTGGTCGCAACGAGAACCCACAGATAAAAGCAGTATGGGAAGGCATAGCAAAAAAGTATAACGGGCTTGGATTAACAGGAATTTCAATGGCTTGTGGAGGTTTGGCTATGGTGATTTCGAGTCCGTCAGAATCATTATTACAGTGCGCATTATATGTGTTATGTTAAATATGTTGGGGTTCTTATTAGGTTCATGAGTTACGCCAAATCAAGGACTTACCTACCACATTAAGTGCCTGCCAATTTATAGTGATGAGTTTACGATAACTTCATAAGTAATCGTTATGTCTTTTTCTTAAGTTCATAGTTCGAGAATTTAACAGTATTCTGATTTACCATAAAATAGCTAATATCCATAAATATTGTTGTATTGCGAATGCTGAGCATTCTTTTACAACAATATTTTGGCATTATCATGATGCGGCAAACATCCTCTCTAAGCGCTCCTCCGTTACCTCTCTTTTTCTGCGCGTTCATATCACCCCAGCTTTTTAGCGTTACTTTTTGTAAACAAACAACCTGTAAATACTGAGCCATCCGAGATATCTATTGCCTTATCTGTAGCTTATTGGAAGATGATAAAAGCCAACATACAGCGAACGAATTTGGTAGCGTTTAAAACTTGCTGTATCTACCAGAGCTATCCCACCACTATGATTCATACGATCTACTTTTTGACGCTTGCCTGATTGAACAGCAAAAATATCCAAAATAACGATCAAAAACTATTAATCATATTTTATTTAGACATATACGTTATTTGAGTTAAAAAAATCAACGTAACTGAGTACATTAATTTATTACGCTGTCACATACCATTGCTATAATGCCACATATACATCTAGATATCGGTGATTTAATAGTGTCATATTTGCCAAATTGGCTATTTGCGGTTTATATAACCATAGAATCTCTGGCTAAAGTTATCTTTCTATATTTTTCATGAGTAACGAGGTTGAGCTAGTGTTCACATAAACAATATCTAAAACTACATTTTTAGGGTATCCGCAATTTTTATGACCTACTCAAATTTACATATCTCACGAAACAGACAGCTATCGTATGTAATGGTCGATAAGGTGACGACTCTGCCATCAATGTTCGTGTCTATCTACGCAAGAAACGAGCTTAGCAAGAAAAGTTTTGGTACTCAGAAAAATACCCTTGTTTCGTTGCGGTTTTTCTACGTTTATTACTTCAAAAAATACAAGCGCACCTTCGATTACGACTTCTATCAGAGCAATTACAACATCTCGACTTTTATCCATGACTTTGATGGTTTTTTCAATTACTTACTTGCTGAGCAACAGCTTAATGATAATCAAGACACGATTACGTTTGAGGTCCCACACCTTACTAAAGCAAATAAGGTCACCTACAGCAGTCACATAAGGCATGTAGGCAATTTTTTTCGATATCTTAACTTTCGATATATGAACTTGAGATACCAAAATATGTCTCCAGTAGAAGCCCACGAGATCAATACAGCAAATCGAGAAGATCTTGCTCAAATAGTGAAGAGATTCAATAGTATAGAGATATCAAAAAGCGAACCTGCAAATAGATACAAGAGTGTTACGGAGCAACAGAATATCGAACTGAACAATATGTTAATTCCATCCATCCCGGCTTTTTTTGATGAGGAAACTGGAGAGTATATCCAAAAAGTGCTTAACCCACAGAACCCGTTTACGCGGGCATTTCTTCAATTTCGGAATTACCTTATGCACAGACTAATGTACAACTACGGTATTCGTGTCGGTGAATTACTATTGATTTCACTAGACTCCGTTGGAGAGACCTTACCAGATGCTCGTGGTAATACTCGATTCATCCTAATTATACAGAACCTACCAGATGATATTGTAGATCCAAGGAGAATCCCGCCTTCTATCAAGACAGTACACTCTTATCGACAGATTGAGTTAACTGATGACGACTTCATCATATTGACGATTTATATGAAGCAATACCGTGCTCCTTTGTTTGAAAAGAAAGATATTGATGATCATAGAATTATGTTCATCAAAGATAGAGGCAACTTAGACCCTATATCTTACGATGGAATACGATCTATCTACCGCGACATTATAGACCCTGCTTTTATTGCCCTTTACCCCGACTATCGCAAGGGAGGTAAAGAGAATATCGATTGCATGGTGAAGTTAACTCCTCACGTCGGTCGACACACATGGGCATATATCACTCTGAAGTTTATCTACAACGAAGTTCTTGAAGAGAGTTTAACGAGCGCTCGTGATTATGGTATTCGAGCTAGGATGAATGGTGAGCTGGATGCTGCAGTAGAAAAGCTTCGTTCTTTGGGTGGTTGGTCAGTGAAGAGTAAGGTTCCTCTTAAATATGCCTCACGCTTCATTGAGCTGGTAAGTAATGAGAGTAATAAGAGGCGAATAAGGCGCTCTGATTGGCAGGCTGTCATACCAGAAAGCTCTGTTGTGAAAAACGAAGTGAAATCGATTAACAACCATTCAGAAAACAATAAATATGATGAAGAATTTCTTTATGACTTATTTAACTAATGAATCCGTGCAAGAGCGACTTACATCGAAACAGACATCCTCCTTCTTCACTTCTAAGCAGCTTCAATGGATTGCCGATATCAAGAAGCTTCCGCTAAGGCTGCTCCTCTTGAATGCCACTGAGTTTGATGACCAGTTTCTGAGTCTAACTTCTAGTGATTGGAGGTACCGATTCTCTGGTCAGAATAAAGCTATTCTCTTCAGTAGCGGAAGGCATTTTCGCAATTTGTTGCCAGAAACAATCACGCTCATAAAGTATCTAACTATTGAGTATATCAAAGAGAACTCGGCAAGCGTTGCAGATAGATTCGCATCGTTTGTTGCTTTGACCTTCTCCCAAATTGAAAACGTCAGTAGAGAGAGTCTAATCGCGATACTACATCAACTAGTCGCTAAGATTGACCGAAAGCACACTGACAATCATCAGTTCTATTACACGCTCTATGCCTTACGCAAACTGGAGCGAGGTAACTTCTTTAAAAGAACTGGAGACAAAGTTGACCTTGAAGATTTGCTGCTGGAAGTGCCCCGCCCTCGCAATAATCACTGGGGACGTTATCAGAATCTCGACCTTGTTATCCCTGATGAAGTATGCCTAATGATTGAGAATGGGCTACAGCTATGGTCATCAAATCTATGCCCGAAGCTAAATGGTAAAGAAGCTAAGGCTACGCACTTAGAGAAGGTAAAGAAAGTCGTCAACCTAGATGTTTTAAAGGACTGCATTATTACTGGCATAGTCTACTACACTGGGGCACGTCCTGTACAAATCGGTAAAATGGCTGGCGGTGATTATGTTGTGGATACCGAAAATGCCCATGGGATGCGCTATTCGCTACTAGTACCTTATGCCAAGAAAACAAAACTAACTATTGACCGTGTTCGTGTTGCCATTCCAGAAGAGCTTGGGAAACTAGTCACTCTGTATAAGTTTCTAAGTGGTGTTGGAGATAATGATGCTTTGTTCCAACCTCAAGCATCATCAATCAAGATGGTAGATAAATCGATTAAGAACATGCTTCTCAAGTTCTCTACCAAGGATATTCAAGATGCAGTAAAAAATGGCGGTTACCTCCTACCGATATACCCCGCGAGTCTGTTCCGCCATAACGTAGGTCACTCTTTGGCAATGAATGGGGCGAGTGCCCCAGAGATTGCTTACATCTTAGGTCACTCAAACTATAACGTTGCCGACAAATACATTGCGGCTACTCCAGAAACGTCCGATATTCGAGAACAGGCTCTAGGCCGCAATCCCATTTTTAAAAACATGATGGCTTTGATGTTTACTGGAAACTTAATCCACAGTAGAGATTGGAAAGGTAGACGCGTTGCTGCCTCGATTGGTGGAAAGCTACACCATCATATTGGTGGTTGCAATTACGAAGAAAATATCTGCCCTTTCTCTCAAGGTCGTGGTTGTTACGGGTGTCCGTACTTTATGCCTTTTACTGATGGTTTCCATCGGAAAGTACTCGATTCATTCTTTGATGAGATAGATGAAATTCGGGACGTTGCTGATGATGCGGGTCTAGTGCACCACCCGTTAATGACTGAAATAGTTCGTAGGAAAGACCATGTCCTTCAAGTGTTGACTCGAATTCAACTGATAAATGCAAAGGATGAGGTTGTATAAATGGACTCTGAGGTAACTATCCTTAAAAGTAAGCAAGCAAGGAACCTTGATGCATATGTGGAGAAATTTAAGGCCAAATTCGAGGAGCGCCTTGCAGTATACAATGCAGTTGGACAATTGGATTGGAACGCTGGGTCTTGGCATTTCGGAGAGAAAGGAGTTGCGTGGCTAAAAGAAACTAAAGATCACGGATTTAAGTGGGATGAAGTATCAAGTCGCGTTAAAGGTTTAAATAAAATGGAAATCTCAAAGGATTTTCAAGACTTTATGCGTGCTTATCACATGCATTTGGTCTGTACATCTAGCGGATTACCATCAGGCTCAACACTTGATAAACCATTGCAAGTAATGAAACGTTGGTATTGGGAAATGGTTACAACAACACACCTGACCCACCCCATGCATCTTACCGCTGATATTATCCATGCTGCTATGGACCGTCACAAAGTGAATTCGAGCAGTCCTTCCAATGTAAGTGACTATTGTGATGTTGCCGTTAATATCATTAAGCGACTTCGTCAATACGACTTGTTCACCGTTAATATCGAAGTTGAAAATAAGTACGAATATCGCAACACATCTGTTGAAACAAAAGCGAAAAGGAAGGCCAATCAATTAAGTCCTGACGAGACTAACGATAGTAGTTTGATCTCTATTCGTGCATTCATGGCTGTTATTGAATTAATGGTTTTGGCTGAGAACAACTATCAACGTATCTTTTATAACATGTTACTTCTTTGTATCGTCTGTGGTTTTCGATTTCAAGAAATCATGTCGCTGAACATGGATTCGTTGATAAAAAGAGAGATTACAGATGATGTGAAACGCCAGCACGCCATTGACCAAGGTTGGCCTACTTACAAGCTTGGTATCGAGTATCTTGGTGCAAAAAAAGCTGGTTGGCGAGTTCATTGGCTAGCTCCCTCCTCCTACTCTGTTGTTGAGAAGATATACAAACAGGTGGAAGAACTGACTGCTGGATTCCGTGAGACGCTCAAAAACTTTAGAGATGTTAATTTCACCAACTTCTTACCTAGTAAGATTTATGAACTTCCTAATGAGTTAGTAGAATGTCGGGAGCTTGATGGCATCATGTTTACAGGCACTGGAGGTGGCCGAAATGTTCTACATAGGTCCATATGTACATCAATGCTTAAATTCTCAGGTCACAAGCCTATCGTTGTTCCTGTCCATAAGCAGTTAAAAAAATATTATTTTTCAAAACAACAGTTGAATGATTATGTCTATCAACGCTATGCCAAATCTAAAAACTTCAATAAGGGACATCAGTGTATATTGTCGTTAAAAGACAGTGGCGACTGGGAGCATTTTGAGTATGAAAAGTTGATGTTCATCATACCGGAAGGAGCGTTTAGCATTGTCTCGGATTTTGTGTCGTTACAAAATATAGTGCCTCTAGATGAGAGCTCCATTGATGCTTGGTTAGGCGGCTCGAATAAGCGTAAATCTATCTTCGATTACTTCGAGCTATTCGAAGATGACGGGTCTCGTATCAGGCTGAAAAAGCACGTACCAAGGCATAATATAAACACGTTTTTGGCGATCGCTGGAGTGACTGACCACATTCAAGCAGTTTTGATGGGGCGTGTAGACATTACTCAGAACAAGCATTACCAGCATCAAGCTGAATCACAGTCCTATAAAACAGCTTCTTTGGCAGTAACAATGCTTGAGAAGACTTACAATCAGAATAATAAGTTTTTTTCAGGTGATGATCAGCTATCCCTCATTGATCCTGAAGGTCCCCCCCCACTTCAACCAAAGCTTACTATTCCGGCAGTCAAGGAAACGCCGAAGTCAGAGGTTAGTCGCCGAATGGCAGCTCTTGCCAAATCAGTTCGACCAACCAAAAACACAGGTGTCGCCAACGTTAAAGCGTCGACTTCAATTGCACTAAACCCTAAGCTAAGCTTGGAGCACAACCTTAAGCAGAATATGCAAACCTTTGGTGAAACAAGCGCTGAAGTAGCTGATTACATGGCAGGTGCAATGTCTGATGCGTTCCTCCCTGAGCTTAAAGTCGCGTACGAAAAACTCGTTCAGAAAGGCTTGATGGAAAAAGCAGAAGAATTGTTGCAGCGACATGCCAAGCTTCACCCTCTTCCGTTTGGTGGTTGTACACGTGATGTAGCACGCTGGGGTTGCCCTCATGCAATGAAATGTCAGTCGGGCCTTCCATGTGGCTACTTCACTCTTACAGGTCGCTTAGGCGAAGCTAAGGAAGTGTCACGACGCCTAGCGGTCAAGCAAGATGAAATTATTGTACTTAGAAAACTAGTTGAATATGATTCTAACTATAATTTGGCCCTAGATGAGCAAGAAGAAGCACTTCTTGTACTAGAGCTGCTCGAAGTTGATGCCATTATGGCCCAAAGAGCCAAGAAACTGGTAGATCTCCTGTCGGACAACCCAGACAACCCGATAGGCTCAATTATGACGAGAATTAACGAACAAATGTTAGTTGGTAAGACTCCGCATACCCTTGCTGATCTTTTTTTTATTGAACAGAAACGCATAGAGAGAGATTCTGAACAAAAGGAAATTACTGATGGCTAAGACACCACGCAGTCGCAATGCAGATGACAAAGTAATTCAAGGGGTAGAGCTTACTGCCTATATCAAGGCAGAACTGCAAGCCATGGTTAGTGAGGGGCTTGAGAAGTCACCTATTCAGCCATCTACACTCCACGCACGTCTTAAGGCTAAAGGCATCATCAAGGGTGGAATCAGCACACTGACTTCCCGTAGGGACATCATCAATGAGTATAAACTTCGCCAGCATAATAACCATCAAGATGGTAAGCGAGAATTGACTGTTGAAGAGAAAGCAATGTTGGTTAAGGGGAGAACTGGCGCAGCTTATAGAAGTAAAGCAGATCGTCTTGCGAGCGAACTAAAAAGCTACCAAAAACTGTATGAACGCAATATTTTGGCTGTCATGGATATCATTCAATATGTTGACAATTCGACTGCCATAAAAGTTGAAGACTTGCTTGCAGATGAGCTAATTCGCGAATTGGCTCAAAGGAAGAGGAACTTCAGATGAGGCGAATGACAAAGCTAGTAATGCTCATATTCGCCTTCAATCAACGCTTGTGCACTATTACCAAGCACTTAGATATATAGTTAGGATGTGCCTCCAGTGAAGTTCTTGCGGCAAGATAAAGTGGTTGAGAAAGAACACATACCGATTGGCTATCGATATGATTTACTCGAATTCTTCATATTAGCTTGCTGTAAAATTCTCTTTGGAGTCACTCCTTTTTTTAAACAAGGGACTGTAAATGCCTCATTAATATTACCCGCGGATGGCAATGGAATTTTGTTCCCATCTTCGTCTTTTTTAAAGCGAGCTACTCGGCGGACACTTACTTTATTTCCTACCACTGGAATTCCCAGATGCATGTTCCACCCTTTGAATATCGCAGACAACTTGCAGAGTAATGAGTATGAACTGGACTCGGTGACCAGAGACTGAAGATAATTTCTGACTTGGAATTCTATATCGTCTTCTGATTCTAGACCTAGCGATGAAATGATTCGGGTTAGATATTCTTCCGGGGACAGAGGTAACGTATTTATATTAGATACATCTTTAAGCTTTTGCTTTATCAAACAATGAGCAAACGCGTATATTGCTTCCGATGCTTGGCTTTCTAGTCTATGCCGTTTAACGACTTTCGCTACGAAGTCCACAGACAAGGCAAGTTCTTCATTTTCTTCAACGTAAGCCAATATTTCCGCTGGCTGAAAAGAGGTTCCCTGAGTCCCTCTGAATGCATAAGGGTTACTAGTTATTTCGAATGCTTTCGACAACATAGCTACACGAGACAACACGTTGGCGTTCACCTTCACCCCTGCCATTTCGAGAACCTGCGATCTTGAGCGCATGTTACCAACGTCAATATGGGCAAAGGATAATTCGTCTGTTACACCATAGGTTATAGGCGCAATAAACCCTACTCCAGCTTCGTGTGATGCTTCCAGGCGGTGGTGGCCATTTAGTATTTCTCCGTCACTTGAAATGATGATGGGCTCCCCAGTTAAGCACCATTGACCATTCTTCATATCCTCAGCGTACTTCTTAACCTTAGCTTTACTCAGCTTACGGTTTTTGTTTTTCGTATTTATCGCACCTCTTTGAGAGAACTTCAGCATATCGCGAGCGAGTTGAGGAGAAACGTATATAACTAGGTGCTTCAAAGTTGTTTGGACTGCTCTAACTCCCGAGTAGTACCGTGCCTTGGATTTAAAAACATCATCAACTTGTTTTTGTGAGAGTACTGTGGTTGCCGTTTTTACCAGTTGTTGAGAGCTTGCTAGATAACTATTACTTTCTTTATCTTCATATCTTTCAACCAAGCTATCGACAATGGATGTTTCTAAATCTTCATCCGAAATTTCTCTTAAGCTGTCAGTATCTTTATTTGTCATGTGGCAATTCTCTATAGTGCGGCTAAAAAAACGGGCATTTTAAAACTGAATTTTTTACAACCCTTTCCCTCATTATTGATCCGACATGCACGTCTGATCAACTTTAAAATTTGTTCTAGACTGCTATAGTTAGGTAAATGGATGAAAAGACTTGAAACTTTTAGAAAACAAAATCAGTGGTGTATTACTTTCATCGGAAAAGCGAACTTTAAAAACTCTGATTACATCAATGCCAATGGTGGAAATTGGTGCCTATTTCTCGGTCGGTAAGCTTCTGCCTGAACTCAGTTGGGTTGCTGATGCTGCGGTTAATGCAACAAATGTTGATAAGGTTCAAGCAATCCAAACAAGCTTAGAGAATTCAATATTCAATCATTCGATTAGCGCCCCGTTGACGCTAACATTTGCAGTTTTGGGCAAACCTAGCTTTACCGAATCTTTGAGCCGCACCTCACTACTAAAATACGACCCTACGGATACTTTTATTGTGGGTAACATCTTGGGGCTAGTTGCTATATGTAAGGCTCTGGGACTTAAAACGTTTCTATTTAGTTCAAGGCTTAGTGTCAAAGAGGCTAACTCAAAGAGCGAGCTTAGACAGCGCCTAGCTGTTGAGAATGTTGAAGTTCGAGTGATTTTCGATGAACAGCGAGGCTTGAGCAGTGACGATATTATTGAACTATTTAAACAGCTCCATACTTTCGATACTTCGATTAGCCTGCCTCACCTAGTTGATGGCAAAGGCTTTATATCTGATAAAAATTACCCACTAAAACCATTTATTGAGAAGTTTATTGTAGAAACGGAACTCGAGTCGTATGGTGGTGTTAAATTTGACGCAAAGCATGTAAAAGTATCAGAGCGTTACATCACAACACCGTATATTCTATTTAAGTTGATAGTCGGTGCTGTGGCTGGTGTTGGGACACAAGAATATGGAAAGATGTCAAAGGACGTAACTCTTCCTTCAGGTAAAAGTATTTCTTCCGTACTTTCTGAGGGTTATATCGAACTAATTATCGCCTTTATGAGGGAGTGGCTCAAACCACAGAGGGAGGCTTTTACTAATCATCGCTCTGGTTATCAGTTGTCTCCGCAGGTTTGGCAAGCTTTGGGGTTAACTATACACTACCTAGTGTCTAATCGTTCTTCCAAAGAGGACCTAAAAGTTGCTGGAAACTTATTAGGCCAACTAAACTTCAATAAAAGCTCTAGGCACTGGGCTAACTGCAGTGTGATGGAATTAGATTCAAAAGGTCGAGTTTACAAAAATGCGGCCAACTCAACACGTCAGTTTAGAATTGGCTTATCTGAGTATTTTTCAGAAATTGTGGCAGCAATACCCTAGCTAATGTTGCTTCTGTTCGTTCCTCAAACTTTCATTTAGAATGCGAGTTAGATCTCAAACGTAATAAGTCCTTTTATGTGCGACAAAATAATGATGAAAATTTTGTACTTTGACACCTTTAGTCTTTTCTATTCGCACCAGTATATAAATAACGATACGAAGGTTGCACTTGCTTAGAAATATTGGCGCAATAACTCTCAAGATTGTTGGCTCAAGATTTACCCGTGAATATACGTCTAACAAATAAGGGCCCATTACGATGGATGAAAGCGCACTCACATAAGTCTGGTGCAAACTGGTATGTTTGCGGCGATATTGGGCCTGAGATGCCAGCAGCGTTTTCTGATAAACACCTAACTTCCACTTTTGGTCTAGTATCAAAAGTACGTGTGCTGAAGTTAGCTTAAGCGATATCTACTATTCACTTTGTCTAGATTAATCGATTCTAGGCGATTTTATATGTTACAAAGTAACTTAAAGAAAAAGTGATAAACGTTATATATCTTGAATTCGCATGTCAGATTAAATCCACGCTGTGCTTTATTCCAATATGGCTCCACTGATCACTTCAATGACCCCGGACACATTAGTGTTGTTAGCGCTAAAGTATTGCATGTGAACAGCTAGATCATCTGGGGTTAAATGAGTGTTTAAGTAAATCTCAATAGCACCAGAGAAGTTGACCGCTCTTAGTTCCGAGCATTCACAATAACCATCACCATTCATGCTATCTATATCAACGTGTTCCTGACTCATCTCATCTAGAGCGACATAGTCTCCGTAATATGCTGCATAATTAACAAGGGCATTGGCTCCAAATTGAATATCAATACTATACATATCATCGTTAATATATCTAATCTCACCAAGATTCACATTATTGATTGAAGAAACGTCTATATGTTGTATATCTGAATTATAAGAGCTTTCTAGAAGGAGATTATCTGTACCGGAAAGGTTATCGCCAGTAAGATAGACATCTTCAATACCTACCCCTTCAGAACTAATATACTTTATCAATACTTTTTGTGACTCGGCTGACGCGAGGACTCCCTTAACCAATTCAATTTTTTCTGATTTTTGATTCAGCTCACTCAGAATCACTGATACTTGCGGACTATCTAGAAACTCG
This sequence comes from Vibrio owensii, assembly GCF_002021755.1. Taxonomy (NCBI): domain Bacteria; kingdom Pseudomonadati; phylum Pseudomonadota; class Gammaproteobacteria; order Vibrionales; family Vibrionaceae; genus Vibrio; species Vibrio owensii. The sequence goes on from NZ_CP019959.1 coordinate 66,757, forward strand.
CGTAATGTTCTGAACACGCTGATATTGTCGTATTTAGTGAGTTTGTCGTGAAAGTTTCCATCTTTACAAAGAACTGTTACGGGCTCATTTTCGGCTAGTGAAAGAATCCCCTTTGATATCATAGCGTCAGGAAAATCATCACGGTGTTTCACTTTCTTAAAAACACCACCACCTGAAAAGTAATCATCGATAATCGAAACTATATCTTCTGGGTTAAAAGGCACTTCTTTAATACAGTTTACCTTCATCCAATCATCAAAATTGGATTTAATCGGTGCCTCTAGCCCATCTTTAAATTGTTGTAACTGAATATTCATTTCTTCGAGGTATTGATGATTTGGATGTGAACTATTCGTCTTTTTCCGAATAGCCTGCAATGAGCTAGAGATCTTTTGACAATGATCTGAGAGATCAATAAATTGTTGGCTAAGGTATTCTCTTTTTACAATATTAGGTATGTATACATCTACAACGCTTTCTCTGGATAAGCGAGCGAGTATCACCATATCACTTTTGTCGATACTATTTTCGCGAAGAATATTGGTATCTAACACGACCTTTGGCATCTTGAGTTCCTCTCAATATTGTCATTTTCAAATACTAGGCATCTGTCATGATTGTAAAGATGCCTATGAACAAAATAGATAAATTGTATAATTAAGATTAATCTAGCTTACGAATACATTTGCTTTCGTTCTTCTCGTCGATATCAATGATCTTTATCTTCTGAGATTCAATATGACCGAACAAATCACCCAGTACACGTACATCCACACCTTCATCAACGAGTTCAGCGTTATCATTTGATAAATTTTTAGAAATAGCAAAGATTGTTTGTTTTCCATGATGAGCAGCCGTATTCAACAGTTTCTTCATACTAGTCATTTTCATTGCATGTTGACCCGGTTCGTCAAATAATACAAATCCGGGATGATTAACAGAACAAGTAGATAACGATAAGTAGTAGGCCCATTCTGACCTTATAAAGTCGCTCGCTGAAGAACTTAATCGTATCGGCTGAGTGTTATAAGTCGTGGTTTCATTGTCAAACATTGCTATAAATGGAAATAGCTTTGCTGGATAATTATCTCTTATTTTAACGTAATTTATTTTATTGCTTTTATACTCAAATATACTAAGAAGGGATTTGAAACGAGATTCAAACTCTCTAATCTTGACTTCGTCTCTATGCTCAACACTCTTCAAATCATCTAAGAGTTTTTTGTTTGCTAAAAGATTAGTATTGATATCCATCATCTTACGAATGAAAGCATCAAATTCAGATTGAATCTTTTTAAACTCAGTAACCTTCTGTTTTAGATGAATTTCCTTATAAATTTGTGAGCGCTTTATTTCGCTAGTAGTGTTTATGTCGTCCGTGATTAACCGTAGTTGCTCTTTTTGCTCTTCTAAGTTTTGCTGGTAGTAACCAAGAGATGCTTCTAGCTTTTCGATTAATTCATCAACATTTTTTAGTTGTGTAGAATATAAGCTCTTCTCAGTTTTCATAAACGAGAGGGATTTGTCTATATCTACCCTTTCCTTACATATATCTTCTGGATTATCTAGATTTGAGTCACAAACTGGGCAACTATTGATACGTTGAAAATCATTGAAACGGCCAACCTTTTTAATGCCCGAAACATTTTCTAAATCCTTATCCAATTTATTTATGATTTTCTTATAGCTATCTCTATTATATTTCTCAGAGATAATTTTGTGCTCAATTGTTCTAATTTGCTTGTTAAGATTTCTAACAACTGTTAAAAACTTACTTTGTTCGTCTGTCTTTATGTCATTAGTTTCTAATGCAAGCTTCCTAGCCAATTCATACTCGGATTCTAAGTGGGTTTTGTAATCAAGAAAAGGTAGAATCCCCTCTTCAATCTTAATGAATAACTTAGCAGCAATATTTTTGCTGAGTATAGGCTTATGTTTGTCAGTTAACCCATCAATTAATATGTTATGTTCAAATAGTCGTTTGGAACATTGGTTATATTCGTTTTTCCACGAAAGTTTCAGTTCTGATTGTTGTGCTTCAAGCAAGCTCTTTTGTATATCACTTGTTAGACTTTCCAGACCCAAAGAATGTTCAACTACTTTAGTCTTTACGTCTCTAATGCCAAAAAATGGTGATTGTGCAAGGAAATCTGACCACCCTCTAGTTTGTTCTATAAGGCATGTAGACATAACATTCTGTAAGTAGATAGACTTAACTGTATTTCCCTCATCGTCTTCGAGATAAGGTAAATTAATATCCATAAACTGTTTTAACCAGTTATAGAAGCCATCATGACTCTCATGATCTCCAGTAGAGTGGATAAACAGAGTGGATTTTCTTTCACCAGTATCGACTAGCAATGTATTATTCTTTTGCCCCGGAGTTCGGCTAATTCTACGTCGAATTTTTGCAATATTACCAAGAGAGTTTTGAATTGTTAGAAAAGCGTAAGACTCAGAGACATAGTATGTATTCTCTAGGATATCAAACTGTTTCCAGAGGCACTTATCTAGTATATCGGATTTATTTCCACCTAATAACTGCTCCATACCAAGACAATAATAAATGCATGATAAAATCGTACTTTTACCACTTGAATTATCCCCTAGAATCACATTAAGGTTATCGTCAAAATCATGACTGAACCCATATTTTTCAAGGCTGTTTTTTGTTCTTATCTCACAACTAACGTTTTTAATCTTAATCATCTAAACTAACCGTTGCCTATCTATTTTTGATACTGGTGTTTTGCATAAATTTCTGATTTTGCTCACAGCATCGTTGAATATTTTATTTTCGACAATATTAACGTACATCTCATTTGTAAATTTTGTCTTGCTAATCAGCACTTTTCCTTTATTAACTTTGACTTCCCATAATTTATTTGCATCACCGTAAATGATGTGCTTTTTTAGGTCATATATCGGCCAACTTGGTATTAAGTCTTTTGTTTTGTGTCCAAAATCACTAGGAAGATCGTTGATATAAGCAGAGAATACAAACGACAGTTTATTATACGGAGCGTTAGCTTGTTTTTCAGTACACTCGTAAATGATAATGAGTAGTAAATATATCTGTATTTCAAATGAGTTAGCGCTAGATAATATCGTGCTTCTTTCTGAGAGTTGAACTATTTGTTTATCTATTTGATCCATTTAGTTGTTTGCCTCATCGATAAATGCTAAATCACATATAAGCAGCCATTGAGCAATATCTCTATTACTTACTAAATTTGATTCGACAACAGACGCACCTTTTTTAACCAATGTGGATGACATCGTTGATTTATGTCTATTACAAATGTTTTTATATTTTTCTGATGCTTCTTTTCGAGTATTAAAATATTCAATCATAGAGTCGTTTGAAGCAACCTTATAAGCGCATTGATAGGCACTACTCAAATCTAATCTAGCTATCGACCAGTATTCCTTTAATAAATTACCACTAAGATAATTCCAGACAATTTTCCTGCGCTCGTTGTCTACAAAATCTTCGGGAAACAAATAGCTTGTTTTTTTATTTAATTGCTTAACTTCCCTCTCGTTAGAGTTTGATGCAATCCAACTATCTATAGTGGCATCGTTTACTTGATTTGTACACTTATCAAGTATTTCCTTTAGGGCATTAGTGTCTTGACTTAACTCTAAACAAGACGTCACTTCTACATCATTTAAAAATCTATGGAGGTGCTTCGTGTTTGTAATTTGGACTAGTCCGTCAGAGAGGCTAACGTTTGGAATCGAATCTATTATACCTGCAAGATAAAGTTTATCTTTAGCACAATAAAAAAGCCCAGAACCAGATACGCCAGCGTAAGCTGAGGCCCCTACGTCACCATTTTTGATATCATGAAAAGTGTCCTTTTCTACCCGAATATAATAACCATAGTCATTGAGCGGCTTATCGTTTAACTTGTGAACAATAACTGATTCTTGATCATCCTGAATAGGCTTAACCACGAGGCGGCAGTTTTCTATGAGTAACTCATTGGAAATCCTATCGCAAAATTTGATGTCGATTAGGTTAATATCTTCTATTGACTTACTTTCAAGAACTAGTATCGAAACCTCACATTCTTTTGAAGTTTTTATATCACCGATTACATCCATCACAACGAAAGTTTTATTATCTATAACCACTTCTATGATTGTTTCTTTATCTAGATTTCGATCAAAATCTACTCCGTAAACAACATGCCCACTAGTTATAATGTAGTTCTTACCTTCATGTAAGAATGGAACACCACTTCCTACGAATTCTTCATCTATAAATATATTAGAAGATAAAACATTTGAATGGACGTCTATTTCAAACATGTTTTCGAAATCTCTTGTTTCAATATAAAATTCAAATTGCTAAATTTTTTACTACTTCTCTTTTCCAACTTTCTTATGATGTCATAGTTAAAATATATATCAAAATTCAAACCTAACTCTTGGGCGCGTCGGTCAAGCATATCTAAAGTTTCATCATCGGGATGGTTGTAAACTCCACCATTCGTAGATATATAAAAGCTTGAGCAATTCAAAATTTTTAATAGAGACTCCGTAGTATTGTGCTTGCTTCCATGGTGAGATAGCTTTACAAGATCTATATCAAGACGGTTATCTTTTGAATAGCCACCATTTATAAGATAATTTTCAATTACATCCGGGTGTGAGTCGCCTAACAGAAGTAATTTAAACTCTTCATGGCTGCATATAACCGATATAGAACTACGATTAATGATATCTCCATTGTTTTTCTGTCTTTTTGAATATGTCAACTTGTCATCTTCGATTATTTTACTAGCATTCCAATTTTTATGAAGCTCATCGATATCTTCTTCCATAGGTGACAATACTTCTATTGCGATATCGCGAATCTTAAAGCGTTGACCTTGTGCTAAGGGATTCATACTCCGGGAGTGTTTTTCAATGATTTTTTTAAAACTGTCTCCGTGGTGGTACGCAACCTTGGTGCCACTATATCTGGATGCCAGATCTGGGTGATTCATATAGAAATCTGTATTTGCTAAGCTATGCTTTGTCGACTTGAGAAATTGTGCGATTCCTCCAATGTGGTCATTATCAACATGAGTCACGATTACAGCGCTAATCTCTAGCCCTTCAACTTCTCGTTTGATATCTCCAGAAGTGGAAGGCATACCTCCATCGATAAGAAGTGCGTAGTTTTGGTGAGTAATTACAAATGCATCACCTCTATATGCTTTGAGAGCTTTAAATTTCATGCGGGACTTTATAAATATGCAACAATGCTAAATTGCTGATAATTTAGCATGTTTAATCGAAAAGCGGAATACTTCTGCCACACAAGAAAGGCAAATCAAAATTGATTACTAGTGGCTGTTATTTTCGTTTTGTGAGATAGACATCAGGATTTCTGCCTGTGAAGGTATAGGGGTGATAGAGTATAATCAAGATGACAAGTTCATCTACTTATCCATCTAAACGACTCTCTAAATTGTAAGCTATCGTTGTGGTTAACTTAATAGCAATCTACTAGGAATAGTTTACATAGAACACACAACTCCGTATCAATTGCTTGAACTTCCAACATCGTTGATGGATTGTAGTGTGGAATTGTGTCTAGCATCGCTCAAACTGTACTTATTTATCATGAACAGGAATCATTGACTTCACGTTATATAGAAAATTTGTCCAGCCTTCAGACCCACCTGAAATAATCCAACCAGTTAATACGACATCGATACTATCAAACAGCATTATATGTATTGGGCTCGCAAACTGACTAGAGTCTTCGAGACCACCGAGTACTCTCACCGCACCGACGGACGCGAGGCTACATCCAACCAACAGAGAAGCAACTAAGCACATTCTTCCCGTTTCTGCTGAATAGTCATTGACTACACTAGTCCAGACTCTAACTCTATCTTTCAAGGCCTCGTCTGTTGGGTTCACCGCTAGTTCATCTTGCGCTCTTGATAGTTCATTTAAATACTCAGATGAAGTACGCCTTCTAAAGGTTCGTTTGAAGGCTTCAACAATCCTCTCATTAACTAGAATAATAAAACCAATAAATGTTATATGTGCTATGAACGTATTGTCTGAAATCATTCCTAGGTCAGTAGACATTGTTGTTAGCCCAAAGTGACTTGCAACCATTGCTATAACAAAGAATACCGCTGACAACTTTATTATGCTGTACAAATATTTGTTGCTTGTATTATTCTCAAGCTTGCTTATGAGTTCAGTCTTAGTTGCCATATCAGGTGTTTCCTCAGCCAATTCTTTGTCTACAATGTGAGTTGTTCTTTAGTTCAATCTGCTTAGGTTTTTTTACACGTATCTTCAATAGTTCGAAAATAACAGGATTATAGTAACTCTCACCTTCTCCCTCTAGTGTTTGTATTAGAGAGTCTATTGTTCTTCTCGATTGAGATAATGTTTTTGCTGTAGATTCATCCTTGTTACTCATAACCCAAAGGTCGTAAGAGTTTATTCTATTGAAAAATATTAGCTTCCATAGGTAGTCAGGAGTATTTGGTAAGCCGTGGCTTACAGAGTAGTAATCATTACTTATGTCGTTACCGTATATTACACCAGCATAAATAGTGAGTGAGCCATACGACTTTTCATCTCGAAAACATTCCGTTAGAGATTCCGTTTTTTTCCAAGCTCCATTTCTATTAAATGAAGTTGCCTGAGGAACCATGTTTACCATCACGTTAGTTTCCAGTGCATCTACGTAGCTATCGTCAAAATGGTCAATCGCAATAAGGTGTCCTACATCATAGCCTTTATGATGCGATGCATATGTGCTGTCAGACCACTGTTGACACGCAAGCTCACTTGCCGTTTGGTCTAGGAAATAGTTTCTGTTCGACGTATCTTCCGAACCACTATCTGGCCCTAGTTCTGCTGTTGCTAGAATAGCTCCTCTCTGTCTACATGCCAGCCAAACATCAAAACGTTTATAGCTACAATACGCAATGTCGTTTTTGGCTGCTTTATAGCAATTAGCATATGAACTGGAGCTAAGACCAACGATAGCTACTGCTATTATAAAATGTATCAAGTTAATATCGCCCCTCTCAGCCACTGACGTGTAGATATCCAGTTATTGATATAGTTGCCCTCCAAAAGCTAGTTTAGATGTAAAAAATTACAAATATCGTTTCACATTATTGTGCTTGGTGTCTGATTTAACAGATCAAATTGCATAAGGTTTTAAAAGTTTCCTATATTCATACTTGTTACATTCAACTGAAGAATAAGAAAACACTATCGCACGTAACTCTCATTGCACGTCTTATGGTAAATAAGGAAGGTATTATGACAATGTCTTGGTCTGAACTAATAAGTACAGTCGGTGGTCAATTAGATGATTTCAAAACTGAAAACGGTTACTCACTATTAGATCCAATTGACATTAATGCTTTCGAAGCAGTCAATGCTGCCGATTTTAGTCAACATGTAAAATTCAAAAAACTACAACTCGAGAAGAACCTTAGCGAAGCAATTTCGTTACTGGACAGGTGTACAGATAGCCGTAAATTAGCCTACGAGATACAAGAGAATTTTTTTAGAGTGGTACTATCTACTTATAAACAAAGAAAAATACATGACGAAACTTTAAAAGAGATAAACAAAGGTCTTTTTACCATTAGTTATGAGTCTGGCAAATTTGAATTAGAGAGAGTAACTCAGCGTAAAGATTTTATTGAGCAGTTGTTAGAAAACTATATCGGTAGCACAGATACTATCGAGTACGAGAATTTAAGATTCGAAAGTGAAACAATTCAAGCGAAGATTGAATTACACAAATCCCAACAAATATTGGAAGAAGTTCGCAAAAGTACTATCGAAGCTAAATACAATACAGAACTAGATGCTCAGAAAGTCATTAATGGTAGGATGGCGATGGATGGCTCCCCTACAAATTACAAAAAAAGGTTCGATTCAATCAAAGAGCAGTTTGATGTTGATCTAGCTAGTGCATATCACCGCTTACTATCTGTTAGAGATGCTGTCACTCCGATATATGGGATTAATTTCGACCAACAAAATGAACTAAGCTTACCGTCTTTTCCGAACATTACGCCGACATCATTAGATAGCCTCGATAAGTTGAAATCTTGGACACGTCAATTAGTCTTAGTTTTACAACAGCGGCTAATTTCCGACCAAGATATCGTGATTCGTGTTTCGATTAAAAATGACTGCACTATAAAAAAATCAGGCTCAGAAACAGGCGGTTGGGAACAAAGCTCTATCGGGAGCGGCCTAATTCAATTCACAATGCCCGACGATTTATTTAGTGGATTAGACTATGTCCGTATGAGAGGAGTCTCGGTTGGAAGTAGTAAAAAATCATGGCGTGTTAAAATTGAACCGCCTTCTATGTCAGTTGATGACGACGATAGGAGTATATATTTAGGTAGGGTATTACCTTTTGGAAACGACGGTAAAGGCGGTAAAGACCAAGTATTTCGTGGCTCAGCGCTGCACAATGTCGACCCAAGAACTGAAATGTGGAAGCTTCAAGTTATAGGCAATTCGTTAGATAGTAATTCTCCTTTTAGCGATACTGAGGAGACTGATTTTTATCTCGACCTTTATCTATCAGCAATTGTGGGTGAGCAGTAATGACTCAATTTCTAAATGAATACAGAAAATCGCTAACCAAATCTCAGCTGTTTCTAACAAACATTACTGAACAACCGATTCAGACTCCCGATCGATGTCGGTTAGTGGGTGAGACAACAAAAATCAGTCCTCCAGACAAAGGCCCTACAATAAGCGCTAATACAAGGGGACCTCAACGAGAATACAGCGAAGCCGAACTAGAACTCATATCAAGGCAAGACGAATATAGAGCCGCTCAGGTGTTCTTTGGACCTATGTGGAATGTTGTTACTGAAATATTTACAGGCGGAACAAAAACTCAGAAAGACCTTATAGACTATGCAATTGATATCTTTAAGGGGAAAGCGAAGGAACAAGTAGATGAATACATATTAGATAATCTAGTTAAGCCGGGAGACAATACGTCAAAAGAACAAGAAGCAACTCCAGGCTCTCCTGTAAATCAAGAGGAACATCCACCCAGTTTAAAACCTGACCTAGCAAGGGAAGTCATCATTGAGAAACTTGATAGTCGCTTTCACATATCCGAAGCGTTCGAACATACTCGACCAGAACCTACCCCGATGCGAGGGGATCTTATCGGAGGCGGCAAACAGATGTACGCTTAACAGAGATAGTTTAAAAAGGGGTCCATTAGATAATTTTTGAAAGCTATCTGTATCAAACTCGGCCTGCTCTATCCGTTGCCTACTTTGCGATAAGATATTTCTCAAATAGTATTAGCGTACGACTACTTTCCCCATACTAATTTGATATCCTCAATATTTTTATGAATTGTGTAAATCACTTGTTCTTATTAGTGTTTATTCATTGGCTCCAAATCACCCAAGCAAACGTTCGTTAGAGAGACTAAAGGCAAATTTAAAGTAACTGGTTTGAACCAACTTTATGTTTCTGAGAAATGAGAGCCGAGTATCGCTTGATGCTGACACCTACTACATGAACCTAACATATGAATCAGGTAATTTCTTATACTGAAAAGCGTGTATTTATGAAGTTAAACTTGGTTCATGAGCTTAAAATTGCGTATTGAGCAACCCTAAAAGCAGCGTAGACAAGAAGTTAACGAAGATTGTGGGTTATGAATTGAATGAAAACCCAGAATAGTTAAATGAAGTGTCCACGTATGCCAATTCTTCTCTAGTTTGGTCTCCTATCCCTCTCAGATTTTAAAATACAGCGCTTTTTGTAGGTGTCATTAAACATAATGGTGATTTACCATAAACACCCCTGATATTAGATGTTAGAAAAATCCTTAGAAAAGCCTTATGGTAACTGCCCTGAAAGCTACTTTTCTAATTTAACCATAATCTATTTACCATAAACTACGTTATCAGAAGAACTATTTAACTAAAGTTAAATAGTTCTCTACTAACGTTTACTTTAATTTTCAATTAGTTATACTTTAGCCAGCAAGAGCTTTTGTATTTTTCTAACAACTAGATCTTTTTGCCATTTATTATGTTTTCAAGCTCGGTTTTCCTTGAAAAAACTATCAAGATATAGCTTCGTGTTCTGGCGTAACCAACATCACCACAAGTAAAAGTAAGAACCCTAATATTTAGAATTGCCTATATATGACATGGATGGAATAATAACCACACTAAAACCATGATAATAGGTTAGAAATGGAACTAAAGGAAACTTATGATTTGGCTGTTTGGTTTGTAGAAAACGAACAACGGGTAGCCTATTTAGGATACTTAGATGATAGTATCAAACGCATTACTTCTGCTTCTGGCATTCCCCAGGAGATGAAAGACGAAATATATGACTCACTATTAGCTACAAGCACTGACATTTCTACGAAGGCACTAACAAAAGCTCAGAAATCTATGCTCGTAAAGCTCAACGTTGATCAACTATTAGGTGAAGATTCGAAGAACCATTATTCGAATATGTTTCATTCGGGACAATCCTTGCAGTTTATCGTACAGTCATTAGGTATGGCGAAACGATACATTCAAACTGCAAAACAGTTATTTACGGTTATGGTTCAAACAATACCTAAAATCACAGATACTGAGTCCGTTCTAGTCGATGAGGCAAAAACTCTGAGTGATGGTGAAGCTTCCTTAAGAGTAACTTTTCAAGGTGATGCTTCTATTTCTGATATGGCAAAGCTTAATCACTGGGCTAAAACATGGTTTAGTATCAGCCGAGGTTTTGCGTTAGCAACCCATCGCTCACCTGAAGACATCCGTATTTCTGGCGCAGGTAATGGTTCCATCTTCTTTGATATTATTGCCAATATTGATACAGTAAATCTTATGACCGAGGCTATAGGAAACCTTTTAAATGTAGGTGTAAAGCTCGGTGAATTGTATGTTGTATACATTGGCATCCAAAAGTTAAGAGAAGAAGCTAAATCCGAAGAAGAGAAAGTTGCTTATGAAGGTTCTGAAAAGGTTCTGAAAGCCCAACTAGAAGCCAAAAAACAATCTTTGTATCAAGAGATGGCTGAGGAAATGCTACGTAAAAACAAGGCTTCTGTTGAGCACGTTCCCGCACTGGCAAAAGCAATAAGAGAGTTAGATCTATACCTTAAAAAAGGCGGAGATATTGCTTGTTTGAGTTACAGAACAGACTTAACTGAGGGTGATATCGAGTTAGAATTGTTAGAACACAATGTGAAGCAAATTCATAACAATAAACAAAGACTCCTTCTGGAAGATAAATTAGATCCTCATAACGAGCAAGAATAGGCTCAAAAAGCCGAACCCATCGCTAAGGTTCGGCTTTTCATTAGGCTTTCTAATTTGTGTTCAATGCTGCGCTCTAAGGTGTCTTATCTGCAAATGGGCTGTCTGACACTTCACCTCTGCCTTCATAGAGAACAACCACTGTTGAGTTCTTATGCTTGCTATAAGGTGCTACTTGAACCCACCCGTTAGGGTCTGCTCCCTCTCTAACCGTGCAGTCATCGTTTATTTCTGGAGTACAACCATAAGCATACAAAAGCAAGACCCTATCATTATTTACAAGAAGCTTCATGACTGGGTTTGCATGATGGTTCTTGTAGTAATGGTTCATTGTTTCTATTTTTTGTTTGGCAAGCTCACTGTCTATCACATCATCAATTCGAAACCATTTAGTATCATAATTCTCATCAAAATTACCCCATTCTGGCTTCCAACGCTTTTGCCACTTTTCACGGGATGAGCCGCCACCAACTCCATTTTCCCATTCGCCTTTTATAGCGCTAGGGATTCCTATGCCAATGTCTGCGCTAGCACAACAACCCTGAACGCTTCCATACGCAAAGTTTGCTCCTCCACCATATGTATCACTGACCCACATATCACGAATAAAATGAGGACCACCTAAAGTCCCTGCATTGCCAATGCTCGCAACTGAAACAGGCTTACTCTCAAAGCAACCATTAAGTAAAAAGCACATGCTTACAGCAATTAAAAATCTATACTTCATTATCAAATACCACTCGCTTGAGTTGGTTTCCTTCTTTCGTTACCGCATTAACAAGACTGTCCATTGCAGTCTCACACCCTGCGTTGATGAGTGCATCATGAGGACGATGTATCCATTCCTTTCCATACTGGCTAATCTCACCTTGCCAATGTATCGGTGCAATGCTTCCTAACGGTTGAGCTAATAACTTTTCGTTCAACGTTTTTAAAGCCACGTCACATCCTGTCAATTGATTAAAATCTTGCGGATAGGCGAGCTTTTCGTCATCCCAATTCACACCTGCGACCTCTGCCTGCTGTTTCATTCTTTCTAATGGCAAAGCCGAAAGAGCATTGCTAATAGGCTGTAACTCGTAATAGTAAAGGATGCCATTCACCAGTGTCACAACACCATATAAACCCTTAGTGCTGCATTCCAAATTCCAAGCGTCTTGAGCTTGCTTGTATAGGCGCTCGCTGTATGCAGCGGCTCCATAAACATTCTGTTGTGCTTGTATCTCTTGCCTTATGGATTCTGTTTTTATTAACTCACGATTATAAGTTGCAGACAGAGGCATTCCATACCTTTCAGGTAAACCTTGCTTTGCATACTGCTCTTTTGAAGGATAACCGCCACCAATGTCTGTGTGACAGCCAGCAAAGACTTCCTCATAAAAGTTAGAAGGTAGAATGCCATCGCTAGGTAGCAGTGATGTTAGAGGGAAGTTCTTTCTGTATTCGTGATGGGCGCTTATCTGGAATACACGCTCCGCACAACTAGTATCAAGTCCTAGTTCAAAATTACCTTCATCGTTGTTTCCAGCGAGATAGAACGAGCCTACGGTATCGAATAGCCCAACAAAACGAACGCTACAGGTGCGCGTCTCGTCAGGATAGTAACCATGTTTAGGTTGGCTACTGATATCATCTTGGTGTGCTAATAAGTTCGGGAAAACTTCACCGAATGCTTCACCATCACGCGGCTTGTTATAGTCAGGTAATCCATCTTTAACGGCATTAACAAAATGGCGAGCTAAAGCCGCTCCGCGACTAAAACCAAAGACATCAAACTCAATATGAGTTATCGCTTCGTGTTTTTGCTGACGGATCAAATCAGTGATAATTTCATAAAATTGCTTTATCCAGTTTTGCCACTTGTAAAATGCACCTGTATCGTCAGCGACAAGGTTATAAGCCGTATCAATGAACGTCGATGTTTTCTCTAAATTATTGGGGCTTACACCAAATGCTTGAGCTAAAGCGATTTCATCTTTTCCTTCATCTATCAAGGTTGGATTTTGCCACGCCCCATCCACAGTCCCGACCCCAGCAACATAAATTTTATTGGTCTCATCATCTAATGGGTAAATTTCAAATAGCCGTGCCACATTGGTGCGTGATTTCACCCCACGTGTTTCTTTGTAAAGATCATTCAGATGGTTTTGTCCAGTACCATCAAAGAACACCCCAATCCGTAGTATTTTTTCTTCGATTTTTTTTACATTGAGAACTGGTGTTGTCTGAGAAATACCTTGAAGTTCAAAGATGTTTTTCATTGACGAAGAAAGCAGTGGCTGATTGTACTTCCCCCATGTATTACCTAATACATAGCTCTCGCCAACTTTTATCTCCGTTAACGGAGAGGGAGACTCTTTGATTTCTTGAGTCTTATCGACAACATCCGATTTTTCAACAATAAGAACATCGCCAGCTCTTAAAGCCATCGGATCTTGTTCGAATGATGGATTTAATTTGAGGAGTTCTTTCGGGCTAAGGTCGTAATACCCTGCAATGTCACTCCAACTTTCATGCTGTCCATTATCCTTCATATTCACTTTATGCGTTTGAATTTCTTTGTCAGCGGTATCGTTGATGTCAGAAAGAGCTTCTCTTGGTAGAAGAGGCTGTTGTAAAGAAGAAACAAGGAGAGCTGTGTCAATCAGTGTCGCATTTTCGTCGAGCCAAACCATGCTCACTTCGCTCAATTGCTCGTTGGTCAACTTACCACGGGAATAGAGTATGTGTTGTTTCTCTGGTTCTTTTCCTTCAACTTTCACAGGAACCAGTAGAGAACTAAAAACCTGATCGCTTACAGGGGTGCTAGATATACCATCAGACGATGAAGATTGAGTAATACGCCATCCCCACTTTCCGTCACCTAGTATATCGAGTTCATACAACAACTTACCTTCGTAGAAGTAGTAATAGAAACCATGCAAAGCCCAACCTAATTTAGACTCGCTCTCTAGGGATGGCAACAAGGGAATAAACTCAGCATTAAAGTACCCTGAGCCGATAGATCTTGGCGTAACGTCAAAGGATGTGCTGATGCCAAAGTTCTGATGAAACTCATGAGTCAGCTTTTTTGACTCTTCGACATGACACTCTCCTGTGAGCACGGTATACCTTGCCGAGTCTAACGCCTCTTCAGAGCGCCAGCGTTTAATGCTCTCCTCATTATCTGACTTACTAAGAGAGAAGACACCTAATTTCAGGCTAGACAGATCGGACTTTGGTGCATAGATCTTAATACGGCACTCAAACCCCGCTACAGGCTCAGGTTCAAGCGCTGGGGTTGGAGTTGGAGGAGCGAGAGGGACATCATCTTGAACTGGGGCATATCCAGCACTTGTTAAACGTTTCGGCTTAGGGAACTCTATTGGCATATCATATACTTTCAATTCAAAAGTACATTTTACCAACAGTGCATAAATCACACAGTAAGCAAGAGGGTTGTTTTGCTATGCAATCTGCTTGATTCCTTAGTTATTTTAACTGAAAAAAGATAAGCGCAGGGCATATTTACAGAATATTTAATGCTCTTTAACTCCTAAATCGCTTTGTTCAAAGTAAAGTGAAACTTCGAACCCTATTATCACCCCACTCTATTGAGGCACCAACATCCCCTGAGAAGTCTTTCTGTAACTCCTCATCTATTCTTTCTCTATTTTTTTTACGCTATTTGCTGCACCAATGTCGTCCATAGCTCTTCTATGTTGTGCCTTATGCAGCGCCCAAGTGAGGTTTGCTATCGTATCGGCATGTTCCATACGTTCCACTTTAATCTGTTTTTTTAACTCTGAAAGTTCAGCTTGCACTTCACGTTTGGCTTTTAGAGCCTTATTTTTACTGTTCTTCAAAGTCTCGGTTCTAATTTCTCTAGCGGTTTTCTTCTCTGGCTTGCTCGTCTTAAGCTCACATACCTCTTCATATAAGTCAGTGTAATAACGTAGAGAGCCGTTCGATACGCCAGCCTTTTTCTCTACAGCAGACGGATTGATTTTAGCGCCGCCTTGCTTTAGCTCTTCCAGTGCTGCTCTTAGTTTTTTTTTATTTCTAGTCATATCACCAATCCTGTTACAGATTTAGTTTCTTTTACGAAGGCGTAATAACGAACTCAGTGAACTCAATATTGTGTTTCCTCATTACATGCTCCGCCGCTCGCAAGTCGCTAAGCTCACGACCTAACGTGTGTTTGTTGATTGTGCTATTTGCAAGCATTTTACTGATAAGTTTCACGCAAGCATCATGCAACTTCTTCCAACGCTGAGCCTCTTCTCTCGTGATGCTTAGGTTCTCGCAACCATTAGATACGCAAGAGCTAGGCTGAAAAACATGTGATACTGAGCATTTCTCATTACCAAAGCACCGACCAAACCCTGTAGAACGTGACGCTGTATGGTTGTTTTTCTCTAAAGAGGCAAACTCCTTATCAGTTAAAACTCTTGGCTCCCCTTCAACCATTAGATTTTCCGCAAATCCTCCTGACGCTGCACCAGAAACCACTTTAGACAGGTACTTTTCGTTATAGGTTTTTCGGCTTGCATCCAATTCCCTCAACAGCTTGGGGTCTGTTTTTACTTGCATCAAAGCAAGTACATCACTAGTCGAGGTGTATATCATAGACATGCCAATGAAAATATGTTTCAACTGCTGCTTTAAGGCACCTAAGCAAGATAGATCGTTACCTACAGCAAAATGTGCAAAGCTTCTGCGCCAAGTATGGTTAATGAAATTCCAGTAGAACGTCCCGTCTTCCCTTAACTTTCGTGGGTCATTATTGACGTTACTGTTTAGTAAGTTATAAGAAGTATCCCATTCTCTCTTATACTCTGGCTGCAAGTGTTGAGCTTTGAATTGAGTAAGGCAGCTATTTAGATTGGACTTATTTAGATTAATTATCCCCAACTTATTGTAATTAGTTGGCAAGTGTTTCCAGTCACCACCATTCGCTAATCCAATGACCTCTATTGCCTTTTCACAAATTTCAGCACAAACCCAGACATCTTCTCTAACAGCCCCTTGCTCCAATTTCACCGTGGATGAATTCAGAAGTGAAGTGGTTACCCCTTCAAAATCGACCGTTTCGTAAGAAGCCTCGTGTAAAAACACTGCTTCACTCACTCGCATTCCACTAAACGCCATACATGTTGTATAGCCTAAACCAATGGCAACCCTGCGAAATTCCACAAGATCTAGTGGCGAACCCATTTGTCCAAGTTGAGGCTTGCCGTCACTGGTGAACTGTAGGTGATACCACTCGACTAATTCAATTAATTTGCCGAGCGTTTGTCCATATAACTCTGGGATAATGGTGGGATGGTTGCCTGTGCCTCCATTTGCTAATTCCTTAGCCAAAGCGTTACGGTTCTGGATCGGAAAGACTAGTTGCAAGTTCGAAGGCAAGAAGTCATTAGCATCGCTTAATGTCGTATAACTTGTTAGATGCCCCTCGCATGAGGTTTGAGAGTATTTTCTGGATCTCAGGTACTCTTTAACCTTCTCAAAGAAAATCGGGTGCGCTAGTGCTGCTAGCGTATCAGGCACCACTTCCCAATTATCAATGATATCCTTTACAAGCATTTGGCAGAGCCTGATTGCCCTGAGAGTCACGTTCTTTTTTCTGAGTTTCGAGGTGAATAGTTTGTCATTCGAACCATATAGCAGGTATGCTGATCGAACCTTTAAATCACGATAAATTGGGATGTCTTCATACTCAGGTTTCCAAGACACATAATATACAGACGCATCTGAATGATCTAAGTTATATTCTTCGAATGACCATTTTCTAGCTTTAAATTGGTTAATCGATTCCCCGCCATCGAGGATGCAATCTTTACCACTGTACAGATCTTCGTAATTAAGTAAGGACATCAACTTTCCTGTTGTCAGTATTGTAATGTATTAAGCAAAACTACAGCTTTGTCTAACGAAATATGTGTTTTGTTTAGGTGGCGAGCATTTAGATATCCATCTTATCTAATACGGCATACATCCCATCCCAAAGCGGGTGCAAGCCTTGTTTATCAAGTTTCTTAATTGCCGTCGCTAATTTTTTTGGAGTGAGTTTGCCTTTGATAATTTGGAGCTTTCCCTTCAATTCACCCTGCTTTTCGATAAAGTGAGCGAAGCTAACATGGTAATTAATTGAGTCGTTTAAAATAGATTCGAAAGAAAGCAGTTTCCAGATGTCGTTCACTTCATCTACAACAGCAAAATTTGCGCACCCAAAACACTTGATGATGAACCCACAGCCCATCAGCTTCTTATCTTCATCAGAAAGCAGCGGGTTCCTGTCTAGGCTCTTTTGAAACTCTTTGCTTTCAGCGGTTTCTAAACCTTTACATGTGCCACCGTTCTTTAGATCAGCCACTCCAGATTCTTGTTTCTCTTTTTCGTCAATAATCTTGGGGTTATAAAGGTTCTTTCCCTCTTCAACAGCAATGCTAATCTTTATTCCTCTTGCGTGTTTTTCTAGCGCATGAGCTGTCTGGGTCATTTCCTTGTGTGCCGTTTCATTACTGACCTTCGAGTAGTTGTATCCACGATGGACTGATAACCTATGTCGCCCTGCAATAACTCCGCTAGCTTCACCTCGCTGAGATGAAATCCTGTGAATTACTGATGAACGTAATCGTTGCAGATTTAATTTGTATTTAGAGCGCTTGTTAAGTAGCCCCTGTAAAATCCGATTTCGTTTAACTAGTTTTGTAGCAAAAAGACCTACATCATGTGATGAGATTTCAGTCGCTTCACTGCCATGCAGGTAAAACAATACTTGCTGTGACTGAATGCCAAATTTCTTCTTAGTTTGCTCAATAACCTCCATCAAACGCACCACAAGGGTTTTTGAGCTTCTTCTCGCAACAAAACTGTTGTAGTCATTTGACTTACTAGAGCGATACTTAATAGCATTAAAAACAAAATCTTTTGAGCCGAGTTTTGAGTACTCAGTGTCGAACTCTTCATAAATCAAAGAATTGAGTTCAGCAAAGGTCATCGCTGTATAGACCGTCAGCAATAAGCATGAACAAGAAATGAAGTCGTTAAAATCCTGCTCATAAGACATGGTGTTATTGCAAACTTGTTTATACAGACGTTGATGCTCTGGTATCAAAGCTCGAATAGTCGCTATCCAAGAAGTGTCATCGTAGTTATCGGTTTGTAAATCGTTTCCGCCTGTTTTCAGTTTGAACCTATCAGCCCTCAGTATTTTAGGTAGACCAATTAGCTCGAAGCCAGCACTTAAGTAAGCTTGCTTTCTTTCGATACTTTCTGGCTTTATCTTCGCTCCCTTTGTCATCTCATCGTATAAAGACGCTATAAAAGATTGAAAAGACTCTTTATTGTAAAACTCAGGACGCTTTGTAACCTCGTTGTTGTATTGGATTAGTTGCTTCAAAGCACCAAGGTAAGTAACCTTTGATGCGTCCCTCAGAGGACTGTCATGAATGTGTTTTGCGTATTTTTGAAGCTCAGAGTCGCTGATAAAGGGGGAATCAAAGTCTTCTCGCAAGTCGATAGTTACCAACTTATTGTTGGAGTTTTTCAACTTTAATATTAATGGGTGAAGCTTTGAAACGTTACTCTCCGATGGCAGTTGAGCTTGCTCGCAGCTCAAACCTAGGGATTTATGCTTTGCCTTGTACGAGCTAGTTCGACGCTCTGTATTACCCAACGGTACTCTTTCCGATGGTGTTGCTTCAAATTTTCGCTTACGCCCCTTCCGCTCAGATACTAAGTGAGTAATCTCATCCCCAAAGTTAATCGAAGTGAAAAACTTTTTTAGGTTAGCTCGATATACTCGCTTTCCGCTGTCGCCAGCTTCCAATTGCTCATTGATGCTTAATAGGTAGGACTTAACATTCTCATAGCTTAGCGGTGGTGCTTGTTCGTCTGAGTGTGCAATCAATCGATTGAGGGTCTGCCTTAGACCAGTGTTTAGTCTAGGTTCAAACTCTTTCATTGATTCATACAATATGATGATCTCACTCTCATGCAAGACACCTTTGTAATCCACCATGAGATCAACCGTTTTGTTCCCTTGAATTACTATTACTTTATCCACTTATGCTATCCATAATTCATTGTTGTTCATGATTTTTTCAACCAAATCCCCCATAACATCAATCATCTCTCTGCTAGCCTGATTACCCGTCCAGTGAGTTAGATAGAGCTGTGTTGTTGATATATTGCTGTGTCCCATCTCTTCTTTCAAAAGCACTAAGGCTTGGCTATAACTAAAGCCATGATCTAGTAACGTGCTCATTTTTCGACAGCCAAATGTTACTCGTAAGTGATGCCAAACGTGATAAAACCGTGGATCATCTTCGTCCATAATTTTATTTGCGATAATCGACCAGTAACGGTTGATTGTATTGGGATTGTAAATCTCACCCTCTCGATTTAGCAGGGCGGGATGGTCGCGTTCACTCTCAACGTCTTCTAATTCAAGCCAAAGACTCAATCTTTCTTTGTAGCGAAGGCTGTTGTGATATTGATTAAAAAGCTGAGCGATTCGAAAAGGAATAGAGATATTCCGTTCTTTTCCGTTTTTGGTTTTAACTCCAGTTCTCCGACCTATTGATATATCGGATAAGGTTTCGCCTTCAAAACTTCTAGGGATCGCTATGTGGCGCTTTCTAAGAGTGATTGATTCAGTTCGCCTCAGTCCACTAAAAAGGGAGAGAAGCATCGCTAATCGAGCTTCGAGTGGGATCAGTGACAAATGTTCGAATATGTACTCAATATGCCTGTCACTAATAGGTCTTAACTTTGTTTCTTTGCTTAGCTTCTTTATTGTGCAATCAGTAATATCTTTGCCGTATGCATTGGTTCCAGTAATTGCGAAGGGCAGTTGATCGATGTAAAAGAACTTCTTGAGAAATTTATAAAAACCTCGAATACATCCTAAGTAGTTGCTAGCAGTTTCATCAGTGTAATGCCCGTTATCAACATTTGCTTGCAACACATTTCGATAGGAGAAAATAGGGTTTTTGTCATCATCCACATGCAAGTGTTCATCCCACTTTAAGTTATTTTCATGCATGACTTGGAAGAAAGATTTGAGTGCTCGCTCAGTAGGAGATATGTCTTTTCTATTAACTGAAATTCTGAGGTATAGGAGGTAAGCGTTAGCGATGAATATTGGTTCATTATCATCGTATAACAGTTTCAACCCTTGATAGTTAACTGGAGTGCCATGAGTGGATACCTTAGCCTCACCATTTTCATCAATGATTGCTTGTGTATCTTTATAGATCGGAATTGTAGGTGAGGTTTTGACTAGCCTTAGCATTTTTCTCTCCATTGAAGTCACTGTGTAACAATACAGCACCTGGAGAGATTACTCTAACTATTTTTCTAACTTTTATGTACGTTTTAGAATTGCGTCAGTTTTCTAAAACGGATTTCTAAAGATGACATCTAGGGTGCATAAAATACTTAATATAGATCTTAATAATCTTACGATTGTTAAGATCTATATTAATGCGCTACGCGAGTTCTACTAGTGATTGGATTGCTTCGTAGATATCTTGTCTTCGTACTGGCTTCGAAACAAAGCCGTCCATGCCAGCTTTCATACATGTTATTTTGTCACTCTCAAGCGCATGCGCGGTCAAAGCAATGATTGGTGTGCTGATTCCTTTTTGTCTGATCAACCTTGTTGCAGTTATCCCATCCATTACTGGCATTGAGACGTCCATTAAAATGATATCGATACTTTGTCGTTGTTCTTCCAAGAACGTTAAAGCTTCTGCACCATTACTGGCGATAAAAACGTTATGCCCAAGCTTGTTTAAAATAAGCTTAATGACTAGTTGGTTTGATTCTGTGTCTTCTACGACAAGAAGATTCATCGCTTTTGATGGATGATTTTGCTCTATCTTTACGGGCCTTTCTTGATTATTCCTGGTTAACACCGGAATCCTGATTTTAAAGTGTGAGCCAACGTTCTCTTCACTTTTTACGCTGATTGTTCCGCGCATCATCTCAACCAGATGTTTGGTTATAGCGAGCCCCAAACCAGTACCACCAAACCTTCGTGTTATTGAACTGTCGCCTTGATGAAAAGCCGTGAAAAGATGGCCAATCTTAGCTTTTGGAATTCCGATGCCGGTATCAGCAACAGAAATCATGAGCTCGCTATCTTTTTCAATCACAGAGATTTCGATGCCACCAAAGTCAGTAAATTTGCTTGCGTTGCCAATCAAGTTAAAGAGAATTTGAGACAAGCGTGTTGAATCAATCCAATATTGCTTGTTTTTATCAAGGTTACAATCGAACTCAAAACACAAATTCTTAGCTGTAGCCACTTGTTTTTGTTGAGAAATAATAAGGGTTACGGCGTCACTTAAATCAGTCCACTGTTCATTCAAATGAAAGCTACCAGACTCTATTTTTGACAAGTCGAGAATATCGCTAATGATTGCGAGAAGCAGATCAGCTGAGCGCTCCATCTGATTAAGAACTTCTGATTGGTCTTCGGTTAAAGTCGATTGTCTCAATATATCGAGCATGCCTAAAACCGAGTTTAATGGAGTTCGAATCTCATGGCTCATCATGGCCAGGAACTCGGACTTAGATTGGTTTGCTCTTTCCGCTTCTTCTCTTGCTTTTGCAAGTTGCGAGGTGCGGACTTCTACGATACGTTGTAACTTTTCTTTAGTTTCAATATCGATAACAGCCCTTTCAATCAAAGGCCTGAAACGTCGGAGCGTCTCTTTGTTTTCAATACTGAAATGCCCTTTTTGAGCGCCGACAAGTATGATGATCGTTTGCGTTACTTCAGACCTAATGCCACTTAAAAGCATGGAACTTACCTGACTTTTTATAAAGGAGTTTAGGCTCTCAAACTCCTTTAAACGCATCGGTTCGAACAGCAAAATACACTCGCCATTAAGCGCTCGCTCTGTTGCGTTACCTTGTAACCAATTCACCCTATCAAATACACTATTGGTTGATAAAAGAGTCTTGAAACTTTGGCGATGGCTGTCACGTGTGATTACGATAAAGTCATCAAAATCAATGTACTTTTTCAGAACATTATTCAGCCCTGAAAAAATCTCATGCCGGTTTCTTGCTTCACTCATTGCGGAAATTGCAGATAAGATTGCTTTGTTCTCGTCTGCTAGTAATTTCTCTCTTTGCCTCGCTTCTTTTAGCTCGACAAGTGCCTCTTGTAACGCTTCTTGTTGGTATATCTCTAAATATTTATCTTTCATAAGGTTTATGGAAAATTGCTGAAGATATCATCAAGTTTCCATGTCCATTTTCGCCACCTATAAATCTTCCTTGCTCACCAAAAGTAAACGGGCAAATAAAAGGTAGGTTCTCTAATTCCTGGTTAATTTGTTCACAAACACTATTAATATCCTGCTTTAAGTGCAGCATAGGACCCGCACAAAAGATATTGATCACCCCTATTTTTCGAGACTCTTCTAACTTTTGATTAAAAGCCGCGTTCACTACTCTCGCCGCTCTAGCTACGAGGTGCTGGCGACTTCCTTGCATGAGGGTTAACACTTCACCTTCTTCAATATTTGTGAAAAGCTCGATACCACCCTGCTCTGTTTCTCTTATTGGGTGAGACAGTTTGTAATAAGGCCGTTCGTAAAGGTGTCCTGCAATGCGTCCCAAAGGGTAAGCACTAGAGTTTGTAAATAGGAAGCTCTGCTCATCGGATTGCGTTTCTTGATGATTGGTCCACTTACGGTAGACATCTAGTGCGGGTTGGTTGTCTATTTCTAAAAGGCAGCGCCCTTTCGTTTTTGTTGCGACGCCAGTGATGCCTGTTGGTGAGTGCCCTGCACTAAAAGCGATGTCAACTGGTTGGGATGAATAGAATAGTGTCAGACTTACGCCGTTCTGCTCGTATCCTTGTGAAGTGATTACAGACCAATTCCCTTTAACATTATTGTCGGCTGACGAACCACCAATAATGGGAACCAAAGTGCCAAAGCGTTCATCGATACATTCAATAATTGATTCTTCATTTCCTGGGGTTGCGTGAAGAAGGATCAGATTCGGTACTTCACCTACTCGATTCGCATGAAGAAGCGCCATATTAAGTGCGTAATCAACGCTTGTTTCTATATTATCCCCATAGGTTGCAATGCCCGTCCCATACGCGTGTTGACCGGAATCATAAATCGCAAGTACGGCAATAACAGGTCCTTGATGGTACCCATGATTGGTCATGATCGCTTGGCATGAGCTAGCTCCGTGAACGGTTACCTCAGGAAAGAGTTCAACGAACGCGTTTTGGATTTTTCTGAAATCATACTCCTCTGTGTAATAACAGATGAGATGGGATAAGTTGTCCGAACTCAACTCAGAGCGAAATTTCTCTATTGCTAAACATTCATCGGTAATATGAGTAAATAATGATTGGCACTGCATACGGTTTTATTATTGTTTATCACTTTACTGTTATACCATTGCGAAAATTAAGCGCTAGGCAAGAAAGTATTAATTGCACAAAGAAGATACAATTATCTCGCGTCAGATCTGATTTATAAATGAACTCGGACAATATTTTCGTTTATTTTGAGATTAATTGCTTTTGTCTCAGAAATAGCGCTCCAATCAATCTCCTTATATTTATCATCTAAGTTAATAAAATTGCCAGATTGATTTAGATCAATTTTTACACTATCAGTTTCCAAGCTTTCAATCGAAAATCCTTCTGAAGCCTTGTTTATAGTGATCTTTGCTACCCCAATTGTTACATCACATCGCTGTTTTTGTGAACAATCGACCTCTCTATCTTGCTCATAAGTAAAGGTGCGCCAGAAAAAGGCACCGATTAAAAGACTGAGCATGATTAAGATTTGTGCAAGTCTTGCCTTTGTTAACTTTTGTGCAGCCATAATTCCTAATATCCTTGTTACAAACTTCAAACTTTTTAAATAAAAAATGATTTCCAGAGGCCTTGTAAGGTTACTACTCTGTCATTGAATTGTTAATTCAAGTATAGTGTCACGCTGAAAATGCCACTTTTTATTAAAGTCAGCAATGGAAATAAAGTGATGATAACACTTGAATTCTAGAGTTTACTTGGGTGGTGTTACGACGCAAGTCGTGTTGGAAGTAAAGTGTAGTTAATTAGAAATTGGAAGCATGCAAATGAGCCAAGTAAAGCAGCTTGAACAAAACTACAACTATACAGTCGTTCGCCAATTTACCCTTGTGACCATTTTATGGGGCATAGTTGGTATGGCTGTTGGTGTTTTGATTGCCGCTCAGTTAGTTTGGCCACAGCTAAACTTTGATACGCCGTGGTTGACGTACAGTCGTTTACGTCCATTGCATACTAATGCGGTAATTTTTGCGTTTGGTACCAGTGCCCTGTTTGCGACATCTTATTATGTCGTTCAGCGCACCTGTCAAACTCGTCTTTTTGGTGGCCCACTCGTTGCCTTCACCTTTTGGGGTTGGCAAGCAATCATCTTAGCCGCAGCAATCACCCTACCTTTAGGTTTAACCTCTGGTAAGGAATATGCTGAGCTAGAATGGCCAATCGATATCGCAATCGCGATTGTATGGGTGTCATACGCGGTCGTGTTCTTCGGAACATTGGTCAAACGTAATACCTCTCACATCTACGTGGCTAACTGGTTCTTCGGCGCCTTTATCCTCACAGTAGCAGTACTTCACATCGTGAACAGCATGGCTATCCCTGTGTCACTTGGTAAATCTTACTCGATTTACTCTGGTGCAGTGGATGCGATGGTTCAATGGTGGTACGGACACAATGCGGTAGGTTTCCTACTGACCGCTGGTTTCCTAGGTATGATGTACTACTTTGTCCCTAAACAAGCTGAACGTCCTGTTTACTCTTACCGTTTATCTATCGTTCACTTTTGGGCACTGATCTCTCTATACATTTGGGCTGGCCCTCACCACCTGCATTACACAGCACTACCAGACTGGACTCAGTCTTTAGGTATGGTGATGTCTTTGGTTCTATTCGCTCCGTCTTGGGGTGGTATGATCAACGGTATTATGACGCTGTCTGGCGCATGGCATAAGCTTCGCTACGACCCTATCCTGCGTTTCCTAATTGTTTCATTGTCTTTCTACGGTATGTCTACTTTCGAAGGTCCAATGATGTCAATCAAGACTGTAAACGCGTTATCGCACTACACAGACTGGACCATTGGTCACGTTCACTCCGGTGCATTAGGTTGGGTTGCAATGGTTTCAATTGGTTCTGTATACCACCTTGTTCCACGTCTATTTGGTCAAGAGCGCATGTACTCGGTTAGCCTAATCAATGTTCACTTCTGGTTGGCGACTATTGGTACTGTTCTTTACATCGTAGCAATGTGGATCTCTGGTGTAATGCAAGGCCTAATGTGGCGCGCAGTTAACTCTGACGGCACACTAACTTACAGCTTTGTTGAATCTGTAGAAGCATCTTACCCGTTCTACTTCGTGCGTTTCCTAGGTGGTTTCATCTTCCTATTCGGTATGTTCTTAATGGCATACAACACGTACAAAACGGTAACTGCTCCTAAAGAAAGCCTAAAAGCTATCCCTCAACCGGCATAAGGAGATTAAAGAATGAGTAATAATTCGAATAATCGCCACGAAATCCTAGAACGTAATGTCGGTTTGTTGGCAATTTTCATCGTCTTTGCAATCAGTTGGGGTGCGCTTGTAGAAATCACTCCTCTGATTTTCCAGAAGCAAACGACGGAGCCTGTAGAAAACCTACGTGCTTATACTCCTCTGGAAATGGAAGGTCGTGACATCTACATCCGTGAAGGTTGTAACGTTTGTCACAGTCAGATGATTCGTCCTTTCCGCTCTGAAACAGAGCGCTACGGTCACTACTCTGTTGCTGGTGAAAGCGTTTGGGAACACCCATTCCTATGGGGTTCTAAGCGTACTGGTCCAGATTTGGCTCGTGTTGGCGGACGTTACTCTGACGAATGGCATCGTGTTCACCTTATTGATCCACGTGAGCTAGTACCTGAATCAAACATGCCTGGTTTCCCTTGGCTTGAAGAGAACGTACTAGACGGCAAACTAACGCAGAAGAAACTAGAAATCTTCCGCAACCAGTTTGGTGTTCCGTACACGGATGAACAAATCGCGAATGCGGCTAAAGAAGTAGAAGGTAAAACAGAGATGGATGCAATCATCGCTTACCTTCAGTCTCTTGGTCATGCAATGAAGTAAGGGGGTCATATGGATTTCGGTACAATTCATAGTATTTATACCGTTGTACTCTTCGCGAGTTTTATTGGCATCGTTTGGTGGGCATTTGGTAAGAAGCGCAAAGCACGCTTCGAGGAAGATGCTAACTTGGTGTTTGCCGACGAAGAGCAAAAAACGACCCCAAATAACCAAGGAGTGAAGAAGTAATGACTACATTCTGGAGTCTCTGGATTATCGTGATTACTGTCGGTACGCTGGTAGGCTGTGCGATTCTCCTTACTTGGTGCGCAAAAGATAAAATGGGCGTCGAGGAAGGGGAAGACATGGGCCACGAGTACGATGGTATTCGCGAGCTTAACAACCCTCTACCTAAATGGTGGACATACTTATTTGTGAGCACATTTGTGTTTGCAGCTGTATATCTGACCTTATTTCCAGGTCTAGGCAGCTTTAAAGGTGTCCTTAACTGGCAGAGTTCAGATCAAACCGTACGTACGTTGGAAGAATCAAAAGAAGCCATCGCACGAGCACAAGAAAACAAACAACTTAACCAATACGCTAAAGAGCTTGATGATGCTGATGCTTACTTCGGTGAAGCATTCCGCGCTCTTGCTCACAACGCAGATGGTCTACGCCCTATCCCTGAGATTGCGCAAGACCCTGAAGCGATTAAAGTTGGTCAGCGTTTGTTCCTACAGAACTGTTCGCAATGTCATGGTTCTGATGCTCGTGGTCAGACAGGTTTCCCTAACCTAACTGACGACGCATGGTTGTATGGCGGTGAGCCAGCGGCTATCGTGACTACTATCATGCAAGGCCGTATCGGTCAGATGCCAGCGTGGAAAGATGCACTTGGCGAACAAGGTGTTCAAGAAGTTGTAAGCTACACGCTAAGCCTGTCTGGTCGTAAGGTGAATGCACGTGAAGCAGAAGCTGGTAAAGCTCGCTTTGTCGTGTGTGCAGCTTGTCACGGCACTGATGGTAAAGGTAACCCTGCTGTAGGCGCACCTGACCTTACTGACCAAGACTGGTTATTCGGCGATTCACGCGCTGCAGTAACAGAAACAGTTATGAATGGTCGCTCTGGTGTGATGCCAGCTTGGAAGGACATTCTAGGCGAAGACAAAGTTCAACTTGTCGCGGCATACGTCTGGAGTTTAAGCAACTCTGACAATAAGTAACATTTCAATAACAGCCCCTTTCATAGGGGCTGTCTTTCCTTTAAATTTAAAGCCTTACATTTTTTCATTTAGCTGTTGAGAACTTTTTTATGGTAAAGCCTTGGTATAAACAATTTTGGCCGTGGTTCCTGATCATCCTGCCTCTAACTGTTGTGGTATGGACAATCGTTACAGTGGTCGTATTCGCCAACAACTCTGTTTCTTTGGTCGCCGAGGATTACTATAAAAAAGGCAAAGGTATCAACATCGACATCAGTAAAATGAATGTCGCTCGAGACCTTGGTCTTAACGCTACCGTTTCGTCAGATGACAACACGGTGGTTATCTCCTTCAACAAAGGAGAATTGCCACACTTCCCTGCACTAACCGCTACATTCACGCACCGTACTCTACCAGATCGTGACTTTACTAAGCTTCTTACGGCTGATGCGACTGGTAATTACCGTTTAACGCCTGAAAGCTCCATTCAAGGCCCTTGGTTTGTCGAA
The DNA here is from genome assembly GCF_002021755.1 of Vibrio owensii. Taxonomy (NCBI): domain Bacteria; kingdom Pseudomonadati; phylum Pseudomonadota; class Gammaproteobacteria; order Vibrionales; family Vibrionaceae; genus Vibrio; species Vibrio owensii. Next base: position 94,891 of record NZ_CP019959.1, read on the forward strand.
CTTGAACCACATAACAAAGCATGGATGATTCAAGGTCGAGTCGAGTTCCCAGCACAACCAACAACTTTGATGAAGTAAGTCTATGTGTAAATCCTGTTATCACTGTGGTGAAGATGTACCAGCCAACACGGATTTCAAAGTAGAAATATTGGGTGAAATTCGCGACATGTGTTGTCCGGGCTGTGAAACCGTGGCTCAGACTATTGTCGATAGTGGTCTTGTCTCCTATTACCAATACCGTACTGCACCAGCAGAAAAGGCGGATCTAGTCCCTGAGCAACTCCAAGCCCTTATCCATTATGACAACGAGGACGTTCAGTCAGAATTTGTTCGTAACCATGAGAACACTTCTGAAGTCACGCTCTCGTTGGAGGGCGTCTCATGCGCCGCTTGTGCTTGGTTGATTGAAAAACAAGTGTCGGGTGTTAAAGGCCTAGTCTCCATTCGTGTAAACACCACGACTAACCGTGCTCTACTCGCTTGGGATAAAACTCAAGTTCGACTTAGTGAACTGCTGTCGGTCATTCATAAACTCGGTTACAAAGCCGCCCCTTTTGAAGCAGATAAACAAGAAGCGGCTTACCACCATACGATGAAACAGTACCTCTATCGTTTGGGTATTGCAGGTCTCGCCACCATGCAAGTTATGATGCTCGCAGTCGCGCTGTATTTGGAAGTCTTTGGTGATTTAGAGCCCGAGTTTAAAAATTACTTCCGCTGGGTGAGCTTAATTTTTGCAACCCCTGTACTCCTCTATTCCGCGCTCCCTTTCTATCTCAATGCATGGCGAAGCATTAGGGGTCGAACGCTTGGGATGGATGTTCCAGTCTCTATTGCATTGATCTTCGCTTATGTGGCGAGCTTAGTTGCAACAGTGACTGAACAAGGCGAAGTTTTCTTTGAATCTATCTCGATGTTTACCTTCTTCTTGTTGGTTGGCCGATTCTTAGAAATGCGAGCTCGTCGTAAAGCAGCGGCAGCGAGTGGTAACCTTCTTAAGCTCATCCCTGCGATTGCTACAACGTTAGATGGTGAACAAATCCCAGTGAAAACGTTGAAGATAGGCGATCGTATCCGTGTTCTTCCTGGCGAGCACATTCCTGCCGATGGTAAAGTGATTTCTGGCCGTATCCATATCGACGAGTCGATGCTTACCGGTGAGTCGGTTCACGTGGTTAAGAAAGCCGGAGATGCGGTTTACGCCGGCACATTGAATGGCGAGGAGTCGTTTGAGTTAGAAGTGACGAACTCGAAAGCAGACTCAATGATTTCTAACATTGTTCGTCTTCAGGACGAAGCCCAGCATTCTAAGCCAAAAATCGCTGAAATCGCTGACGTCGTGGCTCGTTATTTCGTAGGCGCGATATTAATCATTTCCGCAGGTACTTGGTTCTACTGGCATCAGACTAAACCTGATGATGCGTTCTGGATTATGCTGTCTGTCTTGGTGGCCACTTGCCCATGTGCCCTATCTTTGGCAACCCCAACCGCACTAACTTGTGCTACTTCTCGTATGGGCAACTTTGGTATTTTGCTGCGTAAAGGTCATGTATTCGAAACTCTATGTAAGATTAATCATCTTGTCGTGGATAAGACCGGCACCTTGACTAAAGGCGATATAGAAATTAGTCAAACCCAGACCTTTGCTGGCTTCAATGAAACTAGCGCACTTGCGATTGCATCGGCACTTGAAGCACACGCAAACCACCCGATCGCTCGCGCATTCTCTGGTTTTGGTCAAGAAGACGTTACCGTAAGCGATGTTCAAAACATCATTGGCTCTGGTATTCAAGGTGTATGGCACAACAAGACGGTAAAAATCGGTAGTGCCACCTTCGTAGTTGGTGAAAACCGAGATGAGAGTAACGCTGTGTATCTTTCTGTAGCCGAAGAGCACGTTGCGATCTTCTATTACCGCGACCCTATTCGTAAAGAGAGTAAAGCATTCATTCAACGCTTTGCAGACGCCGGTATCAAAACAACCTTGTTGACAGGTGACTCACTGCAAAATGCGCAGCCTGTTGCGAATGAAATGGGTATTGACCATGTGATCGCATCGGCAAAACCAGAAGACAAACTCGCGTATCTTAAAGGGCTAGATAAAAACGACATCACCATGATGGTTGGTGATGGTATCAATGATGCACCAACACTAGCTGGAGCTCACCTATCCGTTGCGATGGGTGGTGGTACGGATGTCGCTAAAGCTTCTGCAGATATGACGCTTCTTGGTGACAATTTAGAGAAGCTGTTAGAGGCTAGATTGCTTGCAATACGTACAAGAAAGATAATCCGAGAAAACTTGGCTTGGTCTTTGGGCTACAACCTGCTAATTTTGCCACTGGCAGTTGCAGGCTTAGTCGCTCCGTACGTTGCTGTAGTGGGTATGTCAGCAAGCTCTATTATTGTTGTATCCAACTCGTTGCGACTGCTTAAAGAGAAGTAAGTGAGAGATCAAACATGGAAAGTCTTTACATATTAATCCCTATCGCCATTGTATTGGTCTGTGTCGCCGTTGCCATCTTCCTTTGGGCCGTTCGTAGTGATCAGTTCGAAGACCTAGAGCGACAAGGTCACAACATTCTTCTTGATGAAGACGAAAAACCAAACAATAAAAAACAATAGCGTTACTCTATGAGTCCAGATTTTATTGGCGCGTTCATGATCGGTCTCGTTGGGGCCGGTCATTGTATGGGAATGTGTGGCGGTATCGCCTCGTTACTCTCCATGGGTGCACCGAACAACAAACCATCTTCTTCTATTCCTCTTTTCTATAATTTTGGCAGGCTTTCTAGCTACGCTCTGTTTGGCGCTATTGTTGGTGGTGCTATATCAGGCCTGTCAGAATTGAGCGGTTTAACCCAATCTCTCGCTTGGCTTCGATTTGTCGCTGCAATTTTCATGATCTTAGTTGCGCTCTACATTGCCAAATGGTGGCAAGGACTGCTTGTTGTTGAAAAAGCAGGTCAGTATATCTGGAAGTTTATCTCCCCTGCAGGCAAGCGCCTGTTGCCGCTAAAACATCCGACGCATGCGTTCCCGTTTGGTTTTATTTGGGGATGGCTACCATGTGGCTTAGTCTACTCAGCACTCACATGGTCTGCAGTTTCAGGGAGCGCATTGAACGGTGGATTAATCATGTTGGCGTTTGGCTTGGGTACTCTGCCCTCGATGCTCGCGATCGGATACGGCGCCACTCATTTTCAGAAACTGCAAAAGTCGTTAATATTTAGAAACATCTCAGCATTAATCCTCATAAGTTATGGCGTGTATACTGCCGCCGGAGCTATGCGAATGCTTGGTTTCATATAATATGAAAGTCGTTTTCGATAATTTTTTTGCTACCCTTTAGAAGTAAGCAGTGATAAAATATTGATGTATATCAAATAGTGAAAGGTTGTTATGATTTCTGAAAAACCTGCAACAAAGCGTATCCAATCAGGCGGTTGCGCGATTCATTGCCAAGATTGTAGCATTAGCCAACTGTGTATTCCGTTTACTCTTAACGAGTCTGAACTGGATCAGTTGGATCAAATCATCGAGCGTAAAAAGCCAATCCAAAAAGGCCAAGAGCTTTTTAAAGCAGGTGATGAGCTAAAATCTCTGTACGCTATCCGCTCTGGTACTATCAAGAGCTACACCATTACAGAACAAGGCGATGAGCAAATCACTGCGTTTCACTTAGCGGGTGACCTTGTAGGTTTTGACGCAATCACAGGCGATCTACACCCAAGCTTTGCTCAAGCACTTGAAACATCAATGGTTTGTGAGATTCCTTACGAAATCCTTGATGACCTATCAGGAAAGATGCCTAAACTTCGCCAACAGATCATGCGTCTGATGAGTAACGAAATTAAAGGCGACCAAGAGATGATCCTTCTTCTTTCTAAAAAGAACGCTGAAGAGCGTCTTGCGGCTTTCCTATACAACCTATCGACACGTTTCTCTCAACGTGGCTTTAGCCCAAGAGAATTCCGTCTAACCATGACTCGTGGTGACATCGGTAACTACCTTGGCTTGACAGTTGAGACCATCAGTCGCCTACTTGGCCGCTTCCAGAAATCTGAAATTCTGAGCGTAAAAGGTAAGTACATCACCATCTTAGACCATGATGCATTGATGGAACTTGCTGGCGTCAGCAAAGACTAATTTGCCCTATCAATTGATGTAGCTCGAAAATGAGCTACATCATATTTCTTCTAAAATCCCTTCGAAAGTCCTCAAATTCTTCCTCAAACTGAGCTACAGTAAAAATGTACCTTGTGTACTCCAATATACTGATTTACCTTATATTCGGTATTTGGTTTTACAATAATAAGTGGGCTTAGATATGAGTATATACAGTAAGATCCTTGTTGTTGCTGACATCAATAATGATGAGCAGCCAGCACTTGCAAGAGCAGTTCAACTCGCTCGAAAAAGTGTATCCAGAAGCCGAATCACTTTCTTTCTGTCAATCTACGATTTTTCGTATGACATGACCTCAATGCTGTCGGTCGATGAAAGAGATGCTATGCGTCGCGGTGTTATCCACCAACGTGAACAATGGATGCGTAAGATAGCCCAACCGTATTTAGACGATAGCTTCGACTTTGATGTTTGTGTTGTTTGGCATAATCGCCCTTATGAAGCGATCATTGCTGAAGTCTTTGCTGGCGGTCACGACATCGTTATTAAGGGAACGCGTAAACACGATGTTCTAGAATCCGTCATTTTCACTCCTACAGATTGGCATTTGTTACGTAAGTGCCCTATCCCTGTGCTTCTAATTAAGAACTCCGATTGGCCAGAGCACGCGAAGATTCTCGCGTCTGTTCATGTTGGTTCGGAAAACCCCACGCACATTGATTTGAACGATTCAATGGTCGAGCGCCTTAAAGAAATCACCAATCGTCTCGATGCTGAACCGTATCTCGTTAATGCCTATCCGGTTACTCCGGCGAATATTACGATTGAATTGCCTGAGTTTGACCCAACAACTTACACAGATGCAGTTCGCGGGCACCACCTAACAGCAATGAAAGCACTTCGCCAAAAGCACGGTTTGGATGAAGAGCAAACAATCGTTGAACAAGGACTACCAGAAGACATCATCCCTGCAACGGCTGAAAAGCTGAATGCTGCAATGGTTATTCTTGGTACGACAGGTCGTACGGGGCTTTCGGCGGTGTTTATTGGTAACACAGCTGAGCATGTGATTGATAAAATCAATTGCGACGTACTGGCATTAAAACCAAACGGTTACATCAGTCCGCTCGATCCGAATACAGCGACATAACAGCGCTTGTTTTTGAAATAATGTAGAAATGAAAATCCCCCAATTGTTGGGGGATTTTTTTATTTTGTTCACGGCCCTAAGCACGCAAACTAAAAAGGAGGCTGATTTAGCCCCCTCTTTTCGAATTAGATGTTGGTTACATCGATGAACATTGATTCGTCGATGTTTGTCGAAGAAACTACAGCTTCACTGAATTCGTATTCTTCGCGATTTCCTTCACGGTCCAGTGGAAGGTTTTCAAAGTCGAACAATTCACGGTCAGCAAGCTGGCTCGGGCTTACGTTCTGGATTGACTTGAAGATAGCTTCTACGCGACCAGGTGTTTTCTTATCCCAATCGATCAACATTGCTTTAATCGATTGACGTTGAAGGTTCTCTTGAGAGCCACACAGGTTACAAGGAATGATTGGGAACTCTTTGTGCTCTGCGTATTTGATCAGGTCTTTCTCACGGCAGTAAGTCAACGGACGAATTACAACGTTACGGCCATCGTCTGAACGAAGCTTTGGCGGCATCGCTTTAAGGCGTGAGCCATGGAACATGTTCAAGAACATAGTCTCAACAATGTCGTCCATGTGGTGACCAAGTGCTAGTTTCGTCGCTCCGATCTTCTCAGCGAAAGAGTAAAGCGTACCACGGCGAAGACGCGAACATAGGCCGCAAGTCGTTTTGCCTTCTGGCACTTTCTCTTTAACCACCGAATAAGTGTCCTTGTCTACGATGTAGTAAGGAATGTTCAGTGTTTCAAAGTAATCTGGAAGAATGTGCTCAGGGAAACCTGGCTGTTTCTGGTCAAGGTTAACCGCAACCACTTCAAACTTGATTGGTGCTGCCTTTTGTAGATTCAACAGGATATCAAGCATCGCAAATGAATCTTTACCACCACTAATACATGCCATCACAACATCGCCTTCTTCGATCATGTTGTAATCAGTAATGGCATTTCCAACATTTCTTCTTAGACGCTTCTGAAGTTTGTTGAATTCTAGGGTTTCTTTTCTTGTATCTACTTGGTTCATTGCGGGCTCTCACATCGCCGATAAATCGACTAGGGCTTCCTAACATGGGTTTCTATGGGGCGTGGATTATACGAGCTTTTTACGCAGGATTAAATGTTTGTGTGACCGAGTCGTCAATAAATGCACTCTAAAACAGCGCGATGGGCAATAAAAATAAAAAAGAGCCGCAATTGCAGCTCTTCAAAAATCAAATCACGATTATTTTTTCGCGTTTGGTAGATAAGGTAGGACACGAGTCGTTGGCTGAGGCAAAGTCATATGACCTCCTACCCCAATGTCACTCAAAGCCACCTGAACTTTACCATTCACAATGGCTTTTTCTGTGCCATCGGAGAATGTGATAGTGTCATTCAAGTCATCCGCAAATTCCATGGTCACACCTTTTACCTCTGGAGTGAACCAACCTGCAAACATACCGCCTAGATCTTCAAGCAAAGCCTGCATTTGTGGCATCAATGGCGTAAGTTGTTCGTAAGACACGTTACCCTGTAATGGCTCTTTAGTCATCACAACTAAAGAGTAATCACATCGCGTGTCTTTCGGCGTTTGGACGAAGACAAGTGGGTTCGCAGACTTCAAGTTCTTGTCAATCGGAATGGGAAGCTCTTTAGAAGCCGGAATAACAAACTCTTCGTAATGCTCTTCTTTTTCCATCCATGCTTTTTCTATATCACACAGTTGCTTGGTTTCCGCATCGACAAAAAAGACACCGACTTTAACGTCGTCATGTCCTTCTTTCGCATTGTTCTTCAATTGTGTGTAGAGCTTAGAATACGTAAACATGTATTCTTGCGCGTGAGTTGCAGGCGATGCTAAGACCAGTACCGCACTGCCTAGTAAACTTAGGCTTAACTTCTTCATCCGATCCGTTATTTCTTCTATTGTGTCCAGTAAGCGTTATTGTGACGAATCATCGCACGTAAGTCATTAACGTAAGCGATGCCACGTTCGGAATACGCGAGCAAACCATGAGTTAGCTCTGATGCCGTCGCCACAGATAACAAATCCTTGTGTTTCCCTGCTAAGTTAGCGCGAATGTCGCGTAAATCAGCGTAAGCACGGTTGCGATTCACATTCATAAAGTAGCCGTGCACCGACTCTTGTACTGTGTCGAATTTTTCTACTTCATGCGTTTTTCCTGCCCCACGATGTGCCGGGACAATTCCGCAGCCCTTCTTATAACACCATTGACCAAACAAGTTGTTTGCTTGAGTAGCAAAACGAGAGGTTCCCCACGCAGATTCATTGGCGGCTTGGGTTAAAACCAGCGCCTCTGGTAACACGTTGACACGCTTGAACATTTCATCTAGCCAAACTTGTGTCACCGTGCCTTCTTGCAATGGGTAAGAGTAAAGCGAAGCCAAACGTTCAGCGTAAGAGGTTTGTTCAGCGCTCACCTTGCCGATTTTTAAAGACGTTAGGAATGCACGTTCTTTCTCGATTCGTTGATTTTCTAACGCTATTTTCGGTCGAAGGAAGTCGAAGAACGCTGTCTTCTTATCTTTCGTGTCCTTAATCGAGTTGAAATCTGGAATGTCACCAATATAAGGGAGGTTAGACAAGTCTGGGTGTGTTACCGGGCCATGTACCACCTGCGAGTCAATCGCATTACGATATTCGCGGTCGTAGTGCAAATATGGTCCTACAGAAACAAAAGTGGCGGCTATTGTGATAGCCGCCACTCGTAAACTCATTGATTTTAAAGATTTAGGCATCAAACACCTGAGAGTTACCATCGTGATCGTTATCATTTTGCTGTGTTGCTACGATCTTTAACTTGATACCAAACATCTCGCGGTACAGGATTCCCTTCAAATGGAAGAAGAACGGTAGCACGAAGATCAAGCCAATTCCGTAGAACATTGCAGCAACAATAAACATCAACATCACGCCTAAGTAAAGCCCTGCGACGACAAAAAGCTTCTTGTTGATTGCACGAAGTGACAAAAGAAGTGACTGCATTGGCGGCACTCTTTTCTCACAAATCAATAAGATAGAATGACTAAACGCTAAAGAAAGATACAGAGACAGCAATGGGAAAATCATTCCCGCCACACCCTGCATCATCAAGCTAAACAGCGTTGCTAGAATCACTGGTACCGTAAACTGAAGACCTTTGCCCACATGACGGATCTTGGTTCGTAACCCAGCAACGTGGCTCATCGCCATTAAGCTGATACCAGCATAAATTGGCGCGCTGATCACTTCGTAACTAAAGTTAGCCACATAAATAGCGGAAACGATGTCAGTGGTGAAAGATTCTGGGTCTTGAATAGCATCAAGGATTACGCCTGGATCACCCAGTTGAAGTTGCAGTGCGATATAGAAGATACCCAACTGTACGAAAAGCAAAAGAATAATCGCAGGTGAGAAGGACAAAAACTGTTGAATGGTGGTGCGCCAAGCTTCACTAAAAACGGCTGCTGCTTTTAGTTCATACTTGCCAGAAAGAGCTCGCTCTACACTCCCTCCAAGATTGAAATCTTTCTCAAAATCGTTGTTCATATTTAATCCAAGGCTAACTTGTAAGATTTTTTCTGGAAAACCAGTTAATTAATAAGGGCGTCATTATAAAGAAATCTTTCCATGTCTAAAATCATAAGTCGGCCTCAATACTTGCAAAATCTGCTATTTGGTCGATAATTAACCACTCGCAAATCCATGAAATTGAAAACATTTGCTGAAGAAATTAATGCCTTGCTTATGTATAGCGGAAAATTGAATACCCCCATAAAAACAGTATGGTAAGGAATGTTTACTTTTTCCTGCAAAATTTTTTCTGTTTCAAGATAAGAAAATGCTTTGATTTCACAATTTTGGTGATTATGATGCGCGCCTCAAAAGTGAATGACTAATGTCACATCAATTGGTCGAAACCCAATTTGAACGTGGGAGAAATACAGACGTTGAACGCTAAACAGCAAGCAGGAAAGCCAGTAGTTCGTCTATCTGGTATTAGCAAAAGTTTCGATGGCAAGGAAATCATCGGTAATTTAAATCTGGATGTTAATCATGGTGAGTTTCTGACGATTCTTGGTCCTTCTGGTTGTGGTAAAACAACAGTTTTACGCATGATCGCGGGCTTTGAGACGGCAGATAACGGTCAAATCGTATTAGATGACCAAGATGTAACACAGGTTCCTGCAGAGCAAAGGCACGTCAACACGGTATTTCAGAGTTACGCACTCTTCCCTCATATGACCGTATTTGAAAACGTTGCTTTTGGTCTTCGCATGCAGAAAACACCTGCTGCAGAGATTGAGCCACGAGTTATGGATGCGCTACGCATGGTTCGCCTAGAAAAAATGGCACAGCGTAAGCCTCACCAACTTTCTGGTGGTCAGCAACAACGTATCGCCATTGCGCGTGCGGTAGTGAACAAGCCAAAAGTACTGCTGCTAGATGAATCTCTATCTGCACTTGATTACAAACTACGTAAGCAAATGCAAATCGAGCTTAAACAGCTTCAGCGTCAACTTGGTATTACCTTTATCTTCGTTACGCACGATCAGGAAGAAGCCCTATCGATGTCTGACCGCATTATTGTTATGCGCGACGGTGTTATCGAACAAGACGGCTCTCCGCGTGAGATCTACGAAGAACCTAAGAACCTATTTGTTGCTCGCTTTATCGGTGAGATCAACGTATTCAACGCAACCATGCTAGATCGCATCGACGAGAAACGTATTCGTGCAGAGATTGAAGGTGTTGAATCCGTTGTTTACTACGATCAAGAAGCACAAGCCGGTGACAAACTACAAGTACTACTTCGCCCAGAAGACTTACGAATCGAAGAGATCAAAGAGTCTGAAGAAAAAGGCATCGTAGGTCACGTAACTGAGCGTACCTATAAAGGTATGACGCTTGATTCTGTTATCCAATTGGATTCAGGCATGCGCGTGATGGTAAGCGAATTCTTTAACGAAGATGATCCAGATGTGGACCACTCTCTCGGCCAGAAAGTCGCTATTACTTGGGTTGAGAGCTGGGAGGTAGTACTAAATGATAAGCAAGAAGCTTAATCTTCAGAACGCGATCATTACCCTAATCGTTGGTTGGTTAACACTGTTTGTGTTAGTACCAAACCTAATGATTATCGGTACAAGTTTCTTGACGCGTGATGAAGCGAACCTCATTGAATTAACGTTTACATTCGACAACTATCTTCGCCTACTTGATCCTTTGTACGCAAAGGTGCTGATGCACTCTTTCTACATGGCGATCATCGCAACTTTGTTGTGTTTGGTGATTGGTTATCCATTTGCTTACATCGTAGCGAAAATGCCTGAAAAATGGCGTCCGTTCATGTTGTTCTTGGTGATTGTACCGTTCTGGACTAACTCTCTTATCCGTACTTACGGTTTAAAGATTGTTCTAGGTACTCAAGGCATTTTGAACAAGTCGTTAATGGCGATGGAAATCATCGATAAGCCGATGCGTTTAATGTATACCGAAACAGCGGTAATGATTGGTCTTGTGTACATCTTGCTTCCATTTATGATTTTGCCGCTTTACTCGGCAATCGAGAAGTTAGACAACACATACATCGAGGCAGCAAAAGACCTTGGTGCGAACAAGTTTCAAACCATTACACGCGTTATTCTACCTCTGACAATGCCTGGCATTATCGGTGGCTGTTTGTTGGTTCTGTTACCTGCACTAGGTATGTTCTACATCTCTGACCTTCTTGGCGGTGCGAAGAACCTACTGATCGGTAACGTCATTAAGAGCCAAGTATTGAACGCTCGTGACTGGCCATTTGGTGCCGCGACCAGTATCGCCCTCACCTTCGCAATGGCTGTGATGCTTTACGCTTACTATAGAGCAGGCAAACTATTGAATAAGAAAGTGGAGCTAGACTAATGGGACGCACAGTTAGATTTAGCTTTATGGCGCTGGTATATGCATTTTTGTATCTGCCAATCATCGTCTTAATTGTTAACTCATTTAATGCCAACAAATTTGGTATGAAATGGGGCGGTTTCACCACGAAATGGTACGAAACTTTAGTAAATAACGACAGCCTAATGCAGGCTGCTTGGCATTCATTGAACGTAGCGGTATTTTCAGCGACAGCAGCAACCATTATTGGCAGCTTGACGGCTGTTGCTCTATTCCGTTACTCGTTCAAAGGTAAAGGCGCGGTAAACGGCATGCTGTTTGTCGTAATGATGTCTCCAGATATTGTAATGGCGATTTCATTGCTTGCGCTGTTCCTAGTATTAGGCGCACAGCTTGGCTTCTTTACTCTATTGATTGCTCACATCACCTTCTGTCTACCGTTCGTTGTGGTAACAGTGTACAGCCGCTTAAATGGCTTTGATGTGAAAATGTTGGAAGCCGCAAAAGACCTTGGCGCAAGCGAATGGGTTATCTTGAAACAGATCATCCTTCCTCTTGCTAAACCAGCGGTTGCTGCAGGTTGGCTACTGAGCTTTACCCTGTCTTTGGACGACGTAATTATCAGCTCGTTTGTAACAGGTCCAACTTACGAAATCTTGCCATTGAAGATTTACTCAATGGTTAAGGTGGGCATTTCACCGGAAGTGAACGCCCTAGCAACGGTGATGTTGATTGTTTCTTTGGTCTTGGTAGTAATTTCTCAGTTGCTAGCAAGAGAAAAAGTGAAGTAGAATCCGCACCCGTTAACATCACGAAACAGAATGGTTACATGCCATTCTGTTTTTCTATCTATCGTCCAAAATTGGACAACGTTTGGTTTGGAGCTAACGTCAATGAAAAAATGGGCTACTCTATTAGCTGGTAGTGCATGTGCGCTTTCTCTGTTCTCTGGTACAGCGGCAGCGGATGATAAAGAATTAGTATTTATGAACTGGGGTCCTTACATCAACAGTAATATCCTAGAGCAATTTACTAAAGAAACTGGCATCAAAGTGATCTACTCGACTTACGAGTCGAATGAAACTTTGTATGCAAAGCTAAAAACTCATAACCAAGGTTATGATCTAGTAGTACCTTCAACGTACTTCGTAGCGAAGATGCGAGACGAAGGTATGCTACAAAAGATCGACAAGACTAAGCTGAAAAACTTCGGCAACCTAGATAAAAACTACCTAGACAAGCCTTACGATCCAAATAACGACTACTCTATTCCACACGTTGTTGCGATTACAGGTCTAGCGGTTAACGCAGACATGTACGATCCAAACGACTTCCAAAGCTGGGCTGACCTATGGAAGCCAGAGCTAGAAGGTCAAGTAATGCTGATGGACGACACTCGTGAAGTGTTCCACATTGCACTGCGCAAACTGGGGTACTCAGGTAACTCTACGGATCCAAAACAAATCGATGAAGCGTACGCAGAGCTACAAAAGCTAATGCCTAACGTTCTAGTATTTAACTCTGACAACCCAGGCGCACCATACATGTCTGGCGAAGTTGGCGTTGGTATGCTTTGGAACGGTAGTGCAGCAGCCGCTCAAAACGAAGGCATGAACCTAAAACTTGTATTCCCTAAAGAAGGCGGTATCGGTTGGGTTGATAACTTCGCAATCTCTTCTGGTGCGAAGAACGTAGAAGCAGCTCACAAGATGATCGACTTCCTACTACGTCCAGAAATCGCAGAGCAAATCTCAGCGGATACGGGTTACCTAACGGCGGTTGCAGAATCTAACGCTAAATTCAAAGACGTTGCACCACTGTTCCCTTCTCAAGAAGACCTTGACCGCGTTGAATGGCAAGACTCTGTTGGCGACATGACAGTGAAGTACGAAGACTACTTCCTAAAGCTTAAAGCGGGTCAATAATCTGATCTTGCTTAATAAGCCATCTACCAAATGAAAATAGGCAGCAATACGCTGCCTATTTTTGTAATTGACTGATATAATTGTATGTTGCTAGGTTTATTTGACTCGAGTTCAAGCATTACTGCCTATTTGGGTCGTAATGTTGGTTTTCGTCGCTCAAATAAACAGGATTGTGCTTATCGCAATTTGGCTCAAACCAGTATCTGTTACTAGTATTGATTTGTCCTGTTGCTGAACAAAACGGAAATAAAATGAAAAGTAAATTCTACGCAAGCGCACTGTGTGCGGCGACGCTAATCGCTACCCCTGCAATGGCTGCTGATCAAGAACTGTATTTCTACAACTGGTCGGAATACATTCCAAACGAAGTTCTTGAAGACTTTACAAAAGAAACCGGCATCAAAGTTATCTACTCTACGTACGAGTCTAACGAAAGCATGTACGCGAAGTTGAAAACTCAAGGTTCTGGTTACGACTTGGTAGTACCGTCTACCTATTTCGTATCTAAAATGCGTAAAGAAGGCATGCTGCAAAAGATCGACAAAGAGAAACTGTCTCACTTTGCTGATCTAGACACTAACTTCCTGAACAAGCCGTTCGACCCGAACAACAACTACTCTATCCCATACATTTGGGGTGCGACCGGTATTGGTATCAATGCTGACATGCTAGACAAGTCATCGGTTTCTAAATGGGACGATTTCTGGGATAGCAAGTGGGAAGGTCAACTAATGCTGATGGATGACTCTCGCGAAGTATTCCACATTGCATTGACTAAGCTTGGTTACTCGCCAAACACGACTAACCCAGACGAGATCAAAGCGGCTTACGAAGAACTGAAAAAGCTAATGCCAAACGTGTTGGTATTTAACTCAGACTTCCCAGCGAACCCATACCTAGCAGGTGAAGTATCACTTGGTATGCTTTGGAATGGTTCTGCTTACATGGCTCGTCAAGAAGGCGCGAACATCGACATCATCTGGCCGGAGAAAGGCACTATCTTCTGGATGGACAGCCTAGCAATTCCAGCTGGTGCGAAGAACGTTGATGCAGCTCATAAGATGATCGACTTCCTACTACGTCCAGAGAACGCAGCTAAGATTGCACTAGAGATTGGTTACCCTACTCCAGTGAAAACAGCGCACGATCTACTACCGAAAGAATTTGCTAACGATCCAAGCATCTTCCCACCACAAGAAGTGATGGACAGCGGTACATGGCAAGACGAAGTTGGTGAAGCAAGCGTGCTTTACGATGAGTACTTCCAAAAGCTAAAAGTAGACAACTAATCAGTCTGTCTAAATAGTTTAGAAAAGCGGCTTCGGTCGCTTTTCTTGTATCTGTAGATCGCTATTTGTGGCTCAATCCATACTGCTCGAATTGCAAAGCATCAGAATACAACGTTTCAAAATAAAAAAAGCATCGAATCACTCGATACCTTTTTTAAATGAAGGTTCTGTCCGTTTGATTAAGCGCTGGCTTCATTTTCCAGAGCAAGAATTTCGTCAACCAATTTTGGCACTTCAATACTTGCTTTACCGTAACGCTTCTCTTCAAACTCACTCTCTACGGCACTTGGCTCTAAGTTGATTTCAATCGTATGTGCACCATGCATCTTCGCGTCATGTACAAAGCCTGCGGCTGGATAGACGACACCAGAAGTACCGATAGAAATAAACAAATCCGCCTCTTCCAGTGCCGCATATATCTCACCCATGCGCAGTGGCATTTCACCGAACCAAACAATGTGTGGACGCATTTGAGCCGGAATTTGGCAGCAATGGCATAACTCTCCAGTCTCAATGTCTTCTGAATGCTCGATGACTTGATTGGATTCGCTGCAACGCGCTTTGAGCAATTCACCGTGCATGTGAATGATATTAGCGCTACCGCCTCTCTCGTGCAGATTATCGATGTTTTGAGTGATGATAGTCACTTTGCCTTCCAACTGCTCTTCTAAGCGTCCTAGCGCGATATGGGCCGCATTCGGCTTGATATCTTCACCTTGTAGCTTTTTACGACGTTGGTTATAAAAGCTCTGAACCAAATCCGGATCACGCAAGAAGCCTTCCGGTGTTGCGACATCCTCGATACGGTGATTCTCCCAGAGACCATCTTGAGCTCGAAATGTTTGAATACCAGACTCAGCCGAGATGCCTGCGCCAGTAAGTACGACAATATTTCTGTATGGGAAATTCATAACCGATCCTTGTTGCTCTTTTTTATTAAGCTTAACACTGATAGAAAAACAACAATAGCAATAAGGATTAGACCATGGTCGTAAGCCTGCTGATTTGCCTCTAATTTCTGTTTAAAAACTGATGGAGTCGTTCCGTCTTTCAGGCATAAAAAAGCCCCGCGATGGCGAGGCTTTTTGAGCAAAGGTTCCGGTTTACAGGTTTGGACCTGTAGACGGTCTGTGCGGCATATTGTTACGCAGTTGGTTCATACCTTGGTACATACGTAGGAACCAAACTAGAATCGCAAGCGTTGCGAACAGCATACCTACCCAAGGGATGAAGTAAGCCACTGTGTCTAGCAAGCTGCTGTGTACCCAATAGTCACTTACGCCAACCAACACACCATTCGATGTTGCCACTGTTACGATCAATACAACAAAGAACGTGAAGTACAGGAAGAATGTGCGAATCAAGCCGTAGTAATGTGAGTTCACTACATCACTGTCTTCGCCTTTATCCAAGCGGTAGCCCGCGTAAATGATTGCGATAACGCCTGAGATCAAAAACGTAAACGGAGTCAAACAGCTCAGGATGTACGCAACCCAAATCCCGTTATGAGGTTTGTTCATTCGCTTTCGCTCCTTTTGGTTCCGTGTTTGCCGTATCTGTTTCGCCCATCGCTTCTTTGGATTTCACTTCTTCATACCAAAGATCGTGGTGTTCTTTCGCCCATGTTTCGTCAACTTCACCGGTAACCATACCTTCTAACGCACCTTCCATACCGAATAGACCGATGTAGATGTGGAAGATAAAGCCACAGATTAGAATCAGTGCCGAAATCGCGTGAACAAGGTTAGATAATTCCATATCGCGACGAGTTTGGCCGAAAATTGGGAAATCCAGAATTAAACCACTCACTGCAGCGATAGCACCGAAGAAGATCAACAACCAGTAGATCGCCTTTTCACCACCGTTCGAGAAACCAGCCGATGGGTGCGTGCCTTTATGTTTACCAACCATGCCACCCATTTTCATGAACCAACGGATGTCTGTCATGTTAGGGATAGATTTTCGCCACCATTTCAGTAGAACAAACATCAGCAAGATGAAGAACAGCGGACCCATGTAGTTATGGTACTGCTTCGCCAACATGACAATGAAGCCCCAGAACTCAGTGGGTACGTACGGCTTCAAGAAGTGCTTACCGTAAACCAGCATCAAACCACTGAATGCCAGCGTTAAGAAGGTAAACGCCATGCTCCAGTGTAGGGCTCGGTCTAGTCGAGACCAGCGTTTCATCTTCTTGCCAGTACGTGGCTTGCTTAGCATCAAAGGACCAACGAATACGTAAGCCATGATTACCATTGCGATACTGCCGAAAATCGCGACAGCGCCCGCAGGAGACATCCATTTCTCTTTAAGAATGTACCAAGTCTCACCCGGAGTACTGATCAGCACACCGTGTTCCGCTGATTTCGACGTGGTATAGCCTTCTTGCCCCTCTTTGACCTGACGCCAGAAGTCTGCACCTGCAAGTTGTGTCATCTCCTGTTGTACCACTGGAGAAGTGTCTTCTTGCGCAGACGCTGGCATCGCAAAGGTCAGCAGTAATGCTGTCATCATAGACAGCATTACAAGAGACGCACGTTTAAGAGTATTTAACATGTGTCTCTCCTACTTAGCTTTTGGTTGCGTCGTAAGAAAGATCGTTACCGTCTGTCCAACCTGCGTTTTTCGCACCGCGTTCAACCACACGTTGACGGAAGATGTCAGAAACTTTCTCTGCATCACCCGCTAGCAGTGCTTTTGTTGAACATAGTGACGCACACATAGGTAGCTTACCTTCAGCAATACGGTTCGCACCGTACTTCTCACGCTCTTCTAGAGAACCTGGTTCTGTGTTTGGACCACCTGCACAGAAAGTACATTTGTCCATTTTGCCACGCTCACCGAATGACGCTTGTTTCGGGAACTGAGGCGCTCCGAATGGACAAGCAAACAGACAGTAACCACAACCGATACAAAGATCTTTGTTGTGAAGAACGATGCCGTCTTCTGTGTGCTCGAAACAGTCAGCTGGACAAACTGCCATACAAGGCGCATCTGTACAGTGCATACAAGCAACAGAGATTGAGTTTTCACCTGGTTCACCGTCGTTCAGTGTTACCACGCGACGACGTTGAATGCCCCACTCAAGTGCATCATCGTTTTCGTTCTTACATGCAGTAACACAGCCGTTACACTCGATACAGCGTTTGGTGTCACATAGGAATTTCATTCGTGCCATTGTCAGACTCCTTACGCTTTACGAATGTTACATAGGGTTACTTTAGTTTCCTGCATCAAAGTAACAGGGTCGTAACCGTAAGTGGTTGCCGTGTTGGCTGCTTCACCAACAACATAAGGGTCCGTACCTTCTGGGTACTTAGGACGTAGGTCTTCACCTTCGAACTTACCGCCGAAGTGGAACGGAATGAACGCCAGACCCGGTTTAACACGACGAGTGACCATCGCTTTCACCTTGATGCGACCTTTTTCTGCGCCTTCGACCCAAACGTCATCGCCATCTTTGAAGCCAAGATCGTTTGCGTCTTTCGGGTTCACTTCAACGAACATTTCTTGTTGAAGTTCAGCAAGCCATGGGTTTGAACGTGTTTCTTCACCACCACCTTCGTACTCAACCAAGCGACCAGAAGTCAGGATGATTGGGTATTCACCAGACTTGTCTTCTTTCTGGATAGACTTGTAAAGCGTTGGTACACGGAAGATTGCTTCTTTGTCGTCCCAAGTTGGGTAATCCGTTACAAGGTCACGACGAGGCGTGTATAGCGGCTCACGGTGCAGCGGTACGCGGTCTGGGAATGTCCAAACAATCGCGCGCGCTTTCGCGTTACCAAACGGGATACAACCGTGCTTGATTGCTACGCGTTGAATACCGCCAGACAGGTCAGTTTTCCAGTTTTTACCTTCCGCTGCTGCTTTTTCTTCAGCCGTTAGGTCGTCCCACCAACCAAGCTGTTTGATTAGCTTGTCAGAGAACTCTGGGTAACCGTCTTTGATTTCACAGCCTTTTGAGTAGCTGTCTTCAGCAAGTAGGCTTTGACCTTCAAACTCAACACCGAAACGCGTACGGAAGTTACCGCCACCTTCTGCAACAGTCTTAGACGTATCGTACAGAATGTGTGTGCCTGGATGCTTCATCTCTGGTGTGCCCCAACATGGCCAAGGTAGACCGTAAGTCTCACCATTCACAGGACCACCCTCTGCTTCCAGAGATGTCTTGTGGAATGTGTGCCAGTTTTGTTGGTGCGCTTTTAGACGCTCTGGGCTTTGACCTGTGTAACCGATGGTCCACATGCCTTTGTTGAATTCGCGAGTGATGTCTTCGATCACAGGCTGGTTGTTCTCGACGCGTACGTTTTTGAACAGCAGATCTTCATAACCTAGCTTTTTAGTTAGCAGGTACATGATTTCGTGGTCAGGTTTCGATTCGAATAATGGCTCGATAACCTGATCACGCCACTGAAGTGAGCGGTTAGATGCTGTCACACTACCGTGCGTTTCAAACTGAGTCGTTGCAGGAAGCAGGTAAACGCCGTCAGTACGATCGTTCATTACCGCTGCAACTGTTGGGTATGGGTCAACAATAACCATCATATCCAGCTTCTGCATCGCTTTCTTCATCTCAGGACCACGAGTCTGAGAGTTAACTGCGTGACCCCAGTAGAACATTGCGCGGATGTTTTCACGTTGACGAATGTTGTCTTTGTTTTCAAGAACACCATCCACCCAACGAGATACAGGAATACCTGCACTGTTCATTGGTTTTTGACCGCCGTAAGCGTTGTCATCGAAACGACCTTTGATCCATTCGTAATCGATTTCCCACACTTTCGACCAGTGACGCCAAGAACCTTCAGACAAGCCGTAGTAGCCTGGTAGCGTGTCAGATAGTACGCCAAGGTCAGTTGCGCCCTGTACGTTATCGTGACCACGGAAGATGTTTGCACCGCCGCCTGACTTACCGATGTTACCTAGCGCAAGCTCAAGTACACAGTAAGCACGTGTGTTGTTGTTACCAGTCGTGTGTTGAGTACCACCCATACACCAAACGATACAACCCGGACGGTTTTCAGAAAGCAGTTTCGCTGTTTGGTAAACTTCAGACTCAGGAACGCCAGTTACGCGCTCAACTTCTGCTGGTGTCCATTTCGCTACTTCTGCACGAATTTCATCCATACCGAATACACGTTGACGGATGAACTCTTTGTCTTCCCAGTTGTTCGCGAAGACATGCCATAGCACGCCCCAAATAAACGCAACGTCAGAACCCGGACGTAGAGATACGTAGTGATCCGATTTAGCAGCGGTACGAGTACGACGAGGGTCCGCAACAACGATCTTACAGTTGTTCTTCTCTTTCGCGATTAGGATGTGCTGCATCGCAACTGGGTGCGCTTCTGCAGGGTTTGAACCAATGAACAGCATCGACTTACAGTTGTGCATGTCATTGAAAGAGTTGGTCATCGCACCGTAACCCCAAGTGTTTGCAACACCTGCTACGGTTGTTGAGTGACAGATACGTGCTTGGTGGTCAACGTTGTTGGTACCCCAAAGCGACGCCATCTTACGGAACATGTACGCTTGTTCGTTGTTGTGCTTCGCACTACCCAACCAGTAAACGGAATCTGGCCCCGACTCTTTACGGATGTCCATCACCTTGTTACCGATTTCTTCGATCGCTTGATCCCAAGAAAGCTTCTTCCACTTACCGTTTTCAAGCTTCATTGGGTATTTCAGACGACGCTCACCGTGACCGTGTTCGCGCAGTGCTGCACCTTTTGCACAGTGTCCACCAGCGTTGAATGGGTGGTCGAATGCAGGCTCTTGACCTGTCCATACGCCGTTTTGAACTTCAGCGTAGATACCACAACCTACAGAACAGTGAGAACAGATGGTACGTTTTACTTCTGTTTTCGCTTCTGGATCCACCGATTTAGCTTGTGCTTTCTTCATCATGCCCGGTGCAAAAAGACTTGCACCTACAACCGCACCACCAGCAGCAAGCGAGGTGTTTTTCATGAATGCACGGCGAGAAACGCCAAGCTGATTGGTTTCTTTGCTCACACTGTCGGAGCGTTTGACAAGTTTCATCCGTTATCTCCTAAAGTGTGTCGTAGTAATCGCGAATGTGTTGAGTTTCACGATACCCTTTCTTCTTCACGTCTTTTTCAGAAGGATCAACCGTTTCTGAAGCGCTTGCCACTTTTGTTGTTCCAGCGACAACCGCACCAGCTACGGCTGCAGTCGTTAAGCCTTTCAGGAGATCCCTACGGCTTGTGTTTATTTCTTTATTATCTTTCATCATTGCTTCCTTACCTTACGGTAGATCTTTGGAGGCTATTGCCCCTCTATCGATATGACCAAGTACTGCTCGATTACTCGTAATCAGTGACGTTTTTCACATCAATTTTTAATTTGTGCTTACTGCTTTTGGTGTTCACGCTAAAGCGCACTTGTTCCAGTGTTAAGAACGCCTCACACAGTTGAGCTGCTGGCTTATAAAAGCTCGCACTCTCTGCGTTTTCTAGTTGCTGAGTGAAAGAGTTAAACCAAGGTGCGATGTGTTTGTTAAACACCGCTTGTTGAAGATCTTCTTCTTCACCCGTTAGCATCGACATCACTTCACAAAGTGCTGCGATGTGGTCTTCCGGCTCTTTCACATTCTCATCTCGCTCGAAACCAAGCAGTTCCAAATCGTGACGAATTTCAGCCAGTGGTTTTTCCATCATTGCACCCGTCATGTGCCATGAGCCAAATGGCATCACTTCACCACGACCGATACCAATGAAAAGATCTTGGTATTCATCTTCTAGCGCTTCACGGTTGGAATCTTTTGCCGCTTGCTGAAGTGCAATCCACGCTTTTTGCATTGCGCTTTCTGATGGTTCAACTTCTAGAGAAGTCAGGAACTCGATCATCTCTTCACTTGGTGCGCTACGGAAAAGCGCTGACAAAACCAAGTAGATCTCTGTTCTCAGTGTTTGTTCTTGTTCTCGTTGTGTATCCACTGCGAGCTCCTAGTATTTCAGTTGTTTCATTGGGTCTTCTGCCATCGACTCAAACATATCGATCACACGGCAGTCTTCACACATTGCGATACGATTGATCGCCGCCTCATCGGAGAAATGAGAGTGACCGCGTAACTTGCTTTGTAGCATGTCGATCATAGACTGAGGTGCGAATGGCTTATGACAGCGAACACATTCCGCTGCTTTCTCTTCGTGAATCACAACCGCTTTTTGGCGCTCTTCTTTCACCCAGTTCATGCGTGGCGTTAGAGTCAGAACTTTCTCTGGACATGCCTTTTCACACAAACCACATTGAATACAATCTTGTTCAACGAATTTAAGTGATGGAGATTCACCATCGGTATGAAGTGCACGTGTTGGACAAACCGCCACACAGCTCATACACAACGTACAATCTTTGCTTTCACAAGAAACATTGCCGTAAGGCGCGTTCGCAGGCAGTTCAACAATGTTCTCAACCGGAATACGAGAAGAAGACATCGCATCAAGCGCAGTAAACAAACGTTGACGCTTGTTACCTTGAAGATCGCCAAGGGCAAGGTCGAATGAATCTGTACATAGTGTTGGAGGACCTTCACGAAGCGATTCCAAGTAAAGGATATCGATGGTCTCTTTTGCGATACCAAGTTGGTCCAATAGCTCTTGCGCGATACCTACTTCGTTATTTAGAACACGAATGATGGTTGCAGGCATAAAGCGAGAAGCTGCAAATAGCACTTGCGTCGCGCCATTAACTAGAGCTGCAAACCATGTATCGATACCGATAGAAGGAAGCTCTTCAACCACAATTGGAATCACGTTATCTGGTAGCGCTTTCAGTGCCATCACGTTGTAAGTCTCGTGACGAGAGCTACAGATAAGAACGATAGGATCCAGACCGCCCGCTTGCTCGTAGTTCGCTAGCGTGCGTTCAATGAATTTTTGCGTATCTTCAGGATTAGGTAGTGCGTAGTGAATCGCTTCTGTCGGACAAGCCGTTGCACAAGTACCCACGCCCTGACATAGGTATGGGTTAATCTCGATGCGATGACCCGTTTTATCGCTGCCTTCACTTGATAGTGCACCAGCAGGACAAGCATCCACACAACGCTCACAGCCTTTTACGCCACGAGAACTGTGTGCACATAGATCAGTGTCCAGACGGAAGAATTTTGGCTTATCAAACGTACCCATTAGTGTTGGGATTTCTTCTAGCGCTTCTGCCAGTTTTGGATAACCACGTCCCACTGGGTAGTAACCCGGAACCGGAACCTCTTCTGACATACAGCTGCTTAGACAAAGATCGAGAACAACATCGAAACAATCACTATTGATAGCGACTTTTGCTAGGTTGCTTGTTAGACCGTTATTTTCGATAAGCACTTCAAACGTGCCTAGGAAACCAGAAACCTGAACAGAGTTTGCAAAGTACAGTTCTGGATTGGTGCCTTTCTCTCCGTCTGTAGAAAGAAGTGTCAGGCTATTCATTTGAGATAGCTGCGCGGCTGTACTCTCAATGATGGCAGTCGGTCCAACAATCAGTGTATTACCGCCACTCTCGTAGCTCACCGTTGGTGGAATAAGATTGGTCAACTCTACGGTATTCTCAAACGCATACAGACGCGCTTTACCGTTATTGGAAGTTGCTTGTTCTAATAGTTGTTTCAACATTGCTCAGTTCCATTTATACGCATGGATAGTTTCTTCCATCTTTCATTGTAGTTAGCGCAGGCGATTCTGCTGATTAACTCGTCAGTAACTACCCCTTTTAGGTAGTCTCACGCGGGTTATCACTGCCTATTGGGCAAATGGTCTAACTTCAACAAGAATGGTAATGAGCAACAGATAGCAAATGTCGTGCCAATTAAATATTAGCTAATTTTCAATAAGTTAGCCATTTATCTTAGAAATTGTAGGGATAAAAAAACCGACTGGGACATTTTGTCTCAGCCGGTTCATTGAGCGTTTAGTCAAAATGTACCTATTCTTTGTGTGGTATATTTTGTCCCACCTCTTCAGGGGCTAATTTTGTCTCTAGAATATCACTTTCATTAGATACTGTATTTATATCCAGTTCTTTTTGTTCTTCGAGAATTTCGGCACCTTCAGCAAGTTCTACATCAGCCGATTCAATATCACTTTCTTCATGAGATTCAGTTGATTGTGTGGTTTCTTCTGCTGGTTCTTCTTCCGTCTTCTCTTTCACCCAATCACGAAGTGTTTCAGCCACCCCTTCAGAAAGCGACTTGAGGTTACTGTAGTCATCGTCGTAATCATCCAAACCATCGCGAACGTTAAACTCTTCTGACAAGAACATCTTACGTAGTGCAGCTTTCTTAACGCTCTCTGAAGCCTCAGACACCAATAGCTGCGCTACGGACATCTCTTCAGGATCAGTAGTTTCGCTTGATGTCTGTTGAGATTCAGTCTCTGTCGCAGAAGCCTCAGTACCCAATGCTCGCGCTTCAGTGCTTAATTCTTCATGAGCTTGTGCGGTTTCTGGTTCAGTAGATTCAACAGAGTCCAATGCCCTAGCATCTGTAGGCTCGGTAGTAGCTTCTTCTAATTTACGTTTCGACCAACGGCTAAAAAGACTAGTTGCCATTTGCTCTGCCCGCTCCTTTGCGTTTCTTACGTCTTACTTCTAACAACTCACCGTGGCGCCCAATAAAGGCCTCCATCCAAGCTTGAATGGCTAACGGCATATCATTAGATAATACTAGGTTATCGCCATCCATATATTGCGCAGCGACAGTTTGAGACGCCGTAAGCAATTGAATCGTCGGTGTATCACCAGAATCGACATTGTCCATAACCAAGAAAAGCTTTGGTTGTTGCGAGCTCAGGTTAAAGCGGTAATCGGTGCGCTCGTCTTTGTGCAATTGCAGCAAGCACACGTGTTGAGTGTCTTCGGTTGGGTTAATTTCAAATCCCGTCAGTTGCCATTGGGTCGTAACCCAAATACCGGTACTGATCTCATGCTCCACAAGATCCACACCTACCGGCCATGAATCTTCATTTTTCTCGAACTGTTTCTTATCCGACATAACTCACCCAATTTGTTCTATGTTGGCTTTAAGACAGAAAAGGACATTTTGTACTTTGCTTTCAACCATTTTAGCGGTACAAAGCAATAAACGCGCCAAATCAAACTCAAATTCTCCCCAAGATCAAAACTAGTCGATACGCAAACCGATATCTGTGTCATTACTGCGATATCGCGGTTTTTGCATTGAATTGACCTAAAGCCTCGCAATTTCTCGCATAACGGCTATTTTGGAATGAGAATTGCTTTGTAAGCAGAGTTAAGACGAATAGACCCATTAATGAGAGCGTGTATCGGCTCTCTCATTCATTAGGACATGACTGTGGTAAAACCAAACATTATTAAAACCAGTGAAAATCCCCTACAGACCATCGAAGTAGAAGTGTTTGACGAATACGGTGAGAAGCTGACTAAGCAAGTCGCCTGTGAGCGCCCTCTTACGGTGATGTTGAACTGGAAGGAAGTCGTTACGCTAATGACGCTTGGCTCTCGTCCTGAAGCGCTTGTGTTGGGTTATTTAAAGAACCAGAGCTTCTTGTCTGATCCTGAAGCGATTGAATCTGTCATTATTGACTGGGAAACGCACTCAGCTGCGGTTATCACCAAAGAAAATACTGAGCACTTAGAAGGCGCGCTGAAGAAGAAGACGGTGACGTCTGGTTGTGGTCAAGGCACTATGTACGGCAACGTGATGAAGCAGCTTGAAGATTACCAAGTGCCACAAGTGCCTTTGAAGCAATCTGAAATCTACGCGGCGCTTGAAGCGTTGACGCATTACAACGATACCTACAAAAAAGCGGGCGCTGTGCATGGCTGTGCAGTGTGTAAAGGCAACGAAGTACTGTCTTTTGTGGAAGATGTTGGTCGTCACAACGCGGTTGATACGCTAGCGGGTGAAATGTGGCTTAACCAAGAAACCGGTGAAGATAAAATTTTCTACACAACTGGTCGCCTTACATCAGAGATGGTGATTAAAGTGGCGCAGATGGGTATCCCTGTTTTGCTTTCTCGCTCGGGCGTAACTCAAATGGGTTTGGATCTGGCGAAAAAGTTTGGCATCACCACCATCGCTCGTGCGAAAGGCTTACGCTTCCAAGTCTTTACTGGAGCAGAGAAGATTGATTTTGACGTGAAAGGCAATCAATAACCTCTCATTAAGTCATCAGATGAGTTAGACTTAAACTATCATGTGGATTCACAAAGGATGTGAACTATGAACAACGATCAGCTGTGGAATTATCTACTCACCCCAAGCGGCATCATCGTTTCGATGATCATTACCTTCGGGCTCGTTGGGATTTATGCTTATCTAATGAGGCAATTTAAGGATTGAACGCCACAACCTAGCGCTAGCAAAGAATTATCGCTCACAAAGAATAGACATAAAAAAAGACCTCGTGATGAGGTCTTTTTCTTTATTCGGAAGAAGGATTAACCTTCGATACCACGAGATTTTAGGAACTCAGAGTAAGTGCCTTTAAAGTCTGTGATTTTACCATCGCGGATTTCGATGATACGTGTTGCTAGCGAGTCTACGAATACACGGTCGTGCGATACGAAGAACAATGTGCCTTTGTACTGCTCTAGTGCCGTGTTCAATGATTCGATCGATTCCATATCCATGTGGTTGGTTGGTTCATCCATCAGCAGCATGTTTGGTTTGTGCATCATTAGCTTACCAAGCAGCATACGACCTTGCTCACCACCAGACAGTACTTTTACTGACTTCTTAATGTCGTCTTGGCCAAACAACATACGACCTAGGAAGCTGCGAACGACTTGCTCGTCATCGCCTTCTTGACGCCATTGACCCATCCAATCTGTTAGGTTCATGTCTTCAGCAAAATCGTGTGCGTGGTCTTGCGCGTAGTAACCGATGTTCGCGTTTTCAGACCATTTGAACTCACCAGTTCGTGGTTCTAGTACGCCAGCAAGTGTGTTCAGTAGGGTTGTTTTACCCACACCGTTCTCACCGATGATTGCAACGCGCTCACCCACTTCAAAAATTGCATTGAAGTTAGCAAACAGGTCTTCTTCAAAACCTTGGCTTAGGTTTTCAACAATCAGAGCGTTACGGAATAACTCTTTAGACTGTTCAAAACGAATAAATGGGTTTTGACGGCTAGACGCTTTTACTTCGTCTAGTTTGATCTTGTCGATTTGCTTCGCACGAGATGTTGCTTGTTTTGCTTTCGATGCGTTTGCAGAGAAACGCGCAACGAACGTTTGTAGCTCAGCGATTTGTGCTTTCTTCTTCGCGTTGTCGTTCAGTAGACGTTCACGAGCTTGAGAAGCTGCAGTCATGTACTCGTCGTAGTTACCTGGGTAAACACGTAGCTCGCCGTAGTCCAAGTCAGCCATGTGCGTACATACTGAGTTTAGGAAGTGACGGTCGTGCGAGATGATGATCATTGTGCAGTTACGCGCGTTTAGCGTGTCTTCCAACCAACGGATAGTGTCCATGTCCAAGTTGTTGGTAGGTTCGTCAAGAAGCATAACGTCAGGGTCTGCGAATAGAACCTGCGCTAGAAGCACACGAAGTTTCCAACCCGGTGCAACCTCACTCATTAGGCCGAAGTGTTGCTCCATTGGGATACCTACAGCAAGAAGAAGCTCACCCGCTTTTGCTTCTGCCATGTAACCGTCCATTTCCGCGAACTGAACTTCTAGGTCAGCCACTTTCATGCCGTCTTCTTCGCTCATTTCAGCAAGTGAGTAGATGCGGTCACGCTCTTGCTTCACTTCCCATAGCTCTTTATGACCCATGATTACTGTATCGATTACAGTGAATTCTTCGTACGCGAACTGGTCCTGGTTCAGTTTTGCAACGCGCTCGTTAGGATCATAGCTTACGTTACCGCTTGTTTGTTCAAGCTCACCGCTCAGGATTTTCATAAAGGTTGATTTACCACAACCGTTAGCCCCGATTAAGCCGTAGCGGTTACCTTCGCCGAACTTAACTGAGATGTTTTCAAATAGCGGCTTAGCGCCAAATTGTTGAGTAATATTCGCTGTGGAAATCAAAACCTTTACCTTAGCAATTCAAGTTTATTGGGAAAAACCGCGCAACGTTACTGCTTAAGGCTACACACTTCAAGTTTTGTTTTTATTAATTAATGAGAAAAAGCATTCTTTAGCGGGCTGAATTTTGAGATTTGGCTAACATAAACCGCGCCATTTTTAAGGTTTCTAGCTCTAACCGACTCAAAACTGAGACATAAATCCGTCATGACTAACCATTGACATACCACATAAAATTGGGTTTATAGTGCGTCCCCTTTTATCAATTCCGTACGTTATTCCTTTATTAAGCACCCGTTTCTCAAAGGAAATCGCAACATCACGCACGGTCATTGGGTAAAACTCGCATATCGCGATAAAGCAACTACACTAACTCTAACCTTATAAGTTTTAAGAGAATTTTATGCATTTCATGGCGCGCATTTTAATGCTAGTCGGTCTCGTGCTTTCTTTACCTGCTCACGCTGAGTGGGAGTACGAATTCCAACCTGAGCCTCAAATCCTCCCTGTGGCGCAAGAGATCACTCAGGAGATCAACAAGCTGCCAGAGCCTTTGTTTATGTCTGACCAAGACAAACGTAAGGTCAACCAATTGCTCAATGCAGTAATGAGTGAGCAGCGCAAACAAACCCTTATCTTTGATCAACACTTAAAGACATTCCGTGAGTCTGGTGAAGACAAAGAATGGTTTGAGACGCAATCCAGTTACCTTACGGTCAACAGCCTAGGTCAAAGCAAAGAACGTTTATTAGAGCTAACCGACCCTATCACGCACGACAAACTGACCGGTTTTGGTCCTTATGGTGTTACGCAGTTTAAGCAAGAGTGGCGTCAAACTCAGCTTAACGTTGAATACTTGGTGTTCTTCCAGATTCGTTCTTTCCAATCTCTGATCAAAGAAATTCTGATTTCACCGATTCCGGTCGTTTGGGCTGGCATCAAAGTGCTGTTTATCTACTTCGGTTTGGTGTGGTGGCTAACCAACAGCAAGCGCATCATTACCCTATTCCGCGAAACGCAGCTAGATAACGTCGCTAAACCGCCAATCTGGGTTCGCTTGATTTGGTATATCAGCCGCGCGCACAGAGCAATTGCTTGGTTGATTGCGATTACGCTCTCGCTTCGAGTGCTATCAGAAATCCCAAGCTTGCAGCATTTGATCATTCTAGAAATCTTCACATGGTGGGTTCTAGGTGGTTCTATCGCGATTAGCTTTATTCTCGAGTTTACTTATCGCAACAGCCGCAGCACTAGCCAAGAGGTGATAGCGCTACGCCTTTCAACCATTCGTCGTTACGTTTGGAGCGCCATTGTTGCTGGCGTAATTCTGCAAATCTCGATTCGTACGCTGGGTAAAGGCACCATCTACTCGTGGATCTACAGCGCGCTGTTCTTCTGGTTTGTATTGGTGACGCTGTCGGTATTGCGCCTATGGCGTAAAAAGGTATTTGAAGTCGCGGAGAAGCTCTCTGATCGTCCTGTTTGGGTTAACTGGTCTATCCGTCGTAAAGATACCTTGTTGCTAAGCATCATCGGTACGGCAATTTGTGCTGTGTGGATTATGCTGCACAGCTTTAAACATCGCATCGTCGCAATGCTGTCTAACTACACCATGTTTAGCCAAGCGTTGGCGTACTTGTTCCGAATCGAAGTTGCCAAACAAACGGGTAATAACGGTGGTGATACCAATCTCGTAAGAATCAAAGGCGAGCAAACGTTCGAATATATTCTTCCAGGTAGCGAAGACAGTGAGTTGGTCGAGTATGCCTCTGACGAAATCAAGCAACTGTCTAAATACCTGCTGACAGATAGCCCTGCGGTATGTGTAATTTCCGGTGAACGTGGCGTTGGTACAACGACCTTCCTTCGCACTATCCTGAACAAAGTGAAGAACGCCGAGCCACTTTATTTGAACTGTCCATACGCAGGTTACAGTGAGCTACTAAAAGAACTGGCTCTACAACTTGGGTTGGAAGAAGACGCCTCTGAAATTCAGGTTCTTGCGCATTTACGTAAAAGTGACACGCCTTACCTTATCGCAGTTGATAACGCTCAGCGCTTGGTTAAGCCAATGGTAGGCGGTTTAAGCGGTTTGATTAAACTGACTAACCTACTTCGTCGTTCTAAGAAGAACCACCGCGTTGTCATGGCGATTGAGAAAGCAAGCTGGCGTTTCGTCGACCGTGCTCGTGGTGAACGTTTGTTGTTTGACTGGGTGGCGTTTATGCCGCGCTGGAGTGAAAAACAACTCTCTGCGTTGTTTGATACGCGTATTAACCAAGAGATTGAGAACCCAGTAACGTTTGATGGTCTTGTCGTGCCTAAACAATGGGACCAAGAAGACATCACAGAAGAAGAACGAGCTAAGCAAGGTTTCTACCGTATTCTGTGGCATTACTCTGATGGTAACCCGACAGTGGGCTTGCGCTTTTTCCGCTTGTCTCTGCGTCAGGATAAAGAGACGCAGCAAGTGGTGGTTCGATTGTTCCACGCACCAGAGTCTCAAGAGCTAGAGAAAATGCCGAAGCCAATGCTGGCCGTGCTGCGCTCGATCGTTCAGCTTGAGGTGGCATCGCCGGAAGAGCTGTCTGAGTGTACTCAGCTGAGTATTGCGGAAGTGATTGGTACTCTGCGCTACTTCCAAAGCCGTGGATTTATTGAGTGGAGCGAAGACAAAGCTCGCGTGTCGGATCACTGGTTCCGTCACATTACCAACGTTCTCGACCGTCAACATTTATTGGTGAAATAACGATGAAAAAACTACTCACCGTATTAGCGTTATCGCTATTAAGCACCTCTGCATTGGCGACTGAAGAGATCGCGAGTGTGGATAATATCTCGCAGATTGCCAGCCTAATTCGCTGGAGCGGCGTGTTCTTCTCCATCATTGTGATTGCATCGACTTGGCTATTGCTTAAGTTCATGAACTCAATGGTAGAAAGTATTGGTAGCCAGTTCGTGCAATACCGAATGGTGCTACAGAAGCTTCAATCTTTCTTGCAGTTCTTTATCTACTTAACCGCTGGCTCTGTCGTGTTTATGATGAGCTTCCGTATTAACGATCAAATCCTTGCTTTGATTGGTGGTACGTTAGCGGTTTCGGTTGGTTTCGCATTGAAAGACCTAGCCGCATCCTTCATCGCGGGTATGACGGTTATGGTGGATCGCCCGTTCCAAGTGGGTGACCGCGTCACGTTCGAAGGTAACTACGGTGATATTATTGCGATTGGTTTGCGCTCAGTGCGTATGCGTACCCTAACCGATGACATCATTACGATTCCAAACAACAAGTTCTTGAGTGAAGTTGTGGTCAGCGGTAACTATGGTGCGCTGGATATGCAGGTGGTGATTCCGTTCTATGTGGGCATGAATGAAGACATTACGTTAGCGCGTGACTTGATTCAGGAAGCGGCGTCTTCAAGCCGTTATATCCACCTACCTAAGCCAGTAACGGTTCTCGTCAAACAGACCATTACGGATAACTATTTGGCGATTCAGCTAACGTGTAAAGCTTATGTAGTAGATACCGCCTACGAGAAGCTGTTTGAAACCGACATTACTCTGCGTGTGATGAAAGAGTTCAAGAAGCACGGAATCAATCCTCCTAAGATTGCAGTGCATACCGGTTAATTCAACGTATTTCTCTCGCCTTTGAAGAAGGACAGATACAAAAAGGGTCAGTGATTACACTGACCCTTTTCTTTGCGCGTTACGAATTGGAATCGTCGGTTAAGCGATATTCGTTACCTCAAGCAGCAGCTCGGCTTTCTTTGGCAGGTAGATACTGAACGTACTGCCTTTGCCCCATTCCGATTCGGCTTTTAGCTCGCCGCCTGTTTGACTAAGAATACTTTGAGAAACCGAAAGCCCTAGACCCGTACCATCGCGTTTTGTGGTATAGAACGGAGAGAAGATACGGCTTAAGTTTTCTGGCTTAATGCCGCAACCTTCATCAGTGACATGAATCGCTGCACCTTTCAGTTCACCGTCTTCAATCCAATCTTCACTCACGACAGTTAGCTTGCCTTTGCCGTCCATCGCGTGAATGCCATTCATTTGCAAGTTCACCAGAATCTGCAACAAGTGGTGGCGATTGATCTCAACCGAAGTATGAGCTTGTAAATCGGTGACAAACTCAATGTCGCGCTTCTTAGTACCGGTTTTAACCAGCGTAATACTCTCATCGATGATTGGATTCACGTGCTGCCACGTAATTTCGTCTTGTACACCACCCTGACGGCTGTATTGCAGCAAGCTGCGTGTGATATTCCGAATACGGTCAATCTGAGCGTGAATCGCATCAATCTCTTCCTGAACGCGGCTTGCCTCTTCACCGAGCTCAAACTGAATCAATTCAACGTTACCCAGAATCACTGCGGTTGGGTTGTTAATTTCGTGGGCGATCCCAGCAGTCAACTCACCCAGTGCGGCAAGCTTTTCGTTGACGACCAGTTTGTCACGGGTTTGGTTGAGCAGTTGAATGTGCAGTTCAAGCTCTTCAGTTTTGTCTTTCAAACTCGCCGTGCGTTGTTGAACTTTACCTTCCAGTTCCATGGCGGAGTTCTTCAGCTCGACTTTGCGATCTTCCAAAGCATCAAGCATGTTGTCGAACTGACGCGCTAGTTGAGCCAGCTCGTGATGTTCATCCAACCCTAATGGACCAATACGCTTTTCTTTACCCAACTGGACAAGCTTCACGACTTTGTAGATGCGCTCGATTGGACGGAATAGATCACGTGAGCCGCGATACACCATCACGCCAGAAACTAAGAGCAACATTAAGGTAATCAAGCTGATCTCAACGATATTGGTCATATACGCTTTGACGAATGGCCACATCAAGTAACCGGTGTAGAGCATACCAATGACGTTATCGTACTGGTCTTTGATTGGTTGATAAGCGGTGATGTACCAAGCATCGTAAACAAACGCGCGGTCGACCCATTGCTCACCTTCCGCCAATACCTTGTTGTATACCTCAGAACTTACTCGTGTACCGATAGCGCGCCCCAAACGTTGGTCGCTGTCTAACGGAACGTTGGTACTGACGCGAAGATCATCCAAAAATACCGTCAGAGTCCCGACTGGACGGAGGGTGTCGTTATCGCTCAAATAGATAAGATCACGAATTTGATCGACCAACACCGTGCTGTTGTTAAGCAACAAACCGCCATCTAAGAAACCAATTAAGTCGTTCTGCTGGCTGTAAACCGGGATCACGGTTCGACTCACCAAGCCACGCGCTTCCACACCACCATTCTTTAGAATCGGTACTTCAGCGCGTTTGGCAAGTTCGGGGTCTAGCTTTTCGAGTTCTTTTCTGTCCAGAACATCGAAGAAAGATTCGCGCTTAGTTAAATCCATAAAGCGGAATTTGTTTTCCATCGAATTAACACGTTGGAAGGACAAAAAGTCCAAACCGTAGCGTTTTTTCTGCGCAGTCACCCACTTTTGCAACTCTGCTTGTGGGACATTTTGGTTCACTCGGGTACGGAAATCATAAGAGTCCGCGAACGATTTGACGTAGTTCGCCTGCTTTTGTTGCAGCAGCGTAATGCTGTTATTAGCGACCCCCAAACGCTCCGAAACGTCTAATAACGCGTTTTGCCACGTATAGTGAATCGACCAATAGATCGTAATGCCAATAAGGGCTATCAGCGTTAAGAAGATTGGCGCAGATGTCAAAATCAACAGTCGATAGCGCACCATGGTTTTGAATCGGTACGTCCATTTAGACAATCCTTTGTGTTGCTGCCAACTACTACTCGGCATAATCCTCGTCCTCAGAATCCCACTCTTTGTATTTGCGCTCTAGCGTTTTTCGTGCCACTCCTAAATCTCGAGCCGCCGCCGACTTGTTGCCTTCGTGCAAATTAACCAATTGTTGGATATGCGCTTTTTCCACTTCTTTTAGTGTCCAAGTGTTTGGATAGCCTTCACCAGAGAACTCTTTGCCCTCTTTGAAGGTTGGCAATTCTTCGCTGTGTGACACGGTAATGGAGACATTAGGTAAAGCATGACCGCCATTGAGTTCACGCCAGTGATGCGCAGGCGGTTTACCTAACAAAATACAACGCTCGATGAGGTTTTTAAGTTCGCGAATGTTACCTGGCCATTCGTACTCGCTCATCGCTTCCATGTCTTCATGCGCCCACTTCGGTGCTTGCATACCCAGTTCACTTGTCAGCATGTTGCTGAAGTAAGGAACCAGTTCAAACAAGTCAGTTTTACGCTCACGCAGAGGAGTAACTTCAATCTTCAAAACGTTTAAACGGTAATAAAGGTCGCTACGGAAGTTACCTTTGTTGACCTCTTCTTGCAGGTTGCGGTTGGTCGCCGCGACAATACGAACATCGATACTGATTTCACGCTCAGAACCTACCGGACGAATCGTACGTTGCTCTAACACACGCAGCAGTGACGCCTGCATGGATAAAGGCATTTCACCGATTTCATCGAGGAATAATGTGCCGCCATTGGCTACTCGAAAAAGACCTTCGCGAGATTTCTTTGCGCCAGTAAAAGCCCCCGAGGTATGACCGAATAACTCACTCTCTAAAAGCTCTGGTGCAATCGCGCCACAGTTAAGTGGGACGAATGGACCTGTTCGACCGCTTGCTTGGTGAATGCCTCTCGCTACCAACTCTTTACCAGTACCCGACTCGCCTTCGACTAATACAGATGCGCGAGACGGTGCAAATTGAGTGATCAACTGTTTGAGCTGACGAGTTTTTTCCGAGCCGCCAATAATCTCTGAGGTGTTGTGACGCTGATAGTCACGCTTCATCGCGTATTGCATGCGCTCATTCAAACGACGATCCATACAACGACTGACCGCTTTCAGCATCTGTTCTAGGTTAAAAGGCTTGAGGATAAAGTCCGACGCACCAAGCTGCAGTGCTCGAATCGCAATTTCCAAATCCGCGTAGCCGGTCATAAAAATGACATCCGCGCGTTTGTCGTCATCTTCAAACGCTTCTTCCCATTCAATCCCTGAACGCCCCGGCAAGTTGATATCCAACAGAATCAAATCGTAGTGGCGTGAGTTACGTAGCTCTTCCGCTTCTTCAATGCTGCCCGCTGTATCGACTTGCGAAAACAACTTGCCCAGAGCCTTTTTAAGGATGGCTTGCATACCGAGTTCGTCATCAACGACCAGTACTGAAAAAGCGTTGTATTGTTGGTTTGTACTAATATGGGATTGAGTAGACATATTTACCCCAGTTGGATTGGAATGGGACAGAGTGTACCAAGTTTGAACAGAGATACCCTACAAAAAGTGCGACATTTTGTACCAACGCAAATTTTTATGCAAATAAGTCCATGAATTAGCGCATAAATCAAACATTTTGAGCTTGTAAAATGTTGGCATCTTGTTTGCTATATGGAGTGTCCAAGTGACCTCAGGATGTGGGAGACATCAATGCAATACCATCGCTTCTCGCTCCCTCACCCTAAGGTGGCTTGTGATTTGAGCGCTCTCTGACGCTCTGGCGACTTCTTTAGTAACCCAAGACTTAAGAAGCCAAAGAATCATTGGAAAGGAAACAACTAAAATGAAAAAAATTGCGCTGACTCTAGCTGCAACGTCAATCACTCTTGTAAGCTACTCTGCTTTTTCAGCTCAAGATGGCGAACACATTCGTCTGGCGACAACAACAAGTACTTACCATTCTGGCTTACTGGACTACCTACTTCCTCAATTTGAAAAAGACACTGGCTACAAAGTGGATATCATCGCTGCTGGTACTGGTAAAGCGCTGAAGATGGGTGAAAACGGCGACGTTGATTTGGTTATGACACACGCTCCTAAGGCAGAAGGTGTGTTTGTTGAGAACGGCTACGGTGTCCTTCCACGTAAACTGATGTACAACGACTTCGTTATCGTTGGCCCTAAAGCTGACCCAGCGCAAGTAAAAGACGATGCGTCAGTACTCGACGTATTCAAAGAGATTGCGAACAAAGACGCAACTTTCATCTCTCGTGGCGATGATTCTGGTACACACAAAAAAGAACTGGGCATTTGGGCGCAAACTAAGATGGAACCAAACTTTGGCGGCTACCGTAGTGTAGGCCAAGGCATGGGCCCTACTCTAAACATGGCGTCAGAAATGCAAGGTTACACCATGACTGACCGTGGTACTTGGTTGGCTTACCAAAACAAATTGGATCTTGCGATTCTATTCCAAGGCGACGAAAAACTGTTTAACCCGTACCAAGTGATTTTGGTTAACCCAGAGCGTTACCCAACCATCAACTACCAAGGCGCGAAGGCTTTCAGTGACTGGTTGGTGAACCCACGCGGCCAAGAGCTGATCAATGGCTTCCGTCTGAATGGTAAACAATTGTTCGTTGCGAATGCTGAGAGCAAATAACGCAATATGAATCTTGCTGATACAACACTAGAAGCCCTGCGCTTACTGGTGAATTTTGATGCAGACCTATGGGAGATCGTTGCGGTCTCCTTTAGTGTTTCTATTACGGCAATATCTTTGGTGGTATTGCCGTCTATTTTGATGTCCTTTGTCCTCGCCTACACCGACTTTCGTGGTAAGTGGTTCTTGCTGTCCATTGTGAACACCTTACAG
This sequence comes from Vibrio owensii, assembly GCF_002021755.1. Taxonomy (NCBI): domain Bacteria; kingdom Pseudomonadati; phylum Pseudomonadota; class Gammaproteobacteria; order Vibrionales; family Vibrionaceae; genus Vibrio; species Vibrio owensii. Next base: position 130,861 of record NZ_CP019959.1, read on the forward strand.
GCGGTGCCAACGGTCGTAATCGGTTTGCTGTTGTACATGATGCTTTCAAGAGCAGGCCCTTTAGGTGATTGGCAAATGCTGTTTACGCAAAAAGCCATGATCTTAGGGCAAATGATCGTTTGTTTTCCGGTTCTGGTTTCCATGATGCACGGTGCGCTTCAATCAAGTGACCGTCGCGCAGTTGAAACAGCGATTACGTTAGGTGCGTCAATACCTCGTATCGCTGCTACTATGATCTGGGAGACACGTTTTCCTTTATTGGCGGCTATCATTGCGGGATTCTCACGAATCGTCACAGAGGTAGGCTGTTCAATGATGGTTGGTGGCAACATTATGGGCGTAACCCGTAATATTCCGACGGCCATTGCTATGGAAAGTAGTAAAGGTGCTTTTGCGCAAGGAGTTGCATTAGGAATTGTATTACTATCGTTAGCGTTAGCGCTCAACTTCCTCTTATCGAGCATGAGAGGCAAAGGCTATCTAAGAACATGAAGCAAGCAATCGACTCGCCATCGACCCAATGTAAGGGTGAATTATGACTATAAAAATTACCGCCGAGCAATTGTCCATGCGCTTTAAAGAGCGTGTGCTTTTCCACATCCCTGAGTTGGCCATTGGTCCAAACGACGCGATTTACCTAAAAGGTGACAATGGCGTTGGTAAAACCACCCTACTCAAGATCCTTGCAGGTTTGCTCAAGCCTTCAACAGGTAAAGTGGTGGCACCGAAAGATACTTGGTTGAAGAAGTGGACGCGCCGCAATGGTCGTGTTGACGTGATTTATCTCCATCAGTCTCCTTACCTTTTTGACGGCACTGTGTATGAAAACGTCGTTTATGGAGTTAAATATCAACAAGACACGGCAAAAGATAAGCGAGCTCAAGTTATTAGTGCGCTACGCATGGTAGGGTTAGAAACCTTAGCCGACGAACACATCTCTGTATTGTCCGGCGGTGAAAAGCAACGCGTAGCAATGGCACGAGCTTGGATCTTAAAACCATCGATTTTGTTGATGGATGAACCAAGTGCCTCTCTCGACCAAGAGTCGATTGAACGTCTGGTTATCATGGCAAAAGATCTGCTTGATCGCGGTTCTAGTATTGTTGTGACGAGCCACCAAGCGAACGCGTTGACGGATTTATGTAAAAAACAGTGGTGGATTAAAGACAAGACTTTGGTAGAGTCTCCACTCTTGTATGTCATACCAAAAGAAACATCCCAAGAGAACGCATATGCTTCAGCCAACACAAACTAGTTGGGTCATTTTGGCTGGTGGTCAAGCCAGCCGTATGGGTGGAAAAGACAAAGGTCTGATCGAACTGAATCAGAAGCCACTCATCGAACACGTTATCGAACGTCTATCTCCGCAAACACCACGCATTCTAATCAATGCGAACCGAAACCAAGACGCCTACCGTGCGTTTGGTTTCGTCTTCAGCGATCAATTTAAAGATTTTCCAGGTCCGATGGGCGGTATCCACGCGGGCTTGGTTCATGCAGAAACCGATTGGGTTGGCTTCGTCCCTTGCGACAGCCCTCAAATCAACACTGATCTTGTTGAACGTTTTTGCAGCGCAGTAGAAGAAGACACCGATATTTTGGTTGCTCATGATGGCGACCACCAGCAGCCTGTCTTCACGCTTTACCACAAGCGCGTACTGCCAAAGCTGACCGCGTTTTTAGAACGTGGCGATCGTAAGATCATCCTACTCTACAAAGAGTGCAACACCAGTTACGTTGACTTTAGCGACTCACCAAACTGTTTCGTCAACTTAAATACGCCTGAAGAACTGGCGCAATTTGGACAACTTGAATCATGAAACACACGCTAAACATCCCTATTCTTGGTTTTGCTGCCTACTCAGGCACTGGCAAAACTACGCTACTTGAAGCATTGCTACCAAAGTTGACCGAAGCAGGTTTACGCATCGGTATGCTAAAGCATGCACACCATAACTTCGATGTCGACCAACCGGGCAAAGACAGCCATCGCCTACGTAAAGCGGGCGCATCGCAAATGCTGATCTCTTCTCGTAACCGCTTCGCACTGATGACAGAAACACCAGCGTCAGAATCTGAGTTTGATTACCTTTTGACGCGTTTCGATGAAGATAAGCTAGACGTAGTTCTAGTGGAAGGCTGCAAAAACATTGCGTTTCCTAAGATCGAGTTGCACCGTGAAGAAGTCGGTAAGCCTTGGCTTTATCCAAACGATGAAAACATCATCGCGATTGCTTCAGACAGCGGCGAACTAGACTCTGAACTGCCACAAATGAACATCAACGATCTTGAGGCGATTGCCCAGTTCGTTATTCAGTATGTTCAAGAAGCGAAAGCACCAAAGAGTAAAGAGAAAGAAGCCGCTTGCTGCGATACCCTTTCTCCAGCTTTCCTTTCTGTCGTTCAAGGACAAGAAAAGATCCTTTCTTTGATAAACACGGTTGCTGAAACCGAAGCATGCAAGATTGAAGATGCGTATGGTCGTGTGCTTGCAGATCATGTTGTGTCACCAGTGAATGTTCCGCAATACACAAACTCAGCGATGGACGGTTACGCGATTCGCGGTGATGACGTCGAGCGTGAAAGCTACCAAGTGGTTGCTGAAGTGATGGCGGGTCATGCTTACGATCAGCCTTTGGAAGTTGGTCAAGCGGTTAAGATCATGACGGGCGCCCCAACACCTATCAATGGTGATACCGTTGTTATGCGTGAACAAGCTTCCCAAGATGGCGATACAGTCACGTTCAATGGCGCGAGCATCAAAACTGGTCAAAACGTTCGCCAAGCAGGTGAAGACTTAGCAATTGGTAGCGATGTGTTTACTCCAGGCACCCGTCTAGCCTCCCCTGAGATGGGTATGATTGCTTCTCTTGGTTTTGGCGAAACGAATGTATTCCGCAAGTTGAAAGTTGCAGTGTTCTCTACCGGTGACGAAGTTCAAGCGCCAGGCACAGAACAGAAAGCGAATTCAATCTACGATTCAAACCGTTTCACTATCATGGGCATGTTAGAGAAGCTAGGTTACGAGATTTTGGATTTCGGTATTCTAGAAGATAACGAGCAGTTGATGATTGAAGCGCTCGAAAATGCTTCTGCGCAAGCCGACGTAGTCATGACTTCCGGCGGCGTTTCCGTTGGCGATGCCGACTACATTAAGCTGGCATTGGATAAGCTCGGTCAAATTGATTTCTGGCGTATCAACATGCGCCCTGGTCGTCCGCTTGCGTTCGGTCAAATCAACGATAAGCCTTTCTTTGGTTTGCCGGGTAACCCTGTGGCTGTGATGGTTTCATTCATCAACTTTGTTGAACCTGCTCTGCGTAAGATGCAAGGTGAGCAAGACTGGAAGCCACTCAAAGTCAATGCCATTGCCACAGAAAACCTCCGTTCTCGCCAAGGTCGTACCGAGTTTAGCCGTGGTGTTTACGAGCTAGACGAAACAGGTCGCCTAACCGTTCGCACAACAGGAAAACAAGGCTCTGGCATTCTGCGCTCTATGAGTGAGGCGAACTGTTTGATCGAAATATCCCCTGCTGTTGATACAGTAAAATCGGGAGAAAGCGTGACAATTATCCCACTTCAAGGCAGAATCTAGGCCGATTCAGAATTCAAAGGTCAGTATGTCTGGCCTTTTTATTGATAACAGAAAAATTTTTCAGAGAGACAGCTATGGCTCGCACCATTCTTTACACTTACAAAGACCAAGACAAAGAACTGACGTTCTCATACCAGCAACACCGCAACATTCAAGAAGCAGTTGCAGAGGCGGAAGGTATCGATATCACTGAGTACCTAAAGATGGAGCAGCAAATCGAAGCAGTATCTGACACGAAGGCTGTGCGCAACTACCGCGATAATCATTTCAGAAAACTTGGCTTTAGCAAGATCACTCTAGCTCAAAAAGAAAACTTGGGCGTAGGCAAAAAGAAAAAATAAGCTAAGCTAAGCAGACCAAAACAAAAACTCGCGATTCGTCGCGAGTTTTTTTATGCATGCAATCTAAAGACAACACACTATAGCTGAGGCTCTACAATCACAAACTGGTTCGTTCCCGCAATTGGCGCATACCAGTCACTGCCTTGAACGTAGAAAGTCGCCCCATTAACGGTCACCGTGGTTGCTTCATTCGGCAACACATCGACTATCTTACCTGCCATTCCCTTATTTGTTACGACAGTGGTATCCGTTGTATTCACTTCGCTCTGTACAGATACCGGAGGTTGCTCCACATAAATATACTGATCGCCACTTCGCTTGTAATAAACATTATCCACGACGGCATAAGTGATCCCCGCAATCACTAGATAAGTCGCGGTTCTCGGAATTTTATTGTAATGGTATACACGATGAACTGGCGCTTTATAAACGGGACGGTAGACAGGCTTTACCACCACTACCTTCTTCCCATGCTTAGGTGCTGGAGGCTTGGCAAACGTCGGTGAAACCATACCAACTAAGGCGATGCTAAGAACGCCATAGCGTAATTTTGATGAGTTGAACATCTTCATTCCTACTGTTCGTGGAATCAATAAAAACAGCTTATCAATCGAGAGTTCAAGGGACGTAAACGAAGCGTAAAGCTGGGTAAAGATGGCAGCTCAGTTATACAAAGCAGCAGTATGGAGCGACAAAAATAAAAAAGCCTCGCTTCACCTTAAAGGAAAACGAGGCTTTCAATGTTGGTCTTATGTGTTTTGGCTTACCGAAAACTCAGACGACTATTTGATGTTTAGGAACGCAGCACCACGTACGCCGCCTGAATCACCGTGTTTTGCTTTGATGATCTTCGGACATTTCGCGACAGAAAGCAGGTACTTAGGAATACGTTTTGGCATCTCTTCGTAAATCAGTTCGAAGTTAGATAGACCGCCGCCTAGTACAACAACGTGTGGGTCAGTCGCAGTAAATAGGTTCGCAAAGCAGATTGCTAGAAGCTCCATAAAGCGCTCAACGTGCTCAACCGCTTTTGCTTCGCCTTCTGCGTGTGACTTAATGATATCGATCGCTTTCTTCTCTTCGCCGTAGTAATGCGCGTAAAGAAGCTCGAAACCACGACCAGATAGATAGCTATCTAGACAACCTTTCTTTTCACAACCACAACCTAGTAGAGGTGCGTTGTCGCCTAGGTGGAACCATGCGTCGATAGGAAGACGTGTATGACCTACCTCACCCGCTACGTGGTTACGGCCAGAGAATACTTTACCTTCGTAGATAAAGCCGCCGCCAAAACCAGTCCCAAGGATCAAACCTAGTACAGATGGTTCATCTTGAAGGTCTTCATCCCATGCTTCAGAAAGCGCGAAACAGTTTGCATCGTTTTCAATTTTTACGCTGCGACCGATTTTAGCTTCAAGATCAGCGCGAAGTGGTTTGCCTTTTGCTGCAGGTACGTTAACCGTTAGTACAGTTGCATCATCAGCATCTTCCATCCCAGGAAGACCAAGGCCAATCGTACCTTCACAACCAAATTCCGCATCGTATTTGTTAACCAGACCTGCGATAGTTTCTACTAGCAAATCGTAGTTGTCTGTTGGTGTTGGTACACGTTCAGTTGCTACACGCTCAAGTTTTTCGTTAAACGCACCAAACTCAATTTTAGTGCCACCGACATCAAAGCCGTAATACATGCAATTCTCTCCTAAAAAGCTCAAACGACTCCAAAAAAATGCTGGAGTCAAAAAAGATAAACTCCGAGCATTATCCATATCTGTACGCCTGCAAACCGTGACCGAATGCAGATTTATCCCCTCATTGAAGCCAGTTGAACAACAAGCCATCAACAAAAGTTCATTCCTTAGAGTTAGCTCTCGATTTTAGCCCACTCTTTGAAACGTTTCAGATGCGGTCGAGACCAGTCGGTTTTTACGCGAGTTTTCGTCAGCATATAGGTTTCGCGGAAGGCTTCAAACCACAATTGCAGACACTCGGAAGCTCGCTCTTCACCTGCCTGTTTGAATACTAACGTCGCGACTTCTGCAGTAGACAGGTGCTGCTCATTGTCCGAGCGGCGCATGATGTATTCAGACAATGATTCCGGCTCAATAGAAAGCACAGGCAAAGACTTCAAGAACTCGGAACGGCGGAAGATCTTACGCGCTTCACGCCAACTGCCATCAATGAAGATCAGTAACCATTTTTTGTCTGAACCATCGGATGCCTTCAAACGCTCTGGATTCAAACCATCCAATAAACGCTCAGGCTCATCCACGTAATCTGCTGGGAAGACAACCACTGGTTGATAAGCATCGTTTTCTAGCAGTGCCAGCATCTCTTGAGAAGGCTCAGTACGATTCCATTGATACACGTAGGTCTCTTGAATCGTATCAGCAATTAGACGCCCGGTATTACTCGGCTTGAATACTTCGTTTTCCGATACGATCAGCATGCAGGCAATATTGGATTCGATGTTAGGCTGAATGTCGCACAAACAATATTGCTCAGAAACCTGACAATAAGGACAGCGAACCACTTTACAGCCACGAGCGTTAAACGGCTTCGTTGAGATAGATTGACGGTGCTGGTATAAACGATGGAAAGCGTGGATTCTCATGGATAGAAAGTGCCAGTTAGAATAAGTGCATGTATAAAGTAGAGCGCGATTCTACTTGCATCGCCAGTGAGTCTCAAGAAATGCTCGTAAACGGACGGACATTCACATTCCTTTCTTCTCGGTGAAAGATACGTTGGAGTCTTAAGGTCTTAACAAATAAGCGAATCAACCAAGGAAATTAGCGTGACCGAAACAGCATTTAACGACCCTTCTTGGCTACGACTTAGCATCTTTATTGGTGTTTTGTTGCTGTGTACTCTGTGGGAAAACAAGCTACCGAGAAAGAAGTTGACCGTCGACCGTTCATTTCGCTGGTTTAACAACCTCACGTTGGTCGCGCTAAATAGTGTCGTTATTGCCGTTGTCATGCCTATTGCCGCTTTCCAAGCTGCCATCATTGAGTATGAAAACCAATGGGGTCTGCTCAACGCTATTGCCTTGCCGACTTGGTTAAATGTGCTGATAGCCGTTGTGTTACTCGATCTCATCATCTATCTACAGCATTTAGTTTTCCATCACGTTAAACCGCTGTGGAGACTTCACCGCATGCATCATGCAGACTTAGATATCGATGTCACAACCGGAACGCGATTCCACCCGATAGAAATCATTCTCTCAATGATTGTAAAAATCGCTGCGGTGTTTGCTTTAGGCGTGTCTCCTATCGCCATCGTAGTGTTTGAAATCGTATTGAACGCTAGCGCGATGTTTAACCATAGCAATGCAAAGCTTTCACTACCTTGGGATGCGAAGTTACGTAAATTGGTAGTGACACCAGACATGCATCGCGTTCACCACTCTGTCATCGTGCGCGAGACACATTCAAACTTTGGTTTCTTCTTGTCGATATGGGATCGTTTGTTTGGCACTTATCGCGCTCAACCGGAATTAGGTCATGATGATGTTGTGATTGGTGTTCCAGAGATTCGCGACAAAGACGAGCAAAGATTGGATAAACTGATCACCCAGCCATTTCGTTATAAGGAAAAGTCTTCCTCATGAGCAGTTCAATGAAAGTGAATGTGTTTGGAAAAATCATGCTTGCTGAATGCAAAGATGGGATTTGGACGCTTTATATCGATTCGGAAACTTCGATAAAGCGCCCAATCAGAGACTTTGTAGTGCCGCCCTTTCTCGATGAGGACGAGTTACTGACCTACCTAGATGATATGTATCACGAACACGCGACCGCAACTCATCCCAATGTATTTCGGATTGAATAAAAACCGTTAAGCTTTAATCAATTCGCGTTTTTTGTTTGATTGGGTCACACCAACAAACAAACCGATAATCCCAAGAACAATTGAAGAGATGGCGAACACGCTCACATCTTGTTGCTTGTTGATGGCCGCGTACACAAACGCAATACCAAAAAAGATTGCGCCAAAACTAAAGCCCGATAGCGCGGCAAAAACACCGAAGCTCGCCAGCTCCTTAAAGTTATCCATAACACTTCCCTGTTTAAAAATACGTAATATCGAATAAAACAATTACCGGAATATCTGACGTGAGTGGCGATGCTTTTGCGAATTCCACAGCCAAATTGATACTCCAATAGAAAACCCTAATAACAACGTTTGCCATTGCAGTTGTCCACTGCTCTCCAATACGCCCAATCCATAGTGCGCATAAGAGTTAAAGCCTACGCTGCTCAACATAATCAATAACAGTAAAACCAGCCCAGTCCGGCGGTGCCTAATCAGCAAATAAACGGCGAGTAAATCAAGGAGGCCAAGCGCGCTCCAATACATGTTTAACCAGCCTGGGGCAAAATCGTAAGGCAAAAAGCCATCGACAATATTGTCGTAAATGTGGATGACACCACCCACTGTCAGGCAAAGGCATAGGAGAAACAGTACGAATTTATCCATTATCGTTACCTTTCCTTATCTGAATGAATGCGCAAAGCATATAGAAATCAGCTAAATAATTGTAATTTCGACGCCATTTTTGAGAGCGACAGTGCCTTTAAACCGTACGTGAGAGGTTGAAAGAACAACAATGGCTGTTCTTCCTTATCATTTCGCTCCTGATAAAAGCATAGCGTTTGGTTTGATGGTTCGCTTGAAAGCTTAGTTAACCTCTATTGGCCCTTTCTGTGCCTGCATCGTTATTGTGTATGGTAGGAATAAAGTATCAGCCAACGCTGAAAAAGCAGTATCAAACACAAAGAAAGGCACCCCATCCAGTTTGGGACCCGTGTTTTCAGAATAGCTAGACTCACCATTCAACAAACACATGTTGTAATTCACTCCACTATAAACTCTTGGAATTTCCTTGCAGTAGCTCTGCTTCCCCTCATGAGCGATTCTCACATGATTGTTTGTTGGGTTTAGGGTCTCTATCGTTGCACAACCTTGCGACGCAATGGCTGCCAATATGACGAGTCGTTTTTTCATGAACTTTCCTTTTCTGTATTTCCTTCGTGAGAATGATTTACTTATTTCTTTGCTTACTGCTGATACACGTGAGATGTGACGTTTGGATGTGGTTTAGAAGCTACAACAAATCTCCGGTGAAATTGTCGGGAACGAGCAATAGTCGAACGTCAATATTGCTCCATCTCTTTCGCCTTCGCATCAATGAACACAAACTTCATCGAAGGAGGAAAGATAAAAGCATCATCACATCGATAACCTCTTAGCCACACACCATCATCCCGCTTACGCAGATACAAACCTCTGGGATAGGTGTCTTTCTGAGCAAGAGGCAAAGAAGCGAGCGTTATGTATTCGTCTTTTGTGAGCAAAATACCTTGAAGTAACAAGTATGGTGCAACGGCGAGCGAACAAGGCTCTAGCCCTTTCAGAGCTCCATGAATAAGAAGCTCAGCCAACGTTGCTCCAAATGAAGCACCTAATTCCGAAGGCGTTACTATCGATAAAGACAAAGTCTGAGCATGCTGTTTGGTTTGTATCAATTGATCTTCAAACAGCTGTAAGGCAAAGGGATTGAATTGAATGCGTTGATCTTTGAGTTCTTGAAGCAACTCTGCATTCGTGTGATTACCGATTTCAACTTTCACTTAATTGCTCCAAGGCGGATAAGCTGACGAACTTGCTCTAAAGCACGCTGAAAGACAGGGTGCGCATGGGAAGAAATGTCTTTCGCAACTTCATGCCAAAATAATTCGAAATCATGTCCACCATCATCTTTAGTGTGGAAGACCCAATGTTCCGGCAACACTTCACATTCACACAAAACGAAATGCCAACGTTGCTCCTGAAATCCACTCTCCCAAGCCCCTAAGTAGGTTGTGTGATTGACCAATTCGATGCCCGACTCTTCTGCCAACTCTCTTTTTGCCGCACTTAAGAAGTCGCAATCGAAAGGTTCAACAGTGCCTTTCACCAATTGAACGCCCGCAAGAGGATGTTTGAAAAGAAGAATCTCGCGGTTTTGTTTTCGTAACACCAGAGGACACACTTTATCAACCAAAGAATACCTCCTCGCTCTGAAGGCATATTTGTTTCGCTTCGACTGGAAAGAGAGGCAACATGGCTAGCTCAGTAAAATTCACCCATCTCAAAATATATTGATTGGAAGCCGATTGCCTTTGTTGTTCGGGGCCATTACCTAGCGTAGGGGTGGCTGAGCCGATATGGGATAAGAAGTAATGATCCTTTCGGCCTTGATTTTGAATCTGAAACACAGGTGTGAGCGATGTCAGCTCTATAGAGGTTTCTTCCAGTGCCTCGCGTTTCGCCGCTTCAGAAAGAATTTCTCCATCCTCTACACTACCGCCAGGAAACACCCAATAGTGTCTGTCGCCCTTCACTCGTTCAATCAATAAAACTTCTCGGTGCTCGTTTATTAATATCAAACTTGCTCGCTTCGGCATTCATCTCACTCCCTTGATTTAGCGGAACATTCTAACAACCTTGAGGCGATAACAAAGAATTAACAAATGCTGGCAGCACATTTCTCTTGTGCCATTAATCAATTTGCGATTTGGGTCACTCACTCTTGGAGTCAAAAAATAAAAAGGCAGAGCGATTGCCCTGCCTTTGGTCGTATTGGAAGTTCGGTTGCTCTTACCTAATACTGGATCAACTCACTTGATGCAGTTCGTATTTATGCAACATCGCTTGTTGGTGGCCCGCGATGTCTGCGACTTGCTCTGAGCTTTCGACCATGGATTCTAATTGGAGTTTGGTGTGTTCACCTTGGTCAGAAATGTGTGTAATGGCTTGCGACACGTCCGCCGTTGCTCGTTCTTGCTCTTCTGTCGCAACAGAGATCTGTTCGACACGCTGTTGGATATGCTGAACCGCTGCGTTAATGTCTGAGAATGCCGATTTCACTTCATCACTCGACTGCAATGCGTAAGACATTTCCTCACGTGAGTCATTCACCGCTTTGCGTGATCGTTCTGCCGCAGCGATTAACTCATTCATCATTTCACGAATATTGGTGGTCTGCTGCGAAGTATCACAGGCTAACTTACGAACCTCATCGGCAACGACTGCAAAACCTCGCCCTTGTTCCCCTGCACGCGCCGCTTCAATCGCCGCATTCAAAGCAAGTAAGTTGGTGTTATCGGCAATGCCGCTGATCATATCCACCATCTCACGAATCTGTTTTACTCGTTGGTCGAGTTCAATCATGGAGTGTTCATTGATGTTGAGTGAGCTTTCTAATGACTCCAAACGCTGACGGTTTTGCTCTACCACAGCAACGCCTGTCACTGTGTGTTCCGTCGCTAAATGCGAATCTTCGGAAGAGGCATTCGTCACCGTCGCGATCTCTCTAATCGATGCTTCTAACTGAGTAATGGTCGTCACCATGCTCGCCAGTGCTTCATTTTGCACCGTTAAACTTTGATTGGTTTGCTCTGCCGCATCGTGGCTTATCTCAGCGGTTTGATACAAGGTTTCGCAGTTACGCGTGACGGTAGAAATCGAATCGTGTGTTGAATCGATAACTTGGTTGAGTTTGCGTGCAACTTCTTTAAGTTCAAACGGGCCAATCTCTTGCGCTTTATCTCGGAAATCATGTTCCGTTAACGCGGAGAGACGAGTAAGGATGTTTTTCAATCCTCGATTAATCCAAGTACGAAGGCCAAACCAAGTCACTAAAACCACAAGCGAGATAACGCCAGCGGCAACAACAACCATCAAACTGACGTTTTGAATGGTGCTGTGGACAATGGTTTCACGCTCATCAATCAGCGCTGAGGCAGATTCAGATACTTGGTCGAGCAAATACATGGTTTCGTTTGAGAGCTGAGAGGCACGCTGAAACTCGACCTTTTGCTGTTCGCTCTGCTCAAGTTTCGCCAGAATCAAACGCAAAACCCCGTCATCTTTGAAGCCTGCCTGTACCATCTCATAAGGCGCAGTTAGGCTGGCGAACTCTGTCACTTCCGGATGCCATTCTTTGAAGTCATCGTAAGCGAGGTTGATACCAGCGATACGGTTTCGCATTTCTCTGTATTCTTGCTCCGCTTTCTCTAACTCGGTTTGCATCATCATGACCAAGAAGGTGCTTTCCATCGAGCTTGCGGATGCAATGAAGCGATTTGCCGCATCACTCGATTCAGGGTTATCGTTGCTTAGAAACGAGCTGATACGGTTCATCTCCGGACCAATCGAACTTAAGCCATATCGAAACCCACCGACGGCCGAGTTAATGTCGCTTTGCATCTGAATCACCGCAGACTGTTTCGATAAAATGGAATTGGTGACTTGATGCAACTCAGCAACGTTTTCTTTGAGCATGCTTGATAGGTGTTCAGCAACACCGGAAGTTTGCGCTATGAGCCCATCACTTTGCTGAGCTAGCTCTTCAATTTGCGAAGTGATTAGAGGAAGTTCATTCGGATCGGTTATTTGCATTCCATAGTTCAGCAGTTTGACCTGCTCTAAAACGTTCCTTGTGAGTGTCGCATTTGCCATTGCCATGGGTAACGCTTTTTGAGACAACTCTTCAAATTGTTCGCCAATCTGTTCCATTCCTTTGAAACTTGAGACAGAAAGGGCTATAACAAGTGCGATGATAGTTAAAAATGTTGCACTGATAGTCTGAATCAGTGAAAGAGAAAGGCGTAAACGTTTGCGCTCTGTCATAATCAATTTATGTTCTTTCTTGGTTTTGAATCAACTTTCCGTTTGTTCGTCACATAAGTGAGACAAAAACGTGATTTTCAGCCCATAGTAGGCATTGGTTATGACACTAATATTTCAGTTTTAAGTCATGGAGATGACCTGTGTACAAAGTACGTCGTATATTTTTCCCTTTAATAATCAGTACGCTACTTAGTGCGTGTTCTTCTGGTCCAGACCCAGTAACGCAAGTAAACGCCTCCCTTCCAGTCAACCAACTTCTGTCCGACAATCAGGACTTGTTTCAGTTTTTTAATGAATGGGAAGGCACGCCCTATCGTTTAGGCGGTACAAAAAAATCAGGCATAGACTGTTCTGCGTTTGTACAAAAAGCCTTTGTCGAGGCATACCAAATGTCATTACCGCGAACAACGCGCCAACAGTCTAAACAAGGTGTTGAGATGAGTTGGTCTGATGCGCAGCAAGGCGACTTGGTGTTTTTTAAGACCAGAAGAAGCACATACCATGTCGGTATCTACTTGGGTAATAAGCAGTTTATGCACGCTTCCACATCGAAAGGCGTGATCATTTCAAGAATCGACAACCCGTATTGGGCATCGAAATTTTGGCAAGTAAGAAGAGTTACAATGTAACTCCTCTTTGAATAGGAATGACGAGAGATTGGAATCAGTCGTAGGTCGCGACAGCTGTATCAAACAAGTTCTTCACCAACGCGATGTATTCATCTAAAAAAGCGATCTGTTCATTGGTCGCTTTTTTCGTCCACACACCCGCAAGCACTTCACCCAAATCTTCTACTACCGCATCAGCTTCTTTTAGTAACTTAAAGCGCACACTTGAATGCAATTCTGGGTTTTGTTCGAATATCGCCATGATGTTCGACGCAACCATGTCAGTCACGACATCTTCAATGCTTTCTGATCCTGTGTCACCGATTTCAGACGTGAAAATATCTAAGTTAAGTGACAAGTGCTCGATTAGAGCGAGATATCCATCGGTTTCTACAACCACTGTTTTTCTCCGTTTAGTGCAAGCCTTCGAAGCTGAAAGCGAAATAGTTTCAATAGTAAGACATGCCGAGAAAATTTCATTAACTTATTTCATATTAATAAGCATTGATGCGTTAACTGAATGGTTTTCAACCAATTAGGTTAGTCATCTTCGTGACAACAGGTTTGATTTCGTCCATTTTCTTTAGCACGATATAACGCAGCATCGGCACTCTTAAGCCATTGTGTGTGACTCTCGAAGTACGATTTATACTCGCAAACGCCGATACTTATCGTGTAGTTAATCAAAAAGTCTTCAACTTTCACGATTTCTTGCTCGATTCGCTTTCTTAAACGCTCTGCAAAATAGCTCGCCTGCTCTTGATTGGTATGCGGTAGTAGAACAGTAAATTCTTCCCCACCGAAACGCCCACAAACATCACTGCTGCGTGCAGTTTTGCGCAATAAGCTAGATGTACGACGAATCACTTCATCGCCAGTGTGGTGGCCATAGGTGTCGTTGACCTTTTTAAAGTGGTCAATATCAAAGATCACCAACGAGCTTGCCCCTTCAATGACTTTGAGTTGGGCAAACTCTTCTTTCAATGACTGCTCCCAGTACGCACGGTTAAATAACCCCGTGAGGCCATCTTTACGACTGATTTCAGAAAGGTGCTGGTTGGTTTCTCTCAAGTGAATACGGTTACGCGCGGTTTCTGAGACATCGTTGATTTGAATCGCAATGTGGCTCACTTCTCCTGAGAGGGAGCGTAATGGCGTGATCACAATGTCTTGGAACATCAGGTTGCTGCTGTTTGAAACCGGCGAGAAGTTGTTGAACTTAAAAAGATATGGTCGGTTTTCCCAGCTAGAGAATGAACGCGTCTCTAAATCAGCCGACGTTTTCAACTTTGTCTCTAACCATGTTCGTGGTAGATCTTCAAAGTGATCAAATAAGCACTCACCTAAGATGTTTTGCGACAAGATACCGCTGTACGACTGCATGAAACTGTTCCACACACAGACTTTATACTCTTGGTCGAGTACGATAAGTCCAGAGTCCATGGTATCCAGAATTTGGGTAACCCAGTGAAAGTCTGCTATGTCCAGCGTGATTTCGGACATTAGATTAACTCCATGATTTCATAGATGATTTCTACGGATGATTTATCTATCAAAAACAGAACTTCACACTCAAAGTCGAGTGCCTCTGCCATGTAGGTGTATTCGATGGTAAAGAGTTGGCCAGCTTCGCCCTTTTCTTCACTGAAAGGCGTAATGGTTTCAATGATACCTGGCTGACGCAGAGAGAATTGCTTATCCAGTTGGTTACCTAAAGACGTTAGGAAAGAAGAAACCAACAAGTTAGACACATTTAAGATGATTTCATTGTGTGGCGTAAACTCTAGTAAGTACCCCAACCGCTCACCGATTTGGTTGATGTCTTTACCGCGCAAACAAACCAGTGCTTCACCGTGGATACCACCACCAACAAATCGCTGGGCAACCGCCACAGAACTCTCACGCCCGATCACATCCACCAGTGTCATATGAAGCTCGCCATAAGAAAGAGGTCCTACATGAGGCACTGGAAGTTGAATAAATTCGCGCAAATGGTCCGCCATGATTGCTGCACCTTTACCTAGCGCAATATTGGCTACCTCTCGGAACTTAGACAATGGGGTAATTTCTATATTTGGCGTTGGTTCAATTTCAACACTAGAACTAAAGGCGTAATGCAACCCCAGACTTTCATACAAAGGAACGACTTGTTCTTCAGAGAGTGGTTTCGCAATAAAGTCTATTGCACCAAGATCTAAACAACGTTGTTTGGCTTCTTGCTGAACGTCACCCGAAACGATGACGATCTTGGTTTGATGTTGGCTAACAGGCAGAGACTCTAGTACCTCGAATCCGTCCATTATCGGCATCGTCAAATCGAGAAACAAAACGTCAATATTTTGTTCCGCTAGGACTTTTAACGCCTCGTGACCATCTTGGGCTTCGAGAAGGTGCAATGATGTATCTTGTACGATGGATCGGGAAATCAACTTTCGTGCGACTGCCGAATCATCACAAATCAGTATTTTCATGCCACCAATGGAACTAAAGTCAAAAAAATTATAATACTCGTTGTATCTCAATAGCTCCATATGTTAAGTCGATAAATCATAGAGTTATAGGCGACATGATTCACACTTATGCACATTTTTCACTATGACCGACGTATTTATTGTCGAAGTTTGCTCAAGTGCGCGTCAATCTTCCGCCGTTTATCCTAAACTATTGTTGGTCAAATAGATGAGCGAGGTTTTGTATGTGGCAAGCAATATCGCAACAGCTTTCTGATACCTTAATGTTTGAATATCAAATCACCGAGAAAGTGAAACTTTCAGGCGGCGACATTAGCGAAAGCTACATGATCAATGACGGAGAGCAACGCTATTTCGTCAAACTTAATGATCGGGATTTCTTAGCCAAGTTTGAAGTAGAAGCGGAAAGCCTTCACCTTTTACGTGAAACCTCTACTCTATTTGTCCCTGAAGTCGTTTTAGTCGGTAAAACTAAAACGCACTCCTTTATTATTCTTAATTACCTCCCAACCAAACCGCTTGAAGATGCCAGCAACAGCTTTAAGTTTGGCCAACAACTGGCGCGCCTTCACTTATGGGGCGAACAGAAAGAGTTCGGTTTCGACAGCGATAATTATATCGGGTCTACACTTCAACCAAATCAATGGCACAAGAAATGGTGCGTCTTCTTCGCTGAACAGCGCATTGGATGGCAATTACAATTGCTGAAGGAAAAAGGCGTATCTTTGGTTGATATCGATGACTTTATTGACGTCGTGAAACAGCTTTTAGCAAATCACTCACCTCAGCCTTCTCTTCTGCACGGTGACCTGTGGAATGGAAACGTTGCACTGACCCCTGCAGGACCTATTAGTTTTGATCCAGCCTGTTATTGGGGAGACCGGGAATGTGACCTCGCCATGACCGAGTTATTTGGGGGTTTCCAACCTGATTTTTATCAAGGATATGAATCAGTTGCACCACTTTCGGTTGGCTATGAAGAACGTAAAGATATCTATAATCTCTATCATGTTCTCAACCATTGCAACCTGTTTGGCGGACATTATCTGGAGCAAGCGCAATCGATAATTAAGAAGATAATTTCTTATTGATTTGGAAGGAAAAGATCATTGCCGAGTGTAAATTTTCGACGCATATCACTCTAGAGAAAGGCCCCAAGCCCAACGTTGGGTTTGGGGTCAACTTTTGTACTTATTTCGACTCAATTAGCAACAAGAGCACCTAATATTCTAAGTAACTCGGCTTACGTTGTATCTCTAACCCTAAGAGACAAGCGAATAAATAAGGGCTGTATTTTCTCTACAATAAAGTATTAAAAGCCCTGCAATACTAGGAGTTTTTGTATGCAAAATTACACTGAAAGACATGTGAAATGTCCCCACTGCGGGCACTCAATCGGCATCACTCTCGATGCAAGTAATGGTAACCAAGAGTTCTATGATGACTGTCCGGCTTGTTGTCATGCGATTCACCTCAACATGAAAGTTGATGAGTTGCAGCAAAAGGTCGAATTGTTCATTGACGACAACTACGAGTAGGAACTCACATCCCCCCCTAAAAACAGAAGAAACAAAAAAGGAGCCTCAAGTGCTCCTTTATTATTTTTACCCTGTTACTTTTGCCTAGTTAAACAGAGTAGCTATTCCTCGCAGAACTACAGCTGCTTCGCTGCCAATACACGTTCTACCGTATCAACAATTGCTTGCGTTTGTGGATCGAATTCTACGTTGATTTTTTCACCCACTTGGCGACGACCAAATAAGGTTCTTTCGAGCGTTTCCGGAATTAAGTGTACTGAGAAACGGTTGTCTTCGACTTCACCAATGGTCAGTGAGCATCCATCTAAGCCAATGTAGCCTTTCGCAAGCACGTACTTCATTGATTCTTCTGGCAGCAAAAACCAAATCGTGCGGTTGTTTGGCGTATCAATGACGTCTGCAATTTCTGCCATTAAGCTAATGTGACCAGACATGCTATGACCGCCGATCTCATCACCGAACTTTGCTGCGCGCTCAATGTTGACGCTGTCGCCTGCCACCAATTCGCCTAGGTTAGTCAGCGCAAGTGTCGCTTGCATTAGGTCAAAGCTGATTTGCGATCCTTCGATTTTCGTTACGGTGAGGCAACAACCGTTGTGCGCAACAGACGCGCCAATTTCAAGACCTTCATTTAATGCGCCTTCCAGTTCAACAACGTGAGTTTGAAAGCGATCTTTCTTGTCGATATGAACGACTTTAGCCGTACCCTGAACGATTCCTGTAAACATTCTTTTTACCTATTTGTTAGAAGCGACTGATAGCCAAGCTAAACGTCCGCCGAGTGTTTTTACAATCGTCTATCAATTAACCAAAAATCCACATCTTGTGGGTATGGTATCTGAGCATACAATTGTTTATCATCTGCGCGGAGTTCCACCGAGGCATTTTTTCACCTTATAGTGACTAAAATCAACCATCAGATCAGTTCATCACATCTTTTGTCCTCGAGCACTCTCTTTCGATTCAAATTATTTCTTTTACAATATATTGTTCCGCTCTGGAGTATTTCGTGCATCGCTATAAAGAAGAAGCATCGAGTCTTATTAAATTAGCTACCCCTGTGTTGATCGCTTCTGTCGCGCAGACGGGGATGGGCTTTGTCGATACCGTAATGGCAGGTGGCGTCAGCGCGACCGACATGGCTGCGGTGTCTGTGGCTGCAAGTATCTGGCTTCCATCAATTCTATTTGGTGTGGGTTTATTGATGGCGCTTGTACCAGTGGTTGCTCAACTTAACGGTTCCGGTCGCCGCGTTAAAATCCCATTTGAGATCCAACAAGGCATTGTGCTTGCCCTACTGATCAGCATTCCAATCATCGGAGTGTTGTTCCAAACCCAGTTCATTCTTGGGTTAATGGATGTCGAAACAGCAATGACAGAGAAAACCATTGGCTATATCCATGCGGTTATTTTTGCTGTACCAGCGTTCTTGCTATTCCAAACCTTACGCAGCTTTACTGATGGTATGTCGCTAACGAAGCCTGCAATGTTCATCGGCTTTATCGGCTTGATGCTGAACATCCCACTTAACTGGATTTTCGTTTACGGTAAATTCGGCGCACCTGCACTAGGTGGTGTGGGCTGTGGTGTTGCAACCGCGATCGTCTACTGGGTGATGTTTGGCTTACTGCTTCTATACGTAACCACTTCTGCACGACTAAAAAGCATCAACCTGTTTGGCGAGTTCCACAAGCCTCAACTAAAGGCTCAAATTCGCCTATTCAAACTGGGCTTCCCTGTCGCTGCGGCGTTGTTCTTTGAAGTGACGTTGTTTGCCGTGGTTGCGCTTTTGGTCTCTCCACTCGGTTCGATCATTGTTGCCGCGCACCAAGTTGCGATTAACTTCTCTTCACTTGTTTTCATGTTACCAATGAGTGTGGGTGCTGCAGTGAGTATCCGCGTTGGTCACCGCTTGGGTGAAGAAAACGTCGATGGCGCACGTGTTGCTTCTCGCGTAGGTGTGATGGTTGGTCTTGCTCTTGCGATGATGACGGCAATTCTAACTGTTGTGTTCCGTGAGCAAATTGCCCTGCTTTACACCAATAACCCTGAAGTTATCAAACTGGCGATGGTGCTATTGCTGTTTGCTGCGATTTACCAATGTACCGATGCGGTACAAGTTATTGCGGCAGGTGCTCTGCGCGGTTACAAAGACATGCGCGCGATCTTCAACCGTACCTTTATTGCCTACTGGTTGCTTGGTTTGCCAATCGGCTACGTGTTAGGTCGTACAGACTGGATTGTTGAGCCTATGGGCGCACAAGGTTTCTGGTTAGGATTTATCATTGGTCTATCGTCGGCGGCATTCCTACTAGGTATTCGCTTGCGTTGGATGCACCGCCAAGACCCTGAAGTGCAATTGAATTTCTCTCAGCAGTAGTTCAAACTTCGACTATCAAATCTTAAAGCCAGCGAACGCTGGCTTTTTTGATCTCTCCCGCTCGTCACAAAGTATACTTATCTAAGTGATTAAAAAGGAAATGCTGTGAGAAGTTCACTTGTTGCTACGGCGCTTTTATTATCGACAAGCTTACTCACTGGGTGTAACGAATGGTTTAACCCAGAGAAAGCGGTATTCGAAAAATACAATCAGCGCTTGGCTAACGTGTTAGACACATCAGAATCTGATCTAGAGGCTTCTCCTGCTGTCACTGTTCCTGAGAAAAGAGAACTTTTTCAAGAGCTCCCTCGCCTTTCACTTGGCCTACTAGAAAGCTATCAATTGCGTCAATGTGGTCTATTCAACTTGCTCGCAGAAAAGAACTCGCAACTAGGTAAGGTTCAAGACGCCTTTTACGATTTCGACTATCAAACCAATCTGCTCAGAACGCTGAATGGATGCTTGAGCGATTACCCATTGAGTGACGAAGAAAGCACAAAACTTAACGGATTGTACGATCAGAAATGGCATCATCTAAGCGTACATCTCGACAATATGTTGCTGACTAGCGATGCCATGCGCAAGCAATTAACCGGGTCTGAATGGTTGCCGATGGAGAGCAAAGACCAAGTTGCCCACGTACGAGACGCTTTCCTAGCTTTGGATGAAATGTACCAAACGCCCTATCGCACCCTTTCTCGCTTACCCGACGTGACGATAGTGAACTATCAAGAAGAGATTGAAAAAACACGTCTCGTTGGACGACTGTATTACACCTTGATTGATGCGACCCATTGGCTAGAACAAACCACACAAATGCTCGAAGCAAACCAAGACAAAATTATTTGTGGTGCTAACCGAGACACCACGAAGTTTCGCTATTTGAGAAACGTCTTTCAGTCCATTTATGTCGGTGAGGTTCAACCTTACATGGCGTTTGTCGACAGTACTTATCAGCAGCTCGGTGGCGGGATTAACTTAATCGAACAAAGAATGGCCGCACATGGCGCAAACTACGGTATTGAAAAAGCACATGACCAATTTCGACAAAAGACATTGGAGCATGTGCAATTCTGGAAAGACTTATTTGAACGCTGCGGTGTGAGTGTTGGCAATCAGTAGCTTCGATTTATTGAGGAACTCGCTCTCTTAGGAATCGTGCAAATTGTGGTTTTCCATTATGGGTATAACCGTTAAAGCGAAACGTGACTGTTGAGCCGATTCGTGGCGGAGACTTTCTTACATCATCGGTAAAGCCACTGCCAATGTAAAACTCTGTGCCATTGCTCAAACGCACCAGCAGCGCTCCCATCATTCCCAGTAAACGTCCCGTCCCTGGTTTGTAACCGACCACTAAGGCTTCTGCATCTTCAAAGCGTTTGAGCTTGAGTAAATCACTGCCTCTTCCTGCCTGATAACGGCTTGATACCTTTCTCAACATGACACCTTCACCGTCAGATTGCGAAATTTGGTCGAGTTGTTCGAACAAATGTTTCTCATCTTGAATTGCACGATGCTCAACGTACTTAATATGAGGCGCGTCAATCGCAAACACCAAGTCCTGAATGTTGTAGTAACGTTTTCTATAATCACCCGCCGAATACGGCATATCAAACAGCATAAAATCGATTCTTTGCCATGCACTGTCTACCGGCGTTCTGTCTAAAACCGTCTGCTGAACAAGATGGAAGTTACCTCGCCCTGCCCACAATTCGCCATCTAATGGGTAATCAGGTAACACTCGGATAAACCAATCTGGCGCGTAAATGCGATTCCCATTTCGTGTCACTAGATGTTGTCCCGTCCAATACGCCCGAATGCCATCGAGCTTTTCGCTATACCAGTACTGGGATACGTCTATTCCGTCTTGATAGGAATCAGCAAGTGAAACAGGTGGTAGTAAGTTGGGATCAGCTTGAGGCTGGGCGGAAGATATTACAGCGAGGGCAATCAATGTCATTCTTAATGGCATGCGGGAACCTTGTACGAAAAAGCTCCTCTATTGAACCGTACCTCTCTTTAAACGCCTAACCCACATTTTACGTTCTACGACTCAACGCAACACTCATAAGCAAATAAGTGCAACTACATACATAAAGATCAGATCAAATTAGCATTTATAAACCCCTAAAACGATTCACTTTTTTGATTCTCATATTGAGAAAAACCAGATTCTCAATATGAAACATCGTTCTACACTTATTTAATACCCTGTAATTAAAGGATTTTTTATTTGGCACGTTCCCTGCTCTATCCAAATCAGGAAATCGAGTAAATGGAGAAAGCATCATGGAACTACGTAAACTTGAAACTACCCCAAACACGCTAACTATCGAATTTTTTGGCGACCTAGATGCAAAAGGCTGCCGTCAAGCACAACATCAAATTGATGAGGTGATTCACAGTGACGATCACAAGGAAGTAGAAATCAACCTACAACACGTCCAATTTCTTGATTCTTCTGGGATTGGTGCCATTGTTTATCTATATAAGCGCCTAGTTGAACGTGAGCGTAGCATGGTTATTGAAAACGTATCAGGACAGCCATTGGAGATCATGAGCCTGTTACGCATCAATCACGCTATCCCGGTCAATTCAAAAGGTCATTAAAAAAATACCGGTTGATACGGAGGTTGGCATGGTGAATCTTTTACGACAAAGTGTGTTTTGTAGTCTCGTTGTCGGCATGTTTGGTTGCTCAACGTTTAACTACCCTGATCACGGCAAGGGTGGCATGGCTGAAAGCTACCAAGATATTTCTATCGAGAATTATCAGTTTTCACCAGTGATGCCCGACGAGCCTCTTGGCCCTGAGCACGGTTTACGTTTCGATTGGCAGTTAACTAAACTGCACTTGGATGCTTTGATTCAAGAAGGCGCACGCTGGTGTTTCCCTGCAGCCGTCGTGCAGGCACTTGAGAAACAAAACCGTATCGCTCGTGAGTTGGAAGGTGGACTACTTCTTGATGCAGCTAACGACATCGTGATTCAGCGCCGACGCCTAAACCAGCTTGAGCAACAACTCGATTACGTATTATCGCAAACTACGTGTAAACCACCACAAGACATAGAAGCATTGCGCAGCGACCTAAACATCGTTGCAGACATCTATGACCTACTGAACGTAGATAACCAATTCGCTGTCGACTCTGCGGAGATCAACCCAAAGTACATGGGACATCTTGCTGAGGCGGCTTATATCCTTCGTGACCATCCATCTTTATCTCTGGTCGTAACCGGACATGCAGACGCAACGGGCACACCGGAATACAACCAAAAATTGGCTCAAGACCGAGCTGAGCAAGTTAAGCGTTACTTGAACGTATTCGGCATCACCTCTGACCGTGTGCAAACCAAATCTGTGGGCGAAACACTGCCTCTTTACGAAGGGCAAACACCAGCGGTTCGTTTGACTAATCGCCGTGTGAGCATCGAAGTTCTGAATGCTAATTCAGACACAAGCGCAGAAATGGGAGGCACACTATGAGAATCCTCAAAGCCATTACCACCCTACTGATGCTGTGTTTAATCACCATCAATACAGCGTGGGCAGCGGAAGATGACGTGGTTAAAGTCGGCGACTTGGTACAAATCAACCTGCCTGGTGAAGCATCGCTGAATAAAGGTTTCCAAGTTGATAAACGTGGCCGCATCAATCTGCCAGAAATCGGGCCGGTTTTTGTTGCGGGTTACAACGAGGCTCAGCTTCAAAATGTCATCACCGATAACCTTAAAACTGTGTTCCGCGATGTAAGTAACGCACGTGTATTCATTAAACAACAACAGCTATTGATTTCAGTACAGGGCTACGTGGTTAAGCCGGGCGAATATACGCTTCCATCTGGCTCCAATATTCAAATGTTCCTGTACGAAGCTGGCGGTCTACGTGCCGGTGCTCAGCTTGATAAAATCATCGTAAAGCGTGGCAACAAGAACATTGAGTTCGACTACAAACGCTTCCTCGATACCGGCGACGATTCAAAACTGCCCACTCTAGAATCATTGGACGTACTCTTCGTCCCTGCTTCACCATTGGTGGGTAATATTGAACAAGAATTCGATGCAGCAAAACTGGCAAACTCGGGCGACAGTGCCGATTCTGCCCGCGCAATTAAAGTGTTTGGTGAAGTAAACGCACCGGGCTCATTTACCTACAAACCCAACACGACACTTGTCGATGTGGTCATGCGCGCTGGCGGTGTTACCCGTTACGCTAGTGTGGAACAAATCCGCGTTATCACCAACAACACACCGATTATGTTTAACCTTAAGCGCTACCTAGATACAGGTGACCAGAGCTTGCTGCCTGAGATCCTACCAGGTGCAACCATCTTTGTGCCAAAGCAGGAAGAAGAAATTAAAGCGGGCGCGAACGTGGTTTACGTGATGGGTGAAGTAGCTCACCCTGGTGCCTACGAAGGCAAAAAAGGTGCGAGCTTTATGGACATTCTTGCTAACGCAGGTGGTCCAACGCGTTTCGCAGAATCTCGCCAAATCCGCGTGATCAAAGCGGATGGTGGTGTTATCAATTTCGACTTAACCGCTCACACCGAAGGGTTGTCTAAGCAAAAAGTACCGACGGTTGGCCCAGGTGACGCTATCTTCGTCCCTGAAAAAACCGACATGAATGAAAAGTCATGGCTGAAGGTTGCACCAAGTCGTGCGGTCGCTGTAATGGGTGAAGTGGTTCGTCCCGGTCGTATCGAATGGTCAGACGAAATGGACTTGATCGATTTGATTGCTCATGTGGGCGGCCCTACTCGCCGTGCGGACACCAGTAAGATTGAAATCTCCAACAACGGTAAAGTCACCAAGTTTGATTTGGATAAATACATCCTACAAGGCTCACCACATTCTAAGTTGCCAAGGGTTTCCGCTGGCACAGTGGTTCGTGTTCATGCGCTACCAGACGATCCATCAGACAACAAATCACAGTGGGTCAGCCAAAGCTCTGATGCATCGATTTACGTGTTCGGTCAGATCAACGCGCCGGGTCGTTACCGCTTTACTAAAGAGATGCATTTCCTAGATATCTTGTCTGCGGCTGATGGCCCAACCAAAGATGCTGATATTCATAACATCCGAGTGACGCATCGTGGTTTAGGTTACGCAAAAGTGAGCAAACTTAACCTGTCGCTTTACTTTGAAACTGGCGATGAATCAATTCTGCCAGATGTACGCCCTGGCGATACCATCTACATTCCAGAGAAAGACAAGAACTGGCTTGATCGCTCTAAAGAATCCACAGTTCGCGTACTGGGTGAAGTACATGCACCGGGTCGCTATGTCTTCAATGACAACATGACCATTCTTGACCTGCTTGCTGAAGCTGGTGGACCGAGTGACAGTGCTTACGTTGAGAAGATCAGTGTGGTTAACATGTCTTGCTGCCAAGGTCAGGCGCGTGTGTTTAACTTGGTTGAATTCAGCAAAACCGCCAACATTTACGACCTGCCTGTGATTCGTGCCGGTGATACGATTTACGTGCCGCACAAAGACGAAAGTTTTGCCGAAAAAGCCCGTGCTGGTTTACGTGACTTGCTACAAATCACCACCACCATAGTGTTAATAGGAGCGCTGTAATGACTATTCCTGCAACACATGCTGAGATTGAGCAAATCTATCTTCAAAGCGAACTCAAGGGCTACAGGTCAATCAGTGTCGTGGCTTGTCAGTCTGAAGATGGGGTTACGTCTGTGGCTTCTGCATTGGCAGAGCGTTTGATTCTTGCAGGTCATAAAACACTTTATGTCGACTTGAACCTGTTCAAGCCTGCTTACAGCACAGTTCATGCTTTTGAAGAAGAACCGGAAGAAGTCGGACAATTGATCTCTCGTGAGGAAGACCATCAAACGCTGGTAGGGTTAACCGTCCCTTCCCTTGCGAGCACACAACTCGCCTATCGCGACCCAACCATGTTGCGAAAGGCGGTCGATAAGTGGCTTGAGCAATACGACCGAGTGGTAATTGACACTTCACCGCTACTGAGCATGAACCGCAGCAACATTCCTGCCCAAGCCGTTGCAGGCGTTTGCGATACTTGTGTACTGGTTGCCAGTTACGGCTCAACGACTACGAGCCAAATCGACCAAGCTAAAAAGCTATTAGAAACCAGCAATGCCAATCTGCTAGGCGCTGTGCTCAACATGAAGCACAACGCAGGTTTAAAAGACGAACTGATTCGTCAGGTGAAAAAACTGCGCTTTTTGCCAGAGAAGCTGAAAGCGAAAATATCGAAACAAATAAAGAACAGCGAATTATTTACCTTATAGGGAGCGCGCACTATGAATACTCAAACTGATGTAACGTTGGAGCAAGAATTGGTCGATGAGTTGATTCTTCAGCAAATGATCAAAGATACCTGTGCGGAAATCATGCCTACCTTAATCGAGCACTATATTGAGGAATCTCGTGAGCGCGTCGAAAAGATCCAGCAGGCCCTCAACAGCCAGGACAAAGAAGCGATGGAGTTTGAAGTCCACACGCTTGGTAGCTCTGCGCTTGCCTTAGGCAATCGTACTCTATCGCGTCACGCTCGCACCATCGAGAAATACTGTGTTGAAGGTGATACAAAACAAGCTTTTGAGCTTTGCCAATCCTTACCAGAACTGGCAGAACAGTCTTTTACCGCGCTAAACCAAAGAAAAGAGCAAGGGTTTGAAGACTAACAACAAATTTCAGGGATTTAATTAACTAAAAAATAAAGAATTTTCTGCAATCCTCACAGCGTGTGCTAATACTTAAATATAAAGATTCTCAAAATGAGAATCGAAAAGAAGCCATCAGCTTGAGACAAGAAAAACGAACTTATCATGACAGCATGAACCTCAAGCCGACTTAACGCATTAAAACAACGAATTGAGGAAAGTTGGGAAAGGATTATGAGACCAAGGGTGTTACTGGTAGAAGACTCTACTTCACTAGCCATACTTTATAAGCAATACGTCAAGGATGAGCCTTACGACATCTTCCACGTAGAAACTGGACGTGAGGCGATTCAATTCATTGAGCGTAGCAAACCGCAACTTATCATTCTCGACCTTAAACTTCCGGACATGTCGGGCGAAGACGTGTTGGACTGGATCAATGAAAACGAGATCCCGACCTCCGTAATCATCGCAACGGCGCACGGCAGTGTCGATCTTGCGGTCAATCTGATCCAGAAAGGCGCAGAAGACTTCCTAGAGAAGCCCATCAATGCGGACCGTTTAAAAACCTCAGTCGCTCTTCACTTAAAACGCGCGAAATTAGAAAATCTCGTCGAAAATATTCAATCGACCTTCGATCGCCACAACTACCATGGTTTTATTGGCTCTAGCCTACCGATGCAGGCGGTATACAAAACCATTGATGCGGTTGCTCCAACCTCTGCAAGCGTATTTATCGTTGGTGAAAGTGGTACGGGTAAGGAAGTGTGTGCGGAAGCGGTTCACAGACAAAGTGACCGTCGAGACAAACCTTTTATTGCCATTAACTGTGGCGCTATCCCACGCGATTTGATGGAAAGTGAAATTTTCGGTCACGTTAAAGGCGCGTTTACCGGCGCAACCACCGACCGTAAAGGTGCTGCAACGCTTGCCCACGGCGGCACATTGTTCCTAGACGAACTGTGTGAAATGGAACTTGAGATGCAGAAAAAACTTCTACGTTTTCTGCAAACAGGAACCTACACCCCGCTTGGCGGCACCAAAGAGATGAAGGTGGATGTACGGATTATCTGTGCAACCAACAGAGATCCATTAACCGAAGTGGAAGAAGGCCGTTTCCGTGAAGACTTGTACTATCGTGTGCACGTTGTGCCAATCGATATGCCGCCACTCCGCGAACGTGGTAGTGACATTGTCACGCTAGCTAAGCATTTCTTAACCACATACGCGAAGCAGGATAAGAAGAAGTTCAGCAATATCGACAGCGAAGCCCAACATGTGATTAAGCACTATGACTGGCCCGGCAATGTGCGTCAGTTGCAAAACATCATTCGTAACATAGTTGTGTTGAATGACGATGACAAAGTGACGCTGGCACACCTACCCGCTCAACTGACTCGCAAACCGTCAAAAGCACGCACTGTCACACCACCTCATGTTGAAAGTGCTCAAGTAACCGCGGTAAATCCAGTCACCGCTGCAACGTCAATGCAATCACAACCATTAGAAAGTGCGCCTGTAGAAACATCTGCGCAACCGGAGTTCTCCTCAACTATGGTTACGAACGAAGCGCCTCCAGCAAGCCCTGCGGCGCAAGTGTCATCACCTTACTTCAATTCCGATGGCACCATTCGTCCAATGTGGAAAGTTGAGCGAGAGGCGATTCAAAACGCCATTGCGTATTGTGATGGTAATGTGCTTAACGCGGCGGTGATGTTGGAGCTTAGCCCTTCCACCGTGTATCGCAAAAAACAAGCGTGGGAAGCGGATGAAGCTAATCTCGAACAATCTTGAGATCCCAGTTGTTGGCGAAGTTTGGATACTGCTAGATAGCCGCATTTATGGTGGTATTGAAAGCCATGTAGTCGAACTCGCCACTGGGTTGCAGTCCTTTCATGTTAACGTACGAGTTGTGTTGGTGGTGGAATACGATCCACCAGCACCACTTATCGACAAATTAAACCAAGCTCAAATCCCTGTGAGCTATTTATGGCACCTGTGCCCAAAGTCAGAACGCTCAAAAACCATTCCAGTCAAACAAATCACTGGCGCGGTGGCCGAGCATCAACCCAGCGTTATTCACACCCATGGTTACAAAGCGGCACTGTTAGCTAGAAGCGCAAAGCTATTCACTCGTACTTTCCCCCGTTTAATCTCCACCTACCACGCCGGTGAAACACCAACGGGCAAAGTTTGGGCGTACGACTGGCTCGATCGATATTCCGCGCGGCTCTCTGATCACAGCTTTGCGGTGAGTCAGGCCATTCAAGACAAGCTCCCCACTCAATCAGAATTGCTCAATAACTTTGTTACGATTCCCGAACAGCATTGTCGCTACAAAGAAATCGCATTTGTTGGTCGCCTAAGCTATGAGAAAGGCGCGGACCGCTTCATCGATATTGCCCGCCAAATTCCTGATGTCGAGTTCTCAATTTATGGTGACGGCCCCGAAAAACCGAGACTCGTAGAAAGTGCACCAACCAACGTGATATTTCACGGCCATCAAAGTGACATGGATGCCGTTTGGCGCAATATCAGCGTTCTCGTCATTTCATCGCGCTATGAGGGCTTGCCAATGGCGGCGTTAGAGGCGATGGCTCGTGGTATCGTTGTGATAAGCCTTGACGTTGGTCGTCTTCCTGATTTGATCCAAGATGGTCAAAATGGATTCCTCGCCCACGATATTCCAGCGCTAACCGACAAGATCAATAGCTGGTTGGAAATGAGTCATAGCGAACAATACCCAATGCGCCACAAAGCGATTGAGACCATCAAAGCGCACTATTCCTCTCGCAGCATCATTCCTATTCTGATTGAACGCTACCAAATTGAGAATCACACTTGATGCATATCCATTCTCAATTTGAGAAGTTTCGTATCTGATTTTTACGCCCACTGCATTTCCCATTTAAAAACATACACTTAAATCAATGGCATATTTTGGCATCTCGGTTGCAATAGCTAATCCAAACAGATTGGCTAACCGAGGTAACGACTATGACTACTCCAAAACGCATTCTTTACGTTCATTATGGTGATAACTGGATTCGCGGCAGCGAAGTCGTACTGCTTGACCTCATCACAAATATTGACCGCGACCAGTACCAACCGATTGTCTGGTCAAACTGCGAGCCTTTGATTGAGAAATGCCAATCCTTGGGCATCGAAGCAGAACATTCAAACTTCAGCCTTGTTGGCGGTTGGAACACGCCTCGCTGGGACATCAGTGGTTGGAACGATTTGATCAAACAAGGCACAGCGTTGATCGAAAAGCACAACATTGACCTTGTCCACGTAAACAGTGGCGGCCCATGTCAGTGGATGTGCCTAGCTGCTCGTATGAATCACATCCCTTTGGTAACGCAACTTCACTGCCACTACACCTTGCGTGACCGCTTCTCACTGGGTCTGCACCTTTCTCCAAAATTGATTTGTGTGAGTAAAGACGTGAGTCACGAGATTCTCAAAGATGGTTACCCAGAAGAACATCTTCATGTCGTTCATAACGGCGTGTCGTTGGAGAGTCACGATGCACCTATCGATGTCAAAGATCGTTTGGGCATTCCCCACCAAGCGTTCACCTTTATTTCGATTGGATCTCTCATTAAGCGCAAAGGCTTTGACCGCTTAATCCAAGCCATGCGTATGCACAACTACCACCAACATAATCCACATTTGGTGATTGTTGGTGATGGTGAAGAACGTATCGTATTGAAGCAGTTAGCCGTTGATTTGGGTGTGGAGGATCGTGTGCATTTTGTTGGTGAACAACACAACGCCGGAGATTGGATGAAGGGTAATGTAGATGCCTTCATCAGTGGGGCTTACGAAGAGGCATTTGGTCTTGTTCTTGGTGAGGCGGCACTCGCGAAGTTGCCAATCATTGCACCAAAAACAGGTGGTATCCCGGAATTGTTTGAGCACAACCACAGTGCCCTATTGTTCGCCAATCACGGTATGGCAAGTCTGTTAAATGCGATTCAGCAGATGATTCAAGATGCGCCGCTACGAAATAAGCTAGCCGAGAATGCGCATCAACACGCGAATCAGCATCTGACGGTTTCTGCCTCAGTCAAAGCGATTGAAGACATTTACCGCGATGAACTGACGCAGAAAGAACTGACACCCATGCCTGTCAGCCACTGCATGAAACCAATTTCGCGCTGGTTAAACATCAACTAAGGAGCTCACCATGAAACGTGTATTGATGTTTGACGCCATCCCAATGCAAGGCGGTTCGAAAATTGCCAACGCTGAGTTGATTAAACAGTGTGACCAACGTGACGTGATTAGCTATGTCGCGACGACAAATCCAGAACACTGGACTGCCACATTCAGCTCAAACCCTCGCGTACAGGTATTGAAAATCAAGCGTTCTCCAATCACGTCTCATCATGGTATCGCTTATTGGTTGATGAACTGTTTTTACCTGGTGCAGTTGATTTTGGTGACGTTCAAACTACCAAAACTCGACTGGTTTATGGGTTTGTCTTCACCAAACAACGACATGCCTTTGTACCTGCTTCGTCTGTTCAATCGCAAACCTATCGTGCAAATGGTGCATGGTCCAGTCGGCGTGTCTCGCTCATCTGGCTACTGCTTAGTAAAAGCGTCTGCGATTCATTATTTATCGAACACTCGTGCTTCCATGATTGATGCGCTTGCTGCCTATTTAAAAATGCCAAAACCGGCGGTAGAACGCTTTTGGACAACCTTAAACACCTCTTCTTTTGTTAACGGCTTGTCTTCAGAACGCGCACCAAAGCAAGCGAACCCAATTTCCAATCGAGTGTTCTGGGCTGCCAGCCTCTTGAAATGGAAGAACGTTGATCTGTTGCTCGACGCGATGAAGTTGGATGAGTCAGCAAACCTAAATGCGACCATCTGTTACATCAAACCTAACATCGAAGGCGTTGAATGCTCGCAGCCAGATTTCACTCAGGCAAACATTGAATGGCACGAATCGCCAGACAACCTTGACGAGCTACGTGCACAGTGTGGTGTGTTTGTGTCGACCAGTGAGAACGAACCTTTTGGGTTATCAATTTTAGAGGCGTTAGCCGCTGGTATGTGTGTCGTGATTCCACATGACGACAGCTATTGGGATAGAGTGTTAACCCATGGCAAGAACTGCATCAAGTACACACCGAAAGACGCCGCTTCTCTTCACAATGCCATTCGACTTTTAAACGAAGCACCTTGGCTAAAAGTCACCATGGGGATGGAAGCACTGAACGTTGCGAGTTTATACACCGCAGAACGTTGTTACTTCGATATTACCCAACAGCTTTGTACTGACCCGACTAATAAAGCTCAAGACAGCGCAAAGAAGCGCGACAACGTCAAAGGATATGACCATGTCTAAAGCCATGACCAATATGTCACTGTTCGCCATTGCGTTGGTGATCAACAAAAGCATCAGCTTAATCATGCTGCCAGTGCTTCCTCAGTTTCTCTCACCTGAGCAAATGGGCAAACTTGAGTTACTAACCTCTTTTGGTGTTGTAACAGCCCTACTTGCGAGCATGGCAATGCACGAGGCGCTGTACCGCTTTGTTGGTGTAGAGAAAGATGGCGATAAGAAAGTGACCATGCTCAATCAAATCTACTCGCTTTCTGTCTGGATCGCAGCAGCGATTGGCTTGGTTCTGCTGTTTGCAATTATCGTTGCTCCGATTCCTAGTCCGTTTTCTCAATTTGAATTCATCGTGCTGATGTTAGCAATTATCTTGGAAGGCGCGATTGGTATCGGTACTGCCTGGTTGCGCATGCAGGATGATAAAGCGAAAACCCTGCTTAGCGTGATGGTGACTACCACCGTGCTTCAAGTTGTATTTATTGTCGCCGCTTTGATGATTCACCCACACGTCATTTCTGTCTTACTTGGTGGTCTACTGGCTGCCGTTATTCAATTTACCTGGCTGCACATTATCAATAAATACAGAGTTGTCATGCCTGACATGGCGATCGCAAAGCAACATCTACATTACTGCATCCCTGTTATGATGTCTGCGCTGGTTGCTTTTTGCTTGAATGGTGCCGAGCGTTGGTTCATTGGTGCGAACGCTTCGCTAGCAACACTTGGTGTTTACGCGATTGCAGTGAAGTTTGCCATTGGCATGTGTATTTTGGTTCAACCATTCGGTATGTGGTGGATGCCACGTCGATTTGCGTATCTGGAGCGTAATCGTGGCAAAGAAGCCGTGAGAATTTCTCACTTCGGCATGATCTATATTGCAGCACTCACGGTTCTAGTCGCGACCCTTGCCTTCATTATGATCAGCCAGTTTCTACCAGAAACGTATCAAGAAGCCGCGCTTTACACATTGTTCCTTCTGCCAATCGCCATGATCAAAGAATGGAGCGAGCTGCTGAACATCGCGATTCTTTACAAACGTCGCACTCGCTGGTTACTGGGAATAAACGTCGTTGCCGCTGGCGTTGCCATTACTCTTCTATTTGCGCTTTCTTCTCTTGGTATTTATGGCGTGTTCATCGCGCTTTACTACGCGCAACTAGCCAAACTGGCGATGACGTTCGTGATTGGACAACAGTGCATGCAGCTTCCTTTCCACCTAAGTTTGATGGTCGCATTACAAATCATCTCAGGAGTGGCACTGTTCCTGCTTTACTCTACTCAATCCATCGGAAGCGCCATCGTGATTTGCATTTTGACATGCACACTGCTTGCAGGCATCGCCTTCCGATACATGTCTAAGGAAACACGTAACAATCTTGTGATGAGATTAAGAACGGAAGCGAAAAGAGTGACGTTATGAATGCCACGGATGTGAGACCAACCCAAATCATCGCTGCGATAACCATTACTGTGGTTATCGCTTTAGCGTGGTTGGTGATGCCGCATCCGATTTTGATTGTCGCAATTTGTTTTGCTCCGCTTGCCATCTTGTTTGTGCTCAACCAAACCTTTTGGCTTGTGACTCTGTTCGTTATCTTCTCTTTCTTCCGAATTCACGAAGCGTTTCCCGTTATCTACAACTTCAAAATCCCGCTGTTGTTGTCTTTAGGTGCACTTGGCGCGTTATCGTTTCATCTATTGATCAGTCGTCAGCTATCGGTCTTCTGGCATCCTTCTTTAAAGTGGCTGTTCATCTTCTGGGCGTTAGTTATCATCGGTATTGTGTTCGCCTCAGCACGCGACATCGCGATTACCGTTTTCAAGAATACGTATTGGAAGATCATTGTGATGACACTGGCGATCACTTGGCTAATCACCACACCCAAACAGCTCGCACAAATGTCAAAAGCGATTATCGTTGCTGGGCTGTTGGTCGGACTCGTTGCGCTCTACAACGCCACGAACGGCATTGATATTGTCGAAGGAACGCGTGTGTCGATTGGTCGCTCGTTCGGCTCTGTATTAGGCGACCCCAATGACTTAGCGCTGGTTTTAATGTTCCCTCTCGCCTTTACGGTGAGCCAATTGGTCGAGAAACGGTCGTCTATGTGGTTGCGAGGTTTTGCACTGCTCACTTGTATCATCTTGTTTATGTCGATCCTTGAGACACAAAGCCGCGGAGGTTTGTTGGGAGCACTGTCAGTCTTTGCGTATTTCGCGTTCAAACACATCAAGAGTAAGGCATTGGTTGTCTTCCTAGGCTTAGTCGCAGCTTTGATTCTTTATGCTGTCGCTGGGATCTCTGGGCGAGCATCGGGCGGCGCTGCAGAAGCCGGTATTGATGCCTCGGCAATGGGACGTTTGTACGCGTGGGAAGCCGCTTTCAAAATGGCACTCGATAACCCAATAACAGGCGTTGGTTTAGAGAACTTCTACTACAACTACTTCTTCTATAGCCCACATTGGGATGGCATTAACCATGCGGTGCACAGTACTTGGTTTGGTGTACTGGCTGAAACCGGTTTTGTTGGTTTAGCGGTTTTCACTACTCTGATCGTTTCTCTGGTAAAAACGTCATTGAGTTCCATTTCACTTCTGACTGAAAAATCCCACTTCACGCTTTCTGTAGGTGCAAACGCGGTACTGAGCGGACTTATCGGCACCATAGTCTCGGGGACCTTCCTCACTCAAGGCTTCACTTGGCCGATTTACATACTTGCCGCACTAACCATAGTGATAAATCGCATCGTTCAAACTGATTGTCAAAATGAGAAACCTTCACTCTCTCAAATTAAGAAATAACCTAACTTATTGTTTTAATAATACTTAACTCCTTGGCACGCATCGTGATACGTCTTTGAGTAACAACAACGAATCAATTGGCTCAAGGAGAGAACGATGACAGATATCGTAGTATTTGGAGAAGACTTCGGCGGCTTGCCATCTTCCACTCAACATCTGATAAAGCACCTAGCGAACAACCATCGTATTCTTTGGGTCAATTCTATTGGCTTAAGGCAGCCAAAATTTACGCCGAAAGACGCTAAACGCCTCGTCACCAAACTGACCAGTTCGGTTAAACAACAAGACAAAGTCCAAACGCCTTTCGGTCGTGAAGAAGACGCAAACATTCACACCATTACTCTGTTGACGATTCCTGCTCCCAAATCGAAATGGGCACGTAGCGTAGCGACGAAAATGATGAAACATCAACTGAGCAAAAAGCTGAATGAGCTTGGCTTTCAACATGCCGTTTTTTGGACATCATTGCCTACCGCTGCGGACATTTGTCGAGAAATGAGCACCAAAGGCATTGTTTATTACTGTGGAGACGACTTTGGCGCGCTAGCAGGTGTGGATCATCAAACCGTTTTGGAACATGAAGCAGACCTGGTTAATAGTGCAGACCTGATTCTGGCCGCGAGTGACAAACTTGCCGCTGAGTTTCCAAAAGAGAAAACCGTTACCCTACCACATGGCGTGGATTTCAACTTGTTCTCAGAGCCAGCGGCAAAAGCGCAAGATATGCCAGACAATGGTCGTAAGGTCCTTGGTTTTTACGGCAGCCTATCAGAATGGTTAGATTACCGTTTGATAGAACAAGTGGCCGATCAAGCGCCAGATTGGGACTTGGTCTTTATTGGTCCAAATGAGTTTCCTCACAACCCGTTGCCACAACGAAGCAACGTCCATTACCTAGGACCGCGAGCACATCAAGATTTACCTAGCTACTCACAACATTGGGATGCGAGCTGGCTGCCATTCGTCGATAACGCGCAAATTCAAGCCTGTAATCCACTTAAACTGTTGGAATACCTCGCAACAGGTACACCAGTCATCAGTACGGCCTTCCCAGCACTTAAGCCCTACCAACACATGTTGCATGTTGTAGCGGACGTGGATGATGTTTGTGCCAGCCTCAATCACTTACTCCCACCTCCAGAAGGATCACTCTCGATCATCCAACAACAAAGTTGGCAATCAAGAGCACGTCAAGTTGAGCAACTAGTGAGGGCGTTATGAACGATTTAAGAGACAACATCACCCTATTACTGCACGGTGCGTGGCGACGTCGTTACCTGATTGTCATTCCGATGTTGGTGTTACCAATCTTGGGGTTTGTCGTCAGTAAAATGATGCCGACGAAATATGTGGCGCACACGAGCATGTTGATTCAAGAAACAGCGAAAATGAACCCGTTCCTTGAGGACCTTGCCGTCTCGACCATGCTGAAAGACCGCTTGAGCGCGCTAAGTACCCTACTTAAAAGTCGTCATGTACTGTACTCGGTTGCTCAGGAGCAAGGCTTGATTTACGACACCATGGGTCCGAAAGAGCAAGAGTTCATCATTAAAGATCTTGCTAATCGTCTAACGGTTCAACAGCTGGGCAAAGATTTCATTCAAATCCAGTTAACCAGTGGTAAATCTGAAGGGATGGAAGAAGTGCTTGGTTCCGTCAGCGACCATTTTGTGGAACAGTTGCTTGCACCAGAGCGCTCTTCAATTAAAGATTCAAGCCACTTTCTCACTATTCACATCGATAAGCGCCGCGAAGAATTGGATAAAGCCGAGCAAGCTTTTGCGGAGTACAAAAACGCCTACTCGCACGCGACACCAGAGATGCAAGCACAAAGCCTGACTCGTTTAGCGAGCCTAAAGCAGACATTGGCAGAGAAAGAAGCGGAACTAGCAGGTGTAAAACGAAGCTTGGGTAGCTTGGACCAACAGCTTTCAAAGACCAATCCAGTGATTGGTAAGATTGAGGAACAAATCATCGAGATCCGCAGTGAATTAACCCTACTTCGCGCCAAGTACACAGAAGCACACAGCATGGTTCAAGGTAAGCTGCGTGAGCTAAATCGCTTAGAGCAAGAGCGTTCTGTTCTACTCAACTCAAAACAACCAGAGATGAACAGTAACCAGCTTTGGGATATCGCCAGTACAGCAACAGTAAGCAACATTGGTGATGCGCAACCTCTGCTTGTTTCTCAGCTTCATCAATTGCAAATCATGCGCGGTCGATACGAATCGCTTCAGGAAGAAACCATTAGCCTACAAAGTATGATTCAGGAACTAGAAGTCAATGCAAACCGTTTTGGTAGTACCGCAACTGAAATCAACCGTCTAGCTCGCGACGTGACAGTAAAACGCGAGTTGTATGACGAACTGGTTGAACGTTATGAAATGGCACAGCTCACCGGATCTTTAGGTGTGTTTGAGGAAAACAAACGTGTGAAAGTCATTGATGAACCTTACACACCAACGATTCCTGCCAACCTGCCAGCGTTTGTATTTGTCATTTTGGGATTCATTGGCGGCGCAGGCTTGGGAATTGGCTTAGCAACCATTGCTGAATTAGCCGACAACTCCATTCGCTCTCGTAAAACACTCGAGAAACACCTTGGGGTGCCAGTGATTACGACCATTCCAAAAATAGCCTTTTAGACGAATACTTGATTGCTCCTTGGTGCGATGGTGTTACTCCATTCGCACCAAGCTGAGCAAGGTGTAGGTTTCGACACTTGCATTCACCTTAAGCAAACGCATCAATACAACATCTTGTCCGATACTGTGGTGATTCAACACGATGAGCTTAGGTTTCGACAACAAAACACGTGCAATCAGAATCTGGTTATACAGCGTTTTGTCTAAATGGCGTCCGAACTCAGCAACCCCACAATCTAAACGCTCTGGACTGATGCCGACAAACAGACACACACTGCTTATCTCCTCTTCAGAGGCTCGACGATTGCCATATCGAATGTTGGTTAAAACCGTACCTCGAAACAGCTGGCATTGGTCATCGATGATATAAACATACCTACGTAATGAAGAATTGTTGATGGTTCGAATGTCCATTTTCTCCAGCGCCACGTCCCCCATGTAGTCGGTCACGATCCCACTCAATACAGTGCAAATCGCGGTTTTGTTGATTGGGTCGATACTCGACAGATCAATCGAACGCCCTTTGAAGATATTGACCGATAAGTTTTCACCGGAGAACGGAACGGAGAAGTTCTTAATGCACAAACACAAAGCAAGATCAGTATCGATTTGATGAATTTGACGCTTGTAATTACCCCGCGTGCGATTCATCGCTAACTCCAATCGCTCTTTGGCGACATAGTAAGTGATGGCATAGCCCCAACTGATGGTGATGTCTCTTAGCGCGTTAAATAACAAACCGATGATAAGCATCAAAGTGCCAAAATTTTGCTCCACCGGATGCTCTTGCCAAACTTGGTGAGTGAACAATAACGCAAGAAGAATACAGAACCACATTGCCGTTTGTTGGGTGAGAATAGCTTGGAAAACGCTATTTTGCTTTGATGTATCACCCAACATCTCGCTGCAGCGATTAAGGCGTCGCCCTTCGCGTTTAATCTGACGAAACTGATTCACACTTTGGTAGCCCATAATGCGCTCGCATAAATGCCCGCTCAAGCGACCTCGGTCAGTGCGCAGTGTTAAAGCAAGCTCGGTTAAGCGTGGCGTCAGCGCCAAAGACAACGAGAAAAGCCCAGCAACCACCCAAGACACTTGCCAACTGAAACTCGGCCACAAGTAGAAGATAAGCACGAGATAGCCAATAAATGAAAATCCGCTGGTGACTAACGTCGCCGCCCCTAAACTCGCCCAGTTTTTGATGTTGTTACTGTCGGTGATCATTCGACTCATCGACACACCAAGCCTTCTTGGAGGTTGCTCGTTCTTAGGCGACATCAACTCGGTATAGAGTTGATGTCGTATGTCTTTTAAGTAATGCTGACCAAGCTTCTCGCCCAAATAGCTTTCGACTATCGTCAGCAAGTACGCCCCAATTCCCAACAGCAAGAAAAGCACTAAGTTGTTAAATTCCGCATGATGCCAAAGCGTGTCGAGCACCAAGACATTCCCGACGTTGAGTGCGGAGATGATCAATCCTAGTATCACTAACTGAACCAGCCAGCGTTTTCTCACGCCGGAAAAAAGGGCGTGCAGCTTCATGCGAGTTCGAGCTCCGGTGTCATGCTTGGAAAGTACAGTAAAGACTTCGAAATACTGGGCTCAATAAGCAAATCTAAGCCATAGACCGGCGTGTCTATCTGTTGTGTAATCTCACGGGTAGACAAGGGTGACGCACACACAATACCGCTAACCGCGGAGACAGAATAACCTTGATTACTCAACCACTGGACACCCGCCGTTGCACCTAATGACTCTCTCGCCGCAAAAACGACGTTTGGGAAGCGGGCTTTAAACTCTCGATTCTCAAGCAATTCTCTGGTTTCTTTCTGGAAGATCCCATCGGCTATCTCAACCACAATGGCGTTACACCCAAATCGAATCAACTCTTGAGACAGACGATCGACAATATTCATCAGGTCAAAACTGTTTACTTTAAAGGTGGTGGCGTGGCCTGCATCTGTGAAATCAAGCGCGATATAAGCACCGGAGTCTTTCATTAACCAAAGGTCGCCGCCTGCCCCCGTTCCCGTCACTTTCATCGCGCCAACACGATAACCGGCCTTGTTCAGACCTCTGATGATGTGCGCAGCAGAAGTCGTTTTGCCTGCGTTCATAGAAGTACCAACTACCGCTACGCTCGGGACGAGATCAACCAAGTTCGATT
Organism: Vibrio owensii; assembly: GCF_002021755.1. NCBI lineage: Bacteria > Pseudomonadati > Pseudomonadota > Gammaproteobacteria > Vibrionales > Vibrionaceae > Vibrio > Vibrio owensii. The sequence continues at coordinate 170,096 of NZ_CP019959.1, forward strand.
CATCCACAGCGAAATCAGACACATTAATGATTTTGCCCGAGTAGTCAGCAATAAGACCAACAGGTTGAATGACCGTTGGCGATTTGGTTTTTGAATGCCAAGAGATCGCTTGGGCAGCAATCCCACCCGCTGCCACCATATGGCACTCTTCGAGTGAACCTGGTACAACAGCTTCAAACTGATCCGGCGCATAACGATGCCCATACGCCAAGATAATCTCGTCCCCTTCAAACAACGCGGCACGTCGTCCGTCCGTTCTCTCTCCGAATTTGTGATGACCAATCTGCACAATTTTCGCCAATACAAGATCACCAGATTTTGGCTTGCTTGCCCCATTCCCTCCAACGAGAGATTGCATAAGCTCAAGGGGAACACGACGGGTTACAAAAGTTCGCTTAGCCGAAGCAATACGGTAAGCCTGACTCAACATAATCATAAGAATTCTCCATTTCTACCATCTGTAGAGATGCGTTTTTCAACTCGATTTCCGACTTAGTGGTATCAACGCCCTGCGTATTTGGTCAGGTTTTTCGCTGACAGAAAGCACTGTAGAAAACCATATGTGAAGCAGTTGTGAAGAACTGATGGTTTGAAATAAAAGATTCACAAAACTTATCAATTAAATTCCAAATAGCTGCTAAGCAAACGAATTCTCGCTCCTCTTGATATGACGAAATTTGAATCTCAATTTGAGAATCTACCCTTCTCGTTTTGACTTACCTTGAAAGACAAAGCTTAAGTGGCTGAATTTTAACAGGTTTATTTCTGGCATACAGACTGCAATGAACTGGATAAGCAAAATTAAGGGAAATGCGTCGAGGGCTCAGGAATGAAAAACTCAGAGACTAGAAACTCAAGCAATAATGGCAACGTGATCGTTCACATCGTTCAGCACCTTGCTCCAGGCGGTTTGGAAACTTTGGTGCTTGAGATGCTTCGCTTTGCCAAAGCCGAAGACTCCGTTTTTGTTATCAGCCTAGAGGGAAACAAACAAACTGCGCTAAATCATTGGGAGAAGTTGGCGGACTTTGAAGACCAACTCCACTTTCTAAACAAACCGTCTGGCTTGCATCTTTCAACCTTCAAGGTTTTGAAAGCAAAACTAAAACAACTGAATGCAAACGTCGTCCATACACATCACATTGGGCCTTTGTTGTACGGTGGCACCGCAGCTCGTTTGAATGGCATCAAAACCCTGATCCACACTGAGCATGATGCGTGGCATTTAAACAATAAAAAGGCCGCGAGACTGCAATCGACGCTTCTTAAAGTGCTTCGTCCTCAAGTCGTAGCAGACGCAGAATTTGTCGCTGACCAAATCACGAATAAGTTGGGATATCAGCGCGTAAGCACCATCCATAATGGAATCGACTGCGAGAAATTCACCGATGGTAATCCACAAAAAGCGCGTGAGTTTTTCGCTCTTCCTACAGACAAGTTCATTGTAGGCACTGCGGGTCGCTTAGAAACGGTGAAAGGACAAGAGATCCTCATCAAAGCCTTTTCTCATCTGCCACAAAACACCCATCTTGCAATTGCTGGTTGCGGTAGCCAAAGAGGCATTCTAGAAGCACAAGTCCGCACGCTCGGGTTAGAAGACCGAGTGACTTTTCTCGGATTAGTAAGTGACATGCCTCGTTTTTATCAGAGCCTAAACGTGTTTTGCCTTCCTTCACTTCAAGAAGGTTTCCCTCTATCCACACTAGAAGCACAGGCTTGTGGCGTACCTTGCATTGCAAGCGATGTTGGCGCGGTAAAAGAAACACTGTGCCCACAAATCGGAGCGCTCGTCGAACCGAACAAAGTGCCAATGTTGGCAGATGCGCTATCGCAGCAATTATCACAAACACCCCAATCACCGAGAGCACACATTCTTAAGCATTTTGACATTCGCAATATGGTGAACCGCTACGCGACATTGGCTCAGGGAGAGAACGCATGATTGATCTACTATGGACGGCTGGTTTTGTTTTGTCTGCGCTACTGATTATCTATCATCACGTCGGTTATCCTTTGGTTTTGAATTGGTTATCGGCACGCAGAGAACAACGAAAAGCGAAAAAGAATGCAAGAAAACAAAAAGCAAAAGAGCGCTGCTACAAAGCTTCAAAGCGTGACTGCACACTGCCAAGTGTCACGGTGATCGTTCCTGCTTACAATGAGGAACAATGGATAGCAGAAAAAATCCGTAACCTAGCAAGCCTAGACTACCCGAGAGATAAACTGGCCGTCGTCATAGCGTGCGATGGCTGTACAGATAACACCGCTGCGATTGCACAAGATACGATTCAAGAAGCGATTTGTGCAGATACTCTGTTCATTGTTCATGACCATGAGGTAAACCGCGGTAAAGTCGGATTAATCAACATGGAAATGGAGAGCGTAACTTCAGATATTACTGCATTAAGTGATGTGTCTGCCCTCGTCTCTTGCGACTCGCTCTTATTGGCCAGTCAGCATTATCAAAATGAGAAAGTGGGTGTGGTGAACGCAACCTATCAAATCATGGCGACACAGAACCAAGGCGAAGCAGCTTACTGGCAATATCAATCGAACGTGAAGTACAAAGAGTCATTGATCGGCTCAACCATTGGTTCTCACGGCGCATTCTATACCTTCAGAACCAAACTGTTTGCGCCATTAGAGCCTGAGATCATTAACGATGACTTCATTTTGCCAATGCGCATTGTGCTTCAAGGTTATGACTCCGTTTATGAACCAAAAATGTTAGCCATCGAGCTGGAAGAAAGCTCAGACAGTTCGGACTTCAAACGTCGCCTACGTATCTCGGCGGGTAACATGCAGCAGTTCTTGAAATTGAAAAAACTGTTATTACCCCGCTATCGTGGCACTGCATTTGCATTTCTATCGGGAAAGGTACTGCGTCTTGCGACTCCTTACCTAATGATTATGTGTTTGGTGAGTTCATTACTGCTGATTCACTACCCAGCATTTCAATTTCTGATGCTGGCACAACTGGCAGTCTACTCAGTTGCTCTCATCACTTACTTAGTACCAGTATTAAATTTGTTTAAGCCATTTAAGTTAATCAGTTACTTAGTGGTTGGACACATAGCTAACTTCGCAGGCGGACTACGCTACCTACTTGGAATGGAAAACGGACGCTGGAAGCGCGTTAATCAATAAGGAAAGCATCATGAAAACTTCACGCTACGACTCAAATATTCATCTAGCAAAACGCGCTTTCGATGTAGTTGTTTCACTGCTCATCTTGCTAATCACCATGCCGATTATGCCTTTGATTGCGTTAGCAATTGTGATGAACTCAAAAGGCCCTGTGATTTATCGTCAGCTTCGTGTTGGACGCTGCACACCGGAAAAAATGGATCTGTTTGAAATTATGAAATTTCGAACCATGTATGTGGATGCAGAGCAACGCTCTGGTGCGGTATGGGCTTCTGAGAACGACCCACGTATCACTCCGGTTGGGCGCTTCCTACGCAAAACTCGCTTGGATGAGCTTCCACAACTGTTCAATGTGCTAAAAGGTGAAATGTCTTTGATTGGACCTCGTCCAGAACGCCCTGCTTTCTATCAAAAGCTGGAAGACGAAATCCCTTATTTTGTTGAACGCACATACGGTGTGCTACCTGGCATCACAGGTCTAGCGCAAGTAAACCAAGGTTATGATTCTTGTATTGAAGACGTTCGTCGCAAGGTAGGTTTTGACCACAGTTACGCACTGAGCTTGAGTTCTTTCTACTCGTGGATTTCCATGGACATTGCCATCATGAGCAAAACGCTAGTGGTGATGATCGACGGTCGCGGTCAGTAAACCATAGAGGCTTCACTGATTAGAAACAATCAAAGAATGAAGAACCGTTACTCTTGCCATTGGCGGCGCATATTCTCTATCGTCGCTGATGGCACACCATGAATGCTCTCATACTCACCTCGGCAAACCTGCACTTCAACTTCAATCTGTTTTTTCTCACAATGCTTCAAATACCGTTTCATCTCCCAATGGCGCACAAACGTGTTACTGACAATCACAGTCTTTCCTTTGCTTAGCCATTTGCGAGTTTGCTGAAAGCACCACTCGTGCGCATCAGCCAGCTTTGTGCCATCAAAATGGTATTCGCCAATTTCATTCTCAAAATACATGTCAGCTTCAAAATGTTTTGCTTTGAGCTGTTTGGACAATTTCTTGGCAAGTGTCGTCTTACCAGAGCCCGGTAAACCACGGATTAGAACAAGTTTCGCGTTAGACATAATGGGATGATTTCAGTGAAAAACCAGCAAACTGTACGCTATTTTTATAGAAAAGAAAGCGAAAGCAACCACAAGGTTTTGCCATTCTCGGAATCCTGCTCCCATTTGTGTAAATAATCGCGATGCGCCATTAATTTTTGTTCCCTCCTACCGCATTTGAAACTAGAATGCGCGCGCATTTATTGAGCCCTAAAAAGTCACTAAAAGTTAGGCACTTATAAATCAAATCTCAATATCTGTGAGCTTTTCGATAAAGTTAATCTCAACCAACTCGCCATCCAGACGACGATGGCATTTCATAAGGGTTTAGTCTTTGAAAAGAAGTCTTCTTTCAATCCTTGTCGCTTCGCTGCTGTTTGGCTGCGGAGGCGATGAAGACAAACACTCAACAAGTACCACACCTCCAACGGTCGAACCAGATTTACCGCCTGATCAACCCGATATTGGCGTAACGACCTACCAAGGTAAGCTGTTCATTAACGGTAAACAGATCACTGGTGATATTCAGTGTGATGGGCAAGACATCAGTGAGTCTGGCTACTTCACCTACGCTGCTTCAGAAGGCCAGTTTGATTGTCAATTTGGTGGTGTGACTTTAGGTGAGTTCAGTTACCAGATCCCTGAGCAAACTCGTATGGGTTCACAGCCAGCTGAATTAACGCAAGCCTATGACCTAAAAGACGTTCTCGGTCGACACGCAAACAACGCCACTAAGCTGTTAAACAAGGTCGACACGTGCCCTACTCAGGACGCACAAGTGTGTTTGGATGAAATCAACAGTTATGACATCCAAGACTTATACGAAAGTGACGATCAAGCTGCGATTGATGAGTTTCTCAATCCAAGTGTCGCAAACGAAGGTGAACAACCAAGCGCGCACGTTGACCCAGAACTTCAACCAGAAGTCACTCCGGGCGCTAGCAACAACTTAACAGGCTCGTTCGTATCTGCTAATGCAGAGGCGACTTACGAATACAAACCAAGTGCAGCCAACAAACCGTTGACCAAAAGCCGTTTGACCGACTCGCAAGGAAATGCGCTTGCTGGCGTCGAGTTCTTTAGCCAATCCGCACGCGGAATCACGGATGCCAACGGTGAATTTGAATACCTTTGGGGTGAGAACCTGATCTTTGGTATCGACACCTTTACTCTAGGCCAAGTGAAAGGCAATAAGGTCAATTACCAACTTGCGGATTTAAGCGACAGCCCATTGGTGAAACAGAACCTTGATGCGTTCGTTCATCGCTATGGTGTGTCTTCTGGCAACCACATTGAGATCAGCGATACCGTTCGTCAGGTGTTTGCACAATACCCGAACGTTATTAACGAGCTGATCAATTTGAGCCTACCAAACGGCGCAAAAATTGAAGGCACGAACTTCACCACGCCAAATGAGTTCGAAGCGCAATTCAGCCAAGGTTTAACACAAATCATTGATGGGCAACTAAAGCAGACGCCTCAATGGTCAGGCTTTGCTGCACCTATGCTGCGTACGGTTCGTGCTTCTGGTAGCAATTATGTCACCCAGTCTCTGCATCAGATTTATGCTGGTGTGGATAGCGTACACGTCTTCCATGATAACCATGGTTGGGGTGGCTCTGGTTACACACGTGCGATGCGTAACTTCAACCTAACTAACGAAGCCTTCCCTGTTCTGATGCCACGTAACGACAACAGCTACTGGCTCCCGTTTGGTGAAGAAGCGGCATGGACTCGTGGTTCTGGCAAAGATCAAAAAGCCTACATTGTGGATGCCACAACCATTGATGAAAACTCAACGGTGGTTATGCAGCGCCCAGAAGTAATTTCCAAACAAACCGCGACCTTTAATCTACCAACCATGACGGCAGGTATGATTGGCTCGGGTAAAGTGGTGTTCTTGGGTAACGCGATGTACACCTCTATCTTCTCTTGTCCAGAAAACTACTGGGCAGGCGCAGATCTGGGCATCGACAGCCAAGCGCAGCAATGTCGTTATAACACTCCTCACAACCAAGAAGCGCAAGATGCGGATACTCGTACTGATCACGGCAGCATGCATATCATGTTCGGCAACTTGATCGATTGGTTAGTGCCGAATGCAACGCAAGAATCTGTCACGATTGCTACCAACATCAACAAGGGTCACGCATTCCGTTGGGATCGCAAAGAAGGTCAAATCTACGACTTCTTTGTCAATCCAAGTTATAAATTGGGTGAAATGGACGTATTAAGCAGCGGTCAGTTTGATTCATTAGATCCAACCTCTACACCACTGCTTTTGCTTCAGTCTTACGAAATCAAAACCGATGGCTACGCGACAAAATCCGTCGTGTCTGACATCAACCAACCTAAGTTGGACGCAGACGACGTCACAGCGCTGATCGAATACGTAAACAACGGCGGTAGCATCATCTTCTTTGATGCTTTAGAAGAGAGTAACCCAGAGCCGATTGCTCGTTTAGCGGATGCGGCAGGCGTTTCTGTTGGTGGAGCGAACGTTGCCAAGACATTCCAGTCTCTGTGTACGGACAGCTATTGGTGTCACAGCACATCAGGTCCGAACGTACCTAACTTGCATACGGTCGCAGAGCACGACCTCGTGGTTTATGAACGTTATGCAGACACGACTAAGATTGAGATTAATGACAACGGTACGGTGACATGGCCGGGCAATATCGACATGCCTACCCTTGAGATACCGCTATACAAAGTCTCCATTGATGGACAAGAGCATCAACGTTATGCATTCCACATGGTGAAGTCGGAACAAGAGAAACAAGCAGCAATCGCAGAGCTTCAACGCGAGTTTCCTGGCGTTCCGGTTTGTAAAGACAATTACCAATACGAAGTAAACTGTATTGAAGTGCGAGAAGGCCATGGCATTCCGAGCCGTGGTAACCACCATCGCCCAGACTTTACCCGTTACGAAATGAGCCCTGAAGTCGTGGATAGCATGGTAAAAGCGGCGAACTTAGGTGCCAGTATTGATCGCCTACTTTCTCACGAGCTTTACTACCGCAGTAAAGGGGAAATTGGTGAACGCTTGTCGCAAGCTGAGCTAACTTCAACCTACGATAACCTATCCGTTTGGCTTTGGAATGATGAGCAATACGAGTTCAATCCAAACGTACAAGATGAGCTTGGCTTCAAACGTGCGGTCGAAATGCTGAACTGTTACACGAGCAACGCACATCAAGGCGGTAATGTTTGTGGTCAAGAGACGCGAGAGCAACTTGCTAAATGGTCAATGATTACCGAATCAGGCGAGCTGAACCCATCTTACCCTCTAAACTGGATGGAAAAGCCGTTAACACGCATGATGTTGGGTCGCTCTTACTGGGATTTAGAGATCAGTGTTGATACGACAGGCTACCCGGGGCGCCCTGTTCAATCAGGCAGTGCAGCGAGCGTTGCGATTCATACCGACAACAAAACCGTGATTGGTACGGCAGGCAGCATGCAATCGACGGGCTTGTGGGCGCCGCAACTTGAAGAAGTCACCATCTCTGGTGGTGTAAAAGCGTCTATCAATGTTGCATTGGTTGATGACTTAACAGGCCGTGCAAACCACGAACTGAGCTTGAAACGCCCGCCACGCGTGCAAAAGACTTTCCAATATGATGGTTCGTCTTTGAGCTTCAAAGTACCTTACGGTGGTTTGATTTATATTCAACCGTTAGAAGTGGATTCTCGTGACGTTGTGACGTTTAACTTCACTGGTGTGCTTCGTGCGTCTTGGTGGAAAGACGGTGCTTGGTTAAACCCAATCAACACTGACGTCCCATTGGCAGAAATCGATTCTGGTCATTTCGTCTACACGACGCCAGTGAAAAACGTATTGGACACAGACGTACCTAAGTTTGCCGATGAGCTGAACGCATTCGCGAACCATGCGAGTGATTTTTACGGACGTGATCAAGTCACGGTAGAAGGAAAACACCGTCGATTTACATACGATACCCTGATCGCCAACCGACACCGCTTCGTGAATGATGTGCAAATCTCGATTGGTGCGGCGCACTCAGGCTACCCAGTTCAAAGTAACAGCTACTGGCCAACATGGACTGTCGTGCCATCAAACCCAGCCAATGACTGGTTGCTATGGCATGAAGTCGGACACAACCTTGCTGCAGCGCCGTTTATGATGGCAGGCTCTACCGAGGTCACCAACAACATTCTTGCGCTTTACATGCAAGAACAGCGTGAATCAAAGCCATACATGGACCGCATTGCGAGTGATCTATCCAAGTCACCGTTATGGCTCGACCGTTTTGAAGGCCATGCTTGGAGTGAAGCGGATGTCGGCATGCGCTTAGCGATGTTCGGCCAATTAAAGCTTTGGGCAGAAGACCATTTCAACATCGATGATTGGTATGCGAATCAAGCAGAGAAGCCGAGCATCTTTGGTGAAGACCAAGGTTGGAACTTCTTCAAACTCGCACACCGTAAAGCACGTGGAGACAGTATTGGCGACCAAGGCATTAACTACTGTTCTGCACAAAGCAGCCAGTTAAGCCAAGGTGATCTCATGATGGCATGTACCTCATACCTGACCGGATACGATCTGACAGATTACTTCCGTATGTGGAACCCATCAGAAACCAAAGCCAACCTGCCAAATGGCACTGTTGATTACTCTGGTGGTTTAACGCCTGCTGGTTTCAACGCGGTTGCGTCGATGGATTTACCGAAACCAGATAAGTCTCCTTCTGAGTATTTGTCTGTTAAGTAACCCGTAAGACGATAAAAGCCGACAGAATTCGATTCTGTCGGCTTTTTTTGTATCACTCTGTTTGCTTTAGCGAAATACCGAAGAGGTAATCTACAGGGCCATGAGCTCTCGCTTAGTTTGCTTATCCAGCTTTTCTATCGCATATCGAAACGCCGTTCTCGGCATCTTGCTATGGTGACGTTTTAAGTAATCCACCACCCGCTCTGATTCTTTTTGGGCCAGCACTTTGAGCATCCAGCCATAACCCTTTTGCACTAAGTAATGATCATCTTGGAGCAACAAATCCGCTATGTGAAAAGGCTCAGTCCCATTATATAGACCTTTATTGATCGGATAGATAAGCGTCACAGCGGCTGCTCGTCTCACGGCAAAGTTATCACTCTTTACCCACTCCAATGTGCGAGTAAACAGGCTGTTGTCCTGAGCAATAAGCGCACCGAGTGCATGGGTGCAAAAATCATCACAATCATTCCAATCGGTAATGTAATGATAAAGCCAAGATTCGAATCGATCGTACGTGGCGGCATCATACTGCTTTTTCACTCGGAACGCCCAGTCAAACGCAATCACGCTTAATGCCCAATCGCGCTCTGCCAGCAAAGTTTCACACTGTTCAAAAACGAAGTCTGCCTGCTTACTGTCTAAACTTCGAAAACCATCGGCAGAGATCACTCTCACCAAGCCCGTACGCACGCGCTTCTCTGGGTACCCAATCTCACTTAACTGTTGAGTTAACGTTTTTACAATACTCATTATTTTTCTTTCTGTACTTCCATTTCGATACGTTTAGCATGAATCAACCACCAAGGTCGTCCATCAAACAAACGAGGTCCAACTTGTTCGACTTCCAACATCAACCCGTCAACAACTTCTTCAGGTAATACTTTTCTTAATTGAACTTCATGACTCACCCATTCTTGATAGACCGCATGCCAAAATTCGGAAATCCCCTCTCTTTCAGTGGCCTCGATTAATTCATATCCATTTTTTTCGAGCGCTAAACGCCATGCGCTTCCGAGCTTTTTAAATTTAGGCGATCCTTCCAATGGCTCTCGTGTCGTGAAGAGCAGTTGACCACCTTTGTTAAGTAAACGATGGATATCCGATAGCACTTGGTCTTCATCGCTTGCAAATGACAGTGCATCAATGCTGATCACACTGTCAAACTTTGCTGAAAGGCTGGATAAATTCTCAAACTCTAATTTGAAAAACTCGATGTTTGAGCCTTTCAATGTATGTTGTTGAGCATACTCAATCGCAAATTCAGAACGATCGATGCCTAAAACGTGACCGTTTAATGTCTGGTTCAGCCAGCGACTAAAACCACCAGCTCCACAACCTAAGTCCAATACAGTCTGGGGGTTGAGAGCAATTAGTTTACCTTGGAGTTGTTCGAGTAACTGGACAGTGCAACTGCTGTAAGGCTGCAGTTCAGAGGGGTACTTCTCGCCTGCCGCTTTGGTCCATAACGAATTAAAGAGAGCGTTGTTTAAACGGTATTGATAACTATCCATAACATTACTTTGCTTGCTGTCTGCGTAACCACTCTTGTGCAGCTTCACCCATGCTTGTTCCTTCTGCGTCGTTCATCCACTGCATAAAGCTCCGGTCAAACTTGAAACCTTCGCCACATTTGGATTTGAAGTAACGACGTACATTTTGAGTGCTCTTATAGGAAGACGTAATTAACGTGTTGTCTTCAATATGATTTTTATGCCAATCCACTTTGCTCATATGTCCCTTCTTCTAGGCTTGGTAGCGACTCATTGCTCAAAAGAAAGAGTGACATCTTCTATGAGCTACATCCACCTTGAGTCTGCGAATACTTCATTTTTGCCAATTCAGTCATATTTCCGTGGCTTATGTGTTGTGCTGACAAGAATCCAAATTGGAACGGGACACGAATATTTACATATCTCGTTGTAATCAGTTTAAGAGAGAGTCGGTCTGCCATTAGGAACCTTCACTACTCAATAAAGGAATGAAAATGAAAGAAACGCTCCAACCAAAGCTTCAACGTCAGTTGGGATTAGGGCTGTTAGCATTGCGCTTAAGTATCGCGTTGGTATTTATCATGTGGGCGCTAGATAAAGTGCTGGTACCAGAGCATGCAATGAAAGTGTTCTCTGGCTTCTATGGCTTAGATATTTCGAGTGGATTTTCTGTCGCGCTAGGTATTGCCCAGTTGGTGTTCATCGGGATTTTTGTGGCTGGACTTTGGAAGAACCTGACTTATCTTGCGATTCTGGTATTACACGCAGGCTCGACTTTTTCTTCGTTCGCGAAGTACCTAGACCCGTTCAACAACCTATTATTCTTCGCGGCGTGGCCGATGCTTGCTGCGTGTTTCGCTCTTTACCTATTGCGTGATCATGACATCTATGTGTTGAAAAAACAGCCTCAAGCGGTTACGGCTTAACTCACCGCCAGTGACTGAAACACAATAAAAAAGGGAGGCTGAACACCTCCCTTTTGCTAACTGAATATCGGCACTTCTACCATCGAAGTATGATAAAACGCGTAACGCCCTTTACCCAACTGCTTCGCCCTGTACACCGCCATATCGGAACAGTGCAGCAGAATATCAATATCACGCCCCACGCCCTCTGTGAGAACAACCCCAATTGACGCGGTTAAACTGATATCAATGCCTAAACGATCTGCCGTGCTTTGTAATTTAGCGAGGAACTTGTCTAGTTTAAGTTCTAACTCACGCTTAGTTCGAAACTCTTGCGTTAACACCACAAACTCATCACCACCAAATCGGCCTATGATGTCGCGCTTGTGGCCAAAACTCTCTCTCAACACCGCCACAAACAGAGCGATAACTTTATCGCCCGCTAAGTGACCGTATGTATCGTTGATGTACTTGAGGTTATCCATATCAAAGAAGATACAGGCTTTGGGTGTATTACTTAGAGACAACGACTTTTCTGCCCCTCGCAAGAAATACTCCCGCGTGAGCAACCCACTTCGTGAACAAAACACGCCATTACGGCTGGCTTGAAGAACTTGCTCAAAGTGCTCTTTTAGCTCCATCGAACTGTCGTTGAACACTACTTTGCTCTCTTCTAAGAATCGGTCAAGCGGTTGAGTTAAACCGACCACCTGCTTACCCATCAAGCGTGCGATAACGACGTAAATCGCGATAATCAGCATCACATTCGCACCAAACATCAAAGTTCCATCACCTAGCAAGGTACTGAACTTCGCTTTTGAAAGCAGAATCCAAGGCGTGCCTTCTATCTTAGTAAACTCAACATATGACAAATCAAAAGGCTTGCTGTAAGTGAAAAAGCCACCATTGGCCGTTTCTGTCAGTGCTTTAAGGCTCTTTTCACGGTCGAATAGCTTCTCGTAACCGTAGTTAAACAAGTTAATCCCAACATAATGCTTATCTTTGGAATGGCTGATGACATTAAGATTCTCATCTAACAGTACGCTGTAGATGTCGTTTTCATTGTCGGTCTGGAGTGCGGTTTGAATTTCACTGAAATGAATAGACGCCGAGATGGTGCCCATCAAATCACCGAGTTCGTCAAACATAGGACGACACAGCACATAAACAATTTTGCCGTTTGAGACGTCGGTGAGTACGTCTGTCATCACCGCTTTCTTACTGCGGATCACTTGATGGAAGTAGTCACGATGAGCGATGGAATGCACTTTATTGTTGTGTGTGCTGACCATGTTCCCCACACCATCGCTGAACCCTATACCCGCCAGTTCAAAGGCCTGCTTATATGGAACCGCACGTTGCGCACGCTCTTGCAATGTGATGTCTGATTCGATGAAGTGCTCATCTTTACTCATTGCACGTAGCAGATCACGGTAACCATCGACGATAGTACCAAGGTTGAGCTCTGCAGATTTAACATGGTATCGGGCTAGGTTTTTCGCTTCGTCGACCTGCTGGTATGCCCAGTAGGTGAAGTTAGTGAAAAGCGCGATCAAGACAATCGGGACAGTGTAACGCAGAGTGACCGATTGAAGACTTCGAGATACGTTCATGATTTAGTTATTGTTATTTGTTGTCGTATGGAGGTTAACTTTTTATTTAAGCCTTTTTCCCCACTAACCTTTGCATCGTTTGAAGTACAACTCTGGAAAATCGCAAGCACGTATTTCACAAAGTCTCATTAGCAAGAAAATCCGACGATTATACCCACCCCTGTATATCGACACAGCCACTTTATGACCTTTTACGACAAAACATTTTACTCACTCGACAAATGATTTTTGTTTATAAATATCATTACGTTGAATAATTCTCACTGAGTGAGAAACTCTATTTTTATTGATAGATTAGAAGATTTATCTCTTTCAAACACCGACCTTTTGTAACGAGTATCACAATTTTTATATGGCGAAAGTGTGAATTTTTCTGCTTGATTTCTAACAATTGAGATAGTTAGCCTACACTTTTCATATCAACTTATTGGATATGGACGTGCACAGTGGTCGGATCGTTTTCATGGAATAACCTATCTGTTAAGCACAAGCTGTTTAGCTTAGTTTTTTTACCCATCGTTTTACTCCTCTTTCTTGCGGGGCAACAAGTTCACAGGCTTTCCACTCAGGCTAAAGATCTGGAGAAAGCACAACTGTTTTCCGACTATATGGATAGCGTCTCTTATCTGTATAACTTGCCGAATAACAGCGAAGTGTCAGACAAAGAGTCGGAGATCAAAACCGTCACGCAGTCGCTCAATAATGAAGCCAAGAATATCTTTGCCGACAACGGCGTAGAAATGGCAGATCTGCTCGCGAGTCTGGAAGAAGCCAGTCTTTCTCTCGCAATAACAACGGACATGGATGAGCGCTTAGACGTTGCAGAGTGGCGCGCAGACACCTACAAGCAGATTCTATTGGCGTTAGAAAAAGTCCCTTTTAATGACGCTACATTCGAAATCCAAGCTCACCTATCTGCCCTTATGCAGATTGAATGGTTGATGTTTTGGTCCAAAGAAGAAAACCGACTTAGCCAATATCTGATTTACTCCGTTGAGCAAAACCAATTTTATGACGCTGACATCAGCAGCGAGATTGAATCTCTCGTCAAAAACCAACAATTGTTCCTTGAACGCTTCGTCACACTTAATGCCAACCAACAACAAGTTGAACTGTTGATCGAAACATTCACCAATGAAGTGTTCGTCCTTAGCCAAGAGTTCAGAAGCTTTCTGTTCAACGAAGAAGCTCTCAGCACTCTGCCAGAAGGTGAAGTTGCCGCAGGTTTAACCGCATTAAACGGACGCTTAGCATTGCTTAAAAACGTCGACAACAAGATGACCGAGCAATTGAAAGCCGACGTGGACCATGCAATTACGACTGCAAACCAACAGCGCTTGATGTTTATCGGTATTATGTCTGTCATTACCATTTTGGTGATTAGCTTGGCGTTACGTCTGGTTCGTAAAGTGACGAGTAATCTTCAGTTGGTTTTGGAATTTCTTCGTCGTGATAGCTACAGTGAGGAATCGCCGCTTGAAGAGCTCGTTAAAGGTAAAGATGAGTTAAGCAAGTTTGCTCAAGAAGTGGAAAGACTGAGTTATGAGCGTGAACAAGCCAACATCAAACTGACACAAGCAAAAGAAGACGCTGAGCGCGCCAAAGACGATGCGATCAAAGCCAGCAAAGCAAAAAGTAGCTTCCTCGCTAACATGTCGCATGAAATTCGAACGCCACTTAACGGTGTTATCGGTATATCAGAAGTGCTATCTGATACCTCCCTAACTGCCACACAACGCGACTATGTGGATACTATCGAGACTTCATCGCAACTACTGTTGAGCTTGATTAACGACATTCTAGACTTCTCAAAAATTGAATCAGGCATGCTACTTATCAGCCCGCATTCAACTTGTGTTCGTGAGTCTATTTACGACATCGCTTCTATCGTTTCGCCTAAAGCCAAAGAGAAAGGCATCGATCTTCAAGTGAGCATCAGTCGTAACACGCCTTTCCGTTTGATGATTGATGATCACCGCTTACGCCAAGTGGTGATGAACTTTATGTCTAACGCGGTTAAGTTCACGGAAAAAGGTACGGTGCTTCTTTCTGTTACCACCCACAGTGTTTCTGGCTCTAACGCGGTCATGGAATTCTCTGTTCGAGATTCAGGTATCGGTATCGATGAACAACAGCAGAAGAAAATCTTCGAACCATTTGCACAAGAAGACGACTCTACAACACGTCAGTTTGGTGGTACCGGTCTTGGCTTAGCAATCAGTACTCAGCTCGTTGAGTTAATGGGCGGTAAGATTCAATTGGAATCTGAAAAAGACCAAGGCAGTCGCTTTTTCTTCCAACTGTCCCCTTCTGTTGTTCAGCTAGACTTTGATGCCAAACATGCCGCGGCCAATAGCCAAATTTGGTTGGTTTGTGAAGATGCCGCAATGGAAAGCACATTACGTGATGAACTGAACTTCTATCGCATTGCGGTTCATCAATCCGTGACGAGCTTAGACGCGCTTCCAACTTGGATTAACGACAAAGAACACGTCATCGTCATCTACGCCGAAACGCGACCAAATGCTGCGATGGAAAGCGAAGATACCTTCCACCGATTGGAGACTCAAAATGTACGCGTTTGCCTAATCAAACACCTGCAAAGCGACCAATTTGACTTCGGCGAAAGCGTCAGTGCAATGATCACGCAACCTCTGCTTGGCCAACGTTTGGTGAAAGCGCTTGAAAACTGTGAGGCCAAATTTAGCCAAACCGCTCAACGAGCTGCGGCAAACGCGACAGCCAATACCAAAAACAAAATCTTGGTGGTCGATGACAACACAGTAAACCAAAAAATTGCGGGCTTACATGTGACAAAAGCAGGCTTCACGTTCGACCTCGCCGCCAACGGGCAAGAAGCGGTCGACATGTTCAAGAAGAACCAATACGCCTTGATTCTAATGGACTGCATGATGCCCGTTATGGATGGGTTTGAAGCAACAGAGAAAATCCGCCAAGTCGAAAAAGAAGAGAACCGCAGTTACCGCATTCCAATCATTGCGCTAACCGCCAGTGTGGTCGATGACGACATCCAGAAGTGTTTTGATGTCGGCATGGATGACTATGTACCCAAACCATTCAAAGCTAACATCCTCAAAGAAAAACTGGCAAAAGCCGTTGATGCTCCAGAAGTGGACACATCAACCTCGGTACCAACCCCAATCAGCACCGCAGCAACAACACGCCCGGCAGACAAGCCTGAAGAGCCTGCAATGAATACCTTACCAAGCCGTTCAGAGCGCATCTTGTTGGTCGAAGACAATACCGTTAACCAAAAGGTTGCGTCATTGCTGCTGAGCAAAGCGGGCTATCAATTTGAGATTGCCGAGAATGGTCAAATTGCCGTGGACATGTTCCAACAAGATAACAGCTTCGACATCATCTTGATGGATTGCATGATGCCAGTGATGGATGGGTTTCAGGCGACAAAAGAAATTCGCGCTTATGAACGAGTTTCTGGTCTGCCTAAAACTCCGATCATTGCACTGACGGCAAGTGTGGTGGACGACGATATTCAGCGCTGTTACGACTCAGGTATGGATGCCTATGTGCCAAAGCCGGTGAGAAAAGAAAAACTTCTTCACCAAATTGAAAGTGTGATTTAACGGATAAGGTAATGGTCATGGATACCCATTTCTTAGTGAACAAAAACAAAGTGTTGAGATCACTCTCTACTGCAATGATCGCCTTTGCCCTGTTAATGTCGTTTGATAGCGAAGCATTGGCGGCAGACCAGTATGCGATTTTCTCTCTCGACTCAGGTTTTGATGAGCTCAGCATCACCAAAGCAAGAAAGCTTTATCGTGGTAAGACTAAGCGTTTGCAAGGTAAGCGTATTGAGCTGTCTGATTGGCCTGATACTTCCTCAGAGCGCTCAGAGTTTTATCGCTATTTACTCAACAAAAACATCGCGCAAATGAACGCGCACTGGGCGAGCTTGTCGTTCTCTGGCAAAGCACGTCCACCAAAAGTTATCGACAATTCCAACATGGATGCCCTATTAGCCTGGATGAAAGAAAAGCCGAATCGCATTGGCTATGCACCGGTGAGTAGCCTCCCTTCTGATGCACAAATCCTCTACGTAGTAAGTTCGGAGAAATAATATGAAGAAAACACTCATCGCATCAATGACAGCAGCGGCGCTTAGCAGTGTGGCCTTTCCGAGCTTGGCGGCAATCGAATTAACGGACAACTTATCATTGAGCGGCTTTGGCTCGACGTCTTGGGCAACCACCGACAATGAAACGCCCGTCCTTGTGAACCGATTTGTCGACGACGAAAATTGTTACGACTGTGATACCACGTTCGGAGTTCAGCTCGACTTCTACTACGATGCCTTTAAAGCTTCCGCCCAGGTGGTTAAAAGACCGCAAGATCACTGGAGCGATCCACAACTTGAATGGGCTTATCTCGCTTACACCTACGGTAATGTTGAATTTCGTGGTGGTCGCTTAAGAATGCCAGTGTTCTTGGCCTCTGAGTATTACTATGTGGGACATGCGTTTACGCCAGCGCGCCCACCAAACGAGGTTTACGACAGTATCTTGGGGATTACCGCCTTTAATGGCATTTCATTCTTGTGGAACTACGATCTCAACGACAGCATGACGTTAACCACAACGCCTTTTATTGGCTTTCGTGATGAGAGTTCAGTCGACTTTAACGCCAATACTGAGCTAACGTTTAAAACCAATGAAATGTACGGCGTGAACTTTATCCTGAGTGGGGATTACTACCGTTGGAACTTTACGTATTTAGACTCAAATTACGATCAAGAGACCAAGCTACGTAACCTGACCACCAATATTCCTGGTGTGGGTATCGTTCAGATTCCGGATCAAACCATCAAAGCGAAAGACCAAAACATTCAACTGTTCTCACTTGGTGCTGAGTACGAGTTTGATGCGCTGACGTTAACCGTGGAAGGACAAACCAACGACATTGCTTCCGCATGGTATGTGCAAGGTACTTACAACTTAAACAAGTTCACACCTTATGCGACCTATGGCCAACAATTTGATGATCATGAACATCGAGTTGGCGATAGCTACCTCTTCGGTGTGAGATACGATCTTCACTACAACGTGTCACTCAATGCAGAGTGGCAACACTTCAAGGCTTATCGTGACGCCTCTGGCGCGTTCGTCTCTAACCCTTCCGATGACGACGCTAATATGTACACCATTATGCTTAACTTTGTGTTCTAACCCTTGGCAGGTCGACACTCATCGACCTGCCTTTTCCTCTATAAACATTATCCTCCTGTAAACATCACTCCTTCTTTCGTCCTTTGCCGTTGTACCGACTTATGATTTAAATCGGTTGATCATCACGACTGAGACGATGGTTAGCACCATCCCTAAAGCGTGAAACCAAGTAAATGCTTCGTCCAATATGAAAATTGCACACAACGCTGTCATTGCTGGGCCGATGTTACTCACTAAACTCAGATGCGCAGGGTTCAGCCGTGCCATGGCAGCCGCAATCAGATAAGAAGGAATGACGGTACAAAAGATGCCTAGCAACACACCAATAGTAATGAGTTCATTGTTCATCGAGCTCAACTGTAACGAGCTAAACGATAAATGAATAAGAATGGCGACACCGGCACTACCCATGCCGATACTGGTAAACATGGTACTCCCTAGCTTCGCGATGCTGGCTTTGCTCAACACCAAATACACGGCAAACACAAATGCAGAAAGAATCGCCAACCCGCCGCCAAGCCAGATCTGCTCACCATAGTGAGAAAGATCATGCGCCACAATCAGCCCCACTCCCAAATACCCGACCAATACGGCTGACAGCACCTGACGGTTAGGTGATTGCCCCTCTTTAAACCACATAATTAACACGACAAAAGTCGGGAACAAGAACAACAATAAACGTTCAAGTTGAGCAGAAATGTAGTTAAGTGCGGTGATATCGAGATAGCTCGCTAAGTAATAACCAAGCACACCAATCGCGGCAGCTTTTATTCCGTGGTGTTTCACTTTCGCTCGGTTCTCGGAGCCGCGTAGCATCCAAAAGAGAATACAAAGGTAAAGAGGCAGTGAACTCATTGCTCGAAGCGTCATGATGCTCACCGCGTCACCGCCATACTGATACGCGAGTTTGACAAACACAGGTTTAATCGAAAATAACAGCGTACCAGCGAGCGCAAACATGACGCCAACAGTCATTGCACTAACAGGCTTCTTTTGGGGTTGATGTTCTGAACTAGGGCTGGAATCGGATGCCGTATTCATTTTCTCTCCTTGATGACTGATAACATTCAAACAAGGCTACGAGATAGAATACGATTCTGGCTGCATCTACTCGCAGCCAGGCACAACTCAACCTACCGACTGCTTGGCATTGGAAGGAGGAGCCACCAGAGGTTGGTTGTGCGGATGATCATTTTACTTTCCTATTCGGGTAGAAGGTTCAGACTAACCATTGAACATATTTTGTTCAAGCTTACGGTCTTTAAAATAGTACTCTTTATCGTGTTGTCCGACCTCTCTAAGCACTCGACAAGGGTTACCAACGGCTACCACATTGGCAGGAATATCCTTAGTTACGATACTGCCCGCGCCAATCACCGAGTTTTCTCCGATCGTTACACCCGGTAATACCACCGAGTTTGCACCAATCCATACATTGTCTCCGATTCGAACCGGCATGTTGAACTGTGCTACGTCTCGTCTCAAATCGGGATCGATTGGGTGCCCTGCCGTTGCAATGGTTACATTAGGCCCAATCATCACGCTATTTCCAATGTAGATGTAGGTATCGTCGACCAAAGTCAGATTGAAGTTTGCATAGACATTGTCACCTAGGTAAGTATGACAACCCCAGTTAGCCCTTAAAGGCGGTTCGATGTAACAGTTCTCACCAACAGACGCGAGCAGACGACCAAGTATCTCGCCCCGCTTTTCTGATTCCGAAGGACGTGTGTGGTTGTAATCGTATAAGATCTCAAGACATTCGGTTTGCATTGCCGCCAATTCTTCATCATTACAGAAGTACACTTTTTGGCTGTGCAACATGGTTTTCTTATCCATTATTATTCCTGTTGAGGGGATGTTCTTGGTTGGAATTTAGCAGAGTCAGAATAACAAAGGCTTGCCAAAAGTCATGAAATTCGCGTCTTACTTTGTCAGCAAGGTGAAGTAATGAACCCAAGGCATGTTTTCAACGATGATGTATTGTTTCTTCACAGACAAAAATGCGACGCTTATTCCTTTGACGCGTTTGGTAGATGCCGAGACAAAGCATCCATGAGATCCTTTTTGATGAGTGGTTTGGCAAGAACTTCATCTGCACCCGCATCGATAAAAGATTGTGTCGATTGTTGCATCACATCCGCAGTCCAACCGAAGATCACGACATCATCCAGTCCTTGCTCGCGAATTCGCTTAACGACCTCAATACCACTCATTTCTGGCATATGGTTATCAATAATGATGAGATTGAAAGACTGCTCGTTCAACAAGTTCAGCGCTTCTTGTCCACTGCTGCATGTGTGACTTTTCGCCCCTAACTTATCTAAAAAGACTTTTGCGATGATTTGATTCATCCGATTGTCATCCGTAATCAGCGCGTGAACGGAAGAGAGATCTTCAACCTTCACATCCTCTGTTTTCTCTTCAATTGCCTCGCCTGAAGCACTCGGTAAGCTAATCACAAAGCGGAACTGGCTTCCCTTTCCTAACTCGCTCTCAACACCGATTTGGCCATTCATAAGAGTCACTAATTTTTGACAAATCGCTAAGCCCAACCCGGTGCCACCATACTGCCGAGTCGTCGACACTTCCGCTTGTTCAAATTCATTAAAAATAGAATCCATACGATCTTGAGGAATACCGATACCGGAGTCTTCTACGCAAAATTCTACGAAGGGCGGCTCTAGCGCTTTGATGGAAACGTTAATATGACCAGCCTTAGTAAACTTGAGCGCATTCCCGACAAGGTTGAGCAAGACCTGCCGAATACGTACAGAATCACCACTATATTGGCATTCATCGCTGCATTGGTTGTCCACGCTGAATACAATACCTTTCTCTGAACACAAGCTTTGGTAAGTCACTTCCACCGGAGTAATGATGTCTGCCATTTTGAAAGGATGAATATCGAGTGCAAGCGCATCACTCTCTACCTTGGCTAGATCTAAGATATCATTGAGAATCGAGATCAAGTGTTCACCCGAGTTCAATGCGAGTCGCAGCACTTTCCTTTGTTCCGGGTCTCGGATGTCATCGATCAGTATTTGTAGCATTCCCAATAGCCCATTAAGCGGCGTTCTGATTTCATGACTCATCGTCGCTAAAAAGGCCGATTTCGCTTCGTTGGCGTGCCTTGCCTTTAATGCCTCGGTTTCAAGGTCACTCTCTAAGCGTTTCACTTCTGTGATATCACGTTCAATGGCAATAAACCGCTCAACAACACCTTGCTCATTCCTCAATGGGATAATATCGATGTCAATCCAATAGGGCTGTTTGTTTCTCGTATAGTTGAGTATCTCTGTCCTAACTTGCTCACCCTGCCGAATCGCGTTTCCTATGTCTGCGATCGTCTCTGGTGAAGTATCAGCCCCTTGCAAGAAAGCCCCCGGCGCTAGGCCTTTGATGCCATCGAGTTGATAACCCGTCATGGATTCAAACGCCTTGTTTACCCACTCAACCTTTCCGTGGTGGTCTGTAATAACAACGGCATCTCTCGCGGCTTTAACTACGGTCGCAAGTAACTCGCTCTCCTTCTCTTTTTCATTCAATTGAAGGTTAGATTCTTCTAGCTCCTGCTTGGATTTTTCGAGTTCACGGTGTGGGTTAACGAACAGCCTTTTTCCTATGACTGTCACAATAATAGAGCTCACAATCAGCACGCCAATTAAGCCCTTTAACAAACTGCTTTGGAGGTTCGTTAATTGCTCATCCAAGAAGGATTTGCTGACACCTTGAGTCAAAAGCAAATTACCTCGACTCAAGGGTTCTTTATTGATGATCCATCGGTCGATTTCGCTTGCTGTTGGAACGTGCTCATGGCTATGGGAGAGATGCTCTTGCGCCTGTGTTTCGGTTAGGTGAGCCAGTTCAGGAAGTGGCGGAATGGTTTGACTGAGTTCATACCAACGCTCTCTTCCCGTTACGAACGAACCAAAAAAGTCATCGTAATCGACAGCGGTTTCACCATATAACACTCCGACAAAATCACCGTTATTCACAAGGGGCATAAAAAGCTTTAAGCAGATGTGATTAGTATCATCGTGCAGCAGATACACGATACGCTCATTTAGTCGAGACTCAGAAAGCGCATTAAAAATCGCGACTTCTTGCTCAGATGCGGGGTGACGGAAAGTGTCTTCGAACAACAAATCACCGTTTACATCTCTTGCTGCAAATTGCATCGTTTGATGTTGGCCTTTAAAACGCTCCAGCTGAAACGCTAACCCTTCAACATCATTGTCGACAACGGCATCGATAACCCCACGGTATTGGGATGCGAGTACGATTCGATCTTCCGCTACCTCTAAGTACTTCTCCATGAAGATCTTGGCCGACTCTAGCTCAAACCGACCATTACCCTTTTGGAGTTGTTTTATTGTCGCCTGACTTTCTTGAGATAACACAATAAGTGAAATGACTCCGTAAATGAGCGCAGTCATCCCAATAAAAATGAGTAATAGAGCTTTCGGACTGAACCTAGAGAGCTTTTTTGCCATGAGCACATGCTTCCTTGCGCGAATTCACCGCTTTCACATCAATAAGTGTAGGATACGTAACCGGTTAATTCTCATACTCATTTAGGGTTAACCTTTGGGAACCAACTCCATCAATACAAATCACGCATGAACCTAATGAATGGGAAGCAGTAAACTGGCGGGATCAAAAATGCCGCAAAGTTCGAATCTTGCGGCATATTTCTAAACTGGCTTGTTTGTTTTTTTGCGATTTTCCAAGCGCGCTTTAAATTTCTTATTTCGGCGCTTTAAGGCTCGGAAGAATTTCGACTCTTCGTGATACCAGCCAATAACGCTAATGGGGAATCCCACCAGCATCATGATGAAGACATCGGCAGGAAACTGCTCTGTAATATCCCTTACCGTTTGCAGCTCACCAAAGATAAACAAGCCTATAACCTTGCCAACCAACAACGCACAGCAAATCATCAAGAAAGACTTCATTATGTAGTGCCATTTGCCTTTCTTGCGCTCTTCTCGCCAATACACATATTTGTGCTCGCGGTTGTACATTTCCCCCTCCGTTTAAGTGACATTGTCACCATCAGTCTGCGAAATGGAATGGTGATGCGAGACGGCAAGCTCGCACTACTTTAATCATAGTGCGATTGGAGGGAGTTGCTTGTCAGACCAATAAGAAATGACGGGGATTTTACTGAGCGGTCCACATTTGTTTGTAAGAACGCAATTCTCGGTTGGACTCATCTAAACCAAACATGCCTGCTAGTGCTTGCAGTTTCTGTTTGTAGCGTTCTAATGCGCTTTCATCGTCAGTCATGATCGCAAATTCTGCGAAATAACCGATGCCTTCAAGGTGGTCAAGCGTGATATGGAATTCACCGACAAAGTAGATACTGCGAGTCTTCTTAGTATGAAGAATGACCTCGTAACCCATGTTCTCCAACATGCTTTTTGCCGCGTGAGACTTGGTGATGTCTGTCGCTTCGCAACGATCTTCTTCCGGCCCTTTAACAATCCAAAGCTTAATGCCAGATGGTTCAATTTCACGAATCACCAAGCTTTTGTTTTCATTGGTTAGTTTGCGTTCCGGCGTATCGTAAAACCAATCTGATTCTTGGTTATCTTCGAACATCACCTCGTGCTGTAAGCTGCTTAGCGCGGTTAAAAACGCTCGCTTGTCTTTCACTCGGTATTTCAATTCAACTTCAAACTGACCCTGAAAATGATCTTGTGCACTCACGCGACTACCTCTCTACAACTGTTCGCTTGGACTTTTTATTCTGCTCTTCACAAGGTGAAAGGACTTTTAATATTGGCGAAAGAGTAACATGAGTTCCGCGACTGGTCTGAAACACAAGATAACTTTGTGCAAAACGTGGCACAAAACTTAAAACGCGAGAGAAAGCATATAGACACAGCTTGCAATGCCAGCGATGACGACCAGAGTCCTGCCGATGGCAATATCCGCAATGTACATGACAGGGTGTGCCATTCGGGTAAAAGCAAACACAATCGCAGGCATGGAGAGATCAGACCATGGAACACCACTCAAACTCACGGTAAGAATGGTTGCGCTATAAAATGCCAACGCTTCCCAAGCATTCGACTGCGCCGCAATGGTTCTTGCGGCTCGACCACTGAGTTTTCTCTCTTGCAAACGTGGATGATGGTTATCTAAATGGCCAAGTTGCTGGACTTTGGCGTAGCCCCCAAGGCCGGCTAAAGCATAAGGAATAAAACTGACAAAGACTAAGACAAACAGTGCGGTAGGCATAACAGGGATTCGTGATAATGATTCATAAATTAAGTTTAGCAATTTCTAATTTGCTCGACTGCTTACTTGTCTCATTAATGCTTACGAAACACCCAAATTGGCCCTATTAAGAGGAACTGAACGTCTTCAAAAAACGATGGTTTCTTCCCTTCGATTTTATGCCCGATAAACTGGAAAATCCAAAGCACACCAAACAGTAGCATCGAAATCTGTAAGACTGGCCAACCGAGTATGTCCATCGACCAGATGAGCCCAATACACGCAACGGTGTAGCCAATCATCATCATGAATACGCTGAGAGACAGACGGAAGTAGAAGATCCAAGCGGGTAAAGCAACAACCCATACCCAGTTGAGATTGAATCCAAACAAAGGAATTTGCGGAATAGACCAAATCAACCCAACCACGGATAAAAAGATACCCGGCACCGCCACTTTATGAATCTTTTGATTGATTGGGTTTTGATGGCTTTCACCGTAGGCTTCTAACCATTCTGAGAGTTCACGCATAACTTCACCTTTAACATCGCTATAACATTTATATAGTCGGTGCGAGTTAAAGGTGCGAGTTTTTGCCCGAAGATATTGATAATAAACAAAGTATCTGTGACCAAGCACAAACTATGTTACTGATATCCCAATGAAATACGCTGCGCTTTCGTTAGTTTAGCAACCACTAGGTCATAAGAGCGTTCGCACAAATCCTGCACGAAGCCATCTTCAACATCGCCATCGAAGTAAACCGTAATCCAATGACGTTTGTTTAGGTGATAACCCGGCGTTATGTCAGTGAATTGGGACGTTAGTACTTCCCCATCTTCAGGTGCTACTTTCAGGCTCACATACTCTCGTCCGTGGCGCTCAGCTAAAACCGCAAACATCTTGCCTTTAATTTTGAAGACGAGCGCTTCAGGGCCAAATGGAAAGCTGCTTTCTGCACACATGAAAGTATCAAGAAATTGCTCTAACTCTTTAATATTCATCCGTAATCCTCTTTCAAACCCATGACTTGGCTCTACTCATACTGCGGCAAGAGAAGCTTTAACGCCTGATTAACCTGCCCTTTTTCTGCACTGCTCAAAGACCCCATCAGCTCATGTTGCGCTTGAAGGTGTTGCTCTATCAGTGAATCAATCAGCTCGAAACCTCTTTCTGTGAGTTCAACAGTGACGCTGCGACGGTCTTCTTTACTGTGCTCACGCGCAATAAGACCTTTCTTCTCTAGCTTATCAAGCCGATTCGTCATGGCACCGGACGTCAGCATCATGGATGAAATCAGCTCTGATGGCGTTAAACGATATGGCTGACCACTGCGTCGCAGCGTTGCTAAGACATCAAACTCGCCCATTTTGAGGTCGTAACGTTTATGCAGTTCGGCGACGTGGTTCTCCATGTGCTTTGCGATTCTCATCAAACGCCCCATGATCGCCATCGGTTCGGTGTCGAGCTCCGGCTTTTCCTTAGCCCACTGGCTTACCACTCTGTCAATTGCGTCCATTACCCTTTCATCTCCAAAGACATTTTGATTTACGAATTTATTTTAACATAAAGATACTTTACAAAAAGCCATCACGAGCGTACCTTTACAATAAATTATCTCAACGTAAAGATATTTAACATGAACATTTTACTCGCGATGATTCCGGCGTTCTTTTGGGGCACCACTTACGCCGTGACACAATTTACTTTGCCAGACTGGCCGCCAGTGTTGCTTGGCGCGCTGCGAGCTTTGCCAGCCGGCCTTTTGTTGCTTGCTATCAAACCATCCTTACCAAAAAAACAAGATTGGAAGATCTTACTGGTACTCGGCACGATCAATATCGCCCTCTTCTTCGGACTCATCTTTGTTATGGCGTTGACCTTGCCTTCTGCAATTTCCGGAGTGGGTATGATTTCCGTCCCTGTGTTCGCGATGCTGTTTGGCTGGGTTGTGTACAAGCGACAGCCAAGTTTGATTCAAGGGATAAGCGGCGCAGCGCTGATTGCACTGGCGTGGTTCCTGTTTGATCCTAGCTCGATCACACTTAACCCCATTGGCTTAATCGCTATGCTATCTGCAATCATGTGTATCGTTATTGGCAGTAGCGTTACTAAGTCTCTTGGAGCAAGAATGCACTGGTGGACAGTGCTAACATGGCAGCTCATCCTAGGTGGCATCATTCTTTCCATCGCCGCAGCCATCTTCGCGAGCTTTAATCCAGAGCCGTATGTGAATGCTCTACAAAACGCATCATTGAGAAACGTCGGTGGTTTATTGTGGGTTATCGTCCTTAACACCGCACTTGGTTACGGCATGTACGTGTGGCTATTGCAACGCATGTCTGTGGTGGACTTTACCTTCGGTGGTATCGCAAACCCGGTAGCTGGCATTGTTTCTGGCTTAGTATTGATGGGCGAAAGCTTCACTCCCGTTCAATACAGCTTGATGCTTGGCATGATCCTGATGTCACTCGTTCCGCAGCTGGTGATGTCGTTTAAACAAAAACGCAGCATCAATCACGCAAAGCCTTGTGAGTCTTAACGCTCTGCAACGTGAAAAACAAACGCCCGAGTTTATGCTCGGGCTTTTTGGTTCTGCTTTCTTCACTTCACCGTTATCGGCTTATCTTTCACACCAGCGTAAAAGACCAAAATCTCTACCGGCTCATCACCCGTATTTGCGCCAAAATGCCATTGGTCGACGACTTCCGCAATTGCATCTCCGGCTTTCAGTACGATCTTCTCGTCATCTTTTTTCGTGACTGTGATTTCCCCTTTCAGCACAATGCCTGCATTGATGACAGGGTGTTGGTGCATGGGAAGCGGCACGCCCTTCGGGACGGTAATTTTCAAAATGGTGACTTCCGGTTGGCCTTTTGGGTATTGTGGCAGCGCAGTGCCATCCCAACTGGTTGTCGTCCTTAGGACTACGTCAGCCTCTACTGAATCTGGCAAATGGGTGTCTGCCGATACAGAGCTAAACACCAATGAAAGTGTAATCACTACAGTTTGAATAGGTTTCAAAATCCTCTCCTTGTTTATTGATAACCTTTGTTTAAACAGTAAGAGAGGATGGAAGATGATGACGAGTGGATAAGAAGAAGTGTGAGCGAAACAGCGAAGCCTATTATCATGATGCAACAGCCGACTCTGTTGTTGAGCCGAACATCACTCTTCTACTAGGCTGATTTCGATGCGCTCTTTGCCTTTGCCGATGTTCTTTCGTTTCAGTTGAATGCGCCCAACTTCTGATGTGTTTTTTAAATGAGTGCCGCCACACGGAACTTGCGCGAAGCCATCAACTTTCCAGTAGCGACGCTGTTCGCTGGTATCAGAAAAGTCACTGATGATGTCAGCATGAGAATCAATCACACTTTGAGCTTTTTGTTGCAGCTCTGGCAGCAGTGGTTTGACGCTCTCGTGCCATTCAAAATCAATCCGGCTTTTGTCGGCAGAAATGTGCGCACCGACTTTGGTCATCTCAGGAAAACGGTGAGTTACGACTTCAAGAATCACTTCCGCGGCGAAATGCAGTTTCATCAAAGCATAACGACGCGCCCAATCAATCTGCGTGGTCACAACTGCGCCAGCTTGAAAGTTCGGCTCATGTTCCAGTGTATAAACAATGGATAGACCTTGCTTCTCTGCCTTTATCACTTGGATGCCACCTATGGTGCCTGCATCGCTTTCTTGCCCCCCAGACTCGGCGTAAAAGATGGTTTCTTCTAGCTCGATACATGGGCCGTCTACACGAGAAACGGTAGATTCCAACTCAACTTGATATGGGTCATCCCAAAATACTTTGTGCGTCATTGCCTTCCCTGCAATTTATCGTGGTGATGCCCTACTTTAGGTGAGTTTTATATCAATGCATAGCGTATCTGTGTGATTCTCTGCCCGATTTCATCCATAAAAAATGCCCACCGAATCGGCAGGCATTTTCTATTTCATAAAGTTTTAGCGCTAAATAGCGTCTTTATTGGGAGAGCTTTTTCATTTGTAAGCCCATAAAGATGAAGCTGATGCCTTCAATCAGAAGCGAGATGCCCACAAACGTGCCCAATAGCGTGGTTGAGAATGCAGGATCATCAAGCAGCATGAAGAAGTAACCACCGATCAGCACTGAAATTACGCCACTGAATACAATAACGTTGCTGCTTGGTAGGCTACGGTTGCTCAAACCAAAGAAGATACGAGTCAAACCGTTTAAGATCATCACAATCACCATCAACATGGTAATCGTGACAAGGCCCGCCAGTGGTTTGAACAAGATAAACAGACCACCCACGATATACAGTACGGCACTTAACACGTACCAAAGCTTCTCTTTCCAAACATTGATGGAGAATGTGTGGTAAGCCTGAACCAGACCACTGAACAAGAGTACTGCACCCACGATGGTTGAGATCGTCACGCCTGCCAGTACAGGCAAACTCATGGCACCAATGCCCATTAGTGAGATGATAACGCCAACGATAACGAAGTATTTCCAGCCTTTAGATAGGAATGTAGGCTGTTGTGATTGATTAGAATTTTCCATTGAATGCCTCTTGAATTAAACGCGAGCCGCCTTTTCAGTCTAGTCTAATAAAATATAGAGAGTTCACAGACTTAACAGAAATACGTGTCCCGTTTGCATAAATGGATGTTAAACCCGTATCACATCATCGCCTATACGCTATTTTTGAATAATAAGTTTCAAGATTGCTGGATTAAACCAGTGCAAAACAAGGAGATGGAGAGTAGGATTAGCGGCTTTTCTAACGCCAGTTGCCTGACTTTTCTTTAGACGTTCCCACTCCTTTCATTCAGGCTACTTTTTTGAGGATGACATTTTGCTCGATCATCATATTCGCACCTTCATTTCTGAAAAGCTCAGCTCAGTAGGTATCAGCAGCGACCCTTATGGTATTGAACTCACCTCTGTCTTTATTTTGGCGAGCCTTACTGCGGCCGCTCTCAGCTATTTGATTGTGCATCACCTGATTGTTAGAACGGCTAACAACGTTCTGATGAAAACCAACAAGCCACTCGCTGAGAGTTTGACCAAGTACGACGTCTTAGAGAAGCTGTCGCTGCTCATTCCCATCATGGTGCTCGATGTCTTCATTCCACTTGCTGTCGGTCATTACGATTGGTTGGCGGCGATCTTCGATAGAATTTTAAGCATTTCGATCTTGGTCATCTTTGTGTGGATGATCTTCGCCCTACTCGACGCTATGAATGACATCGCGACGTTTAAAGGCATAACCAAAAGAATGCCGATCAAGAGCTTTGTTCAGTTGATTAAACTGTTCACCTTCTTTGTCGGCGTCGTGGTGTCCATGTCAATTCTCGCTAACGAATCCCCAGTCATCTTCTTATCTGGTTTAGGTGTCGCAACGGGTTTCGTGATGCTGGTGTTTAAGGACACGATATTGGGCTTTGTTGCTGGCATTCAGCTTTCTGCAAACCGTATGATCAGCTTAAACGATTGGATTCAGATGGACGCCTATGGCGCAAATGGTACGGTAGAAGAAATCTCGCTGACGACGGTGAAAGTCCGAAACTTCGATAACACCGTAAGCATGCTGCCCGCCTATGCGCTAGTTCAGAACGCGTTTATCAACTGGCAAGGCATGTCTGATTCTGGTGGTCGTCGTATTAAGCGCTCCGTTAATGTCGACGTCACGTCGATTCGTTTCTTGTCTGATGAAGAAATTGAAAAGCTGAAAAGCATTCGAATTTTACGCCAATATATTTATGAAAAGTCGCGTGATATTAACGAATACAATGAAGAGATGAGTGATGAACCGGCGTTTGGTAACCTTCGTCAGATGACAAACTTAGGCATGTTCCGCGCTTATATTAATGCGTACCTAAAAGCGAACAAAGATATTCACCAATATATGCTGATCATGGTTAGGCAATTAGAACCCACACCAGAAGGTATTCCGCTTCAAGTTTACGCTTTTACTAATAATACCGACTGGGCGTATTACGAAGGCGTTCAGGCGGACTTGTTCGATCACATCTACTCTATTATGCCTTTATTTGGCTTGCGTCCTTACCAGATGCTCACCAGTAATGACGCTAGACAAATTGCATTGGAAAATACCACCAGCAAAAACACTCAATAAAATAACAATGAGGGTGAAGCCTATGCTTCACTCTCTAAACTGGGAGTGAGGCCTTTGCGATTGTAGCGATGCTCCGCTAGCACACCATCTTGTACCTTGTAACGCAAACCGTATTTACCAATACAGCCTCGCAGCCTTGAGCGCGTCAAATCCGATAAATCAGATGCGGTACTTGCCTTGTCTACAAGCTGCACCCAATACGTTTCCATTTTGTCTTTCACAATGATCCCCCGACCAACATTTATAGATTTACCGAGAATTCTTGCAAATACCGATAGTGGTCTGGATAGCATACGACAGAACTTTTCTGACAGAATGCCTACGAGAATCGCAGATTTCTCGTTCAATGCGGTATTAATACGTTGAAAATAAAGCTTTCCGTCTAATTTTTGGCTTGGTTTGAAATGGAATTAAATTCCATAAAAATAGATGAAATTTGTTGGATTTAAGAATTTCAGCTTAATCGTTTTAGCTAAAAACAATATTTATTGAGTGAACCAGAGGTTGTTTCTCCCCTGGTTCACTAAGCAGCTCAATCAATTATTGGCATGCTGAACCTTTGCCAGTCCATACAGAAGAAACGTCCGGCTGATCACCACGCGTCCACCACTTCGCCTCATACTTAACGCCGTTGTACGTCACTTGATCACCGCCGGAATAAGCTTTTTGAGTTGACCACGGCAGCGCTACATCGCTGATGATCTCCCAGACATCACTGTTATCAGGTTGATTGTTCTGGCTCCAGTACTTTGCTTTCCAAACGAGCTGCTTGTAGCTGACAAGGTCACCACCCGAGTACGATTTACTTGCTGACCATACAGCGTAGTTCGCCGCATTTGAGTCGCTGATGCTGCAGGCATTGTTGTTAGCTTTGACTCTCACAACCGTGCTTGAACTGGCACTTTCCCCTGCTGGATCAGAGACGACCACAAGGACCGTAAATTGGCTATCGACTGTTACTTCCGGAACCTTCACACGAATAGTGCCTACTGATACAGGCTGATAAGCTAGGTCCGATGTATGCCATTGATATGAAAGCACGTCACCATCTTGGTCCGATGCCGTTGCGGCAATCTCAATAACTGCACTAGATTTTGCCTCCATGCTTTGCGGGAGAGACACTTGCGGCGCATGATTTTGGTTTGCTTGAGGCTGAGCATTAATCATCACCGTATCTTCAGAACTTGCTTTTCCATCGGAGACAGTGACGGAAAAAACGTACGACTCCGCTTTGTTAGACTCCGGCAAAATGACACTGGTGTTAACTTTGTCGGTCGACTGAATGGTCGCAGGTAAACCTGAGATTTGCTTCCACAGGTAAGTTAACTCATCGCCATCAGCATCCGCTGACTGCTCTGCAGATAGCGTGATGGTTGCGCCTGACAGTACAGACTGATCTTCACCAGCATGAGCAACAGGTGCGCTATTCTCCGTTGGAGTGGAATCGGTTAAGGAATCAGACTGAACAATTGAGACTTTGAGATCTTGCTTTGGTTTTTCAATGTCTAACGAACTCAACACCGTGTTATCGCAGACAACTTCTGCTCTTGTCGGTGCATCCGCTTGCTTGAGGTTGATGTGGAACTTGTTCATCACGTTATCGTCATAACGGAATCCAGCCAATTGGTAGTTGTCCGTTTGGTAGTTTCTACCGTTATACACTCTGACATAACATCCATTTGCGTTTAGGCTCTCTGCCGGAGTCGGCTGATAAACAAAGCCATACGCTCCATGTAATGCTGGGAAAATATAACTCTTAAGTGTCTGCTGAG
Organism: Vibrio owensii; assembly: GCF_002021755.1. Classification (NCBI taxonomy): domain Bacteria; kingdom Pseudomonadati; phylum Pseudomonadota; class Gammaproteobacteria; order Vibrionales; family Vibrionaceae; genus Vibrio; species Vibrio owensii. The sequence goes on from NZ_CP019959.1 coordinate 202,379, forward strand.
GGTCGTAGTAACCGACGAGCGTTGTAACAGCGACACCGCTAACCGTAGGGATACGTGTTGGGTTATTTTCCGCTACCTGAGCTTCACTGGTTTCTTGCCAACCTTTACCATCGCTGATGTAAAACTTGCTATCACCACGATTCAAATTCACCGACTGACCATTAATATGAACTGTCACACCATACCCCGAGTAACGTGCAACGTTTACCACTTTACCCGCGACAACATTTGCTGCACTCGGCAAGTAAATATCGCGAATCCAACGGCCGTCGCCCGTTTCTACCTTTGTGATATCAAAGTCATTGATGTAACCCAGCAGCACTGAACCTGAAGTATCGTCTTTAATCGTATTTAGTTGAGATTGCGAAGCGATAGATTTGGCCAACAAGAGCGCTGGTTGTTCATACTCTTGCATCGTTTTGGTTTCATCGTTCCATTTACTAAAGCCAGTCGACGATGCGTCATCAAACGCCGCTTTTTGCTCCATAAAGGTCTGAATCTTTTCTAGCACAAACGGAGTATGCAGAGTGTACTTGGAAATCGGTGAAGTTGGCTCACCGCCCCCCATTGCATCTCTGTTGAACTTATAGCCTTCGAAAGCCGGGATTCCTATGCCGTCGGTACAACAAACCTGATCCTGACCATTGCGCTTGTTCCACATAAAGTTAGCAATAAAACGCTGTTGGAATTGATCCCAGCCCCATGCAGAGTTTATGTCTGTAGATGGCCGATGTGTTGTGCCATCGGTGCCGCCCGGCCAGTGCCCGAGACCAAAGTTATGCCCGACTTCGTGACTCCATTCATTACCTAATGATGAATCGATAGTCACCATACCGTTGCCACCACTGCCACCGTGGGCAACCACGCCATTTTGATAACGCCCTACGGCGGCAATCGCTGTAATTTGATTCGCCGTATATGGATGTGCTCTCTCTGAGACCGCCGTTGAAGAGTTGATGCCATAGTTTGCTAGGTTGATGCCGTGCGACATCAGAATCTTGGTGGTATACGCACGCATATCCCCTTTGTGCCAAGTACCTGTGCTCGGATCTAACTCGGTTAACAAACGGCCATCTGGCAGCATCACTTCATTGAGTTTCACTGTTTCGTACGGGTTAACGATCAACTTGCTTACCGGAATTTTTTGGAAGTAGTCTCTATGCCTTTCAGGATTGTCTGCGAAGTAAAAACGCCCCCTTGGATTGGTTAGCATCCCTAAATCCATCGTGTTTATCAGCAATTCGTTCGGCGCACCAATATCCAAACCGGAGAGGATGCCTGACGTGCTTCCATTCAGGAGCTCTAGAGTAAGGCCAGGCTGTACCCAAGTCGCTGGCAGTGTCACTGACCACATATCTTGCGCATACGTAATGTCGAGGTTTGGACCATCGTGATTCGGAAGTTGCTCTGGTGGGTTCAGTGACAACACACCTAATTGCTCACCTTTAGCATTGCGCCCAATCACTTTGACTTGCGTCGAGTCCAGTACGTGCTCGACAGGTTTAACAAGCAGCAAAGTATCGCGCAATGCAGTGAGGTGCGGCCTAGGATCGCCTTTATCATTGTGATGAGGAACCGTGATGTTTTGCGCATAAATGACCATCGCCTCAAAATCACCCTGTAAGTCATTAGTCGGCTGATTATTATTGAATGGGATAACCTGAGCGTGAGTAACGCCCGTGAATAATAATCCGCAAGCGACACTTAACCCTATACTGACCTTATTTATTTTCATACCTTTCCCTTATGTTTGTATTTCAACCACTTTGCTTATTACTTTTATTTCCCAGCACTTGTAAAAATCAACTTAATTAAATCAGCCTTTTATTTCTGGGAAAGAGCAGGTTAAAACCTTGAAAACTTTCCTTATCGAACACGTACGAGTAATACGTCTAGCTCAAACTTTAGAAATTACTTAATTAGTTTCGATGAATTAAAGTATCTCACCCGAGAATTAATGTCGCTGTTAAACCCATCAAACCAATAATGAAACAACTCAAAGAAAAGCAAAACAAAACCTTAATTATCAAACACTTAAAACAACCAAGCCATTAGCAACATTAATTATGGTAAATATTTATCAGCATATCTATGTAAATAAAAGTTAAATAAATAAGTTTTAAACCAACCTCTTATTGTTGAAAAGATCAGACTTTTACTACAGCACTATTATTTTCATCCGACTGATAAATAAGAAGATTAAAAAATCTCGCATAAATTCTGTTTAATATGGAATCAGAGTCATGAAATTCATTAGCCAATAACTCATGCTTCATAATTTACTGAATCAATACCTAAGTTTTCAAAACTCTATTTGAAATTCATGATGTTTCGGAAAATAAAAAAGCGGAGAAGGAAAACCTTCTCCGCTTTGGGCTATTTATACGTTCGAGGGAAAACTAAGGTGTCACGTCTGTAAACGTAAAAGTCCCGTTATCCAATTCGCGTTTCACTTCTTGCTTTTTGTCAAAGTCAATCTTAGTCAGGTCAACTTTCTTGATTCGACTGTCGTGCATCGTAGTGTAGTACAGCGCCTTGTTACCTTGATCGATCACCGAGGTCCATTGCGTCGCACTCGGCAAATCAGGGATATGTTCACGATATTCAGGCCCAAATTCTGTACCAATCGGAATATCGAAGTTGTTCAGAATGTGGAATGCTTGTGACACCGCCTCTTCGCCCGTTTTTGATTCCGGAGCAGTGTTGACGAAAAACGCTGCACGAACAAATCGCGATGGTGGCGTAATGTCTCCTGGCATACCCAAAAAGCCAGAGCCAATACCGAACGACTTCGCTTCAACACCACCAAACTTGGTTGGCGCACTAGTGCCCGGTTGCAAATGAATGTAATTATTTAAATTGGTCACTTGCCATGGGAACGTTGGTGAGTTCGTTAGTACACCTACTTCGTTGTCGTAAATGTGTACTTGGCCATGATCCATGATTTCGATCACGATGTTGTTACCCACTTTATCCGTAACACGCCAGTGCCCAGTTGGTGAAGGCTGTCCTTTCTCATCGATATAAACCGGAATAATATCGATGTTTTTCATCGCTGTTTTAACTTCATCAACGGTTTTGAACTGCGAAAGCATCCAACGAACAAAGTCCATATCCGCAATGCTGTTTGCACGGTCTTTCGCGTCGTACGCTTTTAGCGAGCCGTAACCTTTGAAGTAAAACAAACCGGCAGTCAGTCCTTCTTCATTGATACCTTCACCAATGAAGCGATCGTCACTGACGGAGATCCCAACAAAGCCGTACTTACTCTTCCAACTCAAACCTTGTTTCTGGTCCGGCATAGTCGAGGTAAACGTGTAATCACGGGGAGCAACAATCAACTTGCTGTTGAGATCGTTTTCGCCCCACTCAATTGTGCGAGCATGAATGTGGTCATTCGCCACAGTAGAAAGAGAGACGCCAGTACAAGCACTCGCCGGAACGATAATGCTCGCAGAAAGTGCCATAGCAAGGAGGGTTTTCTTTATCATTTTTAGATCCACCAAGGAGGGGTAACATTTCGCGATTGTAGTCCTTTCAAGGCAACTTACAATCGAAAAGATATAAAAATGGTGGAATATAAATTTGTATCAATCACTCAAACGGAAACGCCCAAAGTTATTAGCTTTGGGCGTTTCTTCTGACAAAACCTGGTTAAGGCGGATGTACGACATATCGAGCGTTACAACGTCATGTGTAAAATCGGAAATGGTTTACCCATATCATCGAGTGGCGAGCGAGATTCGATTTTAAAGCCCATACGTTGGTAAAAACCGACGGCTTGTGGGTTTTGCTCATTCACATCGACTTTTACTGCGCCGAGATGTTTGATCGCGTGTTGCAGCAACATCTTACCTATGCCCTTTCCTCTTGCTTGGTCTAGAGGAAACAGCATCTCGATTTTTTCATCATGAACACCAACAAAACCTTGTATTGCACCTGTCGGGTCTTTCACACACTTTAAGGTGACTGTAGGAAATGCTTGTTCAATGATAATTGGTTTAAAAAACTCAATATCTTCTTCTGTGATGAAGTCATGCGTCGCTCGGACTGAATTTTCCCAAACAGCTAGCAGCTCTGCATAGTGTTCAGGAAGCACATTTTCTACCGTCATAGATGTTCTCTCTTTGAGTGGACTGAAAGTTCAATGTGCAGCCGCGAAGCGTGAGTCTAGCAACTTGGTGATGACGTGTACATTAGAAGATCTTGTTCAATGAGCTCCACTGCCCGTTGAATCGAAATCGCGGTGGATTTGTCCTAGCGCAATTAACCACAATTTAAACATGGAAATATCACCTTCTTGATACAACACTTAATAAAAAGGAGGTCGATATGAAAAGATTTCAAAACATCTTATTCGTAAGCCAAGGATTAGAAGGTAAAAGTGATTCACTGGAACAAGCGATGAAACTCGCTAAGTCGCATGATGCAAGATTATCGGGTTTGATTGTTTGCCCTGCGATGCCAATCAACATGAGCGAGTATCAACACACTTACGAAAACTCTCTGATCGAAACTTTGTTTTCTGATATCAAAGCGGCACAGGATCTTGATCCCTCTTCCGACATAGTAGAGCCGTTCCCTATTAATGTTGAAAGTGGCGATCAGCCCGGCGTCTCCATCATCCAGTCTGTCTCTAAGCAACGCTATGATCTCGTCATTAAAGATGCTGAACCGCTGGATGAAGGCAGCAAAGGGTTCAAAGCACTCGACATGAAGCTTCTGAGAAAATGCCCCTGCCCAGTTTGGTTAAACAGAAAACCAAAACACTCAATGGTGAAAAAACGCGTTGCCGTTGCTATCGATCCGATTATCTCCAGTAAAGAACAAGAAGTCCTTACGGTTGAATTGCTGCAACTTGCGCGTGCAATCGCCGACTCTTTCAATCGACAATTACACATCGTGTCGTGCTGGGAATATCAGATGGAAAGCTATTTGAGGCATCACGTGTGGATTCAAATCGAAGACGATGTGCTAGATCAGCAGATCAACGCGCACCGAACTGCACACCGTGAAGCGCTCGATGCCATTATTGCTACCTCTGGTATCGCTGGCGATTCTGTTGTTCATCACCTTCATGATTCTGCGGATGAGCAAATCCCTCGCTGGGTCACTAAGGAAGAAATCGATGTATTAGTAATGGGGACAATTGCGCGTACCGGAATCCAAGGGGTAATCATTGGTAATACCGCTGAAAACGTCCTGCAATCAATCGACTGCTCGCTGGTTGCTTTAAAACCTGAAGGCTTTATCTCTCCCTTGGCGTAAAGATGAAAAAAGCCCGCCTCTCATATCAAGAAGCGGGCCTGCATACGAAGCATTGATGCACAAATGTACTATCCACGATATAGAATGGTGAAAGTTAAAAGCGACATGCAGCGCTGTTAACGAGTCAGATAATACTGGCTTCGTTTAGTGAAAAAGAGGCAGTCTGAAGATGCTTTTTGAAATGTTTGCCTAGCCTAAATGGAAAAAAAAAGCCCTCACTTCCATGGGGCTTCAAGCACTAATTTCGCATTATTGTCGTTATAAGGTGAGGTCTAACTATAGGAGGTGTTAGTTAACGCTCGAAAAGGATATTAACGCATGAAATGCTTTAAGAATAAGCATCTTAGCACACCACTTTTTTCTACTTGCCAATTGTGCAACATCCACTTATCGACGGACCTCAACCTATATTTAGCTAATATGAAAAAGCCACCACTCCATTTAAAAGAGCGATGGCTTTGATGCTTGCCTTAGCCAATTCCTTTTGGCTTTAACGAGTGAGATTAGTTAGCTGGACGCCAAACACCCCACTTGTCTTTTTGGTAAGTCGCTTGTGGATTGTCACCACCTTGAATCCACCACTGAGCTTTCCAGTTTTGGTCAGCGTAAGATACTACTTCACCACCTAGGTAAGTTTTCGCAGCGTCCCATGAATCACCACTTGGATCTGGCGTTGGGTCTGGTGTTGGCTCTGGGTCTACCGTGCTGTCATCTGCAATAACTTCAAACGTGAATGTCTCTGCACGCTCGCTGTTCACTGCATTCGCAACAAACGACAGTGTTTCATTTTGTGTGATTGCCGTTGTATCAACAACGATAGAAGCCGTGCCATTGTTCTGAATGCTAACTGCTGAACCTTGAGTTTGCGTTAGATTCGCGGCTTCGCTAGTTGCAATAACCACTTTGTCGCCAGCATTTACAACCTTGTCACTCTTAACAAGCTCGTAGATGTCACCAGTCAGTGGCTCCACGCCGCCTTCATCACCATCAATAACTGAAATCATGCCAGATGCACGGCTATCTTTTGAGTTAAAGAAGTTGCGTGATGGATCGTTCTGGAAGTACATGTAGTGTGACATTTCTTCATGCCAATCACCGATGAAGACTGCGCCGTCTTTGAACTCTGCGTGCCAACCGTTGATTTCAGAAGCCAGTAGACGTTCCCAATCATTGATGTTTGATGCATTCACTTCAATATCAAAGCTACGTGCTACTTCACCGTATTTGTTGATGATGTCGTATTTCACCGTATCGCCTAGATCTGGACCGACGAAATCAACTGGAATATAAAGGTCGCCTTTCACAAGGTCTGGCTGTGGCGTTGGCTCTGGTGGAGGTGTCTCGCCGCCCACAATAGTGATGTCTGAACAGTTATAGAAGCCTTCACCCGCAGCATCATCACGCTGCCAGCGAACAAAAAGAATCGCATCACCAGAACGATCAGAAGGAATTGTCACGTTCATGCGGTACTTACCACCGCTCACTGGCACGTTACCCTCTGTCTGGATAAGATCTAGGTCACCCCACGCAAGTGCCTTGCTCAGATCTGCACCTGGTTTGGTTAGGTAAAATTCCCAAAATGAAGGGTTGTGAGGTGCGGTCGCGTTAAACACAAATTCGAATGTTCCTGTGTTTAGTTCCGTACGTGTCCAACCTGTATGCGGTGCGCCCATGCCCTTTTTCTGAGGGTCATTTGCGTAACACAACGTACCATCTGGAATCGCAGCTTTTACTGCCGCCATATTGTTGAAATCCGTAATGTTCTTAGCGTATTCATTACGCTGAACAAAAGGATAAGAACCAGAGATTTCCTTTGCTTGAGCACAAGCTGCATTTGGTGGATTACCCGACCAAATTCCGCCTTGTTCATAACATGTATTTTGTCGAGCACTCGGAAACTCTGACCAACCGTGAGCATTTGCTGCTGTTGGTAGGCCAGATAGCATCGCCATACCTACTACTGCTTTAAGAATGTTTTTATTTGCTTTCACTTTTTCACTCTCTACCGTTTATAGTACAAATAAGATTCAATGGATGTTTTATAACCGTTGTTACTTATTTCATGTTTATAGTTTTAATCAGTAAACAGTTAAAAATAATATACGCAAGTTCTATCAATGAAAGTTTGACGATTATCGATATGAACAAATATCACAAATTTAAATAAAACGACAATTTCAGAACATACTGACAAAAAACTAACAAATAACAATATTTACAATCACTTAAATGATCATCACAAAAGAAATTTAGCATAAGATTAGAGCAAATAGTTTAATAAAAAACGCCATTTATAAATATTAAATATAATTGATTATTTTGTGACTCAGTTTCCAAGAATGATGATGTGAATAATTAGAGATTAATAAATAAACGAACGCTAATATTTTCTGTAAAAATACCAACCATTAATTCATTATAAATTTAATATAATATCAATATTAGCGCTGTCTATTTGATCTACTTGCTTATTTAAACAGCAGGCACAGGGATAATTTTCAGATCTCTCATCGCTTTTTCGTCACGCAGTTTTCTCAGTGGTGCGTATTCAGGAGAGTCATGCCACGCATGCGCCGCTTCTAAAGATGGCCAGTATTGAATGACACAAACATCTGCCCCCACATCGCCATGTAATGTCGTTGGTGATTTGTTGATCGCAATCGTCTGACCACCATAGATTTGAGTGGTTTCAGAAACACGCTCAGCATACTCACTGAAAGCTTCCATATCCTGAATTTTAAACTGTATATAAAGGTAAGTTGGTGTCATGTTGAATGCCTATTAGTTTGATTGAATCAGTACGTTTCACAATACGCCTTTCGATTTGTAACGGTAGATCTCGATACGTTGAATCAGTTATAACTAGAAGTTGAATCTGTTCCATGCTTTAACGCATTACATCAAAAAAGCTCGAATTGAAGGATCACGACTTATGCTTCCGACTCAACTTCCTTTGTTTATTGCGGCTGCTCAAGAAGGTAGCTTTTCTGCGGCTGGGCGCAAACTAGGGATCTCTGCAGCGGCAGTGAGTAAAGGCATCGCCGCTTTGGAGAAACAAACAGGGGTGAGACTTTTCCATCGCAACACACGTCAGTTTTCATTAACAGAAGATGGCGCCAGTCTTTATCAACGCGTCTCGCCGCTACTATCGGAGATTGAACAAAGCATTGATGGTCTGTCTGAGCAGAATAAAAACCCTGCCGGCAAACTTAAAGTCAATTTGCCTGACAGCTTTGGGCGTAAGTTTGTTATGCCGCATATCGCCGAGTTTCTGAACTTGTATCCAGAGATCGAGCTAGATTTGGTCTTGAGTGATCGCATCTTAGACGTCGTCGATGAAGGATTCGATGTGAGTGTTGGCAATCAGATAAACGAAGACAGCCGCTTGGTGGCGCGAACGATTTATCAAATGCAAAGCGGAATATTTGCGAGCAAAGAATATGTTGAAACGTTTGGCCTCCCACGCACTGTGGAAGATCTTCATCAACATAACTGCATCGTTTATCGCCCTCTTTCGTCGGGTCGATCCTACACTTGGCCGTTGAAGGACAACCACGGAGAGCACGTTCAATTCATTCCAAAAGGTAACCTTAGCCTATCAAACATTAGCGCCGCCAAAATTGCAATAATGCAACATCTAGGCATCGCATTCATGGGAAGATGGCATGTAGAAGAAGAGTTAGAACAAGGCAGCGTTGTCCCCATCTTAGAATCGTATTGGGTCGAGCCTAAACCCGTTTGGATTTACTACTCATCTAGAGATAACTTGCCCAAGCGTACACGCCTTTTCATCGACTTTATGGTTGAGAAGCTCAAGTCTTACCCCTCTTAACTGGTTATGCATTACGTTAACGCCTAGCTAACCACAAGTGGTTTGAATGAAAACGGTTTTACAATCAGTTTCAACTTTTAGTTACAAGTAAAACAACCTTTACCTCTCTACACGAACAAATCTCTTTATCCAATAATGTGTCTACACAACGGAAACGGAGATAGAAAAATGAAAAGAGTACTCGTTCTTGGCTCAACTGGTTTAATTGGTCGTCAATTTGAAACGCTACTAAAAGACAAAGCAGAAGTAATTGGCGCATCGTTCAATCACCCAGAAAATCCGGTAGATTTATCTAAGCCCGAATCACTTAAAGCGCTGTTTGAGAAAGTCGGTAAAGTTGATGCCATCTTCTGTACCGCAGGCGTAGCAAACTTGGCTCCGTGGGCCGACGCACCGGACTCTGAATGGGAATTCGGTATCAACAACAAAATGATGGGACAAATCAATACCATTCGTTTTGGTGAGAAATACGTGAAAGACAACGGTGTCATTGTACTTACTACTGGTATTTTGGCTCAGCACCCATTCCAAGGCAGTGGCATCGTTACCACCGTAAACGCAGCAGTAGAAGCGGCAATAAAAGCGGCGGTCACCGAGATTGATCGAATTCGAATCAACGCAGTGTCTCCTGGATGGGTCGCAGAAACCATGGTTGCAATGGGTATGGATCCTGAACCGGGCATGCCAGCTATCGAGGTTGCTCAGCACTATGTAAACCTGTTGGAATACAGTGCAACTGGCGAGATCATTACTGCCGTTAAATAACCAAACACAACGTCTAACCCTGTTCTTGAAGAGCGATGGCCTTATCGAGGTCATCGCTTTTTTTGCATTCTAAATCCACATCAAAACCAACTCATTTTTGATGCTTTTGTGGGCAATTGCCTTTGTCTAATTCCCTAATTTAAATGAGGTTTTCTCAAGTCTAGAATCGGGACAATTTCACCACAATGAATGGAAAACATAGTGATTCACGTCACAAAAACCTCATGGCACAATCTCTTCCGTCAAGTAAAGAAACAGGGATTCGTTAGACACTTTACCGTTTAATCAAATATTACTTTAGGTGACACTATGAAAAAGCTAATGACTCTAACTTCTCTTATGCTCGCAAGTTTTTCTGCCTTTGCAGGTATCCACACTGAGCATGGTACACAGAGAATTGTAACGGATAACTTCGCCGATAAATCATCCGCTTACGAAGCAAGCTTTGATCTTATCAACGAGATTCAAGACATGTCTCAAACCGAATTGCGCCGTGAACTGAGCATTATTGGTCATGGATTCGCACGCGACATCCGTTTAGACAACACTTACGTAACGGTAGAAGAATATTCAGAGCAACGTGACGAAGTAAAATACCGTGCGATCGTGAATGTCTTCTACAACTATCGTGCAAGCGACTCTGGCAACAATTAAGCTCAATTCCGCACGTTTTTGATAACTTCTCCACCCTCTCTTACGGTGGAGAGGTTGTTTCATCTGGGAAACTTCCCGTCTTCTCATCACTCTAGTGACACAACACTTCTAAAAACTATGTTCAAACAAACTGCGAACAATAGCGCGTGGTTGATGGCTTTCTTTGCCTGTTTTTCCATCTATTTATCCATCGTTTGCTATCCGTTTCTTTTTTCAAACTCATTTTCTGAACCACTTACCGCCCTTCAATTGTATTATTTGGTCGGAACTCAATACGCTTGGCTTGGCCTGATTGCACTGCCATTCTTACTTTGCTGCCTGTTGCTCTCGTTCTTGCCATCACATCTATTCAAAGGTGCGGTGATCCTCGTTGCCATCGCACTCTTGATCATGCTGAACGTCGACATTTTGGTTTTTCAGCAGTACAAGCTCCACATCAACGCGTTACTTATCCGCATGTTCTTTGAAGGTGGAAAAGAGGTATTTGAAATATCTTGGGTGACGTGGTTGATTTTCGCTGGAGAGATCGCGCTACTCATTTTAGGGTTAGTGATAACGGTTTGGTTAAGCTGCAAACTTGCGTCGAGCCGTCTGAAATATCTGTTGTTCAGTGTTTGGTTTGTCCTATTGCTCAGTACGCAATTCATCCATGCCTATAAGAACGCCCTCTATGACGATGAGGTAAGCCAATTCACGAATAACTGGCCTCTCTATTACCCGCTCACTGCGCGTAAATTTATCTACAAACATCATTTGGTGGATCAAACCATCGCGGCTCAGAACCGAGTTGAACTGAAGGCCGTCAAAAGTGGAGCTCTCAATTATCCCCTCGCGCCATTATCGGTCTCTTCCAAAGAAACAAAGCCGAATGTCCTGTTTATCTTAATTGACGCTTGGCGCTACAGTGATGCAACCGCCGAGATCATGCCCAATATCACGCAATTTGCAGAGCAAACCATCAACTTTTCTGCACACATGAGTGGCGGCAACTCAACACAGGCCGGCATTTTCAGCTTGTTTTATAGCTTACCTGCCACGTACTGGAACAGCTTTTACGCGAGCCAAAAGTCACCTGTGTTTATGGATGCATTACAAGGCCAAGGATATCGCATGGGCATCTTTGGTTCTGCTTCACTCACCAGCCCTCCTTTGTCACGCACCGTTTTCAAAAACGTTGAAAACCTGACGCTTAAGCGCGATGGCAAAACGCAGGTAGAGCGAGACCAAGAAATCACTGATGAGTTTATTGAATTTAAGAACCAAACGAGTGACGACCCGTACTTCGGATTTCTGTTCTATGATGCAGCACATGGAACCAGCTTTCCTGAGCCTGAATTTGCTAAGTTCACGCCTTATTGGAAGCGTGTCGACCACATCAAACTTAACAATGACTTCGATGCCACGCTTTATCACAATCGCTATAAGAACTCTCTGTACTATATCGACAGTTTGATTGCACAAGTGCTGGATAACGTGGATTTAGACAACACCATCGTTGTAATCACTTCCGATCACGGTGAAGAATTCAACGACCATCATATGAACTACTGGGGTCATACTGGCAACTACAGTGCGATTCAGGTTCACGTTCCGCTTTACGTGTATATGCCAAAGAAAGCGCCTCAGACAATCCGTTATCGAACCACTCATTTCGATATTGTTCCTACACTCATGAATCAGCTCTTTGACGTGACGACGAGCCCCGAATCTTACAGTGTCGGTCATAACCTGTTTAACGAAAACGCATCTCGTGATTGGTTCATTGCTGGCAGTTATTACAACTACGCGCTAGTAGGAAGAGAGAACATGCTTGTGGTTAACCCAGGTGGGCATTCGCAACTCCTTCTCAATGATTTACACATTGATCATTCGGGTCGAGTTCCGGTCGAAACCATGCAGAGAGCACTCGATGAAATGTCCCGTTTCTATTATTGAGTTGCCAGCTACTACTGCGCCTCGCTTTATGCGGGGCTTTTTTATATCGAGCAGAAACGAGAAACGAGAAACGAGAAACGAGAAACGAGAAACGGGAATATTTTGGGAACAAATAATAACAAGTGTAAATTACAAGCAAAAAAAAGCAGCAAATAATTTGCTGCAAAACATTAAGAAATACAAATATACGTAAATGTTAACCTTCCTAGCAGTGGACTAGCTAACGGAAAGAATAATAAATCAAACCATGAATTCACTCACGATTTATATTATCCATTCATTATGGTAAAAATAGCCGCCAGAAATAACAGACACAAAAAAAGCCGATGAAGTTATCTTCATCGGCTTGTATGTTAATCAGTACTTAGAATGAGTAACGAGCAGCAACGGCAAATACGTCGTCTTCGTTTTCAACATCATTGATTTTGTATTCTGCTAGCGCTTTAAAGTTTTCTGTTAAGTTGTACTCCGCGCCGATAGATACGTAATCTACCGTGTCAACGTCATTACGCTCTAGGTTGTTGTAACCTACTAACGCAAGGAAATCATCAGTCACTTTGTACGTTGCAACGGCTTCAATACCAGTGTAGTCCGCGTTTACATCAGAACCATCTTTTGCCCAGTTTTCGCCATCACTGTACAGCGCCGCCACGTAGAATGCATCGTACTCGTAAGAGATGGCAGAAGTGAATAACTCAGCGTCGTTGCCACCTGTAAGTGTTTCACCTTCGTTGTAACCTAGTGCCACTTTAAAGCCAAACGGCAGTTGGTAATCCGCTGCGATACCGTATGAGTTCGAGTCAGTCGACACTTCGTCGTTTTCTGCTTGGTAGCTTGCATGAACGTTTAAGCCAGCAATGCTTGCCGTTGCTTTGAAGACAGAGTCTGAACGGCCTGTGCCAAATACGTCTGCACTCACGCCTGCCGCTTCGTTACCAAACTCAGGGAAGATATCGGTGTAATCAGAAACCAGCGTCACAGCACCGTATTGGCGACCGTAGCTGAACGTTGCGTAATCTGTCGCAACACCCACATAGCCTTTACGTACATCAAACTCATCATCTTCAACACCGTTAACGTCACGACGGTTTGATTTAAACTCAAGCTCATAAAGACCAAATGCGTAAAGATCATCATTAATTTTAGATTCGCCGCTTAGGCCAACACGTACGTAACTGTTATCGCCATCTACGTCTTTATCATCAGAGAAATAATACATACCCTGCATACGGCCATGAACATCTAATGTTGTTGTATCGTTAGAGAATACTTCTGCTGCTGATGCACCATTCGCTACAATAAGAGAAAGAACTGCGAAGGCTGTTTTATTCATTTTCATTTAATTACCACTACTTGTTTGTTAATAAGCGGTGACAATTATGCTCAAATTATTATTTTATATTAGCGACAATTTTACTATTTAAAATGGTTATTTTTGAACGAATAACTTCCCTGTTAAACATTTACAAATAAAATTATTACTATATTCTAATAAACAAACTAGAACATTATAGGTAGCTTTCCCAAATAGCTGGTTTACCAATCACCTCTTGAACCATATCAATAAAGAGCTTACCAAGAGGTTGCTGATCACGATGAGAGTACATCGCATAAACTTCGCCAGAATCGGGTAATTTATAATCTGGTAATAAGCGAATTAACCCTTGTTCATCAATGTGCTTTTGCAAATAAAACTGGCCAATTAACGCATAACCTAAACCAGATTTTACAGAATCGATAATTGACGCAGCTTCGTTGACTAAGTATTGCCCTCTCATAGTAAACGTTTTTGTTTCATCCGAATCTAAACTCGTCGGGATGCGTAATTTATCAGCAATAAAGCTTTCGTTTGAATATACGATTGATGGCAATTTAATCAATTCTTCTGGTGTTTCTGGCATACCATACGTCTCAATAAAATCTCTTGAAGCGACTAATGCCAACTTATTGGAGGCAAGCTTTCTGACGATCATATTGGAATCGCGAATTTGACCAATTCGAAATACGACATCATAACCTTCACTGATCACATCAACCCGATTATCATCTAACACCAGTTCAACACTGATCTCCGGGTATTTCTTGATGAACAATTCAATAGCACGATTGATGTAAGTTCGACCAAAAAACGTTGAACTAGAAATCTTCAGATGCCCACGAGGCTCATCATGAAACGTTTCAGCTATCTTCTTGGTTTCATTAAGAACTTCCCTCACCTTTTTAGCTTGCTTTACCATCTCTGTACCTGCACTTGTCAAAGACAGAGAACGTGTTGAGCGGTTTAACAAACGCAATCCTAAATCATCTTCCAATCTTTTAATTTGCTTAGACAGCGCGGAGCGATCAATGTGGTTCCTATCCGCTGCCTTGGCAAACGTACCAAACTCCGCAACGTCCAATAACAACTCAAGCTGTGTAGCAAGATCCATCCAACTCCCTCTCCTAGTATTGTGATGAAGAGCCGATTTTACAAAATCCATCAATAATTATTATGGTTATTTTTGCACTAATGAAATGATAAAAATGCATCATTTGGCTATTTAAACTTTGATTTAACTGTGTTTTATCGACGCATTTTCTCTATTACAAATTGATATAAACCATTTCGAACTAATATATATATCAACAACATTCACAGGGTTTATATTCCTAAGTTTCTAAAATTAAAAAGAATTTAGTTTACATTGATTGATTCGTGCATTTTTTTCAATTCTATATGTTTTATCTATGCACTTATTCTCCACAATTCCTCTCAGTAGAATCGCCTCCTCAAATTTTTGACGAGGATTGATTATGTTAAAAAAAGCAGTGGTTACAGGAATTAGCCTAGCGGTATTGTCCGCTTGCAGCTCTGATGACAAACCAGCAACACAACAAGCTCCTGCGTTTGTCCCTGTAGACGTGGCGACCGTAGCATATGAACCGGTTCAATCGTGGTTTACCTTTACGACGCGACTTGAAGCGCCTCAAGAGGTTTCTCTTATGCCACGAGTATCGGGCGTGATTGAGACCATTGAATTTGAAGATGGACAAGCAGTACAAAAAGGCGACCTACTCGCAACACTCGATGCAAGAACCTTTGAAGCAGAAGTCGCACGCCTTGAAGCGCAATTACTGAGCGCGAAAGCCTCCCTAGAACAAGCGAAGAGTGACTTGCGCCGTGCATCAAAATTGGTGGAGCGTCGAGCCATATCCCAAGAGCAAGCGGAATCTCGCTCGACATCAGTTAAACAACGAAAATCGGAAGTATTGGCACTTCAGGCTCAGTTGAAATCCGCCAAGCTTGATCTTGAGTTCACACAAATCTACGCACCGATTAGTGGCACCATCTCGAATGCGTTTATCACTGAAGGCAACAATGTAACGGCGAACCAAAGCATCATCAGTAACATTGTTTCCAATGACAAGGTTTACGCTTATTTCAACGTTGATGAGCGTACATGGAACCGCAACTTCTCTGACACCACAGCGGCAAGCAAAACACCAGCTCGCCTGCAGTTAACAGGCAAAGAGCAGCGCCCTTACTTTGGTTACATCGATTTTATCAACAATACGATCGATCCAAATACCGGCACATTACAGGTTCGCGCGGTGTTTAACGCAAACAATCGACCGCTGCGAGTTGGTTCTTTTGGTCGCGTGCAAATCACCACCAGCTTGCCAGAAGAAGAAGTGTTGATCCCAGAACGTGCCATCGGTACTGATCTAGAAAATCGCTTTGTTCTGACCATGAACAAAGACCATGTTCTGCAATATCAGCAAGTAGAAGTCGGTGAGCGTTACGGCAAGTATCGCGCTATTACACAAGGTTTGGACTCAGACGACATCATTGCCGTCAATGGTCCTGCAAAGGTCGGCCCTAGTACTCAAATTCAACCAAGAAACGTTGAGCTCGACCTGACATCTGTGCCGTTGATCTTGGCGTCCGCCCCTTCTAAAAGCACTCAACCTATGGCAAATGCACAAGAGTAAGGCGATTCAATGAAGTTTGCGCATTTTTTCATCCAGAGACCGATCTTCGCATCGATGCTCTCTCTACTCATTCTGATTGTTGGTAGTATTTCTTTGTTCCAACTCCCAGTGAGTGAATACCCAGAAGTCGTGCCTCCTACGGTTGTTGTAACCGCGAACTACCCAGGTGCGAACCCAAAGATCATCGCAGAGACGGTAGCAACACCGTTGGAACAAGAGATAAACGGCACGGAAAATATGCTCTACATGTTTTCTCAAGCCACTAGCGATGGTCGAATGACACTAACGGTCACTTTCGCGCTTGGCACTGATCTCGATAAAGCTCAGGTTCAGGTTCAAAACCGCGTGAACAGCGCCCTACCGCGTTTGCCTCAAACCGTGCAGCGCTTAGGTGTCGTCGCAGAAAAAGCATCGCCAGACCTAACCATGGTGGTACACATTTATTCTCCGGATAACAGCCGAGAAGTCAGCTACCTTGCGAACTACTCGAACCTTTACATCAAAGACGACATCGCTCGCCTTGGCGGTGTGGGGGACGTTCAGTTGTTTGGTGGCAGCGAGTACTCAATGCGCTTATGGCTCGATCCAGACGCATTAGCCTCTCGCAACTTAACCGCAATGGACGTGGTTAATGCGGTAAGACAACAAAACCAACAAGTCGCGGCTGGCTCACTTGGCGCACAACCTTCTACTATTGATAATCAGTTCCAGGTGTTGCTCAACGTGAAAGGTCGTTTGGAGAACATCGACGAGTTTAACGACATCATTGTTCAAGTGGGTGATAACGGTGCTTTGACTCGTTTGAAAGACGTTGCTCGTATTGAACTCGGTCAAAACACCTATGCTCTGCGTGCACTGTTAAACGGCAACTCTGCGGTCGCCATGCCAATCTTCCAACGCCCGGGCGCTAACGCGATTGAGTTATCAAATGAAGTTCGTGACACCATGGCGGAGCTATCGAAGAAATTCCCTCAAGGCGTGTCTTACGAGATTGCTTATGACCCTACTGTATTCGTACGCGGTTCAATCAATGCCGTAATCAGCACGTTGCTTGAAGCGATTGTATTGGTGGTTATCGTTGTGACCTTGTTCTTACAAACATGGCGAGCATCCATCATCCCAATCATTGCCGTACCGGTATCTCTCGTTGGTACTTTCGCTGTAATGCAAATGCTTGGCGTCTCAATCAACACTCTATCCTTGTTTGGCTTGGTATTGGCTATCGGTATTGTTGTGGATGATGCGATCGTTGTGGTCGAGAACGTAGAACGGAACATTCACAATGGCTTAAAACCGCTGGAAGCGACTAAAAAAGCCATGGAAGAAGTAACCGGCCCCATCATCGCAATTGCCTTGGTGCTGTGTGCGGTATTCATCCCTACAACGTTTATTACCGGTTTGTCTGGTCAGTTCTACAAACAATTTGCATTGACGATCACGATTTCAACCATCATTTCGGCAATCAACTCCCTGACTCTTTCTCCAGCCTTGTCTGCCTTGTTGTTGAAAGAAAAGGGAGCAAAACCCGATCGCTTAACGCGTATTTTAGACGCCGTGTTTGGCAGGTTCCTATTCAAGCCGTTTAACAAGCTGTTTGATTATGGTTCAAACCGATATGAAGCTTTGGTGAAAAAACTGGTTCGTTTCAGCGCGATTGTCGTTGCTGCCTACCTTGTTCTGCTTGGTGGTACAGGCTCACTGTTTAACGCCGTTCCTGGTGGTTTTATTCCACAACAAGACAAACAGTATTTGGTTGCCATCGCTCAATTGCCTGATGCCGCGAGCTTAGATCGAACGGAAGAAGTGATTAGAGAAATGGAGACGCTTGCTCTGGCGACGCCTGGTGTTTCACAGACCATTTCCTTCCCGGGATTGTCTGTAAATGGCTTCACCAATAGCCCAAACAGCGGCATTGTGTTTGTTACATTGGACGCATTTGAAAACCGCACGGATCCAAGTTTAGGTGCCAATGCCATTGTCGCAGCATTGAACCAGAAATTTGCCGTGATCGATGAAGCGTTCGTCGCTATTTTCCCACCACCGCCGATCCAAGGTTTAGGCTCGACTGGTGGCTTCAAATTACAAATTGAAGACCGTGGTAATAAAGGCTTCGACCAGTTGTTCCAGCAGTTGAACTTGGTGATTCAAGAAGCGAGCAAACGCCCAGAGCTTATGGGACTTTACTCAACGTTCCGTATTCAGGTACCTCAAATGGATATCAACGTTGACCGTGAGCAAGCCATGTTACAAGGCATTCCGTTGGAAGAAGTCTTCAACGCCCTGCAAGTTTACTTAGGTTCATTGTATGTCAACGACTTCAATATGTTTGGTCGTACATACCAAGTAAACGCCCAAGCCGATATTGATTATCGTCTCGACCCTGAGCAAATCTTGTCTTACAAAGTAAGAAGTGCATCAGGCAAGATGGTCCCACTTGGCGCAGTGCTTGAGATTACGCCGACCATTGGCCCAGATCGTGTGATGCATTACAACGGCTACCCGAGTGCCGAGCTTAATGGCAGCCCAGCCTTCGGTTACAGTTCAGACGAAGCGCAAAAAGCCATAGAAGATGTGCTAGCAGCGAACTTGTCAGAAGGTATGGTGTATGAATGGACTGACGTTACTTACCAACAAATTTTGGCGGGCAATACCATGGTTTACATTTTCCCATTGGTTGTATTGCTGGTGTTCATGGTACTTGCTGCGCAGTATGAGAGCTTGAAGTTGCCATTGGCGATCATCTTGATTGTCCCGATGACGATCTTCTCTGCTCTTGGCGGTGTGTGGCTGGTTGGAGGCGATAACAACATCTTCACCCAGATCGCATTGATTGTATTAGTTGCGCTGGCATGTAAGAACGCCATCCTCATGGTCGAGTTTGCCAACGAGTTGAAAGGCAGTGGTAAAGATCATCTGTCTGCAATTTTGGAAGCGTGTCGCTTGCGTTTGCGTCCAATCTTGATGACCTCTATCGCCTTCACAGCAGGCGTTGTTCCTCTTGTGTTAGGTAGTGGAGCCGGTGCTGAGATGCGTCAAGCGATGGGTATTGCTGTGTTCTCCGGCATGGTGGGTGTTACCTTCTTCGGTTTGCTACTCACCCCAGTGTTTTACATGCTCGTCAGTAAAGGTCGAAAACAGAGTTAACGCTTTAGTTCACCACGAAATAGAAAAAGGAACCGATATTGCTCGGTTCCTTTTTACTTATGACTTTATCGATAAGTTTCATTGCGTTAACTGATACCAATAAGTCTGACGAAACAAATCGGACTAGACATTCACCTAAACAAGGCTTTATAACGTGAATCCAACGACTCAAGGAGCACACCATTGGATTTAGCAAACAAACTCGAACTGCTGCTAGAAGTATCCAAAGCGGGATCATTTGCCAAAGCGGCTGATCGCATGAACATGGACCGTTCTGTTCTGTCCAAACATATCAAGCAGCTTGAAGAATACCTTGGCGTTCGTCTGGTAAACCGCACCACTCGCTCTCTTTCCATGACTCAAATTGGCTTACAAGTGATAGCGAAAGCCGAGCAAATCTCAACACTACTAGACGAGACGAAGCAACTTACCTCTTCATTCCAAACGGATTTGAGTGGCAATCTGAAGATTTCAAGTTCGACTATGTTTGGCCGCCAGTATTTGCAGCCCGCTATTCAGCGCTTTTTGGAGCAATTTCCGAAAGCATCGATTGAGCTTCTCTTAGATGACCATCATGTTGATGTAGTCGGCAACAACTTCGATATTGCGTTTCGAATTGGTCCGATGCGCGACTCTACCCTCGTCGCGAAAAGACTGGCAGAAAACAAAGTCGCCATTGTGGCGTCTCAATCGTTTATTGAAAAACATGGTGAACCGAAAACCCCTCAAGCGTTGTCTTTGCTGCCTTCCATTGTATATGCCAACGGAAACTTTAACGCAGACAAATTGAAGTTCATTTCTAAAACAGAGCCAGACCAGTTGGATGTGTATTCAATGACGAGCGCTTACCGCGTCAATGAGCCTGAACTGATCATAGAAAGCGCAAAAGCTGGGCTCGGCTACGCGCAGATTGGTCAGTTTATGGTGCATGAAGAGTTGGAATCAATGGGGTTAGTTCAGCTATTGGCGGATTACGATATCCCAACACATGGCGATATTTACGCGATGTACACCCATAGACAGCATTCACCTTTGCTCAAAGAGTTTATCGACATCGTCCAAGATGTCATCGGCACGCCAGCGAACTGGGAAGCTTATTTTCGTTAATGGTTTTCCCATCAAATGAGTAAATCAAAAAAAGGAGCTGACGCTCCTTTTCTGTTAGTTGTGAATATGAACATCTCGTTGAGGGAATGGAATCGTGATGTCTTCTGAATCAAAGGCATCTTTCACTCGTTCATAAAGGCCAAAGTAAGCCGGCCAGTAGTTTTCTGAATCGACCCAAGCCCACACTAACATACCGATATGGCTGTCACCGTGTTGGCTCACATGCACAGTAGGCTCGGGCTCGTTGATAATCAACTCGTAATTCTCCATCACTTGCATCAGAACACGGCGGGCTTTATGGATATCGTCACCGTAGCTAATACCAAACTCAATATCGATACGGCGCTTCTCTTCACAAAACAGGTTCTTCACCGTTCCATTAGACAATGAACCGTTAGGGATGATGATTTTTTGGTTATCATAAGTCAGCAGCACGGTTACAAAAATCTGGATATCAACGACCTTCCCCATGTGCCCTTGCGCTTCAATCACATCACCCACTTTAAATGGTTTGAAGAACAGAATTAATACACCGCCCGCAAAGTTGGACAAGCTACCCTGAAGCGCCATACCAACGGCAAGGCCCGCAGCACCCAACATCGCAATGAACGAGGTAGTTTCTACGCCAATCATAGAAGCGGCAGAAATGATCAAAAGGATCTTTAAAATAACAGACGCCAAGGAAGAAAGAAAACCGCGTAAGCCGTGCTCTATCTTCATCTTTTCTAACGCAACTTCAATAGCACGACTGACTTTACCTACAATCCACCAGCCCACGAACAGAACAATCAAAGCCAAGATAAACTTTGGCCCAAACGTCAGTAAAAGCTCCAAGCACTTCTCATACAGTGTTTCTAAAGAAATGTTTTCCCACATGCGAGTCCCTCTCTAAATATCAAAAAAGAGGTACTTTGGTTCGACCAATCGGCCACTGCAACTGTCTCAAGCCAAGATTAAAAAAGACAATCACACTTTTCGTTTGTATTGGCAGGGTTTATCGAATTCTAGAAGGGATTTGAATACAGCGTGATAGGCTCTAGATACAACAAAGCCCGCTAAATAGCGGGCTTTGCGTTTGCTCACGAAGAACTAAATTTGGTGGGTCCGACCAGATTCGAACTGGTGACCCCTACCATGTCAAGGTAGTACTCTAACCAACTGAGCTACGGACCCAAATTTTATGTTCGGCATACTTTGGTTTTAGTATGGCTTTAAGGAGTGGTGGGTCCGGGCGAACTCGAATCGCCGACCCCTACCATGTCAAGGTAGTACTCTAACCAACTGAGCTACGGACCCATTCCTTAAGAACGAGAAGGATATTAGCTATATCCTATGAGGGGTGCAAGCATAAATTCATTAACTTTGAATCGTTTGGCGAAAATCTAAACTCAACACCCGTTTTCAGACGATTTTATCGTCAAGCCTCAACTTGAGTGAGGTTAAAAGTGTGATCTACTTAACTTTTGTGTTTTGGGTTAATTGTCGTAAGGCACTTCACTGAGCATCCAAATTTGCAAAACTTGCGATACGTTTGGGCAATCGCCAAACAAAATTTGGTATTTAGGCTCGAACGGTTCACCAATAAACGTTGTGCGAATCAATTTGCCTGTTTTGAGATCCACTTGGGTACTTACCCGCCCTTTAAAGTTTTGGAAAATCGCAAACTGCTCACTGTGGTAAACCATCTGCTCACGATAAAACAAGAAATGGTCCTGAGGTGTATCAGTTAATTGGCATTCTAGTGGTTTGAGTGACTGCTGTGCATGACTACTGAACGTGAGTAGCAGCGCTGAAAGAATCCATCCATATCGCATAACGCTTCCCTATTCTTCTTTCTTCATCAAAGTATAGGAGTTACCAGAACGGATGCTGCGAAGTGTTGCAAAATGCTATTTTTAATCTTCATCACACATTTAAACTGTATGTATATACATGTCTTTTGATTATTCTATGATTCGTCGATTTTTTCGTTAAGAGTTAAAAAATGATCCAAAATCTTGAGCCTGGCATTCGAGAGTTAGTAGAAGAATTCCAATCCAATGGTAAGCCTTGCCCTTCAAAACAAACTATTGCTGAGCGACGAGCTGGTTATCTCAATAGCACCGTATTAGCGGGTGAAAGCCCTAAACCAGAAAGAGAAATCTTGGATGTAGTGAATGGCATTCGGATCAAAGTGTATAAACCAACTAATGAGGATAACTTACCGTTCACGATTTATTTTCATGGTGGTTGCTTCATCAGTGGTGGCTTTGAAACGCATGACGCTCAGTTGAGACAGATTGCCGTTCAATCCAACTCGATCGTCATCTGTATAAAGTATCGACTCGCACCAGAATACACATATCCTGCCGCGCACGATGACGTATACCAAGCTGTACTTGGCATTAAGGAGCAAGGACACAAATATGGCGGGAATCCAGAACGAATGGTATTTGTGGGCGATAGTGCCGGAGGCCAGTTGGCTTTAGCGACGACGTTAAGGCTTAAAAAATTGACAACTTGGTTGCCAGAACAACAAATCCTGATTTACCCAATGTTGGATCCAAAAGGCAGCTCTCAGAGCTACAAAGAAAACGGCTCTGACTACATCATTACCGCAAACATGCTTCTGTCTGGTTTTGATTTGTATACCAACAACGATCCTAAAGTACTTTCTGAGCCGGCCCTAAACCTTATGAGCGCAGACTATCGAGGATTACCTCCTACGACTATTATCACTGCGGAGTTTGATCCCTTACGTGATGAGGGCGAAACATTACACGAGTTAATGCTTGCTCATGGTGTAGAGGTAAATTGTGAACGCTACTCAGGCGTTATCCATGGTTTCTTTCAACTCTCCGGAGTAAGTGAGTCTGCAAAGCGCTGTATCGCATCAATTTCAAAACAAATCAAAACTCGCAGAGCTCCAACCGCTTAATTCGGTTTACGTCGCTTCACTCTTCTTAAGGCATTAAACCGCGCAAAAAAAGGCTTCAACCAATCCAGTTGAAGCCTTTCTCTATTTCAATATCTGGGAGCGAATTGTTTATTCGTCTTCGGTATCAAACACCACGTTGTAGTTTTCTGTGTAGGTACAGTTTGGCTGACGGCTACAAGTGAAGAAGCGTCGACCTTTAAACTCACCTTGGCTTGCTATTCTGATGATCATCGGACTGCCACACTTCTTACAAAAGCGGACTTCTTTATCCGGTTCAATCAGATCAATGTGTGCCGCCAATAAACGACGTAAGCGCCCTACTTGGTAGCTGTGTTTTACCGATGCGCCAATCAAAGGAAGGTTCGCCGATTTACACACGTGCATCAGCAGCTTTTGGCGCTCGACTTTGCCTTTATGCAGCTGCTGACCGTTATCAAGCTCAATAATCACACGTGGTTCAAGCGTTCTAGGGTCGCAGATAACGTAATCAAAGTAGCTGCGTGAAATTCGGTTACTGGCAATAAAGAACTGCTTCTTGTTCTTAATCTCTTTTGGTGCGATCAACGTTGCCATGTTTACTTTGGCAAACACCACGGCATGATCGCCAACCGCCGCTCTTAACGCATTAAAAAACGCCCCTTCTTGCCCTTTTAATAAAGGACCTTTCGAACGATATGGGAAGTCTCGCGTGTCATCGTTTTTGATCACGTACTTTTGAATGATAAAGAAGAAAACAACAAGTAGAACAACAATGATAAAGATGTTGGTCATAGATAAAGTGCGCCCAAAACAACTAGTTGCTCAAAGCCTAAATGGAAATTTTAGCCAGAGCAACAAAACCGATAAATTTTGCGGGGTGATGATAACAGTAGCCAACGTTTTGAACACGATTTTTACGTCAAGTTGAGAGAACAAAAACGGACTCCACTAAGAGCCCGTTTGTTAATCATTAAGATGTAGAGATAGTGCTAGCTGTTCGCGTCGGGTTGGTTCTCTGGCATGGCATCAATAAATGCAGGCAGTTGATTACATGCTTCTACAACCGAGCTAATAATTGGATAAGGGGTCATATCCACTCCAAAACGTAACGCATTGTAAACTTGAGGCACTAAAGAAATATCAACAACAGAGGGAGAGTCAGTCACACTGTAGATACAGTTTCCATGTTGTTGTCGATGCTGGTTTAGTTTCTCTTCTAACGCAGTAAAGCCTTGATTTACCCAATGATGAATCCACTCGACTTTCGCCTCTTGATCACACGACAGCTTCCCTTCTAGATACTGCAACACGCGCAAATTATTAAGTGGGTGGATCTCCATCGCGATATCCTGAGCCATAGCCAAAGCATGGTAACGAAGCGGCGATGGCTCTGGAATCACTCGAATTTGTGGATACTGCTCATCGAGATATTGAATGATGGCAAGAGATTGGTTTAACTGAATATCACCATCCACCAGCACTGGCACAAGCTCAGAGGCATTTAACTCATGGTATTCCAAGCTGTGTTGCTCGCCGCCATTACGTACCAAGTGAATCGATTTGGACTCGTACTTCAGCTCTTTTAAGTTCAAACAAATACGCACTCGATATGCCGCCGAGGAGCGCCAATAGCCATAGAGGGTGATGTTATCGCTCATACTTCCCTTTCCCCTCACTCTCAGTGTTTTAGGTATTGGCTGACTTGCTGATCAATCGCGCCAAAGATCGAGTTGCCACCTGCGTCAAACATCTCAAGCTTGATAGAGTCACCAAACGACATAAAGCTCGTCGACGGTTTACCATCACGAATGGTTTCAATCATGCGCACTTCTGCAATGCACGAGTAGCCTACGCCACCCTCTTCGATAGAGGTACCGTGCTCCGTGCCCTGCTTGTTCGATACGGTGCCCGAGCCAATGATTGCACCTGCAGAAAGTGGACGGGTTTTGCTGGCATGGACAATCAAATCAGCGAAATCAAACGTCATATCTATGCCTGCATTCGGACAACCAAATGGCGCGTTGTTATAAGTTGAAACCAAAGGCAAATGAACTTTGTTTTCATACCATGCTTCACCCAGTTCATCAGGCGTTACTGCAACAGGAGAAAACGCCGACGATGGTTTTGATTGGAAGAAGCCGAAACCTTTTGCCAGCTCCGCCGGAATCAAACCACGCAACGATACATCGTTTACAAGCATGATAAGGCGAATGGATTCTTGTGCTTCTGCAATACTTGCTCCCATCGGCACGTCACCGGTGATAACGGCAACTTCACCTTCGAAGTCAATACCCCACTCGTCGCTGGCAAATTCGATGTTGTCGCAAGGACCGATAAATGCGTCAGAACCGCCTTGATACATCAAAGGGTCGGTCCAGAAGCTTTCTGGCATTTCCGCACCGCGCGCTTTACGCACTAGTTCTACGTGATTGACGTAAGCACTGCCATCCGCCCATTGATAGGCTCGAGGCAATGGTGACTCTAGATAGTGGGATTCAAACGCTTCACTTCCTGAAACCGAACCATTGTTTAGCGCGTTATAAAGCTCTTCCAGTTGTGGAGCGACTTTATCCCAGTTATCCAATGCCACTTGCATGGTTGGCGCAAGATGCATCGCGTGGAAAATTTCGGTTGTCGGAACGCATTGTTTCAAGTCTTTGCTCACGACCATCAACAGACCATCGCGAGTACCATTTTTCTTGGTTGCTAATTTCATCCTTGCCCCTTACTTCTCTTGCCAGCTATAGACGTATTCTTTGTTTTCAACCTTATCGAGCTCGTCAGAAAACTCGAGCGCGTGGCGCGTATCAATCATCACTGCCACTTCATCGGTAAACTTCTTCTTATATTCCTGACCCGCTTTGAACGCTTTCGGGTGAGGACCGTGGGTAAAGCCTGCCGGATGGAAAGTCACCATGCCTGCTTCGATGTTGTCACGGCTGAAGAAATCCCCTGCGTGGTAGAACAAGACTTCGTCATAATCGTCATTGTTATGATAGAACGGCACCTTCAGTGCGCCAGGGTCGCTCTCGATTGGACGTGGCACAAACGTACACACCACAAATCCAGCACCAACAAATGTTGTGTGAGCAGAAGGCGGTAAGTGATAGCGATGCGACATCAAAGGACGAATATCACGCCAGTTCACTTTCACCACAGCCAAGTCACCGTGCCAACCAATCGCATCAAGCGGGTTGAATGGGTAAGTAATCACGCTGACTTTGTCATGGCGCTTCACATGAACTTGAGTTTGATCTTCTGAGTATTGCGCGCGGAATTCGTCATTAATTGACGGTGTTTCCAGAACGGCTGGGTCGAATACAGCGTGATTACCCACCATGCCTTTTTCTGGCAAAGAATAAGCAGCATCGGTGTTTTCAATCATCAGAACAAACATTGGTTCGCTTGGTTCTAATCGCCAACTGGTCGAGCGTGGGATCATCACGTAATCACCTTCGCTCACTTTGAGATGACCATAATCGCAGTAAAGGTCTGCCGTGCCATGATGGATGAACAGCAGCTCATCGCCATCGGCGTTACGCACCAAGAAGTCCATCTTCTCGTCCATACGCCATACACGTATCTTACAGTTGGCGTTGTGTAGAAGATGCGGCACTGCCCAAGGCGAAATCTGACTCGCCGTTTCGACTAGGTTGAAATCGAAAGCGCGCGGACGTAAATCGCCTTCCCACTCAGACCAACCTGTCGGTGCGTGTTGATGATGAAAGTGTGCCGCAGGACCGAAGAACCCACTTCGACCTGCTTCACGTTCGTAAATTGCCTCTTCGGGGAAATCAGCATGTGCTTGCTTGGAGCACACTCCCTCACGATGAGGAAATGGAATCCATTTATGCATCGCTTAGTACTCCTCGACGGATTTGGTCTTCTTCAATCGATTCAAACAAGGCTTTGAAGTTACCCTCACCAAAGCCCTCGTTGCCTTTACGCTGAATGATTTCAAAGAACACAGGGCCAATTACGGTCTGGGTGAAGATTTGCAGCAAGATGCCGTCTTTGGTTGGCGCGCCATCAATAAGAACTTGTAGATCGCGCAATTTGCTGACATCTTCCCCGTGCCCTTTTACGCGCTCGTCGACTTTCTCGTAGTACGTATCTGGTGTTGGCATAAAGTCCATGCCACGATCACGCAGTGTTTGAACGGTTTGGTAGATGTCATCGGTGGTCATCGCGATGTGCTGAATACCTTCACCGTTGTATTCACGGATGAACTCTTCAATCTGGGATTTGTCGTCAGAAGACTCATTGATTGGAATGCGGATCTTGCCACACGGTGCGGTCATTGCTCGGCTAACAAGCCCTGTCAGCTTACCTTCAATGTCGAAGTAGCGGATCTCGCGGAAGTTACCAATGCGCTCATAGAATCCTGACCACACGTCCATGTTGCCTTGCTTCACGTTATGGGTCAGATGGTCGATTTCGTACATACCAACGTCTGCTTTCGCTAGGCGCTCTTCTGCATCGTCATAGAAACGGAAGTCAACATCGTAAATGCTCTGTTTGCCGTAACGATCCACGAAGTAAAGAAGACTCTCACCGATACCGTAAATTGCTGGGATGCTCAGCTCCATCGGACCGATTTCTGTTTTGTACTCTTCACCGCCGTTATCCAGCGCTTGCTTAAGTGCTACGTTCGCATCTTTCACACGAAATGCCATGCCACAAACGGAAGGACCGTGAACTTTAGCGAAGCCTTCTGCCTGACTGTGCGGCTGAGCATTAACGATAAAGCTGATGTCACCTTGTCGGTATAGCCAAGCCTCTTTAGAACGGTGTTTTGCGATCTCTGCAAAACCCAACGAAACAAACAGCGCTTTCAGTTGTTCAATACCTTCGCTATCCGCCGCTGTGTATTCCACAAATTCGAATCCATCCGTGCCTAATGGGTTGTAGGTGTCCACCATGACTTTCTCCTTATGTCATTGTTGTGTTTGAACATACGTTCTCTTTCGATATTTCTAACTTGGCGCAGGAGGACAAGAATTGGAATACATGAGTGGAAATCTGGCTTTACGCAGTTTTAAACGGCAGTTGTAAAATTTATGTTACACGCAATTTTGTTATAGCAAACGTTTACGACAATTATACGGAAAGCGAGCTATATCAATGCATTATCATATACCACATCAATTTACACACCGCAGCAAGATGTAAACAACTTGTTACCGCGGCGATTATTTTGGGCAGTAACGCGCATTTATCATTCAAACAAGGTCCCGTTAAGGATATTTATATGGAATGCAAGACGATAAGTGTTAGTATCGTTTTTTTAACCACAACATTGGCAAATAGTTATGGCACGCCGAACTCACGCAGATACCCAAATTACGATCAACACCATTCTCGATGTCGCGACAGAGCAACTGATCACGCTTGGCTACGAGAAAATGTCTTACACAACGTTGAGCGAGCAATCGGGAATATCGAGGACGGGGATAAGCCACCACTTTGCAAAGAAAGCCGATATCCCTCGCGCTCTGCAAGGCAGACTGCTAAAAATGTTGATGGATAAGCTCGACCTGTCCGGTAGCGAAGAGGCATTTGTCAGTAGTTGGAAGCAACATTTCGAAGATTCTGAATTCATGGCGATCTGGCGCTTGGCATTCTTGATGACCGTTTGCGAGCACCACACTCCTTACCTCAAAGACTTTCAAAATCAGGTAGAGGCAGTGGCTTCTTACAAGTTGCACAAAGATAGCCAGCGCACGGTTGAGTGGTTGATTGGATTAACCCTGCTAAGCATTCATCGATACGAATAAAGTCAAATCAATAGTGAAGCCGAGTACCCTACTCGGCTTTTTGCTTTTTTAGGGTGTTGAATACATAAAAACAAAAGGTTAGCAGCATTGAAACTAAAGCGACCGAACCCTTTGCAGAGTTCGGTCTATCCAGAAAGGCAGTGCGAGAGGACATGAATAAACAGAGATTGTATTAATCCACATTCGTGACATTGCTTCAATAAATAGAGGGTAAATTACAATCAGCTCTACACATATACTGCTAACTTTTCATCAATTACAAAAATAGCTCGACTCTGTACATAAATACTGAAGTACTTCAGTTAAAACAGAGACTTTCTCGACATATAGAGATTCGTAAAAAGCTCACATCATTCTTCTACGTCCTATTCCCCCTAACACTGATTTCATACGTAGCTCTTACCCTCGTGCTTTCCTAGCTGTTATTTACTTTCGTGACCGCCGCATCAGATCCGGTAATTCACAGGTCAGAATAATGTCAGGCAGAGGTGTTTTTTGATTCAAGACAGTTTTCACATGGATTAGCTGTGTAATAAGAGGTGTTCTGTTCCCTTTCGGGCTCGCACTCTATACCGCTGCGGTCTCGACCAAGAAAGAAAGAGACATCCAAATGACACAAATTAACCAAGAACGTCTAGTTGAACATTTCTGCCAACTGGTTCGCATCGACAGCGAATCTATGAATGAAAAACAAATTGCAGAAACTCTGGCTGAGCAACTGGGCGAACTAGGCTTTACGGTTCACAAACTACCAGTACCAGAGCACATTTCTAACGGTTTCAACGTGTACGCACGTCTAGAAGGCAAGAAAGAAGGCTCTATCCTAATGAGCTGCCACATGGATACAGTAACGCCTGGTATCGGTATCGAGCCAATCATCGAAGATGGCATCATTCGCTCTAAAGGCAATACGATCCTTGGTGGTGACGACAAATCAGGCATCGCAGCGATCATGGAAGCGGTTCGCTGCATCCAAGCTGAAAACCTAGAGCACAAAACGTTAGAGCTTGCTTTCACTGTGCATGAAGAAGGCGGCCTGTTCGGCTCTGAGTACTTCGACATGACGCACGTAACGTCTAAAGAAGCGATCGTACTGGATACAGGCGGCCCTATCGGCACTATCGTGACTGCGGCACCTGGTCAGCAAAAAATCGTTGCGACAATCAAAGGCCGCCCTGCACACGCGGGTCTAGCACCTGAAGAAGGCATCAGCGCAATCATGGTAGCGGCAGATGCAATCAACCAGATGAAGCTGCTTCGTATCGACGAAGAAACCACAGCAAACATCGGTATGGTAAACGGCGGTCAAGCGACAAACATCGTGATGCCGGAATTAAAAATTGTTGCTGAAGCACGCTCTCTAAACGGTGATAAGCTAGAAGCACAAGTGAACCACATGATCTCTACCTTCGAGTCAGTATGTGAAAAACACGGCGCAGAAGTTGAAATCGAATCAAGCCGCGCATACGACGCATTTGTTATCGAAGAAGACAATGCTCACGTATCAGCAATCAAAGCGGCATTTGCTGACATGGGCATCGATGCATTCACAAAAGGCACTGGTGGCGGTAGCGACGCAAACAACTTCAACAAGAAAGGTCTAACAACAGTAAACCTTTCTACTGGTATGGCGAAAGTCCACACCACTGAAGAATTCATTGCCGTTGACGACATGGTGAAAATCACTGAGTTCGTTAAGCACTTCCTAGTGAAATAATCTAGAGAATAGAGCGCAATTTACGCTGAATTTGAAATGCTAACACTGATCCCCTTCTTGCTTCGCGCATGAAGGGGATTTTTCGTTTCTATCCGCTTCACTCTCTCCATTATCTCTTTGCCCTGCATTCTTAGCAGAGAATCTGACTATGCCAAGTTGGCATAAATTCATGGATTGAAATTCTACTGGCTCACTTTTTGAGACCAAAAAGCTCAGCTTCTAACACCCTGTTACAGGTATGTTAAAACTCGATTGTCTGAACAATTTATACAATATACATTCAACTCATCTTCAAGGATGAATCGAGTGAGGAAAGGATGAAACTACCTAAGCTACTTTTGTTGGCATCTGTGATGAGCCCAATGTTTGCGGCTTCGACTTATGCTGTGCCGTACCCATCGGGCGTGACACTCGCCGAAGCACAAGAGATCACGCTTAATAACGGTGCAGAAGTGACGTCTATCGATCCGGCTAAACAAGCAGCTGAGCCCGCATTTAACCTTGGTCGAGACTTGTTCGAAGGGTTAACGATTCAAGACAAACAAGGAAAAACCATTCCCGGCGTTGCGAAATCTTGGTCGGTGAACGACAACAATACGGTCTACACCTTCAAGCTTCGTGATGCGAAATGGTCGAATGGTGACAATGTCACTGCACAAGACTTTGTCTACAGTTGGCAGCGTCTACTCGACCCCAATACTGCTTCACCTTACGCTTGGTTTGCCGCGATTCCAAACATCCAAAACTCACAAGCCATTATGAAAGGCGAAGCAACACCGCAAACACTTGGCGTAAAAGCGCTGGACGACAAAACCTTCCAAGTGACGCTTGAAAAGCCAATTCCATTTTTTATCAAGCTGCTTAGCCATCCGGTTCTTGCTCCAGTGTATAAAGCCACGGTTGAAAAGTACGGCAGCAACTGGACGCAACCAAAACACATTGTTACTAATGGCGCGTTTACCGTTTCTGAGTGGAAGGTAAACGAAAAAATGGTGATGGTGAAAAACCCGTATTATTGGGACGCAAGCAACGTCGTGTTGGATAAAATCACGTGGTTGCCGATTGGTGATGCCAATGTTGTGCTCAATCGCTATTTAGCGGGGGAAATAGACCAAGTGATGTCGATTCCTTCTGCGCAAAAGAAAAAGCTGATCACCAAGCTGCCACAAGAAGTCGCAGACACCAGTGCGTCACTTGGCTCGACGTTTTATTACCTCAACACCCAGCAGGGTCCAACTAAAGACCTGCGTGTTCGACAAGCCCTATCCTATGCCATTGATCGCAAGATCTTAACCGATGCGATTTTAAGAAACGGTGGTATCCCAATGTTTACCTTGGTGCCGCCACAAACCGATGGCTTTCAATCACACATCCCAGAATACGCGACATGGACAACGAATCAGCGTATCGACAAAGCCAAACGCTTATTGGCACAGGCTGGTTATAACAAAGCGAATCCACTCAAACTCACTTTCACTGTTCCTACCTTCTCTAAAGACGTGAAAATGGCAACAGCAATGGCAGGCATGTGGAAAAGCCGCTTAGGCGCGCAAATCACCATTAAACAACTCGAGCCTAAAGTGTTCTACGCATTAAAAGAGCCAACTGAAATCACTCGTGGCGGCTGGACCGCAGACTACAACGAAGCTTCAACATGGCTCGATATCTTCGTCTCCAATGGTGAGTACAACGATTCACGCTACAACAACCCCAAATATGATGAGTTGATGTCGCGTTCTAAAACCATGAATGATCCCTCAAAGCTGTATCTACAAGCAGAAAGCATGCTGATTGAAGATATGGCGATTATCCCGATTTACCGTCCAGGCAACGATCAATATTTGATCAAGCCTTATGTTGGTGGCTACGAGCGTACTAACCCCGAGTCCTCGTACTACCGCAAGAATGTCTATGTGAAAGTCCACTAATGGCATGCTTTCGGCCTGAGTCGGCTCGGTAACACGCACTGACATTGCGAGTACATGGCATATCGTGTCGAACTTCTCTTCTCTCGGTGATGAGCTCAGGCCAATTTTTTCTCTTTCTCGACGTGACGACATGTGACGTCGAATGACCAAAGGATGATGGATCATGATTTGGTACATTCTCAGACGATTAGCCATCGCGATTCCGACGTTGTTGTTTATCGCTTTGGTCTCTTTTTGGTTGATGCATATCGCACCCGGCGGACCGTTTGACATGGAGCGTCCTATGCCGGAAGTGGTTCGCGCTAACATCGAAGCCAAATTTCACCTCGACGAACCATTTTTGGTTCAGTTCTGGATTTATATTACCAACTTCGCTCAAGGCGATTTAGGACCAAGCTTTGTCTATCAAGACTTTACTGTGACTCAGTTGGTCGCTCAATCTTGGCCAGTCTCTGCCCTGCTCGGCGTTCTGTCTTTTTGTATCTCAGTGCCACTTGGCATGTTGCTCGGCACCATTGCTGCGTTAAAGCGCAATAGCCGCTTAGATTACGGGTTGATGACCCTTTCCATGACGGGTGTTGTTGTGCCAGCTTTCGTCCTCGCGCCAGTATTGGTGACGATATTTGCGATTCATTTAGGTTGGCTACCTGCCGGTGGTTGGGAAGGAGGACAACTCGCTTTTCTCGTTCTACCAGTGCTAAGTCTTGCGATTGGCTCTATCGCCAGTATTGCTCGTGTTATGCGCGGCGCCATGATTGAAACACTGAATCAACCTTATATTCGTACTGCAAAAGCCAAAGGGTTATCGACCGCATACATCTTGTTCCACCATGCACTGCGACCGTCATTGATCCCCGTCGTCGCCATGCTGGGTCCAGCTTTTGTCTCGGTTGTCACAGGCTCGGTCATCATCGATATCTTTTTTGGTACTGGCGGTATGGGTCAACACTTTGTCTCCGGCGCACTGAATCGCGATTACGGCTTAGTCATGGGTATTACTCTCATCGTTGCTTCACTGACGATCTTTTTCAACCTTGTGGTCGACTTGCTCTACACCGTTATCGACCCGCGTATCCGAGTTTAGGAGCCGAGCATGTTATCGATTAAAAAACTGGATACTCAATCCTTACAAGACCGAGTCGTTGATAATATAGAAGCCGTAGAAGGTCGCAGTCTGTGGCAAGACGCGTGGACTCGCTTTCGCAGAAATCGCGCGGCAATGACCTCCGTATACGTGCTGGCGTTCATCATCTTGTGTATCACCTTTGGTCCTTCACTTGCTGCCTTTGGACATGATGAGATTGATTGGAACATCCTTGCTGACCCGTACGAGTTAGGGAAACCCTCTTTGAGCAGCGGGCACTATTTTGGTACCGACGACCTAGGACAAGACCTGTTTGCCCGCACGATGCAAGGTGGTCGCCTGTCGATTTTGGTTGGCTTTGTTGGTGCCTTGGTTGCCGTTGTGATTGGCACTATTTGGGGCAGTATTTCTGGCTATCTTGGTGGTGTGGTAGACAGCGTAATGATGCGCATCATCGAAGTGCTCGACTCAGTGCCATTTATGTTCATGGTCATCCTGTTCGTGACCTTATTTGGTAACAACATCTATCTGATCTTTATCGTGATTGGCATGGTCTCATGGCTAGGTATTGCCCGAGTGGTACGGGGCGTAACCTTCGGCATCAAAAAGCGCGAATTTATTGAAGCAGCACACTCCATTGGCGTATCTAAATTCACCATTGTGCGCCGTCATGTGTTGCCAAACGTGCTTGGGATCGTGATGGTCTATTCGTCCTTAATGGTGCCCGGATTCATCATGTTTGAATCCTTCTTGAGTTTCTTAGGTTTAGGTGTTCAACCGCCAGACACCAGTTGGGGAATCTTGATTTCAGAAGGCGCAAAAACCATCGACGTGGCATTGTGGATGCTACTTTTCCCATCGCTGTTTTTGGTCGCAACCCTGTTTTGTTTTAACTTCATCGGCGATGGCTTACGCGACGCCCTTGACCCGAAAGATCGATAAGGACTTCCCATGCTATCAATTGAAAACATGAACGTGCGCTTCGATACGCCAGACGGACAAGTGCAAGCGGTCAGCAACCTCTCCTACACGATTAAAGCGGGAGAAACGCTAGGTATCGTTGGCGAGTCCGGCTCAGGCAAGAGCCAATCGGTATTTGCGCTAATGGGGCTAACAGCTGATAACGGGAACGTCTCTGGCGAAGCGCGTTTTCATGGCGAGAACTTACTCGCGATGTCGAAGAAGCAACTAAACCGCATTCGCGCAGAGAAAATCGGCATGATCTTTCAAGATCCGATGACCTCTCTTAACCCATTTATGAAGATTGGCAAACAGCTTAGTGAAGTGCTGATGGTGCACAAAGGAATGAGCCGAAAACAGGCCATAGCAGAATCCATACAGATGTTGGATGCAGTGCGTATCCCTTCTCCGGAAACGCGCATGAACCAATATCCACACGAGCTTTCTGGCGGTATGCGCCAACGTGTGATGATTGCCATGGCGTTGCTGTGTAAACCGGAACTGCTTATTGCCGATGAGCCCACAACCGCACTCGACGTAACAGTACAAGCACAAA
Organism: Vibrio owensii; assembly: GCF_002021755.1. Taxonomy (NCBI): domain Bacteria; kingdom Pseudomonadati; phylum Pseudomonadota; class Gammaproteobacteria; order Vibrionales; family Vibrionaceae; genus Vibrio; species Vibrio owensii. Next base: position 237,974 of record NZ_CP019959.1, read on the forward strand.
TCCTGACGCTATTACGCGAGTTACAACAAGAGTTCAACACTGCCATTTTGCTTATCACTCACGATATGGGCGTGGTCGCTGAAATGTGTGACCGAGTTTTAGTCATGTACGGCGGACAAAAAATGGAACAAGCCGATACGGACACGTTATTCGCCCAACCCGCTCACCCATATACCCAAGGGCTTCTAAAGGCGATCCCATCGATTACAGAAGATATGCCTCGTTTGCCAACCATTGCCGGTAACCCGCCGAGCGCTCTGATCAATCACAAAGGCTGCCCGTTTAGAGATCGCTGTGACTATCGTGAACCACGTTGCCAAACACAAACACCTCGGTTCGCGCCCCTTAACGGACGCCAATCCATCGCCTGTCATGTCAAAGCGCAAGGCAGTATTTCTCTTATTCATCAATCGGCTTAAGGAAACGTTATGACCCAGCAAGAAGTGTTACTGTCTGCCCGCGACCTGAAAGTCCACTTTCCAGTATCGCGCCATATCATTCCTAGTCGAAGAAAGATCGTCAAAGCGGTGAATGGCATTGACTTAGATGTGTACCGAGGTGAAACCCTTGGCATTGTCGGCGAATCCGGCTGTGGTAAGTCCACATTGGCGCGCGCCCTACTTCGGTTGGTTGAACCGACATACGGCACCCTGACGTGGAAAGGTGAAGATATGCGTGGCTTTGGCAAAAACGCACTCGCCCTTCGTCGTCGAGAGTTCCAGATGATATTTCAAGACCCATCAGCCAGCTTAAACCCGCGCTTAACCATTTCAGAATGCATTGCCGAACCACTACTAACGCACGAACCAAGGCTCAAACGTGCCGAAGTTGAAAAGCGAGTCATCGCCATGATGGACAAAGTAGGACTGCTCGCAAGCCAACGTAACCGCTATCCGCATGAGTTTTCTGGTGGTCAGTGTCAACGTGTCGGCATCGCACGAGCGTTGATTCTTAACCCCGACTTGGTGGTGTGTGATGAACCCGTGAGCGCACTTGATGTGTCCATTCAGGCGCAAGTGATCAATCTACTCGATGACCTAAAACAAGAAATGGGACTGACGCTGGTAATGATTGCTCACGATCTCAGCGTGGTACGTCATATTAGTGATCGCGTAATGGTGATGTATCTGGGTAAGCCGATGGAAGTCGGACGTTACGACCAAGTATTTGATGATGCGCAGCATCCTTATACCAAAGCGCTGCTTTCTGCTGTGCCAATCGCCAACCCTCAATTAGCACGCAACCGCGAGATCCAATTACTGCCCGGAGATCTCCCTTCCCCGCTCAGCCCTCCGAGCGGTTGCGTCTTTCGAACCCGATGCCCAGAAGCGACCCAACTCTGCGGGCAGCAAAGCCCTGCAAAAATTGGCTCTGAGCAACATCATATCTATTGTTCAAACATGATTTCAGGAAGTCTTTCATGAATACAACAAACTCGGTAAATCAACGTCTTTCATCGCTGCGAGATGCGATGGCAACTTATCACGTTGCAGCTTATATCGTAACGAATAACGATCCTCACAATAGTGAATACTCTGCGGATCATTGGGCTGGTCGAACATGGATTTCTGGTTTTACCGGTTCGGCAGGCAACGTTGTCATTACCACTCAAGGCGGTGGATTATGGACCGATGGTCGCTACTACATTCAAGCTGAAGAACAGCTTCATGGTACTGGACTCAACCTATTTAAAGCGCGTCAACCAGAGACGCCAAGTATTCCCAAATGGTTAGCCAGCACGTTAGAAGCCAACAGTACCATCGCGGTAGATGGGCGCTCTATCAGCTATGCATTTCACCAAGAACTCAAACAAGCGCTTGAACCTAAAAACATCCAGATTATCCTCGATCTCGATTTACTGACACCGATCTGGCATGACCGCCCTAGTAGACCAACTGAGCAGATCTTTCAGCACTCTGTCGCCTTTGCCGGCATAGAGACCAAGCAAAAGTTGGCTGACCTTCGCTCTTGGCTTGGCGACAACTACGTTGACGGTTTGTTGGTGTCCACGTTAGATGATGTAATGTGGACGCTAAATATTCGTGGCGCAGATACTCCTTACTGCCCAGTATCTGAGGCGTATCTTGTAGTAGAACAGACGCGTGCGACCGCATTTATCGACAAAGCGAAGTTACCAGCTGAGATAGAAAAACAACTCAACGAGCAAGGTGTCAGCGTTCGTCATTACGACTACGTGAGCCAATATTTGAATCAGCAATGTGAAGGGCTTTCTCTTGCGTTTAACCCAAGCTACACCGACAGTTTATTGGTCAGTGCAATTGAGCAAAACGTTTCACTAAAGCCAATGGCTTGCCCGGTCACCGACATGAAAGCCAGCAAAAACCCGACCGAGCTAGCCAATCTCGAACAGTCATTGAAAGACGATGGTGTGGCAGTTGTCAGGTTCATGAGTTGGTTAGAAGACCAAGTTCCAAGTGGGCTTGTTACTGAATTGTCTGCTGAGGCGCAGTTAAAAAGTTATCGCCGTCAAACTCGCCATTATGTGAGCGACAGTTTTCGCACCATCGCAGGCTTTGCTGCCCATGGTGCCAAAATGCACTACGCCGCCGATGAAGAAAGCAATGCCGTCGTCAACGAGAGCAACTTCTTTCTTGTTGACTCCGGCGGTCAATACCTTGGCGGCACTACGGATATCACCCGTACTTTCCATTTCGGGTCACCGACCATTAAACAACGCAAAGACTACACCTTAGTGCTCAAAGCGGTCATCCGACTGACTCAGACTCGATTTATGAAAGGCTCTACGGGTGCCAATCTCGACATCATGGCTCGCGGTGTGTTGTGGCAGCATGGTATTGATTATAAATGCGGCACGGGACACGGCGTTGGTATTTGCTTAAATGTTCATGAGGGTCCACAAAACTTTTCGCAAAGCCATCGCGAAGTGGAACTGAAACCAGGCATGGTGATCACCAACGAGCCGGGCGTGTATCGCGAAGGTGAATACGGCGTTCGTATCGAGAACATTATGAAAGTCGTGGAAGTCGATCAGAATGAATTTGGCACATTTTACGGTTTTGAGACCATTACCCTCGCCCCAATTGCCACCAGCATGCTCGATGTCACCTTACTTAGCCAAGACGAAGTGGATTGGTTAAATCACTATCACACGCAGGTTTACAAAGCGCTCAGCCCATCATTAGATGCGCATGACAAAACTTGGTTACAAGGCGCAACCCAGATGGTAGATAAATAGCGTTTTCTTCATCTCCAATTTCATTTTCATTTCAAACTCTTGTTAACTTCAAATAACTTAGTTTGATTGCCAGTCCTCGGGCTGGCTTTTTTCTTCTCACTGACTCATTCCTCGCTAAAAATCCCTTTTTTCTTAGAACAACATGCCATTCGCATACATAGGAAACATCATTTTGTATAGATAGATAAATACGAATTTGGACATAAGATACCAATCTAATTTCGCGATCAAATCAGAGCTGGAAGCAAAATCACAAGCGCAATTCATGCTATCTATTTCGCCGTCAATTCCCATCAGATAATCAAATCTGTAAGCCACTCACATTGAGATTGCTTATGTAATCCCCTCCATACTGTGTCGAGCTTCTGGCGACACATAAATGTCTATTCCATTGGCAAAAGTAGAGTCTAATATGAAGAAAAACACGCTCGCTTGGCTGATCTCATCCTTGTTAGGAAGTACAGCCGCTTTCGCAAACGCGAACCACGACCTAACCTTGGTCGAAGTCGGTAACCAAACCTTTGAACGCATAGAAATGCTCAAGCAGTTAGCAGACAAAGGTCAAGGCACGTCCCAACGTGATGGCGAAACCTACCTTGATTTTCAAGGCTATGAATACTGGGTTAACTTTGATGGCTACCCTAAGTTCCCATTCTTATTCGGCGATCAAGACCAAGCCTACCGCAATGTGGTAGACTTCGTCGGTCCTGAATGGGAATTCATCATGTACAACGGTGGCTTCTACCTGATGCACAAAGAGTTTGGCGTGATGAACCCAGACGATACAGGCTGTTACGTAGAATATATCCCTGCAGCCCGAGGCTCGAAGCGTCCAAATGGCGAATACATTTGGCAGTCAGATATGATTCAAAACATCGAGACTTCTGATTGTGGCGACCTATCTGCGCCAAGCATCAATGCATTGAACGTAGCCAGCGTTTCAGATCAAGGTGTTCAACTAGATTGGGCTACGCAAAACGCGAATGACAATGTGGTTTTGACGTTGACCGAATCAGGTTCAGAGCCCGTTCGTTACGACAACGTTCAATCTGGCTTGTTCATTGGTAACCTGAAGCCAGACACTCGGTACACGGCGGAGCTTTCTTCGTGTAATGCGATTGATTGTATCGAGCCACAAAAGATTGAGTTCACGACAATTGCAGCACGCCTTGGTTACGCAGACGAATTGCCGCTAGTAAATCACTTAAATGGCGATTTGACTGGTTCTATCCATTTTGCTCAAACCCATACTACCACCGCCCCGAATCAAAACGATGTGAACCTATTCCCTGACTTGGTGATCGACCGTGAAGCTTTGCTTTTATTCACGCCAGAAGACAAAAACGTTCAGCAAGTTTGGGTAGAAGTGAGCTTTGAAAGCACTGTCATCACTCGCCTCCCAATGCTGCCGCCAAGCGCGCTTGCGGCTTCTGATCAGCCAGATAATGGACGTTCTAAAGTGGTATTCTCCCATCACGCGTGGTCACTGCCGCTGCAATGGGATTGGATGAAGCCAGGCTTGTCGCTGCGCTTGACCGATAACACTGATCGACAAGGCGACTTAGCTGCTAATGAACTTGTCTTTGGCGGCGCGCCGGAACTTATCATCCAAAACATCGACATGGGTATGCTCACGGCGCCGCGTGATGGCAACACCATGATCAAAAACATGGCAAAACTCAGCGCCGATTACTTCCAGAAAATCCCAGCATCTAAACTGGTGATGGCGGATTACACTGCCGCCTATTTCCCGAAAGTGACGCTGCCAAACGGCAAGGTTTACACCACAAGCTCCGATGGTGAAGGTGGTTGGCACGGCGGTGATATGCGTGAAGCCATTGGTAAAGCACTGGTCTCTACAGGTGTGAATAATGCGAACGTTGGCATTACCGACAGTGCTGGCTATTCGCAAGCTTACAATAAACGCTTCAATCACATTACTGCGCACACCAACCGCGGTGTGTACACCAACGGCATTATTGATCATGGCGGCAGTGGCGGCGGTGGCATCGTGACTTTAACGGCGACAACCGGTAACGAATGGTCGCACGAGCTGGGTCATAACTACGGTCTGGGTCACTACCCTTGGTATGCTTCTACGCACGATTTGGAATCTGGTTGGGGTTGGGATGCTCTGCATCGCCGATTTATCGGTAACTTACACTGGACAGGTGAAGCCACGACTAACGATGTGGGTGGAGAGGTGGTACCACCATTTGCGGGTGAATTCCGCTTTATGCGTGACGCTCAAGCCGGTGGTGAAGCCGCACTATTGGGCACCATTAGTCATTACACGTTAGAGCATCCTTCTCAGTCTCGCCGTGTACAAACGTGGCTCAATAACGGCTTTAACGTCGACCTAAACAGCTCAACTGGTTATGTTCGTTGGAATCAAGAAAGCCAAAGTTACGAAGAAGCACAAACCGACACGCCAGTACCTACTGCAGCAGGCGTGCCTGTTGTCACCATGTTAGGCATTTACGATCCGCGTAACGAACTTGCAAGCCAAGTTTACCCGCTGATTTACTCCAACTACGGCAACGTGTTTGAGCTGCCTTCTTCACCAGACGTAACTTATCATCCGGAAGGTTGGCAAGCGGTGTCTTCTTTATCTGACGAACAAATTCAACAAGATTTGTGGCAGACGATGAAGGTCAACAATCAGCAAGCTCGTATTTGTCAGTTCACCTACACGGCAAGCAACGGCGAAAGTGCAAACTTCGTTGGTACAGTCAGTGCAGATATGGTGCGTTGTGAAAGCAGCGAAGACATGTACTGGAATATTAATGGTCAGCGTGAGCACATGATTTCTCAAGATCATGACTACTCGTTGTTGTCTAAATACGGTGAAGGTGCAGTGACTTACACGCCAAACGCCGAAATTGGCGAAGTGCCACTTTGCGTGCTTGATAAATCTGGCACGAGCCATGATGGTGCGGGCTACTTTACCTCTTCCCACTGCCAACAGTTTAGTGGCGTGAAACACAACAACGGTGCAGATTGGCGTTACGCACGACATCAAGGTGGAATGCATCAACCGAGTATGGTCTCTCAACGTAGCTGTGCAGTTACGGTGGAGCGCCAGGATGGCTCAGTACAAAACATTGCGGTTGCAAGTAGCCGATTAAACGACTCACAAAGCAATAAGTTCCACTTTAACCTAGAGCAACTGCCACTACCGACTCGCGTCACCTTAAGTTGTACTGACGTGAATGGTGAACAAGTGCTAGATAGCTTGATCCCTGATCAAAACCCAGCGATCGATAAGCTTGTTGGTCCTATCTTTGTTGGTCAGGAGCACGGTTACAAACAATACGTTGATGAACAAGTCATGTTTGCCGACAACGCAGCGTTAAACCGCATCGACTTTGGCTTTGTGGCTGACTTCGACAAGTTCGTTGCAGACAACTACGGAGCGGGTGTGCTGAACAATGGTGAGACAAGCGCAGAACGCCGCGCTGGTGCACTTTACGTGTACCCTAACCCAGTCACCGGCACTCGCGATTACTTCCTGATGCGTGATATCTCTGCGGCGGATTTCCCAACCAACCAAGCAGACAATGAAGGCTGGAAGTACCTAGGCTCAGCGGAAAACCATGTCCAGTTTGGTTTTAACCCACTGAAAGTCGATCGTAGTAACATCGACAATGCACAGCGTGTTGCCAGCTACTTCAATCAATCTCAATTGCTAACTTGGGAACAAGCGAGTTCAACAACATGGGGTCTATCTGAGAACGCTATTTTCATTGATACCGATGAAAGCGGTGAGCGCCGTTACTTTATGCAAAAACGTCCGGGAGTGAACAGCGCGTTGCCAGTTCAAAACACCTCTGACGCTGATTGGCGCTTTATTGGTAGCGATACGGATATTGAACAGTACATTGCTGAGCTCAACAGTGACCTAGCTAAGTTTGAAGCCGAAATCTTAAACTGGCACAAGCAAGGTCGCATGGGAGTTTGGGGCGAGAACAACAACACGGGAACGATAAACGATATTTACGTGTACCACTTCCGTGGTGGTTACCATTACTACCGCCTCATTGACTGCAAGTACTGGTACTTCCCTTGGCCAACAGAGGCCAACCCAAACAACGCTGATTGGCAGTACTTGGGGCACTTCTAAGCCTTAACCGATATTCAATATGAATAAAAACGCCCAGCACAATGTAAATTCGTGCTGGGCGTTTCATTTTCTGTTGTTGCTAGGACCAGTTGATCTTAATTAACAGAAACAATGTTTACCGACGACAACCTGAGGTTTCAAAGTCCACTACAATCGCGGCATTTTCAAACTCACCAGAGACTTTAACGTACCCCCAGTAATTGCGCTGATTGGACAAGGTAATACACTCAGCATTACCCGCATTGTCTGACCACGCATGGTGATTGGAACCGTTTGGCCAACCATCATTGCTGTACTCAATTTTTAGGTCGCCTACCCCATTTGCCGTGGTGATTGCCATGCTGGTGTGCTCATTGACCGCTGGGATACTCAACCAGATGGTTTGTTGCGTCGCCAAACACGCCGCTTGTCCCGCAGTTAAGCGTCCACCACTGATTTTACTTTGCACTGCACAATCTTGTGGAAGCGCATCAGTACCACCCTGCGCCGTAATAGTAAGACTGTGTGTCGTACTTGACGTTAGCCCATCATTATCAGTCACGGTTAAGCTGATCGTGTACTGCCCTTCACTCCCATATTGGTGCGACGACTGGGTTTGTGTGCTGGTCGTGCCATCACCGAAATCCCACAAGACGCTGACGATCTTCCCGTTTGCATCCGTGCTGTTTTCACTGCTAAATGTAATGCTTTCACCGACTTTACCCTCACTGTTTGCGGTTATGACTGCATTAGGAGCATCACCAGAAACAAGAGCTTGTTGCCACTGTTCAAACTCGCTCTGGTATAAGATTGCCCACTGATTGATGGTTGCTTTGTAATTTGCCCAATTACCCTGACGAGTTTCTATCAGCATTTGATTTACGTCGTCTTTATGTCGCTCAAACATGAATCGAACCGCCAAATAACCCCAACGATAAATTCTATCGACATCAAAGCCATCATAACTGGTCTCAAAGATCTCACTGAGCGTAAACGTTGACCCATCTTTGATGGTATCTATCGCAGCTTGGTTATCGTTCTCCTTCGACACATATTCGGCAATGCCCTCACTCCACCACACGATTCTTTCAGTTGGATGACCGAAGCTACCATAAAGGTCAAATCGTCCATCAAGGTAATGAACATACTCGTGCTCTAGGTTCCACACAAAGTGATCCGGATTGGCGTAAGGCGCTTCATAAGCAACAAAATTAGGGATGTTCCCCGGCGTTGCTGGATCGCCCTCAAGGTACATTCCCCCATTGTTGGTACTGATGTTAAAAATCGGTCCAGCGTATTTGCCGTAATCATCGCTTGAATCAAAGATATTGACCTGCAACTGCGTGTTGTAGTCATCCGCAACAGGTTGTCTTCCTGTCTCAAGTGAAGTGTGGAAATACCCCTCTTCGTACCCCATCTTTGAACAAGCCGCGACGTGCTGCTCTTGCGTCATGTTCTGCGACAATATTCGAATGGTAGGACTACATGTGTACGATTGAGAAAGCACCAAACCTTTCAACTGGGACTCAAAGTTACAAATTCCATAGTCACTACAATCCGCGTAATAAGAGACCGTATCGGCAGCGCCAAGCCAAATGGCATCGCCTCTACCGTACATCTCGTATTGAGCAAAGATCTCGGTCAGTTTGCTTTTCACTGTACTGGAAGCACTACCGGAATATTTGGTTAATCGTCCTAACTCACGACCAGCATTCGCTGCCATAAACTCATCACTAGCACCGATAGCTGACGAGCGTAGCGCAAAGTCCCCTAGTGCTTTAACAAGCTCAGTCTGATTACCGATGGTTTGCACAAATTGCTCATTCCACTGACCACCAAACAAAATGGTAAATACGCCATTCACTGCATTACGCATGTACCAGTTCTGAGCGTATTGACTGTCCCAGCGAGTGAGCCACTGCGTAATCTGTGGTAGATAGGCATGCTGGAGCCCTGCACTGTCCATAGTGATAATAACTTCGCTGAGCACCTTGCCATGTGGGTCACTGTTCTCATAGAAGTTCGCATTGTTAACGAAGGCATCGACGGCTTCTTTTACTGCAGGTGTAACCCAAGAAAGAAACGAGACCTCGCTGTTGTAAAACTCAGCGTAATAACCCGCTCGTAAGTACAGGAACAAAGCTTCAAGCTCATCACTGCCGCCCCCAGCGTAGGCTTTCGCTAAATTGGTCGTATGTTTTGCAATGTTGTACATGTGCCCAGATTCGAACGCCGCTTCTTGTATTCGACTCTCGGCTGAGAAAAGCGCATTAACACAATTTGCTCCTTGGGTTTTGATTGCGTTGAGCACATCATTGCTACTGTTCGAAGTGAAAGCTTCTACATCACACACGTTTGCTGCCTGCTCCGCAGACCGAGTAGAAAGGGTTCGAAGGGTCGGTTTCGGTTGCTGGGGAAGCAGCTTAGTTGGTGCATAATCTGGCAACGCTCTATCATTACCGTTTTGATGAGCGTGATGTTGATATATTTCTGTGACTTGCTGCGATGGCTCACTTAAAGCAAGCGCATTCGTACTAGCAAAGAAGGTCGCTGTCGCGACGGTGAGATTTTTTAGTTCCATCTTTATTCTTCTATATGATGAGTTCCTTAAATGCCGTTACCACTTAGGCATCACCATTTACTCTTCTCACGACAAAGAGCACTCTCATATAAAGCGTCCTGAGCTTTAAAAGAAACAATTCATTAACATTCAAGAGCTTTGGTCTCAGTTTCTAGTACTCAATCTGCCAGAAGACGAACTTTATAAAATCTGTTTGCTTGATTGATGTTTGTTGACTAGCTATTGGTAATGCATCTAAGCGAGCATTGGTGTTCATTTAAAAGCAAGTTACACTACGCCCTCTTTTCCTTTTCTGACTCATTCCCATGACTGACGCTGATATCGAGCTGCAACACCTTTGGTTAGAAGTCCAAGCTGAGCGCTGGCAGAACTTGTCACGCTTTTTGTTTAGCTATTACTGCTACAAACACAACCTCGTGAGTAAAACCAATAAAGTGTGCTGGGAAACTGCCCGTGCTTCGCTACCTTGTTCTAAGACGATTACCGAGCGCAAACATGCAGTTATCGAACCATTGATACCGGAAGATACGGTCGTTGGACTATTAAAAACCATCAGTAAAGATGGCGATATGAGCTTTGAAATGATGGCGAGCACTCTCGACACGTTTTTGCGCTATGTTGTGATCAGCAAACAAGAAAAAGCCCAGCTAAAACCCAACATGCCGGCAAGCTGGTATCAGCAAGAGACTAAGCCATTAATGGCACGTTTTGAGCTCGCAGGTATTGTGATTTAAGGTACGTCGATGCAGTTACAAACCCTAGGTAAAGGACGCTTTGAGGCGCAATGGAGTGAAGATAAACATCTCATCGAAAAAACGATCCGAGATTGCATCTGTACGCGCCGAATTTTTGATGAAAATGAAAAGCTCCTCACCCAAGGTGAGCATGTCGAGAACTTATATTTGGTCGATTCAGGGCGCATCTCTATGGGCGTTACAGCAAGAAACGGCAAAACGTTTCTGCTTGGTACGCTTGAGTGTGAACAACAAGTCTTTGGTGAGATGGAGTTCTTTACTGGCTACCGCTGCCAAATGGACATCGTTCCGGTAGAACCGGTTGAAGTTGCGATTATTGACGCGCAAAAGCTGCAAAAATGCTTGTTAGAACAGCCTCGACTGTCGCTTTACTTTGCCAGCGCCATCGCGATTGATTACCAAGATACGGTGGAGATTCTTTCTCGCCGATTACTTTACCCAATCACCTATAACGTGGCGTACGACATTTATCATCAGTATTTAAATGACCTGCCAGTGGATGGATTCCAAAAGAACTATTTGGAAGCGGAGCGATTTGCCACCTCAGATCGTGTGTATCGTCGCGCTGTGAAAGAACTAGAGAACAAAGGCTTTATCGCTAAAGAAAAGAAAGGATTACGTATTCTCGACTTGGAAGGACTACGTAACTTTGTTGAAGAATAGCTGAGTTCTTCAATCGTAAATGAGAAAAGGTCTGCACAGTGCAGACCTTTTTAATTCGCTCGCTTTCATTAAGCGGTTTGCGTTTGCTCTACTGTCTTAAACTTCATTGAAACCACCAGCATTGCGACGACTACTGCGTAGATAACTGGGATGGCGTACATCACGGTTTGCAGACCAACCACACTTTCCATTACTGAACTGATAGCTGGGCTGAACATCGCGCCCGCACTGCCGCTGATTAAGATGTAAGACACGTTCTTGCTGGTTGCATTGCGCACAAACGAAACACCGTAAGCGATGAAAGCATTGTAAAGCGCTGCACAAGCAAAGCCGTAACCGTAAGTCAGGTATGACAACCATTCTAGTTTATCCGTGGTGACGATAACGCTGGTGATCACCATAGCAACAGAGATGATAGTCAGTAGGAAAGTTTGAATCTTCATGCGCGAAACAATCACGGTAGAAACCAATGCACCAACCAGAGCTGCAGACCAGTATTGAGTGATGATGTTGCCAGCTTGCTCAAATGGAATATCAAACTTCTCTTTCACGAACATTGGTGCCCAAGTTAGAAAGGTGTATAGCGCAAGCATACCTAGGAACAAACCTACACCACCGCTGATGATGCCGAAGTTCCATTCAGATTTTGCTTCTTGCTCAGAGCCGCTTTCACCACCACATTGGTTAAAGTTAGTCAGCAAAGCAACAAACATGGTTGCCAACGCCACAACGCCCACGCTTAGGTAACTGATGCTCCAGTTCATTGCGTTCGTCAGCGCGTAAGTGGTGATCAATGGGAAGACGACGCCTGCAATGTTAAAGGTCGCGTCTTGTACCACCAGCATTGTGCTTTGAATTTTGTCTTTCCATACCGATACCACGATAGTACCCGCGATACAAAGACCGACACCGCCGCAGAAACCAATTACGGTCATGCCGAGCATCACGATAAACAGAGAAGGCGCAACGTATAGGCTCAGTGCCGCAGCGGCAATCGCACCGTAACACAATACGGTCATGCGTTTGATGCCGACTTTTTCAATCAAAAAGAAAGCCGCGATAGTACCGGCAAGTGCGCCGCCGTTTAACAGCGAGAAAATCGATGCGACTTCGTTAACGTTCGCATCAAAGGTGTTGGCAAGCGGTTCAACCAACATACCAAATTGGGTCGCAAAACCCGCCATGATGAAGTTGGCGAGAAAGCTAATTGCGGTGAGTGTTATTTTATTTTTCATAATTCACTCCAAGGGCTCATGAGATAGATGTTCTTAGTATGAGAGAGAGCCAGCGTGCCAGCTCTCAAAGAAAACTTAATTGTAGGGTTAAGCTTTAATCGCAGTTTCTAGCGCAATTTCAATCATGTTGTTGAAAGAAAGCTGACGCTCTTCTGCAGTGGTTTCTTCGCCAGTAATGCAGTGATCAGACACGGTCAAAATCGCCAGCGATTCAATGCCGAATTGGTGTGCTAAGCCGTACAAGCCCGCGACTTCCATATCCACACCAAGCACGCCAAATCGCTCTAGGGCTGGGATCATGTCTTCATCCGGATCGTAGTAAAGATCGCCTGTGAAGATGTTACCCACTTTGACATCTATGCCCTTCTCTTTCGCAGACATGTAAGCGTTGTGCAGCAGTTCAAACGTTGCAGACGTTGCCATATGGTAGCCACTGCTGCGCTTCGCATTCGTCGGTGAATCTGTGCCTGCCGCTTGGGCTAGGATAACATCACGCATATGAACATCTTTTTGCGTCGCGCCAATGCTGCCGATTCGGATGATGCGTTTCACACCAAAGTCATTAATCAGCTCGTGACCGTAAAGCACCATTGATGGAATGCCCATGCCGTGCCCCATCACTGAAATGCGCTGACCTTTGTAATAACCGGTGTAGCCCAGCATGTTACGAATGTCCGTAACCAGTTTGGCGTCATCTAGGTAGGTTTCCGCGATGTATTTCGCGCGTAGCGGATCGCCCGGCATGATAACAGTTGAAGCAAAATCTTCTGCAGAACCTGCGATATGAGCAGTCATAATGTTTTCCTCGTTCGTTCTGATGGCGCAATCATAATGAGGAAGCAGGACAAAGTTTCAGGACAAAAGTCCGGTTTGAAAGTACGAGCTCTCATAACTGAGCAAAGCGTCAGTATTCAACGAAAAAAGCGCCCACAAGGAGGCGCATTCGGTCAAAAAAGTGAGTAATTCTTTGCAGAGAAAGCTCAGGGTAACCGCAAAATGGCTTGTTGCTTTAACCAGATTTATTCTTGAATGCCACGGATGCGCACGTTTCGTCTACGCAGTATTTCTAGCGCTACGAGCAGACACACCGACATAAAAATCAACAGTGTCGCGACGGCGAGTATGGTCGGACTGATTTGCTCGCGAATGCCAGACCACATTTGCCTTGGTACGGTTTTTTGCTCCGCTCCCGTTAAGAACAACGCGACCACCACCTCATCAAACGAAGTACCAAAAGCAAACAAGCCACCGGAGATCATGCCCGGGCGTATTAGAGGAAACGTCACGTGCCTAAAGGTATACACCGGATTAGCTCCAAGGCTAGCAGCGGCTTTAACTAAGCTGTGGTCAAAACCGCTAAGTGTTGCCGTTACCGTGATCACCACAAACGGTGTACCAAGTGCAGCGTGAGCTAAGATGATGCCAATGTAAGTCTGGGAAAGTCCTAAGCGCGTATAGAAGAAATACATTGCGGCCGCCGAGATGATCACCGGAACAATCATTGGCGAGATAAGTAGCGCCATGATGGCATTTCGAAACGGCAAATTACTGCTGGCTAATCCTAGTGCCGCTAATGTGCCAAGCGCTGTGGCAATCAAAGTCGCCATCAAAGCGATAACGGTACTGTTTTTGAGCGCTAACAACCACTGCTCGTTAGTGAACATCTCTTGATACCAACGCACTGAATACGCCTCGGGATCAAGATTTAGCATGCCCTCAGTAAAGGTAAAATAAGGTGTGGCATTAAACGACAGAGGAATGATGGTTAAAATCGGTGCAATAAGGAAAAACAGCACTAAGCCGCAAAAAACCAAATACCCAGCGTACGCAACTCTCTCGCCTTTGGATGCATAATTCGGCAAACCCATGATTACCCTCCTACCTTGATATTATTAATGCCCACGACGCGGTTGAACACATAAAACAGCGCTAACACCACAAACAACAACAGACCGCCTAAAGCCCCCGCCATGCCCCAGTTCAACGAGGTTTGCATGTGATAAGCAATCATGTTGGAAATCATCTGCCCGCTTCGTCCACCCACCAATGCCGGTGTGATGTAAAAACCGATGGAAAGAATGAAGGTCAGCAACGCGCCAGCACCAATACCGGGTAATGTCAACGGCATATAAACTTTGGTAAACGCCACCAAAGGCGTGGCACCAAGTGAACGAGCCGCGCGGAAGTAAGTCGGACTAATGCCCTTCATCACGCTGTAGAGCGGTAAAATCATAAACGGCAAAAGGATGTGAACCATCGATACCACGGTGCCAAACGTATTGTGGATCATTTGAATCCGTTCCGACGTCAAGCCAGACCAAATCAGTAAGTCGTTAATCACACCTTGGTTTTGCAACAACACAATCCAAGACGTAGTCCGAACAAGTAGCGAAGTCCAAAATGGCAAAAGAACAACGATCAACAATAGGTTTGCGCGCTTATCTGGTAAGTTTGCTAGCAAGTACGCTACGGGGTATGCCATCACCAAACAAATGAGCGTGATTAAGACCGACATCCAAAAGGTTTTAAAGAAAAGGTCGACGTAGATCTGGCGTTTTTCTGGTTGCGCTTCAATTTCACCAAACTCATTCACTTGCATGTCTAATGCCGCTAAATAGTGGCTCAATGTAATGGCACCACTGAGGTTCTTAAACGCCGCCCAATACTTAGTTTCTGTCCAGCGTTTATCGAGCTTGGATAACTCTGTTATCGATGCTGGCAATGACTCAAGGCGAGATAGCTTTCTTCCGGTTTTCATCATTAAGCTGCGCATTCCGGAAACTTCAATATTCATGCGATTGGCGATTTTTGGCAGCGTTTTGCTTTGATACAAACCCAATAGCTCATGAGAAAACGCAGTGATCACTTCTGGGTGCGGCTGACCGCGATAGTCCCAGCTTTCCAGCGCTTGAATTGTTTCTGGCAATGCTTGTGGTATGGCTCGGTTGTCAACGCTGCGATACAGCATTTCTAAGATGGGAAAAGCAAAGGTGAGCAAAATAAAACACACCAAGGGCACAGTAAGCATGATCGAGCGAATGGTTTTTCTCCGTTCTGCTTTTTGCAGCTGAGCTTTGAGATCGTGTTCTTGTTCATGAACTTGGCGCTCGATTTCCAATACCGAGTCCAACGAGGTTAGCTCTCGACTCATGCTGCCTCCTCATTGCATTCCGTTTGCGGTTGAGATTGAGGCTGCGAGCAATCAAGGGCGTGACAATCTTCACTTTGCCAGCCGATGCGGCATTGTGCGCCGGGAGTAAGTGAGAGATGGGTGCGGTTGTCATTTGGTACTTTGGCGACGAGTTTGCCGACTGTCTCAACGTCAACCACTAAACGATAGTGATCACCATGGTAAATCAGCTCACGCAGGATACCGGAAACTTGGTTATCACACTGATCGCCATCAGACTGAAGGCTGATTTTTTCCGGTCGAATCGAAAGCATGGTGCGCTGCCCTCGCTCTGTGACTCTTACCGGTTTCGCATTGAATGCCGCTTTCCCTACCTGCACTTGGCAGCGAGCATCATCTAACGTGTTTACAATACCGGTAAGTTGATTGTTCTCACCAATAAACTGCGCCACAAACGCATTGCTTGGCGATTCGTACAACTCAGTTGGCGGCGCTAATTGCTGCACTTCGCCATGGTTAAATACCGCAATGCGATCAGACATCGTCAGCGCTTCATCTTGATCGTGCGTCACGTACAAAATGGTGATGCCGAGCTTTTCGTGAAGATGCTTTATTTCCATCTGCATTTGCTCGCGAAGCTGCTTATCCAACGCACCCAACGGCTCATCCATCAACACAAGTTTTGGCTCGAACACCAAGGCTCTGGCGAGTGCAACGCGCTGTTGCTGACCGCCAGATAACTGCTTGGGATAACGACTGGCAACGTGCCCTAGCTCCACCATGTCTAATGCGCTTTGCACCTTACTCTCAATGGTTTCACTGTCGAGCTTGCGAACCTTTAGCGGAAAAGCAAGGTTTTCAGCAATGGTCATATGAGGAAAGAGCGCGTAGTTTTGAAATACCATGCCGATGTCTCGCTTATGGGGAGCAAGGTTATTCACTGGCACGCCATCAATATAAATTTCGCCGCCAGTGGCAGTTTCAAACCCTGCCAGCATCATTAAGCACGTGGTTTTGCCAGAGCCTGAAGGTCCAAGCATGGTGACAAACTCACCGGGGGCAATATCTAAGTTAAAATCTTTTACAACCAAGTTGGTGCCATCATAGGTTTTCTTAACGCGTTGAAAGCTGACATAGTCCTTGTTCGCCGAATTCATGGCTTCCCTCCTCTCACTTTTTTGAACATCAAGAATAAGCAGAGCGTCACTTAACGCCCTGCTAAGCAGCTTGGTTATAGATTGTATTTGCTCAGGTCTAGACGAGTAGCAAGCGCATGCTCGACCAATCGAATCACCTGTTCACGCTCTTCGCCTTGCAAGATTTGACGAGGGGCACGAACTTGCTCAGAGCCGCGTCCGCACACTTGCTCTGCTAGCTTGATGCACTGAACCAAAGTTGGGATGGTGTCTAAACGCAGCAATGGTAGGAACCAGCGGTAAATCTCCAACGCTTCTGAGTAACGACCTTGACTTGCCAACTTGTAAATCGCTACTGACTCTTCAGGGAATGCGTTGGTTAAGCCAGAGATCCAGCCCGTAGCACCAAGCATTAATGATTCAAGCGCAATGTCATCAACGCCGCTGAACACGGTAAAGCGATCGTCAAATTGGTTGTAGAGCTCTGTAATGCGGCGCGTATCCGTGGTGGATTCTTTCACCGCCACAATGCTTTCAAATTCAGCCAGTTTCGCCATGATGTCGAGATTGACGTCCACACCGTAAGAAACTGGGTTGTTGTAAATCATGATTGGCATTTCTGGCGTTGCTTGCGCCAAGGTGCGGTAGTAATCAAAGGTCTCGCTTTCTGACGTGCGGTACACCATTGCAGGCATCACCATACAGCCATCAATACCAATTTTTTGTGCGTCTTGCATATAGTCAACCGCTGCAGTGGTGATGGACTCTGCCGTACCTGCAATCAAAGGTACACGACCATTGACCACTTCTTGTGCTGCCTGCAATACCTGACGTTTTTCTTCTGGATACAAGGCGCAGTTTTCTCCTACCGTACCCAAACAGATAATGCCGTTGACGCCATCTTTAATTTGGTTATCGATAACGGTTTGTGTTGCATCTAAATCAATTGACTGATCGTGACGAAACTGAGTACTGACCGCTGGATAGACACCTTTCCATTCTACTTTCATGAACTTTCTTCCCTATATGTATATTGTATGCAATTTTAAAAGGCGAGCGAAAATGCTCAAACTAGGCTGATGCCGCTTTCTTTCAATACCGCTTGTACGGCGGCTAAATCGGCTAAGGCACTGCCCACCGATTTGTATAAGGTGATCGCCTCATCACTCTGACGCGCTCTCACTTCTTTGGCGCAAAGCTGTGGCAACTCTCCTTTAATCTGCTCGGCGTTAAAGACGCCCTCTTGGATTGGGATCAGTAAATCCCCTGCTTCCGCTAACACATTAATGCGGCTATCGACATACACCTGTGCGCGTTGCACAACTGTCGAGTCACACTCTCGTTTATCCGAATCATGATTGCCCACTAAGTCGATATGCGTACCGGGTAGAACCTTTGCACCATCAAACAGTGGTGTAGCGGAAGCGGTCACACAACTAATAATATCAACGTGTTCAAGAGTCTCATCGACGCTCTCAACCACCGACACCGCAAACTGACGTTCGATTGGCAAGGATTGATACTCTGGCGAAGAGACAATGCGATCAACGGTAGCCATCGCTTTGTCCAAGCTTCGTCCCCAAACATAAACCTGTTTAAGCGGGCGAACTGCGGCATACGCCCACGCAAAATATGGTGCCAGATTGCCAGTTCCGCATATCAGCAACCGAGAAGCGTTTTCGCGCGCTAGGTAATCCGCAGCTAATGCAGACGCAGCTGCCGTGCGCCAGAAGGTCAGCACTTTTCCATCGACCAATGCAACGGGTTGACCGTCTTCTCTTTTAAACACCAAGATTTTGGAAGCCAGCGTATCTTTGCCGTGTACTGGATTCTGTGGGAAATAGGTAAAAGCTTTGACCGCGATTAAGTCTTGGTTCCATGCGGGCAGCAAAGCAAATGCTTCATACTTACCTTCTTCCAAAGGCATCACTCTTCGTTGGGGAATAGCAGCAGGCTGGGCATAAGTTTCTCGCATGGTTTCAATCAATGACTTCATGCTCAAACACTTGGCAACTTGCTGCGCATCGATAACGTTCATGGTTTCTCCAAAGCAACTAAAGGGGAACGTCAGAGGCGGAACTTTTGGTTATCAAGCCCGCCCCTTCAGAGGTAACACTCAACTGAGTTAGCGTTTGATTAACGCCTAATTAAGCAGCCAAGTGTTGAATTCTTCATTCAGTTCATCGGCATAATCCGACCACCACTCGTCATCAATCAAAAAGGCTGTTTTAAAGTTCTGCGGTGCGGTAGGCAGGTTTGCCAAAATCTCAGGACTCACTTGTGCCGAAGACGACTTGCGGGTTGGACCATAGGCAACGTATTTTGCTTGGTCAGCTAAAGGCTTGGTACCCGAAGAAAAAGCAATGAAATCAATCGCTAGCTTGGTGTGCGCACTGCCTTTTGGAATCGCCCAGCCGTTCATGTATCCCATTTGGTGATCCCAAATGATACGAAATGGCTGACCTTCATCTTGTCTAGCATTATGGATACGACCGTTAAATGCCGAGGCGATTACCACTTCTTTATCGGCGAGCATTTGTGGTGGCTGAGCACCTGTGGTCCACCACAACACTTGTGATTTGATGGTATCGAGCTTGGCAAATGCTCGCTCACGCCCTTGTTCTGTCTCTAGCAAGGCATAAACCTCTTCAGGCTTCACACCATCCGCCAGCAGTGCCCACTCTAAATTGCCTTGAGGTTGCTTTTGCAGCGCACGTCGACCAGGAAAGGTGTTCAAATCAAAAAGGTCGGTCAACTTGCTAGGTGCGGCTTTGCCTTTAAATGCCTCTTCATTTACGGCAAGTACCGTCGAAACCACAATCGAGTTGATTGCGCATTCGTGAATCGCCCCTTCAATGAAATCTTGTTCTGCTGGCGTGCCATCCGCACCCGGCGGCAAAATACTCGGATTAACAGGCTCTAACAGCCCTTCTGCACAGCCGCGTACAATGTCTGGCTTGTCTAGTGATACCAGATCCCAGCGCACATTATTGGCTTCTACTTGCGCTTTGATTTCGGCTAAACCACCACTGAAGTCTTCTGAGACAATCTCAACGCCCGTCTTTTTGATAAAAGGTTTGTGGTACGCCTCAACTTGGCTCTTGGTAAACGCACCGCCCCAAGACACAATCGTTAATTTCTCTTCTGCGTATGCAGAGGTCCCCAACAGCATTCCTGAAATCAACATCGCCAGTGGTGCTTTCGTCATTCGTGACATGTTTTACTCCTTTGGTCGTTTTCTGGAGGTATCCGGATACGGCTGCTGGACACCTTGTTGTTAAATTTTCGTTAACATTAGCATTAAATATATTTTATACAATATTTAATCTTAAAATTTTTTAAGCGAATCGCTTGAGCGTAAATGGTGAAAGATCAACCGATGGACTTTTACCTTCAACAAGCTCCAAAATGAGATCGGCGGTGATTGCAGCTTGGGTTAATCCAAGGTGCTGATGCCCAAATGCCAGCAGCACTTTTCCTTCGCAAATCTGGTCAATCACAGGTAACGAATCCACTGTTGAAGGTCGATTTCCCATCCACTTTTCTTGTTGCTTTAGTGGATTTAATCCATCTTCAAACATCGCATCGCCTTGCTGATACAGCATCTCTGCACGCTTCATATTCGGGGGAGATTCTATGCGTGCATACTCCACTGTCCCCGCTAAACGCAGCCCACTCGCCATCGGCGTCATGATGAATTTTCGGTCGGCAGAGCTGATCGGAAACGGCAACGCTTGCCGTTTATCATCCATCATCAAGTGATACCCTCGCTCGGCTTGAATGGGCACAGCGATACCAGTTAATTGCTTTACTAATGGCTTGGAATGTACCCCGGCAGCAACGATGATACGGTCGAATGAATATTGACTTGAATCCACCGACACTTGCCCCGACTTACTTAGAGCATCAATCGTTTTATTAACAATGGTTCCCCCCTGCTTCTCAAATGCATCATAGAGCTCAACGCAGATGGAATAAGGGTCTAACGTATGCCCCGTCTCAGGGAAAAATACACCATGGCGAATTTGTCGACTGATCTCGGGAAGTTGTTCACGGATGGTTTTCTGCGTCCACACTTGATACTTCACGCCGTGTTTTTCTAGCTCTTCTAGCGTACTTTGATAACGTTCGAACAGCCGTTCACTGTCAAAGGTCAATAACGAGCCATCCATTTTGATCAGGTCTTTTTTCTCGATGGAATCGAGCAGCTGTTGCCAGCTTTTCACTGCTCTTGAATTGAGACTATTGATGGCGTTGGTCGAAGGCTCTGTCGACGATGGTTTGGCTTTTGATAAGAATCGAAGCATCCAACCCATAGTGGAAGGGAGATCTTGCCATCGGATAGAAACCGGACTTTTTGGGTTCAATAGCATCTTAGGTAACTGAGGAATAAGACCCGGTGTTGCGAGAGGAAAAACTTGCTCAGTGGCAATGTGTCCTGCGTTCCCTTTCGAGCAACCATTTCCCACGCCATTCGGGTCGAATAGCGTCACCTGATGTCCTTGCTGTTGCAATTTTAAGCCAATTGCCAAGCCGATGATCCCCGCGCCTACTATCGCTATATTTTGATTTCCAGTTTCTTCCTTGACCAACATGAATATGCTCCAAGTCACATTTGAAAAAGCAGATTGTATACAATATATTTTACATCACGATAACATTAAGCCCGTTCGATTCAACCCATTTTTTCAGCAAGGAGCGAAAAATGAGACAAGGAACCTTTTTCTGTATCGATGCCCACACCTGTGGCAACCCTGTCCGATTGGTGGCGGGCGGTGTTCCTCCGCTTAAGGGCAATACCATGAGTGAGAAGCGCCAATATTTCTTGGAACACTATGATTGGATTCGTCAGGCATTGATGTTTGAACCTCGTGGTCACTCCATGATGTCAGGTTCCGTTGTTTTACCGCCTTGTAGTGACAATGCTGATGCCTCGATTTTGTTTATCGAAACCAGCGGCTGCTTACCAATGTGTGGGCACGGCACAATAGGTACTGTCACCACGGCAATTGAGAATCGACTGATCACCCCAAAGGAAGAAGGTCGTTTGATCCTTGACGTCCCTGCTGGACAAATCGAAGTACATTATCAAACAAAATGTGACAAGGTCACGTCAGTTAAAATCTTTAACGTTCCTGCTTACCTTGCTCATCAAGATGTCACCGTTGAAGTAGAAGGACTCGGAGAAATCACTGTCGATGTTTCTTATGGAGGCAACTACTACGTGATTGTCGACCCACAAACCAACTATGCCGGTCTTGAGCACCACTCGCCTGATGAAATTTTGATGCTCTCCCCCCGAGTTCGTGAAGCCGTTTCAAAAGCGGTGGAATGTGTGCATCCAGACGATCCAACCGTGTGTGGCGTCTCTCACGTGCTTTGGACAGGTAGCCCTACTAATGAAAACGCAACCGGTCGCAACGCCGTGTTTTATGGCGACAAAGCCCTTGACCGCTCCCCTTGCGGCACAGGCACCAGTGCCCGTATGGCGCAGTGGCATGCCAAAGGCAAACTTCAACAAGGCGAGGACTTTGTCCACGAAAGTATTATCGGCAGCCTGTTTAACGGACGTATTGAAGGCGTCACTGAAGTGAACGGGCGAGCAGCCATTCTGCCTAGCATCGAAGGCTGGGCGCAAGTGTATGGACACAACACCATTTGGGTGGATGACGAAGACCCATACGCGTATGGATTTGAAGTGAAATAAGGACAGTAAGGAATCACAATGAACCCGCAAACCGACAACGTTTTTTACGCGACCAACGCCTTTACCGGTGAGGCGCTCCCGTTAGCTTTTCCTGTTCATACGGAAGTTGAGGTCAATCAAGCCGCTACTGCAGCGGCAAAAGTCTCGCGCGATTTTCGCCGCTTAAGTAACAGCAAGCGCGCTAGCCTGCTTCGCACGATTGCCAGTGAATTAGAAGCAAGAAGCGATGACATTATCGCCCGAGCCCATTTAGAAACGGCGCTTCCAGAAGCACGTCTGACAGGAGAAATCGCTCGTACAGCTAATCAACTTCGCTTATTCGCTGACGTAGTCGATTCCGGCAGTTACCACCAAGTCATTCTTGATACGCCGGAACCCGATCGTACCCCACTACCTAAGCCAGATATTCGTCGCCAACAAATTGCGCTTGGTCCTGTCGCTGTATTTGGTGCATCCAACTTTCCGTTGGCTTTCTCTGCTGCTGGTGGAGATACGGCTTCTGCCCTCGCAGCGGGTTGCCCGGTCATTGTAAAAGGTCATACTGCGCACCCAGGTACAAGCCAAATCGTTGCAGAGTGTATCGAGCAAGCGCTGAAACAAGAGCAGCTACCACAAGCGATTTTCACCTTGCTGCAAGGAAATCAGCGTGCTTTAGGACAAGCTCTGGTCAGCCATCCTGAAATTAAAGCGGTGGGCTTTACTGGTTCAGTTGGCGGTGGACGCGCCCTGTTCAGCCTAGCGCAGCAGCGACCTGAGCCAATCCCGTTCTATGGTGAACTTGGTGCGATTAACCCGACGTTTATTTTCCCTTCTGCAATGAGAGCCAAAGCAGATTTAGCGGATCAATTTGTTGCCTCAATGACCATGGGATGTGGGCAATTTTGCACGAAACCTGGCGTAGTGTTCGCGCTGAACACACCGGAAACACAAGCGTTTATTGAAACCGCGCAATCCCTAATTCGCCAACAATCCCCTTCTACTCTACTTACTCCCGGAATCAGTGATAGTTACCAATCACAGGTCGTCAGCCGAGGTTCTGACGACGGAATTGACGTCACTTTTTCTCAAGCGGAGTCCCCTTGTGTTGCATCGGCTCTCTTTGTTACGAGCAGTGAAAACTGGCGTAAGCATCCTGCGTGGGAAGAAGAGATTTTTGGTCCACAATCGTTGATCGTCGTTTGTGAAGATGTGGCTGATATGCTTTCGCTCAGTGAAACGCTGGCAGGATCGCTAACCGCGACAATTCATGCAACGGAAGAAGATTACCCACAAGTAGCGCAGCTCATCCCTCGTTTGGAAGAGATTGCTGGACGATTGGTATTTAATGGCTGGCCGACAGGCGTAGAAGTCGGTTATGCCATGGTGCATGGCGGCCCTTATCCCGCATCGACCCATTCGGCTTCGACTTCTGTTGGTGCAGAAGCCATTCACCGCTGGCTACGTCCGGTGGCTTATCAAGCGTTACCAGAAAGCTTACTGCCCGACTCGTTAAAAGCAGAAAATCCATTGGAGATCGCGCGCGCAGCAGATGGCAAAGCAGCTCACAGTTAAGTCATTGGCTCAAAAAGGCACCAGTTGGTGCCTTTTATTTCACGCCACATCTCAAAACCTTCGCTTGCAGTTGGCTTAATCCAGAAAAACAATAAACTAAAGAAATTGGATACAATATTTATTTTTGACGGGAGACTTCAATGTCACAAAAACCTGTTTTTAAGACCCGCACTCAACTGGTTGAGGAAGCGATTCGAACTCAGATCCTAAAGGGCGAGTTAAAAACTGGTCAACCTTTACGTCAGGACGCGTTGGCAAAAGAGTTTAATGTTAGCCGCATTCCCGTTCGTGAAGCATTAGTGCAATTGGAAGCACAAGGATTAGTGAGCTTTGAGCCTCATAAAGGGGCAACAGTAACCGAGCTCTCTCCAGATAAAATCGACGAGTTGTTCGAACTGCGCGCCGTAGTGGAATGCCACATTTTAGAGCGTGCGATTCAGAACATGACTGACGAAGATCTCGAACGTGCCCGTGAAGTCCGTGAACGTTTTGAAGCAGTAGTTAACAGCGGCGATGAAATAGAAGAATGGAGCAACTACAACTACGAATTCCATAAAGCTCTGTATGCCTCAGCAAACATGCCAGAAACCATGGATGTGATTTACAGCCTCAACACTAAGTGCGACCGTTACATTCGCATGCAACTGCTGTTCACGACGGGCATTCAAAAGGCAGAGCAAGAGCATTTGACCTTGTTCGAAATGTGTCAAAACCGTGATGTGGACGGCGCTAAGTATTTGCTGAAAAAACACATTTTGGAAGCTGGCACCGCCATTCGTAACTTGTTGTTGGAACAACAGAACACATCAAAATAAGCTCAGCAGTTAAGGTGGTGTTAAGAAATGAATATCGGACCTAAATTTCTATTAGCGGCGCTGCGACAAAAGATCAAAGATGAGGGGCTGTGCTACAGCTCTTTGTCAGAGAAAAGCGGTATTCCCTTGTCGAGCATCAAACGCCACCTTCATAATCCTTCTTTGGGCTTGGATAAAATCCTTGTCTATCTCAACTAT
Source organism: Vibrio owensii (assembly GCF_002021755.1). Lineage (NCBI taxonomy): Bacteria > Pseudomonadati > Pseudomonadota > Gammaproteobacteria > Vibrionales > Vibrionaceae > Vibrio > Vibrio owensii. The sequence continues at coordinate 263,064 of NZ_CP019959.1, forward strand.
CTAAACACCGATCTTATTGAGCTAGCCAACCTCGCCAATCAGCTTCAGCATGAGAACGAACAAATGCTGACAGAAGAGCAAAGCGCGTTATTTCTTGAACACCCCTACCTTCTCGACTTTATCTATATGGTGACGTCTCGTAACCTCGACCCGCAAGACATTGCGAAAACCTATCAGTTATCAGAAACCAGTCTGCGTTTTTATCTGCGTATAGCGGAAATGCTAGGTTATGTTGAAGATTTTGGTGATGGGCTGTTCTACCGTTCTGGGCGACGCTTTTTGATGGAAGAAGGCTCTGAACTCGACTCACTATTTCGTGAACGCTTCCAAAAAGAATCCTTATCTCACGAGGTAGATCCGGGTATTTGTGTAGGTCGTATTCGCTTGACCAACGCACAGCGCCAACAACTAGAAGAAGAAGTTTACAACAAGCTAGTCAAGCTCAATGCAATCAATACTTCTAATGATGACGGTGAACTCACCAACGTATTAATGCGTTGTACTCCTGGAACACAGATTTTCTTCTCTGATGGATTGCCTGACATTGACGGCGACTTATTAAAACAGGTTGCTCAATTCACTAACAAAACGATGAGTTAGAAAAACAACCTGATTTAAGTTATTACCTTAGCCGCAGTTTAAATTAAATCGTTAATATAGACTCTGCGATTACGGTATTTCTGCCGCTCAATTTGGCTTTATATAAGCATTGGTCGACTTTATCCAAGAAATAGCGAATATCTGAGCATGTTTCTGCTCGCTGGCTAAATACGCCAATAGAACTGGTTAATAAATGGGTGTGAGAATTATCTTCGCATAAGATTGAAAGTTTAGAGATGGACTCTCTCAGTGACTCTGCGCGCTCAACGCAATGTTCATGCTCTGAGTCGACAAGCACAATCAAAAACTCTTCCCCGCCCATTCGAAAAGCGATTTCGTCAACACCATTGAATTGCGAAGATAATAACGCCCCTACTTTGGTAATTGCCTCATCGCCCTTTAGGTGACCAAGCTCGTCATTAAGTTGTTTGAAGTAATCTAAGTCAATAGAAATAAAGCTGACGGTTTGCTTTCCTGCTTGCGCTTTGGAAAGAATGTCTGGCGTCATGATGTTGAAGTATCGACGGTTATATAGTCCCGATAGTTCATCTGTTATCGCAAGTTCTTGCAGCTTTTTGTTGAGGCATCTCAACTCTTTCTCTGCCACAAAACGACGATGTTTTTCTCTAACAAGCTCAATGGATTGAGTAGACACTTCAAAATACATTTTGAGAACAGTATCTGCGACTAAACCATTGATACCCTGCAGTGTATCTACCGCGTTCACTTTTGCCGTCTCTAAAGAATCGGTAGATTCCAACTCTTTCAACGCGACACTCATTTTCTTGTCATCGCCGATGATATGGAATACGAGCCAACGAATTAAGAACTGCAGAATATGTTCGATAGATTCTTGCCAGTTGAGGGTTTTAGATTCAGATTGAATCTTGATGACTTCGTTGACAAACGACGCATGACTTTTCTTGTGATCATCATTCCAAACATCATCGACAAAGTGTTCGTTCCAGATGCTTTCTTCAAAAGAGAAGTGGTATTGAGCGTAGTCTTTTAATTCACTAAACACACCGTCAACTTCTATTTGATCATCATAAATCAACGTATTGGCTAATTTATTTACCAATAAAAAGAGATGGTAATGTTGTTCATCGACCTTTTTAATCCCTGTCTCAAAATTGTGATTCCAAGGAAAAATGATCAGTTCATTATCAGACATAACTATTCATGTATTAACACTATTTCTTGTGGGGAATAGTACCCCATGTTATTTAAAGTTGATAGCCCTTATAATCAAATCTATTAATCAGAAGAATAGCCAAATTTGTTATAAATATTAAATTAATAAATTTATTGTTAAAAAATAGCACCAACAGAGTGGTGCTATTTTTATTGGTTGGAAAAGTATGCGGTGAATAATTACTTTAATTCAATCCACGCTTTACGCTGCGATTTGTCCATGTAGGACCAAGCTATAAAGCGGCTGACTTTTTGTCCTTGGCTCATTTCCACGATTCGGATCGCTTTTACACCCAACTTTTCAAGTTGCTTGCGCATCGGGCGAACATTGTCTTTCTTTGAGATTAACGTGGTAAACCAGAGCACTTGCGCACTGAATACTTGGCTTTCGTTCGCCATTTTGCGGATGAATGCAGCTTCACCACCTTCACACCATAGCTCAGCATTTTGGCCACCAAAGTTAAGCGCTGGTTTATTGGCTTTTACTTGCGACGTTTTCGCTTGATTAGCTTGAACCTTCACGCCCTTTTTACGCTGATTCGCTTTTAAATTATCCAGCTTACGCTGACTGCCCATCGCCGCTTCTTCTGCAGAACGATGGAATGGCGGGTTACAAGTCGTAATATCGTAGCGATCGTTCGGCTGGATTATACCGCGGTAAATATTTGACTCACTGGTTTGTTGTACGAGTTCGATCTTACCGTTTAACGAGGCATTACGCTCTGTAATTGCTCGTGCAGATTCAATCGATGTTGGGTCAACATCGCTACCAGTGTAATGCCAGCCGTATTGACTCACACCTACGATTGGGTAAATACAGTTTGCTCCAACACCGACATCAAGCGCTCGCACTTTATGGTGGGCGTATTTGCCTTTTACTTCACCATCTAGCAACTCTGCTACACGATGAACGTAATCCGCACGCCCGGGAATTGGCGGGCACAAGTAAGTATCAGGGATATCCCAATATTCAATATCATAGTGCGCCGCCAGCAATGCTTTATTGAGCATCTTGACGGCCTTTGGATCGGAGAAGTTGATTGAGTCTTCCCCTTTCGGATTCTTTATCACAAATGATTTGAGCTGAGGCTCTGCTGTGATTAGCTTTTTGAAATCGTAGCGACCTCGATGTGCATTACGTTCATGCAATCCACTTTTAGCAATTTTGATCACTTCCACATCGCTGCTTTTGTTCGCGGCGTTAGTTTTCAGACCTGTGCTTTTTGTAGCTTTTGCTATCGGCTTATTTTTCACACGCTTTGGTTTGATCTTGGCGATTTCTTTGCTCGGCTTAGACTTCGCCGATTTTGGCTGAGCTTGTTTCGCGTTGTGATTATTGGTCTTCATTCGAATTCGCTTTTAAATCGAGGTAAATCATAAACAGACGAGCATCAAATTCGAGTTGGTGATACTCAGGTTCCATATAACAGCACAGTTGGTAAAAGGCTTTGTCGTGGTTTTTCTCACGAGTATGTGCCAACTCATGCACCACCAGCATGCGTAATAACGCTTCAGGTGCATCTTTAAACACGTTCGCAATGCGAATCTCATTCTTAGACTTTAGCTTGCCACCATGGTTACGGCTGATCACGCTATGCAAACCAAGTGCATTATTGACAACGTGAATTTTCTTATCGTAGACCACTTTGCTAATTGGCGCGGCTTTCTTCATGTAGCGGTTTTTGATTGCTATTGCGTACTCGTAGAGTGCCTTTTCGCTTTTGATTTGGTGTCTATCTGGGTAGCGTTTTTCGAACCAAGGCACCAGTTTACCACTGTCTATGAGTGAACTGACTTGCTCGACAATGTTCTGCGGATAACCTTGAATGTATCGAAGTGACGGATGCATGCGTATTAAGTCTGCTATGACAAAAGAAAGGCGCTAAATATACCTGAGATGAGCAAGAGTTTCATCTTGGGATTGCTATTCACGTGGGCTTTCAATCCTGTGCCCCCTGCTCGTCTGGAACAGCATGTTCTCCTCTCGGCAGATACGTTTATTTTGTATATGGCTTTTTAGCGAGTAAACGCTTTGTTATGTGCACTTTCTTATTCGTGTCACTTGCGCACAATGGGCACAAAGCAGTAACGAAGGTTTCTTGCGTTGTTTTATTTCGAACCAAACAACCTAACTCTGCTCTTTCTAGGCAACGAGAGTTGCAACAATTGGTTGCTTGCTGGTTTTGGACGGTTTCCCAATATTCTAACCAAGATCGGTAGGCGTTGGGCAATTCTATTGACTCATCTTTTATGCGCTCTACATCAGGCATATTCCCTCCAGAAGATGTGACGGTGGTTATTTCTTTTGTTTTTAAGGCGATAAACAAAACAGAGGGAGCGATTTCTCACTCCCTCTTAGACAAGTCATTACATCAATGACGATTGCTATCGGTATTTTTACTTCATTGGTATTTAGAAGTCGCCTTCGTTAGAAACGATAAGACTGAAGTCCAATTCGAAATCAAGAAGCTTTTCAACAACGGTAGGATCCGTTAGGAAGTAAACTTTCTCTTCGAAATCCCATTCTAGGATGCCTTTCGTTTCTGTACCGTCATCCCACTCAAAGGTTGCTTCATAGCGTAAAGCACCTGAGATTGGCTCCTCACTGCTTTGACCAAAGAAGAATTTGTGTTCTTCAATTGGCTTACCTTCACCACCATCAATGTAGATGAATTGGATAGCACTGTTTAGGTACATGAAGCCAGAGGTTGGAATGTAGCGACCCATGATGTTTCGGCTATAGCCGATATAATGCACCATCTCACCTTGAACGATATTTTCAGAACGTTCCGTAAATACGTAGAATGAGGCACTATGTGGTGGCGTAATCGTTAGCTCAGCGTTATCTTCGATGGTGTAATCATCAGTTAGTAGACGCGCAGTAATAAATACTTTGCCAACATCAACACCCGTCGCAAGACCTTTTTCACCAGCACTGTTAGAGATGGTTGCAATTTCTGGATCATCACTGCTCCAGTAAAGGTTGTCTGCTGTTGTTACGTCAATGCGAACACCATCTGACATCACGACTTCTGCTTTGAATTGCTTTGTCTTTCCTGATGGAATTTGAGGCGTATCCAAGCTGTCTTGAGGTTTAGGCGTCACATCTAGCTTCAACACAACCGCTTCTGTAATAACCAATTTCGCTGTGTCGGTAATTTCTTCACCGTCCGCTTCAACAAAGGCAGTAATGGTAACTTCACCCATCGCAACACCCGTTGCTGTACCTTTATCCACTTCTGAGTTTGAAATCGTCGCGATTTTAGAATCGCTACTACTCCAACTTAGCGCACTGTCGTTGGTAACATCGATAACTTCGCCGCTAGACAATGTCGCGTATGCCTTGAACGGCTTAGCAAGACCAACAGGTACTGATTCCGTTTCAGGGGTAACTTCGAGAGAAGTGATAACCGCGCGCGTTACTTGTAGACCCGCATTTGCGTATACAAACTCGCCGTTTACTTCGCCAGAAACAACAATCGTTGTCCAACCAGTATCAACACCCGTTACGAGACCTTTTGAACCCGCGTCATTTGATACCGTTGCAATATCTGTCTCACTGCTTGACCAATTGATTGAGTTCTCATTAGTAACATCCAGCTTTTCACCATCAGACATGGTTACGATAGCCGAGAATTGCTCTGTCAGCCCCACCGATACACTCTGAAGTTTTGGCGTAATTTCCAAAGAAACAGCAATTGCTTCAGTGACGTTCAATGTCGCACTATCGCTAAAGCGTTCTCCATCAACGTCAATATATGCCGTGATCGTCGACTCTCCCACAGACTTCGCTTTCACTTGGCCTTTGGTTTCCTCATCATTTGAGATGGTTGCAACGTTAAAATCGCTACTATCCCAACTGGTCGAACTATCGCTTGTAACATCGATAGCCTGGCCGTTAGAGAAGTTTGCCGTCGCTGTATACGAACGAGTCAGACCAACAGGTGTCGAGGCATCTTTTGGCGTTACGGTGATAGAGGTAACAACCGCTTCCGTGACTTCGACAATCACTGTGTCTTCGTATTTTTTACCACTAAATGTGCCCACTGCAGTGATCTTCACAACACCTGTGACATCACCTGTAGACACCAGTCCATTGTCATCAACCGTTGCAATTGATTCGTCTGAACTGCTCCATTTAACATCATCACTAATGGTTACATCAGTAACTTTGCCTTTTTTTGTTACTTTTTCTGCTTTTAATTGAAGTTGAAAACCAATAGGAACACTGTTTTCTTTTGGTGTCACTACCAGTTCTTTCACTCCGTGGTTACATGCACTAAGTCCTATTACTGTCAGCACAGTCAGTAATGTAGACCTTATTGAGGTGCTTATTTTCATGCGCTTACTCCTATATTTGCTGAGCGAATATAAGCTTACCGATATAGGTAACAAGGAGTAACAGCACGTATGCATTAATATTTGCAGAGATGCTTACTTTGCTAATTTCAATACATAAAAGTTATCAGAAAACTTCAATTAAAAATCAAAAAGTCATTAAATACAGACAGTTAAACGCACCACTACACCTTCAAAGGCTCTTTTAAATGCTTTTATTTATAAATGCCAATTCACATTCAGGTTAATTATTATTCAATAAAAATGAATTAATTTAGAACATTCAAATAAATTAATTCATAGCAGTCGTGCAATTCTCAATTAGAGCGTTAGGCGATTAATTTTATTACATACGGAAAAAATGAAACTTGTCTATTTTAATACCAAGGAGTGTAAACAGTGTTTAATTTAACACAGCCCAGTTTGAGCAAGAGTGCAATATATCTCGCGGTAGCACTTGGTGCTTCTACCTCAACCTTTGCAGGTGATGTCTTCGATCAACCCCATGCGCTCGCTGTGAATGTTTTTGATATCACAACCGGTGACCCTATTGATGATGGACAATATTATGTTGAAGTGGATATTGTTGATAATGACACCAGCCTAACCATAGGCACAGAGCAGTATCAATGTGACTTTTTTAATGGCATTTGTTCTCTGCCTATCTCTAAGCAAAACCTCTCCTCTCTTACAGACCTAACCGGTATCTCTTTTTCTGTCAGCATTCCTGATTTGATCGATGAAAATACCCTCTCTTACGATGTTTCTAATGTCTCGGTTGGTGTTAAAACACCGAACCTGACGGATAACACCTTAAAATACGCCGTAAAGCCAGTGCTGTATTCACGCGTTGCGGAGATTGCAACCAACGTGACTGGTGACATTACCCCTGACTCTGTTGATACATCAACCCTTAGCATTAACGGTTCCGAGGTGATCAATGAAAATGGTGAATGGGTTGGCAATGGAGCAATAGAAGGACCGAAAGGCGATACAGGTCCACAGGGGCCGCAAGGGGAAACTGGCGCTCAGGGTCCACAAGGCCCAAAAGGTGATACTGGAGAACGTGGTGCAACAGGACCAAAAGGCGCAACTGGTGCTAAAGGTGCGACTGGACCACGCGGTTACACGGGCTCTCGCGGCGCGACTGGCCCTCGCGGTTATACCGGTCCCCGTGGTGCGACTGGTCCTCAAGGTCCAAGTGGTGATTCTGGCGTAGTTTGTCAGGTTAATACCTCTAACCGAGCACGCTGGGAAGGCTTACCAATTGCCAACAATACAGGTCATGGTCCAAAAGCGATGACGATCGAATTTGTAGGCCGCTCCGCATACAACGCACACGACTTCTACTTCAAACTCTTTATGAATGGAAATTACGATCCGGGCAAAGGAATAGACAGCATTCAATTGCTTGAATCATCCATATCTGGTTTAAAGATTGAAAAAGTCGTTGGTGGTACAACACCATCTGTGAAGTTCAATAACCTAGGTGGCCTAAGCTTTAAGTTCTACCCACATGGCAGTGGCAAGAACAAAACTTACAATATTCAGGGTGACAGTAAAGCTTGGATTCAAGGTTGCTTTAAATCATTCTCTTTTGGTTAATGAGCAACAACTAACTAACCGTAAAGCCACTTACTGTGTAGGTGGCTTTATCTTGCCCTCTCCTTTTAGCCTGTCGATTCATCCAGCATCTGCATTGATGGCAGCGGCTTGGCCCTCCGTTGCGTAAACACTCAAACGATAGTACTTACGTTAAAAACTCACACTCGTAAAAAAGGCCCGAATCTATCAGGCCTTTGGTTGTTCAGCGTAAGCTACGCGAGGTCTTCAGCAATAATCGTTTCGATACTTCGTTCCGCCAGTGCTGCAATAGTCAGTGCAGGGTTAGCACAACCATTGTTGCCAGGAATGAGCGCACCATCGATCACGTACAAACCCTCATAACCATGGACACGACCGTACATGTCCGTCGCCTTACCAAGCTCCATACCACCAACCGGATGTGCACCAGTAAAGATCACATCAGAGAAACCTTGTGCCCCGATGCGTTGCCAATTGGCTTTTGCCACACGGTTATTGATCGCTCGGAGTGCATCTGTCGCATCTTTTTCCAACGCTTTCGGATAATAGAGCTTTGCATCATCGATTGATGGATCGTAACTAAAGCTACCACGGTTTTTGAAGTCTGCAGTCACTGACAGCATCATCGAAATACCAACGTCTGCAATACCCGCATTCGCCCAGTTTTCAGCGGCTATCGGACTTCTACCATCTTCATCAACGTAAATGGCCGTTGGTGATGGCGAACCTTGAGCAACGCCAGACGGAAGACCAAATGGCGATTGTCGGAAGCCCATTCGATTCCCGTTATCTCCCCAGTTTTGCCCCACATATTGGTTGAGATCAGGTAAGTCACCTCGACCTTTCGCACGAACCAACATACGTGTTGTATGGTAAGAACCCGCAGAAATGATCAGCTTATCGCATGTCACGGTTTGTTCATGTACAACATTGCCATACGCATCGATCTCCGTCACATCTAACTCGTAAATATCACCATTCATGCGGATGTTACGCACATCGTGATTATGGTGGATTGTCACATTCCCTGTCGCCTCAGCCAAAGGAATGTAGTTTTGACCAAGATCGTTCTTACAACCGTTGCTATTACCGAAGTTAGTCAGGCCGATGGTCGACGAAGGAAGGCTCTGCCCCTTTAGCTCTTTGCGAACCACATCCCAGTTCCAATTGCCTTCGATTTTATAAGGCTGGTAACCCGCTTTTTTCACTTCTTTATTCCAATCACGGCAGTGCTTGAAAGGCAGACTAGCAAAAATGTCATCGGGCATTTCACTGTGTTTCAGTACAGATTGAACACGAGGATAATATGTCTCTACCATCTCTTTGTATGACAGCTCTTGAGGGTACAGTTTGTTGAAGTGCTCCTCTTTGGGAATGACCATCACGCCTGTGTAAATGACTGAGCCACCGCCAACTGCAGTACCGAGTAGCAAATCAGAGCCATCGATATTGTTTTCTCCCGGTCTATCAACAATATCCAACACCCCGCCAAATTTTTCGATATTTCGAGGAGTGATTGTTTGCAGGAATGGTAGATCGAATGTCAGCGCAGGAAATGTCGTTTTATCTCGTTGCCAAAACATGCGCTTGTCCGCAATCATATCGTGAGCAAACACGGCACGCTTAGTGTCTACTGGCCAACGGTTACCTCGTTCAATCACCGAAGTTTTGATACCGGCTTTGCCAAGTCGATACGCACTGACTGCTCCGCCAAAACCACTACCAATAATCAGCACTGGCGTGTGGTGTTTTAGCTGAGGCGGACGCTCAAAAAGCTCGGGCAAATACTTTTCTAATATAGGGGAGCCCTTCACTACATCTAGGTCCGTGTCTTCTTTCTTTTTGAAGAAAAAGGCTTTTGAAGGTGCTGAAGCAACACCTAGACCAACCGCGACTGATGTTGCGGTAAACGATTTAATAAAGCCTCTTCGATCGTTTTGTTTCATAACAACTCCTTTTGAGCTAACACTAAAGTCATTCTTATTTTGATTGAATTAAGCGTCAGGAAAATAGAGCATTTCAGAATGAAACCTATTGAAAAAGCTCGGTTTGTTTAGGTAGAGTTCTTTGCATTCAATAGAAGGTGAAGTGCAAGGGTTTGAGAGAAAAGTGTCTACCAAATAAACGTGGAGGGCTTGAAGTAAGTAATGCCATTGCCACTGTGAGACACTTTTCTCGGAGGATCAACTTTGGGAAGAATCAAACCAAGAAAACGATTGGTGTTGATTGAAAATTAAGGCTCGGGAAAGCGAAGCCATAGTTTGCTCGGTGATTAAACCTCCCCTTCAGGTATGCCCCTATTCTGTTTTATTAGTGTCTTGGTGAGTGTTTCCGCATTGACAGGCCCACCAAATAAAATGCCTTGTTGCTTTGTCAAACCATTGGAAGCCGCCAACTGACTTAGTGCAGCATCTTCTATTCCATCGAGCATCACACTGAGGTTACTTTGCTTAGACGCGTTAGAAATACTCAGCAGTAAATCAGCATTATCATTCGCACTGAATGTAGGATCGTTATGACCGGCTAATTTTAGTTCGCGTACAGGCAATTTCGAGGCTGAAATAACACGCTCCGCTGTTAGCTTATCCGAGCCCAGAATCAAGCTAACACCATTGTCCAACAGTGCATCTAGCTGGTGAATACGCGTCGAGCTATCGGCTTCAAGTACATCATCACTCTCCACATACAGGCTAAAATGATGGTTTGGATTAAACTTAACCAACTCCATCAAGCAACCGTAAATGAAGCTATCGTCAATGAAGTCACTGTGAATATGAAGGGTAAAAAACAGCCGGTTGGCTAGTTCCTTAAAATACGCCTTGTAGTCTTGAAGGAACCTTCCAATAACGATCTGGTTAAAGAGTTTTTTACTCGTCAATGTACCAATTTCTGGCAGAAGGTGTGTCGACAACAACAGTCCATCGTCATTATTGAACCAGTTACCACTGATATCCACGCCAATGATATCGTTGCTAACCGTTGATACCTGGGGTTGATAATAAGCACCAATCGGAAAGTCAAAAATGTTCACATCATGGGCGTATCGATGAACCGTTTCTCGCTGCTCATCGTCTTGGGCAAAAACCTCCGTGACAAGATCAGTGACGTTCTTGGAGTTAATTGGCTTTTCTAACGCTTTGAAGATATTAAGATCATACAGTTTTCCAATTTGCGGCATTGAATCGATAACTGCGCTATCAAGTGACGAAATAACGATGATTTTCGTCGAGATCGCCAGCTGTGAAATCATGCTCAACAATTCAAAGCCGTCTCCATTTGGCATCATGATGTCCATAATGACCAAATCAAACTTCTTACTGCGTATTTTATTGATCGCTGAATAAGCGTTTTCGACACAGGTGATCTTTGCACAATCACTCGCAGCCAAAACCGCACTTTTAATAATTTCTCGCGATAACTCTACGTCATCAACAACAAGTACTGATTTATACATCATGCTTATCCTTATATTGAGATAGTAGGTTCATCCAAACCCTCTGAGATTTCAGAGTCTTGATGTCAATATTCATCAGTTTGAACACCACATCTTGTCTCGATACACTTCGATACTCGAAACTCAAAGAGAAAAACAGATTGAATATAACTGGATTGTTCACATACAAAACCAGCTCTGTATTTGGATCCAAACTATGGATATAGCGATAGACTTCTCGGCTTAATGTCTCGACCAGAGAAGCAATGTGTGAGCAGTTAAATGACAAAATAAAGTGCACATTCTTGTCATGAAACAACATATCCTCACCTAAAAAATCAGTGGCAAGACTGTAACTGACTGAGAACAAGTGCCCCAATATTTGACCATGCTTAACTGCAATCGTAAGCTCACCTCCATATTGATTGATTATCTTCATGACAATGGATTCTCGTGTTAATCCTTGAGACTCCATCGCTTTTAACACTGCGTTTTCTTCGTATTCAAAGATCGCATCAACAAGGTTTAACACCTCGCCCAGTCTGTCTAGGTTTGTCGCGTTGAGTACGATCAGCTCGACTTCGTCGACACCACGTTCATTAAAGTAACCGTGGTTGTTTATTCTGTTGGTATAGTCAGGCAAGTTGTTGACGTCATTGACGGCCGACCACACGTCAAAGATATCGACACCCAACATGTCTAAAATCTCGTTTTGCCTGTTTAAGTGCGGTTTTGTTGCTCCCCTTTCCCATCGACTCAATGTGACGACATCTAAATTGTCAAAGTTACTGCTACTTTTTTGTAGTGCGTTAACAAAATCCAATTGCGATAGGCCACTCTGCTTTCTAAATGAGCGAATGATTTCTCCGAACATAGGCGACTACTTATCTATTGCTTTATCAACTAAGATTAAATTTTGTTGTATGACTAGCTATGAACATAAGAGCACTTTTCAAACTGTTTTTTTTCATGTGCTCAACTAGTGCAACAACACGAGTAATTACAAGCGTTTTCCTCCGGTCCTACGCCAGGAAAACGATGGGCATTTATTTATGTAAAGTCAGGGACAATGCCGTCATCAGATCAATTTCGTTGACAGGTTTCGTAATATAATTATCAAAATAGTGACTCATTTTTTCTTCCTCTTGAACGGTTGCTCTTGCTGTGACGGCAATAATAGGTAACGTTGGGGCAATATTTTTACTTCTGTTTGCGAGTTCGACACCACCCATATTTGGCATAGAGACATCCGTTAAAATCACATCCACTACTTCGTTCTCTAATTTATTGAGCGCATCGACTCCATCTATCGCCGTCACGCATTCAATCCCAAGCAAATTTAGGTGGTACTGTAATATTTCACGGTTGAACTCAACATCGTCAACCACCAGCGCTTTAATACCTTCAAAGCTCTGCATTTCAATATTTTCATCGTCGGCACTTCCTTCATCTTCTTCAGATGCTAAAAGTACGTTATGAGTTAGCATAGAGATTGGAAGCGCAATTTTAAATATGCTTCCTTGTTCTATTTTACTCTCCACTGCTAACACACCACCCATCAGATTTATGATAGCCTTAGTGATTGCTAAACCTAACCCGAACCCGAACTGTTTATCTTCTTGATTTGCTTGTTCAAAGCTATTAAATATCGTCTCAAGATCCTCTTGCCTAATTCCTCTACCAGTATCACGAACAGCAAAAACCACCATTCTCTGGCCGTCAAACGAATCCATTGAAATACTAATTTCGATCTCTCCGATGTCAGTAAACTTAATAGCATTCGTAATAATGTTCGACAATGCCTGCTGAAATCGCAACTCGTCAATAAATAGCTGATGTGCCCCTCCAATCCCCTCTTTAACAATGTTGAGTTTGAGTCCCTTTTGTTTTGCGAGAGGATGAAATGTTTTTTCTAGATCTCGTGCAATCTTATTTATTGCCACATGTTTCGGGTGAAGCTTGTAGTTGACGGAATCAAGTCGTTCAAAATCTAAAAGGTCATTTACAATATCTAATATCGTGTTGCTCGCCGTGCTTATTCCCTCAAGCTCATGACTGCAATACGTGCCGCATTTTTCTATTTTCAGCATATGTAAATAGCCAATGATGGCATTGAGAGGCGTTCGAATTTCGTGTGAGACATTAGAGAGTAACGTTGACTTTTTCTTCGTCGCATCAAGAGCCTCTTTCGCAGCCTTTTCATACTGTTCGGTACGCAGTTTTACTTCCCCTTCCAGCCCTTCTACGAGCAGCTTGATCGTTCTTCCTGCTTCGCTATAAGCTTGAGACAGCACTTCGATCTCGTCCCCGTTGTGATAAACAATATTCGCAGCATTAGTGAAGTCTTTATCTTTTAAGTAGTTCGCTTGTTTTATTAGATCATTCACTGGGCGGAATGTTTTCATTACAGTAAAATAAATAAGAACGAGAAATAGTATGAATAATGCAAGAGAAGAAAACAGAATCTTTTCTACTAATCGATTATCAGAGTAAAGCAACAACTCTCTTGTCGAGACATAACTAGAATGGAGATAAGACTCCGGCGTCACTAATATTACTCGCCACTTCATGGTCTGATTCTGACGATGGATAATGTTGTAAACGTCATCCTTTGCTTTCACGGTAAACGAGCCAGATTTCATACTTTGAATGTAATCGCGTAACGTGTCGTAATGATCGTCAACCACAATCTTTGTGTTTAATAAGCGGCGAAAACTCTGCTGTAAGTTCGATGCAATAAAATTGCCTTCACCATCCAATAATAGAAAGCGATACTGATTGTTATCTAAACCATCAAAAGACAACGAACGTGAAAAAATTTTCAAATCGAGTTCAAACTTTAATAATACGTTTGGAAACCCTTTCGTCGGTTGCAGTATATAAAAGTTATTCGCAATATTATCTCGTACTACTTTGTATTTAAAAGCATTGTCGCTCGCCCACAGCGGCGTGTGCTTAGAATCATATCTGAGTATTGATGTTGAACCATTTTCGGCCAAAGAAATTTGAATATTCTTAGAAATATCGACAAATGCGATACTTTTAATATAATCTGTCGCGGTATCGTTGATGCATTGCAGGCTCTCCCCTATATGATCAAGTGTTGGATACCCTCGTACACATGAAGATTCAAAAACCAAAGATAGATACTTCACCTCCTCCAAAATAAAATCAGCTTTCTCTTCTAATAAGGCATCTTGGCTTTGAACAAACGTTTGTAGTAATTTCGTATTTTGACCGATGATACCCTCTTTAATACTGTCTAACTGGTTATTGTAACTCCCCTTAACATACTGAATTGTCCCGTAGACAAAAATGCCAACGAAAACGAGAAAAAGAGTTGCGTTGATGATCAGTATCTTATTTCTGAAAGACATGGGCTGTTCCATTAAATACTTAAAGAACAAATCGAGTTCAGTGCCATATCAGAGATTATTGTTCTTGTGCGCTTTTCATTAAGTACACCATCATATAATTCAAGTTTTTGACATACAGAGGCCACATCATTGAGCCCACAAGCAGACACAATACCTTTTAATCGGTGAGCTAAAGTCTTATTGCTGTAGCTTTGTTCTACTACATCTGCGTGGAGTGCTTTTAATCCACTGACTGCCAGTCTTCTAAAATGAATTCCTTTATTCGATGTAAACTCCGCACCAGTGCTTTTCTGAAACAACGCTTCATCTATTCGATATTTGATCAATGCAATTCACCTTACTTTACAAGTGCAAATGCGCGTACAGTGCCTAATTTGACCGATGTTTCATATAGCATTTGTATGTAGCACATAGCTAAGATGCTAATGACCTGACACAAACCTGACATTCAACAACATAAGAAAGTAGCAATAAATATCCAATAAAAACAATGATATAAATAACCCACACCGAAATAAGCAATCGTTTTTGTTGACGATGTACTTTATAGCTAAAATATGGCCAAACTCTCACTATGGCATTTATAACTTTTTATTTTACAAAATTCGGAAATGAGCAGCATACTAATAGGCATACCAACCAACCTAACAACTAAAGGTGCCTACTATGCGTTATTTTGTTATTTCAATGTTCAGTGTTTTGGCTTTTATTTCCTTCAGTGCTTCAGCTGCAAATGTGACAGTAAAGTGGTTCGGCGTTGTGCCTAGTCTCGACTGCTCTTCTCGTCCAATCAGCAATCAGATCGACTTTGAATCTCTCGATGAGAAATGCAAATCGGAGTTCAAAATTGAAACTCAGTCCAATGCAGAAAAAAGAAATGAAGATCAAAAAATAGTAAGTTTTGACATGTGAATTTGAAAACAGCCACTTCAATCGTCTTGAGTGGCTGTTATTCGCTTTCCTACTTTTAGAACAAGCCTATAAGCACTTTCAGAGTACAGCAAATTAAAACAGCCCTTAACTGAGGCCGTATTTAGATAGATGATTGGAGTTATTTCTTAACTTTTAGTCACTACTATGCCGATCAATATCGAGTTCCATGCTGGTTCTCTCGCACTCGTAATAGAAAAACGTCATAAAAAGAAAACGGAACCATTTAGCCTAACCTTGACCCGCAGTGAATTTTTAGTGCTTAAAGAGCTTGCTTCCAACTGCGGAAAACATCTCTCCAAAGAACACCTTTTTCGAATCGGCTGGCCAGATAGCTACGTCGGTAGTAATTCTTTACCAATGACCATCATGTCTTTACGCAAAAAACTGCATCTCGTCGGGGATTTCTGGGAAATCTCAACGATCCAGCGCCATGGCTATAGCTTGAACGTTGCGATGTACTACCGTCAAACCAAAATCAAAGTCACCTTCTAACAAGAGTCAGACATTTGAGGGGAATCAGCATTGAGTCCAACACTGCTGTTTAAACTCGTACTCCATTTCACCTCTAATCCATGATTTCTGACCTAACCCGTAAATGCAAAAAGGGCATCTTTATGATGCCCTCTTTTAGTTTCTGTTTTAAGTTAAGCCAAATTAAAAAGGTGTCGGCTCATCCTGAACACAAGTCACAAGGTAATTGCCATCGACATAATCTGACGCTAGGCCCGTTTTCATATCTACCGTCTTGAACACACCAGCATCATTCGCAATGTACTGCTGTGACACAGGCCAGTTATTCGATGTTTCTACATCTTCAGCACTTAAGACGTTAAGTTCTGTAGACGTTGGTAGGCGGCCAGAAGCATTACTCGTACAAAAACTTTGCGAACTGCTTGAGTTAAATAGAGCGAGAGATAACTCAGGTGTAAATGTGCCATCAACGAAGGAGCCGCTGTACTCAATCTGTTCCATCAGTGCTTCTGAAGTCGTCAGTGGCGCTGTGAAGAACTGCGCTTGACTATGGATACCACTCCATTGAGCTGCTTTATTCGGGTCATACACTGGAACTTCGACCAAACCGTATCCATAGGCACCATTGTTGTCTGATACTGCAAAAGACACATAATGATAACCTACGACAGATGTTTCAAACGTAAGTTGTGTATTTCCTAAAAAGCCAGGGTTTAGAGGTGCAGTGGCAGCATTAAAGGAATCGACATGTATCAACTGGAATCGGTCATCATCCAATGAAGTCACAAAGGGAGCGATATCAATCGTCGTCTTTTCTCCAACTTTGACTTTGTCTACAGTGCCACCCTTTTCAACTTGAAGCCCCAGGTTTGGATCAAAAGCAACAGCGATATCTAACGTGCCGAGATAAACCTCGCCTGTTGATTCGTTGATATAACTGAACAAGATACGTTCAATACCCTCAAAGCCAAAGAACGGCGTGTAAGTAATGGTGTTTCTGAGCGAGTTCACTGTCGCAGTAATTGGTGCGCCAGGAAACGCATAAGGTAAAGAAATTTCTTCACTCAGCTTAAAACCGGAAGGAACGCTGATAGCCGCTTGAAAAAGTAGTTCGTCTTTAATATCCACCGTTACCTCTGTTTCAACAAAGGTAACAGCACTGATCGCTGGCCATTCAACTTCCGAGGTCGCGGTCGCTTCTGCGCTCGTCACTGCTACGCGCGTTATTGCGATATCAGTCGGAGTCGAATCCGCACTGGCAGCAAAGACAGAGCTCATGCTTGCCTGAGCAGTACTAGGGGCATCAACAACTTCTACTTTATATTCATATGTACAAGATTTCGAAGTGTCTGCCGCAATAGTAAACGCTTGTTCAGTTTGCTCAAGTGGGTAACATTCTGCATCTTGCGTTAGTGAAGTTACCTCAACAAGTCTAAAGCTCTTGCCGTCGCTTACCGAGACTTTATCTGACAGATCCACTTTGTAGTTCGCATCATGCTGAGTAATAAAAGTCGCGTTTTGAGCAACGATTGTCGCTGGTACGGTACTTTCTGGTGAACCAGTATCTTTTGCATTGTCACCTTCGCCATTACAGCCGGCAAGGGCAATAGCCATCGCTACCACGGCGTATGGGAACTTCCTTTTGTAAAGGTTATGGTGCATAGACATCTTTCCTATCATTTATTGAATTTTGCTATGGTAAATATTTCAGCCATAGAGACATAGGGCACTTTTTCATCGTTGCCTATTCAAGTGCCAATAGAGTTTGCTTCGAGCGCAATGCTTTTGTTATCAAGGTTTAGCTAGCCGTTGAGAATAAGACTGAGGTGTTAAATAGGGTTAAAAAAAGCACTGTGGTTACAGTGCCTTTTGTCTTTATTCACAAACAGCTCTTGGGTAGTTAATGACTTCTCCCGGATAAACAAGATCCAAGTTTCGCCCATTTAATTGAGGGTTGAGTTCCACGATGTCCCGCAGCGTTAAGTTATTAATACGCGCGATTTTCAATAAGTAATCTCCTTTAACCAATTGGTAAGGATAACTTTCTAAGCGGCACTCTTTCTGTTCTGGTACAACTTCGATAGGCTCCTCTATGATAGGTTCTTCAGGCGGACTAACTGGCTCATACACCACAGGCTGTGCCTCAGAGAAACGATATAAGAATGAAAAATTGAATGAATAAAGATCATCATCCAGTTCATCAATATTGAAGACACCTTGATAACTCACATCCGCATACCAATTGGTTGATAATTGATATTGAATTCCCAGCTGTGCTGATGGGCTTACTTCGCTTTCAATAAATGCAAAGCCAGGACCTGCGTAAATCGAAGCAAAATCACTGACTGGCATCAGCCAATTCGCTTTAATCGAGAGTGCATCAAGTTCAAGACCATCATCTCGTCGCCAGTCGAAGTTTTGGTATCCGGCCTCAAGAAAAATATCATTTTTATAGGTGAAGCCTGCCATCGCTTCAAAACCGAACCCTTCACCATCTTTTTTTCTGTCATCTAAAACAGAGGCGTTTAGTCCACCTTTGACATAATATGGCGTGGCAACCTCCACGGTTTGCGCGTTAGATATGGGAGCCGCAGATGCCATTAACGCTAATAAATAATACTGTTTCATCTTATATACCCGGCCCTACCATAATCGTTACTGTATCGGCGTAATCGCCGGACACTAAGGTTTCACCATCAACGTCGTAATCGAACTTCAGATTGAAAGTAATGCTTTTTTGAATACCACTCCCCTCGCCAATCGTCGTGACTTGTTCAAGCAAAACACCATCATCAACCAATTTGGTCGCACTGCATTCATTGCACACAACGCTATAAGGAATGGTGACGTCGGGAGAAGTACTGTTCACCATCTGGTAGTCTTGCGACGGCATGGTTAACACAATGCCATCATGGAAAAAGCCTATAGCCTCAAGTCGGTAATTAGTTTCAGAAGTCACACGACGATCAGTACTGTTGTAGTTTGGCGTCATGATGCCGTCCCCGCTTCTGACTTCCAGACCTGTGATTTCTACAGGGTCGTAATCGAAGTTAAAAATGATCACATCGTTTATGTTTCGGAATGTCGAAATGCCACTGGTGTTTTCGTAGTAATAGCGAATCATGATTGGTGCTGATGCTGAATAACTGCCTTCAGACTTGCCATATAAGGCGTTTACGATCGCCATATCATCGATTTGAAACATCGGACGAAACAAGAGAAACGGCGATGTAGGTGTCGCAGGAGACAGTTTCGTTGAGGAAATACATCCAGCACCTGTGCTCTCTAGCGTAATGAGTGGCAATGCTACTTCATCTCGCGTACACCCGCCGCCAATCGAATTCGTACTCTCAGTCAAGTTAATACCTGTCGTGTTGTACTGAATACCTGTAATCGTGATAGGAATGCTATCTGTGGTTTCTACATTCAGCCCCCCTCTCAAGGTAATCGAACTTTGCGGGACAACGGGGAAAGAGCCGGCAGACCAAGAAAGCACTGAGCGCAAAGCGGGTGGTACTCCCCATTTACTTGGCACCTTGTTATCGCCTTTACCATAAGTGACGTTGTCCCATTTTATACCATCCGATTTCACTTCAGCATTGACGTAAAAAGCGCCATGAGAATAACTAGACAGTAACAACGCACTCGTTGCTATGAAATGATGAAACACCTTGTGCATTTTTAATTACTCCGTCTAATGATTTCAGCTTTGGAATAGCTACCATCGTGAGAGTTGACTATGATATTTAACGCATCGCGCTGAATGGTATCCAACAAGTTAAAGGTTTTCTCGCGACCAGCTAAAACGGTGAGCTTTTGTCGACACTGAGCAGTCACTTGAGAGTCACAACTATCTATGAAGATATTGATCATCGTATTACTGTCGTTCTTAACTTCTAACGTTTCCCCTTTGTTTAAGATTTCATAATTAAGCTGAGGAGCAGTCGTCGGAATGATATAAACGGGTGCGAAACCATAGTTGATATCAACACCAGAAGTTTGTCTTTCACCTTCTTGATATTTACTTGGAATGAACGACAACATAAACATTAAGTCCTTTGAGTTATCACAAGTTGTATTGTGACAAAGGCTTCGAATACCGATGTCTTTCGTTTCACCAGGTTTAAGCACCAACTTTTGATAAGTTAACGAGATCTTCCAATCTTCTAAGTTGTCTCTCGAGTAATTGACCTTATCAATATCCACCCCATTATTAATATTAACTTCATCGATTTCCGTATTAATAAACAGTGGAACATCTTGATCGTTACTCAGGGTAATTATTCCATTACCTCTTTCGTCACCAACAATCACCATTTTATCCACCTTGAATGCTTGTGATGGAACAGAAAAAACAGTAAAAGCTAAACTCAACAATGGTAAGGTAATATTCTTTAATTTCATGACATGCCTTAATTTACTTTCGCAACTGGGTAACTGATTGAATTAGTTTTATACAAACGCTTTGCTAATAGTTTGATCGTTTCAATTTCTTTTTCATGGCTTGCTAACATATCGGCCATATTCGGCGCTTTATGGGCAATATAAACGGCCTTCAAAGAGCCGATGTCTTTTTGAATAACTCGATATCCCAATGACTTAAGCTTCTTAACTGAATCATTTAATTGTTCAGACTCCTCATAGGAACCTAGAAAAATGGCACTAAACAACTCTTCATCAATCTCAATCTGTTGAACTTCATTACCGTCTGCAATTGGCAAGCAGTAATTCTGTCCAAAGTTCAATTGAGTCGTTGATGTAAACTCATAAGGTAGTAAGCATTCGTTTTGTTCCGAGGTCAGTTCAAAATCCAACCCTTCCAGAACCGTTACTCGATAAACACCATCAGCCAGTTCATTGACTTCCAAACATCCTATGCCCTCACATTGGACGTCAGTAATAGGTTCATCAGAAATGTTGTTGAACGCACTTACAAATGAAACGACGCGACTGATCTTAGGAGATAGGTAAGAAACCGTACCCGGGTGGGTGTAGACTTTTTTCTTACTTTCACCTGAGTTGTACAAATTGACACTTTGGGAATCAAAGTTAGCATCGTATTCATGGTAACTTCGCAAAGGAACAATTTGGTCATCGTCATATACAATAAACTTACTGTTGGTTTTGCCATCTCGAGCGAGCGTTAGATAACCTTTTTCTATTATCTCTTCATCATTTTCGGTGTTGCGAATATCTTGGATATTGACCAAGGTATAAGCTTCCGAACGATCTTTGGTTATATGAACGCCTTCCGTCGTGACAATCTGTGTACTCGATAAGCCAGCGTTAATACCGCGAGTGCTGTCTTGCGAAGAGACATAAGCCAATGCGTTCATTCGTGCATAATCGTTGTAGCCATCAGCACTCAACGTAGCGTCTTGATACATATCTTCGATGTCACGGTTATAAGTGTTGCCAACCTCTAAAGCCGTATTCACTGAATCAGAGTCTAATAAGTTGCTTTTTCTTACTGACGTTCGTAATTGGTTTAGCGTGTCAGTATCAGACGAAATACTCGCGATAGCGTCCATTGAGTCTGAGAGAGGAATAGTCCACAGTACGCTAATGTTCTTGCTCTCATCGACGTCGGAGTAGTCAAAGTTTAGGTTCAAACGAGAATCTAAAATTGCCGGCGCACTGTAACCAACAGAAACAAGGTTGGTTTCTCGCTCAAGACCTCCGCCACCGATCTGATTATTGAGTAATGTCTCATCACTGCGGGTATAGATCGCGTAAATGGAGCGGCCTTGCCCAAAGTTATAACTCGAGTTGACCGACCACCGAGAGTAATCAATATAGCCATACATATGTGAGGCAACTGGGTCACCTTTGTCGTTATCTAACGATTCGTATGACACATTAAACCAAGGCAAACCGAGGTTGACGTTACTGTGCGCTGCGTCATCAAACTGACTGTGAACACCTTCCAATACCATCCCGGTGTTAAGCAGATAGTAGTTAGCCCCTAGGCTATACATGTTTCCAGTATCCGTAACCAGAGCCCCAGCCCCTAATTGGAGTGATGGCAATACTTGGTAGTTGATAAGCCCTCGACCATAGGCATCGTCTTTAACGTCTGTGACACCACTCTCTTCATAGTCGTAGTAGCTTTCCGCGAACAAACCTGCACTGAGGGCGTAGTCCACACTTCCTTCAGTAAGCGTGTCATTTGTACTGTTGTAGACTTGGAATGTCTGTGTGTTTACCACTTGTCCATTATTAGAAACTTCAACTCTTGCCTCATATCGTCCGGATGGTAATTCACTGTAAGAGATTGAATTTTGGCCTTCTGGCACATTCGCTTGATAGATTATTCGCTCACCACGAAAGACTTGTACAAGACCACTCGAAGGAACATAGAAACTCAACACTTTATTGCTGTTCTTGCCGCCTACTAAGAGCTTTTCTGAAGTGGCAAAAGTCACCGAATTTTGTGACAAACGAGCAGTATTGTTTAAGTAATCTGTGGAGTTTACGGTTGGGTCATACTCAAAATGTCCTGCTTTGAAAGCGTAGGCGTCCACGTCCAAATGATATGCCGCTTCGTACAGCTCTGAGCCATTTTCACTATTGGTTAAATTGAAATCGCTTCTTAAATAACCATAAGGGAGACCAAGTGTCACTTCATCATTGAGTGATACAACTGAATCCCTTTCATGATAGGTACTAACATACAAATCGAAAGAATTGATCAGACCATTGCTATTACTTTTGGGCTCATGATATCTGCGGTTTTTGTTTGAATTATAGAGTTCGAGAATGCTCGGAGAAACAAACAAATACACTTCTTGGTCGTTATAGTTTTGAACAATTTCGAAGGTTTCCGGGAAAATCTCACAGTTTTCAATTTTGCCAATGCACTGTGACTTATCTTCTATTCCTTGAATTAAGACTGAGATGATTTGCTGGTGATAATCGGCTTTAATATTGTTATCGTTGAGGTACTTTTCGATCTTATCTAAAGAGTCTTGATTATTTTCATCAATTTTTAATGTTTGAAATGAGCTCAACACAGGTACAGGCTCAGAAAAAGAGCCATCGAGGTTTCGGAATTTAACAAACGTCTCTTGTAACTTGAAATGATCTTCAAAGCCATCAGGAACACCTGCAGCAAAAATATTATTTGAGTAAAGTTGGCATGCTATAGCGAAAGAAATGCTTGCATACTTAAATTTGTTGTTCATATATCTACTCCAACTCTAAACTCGACTTCACCACTGCATTCTTTCAAAGGACCTGTTGATATGGCTTCAGAAAAAGGGATAAATTTTAATTCGATACTGTGTTCGCTATATTTATAAGTACCATCATCAGTCTTAAAGTCTTCCAACAAAGCCTTCTCACCTATCGCAATCAAATCGCCATCAAAATAGACAGAGGTAAAATTCTCTTGGGGATTCACCTCGCCAAAATAATCAGTACAACTTGTTGTATTTCTTAATAGTTCAGAGGTATACCCGACGCTCGAAGTATTCATTGGTATATCGGTTGATACTTTCATCGTTGTAACTTCGTTCTTGAACCCTGATCTATCGTCTTGAATATCAAGTTGTAATGACGCAGGCTCGAATTCGACCTTGGTAATCGCATCGGTATAAAGGTTACTAATATCTATGTTTGTTGTTACTCTTAGTGTTTTTTCTAAAGCACTCACATTCATGCTAATGAACATAAATCCAAGTAACATTACTGTTGTTTTTTTCATATCGATTCACTAGCTTAAATTAATAGGGCTTGCCTGACGCAAGCCCTAACTATAAAACCTTATAGAGAAGGCTTATTAGATTGCCGATGCAAGTAGCGTTACTGACGCTTGAACATCTTGACCACTAACGTCTGCTGCAAGTACTGCGGTTTGAGAGATAGTCACGCCAATTGAGTCAGTAGTACCAGTTAGTGCCGCGTTTAAAGCAACGACTTCACCGTTAATCTTAACTTCAGCAACTTGGTCAAGTTGTGGAGAGCCCGCGTATGCGATTTCAGCTGCTTTTAGAGTCCAAGTCGCAGCTTTTAGAGCACCAACTACAGGCGCTTCTGCAGTACCATCGTTAGTGTGTGATTCAAGTAGAAGAGCTGGAGATACGAATGTACCGTCAACATTTGGAGCAAGAGTACCTGTTACAGGGCTCAAATCACCACCAAGACCAGTAATAAGTAGTGTGTCACCTGCGTTGATTGCAGGAACTTTACCTGTCCATACAACCACTGCAGTTGGATCTGCCGCTTGTGCACTACCCATAGCCATACCTGCCAAAACTAGAGAAGTTAGTGCTGCTTTTTTGAAGTTGTTCATTTTTGTCTTCCTTAGGAAATATAAATACACAATGTAAGTAAGTTAATCTGAATCAGTTGGATATGTTTCCTCACTCCGCCGTGACCAGATGTGTGTATTTTGCAAATCACTCGAAGTAATTTATTGAGCATTTCAAACAATCAATATAAATAACTGCCTATGGCAAAGTGATTATTACTTATTTTCTATATTCGCCCCATATATATGACAACGTCATGCTCTATCAAAAAAAATAAAATCGATTGCAGAAACAATAGGAAGAACCTTCTTTTTATTTAGCATCAAAAAGGACAGAAATTTTGCGAGTTAACAAGATTCTGCTGAGTCAGAGGGTGACGACTAAGTGGTTAAAATCAGAGAGCGTTGGACATCACCCAATGCACAATCGGATGATGTTCTGAAGTTCAGTAGAGATAGATAGAAGATAGAGACAAGTCGTTCGATCTACTGGGTAGACTGGTGATTGTTTTGGAATAGCTTGTTATCGAAACACTTCACACAGTAAGTGTTTATGCTTACTGGCACTCCCACACACATTGAAGTTGTTGGTGTTACATCCTTTTGTTGACGCGGCTTTAGGAACCTGTTTTTGACTCAATTTGCTCTGTCGGCTTTGACGGTTGCAAACGGGACACCCTACTTTTTTGTTGGCAGCTAGGAAGTTTTTAGGGGATGTGTAGAAAGAGCCATGTACAAGACAAATGATCTGCACATAGGTGTTTTGGTTGAGGTAATCGACTTTTGAGTAATCGTATAAATCTCCATATTTCTCTTTTGCTTTAATAATAAACTGCTCCGCGCGGGTTATCTTATCTTTCGGCATGGTCTTATCGCTAGTTTTGATTCATTAAACATCATATCCTTTGGTTGATTGATAATTTCATAATGAATATTTTAGCTAGAATAGCTTTCTTGTTTTATGTTTTACATTCATGCTAATAAAACTTCTAAACTAGTGAATTGTAGGCTATTTAATCTCATTTTTATCAAGGAAAAATAAAATAGCATTTTTCATTTATGACATTATTAAACACAGTATGCATTCTTTATACAAATTAATATGAAGTGCTATATAACATGCCTATAAACTTACATACTATCTCTCTCGTAGCACTTTCATGGTGCTCGTCTTTAGTCTTGAACTACATAATGCTTTATTATTCCCCCTCCCTACGGAGGGGATTTTTTTATCCTCAATCTCTCTGATGTCTAAGCTCTTCCTCCCGTTAATCCTACTTTACTTAGTCGTTCACCAAGCTTTTCTTTCCCTTGAAACCTCGCTAAACTTCGCCTCCCGACGATAATGGAGAGAAATTGGATGAAACGTGTCGTTCTTTACGTCAAAGACAAATGCCCGCACTGCAAAGATGCTCAACGTTATCTTGATTCGAAAAATATTAACTACCGTCTGTGCAACGCTAAGATGCAACGCGGTCGCAAAGAGCTCGATGCTCTAGGTGCTCGTTCTGTGCCTGTACTGAAGATTGGTGATCGAGTCATGATTGGCTGGAACCCAAAGAACTTTGAAAAAATGTACAGTAACTAAGAGACGAACCAATCCAATTGCCCGGTTACTTAGTCCACACTGAAGAGCTTCTCCAAAGAGAGGCTCTTTTTATATCTGCCCCACCCTTATCTCGCCTGAGCATCTACGCTCCTCTGCTCAACCAAGCGATTATTCAAATTAGCAAATGTCGTGTAATGGCAATTTTTAGTTACTCACACACTGTATTTTCACACTCAAGCCAATCGGTCTCAGTTTAATTCGCGCCTTATGTTGCGTCATTCATAAACTCTGACCGTTCTCTTCTACCATCAGTGAGTGTGAATATGTCAGAGACAGCAGCAGAAAACCAAGTAAGCCAGACGCCGCAACCTGTTAATAAGGTCAAGCGCACAACCAATGCATTATTGGCACTCACTATGGTGTCCATTGGTACAGCGATTGTGGCAGATCGCATCATTCCGACGACCGATAATGTCCGCGTGGAAGGCAATGTCGTCTCATTGATCCCACAAGTCTCTGGTCAAGTTGACAGCGTCAGCATTAAGCCAAATACCGAAGTCAAAAAAGGCGATGTGCTACTGCAAATTAATACCACCGATCACCAGATTGCGGTCAAGCAAGCAGAAGCAAAGCTCAAAATCGCAGGACAGAATGTTGGCTCGCAAATGGCAGGTGTGATGTCGGCACAAGCTCAATTGACCACCGCGATCGTCGCACAAGAAAATGCTAAACGCCAAGGGCAGCGAGTTTTAGCCATGGCGGAAAAAGGCGTGGTTTCAAAATCAGATGCAGACACTACTCGCGCGGCCATTGATAAAGCGAATGCCGATGTCGTTAACGCCAAAGCGAACCTAGAAAAAGCAAAAGCTCACGTGGGAGCGGCAGGTGAAGAGAACGCTCAGATCCAATCGGCTTTACTAGAACTGCAACAAGCGCAACTGAATTTATCACGCACGACAATGCGAGCACCTTCTGATGGCGCTGTGACCAATTTTAATTTGTCTCAAGGGGCTTATGCCACAGCAGGTTCTCCTTTGATGACGTTTGTCGAAAGCGACGGTTTATGGCTTGAAGCCTTCTTCCGCGAAAACAGCATGGGCAACATTAACGCCGGAGATAAAGTTGAAATTGCACTCGATTATGCTCCCGGACAAACCTTCTCTGGCACAGTATCTTCAGTAGATTTAGGGGTTGCATGGGGCGCGAATAATCAGCCAGGCACCTTAGCCACCGTGAAAAATCAAAATGGTTGGCTGCGCGATACACAACGTATGCCCGTGACCATTAAGCTCGATGATAAACATGCGGCTGACTTCATGCGCATCGGTGGACAAGCAGATGTGGTGATCTACACAGAGAGCAACGCTCTATTTAACTTTCTGGGTAAGGTTTGGATCAATTTAGTGAGCGTGTTCTCTTATGTTAGATAGTCTGACTCAAGCACAAGAACGTCGAATACTGCGCTATGTTGTCACTGTAGGTTTGGCTACTTTTATCGCATTATGGTTTAACTGGCCTTTGGCATTTTGTACGCCTCTTTTGACGGCAAAATTCATCGTCGATAAACCGCAATTTCATATTTTGCATGTCAAACAACTTGGCTATGCGTTGATCTCCACCGCGGTCATTGGCTTTTTGGTATCGAGCGGCTTACCAGAGTACAAAATAG
This sequence comes from Vibrio owensii, assembly GCF_002021755.1. Lineage (NCBI taxonomy): Bacteria > Pseudomonadati > Pseudomonadota > Gammaproteobacteria > Vibrionales > Vibrionaceae > Vibrio > Vibrio owensii. The sequence continues at coordinate 290,463 of NZ_CP019959.1, forward strand.
GTTTTCTGGCGGTACTGTCATTGGGCATGCTGTGGAGCTATTACCTATTTACCGATCCGAAATGGGTAATGTTTGCCACCTTCTTGATGATTGCCCTGATTTTGATTCCATCGGTTACCATCATCGACAAGCAAGCCGCGTTAGACGTAGGCATCGGTTTTGCGTTTTCTGGTATCGTCGCTGTAGCGCTTTACGGGGTGTCGCATATTTACTTACCTGAAGAAGATGCAACTGAGTTTGAAGGCTTTCCCCCTTCCCCTCTAACTCAAGAAGTACGTTGGAATGCCGCGATTCGAGCGTGGATGATGTCGTTTCCCTTAGTTTGTTTTTATTTCTATTTCCAACTGTCACAAATATTGCTCACGGTTGCGTTTGTCATGCTGCTTTCTCTGATGGCAACCAGCGACAAAGCGGGCAAGACATCATTGTTTTTTGTTATCAGTAATGTGTTAGGAGGACTACTCGCTTTCGCCGCTTTCGTTACCATTTCTTTGGTGCCAAATATGTATATCTACATGCTCGTGATGTTGGTGGTTATTACGTTACTTGGGACCAAGATTTACACCGAGCCCGCCAAATCCCCAGTCTACGCCACTGCATTTACGGGTTTTATGGTGTTAATGGGCACCTCCATGAGCAGCGGGGCGCTAGACGATAAGTTCTACGTTCGAATATGGCAGTTAGTGTTGGTCGTTGCTTACATGGTATTTGTGACCTATTTCTTCGAATCTCGCGACAAAAAGGCCCCGTAGTCACATTAAGCTTGGGCATTTTATGCTGCTCAAGCTTTCATCACTATTGTCGCAAACTGGCAATGAATATTTCATCAAATTGGTAATCTCATACCTTTCATATTGTTATTCACTGAAGGATGGGAAATACGCCATGCTCGATTCACTCGCTCAAAAATTCATTCCACCAAAGCCCTACCTTGTGCTAGGCAACCGCATGTTTTTGCTTTCTATCGTGCTGCTTATCATCAGCGCGTATTTTTATGATGTCGGAGAAGCTTTTGTGGCGGTGGAAGTGGGAATCATCCACTACCTATACAATCTCAAATTCAGTACGACAAAAGACACCCTACTAGGTAGCCTCCATCCTTTGGTCATGACATTAGTTGCGGTACCACTTTCCATGGTACCTATCACTTATGCACCTTTTACTAGTGCGCTGTTTGCCTTCTTGCTCGTCATAACAGAGCGCGATAAACACCACCAAGGAGTACCAAAGTACATTCTGCCGCTGACGTTTATGTTGTTATCGATGATGATGCCGGTAGATATCCCAGCCACAGAACTTATGCTTCAACGTTCAGTATCGGTTGTGCTTGGCATCACTGTGGCGATCATTGCTAGTACGCTGGTTTGGAAAAACGCCAACGCCCAGAATGGCTCGACGAACACCACACATAAAATAGATCGCGTTGATCTCAAGTACTCCAGTCGCAAAGCGCTAGGGATTGGCTTGGTGCTCTCGTTAGGTATATGGGGTGGCACAGGAGCCGTTTTAGGTGCATACCTATTTATGATGATCCACAGCCCGTTCAGCAAAGATTTAGCACCGAAAGCTTGGCAACGTTTGAACGGAACCTTGCTTGGCGCATTAGTTTATTTGCCTGTGGGATTGCTATTGGGCTCGTTCAACTCCCACATGGCAATGACAATAACCATGTGGGTTTTGGTCATCGCTTCGTTATACGGCATCCTTGTGTATCTCGAACACAACTACACCATTGCCACAGCTTGCATCATGCTGCTTATTCTTACTGTATCGGTGAGCCCTTTTAATCCGGAAATGGCTGAATTGATCTTTTCGCAGCGAATATTGTTCACCGTAATTGGCGGCGCTACCATGGTGGCTCTTGGGGTTTTGATACCACTTAATGAGAAAGAGATAACTGCATAAAAAAGAAAAGCCTCCCAATTAAAGGGAGGCTTTCCATTGAACAGTTTGGTTTTAATTGGATGCAAATCAAACATACCGCTTCACAAAGTCAATAAAAGTTCGGTCGGCAATGGATAGATAGCCTTGTTTTCGCCACGCGAGTGCAAGGTCGAGCTTAACGCTCGGTACAAATGGAATACCCACTACACCTTGCTCATGTTGTGTCACCAGTTCTAGAAGCGCGGTAATAGCAAATTCTTGTTTAACGATACTCAGAATGAGCGGCAGCAAGTTGGTTTCAAATGAGGACTTCATTGTAAAGCCATGCTCTTCGCTGACGTGGTCTAAGAATTCTCGGTGGAAGTAGCCATGTTGGAACATCACCAAATCATGCTCGAAAAACTGATCAAATGTGATCGCGTTGTGCTGAGCTAAGTCATGTTCCGGAGCCACAACAGCAACCATTTGGCTAGTAAACAGATGGTCAGTTTCTAAGTCTTCTGGTACATCGTCACAACTGATCACGCCAATATCGAGCTGTCCATTAAGTAACATTCGGCGGATAGACTGAGTACCCGCCTCCACCAGCGTCAGCTTTAAATCTGGATACTGGCTCTTAAACGCCATGACAATTCGAGGGAAAAAATAGCTGCCCATCATTGAAGGCGTACCAAGGCGCACTTCCCCTTTGGCTAAACCTTTGAGTTCATCAATTGCTAACTGCGCATCGTGTAACTGCTGAATTACTCGCTTAGCGTGAACCAACAGGGTTTCCCCTTCTTTGGTTAAGCTGATTTTCTTTTCTTCTCGGCGAAACAGCGTCACACCAAGAGACTGTTCGAACTTCTTAATTGAAATACTTAACGCTGGCTGAGCAATGTGCAAAGCCTTGGCTGCATGAGTGATGTTGCCATGTTCCGCGACCGCTAAAAAGTGTTTGAGTTGCTTCGATTCCATTAGATCAAAAATATATACCAACCATATTTTTAATATATTTTTTCAATCCACAACTAACTGATAGATTGATCACAGTTTCTTTATATTTGCTCGCTCGCATTAGGCAGGACTCATGGTCAGTTTCGGCACTCCGGAATACAAACGCATTACGCTATCTCTGGCGCTCGGCTCGTTTTTGGTTTTCTCGAACCTTTATCTCCTTCAACCGATGCTGCCAAGCTTTGCGGCGCACTTTCAGATCTCGGAAACTCAGGTCAACTGGCTATTCGCCGCTACCACACTGGCTCTCTCCTTTAGCTTGGTCCCGATGGCTGTGCTCTCTGAATCGATTGGGCGCAAACCTGTAATGATGTTTGGTCTGTTTTCGATCCCTGCTATCTCCGCATTAATGCTGCTTGGCGATTCGTTTTTGTTCTTAGTAGTTTGCCGCGCTTTGATCGGTGTTGCGCTTGCCGCGTTTGCCGCTGTTGCCGTTGCTTATATGGCGGAAGAGCTAGATAAACACGCATTTTCAATGGCGATCGGTACTTATATCGCAGCCAATTCATTGGGAGGGATCGCAGGACGTATCAGCGGAGGTTTGCTGGCAGACAACTTCAGCATCGACGTCGCCATCGAAGTTATGATGCTATTCACCCTTATCGGCGTGGTTAGCGTGCATTACTTGCTACCAAAACAGAAAAACTTTACCCCTTCGTCGAGCAGTTTAAGGCACCACAATAAAGCTATTATCGGACACTTCAAAAATCAACGTGTGTGGTTCGCCATGCTGATTGGCGGTTTGAACTTTGCGTTGTTCGTTAATCTTTATTCGGTAATGGGATTCCGCTTGGTCAGTGCGCCACATAATGTGCCTGTCGGGTTAGCTTCTCTCATATTTGTTTGCTACCTAGGTGGTACGTTTTCTTCCCGTTGTGCCGGACATTGGAGTAAACGCTTTTCGCCGATACTTGGCATGTTTTTGGGCTCTATCGTCAGTATGGCAGGCATGTGGATCGCAGTAATTGAAAGCATACCTGCAATGTTGACAGGTTTGTTATTGATCAGCTTCGGTGCGTTCTTCACTCACACGCTAGCCTACGGTTGGGTTGGACAAAACGCAACACAAGCAAAAGCGACGGCGACCGCATTGTATCTCGTGCATTACTACATTGGCGGCAGTTTAGGTGGATTCCTATTGCTCTATTGCTGGCAAAACGGCGGTTGGTCGAGTGTACTCATCGGTGGCAGTGCACTGTACATTGCCATGTTCGCTGCTATCGCATTCTTAAAACACATCACAGAGCGAATCGACGCTGGCGATAACGCAGATATAACTGCTTAGTAAGGCGTTAAGCCCTATTGATTTTATGTTGTGGCGTTGGTCTGCTATGCTTGCGCCACATTCATAAAAGCAAGAAAGTCGTATGCCAACGCGCTCAACACAAGAATCACCAAACACCGATATCAATGCGATCACAGAGCAAGTCGATCAGTGGCTCAATGATGTCGTGATCGGGTTAAATCTCTGCCCGTTCGCCGCTAAGCCACAGCGAAATAAACAAATCAAAATCTTCGTTAGTGAAGCCTCGCAAGAAGAAGCTCTACTTGAAGACATTTTGCTGCAACTGATCGAACTCAGTAATACCGAGCCAGAAAAACTGGAGACAACCTTGGTTGTGGTTCCAAACATGCTGCAAGATTTCTGGGATTACAACTTCTTCATTGATTGGGTTGAAGGCTTGATCAAACAGCAAGATTGGGAAGGCATTTTCCAAGTTGCAACCTTCCATCCTGATTACTGCTTTGGCGGAGCAGAACCAGAAGATGATGAAAACCTGACGAATCGCTCTCCATACCCAGTGTTTCATTTGATCCGTGAAGAGAGCATGGAAAAGGTACTTAAACACTACCCTGATCCAGAGTCCATTCCAGATACCAATATTGCACGTGTCTCAGCGCTTTCAGAGGAAGAACGTCAGAAGCTCTTCCCTTACCTATTCCGCTAAAACTCACTCCCCAAGAGACAGAATTCTAACCAGTTAGAATGGGATCGCTTGGGGATTAAAGTTCGGTTTGATATGATTGCGACTTCAATCGATTCAATGGACATTAGAATGCAACTGTCAAAGCTAACCCAAGAGATTTTTGATCACCTATACCGTGACATTACCGAGTTCCGTAGCACTTTCGACCTACCAGTGGCGGATGTTGCAAGCCTAGACGCACAAGCAGATACGCTACACACTTCTCTTGCGATCGAAGAGCTTACTGAACTAGCGGAAGCGGATTGCAAAACCGAGCAAGCAGACGCAATCATTGACAGCGTTTACGTTCTAATGGGCCGTCTAGTACACCTTGGTGACAGCAAAGTTGAAGATAACCTAGCGATCAGCTACTTGATCGATCTACTGCTTAACGTAGCGGTGAACCGTGGTATCGACTTTATTCCTTGCTGGGACGAAGTGCACTCAAGCAACATGAGCAAAGTGTGTCGCAACGAACAAGAATACGCAGAAACAGAAGCTTTCTACGCTGAACAAGGCATCAAGCTGATGGCGGTTCAAAAAGGCGAATACATCATTGCAAAATGTGCAGAAGATTTTGTATCTGAAGGCAAAACGGTACGTAAAGGCAAGGTTCTAAAATCAGTTTACTACCGCCCTGCAGACCTTAAGCCACTTACACAGTAAGTCGTCGATTAGGCACTACAAATAAAATTCAGCGCCCACAATACTCGATATTGTGGGCGCTTTTTTATTCTGCTCAAAGCCTAATTACTCAAACGTTAAACCTCATCGAATCTCCGGTCAATGAATCCTAATCCATGCTTTTAACTCCACTAAACACCTGTTCAGTATTTATTGATATTTCTAAGGTCTATCCCTCTGATAACCTAATCTCAATTACCATATCGTGGATTACCTATGATTCATATATCTCAGGTGTTGCCGTTAGTCGAAAAACAGCTCAAAGAATTGCAGCCTAAAGAAGCGGTAGAGTTTAAGACTTACAAAAGAGATCGCGGTTTTCTAATTTACTGTATAGCAGATAGCCAGTTCCAAGTTGTTGAAACGGGGTATCATAATCAGACGATGACAGGAGATTTGGTCAGTACGCGTAAACACGTTAAGAAAGCCCTCCGACGAGAGTTTCCGAGAAGTAATAAAGTTTGGGTGGAGTACTTTCAGAGTGTCGATAACCCATTAGATATCAAGAAATCCCATTCACATCAGATGCCTCTGTTTTAGTCTCTCAACAAATAAACGCTTGGCATCTGGATGCTCTGTATTTCTTTAGGATACTAATCAAAAATTAGATACGGCCTTTCTTCTACCAAGACCTTCTTAACTTGTGTTTGGAACACCTCAGCTAATCCTTCTTCTGATAGCACTTCGTCGGCGTTACCGGAAGAATGCAATACGCCGTTATTGAGCAGCAGTACCTTGTCAGCATGCCTAAGCGTTCGGTTTAGGTCGTGGTTTGCGACCAACACCCCAATACCTTGCGCAGCGACGGCATTAATGAGCTGATATAGCAGTCCTTCTTGGGCAATATCGAGCGGCGCTGCAGGTTCATCCAAAATCAATAACTGAGAGTAAGGGTTAATCGTACGCCACACTTGCAAACACACTCCGGCTAGACGGACACGTTGCCATTCACCGCCGGATAATGTCTGAATACTTCGATGAAGCTTGTCTTGCAGTTGCACCAGTTCAATAACGATATTAACAGCATCTCTTACTTTGTCATCGCTGATATTGGCACCCATAGGCAATGAAAGTGCTAAGTATTGAAAGACATCAACATTGAATGCGGGCCTTGATTGCTGACACAAATACCCACGGATATGCGCTTGTTCTGAAAGTGGCATTGTGAGCAGGTCGTTATTGTCGACAAGCACTTCCCCACTCACGCCTTCACGCTGAGTTAAGGTGCCAGATATCGCACCAAGCAATGTACTCTTTCCTGAGCCGTTTGGACCCACGACATGAACAACCTCACCCGGCTTACATTCAAAGGAGAGCGGTAGCAGTCGACTTCCCACTGCGATGTGCTTAACGTGCATCATGACTTTTCACCAGCATCCAAATGAAGATAGGTGCGCCGATAGAAGTGGTCATCACTCCAAGCGGCAGCTCAGCAGAATCGAGCAACAAACGCGCGCCGATATCAGCAAACACTAATAAGGCTGCGCCAGATATTGCAGAAAGAGGCAACAGGTAACGGTTTTCTGTACCAAACGCTAATCGAAGCAGATGCGGCACGACTAAGCCCACAAAGCTAATGATCCCCCCCAATGCAACGGAACCACCAACGAGAATGGAAATTGCCAAAATGAGTTTCCAGCGCATCTGATGAACATCAATACCTAGTTGAGTGGCATGGATTTCCCCAAGCATCAACTTATCAAGCGGTTTGCCCTTGCAGCAGAGCCAAATTAGCACAGGTAGCATGACCAAAGTAACCGTGTGCTGATACCAACTTGCTCCACCAATGCTCCCCATTAGCCAATACATTAACTGACGCAGGCTCAAGTCATCGCTAAAGTAGAATGCCCACGTCACAATTGCGCTCGACAAAATACCCAGAGCAACACCGACGAGCAGCAACCGTGCGGTAGTAAGATGCATTGCCCTAGCGATACCAACCAAAATAACAGTAAACAACATCGAACCGGCAATGGCAGCCAACATAAAGATCATTGGAGACGGTAAAACTGGCAAGGCAAACATGACGAGCACCATTGCCAAGCTCGCGCCACCGGAGATCCCGAGAACGCCGGGTTCGGCTAATACGTTCCCGAGTAGAACTTGTAAGGTAGCACCAGAGACCGCCAATGCTGCCCCGATAATGGCAGCAGAAACCAAACGTGGCAGGCGTAAATCCAACAAGAGTTTTTGTTCAAATGCAGAGAGAGACTGAAAAGGAGAAAGGAATACCTCTCCGACCATCAAGTGGATAGCAGAGAGCAGCACGAGAATCACTGACATGATTAAAAGATTGCGTTGCCAGCGTCGTTCCTTGTTCAGGATAAGTTGTTGAAAATCCATAGTAGCCGATAAATACAAACGAGGCTTAACCTTACAGTTAAGCCTCGGTAAATTGCAAATGTGTTCTTACGCTTTATTCGCTGAAATTAAAGCGATATGGCATTAATCGTAGACTAACTCACCATCTTCGTAGCGCGTTTTCACTTCACACACCATTAATGCTGCGCGTTGACCAATCGCGACGTGGCGATTTGGGAAAACAACGGCTTCGTTATCGTTCTTCGCCATCAATGGTTTGTCACCATCGTGACCAAACACTTCGCCGTGAACGAATGAGGTGAAGTTCTCAACATTGTCATCAAACATGAAATCGAAATCTTCGTGCAAGCGCACAATCGTACGACTAACACGGTACTTGATACATGGTTTAGACAAGTGCTCCGCTTTCGCCTCTGCAATTAAGTTACGCAGTGACAAATCGAACGCAGTCAGTTTGTCTAAGTCGTTTTCACCAATGCGAGCCACACGACCAAGCTCCATCGTCAAAGCTTGAGCGCCGTAGTTCTCTGCACTGAACCAGCTGAATGTGCTGGTTGGCGAGTTAGAAAGCAGCACCGCTTCAATATGCGCACTGTCGAGAAAATCAATCAAGGCTTTGCTACGTACAGGATGACGCGTTTTCGGACTCACCGCAAAGGTGTAGTGCTTTGAATCACGGATCGCACAGTGCAAATCTAAGTGCCAGCGTGTTTCCGCTGTCGTATCTTGATAGAAATCTCTGACTAACAATTTGAGAGTATCAGCAATCGCAAGCTCTTTAGTCGGCTCGTGCTCTTTCTCATCAAACAGTCGGTTAAGGTTTTCTTCTAAAAATCGCGTATGTGCCAGCGTGGATTCTGGATGAGCGATAATGAATAAGCATCGAGCCTCGACTTTCTGGAAGCCAGATTCGATGTCTTTGATAATTGAATCCACCAGCTCCATCGGTGCGGTTTCATCCCCGTGGACACCACAAGAGATGATGACGTTCTTTGTTTCCTGAGTGTATTCATCAGGAATCACTTCTAGCACACCACGCTGATAGAGTTTAAGTTTTACACCATTAGACAGCACCTGCTCCGCTGGCGCGACATCAATATGAACATCTAACGTGTCAGTTAAAAACGATTGGCGAAAGAGAGACTTCGTCATGCGTTACTCCTTAATAGCACGGCGGGTATGTTAATAAATTGTACAAAGGATTTTTGTTGTTGCGATCCCACTTATGAGTAGAAGCCACCAAATTTATTTAAAATCCCATACCTTTTCGCGCCATGCACTCAAATCAAGCATTGAGGCGTTTATTTTTTAAACAATTACAAAGTGTTAGGGCTGTGAACTTTACCACAGCCCTAAAGAAGATCATTATGATTTGATCAACTTTTAGCGTTTATTCACCACGTTGTGCGAGTAAACGTTCAAATTCGTCTACTTTGTCACGAACTAGCTCCACACTTTGCTGCCAAAATTCTGGTTGCGTCAGGTCCATTGAAAGGTGCTTGTCTACAACTTCTTCAGCCATCATGTTGCCAGTGTCACGTAATAGATCTACGTAATCGTCGTAGAAACGCTCCCCTTTAGCTTCACGTTGAGCGTAGATACCTTTACTGAACAAGAAGCCGAACAGATATGGGTAGTTGTAGAAGCTCACCCCAGAGATTGAGAAGTGCAGTTTGCTCGCCCAGAAATAAGGGTCAGCTTCGCTCATCACATCGCCATACCAATCTTTCCACGTTTCTGACATCAGCTCACAGAAGTCATCTGCTGTCAGTTCGCCTTCTTGGCGACGCTCGTAGAAAGCTTTTTCGAATTCGTAACGAACTGGAATATTGATCATCAGCGCTAACGCCGAAGAGAGCTCTTCCCACAGCATTTCGAGCTTATCATCCACACTTTCTGCTTTTAAAATCAGATGATCGCGAACGATGTTTTCAGCGAAAATCGAGGCGGTTTCTGCCAACGTCATTGGATAGTACGTTTGGCAAAGCGGTAAGTCACGAATCACCCAGTTGTGGAAGGCGTGACCAAGCTCGTGAGCCAGCGTCATCAGGTCTGAGCGGCTACCACTCCACGTCATAAACACGAGCGGCGTACGCGTCGCTGGTAGCTTAGTACAGTATGCGCCAAGGCGTTTGTTGGCATTAGGCGCGGCATCAATCCAGCCGTTTTGTACCATCATGCGAACAAACTCGGACATGTCTGGATTCACGGTTTCGAACGCTTCACAAATGACGTCGATTGCTTCATCGAAGGGGTAAACTTTCGCTTCACCACTCAAAGCAGGTATCGCAGCAAGATGATTCCACGGTTTCATCTCATCCAGACCGTGTACCTTCGCCATCAACAAACCGGCTTTTTGACCAATCTCACGGCTGTCTTTAGCGACTTTCATCATGGCATCCAACGTTTCCGCTTTGATTCGGCTGCCATGCAAGCTTGGATCAAGGAAATGAACATCACGTTTGGTAGAACGCTTTTTATTCTCTGTTAAACGCCAACCTGAAAGCGCGTTAAGGATAGAAGCGAAAGATTCTTGATGTGTTGCCATCGCCTTTTGAACGCCACGCCATGCAGCTTCTTGGCGATCAAATTCAGAACCATAAAGAATGCTTGCTGCTTGCGAGAAGCCAAGCTCTTCACTTTCACCATCAGCGTAGTCAAGCTTCACTTTCAAAGAGCCCGTGAGGTTGTTGTATAACTTACCCCACGCAGATTTTCCATCCACGCTCATTGCCGCTAACAGCTTTTCTTCTTCGGTGCTTAAGCGTGTGTCAGCCAGTTTGCGAGAGTTTAGGATTGAAAACGCCTGACCACTGATGTCTGGATTTTCATGATCCAAAACGCGAGTAATGAACTCTTCATCAGCGTGAGTCAATTTAAGCTCAAACGCACTGTAAGCTTGAGAAAGCTCAGAGAAAATACGCGTCATACGACCCAGCAGTGCTTTCGCCTCTGCATTTGTCGCATCCACAGACGCGTAACAGTTAGCGAAGTTCGCAATAGTGCCAGCCAAACGGCTTGCCGCCTCACTGGTTAAGATTGCGTTTTGCATCACTTCAACAGAGTTACAATCAGCAGACTGTTTATTGAGTAGGTCAATGCATTGCTCTACAAGGGCAATGTCATCTTGAATTCGTGGGTCAGCGAGATCGTTATAAACGATGGATAAATCCCAGCTAGGAGCGGTCATTTATGGTTCCTTTTGATGTAATCGAGCCAGCCCTTTTCTCTCTTAAACTCGGTAGAGATCCAAGCGTTGGCTACTTCCGTGACTAATTTTCAAATAGTGGTACGCCTATCGAACGAACTGAGGCGTAAATCTGATCATCGATGGTAATTGTTATATGTGTTACTGACGCATTTCCTATCGCTAATGTCGAATACCATCGCGGATTGCGCCAATCTACACCCAATACATGGGCAAGAATCATTCTAATTACGCCACCATGCGTGACAATTAGCAAGTTGTCATTGATATCGTTGATGATTTGAGACCAAGCACAAGTTACACGATGAGAGAAATCATCCAAGCTCTCCGCATTCGGTAAGGTGTGTTGTGCCGGTGCTTTCCAAAATGCATCGAGCTTATTCCAGTGCTCAGAAAGCATGTCAAATGGGATGCCGTCGAAATCACCAAAATCCAATTCTTGAAGTTGTGGTTCCACACTTAAAGGCAAAAGTTGCTGCTCAGCGAGTATGTCAGCAAGATAGTGACAACGTGACAACGGAGAGCTGATGATCCCTTCTACTTCTCGACCCGTCTGTTGCCAGGCTTGTGCAATTTTGCGTTGCTCAGCTTCATCGACTTTTAAATCGGTTTGTCCGTGTAAACCTGGGGCTGCGTTCACTTTCCCGTGTCGCAGTAAGTAGATATTCAACGTTTTCATCTCTTCCCTTCCTGTGGTTTGAGCTCAAGTGGCAAACCCGCGGCGACAAACGTGACTTGCTCACATACGGTCGCCAGTTTTTGATTCATCCGTCCCGCATTATCAACAAAGTAACGGCTGACGGCGCCAAGCGGCACAATGCCCATCCCGACTTCGTTAGAGACAAAAATCAGCGTCGCTTCAGATTGTGCTACCGCGTTCACCAGCTGATGTATCTTTTCCTCTAACCGCTCATTACAGCAGTCATCACCAAGTTCAAAGATCCAGTTGTTGAGCCAAAGCGTGAGGCAGTCAACTAACACGACATCTTGAGACGAAAACTCACAAATGAGCTCAGGCAAGTTAAGCGAACATTCATGTTCAATCCACCCGGTCCCTCGCTGCAGTTTATGGTGAGCAATGCGTTGCCTCATTTCATCATCAAAAGGCAATGCCGTCGCCACATAGTGAAGCGTTCCGTTTTTGTTTTGTGCCGACTGTTGCGCCCTGCTCTCTGCTAAGCTCGACTTTCCTGAGCGCGCACCACCTAGAATAAGTTGCTTCATAATGAATGACTAAATGCGATAAGAGTGAGATAAACAAGCAACTCTGCAAGCTGCTGCGCGGCACCAAGGCAGTCGCCAGTAAATCCGCCGATACGTTTGGTCAGCCAGCGTTTATAGCCGACACGAAACAGTGCCAATACCAATACAATAACAACAGCCTGAGTCACACCCAGTAACAACGTTACAACCCCACCAGTTAAGAGCAGTATCGCGACTTCCAAGCTCGATTGCTTATTCGCTAACGGTTTACTTTTCGAGGTATCCGTGTCACTGACGTAAGGCATGTCATATATGAGAGTGGCAGCCAGTGCTCGGCTCACTGTGTACGCCACGACGATCATTAGCCAAAACTGAGGCTCATTGGCTAACTCGCTCCAAAATACAAATTTCGCCAGCAGCGCCATCATTAGCGTTGCTGCTCCGTAAGTCCCGATGCGGCTGTCCTTCATGATGGTTAAGCGGCGCTCTAACGTCATACCACCGCCAATGCCATCTGCCATATCCGTTAAACCGTCCTCATGAAACGCGCCGGTAAGCAACAGGCTAAATGCCATGGTTAACACGATGGAAACTGAGTTTGGGAACAATAAACTTGCCAGTGAAAACACAGCTGCGCACAGTAGCCCAAGCAACACACCGACCAAAGCAAAGTATCTCCCCGCTTGGTTCATGCGCGTTTCACTGTAAGGTAAATCAGAAGGCACAGGTATACGGCTAAAAAAGCTTACTGCGAGCAAGAAAAGCTCACTCTGATAGCGCAAAGAACGAGTCTCTGAATGGAGTGTATTATCAGAAGCAGACACTAAACCGTCACTCCCGCACTCTCAAAGCTCGCCATGTTGTTGTAAAACTGAGCCGCCGCTTTTACGAGTGGCAAAGCAAGTGCAGCTCCGGTTCCTTCACCTAAGCGCAGTCCAAGATCTAAGAGAGGCTCCGCTTGTAAGCATTCCAGCACAAACTTGTGCCCATTCTCTTCTGAGTTATGAGCAAACAACATGTAATCTCGCGTCTCTTCATCCAATAGAGTCGCGACATAAGCGGCTACAGATACGATAAATCCATCGACCAAGACTGGCGTTTTGTGGCGTTTCGCTTCTAAGAATGCGCCAACCATTTGCACAATTTCGAACCCACCGACTTGAGCCAACGCGCCTTTGGTATCTAGATCACGACAGCGATTCACACCTTGTGCGACTAGCTTGATCTTACGGTTTAGCTGCTCTTGAGTAATGCCCGTGCCATAGCCAACGCAATGGTCGACTTCCAATGGACTCAGCGCAGTTAACAATGCCGATGCCGAACTGGTATTGCCAATCCCCATCTCACCAAACATCAACAAGTTCGAGCCATTAAGGATCGCCTGCTGCGCGACCTGGGCTCCATATTCCAAACCCAATGCAACTTGCTCTAACGACATCGCTGTTTGTTTAGCAAAATTTGCCGTGCCATTTCCCAGACGTTTCTCAATCAAGTTGGGATGATGTTTAAAGTCAGGAACTAAGGTATCGATCGGTGACAACATGCCACAATCAATGACCTTAAAGTCAATTTGGTTGAGATCGCAGAAACAGTTAATGGCAGCGCCACCTGCGAGAAAATTCGCCACCATTTGTTGAGTCACAGCGCTTGGCGCAATGCTCACCCCTTCTTCTGCGATACCATGATCACCAGCGAACACCAACATGGTTGGTTTGCGAATTTCAATTGTTTCAACCGATTGAAGCTTATCTTGACTTTGAATTAACGCCAGCTCTAGCGCTACTTTTTCGAGCAAACCAAGAGCGCCTAATGGCTTGGTTTTGTTATCAATGCGAGCTTGAATTTCTGAGGCAAAAGAGCGATCCATGATGATGATTCCTTATTCTTTATTTTGGACGAGCGACAGAAAAAGTTTTTTCTAACGTGGCGTATTCATTACCGCCTAACCGAGCTAATGGGTCTACAGCTAAGGCATCAACTTTTAAACGGTCACCCTCCATGGATATGACCCGCTCATCGACATAAATGTGTTCAATCTCTGCAAAGATTAAACTTTGCGGTGTCTCCCCCATCTCTATCACTTCATGCAACTTACAGCCGAATGCAATTGGCGCGCCCTCTAAGCGTGGTAATTCGAAACCTTGGAAATCAACCGTCTCAAGTTGAGTCGTCTCCAGTTCAGATTCCCCGTGTTCTAATGTGGCAGAAGATAAAGTGACTTTATCAGCGAGATCACTGGGTGCAATATGGATAACCAACTTATCGGTTTCTAATGCATTTCGCGTGGTGTCTTTGATGTCCCCATTGGGCTTTTTTCCCACAGAAATCATCAATAAAGGTGGACGGCTAGAAACCGCAGTAAAGTAGGAAAATGGCGCTAAGTTGAAGTTTTGCTCACCTGAGTCTGTGAGCACCCAAGCGATTGGGCGAGGAATGACAGTTTGAGTCATCAAATGGTACACCTGCGTTGGCGCAAGCGTACTGAGATCTATGTTCATACGACATCCTTGGTCTTAGAAAACCGCGAGAGAGATAAGACTCCCGACAAATTGAGAGAACAAGTGTACCCCTCTCCCGTGCAATTTCATCTGATTTTCTCTTTTTGACAGCGCTTTTTGTCAATTCGACAGTCATATTGATAAAAATATTATTTCAACAAGCTTGTTCCACTAAAAAAAGCATTCAACTTAAACCAACTCAGTCTCAGTCATTTATTTTTCAGCGCTCTAATTGATAACGTCTGATGGTCAATATCAGTCTAACAAAACAACTTAAAGCATTGATAAATAAAAACTATCCAATAGCACATCCAACACAGATTAGGCGTAAATGAAACGAGAGCTGATTTCCTCATCGTCTGTATTTTGAAAGTTGGCACGTGTGATGCTTTAAACAAACCGTCCCTAACACAAAAAGCGAGAAATTATGTTTGCCAATCAAAGTCGTCGCCCCGCTAAGAGAGGCAAGCCAAACCCACCACGCCAATCTCGGCGATCCATACCCTTATCATTCTCCTAAGAAAAAAGACCCGTTTGTCCCGCGGGTCTTTTTATTTGCCTCGTTTGAAGAGAGAGCAAACGGGTCGTGCGTCAAACATTGATAGCATGCCTAATGCTTGGCTGAACAATTAAGCTACAATAGCCTAAGCAACTGTTCTCTATAAGGAAGAATACAATGAGTAACGATTCAAATGCATGTGTCATTATCGCTGGCGCAACAGGGCTGGTTGGTAGAGAAGTCCTCCTTCAACTGATCTCACAGCCTAGCATCGAAACTCTGTATTCCCTTTCTCGACGAGCCCTCACTGACATTGCCGACCCTGATAATAAAATCATCCCACTTCTCGATGCTGAGCTCACCATTCATGACTGGGACGAACAACAGCCTACCCCTCGTGTTGGTTTTATTTGTCTTGGTACGACATTGAAGCAAGCCGGCAGCAAAGACGGTTTAAGGAAAATCGATGTCGAGTTAGTGTGTAAAGTGGCTCAGCAAATGAAGTTGATTGGCGTAAAACGCCTTGCAGTCGTATCGAGTTTGGGTGCAAAAGCCTCTTCATCATCCCACTATCTTGCTTGCAAAGGCCACATGGAAAAAAATATTGAAAAGATGGGCTTTGAAGAAGTGGTCTTCGCAAGACCGGGGCCTCTGGTCGGGCAACGAGAAAATCCTCGTACAGATGAGAAGGTTGTTCAGACTCTTTCTAAAGTAATTCGTCCGCTTATGCTGGGAAAACTGGCTAATTTTGTGCCTATTCAAGCTCAAGACGTAGCCAAAGCGATGATTTACCAAGTTTTCAGCTATCAACAAGACCCAATCGTCTATTTGCATAGAATAGAGATGATGGACCTCATCAAGCATTATGACTAAGTAAAATCGGATAAATCTTGTGCTAAAACGTTATTGCACGAGATATGCGTCTCACTTTTATATTCATTTTCGATCTATCTAATACCTGTTTTTCATTTTTAAAGTTATATCCCGATCGGTATCTTACGTTACCAGTATATAGCCCCGTATAAAAAACAGTCAGCATTTGGCGCTGATTAATAAGGTCAGATTATGAATTTCGCAGTGGTTGCCTCTCTGGCGGTGTTTATCGCCATATTATTCTTTCTTTTTAACCAACAACAAAAAAAGAACACGTTATCTCGTCTTGTGTTATTTGGTCTTGTGACTGGTTCACTTTTCGGTCTTGCTTTACAACTGATTCATGGCGAAGGCAGCGATGTGATTGCTCAAACACTTGAATGGGTTGGTATCGTCGGCAGTGGTTACGTTGGCCTGTTGAAGATGGTCATTATGCCATTGGTACTGGTCTCTATGATTTCAGCGGTTGTTAAGCTGGAAAAAGGCGGCTCTCTGGGTAAGATTTCTGGCCTTACGATTTCTGTTCTTCTCGTTACGACCGCTATTGCTGCCATGATTGGTATTCTGGTTACCACAACGTTTGGTCTTTCTGCTGAAGGCCTCACAGAAGGTGCGCGTGAAACAGCTCGCATTGCGGTACTAGAAAGCCGTGTAGGCTCAGTAAGCGACCTAACGATCCCTCAGATGCTAGTTAGCTTTATTCCAACCAACCCATTTGCTGACCTAACAGGTGCTCGCTCTACATCGATCATTGCTGTGGTTATCTTTGGTGTGTTAGTAGGTATCGCTGCGCGTAAAGTGATGGCAGAAAAAGAAGAGCTAGAATCTCCGATTCGCACTTTCGTTGAGGCTGCTCAATCTATCGTGATGCGTTTAGTTAAGATGATCATGGCACTGACGCCTTACGGCATCGCTGCGCTGATGGCAAAAGTCGTTGCCACTTCAAGTGCTGGTGACATCCTTAATCTGTTAGGCTTCATCGTGGCATCGTACGTTGCTATTTTACTTATGTTCCTTGTACACGGACTGCTAGTGTCTTTCGTTGGCGTGAGTCCAGCAGAGTACTTTAAGAAGATCTGGCCTGTACTGACATTTGCATTTACATCACGCAGCTCAGCAGCAACGATTCCACTTAACGTTGAAGCACAAATCACCAAGTTAAACGTCCCACCAGCGATTGCGAACTTGTCCGCATCTTTCGGTGCCACAATCGGTCAGAACGGCTGTGCAGGTATTTACCCTGCAATGCTTGCAGTGATGGTAGCGCCAACGATGGGTATTGATCCTCTAGACATCAACTTCATTTTGTCACTGATTGCTATTATCACGATTAGCTCATTCGGTATTGCCGGTGTAGGCGGCGGCGCAACTTTTGCGGCATTGATTGTACTACCAGCAATGGGCTTGCCTGTGACAATTGCAGCGTTACTTATCTCTATCGAACCATTGATCGATATGGCGCGAACGGCACTTAATGTGTCTGGTGCGATGACAGCCGGAACGATTACTAGCCGAGTGCTAAAGTCGACCAATAGCGAAACTGCGTTGGAAGAACAGAAAGCGTAATCGCTACCCAATAAACATTTCTTACACGAGCCGATGGTTTTCCCATCGGCTTTTTTGCTTTTAAGACTCGCTAATATAAAAGCATGACGAATCTCCCCCAATCTCTTTCAAAGACTTACCAGAGTCTAAACAACATTTGCGGCAAATGGGTTTGTTAGCAACAATTGTTATGATATAACATTTCAATAAACTAAAGCCGCATACGAATAACATCGGAGGTTATATCATGACTTCAACTTTAACCGAGTCCATTACAACTGAAGCCTTGGGAAACACGCACAAAACAGCATGTTTCAGTGCACGGAAAGAACCGACGGTGTTGGCAGACATTTATCAGGAAGACATCAATATCGCGATTTGGCAGCGTCAATTTGATCAACAACTCATTGATGCCAGCAAAGCCTTTGTTACATCAAACCCCAACTTTGGTAAGTCGTTGAGCATCTCCCCGGAAAACGCCTTAGAAACGTTGCAATTCGCAACTGACGGAAAAGCGCCAGAAGTACTACTAAGAAATATTGCTGAGTTGGTTGATATGTTCTGCTATCTGTTTGAACTCAAAGATGCAGGATTACGCCTCGCAACGCTCAATAGCGCAATGTGCCCCCGCTTTCACGTTGACCAAGTACCTTGCCGATTGGTAACCACATATCATGGTACTGCGACACAGTGGCTAGCCAACGATGCCGTCAATCGCGCCAAACTGGGGCACGGTAGCAATGGACTCCCAGACTCGGAATCAGGTTTGTACATGAAAGAGAATGACATTCAACATTTGTCTGTGGGTGATGTTGCACTTCTGAAAGGTGAACGTTGGAGCGGCAATGAAAACAGAGGTCTGGTACACCGGTCTCCGAACATTGAATCGAGTGAACCTCGCTTGCTATTAACCTTAGATTTTGGGTGATACAACACCTCAATAGTCTAAGCATTAGTCAATTCCCAAATATTAAGCCGACGGTTCGCCTTCGGCTTTTCCATTTTCACAACATCACCTTGCATCTTTCGTTGCGAGTCAAGGCGTTGAATGGTCTAATACCCTCAATCGGTTCCGTAAACGGTAAGCAGAATGCACCAAGATAATCAGCCCACTTTTTTCTTTTTTGATTACGAGACTTGGGGAACAAGTCCAGCCAAAGATCGTCCAAGTCAGTTCGCAGGCGTTCGCACTGATGAAAACTTCAATATCATTGGTGAACCTTTGGTCATGTACTGTCGCCCACCTGCTGATTATCTCCCTTCGCCAGAAGCTGCTTTGATCACTGGTATTACGCCACAAAAAGCCATGCAAGAAGGCCTACCTGAACCTGAGTTTATCGCCAAGATCCACGCTGAGCTTTCTAAACCAAACACAACGAGCCTTGGTTACAACAGCATCCGTTTCGATGATGAAGTCACTCGTTACACTTGTTACCGCAACTTTATCGACCCGTATGCGTGGAGCTGGCAAAACGGTAACTCGCGCTGGGATTTGCTCGATGTGATGCGAGCGTGTCATGCCCTTCGTCCTGAGGGCGTGGAATGGCCGGAGAATGATGAAGGCTTTACGAGTTTCAAGCTTGAGCATTTATCTGTGGAAAATGGCATTGAACACAGCAATGCCCACGATGCGATGGCAGATGTAATTGCTACTATTGAGATGGCGAAGAAAGTCAAAGCCGCGCAACCAAAGCTGTTTGATTACTTTTACTCGATGCGTAACAAGCGTAAACTGAACGAGTTAGTCGATATTGTAAACATGACGCCATTGATGCACGTATCAGGCATGTTGGGACGTGAGTGCCAATACACAAGCTGGATTGTTCCTGTGGCTTGGCATCCAACCAACAATAACGCCGTCATCACAATTGATTTAGCCAAAGATCCTCAGCCTATTCTTGAGCTTTCAGCAGAAGAGTTGAAAGAGCGTTTGTACACCAAGCGTGAAGAACTGGGTGACTTATTGCCTGTACCCGTAAAGCTCGTACATCTGAACAAGTGCCCTATCCTTGCTCCAGCTAAAACGTTAACGGCAGAGAACGCAGAAGTAATTGGAATCGACCGTCAGAAATGTTTGAGTAATCTAGCACTGCTGCGTCAACACCCAGAAATCCGTGAGAAGCTAATTAGTCTATTCTCTATTGAGCGTGAGTTCGAAAAGAGCGATGATGTGGATACGCAACTGTACGATGGCTTCTTTTCACCAGCAGATCGCGCAGCGATGGACATCATTCGTGAAACAGATCCAAATAACCTTGCTGCGCTGGATATTGAGTTTGATGACAAACGCATCAAGCCATTGCTGTTCCGTTACCGTGCCCGTCACTACGCCGGCACACTGGATGAACAAGAACAAAGACGTTGGGCACAACACTGTCGTGAAGTTTTCGAAAGCCAAATTGAAGAGTACATGCTGAATTTAGAAAACTTAGTTCACGAACATGAAAGTGACGAAAAGAAGATAGCGATACTAAAATCCGTCTATCGTTATGTAGAGAGCTTAGCCTCCTAATTTCTTACCTTGTTCAAGCGCACCTTCGGGTGTGCTTGTTGTTTTATATGCTGTCAAAATGATTAAAGATCGATTACTACAGCTGGTCCATTTGCTCATTTCCCTCGCACTCATCATGGGAGCACTTGGCATCGGCAATACTATTCAAAAATTCACTGGCGTTTCTGTTCCTGGAAGTGTCATCGGCATGCTAGTGCTGTTTTTCTCTATGACCCTTGGCTTCGTCAAAGTCGAATGGGTTAAGCCTGGCGCGACGCTTTTCATTCGATACATGATCTTATTGTTCGTCCCAATCAGTGTTGGTTTGATGCAGCACTTTGATATGTTGTTGGCGAATGCGCTGCCAATCATTGCGAGTGCAGTAGGCGGCTCACTGATCGTATTGGTCAGCTTAGCGTGGTTCTTAGATTACTTGCTGAAGGAGAAACACTAATATGTGGTTACTTGTCACTATTGTGGTTTTCCTTGCCGCTCGTCAAATCGCAATTAAGGTTAACAACCCAATCGCAAACCCGCTTTTAATCAGCATCGCAGTATTGATCCCTCTACTCACCTTTTTGAAAGTGCCGTTTGAAACCTACTACGCCGACAACGAGTATATTAGCTTCTTGCTTCAGCCCGCTGTTGTTGCGCTAGCGTATCCGCTCTATGAGCAGCTACCTCAAATCAAAGCCAACTGGCGCATTATCGCACTGGCTTGCTCTTTGGGCAGCGTGATGTCGATGCTAACAGCGACACTGATCGCCGTTGCATTCAAAGCAGACATCAGCCTCATTGCAAGCTTAGTGGGCAAATCGGTAACCACCCCTATCGCGATGGAAATCTCTAGCCACTTAGGTGGTGAAGCTGCCGTTGCGGCTATTTTAGTGCTTATCGTGGGTTTATTCGGGGCGATTTTGGCTTACCCAATCTTCAACCTTATCGGCATTAAACACCCTATCGCTCGTGGCCTGACAATGGGTACTGTCTCTCACGCACTTGGGACAGCAACATGTGCTGAAAAACAGCCTGGTGATGCGGCTTTCTCATCTCTAGCTTTGGTGCTGTGTGGCATCATCACTTCTATTCTTGCGCCAAGCTTCTTTGCTTTGGCTGTTTGGTTATACCAATAAAGACCTCAATGACCTGCTCTACTTTGCTTCCCGATAAAGTGAGCAGGTCATAATCTCATCCAGAAAATTCGCAGTATGAATATACGTTGATATAGTTATTAGTGGGACAGAGATAACGTTAAATCGTCGTGAAATCGAATACATGTGTGAGCTCACTCTAATTATGTAACGTAAATTATCATTACACACATTAACGTGATCTAAAGCACAGAACATTTCCATCTTTCACATAGAATAACTGTCCATGCAATAACAAGGATTCAACATGAAAAGTCGCATTGAACAGGCGCTAGCAAGCGCTCCTGAAGCACTTTCAACACATCTTGCTCCTATCGTTCTCGCTGACGATTTTGATGCCACTATTTCTGAGCAACAGTTTGATGAGCTGCTGAACGCTACCAACCTTTCAGACAAAGAGCTTCGTGTTGCTCTACTTCCTTTTGCCGCAGCGTTTTCTTACGCTCCAATTTCTGAATTCTATGTCGGTGCGATTGTTCGCGGTCTATCTGGTCGCCTTTACTTTGGTGCGAACATGGAGTTTTTCGGCGTTCAACTGGGTCAAACCGTTCATGCTGAGCAGTGTGCGATCAGCCACGCTTGGATGAAAGGCGAACATGGTGTGAAAGACATCACCATCAACTACAGCCCTTGTGGTCACTGTCGTCAGTTCATGAATGAACTCACTACTGCAAAAGAACTCAAGATCCAATTGCCAGAACGCGAAGAAAAGTCACTACACCACTACCTTCCAGAAGCTTTTGGTCCTGCAGACTTAGGCATCGAATCTGGTCTAATGGCAGATGTAAAACACGAGTTTGTGTGTGATGAAGATGACGCTCTGATCCAAAAAGCGGTCAGCGCAATGAACATCAGCCACGCGCCTTACACTAACAACTTGAGCGGTATTGCTCTAGAGATGAACAGTGGTCGCGTATTCCAAGGCGCTTACGCAGAAAACGCGGCGTTCAACCCTAGCCTTCCACCGCTTCAGGTTGCACTGATTCAAATCCTGATGGCTGGTGAGCAGTTTGAAGACATCAAAGCTGCTGCTCTGGTTGAGAACTCGCAAGGCAAGATCAGCCACCTAGCCGATACTCAATCAACGCTAGAAGCGCTAAACCCTGATATTCCAGTGAGTTTTGTGAACGTTTAATTTATCCAAACGCTAAGCGAGAAGCTCTACCCAGTGTAGGGCTTTTTTATTATCAAAAAACCTTGCGCAAACGTTTGCTTCGTGCGTAAAAATCAGTATGATCCCCTGCAAATTCGGTTTCATCACTTTATTTTGTAAGGGAACACTATGTTCGGTACTGCTACTAGCACTCATGCTACCCGTGTATTACTTTTGGGCTCTGGCGAGCTTGGTAAAGAAGTGGCAATTGAATGCCAACGTCTTGGTTTGGAAGTGATCGCGTGCGACCGTTATGCCGATGCTCCGGCGATGCAAGTTGCGCATCGTAGCTACGTCATCGACATGCTTGATGGACAGGCACTGGAAGAGATCATCAATAAAGAGCAACCTGCTTACGTGGTTCCTGAAATTGAAGCTATCGCGACCGATAAATTGGTCGAGTTAGAAGAGAAAGGCTTGAACGTTGTTCCTACAGCGAAAGCAACTAAGCTGACAATGAACCGTGAAGGCATTCGCCGCCTTGCAGCTGAAGAGTTGGCCCTAAACACTTCCCCTTATCAATTTGCTGACAGCTTTGAGGACTTTAAAGCAGCAGTAGAACACGTTGGTATCCCGTGTGTTGTTAAGCCAGTGATGAGCTCTTCTGGTAAAGGCCAGAGCGTTATCAAATCAGAAGAAGATGTTCAAACGGCTTGGGATTACGCACAAGAAGGTGGTCGTACAGGTGCAGGGCGTGTGATTGTTGAAGGCTTTATTGACTTTGATTACGAAATCACATTGCTAACCGTGCGCGCAGCTGATGGAGTGCACTTTTGTGCTCCGATCGGACATCGTCAAGAAGATGGTGATTACCGTGAATCATGGCAGCCACAAGCAATGTCAGACAACGCCATCAAAGCGGCTGAATATACAGCAGAGAAAGTTGTTAATGCACTGGGTGGCTACGGCATCTTTGGTGTCGAGCTGTTTGTTAAAGGCGATAAGGTCATTTTCAATGAAGTATCCCCTCGCCCACACGATACCGGCATGGTAACCATGATCTCTCAAGAAATGTCTGAGTTCGCACTGCATGTTCGAGCGTTCACCGGAATGCCGATCAACAACATAGTTCAGTATGGACCATCAGCATCAGCGGTTATTTTAGGCCAAGGTACATCAACTGATATCCGCTTTGACAATGTTGCCAAGGCATTGGCTCAGCCACAAACTCAAGTACGTTTTTTTGGCAAACCTGAGATAGACGGCCGTCGTCGCTTAGGCGTTGTTTTAACGCGTCGTAAGACTATTGAAGACTCGATTGAAGATGCAGTAAATAACGCATCTAAAGTGCAGATCGTTTACTGATTTCATTAATCAGCTAAAGATAGACAAAAGCGCAGCTCAATTGGCTGCGCTTTTTCTTTCTGTGGGTTCGAAAAGTCCTTTATTCGCTCTCTATTAAGTAGACTTCTTCAGAGAAGCGGCTTAGACCTTTCTTCACAATTTTAGGATGGTTTTCGTCGGCTTGCTCGACATTCAAACAAGTCACCTTATAACCCGCAAACAGCTGTTCAATCTCTTCGACTGGCACGCTAAATGGAGGGCCTGACATCTCATCCTGTGGGTAGTTAAGAGTCACAAGTAAAATACGTCCACCAGGGTTCAACAGTTGCTTGAGACGAGTTACGTACTCTTCTCGCATTTCTTGCGGCAAAGCCACAAGCGCAGCACGGTCGTAAATGATATCGGCTTTAGAAACAGGCGCAGTAAAGAAGTCGCCAGTGTAAATCGACAACTCATCGAACTGATACAACTCATGCATGCCGTTTAGTGATGTGACAGTCGGCGTGTAGAAGTGTTCAGCAAAAAACGCACGCACGGCGATAAGGCTGAGTTCGACACCCTGCACGTCATCATGCTTCGTCGCAAGCCATACCAAATCTTCTGACTTTCCGCACAGAGGAACTAACACGGTGTCTTCACGTTTAGGATTGGTATGCTGCCAGAATGCAGGTAACAGTGGATTCACATCATCTAGGTGGAAACCAATTTGGTTACTCGCCCATTTACTGTGCCAAAATTCTTGATCTCTCATTTTACTTCTACTTGTCGGCTGATTGTGGATTCGAGCTTTGCGCTTCGCTTTTGTGGGGTAAGACTAATGATTTTTTCAAATTTGTCTATGCCGTTCATCTTTGGTTAATACTGCAATGGTAGTATGGCTATCGTTCAAGAATGAACCCTTCCTTTATCTGGTTGTCAGAATAAAGGAAAGCAAAATGGTGATCTAGAACACGATTCCACCATAAGGCTAAAAAACGGCCTTGGAATCTATCGTAGAGCCCCCATTAACTAGGTAGTACCTGATTTGCGAATCTTAGTGACCTTTTCGTTACCCATTTTCTAAGTGCAAGCAAGTTAAGGAGAGTGAATGAGCTTATTTTTACGTACTACAGCATTGATGCTTTTAGTACTAAGCCGTGCGCCGGCGTTCGCCGCACTTCCAAATGTCCCGAGTAACGAGCAACAAAACCGTTCTGCTAGCCAAAACGAAGTTTGCTCAAAATTGTTTAAGCATAGCCTTAGTGGTTTGTATGGCATTCAGTCAATCGACTCCAAACCAACTCAACCTTATTCAGATTTCGACGTACTTTACAGCAAAGCTCACCAAGCACAGTTCGAGTTAGAAACCATCTGTAAAAGTACTGCCCTTCTTACTGACGCCCAACCTTACTTCGCAGGCGTTAAATCTCAACATCGTGCCGAAGAAAAAATTGCTCACGAATTGGATGGTCAAGTAGAGCGAATTACAGACTTAGCACGAGCAACTATCGTCGCGGATGACGTAGCAAGCCTTGTATCTGTGTACGAAGCGTTAGAGCGTGAAACTACCATCGTTAAAGTGAAAAACCGCTTTAAGAAACCAACGGCTTCTGGCTACCGCGACTTGAACCTGTTGGTTCGTCTTCCTAAAACGAATTTGATTGCTGAAGTTCAACTGCACCTTAAAGCCATTGCTGATGTTAAGAATGGCCCGGAGCATGATTTGTACGAACAAATTCAGAAGCTGGAGCGTCAGGCTCTAGTAGAAGGACGAAACTTAAATGATATCGAGACAGCTTCGATTCGCAGCATGCGCACTCAATCGAAAAACTTGTATCAAGAAGCTTGGCATCCGTACCTGACAACACACCTAGAAGCGGCGTAAACAAGCCGTCTTTTAGAAACTGATTTCCTCAATACTGAAAAACCACCGCAATTGCGGTGGTTTTTTATTTGTTCTTTAGCAAGTAACGAAGCGTACAGACAAAAAGACCACGACAAAGCGTGGTCTCATTCCATGTTACATGGCTTACTGGTCTGCCTTTAGGTTCTCTACGCGAGCTTTCAACTTCTGACCCGGGCGGAACGTAACGACACGTCGAGCAGTAATAGGAATATCTTCACCAGTTTTCGGGTTACGACCAGGTCGTTCGTTTTTGTCACGAAGGTCAAAGTTACCAAAACCTGACAGTTTTACCTGTTCGCCACTTTCTAGTGCCTTACGAATTTCTTCAAAGAACACTTCCACCGTTTCCTTGGCGTCCCGTTTACTAAATCCCAATTTATCAAACAGGTTTTCTGCAAGTTCGGCTTTTGTGAGCGCCATAAAACTTTCCTCAAAGCTATGTTAAACAATGCTACCTAGTGTAGCGCCAGAGCAGTTTTACCCTACCAATTCAACAACATATCGGGGTTACATCAGGAAGTGTATGCCAAGCTTATGATTTTCGCCAACTTTTTTCTTTGCTAATATACCGAATGTTTTACCACTGCGGTACTTTACCTACCATCATTTCCAGATTTTACTTTAATTCCCTCTCTATCGAGAAAAATATCCAGTTTAAATTACTAGTTTAAAACCTTAAAACAACATTAATCACTATTTAATAAAAATGTCAGATACTGGCTATTTTACAAACAATTGACACAAAACTTCTCTGTTTTTCAGTAGTTTGAGTCACTTCAAAAATAGATCTGACCAGTCACATTCAGCATACTTTTTTTACCTATTCTGCTAGGTGAATTGAAAAACGAAAGCTTGAACGAAGACAAAATTCTGCGTGTTACTCCATGACGGCAAATGGAAACATTGATACTGTTTTCACATACCGCCCTCTTACTAGCGAGCCAACATGTTTCACCAAGTCGTCAGCATTCTCTTCCCTGTATTCGCTTTGGTTTTTGTTGGCTATCTCGTTGGCCGCTACATCAGACCAGATTTTCGCCCCATCAATCGCATTAATATGGATGTGTTCACGCCAGCACTCGTCTTTTCATCGCTGGTAAGCATGCCTCTCGACATGGACCAAGCCCCTCTTTTAGTTGCTGCTGTTTTTGCTGTCGTCGTTCCCGGCATTGTGATGCTACCGATTACGAGACTGACCGGTCTTTCATTTAAAGCATGGGCACCACCACACATGTTCCGAAATAGCGGCAACTTAGCGATCCCGCTGTTCACGTATACGTTCGGTGAACTCGCTCTACCCTCGGCAGTGCTGTTGTTCGTTGTCTCTGCCTGTTTACACATCAGTTTGGGTGTAATGCTGCTCAGTAGCGGTAATCCATTCAAACAGATCATTAAGATGCCGATTTTCCTATCTGCTTCACTCGCTTTGTTCATTAATCTTTCAGGAACTGGTATTTGGAACCCGTTGTATGAGGCGACCGCATTACTCGGACAAGCGGCGGTACCAGTGATGTTACTTTCATTGGGTGCCCAGATGTTGAACCTGAGATTAGGGGGGGTGAAGGTAGGCCTTATGTGTACCGTGCAATCGCTTGGGACAGGTGCGATCGCATTTACATTAATCTATTGGTTTATCCCACTGCCGACAATGCAACTACAAATGATGGTGTTGTTCACTATGCTGCCACCAGCCGTCATGAACTATTTGTTTGCAGAGCGACTGAACATTGAGCCAATGACAGTCGCTTCAATGGTGTTGTTTGGTAATTTCTTCAGTATAATCACGTTGCCGCTACTGCTGTTGTTTACCCTTTCACTCTCTTGAGCAAATCAGTCCTAGCGATAGTGGATCTTCGCAGGAAGCACCACTTGCTGCGGGGTGTGTTTTGGATCGGTAAGCAATGCTTTGCCAGCTTCATATAAGCTTTGCGCAATCAAATCACAATCCTGTTCAATCGAATCTATCTTAATTGGTAAGCAATCCAAAATCGCGTAGTTGTCGAACGTCGCAATTTTCATCTCTTCATTTAACAGTTGCTGCTCTGAAAGAAAACGCAAAACCCCTTCTAGGATAGAGTAAGAAGCAACGAATAAACGTTCCGGAAGGCGGCCTAACTCTTGATAGGTTTCCTGCATCATTTGATAGCCTGACTCGGGTTGGTAATCCTTATGTTTAACTAATGCCGCTTCAAATTTCACTCCGGCTTGTTCCAATCCTGCTTGGTAACCAGCAAAACGGTCTTTACTCGGAGAAAGCTCTAACTGACCACCAAAGTAAGCGCATTCTTTTGCTTCCTTACCCAACTTCTCTACCACTTGCTTAGCGGCGTTATGAGCATCGGTTTTGATTGTCGTCATCTGTTGCTGCTCGATAACACGGTCAAACAAGATCACGGGCGTAGACTGTCTGACTTCTTGATAAAAGCTATCGTCAGACATAGACGTTGCGACCATCAGTAAATCAACTTGTCTTTCTAATAGGCTCTTTACTGCTTCTTGCTCCTGCTCAGGTTCATCCTCAGAAGAGGCGATCAACAGCTGATAACCGCTGCTTCGAGCGAGCTTCTCGAGTTGCTTAGCGGTTGTGGCAAAACCCATGTTGGCCAAATCAGGAATAACCAAGCCCAAGGTATACGTTTTTTTCGCTTTTAAAGCGCGGGCATAAAGGCTTGGTGCGTAATTGTGTTCCGCGACGACAGCTTGGACACGTTTTACGGTGTCTTCATTGATTCGGTGTTTCTTGGCGTGTCCATTTAAGACAAAGCTGACTGTGGATTTAGAGACTCCGGCTAGTTCTGCAATGTCCGCTAGCTTTAATTTTTTGTTCTTCACCTGGTCATTCCGTGGTTATTTTAAGCTTGGGCTTTTTTATTATCCCGCCAATGATACTCAGGTTAATTATGAAAGCCATCACAATCCCCCACTTTGCGCTTGGGCAAACACTCTAGATCATGGTTAAGATCACAATTAACGTCATTTTGACCTTTTTGGTTCAAATAAACATTGATTAGCTAAAACGATTTAGCAAAAATGTAGTTAGTGATTAGATTCTATTTTAGGTAGTAGTTATGAGTAAGATTTGGGTGACTGGCGATGCCGTTGTTGATTTGATTCCAGATACAGAAAGCACGTATTTGAAGTGCCCTGGTGGCGCGCCAGCCAACGTTGCAGTCGCAATCTCTCGATTAGGCGGTAACAGTGCTTTCTTTGGCCGCGTTGGTCAAGATCCTTTGGGTCGCTTCATGAAAGCAACGCTGGCACAAGAACAAGTCAACACAGATTACATGCTGTTGGATGAAGCACAGCGCACATCAACAGTGATTGTAGATTTAGATGACTCAGGTGAACGCAGTTTTACTTTTATGGTGAAACCAAGTGCAGACCAATTCCTAATCCCTGCTGACATCCCCGAATTTGCTCAGGGTGAATGGCTACATGTTTGTTCAATCGCACTAGCAACCGAACCGAGCCGCAGCAGCACACTAAAAGCGATGCAAGATATTAAAGCGGCCGGTGGCTTCGTCAGCTTTGATCCAAACCTGCGTGAAGAAGTTTGGGCGAACCCAGAAGAGTTAAAACCTGTGGTTCGCCAAGCAATTGAGCTGGCTGACGTGGTGAAATTCTCTGATGATGAGCTACTGTTCCTGACCGACACGGACTCCCTTGAAGCGGGTCTTGAAGCCATCAAAGCATTCAACAATACGCTTGTCCTTATTACTCAAGGTGCAAAAGGCGCGTTGGTTGTATTCGAAGGTGAACAAGAGCTGATTGCAGGCCAAGCAGTCAAACCAATAGATACAACAGGCGCTGGCGACGCATTTGTGGGTGGTTTGCTGGCTCGTTTAGCTCAACAAAATGAGTGGGCGAACAAAGAAGCGATCCATTCAGCAGTTAACTGGGCAAATGGTTGTGGTGCTTTAGCGACGACGCAAAAAGGCGCGATGACAGCATTGCCAACTCAAGATGCTTTGTTGGCTTACATCTAAAACAACATTTCCATAGGTTGAAGCTCAGGTAATAAAATAGAAATCCCCGCAATTGCGGGGATTTTTTTATTTGCCGTTTTTAGAATTAAACCTTTTGGAAAGGCGCTTTTGCCGCTTTCAAATAATGCAGAGTTGTTTCTCGCTCTCCACCTTGTAAAGACAAACGTGTCGCATCGACATCAGTAAACACACGCGACGTCATCACCGCTTCACCACCGTTAACAAACACTTCAACAGAAGAAGTATCCGCTAAGATACGCAGTTCAATCTTGCCAGACTCTAGAGGCAGCTCGCGAACCGTATCTTGTGCTCGATTCAATGTTTTAGAACGATCTAAGATCAATCGACGCTCAACGTCATCGGCTTTTATCGTCAGTTTTTGCGCTGTATTTTCGAAGAGGCATAACTCGTCTCCCCATTCTAACGTGATAGTTAAATCGAAAGACTTGGTTCCGATATCCATACCATCGGAATTCAACACAAATTGGTTTGTTGATTCAATTAGCGATTCAAGCTCATGAATTGGAAATTGATACAGCTTGCCATCACGGAAGCTCATTTCACGCATTGTCGTCAGTTGATGTACCCAGCCATTGTCTGAACTCGGTTGATCGATTTCATCTGGTAATCCCATCCAGCCACACATAACACGGCGACCATCTGGCGTAAGCATGGTTTGCGGCGCGTAAAAATCAAAACCAAAATCGAGATGCTGGAATTCGCTCAGCTGAAGGCCATCTTTTTCATTCCACTTTGCCTTCACAATGCCATTATGGTGAGGAATTGAGTTGTATTCGGAAAACGAAGGAATTCCTTGTGGACCAATGACAACAAAGTTCTGCTCAGACAAATTGAACATGTCCGGACATTCCCACATATATCCGAAATCACCAAACTCATCGCCATACAAACCGTCAAACGTCCATTGATACAAGTCGTCAGATTTGTAAATCGCTAGGCGCCCTTTTAGCTCTTCCGTCTGCGCACCCAATAACATTAGCCACTGGTTATCGTGACGAATCACCTTAGGGTCGCGGATGTGTGGTGTTACACCAGGAGGTAGTTCACCAATCACCGGACCATGCTTAACGAAGTTCACACCGTCAGTTGAAGTCGCTAAGCACTGGGTTGTATGACGATCTCGTTGCGGCCCAATTCGTGTATTGCCTGTGTAGAACAACATCAATTCGTTTTCTTGGCTAAGCGCATGACCAGAAAATACACCATGACTATCGAACCAATCTGAAGGTGTGAGCGCAACGGGTTGCCATTCCCAGTTGATCAAGTCAGTACTGGTTAAATGTGCCCAATGCTTATCTTTGTGTTCGCACCCATACGGATACCATTGGTAAAACATGTGGTATTGGCCATTGTGGAACACAAAACCGTTTGGGTCGTTAAGCAAACCTTGTGGTGGCGTTATATGCCATAAGGGACGGTGCTCACATTCAACAGGCTCTTGAAGTGATTCAAAACGCTTCGCTTGTTCTTTGGTGATCGCCTCTCCTAGCTGAAGTAATGCTTCCGCACTGACAGAATCTGAGCGCACAAATCTCACTTGCATTTTTCCCTGAACTTCTTGTAGTTGCTCAATCAGCTCAGAGTCTTGAATTAGCGTGTGTTCACGCACTTCAAAAATAAGGTCTGAATCAGGAATCAAAACGCGAGAGATGTTTTCAACTCCCCCACAAACGGCAATGTATGGTGCTAACGACATTTACTTTAACCTAAAACTCAAATTGGGAACGTTTGCAAAAATAACATATCAAATAACGAATTAATAGATAACATCGGATCATAGACAGCAAAAATCGTGATCAACCTAACGCTCTAAAGCATCTTTTAATTTATGGTTTAGTACTTAAGTTCTCGTTAGCTGCTACGCTGAGCTTTATGTTTGAGAACGTTCCCTAAAGGTCCGATTAGCCAGTGGAAGATTTAGATCTACCTTTCTTACAAAGCGGTAATATGCAAGGTAGAGGTTTACTATTAAAACCAAGAGGTTAAGTGTTACACTGAAACCATTCAACCAAACGTTACATTGCGAAATTCCATGAAGTCGATTTTCCAGATCAGCGATTGTCACTTAAGCGATCCAGCTAGCTTTGAAAACCTGCGCAAAGCGCTGTTGTGTGCTCAAAATGATTCATCCTGCGATACTCTTTTTCTCACTGGTGATCTGTGTTGCAACCCTCAATCAGGCGACTACCTCAGTCTGGTCAACTTCATAGAGCAACACACCCGAGACAAGCGTATCTTCGCCATCGCTGGTAATCATGATGACCATGAACTGATGAAACAAGAACTGCGTGGAAGTTGCATCGCCGTTGTCGATAAAGCCAAGCTCCATGGACGAGAGGTTATATTTTTGGACTCAAGTGCAAAGCCATTGGATAAGCGACACCCTTTAGGCTCTGGCCGAGTTGATAACCGTGGTTTAGCAGTCCTAACTAAACAGCTTCGCCATGTCGCCAACCCGGTCGTCGTTGTCCACCATCCCATTATTCCTGTTGGCTCAGACTGGATGAAAGCGATTTGCTTGGAGAACGATGCAAGCTTACTTGCGCTTTTGGCAAAGCATCGAGTTCAGGATGTAATTTGTGGGCATGGTCATGATGCACTGACTATAACGCGTCAAGGTGTGACTCAACATATGGCACCCGCAACCGCTTATGGCTTTGACCACAGTCTTGAGGAATACAACCGAAGTGAAAGGATTGGTGTGAATAAGATTTGCTTTGAAGGTGAGAGGATAAAAGTGGAGACAATTTGGCTCTAGCGATTCCCTATTCCCTTAATACAAAAAACCCTGCCGAGCTGGCAGGGTTTTCATTTCTTAAGAAGATACGTTACGTGAGATTAGTCACGTAGAGACGCACCAAACTTCTCAGAAACGTGAGCAACGATAGCGTCAACCGCACCCGCGATATCTGCATCTTCAAGCGTACGCTCAAGTGACTGTAGAGTCAGAGCGATGGCTAGGCTCTTCTTACCTTCTTCAACGCCTTTACCTACGTAAACGTCGAACAGTTTCGCATCTTTAAGGAACTCGCCACCTTGCTCTAGACAAGCGTTAACGATGTCACCAGATGCAACAGCTTCATCCACTACTACCGCGATATCACGACGGTTTGAAGGGAATTTAGAAAGTGCTACCGCTTCTGGGATCACTTTGCTGTTGATTGCAGACCATTCGATTTCGAATACGATAGTACGACCGTTTAGACCGAACTTACGCTCAAGCTCAGGGTGAACTGTACCGATCACGCCCACTTCTTTGCCGTCTACGATGATTGCCGCAGATTGACCTGGGTGAAGTGCTGGGTGCTTAGCAGCAGCGAAAGAGTACGCTTTTTCGTTCGCAGATAGCTCTAGAATCGCTTCTAGATCGCCCTTAAGGTCGAAGAAATCAACAGTGTTAGTTTCGATATCCCAGTGCTCTTCACCGCGAGTACCAGCAATAACACCTGCAAGCATAGGCTCTTGGCGCATGCCGTTTTCTGCAGATTCACATGGGATGAAACGTAGGCCGTATTCGAATAGACGAACGCGTGGCTGTTGACGCTTCTGGTTGTGAACAACCGTGTTCAGCAGACCTTGGATAAGACCAAGACGCATTGCTGACATGTCTGCAGAAATTGGGTTTGGAAGCACTAGAGGCTCAACACCAGGTACAACTAGCTTTTGTTGCTCAGGCTCGACGAAGCTGTATGTAATTGCTTCGTGGTAACCACGGTCAACAAGAAGATCACGAACGCGTTTCAGTGGAAGATCCGCTTCAACGTGGTTGTGCATCTTAAGTGCTGCTGCTGGGTGTTGGTTAGGAATGTTGTCGTAACCGTAGATACGGCCAACTTCTTCAATCAGGTCTTGCTCGATAGCGATATCGAAACGCCATGTTGGCGCTACTGCCATCCAACCTTCTTCTGAAGCTTCTACAGTCAGACCTAGGCGCTCTAGGATTTCTACTACGTCAGCATCAGCGATGTGGTGACCTAGTAGGTTGTCTAGTTTAGTGCGACGTAGAGCAACTTTGTTTGGCTTAGGTAGGTCTGCTTCAGACTCTACTGCAACAACAGGTGCTACTTCACCACCACAGATCTCAACTAGAAGCTGAGTTGCACGCTCCATTGCGCTCACTTGTAGTGCGTAATCCACACCACGCTCGAAACGCATTGAAGAATCAGTGTGCAGACCGTAGCTACGAGCGCGACCACGGATGTGGTCAGGTGCAAAGAATGCACACTCTAGTAGAACGTCTTTAGTCTCAGTTGTTACACCAGACTCTTCACCACCAAAGATACCTGCGATTGCAAGTGCTTTGTTGTGGTCAGCAACTACTAGTGTATCTGCGTTTAGTTCTGCTTCGCTGCCGTCAAGAAGTGTTAGCTTCTCACCTTGCTCAGCCATACGAACTACGATGCCACCTTCGATCTTCGCTAGATCGAATGCGTGCATTGGTTGACCTTGCTCTAGAAGAACGTAGTTAGTGATGTCTACTACTGGGTCGATAGAGCGAATGCCACAACGGCGCAACTTTTCTTGCATCCATAGTGGCGTTTCAGCTTGAACGTTTACGTTCCTAACTACACGACCTAGGTAACGTGGACACGCAGCTGGCGCTTTCACTTCGATAGACACTTTGTCTTCGATTGAAGCCGCTACTGTTTCTACTGATGGCTCAGTCACGTCAGCGCGGTTTAGTACGCCAACTTCACGGGCTAGACCACGAATGCTGAAACAGTCAGCGCGGTTTGCTGTTAGGTCTACGTCTACTGTTACGTCGTCTAGACCTAGGAATTCACGGAAATCGGTACCGATTACTGCGTCTTCTGCTAGTTCCATGATGCCGTCTGACTCAACGTCGATACCTAGTTCAGTGAATGAACAAAGCATGCCGTGAGAAGGCTGGCCGCGTAGTTTCGCTTTTTTGATTTTGAAATCGCCTGGAAGAACAGCACCAACTGTTGCTACTGCTACTTTCAGACCTTGGCGACAGTTGTGTGCGCCACAAACGATGTCTAGAAGCTCTTCTTCACCCACGTCAACTTTAGTTACGCGCAGTTTGTCTGCATCTGGGTGTTGACCACATTCAACAACGTGACCAACTTTAACGCCGTTGAACGAACCTGCTACAGGTAGCACGTCATCAACTTCTAGACCCGCCATTGTAATTTGGTGAGTTAGTTCGTCAGTGGTAATCGAAGGACTAACCCACTCACGAAGCCATGATTCGCTGAATTTCATAGTGATTTATCCCCTGGATTACTTGAACTGTTTTAGGAAACGAAGATCGTTCTCGAAGAACGCACGTAGGTCGTTTACGCCGTAACGAAGCATTGTTAGACGCTCAACACCCATACCGAATGCGAAACCAGAGTATTTTTCAGGGTCGATGCCTACGCTACGTAGTACGTTCGGGTGAACCATACCGCAGCCTAGTACTTCTAGCCATTTACCGTTTTTGCCTTTCACATCAACTTCTGCTGAAGGCTCAGTGAATGGGAAGTAAGATGGACGGAAACGTACTTCCACTTCTTCTTCGAAGAAGTTACATAGGAAATCGTGCAGGATGCCTTTTAGCTGTGCGAAGTTCACGTTCTCATCAACCAACATGCCTTCCACTTGGTGGAACATTGGCGTGTGCGTTTGGTCGTAGTCGTTACGGTATACACGGCCTGGTGCGATGAAACGGAATGGTGGTTTACCATTTTCCATCGTACGGATCTGTACGCCTGACGTGTGAGTACGAAGCATCAAATCTGGGTTGAAGAAGAAAGTATCGTGGTCAGTACGCGCTGGGTGATCAGCTGCGATGTTTAGTGCATCAAAGTTGTGGAATGCATCTTCGATTTCTGGACCAGACTCTGTGTTAAAGCCAAGTTCGCCAAAGAACTTCTCAATACGCTCAACAGTACGAGTAACTGGGTGTAGACCACCGTTCTCGATACGACGACCTGGTAGTGTCACGTCGATCGTTTCTGCTGCTAGCTTCGCTTCTAGCTCTGCACGTTGTAGTGCATCTTTACGAGCTGCGACAGCTTGCTGAACTACGCCTTTCGCTTTGTTGATCTCTTGACCAGCTTCACGGCGCTCTTCTGGTGGTAGTTTACCTAGGCTTTGAAGTTGAGCAGTTAGCTCACCTTTTTTACCTAGATACTGAACACGCACTTCATCAAGTACGACTAGCGATTCTGCAGTTTCAATTGCTGCGCTCGCGTTAGCAATGATCTCTTCTAGATGTTGCATCGTTTCCTCATCTACCTATTGGTAGTATCCATAAGGGAGTGATTGGTTTTTTGATAGCTGTACATAGTAGCCAAACGCGCCACCAAAGCCAAATTGAATTATGAAAAGAAGAGGTTATTGAATAAAAAGAACACAAAAACGTAAAAAAAGCAGCCTTGTCTAGGAATAACGCCCATTTTATCGAGGTTGTTTTTGCATAAGAGGCCAAAGAAAGTCACTGGTATTGTTCTTATCAAGCGGGAAAAGAAGCCCGTTTTCTTTGGCGAACTAACATGAGAAGTAATCTAGTTTAAAGGCGTCAGTTTTTGTACGGTTTGAACTCGGTTTTTACCGTTCTGTTTTGCCAAGTAAACGCCCTCATCTGCAACTCGAATCAAATCCGTGTAGGTTTCCATATTGTCTCGACGCTCTGCAACACCAACACTGATGCTCCCTCGCCAAGGTTCGAATGAAGTAGGAACAAGCATATGGGAGACCTGCTTTCTCACCGCCTCTGCCACATGCAAACCACCCTCTAATCCAGTATCTGGACAAATCACGAAAAACTCATCACCACCCAAACGACACACAATGTCATCACTGCGGAAGTAGTGCTTCAATGCTTGCGCGAGTTCGGTTAGGACTAAGTCCCCGGCTTCATGGCCGCAGGTATCATTCACCTGTTTAAAGTAATCGGCATCGATCATGATACAAACCAAAGGCTGGTCTTTAGCGTCCTCATCCTTCCACAATTCCTTAAGCGTTTTTATCGCGCTTCTACGATTTGGTAACTGGGTTAATGAGTCGGTCAAGGACAAGGCTTCTAGCTGTTTATTTGCATTCGATAACTGCTTCGTCCTTTCGTCCACCTTTTCCTCTAGAACTAGGTTCAGCTTGAGTAACTCTCGATTTCGCTCGGAAACTTGCGAAAATAGCGCATTTAGCGCGTCAAGCAGCGGCTCTGTTGAGGCATTAGCTTGTTTTTCTTGCTCTTCATACGCTGCTTTTGGAGACATGCCGGATTGAATCGCCGCCACTTGTTTGGACATATTCTGATCGATGCCAAGAATGTGGTACGCCAGCCAATGAATAAGGAAATCCAGTAACTGTTCGGCTGCACGCTTATTTTCTTCATTGATGAAGCTTTGCATGCTGATGATATCGCTCATGAACGCGCGATGGACTTGGATATGTTTCTGTAGATGCTCAGGATAGATCCCCACTTCGCGCATCAAGTTCTCTTCTTCTTTGAAGTGGAACTCGGCGTAACGAGAAAGATCAAACAAGGCGACTTGAATATCGGTCAGGGAGATGCTGTTTTGCGCCAAAAGTTCGCCGTACTTATTGATGAAGCCGACTAAATACTGGTGTTGCTCATCAACTTGTTCGATTCCAGTTTCGAAATATGTGTCCCAACGAAATGAATTCAACGCTACTACTCCTGAGTAAAACCAGTGAGTATTGATAGTTGCTTATATACAACTATCAATACCACAATAAACATAAGGAATAGTATCGACAAATCTTCCTTAACGCTTTAGCAGTCAGTCAAAATAATGACGTGGATCTACTTGCCTCCAACTTTTCGATTAGTTTATCTACCAATTTAAAAATAATACTGGATAGAGAGTTCGATAAAGTCGTCGTCCCGTGCGAAATAAAGCAGGTCCGTTGACGTGTCATTTTTAAACAACCAAGCATCGATTTGCCACTTGAAATGATTTGAAATGCGGCTGGAAGCCTCAAGTTTTGCGTTGTACACATCTGAGTTGTCGAGATCTTGCGTTATACCCGTAAGAATTTCTGTGCCGTCTTCGTCATTGAGTGCTAAACGAATGCCTGCAAAGACATCATTTTGACCGATGTTTTGCGCATTGTTACCACGGCTATCATAGAGATACTCACCAATAATGCCTACGTCCCATACCGTATCAAAAGCGCCTACTATCGTGTATTCAAAACCCGTCACGACGCCGACATGATTGTCGAAGCTATCGCGGTAGACACTCTCTAGCTTCCATAACCAATCGCCCACGATGCCTTGAACATCCAGCCCAACATGACTCATGAGGGCGTAGTAAGGTTTTAACTCTCCTTGATCAAACCGAAAATACGGGTCACGGTTTGTTCCATAGACATAGCTTAAACCTACATCCCAATCGCCGAACATTTGTGCGTACCGAAAAGCGACATCAACATGCTTTTCTTCTCGGCTAGATTCATACAGCGCATCATCAGAGACAACAGGATCAATCCTCAAACGTCCATCTTTACCTGCAAATGTTCGCTCACGAAAATAGGGCAATAACATCGCATCCACCGTCCCCCAATCTTTGATAGAAGTAAAATGAACCATAGGTTGGCCGAGCTTATCTTCTCCATCAACCGCCTCTATCGCATCAATTTGGTTTACAACATCAACCAAGTGCGCAGACTCTGTGACGCCCCAAAACACCTTACTGATGCCAACTCGGAGTTCGTAATCATCCCAATAGGTTAAATATAAAGCTTCTCGAATATCACCATGAGTACGCTCATCATCCATGCTATCCCAGCGATAAAAAGGCGTGAAAGTGAAACTCGCATCACCGTCTTGCAGCTCCCAATAAAGCTCGGGTTGCAACACGAGTGATGTTTGCCCTTTGTCTTGCCCCTGAGCACCGTCAGTGAAAAACTGGCGATGCTCGATATTGACCTGCCCCGCTAGTTCAACGCCAAACAAAGGCGAAGAACACAGCATGGCCGTAATGCCAGCCAAGGTTCGGCTTGCAGCGATTGCCCTAGTCATTCAACCTCCCTACTTAACGCGCTTAAGGACGTTTTTGTTGAAATCGTTGTCTTTCAAACCAGTCTGGAACGTCAATTCGCTGGTCGTCAGTTCCGTACTTTTGCCCGTTTGGTGATTCGTCATGGCCATGGTGTGAGCGCGCCAGTATTGATTCAGATACTGTTTGTAGTCGGAGAATAAAAGTGTTTTTAACAACGCGCCTTTGCGGTCATAAAATTCTACTTTCAGAGGACGATAGTGCGCCTTGTCCAACCAAACCACCTGCTTGGTGTAACCGGAGTTTTTATCTGTCGGGATTTGCTCTAATACAAACGCCTCTTGGTCATTCATCGTTTCATCTTTTAGGTAATTGAAACGGTATTTTTCGATCTCGAATGAGCTCAGGTCTTCATAAGCAAACTCACTGCCCATAAACGGACCGGACTTATTGCGTGAAGCAATACGTTTTACACGCTTAAGAGCCGGTAGGTAGAGCCATTGGTCATCTGCACCAACAGTATGGGAATGGTTCAGGAATGCTGTGCCTTTTACATCACGTGGCTCATCAAAAATGGTCAACCCTTTGTCACCATCATCGGCAATCTCAAGTGATTTCAAGCGCATCAAACGCGTACTGCTCTCCCCTTGTGCATTGCGAAGGATCATTTGCATGGTTGCCACCGAATCCCCCCAACCTTCATCACGAGCTTTGCGCTCCTGTGCAATCTCTAATCCTTTTGCCTCATCTGCCCATGTAAAAGGCGAAAGCAAAAGTGAAACCGATAACGCGGCGACTTTGAATGGTGTTTTAACTAGTTTCATCATGTGTTCCTTGTCTTAATTCCTGAAGTTCGTTTCTCGATTACAACGGTGTCGCCGTAACGTTTTTCTCAGATTCTGAAGGTGTTTTTTTCGTCCCTGTGTTTTGTGAGTAAGCGGCCTTATCAAACAGCATCAACAAAGTCGGTAAGAATAAGAAATCCACTACTAAAGCGATAAAGATGACAATCGCGCTGAGTTGGCCCATATCAGCATTCAAACGGAAGCTCGACATGGCCAACACCGAAAAGCCTGCCACCAAGACAACAGTGGTAATCCAGAGCGCGCGCCCAACAGTATGGAAGGCGTAACGCACTGCCTGTTCGGCGGTTTGGCCTTCTTTTCGGGCACGCTGATATTTGGAAAGGAAGTGAACGGCATCATCGACCACAATCCCGAGCGTCAATGTGACAACAACAGATAGCCCGAGGTTGATTTCACCTGAGATAAGCGCCCAGAGACCAAAGCCAATCACGGCTGGTGCGATGTTTGGCACCAAGCTGATCAAACCAAGTTTGAGAGAGCGAAGCGCAAAGATAAGCAGCGCGGAAATGAGCACTAATGTAATAGGTAAAGTAGAGAGCATACTCGCCATGTTGGTCTCACCAATGTGGGCGAACATCAAAGAAGGGCTCGAAGCAACTACTTCATATTGAGGGGCATTGTCAGCAAACCAAGCATAGATACGATTCTCAAGATCAACCAATTCAACACTGCCTAAGTTATCGACGGTGAGGACCATTTTAATTGACGATTTATCAACATTGATTTGGTTATTTAGGTCGAGTCCATACGGCAAGGACATCTCATAAAGCAACAGATATTGCGCAGCCAGTTCACGATTTTGTGGCAACGCGTAGTAGCTTTCATCGTCACCATGCATGTTCTTGTTGAGACGTTTATACACATCCGCTAGCGTCGCGACATGGTCAGTTTCTGGTTGAATTCGCAGCCAATCCGTAAACCCACCAATAGCATTGAGAAATACCGGGTCTGCAATCCCTTGTGACTCGTTAGTTTTAATCGCAATACTGATGTTGGTCATGCCACTGATGCGCGCCTCCATAAAGTCGGCAGCTTGGCGAAAATCACTGCGGTTATCGAAGTACTTCACGGATTCATCATTGACGCGATTCAAAGGAATCAAACTCGCGCTGACTGCAATAACCAAAACAGATGCTGGCAGTAACGCTTTGCGATGTGTAACAACAAAGTCGCCCAGTTTATCCATAAAGTCAGACTTGCCGTTCGAAGGCGTTTGCTTAACATTGATAGGAAGCAACTTCAGCAAGGCTGGGAGAAGCGTGACAGAAAGGAAGCATGCGATCATTACGCCTAACGCTGACAAGTTGCCGAAGTCTCTCAATACCGGAGAATCGGACATATTCATCATCAAAAAGCCGATAGCTGTGGTCACTGAAGTGATCAGAATTGGCATGAAGTTAAGTGAAATACTTCTCTCGATAGAATGCGCTTTGCTAAAGCCATTTTGCATCGAGTGGCGCATGGTGGTGATGACATGCACACAGTCAGCAACGGCAAGTGTCATCACTAGTGTTGGCACATTAACGGTCGCCGTGCTCAAGAACATGCCCGCCCAACCAGAAAGCCCCATTGTCGCCATGACTGAGCCGATTATAACGATCAAAGTGGCGACGACACTCAAGAATGAGCGCAACATAATGGTCAAGAACACCAAGATCACTAACAGCATGGTTGGCACCAATGTCGAGCTGTCCTCCTGCGCTGCCGTCATAAACGCATAGTTCATGGCGATAATGCCTGCTTTATGGAACTCAACATTTGGGTACTTCTCTTGGTAACGCTCTAGCATTGCACTTATATGGGACATCACCTCTTGCACTTCGGCCGTCTTGTCTATTTCTGGCAGTTGAACAGTAATGTTCACAACCGTTACGTCCCCTTTTTCCGAAATCAATGCGCTTTTCAATACAGGTTCTGACAACGCAATGCTTTTGACTTTAGCGATGCGTTCAGGGGTTAGCTCATAGTCTTCGTACAACAAATCCTCGACGAGAAGATCGTCTTCAAACGCTTCGGTATGTTGGTAGTTGGCGATAGAGTCAACACGACTGGAATAAGGCACTTGCCACGAATCGACGGTGAGGCTTTGTATAAGTTGGAGGATTTCCGGAGTGAAGACGTCGTTGTTGGCTGGTGCAACAACAATGGCGAGATTGTCTGTTTTAGCAAAAGTGGTTTGAATTTCATCGAACGCCAATAACTGCTTATTGGTGCCATCGAAGAAGATATTGTAGTCACCACGAAAATAAAGGTTCTTTCCTCCTATTGTCGCGATAACAACGAGTAATACTGTGGCCAGTAGTACCCATATACTGTACTTGGTTGGAATCTTCCCCCATTGAGCAGAGGAAGCTTGTTGAGCTTGGTGGTGTTTCATCACACTCTCCCTTTGTGACGTTTCGTCATAAAACGGAGTTAAAAAAGCAGCATTAGCTGTTCTCTAATTCCAGATACGTTTCTAACGCGATCTCTACACCGATTTAATTAGAAGTATTGGTGTAAAAATCATCGTTATTGACGATCCGTCAAATAGTGTGATTAAAAAGCCAATCCGCTGGTTTGATTG
This sequence comes from Vibrio owensii, assembly GCF_002021755.1. Classification (NCBI taxonomy): domain Bacteria; kingdom Pseudomonadati; phylum Pseudomonadota; class Gammaproteobacteria; order Vibrionales; family Vibrionaceae; genus Vibrio; species Vibrio owensii. The sequence continues at coordinate 332,517 of NZ_CP019959.1, forward strand.
GCTTGTTGCTTACTTAACGATTGACTGAGTCAAGATAAGCAAGCTCTTCACTGAATAATTCCTGCTCTACTCGACGCCAGGTTTTGCGGTAATCCCACTCAGTTGAGAGCGGTAACCAGCCCAAACCGTCAAGTAACATATTGGCGTTATGGAGCACTGAGAAAGGGTCTTGCAAGCGCTGTATGCATCGACTATTTGACGCATTTTGCGCAAGCGCATTAGAACCAAAAGCAATAGACCAGTTTGCGAATACAATGGCATCAGAGCCTACTGCGGGTGAGAATTTTAAATCTCCAACTTCTACCGCATGGTTCACTAATGCATCCGCACCAGAAATCACTTCCTCTTCAAGCTTATTCAATTCATTTAGGCGGGCCGGAGAGGCTTTCTCAATCACCCAAGGGGTTTTAGCAACAATTGCGCACGTCGATAAGACAGGCTCCATGCGAGCGTAGATTCGGTAGCCCACATGCATTGCAATGATCTTCTCACGAGTATTGCCATCAAAGTTGGCCGTGCGTTCAAAAAACACCGCCTCACTTTTTAGAGAATGGATACAAAGCGCGAGAATCACATCTTCTTTGCTGCAGAAATGGTTGTAGATTGTCCCTTTTGAGTAAGGGCTTGCGGCGGTCAGCTTATCCATGGTGAGATTCGCAAACCCCTGCTCTTGAACCAATGACTTTGCAAGTTGGATTAACTCCACCTCACGATCGGCGATCGCTTGTTGTTTCTTAGTCAAACCAGAAACCACACGACACCCTTCTTGTTTGTCATTTTTCTTGCAGCCAAAGTTAAACATATTTCCCTGTTCCGTATCCCTGTATAACCCAAATGAAGTGTAACACGAATATGGTTTGCAGAAACGACATCACATTTCTGACGAATCGTCATAATTGACACTTCGTCATAATAGTTCAACAAATAAACATTTCAACAATGAATTTATAAATCATTAAAAATAACTAGAGATTATATCGAGAGACTCGGCTTATCCCCTGCGGATGCTATCGCATAACGAATATCATCAATAAAGTTTGTCTCTGTTTGAACGATACCATCTGAAAAAGTAACGGGCTGATGTGGGCCTGCAATCAAAAGGACATTGGTAAAATCGGATACGTTAAAGTTCTCTGCCACTACATTTTTCGAATGAAAATCAAGCACAGTATTCGCGACCTGTTCTTCCAAGATAAGCAGTTGTTCTTCTGTGATTTTCATGCGAGACAAAGCGACTCGAACACACTTCTCGTGCGTGGTCGTTTGATCCTTGATGATCTCTGTGTACTTGTCGTTAAGCTTCGAGTTTTCAGCATAGCTGTAGTAAAGCGGACCATGCAGCGTAATGTTGTTTTCTTCATCAACATAAACCAGATCAAGTAATTCTAGCGCGCCTAAATAGTCCGACATACTTTGTTTCGAGAGGTCATACTTTTTCATTAGGATGGTATAGCCGTCTTTCCCACGAAGCATCCGTAATTCTCGATAAAAATCGTAAAGATGAGGAAATTGGAAAAAGACTTCGTCTTGCGTGTGGCTAAAGTAATCTTGATCCTCAGCTTGAAGTTGATTTGCCAACTTCTGCAACTCATCGAGGGTGCAGTCAACCGCGCGGCAATACTCGAGTAGCTTATCTAAAGCAAGGTTAGTACTAGTTAAATGACGTTTAAAAGTGGACAACGGCATGCCCATTTTCTCAGATAACTCTCGATATGTTAGCCCTTTAGTTTTTATCGCTTGTCGTAATGCGGCTAACAAGTACTCGGGAGTGAGTTCTCTCATCTACAATTCCTTATGGCAATGTTACAGCTGTATAGTATTTGTAACAATTTAGAATCACTTCGCAAGGCATAAGTTCATATTTTTATAAGAAAACTTTGAATTAATATACTTTCATTCACATTTATGATGTTAATACTGGCACTTAAAATGCATTCAGTTTCATTATAAGTTGTTATCAAAATAGATTATAAACATGTTAATCAACATGCTATTCGTCGCATTAACTACTAACTTGAGCGTTTTCTCAGAGTATTTCCGACTTAAGACATCACAAAAACTTAGAATATTTACCCTACAAAACATGCAACCCGAAATGCATAATTATTCAAATTACATATGCTAAATCTCTATCTATTATTTTTTGCGAACGCTACGATCCGGATCAATAAGGTGAGTATGTAGGAACATTAGGTAGGCGTCAGAAATGCAAACGCAGAACATCACTGCCGAGATTCTGCGTTTCACTTAAAATGGATAATCGAGTTGGAGCTTACTAACCCATTCTATTGATCATGAGTTAGCAACACATCGCGCTGGCTAGTCGCTCTTAAACAAGCTTTACTGCAGTGCCAAATGCAAGAATCTCTGAAGAACCATCAACGATCGAACTGGTGGTGAAACGAATACCGACAACAGCATCTGCTCCTAGGTTCGCGGCATCCTCTACCATTCGTTGAATAGCAATATTTCGGGCTTCCGTCATCATTTCGGTGTAGCCACGAATCTCACCACCAACAATGCTTTTTAAGCCAGCCATGAAATCACGTCCAATGTGCTTTGACTGAACCACATTTCCCGTCACAACACCTTTTATCTCAGCAATCTCTCGTCCAGGAATCGTCTCGGTTGTTGAATAAATCATGTTATACCTCAGTAAGATAGTTAGATAACTCAATTAAGTTACCATCTGGGTCTCTAATGTAAACCGATAGGATGTTACCAATTGCACCTGTCCGTTGAACGGGGCCATCAATAACCTCGATAGAATGGGAGTCTAAATGGGAGAGCACGTTTGCAATTGGCGTATCACATACAAAACACAAATCGGCACTCCCAGAGGCCACCTGACTCGCCTTAGGTTCAAATTCATTGCCAAGCTGATGAAGGTTGATTTTTTGTCGTCCATATACCAAAGCGACACGTCCTTCCCCAAAAGTAACACTTTCCATACCGAGAACTTGTGTATAGAAATCCAGTGTGGTTTGAATGTCTTTAACGGTCAGTACAAGGTGATCCAAGCGGTTTATTTTCATTAAAGCCTCTCTACAATGCTTCAGATGAGATGACTGCCTCAATCTCAATAGATAAGTCGGGGTGAATCAAACGGCTCACCTCGACTAAAGAACAAGCAGGTAAATACCCTTCATAGAAGTCGAATAATACCGACCGAATCTCTGGCAATTGGTTCATGTCGGTTACAAATATCGTCAGCTTGACGAGATCGCGTTTCTCTCTTTGTTCTTCAGTGAGTATCTGCGACAAGTAAGACAGAATCGTTTTCGTTTGCTCGATTAGGCTTTCACTTTGACTTGGTGAACCCATAGCTGTCAGCCCTGACACATACAAGGTCTCACAATGTCTTGTCGCATGAACATAAGGACCAGAAATTTGCGGCAAAAATTCGTAACTGATTCGTTGAACCATGTAGTTTCCCCTTCCCTAGCGGTTGTATTTTCGTTTGTTCAGTATCTCTTTCACTTCGTGCGTTTGTTCTAAATCTATTTCATAAACATTGGCTAATGCACAAACATAATAGAGTACGTCGTAGAGTTCTTCCGCGATTGTTCCTTTAATTGTGTCCTCTGTCGGTTGTCCAGTGGCGTCATTCCTAATCGATTCAGACAACTCACCCACTTCTTCAATCAGTTTGAGGAAATAATGCTGTTTCTGTTCCGGGTCGTGATCAAACTCTTTTATATGCGCTTGTAGTTGTCGAATATCCATTTCTAATCCTTTTGTTTGTAATCCTAATAAACCCTACCATAAGTAGATAACAGAATGATTTAACGCGATATACCTTTACTTAGGACAATGCAATGGTACTCGCGCCCTAACTCATGCTCAGTATCATCAAATTGCTCTATGTGATTGAAGCCTTGCTTATACCAAAAGCGAAAAGCGTCAGTATTCTCAACGTACACGTTTAGCATGGTTTTATTGAAAGACGCATACTCAAGAGCAACGTCCAATACACTATCGACGATTTCCTTTCCTAAACCTCTACATTGATAGTCAGGAATAAGACACAACATAGGGATCCATAAACACCCTTTGTACGGAAAATTCAGTTCGAGTTGGATATAACCTATCGGCTCCCCCTCCTGTGTCGATATTTTTCTGAGGTAAAAAGCTTCGAGGTCATCGGGATTTTTTGGTAGAGAACTCTTTGAAATCAGCGCTTGATATTCTGCAATTGGCCAATCACGAAAAGTATGGTCATAAACCACTTTTTGGTGATTAGAATCGAATAGAGATTTGGCTAGCTCAGCCTGTGTTGTATCAAAAGTAGAAAAGATTAAACGCTTTGATTCCCAATAGCTCGGTAACACAGATGCTCCTTATCCATGACTTGATGAGTAGAGGAAAAATAGCAAATCCAGCCATTAGAGCAACTGATTTGGTCAGAGTTGGGATATGAACGGGAAACGGGAGAATTTATGGTAGAAGAAACAGAAAGCAATAAAAAAGGAGAGCTAATGCTCTCCTTCTCTTAATCCTAAACTGCTAATTAAAGAGCAGCTTTCGCTTTTTCAACTAGAACAGCAAATGCTGCTTTGTCGAATACTGCGATGTCCGCTAGGATCTTACGGTCGATCTCGATAGATGCTTTCTTAAGACCGTTGATGAAACGGCTGTAAGATAGACCATTTTGACGAGATGCTGCGTTGATACGTGCAATCCATAGTTGACGGAATTGACGTTTCTTAGCGCGACGGTCACGGTAAGCGTATTGACCAGCTTTAGTAACTGCTTGGAAAGCTACGCGGTAAACACGTGAACGTGCACCGTAGTAACCTTTAGCTTGTTTTAGAACTTTCTTATGACGTGCACGAGCTTGTACACCACGTTTTACGCGAGGCATTATGCTTCTCCTAAACTAAACGATTGATAACTAAAAAGAATTAAGCGTATGGCAACATACGAACAACTGCAGCAACTTCACAACGTGGAAGAATTGCATTTGGACGTAGCTGACGCTTGTTCTTAGTAGTACGCTTAGTCAGAATGTGACGTTTTGTAGCGTGCTTGTACTTAATACCACCAGCAGTTTTCTTAAAACGCTTAGCAGCACCTTTGTTGGTTTTCATCTTAGGCATGATGAATAACTCCGCATTGAGTAGGTTTAATAAACAACGTAATTAGGGCGAACAAAACCCAGCCGTTTACCTTTAAAAGGGAAACGGCCAGGTCTTAATTACTTGATGAGCCGTTAATTACTTCTTTTTAGGGGCAAGAACCATGATCATCTGACGACCTTCGATCTTACTTGGGAAAGATTCCACTACAGCAAAGTCTACAGTGTCTTCTTTCAAGCGATGAAGAACGTCAACACCGATGTCTTGGTGTGCCATTTCTCGGCCACGGAAGCGAATTGTTACCTTCACTTTGTTGCCTTCTTCAAGGAAACGCGTCAGGTTGCGTAGTTTTACCTGATAGTCTCCAATATCAGTTCCAGGACGGAATTTTACTTCCTTAATCTGAACCTGTTTTTGCTTTTTCTTCTGCTCTTTAGCAGATTTGCTCTTTTCAAAGAGGAATTTGCCGTAGTCCATAACACGACAGACTGGCGGCTCAGCGTTAGGACTGATTTCCACAAGATCCATGCCTGCTTCTTCAGCAGCTGCGATCGCTTCTTGAATCGATACAACACCAACTGATTCACCGTCAGCGCCAGTTAGTCGAACTTCACGAACGCCACGAATTTCACCGTTCATACGGTGTGGGTTTTGTTTTACCGGCTGTTGGCCGCGTCTTCCGCCTTTAATAGCTTATTCCTCCAGATTGAGCTTACGGCTAGAGATCTCGTCTTGGATGTATGCGATAAAATCATCCACTTTAAATTTGCCGAGATCTTTACCTTTACGAGTACGTACTGCGATTTCGCCTGCTTCCATCTCTTGGTCACCGACTACAAGCATATACGGTACACGCTTCAAAGTGTGTTCGCGGATTTTAAAGCCAATCTTCTCATTTCTCAAGTCCGCTTTAGCTCTAATTCCACTTTTTTGTAGTTTTTGTACTACTTCTTGAACATATTCTGATTGTTTATCAGTAATGTTCATAAGAATTGCCTGTTCTGGCGCCAACCAAGTTGGGAAGAAACCAGCATATTCTTCGATAAGGATACCAATGAAACGCTCTAGTGAACCTAGAATTGCACGGTGAATCATTACCGGTACAAGACGTTCATTGTTTTCACCTACATAAGTTGCACCTAGGCGACCTGGTAGGTTGAAGTCTAGCTGAACAGTACCACACTGCCACGCACGGTCTAGACAGTCGTATAGAGTGAATTCGATCTTAGGACCGTAGAATGCACCCTCGCCTTCTTGAATTTCGTATGGGATTTTCATCGATTCAAGAGATTGTTTCAATGCTTCTTCAGATTGATCCCAGATTTCGTCTGAACCTACACGTTTTTCTGGACGAGTGGACAGCTTCACTACGATATTGTCGAAACCAAATGTTTGGTACGTATCGTACACCATCTTGATACAGTTTGTTACTTCTTCTTGAATTTGGCTCTCAGTACAGAAAATGTGAGCGTCATCCTGAGTAAAGCCACGTACACGCATAATACCGTGTAGTGCACCAGATGGTTCGTTACGGTGACATGAGCCAAACTCAGCCATGCGTAACGGTAGGTCGCGGTACGATTTAAGACCTTGGTTAAAGATCTGTACGTGACCTGGACAGTTCATTGGCTTGATTGCGTACTCACGGTTTTCAGAAGAAGTCGTGAACATTGCATCTGCGTATTTGTCCCAGTGACCAGAGCGTTCCCAAAGAACACGGTCCATCATTAGCGGACCTTTTACTTCTTGGTAACCGTACTCATCTAACTTAGAGCGGATGAATACTTCTAGATCACGGAAAACAGACCAACCATTGTGATGCCAGAACACCATGCCAGGTGCTTCTTGCTGCATGTGGAATAGGTCTAGTTGCTTACCGATCTTACGGTGGTCACGCTTCGCCGCTTCTTCCAAGCGAGTTAGGTGCGCTTTCAGTGCTTTCTTATCGTGGAAAGCAGTACCGTAGATACGTTGAAGCATTTTGTTGTCGCTGTTACCACGCCAGTAAGCACCCGCAACATTCAATAGAGTGAAATGTTGGCAGAAGCTCATGTTAGGAACGTGAGGACCACGACACATGTCGATGTATTCTTCATGGTGGTAAAGACCTGGACGATCATCACGAGATACGTTTTCGTCTAGGATTTCCACTTTGTATGGTTCGCCACGTGATTCAAACGTATCACGTGCTTCCTGCCAGCTCACTTTTTTCTTAACAACTTCGTACTTGGTTTTCGCTAGCTCTTTCATACGCTTTTCAATCTTTTCAAGATCTTCTTGCGTTAGAGACTCATCTAAGTCGATGTCGTAGTAGAAGCCATTGTCGATGGTTGGACCAATCGCCATTTTAGCTTGTGGGTAAAGCTGCTTAAGAGCGTGACCAAGAAGGTGAGCACATGAGTGACGAACGATTTCTAGACCGTCGACTTCATCTTTTACTGTGATGATTTCAAGGCTTGCGTCTTCTTCAATTAGATCGCACGCATCAACGCGGTTACCGTTTACACGACCAGCGATAGTTGCTTTTGCAAGACCAGGACCGATCGATTGCGCAACTTCCATAGTAGAAACTGGGTTGTCAAATTGACGCTGACTGCCGTCAGGAAGAGTAATAATAGGCATGCTATGTCCTTTACAGTGGTGTTGCACACCAAGCAACACATGTTATTCAAATTAGAAGATATTTCGAGAGTCGATGACGGTCGCTCAGTAACACGAATACCGGACCTTCATCGGAACAAGGATTGTACATAGCTCACATTTAGAATGCAAAGTGCGATTTCAAAATGTCATTGAAACTTCATCACAGCAAATTCATCGATAAGCAAAGATTGAGGAATTAATACAATTGAACGGCATTCAAAACATGATAAGACTATAGTTAATCTATTGAGTAATCTCACTTTAGGCTCTCATCATGATGGATTTAAGATGGCAACCTACGCTCATGAGTTGCACCATTCTCCTATCTGCGCCGGCTATCTGCGCTTCAGATTTGTATGGTCCACTACGTTCCTATGCTCAATCTCCAGTGCAAGTTGTCAGCCACACGAACATACTTCGCTCCGGATATGCCCTCCCCTCTGGTTATGTTGAAGCGTATGGTTCGGGCACAATTGCTAGTGTCTGGGCGCATACCAGCGACTATTCACTAGACTATTACCACAACCAACTCGAGTTAGGCGGTAAGTGGCAAATCAATGAAAAGTGGCAATGGGAACTGAACTATCGTTGGGTCTTTGCTGCGGATAACCATTTAGATGGATTGACCGAAAGCTTTCATGACCTGTTTGGTATTGGACAAAATGGACGTGATGAAGTCGACAAGAACCGCTTTTATATGTCGATGCCTGACTACGACATTTTAATAGAGGATTTTGAAGGTGAAACGCTAGCGAACAACCTCTCAACGTATATCCAATACCAAATAATACAAAATGAACATCATGGTTTGTCTGTTGGTGGAAGTCTCTACTATAACGATGTTGCTCATGGCTCTTTCAAAGGCAACAGTTTTGAGCAAGGGGTACAAATCAACTACACCTATCGATTCAATGCAGCCAATGTGTTCTATTCGATGGCCGGAATGACCTTTAGAAACAGTGATAAAGCACTCGCTGATCTCCCCTATCGACATAACACCGCCGCCTTTGCTGGCGGTTATCGCTATGCACTAAAAAACAATCACCACTTCATACTTGAATACCATTGGTATCAAGGTTCGACAGAAGGGCCAAGTGAGTTTGCCGACGCATCGAATGAGTTCGTGATTGGGTATCGTTATTTAATGGAGAACTCTGCCATAGAAGTCATGGCGATTGAGAATGCGAGGAATATGGATAACAGTACCGATATCGCCTTTACATTTGGATATCGGTACTTGTTCGCTCCAGATAATGAGAGCTAGAAATATTACAGATTCAATGTTGGCGCAATGGCTGCCGCAACTTGTGAATCAGAAGCCCCAATCGGTAACGAGAACGAACGGTATTGGTCACCCGACATACTAAACGAGCGGTCAATCTCTGCTAAACAGTGGATAGTCCCACCATCTAAGATAAAGGAAAGCTCTATCTCTTTCGTAGAAACGAAGCCGTTATTGCGGAATTCTAATTCTTGGTAAATACCCGAACGTGAAGAGAAGGTATTCCCACGCAAGAAGCCTTTTTCAACATCTGCTTTTACCATCGTAAAACCGGCTTGCTCTATCGCTTGAATCACACGAGCAGCAACAGGCAAAGGTTTAACCTCAATGTAATCACGATCGCGAGGGTCTATCGCAAAGCCGATGTCCAGTGTGGTCTCTACCCAAACATGACACTGGTTTTTATGTGCGTTAACGGCTGTGATGGGCGTTTCATCGTGCAGTTTGAGTTCAAAAGGTACTTGTTTTTCTTCATTCGGTTGAATGACAAACGGCTCAACCGCTTTCAATTGATCAATGGTGAAAGTTTGGTAGCTAACGCTATCGTCTTCTTCCACCTTCATTTCTGTGTTCAATTTAATGGTAATGGCATCGATTTGTTGCTCAACATCACCGCCTTTAATTTGAACGTGACCACGCAAAGTCGCGCCTTGATACACACTCATCTCATCTAAAATCGTATCTACTTTTGCTGAGCCGATACCGAGTGACGCTTTTAGTTTTTTAAACATGCGATTCCTTTGTGACTGTCTGTTTTCTTTATTCTGATAAGTCTCTGTTTACACAACTGATGAAACTCCTGCAAGCAATAGACGACAAGAATGCGGACTAATTCCTTTTATCACTGCACAAAATACGTATGTCTGTTTGCAATTTGTCTATAGATTACGCACTATTTGTATAGTCAATTAAAAGGAAACCTTTATGTCTGCACCACTCTATATGCAAATCAAACGATTTATCCTCGATAAAATTGATTCGGGTGAGTGGATGGTTGGTCATCGTATCGCAACAGAAATCGAATTGACGGAACAGTTTGGTGTGAGCCGCATGACCGTCAACAAAGCGATCCGAGATTTAGTAAATGAAGGCAAACTTCAACGCCGACCACGCCTCGGTACCTTTGTTTGCGATCCGGCAGAAAAGTCTGAATCTCCACTTTTAGACATTCGCAACATTGCCGATGAAATCAGTAACCGCGGACGAGAACATCACAGTGAAGTGTTGCAACAAATCTCCATCAAAGCCGATGACAGTATTGCGACCAAGCTTGGCGTCATGCTTGGCACCACGGTGTTTTACAGTGAGATTGTCCATTTTGAAGACCACACTCCTATCCAACTAGAGCTGCGTTGGGTCAACAGCCAATATGCGCCCAACTACTTGCAACAAGATTTCACTTGTATGACGCCAAACCAGTACTTGTCGGGCAACTGTCCACTCAGTGCCATCGAACATACTGTCGAAGCGATTATCCCCGACGCTCGTGTAAAACAAGACCTAAAAATGCAAGCCAACGAGCCGTGTTTGCTGTTGAATCGTCGAACATGGAGTCAAGATAAACTGGTCAGCACAGCTCTCCTTTATCATCCGGGCAACAAGTACAAATTAAGCTCTAAGATCCTGCTATAAACTAGGCGTTACTTCTTCGTTTTGATCACATTTCAGCAACATTAGCCTTGTCAGTGATGCTTTTTTCTCCTATTTATTTGTATATACATTTAAAGATACAAATCAGAAGGAAACATCAGAATGGATTTGCTGATTGAAAATGCACGCCTCGTCACTATGCAAGAAGGAGAACAAGGTTACCTAACCTCTCCCCTTGCTCGCGTCGGCATTCGGTCAGGAAAAATTGTTGCACTCAGTACCGCAGCAAAAGGCGAAGACAGTGCAGAAACTGAATCCATCCTGAATCCGGACCACTACGAACAAACCATTGATCTTCAAAGCAAGCTTTTGTTGCCAGGTTTGATTGATTGCCACACTCATCTTGTATACGCCGGAAATCGAGCCAACGAGTTTGAAATGCGTCTCAATGGTGTGCCTTATGAAGAAATCGCCAAGCAAGGCGGCGGTATTCTCTCTACCGTTCATGCCACTCGTGCTGCCAGTGAAGAGCAACTTATTGAGCTCGCTCTACCACGTTTAGATGGGTTACTTGCCAGTGGCGTTACCTCTATCGAGGTTAAGTCTGGTTACGGTCTCACGCTAGGTGATGAAATCAAGATGCTGCGAGCAGCCAAAGCCTTAGAGCAAGAGCGCAAAGTCAAAATCACCACAACCCTGCTCGCCGCTCATGCACTTCCACCAGAATTTAAAGACCGAGCTGACGATTACATCCAACATATTTGTGATGACATTATTCCCCTCGTGGCAGAAAAAAAGCTCGCCACCAGCGTCGATGTGTTTTGTGAATCGATTGGTTTTAACTTAGCGCAAACAGAGCGTGTCTTTGAGGTGGCAAAAAAACATGGCTTGCATGTGAAAGGTCATACTGAGCAGCTCTCTGATTTAGGTGGTACGGCGCTAACAGCCCAATACAATGGTCTTTCTGCCGATCATATTGAATATCTCGATGAAATTGGCGTACGTGCCCTTGCCAACTCTTCTACCGTGGCAACCTTGCTCCCTGGTGCATTTTACTTCTTACGTGAAACCCAATTACCACCTATCGATTTACTTAGAACGCACAAGGTGCCAATGGCAATAGCGACAGATATCAACCCTGGCACGTCGCCGTTCGCAGATTTAACCCTGATGATGAACATGGCTTGTACTCTGTTCCGCCTAACGCCACAAGAAACGCTGCGTGGTGTTACCCAGAATGCAGCAAAAGCATTGGGTTATGGGGAATCTCGTGGCGTGATTGAAGTCGGTTATGACGCTGACTTCTCAATTTGGGATATCGAACACCCGGCAGACCTCAGTTACCAAGTCGGCGCAAAACGTTTGGTAGGTCGTATAGTCAATGGTGAATATGTCTCTCACGGAGGACTGTAACATGGCTCAATCAGATCCAAATACCGCTCCATTTCACTGGCAAGGTCGCCACGATGCAGAAGATGGAGAACTGGGTAAACGCGTTCACCACGTGATTAAAAATATTTCTGTCGAAGAGTTACCGAGCAAAAGCGAAGGCGTCTCGATCCTTGGTTTTGCTACCGATGCGGGTGTTGCCAGAAATAAAGGCCGTATCGGCGCGAAAAAGTCACCGGATTTGATCCGTCGTGCCCTAGCCAATCTCGCTTGGCACCAAGATGCGCCGCTTTATGACCTTGGTACTGTCGTTTGCGAAGACGACTTACTAGAGAGCAGCCAATCGCAATGCGCGACCACGGTTGCTCAAGCACTACCCCACACGCCGGTCGTCGTCCTAGGTGGCGGGCACGAGATCGCCTGGGCGTCATTTTCTGGGTTGGCCGAATACTTCAAAACTCATCACCCAGAAAAGCAGCCGAAGATTGGCATAATCAACTTCGACGCACATTTTGACCTACGCGCTTTTAAAAGTTCGCTGGCAGATGTAAAACCGAGCTCAGGGACACCATTTAATCAAATCCATCACTTCTGCCAACACAATGATTGGAAGTTTCATTACGCTTGCATCGGTGTCAGTCGCAGCAGCAATACCAAAGCACTATTCCAGAAAGCGGACGAACTCAATGTTTGGTATGTGGAAGACAAACAGCTTTGCTACATGAATCACAGCTACCATTTAACGCAGCTACAGCACTTTATCGATGACTGCGATTACCTCTATCTAACGATTGATTTGGATGTGTTCCCTGCGGCAACAGCACCGGGTGTAAGCGCTCCAGCGGCGAGAGGGGTTAGCTACGACATCATTTCGCCGTTTCTCGACCGAATCCTACATTACAAAAACAAACTCATGCTTGCAGACATTGCCGAGTACAACCCCACGTATGACGTCGATAGTCAAACCGCTCGATTGGCAGCCCGCTTATGTTGGGACATCGCTAATGCTATGGCAGAGAAAAACGACAAGCCTAAATAAATAAACCCAATAACGATTAAATAGCCAAGCACAGACTTGGTGTACACGTGAAACTAAAGGAGTCTTAAAATGACACAGCGCCAAGGACAAGATCCACGACTTGATACCAGCAGAACAATTCGTGCTCCACGCGGTACCGACCTGCGCGCCAAATCTTGGCTGACGGAAGCCCCACTTCGTATGCTGATGAACAACCTTGACCCAGACGTAGCTGAGCACCCTCACTCGCTCGTTGTATACGGTGGTATCGGTCGAGCAGCACGAAATTGGGAATGCTTCGATAAGATTGTTGAAGTGTTAGAAAGACTCGACGATGACCAAACTCTTCTCGTTCAATCAGGCAAGCCCGTGGGCGTTTTCCCGACTCATAAAAATGCGCCACGCGTTCTGATTGCGAACTCAAACCTAGTTCCACATTGGGCCAATTGGGAGCACTTCAATGAGCTCGATAAAGAAGGCCTGATGATGTACGGACAAATGACTGCAGGTAGCTGGATTTACATCGGTTCACAAGGCATTGTTCAAGGCACTTACGAGACGTTTGTCTCAGTAGCTAAAAAGCACTTTAACGGCGACGCGAAAGGTCGTTGGATTTTAACTGGCGGCCTTGGCGGTATGGGCGGCGCTCAACCTCTAGCTGGCACAATGGCAGGTTTCTCAATGATTGCTGTTGAGTGTGACGAATCACGTATCGATTACCGTCTGCGCACAGGCTACGTCGACAAGAAAGCTACATCGCTGGATGAAGCGCTGGCGATGATCAAAGAGTCCGACACGCCTATTTCTGTCGGTCTACTAGGTAACGCAGCAGACATCTTCCCAGAGCTTGTGGAACGTAACATCACACCAGATGTAGTAACAGACCAAACCTCTGCACACGATCCACTGAACGGCTACTTACCTCAAGGTTGGAGCATGTCTCATGCAGCAGAAATGCGCTTGCAAGACGAAGCCGGCGTAGTGAAAGCGGCGAAACAATCAATGGCTGTACAAGTTCAAGCCATGCTAGAGCTGCAAAACCGCGGTGCTGCAACACTGGATTACGGTAACAACATCCGTCAAATGGCTCTGGAAGAAGGCGTCGAAAACGCGTTTGATTTCCCAGGTTTCGTACCGGCTTACATTCGTCCTTTATTCTGTGAAGGTATTGGGCCATTCCGTTGGGCAGCGTTGTCTGGCGACCCAGAGGACATCTACAAAACCGACCAAAAAGTTAAAGAGCTGATTCCAGATAACCCTCACCTACACAACTGGCTAGACATGGCACGTGAACGCATTCAGTTCCAAGGTTTGCCTGCACGTATCTGTTGGGTAGGTCTGAAAGACCGCGAGCGCCTTGGTCAAGCCTTTAATGAAATGGTGAAAAACGGTGAACTGAAAGCACCGGTCGTTATTGGCCGTGATCACTTAGACTCTGGCTCGGTAGCCAGCCCGAACCGTGAAACCGAAGGTATGATGGATGGCTCTGATGCCGTATCAGATTGGCCATTACTTAACGCCCTATTGAACACAGCAGGTGGTGCAACTTGGGTATCACTTCACCATGGTGGCGGCGTTGGTATGGGCTTCTCTCAACACTCAGGTATGGTGATTTGTTGTGACGGTAGTGATGATGCGTCTGAGCGTATTGCTCGTGTTCTTCACAATGACCCAGCGACGGGGGTTATGCGTCATGCCGATGCGGGATATGACATCGCAAAACAATGTGCAGCTGAGCAAAAACTGGATTTGCCAATGCTCAATGAAGAACTGAAAAAGCTGAAGTAAGGATGAAAGACATGCTCAATTTAACGCTAAAGCCAGGCCATATTAGCTTAAACGAACTGCGTCAGGTGAGCCGCTCGCCTGTCAACCTTACTCTAGATCCAGAAGCCATTCCGGCGATTGAGGAAAGCACTCAAGTTGTCGACCGAGTGATTGCAGAAGATCGCACCGTTTATGGCATCAATACGGGTTTCGGTCTACTTGCAAACACTCGTATTGCGCCGGAAGATCTAGAAACGCTGCAACGCAGTATTGTGCTTTCTCATGCTGCGGGCATCGGCAAATTTATGTCAGATGAGACTGTTCGTTTGATGATGGTGCTGAAAATCAATAGCCTTGCGCGTGGATTCTCAGGCTTACGTTTGAAAGTCATCAACATGCTGATTGACCTTGTGAACGCACAAGTATATCCATGCGTGCCTCAAAAAGGCTCTGTCGGTGCATCGGGTGACCTATCGCCGCTTGCTCACATGAGTACGGTGCTTCTTGGTGAAGGCCAAGCACGTCACAATGGCAAAGTCATTTCTGGTCTAGAAGCACTGCAAATTGCTGGTCTAGAGCCAATCACACTCGCACCGAAAGAAGGTCTTGCACTGCTTAACGGTACTCAAGCATCAACGGCGTTTGCACTCGAAGGTTTGTTCATTGCCGAGGACCTGTTCTCATCTGCGACCGTTTGTGGCGCGATGTCGGTAGAAGCGGCATTGGGCAGCCGTCGTCCGTTCGATCCTCGTATCCACCGAGTCCGAGGCCATCGTAGCCAAATGGATGCGGCGTTAGCGTATCGACACCTATTAGAAGCGACCAGTGAGATTGGTGAATCCCATACCAATTGTGAGAAGGTTCAAGACCCTTACTCCCTGCGCTGTCAGCCTCAAGTTATGGGTGCTTGTTTACAGCAAATTCGCAATGCGGCAGACACTCTGCAAGTAGAGGCGAACTCTGTGTCAGATAACCCACTTGTGTTTGCAGAAGACGATGACATCATCTCTGGTGGTAACTTCCATGCTGAGCCCGTTGCTATGGCGGCAGATAACCTTGCACTTGCGATTGCAGAGATTGGTAGCTTGTCAGAGCGTCGTATGGCACTGCTTATTGATAGTGCTCTGTCTAAGCTTCCTCCATTCTTGGTCGACAATGGCGGCGTAAACTCAGGCTTTATGATTGCGCAGGTGACGTCGGCAGCACTAGCGAGTGAAAACAAAACACTGGCTCACCCTGCTTCTGTCGATAGCTTACCTACATCTGCAAACCAAGAAGATCACGTATCAATGGCGACTTTCGCTGCTCGTCGTTTGAAAGAGATGGGAGAAAATACGCGTGGTATTTTGGCGGTTGAATACTTATCTGCCGCGCAAGGGTTGGATTTCCGTGCGCCAAACAAATCTTCTGAGCGTATCGAAATTGCCAAGCAAATGCTGCGCGAAAAAGTATCGTTCTACGATAAAGACCGCTACTTCGCGCCAGATATCGAGCAAGCCAATGCCCTGCTCAAGCTTGCTTTGCATAACGCATTGATGCCAGAAAGCTTACTACCAAGCGTGCATTAATCTATCGCGCTAATGACTCTAAAGGCTCCTTATTGGAGCCTTTATTGTATTTATACGCATCAAGTCCCTCAATAATATGGTAAATCGCGGATTTATGGCCATACTGAATAATGCATAACAAAAGCGCTCTTTTTGGTGCTTTATTCCGCTGCGTTATCGTTTCATTGTTAAGATACAGTGAAGTTTTCACTGGATGGACCATTGCTACGCAGATATTCGCATATAATCCCTGACAGTTTTGGTTACTACGTAAAAATTATGTTTCTAACACCTTATTTTTCAAACACTAATCACCAATTTCAGTTCACTCGTGAACAAGCAAGTCACTTCGCAAAACGCGTAGCTGGTGATTACAACCCTATTCACGATGAAGACAACAAACGCTTTTGTGTTCCAGGAGATCTGCTTTTTGCAGTATTGCTGAGCAAAGAAGGCGTGAGCCAAAAGATGCGTTTCGATTTCTCTGGAATGGTGAATGACGGCGTTGCGCTTCACATCGAAAATAAGTGTGAAAAAGAAAGCGCCGTGGTCGATGAAGCAGGTAAAGAATACCTACACATGTCTCGTGAAGGCGAAACAAACCAAGATCCGGCATTTATTGAACACGTGGTGACTAACTACGTTCAATTCTCTGGCATGAACTTCCCTCACATCATGGTTCCTCTAATGGAAGAGAAACAAATGATGATCAACTGCCAACGTCCACTGGTGATTTACGAAAGCATGGAAGTTGAGTTCTGTCGCCTAGACCTGACTCATCCAGAAGTTGATTTCACAGGCGCAACGTTTGATGTGGAAGGAAAACGTGGTGTTGTAACGTTAAACTTTGCATTCAAACAAGACGGTGAAGTCGTAGGTAAAGGCATCAAACGTATGGTGGCAAGTGGCCTTAAACCATACGACCAAGATGCAGTTGACGATTTGGTACAACGCTTTAACGAGCGTAAGGATGCCTTCTTAGCAAAGTTCGCTAAGGCAGCTTAGTCTTCGGAAGCAACGCTCCAGCAGACAAACCCTGCCGCTCTTTCCAAAAAAGAAATTCAATAGAAAGCCCAGCAAATATGCTGGGCTTTCTTTTTATCTGCGGTTTGTTTATTCATCAAATCCAGCGACGGACTTGGTTCTTATAATCTAGGTAATCCTCACCGAATAGTCTTTCCAAAGCGCGTTCTTCTGGCTTAATTTGGTAGCGATTCATGTACGCGACAAACAATACACCGCACAAAATAACACTGAGATGTTGCCACCACAGACCAATAGCGATAATGACAAGCAAAAGCGCTACATACATTGGATTGCGTGTGTAAGCGAATACGCCTGTATCGACCACCAGCGACGCGGTTTCTGGTTTCACTGGGTTTACTGTCGTCTTGGCTTTACGAAACTCGTAAACACCAGCAATGCCCACAAACCCTGCTATCAAAACAAGCCCAGCAGTAACAAACTCAACAAACGGTACGGTAATTTTCATTTCTGGCACGACGTCTTTCAGCCAGTACATCAGCAATACCATCAACAAAAATAGAGCGACAGGTGGCACTTTAAGCTCAAGCTTTTTCAATCTTCATATCCTTATGAGAATAAAACGTTGTCATCGTCAGTAACGGTTCTTAAATGATAAAAAGCCCAGTTAGACTGGGCTTTCGTAAAGCATTATATCAATGTTAGCAAAGCTTGAACTGGGTGCTTAGGTTTTACCCCTTCAAAGCGTTTGACTTGGCTTCGGCAGGAGTACCCCGTAATCAAGCAACGCTCGTTGTCAAGTTTGTCCAAGTTCGGCTTCCAGCTCAGATCATAAATGTCACGCGACATCGATAGCTTATCGACTTCATGGCCAAAGGTCCCTGCCATGCCACAGCAGCCTACAGGCACAGTGTTCAACACCGCACCAAAATGAGCGAAGATAGCTCCCCACTCTTTCTCTGCATTTGGCAATTTGGTTTTCTCAGTACAATGAGCGAACAGATACCAAGGTGCTTGCTCTTTAGACTCAAGAGCATCGAAATCGTCCAGTCTTGGATGAAGCCACTCATGTGCAGTCAGCACATCAAACTGACCACGCTTGCTACCCAATACTTCAGCATACTCGTCGCGGTAACACAGTACCAACGCAGGATCGACTCCCACCAATGGGATATCTAAGTCCGCGACCATCTCCAAGAACTTCGCGGTATCTTGCGCAGTGTTCTTAAACTGACGTAAGAAACCTTTGATGTGCTGCGCTTTGCCGTTTGGCTTAAATGGCAGAAGAACCGGATTCATACCTAACTTCTTAACCAGTTTGATGAAGTCTTCCACCACCTCTGCATCGTAGTAGCTGGTGAAAGGGTCTTGAACAATCAGCACATGCTTTTGTTTGTCTTCACTTGATAAGCCACTTAGTGCTTGTAGGTCATAAGCCGTGGTTAACGTCTCGACTCGCTCTTTCAAAGTCGGTACAGACAATAACGGAGCATCAACATAACCCACCGTCGAAGCCGTTAGACTTTGCACCCAAGATTGCTTGAGCACACTATTCACGACACTTGGCGCTTTGGCCATCAATGGCAACATGGATTCAATGTTCGATACCAAATAGTCTTTTGCTGGGCGTTGGTAACGAGAGTGGTAAATATTGAGAAAGCGAGAGCGGAAACTAGGTACATCCACTTTAATCGGGCACTGGCTCGCACACGCTTTACACGCCAAACAACCATTCATCGCTTCATACACTTCGTGGGAGAAGTCATATTCGTGACGACGGTTAATCGAATGACGCACACGGTCGATCATGGCTTTGATGGACGTTTTGTTTTCCAGCGTCTGCTTCTCTAAGTCGAGAATATCAATGCCCTGCTCAGTCAACTGGCGTAGCCACTCACGAACTAAACCTGCACGCCCTTTCGGCGAATGACGGCGGTCTGCAGTGACTTTCATTGAAGGACACATAGGTGAGCTGGTGTCGTAGTTAAAACACAGCCCGTTACCGTTACACTCCATCGCTTGCTTGAAGCTATCACGTACCTGTACGTCAATCTGACGATCGAAGTAGCCGCGTTTGGTGTCAGTCACTTTCACAAGCTCAGCATCGCTATTCAGCGGCGTACAGATCTTGCCTGGGTTCATTTTGTTGTGTGGGTCAAAAGCGGCTTTCACTCGGCGCAATTCAGTAAAGAGTTCTTCACCAAAGAACTCAGGGCCATACTCAGAGCGGAAACCTTTACCGTGCTCACCCCACATTAAGCCGCCGTATTTTGCCACTAGCTTAACCACTTCATCCGAGATTTCATGCATCAAGGCTTCCTGATGAGGATCGCACAGATCCAATGCCGGTCGAACATGGAGAACACCAGCATCTACGTGGCCGAACATGCCGTAGTTAAGTGATTTTGCGTCTAGCAAGTCACGAAATTCAACGATAAAGTCCGCTAAGTTTTCTGGCGGAACACAAGTGTCCTCGGCAAACGCCACAGGTTTAGCACGCCCTTTTGCTGCGCCTAACAACCCCACGGCTTTTTTGCGCATGTTGTAGATACGGCCGATACTCGCTACATCACTGCATACTTGATAGCCAATGATGCCCGCTTCTTCCGTTTCTAGCATGGTATCGAGCTTGGCCGTTAGGAACGCGACTTGAGAAGCCACCTCCTCTTCATCCTGACCAGCGTATTCGACCATGTTAATGCCAAGCATCTCTTTATCAGGTACGTCGGTAATCAAGTCGCTGACGGTGTGCCAAACAATGTCTTGCTTCGCCAAGTTCAGAACTTTTGAATCCACGGTCTCAACGGACAACGCTTTTGCTTCCACCATAAATGGCGCGTTGCGCAGAGCCGAATCAAAACTGTTGTATTTAACGTTAACCAGAGTTCGCGCTTTAGGAATGCGGGTTAGGTTGAGCTTCGCTTCGGTGATGAATGCCAATGAGCCCTCAGCTCCGCACAAAACACGAGTGATATCAAAGCTGTCTGCCTCTTCGTCAAATGCGTTTTTAAGGTCATAGCCAGTTAAGAAGCGGTTTAACGGTGGAAACTTATCGTTAATTTGCTGGCGCTTGTCACGACATACCGACTCCGTCACACGCATCGCCGTATCGGCAAATTCCCCTTCGTTTGGCAAGCCATGAGAAAGGTCTGATTCCAAAATCGAACCATCAGCAAAAACCGCTTGAAGAGAAAGAACGTGGTCAGAGGTTTTACCGTACTTAAGCGAGCCTTGACCGGACGCATCGGTGTTGATCATCCCACCAATCGTAGCACGGTTGCTGGTCGATAAATCAGGCGAAAAGAAATAACCATACGGGCGAACAGCATCATTCAGTTGGTCTTTGACCACACCCGTTTGAACACGAACCCAACCTTCTTCTTCATTCACTTCTAGAACTTGGTTCATGTGGCGAGACAAATCAACCACTATGCCCTTCGTTAAAGATTGACCATTCGTACCCGTACCGCCACCACGAGGAGAAAAGGTAATACGCTCGTATTTTTCTTTGTTGCTGAGTTTACCGATGAGGGAAACGTCTTGGGTGGTTTTAGGATGAACAACAGCCTGAGGAAGTTGCTGGTAGACACTGTTGTCGGTGGCTACTGCGAGACGGCTAGAGTATTGGCTTTCGATATCGCCAGTGAACCCGGAGTGCTCAAGCTCTTTGAGAAAACTAAGAACAAGAGGATCGACATCCGTTTGCGAGTGTAATCTTGGTAACATTTGCTTCCTGCCCCTACTGCGCTGATCCAATCAGCTGCGGGTTATCTAATTTTTAATCATTCTCACCATCAACGACCAAAAAAACCACTGGCGAGTTAGAGGTATGAATGAGGTTGTTTTCTTTGAATTACGTCACTTTACAACATTTAAAAAGGCGTTCAAATCAGAATCTCAATACAAGAATTAAACTTATGCTTTATTTTATAACGCTTGATGCCTTACATTGAAAAAGAAATAGCCTTTCAATATGAGCTTTCAGGATGAAAAAAAATAAAGTTGTAACCACTGAAGATATCCTTCTAAAACTTTGCCAGTCGGTTTCTGGCGTACTTACTTCAGCAACCTCTTCTCAAGTTAACTACTCTGCCATGGTGCAAAAGATCAACAAAACCAGCCTCAAGCCGGATTTTGGTTGTTTTGTATTGTTTGATGGAGGCTTCACTGGCCTTGTTGTAATTAACTTTACAGCAAAAGCGGCCTTAGAGATTTACACCAACTACATGCGTAATATGGGCATGCCTGAGGAAGAGTTAGCGATCTCACACACTTCAGATGAAGTGGGCGATGTGCTTGGTGAGCTTATGAACCAATTGGTTGGCGACTTCACGAATAAGATTCGTAAAGAGCTTCAGACCAACATCACGCAGAACCAACCAAAAATGCTTTCGCTCAACAAACAGGTGATCCTGCAAGTTGATACCAATCTAGACCGTCCTCAAGCGCGCCGAGTCACCTTCTCTACAGAGAACAATAATATCTTCTACCTAGAACTTGCGATGGACAAGACCGAGTTTATCCAACTTGAAGAGTTTGAAGTGGCTGAAGATGAAAGCCCGGACGATATTTTAGAAGCCACTCGCAAAAGTATGGCTGACAAAAAAGCAGCAGAATCAGCAAGCTCAAAAAGTGATGCGGACGATCTGCTAGACCAACTTGGTCTGTAATATTGTCAAACAACGACCTCTCTCAAAGCCTCTTTCCATAAGGGGCTTTCTTTTTGCAGCACAGTTTTCCCTCTCCATCGTTATTCCGTTTTTCCATCAAAAAAGGTAATATATCCGACTTCCTAAATTTTCAGTTCTCGGTACTGGTCGTCGATGGATAAACAAAAAGCTCTGAAAAAAATCGCCAAGTGTTTAGAACTGGGCAACTCCGCCAACGTAAATGAAGCGGCGAACGCTATCAAGATGGCGCATCGTCTCATGCTGAAATATGGCTTGGATAAGGACGATATTGAGTTTATCAAGATGGGTAAGACTCAGTCTTCACACCTCTTGCCAGCAAGCATTAGCTCGACGATATTGCGCGTGATTCGCGGCATCAATACTAAGTTCGGTGTTGAGGCGGTTCTTCTGAACCATAAAGGGCTTAAACGAGTAGAGTTTATCGGTGAAGCAGACCGCGCGATTTTTGCGGCTTTTGCCTTTGATATTATCTATCGTGAGATGAACGAGAGCACCGGACAGTTCCGCAATAGTTTCGCGGGTTCAGGCACTTCTTCAATGGAAGTAACGCGTCGTGTTAACTCGTTTGTTTCTGGTTGGGTAGAGGGCGCGCTCGAAAAGCTTCCTGTGATCTCACCAGACGAAGAATCCGCAAACAAAATCAATAACTACATTGATAAAGAATTTAAAAACATCGACCGTGAGACGTTCAAGAAACAACTCAAGGAAGCGATGAAGAACATCACTGCAGATTACGAAGTCGGCTTAAAAAAAGGCCGCAAAGTGTCCGTTAACCGAGGTGTTGGCGGAGAGCAAGCGAGAAAAATGTTGGATAACCCTTCTAAATAACTCTGGAACTGATTACAACATCGCCAACTATAAGAAAAAGCTTACAAAGCTTCTATCAATCTGACGTTCGCATAACAAATATCAATACCTTCTATTCCATAATTCACATCCCATTATGAGGCGCACTTGCGCCTCGGCTTATACGGAGATTTTCCCTTGAAAAAGATGTCTATTGCACTTGCGCTAGTGCTGGCTCTTACTGGCTGTCAAGCAACACAACGCCAAAACGCAACTACAGGTGAATACGAAACTAACTCAACTACGCAAGGTGCGCTTATCGGTGCGATTGCGGGTGCAGCAATTGGTCTTGCGACTGGTGACGACGCTAAAGAACGTCGTAAACACGCATTGATTGGTGCAGCAGCTGGTGGTGCTACAGGCGCTGGTGTTGGTTACTACTTCGACCAACAAGAAGCGGAACTGCGTCGTGCTCTATTAAACTCTGGCGTACAAGTTGAACGTGTTGGCGAAAACCAACTGCTTCTTCGCATGGAAAACGGCATTGGCTTCTCTTCAAGCTCTTACCAACTAGACGCAAGCATCCACAACACACTTCGTGGTGTGGCTCGTATCCTAGTTGAATACCCAGACACAAGCCTTGTGATCGATGGTTACACAGACAGCACAGGTAGCGATTCTTACAACCAAACGCTATCAGAGCGTCGTGCTGAATCGGTACGTCAGTACCTAGTATCACAAAACGTTGCACCAGGTCGCGCAATCGCACGTGGCTACGGTGAGCGTAACCCAATTTGCTCAAACCAAACTTCTGAAGGTCGTGCCTGCAACCGTCGTGTTGAAATCCAGATCTTGCCACTGAAGTAATTTGGTTGCACCATATCGGTAATAACAATTATTACCGGAGCAGGTCTAGCGTTGTTCGCTAGACCTGACATACCCAATGTCTTTCAGAACCACTGCCCTTACCTTTGCTTTAAGTGCCTGCCTTACGAGCACTGCATTTGCTTCTCAGAACCCGACACAACCTGAAGCCCAATTCGACCTTGCGCAGCAACTGGCGTTAAACCCCAATCCAGAATCACCCACTGACGCACGTTATTGGCTAGAACAAGCAGCACATCAAGGTTACTTACCCGCTCAAAAACAATTAGCAGAAGATTACGCTCGCGGTTTAACTGGCAACACAGACTTCACCCAAGCGATTTATTGGTTCACTTCTGTTGCGTTAAACGATCCTACCGACCGTGGTTTTTTGTTGGCCGATTTTGTCCAACACCATCAAGCGGAAGTATCGAACTCTAATCTCGTCGAAGCTTGGTATCAACTGTCTGCACTTAAAAACCCTCAGGCAGAAGAAGCCTATAACCAGTTTTTGGAAGATCGCTTCAATCAACTCAGGGCCAAACAAGTTTCTGAGATTGTAGAGTTGGATAAGCAAGCCACTGACGAAGAACAGAAAGAGACCATTGAAATTCAACAAGCAAAGAAAGCTGAAAACACCAACGTTTGGTATGCCTCTGGCGCTCTGGGCTTTGCTTTGCTTCTTGGTGGCGGTGCATTCGGTTACCGCAGGCACACACAAAAGGCCAAAGCCACTGCAGCGAATGAAGTGTCACGCTCTCTGCAATTAGAGACACAAGTGAAAGAACTTCAGTTCGCCAATAAACAACTTAAGCGCCAACTCGAAAAAGTATTTAAAGAGTTCAAGAAGATAAAAGGTCAATCTGAGAACCAAAAACTTCTCGTCGCTTGTGCAATGTTTGGCTATACCCCGCAAACCATTCCAGACAGTAAAGCAGTGAAGTTGCGCTACAGACAATTATCTAAACTCTACCATCCTGATTCTAGGGGAAGTGAAGAAGAGATGAAGCTTTTAAATCAGGCGTTTAAAACCATTTCACAAAATGTTACAAAAGAGTAAAACTTAGCCACACACCTTTATCTCGCGAGCTTTTCATCCTAGAAAATAAAGGCTCGCAATCGATCTCCCTCTCAAACAAATTAACAGACATTTAACTTGACCATCTTTTATATGCCATAATGCCGGGTGAAAAATAACACCTAGCGACTCAAATTTATGTAGGTGGGGAGAAAATCAATGTTCACTGAAGAAGGCACCTGTGACTGGTGTAAAAAACCTAGCTTTGTAACTCGTCATGATTACGTAGATGGTAAATACCATCGTTCATGCAGCTCTTGCTACGACATCGCGAAAATCGATGTCCGCCTATTCAACCAAGGCGAATTGCAAATGCGCGAGCGTTTGGAACAACGAGCAAGCTAAATAGAACAAATCAACGGAACTGATTTTCAAGGGCGCCTTATCACAAGGCGCTTTTTTGATCCTTCATTAGAACGTGAAGCCCTCACAACCAAAACACTCCGCAATCACATTCTCTAGTCCTCTGGTGGTTCTCACACTCTCAAATTGGCTATTAATTGACCTATTAAAAACAGTGTCACTTATTTCATAGTGATGTTGATGGTTTTCCCTGTCAGCGGGTCAAACCCACGATACATCTGGAGTATAGTTTTGTCGCTCAAACAAAAAACAGGTGACCATATGTACACAGATGAAGCGGAAGCAATTATTGCTAGCCAGCCTCCTGAAGCCGTTGCAACTGGCGAGTTGATGGTTTTGAAAAATACAATTAAAAGAAAAGTCTCTGGCCCTAACAAAAGTCGATTATTGCGGTTAGCAAACTCCGACCTTGGCAGTTTATGCTCTCGCGCCAATTCAGGTAACATCGAACAAATTCGCGCCATGTATCAAACTATGGTTCAGCTTGTAAGGGCTGGCAACATTGGCCAATTTGAAACAGAAATCGCACGTGCAAAAACCGAATTCTAACCATTATTAAACATCGATCCTTGTATTTTCAGGCTGCGTATTCGCAGCCTGCTTTTTATCGTTGTCTGTAAAAGCAAAGCGCTTTCTTGAACGTTCAGCCTCTGCCTTTTTGTTTTCTCTTCCTTTCTTCTCCCTCAAAAGCACTAACACTACTGTGTGCCATCACGAAAAAGCACTGTATAAACCGGTTAAAACCACTGTATAGCTAAGCCGAAATTACTGTATATACAGTAGTAATCACCTGTATATACAGCTCCGGAATGCAGGTGACTTCACATTTCACCATGTTTATCAAACATATCAAAATCCAAACTTTACACCTTAATTTCAATAACTTAGACAAAAAGCAGGTCATAAGTGCGGGAAAGTTTTTCAACTCCACTCATAAAAATCGGTTGATCAGGCATCAAAAACAAACTACTGTATACACATACAGCATGTATAAAGGAACAGTAAGATGCAGTTACAAACTCAATCTCATACATACTCTCGCTACAACGTATTGGCACAAGCAACACAACCTATGGATGTGTCTGACCAACTTCTTTCTAAGTTGGCAGTATTGTCTCAACAACAGCAATGGATTCTGTTTACCGCTGAGTGCCCTCGTCCTGATTTTGAGCAACTTGCTGCTTCCAACATTCGCTGTCAAAACATCATTCAGATGAAGCCGTCTCAACAGCTTTCTGAAGTGGAAATCGTGATTAAAGCTATTCAGTCTGGTAACGCTAGCGCTGTCGTCGCATCGAACAAGATTGCCCTAATGAATCAATCAATGCTTCGCGATATTGCTCAACGTTATCAGTGTGAAGTCTTTTTCGTCGAAGGCAGAGTGAACAAGTACCACTAACAAGATCGACGTTATCCATCCTGCATCTCGCCTCCTTTTAAGGGGGCTTTTTTTGTGCTTTAACAAATTAAGGCAAACGTTTGCTTTTTCTCTGGCGAGTTAAAATAGTTCTGGTATGATGCCATCATTCGATTTATTCAGCGTGCTTTTTTCGCTGGATATCTTCTCTTTATGACGTTTGATTAAGATGATAGGAATGTCGCAATGAGCCTTGCTAATCAAGTACTTGCCGTCAATGACGACCTGCCAATTCGCACCCACAAGCCTGTTCACAGCGGAAAAGTTCGCTCTGTTTACTGGTTAACTGAAGAAGACAGCGCACGACTGATCAAAGAAAAAGGATACGATGTCGCCCCTGATGCCCCACTGGCTATCATGGTGATCAGTGACCGTATCTCTGCATTCGACTGTATCTGGCATGGCGAAGGTGGACTCAAAGGCGTTCCGGGTAAAGGCGCTGCACTCAACGCGATCTCTAACCACTGGTTCAAATTGTTCAAAGACAACGGCCTTGCTGATAGTCATATCTTGGACATCCCTCACCCATTCGTTTGGATCGTACAAAAAGCGAAGCCAGTTAAGATTGAAGCAATCTGCCGTAAGTACATCACAGGTTCTATGTGGCGCGCTTACGCAAATGGCGAGCGTGAATTCTGTGGCATTCAGCTTCCTGAAGGTCTTGAGAAAGATAAAGCGCTACCTGAATTGCTAATGACACCTTCAACCAAAGGTATCTTGAAAGGTATTCCAGGCGTACCTGAGGCGGATGACGTGAACATCACTCGCCAAAACATCGTGGATAACTATGAAGCTTTCAACTTCTCAAGTGCAGAAGACATTGCACAGTACGAAAAGCTATTGAAAGAAGGCTTTAACGTGATCAGCAATGCGCTTGAAGCCGTTGACCAAACGTTCGTAGATACTAAGTTTGAATTTGGTTACGTGCACGACGCTGCCGGTAACGAAAAGCTAATTTACATGGATGAAGTCGGTACGCCTGATTCGTCACGTATTTGGGATACGAAAGAATACCAAGCAGGTAACATCGTTGAGAACTCGAAAGAAGGTTTCCGTCAGTTCTTGCTAAACCACTTCCCTGATCCTGATATTCTGCTTAACAAAGAACGCATGCCAGAGCGTGAAGCCCTTGCTCGTGATAACGACCTGCCAGTGGAGTCTTTGATGGATATCTCTCGCACGTATATCGGCATTGCAGAAAAAATTACAGGGCAACCAATCAAGTTGAGCGATAATCCAAAAGCAGAGATCATCGAAATCTTGAGCAAAGAATACGGTCTAATCGACTAAAGCCAGCTTCTATGCTGAATTACTAGATTAAACAACAAGAAAGTCCGCCACGTGCGGACTTTCTTATTTCAAGCGCGGTCGTCTAGAACGTATTCGTTAGCTGCCCTACTCTATATCGAGCGTCAGACCATCCGTTGTGGATGCCGACTTGGTTGTCACTTGATAGTTTTTGTCTTTAATGCTGGAAAGCATGTACCACGTTGATTGCGCTTTCTCTGGCGTAAAGGTCACACGCATGAAACCGCGTTGCTTAATGTCTGTCCATTGCAGCTCAGAGACTAAATTCGGCAGTGAATATTCCATCTGAGCAATCGCAACCGGCTCCAACGCTAAATATTCTTCCAAGCCCGGCGAACTGACCGAGCTTGTCGCGAATTCAACGCCAATAGGATTGTTCGATATATCCTTCAACTCACTAGTCCATGCATTATGTGTATCGCCCGCCAAACATACAAAGTTGCCTGAGCTTGCTTTAGCAATTTCATAAACGCGCTCACGTTCGACGTAATAACCATCCCAAGCATCGAGGTTATACGGCAGCTTAATCGTGTCTGAATTTGGATCGGCAAGATAACCGGCGATTGCATTGTTCACTGCCAATAATGCGTCCATCTTCTGATCATCGCTTGCGGTAAAGAGCTGGAACATCGCCAACATTACCGAGCTCGGAAGCTCCATGCGTGACATCAGCACTTGCTGTCCAAGCACATTCCACTTTGCATTCTGGCTATTAAACGCATTCATCAACCACGCTAACTGCTCTGTACCAAGCAGTTCTCGTTCGGTACTGCGTGACTGAGCGACTAGGCTACCAATCGCTTCCATTGTTGGTTCGGTGAGAGAGAAATAATCCAAAGGTTGGTCGCGGCCTACCAAACGAGTGTCGAGCATCATTAAATTGATTAAGTCACCAAAGGCAAACTGACGATAAATCAGCATGTTTGAGAAGGTGTTTTCTCGCACAGGGAGCCATTCAGTCCAAGCTGCTGCTGCCGCGGCGCGTCTGTCATTAAAGCTGCCTTCATTGTCTTGATGGTTTTCCGCTCCCTCTTTCCATGCATCATTAGCTAACTCGTGGTCATCCCAAACCGCGATCATTGGTAACGCCGCATGTAGAGCTTGCAGATCTTCATCTTGGCGGTATTGTGCATAGCGCTTTCGATAATCATCTAACGTAATGCATTCTGTGCCTTTACTCGGCTCACGACCTAGCGCAGCTGCATCTTCGCTCGCATAACCACCAGCGCCGTATTCATAAATGTAATCACCGAGATGTAAAACCACATCAAACGCTTCCTTTTGATGCTGTGAAAGAATCTCTTTGTAGACGTTGAAATACCCCGCCGGATAATTTGCGCAAGACACGACTGCCATAGACGCTTTGGTCACGCTGCCTTCCGGTAAGGTCTGTGTCATACCAACGATGCTCGTATTCTCTCCCACCATGAATCGGTAGTAGTACTGGGAGCTTGGATTAAGGTTTTTCACATCGACCTTAACCGTAAAATCGCGACTGGTATCTGTGGTAAAAGTGCCACTTTGCTCGATGCTAGAAAAGTCTTGCGTTGCAGACACCTGCCAAGAGACATCGACATAACTCGCCTGCGTAGTCACGCGTGTCCAGATGATCACTTGAGTTTGAGTTGGGTCACCGCTGGCGACGCCATGCTCGAATGAGGCAGCATTTGCGGTATTGTTATCCTCACTCCCACAAGCGGTCAGCGTGGTAGCAACAGCTCCTGAAGAGACGACTTTTATAAAGTCTCTGCGAGACAATGACATAGTAACTTCCTTTGTTATTGTGTTTTTATCGATGCGCGTTTTCCTGCGCTGAGTAACGAGCCAATTTAGGCATTGGGGTCGTTTGGCTAATTACTCTAAAAAACATTAAGTTAGAAGCTAGTTATGACAATTGCATTTCTTGATGTTAATTTTTTGTTACTTTAAGTGTAAATACTCTATATTCATCACAGTTCCAACAAATTGAAAAGCAATTTATAGAATCAACAAAACAAACATAAAAAAAGCGACCGTTGCAGGTCGCTTTTGTGTTTGGGGGAAATGTTCCTTGGGTGTTAGAGCTTCAAATTAAGCACATCTTGCTCTGCAGTTTCTACTTTTAGTTTACTTCGAGATTCAATGTACTCTATTTGTTTTGAGTCTAACGAATAAGGCATAACTACACGTAATTCATGGATCCCTTCATGTTTTGCTAGCTTCACCAACATCACTAGATTGGATTCATCGCTCTGACGAGAAGACATCGATTTTAAGGCTGCATCCCAAAGGCGATCCTCTGGTTGGCTTAACTCCGCGATGTTCTGTTTCCACATCAGGCCAAAAATGGGAGCGATGGTGGCGAATGCCTCCAAGAAGGTCCACTTCTTACTTCCCGTTGCCCCTAGGAAGCTTGTGTAGTCGAATTCAATGCATGTCTTTCCTTGTTGCTCCATCCTATGCCTCGACACTCTGAAATGAGATATACAAAATATCGTTCAATTATTTTGATATAGCAATAGGATATAAAACAATGGTCTTTTATGCCCTAATTTAACCTCAAAAGGAAATATTAAAACCAGCTTTGTAACAAATGATGTACAGCTTCGCCATATATAAGCATCCAATTGATTAATATTTTAAACACCAAACTAAAACTAAGCGGCAACAAGGGATACAAGCAGATCAGCGTTATAAGTTAACCAACCTGATCCCAAGCCCAACACGCGTTTGTGAATGGTCGTAATCAATCAAGGTTTCACCATAGCCGTGGTAGCCCTGAACGTACAAACCTAAGATGTCATTGAAGTACAAGGTGTACCCCAATTCTACGCCACCTTTATCATCGGCAAAGTTATAGAAGCCTCGGGTATTAAACACACCAGCGCCAGTGTAGACCTTTGCCCACAGTTCATACGGGGCATAATAGTTTTCCATGTCATCATTTTCGGTGGTGACCACCCACCAAGCGTGCGCACCGTATTCAACAGGACCAGAAAAACGCTCTGCTGCGATATAAAGGCGATCCCAACTACGAGATAGCTTACTTGATTGGCCATTTGACTCATGCTTGTACCCCACCTCTAAATGGTTGAATAACAGCATGTTTGATTGATGCGCAAGAAACACTTGAGGTTTGTAATTGGTCTCTCTGAACGGAGAAGAAATGTCAGAGTTAGCAAGTTGCCAGAGAGACTTTTGCGTGTAAGACCCCATCAAAGCCGTACCGGAACTGAATCGGTAGAATGGGATAGAAGCCGAGATTTGAAACTTCACTTCAAACTGCTGAAGTGAGTCCATATCTGAACCTAGCTCGTTGTAGGCGTCTTGATTAATGTCTGTGGTGTAGGTCCCCAGAACGTAGTTGTCTTCGTATGTTGAGATGTGTGTGATGCTTTTGCCGTACGCTAGTACCGGACATAACAATAGTGGAATCGCTTTATACTTCATCGTTTTCCTTCACGCCGCTCAATCGGAGCGGCAAATTCATTCCTTATCACCTAGTAATCAGGTCATAAACTGCAAGGGAAACGGATTAAAGCAATTATCGTTCCGGCTTATAAATATCCTTATTTTACATCAAGTACACGACTGGCTTTTTTGTACTGCACTTTCCAACCAGCCCAGCGAGGTAGCTCCCAACGTTTCGGGTCACCTTTTCGGCTGCCTTCGGTGTAAATGACATGAACCAGTTTACGAGACACAAAGTACTCCACATCGAGTTTCAGTTCCGCCAAGATCAACTTTAACGGGAACTGCTCAGCAAAGTCTTGATATTCCCAGTCTGGAATACCTTCGAATGGGATGTCATCAGCTTCAAACAGCTCGATATCTTCCACACTTTCTACGCCAAGCGTTTCCAGCTGCTCGACTAACCAAGTAGCGAAAGATAAACCGTCAAGTTCCTTTTTTTCAATAGACTCAGGATTTAACCCAAGCGCGTTATAGATCTTCCAGTGCTGAATTTGCTGTTTTCTCAATGGAGCAAAACCCGGTAATAGCGTTTCGCCTTCAATCATCTCAACAATAGATTGGACGGCAACTCCGCCTTCAAGCGCTTGATATTCGGTACAAATGGTTCGTCCTGCATAGATCAAATGCATGGTCGCGCGTGGGGCTTCTTCCTCATAATTGGTTTCGCCTTGTTGCCACTCACCAAGCTCTAATTCTCGCAGCAGATTGAGGGAAACAGGTAGCATTACGGAGGCAAGATTGAGCGTCTGTTTTACACCTCGTCCGGGTACGCTGTGGCTATCTAGCACCAAAGCGGCTTCACTTTTTTCCGGAAAACGGCTATTACGCCCAACCATCATTTCCATCAAACCATTGCCTAGCGCGTCACGACGTCGTTCTCGGCGCACAAATACGAGCTCTGGATGTAACGTGGCAATGGCTTTGGTCAATTCATCACGTTTGTATCGCGATGCGACTTCAAGCTCAGGCAATTCAAACACTTCTCGCATTTGCTTTGCTAAACCTTGCGCTTCCTCAAGCACGCTTGCGTCGAGATTAATGCCGGGAAGTTGTTCCCCTCGCACCAAGCGAATCATCAGCGAGGCATCGCAGCCAAATGGTTCTTCTTGTGCTAATGCTTCGACCGATTCCCCACCTTGCAATTGATACAACTGAGCGGGCACAGAAAGCGCTGCCGCTAAGTCGATCATTGCTTCTCTTTCTGATTTGGTTTGGATGCGAGTCACTAAGTCCGCAAATAAGGCATCAATTGGTAGTGGGTAAACTTTTTTACCGTGCTCGGTGATGTCACCTTGCTCGTCTATCGCTTCCATCCTTTGCAGGGTTTGGAGTGCTGAGTTAAGTGACTTTTCAGGTACAGAATCGAGGAAGGCAAGTTCGGAAAGTCTGTATCCACAACAAGCCGCAGCGAGCATTGGTTCTACGAGTTCTTCACGATGCAATTCAGGCGGCGTCACCAGCTCCAACGGTGCATGCTCACCAAACAAGCGAATACACGCCCCTTCAGCAACACGGCCTGCTCGACCCATTCGCTGCGCCGCGCTGGATTTGGAGATGTTGGTTAACGTCAGGGCTGTCCGTCCATTTCGTTGCACGGTTCTGCGTTCCAAACCACTATCGATGACCACGCGGATGTTTGGAATGGTCAGAGAGGTTTCTGCAACGTTGGTTGCCAACACCACTTTACGTTGCTTTTGTACCGTCAACGCACGATGGCGCTCTTCATCACTCACCGATGCATGCAGCTTCACGACCATCACATCATCAATACTTTGCAGCATTTGCGCGCATTGAGTGATCTCTTTTCGACCCGGTAAGAAAACGAGAATATCGCCCTCTTCATCTTCGAGTGCTTCTTTTACTGTGCGCACAACATCATTCTCACAACCTTTCTTGTTCGGCAAATAACGGCTGTCCATTGAGCGATGAGTCACGGTGACAGGGAAACAACGACCTTCTGATCGCAGGCGCTTGGCATCCAGATAGCTCGCCAGTTTTTCGCCTTCTAAAGTGGCTGACGTGACAATCAGACGGTGCTGTTTTTCTTGCTTTAAAATCGCGGTAAGGAGATCAATGTCCCAGCGGCGTTCATGAAATTCGTCCACCATCACGATATCGAAGCTAGCCAGTTTGTCTTCCGCGAACCAACGCAGCGCAACACCGGGCGTCACGAACACGACTTTAGTATTTTCATCATAGTGAGCGTGAAGCTTTATCGCGTAACCAACCTGTTTTCCTAAAGGTTGACCAGATTGCTCGGCAAGAAATTCAGCTAATGACGTACAAGCGATTCGGCGTGGTTCAATCACCAATACTCGACCGTGATTGGCAGCCCAAAGTGGCAATCGCGTGGATTTACCTGAGCCGGTTTCGGCCTCAACCACCAAATGATGGTGATTCACGAGTTGGTCAAATTCCGCTTGTAAGCTATCGATAGGTAATTGAGACATAAAAGATAAGAACGTGATAATGGATTGCGAGGCATTATACCTGAGTGAGAAATTCCTGCTTTAGGAATCGTTTCTGGCCATTTAATGACAGTATTAATGTTTCAGTGACGATATTTTCGTCGGGAATTGGATTTTTTTGCGACATTACGTTGATGTGCATCAACGAATGTTTACAACTAAATAGTGAACCCGTTAGAATTTTGCACGCATCCTTCAACCCTACATTTAAGGCACCCAATGAACAACGACAAGCGCCCACTCTATATCCCATATGCGGGTCCGGCTCTTTTAGCGACCCCTCTTTTGAACAAGGGCAGTGCGTTCTCCGGAGAAGAACGTAGTTCATTCAACTTGGAAGGTCTTCTACCAGAGACGACCGAAACCATCCAAGAGCAAGTAGAGCGTGCGTACCAACAGTACAAAAGCTTTGAAAGTGACATGGACAAGCACATTTACCTGCGCAACATCCAAGATACGAACGAAACGCTATTCTACCGCCTAGTTCAAAACCACATTTCTGAGATGATGCCGATCATCTACACACCAACCGTTGGTGCAGCGTGTGAGAACTTCTCAAACATCTACCGTCGTGGCCGTGGTCTGTTCATCTCTTACCCGAACCGTGACCGTATCGATGACCTGCTAAACAACGCAGCAAACCACAACGTTAAAGTTATCGTGGTCACTGATGGCGAACGTATCTTGGGCTTGGGTGACCAAGGTATCGGCGGCATGGGTATTCCAATCGGTAAGCTTTCTCTGTACACAGCGTGTGGCGGTATCAGCCCAGCTTACACACTACCAATCGTACTTGATGTGGGTACCAACAACCCGCAACGTCTTGCAGACCCAATGTACATGGGTTGGCGTCACCCTCGTATCACTGGTCCTGATTACGATGCGTTTGTTGAAGAGTTTATCCAAGCAGTACAACGCCGTTGGCCAGATGCCCTGATCCAGTTCGAAGACTTTGCACAGAAAAACGCAATGCCACTTCTAGAGCGCTACAAAGATCGCATCTGTTGTTTCAACGATGACATTCAAGGTACGGCGGCAGTTACAGTAGGTTCTCTACTGGCAGCATGTAAAGCGGCAGGTACTAAGCTGTCTGATCAACGTATTACTTTCTTGGGTGCTGGTTCTGCTGGTTGTGGTATTGCTGAAGCGATCATCGCGCAAATGGTATCGGAAGGAATCTCTGATAAGAAAGCACGTTCGCAAGTTTACATGGTTGACCGTTGGGGTCTGTTGCAAGAAGGCATGCCTAACCTTCTTGATTTCCAACAGCGCTTGGTTCAGAAGTTCGACAACACGAAGAAGTGGGAAAATGAAGGAAATGGCTTCTCACTTCTTGATGTGATGCACAATGCGAAGCCAACCGTGCTAATTGGTGTATCTGGTGCCCCTGGTCTCTTCAGTGAAGAAGTGATCAAAGAGATGCACAAGCACTGCGCGCGCCCGATTGTGTTCCCACTTTCGAACCCAACAAGCCGCGTAGAAGCGACACCAAATGACATCATTCGTTGGACAAACGGTGAAGCGTTAGTTGCGACAGGTAGCCCATTTGAGCCAGTGGTTCATGAAGGCAACACTTACCCTATCGCGCAATGTAACAACAGCTACATCTTCCCTGGTATTGGTTTAGGTGTACTTGCGGTAAATGCGAAGCGCGTAACAGACGAAATGTTGATGGAATCAAGCCGCGCATTGGCGACATGCTCACCATTAGCGATCAACGGTAACGGTGCTCTGCTTCCACCACTAGAAGAAATTCATTTGGTATCGAAGAAGATTGCATTCGCTGTTGCGAAGAAAGCGATTGAGCAAGGTGTCGCGCTAGAAATCACTGATGAAGCGCTAAATGACGCAATTGACCAAGCATTCTGGCAACCGGTTTACCGTCGTTACAAACGCACAGCATTCTAAGCTTTAAGACGTTTTGTATAATTATTAGCCCTCGCACTCCGAGGGCTTTTGTTTTTTATGCTCTTTTTTCTCATCCTAACCATATTTTGGCATAAATGGGCTTCTCTCTTTTCATTTCTATCAGATATGATGAGGGATACAC
This sequence comes from Vibrio owensii, assembly GCF_002021755.1. Taxonomy (NCBI): domain Bacteria; kingdom Pseudomonadati; phylum Pseudomonadota; class Gammaproteobacteria; order Vibrionales; family Vibrionaceae; genus Vibrio; species Vibrio owensii. Next base: position 368,293 of record NZ_CP019959.1, read on the forward strand.
ATTGAAATAAGGACATCGAACGTTTTGCTGTTTTCTCGCATAAAGTCAAAGTGGAAGCTCAAGTTCTCATGGAAGCGTCTGGCTTTGGTTTTGTCGATCTCTTTACTCGGTCTTTTCGTCACGATTATTGCCATTGACCGTTGGGTCGTGCTCCAAGCACAAGAAGAAATCTTTACCGACTACGAGCAAGTGCCTAAGCATGAAGTCGCGGTCGTTCTCGGCACCAGTAAATACATTGGGAAGATCCTCAATACTTACTACACCCACAGAATCAACGCCGCTATCGAACTGTACAAACAAGGAAAAGTGAAGCAGTTTTTGTTGAGTGGAGACAACGCACATCGCTCTTACAATGAACCTTGGACGATGAAACGTGATCTACTCAAAGCGGGCGTGCCAGAAGAAGTTATTCATCTGGACTATGCGGGATTCCGAACTCTGGACTCAATCGTTCGTGCCAAAAAGATATTCGCCTCTGAGCGTTTTTTGATTGTCACTCAACGATTCCATTGTGAACGCGCGCTGTTTATTGCTGACGCTTACAATATTGATGCGCAGTGTTTGGCCGTAGCTGGGCCAACTGCAAGCAAGCAGAAGATCAACATGCGAACGCGTGAACTTATGGCTCGTGTGAAAGCGTTTTTGGACTTGTACATCATGAATACGCAACCGCGCTTCCTTGGCCCTCAAGAGCCAATCGTTGCGGTCGAAGATACAGTGGAAGAAAAGCAAGAAATCATCGAAAACGAACGTAACATTCCGGTTCATTAAGTCGGCCAAAGTGTTGCTGCTTTCAATATTCTCGCTCTGCATTACACACCGGTAACAATTCATTAAAAGTAAATGGGTAGCTTTCTACCCATTTCCAATTCCCAACCTCACACTTTCTTATTCTGCCGTCGATTCAGGCAAAACACCCTTTCGCATCCGAAGTAACATTTAATCAATAAATAACTACAAGTCAGTTACTTTGCCATAAAAAACCAACACTAAGGCAATGCAAAAGGAGCACAACCCATGACCGCACTCGCTGTGACACTGAAGAATTGGTTCTTCACACGCAACAGCATGATATTGACGTCTAATGTCCTGCTGTTCGCTATTTTGTTCAACACCCTACCGTTTGAGCCTCAAGTCGTAACCGGCTTATGTATTTTGATTTTCGTTGCCGTACTTTGGTTAACGGAAGCCATTCACGTAAGCATCACTGCCCTACTAATCCCGCTACTCGCGGTATTCTTGGGCATATTCAATACTCAAGCAGCACTAAACAACTTCTCTAACTCGATCATTTTCTTGTTCTTGGGTGGTTTCGCATTGGCTGCAGCTCTACACAAGCAAAAGCTTGACCAAGCGATCGCAGACAAAGTACTACTGATTGCACGCGGTAAGATGTCTGTCGCGGTCTTCATGCTGTTTGGTGTGAGCGCAGGTCTATCAATGTGGATCTCAAACACCGCAACGACAGCGATGATGTTGCCATTGGTTCTTGGCGTAATGACCAAACTAGACGCGAAGAAGAGCCACAGCACTTACCTGTTTGTATTACTTGGTATTGCTTACAGTGCGTCGATTGGCGGTATCGCAACGCTAGTAGGTAGCCCACCGAATGCTATCGCAGCTGCAGAAGTCGGTTTGAACTTTACAGAGTGGATGGAACTGGGTTTACCAATTTCTTTGATTCTCATGCCTATCGCGATCTTGGTACTTTACACCATGACAAAGCCAGATTTAAGCCACACGTTCGAACTTGACCACCAACCAGTTGAGTGGACAAACGGCAAGAAGATCACCTTAGCGATTTTCCTATTAACAGTGACATTCTGGATTTTCAGCAAACCAATTAACGCCATGCTGGGCGGCTTCGCGAAGTTCGATACTTTGGTGGCGATTGGTGCGATTCTATTACTTGGAGCATCTCGCGCAGTAGAGTGGAAAGACATTGAAAAAACAACTGACTGGGGTGTTTTGATCCTGTTTGGTGGCGGTATCTGTCTAAGTAACGTACTAAAAGCGACAGGCACAAGTGTCTTCTTGGCTAACGGTCTAGCTGGTTTCCTTGAGCAAGCTGGTGTCCTACTTACGATTCTATCTGTGGTTGCGTTTGTTGTTTTCCTAACAGAGTTTGCAAGTAACACCGCAAGTGCGGCGTTATTGGTGCCAGTATTTGCCACCATTGCAGAAGCGCTTGGTCTATCGCCAGTCATTTTATCAGCACTGATTGCTGTAGCAGCATCTTGTGCCTTCATGCTGCCAGTAGCAACGCCACCTAACGCGATTGTATTTGCGACGGGCCATATCAAACAGAAAGAGATGATGCGAATCGGTATGGTACTGAACGTTGCATGTATCGGCGCGCTGACTCTATTCGCTTGGTTGTTCTGGTAAACATTGCTCAAATAAAAAAGAGCTGCGCCCAAACGCAGCTCTCTTATCAAAACTAGCACTACAACTGCTGTTCTCGGTAATCAAATTGAATACCTAACTACTACCCCCTAGTCATGTTCAGCAGTTTCCCTTTTGGTGGTCGGTCGGCCACCTTTTTTCTTTTCCACGCCAATGGTGAGCGCGGCACTTAGGAAGCTTGAGTTATGAAGCTCAGGTTATGAAACCTTAGTTATGAAGTCTTAGCTATGAAGCCTCAGTTAAGAAGCGATATCCGACTTCTTCTGCATGCCGTAATTCACTTCTATTCGGTTTCGACCATTCCGCTTAGCCAAATACAACACTTCATCTGCACGAGCCATGGTCTCAGAGACTCGTTCGTTTTGCATTTGAGCGACACCAATACTGCACGTTAGCGATTCACCATGAACCCAGAGGTGTTTTTCAACGTTCTGGCGCACGACTTCGGCTTTCTTCACGGCTTGCTCAATATCGGTATTTGGGCAGAACACGACGAACTCTTCCCCACCCCAGCGAACCAAACGATCATCTGGTTGGATAGAGCTAGCGATCACCATGACAAACTCCCGCAGAATATCGTCACCCATTTGATGACCATACTTGTCATTTACACGTTTGAATTTATCCAAGTCCATGTAAAGGATAGAGAAGGAATCATGCCCCCAACGAACTTGTCGAGCCTGTTGCTCCAACCAGTTCTGTACCGCATGTCGGTTCATTGCTCCAGTTAGCGCATCGCGATGTGCCAGTTCTGCAAATTCATAGTTCTGGGCACGCAGTGTACTGTTCACTTTTTCTAAATGGCGATGACGCTTGCGTGCTTTGTTATACGCGATTTTGTTCTTGCGCATTTCATGCAGTGAGAAAGCCAAGCCAAGTGCCATCCAAGAGAACAACAACGCGAACAATAGTGTGGATTGCTGAACATACGCACCTTCAAACTCTATCTTGTCGATAACGATCTTATGTTTACCGAGTGCCGCCCCCGCTCCGGTAGCCAAATCAATACGAGTAATATTGGCAAACTCAGGCGCAGAGTGCTCAATCGCAACATCGTTGTCATTCAACCACCACGTCATTACTTGGAGGTTTTCTATTGGTATCTCGATAACTTCGCTAAAGTCTGAAGGGGAAAACTGCATGCCATTATATTTGATGGTGTATTCGTCATTCGGATCTGAATAGGCCGAATTGAAGTTACGCAGGTAAAGGCGCAAGTTTTTGCTTGGGCTTTGCCCCTCTCCCGCTGTTTCATAACGAATTTTAAGACGAACGGTATGGTAACTGGAAAGATCCAAACCTTTAGTCGCTTGCTTCACATCGGTGTAAACGGAGATACCGCAATAAGGCCACGCGTACTTACTTTCTTTTAGGTCACAGTTGAGAACCAAACTGTGGTTTTGATAAGTAATGTCAGATTCACTCAGACCACCAGCAATGGCATCGCTTGTGACATGAATATTAAATTGATCCGGCGTGACTTCTAGCTTACGGGTATCACCAAGCAAACTGTATAACGCCACTAAACTGATGGTGCATATCGATAATGCAAAAATTAATCTGTGTATCCACTTCATCGTGACTAACCTAGTTACTGACTATCGTTCTGTTTATATTAAGCAAATGTACTGAAAGTTATTTCACATTTCAAATAAAGTTATTTATCAAGTTAAAAAGTGATTTTTGACTCACATTCTCACTCTCGATACATATTACTCATTTAAGAAGCGTGATCTTGCTTCAGGTATGTAGGATTTTTCTCACTTGAGCATTTGTGCGAAGCATCTCACGTCAATCAACATCGCCTTGATTAAAAAGACACCAAAGAGAACACAAAACCACAGACTTGTTTGCTTACCTCTGCATATCGAGACCGCTTCGGTATATACTGTGCAAAAACACAATAATGAGTAATGTCATGTCAATAATTGCTACAGGCACGCTAAACAAAATGCGTGCTTCTCTGGATGGTGCAGTAAGCTACCGTCTGCCTGTGGGTGACGAAGAAGTGGATTTGAGCCCATTTCTTGGTAAAACCCTCACCCTAACTCACACTGGCAACATCTACTGTTGTTCTTGCGGTAAGAAAACCAAGAAGAGCTACTCTCAAGGCCACTGCTTTGTATGTATGAAGAAGTTGGCGAGTTGCGACATGTGCATCATGAAGCCAGAAACTTGTCACCACGAACAAGGCACCTGTCGCGAACCACAATGGGGTGAAGAGAACTGCATGGTGGACCACTTCGTTTACCTATCTAACACGTCAAGTTTGAAAGTGGGCATCACGCGTCATACCCAAATTCCAACGCGTTGGATAGACCAAGGTGCGACACAAGGTCTTCCTATCTTCAAAGTAAAGACTCGTCATATCTCTGGCTTGGTTGAAATCGAATTAGCGAAACATATTGCTGATAAGACAAACTGGCGAACGCTGCTGAAAGGCGATGGCGACCCAATTGAACTGCAAGATCGCTTTGCAGAACTACTGCCATTAGTGGAAGACAAAATCGCTGAAATTAAACAACAGTATGGTGATGACGCAATTGAAGTGTTAAGTGAAAACATCACTTCTCTAAGCTACCCTGTTCAGCAGCATCCAACTAAAATCACCTCACACAACTTCGATAAAAACCCAGTTGTAACGGGTACATTGCAAGGCATTAAAGGCCAATACCTGATCTTTGATACTGGCGTGATCAACGTGCGTAAGTTCACCTCTTACGAAGTTGAAGTGAGCGAATAAGTTCTCGGTTAGTTGGACAAAAGAAACGAAAAAGCTCGAGCCAAGTGCTCGAGCTTTTAGTTTGTGGCGTCTTCGATTCTTACGCGTCGAGGATGTTTTCTAACACATCAAACAACATATCGATTTCTGCCGTCGTGTTGTAGTGCATACAACCGATGCGCACCACGCCGCCCGACTCTTCTAGGCCTAACTGACGAACGAGTCCTAGCGCATAGAAGTGTCCATTCCAGACACAGATATTGTGCTCGCCCAACGTCTTCGCGATGAACTCTGGAGCGTATTTATCAAAAGTGAGCGCGAAAGTTGGCGTTCTCAGTTGATTGCTTTCATTGTTAATACCAAACAAGTTCACGCCGTCCAGCGCCCCTAAACGCTGCAAGAAATGCTCGCTCAATTGCTGCTCATGTTGGCTGTATAACGCATAGCTTTGCTCTAGACGCTGACGAAGTGATGCTTCTTCATCACCAAACTGGGCTAGGTATTCAACCGCAGCTGTGACGCCTGCCAAGCCTTCAAAGCTCTGTGTTCCGGTTTCGAAGCGTCCCGGTCCAATGTTGGTTGCAGGTTCAACTTTGTAGGGCTTAACACTGTGTAACCACTGGTCTGCTACGTACGCAATTCCTACATGTGGTCCAAAAAACTTGTACGCTGAACACGCCAAGAAATCACATCCTAATGCTTGCACATCGACTAAATGGTGCGGCGCGTAATGAACGGCATCCACATAAACTTGAGCGCCGATACTGTGTGCCATTTTGACCACTTGGTGCATATCGACGATCGAACCTGTAGTGTTCGATGCGTAAGTCACCGCCACTAAACGCGTTTTCTCATTCAACAAGCTCTGAAGATGCGCAAGATCTAGCGTGCAATCTTCTTCATTAATTCTGACTTGGTGAACCACAGCGCCTTTGTCTTCTGCTGCTTGTTGCCAACTCGATACGTTAGAGTAATGGTCTAGGGCTGAAACAATGATCTCATCGCCCTCTTTCCAATCTCGACTAATAGCGCGACTTAGCTGGAATGTCAGCGAGGTCATATTCGCGCCAAACACGATATTGCCAGAGGACGGGGCGTTTAGCAGAGCTTGTGCCGATTCGCGAGCCGATTGCATTACATCAACCGTCGCTTGGCTTGAGAAATAATGCCCGCCGAGGTTCGAATTGAATCGTCCAAGGTAACTCACCATGCTATCGAGTACCGACTGCGGCACTTGTGACCCACCTGGTCCATCAAAAAAGGTCACTGGGCGATCATTGTGGTATTGCGCCAGTGCGGGGAATTGTTCTCGGATCTGATTAAGATTGAAGTTCATTTCGTTTGTCCGTCGCTGTCAGTACAAATACATCCATATGACCTTCTTGGTCATTAATCACTGAGCGAATTGGCACCGCGTTGTGCCATAGTTTGCTGTCTGCCAGCATTGCCACTTCGCCATTTTCCAATACTTTACGGAAAAAAGGCGCTTGGTTGTGGCTGCTGTAAAGCATGATGTCGCCACCCATGATGTTGTGACGCCCTACGCCTACTAGCGCGATGTGGTCAAAACCATCTTGGTGTACCCCTTCCGGTGCAACTTGGGTTTCATCGTAAATCGCGGTAATTCGAATTTGATGGATCTCGATTTCCTGACCGTCTGGTAAGTGGTTTGCGTTAACGAACAACTCACACATTTCACGGAAACCTTCACTGGAAAGAATCCCTTTTTCAATCGGCTCAAACTGGCGAATCACATCACCTTGGAAACGGTTGATATCAGAAGATTGTACAAAGCTGTTTTTGTTTAAATCGACCACCTGACCGTTTTCAAACCCAACCACGGAGTAACGACGAAGACGATATTGACCGTCGGCGTGTTCCGTACGAGGTAGACCTTCGAAGGAAGGAGAAAGTTGCTCAATCGCTGCCATGCTGAGCTGAGTTAGATGTAGGGTGTTCTCTCGTGAATGTAACATCATTGGCTCCTTTAATGAGGCACATTTAGCTTGTTTGAATTAACATTTAATTTACATCTTAGGATACGCAAATATTCTGCAATTACCAGAATTTGACGTTGATAGCTTCAACAAAAAAGAAAAAACGACACTTAGCACTGCAATTAATATCAACAGCAGTTTAAACATTCAGAATGGAGCTTGCGCAGTATTTGAAACTAGAACTCTCTACTATAAACAGAATTTTATTCTAGTCTGGAACGCCTCTCCATAAACATCAGCAAGTTCTAACCTATAACCAATAATTCGATCCGCTCCTTTCGTTTATGCTTTTAAAGCACTAAGAATTTCCATACAATCGGGAGAAATGTTCAGCCCTCTATGGAGCCATAATGAGCGACGTAAAACACTGTAAATTATTAATTCTTGGTTCTGGCCCAGCAGGTTACACCGCAGCAGTATACGCAGCGCGTGCTAACTTAAACCCTGTGCTAGTAACGGGAATGCAGCAAGGTGGTCAGCTAACGACCACAACTGAAGTAGAAAACTGGCCTGGTGATGCAGAAGGTCTTACTGGCCCAGGTTTGATGGAACGCATGAAAGAGCACGCAGAACGATTCGAAACAGAAATCGTGTTCGATCACATCAACGAAGTGGATCTGTCTCAACGTCCATTCCGTCTGAAAGGTGACTCTGGTGAGTACACTTGTGATGCGTTGATCATCTCTACTGGCGCATCAGCGAAATACCTAGGTCTTGAATCTGAAGAAGCATTTAAAGGCCGCGGCGTTTCAGCTTGTGCAACTTGTGATGGTTTCTTCTACCGCAATCAGAAAGTAGCGGTTGTGGGCGGTGGTAACACTGCTGTTGAAGAAGCGCTTTACCTATCAAACATTGCATCAGAAGTGCATCTAATCCACCGCCGTGATTCATTCCGCGCTGAGAAGATCCTTGTAAAACGTCTGATGGATAAAGTTGAAAGCGGCAATATCGTTCTTCACACTGACCGTACTCTAGATGAAGTGCTAGGCGACGACATGGGTGTAACAGGTGTTCGCATTAAAGACGTGAACAGCGGTGCGACAGAAGATATCGATGTCATGGGTGCATTCATCGCAATCGGTCACCAACCAAACACGCAAATCTTCGAAGGCCAAGTCGATATGAAAGATGGTTACATCCTCGTTCAATCTGGTCTTGAAGGTAACGCAACGCAAACCAGCATCGAAGGTGTGTTTGCTGCAGGCGACGTGATGGATCATAACTACCGTCAAGCAATCACCTCTGCAGGTACTGGCTGTATGGCAGCTTTAGATGCAGAACGCTTCTTAGACGCACTTACTGACAAATAACTTTTCACATTTGTGTCATATCCTTAAAGCCCAGCGGTATTCCCGCTGGGTTTTCTTTTGTATACTACCGCCTCATTAAAACAATTATCATTAAGCCTTCACGATGGATAAGAAAAAGCAAAGCAGCTTGAATAAGTGGCTTAAGCAACAGAGTAAGTTGGCCAAGCGCTGGCTGATGGTTGCGATAGGCCTAGGCGTACTATCAAGCGTGTTTTTATTGGCTCAAGCAGCCCTGCTCGCCTCCATTCTCCACCAACTCATTATTGAACAAGTCGATAAATCCGAGCTCGTTTGGTACTTCGTCGGACTTGGTGTCACTGTTATCGGTCGCGCAGCTTGTACTTGGGGACGCGAAATCGCTGGATATCGTTGCGGCGAACAGATCCGCGTTTACATCCGCCAACTGATTCTCGATAAAGTTCACCAACTTGGTCCTGCTTATATCAAAGGCAAGCCAGCAGGTAGCTGGGCAACGTTGATTCTAGAGCAAGTAGAAGACATGCAAGACTTCTTCTCTCGCTACCTTCCGCAAATGTCGTTGTCTGTTTTGGTGCCTTTCATCATCCTAGTAGTGGTTTTTCCAATTAACTGGGCAGCCGGTTTAATTTTCCTGATTACTGCACCATTAGTTCCAATGTTTATGGCATTGGTGGGTATGAAAGCCGCTGACGCAAACCGTAAGAACTTCAAAGCGCTGCAACGTTTATCTGGTCACTTTTATGACCGTTTGCAAGCAATGACAACCATCCGTTTGTTCGACCGTACTCAATCAGAAACCGAGACGTTAAAAGGTGCATCTGAAGTTTTCCGTACTCGCACTATGGATGTATTGAAGATTGCATTCCTATCTTCAGCGGTTCTTGAGTTCTTCACTTCTATCTCAATTGCGATTACGGCAGTTTACTTTGGCTTTAGCTATATCGGAGAGCTCAACTTCGGTTACTACGGCACAGGTGTAACACTGTTCGCAGGCCTGTTTATTCTGATCCTTGCGCCTGAGTTTTATCAGCCATTGCGTGACCTTGGTACCTTCTACCATGCCAAGCAACAAGCAGTTGGCGCAGCAGAAAGCATTGTTGAATTTCTAGAGCTAGATGTAGACCAAGTAAAAGACGGCAACAAGGCTGTAGAGCAAAACGCAGCGATTCATATCGAAGCTCAAGACCTTGTTATCTTCAGCCCCGAAGGTAAACAACTTGCTGGGCCCTTATCCTTCTCGCTAGAAGCGAATCAAAGCACCGCACTGGTTGGCCCAAGTGGTGCAGGTAAAACCAGCTTAGTAAATACCATCCTTGGTTTTATGCCATACAAAGGCAGCTTAAAGATTAACGGCTGTGAACTTTCCGAGTTGGATTTGGCGACATGGCGCGAAACCATCAGCTGGATTGGTCAAAACCCAATGCTTTTGCACGGCAGCATTCGTGACAACGTCACTCTAGGTAAGCAAGATATTCAAGACCAGCAAATCCACTCTGTACTGAGTGACTCCCACGCTGCAGAATTTGTTGAAATGCACGGTCTGGATTACCAAATCTCTGATCGCTCTGGCGGTTTGTCTGTTGGTCAGGCACAGCGTCTTGCTCTTGCTCGTGCGATGTTACAAAACGGCCGTTTCTGGCTACTTGATGAACCAACTGCAAGTTTGGATGCTCGAAGCGAGAAATTGGTTATGGAAGGCATCGGTAAATACACCGAATCCACCACTAACTTGGTGATCACCCACCAACTCGCGCCGCTGCAGAATGTCTCCCAGATTCTGGTTATGCAAGAGGGTCAAATCGTTCAACGTGGCGATTACGCAACGTTGGCATCGCAAGATGGTTTATTTAAAGAAATGTTGGCTGCCAACCTAGCTCAACGTGAATCAGACAAGGGGAACTTAGATGCGTGATTTACTCCCTTATCTAAAACTGTATAAAAAGCACTGGTTTGGTTTGTCACTCGGCATGCTTCTGGCGTTTCTGACGTTGGCTGCTTCTATTGGCCTACTCACCTTATCCGGTTGGTTTATCTCTGCGGCTGCCGTCGCGGGTTTGACTATTGCTCGTGAAACCTTCAACTACATGCTTCCGGGCGCCGGCGTTCGTGGCGCTGCGATGGCACGTACTGCGGGTCGTTGGGGCGAGCGTGTAGTTAGCCACAATGCAACATTCAAACTACTGACGGATCTGCGTATCTTCTTCTTCAAGAAGCTTGCGCCGCTGATCCCTGGTCGCGTTTCAACTCTGCGTGATGCTGATCTGCTAAACCGCCTAGTGGCAGACGTAGACGCGATGGATCACGTGTACTTGCGTCTTGTTAGCCCTGTGATTGTTGGCATCTTCGGTATCTTATCGCTAACTGCAGTACTTGCCTTCTTTGACTGGCACCTTGCGCTACTGCTTGGCGGTATCCTAACGGTAATGCTGTTGGTGTGGCCGGTATTGTTCTACAAACTAGGCAAACATAACGGCGAACACCTGACTCAAAACAAAGCACAACTGCGTGTAGCAACACTGGACTGGCTACAAGGTTACAGCGAACTAAGCCTGTTTGGTGCAGAAGAGCGTTACCGTAACGTGATTCTAGAAAAGCAAAAACAGCTGCTATCCAACCAGTTTGTTAACGCAAACCTCACTGGTATGGCATCTGGCTTGTTGATGCTCGCTAACGGCTTAACCCTTGTTGCAATGCTTTGGTTTGCTGCGGATGGTGTCGGCGGTCGTGCTCCAGATCCTTGGATTGCACTGTTCGCATTTGCAACCATGGCAAGCTTTGAAATTCTGATGCCAATTGCTGGTGCCTTCCAATACCTAGGTCAAACATTGACGTCCGCACGTCGATTAAACGAAATCACGCTAGCTGAACCAGACGTTGTCTTCCCAGAAACATCGAAGCGTGAAGGCGATAAACCGTTAAATATTGAGTTCGACAAGGTTGATTTCACTTACCCTGATGGCCAGCAAAAAGTACTGAAAGACCTAACACTGTCACTGCCACTGGGCTCAAAAACGGCGATTGTTGGTCAAACTGGTTCAGGTAAATCGACGCTTATTCAATTGCTGTGTCGCTACTGGGATGTAAACCAAGGTCAAGTGAGCATTGGTGGTGCGCCTCTGCAAGATTGGAGCGAATCCGATTTGCGCGCTGCGATCACAGTAGTTAGTCAACGTGTGGATGTGCTTAATGGCACACTGCGTGACAACCTATTGCTTGCGGCTCCAGAAGCAACGGATGAACAGTTGGCTGATATTCTGACTAAAGTAGACTTGGCGAATCTGTTAGACGAACCAGGACTGGATGCTTGGCTAGGTGACGGCGGTCGTCAACTGTCTGGTGGTGAGAAGCGTCGCATCGGTATTGCTCGCGCGCTATTGCGTGACGCTCCTATCCTGCTGCTTGATGAACCAACTGAGGGTCTAGACAAGCGCACTGAACAAACAGTGATGGAACTGTTCAAGCAACACTTCACCAATAAAACGGTCGTATTCATTACTCACCGTTTGATTGAGCTGGAAAGCATGGATAACATCTGTTTGATGGAACAAGGCGAGATCATCGAACAAGGTAACCACCAAGCACTGCTTGCAGAAAAAGGTCGTTACCACCAGCTATTACAATCTCTGTAATACTGGGATTCAAATAGACAAAGGGCTCATCAATTGATGAGCCCTTTTCTTTTGCTCTCGCTGTTCCCATAACAAGTGCAAAATTCGTTAACGACCTGACTTGGCCAGATAAGCCGACATTTCCTCTTCCGGTACCATACCGCCACCGGTCGCCCAAACTAAGTGAGTCGCGTTGCTTAACATCTCTTCAGTAAACTGCATTCTCTCTTGGTAATCCCTATCGTTAGAAACATGCACCGCACCAATCATGCCCGCTAACGCTGATGGTTCTAAACGAATATCTTCCAGCTCACTTAACTCGCCTAGATGGTGATACATGCGCTCATCCGTCATGGTGTAGTAACCATCAAGCAGTCTTTCCATCGCTCGGCCAACAAAACCAGACGCACGACCTACCGCTAAACCGTCAGCTGCAGTGATGTTATCAATACCAAGATCTTGTACTGCAATACCATCATGCAAACCAGTGTGCACGCCAAGCAGCATACACGGAGAGTGTGTCGGCTCCGCGAAGATACAATGCACATCGTCACCAAAAGCCATCTTCAAGCCGAACGCCACGCCGCCAGGACCACCGCCCACCCCACAAGGTAGGTAAACAAACAGAGGGTGGTTCGAATCAACGACAATACCCATCTCATCAAACTGTTGCTTTAAGCGTTCACCTGCAACGGAATAACCTAAGAACAAGGTTTGAGAGTTTTCATCATCAATGAAGAAGCAAGTTGGATCTTTTTCCGCTTCTTTGCGTCCCTGCTCTACAGCAACACCGTAATCTTGCTCGTACTCCACCACGTTTACGCCGTGAGAACGCAGTTTGTTTTTCTTCCACTCTCTCGCATCTGCCGACATATGAACCGATACAGAGAAGCCGAGTTTTGCACTCATGATGCCGATAGACATGCCCAGATTTCCGGTAGAACCTACGGCAATGCTGTATTGCTGAAAGAACTGACGAAGCTCTTCACTCGCCAATTTGCTGTAATCATCACTTTCACTCAGAAGCCCAGCTTGAATCGCCAACTTCTCTGCATGTGTTAACACTTCATAGATGCCACCACGCGCCTTTATTGATCCTGAGATGGGCAAATGGCTGTCTTTTTTAAGCATCAAACGCCCAAGGATTTGAGTATCGTATTGCGTTTCCAAACACGACTTCATCTTGTCGATATCGACCACGCTTGATTCAATGATTCCATTAGAGGCCGCCGTTTCAGGGAAAGCTTTTATTAAGTAAGGAGCAAAGCGTTTTAGTCGTTCACTCGCGTCTTTGATGTTGGCAGCACCTAAGCCAACGTACGGTAGACCTTCTTCAAGTGTGGTGATATTTGGGTTGAACCAAACCACCTCTTCTAACCCAATGAGTCGCTCAACCAAAGGGAATTCTGCTACTAGTGCGTTTACGTTATGCGTAGTCATTATTGTTTACCTTTATTAGATCATGTACGACAGAAGGAATGTGCCTGCTAATGCAACAAAAGAGGCAATGAATGTCGCTGTCGTGTAGTACTTGAAGATTTCTGTCATCGTGGCTCCGCAATATTGCTTCACCAACCAAAAGAGCGAATCGGTCACTATCGTACAACCAATTGCGCCAGAGCCTATAGCCAGAGTAATGATTTCTGGACTTACGTTCGGATAAAGTGGGAGTAATGGAGCCACAATTGCCGTCGCGCCCATCATGGCAACGGTGGCAGAGCCCACTGCCGCATGCAGAATAATCGCGACAAGCCATGCAAGAAGGATCGGATGCATATCGAGATTAGAAAGTAACTGTGCCAATACATCCGCCAAACCACTGCCCTTTAATACGCCGTTGAATGCACCACCAGCGCCAATAATCAGCAAGATGTTGGCAATCGAAGAAAATGCACCTTCCGTTTTCTCAAGCAGTACACTCATGCCCATGTTCTGCTTAATACCTAACATGTAATAAGCAACAAAAGCGGCGATAAACATTGCTGTAATTGGGTTACCGATAAACTCCAAAGTGGTGTACAGCGCACTGCCATGTTCCATATTGAGTTCTGCCGCCGTTTTTAACAGCATCAGCGCAATAGGTAACATCACGGTGAATAGCGTCGCCCCCAAAGATGGTAATTGTGATTCATCTTTCACTTCTAATGAGGTGAACTCTTCAGGTACGGTTTTGAAAGGTAGACGAGCACCCATCATCTTCAAGAACAACGGACCGCCAACTAAAGACGCAACCAAACCTATGAGTAAGCCATAGAAAATCACAGAACCGATATCAGCACCAAGCTCATTGGTCACAAACAATGCGGCAGGGTGTGGAGGAACAATACAGTGCACTGCCATCAAGGCGGTACAAAGCGGAATGGCGAGATTTAAAAGTGAGGTATTGGTTTTTTTCGCAATCGAAAAAGCCAGTGGAATTAACAGCACTACTCCAACTTCCACGAATAGAGTAATTCCGCAAACAAGGCCGATTAACACCATAATGACTTCAGGTGATAGCCAGCGAATCTTTTGTAGGGTAAGCCCAATTCGCTCAGCCGCCCCAGACACTTCCATCATCTTGCCAAGTATGGTGCCTAAACCAATCACGACAGCAAGAAAACCAAGAGTGCCGCCAATGCCACTTTCGATAGCACTGACCATCTCTAAAGGTTGCATGCCCATCATCCCACCAACGTAAAAACTGGCGAGTAACAGCGCTAAAAAAGGATGGAGTTTAAACTTAACGATCGCAAAAACGATCATTAAGATACTCGTTATGAGGGTAGTAATGACCCAAAGGTTGGATTCCATGTTCAGACCTATGTTGTTGTTTTAATTGACTGCAATTAAACGAGGAATCCATAGCCCTGACAAACGATCAAAACTCACCTTTAGATGAAGTAAACTTAAACAAAAGCGTGATTTATACGACGTTTAGTGAATTTTTCGACCAATAGGTGAATCCAACTATAACAACGCCGTTATTATGTGTTCTATCAAGTTCGACTCAATAACGCACATGTACACCAGAGATAATATTTTCGCCAAGAACCAACGCATCAATAGTTTTCAACTTTCCAAGCTTCATACTTTTGAAGTGGCAGCACGACACTGTTCATTTTCTCTTGCAGCAGAAGAACTCTCCATGACGCCCAGCGCCATCTCTCACCGTATCAACAAGCTAGAAGAAGAACTTGGCATTGCCTTGTTTACCCGCTCTCACCGAAAAATCACGCTCACCGAAGAAGGAGAACGTATTTATCTCGCCTTGAACAGAACGCTCAACGAGTTAAACCAAGAGGTCATGGAAGTCAGAAATGGCGAAGTCTCCGGAGAGCTGACGATTTACTCCCGCCCTTCTTTTGCACAATGTTGGCTTGTGCCTAGATTGTACCTATTTAAGCAAAAGCACCCTTCCATCGAGCTGAATATTCTTACTGGCAATGAGAACGTCAATTTCCAAGGTTATGGCATCGATGCCGCGATCTATTTCGATGAGCAAATGCCAGAAAAGTTGTGGTCGAAAGAATTGATGAGCGAAGAGATAATCCCGGTCTGTACTCAAACATATGCAGAACAATTTAACCTATTTGAAAAGCCAGCGAATTTGGTAAACGCCACCCTACTTCACGACAACCAAGCATGGGATTACAACTCCCATCACGATGAATGGACACTGTGGGCAAAGCAAAATGGCATAACAGACATTGACGCTATTCCAAGCATTTCATTCGACCGATCCGATTTAGCCGTCAGTGCTGCTATGCACAATGCGGGGGTTGCTATCGGTCGATTATCGCTGGTGGAAAAACGACTTAAATCCGGCGAACTGATCACCCCTTTTAGAAACCAAACTCTGCAATGCAAACAGAAATATTATGTCGTTACGGCTAACGAAAAACATTCTCGAAAGCTTGAGCTTTTTATTGCGTGGCTAAATCAACAAGTTGGAAACATCTGACCTTTAAGCCCACAACGCTGTGGGCGCTGAACCGCCCGGTTTATGCTCACATAATTTAGGGCAAAAATCGGCTACCACAGTTGGTCTATGAAGGTAATAACCCTGCGCATAGCTCACATCCAAACTTTGCATGAAGTTCAGTTCATCGGATGTTTCAATCCCTTCGGCAACCAAATCAAATTTGTATTGGTGCTTCCAAGACGCCAAACGTTGCCAGAACTTCTCATATTGAATGCCTTGCCTTCTGAGTAAGCTTCGATCGAGCTTCACCACATCTGGCGATACGTACCGAATGATGGATTCATTTTTATGATTGTCTCGACCAAAATCGTCCAGCGCAATTTTCACTCCCAAGTTTTGGCACAACTGTAGGTTGATCTTAAACATCAACTTATCGCACATCTCTGTTGGATACTGCGTCTGCTCTGTCAGCTCAAGCCATAACGTGCTTCCCATACGCTTACACGCATTCAATAAGGGCAACACATCGGCAAAAAAAGACAGACTGGAAAGGTAAGAAGGTGGAATATTTACAGAAATGAAGCCAATCGATTCAGGAAGCTCATCCAAACACGTTGAAAGCTTTTTGAATAATCGTTTAGTAAAAAAATTGGCGTACCCTTCTTCCTCGATACAACGGAAAGATTTTTCGATACATCTTGGCGTATTCCATCGCGTCAGCACTTCAGCACCAATTTTGTGGCCGTGCTGCAATCCATAGATTGGTTGAAAGATGGGATAGA
The DNA here is from genome assembly GCF_002021755.1 of Vibrio owensii. Classification (NCBI taxonomy): domain Bacteria; kingdom Pseudomonadati; phylum Pseudomonadota; class Gammaproteobacteria; order Vibrionales; family Vibrionaceae; genus Vibrio; species Vibrio owensii. The sequence continues at coordinate 385,001 of NZ_CP019959.1, forward strand.
AAGCGCCTTTACGAATATCCGCAAAGACCGTTTTACATTCATCCTCCCTCGTTGAATTTTTCATGGGTCTTACCGTTAACAATAGATCTCTAATATAAAGATTAAGGGAACGTAATACACAATAGTAGGCATCGAAAAATGGGTTTGCTTGAGCTTTGCTATGCGACTCCTATAATGACAGAGCAATCAATAACCTATTACAGAACAAAAAATGCGAGGAAATTGATGTTCGGGGAATACTTAAAACAACTCAGGGAAGAGATTGGACTGACACAAAAAGAACTCGCGACCAAACTGAACCTCGCGAGCACAGATTTCGCCTCGATTGACCCAGTAACGATTAGCCGCTGGGAAAGAGGAACGACGGCTCCAACGACGGTAAAAGCCATCAGGATCCTGAGAGTACTCACCACCGACTTAATGCCCTTTCTCATCACGCTGCCATCTGAGTCAGGAAAAGGCATATTCGAAGAGATTGTTGAATATCGATTTAAGTCGCCTTGGGCAACATTAATGAGCAGCTCTTATGACACACAATCGAAATGCAATGCGATTACGGAAAGTCAGCTGTTAGAAAGCGATCAGGATGATTACCTAACTAGCCTAAAACACTTTTTCAATAGTTTGTCGCTCGATAACAAAGCGCTATTCGATATCGATTTGTACCAATATCAGCTAGATAACAAAATGGTCGCTCGCAAATACACGGATGAAGAAAGTAAAGAAATTCTGGGCCATAGTATCTCGTTTTTATTTGATGCTAACGAATTACATCAGTATTTCTCATCGCCATTTTATCCAGTGCCATTGCAGCAAGCTCGCCCTTATTCCACCAGCCGAGCCATGGCGGTTTGTACCATCTCGCGTTATTCGTCGATTGAATCTGTATTTTGGCAAAACAGTGCATTTGGTGCGAAATACGTTGCCTCACACGCTAACATTCATGATATGTACTTTTATGCTGTTGACCACTGGTCAGTCAATTATATGAATAGCTTAGATGCAGAGAAAATTGCTTTTGATACACCCGATGAAAACGGCATTGTAAAAATTGGCAATCAATCTTTTAAACGCTGCTTATACCGAGTTGATAGCGCTATCTGGTTATCCAGACCAGAGATAATTGAGCTTCTAAAACGCGAATAATTATTAATAAGTGTCACTTCTTTCTTATATAGATGAACAGGATATAACCAAATCCAGACATATTATTGACATGATTGAACGCGACACTGCCTAGCATAAAAATAGTTTCTACAATTAATGTAGGCACGTGTAAGAAACACGATTCAAGTTATTATGAGGGCAATGTATGTTCGGGGATTACCTGAAACAACTTAGGATCGAGGGAAATCTTACGCAAAAGGAACTTGCGGTAAAACTTAACTTAGCAGACCCAGAGTTCGCCTCTATCGACTCTGTAACGGTCAGTCGTTGGGAACGCAATACTACCGCACCAAATCCGGTTAAAGCGGTTAAAGTACTCAGAACTCTTACCAACGATCTAAGGCCCTACCTTCTCTCCATCGAGATTGATGAGGATAAGACTCAGATTAATCACTATCTGAAAGAGCGTTACCATTCTCCTAAAGATGTCTTGATGAATACTTCGTATCAATCAAACCAAGAGGTTGAAGCATGTAATGTGCTTGAGGCACCACTGTTTGAATCCAGAGGGGAAAAATACGAAGCGGGTTTGAAGAACTTCTTGAGTGGAATTGGCATTGAGCACGACACCTTGTTTGACGTCGACCTGTACCAATATCAGCAAGATCATAAGATTTACGGCAAGAAGTATCTCGATAAGCTATCTGGACGATTGCTGGGGCATTCGCTGTCTTTCTTCTTCCATGCCGACGATTTAGAAGACTATTATTGTTCGCCGTTTCTTAAGATCCCGATAAAAAAGACCAAAGCCTATTCAAGCAACAAAAAGATGGCAATCTGTACGTTAACCCATTTTTGCTCTGATGAGCCTACCTTTTGGATTGACCATCAAACCGGTATTGACTACCTCGCGACTCACGCAAATGTTCAAGACCTTTACTACTATGCCATCGATAAACTCACGGCAGACTATATGATTGGGATCGGCGCCGAAAAAGTGGCTTTCGACGCACCGAGCGAACAAGGCATCGTCAAAATCGGTGCAGAAAAGTACATGCGCTGTTTACTTAAACTCGACAGTGCGATTTGGCTGACACGCCCTGAGTTGCTTCTCCTTCTCAAAAAACAATATCCTCAATAATCAACTACCCTAGTGTAAGAAGCCAATTAGTTTTGGCTTCCTTTCCATAATAAAAACAAGGTAAGTGTATGTTTGGAGACTATTTAAAACAGTTGAGAAATCAGCTCAACTTGACGCAAAGGGAACTTGCCACAAAGCTCAACCTCGCAAACCCAGAGTTTGCCTCTATCGACTCTGTAACGATCAGTCGATGGGAAAGAAACACGACATCACCAAACGCGGTTAAAGCGATCCGAGTACTTCGCGAACTCGCATTGGACTTAAAGCCATTTTTGCTGTCCATTCCATCTCCAGAAAATGGCACCATGCTCGATGACATCTTATACGACCGCTTTCACTCGCAACGAGCAATGCTCCTAACATCGGGATACGAAGAACTAAAGCCAAGTAAAGAAGTCGAGATCATTGAAGAGACGCTTTTCACTGAGCATGTTGATGCCGATCTGGCTCGCTTAAAAAACTTCTTTCTCAATTCAGACGCGCATTACCCTGGGATGTTCGATCTCGATTATGTGGCGATGCACAATGAAGATAAGTTAATCGCCAAAGTCTATAAAGACAGCGAGACGAACAAAGTGCGCGGGCATTCGATTTCCTTCCTTTTCCGGATTGAAGATTTGGACGCGCACTTTCATAACCCAAGCCAAACCTTGCCGTTTAGCCAAGCTCGCCCTTACTCAGAAAACCGCGGCATGGCACTATGTTGCTTGAGCCGATATGCCGCCAGCGAACAAGTCTTTATGATCCTTCATCCTACGTTGGTGGATTACTTGGCAGGACGTTCCAATATCACTGAGTTGTACTATTACGCATTCGATAATCAGTTTACCGATTATTTAGTGAGCTTGGGGGCTGAGAAAGTCGCTTATGATACGCCAGACAAAGCGGGGTCGGTAACCATAGGCAAAACGTCTTATCGCAAATGCTTACTAAAAGTGGATACAGCCGTACTTCTTGCACAGCCTTCAATGATATATCTACTCCATCAACACCAAGCAAATACTGCAAAACGCTAAATAAGGCTTTCCTGAAATATATTAAGCGCCGTAAATTCACTTACGGCGCCTATTAGTGCATTGGCACTAATCGATAAATAATAAATTCAGTGAAGAAAGGGCCTTATATTTACATCTAATATACTCATATGAAATATGTTCTTTCCCGTGAACCTTTCTCATTTTTAAGATAACAGTAAAAAATGATTTACCGAACGTATAATTGTATAAATTTCATCAACCTACGTGACCAAGTACTAAAAAAGACTGTAATTACAAGGCTATTTTCATCTATTTTAGGACAGTATTGGCCATCACTAGGCATCTTCAATCGACTTAATAAGCACAATGCCTTCTCAATTTAATAACAAACACAATATGATTTGCATGATATTTATGATCAAACACAACATAAATATTAATGCATTTTCAACCTCCTATAAGCCAAGTCAATTTTAAAGGGTCGTAAGTAAATGGAATAACATTTCCAACAATTGACATATTTGGCAGAGGAATGTCATGCACATAACTTAAACGAAAAATAAGAATTAGCTATGGACATGTTTTAAACCTATGGGGGAAAGTAAAGTGTTCGGGAGTTATCTAAAAGCAATAAGAACCACATTAGGGTTAACTCAGGAGCAAGCATCGATAAGGTTAAATCTATTAGGTGGTGATTTAGCTAATATAGACTGTGTCACTTTCAGTCGATGGGAACGGGGCATTACTCAACCAAGCTTAAGCCGTCGAGTAAGAGTCCTACGAGCGTTTGAAAACAACTTGCTGCCTTATCTGTGCAGTTTGGGATTAGACTCATCTTTAAAGGATGAAGTTGAGCAATTTGAACTGTCGTTGAAGCAACGCTACCAGGACGCGATGTCGATCATCTCGGGGATTGATTACAATACTCCATGTCCGGTAGAGCACAATAATATTGAAGAGGAAGAGCTCAGCCAAAGTAATGAACAAGAGTTCATTCACAGTTTGAACAACTTCCACAATCAATTGAAGTCGCTCAACATTAAGCACAACTTGGCTACTATCGATTTGGTGGAATACCAAAAGGATGGCCGCGCAATTGCTTACAAGTACCTTTCTCGGGGGGAGTTAGTAGGACATAACATTGGCATGTTTTTTACCGAGCCAACGTTAGAGAATGAAATTGATCGAGTGAAGAAGAACCGCTTACCGATCGATGTCATTGACCTAAGACTCACCAAACCGCTGAAAGATAAAGGGGTATATTCTTACTACGCCATCAGTCAACACTCGAAGAATGAACGTGTTTTCCGAAGGCAGTTACACACTGAATTTACCTTTTTGGCTCAAAATGCGCATATTCATCACTATTACGCGAGTGTCACACTCAAGAGTTCGGTCGATGTTATGCTCAAAATGGGCTTTAGTGTCGCCGCTTACGAAGGTGAAAACCCAGTTGGTGCGATTAAAGTCGGGTCTAAGCGTTACACCAGAGCGATCATGTATATTGAAACCAGTGAACTGTTCACGCAGCCCGAGTTTCTCTACTTGCTCACTTGTTGCGGCGTTTGCACTCACCGCCAGTGTGACACCTGTACGGAACACCCTGACTGCATTTGTTAATTAGCGACAAAGAACGAAAGTTTCGGCATTCAGCTGCCCCGCTCTGTGCTTGAACGATACTGTTCATCAAAAGGTCAATAACAGCAGACTCTCCCTCCTAACCTGTTGTGATTGGCCTTTTTATTATCCACATCACCCGCATTTAGTTTTCGACCTTACATCACGCATACGGCCATCAACGAGTTCAACGGTAACGTACCCAGAGCGCATTATTAAGAAACTTGAGCTAAGAAACTAGAGCCTGAAACTTGAACCAAAAACTGAACGCTCTGACTTATTGGTTTCCATTCTAAATCCTATTTGCTGCATTACGTAGGCAGATAACAGTTTAGCTTTTTATAATATGCTTAGGATTGATTAAGTTAGAGCATTTAATCCGTGCATATCCGCGTTGAGAACTCATTAGGTATCACTTCTCAATCGACAGCGTATCGTACAAAAAACAAACGCAACTCCTTGAATATCCCCATACTTAGCAATAGGGGTATGTATCAATTTGTAAATGCTATCTTATCAAGATTCATAGTCGTTAAGATGAACCGTTAAGGTGCTATACGTTTATTCACAGGTGAAACGCATGAAAAAGATTCGCTACCCATTTGATTTGCACGGAACGCTCTCAATCCGATACAGGGACAAAGTAAATCCAATTTTTCTTGATACTGACGAGGAAAATCAGTCCATTATCGACATTGATGATTTTGCAGTAAGAGCGTTTAGCTACGACGCAGAAGATCGTCTACTAAAAATATCGTTGCAAAAGGCGGTGAACCTTACCGAGATCTCGGATTGCGGTTCAGTATTTACAGGTGTGGAATTAGAGCAGAACAACATCAAATTGGATCTTGTGTACTGCCTTTACAATGCTGGCATTATTAGCTCTAGCATTTCTTACCCACTTGATGACGCTTCACCGATTGAATCTATTGCAGTCGCAAAGCCGTTAACCCTGCATTTAAAGTAGAGGTACATGATGTAAAGAGCTCCCAAAGCAATAACTCGGGCTCAGGCGCAAAAATCGCAGCATCACCATACTCAAATAAAAAGCCCTTGCAGCAGAAACAGCAAGGGCTTTTTGTATTCAGGCGAGTAACGCTAGATTAATAGGCTCGGCTCTCTATGCCCTACTCCAATAGCGGTTTATTTTTGATAGAAGGCGCGTTTTTTCTCGTACATGGCCTCATCTGCGATGGAGAACAGATTTTCCAGCGCTACTGACTCACTCGATGCGCCGCCAACAGAGAATTGAACTGGGTGACGGTTTTGCCCTGATAGCTCTATCCATTTGTCTTGCTGAGATGCTTCTAAAGCCGAAATCAGTTCATCTAATGCTGCGGCATTCATATCTTGTGCGATCACCGCAAACTCATCGCCACCAATTCGATACAGGGCGTGCTTACCTTGAAGTACCGTCTTAATCAGTTGGGTGGATTTGGCAATCAACATATCACCACGATCGTGCCCGTAGGTATCATTCAACGTCTTCAATCCGTTAATATCGATGATAAGAATCGACATCCTACGCCAACGCCCCTGAGCAACAGACTGGCGCGCATACTCATAGTCTTCATCAAACGCTTTTCGGTTAAAGCTTTTGGATAATTTATCTCGACGAGCAAACTCTTCCAATTCAAGCCAAGAGTAGAGCTGCTTCTTGAAGAGCTCTAGAAGGATGCCTTCCTCTTCGTTCATCGAATAAGTGCCGTAGTCGAAGTAACCCAACTCAGAACCCGTTGATGAGCGCATCGTTTTAACTCGTTCACAGTCCGGTTTCTCAAAGCTAAAGCGCATGTCTGAATCAGGGAATAGCTTGATCAAACCTGAATTGATCACTTCCGGAATCGCGTGATACCCCACTCCCGCGTGGCTGGTGGTGAAGTTAATCAAGGTCATCAATTTAGCTTGGTGCGCTTCTTCTCGGGTCAAGTTCGCACGTAACTCTGCCGTTTGTTCATCAACGCGATGCTCTAGCTCTTGGTTAAAATTCGCTAACTGTGCGTTGGTTTCTTGAACTTGCAGGTTTGCCTTTCGCAGCGCCTGGTTTCTTATCTCCAATTCATCCATGTGATTGGTCAATTGAAGCCACAACGAGTCGAGCAATCTCATCAATTGCCTAAACTCTTTAAATTGGAACTGCTTGGGTTGAAGATCCGGACGCTTGTTGTTTTTAAAGCTACGTACCACCCGCTCCATCTTCCTGATGGGTTGAGTCAACCAACGGCTTGCCACAATCGCAAAGCAAAGAGTCACGATTAGCGTCGCGATGATAATATTGAGTAGCTGTTGCTTCGAGCGCATAAGGTCTTGGTTACGCACAGCGTCAGAAACAGTGTGCACCATAGTGACTTCAAGCGGCTCAACAAAGTTACTGTTGTTCACCTCTATCTCACTCACATGGCGAGAGTTATCCGTCTTTAGCTTGTTGATGTCACCATAGTGGAAGTTCACGCTCTCTTGCGCATAGAGAAAAGGTTGAGAGATACGAATCAAATCTTGGTACGAAACCAGCACCACCAAATAACCTTGCGGCTCGTACTCTGATCCAGGCAACAGCGTATACGGCAAAAGCGGACTAACGAAGGCAATACCACTTTGCCCCCCCTCCAAGACTAACCCTTCATCAAAGTAAGTGGTGTGGAACATTTTACCCTGCTTATAAACATCGCTAGCGGCGCGTATTTTGTTAAGCAGTTTGCTGGTTTCTAAGTGGTAAACGGAGCCATTACTTTCGTACATTGGCTGCCAGTTTTTGTCGATGATATAGGTGGTACTGACGTTAACGGCCAATTCTTCAAACGTTTCGATCATCTGCCAGATGATGCTTGAATACAGCACGTTATCCATTCCTTGAACCAACAAACGGTCTTTGGAATACCAACGTGTTAAGTTCGCGACGAACGTCAGATCTTCCGTCACTGTTTTCTTAATACCTTGATTGGTATTAACAAGCTTGATCTCTTTCTCCACCAGCAGATCTTCTTGGTGTTTTTCGATCATACTGGTTCCGACCCAATAAGCAGGAAGCAAAGAGCCTAGCACCACAATCAAAGTTAGGATGTTGCGTAAACTTATCATGATGACTTCCTACGTTTATGGATATGCTGAGAGTGCTTTTTGATGAAATCCACCACAAACTCAGCTGCGGATTCAGCAGGCATGCCTGCGCGGAAGCGTTTGTAGCCACGAATCAACGCTTCCCATGTGACCGCCATTTCGACAGTACTCGGCATAACATAAGCCGGGTTCAATTGGGTATAGAGATCGCTATAGTAAGTGCTGTCTGCGTCGTACCATTTGCGATTGATTGAGCGGTTGGTCGAAATCAGATTCTGGTTGATGATAACGTCTTCGATGAATTCAGGTTTCTGTACAATCGTCGCTAGGGTTCGCATGGCTTGGCGCTTGTCTGGGTTTGCCATTGCTTCAGCATTAAACGCCAGCACTTTGCCACCACTTAACGAATGCATGTGATGGTTGTTGTAAGTCGGCAAGCCGCTGATTTTCAGCTCTTTTGAAAAGTGTTGTTTGAGCTCCCCTAACGCCCAGTCACCATCAATTAAGTACGCCACTTCACCATCGATAAACTGCTGTCGTGCCTGATCTTGGCCGTATTCGCCTTTTAAAACGCCCACGACAGGAAGCTCACCATAGAACTTCAGCGCAGCAGCCAAAGCACCAACGTCAATGTCTGTAACCGGTTTAGAACGATGGTCAGAAAACATTGGGACAAACGACATCAAAAAATACATATTCGGATATTGCATCGCGAGCGTCGTTCTTCCCTGCTCAGCTTCTTCGAGCAACTCTTCCCACGTCGGTTCAAGATCTTTGGTTAGCTTTGTGTTCACGTACAACACAAGGTGATTGCCCAATCCAAGAGGCACGCCATAAATGGCTCCATCAACCGAGACCAACTCTAGCGCTTTTGGCTCAATACTCTTTTCATCAATCCAGCTCGAAGGGATTTTAGCCAAATCGAAATAATCGTGTAGCCCTAGAAAATCTGAAGGCACCCAAATCACATCAGGTACCGTAATCCCTGTCTGTTTCGCTAATAACAGCTCTGAGCGAATGTTGTTTACGTCAAACTCACGAATCGCTAGCTTGTTACCCGTCTCTGCCTCAAAACGCTCTTGGATCTCAGCAACGGTTGAGTACTCAATACCGCTCCACACTTGGATCTCTTGTGCATTTACAAAGGAAGATAAGCACAGCAGAAATGTCAGACAGAGGTTTCTCACTAGATTTCTCGAAAATTGATGATGTTACAAAGATAGCGAACAGCGGATGGTTGTTCAAAATCGCCATTTGGAAATGTGCGTGTGCTTCCATTAGAAAATCACGATTCTGCAGAAAGTAAAAAGCGCCGCTAATGCGACGCTTTTAAGGATTGTATCACAGGTCGCGATTAAGCGTATTCTTGCTCGAACTCTCGCATAAAGTCGACAAGGGCCTGTACACCTTCTAGTGGCATCGCGTTGTAGATAGAGGCACGCATACCGCCAACTGCGCGGTGACCTTTTAGCGCTTTCAGACCTTTCGCGTCTGCTAATTCTAAGAACGTTCCGTCTAGCTCAGGCTTAGCAAGTTGGAATGGTACGTTCATTAGAGAACGGTTCGCAGAATGCACACCATTGCGGTAGAAGTCTGATTGGTCAATGTAATCGTAAAGCAGCGCGGCTTTATCACGGTTTACCTGTTCAATCGCTTTTACGCCGCCTTGCGCTTTCAACCACTTGAATACGAGGCCAGATAGGTACCAAGCAAACGTCGGTGGCGTGTTGAACATTGACTCTTTCTCTGCCAACACTTTGTAATCCAAAATGCTTGGTAGTACTTCTTTCGCTAGACCAAGCAGATCATCACGAACGATCGCAATAGCGATACCTGAAGGACCAATATTCTTCTGCGCACCCGCGTAAATCACACCGTATTTCGAGACGTCGATTTCACGAGAAAGAATAGTTGAAGACATATCAGCAACGATTGGTTTGTCCGTCACTGGCATATCGTTGATTTCGATACCATCAATGGTTTCGTTCGGGCAGAAATGCACGTAAGCCGCGTCAGGAGAAATTTTCCATTCTGCCGCTGGCAATACAGCTGCTTTGCCGTCGATAACCGTCTTTGCATTGAAGACGTCTGGTTCACAGTACTTTTTCGCTTCTGCTACTGCGCTTTCTGCCCAGTAACCGCCATCAATATAAGTCGCAGTTTCCGCACCGCCTAAAAGGTTAAGTGGAACAGCGGCAAATTGAGCACGAGCACCACCTTGGCAAAACAGTACTTTGTAGTTGTCTGGGATGTTCAGAAGATCACGAAGGTCTTGCTCTGCTTCTTCTGCAACCTTGATGAACTCTTTGCTTCGGTGACTGATTTCCATCACTGAAGTACCAAGACCTTGCCAGTTGATTAGCTCCTTTTGTGCTTGCTGCATGACTGCTTTTGGCAGACCTGCTGGCCCTGCACTGAAGTTAAATACGTTGTCCGTATTTTGTTCCATGATGCTCATTGCTCCTGCTAAGTAAAGATTACGAAATTAATATCACGTTTTGGCAGGGATAAAAACAACAAAAGAGGTCTTACGACCTCTTTTTAAACTGAAAAAGCTAAAAACTTACTTTGTAAACTTCTCTATTGCATCAAGGCTGGCATAAGCAGTGCGATTAAAGGAAACTCTTGTCCGTTTTCGAACTTCAATTTCCCATCAGAAATTTGCGCTTTTAGTTCATAACCTTTGTCTTTTTTCTGGATAAGCTCCATCACCATCAGCTCATCCACACTTTCTTGAATGAATGGGTAAAGATCCACGAGTTCATCCGAGAAGTAGGTGTTTAGAGAACCATTTGTCGCCGTCATCAACTTCATTGGGTCTTGAGTGATGTGGTCAGTACCTTGAGGCACAGACAATTGCCATTCATTACGGAACTTACCTTCACCAAATGCCAAAGACAATTCATTCACAGATAGGTTGAAGCCTTTGCTAAACAACGTATCAATGTGTGGCAATAGTTTTTGAACTTCTTGCTCATCCAGCATTGGCGAGCTTTGGTAAATTGACATGATTTCATCAAAGGATTTGCTGTCTACATCGCCAATAGCAAAATCCAACTTAAAGTTATCAACGTCTGTGCCATCTGTTAAACGCATTTGCTTCGCATCCAGCACCAGTTTCGTGCTCAGCTTATCGCCCGCTTCGTTCAGAGAGGTATTGCCGCTGTAGCTTGCGTTCTCAATCAGGAACATAGGAGCAAGTTGCGCATCCACGATATCTAACTTTTGTAGTGAGAAAGACTGCTCACCAAGCCAGTAACCTTTTGCTTGCTTACCTTTGCCTTCACCTTTTAGCTCTGTTAGGTGAATCTCTTCGCCATTTTCAAAATCAATTTGTACCGAAGGAATCGACACTTGGTAGTTCAAATCACCCAGTACCGTTACATTACCTTTCACTTGAGCAGGGCTTGAAGAAAGGTGCATACCTTGAGCATCATTCTGGTAATTCCAGCTAGCAAGATCCAACGTAAAATCGGTGTTGCCGTTCAACTGGGTTTTGCTGTGCATCGTCAGTGGCAAGAAGTCAGCATCCACCAATTTAGAGTCAGCACTTAGGCTTGTTAAACCATGAGTCACGTCACTGGTTACATCAAATGCTGTCGGAAGACCATCGCGCTCAAGCTGCGCTTTGATTTCTGGGTCGACAACGGTGTAACGCGTCAGAACGACTGAAGACAGGTAACCGCGGTCATATTCCACGATTTCACCTTTGACCATTTCATCGTTCATGTTGGCGATGCCATCTTCAATGATAGTTTGACCAATCTGACCAACCGCTAGCGGCCAACATAGCGCAAGAGAAATAGCGCCACCAATGGCACCGATTTTTTTTAGATTTTCCATAACGTCACTTATTGAGTATTTGTGCTCAGTCTAACCCAAACCCAAAGCGGATAAAACATTGAGATATATCAGACTATTGATGGTTATTTTAGTTCATTAATCGAGAATAATACCCAGCTCCCACCCATTCTTACATTTAATTGATATGTTGTTAGTGCCAAGTTTTAACCGGAGCTCAAACCGCTGTGAACCGTTACGCTGTATTGTGCCTCGACAACAATCCAATCAGTGCCGAACAGTTTCGATTGGAGTTGTCAGCCTTCTCAAGTAAGTTTGATATTCTCTCTGTGGAATCGATAGAAGAAGCACAGAGCGCTCTCGAATATCTCGAAGAAAGAGAGCAAAAAGTTGCACTCGTTATTGCCAGTCATCACGCACATTTTAACGGCGTCGATTTCCTCATTGGCTTGGATCGCAAGCCTCATACTGAACAAGCGCGCAAAATACTGATCAGCTGCTCTTCGGATATTGAAGCCATTTTAACCGCCGTTAACGAAGGTAGACTCGACCATTGCTTAACTAAGCCACTCCCTGACAAGGTTCTTTTCAATACAGCACAGAAAGAGCTCACCCAATTTATTCTTCGTTACGACAGAGAAGACTTACTCAGCTACAGTCAAATTCTCGACCAGCACAAGTTGCTTCGTGCGCACATCGAAAATCAGATGAGTAACTACCAAGCTGGTTTCCTAAACGACTATCACGCCCTTTCCGACGGAGAACTGGCAGAACAAGTCATCAGTGCTCTGCAACATTTCTTTGAACAAAATGACGATACCAAAGCTTGCCGTACCTACTCACCAGAACACTTGCTCACGGTAGAAGGCGAACCAAACAGTTTCTTGTGGTTTATTACCAGTGGTGAAGTAGCACTCTACAAACGCGATGAGCTTGGTATGCAGCGCGAAGTGGTTCGACATTCGAAAGGTAACATTGTTGGCGGCATGTCGTTTGTTACTGGAGAAAGTTCCTTCTCGACAGCCTTAACACTCACCAAAACTGAAGTGATCAAGCTAGATAGAAAAGTCTTTCGGAAGGTAATGCAGAGCGATTCAAATTTACTGCCTTTGTTTACCAACTTGTTGTTACGCCATTTCAACCGACGTTTGCAGCGCAGCATTAATACCAAGCTACAACTGCAAAAAACCTTAGAGTCATTAGAATCCGCCCACCAGCAATTAATCGAGCGTGAAAAGATGGCAATGCTTGGCCAGCTTGTCGCTGGGGTCGCTCATGAGCTGAACAACCCTATTGCGGCAATTTTGCGCGGTGTAGAAAACCTGACACTGACATTAGAGAATCTGCTTAAAGAGCTTCCTAGCCATGACATTCAAGAAAAAGGCGTTGCCTTACTGACCAAAGCCCAACGCGTCAAACCCGCTTCTACGTCCGAGCTACGGGAACGAGTGAAACAACTAAGCACAGACCTACCCGACAGAGCGCTCGCTAAGAAAGTCGTTAATCTCGGAATCGAATCTGACCAAACCTTGATAGCGCAGCTCAATCGTCAAAAAACCGAATCCTTGCACACCTTGGGAACCCTAGAGCAGTATCATCAAGTTGGAGCCTCTCTGCGCTCAATAAATGTATGCGCCGCTCGGATTGCTGACATGGTGAAAAGCTTGAAGGGCTACGCCCGCTCTGATGATGAGATTTTGCATTATGCGGATCTGCATGAAGGCATAGAAGATACGTTGGTGATCTTTGAAAACAAACTCAAAATGCACAAGGTCACGACCGATTATGCTGAGCTACCAAACACCCTTTGTCAGCCAATTGCGCTACAACAAGTGTGGACCAATCTTATCTCCAACGCGATTGATGCTTTCCCAGACAAAGGGGAATTGGTGATTCAGTCGAGATTGGTCGAGAAAGACAGTCAAACTTATGCCGTCATCTCATTCAAAGATAACGGATGCGGCATTCCAGAATCACAACAAAAAGCCATTTTTGAACTCAACTTTACAACTAAGAAAGAAGGTAATTTCGGTTTAGGAATCGGACTTTCTATCTGCCAACAAATCATGGCGGGCCATAAAGGCTGGATAGAAGTGGAATCTGAGCTCAACCATTTCACTTGCATGACCGTCTGGTTACCTATCACTCAAGAAGGAGATGAAGCATGACTAAATATCTGATTTTATGTGTGGATGATGAAAGAGAAGTCTTGGATAGTGTCCTTCAGGATTTGATCCCATTTGAAGATAACTTTGTGGTCGAAGGCGCGGAATCCGTAACGGAAGCCAAACAAGTGATTGAAGAAATGGCGGAAGATGGTATTCAGCTCGCCTTAATTCTGTGTGACCACATCATGCCAGAACAGACAGGCATCAGCTTCTTAATCGAGCTCAGTCAAAATGGTGACACTAAATCCGCTCGAAAAGTACTCCTTACCGGACAAGCAGGGCTTGAAGACACGGTAGAAGCAGTTAACCACGCAAGTCTTGATTACTACATTGCTAAACCTTGGAAAGGTGAAGAATTAAGAGAAGCAATTATCTCGCAACTGACTGCTTTTATGATAGAAAATGATGATAACCTTCTATCCTGGACTTCTATTTTAGACGCAGAAGCGATTCTTAACGCCATGGCAGATAGACGAGCAAGCTTCGGCGAATAATTCTTTGAACACAAAAACGCGCCACGTCACCTCAACATGGCGCGTTTTTTGCTATTAACTTGGCACAATTGACTCATTTGACAAAACATCGACACTTTTTTGTTGGTCGTCGCCCTTGGTTTTTATTATGATGTCGAACAAATCAGATTACGGTTCAAGTGGTTACTTGGATCCATGGAACTATAAGACAAGGTTTATCGTTAGTTATGCGTAAAACACTATTAGCCGCTGCCCTTTTGCTGGCATCTAGCCAAGCTCTAGCTGCGAACGACTACAACGCTCCAGCAACAATGAGCAACTTTAGCTACGACTACATGGAAGCTCGCATTGGTGCAAGTCCAGTAACATTCGGTGCTGGTTTCAGCAAATCAATCCACCCAAATGCACACGTGATTGCTCGCATCGATTCTGAATTCGATGGCGATTTCGATTCAGCAGCGGGTTTTGGTTTCCACTCTCCACTAAACAACTGGGCTGACCTAACGGGTGCAATGCTAATGCGTGTTGTACAACCATCAAACTCAAGCAGCACAGACGTTGGTATGGAACTGAACCTTGGTGTACGCCAATGGCTTGGCCCACAACTAGAAGTGGGTGGTAAAGCAGGCTACGTATCTATCGATAACGATGACGATTGGATTGGTTCTGTTTACGCTCGTTTCCACTCTACAGAGCTATTCTCTCTAGGTGCAGAAGCGCGCATTAACGACTTCTACGGTGACCAAGTGATGTTCACTACTCGCTTCAAGTTCTAATCAATCCCTTGATTGAACAGCCCTAGAAGCACAAATAAAAAAACCGAGGCATCTGCCTCGGTTTTTCTTTTCTGATAACTGATTTGTAGCAATGACTAACTCGAATGAAGTGGCTAAAAGCATCAACTTCCTTTTGTCGCTTTCAACACTCACCTTTTATGACTCGCTAACTTCATCCTAAACGAGTCAATCATCGTGAAACTAAAGCGCCTTACTCGCACATCGCTAGCAATTGCTTTTTGCGTGGCTCTTGGATCAATTTCCAGTGGATACCATCGATCGCACCAGCAAACTTCCATAGAAGTTTCACGTCAACGTCACTGCCGTAAGCAACTCTGACTTTGTTGAACACTTCTACCGGTCCAAGTTCTAAAAATGTGTCGACATCATCAATACCGGCTTTCTTTACCATACGTTCTAACGTTAACTGCATATTTGGCAGATCACGCAAACGTCTACTGGCGGAAGACTTTTGGTATTTGCGTTCCTTAATAGAACATTCAATTGATTTTTGTAACAGTTCGTCAAGTCCATCAAAGCTTGAATCAAACAGATCTGTTACGTCGTAATAGTTTACGGTTGCCGTCGTTTGTTTTTTGACGTGCTTATACTTTTCGCAGTTTAGTTGAGTAAACTCATCATCCAACCCATTTCCGCCGCGTAAATAACAACAGTCGTTACTTACCAACGCGAACATTGCGTCATTGCTGAATAAACCAATACCACCAAACATTGAACGTTTTTGGTACTCACTAAAATTGCTTACATAGTTAAAAAAAGCTTGGTCTGTCATGTCCATTGACCTCTTTAATTGGAATAAATTACCCCGATTAGCGATGTCACCAGATTGAACAGCAGCTTATAGCGATTAAAAATTGTCGTTATGTTGGCGATATTTTTGTGAATTGCGCTCACCAACTGTCTTAATCATACTTAACGTTGAAAAATAAGTTAGGATCTATGTCACAGATGCCAAACTACAAATTCAACATACGTGATTAGTTTCACAGTTACTTATCTTCATCCGATGTTTTTTTGACGCAGTAAGTGCCAAAAAATAAGCATCATGGTGATTAATACGGCAATTGCGAGAGCGAATTAGGTATTTAATTGATAACTAACATACTGTGAGGGTACACTGTACGAAAGCTCTCAAGCACAGCGTCATAATGGAACATTTATCATTTTTTTGGCTACCTAATAATAAAGATAAGCTCATAAAGGCACTCGAATCTGAGTTCGCTCAGCTGGTAGAACAATCGATTTCTACTGGTAAAATTTCCCTTCCTCCCATCCCAGATGTCGTCCTCAAGATCCAACAACTTTGCACTGAAGAACACACGACCATTGCAGATGTAGCAAATGCCTTACTGGAAGATCCAGGTTTGGCTGCAGTTGTTGTTCGCGTGGCAAACTCTGTCATCTTTAATCGTCGCAACATTACATGCAATGATCTAACGACGGCGGTTTCACGCCTTGGGATTCTGCGAGTGAGGGATATCGTCACCGCACAAGCTATTGAACAGTTGAAGCACTCTGTAAATCTGACCAAAGAGTGTAATAGCATCTTGGTGAAAAGTGCGGCGGTTTCACGTGAGCTTGGCGCAACCATGGTGTTAGTGGTTCAAGAGTTTCGTAAGCATGAGCCGGCGACCTATGGGCATCTGGAGCAAGAAAAGGCACTACTGGTTGGCTTGTTGGCCGACATTGGCTTATTCTGCCTAATCAATGAGTACCACCTCTATCTCGATCGCGGCAATTACCTTGATGCCGATATCGCGCTACAAATATTCCAAACCCGCTGTTCTGCTACGAGTAAATTAGTGCTAGAAAAATGGGGCTTTGATAATGATTTCCGCGAAGTCTCCTCGAATGAGAAGTTCGAATCTGCTCGCCCTGAAGTAAGCTATTTAGATATTGCTCGTATCGCAAACCATCTATTAATGTTCCGCAATCAAGATGAACGCATTGAAGATCACGAAGTAGAATTTAATTTAACAGGTGCAGAAGTCTTGTACGATCTCAGTAATATGAGTGATACTGACTTCCAAAGTGAAATTAAAGAAGTACTCAGCGCAAGCGGTCTTTAATCTTAACAGCTTCAAACCAAGCCACGATAAGCGTCAGATAGTATTCTGATACGTTGATTCGTGGCTCTGTTGTTCTTTATCCAGAAAGGAATCATTGGGCTTTATGTTCTCAGGGATGCTATTTATCTTCGCCCCACTCGTGGTGGGTTATTTAATTCCAGTTTCTCGCGCGTCAGTATTGGAGAAGATCAATAAATCGACGTCATACCTTATTTACGTCATTCTTTCCCTGATGGGCTTGAGTTTGGCTGCGCTGGATAATTTAGGTAGCAATCTACAAACAATCCTTCTATACGCGGGCACCTTCTTTGTATGCTTGGGAGCCTGCAACCTACTCGCTTTACCTTTGGTCGATAAACTGCTTCCTTTGCAAACCGATCAGAATCAAAAGAAGCTCCCTCTTTCATCAATGGCCTTAGAGTCAATCAAGCTTGTCGTCGTTGTTGGTGGCGGCCTAATCGCTGGCTTGATTCTTCCTATTGGCTTGTCTTGGGTAGATACAGCGAGCGAGTGGATTTTATTCCTTTTGCTTTTCTTTATCGGTATTCAGCTGCGCAATAGTGGTTTGACGCTTAGACAAATCCTACTCAACAAGCAAGGCATGGCGATTGCGACAGTGATCATTGCAACGTGTATGCTTGGCGGTGTGATTGCTGCAATGATTTTGGATCTTCCTCTTTATCAAGCTTTGGCAATGTCTTCCGGTTTTGGTTGGTACTCACTGGCTGGCATTTTGATGGGTGACGCCTTTGGCCCTATCTTTGGCGGCGCTTCTTTCTTAATTGAGCTGATGCGAGAATTGGTCGCTTTGATTGCCATTCCGCTGCTTATTCGCGGTTATCCATCAACAGCAATTGGCTACGCTGGCGCGACAGCGATGGACTTTACCCTGCCCGTCATTCAAACCACGGGCGGTGTTCGATGTGTGCCTGTTGCCATTGTTAGTGGCTTTATCTTGAGCTTATTAGTGCCAGTTATGATGCTTTTCTTTGTGTCTCTTGCTAGCTAGATCTCAGGAATATTCATTAACATCCATTACAATACGGCAAAAATTCAAATACCCAAGTAACCTCAAAATGCTCAATTCGAAGAGAATTTTCTGGTTCACCGCTTTGTTATCGAGCCCTTTAATTTTTAACTCTTGGATCGGTAATCAGTGACAGGCAAGGCATATGTCTATTGGGGTTACAAAGGGAATACAACCAAAAGGAATAATAATGAAACGCTTTGTCGTTGCGGCGCTCCTCGCTACAAGCTCAACTTTTACTTTTGCTGCTGATCAGCAATGTCTTGCAACTAAATACGATGGCTACATTGATGCTTCCCTACAGTGGTATCAAGACCTCGTAGACCTAACTGTGACTCAATACCCTGACTTAAACGAAGTTAGCCAATGGTTCTTAGAAGGCCGTAAACACCACTTCGAACTCAACCGTGAAGCAGTACATTACTTTCTAGAAAACGATCCAAGCCGAGTAGCAACAGAGCAACCGGTTGAGGCATGGTTGAAGCTAGAACAACATGATGTGAAGCAACTGGCGACACGCAGTGATGCCTTAGGGGAAGCGGCGAAGAAAACCTTCAGCGATCGTCAATCTGCAAACCATCCAAAGAACTACGACCTACGCTCTGCATTTGCTGACTTATTGAGCCACCCAAAACAGATCGATCCTGCGCTTAACAAGTATAATCAATCAATTGCTAAGATTGAGAAGCAGAAATGTGAATAAATCCCACCCTAGAATTTCATTTCAGCAATATGGGTTTCAATAATTAAAACGGGACTTTGCGCCCGTTTTGGTTTAGATTGTGCCGCTCGCATTACCAAAATAACTACAAAGATTCTTTGCTATGGTTAAGGAACAAAAAACCGCTGACGTTAGCTTCGAGAGCTTGTTAAAGATCTTCACTATCCCTGAAGGTCCAGATTCAACGTTGACTAAAATTGATGAAAGTCTTTCGCAGAACTTGAATCAATTTCTTCGTGAACACATCGTGGCAGAAGAAAAGCCTTTACGTGAAATTGAGAAAGACTTTTCTTCTGCTCAGATTCCTGAGCAACCTGAGTTCGTGTCAGACCATACCGAGCACCTGCTAGATACCTTGGTATCTCACTCGGTTCACACCTCTGCACCAAGCTTTATTGGTCACATGACTTCTGCTCTGCCGTATTTCTTAATGCCGCTGTCGAAGATCATGATTGCCTTGAACCAAAACTTGGTGAAAATCGAAACATCAAAAGCTTTCACACCGCTTGAGCGTCAAGTTCTTGGTATGTTGCATCGCCTTATCTATGGTCAGGACGATAAGTTCTACCGTAAATGGATGCACAGCGCGAAACACTCTCTCGGTGCATTTTGCTCCGGCGGCACCATCGCTAACATCACTGCGCTTTGGGTTGCTCGCAATAAAGCACTGAAGGCTGATGGCGCATTCAAAGGTGTAGAAAAAGAAGGTCTGTTCAAAGCCATGAAACATTATGGCTACGAAGGGTTAGCAATTTTGGTTTCTGAACGAGGTCACTACTCACTGAAGAAAGCTGCAGACGTTCTTGGCCTTGGTCAAGAGGGCCTAGTTGCCGTCAAAACAGACGCCAACAACCGCATCATTGTTGACGACCTAAAAGCAAAAATCGCCGAGCTCGAATCACAAAACATCAAGCCTATCGCTGTGGTTGGTGTTGCAGGTACAACAGAGACTGGCAGCGTTGACCCACTACCTCAAATTGCAGAAGTATGTGCTGAGCACAACTGCCACTTCCACGTGGATGCAGCTTGGGGCGGCGCGACTCTGATGTCGAACAATCATCGTCACCTACTTGGTGGCGTTGAACTTGCCGACTCTGTAACGATCGATGCTCACAAACAGCTTTACATTCCGATGGGCGCAGGCATGGTTCTGTTTAAAGATCCAGATGCGATGAAGTCTATCGAGCATCATGCACAGTACATCTTGCGTAAAGGTTCTAAAGACTTAGGCAGTCATACGCTTGAGGGTTCTCGCTCTGGTATGGCAATGTTGGTTTACGCAGCAATGCACATTATCAGTCGCCCAGGTTACGAGCTTCTGATCGACCAAAGTATTGAGAAAGCACGTTACTTCGCTGATCTGATTAACCAACAAGAAGACTTCGAATTGGTGTCTGAGCCTGAACTTTGTTTGTTAACTTACCGCTATCTGCCAACCAATATGCGCGCGGCATTAGACAAAGCACAAGGCGTTCAGAAAGAAAAACTTAATGAGCTAATCAACCAACTCACTCAGTTTATTCAGAAACGTCAGCGTGAAACTGGTAAGTCGTTTGTCTCTCGTACTCGACTGAATCCAGACCAATGGCAACGCATGAACACCATTGTATTCCGCGTCGTTCTTGCTAACCCATTAACCACCAATGATATCTTGAGCGCGGTTTTGAGTGAGCAAAGAGAAATTGCTCAGCAAGCACCGAGCTTGATGGCTAAGATTGAAGAAACTGTCGACGACATTCTCAATTCTTAGGCGCCAATGTGAGTTACATCAAAGTGAAAATTTCTTTCTTTTTGGTGTAACTCAGACATCATTATTGTGCCACTAGAGCAACAAACCAACGATCCCGCCTTCAATTCTGTAGTTTTTACAACATTTTGTTTGAGGCTTGTCAAATTCTCACGAAATAGTAACGGTATTTGTTTTAGCCAGATAAAGGATCGGGTTTATACTGAATTTATGGCGCTGGTGGTTTTCGTTAACGCCCCTCTAGACCGAGAAGCCCCTTGGGTTTCCATACGTTAACAGAGCCAGCGAGTTGTTCTCTATACCCTCGTGAACACTATGAATACATTAGAAAAAATTCAAAAAAATCTGGAGAATTTCAGTAAGTCAGAGCGCAAAGTTGCGGAAGTAATTATGGCGTCTCCACAAACTGCAATTCATTCAAGCATTGCAACGTTAGCTAAAATGGCTGACGTGAGTGAGCCTACTGTTAACCGTTTCTGTCGTCGTCTGGATACTAAAGGTTTCCCAGATTTTAAACTTCACCTTGCGCAAAGCCTTGCCAATGGTACGCCTTACGTAAACCGTAATGTCGAAGAAGACGATGGTCCGGATGCTTACACGCACAAGATTTTCGAATCGACAATGGCGTGTTTAGACGTAGCGAAAAACAGTCTTGATTCGATGCAAGTTAACCGTGCGGTTGATCTTCTGACTCAAGCTAAGCGCATCTCATTCTTCGGTCTAGGTGCTTCTTCTGCTGTTGCACGTGACGCTCAAAACAAGTTTATTCGCTTCAATATTCCAATTACTTGTTTCGAAGATATCGTGATGCAACGCATGAGCTGCATCAACTGTAGTGACAATGACGTTATCGTTTTGATTTCTCACACAGGTCGCACTAAGAGCCAAGTTGAGATTGCAAACCTTGCTCGTGAAAACGGCGCGACGGTTATTGCCATCACAGCAAAAGACTCACCGCTAGAGAAAGCGAGTTCACTGGCTATCACGCTAGATGTACCAGAAGACACAGACGTATACATGCCAATGGCAAGTCGTGTGGTGCAAATGACGGTCATCGATGTGCTAGCGACAGGCTTTACGCTGCGCCGCGGTACTGGTTTCCGTGAGAACTTGAAGCGAGTAAAAGACGCGCTGAAAGACAGCCGCTACGACAAGCTAAGTCAATACTAACGAATCGACTTAGTCAGTAATAAAAAATAGAAAGGGGAGCTAAATAGCTCCCCTTTTCGTATCTGGTTGATCGTATTTCTATTGATTCACATCCGAAAGATCGGAACGTGACTCCAACACCTCTACTGAGCTGACATGTTGGCTACCTTCACTCTCGCCCATGCAGGCATCACTGCAATCACAAACTTGGCGAAGAATGTACACCAAACGATCTTGCGTAAGCGGTAATGGATTACCTTTGATGGCAACTGACTTTAGCGCATCATCAGCGACTTGCTCGAACGACGTCTGACACACACCAAATTTGCCAAGCTGAGGTAGCTCAAGCTTATCCAGCACCATTCTCACCCAAAGTACGCCGTCATGTTCGTTGGCATTGGTTCTTTCCGTGACAAGTTGTGCCAATCGCTTGTAACGGCTTATCACATCACTCCGCCCTGCTCTTTTTGCGGCATTGATGTTTTCTTGCATAACATGAGGAGCCAAACGCGCGGTAATCACACTGTGTGGGGCATCGAGCTTGCCACCTAGTGCAGAGGCTAATCCGTGCGCCGCACCAAGTTTAGCGTTGGTGATGGCCATCCCGCCTAAAAGTGCCGCAAAAGAAAGGTCTGCTCTGGCCTTATGATTATCCTGTTTACAGCCCGCAATGACCGAACGACTTAATCGACGTAATCCCTCTTCACACACCATATCGGTGAGAGGGTTTGGATCACCACATACGTATGCTTCCATCAAATGCGTGAAGGCATCCATTGCTCCGCGACCAGAGGTATATTGGTCAGTGCCATAGGTTAACGTTGGATCGACTATCGCTACATCAGCAAGCATTTCCGGACTTCTTAAACTGACCTTCACTTGGTCTTGCCCGGATTTAAGTACGGCGTTTCTGGTTACCTCAGAGCCGGTGCTTGCCGTGGTAGGAATCGCAATAAAATGAATCGGTTTGGTTTTTAAAGGTACGTTTCGCCCAACCACTTCGACGTAATCATAGACATCACCTTGGTTAGGAATGATCGCGGCAAGTGCTTTGCCCATATCAATGACACTGCCCCCGCCAATCGCAATGACCATGTCTGGTTGAAACTTGCGCCCAAGCACTGCAGTTTCTTCCACCATGGTGATATTGGGTTCGCCATTGATGGCGACGTGTTGATAACGCATGTTCTGCGCTTTTAGATAATTAATGATAGGTGTGGCTCGTTGCGTGTCTTTACCAGTGACCAGTAAAACGCTATAGCCAAATTGATTGATTACAGACAGCGAAGATTGGAGCGCTCCCTCGCCGAAGATAATCCGTGTCGCAGTCATAAACTGAAACATACACTTCCTCCCCAAACAACAACTCACACTAGAGTGCTATGCTTTCAGCAAAAAAAAGTTGACCGAGTGCACCTTGCCGCCATTAACCCTTCAAAAAGTGTGTTTTTATGCGTCACTTCACATACTTAACCGCCGCGATTTTGCGGTTAAGAATCATCCCCAAAAGTGACTTTTCTTGGCATTAAGCTTAGTGCGTGTTTAGTTTTTATACGATAGATTTCACCTATCGAGCCAAGAGGTAAATGCTGCTTTATTTCCGTATCTGGATCGGGCATAGTTATCCCAACAAACGAAAGCATGTACCGACATGACGTCTAGTTGTGCTTTCAACAAGAATAGATTTTAGGAGAAATAAGATTATGTTCGTAGTTATCTTTGGTCGCCCAGCTTGCCCATTCTGTGTTCGCGCAAAAGAGCACGCAGAGACACTTAAAGCAAAACGTGATGACTTCAACTACCGTTACGTAGACATCCACGCTGAAGGTATTTCTAAAGCTGACCTAGAGAAAACAGTTGGTAAGCCAGTAGAAACTGTTCCTCAAATCTTCATCGACCAAACACACATCGGTGGTTGTGATGACTTTGAAGCTTACGCAAAAGAGCACCTAGGTCTATTCGACGAGTAATTCGAATAATTGAATTTTTAAAAAGCCGCTATTAGCGGCTTTTTTATTATGTATTCAAATTGTTACTCCCCTACGTCAAGTAATAGTAAAACCTAAAAAATTTCACTTATCTTTTTGCTATATTTAGTTACAATTCGAAATTCTTAATTTTTATTTGGCACACACCTTACCGAGCCACGCTGTGAACATAGACGTCGTACACCTTCTTGAACAAAACCCCATTCTTCTAATCTTCGTCGTATTAGCAATTGGTCTTGCCATTGGTAAAATTCGCTTTGGAAAGCTGCAGTTAGGTAATTCCATTGGCGTTCTCATTACGTCTCTCGTAATGGGCCATCTTGGCTTTTCTTTTAATGCAGAAGCACTGACCATCGGCTTTATGCTGTTTATCTATTGTGTGGGTATCGAAGCCGGCCCAAACTTCTTCGGCATATTTTTCCGAGACGGTAAGCATTACTTTATTTTAAGTATGACCGTACTCGTTTCTGCGGTAGGTCTTACCTATTTCTGCAGCCATTATATGGGACTCGATTTTGGTTTGTCTGCCGGTATGATGGCAGGTGCCCTTACCGCGACGCCTGTTCTGGTTGGTGCACAAGATGCGCTGAACTCTGGCCTTGCAACCATTCCACGTAACATGGATTTTTCTTTGGTATTAGAAAATCTATCGGTGGGTTATGCGATGGCTTATCTGGTGGGTTTGATCAGTATGATTATGTTCGCCAAACTGCTGCCAAAACTGCAAAAGCAGAACCTATCGGATTCAGCTCAGCAAATTGCACAAGAACGTGGTCTAGGCAACTCTAGTCAACGTAAGGTTTACTTGCCGATCATCCGTGCATACCGCGTTGGTCCTGAGCTTATTGATTGGACAGATGGTAAGAACCTTCGAGAATTGGGTATTTACCGCCAGACAGGTTGTTACATCGAACGTATTCGTCGTAACGGGATTTTGGCCCATCCAGACGGTGACGCAATCCTGCAAGAAGGTGACGAAATCGCACTAGTAGGCTTCCCAGACAGCCACGCACGTCTCGACCCAAGTTTCCGGAACGGTAAAGAAGTATTCGATCGCAACCTACTTGACCTTCGAATTGTCGAAGAAGAGATCGTGGTTAAAAGTGATGCGATTGCAGGTAAGCGCTTGTCTGATTTGAACCTATCTGAATTCGGCTGTTTCTTGAACCGCGTAGTGCGTGCTCAAATTGAGATGCCTATGGATTTAGACATCGTTTTGGCCAAAGGTGACGTGCTCCAAGTAAGTGGTGAGAAAAGCCGTGTTCATGGTCTTGCTGAAAAAATCGGTTTCATCTCGATCCACAGCCAAATGGCAGACTTACTTGCGTTCTGTAGCTTCTTTATTCTAGGCATTATGTTTGGTTTGGTGACCATGACGTTTGGTCAGGTGTCATTCAGCTTAGGCAACGCCGTTGGCCTATTGCTTTCAGGCATCACGTTGGGCTTCCTACGAGCGAACCACCCTACTTTCGGTTATGTACCGCAAGGGGCATTGAACATGGTCAAAGACTTAGGTTTGATGTTCTTTATGGTCGGCATCGGCTTAAGCGCTGGTGGCAAGATGTTCGAACACTTAACTCAAGTGGGCCCGCAGATCATCGGTTTGGCGTTTATCGTCAGCGTTGTGCCTGTCGTTCTTGCGTACCTAGTTGGCGCTTACGTGCTTAAGATGAACCGTGCCCTACTCTTTGGTGCCATCATCGGTGCTCGTACATGTGCACCAGCAATGGACGTAGTGAACGAATACGCGAAGTCGACGATTCCAGCACTTGGCTACGCAGGTACGTACGCGATTGCCAATATCTTGATGACCCTAGCTGGTACTATTCTGATTATTCTGAGTTAATCACTTTAAGCGGGCGTTGCAGAACAGCTTATGCAGCGCTCCTTATTTAACACAGAGATTCAAGACACAAAAAAGGCGCTCATTGAGCGCCTTTTTTAATTCCGTTAGAAACGATTAGATTTGAGTAAAATCTGTTTCTACTGCTGGGTTCACGTCTGCTTCGTAATCCACACCGTCAACACCGAAGCCAAATAGCTTCAAGAACTCTTCTTTGTACTCAACGTAGTCAGTCAGTTCTTTTAGGTTTTCAGAAGTGATTTGTGGCCATAGGTCACGGCAGTGTTGTTGGATATCTTCACGTAGTTCCCAGTCATCCAGACGTAGACGGTTCACTTCATCTACTTCTGCTGCGCTGCCGTCTTCTTTGTATAGACGTTGGCTGAACATACGGAAGATCTGCTCCATACAACCTTCGTGTACGCCTTCTTCACGCATTTTCTTGAATACCATAGCGATGTATAGAGGCATTACAGGAATTGCAGAACTTGCTTGAGTCACAACAGACTTAAGTACCGCTACGTTTGCGCTACCACCAGTTGTAGACAGTTTCTCGTTAAGTGCTGCAGCTGCGCGGTCTAGGTCCATTTTCGCTTTACCTAGAGCACCATCCCAGTAGATCGGCCAAGTTAGCTCAGTACCGATGTAGCTGTATGCCACTGTTTTACAACCATCTGCTAGAACGCCAGCTTCTGATAGTGCGTTAATCCATAGTTCCCAGTCTTCACCGCCCATTACGGTTACTGTGTCTTGGATTTCTTGCTCAGTTGCAGGCTCTACGCTTGCTTCGATGATGACGTCTTTGTTGGTATCAACCGCCGTCGACGTGTAAGTTTCACCGATAGGCTTAAGTGCTGAACGGATCAGTTCGCCCGTTTCTGGCATTTTACGAACTGGAGAAGCCAGTGAGTAAACCACCATATCTACCTGACCAAGGTCTTCTTTGATCAGATCGATTGTTTTCTGTTTTGCTTCATTTGAGAACGCGTCACCGTTTAGGCTTTTCGCGTATAGACCCTCTTCACGAGCTAGCTTTTCAAATGCAACAGAGTTGTAAAAACCTGCTGTACCTGGCTTCTTCTCTGTGCCTTCTTTTTCGAAGAAAACACCGATAGTTGAAGCGCCGCCACCAAATGCCGCAGCGATACGAGAAGATAGGCCGTAGCCACTTGATGCACCCACAACAAGAACGCGTTTTGGTGCGTTTTTAATTGGGCCTTGTGCTTTAGTGTAAGCAATTTGTTCTTTTACGTTAGCTTCACAACCCACTGGGTGCGTAGTAGTACAGATAAATCCACGAATTCTAGGTTTGATGATCATATTCAACTTCCTTTAAAAAACGTTGCTAGGATAAAAGGTTCAGCCCTACTTCGCACCTAATTTCTGTAAAAATGCTGCGAAAATGCAAGTGGTTGGAGCACTCAGCCGAAAAGTAAAAGCCTTAAACATAAAAAAGCACCTCAATTGAGGTGCTTCTCTCATTTTGTACTCACGCGCTTCATGCTGCTGAGTTCAAATGCGATTTCTTGGTTGTCACATTGGTACGAACTTCTGAGAAATCGTGGCTAAAGTGGTCGACTTGAATCGCTTTGTAGCGCAACTTATCTGCCGCCATGATTTGATCGATTTCTTGCTCTGTCAGTACCTCTGCTTCAAACGCTTGCTGTAGACGGTCATGCAGTAGGCCTTTACGAGCTACTTTGCCATCTTTCGCCGCTTTCATCAGTTTACGCTCTAGAGGTTTCACATCGTACATCGCTAAGAACGCTCGCTCCATCAGACCAACACTGTCGTCCTCTGCTTTACCTATGTAACACAAGCTCGTCATGCGGTCACGTTGTGCTCCTGGCGTCATCATTGCTTCTGCTAGGCTCACACACAGCTCGTCACTTGGTGCTTTGAAGTGATTACCTAATGGGAACAACAAGCCTTTTAGAACGCCACCCACGTATTTCACAGGGAAGTTTGAGTACGCTTCATTTAGCGACTTCGAAGCGTTGTACAAACAATGCTGAACGGCATAGTGTACAAAGTTCAAATCACCTTGTTGGCGGCCTTCATCTTCGTATTTCTTAAGCGCCGCTGACGCCATGTATAGATAGCTCAAACCATCACCAAGACGTGCAGAGATCATCTCTTTACGTTTCAGGTCACCGCCCAACGTTAGCATTGCAAAGTCTGCACTCACTGCCAGTGCGCGACTTAGGCGAGTGATGTCTTTGTAGTATTGCTGTGTAGGGCCACTCATGTGCGCTTTCACGAAGCGAGAACCGGTCAGTGCCGCACCCAACGCGCCAAAGGTATTACCCATTGCGTGTTTGATGTGTTTGAACAGTAGATCATCAAACTCTTTTGCGCCTTCTTTCGAATCTGGGTTCGCAGCAGCTTCCATCTCTTTCAACACGTATGGATGACAACGTGTCGCACCTTGACCGAAGATCATTAGGTTACGAGTTAGGATGTTTGCCCCTTCAACCGTAATCGCGACTGGAATACCTAGATAGTGTTTCGCTAGGTAGTTCATAGGGCCATCTTGAATCGCTCGACCCGCGTGAATATCGAAAGAATCGTTCAGGATAGTACGAGCCATTTCTGTCATGTGGTATTTGGCAATTGCGGTCACGATACCCGGTTTCTCTTTCATATCCAGAGAAGTCGTCGTCAGCGTACGTGTTGCCTCAAGCAGGTAAGTTAAACCGCCAATACGGCCCATTGCTTCTGCCACACCTTCAAACTTACCAATCGACATACCAAACTGCTTACGAACGTATGCATAAGCGCCTGTAGTGCGCGTAGTAAGGTGACCAATCGCGGTACCTAATGCAGGAAGGGAAATACCGCGACCGGCCGATAGACACTCAACCAGCATACGCCAGCCTTTACCTGCGTATTCTGAACCACCAATCAGCCATTCCATAGGAATGAACACGTCGTTACCGCGAGTAGGACCGTTCATAAACGCAGAACCTAGCGGGTCGTGACGCTCACCAATCTCCACGCCTTCATGATCGGCAGGAATCAATGCACAGGTGATACCCACATCTTTCTTGTCGCCAAGCAGACCATCAGGGTCTTGAAGCTTGAACGCCAAGCCAAGTACGGTTGCTACGGGAGCTAGAGTGATGTAACGCTTGTTCCAACTAACACGGATACCAAGGACTTCTTCACCCTCGTGCATGCCGTAACACACCACGCCTTGGTCAGGAATGCCGCCCGCATCTGAGCCAGCTTCAGGGCCAGTCAATGCGAAACAAGGGATATCAGTACCATCCGCTAGACGTGGCAGCCAGTAATCTTTCTGTTCTTGAGTACCGTAGTGAGAAAGCAGCTCACCTGGGCCAAGAGAGTTGGGTACCATCACAGACACAGCCGCACTGATGCTTCGCGTTGCAATGCGAGATACGATGGTTGAGTTAGCCAGAGCAGAGAACTCACGTCCACCATACTCTTTTGAAATGATCAGTGAAAAGAAACGCTCTTTGCGTAAGAAATCCCAAACCTCTGGCGGAAGATCTCGATCATCTTTCACAATTTGTTGGTCATTAAGCATTTCAAGCAGTGTTTCAAGTTCATTATCCATGAAAGCTTGCTCTTCAGAAGACAATGCAGGCTTCGGATAATGATGTAACGTTGTAAAGTTAGGCTTGCCAGAGAACAACTCTGCATCCCACCAAACGCTACCCGCTTCCATTGCTTCTTTTTCAGTGCTCGACAATGGAGGCAATACTTTCTTAAACATTTTGAATGCTGGGTCACTAATCCATTTTCTTCGTAGAGAGCTCATAGTTCAGATCCTTTTGTTCACGTCACCGCTCGCGGCTTTCACTTATCTTTTTTATTGATTTAATGTTTTTTACTTAGCGGACATACCGGCCGATAAGTAAGGAATCAGTAGGTCAACGACGGACTTCACGTCCACCTCTTTTTCAAATTTACTTTCTGCAATCTCGGTTAACGCTTGGCTCGATGCCATAGTGAAAACACAAGTGCCAAGTGTGAAATGCAATCTCCAGAAAAGTTGTTCTTCGCTCATTTCAGGGTTTGCCTTCATGATGGAGAACATAAACAGGTTCAACACTTCTTCATATCTTGTACTGATAAACCAGCGTAAATGGCCTTGTACATCGGTGTATCCTCGACCAATCAGCAACATAAACAATGCTGTGCCGTTCGGTCTCACGTCATTCAGTGCACGCAAAGGTAAACGTAGCGATTCAAACACTTCATCCATGTTGTAATCGTCGCGTGTGTTTAACTCGATCAAAGACGTTTTGATGCTCGGCATTAGCGCCTCTAAGTATCTGTCTAGTACTGCCCTTACAAGCGTTTTCTTGTCGCCAAAGTGGTAGTTGACCGAAGCTAGGTTCACGTTCGCCTTGCCAGTAATGGTTCTCAGTGATGTGTCATTGAAGCCGTATTCTGCAAATAGTCCTTCTGCTACATCGAGTATTTTTTCTTTTGTTGTACTTCTCGGGGCCATTTCAATCACTCGTATTAAACAACTGTTTGAAAATATACTCCCGAAACTTGAGATTAACAAATGATTAACATCACATTTTCACTCATTGGTCTGACCAGACTAAGAAAGTGTGCAGTTAACGAGATGAATTTAAAGCGGTTCTTGTTTTATGAAAAAAACTTCTAAAAAAAATGGAACTGTTTGGAATTGTTCCGGTCTGAATTACTGTAACAACTAGGGCATTTAAAGTTTTACTGGCCGTCAAACTTGTTTCTATCTAGTTGCTACATTGCTGCTTTTTCTTATTAACTCCTATGTTTGTATCCGCCCAGACACTTTTTCGTCTGGGCTTTTTTTCGTCTGTCGTTTGAGGTTTTGTCAAATGACTTTCTTCTGGATACAAAAAAGCCTCCCGATTTGGGAGGCTTTTAAAGTGTAATCGTCTTTTCTTACGCTTTTTCTACCGCTACTTCTTCTGCCGCTTTCTTAGGTAGAGAGAAGTGCAATAGCGCATAACCTAGCACTGCTGCTGTTGTTGAGCCCATCAAGATACCTAGTCGAGCATAAGTATCGAACTCAGGACTTACGTTACCGAATGCCAGTGATGAGATGAAGATCGACATCGTGAAGCCGATACCACACAGGACCGATACAGCGAAGATGTGCATAAAGTTCACGCCCTCTGGCAACTTAGCAATACCCATTTTCACCGCAGCCCAGCTGAATGTGAAGATACCAAGTGGCTTACCAACCAACAGACCCAGCGCAATACCTAGAGGTAGCATAGAAGTCAGACCGGACATCGATACGCCTTCTAGTGAGATACCAGCGTTTGCGAAGGCAAACAGAGGCAAGATACCGAATGCTACGTATGGGTGCAGTGCGTGCTCCATGTGTTTCAGTGGAGAGTGCTCGCCCTTCTTACCTTTAAGTGGGATAGCAAAACCGATTACTACACCTGCTAGTGTTGCGTGTACACCAGATTTCAGTACGGCAAACCAAAGGATCGCACCAACTATCATATACGGCGTTAACTTGGTGACGTTTTTCGCGTTCAGCATAAAGAGCACGCCCGTCATGATAAAGCCAACCACTAATGCCATTGTCGATAGATCGCCTGTGTAGAAAAGCGCGATGATAACAACAACACCAAGGTCATCGATAATAGCCAATGCCAGTAGGAAAACCTTCAGGCTAATTGGCACACGCTTACCAAGAAGCGCCATGATACCTAGAGCAAAAGCAATGTCTGTTGCAGCTGGGATTGCCCAACCAGAAATCGCCTCTGGGTCACCGGCGTTGAATGCAACATAAACAAGTGCCGGAGCCAACATACCGCCTACCGCTGCAATAGCAGGGAAGATTGCGGTTTCTTTCGATTTTAGTGCGCCTTCAAGTAGCTCACGCTTTACTTCAAGACCGATTAGTAGGAAGAACACAGCCATCAGGCCATCGTTAATCCAGTGAGAAACTGACATACCAAATACATAAGTATGCAGCATAGCTTGATAAGTTTCGCCAAGTGGGGTGTTAGCAATGGTCATCGCAATTGCCGCAGCAATTACAAGAAGAATACCACCAGCGGATTCCATTTTGAAAAAGTCACGAATGACATCGTTCATGATTTCGCCCTTATATTTATTATCTTAATAAACGATTAACAAAGAATGATGAGAGTGTATAGCTGCTGAAAATTTTAGAATAATCGCTTGTTTAGAGTTTAAACTTCGATTTTTCCGATGTTTCATTTACGAAACATCGTATTTTTCAACAAGAACATAATTATTTACAAGACCTGCCTATCTCCTTATAAGCTCAATCTATTAACATAGACTACTATTAAGTTAGTATAATATCTGATGAATTTTCGTGATTAACGTGCGGTTTTGCGTCGAAAACTGCGTGTTTCATTAACAAAAAAGCCACCCTTCTGGATGGCTTTTTTCGTATCCTAGTAACCGGTGAGTTGCATAAATCCCCAGGCTTCATTGGACCCCGATGCGAGTATCGGGCCTTCCCAATATGGAATCACAAAGGGCAGCCACATGTCCGATTTTATGATCCTCGTCGTCAAATTAATCTTCTGCTCGGGGACATTAATGATCCACTGCAGCGGTAAACGTCGTCCATTAGACAAGTTGGTCACCTGTAGTGGCGTCATGGTTAAATCTTTTTCAGTAAGGTTAATCACCTTGCCAGAACGTGTTGATAGTGTGCCAAATAGGTGAGGCACCTGCCCATTGTGTCGATAGCGGCTTACTGTCAATGCGCGGCCATCATCAAGATTAAATACAAACCAATCCCAACCTTGCTGCCCTTCCCCAATGAGACCGCTTCCCCACTCTTTCTGCGTCCATCCAGAGCCAGAGACTGGGATTTCACGACCATTTAAGGTCAGTGTACCTTTTACATTAAGGAACGGCGCACTGAAGCTGAAAGAAGCAATAGATTGAAGTGCGTGTTTAACTTGGAAGCCCTGATCACCATTTACTACAAATGGGCCATTGGTTGTGGTGTTCAAATCAAGCGCAAACGTGTCGGTCGATACGTCTAGGTTACCCGGAAATGGAGTAGAGCCTAGTGCTCGCCAGTTCCAGTTATCAATCCACAAGCGGAACGGTCGATTCGTCATACCAGCCTGTCCAATGCCGCCTCGTGCAACTCTCTGCTCTTTCCACACATGAGAGCCAGAGCTCACAACGATATGGGAGATAAACAATTGTGGGTTCTGCCAACCACGAGTATCGCGTTCGTCCGTAGCAACTCGGAAGTAGCTCCATTGAACGTTATATACTTTGCCGTTCTTGTCTTGAACTTTGGCAAAGTAGTTCCACCATTCATGTTGATAGTCAGGGTGGAAACGAAAATCCTGCGGCAGTGAAACATGTTGATCGGGTAGCACCGGCTCAAAGATGGTTTTGCTCTCGCGTTTTAGAACATCGCTGATTTCACTTTGTTCTGTTGCCGTCGCTTCTGCCCAATGCGTAACATACAAAGTCACACCCGCTAATGCGATGAACACAATAAACACCAGCGCAGAAATAGAAAACGTCTTTTTTGGAGTCATCTTTTTCATTACAGCGCATCCCTTAACGATTTCATCGGCGTACTCTTGATCATTCTTATCACAGGCAGTGCCCCTGCGATCATGATAGCCAACATCGCCCAAGCAATCGTCTGAACGTATTCCCAAGGAATGGTTTGAAGCTCTAACGACCAGCCGAAGGACTGCTTAATGATGATATCGACAATCAAGTGCGCCAACGCTAAGCCCAGTGGAACCGCGATAATCGCAGAAATCATACCGAAGGCGAACAACTGTAAACCACCTAATAAGACGAGTTCTTTACCTGAAACGCCCATACACCGTAACAAAGAGAAATGTCGTTGACGAGAAAGCTCACCCGCTAGCGTCGCAAAGAACAAACCAAACACAGCAATAATCAACGTAATGTTGCCCAACGTACCCGCGATTGCAAAGGTATGGTCAAACACGCGCATGGCTTGGTTATAGATATTGTTATTGTCAAACACTCGATCTTGCGACAGACGGAATACGTTTTCTAGTCGACGCTTTAGGCCTTCGCCATTCACGTTGTCTTCGAGCAAGACGCCAAGCCCAACGTTGCCAGAGCCTGCGAACGCATACAGCCAATTTCGATGCGACATCATGACTTGATTGTATGGGTTACCATAGTCGTAGTAGACACCAACGACTTGCCACCCTCCCCCTAACGGAGGTTGCAGGTCTATGTAATCACCAGGGCGAATGTCGAGCTTCAAAGCCATGGATTCACTTACCATCAAACTCTTAGAGTGATGTAAATGATACCAATAGTTAGGCACACCAAGTTTCACGGTTAGAGAGTCCAACTCGCCCTCGGAAGAGCCTGTACTCACAACCTGCAAGGCACCACGTTCAGTCGGGACGTCTTTTTCCCAACGCCACCAAACCGAATCAACCTCTGGCTGCTCTTTTAACCAAGAACTCATACGTGCAGCAGAATTGTTGGTTGGATAAATATAG
The DNA here is from genome assembly GCF_002021755.1 of Vibrio owensii. Taxonomy (NCBI): domain Bacteria; kingdom Pseudomonadati; phylum Pseudomonadota; class Gammaproteobacteria; order Vibrionales; family Vibrionaceae; genus Vibrio; species Vibrio owensii. Next base: position 419,169 of record NZ_CP019959.1, read on the forward strand.
AGATCGGCCGCTAAGCGTTGGCTCAACCATTTGTCTGTTGTATCTCGGAAGCTACCCACCATGGTTTCAACACCAATGTTTGCAGCCAGTGCAAGCATAAACGCCATGGTCGCTACGCCTCGGTAACTCATACTTGCCGCCGCGTCAGCAAAGAACCAACGCACACGAACCCATCGTAATGAATAAGAGAAGCTTTGGAACATGTGCCACATCAAGAACGGCATAAACAACGCCACGCTGATCAACATTAGTGCGATAATCGCAAAACCTGACTCTTGCGTTTTTGGTGCCTGATAAACCGCAACGGCAGCCACACAGAACCCACAAGCTGCGAAAGCTTGCCAAGAGAACTCACGCCCAGCAAAACGCATGAGGGACAAGCGAGAAGATAAGCGAATAGGTTGTGATTTTAATAAGCGGATCAACGGCCACAGACAGGAAATCAAGGCACCTAAGGCCGACATAGCCAAACTGTATAGACTGGACTCCCAAGACCAACCAATCGTCAGTCCTACGTTGGCATCGTATAAATCACTCAAGCTTGATGAAACGGCAGGAATAAGCTCGTTTGCGAGAATCAAACCGAAGAAGTTACCACATGCCCAAGCGACAAGAACAAGTATGGTCAGCTCCAACATCAAAGCTTGTGCCAACTGCATACCATTCACACCAGTTTGACGAAGAATCCCCACCAAACGTTGACGTTGAATGAAAGACAAAGACATCGCTTGGTAGAAGATGAACAAGCCAACTAGGAACGATAGCATGCCCATTGCTGTCAGGTTCATGTGGAATGCTTTCGTCAAAGATTCCAATTCTGAGCGGCTATTACGTACCAGCGTCATGCCATTTGGCAGCATATTTTTCAGCGCTACTACCTTCTCTTCTGGCATTTCGCCACAAGCAATCGCGGACAAGCCAGAGCTGCGCTTTAACATTCGAAGAAGCGAAATGTCCGTCACTAAGCGCGTGCCTGAAAGTAAGTTGTCGCTGTCGACTTTCAACGGCCCTAATCTGCTGCCATCATTGAGAGTGATAAAATCGCCATCATTCCATGACATGTGAGACGCTAAGTCTTGGCTCACTAAAATTGGGTAAGGCGGCGTCATCAAAGTCAGCATAGGAAGGTCTTTTAGCGACTTTCCTTGCTGCAAAGGCAGTAACGCAACAGGATCTACCCCAACCAACATAAGGCTCAAGTCGGCTTTGGTATCGAGATGAAGAACATCGAATGGCGCGCACTGATTAAAACCAGCACGTCGAAGTTGAATGTAAAAGCCCTGCGGGATTTTATTAGCTGAATGCTTGGTACGAATACGGTAAGGCAAAGGGTTTGAAAAGAGTTTCTCACCGGTTTCGTAGCTCTGTTTAGCGTGTTGGTTAATCGATGTCACACCAACAAGGAGTGATACACCTAAGGTTAAACCAAGCCAAACAAGAATAATTTGAAGTGGATAGCGACGGTAATGACCGAGTAGTGCCTTAACTACGGGCCATAACATGCAGCTGTCCTCCTTGAAGACGAATTCTACCTTCCATGTGCTCTGCGACTTTCTCACTGTGCGTAACCAACAGCAGCGTACACTCTAATTGACGCGCAAGGCTGGTTAGCAGGCGCATTACCGCTTCAGCATTGCGCTCATCCAAGCTACCTGTCGGCTCATCGGCAAGCAGGATTTTCGGCTCCATATACAAAGCTCGAGCAATAGCTGCACGTTGTTGCTGACCACCAGACACTTCTTCAGGGTAACGACCTAAAAGCGGCATAAGATCGAGAGCAGAAAGAATTTGACGCCACAAGCCTTTGTCTTCTGGTAAGCCTTTTAATTGGCGGCAGAAACGGATGTTGTCAGCGATATTCAAGGTGGGAAGTAGGTTGAACTGCTGGAAGATATTACCAATGTTGTTGCGGCGGTAGAGTGTTCTAAGGTGTTCAGGTGCGCTATGCATTGCAAAGCTTGGGTATTGGATCTCGCCCGAATCGGCAGTATCAAGACCTGCGATAAGGTTAAGGAGCGTACTTTTCCCCGATCCACTTTCACCCATTAATGCGACTTGTTCACCTTGTTGTAATGTTAATTCTGCCCCTTGTAGTACGGGATGAAACTCTCCCCCGTCTACATAGCCTTTACATAGGTCTGACAGTTTTAACATTGATTATGCCGCTCAAATGGTGTTTAAAAATTGGAATCAGAATCTACACTAAAATCCTGTTGGTAGGAAGTATTTTGAATAGTTGATCACACTATCAGAGTACAAATGCAACTTGTCTCGCGACCCTTCCTAAGCATCGATCAAATTTTTCATCCATTTCTTGCTCGCCATGCGGTGTAGGCATGTCCCCCACTTCACCACTTCTTCGGTCAAAAACAGCAAATAAACCCATTGCGGCTCAAAGCCTAAATAGATAGCACCAAAGGCAGCTAATGGAATACTTATTACCCATTGCGCGATCAGATCTTGGTACAAACAGAACTTCACATCCCCACCTGCGCGAAGCACACCGACAATAGCCATCATAGGAACAGAACGAAGTACCACCCCGACAGCAAGAATCACCATAAACTGTTCAGCTAGGTGGCGCGTTTCTGGCGTCAGAGCACTAAAGGCATCGAGAATAAGTTGGTTTGAGAGCAGAAGTAAAATCGCGACAACGACGGCAATCAACACATTGAGAATTACGGTTGCCCACGCTTGGTAGTAAACCGGACCAAAGTTCTTTGCGCCCAATTGATTACCCACCAATACCGCAGCAGCGTTAGATGAACCGATCATCATAGCAAGAGCAATCGACTCTACTGGCGTCATTACTGACAATGCCGCTAAGCCCTGCACGCCTGCTTGTCCCATAATCGCGTGATAAGCAAACAAGCCGCCCGCCCATGCTAGGAAGTTAAATGTTGTCGGAAGGGAAAGTTTTAAGAAACGGGTGATTTTATCCAACACTAAGCTGGCACGAATGTCATCCAAACCAAAAGCAATAATGTGCTTTTTAAACCACAGGTAACTGAATAAACAGGTTACTTCAATAGCACCACTAATGACGGTGGCAATCGCAGCCCCTTTAATACCCATAGCAGGAAAGCCAAATTGCCCAAAAATAAGCACCCAGTTAAGGAAGATGTTGGACAGAATGCCGATACCGCTAAAAAACGTACTTAGCCCCGGTTGATGCATAGCGCGCAGACCCACCGCCATACTTGCGACACAAGCAACAGCAAACATGCTAACCGATGAAATAACGAGATAATCAGCACCAAGACGAATCACCTCTTCCGAATCTGTCGTCAAGCGCATGATGGGTTCTGGGAACAAAACGAATAACACTACCGTAAGGGCAGCGAATACCATGGAAATCATCCACGTCAGCGATGTACTTTGCCTTACACCTACTTTGTTTCCCGCTCCCCAGTACTGCGCTGTTAACAACGCGCCGCCGGTTGTTACGCCAAGGAGCATGATGGTCGTAACGAATGTCGCTCTTGCTGCAACGCCGACCGCAGCAATTTCCGCCTCGCCCAATTGACCGAGCATCAGTACATCCACCAAGCTTCGGCTGGAGAACATCATGCTCTGTAAAGTGATGGGTAATGCGATGGCAAATAGTCGACGTAAAAACGACTTATCGGCATGAGTAACCAGTTGTGAGAAAAAAGTCATGCACGCTCCGACGACAACTTATTGATAGAACGAGAAAAGTGTCTCATGATTATACCCAGTGGTGACTAATCCACCAGCAATAAAAAGGACTCAGAATGAAAAAGGTGTTGGTACTTGGGGCTTCCGGATACATTGGCTCACAGCTTCTTCCACAGCTGCTTGACAAAGGTTACATTGTCACAGCAGCAGCGCGTCATATAGACTATTTAGAATCTCGAACTCAACCACACCCTAATCTCACTCTCACTTATTTAGACCTCGCAGATGCAGAAGCGACGCTCGAAGTCGTGAATGATTTTGATTTGGTGTTCTTCCTTGTTCACGGTATGGCGCAAGGTCACGACTTTGTTGAGTACGAATTAAACCTCGCAGAGAACTTCAAAAACGCACTTGAGAAAAGTCGCGTAGAACACGTTATTTACTTGAGTGCGATTCAGCCCCAAACAGGCAACTCTCAACACTTAGCAGCACGCAAAGCGACGGGGAAGATCATTCGTCAAGCTGGCGTTCCTGTTACCGAACTTCGCGCAGGCGTGATTATTGGGCCGGGGTCTGCGGCATTCGAGATCATGCGTGACTTCGTCTACAACCTGCCAATTCTGATTGCGCCTAAGTGGGTCGATTCCAAAGCTAACCCAATCGCCCTACCCAACCTCAATCACTACTTGCTTAAACTGACAGAAACCAAACCAACAGAAAGTGAAATCTATGAAGTTGGTGGGCCGGACACATTAAGTTATCGCGAGCAATTTGAAGTCATTTGTAAAATCACAAAAAAACCTTACCGACTTTGGTCAACCCCACTGCTAACACCCAAAATGGCGTCGTATTGGTTAGCCATTGTGACGTCAGTTCCTGCAAGTATTGGTAAAGCGTTGCTTGCTGGTTTGGAGCACGATTACATTGCTGATACCAAAGCCATTCACGAACGATTTCCACAAGAGCTAATCAGCTATGAGCAATCCGTAGCGGACACCATCGCTACGGAAGGAACTTTTGTGCGCAGTAACGTATGGGGGTTTGAACCAGCAGCACTCAAACGTTGGCAACCGGGCTACGGGTATTATCCAAAACAGGCAGGAGCCAGCATTAAGACAAAAGCCTCGGCAGAATCACTTTGGAAGGTCGCACAAAAGATCGGGAGCCCTGAAAAAGGCTATTACTTTGCCAACATCCTTTGGCGCACCCGAGAGTGGCTCGATATCTTCTTTGGTGGAGGAAAACCCATTCGAGTTTCGCCACCGGGGCCAGAGCTCAAGGTGGGTGATTTCATTGATTCATGGAAGGTTATTCGCTGCGAGGAGAACCAGTTCCTTTCACTGTTTTTCGGTATGAAAGGTCCGGGACTTGGTCGTTTAGAAATAACAATAAAAGACGATGGCGAAGAGCGCGAATTCGATATCACCGCATGGTGGCATCCGCAAGGCTTCCCCGGTTTGCTTTATTGGTTTGCGATGATGCCAGCACACCTATTCATCTTCAAAGGTATGGTAAAAGCGATCGCCAAAGAAGCAGAACATCTAGAGCACGAATAACGCCCCATTGCACTTAGCCGCTCATAGCACTTTCAAACAAAGCAGATAAAGACGGTTTGAGAGTGCTATTGAAAAGGTTCTATATTGATTAACACCCGGTAAATTTAATTGAATTTATTTCAGTGCAATCCCCATATTATTCTTGGCTCATACCTTATTTAGACCGGCTTTGTTCTGAACTTAGTGACTATAACGTTAAGCAGATTTTGGAATCACAATGGGCAATAGATACATCATTAGCAGTAAACACCACGATAACTTTATGCTTCGTCAGCAACACGTCGATAAGATCGCGTTGGTGACAGAGGGAGGCGGTCAGCGAGGCATTTTTACTGCAGGCGTGTTAGATGCCTTCCTACATGCTGATTTCAATCCTTTTGACTTGCTGATTGGTACTTCTGCTGGCTCTCTCAACCTCGCCTCGTACATCTGTGGGCATCAAGGGCATGCCTACAAAATCATCACAGAAACAACACGACGCCCTGAGTTCTTTAAGCTCACGAAATACTTGCTCAATGGGGAAGGATTTGACTTAGATTTTTTAGTAGACAATGCCGAGATAAGCATCCCGTTAAATTGGGAAAAAGGTTCTGATTTACTCAAAACAAAGCAAGTCGTAGCCGTCGCGACACACGCACGAAACCTAACGACAGAATGTTTTGATGTCACCGTTGATAATTGGAAGGATGTACTTAGAGCATCTTGTGCTATTCCCGCTCTGCACAAAAAGCCCGTTGTGTTTAATGGCGCACGTTGGTTAGACGGCGGTGTTTCTGCTCCAATCCCGGTTGAAGAAGCTTATCGTCGAGGTTACAAACACATCGTCGTGATCCGAACAATGCCCATCGACTTTGACGAACATCATCCTTTAATAGAAGCCGTGCTAAAACGCGCGCCATCCAAAACGATGAGTGAACTGTCGGCTATTTTGCTCAAACACGAAGAAACTTATCGACAAACTCGACGCTTTCTTGCCTCTCCTCCTGATGATGTCAACATTTACGAAATCTCTCCGGCACGGAACTTACAATCTTCGGTTGTGGAGAGTACGAAAAAACAACTCGATGCGGATTATTTGCACGGAGCTCAACTGGGCCGCTTGTTTGTGACCAGCATAGGAAGAAAACTTAATATTCCTCACAAACCCTATAAACGCTATCACCCCATTACCTCGGAGTTGAGTCACCATAACCATAATTATCACCAACAAATAGATGATGTATGGCAAAGCAGAAAGAGCGGTTACTTCAAAGGCGCGATGAATAATGATATCGCTTGGATTAACGTGAACCCTCAAAATCATACAAGAACGTTAGTCATTGTTCAGGGGCGAAATGAATCGTTTTGGAAGTACAAAGAAGTCATTTACGAACTCAGCCAATACTTCAATATCTATTCCTTTGATCATCGAGGTCAGGGAGAGTCGCAACGCTTGGCAGAACACAGCGAACTTGGGCACGTGGACCAATTTGAGCATTATGTTGAAGACTTAGCTCAGTTTCTTGAAGAGGTTGTAGAGAGCCAACATAAAGACGAAGTTATGATGCTCGCCCACTCGATGGGAGGTGCTGTCGCAACTCAATACCTCGCGAGTTATGATCACAACGTTAAAGCGTGCGCCCTAACAAGCCCAATGTTTGGTATCAAATTACCCAAAGTGGTTGGCGGCATTCAAACGGCCACCATTAAACTCATCAGTCAACTTCAGAAAACACCGAATTTCGCCCCTACCCAAACGGCATTTGTGACCAAAACCTTTGAAGGTAATGACCATACAAGTAGCCCTAATCGCTTTAAAGCCTACAGTGATTTGTTGAGCAACCACCCCAACTTGAGACTCGGTGGTGTTAGCCCTAAGTGGATTAGCGAAGCCGTTGCTGCGGGTAAAAATTGTTTAGCTCAAGCCAAAGACATTAAAACGCCGATTTTAATCGTGCAACCAGAGGCTGATAACGTTGTGTCCCTGCCTGCCCAAGATTTATTCAATGAGCATTGTGCCAGTTCAAGGCTTTTAAGCATTCCTCATGCAAGGCATGACATTTTAATTGAATCCGACCGATATCGAGATTGGGCACTGAAGCGGATCATGAACTTCTACGATCACAGCCATAAGTTTGTTTAATCGCTTGATAGAAGTGAATGTCAGGTCCTCAAAAACAAAAAAGCGCACACACCACAGTATGTACGCTTTAAAGCACCGCAATCTCCGATAAGTAACGTTCTTAATTCACCTCAAGGTGAAGCTCGGTTACTTATTGAAATGCTAAATACGGTCTAGTCTGCTTTAAATGACAGCGGGATCTCTGCCAGTTGATTGCCTTCGTTCGCAGGGAAGATCAGGTATTCACCGTGGTATTTCACCATGGATTTGTAGTCGGTCACTTTATGAACCATATAACCCGCTTGTGATGCTTTTTCGACAAACTCAGCGTGGTTGCCACGAACAAACCAACTCATTGGTTTAACGAGTAGCTCACCATCAAAACAGCTTTCGCACTGGTCGGCACACAGCGCCAGAGAATTCTGACCTTCCGTGAAGATTTGCACTTTGCCACAGCCAACCAGTTGCTCAGACGTAGACACTTCCCAACCCGCTTGCTCCATCGCATCAAGAAACGCTTCAATGTCAGAATCTTTGATCACTTTAGGCTCTTCACCTTCTGGGAAAAACTGCGCGTAAAAGCCAGAGATGCGTTTGAAGATGAATAGCAAACCCGCATCATTACCTTTTGAGCGACCAGCTTTTTGCCAACGCGTTAAGTCATCACCCACAGTGCGACCAAAACGTTGTGATTTCAGCGCCTTGGTTACCCAACGAACTAAGTAATGGTTATTAGCTACTGGCGCATTCGCCAATTTACCTGAGCGATGCTCCTGGTCTAAATCCGCCAGAGCAGCGTTAACTAAGTTTTGAATTTCTTTGGTGTAATTAGACATTACGCCTTTCTTCCTAAAGTCCAATAAAACAGTGCAGACAGCACTGAACAAGCAAACATAACGATGATCATCGGCCACGACACGCCACCCGGCATTGCAGCAACGAGTGCACCAATCAATGAGCCCGTACCGAAGCGCAGTGTACCCGCAAGCGAAGATGCTGTACCCGCCATTGTTGGGTAGCCGCTAAGCAGCAACGCCATCGAGTTACTACCAATCGTAGACAAAGTACCGATAAACAACACAACGAATGGCACGATTCCCCATAAACCGAGATCAAGCATCCAGCCAACAAACAGACCAATACCTGCAATCAACTGAATCGTTAAACCAAAGCGAAGCATGGCGTGTGAACCAACTTTCTTCACCAAACGACCGTTAAGGCTGGTCATGATGATCATCGCAATGATGTTCAAACCAAATAGGTAACCGAATTGGTCAGGTCGAACACCATATAAATCAATATAAACAAACGAACCCGCTGTCAGGAATGCAAACATACCCGAGAACGAAAACGCACCAGAAAGCATTAAACCTAATGCCTCAGGGTTAGAACACAGACGCGCATAGTTGCGAATCGTCGTTCTGAATCTTAGCGGCTGACGATTTTCTGGTTTCAGCGTTTCTGGGATCATCCATAGAACCAGCAAAATCACCACAACAGCAAAAATAGCAAGCACCCAGAAGATCGAGCGCCAACCGAACCAGATAGCAAGGTGACCACCAATCATCGGCGCAACTAAAGGCGCAATCGTGATCACCAAAGTGACGAATGACATTGCACGCGCGAAATCTTCACGGTCAAACATATCACGCACAACCGCTTGGATAATCACAGCTGCGGCTGCGCCAGCAAAACCTTGTGCAGTGCGCACATAAGTTAGCGCATCGATACCGTTAGTGGTTGCACTGACTACCGCTGCCAAACCAAAAAAGAGCACACCTAAAATGAGTACTGGTCGGCGACCGTAGCTGTCTGCTAAAGGACCGTGAATTAACTGACCTATTGCAAAACCTGCCGTATAAGCCGTTAACGTAATTTGTACCGCGCCTGGGGTTACGCCAAGATCTTTTGCGATGGTTGGCATCGCCGGCAGATACATATCGATAGCAAGTGGCGTCAACGCACCAATAGCACCGAGTATAAGGAACAATAAAAAACTGATTTGTGACTGGGGAGCACTTTGGGCTTTTTCTGTCATTGCTTTACCTCTTGTTGTGTCCTCCCATCAACATTCCACATTGATTGAGATAGATGATTGACGCTTCTCCTACCCTGAATTCGTAATAGTTACGGAGACAGAGCATAGTTTCCTTACTAATGAGAAGATCATAAAAGACGAAAGTATACCAAGACGGTCTTGACTAACTCGACGCTATAACCTGCATGATCAGTATGCAGAACGACAAAATAACCGAGCTAAAACGAAGAGGCGGTGACGTTAACACCGTCTGTACTTATCGTCAGTAAGGACCAACAAGAGAAAAGACTTTTCTCAGATTAAATACAGTTCTGCCTGCGTTTACGAGCGGCGAATGTGCGTCTTGTTCAGACACTAAGACATATTTGGTAGGAACCCTCATTTTGAGCGATTTCCTACCAAAACACTAGTTCCTATCGGGAATTAAACAATTTCCCAGAACAGCAATTATTTCCGAATAGAATGGATTACTTCCAAACTGATTCGACTTCTTCTTCGGTTAAGAATCGGTAATCACCCGGCTCCAATGCTTCATCAAGCACGATAGAACCAATACGCTCACGATGTAAGTGCTCTACTTTATTACCGAGTGCAGCAAACATGCGTTTCACTTGGTGATATTTCCCTTCCACAATCGTCAGAAGTACTTCGTTTTCTGCTTCGTTGACGATTTCTAGGTGTGCTGGCAGTGTCGCTTCACGTTCGTTACGTAGCTCAATACCTTCAGCAAACTTCTCAACATAATCAGGTTGAATCGCATCCACTAGCCATACACGGTACGTCTTTTCACATTTGTGTTTTGGTGACGTAATACGGTGCGACCACTGACCGTCGTCTGTGATCAACACAAGACCGGTTGTGTCCACATCCAGACGACCAGCAAAGTGAAGGTTCTCTACCTTTGGCTCATCAAGCAACACGAATGCAGTTGGGTTGTGCCCATCTTCATGTGAACACACAAAGTCCGCAGGTTTGTACAGCATGATGTAACGAGGGCCCGGAGCACCGACTTCGCGTCCTTCCCACTCAACTACACCACCTTCTGGCACTTTGAAAGCGCCACTCTTTTGTACTTCACCATCAACCGTTACTTCACCACTTTTGATGATCTTCGTTGCCTGCTTGCGAGTCGCGCCCAGTGCATCACACAAATATTTATCTAAACGCATGAATACCTCTAATGTTTAAGGTCGGGTATTATAGCGATCCTAATTCGAATAGTTGAGCAATTTCACAGATTTTCATGTACACCCTTCGACCATACCAAGCCGACTCAGTAAAAGCGGTGATTCACTATTTTCGTAAACACTCCACACCAGCGGTCATTGTGCTGCCTACAGGTGCGGGGAAAAGCTTGGTCATTGCAGAGTTAGCAAGGCTTGCCAAAGGTCGAGTATTGGTACTTGCTCACGTAAAAGAATTGGTGGAACAGAATCACGCCAAGTACGAAGGCTATGGACTGAAAGGCTCAATATTTTCAGCGGGGCTTGGGCGAAAAGAAACCGACCAACAAGTGGTGTTTGCGTCGGTGCAATCTGTGGTGCGTAATCTGGACTCCTTCAAGAACCAGTTTTCTTTGCTCGTTATTGATGAATGCCACCGTGTACCCGATGAAAAAACCAGTAGCTATCAAAAAGTCATTACTCACCTGAGAGAGCTTAACCCGGGCATTAAAGTTTTGGGCTTAACCGCAACACCATATCGCTTAAGTATGGGTTGGATTTACCAGTATCACACCCGTGGGCAGGTTCGCACTGAAGAATCACGCTTTTTCCGTGACTGTATCTTCGAGCTCCCTATCCGTTACTTGCTGGATGAAAACTTCTTAACACCAGCACGTATGATGGATGCGCCCGTCTTGTCTTATGACTTCTCGCAGCTAAAACCGGCTAACACAGGTCGATACAAAGAAGCGGAAATGGACATGGTGATCGACAAAGCCAAACGTGCGACGCCGCAAATCGTTGAACAAATCATTCAATACGCTAACGAACGTAAAGGTGTGATGGTATTTGCCGCCACGGTTCGCCATGCTCAAGAAATCCATGGATTACTGCCTAAAGGTGAAACCGCGATAGTGATTGGTGACACGCCAACACCTGAGCGCGATGCCATTATTCAGTCGTTCAAGAATCGTGAGATAAAGTACTTGGTTAACGTGTCCGTTTTAACCACAGGCTTCGACGCGCCACATGTGGATTTAATCGCGATTCTGCGCCCAACCGAGTCGGTCAGTTTGTATCAACAAATTGTTGGTCGTGGTTTGCGTCTGTCGGAAGGCAAATCTGAATGTTTAGTTCTGGATTACGCTGGCAACAGCTATGACTTATATCAACCTGAAGTGGGCGACCCTAAGCCCGATTCCACCAGCGAAATTATCACCATTCCTTGTCCTGCTTGCGGCTTTAATAACAACTTCTGGGGAAAGTTAGACAGCAACGGCTTTTTGCTTGAGCACTTTGGTCGTCGCTGCCAAGGATATTTTGAAGATGATGAAACCGGAGAGCGTGAACACTGTGGTTATCGCTTTAGAGCGAAATACTGCGGGGAATGTGGCGCTGATAACGACATTGCGGCGCGTATTTGTCATGAATGCGATGCCACCCTTGTCGATCCAGACAAAAAACTCAAAGAAGCATTAAACCTGAAAGATGCACTGATCTTCGAATGTACAGAAATGGATTTGTCGGTGTTTAAGTCCAGTGACGGTAAGTCACAACTAAAAGTGACATACTCTGGTGAAACCTATCAAGGTGAAGGGAACGCATTGGTGCATGAGTTCTGGTCACTGAATACCAAAAAACAGAAGCAAACCTTCAAAGACCAGTTTGTGCGCCCTCACCTTGCCGACAAACATCGCCCATTTGAAGAAGCATCACCAACGAAAGTGGTGGCAAACCAACATCGTTTCCGTTTGCCTCAATTTGTGATTGCTCGTAAATCAGGTCGTTTCTGGAAGCTTCGTGATAAGATCTTCGAAGACGAACTCAAGCAGTAAAAATTCAAGTATCGTCCAGCTATAAAATGATAAACAGCGCCCACTTCGGCGCTGTTTCACTTTAAGACTTAGACTCAAATGTCCTTGTACTGATACATGTCTTGATCAGCCAGTTCAATCACATCAAGCAGAGACTCGTCACTCGTTCCTTTAGCCACCCCCGTCGTCACACCAACCTCTATGCCATAACGCACTAAAGGTCGTGCAGCGATGCTATCTCGCAAATTGGCAGCAAGCTCCTCTGCAGACTCCAGCGGGCAATGTGGCATAACAACCACAAACTCATCACCACCAAGGCGAATCAACCAATCACTCTGCCTAAAGGTCGACTTCATCATTCTTGCGATATGAATAAGCGCTAGGTCACCCGCTTTATGTCCATAGGTATCATTGATTTGCTTAAACTTTTTACCATCGATAAGAATCACCGAATAGTGTCCATCTTTAAGTGCGTCTTCAAAGTCCTGATCTTCAAATACCTTGCGATTGTACAACTCGGTCAGCTCATCCCGACTGGCACTTTTAATCGCATGCGCTAAGTGATCCCTGTGCTTTATATTGGAAGAGTAAAGGCGGTGATAAGTTCGAACCAAAACCCAAGTCACTAGCAACACCCAAAGGTTATCGATGATCACCTTCACGACAGGCAATTGATAGATCACCACGCTGACGTTATCAAGCGGCAATATTAGCCCTCCAGCGAGATCATAAAACGGGTAATTTGCATGCCCGATAGTGACGTAATAATGCCCGTTCACTTTCTCCGTCGATAAGCTCTGCCCTTCCAAAAACTCATAGTTAACGTGAACCTCAACGACAACATCACCAACGATGCTCCCGTCACTATAAACAGGGCTTGAGATGCTGAAGGTCGTTTCTCCCGTCTCGGTGTTATTAAAGTTTTCAGAAAAGACAACTCGGTCGGCTAAATCAGAGTCGTGCATATTCAATGTGCAATCGCGAGTTTGACTGCATAAAGCGGGATCGAACATTGAAGGCTCAATAGCAAGGTTGTCGCCCGCTTTCGAGAAGATAAGCTTTTGCCCCGTGTAAGAGCGATAGTAAATGTGAACGTTGGGTCTTTCCGCAAGCTCGCGGTTGTACTGATAAAGGTCTTCTAATACGGTGAACGCAATCCTTTCGCTGTGATTGAGCTCGTCATCGTTTAGCGATTTAACTCGTTGCGATTGGTTTATATGCTCTAATGTAAGGGAGACTGGAGAATCGTGTTTTAGGTCAGACTGAATTCTCAATCCAGTTAGGACCGCCGTGCTTTTGTAGAGCTCCAAATAATTGGCGATGGAAGCGAACTCTTTTTCACTGCGATTGATGGCCCAAAAGCTCATCGCAGAAACGACGGCAACATAGACCAGTAACGAAATGACCAGAGGATTTTTCGACAGTTTAAACAGAAGCATTCTCTACCCTAAGAACTCCATGCATACACTAGGAACTGCACCGAGCTATCCAATTAAAATGCCCTATCATTTGTCCAGACCAATTATATGTAATATTTATATCAGCAGCGTATAGCGCGAAAAATATACATTTGTTAGGTTTTTGTTTATAGGCATATTGCGAAATGCAAATCCGACCAGTGCCTAATTACTGTTAAATCTCTTTATAAGCCATTTAAATTACAGAAATTATTTTTTTATCGTAACGAAGGTAGAAAAATTTGAACTCGATTTCGTATTCACTTTCCATTCATGTACGAGCCGATATAATTTTGCTAACTCTCCGAAAAAGGCTTTGCTATGTCTACATCCTTCACACCACGCAAGCTGCCTGCGCTGCTAGGTTTAGTACCGCTTTTATTGTCTGCACCAAGCTTTGCGTCTCACCATGATCATCATGATGACAAAGACGGTCATGCCATTGTTCGTGACGTCGAAAAACCAGGAACACGAATCGAGTTCGATGAAGATCAGGATGAAGTCTACCGCGCCGTTCAGAAAGGCTATATTCGCCCTTTCTCTGATATGTATGAAGCAGTGGAGAATGATCTGTATGGGCGTATTATTAAAGTAGAACTTGAAGAAGACGATGATGAGTGGGTATACGAGCTGAAAATCCTGTTCAATGACAGCGTAATCAAAGTGGAATACGACGCAGCAACGCTGGAAATGCTCGAAATCAAAGGCCGTAACTTTAATAAAGCACTCAAGCCACAGTAATCAATCGCAAGCACTGTGCACTAATAACCTGATCATTCATAACCTGATCAATCATAAATAGTCACTAAGCATAATAAGAAGAAAGAATATGAAAATACTTGTTGTCGAAGATGAGCCTCGCCTAGGCGAACAGATTTTAGAAACGTTAGAAAACAATGGCTGGGTGCCAGAGCTTTCTCAAGATGGCATCGATGCTTTGTATCGCGCTACTTCTGAAGAATGGGATGCGATCGTACTCGACCTTGGTTTACCAAAACTCGATGGTTTGACGGTTCTAAAAGGCATTCGAGACGAAAACATTAATACACCCGTGGTGATTTTGAGTGCGCGTGACACTCTATCTCAACGTGTTGAAGGTTTGAATGCAGGTGCCGACGACTATCTAACTAAGCCATTTGAAATGGTGGAACTTACTGCACGTCTCCGCGCTCAACTGCGTCGTGCTTCAGGTAACGCATCACCTGTCATGCAGATTGGTGATTTAAGCTTAGATACGCGCTCATCAAAAGTTCTATGGCAAGGCCAAGCTGTCAGCTTAACCGCGCTAGAGTACAAAGTGGTGGCGTACTTCATGCACAACCCGGAAAAAGTCATTTCCCGTACTGAGTTGGTCGAGCACATCTATAAGCAAGATTTCGACCGCGACTCAAACACCATTGAAGTGTTCATTGGTCGTATTCGTAAGAAAATCGCACCGAAAATCATCAAGACCGTTCGTGGCTTGGGGTATCAACTGAATGCCGAATAAAGCAAGGCCTTCCATACATGTACTTAAGCGGCTCAGTATCAAGAGTCGCTTAGTTTTAGCTGCGGTCGTTTGGCTGACCGCAATGATCCTTGCTGCTGGCGTAACAATCCCTACTCAAGTTTATAGCTACATGGTGGACGATACGCGTTCACAGCTTAACGTTTATATGGACGAAATCGCCGCCCAACTTGAAGTCGACAGCAAAGGCAAACTCACCCTCCCTACCCAACTTTCAGACCCAAGATTTAGCCGCCCATACAGTGGCTTATACTGGAGCGCTTCTACCGAGACGAGCTTAGAACGATCTCGCTCTCTGTGGGACAAAAAAATCGAATACAAAGGATTGGATAAAGATGCTTTTGGCGCGCGCGATGAAAAGCTCATCACGTTGAAAAAGACCCTTTACCTTCCTGATTATGATGGCCCTATTGATGTCATCATTGGTATCGACGAAGACCCAATTGAAGGCACGATTCAATCTTTAACTGGGCAACTTTGGATTATCTTGGGATTGCTGTTTGCTGGCGTACTCGCCGTTATCTTGCTGCAAATCGCGTGGTCATTAAGCCCGCTGACCAAGTTACAAAGAGAATTGGCCGAACTAAAATCCGGCAATAAAAAAGGCTTGGAAGAAGAGTACCCGAAAGAAATTTCGCCGTTAATCTCAGACCTCAACGCCCTGCTCTTCCATTATCAAGAACTGCTTGAGCGTGCTCGTAACCATGCTGGGAATTTGTCTCACGCGCTGAAAACACCGCTTTCGGTTTTGAAAAACGAAGTGCAAACCTTAAAGCCCGAAGAGCAAGATCGCTTGAACGCGCCAATCACGCAGATTCAACAGCACATCGACTATCACTTAGGTCGTGCTCGAATGGCTGGTTCAATGAACATCCTTTCGGTGAAATCAAACCCTTCTGAGCGTGTTGATGCCATTTCAATGGCATTTGATAAAGTCTATGCACATCGTGATGTCACATTGATTAACGAGCTCGATTCTGAACTGAATGTGGCAGTAGAGAAGACTGACCTTGATGAGATGGTGGGCAACTTGCTAGAAAACGGCTACAAGTGGGCAAACAGCATCATTCGTGTTCATTCAACCTTGGACAAAGACAACATTCATATCGTTATTGAAGACGATGGTCCTGGGATTCCTGCTGAACAACTATGCCAAGTGATTAAGCGTGGCTACCGACTGGATGAAACCACTCCGGGTTCTGGTTTGGGTTTGAACATCGTGAATGAAATGGCACACAGTTACCGAGGCCAACTTGAACTCTCAGAAAGTAAAATGGGCGGTTTAAAAGCCACCCTTATTTTGCAAAAGAGTCGAGCTTAAATCACATCCGGCGATAACTCTGAAATGGCACTTATCGATGCTTCATCGTTAGGTGCCATTTTTGTATCTGAGCTCTGATTAAGCACATTTAAAGCAAGTGAAGGCTCGCTGATCAACAATACATTCCCATCTGAGTAATAGTCATGTTTATTGTCCATTGCGACAGGTTGCGCCAACGAATGCAATTCCCCTACTAAGGCTAGATGACTCATTTCGATTTGATTCGCCAGACGGTCTCTTTCACTGTCTACGTTTGGATCAATCCGATGCAGCACGGTCACAATACCGGAATAGTGCGCTAATTTGAGTCCATCATCATAGCTTATCGCCCCGACCCAAACCGACTGATTTGAGCTTGCCTCGTGCCCTGCTTGCCACCAGCGTATATGAGAGCGTTTAAGTAAGCTTCCGGGTTCTTGAAATGCCATCGCTTGTGGTTTGCCATTCCAAAACAAATCCGACACAGGTGGCAGCTTTTGCTTCAACAAACTCACATAATCAGACAACTCAATGTCGTTTCTTGAGAATGTTTGATTTTCTAGCCAACCGAGTTCTTGCATTAAGGTTCTCGGTGACTCACCGACGTAGACCAAATTCACGGCCTGAGCGTCAAATACATTTGAACGTCCTGGATACACTTTAAAACCAAGATCGTTAAACGCGATTGGTTGAATCTCAGTGGACTCGACTTGCTGAACATTATCGTCAGCAAGATAGAAAAAATGCCCGTAATTCGCAGCAACCAAACACAGCACTAATGCCGTCAGTGATTTGGGCCACTTGCGTGACCAATTCTTTTTCCACGCAACAACGGTAAATGTCACAGCCACCAATACCGAAGCGATAAGAAGTTTATGTTCGATTAAGATTAACTTTAGGGAATCCAGTGGCAACCAAGTTTGTAAACCTGCAGCAAGCAAGTATCCAGCAACGACAAATTGCCCAACACCGAGTATCAAACCTATTGATGAACAGACAGTAAAGCGCTTCCAACTGACGTTCACTGAACCCGCCATAAATGGCACGACCCAAGCGACTGGGCCGAGTAGACGAGCAAAGATCAAAATGACGTTACCACGCTTTTTCATCAGCAAGCGACAACGAGCAATTGGGCGCTTCGTCTTAGCTTGCCAACGAATCAGCTTTCTCTGAGCTTTAGAGCCCGAACGTTTACCAATAAAGTAACTGAGTTGATCACCAAGCCAACCACCAATGAGGACGGCGATTACGCCCCAGATGATGCCTTGGTGTAATTGATAGCCCGCAGCGAGCAGAAACGGCTCGCCCGGGACAAAGAGATTAGGTCCAATCGTCGCATCCAGAAATGCCCCGAAGAACAGACTGATCGCTTCCAGCATACAGCCTCCGACGATTATGAGTGTTGATCTTTATAGTGACCGAATTTGTACTCCATTTCGTTGTTGCGCATTTCCCCAAAGAAGAATCGGCGCACATTGGCTTTGAAATAGGTCATGCCCATTTTAAAGAAACCATCTTGCTCCAAACGACGCGGATCGAATTCGAACGTCATTGGTAAAAAGCGGAATCGCCATGTTTTTGAAGCGCGTTTCACGTAATCACAATCTTCGCAAAGCGTAATAGACTCATCAAAGCCGTTGATCTCTTTGTGCACACGCTTGGTAGAGAAAATGCAAGCACCTACCGCTGTTGGGAATGTGTACTGAGTAATAAACAAACCCGCATTAAACATGCCATAGCCTAGCTTGTGCGCCATTGGTAAGTCTTTAGCGCCCATATAAACACCAGCAACTTCTAACTTAGCGTCCTCTAACTTGCTCATTGCACGACTTAGAAAATCGCTTGGCAAACGTACGTCTGCATCCAAGAAAAGAATGCGTTCGTATTTCGCCAACTCTGCCCCCGTGTTGCGTCCTAAGCTGACACCACGAGTCTCCATTTGATGAACGGTAAGTTCTGGTAATGAGCTTTCGTAAGCTTGTGCAACTTCACGTGTCGAATCTTCGCTGTTCGAGTCCACCACGATCACTTCAAAGTTCTGGTGAGTTTGTTTGGTTAAGTCTTCAAGTAGTCGACCAATACGTTTTTCTTCGTTGAGGGTAATTATCACGATACTGATAGGATTCATAATGTGCTCCATTGAGGTTGTCCGTTTATGTACGATGGAGAATAGAACCGACTGACTTAACGGTTACTGAGGTCAACATTCATTTTGCGTTCATTTTGTGAATAACAGATGTCGTTAATGAATGAATTAACTTGGGAAGAGGATTGAGCCCTAGGCAAATAAAAAAGTGCTGACAAAAAGCCAAATAGGTTAAAATCAGCGCAATGCGGACAAAGTTTTGCCGACACCACAAAACAGACACTCTTCTTGACGAAGAATTACTGGCTTTTTGGTGATTTAGGTACAATTTTGGTTGCTGAATGTAGAGCAGGATGATAGTATCCGCGCTCGCTTGAACAGTTCCTGTTTCAAGCTTTACTACGAACACAAGGTCGCATTGTGTTTGTAAAGTTTTATTTTTTACTAATTTGAGAGTAAATACTATGAAATTCGAAGCAGTAGTACGTACTGAACTAGGTAAAGGTGCGAGCCGCCGCCTACGTCACGCTGGCAAATTCCCTGCAGTTGTATACGGCGGTGAAGCAGCAGCAGTTGCTATCGTTCTTAACCACGACGACATCGTTAACCAAATGGACAAGCCTGAGTTCTACGAAGGTATCGTTCTAGTGATCGACGGCGCTGAAGTTAAAGTTAAGCCACAAGACGTTCAACGTCACGCTTACAAGCCAAAAGTTGAGCACATGGACTTCATCCGTATCTAATTCCCTACCAAGGAATTAACGGATAAAATCCAAACCTTTTGCATAAAGATTATCGGACTTACCAACCGAGATATCTAAAAAATTTCAAAACCCCGGAGACTTACCACCTCCGGGGTTTTACTATTTAGGGTAAACGTAAATCTCCCCTACACTTAGAGTCTGATAAACGACTCTCTATTCAACCAAGCTTTGCATTGGGCATTTCAGTTCAGACAAATGTGAGCTTAAGCACTAGGTTCGCGCTATATACTTCACCAATGTGATGTCATTTAGCGTCATATCATCAATAACCTCGGCCTCTTCCTCTCCAGAGCGTACAAAACCGCACTTCTTATAGAAATTCAGCCCCTGTTTATTGGTATCTAACGCCTTAAGGCTAATCTGCATCACAGGCGTTGAGAGCAATCTTGTTTCTAACTCATCAATCAATGCACTGCCAGCCCCCTGCCCGTAATATAAAGGGGATACATAGCAACAGGTTACAATCGCCGTCTTGTCTTCACTTGAATGATTAGGTAGTTCATAACTCAGAAAACCGACAATCTCTTTTTGTTTTTCGACAACGATGAGGTTTGCCAGTTGTTCCGTCATCACTCGCGTCCACATGCGTTCTCGACGCTCTCTGGTGAACTGGTCAATGTAGCTTTGCGGCATCAACCCTCTATAAGCAACTTGCCAGGAATCAACGTGTATCTTGGCGATATAACTCGCTTCGTCTCTCACTGCATTTCTAACTGTATATCCCATTGCTTGCCTTTCTCGTTATTCCTGAGTAAACACCCTCTGACGGCTGTACGCTTCAAAACCTAATGATTGGCACAGCTTTATTGAGATCGTATTTTCAATATTTACTCGATACCTAATTGTGCGCTGCCTAGTCTTCACTTCATTAATTAAGTGGCCAAGCAGCCGTTTCCCATAACCTTTCCCTCTCGAATTTGGGGAAACTAATATGGACAAAGACTCGAATGGTTCTTTTCCTTGATAACAGTATGAAGCAAGCACAGCGACCAGTTCTTTGTTGTCGAAGATGCCATAGAAAAAATGGCTATCGAGGTCAAAATCCGCCTTTAAAATATCTTCTTCACTCTCACGACTTAAAAAGGATTCGAGCAACTCACGATCAGACTCAATAGAAAGAGAAATCACTTCGTCGTCTTTGTTGACGTTATCGTCATTAAATAAATAGTAGTCGACATCGTCGTATTCACAGAACAATTGCTTGTTATTTAATTTTCTCTCCAGCTCATTGGTCTGAAAATGTTTAATTCGTTCCCATAAACTTGGAGGACAGGATATATACGTACAGGCGTCAGATTGGTATAAAAATACAGCACAAAGATCGGAGAACTTTTGCCAATAATGTGGGTCATAAGAATAGCCGTTGTACAAATTACCGTTCACGTTGAACAGTTTCTGCCATGAGCAATCGATTTCTGCGGCAAGCGCGGTTGTTTTTTTGAGCATCCCTTCCTCTCAACACAGCGTACAGAAAAGTATAACTATTTGTTTCTTTGGCATTAAGAAGACATGAATTTGGCAAAATAATCACCAAAGTTTGCTTTATATCTCACCAAAACGCGTATTGATTCACATAAACAAAATGCATTCAATTAAACCGCTCACACTTTTAATTCAATAATGGATTAAACCTTTACTAAATACGATTTCTGTTTATTTATCGACATGCTTTGCAGTGCCGTAATTTCCCTTATTCAACAAAACTATAAATAAGAAGTAGATCACTAAAGTTTCACACTATTTCCGTATATTGCACGCCGTAACAATAACAAAATCACAAAGAAAGGATCCCTTATGAAGTTTTCCAAATCCCTTTTGGTACTTTCGGTCGGCGCTGCGCTAGCAGGATGTGGCTCAGACAGCGACAACTCTCCAGTGACCTGTGACACAGCAGACTCATGTACTAAGTTCACGGTTCTACACACTAACGATAACCACGGTCGTTTCTGGCACAACAGTGATGGCGAGTACGGCATGGCTGCTCGTAAAACGCTTATCGAGTCTATTCGTGCAGAAGTTGCCGCAAACGGCGGTGAGAGTATTCTTCTATCTGGTGGTGACATCAACACAGGTGTACCAGAGTCAGATATGCAAGATGCAGTACCAGACTTCGTAGGTATGAACCTGATTGGTTACGATGCAATGGCAGTGGGTAACCACGAATTCGATAACTCTCTAGATGTTCTAGACATGCAAGCTGAGCTAGCAGACTTCCCTATGCTAGCAGCGAACATCTACAAGAAAGATGCAGACGGTAAAGTAACTGACGAGCGTTACTTCGCCCCTTACAAAGTATTCACGATTAACGGCCTTAAAGTAGCGGTAATCGGTCTTACAACAAAAGACACGGCGAAACTGGTAAACCCAGACAACGTTGCTGATATCTACTTCGAAGATCCACAAGTTGAAATCCAAAAAGTACTTGCAGAAATCGAAGCAAACGAAAAAGTTGACCTAGTATTCGCTACAACTCACATGGGCCACTACCAAGATGGTCAACACGGCAGCGAAGCACCTGGTGATGTTCTACTTGCACGTTCTCTTGAAGAAGGTGAGCTAGACGCAATCATCGGTGGCCACTCTCAAAACCCTGTATGTATGGAGCCAGGTACCAATAACTACGCTGACTTCAAACCAGGTGATGACTGTACGCCAGATCAACAAAACGGTACTTACATCATGCAAGCGCATGAGTGGGGTAAATACGTAGGTCGTGCTGACTTCGAATACTACGATGGCAAACTTCACCTAGCGAACTACGCTCTGATCCCTGTGAACCTTCTTGATGATAACGATGAAGTTATCGGTGAATACATCAAGCACGATGCGACAGTGAAATCGATCCTTCTACCTTACCAACAACAAGGTCAAGACCTGCTAGATGAAGTGATCTCAGCAACTGACGGTAAACTTGAAGGTGACCGTAGTGTTGTTCGTTCTGAGCAAACTAACCTTGGTCACCTACTGGGTGAAGCGTACCGTACTTATGAGCTAGTTAACGCTGACTTCGGTGTAATGAACTCAGGTGGTGTGCGTGATTCAATCCAAACTGGCGACATCACTTACCGCGACGTACTAACGGTACAACCTTTTGGTAACTTCGTAACTAAAGCGACCATGACGGGTGCAGAAGTGAAAGAGTACCTAGACGTAGTTGCAACTAAGTCAGCGGGTTCTGGTGCTTACGCTCAACTGGATAACATCAAACTATCTGTTAACTGTGACGAAAGTGACGTAACGATTACTGAAATCAACAATAAAGCTTTCGATCCAGCAGCGACGTACACCTTCTCTGTAATCAGCTTCAGCGCAGCGGGCGGCGATGACTACCCGATCATTGATGTTGAATCTACTCAGCTAACAGATGCTTATGTGCTACGTGAGTTCTTTGCTAAGAACCCTCAGATTTCAGCAGATGATTTCAAGAAAAACCTAGGCAACATCCAGTACTTCAGCAACGGTCAGCCAGTGAAAGGTTGTCCTGCTTCTGGTAGCTAATCTATCTAGACATTGTCTACACTTAGACGTTGACAGCCATTCGGTTGCATAACAATCGAAACAAAGGCGTGTCAGACTGACTCTAAGACCAACCGGAGCCCAAGTGGCTCCGGTTTTTTTATTGGCGCTAAATCTCTGATAAAACGCCACCTTCACAAATCGTTCAAAAAATGTTCATTTGTGTTATTGACGCCCCTGTGTGCGGCTTCTATGTTTGATAAGGTCTTTCAAATATGCAGATTCATTAACTGAGTTTTTGGAGTCATTCTCGATTCATGCAGCCAATGATTCTGAGAAAGACGTGAATGGCGTTACAAACACTGCTCTCAAACAATTTGTCTCTCTGACTTCAAACGAAGGCGATGGGCTTCTACGCTCACGCCAATGAGCAGCGATATGAACGCCAATGTGTTCAAACTGCTGCCATCGAGTTCTGGAGGTCAAAAATGAAACGAGCCAGCAACAGCTATAGACTGCAATTAATTAAAGAAGTGGTTACTCGTAGAGAGCGCGAATCATGTACTGATCCAATGGCAAACTATATCCATCGACTGATGGATGAAATGCCCGCGAGTAAACTAGAGGTTGAACAAAACCACCGCTTTGCCGGGAGTCACTTCGACGAACAAGCAGGAGGCTGGGTAAGCGACCAATGGTCTTTAAAATAACGCCAAACGCTCACTCTTTTGGGCGAGAAAATGGATAGGAACTTCCCGGCTCTTATGGATGAGCCTCTCAGACTGGGCCGGGAATAGTTGTTGAACTGGACAATCAATGGGTAGCTAAGTAGATATATAGCTGAGACAGATTAGATAGCGAAAACCAAATCCAACCATCAGAACAAATCTTGTTGCGGTGACAAATCATCTTTAGGCAGTTCTGCTTTCCCCTTCCCTGCCAGTACTTTTCTTCTATAACGCTGACGACACAACTTAATCACGTGCAACTGCTGCGCTGGGGTAAAGCTCAGCCAATTAAACCGCTCTTCTCTTTTACGCATACATCCTTTGCAATAGCCCTTTTCGTCTGAGGTACACACTCCGACACAAGGACTTGGGACGGTAAAAAACTCCAGTTGCTCCATGCTCAACCCGTTCTTTAGTTATCTCATCAAGACCCGATTCGCTTATAGTCGAATAACTGTAAGAAATTTCGAAGTTTTCTGTGAATTTCAATACCGGGAATGGGATCTCTGTTATAAAATACGCTGTGTTTAAAAACATACGAAACCATAACCGTATGCTGACAAAAACAGTGTTTTATTACCTATACTTACCACGTTTTCTAAAAACGGAGTCAATAAAATGAAGCTTAGCCTAAAAACGTTAGTAGCAGCAATCTCTCTTCCAGTTCTAATGACTGCATGCGCTAGCAACGGTGATAATGTGAAAGAAATTACGGCTCAGGATCTACAGCACCATAACTGGGAGCTGGTTCAAATCGATGGCAAAAACATCGCATTGGAAGAACAACAAAAAGCCCCTCGTCTAGAAATCGGTGAAAACCTAACGGCGAATGGCAACGCAGGTTGTAACAACTTCTTCGGTCAAGCTGAACTGAAAGACAACCAACTACGCATTGAAAAAATGGGCATGACCATGATGATGTGTGTAGGCGATCAAATGAAGATTGAAAAAGTAATGTCTGAAACGCTTTCTGATTGGAGCGACGTTACTCTGACTGACCAAGGTCTAGTACTTAAAAACGCAGATCACGAACTAACGTTCACACTGCGTGAGTGGGTAAACTAAGCATAACTTGAGTTTTAGAGCGGTTTTAAAACCTTAGTGTGCAAACCAATCGCCTCTAAATACATAAGTTCCTAAAAAAGCAGCCTTTTGGCTGCTTTTTTGTTTCTAGTGTCCCATACCTTGTTTAGCAAGCTTTTCCGGATCATCATAAATCGCATGGCGATCAATCATATCCAGCGTTGCTTCATTCATTCCTCTCACAGCGACAATAGAGCCACCTTTTCGGAACTTGATGATCGCTTTATCTAATGCAGATATCGCCGTAATATCCCAGAAGTGCGCATCGGATAAATCTATCGTGATGTACTTAGTCGCATTCTCGAAATCAAACATATCAGTAAAGCTGTAAGCAGAAGCGAAAAAGATCTGGCCGTGTACTTTGTGAACCGTATGGTCATTATCAATGATGACTTCATCCGACACCTTCATTAAGGTGCGGCTTTGATTCACGTAAAACACACATGCAAGCAAAACGCCGACTAACACGCCAATTGCGAGGTTATGAGTCGCAACAACAGCAATGACGGTGGACACCATGATCACGTTAGTTGGTAAACTGTGCTTACGCATCTCAGCAAGAGAGCGCCAAGAAAACGTACTGATAGAAACCATGATCATCACAGCAACCAAAGCAGCCATTGGAATTTGCTTAAGGTAATCTCCTAAGAACACCACCATAATCAGTAAAAACACACCTGCACAAAGCGTAGACAAACGTGTTCTACCACCAGATTGAATGTTGATCATCGATTG
The DNA here is from genome assembly GCF_002021755.1 of Vibrio owensii. Lineage (NCBI taxonomy): Bacteria > Pseudomonadati > Pseudomonadota > Gammaproteobacteria > Vibrionales > Vibrionaceae > Vibrio > Vibrio owensii. Next base: position 444,596 of record NZ_CP019959.1, read on the forward strand.
ACCAATCATCGCGCATCCGGCCATGCCACCAAACAGTGACGCCACCATATTCGCAATGCCCTGCCCTTTACACTCATCATTCTTTTCGCTTTCCGTATCAGTGAGCTCATCAACGATCGATGCCGTCATAAGAGACTCCAGCACACCAACAATGGCGAGTGCTAACGAATACGGGAAAATAATTTGGAGCGTTTCAAAGTTAAGGGGAATATCGGGAATCATGAACACAGGGAGCGAATCGGGTAAATCCCCCATATCTCCAACCGTTCGGATATCGATATCAAACATCAACGCAATCACCGTTACCGAGATAATGCACACCAATGGAGAAGGCAGCATTTTTCCGATTTTAGGTAAGTATGGAAACAGATAAATAATGGCTAATCCTAATGCAGTCAATGCATAAACTGGCCAAGAAACATTCGTCAGTTCAGGCAGTTGAGCCATAAAGATCAAGATAGCCAAAGCGTTAACGAATCCCGTCATAATCGACTTGGATACAAAACGCATTAGGTCCCCTAGTCTCAAATACCCAATCAATAATTGAAGTACGCCAGCGAAGAAAGAAGCCGCTAACAGATACTGCAAACCATGATCTTTGACTAAGGTGGTCATTAATAGCGCCATCGCTCCTGTCGCCGCGGAAATCATTCCGGACCTTGAGCCTGTGAACGCAATAACGACACATATTGAAAACGAGGCGTATAGACCAACTTTAGGGTCTAATCCCGCGATAATAGAGAATGCGATAGCTTCTGGTATAAGTGCCAGCGCTACAACAACTCCTGATAAACAATCTCCTTTAATATTGTTGAACCAAGTATCTTTTGTAAATTTAAACATAAATCTCTCATAAACGTATTGCCTTAGTTGGTGCATTGCGCACGGTGAAGGGAGTGATGCAAACGCATCTGAGAGATCGTTCTAAGGCGGACTAATGAGCAAAAAGCACCTTCCTTTTCCTGTTGATGAGCCGAAAAATGAGGACAAACAGCGAGTGCTCCCCTCAAAAGAAGTGTGCTTTATATCACTATAAAAATGTAAATTGTAATCAATTCTTACAAAACGAAGTCAATAATCCTACAGAAAACCACAAAAAAACGCCTCACAAAGGAAGCGTTCTTATCATCTCTATGCCTTACAGGATAAGGGATTATCGCAAAAACCGTTTTTAGAATGACTGCTGAGAGTAACCCTCTCCATCAAAGCCACTTAATTGCTCATAAGCTTTGGAAAGAATGGCAATACCAACAATCGTGACGAAGAAGCTTAAAAGACTCATCAGGAAAGGAAGCTGTAAAAACGCAAGTGGAGACATAGCCAAACCAAACAGAAGCGGCACAATAACCACAACGCTCATCATGTACCAGGTATGGCCTTTAGTAAGATTCCACGCGTAAGGAAAAGAAACACCTTTACCAATCGCGATGGCAGGAAAAACCAAGACTAATCGACAACACACAACGCTTAACGCTAATAGCACGATAGCTGCAAGGATAAGATTAATCATCGCGAAAATCGCAGCCACTGCGACCACCGCCACGGTCATGGCCAAGTAGTGGCCGATAAACCACATTTCGATTTTTCCAAACGTGAAACGTCCCCACTGCGGCACAGACTGAGGACCTTTCAAAATGATGCTGTGAACGTTGATTGCAACGATTGCAGATAAAAGAGCCATCAAGATCTGAACAAGAATAGGAGCGACATCCCCTTGCGCTGAGTTCAGTACAAGATCCAGCATCAAAGAAAGGAGAATGGGTAACGCCGTTGCTTTCGCAATAGCCTGTTTATTTTCACTCAATGAAGAGAAAGCGCTTTTAACGGTATCGACAAACATAGTTGGATTCTAATTAAGAGTAAGGTTTATTCTGGTTACTGATGTTATCTTCCAGATAGTAAATGAGCAAACCTTTCCCTAATTATCATTGAGTTACCGTATTTACTTCGACCTAGATAGGTTCAATTAGCCACAATTATGCGCTTTGTTCACCAAATACGGCTTTGTTAGATTAAATGTCCAACTTTACGAATCAGTACAGCAAGGCTTTCCGCTTCGAGTTTCTTCATCACGTTGGAACGGTGTACTTCAATCGTCCGCAGAGAGACACATAACAAATCCGCCATCTCTTGGTTTTTCATTCCTTTCACCACTAAGCCAAGCACTTCCCTTTCGCGCTTAGTCAGATTCTGTAGAACTTGTTTTGCTCCGAGCTTTTCACAGTTTTTGATCGACTGTGCCATCGCGTCGTCTACGGCGACAACCAGAGCGTTGCCATCAACGGGCTTTTGGAAGAAATCTAACGCACCATCTTTGAGTGCATCCACCGCCATCGGGATGTCGCCGTGCCCTGTTAGGTAAATCACACTGATTGGACTGAACTTCTCGTTCATGAAGTGGTGAACATCTTGGCCTCGCATCTCTGGCATGCGGCTATCAAGCAAAACACAACCGGGAGATGATAAATCGGCACTATCGAGAAACGCCATCCCGCTAGAGAAAGTCTCAACCTCATAACCATAGCTTTCCAACATAAACGCCATGGACTCCAATACTGGCTCCTCATCATCAACGATATAGAGCGGACAAAGGTTACGACTCATGACAAGCCTCCTGATACGGTAATACAATGTTCACCTGACACCCCGTTGGCTCAATTGACCTAAATTGAATGCTGCCTTGGTGAGCATCAAGCACATCACGACAAATCGCCAAACCTAAACCCAACCCATTCTCTTTGGTGGTGTAGAAGGCTTGGTCAAGTGGCGTGCTCTCTTCTTCAATACCAATGCCGTTATCGGTCACATCAATGATGACCATCTCATCACAAAAACTGACGTGCAGGTCCACGTACACATCTTTTCGTTTCGGTGAATGGCTCAAACAGGCATCTTTGGCATTGTTCAGAACATTAAGAATGACTTGCTGCAAACCGGTAACGTCGGCAAACACTTTTTGCGGTTCACCGGAGTACAGCACACCAAGTTGGATACGATGGCGTTGGAATTCGTAATCCACCAGCTTCATCGCTTCTTCGATTAAGAAAGGTAAATCTACCCAGCTCTTTTCAATTGGCGTTTTGTTTATCAAGCTACGAAGGCGCTGGATGATATCGCTCGCGGACGTAACTTGCTGCTGAATTTTATCTAGGATTGGCGACATTTCTTCTGCTGTCGCGCCCCGCTCCATTCGCACTTTCGCGCCCTGACTGTAATTCTTGATGGCTGCAAGCGGTTGATTGATTTCATGCGCAAGGCTACTCCCTAGCTCACCAACAATGGTAATTCGCTGGGCATGCTCAAGCATCGAGCTCTTACGACGCAAGTCGTTCATCGTTGCTTGTAGTTCTTCTCGGCTGCGTTTGAATTTCCACTCCAACCAGAAGTGATAACCAGTTAATAGCAACAGAGTCAGCAAAGAGGCCATCGCAATCGCTTGGTTCTTATGCAGCCACTCTTGTGCTTTTTGCCCCCAAGATTTTTGTAATGGGTGCATGTCTAAGTGCTTGTAGACTTTATCAACATTGATGCTCGGCGCTGGCAACATCCATCCCACATTATTCGCAGCAATCGCTGCAGGGTGCTCTTCAGGCATTGCGAACAAGGTTTGCGCTACCATTTGTCCCACATCCGCAGGTGCTCGCTCTGTCATTGCCATCGTCCAGTTTGGATACAAGGGTGTACTCACCGCACAAACAGAATCGGCGGGACGCTTTTCATTTAGAACGCGCAGGTTATGCAGCTGAATACGCCCCTCTTTCGCCATGTTCTCCAGAGTACAAGCTGGCACGATGGCAACATCGAGATCATTCTTGATCACGTCCAAAATCAGTTGATCAGTCGGCGGGCCAGTAAAATGGATCTTTTCGAAAAAAGAAGAGTTGAAGTAACCCAATTTATCGAGCTCGTAACGCAGGGCTAAGAATCCACCAAACGCTTTTTCTGATACTGCCGCAACGTTCGCTTTATTGATGTCACGTAGCGTTTTGTACGGTGAAGCTTCACGCACCACCACAACAGATGCGATCGATTTGTTTGGCAAGTTACTGTAGGCAGTTTTCTGCGTTGCTAACCAGTTGATTGGGTACTCGCGAGCAAGCTTGGTCGCCTGCCCCGGACTGGTCAGGATGAAATCGAGCCAACCGTGCAAAAACGCGTCTTCAAGTTGGTCAAAGTCGTAAGTATGTAAGTTGAATTTATAACCGGGATTTTGAGCCTCTAACCAATCCAAAGTCGGTTGCCATGCTTCTCGCGCATGTGCGTGCCCGCGCAGTGCTAATACACCGACGTCATAAATCATTCTTTGTGTTTTTTGCTCGTCCGAAAAACTAAAAGAAGAGAAGAAAAGGGAAACAAGGAGTATCAACCGGACGAATTTATGAGAATGGTTATTAATCACTTAATAAATAATATGAAAATTTGTTTGTAGCACATTTTACCATCACATCCCCCTATCAGTTTGTTGCTTTAGATCAATTCGGATTCATTATTGTGGGAAACCACAATACCCCCTAAGTATCGATTTCCTCAAAATGCCTACCAACAAAGGGCTAGATGCGAATGCACTCTTTAAGAGTGTTAATACACCATGAACACTTATGAAAAATTACAAAGTTCATGCTTCTTCTTCCTAGCTGAAAAAAATTCTAACTGCCGAGCGAAATGACTCGTCAGGAAAACTTTAAATTAAAATATGGAAGCAACTCATGAAAAAATCGACGATTGCGTTGGGTGTGTTGGCGGCTGTCGCAGCTGTTGGCTACTCAGCTTACAATACGATGTTCTCAGCTGAAGCAGTGACAGTGGATGCCGCAGCACAAGAGCAAAAGTTCACTGAATACGCTCACCCAGAGCACTTCATCTCTGCACAACAACTGAAATCACTGATGGACAGTGACAAAGACGTGGTTGTGATCGGCGCGCTAAACCCTATCAAGCCAGACAGCCCTATCTCTGGTTCTTACACTATGTGGCGTAACGATTACTCTGCGGCAGAAGGCGTTTACGATTTCGGCGGTATGAGCAACAGCACAGAAGAGATGGAGACCATCTTAGGTAGCTTTGGCGCAACAACAGACAGCACAATCGTCGTTTACGCGGCAGGCTCTCACCACGATGCTGCACGTCTTTACTGGCAAATCCATAACCTTGGTCACCAAGACGTTCGTTACCTAGACGGTGGCTTAAACGCTTGGATGGGCGCAGGTTTCCCAACAGGTTCTGCAAACCAAAGCGTTGCAGCGGTTGAATACAAAGCTCCGAACACGAAACAAAACAACAACACACTAGCAACGCTAGACATGGTTATCGCAGCACAAAACAACCCTGATTGGGTGATCCTAGATACGCGCGGCAACGACGAATTTAGCGGTGAAGTAGCGGTGTCTGGCGCATACGGTCCGGGCACTATCCCAAGCAGTGTTCACATTAACTGGACCAAAGCGTTGAACGAAGACACAACGCTGAAATCAGCAGAAGAACTGCAAGCCCTTTACGGCGACATCATCAAAGGCAAGAAAGTGATCGCTTACTGCCAATCTGGTGTTCGCTCTGCCCACACCACCATGATTCTTACTGAAGTATTAGGTGCAGAAGGCGTCTACAACTACGACGGCTCATGGATCGAGTACAGCCATGCTCACTACGAGCAGAAGAATCCTGAAGTGAACGTTATCAACGGCAAGAGCTAATCAACACGGAAACCGCACTTAATGAACAATGTAATTTTTAGCCAAAAGCTATACGACACCGCGCAAATGATTGTCGATGGCTGTATGGGTGATGCCGATCCGGCATGCCAAACCGCATGTCCAATGCACACAGACGTAAAACAATACGTTCGCATGGCAGGCGAAGGTGATTTCCAAGGTGCTTTGGATCTGATCCGCAGCAAACTATTCCTACCTCAAACGCTTGGCCGCATCTGTGCACACCCTTGTGAGGCTTCTTGTCGTCGTAACACTGAATTCGGTCAGCCAATCAGCGTTGCTGGCATCAAACGCTTCGTCGCAGAAAAACTGGATAACCAAGATCACTGGGACCTTAACATTGCGCCCCTAACCAACAAGCACATTGCGATTGTGGGTGCAGGCCCTGCTGGCGCGCAAGCGGCTATTGAGCTTCGTCGTCAAGGCCACGAAGTAACGATTTACGAAAAGCTAGACGTATACGGCGGCATGATGCGTGTAGGTATCCCTGAATACCGTCTACCACGCGACGTTATCGACTTCGAATACAGCTACTTAGCAATGCTAGGCGTGACGACTCGTTTCGGTGTTGAAATTGGTAAAGACATCAGCTTCGACACTCTACGTAGCGAACACGATGCTGTGATTCTGGCTCACGGTGCACACGTAGGCTCTATCATTCCGCTACCAGGTCACGATAACGATGGCGTGTTCTCTGCGGTTGAATACTTGAAAGAGATTTCTGAAACTCGCCAGTTCCCACGAGCAGGCAAACGCGTGATGGTTATCGGCGGTGGTGACGTGGCAATGGACTGTGCGCGTTCTTCATGGCGTATCGGTGCAAGCGACGTTTACCAATGTTCGCTTGAGAGCCTAGAGAACCTACCTGCAAGCCAAATTGAAATCGACGAATCGCTAGAAGAAGGTGTCGAGTTCAATGCAGGTTGGGGCCCAGTTGCTATCGAACACGATAACGGCAAAGTAACCGGCATCACTATCAAGAAAGTAGTGTCTATCTTTGACGAGCAAGGCAACTTTGCACCTCAGTACAGCGAAGAAAGCAAAACTATCTCTGTGGATACGGTTGTTTTCGCTACGGGTCAAGTAGTGGCTGACATCACTGGCGGCGCGCTAGAACAAACTCGCGGCGGCCGTTACGTTGTCGATAAACAAACGCTAGCTTCTAGCCTAGAAGACGTCTTCGTAGCCGGTGACGCGTGTGGCGGTAACATCGTGATTGAAGCGATGGCATTAGGTCGCAAAGCCGCAATGAGTGTTGAGCGTTTCCTAACGACTCGCCCACTGACTGAAGGTCGCGACTTCGAGCAAGAATACAGCTACTCATCTCGTCTAGACGTGCCACTACCAAAAGGTACGGTAGATACCCCTCGCCTACACGGTGAATTGCGTAACGCGGAAGAGCGTAAGCAAGATTTTGCACAAGTGGATTTAGGCTTTACTGAAGAACAAATCAAACAAGAAGCCTCTCGCTGTCTGCAATGTAGCTGCAAGCTATGTATGACCGAGTGCATCATGATGAACGACTTCAGTGACTGTCCAAAGACCATCTTCTCTGACTTTGTGAACAACAAGTCAATGGACCCACTGATGGCTTACTCATGTAACGCCTGTGACCAGTGCACCATCGTATGTCCGAAAGACTTCCCAATGAAGGAAATGTTCTTAGGCGCACGTGCGGACTTTGTTAAGGCAAACAATGGTGAATCACCAATGCCGGGACACAAAGCAATCAACATGCACCAGAAGCTGGGCTTCTCAAAAATCTTCACTATGGCAAAACGAGCGGTATCGACAAAATGAGTAATAAAGTATTTATGCCAGGATGCAGCTTGCCATCCTACTCACCTGAAGGCGTAGCAGCAATTGCGAGCTACTTAAAAGAAGTGTACCCAGACATGGGCGCAGTGCAGAAGTGTTGTGGTAAACCAACTGCTGCTATCGGTCAGACTGAGAAGTTCAAAGAGCGTTACGGCCAGCTTCAAGCGGACTTCGATAAGCTAGACGCACAAGAAGTCATTGTGGCGTGCCAAAGCTGCTACGGCATGATCAAGAAATCTGGTGGCACACAAAAACCGGTTTCATTGTGGAAACTGCTTCCAGAAATCGGTCTGCCAGAAGCGCTACGCGGTAAAGCGAAAAACAGTGACGTGGTATTTACCATTCACGACTCTTGTTCTACTCGCTACGAAAAAGAACTGCAAGACGGTATCCGCTGGATCTTGAACGAGCTTGGCTACAAAACCTCAGAACCAGAACACACACGTGAAAACACACGCTGTTGTGGTTTCGGCGGCATGGTAGTGCCAGCAAACCCAGACGTCGCAACACGCGTAATCAAACGCCGCGTAGAAGAGTTTGAGACAGACTACGTTGTGGTTTACTGCTCAGCTTGTCGCGCATCCATGATGGGTGTAGGTACGAAATCTTGGCACATTCTGGATCTGATGTTCGGCCCAGTGATCATGCAAGGTGATGAGCCGCCAGTAAACGTACTCGCTAGCCCTGTGAAAGCTTGGTTCAACCGCTACAAATCTAAAGCGGGCCTAATCAAGTGTATGTCTGTGTAACTGTGTCTCTGTAGCTACGTTTTTGTAGCTACATCTTTTTAATTATTAGGTTTAAGTGAAGTTGAACTTATGAAATTCGTAAAAATTGCTCTTATTGTTGCTGTTATTGCTCTCGCTTTATTTGCAGCAAAACAAACTGGCATCCTTGAAATCATCACAGACATCAAGAGCCTACAAGATTGGATCGCAAGTTTTGGCGTTTGGGGTTACGCAGTATTCGTAGCTGCATTCGTGTTTGCGTGTGTTTTCCTACTACCAGGCAGTGCGTTCACCATCGTAGCGGGTATCGTATTTGGCCCAATCAAAGGCGGTATCTTAGCACTGTTCTCTGCAACGCTTGGCGCGGTGGCGGCATTCATCGTAGCGCGCTTCCTGCTTCGTAACACCATCATGAAGAAGTTTGGCGATAACCCAATCTTCAAGAAAATCGACGATGGCGTAGCAGCAAACGGCACAAGCTTCTTGATCCTAACGCGTCTAGTACCTGTATTCCCATTCAGCCTACAGAACTACGCTTACGGTCTAACCAGCCTAAACCTTGGCACTTACGCTCTGGTTTCTCTACTAACAATGGCACCAGGTGCATTCATCTTCGCTTACATGGCGGGTGATATTGCGACAAACGGTGTGTCTGCGATGCTACTAGTGAAGTTTGCGGTTGCGGGTCTTATCCTGTTTGGCATGTCTCTGATTCCAAAATACATCGCTAAGAAAAAAGGCATCAACATGGAAGAATTAGCGAAGTAATCCGGTCTATCCATTATTGACGCCAAAAGAGTGCGACTTATCGGGAGTTGCACTCTTTTCATTCTTACTAATTTGCTCACAGTTTGTGCCTCTTTTGGCGACTTTTAATACCAAAAACTGACGTGAATTGGTATGACCTCACAAGGCGAATAATTCTATGAAACTATTATCAAATTCGCGTTGATAATAAAGCGAGATAGATTACTATCCATGTAGAGGGAACGGAGCGTTCAGCCTGTTTATACCCCTATGTTGAGTATTGAAAATAGACGTTTTTCATCACATAGGCGAACAAAGCTCCAAAATGAAAACAAAGATAAAGAAACACGGATTACGTATGAAAAAGCTACTTAGCACCATTGGCATTTTAGCCACCACTTTTGCCACCTCCTCTTATGCCACTTCTCACTCCGAAGAATGGCAAAAAATCGAACAACAAGCCGACGGTCAGACTGTTTATTTCCATGCTTGGGGTGGTAGCCAAGAGATCAACCGCTATATCCAATGGGCAGGCAAAGAGCTTAAATCTCGCTACAACGTGACGCTTAACCACGTAAAAGTCACCGACATTTCTGAAACCACCACTCGCCTTATCGCAGAAAAAGCCGCAGGGAAGAACAGCGGTGGCAGCGTAGATATGGTTTGGATTAATGGTGAAAATTTTAAATCAATGAAAGACAACCAACTGCTGTTTGGTCCTTTTGTTGACGGTCTACCAAGTTGGCAATATGTCGACAAAACACTACCGGTAGATGTTGATTTTTCAGAACCGACTGATGGCCTTGAAGCGCCATGGGGTGTCGGTCAACTTGTTTTTATCTACGATGAAAAGACGCTCAACAACCCGCCAAGCTCGTACGCAGAAATGCTAAGTTACGCAAAAGCGTTTCCTAACCGCCTTACTTACCCTCGCCCACCAGAGTTCCATGGCACTAGCTTCATTAAATCTCTACTCATTGAGTTAAGTAACAAAGATCCTGCACTGCAAAAACCAGTGACTGATGAAGCATTCAAAACCGTTACGCAGCCTCTATGGGCTTACTTAGATGAATTCCACACTGTTGCATGGCGCGGCGGTAAACAGTTCCCAGGAGGAACAGCAGAAACCGTACAACTGCTAGATGATGGTCAGATTGACCTAGCTGTCACGTTCAACCCGAACGCGGTTTTCTCAGCACAATCAAGCGGCAACCTAGCAGAAAGCACCAAAGCATACGCGATGGACGCTGGCGCATTATCGAACATCCACTTCTTAGCGATTCCTTGGAACGCAAATGCCAGTGCAGGCGCACAAGTTGCTATAAACTTTTTATTAGGCCCTGAGGCACAATCTCGCAAAGGTGACATCAACATCTGGGGTGATCCTTCAGTGCTAAGCAGCCAGTACCTAACCGGAACGGCTAAGAATACTCAACAGTTCAAATCTATCGCGGAGCCACATCCAAGCTGGCAAGCAGCGTTAGAAAAAGAATGGCTGAAACGCTACGGAAATTAATAAACACCCATGTTAAGAGCGCTGTATCTAGTTATTATCGCAGTTTGTATATTACCGACCATCCCGGGGCTACTCGGGGTGGTGGTGTCTGCGCTCGGCTATGTACCCCCTATTGGTTTGCACCACTTTTCACTGGATGGCTTTTATGCTGTGTTTGACTGGGAAGGTGTGTGGACGTCGATTGGACTGACTTTCTATTCCGCCATTTTCAGCAGCTACCTTGCTTGTTTGATCACTTTCGCGATTCTTCAAGCCTCATGGGGTAGCAAGTTCTGGCGCAAGATTGAAATGAGTCTGTCCCCTCTTCTTGCAATGCCGCATGTCGCGTTTGCTATTGGCTTCGCTTTTCTATTCGCACCAACAGGCATGGGCGTTCGTGTGCTCAATCAATTGTTTGGTTACGATCCAAATGCGCAAACGGTGAATGATCTGGCGTTGTTGATCAAAGACCCACACGCACTGGGTTTGATCGTCATGCTTGCCATTAAAGAAGTGCCGTTTTTATTGTTGATGAGCATTCCTATTCTTCAGCAACTAAAAGTTGAGAAGATTGAAAAAGTCAGTCATTCGATGGGTTACAGTTCCGCGCAAGCGTGGTGGAAATGTGTTTTCCCACAATGGTTAGCGAAACTACGTTTCCCAATGTTGGCTGTTCTGGCTTACAGCTTATCCGTTGTGGATGTGGCGCTAATTATCGGTCCAACCAACCCTCCTACGTTTGCAGTGTTGGTATGGCAGTGGTTTAACGATCCTGATTTATCGCTCCTACCAAGAGCAGCGGCGGGAGCGGTGGTGCTGTTTGCCATTGCGAGCCTCTTGATTGGTTTTGCACGACTCGTCGAATGGAGCGTTACCAAAGGCTTCAAACGCTGGCAATACTCCGGCCGTGGCGGCTTCCGCTTACCGGGTAAAACCTTGTTCTCTATGATTGCCCTACTCGCACTGCTAATGGTGCCTTTGATGGTGGTATGGAGCTTTGCTCAGCGTTGGCGTTTCCCTGACTTATTACCCAGCCGCTATAGCTTACGTTTTTGGGAATACGAGTGGCAAAGCATTCTTGGCACGCTAGAGCAAAGCATGTTGATCGCAGTTATCAGTGCATCTATTGCACTTGTATTGGCGCTGATTGCTCATGAGTACCGCCTACGCTACCGCTGGCAGGTGCCGGGGTACATCATCGCTGTACCTATGTTGATCCCACAGCTTTCTGTGCTGTTTGGTATGCAAGTCGCCACTCTGTATCTCGACAGCAATGCGTATTTCTTCTGGGTGTGCTGGGCACATGTCTTCTTCGCTTTCCCATTCGTTTACCTTTCATTGGATGGGCCTTGGCGCAGCTTCGACAACGGTTTGACTCGTGTCGCTCTTAGCCTTGGTAAATCACCAATGCAAGCTTGGTTGAAAGTGAAGTTGCCGATTCTTCTGCCAGCCATTGCCTTTGCTTGGGCAGTGGGAATTAGTGTGAGCTTGGCGCAATACCTACCAACACTCGTGCTGGGTGCAGGTCGCATCAGCACAATAACAACAGAAGCGGTAGCCCTCTCAAGTGGCTTCGACCGTCGTGTCACCGCGATTTACGCAATTTGGCAAGCGCTCTTGCCGTTAATGTTCTTCTCTTTTGCGATTCTACTTAGTCGTTTACACGTCAAGTATCGCCGGTTGTCTATTAAAGGTTTACTACCGAATGAGTCTTTGTCTCGAAAACCTCGCCATCCGTAAAACCAATGGCGACACACTTTTCTCTGCGTTCAACATGACCGTAAAGAAAGGTGAAATTGTTACCCTGATGGGCCCAAGCGGCTGCGGAAAATCCACCTTGTTGGATGCGATTGCTGGTCACCTGTCTTCCGAGTTCGACTATTCAGGCTCAATCACGCTCGATAACGAAAAGCTGGATGCTTTACCTGCACACAAACGTCAGGTGGGTATTCTGTTCCAAGACGATTTGCTCTTCCCGCACCTCACCGTGTGGGAGAATCTCGCCTTTGCACTACCCGATTCAATCAAAGGCGCAGAACGCAAAGAACGTGCAATGCTGGCTTTAAAGCACATCTCGCTAACTAAACTTGCAGAGTCTTTCCCTGATCAAATCTCAGGCGGCCAGCGCGCACGTATTGCTCTCACTCGCATGTTGTTGGCAAAACCGAAAGTTGCCCTACTCGATGAGCCATACAGCAAGCTCGATAAAGATCTGCGCGTGCAATTTCGCAATTGGGTTGTGGAGCAGCTTCAACAAGCCAACATTCCTGCTTTAATGGTAACTCACGATGAGGATGATATTCCTGAGGGCAGTCGCTGCCTGAACTGGCCTTGGGAGACAAGCCATGCTTGATAGCCTGAGTATCAAAATCATTAAGTGGCCATTGGCACAGAGCGCAAAACTTATTGATAAATGTGGCGTGACAGCTAACCAAACCACCTTGTTTGGCTTCGCCCTTGGTTGCTTTGCCTTACCTGCATTGATGGCAGAGCAATACACGCTTGCATTAGCGTTTATTCTACTGAATCGAATCTGTGATGGATTGGATGGTGCTTTAGCGAGGATTCAAGGCATCACCGATGCGGGTGGCTTCCTTGATATAAGCTTAGACTTCTTGTTCTATTCTCTGATTCCATTTGGCTTTGTACTAGCAAACCCAGAACAAAACGCTGTCGCGGGCGCGTTCTTGATCTTCTCGTTTATTGGTACAGGAAGCAGCTTCTTAGCATTTGCGATCATGGCAGGTAAACGCGGTATCGATAACCCTGTCTACAAGCACAAATCTCTGTACTACATGAGCGGCCTGACAGAAGGCACAGAGACCATAGGTTGCTTCGTGCTGTTCTGTTTGTTCCCACAACATTTTGCCATCATTGCGTACATCTTTGGTGCAGCGTGTTGGTTTACTACATTTACGCGTATTTACTCTGGGTTTCATACACTGAAGCCGTAAACAAAACTTCAAGAGAGATTCCTGATTGCGACGAAAAACCGCAGTCGGGAATCTCTTTTCATTCCCACCTCAGTAAAACATCCCACTCACCACCAGCGTCACCACAATTCCAGAGACAAAACTCGGAAAATGCCACGTTCGCTGCTTAGCACGGTAATACTCTTTTTGTAGATCCTCTTGGTAGCTCTTTACGGCCAATTCTTTAATGTAGTTATTATGCATAACCTGTCCTCCTGACGTGAATTACAGGTGGAGGATAAAAGCTCAAGTTAACTTAAGGTCAACGGAAAAAATTCAATTTCGAATAATATTGTCTGCGGAGGCTGAATCCCTCATTCCTAGATCTTAAGCTCAATCAGTTGCACTTGTTTGTATCACAGTTCTGTTGTGTCACTTGATCGTCGTCAATGGAACATCAATCTCTCACACCTTTCGATGTTCAAATGACATCAAGTTGCTAGCATGAGCCCATTCAAGATAACTCTGGGCTTGTTATGACTCCTACTGTCGACCATGTACTTCTCAATATCGCACTCAATCTGAGCTCAAATCGCTCTCATGAGCAGCAATACCAAAACCTGATTGACGGAGTGGCACAAGTCTTCCCTTGCGATGCGAGCTGTCTGTTTATCTTTGATGAAGATGGCTTCCTAACGCCAGTCGCAGTAAAAGGTTTGTCGAGCTCAGTACTCGGTCGCCGTTACTTTCCTAAAGCTCACCCGCGTTTGGATGCCATCATTCATAGTCGCGAGCCTGTTCGCTTTGATGCCGACTGCGCCCTGCCCGATCCATTTGATGGAACACTGTTAACCGAAGATCAATGCATTGACGTCCATGACTGCATGGGCTTTAGCTTGTACGTTGAGGGGCAGCTTGTCGGCGCATTAACCATGGATGCACTTGCAGTTGGCGCGTTTGACCATATCGACCCGGTCGCAATCGAAACATTCGCAGCACTAACGGCGGCAACACTGCGTAACATTGCGCAATTAAAAGCCCTTAAAGCACAGAACCAGAAGCAAAAGAGCGTCACGCAAACCCTGATCCAACAGGCACGCTCACAACACGGTGACATGGTTGGCTTAAGCCCACAAATCAATCAATTACGAAACAACATTGCGACCGTTGCTCAGTCGGATTACGCAGTATTGGTAACGGGAGAAACGGGGACGGGTAAAGAGCTTGTTGCTCACTCTGTCCATGCTCAATCTCATCGTAATGATAAACCAATGATTTACGTAAACTGCGCCGCCCTACCCGAAGGTCTGGCGGAGAGCGAACTGTTTGGCCACGTAAAGGGCGCTTTTACCGGAGCCAATAGTCATCGTGCAGGTAAGTTCGAACTGGCTGATGGCGGTACAATTTTCTTAGATGAAGTCGGTGAATTGCCATTGATTTTACAAGCAAAACTGCTGCGAGTTATCCAACAAGGTGAGTTGCAACGTGTAGGTAGCGATCAGCATTTGATGGTTAACGTGCGCATCATCGCCGCCACCAACCGACAGTTAGAAAAAGAAGTGGAAGATGGCACATTCCGTGCGGATCTGTTCCATCGTTTAAACGTATTCCCAATCAAAGTACCACCACTGCGTGCACGTGATGGCGACATTCCGGTTCTTGCTGGATATTTGTTGGAAAAAGTACGTCAGCAATTTAATGCACCAAACCTTCACGTTCACCCTAAGGTGCTGACTCAACTAGAATCTCTGCCTTGGTATGGTAACGTTCGAGAGCTTGAGCACACTTTAACGCGTGCAGCGTTACATGCCATTCAACAGGGCGCGAGCACCATCATGCTCAATCACTTTGATACTTCATTGGCACTGGATGATGTAAAAAACACATCGCATTACTTGCCAAAAGAGAGTCAACCAATGCGTGAGTTAGTTGAGAGCTACCAACGTGACTTGATTAAACACGCTTTAAACCAAACTGGCGGTATTTGGGCAAAAGCAGCGGAGTTTTTACAAATGGATCGAGGCAACTTGTATCGCATGGGTAAAAAGCTCGGCATTAGCAAATAGAAGCCCCTACTTCGCTCTTTTCTCTAGAAGGAAAAAGTTACCTCTTGAACAGAGGGATTCCGGATGGCTCGCTTAGACTCGTCCGGAATGACACCCAACACCAATGTACATTGGCTAACTGCCCCATCTGGTTTCTCGCATTTCATTCCCTCTTCCTCATTCAAAATAACTAAACCGCTCTAATCTCTGCTTTCTTCTGACTCTTTAAACTTGCCAAGTTTTCAGTTGCCGTTTTGCGTCACTCCCGAAAGCAACGAAAGAGCGCAATCGGGAGTCTCTTGCCTACACAAAACCACACTAACTTTTCTCCTGTTTAACAAGCACTTCCACTATCACCCGTTAAAGCGTTTCTCGCGCGTTGCTTTTCTCATCACATCTGTATTTTCGTTGTCATTTGCACATCATTCGCGTTGTCACAATCACATCAACCATGTACTTGAAAAGTGGAAAAATCATTTAAAATCAATAGGATAAAAATTGGCACGCATTCTGCTCTATAAGGAAAAACAAAACGACTATTACTACAATCACTGGAGAACCCAATATGTTCTGTATTCAATGTGAACAGACAATCCAAACCCCAGCTGTAAAAGGCTGTTCTTTCGCACAAGGTATGTGTGGCAAAACTTCAGAGGTATCCGATCTACAAGACGTGTTGGTTTACACTCTGCAAGGGGTTTCTTTTTGGGCAGCACGCGCGCTTGAATTCAACATCATCAATGATGAAATCAACCAATGGGCTCCAAGAGCATTCTTCTCTACGTTGACTAACGTAAACTTCGATCCTGAGCGTATCCTTGAGCTAACTTCTCAAGCAGCGACATACAAAACACTGCTAAAAGACCAAGTCATGTCTGCCGCAACACTTGCTGACGAAGTCGTATTGAACGTACCTAACGTTGCGAACTTCGAGCTGCCAAACAGTGCAGAAGAAATCCTAGCATTTGCTCCACAAGTGGCGGTAAACCGTGGTAAAGACCAAGTACACGAAGACGTTATCGGTCTACGTCTGCTTTGCTTATACGGTCTAAAAGGTGCTGCAGCGTACATGGAACACGCACGCGTACTTGAGCAAACCAACAATGACATCTTCGCCGAATACCACGAAATCATGGCTTGGCTTGGTACTGACCCTGAAGATCTAGGTGAATTGCTAGACTGCTCAATGCGCATCGGTCTTATGAACTACAAAGTGATGGAAATGCTGGATCATGGTGAAACAGCAACGTTCGGTCACCCAGAGCCAACCACTGTCAACGTGAAGCCTGTGAAAGGCAAATGTATCCTTGTTTCTGGTCACGACCTTCACGACCTAGAAAAAATCTTGCAACAGACTGAAGGCAAAGGCATTAACGTTTACACCAATGGTGAAATGCTGCCTGCACACGGCTACCCAGAGCTGAAGAAGTACCCTCACCTAGTAGGTAACTACGGTAGTGCTTGGCAGAACCAACAGAAAGAGTTCGCTAACTTCCCTGGCGCAATTGTGATGACATCAAACTGCCTATTGAACCCGAACGTTGGCCAATACGCAGACCGCCTATTCACTCGTAGCATTGTTGGTTGGCCGGGTGTCGCTCACCTAGAAGGTGATGATTTTAGCCAAGTGATTGAATGTGCATTAGCGCAAGAAGGCTTCCAGCATGACGAAATCGAACACAACATCACAGTTGGCTTTGGTCGCAACGCACTAATGAACGCAGCACCTGCGGTTATCGACCAAGTGAAGCAAGGCAATATCAAACACTTCTTCCTAGTAGGTGGTTGTGATGGTGACAAAGCAGAACGTAGCTACTACACCGACTTCACTGCAGAAGCACCAGAAGATACGCTAATCCTAACGCTAGCTTGTGGTAAATACCGCTTCAACAAGAACACATTTGGCGACATCAACGGCATCCCTCGCCTATTGGATGTGGGCCAATGTAACGATGCGTACTCAGCAATCCAGCTTGCACTGGCACTTGCGAAAGAATTCGATTGCGATATCAACGAGCTACCTCTAACGCTTGTTCTGTCTTGGTTCGAGCAAAAAGCGATTGTGATCCTACTTACGCTATTCGCTCTTGGTGTGAAAGGCATTTACACGGGTCCAACAGCGCCTGCATTCCTAACGCCAAACTTGATTGCGATTATCCAAGAGAAATTCGATATGCGTAGCATTGGTAATGTTCAGGATGATCTTAAAACCATCCTAGCAGCGTAATCACCTTGCTTATCACGCGCCTCCTTAATTGGGGGCGCTTTTATCTATTGAGTACTCGACAACCAAAGAGATTGTTATGTTTTTTGAATGGCAAGGCAGTCAACCTGTCACGTTACGCTGTGTAGACAAATACCATGAAACTGCTGATGCAGTGAGCCTCAAGTTGGCAGACCTGTCAGAGTCGCTCTTGTTTGAATTTAAAGCCGGTCAGTTCATCAACCTTGGCGTTGAAATCGATGGCAAGATGGAGTTTCGTGCTTACTCTCTCAGCTCTCTTTCCGGTGACGATTGCCTGCAACTGACGGTCAAGCGTGTCGAAGGCGGCAAAGTCTCCAACTACATCATCGATAAGCTTCTCATTGGCGATACAGTTCAAGCACTTCCTCCTACGGGTGATTTCAACTGCATTGACCATCCACCAATCGAGGTCAACGGTAGAAAGAAAGCACTGCTCATTAGTGCGGGCTGTGGCATTACGCCTGTATTCGCGATGGCAAAAGAATGGCTAGGCAACGACGCTGGTGTTGATATTGAGTTCCTGCACATCGCCCGTTCTAAGCCGGATACCATCTACTTTGATTTGCTGGAAACCTACCATTCGGTTTATCCAGATTTCAATTTGAAATTGCTACTGAAAAATCGTGGTGAAACACTATACCCAGAAGGTCGTTTGAATACCGAGTGGTTAAAAGAACTGGTACCCGACTTTAAACAGCGCACGGTTTATCTATGCGGTCCAAATCAGTTTATGCTTGATGTTCAAAGCTACCTAAGTGAACTTGGCTTTGATATGGCGAACTTCTTCCAAGAAAGCTTTACTCCTGCTGCCAGCGAAGAAGCGGAAGTGTCAGATGAAACAACCAGTGTGTCAGTACCAGACTTTGCTCAAACGATTGATGCGCAAAAAGGCCAAGTCCTTGCAGATGTGCTAGAAGGCGCTGGATTACCTTTGATCGTCGCTTGTCGAAGCGGCATTTGTGGCTCTTGTAAGTGTAAGGTTCGCAAAGGCAGCGTTTCTTCGACCAGCCTAGAGACATTGACCCCAGAAGAAATTGAGCAAGGTTATGTACTCGCCTGCTCTTCGACGATTGAATCCGATCTTGAAGTTCAAATTGGTTAAAACCGTTGATATGAACATTAAAAAAGCGCCGTACTAGGCGCTTTTTGTTTATGGAAAAGTGTTATTAAACTCGGAAGTTTCTTTATCTAAACTCAGCTGAACAGCAAAACCTTCAGTGCAGCTTCGCTATCCACATCCATAAACTCTGGCGGGTTGTCCAAACGCTCGCGGAATGTTAGCTCTGGCGCTTCTTCCTTCATGCTTTCAATCAAGAAATCACTGGTCACTGATGGCGAGTTAACACACGCTAACACCTGACCACCTTCTGCCAATAAATCTGGCAAACGGCGTAGAATCTTTTTGTAGTCTTTGGTTAACGCGAAACTGCCTTTCTGGAATGACGGCGGATCAATGATGATCACATCGTACTGACCCGACTTCTTGATCTTGCCCCACGACTTAAAGATGTCGTGTCCCATAAAGCTCACTTGGTTGATGTTATGACCATTCAGCTTATGGTTCTCACGACCTTTAGATAGCGATGCTCTTGCCATATCCACGTTAACCACTTTATCTGCGCCACCAGCAATTGCAGCAACCGAGAAGCCACACGTGTAAGCAAACAAGTTTAGTACGTTTTTGTGCTTCGCATTTTCACGAACCCAATCACGACCGTACCGCATATCAAGGAACAGACCGAAGTTTTGGTTGCGACCGATGTCTAACTGGTACTTTAAGCCACTTTCTTCAACCACAGGTCGAGCATCTAGCTCACCCAATAGAACTTCAGAAGGCGCGCCGTCAGCGTAGCGATGTTGAATTACGATCGTACGCCCCTGTTTCTCTGCCCACAGAGCAGATTCAGCAAGCGCGTTCAATCCTGCTTTTAATTCGCTAAGAAACGTCTCATCCACTTCTTTAAATAGGTTGATGATCAACTGACCTTGTAACCAATCACACGTGATTTGCTCTAAACCTTCGAAGCGGCGACCACGACCGTGAAACAGTCGGCGGATTTCATTGGGAGCTTGTGTTAGCTCGGCTTCTAGATGCTGAAAAAACAGCGGAAGTTGTGATGCTTGCATCGAATTCTCTTATTCGTTTTCTTTGTGATGGTTATTTAATCGTAGGCCAGTTCAGCTCCCACGGAGAGAGCCAAGTGTCGATACCTTGGGATACCGTTTCATTGTGCCATTTACTGCCAAGCGCTTTGTGTTCGCGAGGATCGCAAACAAAGCAATGTGTCTCATCTTGATATGGGAAACACAGCGAAAATGCATGCAAGTAGCCACGGTCGGCTTCATTGCCAGCATTATAAATAGGATCGCCAACAATCCCCGAACCAACGGATTTTAGTGCCACGCGAATTTGGTGTGTTTTGCCCGTATGCGGCTTGCATAAAAACAAGCGCTCTCCCGGCTCTGCAGCGAGGGAGAAGAATTGGGTAATCGCGGGATTCGTTTTACTGTTGACCAGTTTCCATGACGAACGACGAGAGCGTTCCATGTCCCCCACTACCAGCCCTTGCTTCTTCTTAGGCTTTTTCGAACCAATCGCAAGGTAGAACTTCTCGACTTCACGATCTGCAAATGCTTGCGACAACGCACTTGCTGCTTTTGCGTTGCGACCCAAAAGCAAAATTCCAGACGTCATTTTGTCGAGGCGGTGGATAAGATACAACTGCTCATCACCACTTTGTTTCGCTACTTCTTGCAGCAACATGGTATCACCATCGTCCTTATGTACTGAGACGTTGGGATGTTTATTGATGATCAGAAAATCTGGATGGGTGTGTAGAATGTCGAACATAAAAAACTGGCTCCACGTTTGGAGCCAGAAGTATACCGATTCTAAGCAATTAGGCGAGCTTAAACTTACCCACCAGCGCTTCCAATTCTTGAACTTTACGGTTCAGACCTTCTACACTTTGCGAGCTGTCATTCGCTAATTGTAATGAACGGTTTGAGATATCGCTGATCGAGGTAATGTCAGCCGCAATTTCTTTCGTCACTGCAGTTTGCTCTTCCGCTGCCGTCGCGATTGAGTTCACCATACTTTGGACGTGTGCCGCACCAGAAACGATTTCTTCCAATGAGTTCACCGCTCCCGAGCTTTGACTCACGCCAATTTCAACCAAACGACAGCCATCTTCCGTGTAAGTCACGGCCTCTTGAGTACCGACTTGAATCGCTTGAATGATCTCACCAACCTCTTGTGTTGCTTTCGTTGTGCGTTCAGCCAGTGCGCGTACTTCATCTGCAACCACAGCAAAACCACGACCAAATTCACCTGCACGCGCCGCTTCAATCGCCGCGTTCAATGCCAACAAGTTTGTCTGCTCGGCAATGTCTTCAATCACTTTGATAACCGCGCCGATCTTCTCACCATGAGAGCCTAGGCTGTTCATCTGCACCGACATATCCGACATTTGCTGTGATACTTGCTGAATGCTTTCCACCATCTCAACAATCACGGTGCGACCTTGCTCAGCAGTTGATTCCGACTTGCGTGCTTCTTCAAACGTCGCAGCACCTTGCTCGGCAACTTGAGAAATGGTCAAGCTCAACTCTTCTGCCGCAGTCGCAATCAAGTTTGCTTTGTCAGATTGGCTGCTTGCACCCGACACAATATCTTGGCTCACAACAGACAGTTCACCGGTAACAGACTTCACTTCTTCTGACACGAGCGAAATCGAACCAATAAGACTGGTCAAAGACGCCTGCATCTTGTTCAAAGAGGTGGCTAGGTTAGCCAACTCGTCACCCGATTTATCTTCAATCGGTTCTACCGTTAAATCACCTTCCGCCACACGTTGCGCCAGCTCATCCAACTTACTCAAACGAAGAGTAATCGAGTTAGACAACAAGTACGCAATAACCGCGGTTGCAATAAGCGCAATCGAGCCAAGTACATAAATCGTCAGCTCAATGCTGTTAAATGAATCAGAAAGATCCAGTAGCGCTTCACTGGTACTTTGGCGACCATCCGTTGATGCTGCATCAAGGATAGATTCAATCGGCGCTAGGTTAGCGTCATAAAGAGAGCGAAGGCGCGCAACGTTCTCTTCAACATTTTCTAAACCAAGGTTGGTTAGCACCTGAGATTCAAAATCTTGGGTGAAGTTCGCCATGTAACGTTCCATCTTCTCGATGTTACGGTAATCTTCCCCACCAACCGTCTCAAGACGCTTCACTTCTTCAATTGCGGCTGCGAACTCTAGCTTATTGGATTGGTAATCCGCTTGAGCACCCGCAACATTAACGATGCTACCTAAAGCATCGCGGTACACGTCACCTGCTTCATCAATCAAGATTAAGTAGTTAACGGTTTCAGGAACATCGTCCGTTCTCACCTCATCAGCTACTTTGTGCGAGTTCAACACTTCTAATGTAATAATCCCTATCATCACTAACATGATTGCCAAAATGGCACCGAAACTCGCGTACAGTTTTTTACGAACAGACATTGTCACTAATAACCTTCCTTACCCTTGTCTTCTATTTTTTAACTTGGTTTATCCACACATTTACACATGCTTTGTAAGGATTATCGGAACGAACAACTGCAACTTTAATACATTTTTTTGTGATCTAAATCTCTTTGCGAGTGATCTCACAATTAATACCCATAATTAATATGAATTAAGTCATTCTTATAAATGATAAATATAAAAAAGCGGGAGCCTGTTAAGACTCCCGCTTTCTATCGTTTGTTTAATCTAGATATTTATAGCTTTCTAGAGAAGATACCAGCGACTGCGATGATACCAATACCTAGTAGCATGATTTCGCCTTTACCGCTGTCGAAACCAGACTTGATACCCATGAAGGCTACGATTGCGATAGCAACTGGGATTACGTATTTAACTAGGTTGTACCATAGACCAAACAGTGGGAAAGATACTTTACCGTCGTTAGTAATTTCTTTCTCTAGGTCAGCACGGTTTAGACGCCAGCCTGCGAAGATACATACCAACATACCGCCAACTGCTAGGAAGATCTTATCCGTTAGTAGGTCGAAGATATCAAATGCGCCCGTGCCGAATAGTGTTGGACCAACACCACCCAGTGATAGCGATGCGAACACACATAATGTCGCCATTACAACACTTGCAGAAATAACCGCTGTTGAACGCTTCAGACCTTTCTCATCGATTAGGTAAGAAACCACAACCTCTAGTAGAGATACTGAAGACGTCAGTGCTGCTACTGTTAAACCAATGAAGAACATTAGAGCAAATAGAAGACCAATTACGCCGCCCATTTCAGCAAACAGTTGAGGTACAACTACGAATACTAGACCTGGACCTGCTGCTGGCTCCATACCGAATGCGAACATTGCTGGGAACATTGCTACACCCGCTAGGATTGCAACACCCGTGTCCATTGCCGTAACCATACCGGTTGTTTGAACTAGGTTCTCTTTCTTCTTCAGGTAAGAACCGTAAGTCATCATACAACCCATACCTAGACTTAGAGAGAAGAATGCCTGACCTAGCGCCGCTAGAACGACATTGCTGTCTACTTTCGAGAAGTCTGGCATGAATAAGAACTCAAGACCTGCCATTGCGCCCGGTAGCATCAGACCTTTCACTGATACAACGATCAGGATAAGGAATAGAAGAGGCATTAGGATTTTACCCGCTTTCTCGATACCGCCTGAAATACCTTTCATTACGATAACGATGTTTAGGAACAGGTAAATACCCATCCACATTAGCGGTTGAACTGGATCAGAAATGAATCCGCCGAAGCTGTCACCGATGGCTTCAGGAGCACTTAGTAGACCACCACCTACTTTAAAGATGTACGCTAGCGCCCAGCCACCTACTACAGGGTAGAAACCCATGATAAGTAGACCACTTAGTACGCCGATAACACCCGTAAATGTCCAACGACGGTCAGTAGATTTGAAAGCACCTACTGCTGAAAGACCTGTCTTACGACCAATAGCGAATTCAGTAAGCATTACGCTAAAGCCGATAAAAATAACAAATAGAAGGTAGATTGCAACGAACGCACCGCCGCCGCTCTCACCAGCTGTGTAAGGGAATTTCCATATATTGCCTAAACCGACAGCGGAACCCGCTGCTGCCATTACGAAGCCTAGTTTAGACCCCCACGTATCACGTGGTGCTGCTGTATTTGTAGCCACGCTTTTTCTCCAAAATGTATTGTTGTGTTTGCATAGAGATAGGCGTCTAGAATATGTTCGTGTAAAAAATAATGTACACTTTATAAGATGTTTGTATGACGCTCTATGTATGGCAAGTAAAGCAGTTTCAATTTAAAATTGGAACCCCGATCAGCACATTTATCGCACAAATGTATCATTGTTCACGCTAAATGCTGCTTTTTTGCGCAAAAGTTAAAGTTTCATCCAACTTTTCACACCTCAGTAACACAAACCCCCGTTATAAAATTCATTTCACAACACAAAATCACTTATCCGTGATGGTATGAAAATAGTTTCCCGTTCCGCCATTTACGCTTAATATCCATATTGGGCTTATTACTTTTGGCGTATATGGACAAGTTCTATCACTTTCTCACCCTAGCCAGCATCGGACTTTATTGGTTCCTAGTCGCTGGTGTTACTATTCGTGTCGTATTAAAACGTCGCGCTGTCAGCGTTTCTCTCGCATGGCTCATGATCATCTACATCCTGCCAGTGCTTGGTGTTGCCTGTTACTTCCTGTTTGGTGAGCTCAACCTTGGCAGAAAACGTGCAGAACGTGCCAAAGTCATGTTCACACCGTTCCAACAATGGTTCACTCAGTTAAATGATTGTAACGCGCATGTTCCAGAAGCCATGGGCCGTCACATCTATCGTATCGATGAGTTATGTAACAACCGTCTTGGCCTCCCTGCACTGAGTGGTAACACGCTTTCACTTCAACAATCGCCGGATGAGATTCTCCATTCAATCATTGAAGATATCGAAAACGCGCAACACAGCATTCGAATGGTGTTCTACATTTGGCATCCGGGCGGTTTGGCCGACTCTGTCGCTTCTGCATTGATTCAAGCTGCGAAGCGTGGCGTGGATGTTAAACTGCTGCTCGACTCAGCCGGTAGCCCTCGCTTCTTCCGTAGCCCTTGGTACAAGATGATGAAAGATGCAGGCATCGATGTGGTGCAGGCATTAGAAGTAAAGATGTGGCGTATCTTCCTTCGCCGATTAGATTTGCGTCAGCATCGTAAGATCATCGTGATTGATGACGAAATAGCCTATACAGGTTCTATGAACTTGGTTGATCCTGCTTTCTTTAAACAGAACAGTGGCGTGGGCCAATGGATCGATATCATGGTGCGTGTTACAGGACCAACGGTAAACGTATTAAGTGCTATCCATTGTTGGGATTGGGAAGTAGAGACTGGCGAACGTCAGTTTCCAAAGCACCCAGAGTGCCGTATTGACAACAGCGATAAGTTTCAACATCCAATTCAGGTGGTTCCATCTGGTCCGGGGATGCCAGAGTACTTGATTTACCAAGTACTGACGCTGGCAATTAACCAAGCGAACCGCTCTGTCAGAATCACAACGCCTTACTTTGTGCCGAGCACAGACTTATTGGAAACGCTTAAAATGACCGCACAACGCGGTATTGAAGTGGAGCTGATCATTCCGCATAAGAACGATTCAATGATGGTTCAGTGGGCCTCACGTGCGTTTTACAGTGAGTTACTTGCTGCAGGCGTCAAAATCTATGAATTTTATGGCGGTTTGCTACACACGAAATCGGTGGTGATTGACCAACAGTTTTGTTTGGTTGGTACGGTCAACATGGACATGCGAAGCTTGTGGCTGAACTTTGAAGTAACGCTTGCGGTAGACGACGAAGAGTTCACAAGACAAATGTCATGGCTACAGGATACTTACATCAGTCAGTCTCATACGGTTGATAAAGTCGAGTGGGAAAAGCGCAGCATTTTTTCTCGATTCCTAGAGCGTGTTTTCTATTTATTTAACCCATTACTGTAATAAATAGATTAAAACCGATAAATCCATACAAAACCGACAGATTCACGCTGTCGGTTTTCTTTATCCCCCTTTCTACTCCTCATTTTCACATGATGCTCTGACAAGTCCTGTCATTTCCATTTTTCCCTTGCAAACCACCCTTGGTCCGTGTTTTAAATATTGAAAATCGTAATTTAGACAGGGAATTTTTATGTCAGAAGGCAAAAAGACCAAATTCGTTACCGCAGGTCGAGACAAGAAATGGACTAATGGCGTGGTAAACCCACCAGTACAGCGCGCTTCAACCATCGTTTTTGATACGGTTGCTGAAAAGAACCAAGCAATGATCAACCGTACAAATAAAACACTCTTCTACGGACGCCGTGGCACGAATACACACTTTGCTTTCCAAGATGCCATGGTTGAGATCGAAGGCGGTGCGGGTTGTTCCCTATACCCATGTGGTACTGCTGCGATTTCTAATGCCATCCTGTCTTTTGTTGAAACGGGCGATCACATCTTAATGGTGGATACCTGTTACGAGCCTACTCGCGACTTCTGCGACACCATCATGAAGAAGATGGGTGTCGAGACAACTTACTTTGATCCTATGATCGGTGAAGGTATTCGTGAGCTTATTCAACCGAATACCAAAATCCTTTTCCTAGAGTCTCCTGGCTCGATCACCATGGAAGTGATGGATGTCCCAACGATGGCGAACATTGCCCATGAGCGAGACATCATCGTCATGTTGGACAACACTTGGGGCGCTGGTGTGAACTTCTCACCATTCGAGCACGGCGTTGATATCTCTATCCAAGCAGCAACCAAGTACATTGTTGGTCACTCAGATGTAATGCTGGGTACGGCGGTTGCGTCTGAGAAATACTGGGATCAGTTGCGCGAACAAAGCTACCTTATGGGACAATGCGTTTCTCCTGATGATGCATACCTTGGTCTGCGCGGTATTCGTACTTTGGATGTTCGCTTGCGCCAGCATGCAGAGAACAGCCTGAAAGTCGCACAGTGGTTGGCAAGCCGCCCTGAAGTCGATCACGTTCGTCACCCTGCCCTAGAAAGCTGCCCTGGTCATGAGTTCTTTAAGCGCGACTTTACCGGTGGTAATGGCTTGTTCTCATTTGTATTGAAAAGCTCGTACCCGAAAGCAACCACAGCATTATTGGATGGCATGAAGCACTTCAGCATGGGTTATTCATGGGGTGGTTTTGAGAGTTTGATTTTAGCTAACGAACCAAAGAGCTTTAACAGCTTGCGTACAGTGGCGAATCCGAACTTCGAAGGTACACTTGTCCGCCTGCACATCGGCCTTGAAGATGTTGAAGATCTCATTGCCGATCTTGAAGCTGGCTTCGAGCGATACAACGCACTCGTACTAGAAAAAGAAGCCTCATTATAAGCATTCAGAACAACTATTAAATAGCCTCGTACTGCGAGGCTATTTTTTGCCACTCATTATAGAGTTACTAACTCATTGTCTTAATTAGAATTAACTAACATTCTAATATTCATCAATCCAATGTTAATTGAATCTGTTGATTTTCTTTTGAGTAATCACAGATTAAAACAATGTGCCACAGACGAACTTCTCAACCGCAAAATTTATCTCCTATTTTATAAAACTCATAAGAGGTCATACCACAAGGAGATAGTTTTGAAACTCAGATTCATAACAACAATGCTTTTCGTTTTAAGCACCCTACCCTTTGCATCTGCCAACGCCAGTGGTTACACGGAGACTAAGTATCCCATCGTTCTCGTTCATGGATTGTTTGGCTTTGATACCTTAGCCGGTGTCGATTACTTCTATGGCATCCCACACTCTCTGACCAAAGATGGCGCAACGGTTTATGTTGCCCAAGTGTCTGCGACCAACAGCAGTGAAGCTCGCGGTGAGCAGCTTTTGGCACAGGTTGAAACGCTGCTTGCTGCAACAGGCGCACAGAAGGTCAACTTGATTGGACACAGTCACGGTGGCCCAACAACACGTTATGTTGCCTCCATACGTCCAGACTTAGTGGCATCCGTTACCAGTATCGGAGGGGTAAATAAGGGTTCTAAAGTTGCAGATATTGTGCGCGGTACGGTGCCTGAAGGCTCTATCAGTGAAGGCGTGGCCGTGAAGTTGACAGAAGGGCTCGTGACACTGATTAACCTACTTTCTGATGGCACAGACCTCGACCAAGATCCATTAGCCTCTTTAGAAGCTCTAACAACCGAAGGCTCTCTGGCGTTCAACCAATATTATCCGGAAGGCATCCCAACCAGTGAATGCGGAGATGGTGATTTATTGGCATCCAATGGCGTGTATTACTACTCATGGACGGGCGCTTCAAACTTTACCAATCTGTTTGACCCTACTGACGGCGCAATGGTCGTATTAGGCTTGGCATTTGATGGTCCGAACGATGGCCTTGTTGGAGCATGCAGTACTCACCTAGGTAAGGTGATTCGTGACAACTATAAGATGAATCATCTGGATGAAATCAACGGATTACTTGGCATTCATCACTTATTCGAAACTGACCCAGTCACACTGTATCGCCAACATGCAAATCGCTTGAAACTGCAAGGTCTATAAAAAGGAACTTATCATGAAGAAAGCCGCTCTTGTCATTGTGTCCGTTGTATCACTCATTAGTGTAGGAGCGGTTTATTTGTATCACCCCCAGTCAGCGCAACCAATAAAGGCGCATTCACAAAAAGACACTACAGTTGATCTTTCCTCTCAGAAAGACTTCTTTGAGTACTCATTGAGCAGTCTTGGGGAACAAAGCCTTGAAGAAATCAAAGCCAACGTAAAAGCTGGCGAATCGCAATCAAATTCACTGGGTATCAACGCTGAACTGTTTGAAACTTACCTCGCCTACAAAGAAGCGTTATCCAAGCTAGAACCGTTCGAAGGAAATTCACTGTCATTGATGGAATTGAAACAACTGAACAACGCCATCTTGTCGATGCAGAGCGATTTTTTTACTGACGAACAAATTGCTCAACTTTTCGATGAAGAAAATCGCTTACGTCAGTTAGCAATAGACAAACTCGCCATTCGAGAAACCCAATTAGACGCGGATTCTCAACAACAAATGCTCGAAGAAAATCTTGCCTCTCAACCTGAGTATATTCAGCAAAGTGAGCGCAACAACGCGCTAGTGATTGAACTAAATCAAACCTCAGAAATGTCTGCACAAGAGAAGTATTTGGCTCGTGTTGATTTGGTGGGCGAAGAAGGCGCCGAACGACTACACGCTTTGGACGAAAAACGAGCCTCGTTTAATGCATCACTCAACGATTATTTAGAGAAACGAGCGGAGATCATCAACAATGATTTCCTCGGTGAAGAAGAAAAGAAAACAGAAATCGCAAGATTAAGAGAACAAAGCTTCGAGCAAAACCAATGGCGTCGCGTCGAAGCTTTAGAAAGAATTCATGATAGTGAAGCGAACAACTAATTCGATATTTAGTTAGGCTTCTTTGGACAACCAACAATATGGTCATCGACCATGCCTACTGCTTGCATGAAGGCGTAGCAAATCGTCTCGCCCACAAACTTAAAGCCTTTCTTTTTAAGGAATTTGCTCATCGCTTTGGACTGCTCTGTCGATATTGGCACTTGGCTCATGTCTGTCCAGTGATTCACAATTGGTTTGCCATCAACAAATTGCCATAGCGCAGCGGAAAGGCTTCCGTATTCTTCTATCAGTTGCTTGGCCGCTTTAGCATTGCTAAATACCGAATTGATTTTACCGCGATGCTTAACCACGTCGAAGTTCTCAACAATGAACTCTGTGCGCTCTTCATCGCGTTGAATTAACTTATCTAGGTCATAGTGCTCAAACGCTTCACGATAGCCTTCTCGCTTTTTCAGAATCGTAATCCAACTCAAGCCAGCTTGCGCGCCTTCTAACGTGATGAACTCAAACAACACGGTATCATCATGCACAGGGATGCCCCATTCTGCATCGTGATATTCTCGTTCAAGTGGATGGTTCATTGCCCATGCACACGTATTCTGTTCCATATTTAATCCTTATAAAAACGCCCCTGACGGTCAGCCAGAGGCGCTTTAGAACGTTCTTAAAACTCAGTCGTTACTTTGGCACTGCCACCTTGTGGAATAGACGATACAACACTGGCACAACAATTAGTGTCAGTACAGTCGCAAAACCCAAACCAAACATGATGGTTACAGCCATTGGTTTAAAGAAGATATCCGGTAGTAGAGGAATCATACCAAGAATGGTAGTGATTGCCGCCATACATACTGGGCGCACACGACTTACCGCTGCATCCACAACTGCGTCGTACGCATCTTTACCTGATTTCATCTCAATCTCAATCTGGTCAAGCAGTACGATACCGTTTTTCAATACCATGCCCGACAGACTCAAGAAACCAAGCAACGCCATAAAGCCAAACGGCGTGTTCAAGGCGAGCAGACCGGTTGTTACACCGATCAATGCCAGAGGCACCGTCAACCAAACAATCAGCGGCTCCTTAATCGAGTTGAACAAGAAGATGGTGATCAAGAACATGAACAGGTAACCCATTGGCATCGTTGTGAACAATGACGCCTTCGCATCGCCTGATGACTCATATTCACCACCCCACTCTAGTGAGTAACCTGGTGGCATTTCGATCGCTTCGATCTGTGGTTGTAGACGAGCTTGCAATGTTGCCGCCGTCTCTTCACCCAAGATATCTGGATCAGCCATCACCGTTAGCATGCGCTTACGGTTTTTACGAACGATGATTGGGTCTTCCCAACGCATGTCGTAACCCATCGTCACTTGCTGTAGCGGGATAAACTCACTCTGCGCAGGGCTCCAGATCTTCATGCCTTCGATGTTACGAATGTCGATACGCTCATCTTCAGGAAGGCGAGCTACGATTGGCATCAGCGTTGTGCCATCGCGGTATAAACCGATATTCATACCTGAGAACGACATAGATAGGAAGTCATCCACATCAGACTTAGTGATACCGTAACGACGTGCTTGGCTCTCGTTAAATTGAGGCTCTAGCACTTGAGTACGTTCACGCCAGTCATGACGAATGTTGGTCGCGCCAGGATCGGCATACATCACGTCCATCACTTGCGCTGCGATAGTACGAAGTACAGTTGGATCTGAACCGATAACACGCGCTTCAATCTTCGCACCGCCACCAGGACCCAATTCAATTTGCTTCAACTTGTAGTTGATTTCTGGGTAGTTGGTTTTGATGTGATCTCTAAAGCGGTCCATCAGTGGTGCCAACGCTTCGTAGTTTTCTACACGCGTCGTGATTTCACCGTAGGCTGCGTAACTCTTCTCTGGTGAGTAAGTCAGCATGAAGCGTTGTAAGCCTTTACCCGCAGTAGTAGTAATGTGCTCAACGTGATCTTGCTTAGCTAGCCAACCTTCCAGCTCTTTCAGTTTGTCGTTTGTCGCACGAATGTCTGTACCTTCAGGCAACCAAACGTCTAATTGGAAGATAGGAGTGGTTGATGATGGGAAGAAGGCTTGTTTAACATGCGTAAAGCCGTACACACTTGCCGCAAGACCTGCCACCAAAACAACAACCGTAAACCATGCTCGGCGCATACAGAAGTTTAAGAACTTTTTGTACACCACAAAGATGATGCCGTTGTAAGGGTCGTTGTCTTCCCCTTCACCACTCTTGATTTTCTGACCTTTAAAGAAGATGTCAGCAAAGAATGGCGTTAGCGAGATCGCAGTAAACCAACTCAACATCAGAGAGATAAGTAGTACAGTAAACAAGGTACCACAGTACTCACCCGTCGAGTCTTCTGACAGACCGATTGGAGCAAAAGCCGTAACTGCAATCACAGTTGCACCTAACAGCGGCCATTTAGTTTGCGTTACGATGTCTGTGGCCGCTTGAAGTCTCGTTCGTCCTTTCTGGGTACCTATGAGTATCCCTTCCACGACCACGATGGCGTTATCCACCAGCATACCCAGTGCGATAACCAGAGCACCCAAAGAGATCCGCTGTAAGTCGATGGCAAAGTACTTCATAAAGATGAAGGTTCCTAATACCGTTAGCAATAGGATCAGACCAATGAGAAGACCCGATCGTAAACCCATAAAGAAGAGCAGAACGACAATTACGATACCCACCGCTTGCGCCAAGCTGACAACGAAACCACTTACCGACTTATCTACTTCTTTTGGCTGGTTATAGATTTCTGAGATTTCAACACCAACCGGCTGTTGGTATTTAAGTTCCGCCACTCGGCGGTCAAACGCTTTGCCCACTTCAACTACGTTAACACCTTGGGCAAACGAAATACCCATGTTGAGCGCCAACTCACCATTGTAGTTAATGATGTTGGTTGGAACGTCGACATAACCACGTTTGATCTCCGCTACGTCTTTCAAGAAGATCAGACCTTGCGCGCCCGACTCTGTCAGTAGCAAATCACCGAGCTCGTCAACGCTCTGGAACTCACCGGTTGGTTGAATACGAATGTACTCATCACCAATTCGGATCGCACCTGCGTCGGAAACAACGTTTTGGGTCGATAGTAGGTTAAATACCGTGTTCGGAGATAGACCTAGGCTGCTTAGCTTCTTCATCGAAATCTCAATGAAGACTTGCTCTTGCTGTTGGCCAGATACAGAAACCTTGCTCACCCCGTCGACTAATTCGAGCTCACGTCTCAAATAGTCCACATAGTCGAGCAGTTCTTTGTAGCTGTAACCGTCACCAGTTACGGCCAACAAGATACCGTATACATCACCAAAGTCATCAATGACCGATGGATCATTAACTCCCGGCGGTAACGTGCCTTTTAGATCGTTGACTTTACGGCGTAACTCATCCCAAATCTGCGGTAAGTCATCCGGACCATAGTTGTTTTTCATGGTCACAGTAATTTGCGATAAACCGCGGCTGGAAATGGAGTTAACCTCATCCACATAGGTTAATTGCTGAATCGCTTTTTCGATTGGATAGGTTACCTCTTCTTCGACCTGTTGCGGCGTCGCGCCAGGATAAGAAGTGACGACCATTGCGTCTTTGATGGTAAAAGCCGGGTCTTCAAGGCGACCTAGGCCAAAGAACGCAGAGATACCACCGATTAAGAAGATCAGCGATACCATCCAACTGATTACACGGTTACGAATGAAATACGCCGCGATGCCCGTTACGTTTTCATCATCATCTTTTTGAGGCGCAACGTTATTTTGTTCACTCATTGAGTTGCCTCCTGCTTAACCACTTCCACTTTCATGCCATCTCTTAATCGGGATACACCAGCGACAACCACTTTGTCGTCAAGCTCTAAGCCATCAAGGATTTGAACCGAGGTTTGTGACGCTTTACCAGCACGCACTTGCTTGCGAGTTACGGTATTGTCGTCATTCAAGACCCAAACAAATTTGTTTTCACGATCCAAATCATCACCATCGGCATTAAAGATGGCTTCGATTGGCACGTTGATACCGATGTTGAGGTCTAGACCTGTCTTTTCATCTTTAGAAGTGACATCCACCGCCATACCATCAAGAATGTATTCGTTTTCTGGCATAGGCAGAGACAGCGTCACCGTAAAGGTGCCAGTATTAGGATCTGGCTCTGTGGTGAACTCTTTGATTTGAGCGTTGTATTCATTGCCGCTTGGAACACGAACCACGGCATTGATTCCCGTCAGATGTTCTTCAGTCGGAGGCTGATTAACGTATAAACGGTCAGGAAGCTGAATCAGTACTTCGACGCGATCCACACTGTGAATGTTCACGATGTACTGGCCAACTTGAATGTTCTCAAACTGGTCGACGTTTACGCGCGAGATAACACCATCAACCGGTGCTTTTAGCTCTGTAAACGACAAACGAAGCTTGGCTAATTCGAGTTCAGCAAGCGCAATTTGACGCTGTGCTGCGATCTCATCAAATTGTGATTTTGCCAATAGGCCTTTTTTCACTAGAGGGGCTGAACGGCGGTATTGGCTGTCAACCACAGAAAAACGCGCCGATGCGTTATCAACATCAAGCTTGTAATCGGTAGGGTCTAGCGTCGCAATAACATCACCTTTTGTGACCTTATCACCTTCTTTGACCAAGACTCGACTGACCTCGCCCGCAACACGGAAGCTTAAGTGTGAACGGTCAGCAGCATTGGCGACAGCAGGAAAATAAAGGTTATCGTCCACCTTCTTACCTTCCAGAGAAGCCACTCGAACGCGCGGCGTTTCAAGTTCTCGCTCCGGCCCTTTGTCACCACAACCCGCCAATAACATTGCCGAGCAAAGTGTGGTTAAAGCTAAGATTCCTTTCATACTACAGTCCTCGCTCCTTAACCCACTCACGCACTTTAATGCCAGGCTCAATCACGTTGACGCCAGAGATAATGATTTGGTCACCGTCTTCTAGGCCGGACGCAATCTGCTGTTTCTCGTTCAGCGTTACCGTCACTTTCTCAACGATGCCTTGGTCATTCACACGCCAAACACACGTTTTATCGTTCTCAGTAAACAATGCTGAATTCGGAATTCTTGTTGCACCTGCATTTTCAGACACCAAATGCACATTGCCAGACATACCCGGTAAGATACCCACCCCTTCTGGGCGCGCCATCACCATGGTGACTTTGTAACTGCCCGTTTTAGGATCGGCTTCGGTATCAATTTCTTGGAAGGTCAATTCAAAAGAACGCTCTGGGAACGCATCAAACGTCATTGACGCATGCGCGTTGGCACCTTGCGTAAACTTACTCAACAAGTGATCTGGCAATTGGAATAACACCTTCATCACTTGGTTGGTTTGAATGTTCATGACGCCTTCTTTTGCCGCCACGTATTCATGGTTTTCCGCTGGCAGGTAAGAAATGGTGCCATCGTAAGGGGCAACAAGCTTGGTGTATCTCAGGTTTGCTTTAGCCTGATTCCACTGTGCTTTTGCAGAATTATGATTAGCTTTCGCTGCATCAAAGTCTTGCTCAGACACCACTTGTTCTTTGCGAAGCTTTTTCGAACGTTCGTATTGAACATCCGCTAGGGTGTAATTCGCACGGGCTTGTTTTTCGAGCAGTGAATACTCGTCAGGGTTGAGTACGGCAAGCACATCGCCTTTGTTGACCATCTGCCCCGCATTGACTTCAATCGACTGAAGCAAACCAGGCACACGGAATGCGAGTACTGCTCGGTCGCCGGCTTCTGTGGTGGCAGGAAAATGTCGTTCAAACTGAGCATTGCCTACAGAGACCGTGAAGAGTTTGGCGGGCCGAGATTCGGGTTCAGGGACTGGTGGCAGCTCTTTTCCACACCCAGAGAGAACCGTCATGACAGCGATTGGAATGAGCGCTTTTCTCATGTTAATTCATCCATTTAAGATCCATTCCTTTTAAAGTAGATGAATTTATGGTGTTCTTCTAGAGCATCAGAGCAAAAAATTTCTTTAAAAATAGCAATTTGAGACAAAAATAAAGCAGGCCGAAGCCTGCTTTATCAATAAATTAGTAACTAATCACTAGAGCTTATTAAACTCTCTGTTTACGCGATAAGTGTCAGAAGTGACATACGCTTCCATGTTGCGAATTTTTCCATCGAGACGGTTAAAGTCATTTTCCAGCACGCTTAACAGCTGATCTGGACTCTGTCCTTTTTGCCACGGTTTGCTCTTCAACGTATGTTTTTCGCGTGACTTAATGTTCTCGGTATAAGTCATTGGTTGCTTCTCTAGCATGAAGGTCATTGCAATGTAAGCCAACAAGACTAAAAAAGTACCGCCTAGCAAGGCTGCGGAGATCACGACGATACGAATCAACCAAACTTCCGCGCCAAAGTAGTTTGCGACTCCGGCACACACACCGGAGATTTTGCCGTTTACCGGGTCACGATACAGTTCTCGTCTATTCATACTTTCGTCTCCATGTTGGGGACTCCGAGTCTAGGATACGCTCTAATGTTTCAACTCGAGACTGCATCGCTTCCGCTTTTTCAGACAGTACCTGAAGGCGCTCTAGATCTTGGCTCGACAGTGCACTATCTGCTTTGCGTTTGCTGCGATAGTGTAAGAAGAGCCATAGTGGAGCGACAAAGATTAAAAAGACAATCAATGGTCCAGTAATAAAAAATGTCGACATAAATGGCTCCTTTCTTATTTATCGTTCGATGACATCTGTTCTTTCAGTTTTGCCAACTCTTTTTCAATTTCGTCTTGTGCTTGTAGCTCAGCAAACTCTTGGTCTAGCGACTTTGCATTACCCGTTTTCGCGTATAGATCCGCTTCCGCTTCCATCTCGTCAATCTTACGAGAGTATTGCTCGAACTTTGCCATCGCTTCGTTTGTACGACCTGCATGAAGCTGCTTTTGTACATCACGACGGTTCGATGCAGTTTGGTTACGAATCGCTAGCGCTTGCTGCTTCGCACGAGTTTCTGTGATTTTTGCTTCTAACTTACCGATTTCGCCAGTCAGTTTTTCAATGGTTTCTTCGACTAGCGTTTGTTCAGTGTGAAGACCTTTAATCACTTGCTCCAGCTTTTGCTTTTCAATCAGAGCAGCACGTGCCAAATCTTCACGCTCTTTCACTAGAGCTAGGCTTGCTTTCTGACCCCACTCCGTGATTTGCTCTTCTAAAGCTTCAACTTTGCGAGCCAACTCTTTTTTGTCTGCAATCGCTTTAGCCGAGTTAGTACGCACTTCTACAAGCGTGTCTTCCATTTCTTGGATGATAAGACGGATCATTTTTTCAGGATCTTCCGCCTTGTCTAGCAATGCACTGATGTTTGAGTTAACGATGTCTGCAAAACGAGAAAAAATACCCATAACGGAACTCCTCTTTTTTCCTATTTAAACTCGACAAGGTGGTGATTCACCTTGTGTCTCCCTTTAGATATAACAAGTAGCGTGCCAACTTTTATTTTCTTTAATAAACAGTACTTTACGCATTTTGTTGTCGTTACACTCCGTTATGCTATGATGGTTTTTACCAACTGTTGGTAAATTTCACCAACTCCAATACTGTAAATCGTGGCTAGATAGAAAATAAGAAGGATTTTATGAAGCAGAACCTCATTGGTGAATCGCCCGCTTTTCTCGCCGTACTAGATAAAGTATCACAACTTGCGCCGATTGAACGTCCTGTTCTCATCATTGGGGAACGAGGTACAGGTAAAGAACTCATCGCGCAACGTTTACACTATTTATCAAAGCGTTGGGATAAGCCACTGCTTTCTCTAAACTGTGCGACATTAAGCGAAGGTCTGATTGATTCAGAACTGTTTGGCCACGAATCCGGTTCATTTACTGGCTCTAAAGGTAAGCACAAAGGCCGCTTCGAACGCGCAGAAGGTGGCACCTTATTTCTCGATGAATTGGCAACCGCTCCTCTTCTTGTTCAAGAAAAACTTCTACGCGTGATTGAATATGGTGAGTACGAACGTGTTGGCGGACATACCGCACTGACTGCTGATGTTCGCTTGGTTTGTGCAACCAATGCCGATCTACCAAAACTGGCGGAACAAGGCGACTTCCGCGCAGATTTACTCGACCGTTTGGCGTTTGACGTCATCATGCTTCCACCACTGAGAGAGCGAAAGGAAGACATTCTTTCCCTTGCCGAGCATTACGCGATCAAGATGTGCCGTGAATTGCAGTTGGAATACTTTGTTGGCTTTACGGAAGAAGCACAGCAATCACTTTTGGATTACGCTTGGCCGGGCAACGTACGTGAGTTAAAGAACGTGATTGAGCGTGCGATTTATCGTCATGGTTTAAACTCTGATCCGATCGAACATCTTATCTTTAACCCATTTGAAGCGGGTTGGGATAACGCGCTAGGCCATACAGCAAATCAAGAAGAATCAGAACCTGCAGAAACGGCACAGCGAGCCGAGATTCGCTTCCCTCTGGATTACAAGCAGTGGCAAGAAGACCAAGATATCGAACTGCTTAACCGCGCTCTAGAAGAAGCGAAGTTTAATCAACGCCAAGCGGCAGAGCTATTAGGGCTAAGTTACCACCAGCTAAGAGGCATGGTCAGAAAATATGGCTTAGTTGGTCAAGGATAAATAGCACCTGCCCTCTCACTCTAGCGTTGTCTCACTATACTAAGGAAAACAAGCCGTTTCCTAACCAGCGGCAAATCACACACATAGTGAGCAATTTGAGAGGCAAATAAGGTCGCCAACCAGAAATGATACGGTAATTTGATCTAACACCTCGCTACGCAACGATTTTATGTTTGGAGCGAGTTGGCAA
Organism: Vibrio owensii; assembly: GCF_002021755.1. Taxonomy (NCBI): domain Bacteria; kingdom Pseudomonadati; phylum Pseudomonadota; class Gammaproteobacteria; order Vibrionales; family Vibrionaceae; genus Vibrio; species Vibrio owensii. The sequence goes on from NZ_CP019959.1 coordinate 482,526, forward strand.
AGGTGATAAATTAGCGGGATCATTTTCGCTTGTCAGCCCTGATGCAAAAAGCAGAAGGAACAAGCAAAGTCCAATGACCATTTCATATTATGAAAGCTTTTATAAGACTATCGCTGAGCCTTATTGGTATTAGCTTACTCACCGCATGTGGTGACGAAATCGATCACAATGATATTCGAGAGAATGGCTTTGTGTTTTGTGGGCAAGGTAAGCCAACCACGTTTAACCCTCAGCTCATTGACAGCGGCATCACAGCCGAAGCATTAAGTCCTCAGCTGTACGACACGCTGCTCACTCTCGATCCTAAATCTCACCAACCCGTCGCAAACCTTGCGGAGAGTTGGTCTGTCAACGACGAAGGCACGGAATACACGTTTAGCTTAAAACAAGGCGTCGCGTTTCAAAACACCGCTTGGTTCACACCAACTCGTCCGTTTAACGCCCAAGATGTGGTATTCAGCTTTAAGCGAATCATTGATGTAGACCATCCGTTTCACGACGTCGGTGGTGGTTTTTATCCATGGTTTGCAGGTTTGGATTTCCAAAACCTCGTTAAAGATGTGATTGCTCTGGATGACCACACGGTTAAGTTCGTGCTTTCTCAGCCTAACTTTGCTTTTTTGGCAAACATAGCCACTAGCCATGCTGTTTTGCTATCTGCCGAATACGGGCAGCAATTAGCAGAGAAGGATGAAAAAGCACAAATCGATATGTTGCCGATTGGTACTGGTCCTTACCAACTAAAAGAGTATCAAGTTAACGATTTGATTCGCTTGGAACGTCATCCAAAATACTGGAAGTCACCGGCGAAGATGGAACAAGTGGTATTCGACATTTCTCACCGCGGTACTGGTACGCTGGCTAAGCTTTTGAGAAATGAATGTGATGTTTTGGCGTCACCGATTTCTAGCCAGATCCCAATCATTCAAGAAACGGAAAACCTTGAGTTAACCGCAACGCCTGCGAACAACGTTTCTTTTATTGCGATTAACACTGGTCACCCTGCGCTTCGCGATCCTCGTGTTCGACAAGCGCTTAACCTTGCGATCAATCGTCAGAACATTCTTGATTCGGTTTACTACGGAACCGGTACTCAAGCCTATACCCTACTTCCTCCTAATTCTTGGGCTTACCAAAAAGACAGCGTAAAAATCCGTTACGACCGTAACTACGCCCTAGCCCTATTGCGAGAAGCGGGTTACGAAAAAGGGCTTCAGTTAACAATGTGGGTGCCTTTAGAACCACGCGCATTCAACCCAAGCCCACGCAAAACCGCAGAACTGATTCAAGCTAACTTTGCGGATATTGGCGTTGATTTACGACTTCTGACCGATGACCGTTTTGAGCGTACTCAGCTAGAAACCATCAATGATGTCGATTTACTGCTAACGGGCTGGATTGGTGATACAGGCGATCCGGATAACTTCTTCCGCCCACTGCTTTCTTGTGAATCTGAGCGCGTAGGTTTGAACGTTTCAATGTGGTGTAACGACGACTTCGACTTCTTGTTGGATCTTGCGTTAGAAACAGAGCAACAACGTTACCGTTTGAATTTATACCGCCAAGCGCAAAACATATTGAACGAAGAGTTCCCGGTGATTCCGCTAGCTCACGGTGTTCAATTCCGTGTTCACGATAAATCGCTGAAAGGCTTTAAGTCGAGCCCTTTCAATGCACAACCTTTTGATAGAGTTGAGAGAATTCATTAATGTTTTGGTACGCCGTAAGACGTCTTAATCTGTTTGTCATCACTTTGATGATTCTCACGTTAGTGGGCTTTTCACTCCTGCGTTTGGATCCCACTTCCCACTGGGCAAACGTTGAATTTTGGTCGGGTTGGCAAAGTTATTTAGTCGAGTTGTCTCAGCTTAACTTCGGCATCAGTAAAAATGGCAATCCTATTTACGAAGAACTCGCTGTCGTTTTCCCTGCGACGTTAGAGCTGTGTTTCTTTGCATTTGTAGTGTCGCTACTTATCGGTATCCCACTTGGTACCATTGCAGGCATGAAGCAAGGTAAATGGCTCGATACCAGTATCTCATTTGTGTCGATGTCAGGTTACTCTGCGCCTATCTTCTGGGTTGCTCTCATGCTGATTATGGTGTTTTCACTTCAGTATCACGTGTTCCCAGTTGCAGGGCGCTATGACTTACTTTATGAAATCGACCACGTAACAGGATTCGCCATCATTGATGCGTTCATGGCAAAAGGTGAATACCGAGCGCATGCACTGCAAAGTGTTATTGAACACATGATTCTGCCATGTTTGGTCTTGGCATTAACGCCAACCACTCAGGTCATTGGCTTGATGCGAGCATCGGTTGCGGAAGTGATGAGCCAAAACTACATCCGTGCCGCGCGAATCAAAGGTTTGTCGAACCGCGAGATCGTGACTCAACACGTACTTCGTAATGCGATTCCACCCATCATTCCAAAGGTTGGGGTTCAACTTTCGAGCATGATTACTCTCGCCATCATCACTGAATCCATCTTCAACTGGCCTGGCATTGGTCGCTGGTTGTTAGACGCCCTTTCCAATCAAGATTATGCTTCGATTCAAGCGGGTGTAATGGTTCTAGCAACCCTTGTTTTAACTGCCAACATCCTTTCGGATCTGATTGGTGCCATGATTAACCCTCTGGTGAGAAAGGAATGGTATGCTAACAAATAACGTTTATCAGGAAGAACGCATTCCAACCCAGTTCGAACGTTTCTGGCGCAGCTACCGTGCGAACAGCTTGGCAATGTTCGGCTTATGGTGTTTGGCTTTCGTTGTACTGATTACCATTTTTGCTCCTCTGCTAGCACCCTACGATCCGCAAGCGCAATCGGGCGAATTACTGGTTCCGCCATCATGGGCACCAGCAGGCACTGTTGATTACTTTTTAGGAACCGATGACTTAGGTCGTGACATTCTTTCACGTCTTATCATGGGCTCTCAATTGACGTTTGGCGCAGCGGTTGCAATCACAGCAATTGCAGCTCTTATTGGTTGCTTGATTGGTGTGTTAGCGGGTATGACCAAAGGTCTTTTATCTAGCACACTGAACCACCTTCTCGATACCGTCATGTCAATCCCATCACTGCTACTTGCCATCATTTTTGTGGCGTTTTTGGGCTTTGGGGAATTCAATATTCTTTTGGCGATATGTTTGGCTTTGATTCCGCGCTTTATTCGCTCGGTTTATATTGCCGTGCATACCGAAGTTGAGAAAGATTACATCATGGCTGCCCGTTTGGATGGCGCTAACGACTTCTACTTGCTTTGGAACTCGATTCTACCGAACGTGTTAACAGTCATCGCGGCAGAAATCACCCTAGCACTTTCTGTTGCGATTCTTGATATCACCGCACTGGGTTTCCTTGGTCTTGGTGCACAGGCGCCAAGCACGGAATGGGGTGCAATTCTTGGTGACTCTGTTGAACTGATTTACATCGCACCTTGGACGGTTACGCTACCCGGTCTCACCATTATGTTTACTGTTGTTGTTCTAAACTTAGTGGGTGAAGGTGTACGCCAAGCGCTCAATGCGGGGATCGAATAATGCCGTTATTAGATATTCGACATTTAACCATTGAAATTGAAACACCATCGGGTTTGGTGAAAGCTGTAGACCGCATGAGCATTACCCTAAATGAAGGGGAAATACGCGGTCTAGTGGGCGAATCTGGGTCAGGTAAAAGTCTCGTCGCCAAAGCAATTGTTGGGGTTTGTAAAGACAACTGGAAAGTCACCGCTGACCGAATGCGCCTTGGCAACATTGACTTACTTCAATTGACGCCGAAAGAGCGCCGACGAGTGATTGCGCGTGACATCGCGATGATCTTCCAAGAGCCTTCAACCTGTTTGGATCCTTCTGAAGAAGTGGGACGTCAGTTGATCGAGTCGATCCCTTCTCGCTCTTTCGAAGGCAAATGGTGGGAGCGATTCAAGTGGCGTAAGAAGCAGGCGATTGCCCTACTCCACAAAGTCGGTATCAAAGATCACAAACGTTTGATGGGAAGTTACCCATACGAACTGACGGACGGTGAATGTCAAAAAGTCATGATCGCAATGGCGATTGCAACCAAGCCGAAAATCTTGATTGCCGATGAACCTACCAACGACCTTGACCCTATTACTCAGTCACAAATTTTGCGTTTGTTGAGCCGAATGAATCAGCTTAACAACACCACGATTGTGTTGATTGGGCACGACTTGACCACGATTACTCAGTGGGCGAATCGTATTACGGTAATGTACTGTGGCCAGTCGGTTGAATCCGCCGATACAGAAAAACTGATTGCGGCACCAAAACACCCGTATACCGCAGCACTGCTCAAAGCGATGCCAGACTTTAATGATTGGATCCCTCATAAGCAGAAACTGCAATCGCTGCCGGGTTCCATCCCTCCTTTGCAGCACTTGCCAATTGGTTGTCGTTTGGGGCCGCGTTGTCCTTATGCACAAAGGCAATGTGTAGAGATTCCACACACTAAGCGTATTAAGAATCACAAATTTAGCTGTCACTTCCCACTGAACACGGAGAAACATTCATGAGTGCGTTGCTTGAAGTCGATAACCTATCGAAACAGTTTGTCACGCGCTCAGGTCTGTTCAAACGCACAGTCAAGGAAGCGGTAAAGCCTGTTAGCTTTACTCTAGAGCCGGGTCAAACCATTGGCTTTATTGGTCAAAACGGTTCAGGTAAATCAACCTTAGCACGTATGCTTGCTGGTGTGGTTGAGCCAAGCTCTGGCGAGATTCGCGTGAATGGTGAACGCCTAGAACACAAAGATTACTCAACGCGCTGTAAGCTGATTCGTATGATTTTCCAAGATCCAAACACCTCTTTGAATCCACGAATTCAGATCGGTCGTATTTTGGAAGGCCCGCTTAAGCGAAACACCAACATGCCGCCGGATGCACGAATGAAGCGTGTGAAGGATACTTTGCTACGCGTAGGTTTGTTACCGGAACATGCTTACTTCTACCCACAGATGCTGGCAGCGGGTCAAAAGCAGCGTGTGTGTCTTGCTCGTGCTTTGATTCTTCAACCGTCTATCATCGTTGCTGATGAGGCACTAAACGGTCTCGACATGGCAATGCGCTCTCAAATCATTAACCTGTTCTTGGAGCTACAAGAAGAGATGGGACTGTCGTTTGTTTACGTGTCTCAACATATCGGCATCGTGAAACACATTACCGATAAAGTGATGGTGATGCATGAAGGCGAAGTGGTCGAATTTGGTGAGACAAACCAAGTTTTAACCAACCCAGAGCATGCAATTACTCAACGACTGGTAGAGAGTCACTTCTACAAAGCGCCAAACCACTAAAAATTGAGCGAGCAGTAAGTTTCTAGTATTCGCTTCCTCAAAAAACTTCCTCAAGAAACAACAAAGCCTGCATCAACGCAGGCTTTTTTATTCTCTGAATTTGAGAGCACGCTTTGTAGCGACTAGCGACGGCTCTCTTGTTTACGAAGCTCGAAATCAAACTCGTCAGGGAATAGAACTACGCCTTCTTCGTTCTGGTTTGGGAAAACCACAACAGACAACTCATCGTCCTCTAGGCCAGATGTCCAACGGCTGTGCCACTTATTCAAAGAGATAGCTTCTGGTTCACACTCTTCCCAGTCACCTGTCGCCCACTGTTGTGCGAACTCTTCGTTTGGCCACACAGGCACACAATCGTCATCTTCTGTATTTAGCATTACGCAGCCGTGTTCATCTTTCAGAATCCACACTTTGCGGTTTGCTACGATTTCCTTCACACAGTATTTCAAACGCTGTTCTTCGTTGTAGCGATTGATGGTGTCAATTTGCTCTTGGGTTAATGCTTCAGACATGTTTGTCTCCTATTCCCATAGAAAAATGCCCACCTATTGGCGGGCATTTAAAGTATACGTTGGTAATAATGAAATTACACAAGCTCAGTTTGAAGCCAAGGCCAGCCTTGCTTCTTACGGCTTAGAGTGTTTTCCATCATTAGCATGCCGTCTTTCTCGTGCTTAACAAGCTTCTCAGCCCACTCACCTTTGTAAAGAAGACGAGTTTGAGCAGTAGTGATGTCTGTTAGCATAACAGCAGCAAATGCTAGGTTGTCGTTCGCACAACGAGCTTCTAGATCCGCTTCTAGTGCTTCGATCATGCCGTCAACTTGCTCTAGAGTCGCAAGTTCAACCTGACCTACTACTACGTCACGACCGTTGAATGGGTAACCTTTAAGGTCTTTTTCAACAAGCTCAGCCGCAGATAGACCTTCGATGTTTGTCTTAGCGATTAGAAGATCTTTAGTGAATGCGTCAACATCTTGTACGTCTGCGATAGCCGCTAGCTCAGCTACTGCATCTTTGTCTTTTTGAGTACAAGTTGGAGAAGCGAAACCTACTGTGTCAGAAAGAATCGCTGACATCATTAGCTTAGCGATTTGAGGCTTGATCTCGTGACCTTCAATCTTGAACATGTTGAATAGTACTGTGTTAGTACAACCAACAGGCCAGATCCATGCTTCCATTGGGTTCACTGTCATCACGTCACCTAGACGGTGGTGGTCAACGATACCTGCGATTTCAGCTTCTGCGATGTCGTCTGGTGCTTGCGCTAGATCTGAGTAGTCTACTAGCCAAACTGTTTCACCCGCTACTGAAGTACGTAGCTCAGGAACTTCTGCGCCAGCTACTTCTAGGATGTGCTGAGTTTCACGGTTAATTTCGCCTTGGCGGATTGGCATTGCTTCAACGCCACGCGCCTGTAGAAGTTCAGTTGCAACTAGTGCACTACAGATGCTGTCACTGTCTGGGTTCTTATGACCTACAACTAGAATCATGTTTCTTCCTATTCAAGTCAGTTTGATGCGCTTCCTAAAAGGGTGAATTGCATAACGAATTACACCTTGGAAGCGGGTTTGCTCACAAAGGCCGATACTTTACCTGATTTGAGGGAAATTGACACGAAGAAAAGTTGTTACCGCCTATTGCGAATAATTATCACTTTCATATAATGAGAATCATTCCTATTTGCATTTGAGCTTACTATGAACGCAACAAAAATTTTCCACTCGGCGCATCAGCTACTGCAGCCAACTCAATTTCGTCTGGCCTATAAGAGGCTATTGCTGCCTATCGCATTGCTCGCTCTGTTAGCTAGTGAAACCACAAGAGAAGTCACTGTCGCTACCCTATCTGATTCTTTCTGGGCGGTTTCTTGTTACGTTGCAGCTACCTTAGCTATCTACCATTACCTTTCGAACTTCATGTCGAAGACAAATCGACTCACTGCGCTTTACCACAGCTCTCGTAGCCATCAAGTTTTCTTTGCTGCACTCCTTGGAGCTTTGCCTGGTTGTGGTGGTGCTATCGTTGTCACCACTCAGTTCATCAGTGGCCGAGTTGGCTTTGGTGCTATCGTTGCAGTATTAACCTCGACCATGGGTGATGCCGCCTTCTTGTTACTCGCAGCAGAACCGGCAACAGGGTTTGGTGTTATTGCTTTAGGCATTGTCGTAGGTGCAATATCTGGGTGGGTAGTGAATGCATTTCACGCTGATGACTTCTTGCGCCCAAAGCAAAAAAAAGATGTTCCACAAGCTCAATGCTGTAATAGCCACAGTGATACGCACACGCCAGTTGAGCAACGTGCTATCAATCTTCAAGGAGCATTCTGGAAATGGCTGCTCCTACCTGCAAGTATCATTGCCGTTCTGGGCTCATTCCAAGTGGATACCAACCAATTACTTGGCCTCAAAGAAAACAGTATGGAATGGTTAGGTGCGACATTTGCAGTTGTCAGTATGTTTTTGTGGGCGATGACCAAAGAGCTAGGTGATTACAAATCAACGGTATCTGAAGATGACAAAATCATCGACTCGCACCCGATTCAAAAAGCGGCTCAAGACACAAACTTTGTTAGCGCGTGGGTTATTTTGGCTTTCTTAGCCTTTGAACTTACAACCTATTTCTCGGGTTTAGACTTGGGAGCGACGTTCTCAAACTGGGGGATCTGGATGCCTCTCATTGGTTTGGCTATTGGTATATTGCCAGGTTGTGGCCCGCAAATTCTCGTAACGAGCCTTTATATCTCTGGCGCAGCGCCATTATCAGCACAGCTTTCTAATGCCATTTCAAATGATGGTGATGCCTTGTTCCCTGCGATTGCAATGGCTCCTAAAGCTGCGCTTGTCGCTACTATCTACTCTGCGATACCAGCCTTGATTGTCGGATACGGTTACTTTTTCCTATTCGAATATTAGCTTTCAAATCAGATGCAATGGATACAAAAAGAGCCTCAATCGAGGCTCTTTTGTTTTTCGGAAGCGCACAAGGTTAAGCTGTCACGATCGCTTTAGCATTGAGGCCTTTATCCAAGCTAACCAACAACAACTGACATGGCTCTTGGTTGAGCTTCTCTCCTGTCCAGTAGTCGTACCAATCGGTAGGCTGGTCTGCGGTAAGCGTAAACTCTGTCGCTTCATCATTGGTGTAATTAAACAAGCAGTGCAGATCGTTTTTAGATGTTAGCGGCAGGAAAGCATGGTTTAAACCTAGCGCGGTAAACTTGGCCGATTCCTGATTACGACGCTGACGCAACATCAATTTCGCTAGCGTCTTACTCGCAAATGGGGTGATTTCTGGTAGAGGGTCACCAGAAAGCAGTAGACCGCCACACGCTAGCAGCACGTTACGATGGAATTGATAATCTTCACGCGAGGCTGCTTGGTTAGGTAATGAAGTAAACGTCGCGCAATCAGGGTCAATTTGCCATAACTTACGATGCTGCCAACTACGGAAGAAGGTTTCTTTCGCAATTTGTTCAAAGCGATGACTATGGCGCTCTACGTCGTCAGAGACACGCATTGCATCAACTAAGCCCAAAGAAGGCCACATTGGCGCGTTACAGCCTAACAGCCATGCATCCCCTGCCCCTTTAGCGATCGCTTCCATACCCATGCGGTAGGCTTCTACACCGGTGACACCCGATTGGCTTCGCTTACCTTTTAACGTGCCCCAGTAGTTTGCGTCTAATTTGAATAGCTCAACGCCCCACTCTTGGCGCATGACAGAAACCACATGAGTCAGGTGATCTTGCACTTCAGGGTTTGAAGTATCGAGAATGTACCAAGGTGTACAGCGCCAGCCACCGTATGTGACATCTTCTGCTTTCAATAGGCTGCCATCTTGGTGACGCACAAACCAATCAGGATGCTTTTGGAAGATCTCTGATTCTGGTTGAGCAATGAATGGTGCCATCCAAATCGCTGGTTTTTTGCCTTTAGCGCGAATGTTGTGAATGAGCTCTTTCACACCGCCAGAAAACTTATCTGAAGGCGTTAGCCAATCCCCCATAAATGCTTGGTAACCGTCATCGAGCAGCACCCATTCAAGCTCGGCTAGGCTTTCTTGCATGCATTCGACGTTTTCCAACACGTTATTTTCTGTCACATCCGCATAGTATGCGTACCAAGAACACCAGCCAATTGGCGCATCTTGCGTGACACCGTTACGGATTGGGTGATGTTCGGCAAGCATCTCACTGTACTGTTTGTATAACTCAGAGAGAGAATTGCCACGTAATACTGCAACAGATTCCAGCTTGTTGTACTCCCAATCAGCCACTTGGGTCTGCTCTCCGTCGATAGAAGCAGAAAGTACCCAATGCTCACCATGCTGCTGCACTTCAAAATAGCCTGCAAAGCGATGACAAGAGGTAAAACCGAACAAGGTATAACCTGCAGCGTCTTCAACGGCTAGATAGTTGTAGTAACGCTTAGGGGAGTTCTCAGGGTAAATGCGGTAAGAGTTGTTGTTATCTGGGCAACGACCAACGTCGACAGGTTGAGAAATGGTACCGCTGGTCTGCGCCAACATTTGGAAACCGTCGCCTAACACAGTTGCACCTTGTTCGTAGAGGAAAGGCATTTCAAACAGGACTTCACGATCGGTGAAGGTTTTGTTGTGGATCCCTGCAAACGAAAAATGAATTTGGTTGCCCATCACTTCAAACAGAAGATCGTTATCATGCACCGTTAGTTCGGTGTGATTGGCCAATTGAATGGTTTGAGCCATAGAAAATCTACTCACTTGATTATTATTGTTTAGTTTGGCTCATTATCCTCCGCTTCTCCTACCCAATTCGTTATCAGCATCACGAATCTAGCGGTCGTGCAGATACTTAGATTTGGTATTGAGAGAGTGCTCACTGAAATTTTGGTTAAAAAAATACCAGCCCGAAGGCTGGTATTTCATTTAAAGCTTAGTGCTGTGATTAAGCAACTTCGATTGGACCACCGAATGAAGTCACTGGTGGAACTTTACCAGTGAATTTCTCGAAGTCTACGATACATGTGTTCGCAGAAGTCGCCTGTGCTAGCTCAGAAGAACCGATATCTTGAGTTAGTGTGTTAGGGTCACCGTAAGTACAGATTGCACCTACTTTCTCGTTTAGAGGACCGTACCACGCACCTTCTTCGATACGCACAACACCACGTGGGTAGCTGTCTGTTAGAACCGCACCAGCAAGAAGTTGACCACGGTCGTTAAATACGCGTACCAAGTCACCGTCTTTAATGCCTTTTGCTTTCGCATCTGCTGGGTTGATGTATACAGGCTCGCGACCTTGAACAGCGTAAGTAGCACGGAAATCTTCAGATTCACACATCTGAGAGTGCAGACGCTTGTCCGGGTGGCAAGATTGTAGCCAGTACGGGTGTTTGTCAGAGCCAGGACCACCGTGTGAACGTTCTGATTTCTCGAACCACATTGGGTGTTCTTGACAGTGTTCGTAACCGTAACGACCGATCTTACGAGAAGTGATCTCGATAAAGCCAGAAGGCGTACCCAGTGGGTTGATTTCTGGGTCTTTACGGAAGTCCGCATGACGAACCCAAGGCTTACCTTCACCGAAGTCTAGTACGCTTTGTTCCCAGAATTCATCAAATTCTGGCATTTCAAACTTACCATCGTTCGCTTTCTTACAATCGTTGTAAAGACTGCGGATCCACTCCATCTCGCTCATGCCACGAGTGTACTCGTCGCGACGACCAAAGCGTTGAGTCAGTTCACTCATGATTTGGAAGTCTGGCTTAGATTGGAACAATGGGTCCACTAGGCGATGCATCGCGATAAGACCTTTGTTCGAATATGAACCGTATACGTCAATGTCGTTACGTTCCCACTGCGTACATGCAGGTAGAACGATGTCTGAGAAACGACAAGTCGCCGTCCAAGCAAATTCAATAGTCACAACCGTTTGAAGCTTCTGGAACGCTTGCTTCATGCGGTTACGATCTTGATGGTGGTGCCATGGGTTGTTACCCGAGATCACCATCATCTTGAAGTCTGGAAGCTTAACTTTACCACCGTTGTAGTTGATCTCTTTACCTGGCTCTAGAAGACAGTCGATCCAACGTGCAACTGGGATAGTACGGCTGTAACCGTTAAAGTCGTTGTTGTCCCACTTCGGTTTCATACCTGTATCTAGGTTACGAGGGAAACCACCAGGGCCCGCGAAACCAGTTGAAGGTACACCGATACTTGAGTAGTGGTGACCGTAAGAGATACCACCGCCAGGTAGGCCGATTTGACCAACCATTGCTGCAACTACTGCTGCTGCCCAGTATGGCTGCTCACCGTGCTCTTGACGCTGGATACACCAACCCATAAGGATCTGTGTACGGCCGTTCACTAGCATGCGCGCGAATTCACGAATCTTGTCCGCTTTCACGCCACAGATAGGCGCAGCCCACTCTGGAGTCTTAACAACTTTATCTTTCGTCTCACCTTGTACGTACTTGATGAAGTCTTCGAAACCTAGACAGTAAGTCTCAATGAACTTCTTGTCGTATAGATCTTCGTTGTACAGTACGTGCGCGACAGCAAGCATGAATGCTACGTCTGTTAGCGGGTTAATGTATAGGTGATCGTTCTCTAGGTAACGTTGAGTCTTGTTCTTAACAGGGTCTACAGAAAGAACATTGATCTCGCCTTTCGCTACTTTTTCTTTCAGTTGCGCTAGGTATTTGAATGACTCGTGCGTTTCACAGTTCCAACCTACTTGTAGGTTTTTCACTGGGTCGTTTGCCCAAAGAATGATGTTGTCTGAGTTCTCTAGAATTTCAGACCAAGACGTACCTTGTGCGTAAACTTCTGTTGAACCTAGTACGTAAGGCATGATGGTTTGGCCCGCACCAGTCGAGTAGTCACCTACTTTAGTGATGAAGTTACCGTGCATACCTACCGCACGTTGCATGTGCGCTGTACAGTTGTTGAACGCACCAGTTTGGTTCCAACCAGTTTGACCTGCGTGTAGAGCCCATGGACCGTATTCTTTCTGAACACGCTCTAGCTCACGGTAGAACAAGTCTAGAGCTTCATCCCAAGTAACACGGATGAAACGGTTGTTACCACGCGTTTCCGCGCTGTATTTGTGCTTCTTCAGCCAATCTAGACGAACCATTGGGTAACGAACACGTGATGGGCTGTAGATGATGCCCTTGATGCCGTTCAACATTTCTGTTGGGTTCTTGTCTAGTTCTAGCGGTTTGATCTCTTGAACTTTACCCGCGTAGATGTGGGCGCGGAACGCGCCCCAGTGTGAACCTGTTACTTTCCAAGTACCTGTAGTCTCAGCTGCGTTCGCAGATGCTGAAGCCAATAAGCTTGGACCGATAACTGACGCTGCACTTGTGGTTGCTACACCTTTAAGAAAACTTCTTCGTGTAATAGCCATTTATATTTACTCCAATCCGACGCTTATTAGTGGTGACCTTCAGCATAATCTGAAGAGTGCTTCTGTAGGTACTTCAAGATCAGTGCTTCACTGTCTGTATCTAGGTTAACGAACGCTAGCATACCGTCGAACATACCTGGCCATGTGTTCGCATCGAAGTGCGCTTCAGCTGGTTGTGTGTGACATACAGAACAGTTAGTTTTGTAAGCTTCTGCAGATTTTTCCCATACAGGGTTGATGTCGTTCAGCATAGATTCTTTCTTGATCCATACTTTCGCAGCTACTTTCTCCCAAGGAAGACCAGTTAGCTCATCAACTTTCTTCTCACCAGCAGTAACTACTTTAGCGTCTGTTGCTGCTTCTTTTAGTAGCGATGCTACTGCAATGTTCTTACCGAAGTCTTCTTGGATTACACGACCGAAGCCTTTCGCTTTACGCCAACCATCGATTTCGATTTCAACGTAGTCGCCTTTATCTTCAAGAACTTTAACTGTTGACGCAGGGTTTAGAAGACCTGCTTCTTCAGTACCTTTATCGTCGAAGTAGATTGGTAGGTGACGAACACTTACTAGTTGCTGACCAACACCGTAATCTGTGTTTGAAGTCATGCCTTCTAGGTCACCAACGATACCACCGATGCTGTCCATGCCAGCTGGTAGTTTGTGTGCGATACCTTTGTGACAGTCAACACAGCTTTGATCTTTCTCAGCTGCTTGCTTCATTTGGATACGAGCTGTTGGAGACATTTGCTCGAAGTCCATTGAATCGTAGTTGTGACAGTTTTTACACTCTAGGGATTTGTTTGCAGAGAAACGATCCCATTCGTGTTTAGCAAGTTCGATACGACGCTCTTCGAAAACACCCGGTTCGTCGTAGTTGCCAAATACTTGTGCAAATACTTCTTTAGACGCTTGCATTTTACGAGCGATCTTATCTGTCCAGTTATGTGGAACGTGACAGTCAGGACAAGTAGCACGAACACCAGAGTGGTTTTTCCAGTGAACAGTGTCTTGTAGTTCAACGTATACGTTGTCACGCATTGTGTGACAGCTAATACAGAATTCTTCTGTGTTGGTCGCTTCTAGGGCTGTGTTAAAGCCACCCCAGAAAATAACACCAGCGATGAAACCGCCCATAGTCAGCACGCCAAGGCTGATATGAACTGCCGGGCGCGTCATCGTACGCCACAGTTTAATGATTAATGATTTCATTATTTGCTCTCTTAAAATCTTTTCTAAAGTGTGGTTGTGAGCTCACTGGCTTACATGCCGTGTGCACCTGGAGGACCAAAGAAGAACACTTGTAGTGCCCAAACGATAAATCCGTAGCCACCTACGAAAGCCACACTCAGAATTGGGAAGAGAACAACTGCAATGAAGAGGAAAGACTTCCACTCCAGTGAGCGTTTTTCACCACTCTCAATTTTGTTAACATCACTCATACATTTGCCTATTTTGTATCTAGTGTTATTGAAAAGCTCGCGTTACCAAGCTTAAGTTTTTTACAATCTCTATTGGAAAATGTTAGACCATACTAACAGTAAGGTTCAATCAAATCTGACGCTCCAGCCCTTGTTATCCAACACTTTTTTGAGCTCATCCAGAGATGTGTTTGATTGATATTCTTTGTGAAGAAATATTAATGGATGTGAAGAAATAAGTCTTTTGCATACATGTTAAGAATACAACATAAGATTAACTTTGTTTACAATTTTATGGATTTTTTCGTGCTACTAAATCGCTATTTTTTCGACTAAAGACAAGAAGTTGTGATCTAAATGTTAATAAAACCTCACCAAATGTCTGCTTTTTTCTGGACATAAGATTGCAAAAAAACAGAGTTCTGCAATTCATAAACCAAATGAGCTCCGTTAAAATCAGACGGTTAATTTTGGGAGAAGGTTTATGAATCAGGTTGTCGATATAAATTGGTTTGAACTCGCACTTTTTAGTTTGATTCTTATCGTTCCCCTTACCATTAATGCTCGATACAAATTAGGCATAGCCAAAGATACTGCCATCAGTGTTGCCCGCATGACCGTGCAATTAATTTTGGTTGGTGTGTACCTTGAGTATCTATTTGAACTGAATAGCTTGATCGTGAACTTAGCGTGGCTAGCGATTATGGTGGTGGTTGGCGCGAGCTCAATTGTGGGTAAAGCAAACCTCCCTAAAAAGCCTCTAATGATGCCCCTTATCACTGGATTGTCATGCAGTTTACTTCCACTTCTTGCCGCCATCGCATTGGGCCTTGTAAAGCCTGAGCCTTTCTATAACGCACAATACATGATCCCTTTAGCGGGAATGCTGCTAGGCAACAGCTTGAGTAGTAACATCGTCGCACTACAAAACTTATTCACCGCTTTCGAACAGCGAAAACCTGAATATGAAGCAGCCATTTCTCTTGGGGCTGCACCTAAGTACGCTTCCTTCCCTTTCCTTCAAGAAGCGCTTCGTAAATCTCTTGCTCCAATCCTTGCTTCGATGGCGACTACAGGGTTAGTGACCCTCCCTGGGATGATGACAGGTCAAATTCTCGGAGGAGCGAGCCCTATGGTGGCAATCAAGTATCAACTGGTCATCATGTTGGCGATTTTTGTCATGCTAAGTGTGTCGGTAGCAATTACCTTAGAGATGACGCTTACCTGTGTACAAACTAAAGAAGGACGCATAAAAGTGAAGTTTATCAACAAAGAGAAAGCCTAACGTGCTCACTAAATAGTCATATAAGCATCTCATTTTATGAATTTTTCTGGATCACAATAGATACTCACGATCTTTGCGACAGGTTATCCACAGAAAATGTGGATAAACCCCTAAAACCCATAAGCAACCAGAAACATAAGTGTCATTTCGGACACCCCTCTTCTGAGAAATTTAATGGTCATTGATTGGTCATTGAACCGTCACTTTACTCCTCTAAAGTGCAGTTAACCGACAACGGGAGAGCTCACATGGATATGTTAATCACGCGAGAAAAGGTCGAAGACTTATTATTAGAAACGCCAGTGGATTGGCTAGTGCAAGAACCCTCAGAGATGACGTCTCACTGGACGCCAAACGAATATGGCGTCAATGAAGAGTTGGTTTAAACACTAAGGTTGGAAAGATCAAAAAAAGGCAAGCCACTGGGCTTGCCTTTTTTAAAAATTACTTAAGATGCTTGTCTTCATCACGTAGGTAAATCATCCAGTACCACATGCCAACGAAGACACCACCACCGATGATATTACCAATCGTTACAGGGATAAGGTTGTTCACCAAGAAGCCCATCATGTTCAGATCCGCATAGTCTGCGATGTTTGCACCTGTCATTTGCCAGAACGATTCTGGAGCAAAGTACTTAATACCGATCGCCATTGGTACTTGGAACATGTTCGCAATACAGTGCTCAAAGCCGGCAGAAACGAACATAGCGACAGGCAAGATCATTACTGCGATTTTATCCGTTAGTGTGCGCCCACTGAACGTCATCCAAACTGCGATACAGACCAAAACGTTACACATGATGCCCAGCGCGATAGCTTGGAAGAAACCGTGATGCAGTTTGTGTTGCGAAATTGCCATCGCGTTCAAACCGACTTGACCACCGTCGAACATGTATTGCTTAGTGATCAGCATACACACAACCAGTAAAACTGCGCCGACCATGTTACCGAAGTACACGACCACCCAGTTTTTCATCAAGGCTTTCCATGAAATCTTGCCGCTTGCACGAGCCACCAGCGTAAGAACCGAGCTAGTAAATAGCTCACCGCCGGTTACCACCACCAAGATCAAGCCAAGGCTGAATGCCAAACCACCAATAAGGCGAGTAATGCCCCAAGGGAGATCACCGGCACCAGTGGTTACGGTTGTATAAAAAATAAAAGCGATACCAATGTGAAGACCTGCAGAAATAGCCAGCAGGAAAGATTTCATCGGAGCTTTAGTTGCTTTGCCAACACCTACTTCGGCGGCACGTTCAGCAGCCTGAGGTGGTAATAGTGAGTCAAACTGATTGAAGTTCATGGAAGTGTAACATTTAGAAACAATTAACGAGGCGCGGATAATCGCTCCATTTCCAGACTTTTTCAAGGGCTATTTTTCATGTTTACTAAATTTGTTGTTGCTGAGAGAGTAATCGATAAAATTCAACTATGAGTTCTTGTCTTAACCATTATTAATATTTGGGTCAAATGTTTACCTTAGAATAAAAAACCCGCGTTATATCAGGCCTATAGCGCGGCACTTAACATTTCTAAGTGTTTTCTATTGCTCAACCTTAGTTTTCAGACTAGCTTGGATAAAAAAGTACGAAGGAAATATCTATGAAATATTCAGCTGACCACATTGCCGAACTGAACCTACTTCTTCAATTCGATTTAAGCAGCGCAGCAACGGGCATCAAAGTCCATAAAGAAGCTTCAGAAGAAATGCAGGCAGCGGTTGCTCGTCTGTATGAGAAACAACTTTGCACACAGCCGGACGGCGGTTACCTAACTGATGAAGGCATTGAAGTTGCAGAACACGCCGATAAAATTCTTCGCGTACTAACTGCAGAATAAGCTCTTATAAATAAGCAAGTTCTAAAATTAAAAGCCACCATACTTGGTGGCTTTTTTGATAATTATATTTATCTAGACTCACTATATTAAGCAATCAATTTTCTCATTTTTCCAAAAGGCTGAATTTTATCGTAAGCCCAGTTAAAGCCCGTTGCATAAAATAAGAAGAAAATTAGAAAACCAGCTTCCAATGCAAGCGCTTGTAATAAAGTAATTTGCAAGAACCACGCAATGACCGGAATTGATAGGAAAATCAATCCGCCCTCAAAGCCAAGCGTGTGGCCAATTCGCATTGCTAAACTGCGATCCTCTCGGTTCGAGCCAAACCATTTATCAAAGTACAGGTTATAAATGTAGTTCCAAACTACGGTGTAAAGACTCAAGCCAATACCAACCACTGCCAAGTCACTCGATCCCTTCCCTGTTATCAAAGAAGCCGCAGGAATGATGATCGCCAATGCAATCATTTCAAATAGTACAGCGTGAAAGATACGTTCGTTACGAGTCATGATGTTTTACCTAAATAGTTCTACTCAATGACTGGCATTTTATCTATCATTTAGATAAGTAAAAGTTAGATACCATCGGTAAAAGCGATATGTTTACTATTGAACAACTGCAAGCGTTCGTCACCACTTCAGAGGCCGGATCTTTCTCGGCAGCAGCACGTAAGCTTGGGCGAGCTCAATCGGTGATCAGCCAACACATCATGAATATGGAACTCGATTGTGGCGTTGATTTGTTTGACCGCACAGGTCGCTATCCTAAACTGACCGAGAAAGGCCATCAGTTGATGCCCTACGCCCTCGCCACCTTAAGCCAACTAGATCGACTGAATAACAAAGCATCCCAACTCTTTTCTGCACCAGCGAGTAAGCTCGTTCTTGCGGTTGATGAGGGGATTCCATTAACCCGTCTCCCCATTGCTTTAAAACATTTGGAACAAAAGTTTCCTAATCTTCAAGTGGAATGTCTCACGGCTTCAAGTCCAGATATCATCGAGTTGGTTAAATCAGAGCGTGCTACCACAGGCATTATATTAAGTGACTTACAGATGCCTAAAAACGTCGACCTATCTAACCTAGGTCATATCGGCTTTGATGTATTTGTCTCTTCAGAACACCCACTCGCACAACAAAAGATCCGCAATATCGATGAACTCAAGCAACATCGTCAACTCGTTATCCGCTCAAAGAGTGAAGATGTAAGCGGTCTTAATCAGGCGTTTAGCCCGGATATCTGGTACGCTGATGATTACTACATATTATTAGAACTGGCGAACAAGGGATTTGGTTGGTGCTTTCTTCCTGAGCATTTGGTGTCTTATGCACCGAATACGCTGATCAAAATTGGCGAAGAATTCACAAAGCTGGCTTGGCAGGTCAACATTGACTTGATACAACATCAGAAATGGCATTCCGATCCCCTACACCAACAAGCCAGATTAGAATTACAAACCCTGTTTGAGTAATCTCAGGGCTAACAGTAGGAACACACAGATGGCAAATACATTGATCGTAGGTGCAGGCTGGTTAGGCACCCCACTTGCACAAACTTTGATTGACCAAGGACATCAAGTTACGGTGACACGTCGAAGCCAAACTAGGCTAGATGAGTTCCCGCTCACTTCCGTTCAACCTGCTCTACTCGATCTCAACGAACCACATTCACAGCAACAGCTTATTGAGCTTATCGAACGACACCGAATTGAACGCATTGTTGGCGCTTTCCCACCAGGATTTCGTAAAGGCAACGGGCAAGAGTACGCACTGCAATGGCAACGCTTAGTCTCAGCAGCCAAACAAAGCAGTGTAAACAAACTGCTCATGGTGAGCTCCACCACGGTATATCCAAACCTTGCTGTCGATATGAAAGAAGAAGACGCCACACTCGCCTTAGCCCAAACGAACGAACACTTCTCAGACAACGCTCGCATCATGCTGCAAGCCGAGCAATACGTGATTGATTCTGGCATCGACTATGCCATCGTTCGTTGCAGTGGGTTGATTGGCTCTGACCGCCACCCTTCTCGCTTTGCAATGCGATTAAAACAAGTGAGCCGTAAGGCCCCTGCAAACATGGTGCATCAAAACGATGCGGTAGCCGCGACAGCTTTCGCGCTTAATCAAATTGATAACGAAGTGGTAAACGCTACAACGCCAAATACCGTCAGCAAAGCAGAGTTTTACCAAGCGGCGATTACCCAAAGCGATTTAGATATAGCACTTCCGCCAGTCACAGAAACCGCCGACAAACGAATCCTAGCAGACAAACTTGTCGCACTTGGCTATCAGTTCCAATTCAATTCAACGCTGGACGCACTATGAAGCTTTATCAACACATTGAAACCCTGTGGGATTACATGCAACTCAAGCAGGAGCTAAAACCTGCCAGCTGCTTATTTGTTATGTGCAGCAATGACTTACGTGTTGCCGAATACGCGGCCAAACTCTACCAACAAAAACTTGCGCCACTCATTGTGTTTTCTGGTGGCGAAGGGCGTTTTACAGATGGCTTGTTTGACAAAAGCGAAGCAGAAACATTCGCAGAAATCGCAAAGCTAGCGGGCGTGCCAAGTGAAGCAATTTTAGTAGAGACAAAATCCAGTAACAGCGGCGAGAACGTTCGCTTCACCGAACAGTTGTTGAAAGAAAAAGGGATTAGCTGTGATTCTCTCATCTTGGTTCAAAAGCCATTTATGGAACGACGCGCCATTGCAACCTTTGAAAAACAGTGGCAATCGCCTTATTCACAACTCCAAGTGACTTCTACTGCGCATCCTTTCTTTGAATACATCAACGAAGAAATGCCCCTGATGATGGTACTGGAAGCATTGATGGAAGATTTTTCTCGTGTGAAGACTTACCCAGAAAAAGGCTTTCAAACAGAACAAGAAATCCCTGCTCACGTTGAATCTTCTTACCAAGCACTGAGAGAAAAGTTCGAATTTGGTCTCGCTTAATCCTTCGTTCAGCGACCAACAATCAGACAATAAAAAAGCCACCGAATTCGGTGGCTTTCTCTTATCTAGATTGGCTTACTTACCAAGTGCTTCTTTGTAGTGCTGACGACAAACCGATACGTAACGGTCGTTACCGCCAATCGCGACTTGATCACCTTCTTTGATTGCAACGCCGTGCTCATCAGTACGGATAACCATGTTTGCCTTGCGACCACAGTGACAAATCGTTTTTAGTTCAACCAATTTGTCTGCCCATGATAATAGGTACTTGCTGCCTTCAAAAAGTTCGCCTAGAAAATCGGTACGAAGACCATAGCAAAGTACCGGGATATGCAGCTTATCAACTACTTCTGTTAGTTGGTAAACCTGTTCTTTCGACAAGAACTGGCACTCATCAATTAGGATACAGTGACGTTTTTCAACTTCATGCAGTGCTGCAATCTCTTGGTAAAGGTTGGTATCTGGACGGAACAAATGCGCGTCTGATTGCAAACCAATACGAGAGCTCACTTTACCTACACCGTAGCGATCATCTAACGCTGCTGTGAAAATCACAGGCGTCATGCCACGTTCTTGGTAGTTAAATGAAGATTGAAGAAGAGTTGTCGATTTACCCGCATTCATTGCCGAGTAATAGAAATACATCTGAGCCACAGAGCACTACCTTCGTTAAAGTTTAGAATTTATAAAAGCTTGTAAAGAAAAGAGCTGAATCATCAGCCCTTTAAAAAGATTCGATTACTTACGACGCCACGTTGTGCCTTCTGGACCATCTTCCAGAACAATGCCCATTTCCGTCAGCTTGTCACGAGCCATATCTGCGTTAGCCCAATCTTTTGCTGCACGAGAATCGTTACGTAGCTTAATTAGTGCTTCGATTTCAGCCACTTCATCGTCGTCGCCTGCATCACCTTTTAGGAATGCTTCTGGATCTTGGTGAAGAATACCGATCACGTCAGCCAGTTCACTCATTAGCGCACCTAGCTCACTCGCTTTCTCTAGGTTTTCTGTCTTCAGACGGTTTACTTCACGCGCCATGTCAAAAAGTACTGAGTAAGCTTCTGGCGTGTTGAAGTCATCGTTCATCGCTGCTGTAAAGCGAGTTACGTATTCTTCACCACCTGCTGGCGCAGCATTTAGATCCAGACCACGTAGAGACGTGTATAGACGCTCAAGAGATGCGCGTGCTTGGTTCAGGTTATCTTCGCTGTAGTTTAGCTGGCTACGGTAATGACCAGACATTAGGAAGTAACGAACGGTCTCAGCATCGTAGTGACCTAGAACGTCGCGGATAGTAAAGAAGTTACCTAAAGACTTAGACATCTTCTCACGGTCTACCATTACCATGCCGCTGTGCATCCATGTGTTCACGTATTGAGTATCGTGTGCACAGCATGATTGCGCGATTTCGTTCTCGTGGTGTGGGAACTGAAGATCAGAACCGCCGCCGTGAATGTCGAAGTGGTTGCCTAGGATTGACGAGTTCATTGCAGAACATTCGATGTGCCAACCTGGACGACCTGGACCCCATGGTGATTCCCATGTTGGTTCACCCGGTTTAGACATCTTCCAAAGTACGAAGTCTAACGGGCTGCGTTTTGCCGTTTCGATATCAACACGCGCACCAGCTTGAAGCTGATCAAGGTCTTGCTTAGACAACTTGCCGTATTCGTTGAACTTACCAACTTCAAACATTACATCGCCATTATCTGCAACGTAAGCAAAACCACGCTCGATTAGTTTTTCAACCAATTCGATGATTTCAGCAATGAACTGTGTCGCACGAGGCTCAACGTCAGGACGTTTCATATTCAGAGCATCGAAGTCAGCATGCATTTCGCCGATAAGACGTTCAGTCAGTGAATCACAAGACTCACCATTTTCTGCAGCACGTTTGATGATTTTGTCATCGATGTCAGTGATGTTACGTACAAATGTTAGGTCATAGCCCAGGTAACGAAGGTAGCGAGACACTACATCGAAAGAAACAAATGTACGACCGTGACCGATGTGACAGAGATCGTAGATGGTAACTCCACAGACATACATGCCAACTTTACCGGCTGTAATTGGTTTGAATTCCTCTTTCTGTCTTGTGAGTGTG
This sequence comes from Vibrio owensii, assembly GCF_002021755.1. Taxonomy (NCBI): domain Bacteria; kingdom Pseudomonadati; phylum Pseudomonadota; class Gammaproteobacteria; order Vibrionales; family Vibrionaceae; genus Vibrio; species Vibrio owensii. Next base: position 504,846 of record NZ_CP019959.1, read on the forward strand.
TTATATATCTTTAACATGATCTCTATCTATGCTTGTGAATGAATTACGAGAAGAAGGAGTATAACAACTCCGACCTTATTAGGTAATAGCAATTAACGGATAAAACGATAATCGGCTAAACTTCAAGCACAAAGCGTATATTTTCATTGTCCTGAGTTTTCCATGCGTATTAACTTAGGCTAGAATCCCTCTTTGAATACAACACAGTAAAGGAAAATAGCATGATCACCCTTCACACTAATTTTGGTGACATCAAGATTCAACTAAACGAAGAGAAAGCGCCAGAAACTAGCGCAAACTTCCTTCAATACTGCCGCGACGGTTTCTACGACAACACGCTTTTCCACCGTGTTATTGACGGCTTCATGATCCAAGGTGGTGGTATGGAGTCTGGTCTACGTGAAAAAGCTACACGTGCACCTATCAAGAACGAAGCAAACAACGGCCTTAGCAACAAAGTGGGTACACTTGCTATGGCACGTACTATGGAGCCGCATTCAGCAAGCTCTCAGTTCTTCATCAACGTAAACAACAACACATTCCTAGATTTCCGTAGCGAAAGCCTAGACGGTTGGGGTTACTGTGTATTCGGTGAAGTAATCGAAGGCATGGACATCGTGAACAAGATCAAAGGTGTTAGCACTGGTTCTTACGGCATGCACCAAGACGTACCTCTAGAAGACGTGATGATCACTGGTACTACAATCGAAGAGTAATTCTTTAGAATTGCTATTAAGAGATAAGTTTGTGGGGAGGCTTAGCCTCCCCTTATTTCTATGACGACATTATTTATATCTGATCTCCACCTTACTCCTTCTCGTCCAGACATTACGGAATGTTTCGTGACGTTCATGCGTAATGAAGCGATCCATGCCGACGCACTGTACGTGCTTGGTGATTTGTTCGAGTTCTGGATTGGTGACGATGACAACACCCCTTTTGCAGACCAAATCCGCGCAGAATTTAAAGCACTGACGGATACCGGTGTGCCAACTTTTTTCATCCAAGGCAATCGAGATTTTTTACTCGGGAAACGCTTTTGCAAAGAAACTGGAATGACATTACTCGATGATGTCTGCACGATTGATCTTTATGGTCAAAAAGCCGTAATCCTACATGGCGATACACTTTGCATTGACGATGTGAAATACCAAGAGTTTAGAAAAACCGTTCACAAGCCATGGCTACAATGGTTGTTCAATCGCATTCCATGGTTCGTTAAGAAAAGAATTGTCGCTAAAGTTCAATCTGACATTAGAGACGACAAAAAAAACAAGTCTCTCGACATCATGGACGTCAACCAAGGCGAAGTTGAGCGAGTATTGTCTCAAAATTGCGTCAACTTGATGATTCATGGTCACACGCATCGACCAAATACACATATTTTTGAGCTAAATGGTGCTAAAAACACTCGTATTGTTTTAGGCGATTGGTATACCCAAGGCTCAGTTTTAAAAGTAAATTCTGACCATTTTGACTTGCAAACACGACCGTTTGACACAGAATTGAAGTAAAGCATGTCGAGCGTGTTGAAGATTGACGCGCAAAGCATAGAAATTTTGAAAAAAATCGCTATTATCGTATTACTCAGTTAAACAGAACATAGTACCGCATTGAAGTATTCATACGTAGCTCGCCAGCCGATATTGGACAGAGAAAAGCGTACCATAGGGTATGAGCTTCTCTTCCGTGACGGTCCGAAAAATACCTTCCCAGAAGTAGAACCTGAGCTGGCTACTAGTCGACTTCTATCTGATCATTTCCTTACCACACACTACAGTACTCTGGGTGACAAACTCGGCTTTGTTAATTTTCCTTACCAAAGCTTGGTTAACCTCGTTCCTACCCTGTTTCCTAACGAATCATTAGTTGTTGAGGTATTAGAAGATTGTGAGCCGACTGATGAACTGCTTCATGCGATAAAACAACTGCATGCATCTGGGTATCGCGTTGCGTTAGATGACTTTGTTCCAACTAAAGCTTGGAAGCGGTTTTTACCTTACGTCGCGATAATCAAATTCGACATTCGCTTAATACCGATCGAAAAAGCGGCCATTTACATTCAGTCGTTAGGGCACTTTGGCATTGATTTCTTAGCCGAAAAGGTCGAAACCTATGAAGAGTTTGAACAAGCGATGGACGCAGGTTTTGACTTCTTCCAAGGATACTTTTTCAGTAAGCCTGAAATGATTCAGAAGAAGCGCCTCAATCCCGCGTTTCTAACGGTAATTCAACTATGTAAAGAGATCGCAGATAAACCTATCGACTTTAATGAAGTCGAGCGTTTGTTCTCTATTGATGTCACTCTATCGTACAAGCTACTGACTTATGTAAACTCGGGTTACACGCTCACAACGAAGATCAAATCGTTCCGACAAGCATTAGTGTACCTTGGTGAAGACCGTTTAAGACGTTTCATTTCACTTGTCGCGATTGCTTCGGTGCATGAAGACAAGCCTGACTCTCTCTATTCATTAGCGATTCAACGTGCACGGATGTGTGAGATTCTGTTGAGTCAAATGCACACCAAGTACGATCCTGGTCAGGCGTTTCTTACTGGAATGTTTTCACTGTTGGGCTCTCTCCTCGATCAACCTCTTGAAGATGTGATCAGTGATATTCCAGTCGATGAAGAAATCAAACATGCCTTAACCGGACACAAGGGCGTTTTGGGTTACCTTCTATCTATGATCATCGCTTACGAGAAAGCAGATTGGGAAATGACAGAGAAATACTGTACCGCCCTAAAACTCACTGAGCCACAATTAGCCAAAGCGTTTAGCCAATCCACAGCTTGGGCTCAAGAACTGCTGTCTCAAACGCCCTAAACCGCTATAATGCCCCAAAGAATACCTGCGACCTCACTTATGTGAGGTTGTTTGTTTTTACCGCTTAATTAATCGAGATTTCATTTTATGGTTTCTTCTTGTCCTTGCGGCTCTAACCGCACCTACCAACAGTGTTGTGAAATTGCCCACAATAACCACGCTGACGTCACCACTCCGGAGCAGCTAATGCGCTCTCGTTACAGTGCGCATGTGTTAGGTCTAGTGGATTACGTGGTAAACACGTACCACCCAAGCTGTAATGCAGAAGAGCAACGTGAAGGCATTGCCCAATCCATCGACAGCGATTGGTGCAAGCTTGAGGTAGTAAAAGCGGAAGCGAGCAGCAACGAGAATGAAGGTTTTGTTGAATTCAACGCTTACTTTGATGAAGACGGCAAACGCTACTGCATGACCGAGCGTTCTCGTTTCGTGAAAGAAGATGGGCTTTGGTACTACATTGACGGTACATTTCCTGAAGAAGAGCCAGAAGATGAACCAGTACAAGATCCGCGTTTGAACCAACCAGTAAGCAGTCTAAAGGTCGGTCGCAACGACCCGTGTATCTGTGGAAGCGGTAAGAAATTTAAGAAGTGTTGTGGGTAAGATCATCCACGCTTAGCTTATTGAGCTCGCTTTAATCAGATTCCTGATCTCGCTTAGACTCGTCGGAATGACGTGAATATATGTGTCTATTTGAAGTAAATAACTCTACTGCAGCGCCATTAGAAAATATACCGTCATTCTGAACAGCGAGGAACGAGTGTGATTCAGAGTCTAATCGCTACTAGCACTGTTGCCGGGTTTTCCCCCGAATCAAGAACACTAAAGTAAAAAAGCCCCTAGGCTCGAGAGCATAGGGGCTTTCATTTATCTATAGCAGGTTTATTTATGACGCTCTTTCAGTTTATTCACTACGTCATTCATCGATAAGCCTTGGTCTTGAAGCAATACCAGCAAGTGGTAAACCAAGTCTGCTGATTCACACACTAGCTCCGCCTTATCACCCGACGTCGCCGCAAGCGCGACTTCAACGCCTTCTTCGCCCACTTTTTGCGAAATACGCTTGGTGCCACGGGCATAAAGACTGGCAGTATAAGAGGAATCTGGGTCGGCACTCTTGCGGGCAGCCAATAGCTGCTCAAGTTGATGAAGCCACACCATTTGTGACTCCTCTTGAGGGTCCACATCCCAGCAAGTTGTGTTACCCAAGTGACACGTAGGGCCAATGGGATTCACTTTCACCAGTAGCGTATCGTTGTCGCAATCGAGCTGCATGTTCACTAGTTGCAATACGTTGCCGGATGTCTCACCTTTCGTCCAAAGACGTTGCTTGGTACGAGAGAAGAACGTCACTTGACCTGTTTCACCCGTTTTTGCCAACGCATCTTGGTTCATGTAACCCATCATCAGCACTTGGCTTGATTGGAAATCTTGTACGATGGCAGGTACCAGACCATCCACCTTTTCCCAGTTGATTCGCTCAGCTAGCGAACTTACTTCGGCGGCTTTCACACTCATAGTCGTACCTCAATGCCTTGTTGTTTCAAATACTGCTTTAGTTCACCAATATTGATGACTTGCTTGTGGAATACCGATGCGGCAAGCGCGCCATCCACATTTGCTTTTTGGTAGGCTTCTGCGAAGTGCTCCATGGCACCTGCACCACCCGATGCAATCAATGGCACGTTACACACTTCACGCACCATATTAAGTTGTTCAATATCGTAGCCGTTACGCACGCCGTCTTGGTTCATCATGTTCAGTACAATTTCACCAGCGCCGCGTTTTTGTACTTCTTGCACCCAATCACGCGTTTCCCATTGAGTTGCTTTGGTGCGTTCTTCATCACCAGTAAACTGGTAAACCTGATACTTACCTGTCTTTTTGTCGTAGTATGAATCGATACCAACGACGATACATTGCACACCAAACTTATCAGCAAGGTCAGTAATCAGTTGCGGGTTCGCCAATGCAGGTGAGTTGATAGACACTTTGTCTGCACCAAACTCAAGAATGCGCGCTGCATCTTCCGCTGATTTAATACCACCAGCGACACAGAAAGGAATATCAATCACTTCTGCAACGCGAGCGACCCAACTTTTATCTACGACACGACCATCACTTGAAGCGGTAATATCGTAGAACACAAGCTCGTCAGCGCCCTCTTCCGCATAACGCTGTGCCAGAGGAACGATGTCGCCAATGATCTCGTGATTACGGAACTGAACGCCCTTTACCACTTGTCCATCACGAACATCAAGACATGGAATTATTCGCTTTGCCAGCATGCAAACGCCTCCTCTGCTGTGAATTTACCATCTAACAGTGCACGACCAACAATCACACCAGCCACACCGCTGCCTTTTAGCGCTTCGATATCTGCTAATGAGCCAATGCCACCTGAAGATTGAAACTGCACTTGTGGGTACTGTTTGCATAGGTCAACGTAAAGCTCTACGTTTGAGCCTTCTAGCGTACCGTCACGAGAAATGTCCGTACAAAGCACGTGCTGCAAACCTACCGTTAGGTAATCGTTGATCAGAGCTTCGATAGTCACGCCTGAGTCTTCTTGCCAACCAGAGATCGCCACTTTACGCGTGCCGTCTTGATCGATGTTGATGTCTAGCGCGAGAACGATTTTCTCTGCGCCGTATTTTTCCATCCAACCTTTCACAAGCTCTGGCTGTTTTACTGCTGTAGAACCAACAACAACACGCTGAGCACCCGCTTCTAGCAGGTCAATCACGTCTTGCTCTGTACGTACGCCGCCACCGATTTGGATGTTCGCTGGCGTGCTTGCTAGTAGCTTTGCAATCAAATCAAGCTGGCGTGCTGTCGTGTCTTTCGCGCCAGTTAAATCCACCAAGTGCAGCCAGTTAGCACCCGCTTGGTGGTACAAGTTGAACTGCTCTGCTGGGTCGACTTTGTACTCGGTTACTTGGCCATAATCACCTTGATAAAGGCGAACCACCTGTCCTTCAATTAAATCAAGAGCTGGAATAATCACACTAAATCCCTTTTATAATTCTAAGAAGTTTTGAATAAGCTTCGCGCCCGCTTTTGAAGAACGCTCAGGGTGGAATTGCACGCCGTAGTAGTTACCGCTTTGTACTGCTGCTGTGAACGGGTTGCCGTACTCGCATTCCGCAATCGTGTAATCCCCAACAGGCATTGCAAAGCTGTGCACGAAGTAGAAGTACTCACCTTCTTCAATACCTTTGAAAAGTGGATTACCTGCTTTTGCAGACACTGTATTCCAACCCATGTGCGGCAGCGGCAAATCGCCTGTTTGTAGTAGCTTCACTTCGCCATCACAAAGCCCAAGACACTCAACCAACTCGTCGGCTTTCTGCCCTTTCTCTTGAGACACTTTGCCCAACAGTTGCATACCTAAACAGATACCTAACAACGGCTTTTCTACCTGTTTTACCAAGCTGATAAGATCGCGTTCTTCTAGGTTCTTCATCGCTTCGCTGGCGGTTCCCACACCCGGTAGGAATAGCTTATCTGCCGACAATACGACTTGCGGATCTTTTGAAATAGTTACGTCATAGCCTAGGCGTTCAATAGCAAACTTCACCGAAGAGACGTTGGCACAGCCAGTATCGATAATGACAACTTTCTGTTCTGTCACTGTTTTTCTCCTTGCTAAGGTTAGCCTTAAAGCACGCCTTTACTACTTGGTAGCTCAGTGCCTTCTACTTTAATTGCTTGGCGCAAAGTACGACCAAACGCTTTAAACAAGCTTTCAATGATGTGGTGATCATTGTTGCCCGCAGAAGACAGGTGCAGCGTACACGCTAGGGTGTCAGTCAGAGATCGGAAGAAGTGAACTACCATCTCTGTTGAAAGATCACCCACTTGCTCACGGCTGAATTGCGCGTCGAACTTAAGGTAAGGACGACCAGATAGGTCTAGTGCGCATTGTGCCAAACACTCATCCATTGGAAGGCTAAAGCCAAAGCGACCAATACCACGCTTGTCACCCAGTGCTTCTTTCAACGCTTGACCCAACGCAAGAGCGGTATCTTCTACCGTGTGGTGATCATCAATGTGCAGGTCACCTTCCACTTTGCACACCATTTGGAATCCACCGTGCGTCGCAATTTGATCCAACATGTGGTCAAAGAAGCCAAGACCTGTAGAAATATCGTTACCGCCTTGCTCATCAAGATTAACGAATACTTTGATGTCTGTTTCTTTTGTGGTGCGAACCACTTCAGCAACGCGTGCCTTCACCGTCAGATCTTTTAGGATCTGTTTCCAACCCATGGTTTCTGGGTTGTATTGAATGCCACGAATTGCCATGTTTTCTGCAAGTTGAAGATCGGTTTGACGATCGCCAATCACAACGGAGTTTTGGAAATCCACTTTGCCACCTTGAAGGTACTCTTTTACCAAGCCCAGTTTAGGCTTACGGCAAGAGCAGTTATCTTCATCGAAGTGAGGACAAATCAGCACGTCATCAAACTTCACACCTTGAGACTCAAAGATCTCCATCATCATGTTGTGTGGTGCATCAAAATCAGCTTGTGGGTAGCTGTCGGTACCCAAACCATCTTGGTTCGTGACCATCACTAAACGGTATCCTGCATCCTGCAACGACAACAGGCTTGGGATAACAAATGGCTCTAGCTTTAGTTTGTCTAAACGGTCTACTTGAAAATCAATCGGCGGCTCAACAATTAAGGTGCCATCACGATCAATAAAAAGGATTTTTTGTTGTTTGCTCACTCGGGAACTTCCTTATTGCTATTCTTTTGGCGCTCCCGCTATTGAGCGAGAGCGATTAATTTGTCTCTACTTATGCGAAGTAGTTTCTAATAAATCCAAGCGTTTTTTCACACTCGTCGCGGTTACCAACACTGATACGTACACAGTTCTCAATTGGCGAGTTACGCAAAATAATGCCCGTATCCCAAGCCGCTTTGAAAAGATCATCGCCATCTGGGAATTTCACCAATAGGTAGTTCCCCCACCCTTCAAACACTTCCAAACCCGGAATCATTGAAAGGCCAACTTGCAAGTAAGCACGGTTTGCATTCAGATCAAGAACTTGGAACTTCGCTCGCGCTAAACCAGCTTCCGAAAGCGCCTGAGTCGCAATTTCTGCCACTGGAACCGGGACTGGGTAAGGTGCGATAACTTTAAGAAGTACATTAATCAGCTCTTCGTTCGCAAGCGTAAATCCACAACGCAGACCAGCAAGCGCGAAAGCTTTCGACAGAGTACGCAAAATCGCAAGATTCGGGTATTGCGCCAGTAGGTCTACCGTTGACGCTTCTGGACAAAAATCGATGTACGCTTCATCCATCACCACGATTGCACGGTCTTTTGTCATCTCAAGCAGAGACACAATGTCCTCACGCTTAACCAAGTTACCTGTTGGGTTGTTTGGCGAACATACAAAAACCAGTTTCACGTTATCCAGATTGGCTTCGATGCCTGCAAGGTCTAGTTGCCAATCTGACGTTAGCGGCACGGTTTTGCGCTCTACACCGATGGTTTCTGCACTGATGGCGTACATACCGTAAGTCGGTGGGCAGTAAAGAATCGCATCTTCACCCGGCTCACAGAAAGCGCGGATCAATAGTTCAATGCCTTCATCTGCACCGCGAGAAGTCAGCGTTTGTTCTGGTTTCACACCCGCATACGCTGCGTAAGCGGAAATCAGTTCTTTCGGTTGGCATTCGCTGTAACGATTAAGACGAGCAAAGTCTGTTTTGTATTCATTATTGAATGGTGATTCGTTGGCGTTCAGCCATACGTCACCTGTACCACCAATTCGACGAGCCGACATATAAGGGGTAAGTTGTTGGACTTGTTTGCGCGCTAGCTTTTCCATCTCAATATCCTCTTACTTAGCTGCCAGTTTTTCTACGCGAATGGTCACTGCACGTTTGTGCGCATCCAGACCTTCTGCTTCCGCCATGGTTACCACAGTTGGTGCAAGGTTCTTTAGGCCATCAGCAGACAGTTCTTGAACCGTCATACGCTTGGAGAAATCGGCCAAACCTAAGCTTGAATACGTGCGTGTGTAACCATAAGTAGGAAGAACGTGGTTGGTGCCCGATGCGTAATCACCTGCTGATTCAGGCGACCAATCACCAAGGAAGATAGAACCTGCGTTATCTAATAGAGGTAGAAGCTCGCGTGGGTTCTTAGTCTGAACAATTAAGTGCTCAGGACCGTAGTAATTCGAAATGGAAACCGATTGAGTAAGAGACTCGGCAATGATGATCAAGCTTGAAGCCAATGCTTGCTCGGCGATGTCCGCACGAGATAGCTCCTTAAGCTGACGTTGAACCGCATCCGTCACTTGATCAGCAATAACAGGAGAAGGAGTCACAAGTACCACTTGAGAATCAGGACCGTGCTCTGCTTGGCTCAAAAGATCCGCAGCGATAAAGTCTGCATCTGCGGTTTCATCGGCAATCACAAGCACTTCAGACGGCCCTGCAGGCATATCAATCGCAGCACCGCGGAAATCATTGCTAACCTGACGTTTTGCTTCTGTCACATAAGCGTTACCTGGACCAAAGATCTTATCAACTTTAGATACAGTCTCTGTGCCGTAAGCCATTGCAGCAACCGCTTGGCCACCGCCGACGTTATACACTTCATCAATACCGCACAGTTTCGCTACGTACAGAATCTCGTCAGCGATTGGCGGTGGAGAACAAAGCACCACTTTACGACAACCCGCAATTTTTGCAGGAACGCCTAGCATTAGAACAGTCGAAGGCAATGGCGCACTACCGCCAGGAATGTACAAACCCACTTTTTGAATTGGGCGCGTTACCTGCTCACAAAGAACGCCCGGCTGAGTTTCTACTTTAATTGGTTGTGGCTTTTGTGCTTTGTGAAACTTCGAGATGTTTGCATAAGCTTGCTCAAGCGCACCTTTCATCTTCTCAGAAAGGCGAGCAGATGCTTCATCGATTTCTTGCGCTGATACACGAATGGATTCCGGCTTCACACGGTCAAACTTCTCAGTCAGCTCCAATAATGCAGCATCACCTTCTTTGCGAACTTTTGCGATTACTTCTGAAACCGCAGCAGTGATGTTTGCGCCTTCTGCGATTGCCGGACGTTCTAGAATCGAGTCTTGTTGAGTTTCACTCAGCGATTGCCATACAACTGTTCTCATTGCGATTACTCCATCATTTTTTCAATTGGTAGTACCAGAATTGAGCTCGCACCCAGTTCCTTTAGCTGTTCCATGGTTTCCCAGAACAGGTTTTCAGTACTTACCAAATGAACCGCAACTTTTTGCTTGTCAGCAGATAGAGGTAATACCGTTGGGTCTTCTGCGCCAGGAAGCAATGCTTTGATTTGGTCTAGCTTCTCAGCTGGTGCATGTAGCATGATGTACTTAGACTCTTTCGCTTGTTGTACGCCTTGCATACGAGTCAGAAGTTTTTCGATTAGCGCGACTTTATCTGCATCAAATTCGCCGGTGCGTTGAATCAGTGTCGCTTTTGATTTGAAGATGATTTCTGCTTCTTTAAGACCGTTCGCTTCCAACGTCGCACCAGTAGAGACTAAGTCAGCGATCGCATCAGCAAGACCAGCGCGAGGTGCTACTTCTACAGAGCCTGTCAGCATACATGTTGAGAAAGGAACGCCCGCTTCATCCATGTAAGCTTTTAGCAGTTGCGGGTATGTGGTTGCGATACGTTTGCCCGCTAGATCTTGAGGACCGTTGTACTCTTCGTCTTTATTGATTGCGATAGACAAACGGCAGCCACCGAAATCTAGACGGCGAAGTGGAACAAATTCACATGGCTCGCCAAGCGCCTTACGATCAAGGCGAACTTCTTCAAGTTCATTTTCACCAATAAAGCCAAGGTCAACAACGCCATCCATAATTAGACCAGGAATATCGTCGTCACGAACCAAAAGTAAATCAATTGGCATATTTTCAGAATGAACAACTAAGCGCTCACCCATCACGTTGAATTTCACGCCGCATTTTTTAAGTAGAGCTTGGCTCTCTTTACTAAGACGACCTTTTTTCTGAATTGCAATTCTTAAGCGTTGTGTTTGCATTGCTTTATCCCTGTGCCAGATTCGGTAATTTAAATATTTTATAAACCAGTAAAACTAAAAAACCCTCGAGAGATTTTGGTCTCCCGAGGGTTTGAAATCTGTTTTCACTTTGATTTTCACCTCCGGGAGTTTCCTATCTCCCGGGTATGCGTGCATCTCCCGAAAGACTAAATTGGGTGATGATGGTGATGAATGTTCATTACAAAATTACGCATACTTATTTCAAGGCTCTTCTCATTTGCTTTGTTAGTAACCACACTAACTAAGCTGATTACTTTTTTCAACCCTTAATTTTAAAAAAAATCGAATTGTATAATACAAATAAAAAAGGAGGCCGAAGCCTCCTATAATTTTACTTTTTAATTCAGTGAATTACGCACTCTGGCAAGATGCCATTTTTGACTTTGAAAGCCATGACAAAATCGCGCAAACGATAACGAATGTAATCGACGCTGCGATGAAAGAGAACGCAATTGAAGCTGTCATACCAAGAGCAATAAAGCCCACGCATGAAACAAGCGCGACTGATAATGCATAAGGTAACTGTGTTGATACGTGATCGATGTGGTTACAACGTGCACCAGTCGATGACAAGATCGTCGTATCTGAGATTGGTGAACAGTGGTCACCGAATACCGCACCAGCAAGAACCGCACTTAGCATCGGTAGCATTAGCGCTACGTCTGTTGCGCCAGCCATGTCACCCGCGATTGGTAGCATGATGCCGAACGTACCCCATGAAGTACCTGTTGAGAACGCCATTAGGCCAGATAACAAGAATAGGATAACTGGTAGCCAGTGTGGGTTAATGTTGCCTTGTGCCATTGTAGATAGGTAAGAACCTGTCTTCATGTCACCGATAACAGAACCGATAGTCCAAGCAAACACTAGGATTAGGATTGCACCAAACATTGATTTAGCACCAATCCAAAGCGTACGTGCAATCTCTACCATTGGTATGCCTTGCTTAATTACAGTGAACAATGCCACTGCAAGACCAAGCAAACTACCGTAAATAAGAGAAGTACCAACATCTGTGTTCTCAAACGCACCTAGAAGCGCAAATTCTTTACCATCTGCTGCTAGTGCTTGACCACCGGTGTAAAGCATCGAAGCGATCGTAGCAATGATAAGCGTAACAATTGGAAGTACTAAGTCAGATACCTTGCCCTTCTCGCTTTCACGGATATCTAGCTCTTCGTTAAGCTCATGCGCTTCTTGAGTATCGTTTTCTTTATCTTTGTCAAAACCGCGACCTTGAGAAGCTGCGATTTCGTGCTCACGCATCTTACCAATGTCTAGACCAAACCACGCCACTGCAAATACCATTAGTAGAGCAAATACCGCGTAGAAGTTCATAGGAATAAGACGAACGTAAGCACCAAGAGCAGAGTACTCAGTGATACCGTGTGACACCAAGATGCCGCCGATAATAGTAATGATGTAAGCACCCCAACTAGAAGCAGGCATGATCACACACATTGGTGCAGCGGTTGAGTCAAGGATGTACGCAAGTTTAGCGCGAGACACATAGAAACGGTCAGTCACTGGGCGAGAGATCGCACCAACAGCAAGACTGTTAAAGTAATCGTCGACAAAAATGAACACGCCAAGGAAGGCTGCAAGAAGTTTAGAGCCGCGTTTACTTTTCACTCGTGTTTGCGCCCACTCAGCGAAAGCTCGAGTACCACCAGAAAGTGTTAACAGCGCAGTGGTCATTCCCAATAGGATAAGGAAGCCAACAATACTCATGTTCCAAGTGTTGATACCACCGTCTTCAATAAAGACAGAAGAAACTTGAGAACTTACATAACCTACCGTGTTACCGATAGACCAATCGTTAAGTAGAACCGCACCAAGTACGATACCTACACCAAGAGAAACTAAAACACGTCGAGTTAGAATCGCCAGCGTCAGCGCGACAATAGGCGGTAATAACGAAACAGGAGAATGTGCAAAATCTATTAAATTCATGATCTTCAAAAACCAAAGTTTGGCTAGAGATCTACTGCAGACAAGTCACGTAGCATACGATACGTGCTCATGTTGAACTTAGCGACAGGGAAGCGAACACTTCACCCAACCCTACAGTAGCGCTCCATAGTTTAATGTAAATATACTATGGCAGTGTTGTTCCTTTCAGAGACAACCCCAGCAAGTGGTTTCGATAGGCCACTTACTTCGGCAATCTTCGCCTTCCACTATTATTCATTGGCATCACCCCAATAATAGCTACTCTTCGAGACTGCACCTCTACGGCAATAACAAACTTTTAACTGCTAATTGTACAAATTAGCAACAAATTGTCTGCAATATTGCATCAGGTGACAGTCATTGTACCTATGAAGCCTCCCAATGCAACACATCAAACTAAATTAAATGAATAAATAATCGAGCTTTTGATTTATAAATGAAATGTGATCCAATCATACATTGTGCAACTGCAATCGCTTCAACCTTGATGTTTATGAAACTTTATTACTACTATTAAATTCGCCATAGTTTTACGTGCAACAATAAATGAAAGAAATATGACGATACGAACATTCGATAGCTCGTCCTTTTCTGTCAGAAAAATGGAAATTTAATTCAAGCTATAAATAAACATGATGGTGATCGAGAAAAAGACAGTATCTATAAAGTAAAAAGTGTTAGAAATGGCTAATTAGATTTCAATTTGATTAATTAATATTGTTGATTACCGAAAAAACTAAAGAAATTTAATCTAAATCATGAATTAGCATTTGCACATATGAGAAAGATAAAGTTAAATATAAGGACTCTATGTTTTAATTCTAGTTTCGCATTTAATTTATCGTCTCGATAAGCAATGTCGAACCTTTTAACCTATTAATAGGAATCGTTATGTCAGAGCTGACTAAAACACTTCTAAATATCCGTAGCCTTCGTGCATTTTCTCGTGAGCTGACTCTAGAACAGTTAGAAGAAGCTCTAGATAAACTAACTATCGTTGTTGAAGAGCGTAAAGAAGCAGAAGAAGCAGACCGCGCAGCACAAGCTGAGCAAGAAGCAAAACTAGCTGCTATCGCTGAGCAAATCGCTCAAGACGGTATCGACGTTGAAGCACTAATTAGCGCACTTGCTGGTGAAACAAAAACTAAAGCAAAATCTAAACGCGCTCCTCGCCCTGCTAAATACAAATACACTGACGTTAGCGGCGAAGAAAAAACTTGGACAGGTCAAGGTCGTACACCTTCTGCAATCCAAGAGCAACTTGATGCAGGTAAATCTCTAGACGATTTCCTAATCTAATAAAAGATTTATGAATTTTAAAAAGGTTCCCAATGGGAACCTTTTTATTTATCTATAAATAGATACAAAAATGGCGCATTCGAAATGCGCCATTTTTTCACTTATGTGCAAAGTTGGGTAATTCAACAGAATGAATTAACGTTCCCAGTATGCCTCTTCCAAGCTATCTTCACGCTCAGGAAGACCACGTGAAAGACGTGGAGAATGCTGCACTAACACTTCGTAACTTGCTCGGTTCGCGTATTTACAAACTTGAGAGAACGAAGAATAAGTTAAATACTCATTACTGTGCTTACTTGAGTTAGGCACATTTTCTTTGTGGTATTTATTTGCTGCCATATCGTGAAGAACCGCAGACAATGCCGCATCACCTGCACCATTGGTGTTCTTAATTTTTTCAGGGCCACCCATGTATGGAGAGATATGTGAATATACTTTAATTGCATTTTCACATGAGTCTTTCTTAGCAGGACGGCTAAATTCGAAACGGTTAAATTCAGCAATAGAACCAGGAAGCAGTGGCAATGAAGTTTCACGCTTAGCGCTTTCTTCAGTGTAACCCGCCATAAACAGGCCTACAGGACCAGCAGTACAAAGAACCAGATCAGCCCACTCAAGCGTCTTATCTGAAGCAGCTAGAGGATCAGACTCGCCCGTTAATGCTTCTGCTTCGTCTTCGTTCATCGCAACGACAGAAACATTGTCGCGAATGAATTCTTGCCAGAATGTTGGATCATCTTGAATAACGAATTTAGTACCTAGCGTTAATACCACTGGTACATCGTGCTTCTTCGCGTATTCAATAGCGCGCATCGTTGCTTCCGGCATTGGGTCGCCTTCTTTACAACGAACTAGGTATGCAGTGAGAACTAGAGCAGATGCGCTCTTGAAGATCTTCTCGGGGATATTGTCTGGGTGAAGTTGGTTCATTTGACCTTCGCTGATTGCGAAAGTACGTTCACCATCTTCGGTAATCAGAGCAAAACAACGACCGATTGCACCATCAACGCCTTGTAGGTAGTTCAGGTCCATACGGCTAGATGTGTTACATAGGTAGCGGTAACCGTAGCTGCCGATTTTGATATCTTGGCTCATTACGCCAAGAAGTGTTGAACGGTCATCGGCCAACACGGAGTAGTTGTGCAGCGTATTACCGATCGTACCACCTGCATACTCATTGGTAATCAGGCATTCTGCTTTTAGCTGTTGGTACAAAGCTTCTGCTGTTGCATCATCAATAACCAACGAGTGTCCTTTACTCAAACCGTACTTTTCAATCACATCCGTTGTCACTTTCGCTTCAATATCAACCAGCGTTTGATCAATGCCGATGATGTGAGTGCGCGTCATCTTTTTGCTTTCTTGTGCTTGGCTCACCAATGGGTCACGAGCATGAACAGGAAAATAGTGCTTGGATTTGCGTTGTCCAGGAAATTTCATATTGTTAGTCTGAGTAAGGGATGAAAAGGAGAACGGATTCTATACCGCCGTTATTAAAGCAGCAATAAAGGCAATTATAGCAAACGTTTGCAGTCTGCTTTTTTCTTTCAATCGGCCTATTCGCCTTCCATGAAACCCAAATCTGGTAATTGATCAAGGTGCTCGCTGTAGCGTTTCAGATTGAATTCACCTTCGTTTTTCATCACGTCGAAAATCTCAATCGACATTGCACATGCCATCATAGCAACCGCATCTTCACGTGGTGTACCTGTCATCATTAAACGCATCAGGGTTTCTTTTACTTTGAGCGGATTGCCATCTTCTAGCTGATTTTCAACAATTTCAATCAACTCACTTTCTTGCATAAATTGGTTTTCTTCAGTCATTTGCTTTTTCCTCTTGGATTTTTGCCAACTATGCCATATATAACCCTTCTATACTTATCGAATTTAACCCTCACCTTCGCATTTGGATAAATTTAAGCCAAAATCGAAGTGTGATTTCGATCTCGGATCTGTCACCGGTCAGTGGATTCTGGTAGAATCTGCGTCCCGTTAATTTTAGTGGTGTTTAGTAATGTCTGATAACAGCCAAAAGAAAGTCATCGTCGGTATGTCCGGCGGCGTTGATTCATCTGTTTCTGCGTATCTTCTAAAGCAACAAGGCTACCAAGTAGAAGGCCTGTTCATGAAGAACTGGGAAGAAGATGACAACGAAGAGTATTGTACAGCAGCAGAAGATCTTGCTGATGCTCAGGCAGTATGTGACAAGCTGGGCATTCATCTACACACCATCAACTTTGCTGCTGAATACTGGGATAACGTATTTGAGTACTTCCTTGCAGAATACAAAGCAGGTCGTACACCAAACCCAGACATTCTTTGTAACAAAGAAATCAAGTTCAAAGCATTCCTAGAGTTCGCTGATGAAGTGCTTGATGCGGATTACATTGCAATGGGTCACTACGTGCGTCGCTCTTTCCCTGAGAACGGTGAAAAACCACAGATGCTACGTGGTCTCGATAGCAACAAAGATCAAAGCTACTTCCTATACACATTAAGCAACGAGCAAATCGCACGTAGCCTATTCCCTGTTGGTGATCTAGAAAAGCCAGAAGTACGCCGCATTGCGGAAGAGCAAGATCTAATCACAGCGAAGAAGAAAGACTCTACGGGTATTTGTTTCATCGGTGAACGCAAGTTTACAGAATTCCTAGGTCGCTACCTTCCAGCTCAACCAGGTAACATCGAAACACCTGAGGGCGAAGTGATTGGTCAACATCAAGGCCTGATGTACCACACACTTGGTCAGCGTAAAGGTCTGCACATCGGTGGCCGTAAAGGTGGCGGTGGTAACGAAGACCCATGGTTCGTTGGTGAGAAAGACCTAGAGCGTAACGTTTTGATTGCCGTTCAAGGTAAAGACCATCCAATGTTGAAATCAGAAGGTCTACTTGCATCACAACTTCACTGGGTAGATCGTGAGCCAATTCGCGATGTTATGAAGTGCACAGTGAAAACTCGTTACCGTCAGGAAGATATTCCTTGTACAATCATCCCTATCGATGATGAAAACATTAAAGTGATCTTTGATGAGCCACAAATTGCTGTAACTCCAGGTCAATCAGCAGTGTTCTACAAAGATGACGTGTGCCTAGGTGGCGGCATCATCGAGCAACGCATTAAATATTCTCAAGCTTAGGAGTCGTTACGTGGCGAATACACTTTATGACCGTACTATCGCTTTTGCAGGTATCTGCCAAGCTGTTGCCTTAGTTCAACAGGTAGCGAGAAACGGACATTGTGATCAAGATGCCTTTGAAACGTCAATTAACGCCATTTTGAATACTAGCCCAGCGAACACCATTGGTGTTTTCGGCCGCGAAGCCGACCTTAAGCTGGGTCTTGAATGCTTGGTGAAAGGGATTGATAGCACCCCATCGGGAAGTGAAGTCACTCGCTACATCATCAGCCTAATGGCATTAGAGCGCAAGCTATCGGGTCGTAACGATGCAATGTCACAACTTGGTGACCGCATTCAAATGGCTCAGCGTCAAACGGAACATTTTGAATTGCTAGATGATCAAATGATCAGCAACCTAGCAAGCATTTACTTGGATGTAGTCAGCCCTATTGGTCCTCGTATTCAAGTAACTGGTACTCCATCGGTACTGCAACAAACCTCTAACCAGCACAAAGTTCGTGCGCTGTTGTTATCGGGTATTCGTAGCGCAGTACTCTGGCGTCAAGTTGGCGGCAAGCGTCGCCACCTGATTTTCGGACGCAAGAAGATGGTAGAGCAAGCACAAATCCTTCTTGCTCGAATGTAATAAGGTATCAAGTAAGCAGCTCGCGTTTATCGCGAGCTCATTTTTTTCGACCAAAACAAATCTCGCGCAAACGTTTGCGCAATATTCGTGACAATTGCCACAGTTATTGGTATAAAGCTCACGAAATTTAGAAACCCAATTCAGGAGAACATCATGGAACTGTCAGCATTGACTGCTGTTTCACCAGTAGACGGCCGTTACGGAAGCAAGACAATTGCGTTACGCGAAATTTTCAGTGAATACGGTCTACTAAAGTACCGTACTATCGTTGAAATCCGCTGGCTACAAAAGCTTGCTGCTACTGCTGAAATTGCAGAAGTGCCAGCGTTTAGCGCAGAAGCAAACCAATTCCTAGACGACCTTGCTGCAAACTTCTCTGAAGAAGATGCACGCCGTATCAAAGAGATCGAGCGTACAACTAACCACGACGTAAAAGCGGTTGAGTACTTCCTAAAAGAGAAAGTAGCAGACGTTCCTGAACTGCACGCAGTAAACGAGTTCTTCCACTTCGCATGTACTTCTGAAGACATCAACAACACATCACACGCTCTAATGCTTAAAGAAGCGCGTGAGAACGTGATTCTTCCAGAAATCCGTAACCTAATCGACGCTATCAAAGCGCTAGCAGTGGAATACCGCGACATTCCTCTTCTATCTCGTACACACGGTCAGCCTGCTTCTCCATCTACTATGGGTAAAGAAATGGCAAACGTGGCGTACCGTATGGAGCGTCAATTCAAGCAAATCGAAAACGTTGAGATCCTAGCGAAAATCAACGGTGCAGTAGGTAACTACAACGCACATCTTTCTGCTTACCCAGAGCTAGATTGGCACAAGTTCTCTGAAGAGTTCATCACTGAGTCTCTAGGCGTAACTTGGAACCCTTACACAACTCAAATCGAACCACACGATTACATCGCTGAGCTGTTCGACGCTATCGCTCGTTTCAACACTATCCTGATTGACTTCGACCGTGACGTTTGGGGTTACATTGCACTAGGCCACTTCAAGCAAAAAACTATTGCTGGTGAGATCGGTTCTTCAACAATGCCTCACAAAGTTAACCCAATCGACTTTGAAAACTCAGAAGGTAACCTAGGTCTTGCGAACGCTGTATTCGGTCACCTAGCACAAAAACTGCCTATCTCTCGCTGGCAACGTGACCTAACTGACTCAACAGTTCTACGTAACCTTGGTGTTGGTGTTGGCTACGCAATCATCGCTTACACTTCTACGCTTAAAGGCATCAGCAAGCTAGAAGTAAACCGTGAAGCGCTTCTTGCTGAACTAGACAAGAACTGGGAAGTACTAGCAGAGCCAGTACAAACGGTAATGCGTCGTTACGGCATCGAGAAGCCATACGAGAAGCTAAAAGAGCTAACTCGTGGTAAGCGTGTAGACGGCGAAGCAATGCGTAACTTCATCGACGGCCTTGAGCTTCCTGAGCACGAGAAAGCACGTCTGAAAGAGATGACGCCAGCGAACTACATCGGTCAAGCAATCGAGCTGACAGATAAGCTGTAAGAGAATCGAGAATCGAGAATCGAGAATCGAGAATCGAGAATCGAGAATCGAGAATCGAGAATCGAGAATCGAGAATCGAGAATCGGATAATTGTGAGGGTTGACATGAAAGCGTCAACCCTTTCTTTTTATGGGAACGGGCTTCGCCCTATGGGACACTAAGATTAGGGATAAAAGATAAGGTGGCGATTGCTATCAACACTTTCTAGATTCGACTTCCCTTCGTTAAACTTTCAACGCCCCACTCCCATTTCCTAAAGCGAAGCGCTCCCAAATCACGATTCTTTATTTCTATTGCCTTTGGAAGAAAAGTGTAATCGTCCCTACTTCAACCCCAAACTTCTTTATCTTGGTAAGGTTAAACACATGCATGTCATCTTGGCGGTACAACCAATCATCGAATGATACCGTTATGGTTGAATCATCCATTTTCAACTCGAAGTCATATTGCCATTGCAGCGCATTACCTATCTCTTTACCGGTGGCAACACCGATGATGTCGTCCGCTTTACCTTGATAAGTACCGTCTTCGAGTCTGGTAATGACCCATATACGCTGGTCTAGCTCGCCATCATCAAATACAAAGTCTTCCACAAGCGTCAGTTCATTGCCTTCAACCGTGCCAACGATATCGACTTCAAATCGACGAGTTTGTTTCTCGGTGTAGTCCTGCACCATTCCCCATGCCTTGACGTCACCGTCGAAATAGCCAAACAGGTCAAAGGCTGGCGATGACGCTTGGTAATTATCAATGTCAGCAGAGCACGCGCTGAGCAACGTTACCGCCGCAATCAAGGGCGCTTTGAGCATTCGTTTTAGTAATTTCACTACCTTACCTGCCCTATCAGTTGTTTACGAAGTTTGGGAAATTCTGTTTGTGGCGACAGCCAAATAGAAAGGAATGCATCATTGAGGCGCTCGTCCTTAACATAACCAATAGTCTGGTAAGGCTTGCTGCCTGCTTGGCGATAAATTAGCTGACCGTTTTTACCGTCGGTGAGGTAAGTAAGCTCGTCGCCTTTCTTGATGTCCGGGAACATCGTGTTCAATTCGGAAATCCACTGCTGACGATAGGCCTGAGTAAATCCCAGTTTCTGCCATTGTTCATCAGTAACATCCAAGAGCTGTTCCTTGCTTATATCGCGCTGGTAGTTAATCTCCAACGCAAAAGGATGTGGTGACACGTCACCAGACACTTGATATTGCCCGTCGGGCGTTTTTAAACGAGACTTGTAAATGTCAAAAATAAACCACGTAAGCTGAGCTTCACCCACCGTCTGCCATTGTTGCCAACTGCTCGTGTCTGTTGTGATACTAGAGCCCGCGACATTCTGAGCTTGCAAAGGCACCGCACAGAACAAGGAGGCGGCCATTACACTGCTAGTCAGCTTCCGTTTCCAATTTATCTTCAAGCTTTTCATTTCCGTACACCTTGAGTATCAACAGCATCATTGCGCACCATTCGACGAATAAGATCATGAGAGTAGTGCCAACGCTAAATCCAAATTCAACGGCTTGGAGTTTATAGCCAGCAAAGTAGCTCGCTGTTCCTCCGAGTCCGCCTACTATTGATACGTAGATTTTTGGGAAACGGTACAAAATTGACTTAAGTTGATAGGCATACCAAGAAAACAAAACCCACAAGCATAATAACCAGATAGGCAGCCATGGGGTTGGAAAGACAAAAACAAAGAGTTGTTGATTGAGCGTATCAAGCCCGAGCCCGATCGTGACGATCACACCAATACTTTTGAGCGAAGATGCGTCGGTTTTTAGACAATATAGTAGGGTTGCCAAAGTAAGGAATAACGTAACCCATTGCCATTGATAGGTTCCAAGCACTGCAGCAAACCAGCAGAGTTGGAACCATGTCGAAGCAAGAAATACCTTCATAACGAACTACGGGCGTTGAAACGTCATGTGAACGGCACTGATCGTGCGAGCCAAAAAGCCACCTTCACAGTAGCTCAAATAGTAGCGCCACATACGCACAAAGCGGTCATCGTAGCCAAATGAGCGCACTTCACTCTCTGCTCGATTGAAACGTAGGTGCCATTCGTTCAGCGTCTTGGCGTAGTCCAAACCAATATCGAACAAATCTCGCGTCACTAAGTCACTGTACTTTGTTGTTGCTTGAGTGAGTGAGGTTACAGAAGGTAAAAAGCCGCCAGGGAAAATGTACTTCTGAATGAAGTCGACGTTGTTACTGTAGTAATCATAACGTTGGTCGGCAATCGTAATCGCTTGAATCGCCATCAAACCACCAGACCTCAGCAAAGACTCACAAACCTTAATGTACGAAGGCAGGAATTGTTTACCCACGGCTTCAATCATTTCAATAGAAACAAGCTTGTCGTAAGTACCGGTTAGGTTGCGGTAATCTTCTTTCAGTAGAGTGATTTTGTCTTCTAAGCCACGCTCTTTGATCTTCTGCTCTGCGTACGCGTGCTGCTCTTCAGATATCGTTGTTGTGGTGACCTGACAACCGTATTGTTCGGCCATGTAAATCGCCATAGCGCCCCACCCAGTGCCAATTTCAACAACATGATCAGTAGGCTTCAGCTCAAGTTGCTGACATAGACGATCCATTTTGTTGATTTGAGCCTGCTCTAGAGAGTCATCCGCATGATTGTAAAGCGCTGACGAGTACAACATATTGGTATCAAGGAACGCTTCATAAAGGTTGTTACCCAAATCGTAATGGGCATGGATGTTTTTACGCGAGTTCTCTTCAGAGTTTCTGTTGGACCAATGGCTGAACTTGTACAGCAGCTTAGTAAGCCAACTGCCCTGCTCTTCCAGCTTGTCGAGCGCACGTAAGTTAAGCGCCATCAGCTTCATTAGAGCCGTCAAATCTGGACTGTCCCACCAGCCATCCATGTAAGCTTCGCCAGCAGCAATACTGCCACCTTGCAATAGACGCGAGTAAAATCCAGGATGCTTCACTTCAATGGTCGCCGCCACAGGTTCGCCATTGTAGTCCCCGTTTGGAGTTGAAAAGCGCTCACTGCGCTCCGTCGTCTCGGTCTTGAAGCTTTCAATCACCGTCAGACACCCAATTTCCATTTTTTGCAGGCACTGGAAAAGAACTCCACGCGCCGCTTTTTGAGTCGTCGTTAATTCGCGCGGCATTGCCATAGAAGTCGTATTTAACATGCAGAGTTCTCCTTGTGCTTATTATTCTTTTCTTCTTTACTCACTTGCTCAGGTTCTGTCGTCTCAGGTTGAGCATATTTAGGATGTGAATAAAACGGCGCGCCTTTAAGCCATAGTTTGAGAGCGTGCCAATAGATACCGACCATTACTTTTACCGTTTGAATTGGCGTAACGATCAAGCATTTCAATAAGGTTTTGCTTGAAAGCGGTTTGGCTTTCATTGCCATCGTGGCATCGAAGTGTTTTTCACCTTTGTGACATTCAAGATGAATGTTCAACTTGTCTGTCAGAGGTTTAACTTTCCAACGATAGAGTTGGTCAACTGGATTAAATGGTGAGACGTGGAACGCTTTATCTTGCTCCCAACCAAATTCCTTGTCTTCTTTGTCTGCCGATACGGCGTAATAATGTCGTTCATTCCAAGGGGTATTACTCACCTCTGCTAGGAGGTATTTCCATTCACCTTCCTCGTTATAAACGTAGTAGAAATTAACTGGACTGAAATACAGCCCTAAATACCTCAAGTGACAAACTGCGACGACTCTGCCAGTACAGCGAACACCCGTCAGTTCTTCAATTTTGTTATGCACTGCCGACTTAACGCTACCTTCACCGATGTAATCACTACGCTTGAAGCGTGCCCAATGCCACCAACGCGAACCAAAGCCCCATACTTTTTTCTCTAAAGCATCAAGCTCATCAACATCGATGGCAGGCATAAACAATGAGTAGTTCAATTCATGATTCACAGGCATGAATCGACGGTGGCGAACGTTTCCTATAAACAGTCGGCTGTTCATCTGGCTCTCCATATCACGCCGCGCCTTTTTCAAAAGGAACCACATTTTGTTCGCGATACTTTTCTTCTAATCCCTTAACTACGTCAATCGCGCTGCGCACACCATCTTCATGGAAACCGTTATACCAATAAGCGCCGCAGAACCATGTGCTCTGTTTACCTTGAACTTCGTCTTTGCGCTGCTGCGCTGCTATCGACTCCGTAGTAAACACAGGATGATGATAAGTGAACGAGCGCAAAATTTTATTTGGGTTGATTTGATTGGTGCTGTTCAACGTTACGCAAAATGTATGTTCTGATTGAACGTGCTGAAGGATGTTCATATTGTAAGTGAGCGAAGGAAGACGTTGTTGCTCGTCTTCGCTGCCTTCCAATAAGTAGTTCCAAGATGCCCACGCCGCCTTGCGTTTTGGCAATAGACCGGTATCGGTATGAAGAACAACTTCATTAGCTTGGTACGTCATATCCCCCAATATTTCCTGCTCGATTGGGCTGATATCCTCTAGCATTCGCATTGCTTGATCGCTGTGACAAGCGAAGATCACGTCATCAAACCAATGTGTTTCTCCGAGAACTTGAACGCCAACACCCTTTTCGTTGCGAATCACTTTTTCTACAGGGCTGTTTAGACGAATATTCTCGGCGAAACCTTTAGTCAATGGTGGAATGTAAGAACGTGAACCACCTTTAATCACATACCATTGTGGTCGGTTAGTCACATCCAACAGACCGTGGTTGAGGAAGAAGCGCAAGAAGAACATGAGCGGGAACGCGCGCATATCCGCTAAAGTCGATGACCAAATCGCAGCGCCCATTGGCAGAATATAATTGTCAGAAAAGAATGCACTGAATTTGTGCTCATCAAGAAAAGCGCCAAGCGTCTGAGATTGCGTTGATGGATCGTTAGCAAAGCGCTTTGCAAGTTTATTAAAACGCAAGATCTCGAAGATAAAGCGATAGAACTTAGGGTTTGCCCAGTTACGTTTTTGAGCAAACAATGTCGACACGGTATGGCCGTTGTATTCTAGCCCATTCCCATCGTTTCTGACACTGAAGCTCATTTGAGTCGGCAGACCTTCAACGCCAATCTCGTTCATCATTTTGATAAAGTTTGGGTACGTACGATCGTTATATACGATAAACCCAGTATCGATTGCATATTCTTTGCCATCAAGGCTGACATCGACAGTTGCAGTGTGGCCGCCAATGTAATCATTCGCTTCAAATAGTGTTACGTCATGTTCTTTGTGCAAGTAATAGCCACAAGTAAGGCCAGAGATACCCGTTCCAACGATGGCGATTTTCTTTCTTCCTGCCGTGTTCATGCTTCTTCCTTCTTATGATACGAGTTTTGCGGTTAGCCGAGCTTGCCAGCTGTATGGAAGCAACGAGATAAAACGTAAAATTCCGGTAAATCTCGCTGGGAAATAAATGTGGCTTTTGTTGGCATCCAATTGTTTTCGGATGGCAGCCGAGGCCTGATTGGCCGTAACAATCATTGGCATATCAAAGGTGTTCTTATCTGTGAGTGGCGTTTCAACAAAGCCAGGAAACACCGTCACGACTTTGATGCCTTTCTTTTTCAGGTCGACGGCTAGCGTGCGAGCAAAATAACTCACTGCCGCTTTGGACGCGCCGTAGGCTTCTGCACGAGGCAATGCCACCTCTGATGCGATTGACCCGACAATTACAACGCGATGCCCACGTTCAAACTGTCCCTGACACGCTTCAACACAATTCGCCACACCTACGACGTTAACGTTCATGACACGCGCCATGAGTTTCGCATCCACTATGCCGTCGTCCATATATTCACAGTCGCCAGCGTTAAAGATCCAAGTTTCAGGAGTGAACGGCAGTTGTGAAAGCGCTTGAATCGTTTCATCGTACTGAGTCACATCGAAGCGTGATGTCGAGATGTTAGTCGACGCCGCTTCTAGCTCAGCCAACACAGCTTCATTCCGGCCGCACGCAATCACTTTCCAACCTTCACTGGCGTAATCCAAAGCGAGCTGCTTACCAATGCCAGACGTCGCGCCAGTGATAAGAACTGAACCGCTCATTGTCCTAGCCTCTGCTTAATGGTTCTAACGACAGAGCCAAGTAGAGGAAGGTTTTCGTACAGCATCTCTCCTAAATCGAAATAGTCTCGATGGTAGATAACCTGCCCTTCACTGAACTTGAGATGAGAAACACCATTGACTGAAATCGGCGCGCCTTTCTGTAGTTTCGGGTGCTGTAAATCCATGGTCCAAGTAAGAAATCCTGTCTCGCCCACTTGTTGATGATCGTGAATGATAAAATCACAACGGATAACGTTGGTGTAGAGCGATTGAAAATAATCGGAAAGCGCAGGCCAACCCTCTAGACGATGAGCAGCATCTTCAAAAACCACATCCTGGTGGTATACCCCTTCAAGCAAGTGCAAATTCGCTTTGCTCAGCTTTTGATATATGTTGCCAACTGAATGAATGTCCATTTCTATGCTCCTATACTACTTCAACAGTTGTACAAAATTATTATATGTACAAGATAGACCAATCATGAAAAGTTGTACAAAAATATTTTTGTATAACTTTGTTTCTGTAGAGTGATACGTGATGGAGTGCGGTAGCGATCAATAGATACAAAAAAAGGCTTGGTCAAAAAACCAAGCCTTTTCAGGAGATTAACTATTTATTTGCTGAATGATTAGTACTGTTGGCTACGTAGTGCCGCAATACGCTTATCTAGCGGTGGGTGGCTCATTAGAAGCTCAGTCATCGAACGCTTACCGTTGATACCAAACGCCATCATAGTGCCATCCAGTTGAGATTCGTGGCTCATTTTCAAACGCTCAAGCGCCGCGATCATCTTCTCTTTACCCACAAGATGCGCTGCACCCGCGTCAGCGTGGAATTCGCGATGACGGCTGTACCACATAGTCAGGAAGCTAGCTAGGAAACCAAATACCAGTTCAAGCACCATAGACACACCGAAGTAAACCATCATGTTTGTACCTTGGCCTTCCTCATCGTCATTCGAAGCAACAATGTTAGCAATGAAACGAGATAGGAAGATAACGAAGGTATTCACGACACCTTGCATTAGCGTCATGGTCACCATATCACCGTTAGCGATGTGGCTAACCTCATGCGCAAGTACCGCTTCCGCTTCATCACGAGTCATGTTGTGCAAAAGACCTGTAGATACTGCAACTAGCGAATCATCACGCTTAGCACCGGTTGCAAATGCGTTGATGTCTGCCGCATCATAAATAGCGACGGTTGGCATACCGATGCCCGCTTGTTGAGCTTGGCGACCAACTGTTTCTAGAAGCCAATGTTCAGTTTCGTTACGTGGGCTCTCAATCACCATGCCGCCTACCGAGCGTAGTGCCATGCTCTTAGACATCATTAGCGAGATGAATGCGCCACCAAAACCAAACACTGCTGCCATCAGTAGTAGACCAGACAGGCTGCCTGGCTGCATTCCAGTTACAGCGTAAACAATATTCAGAACAACACTAAGCACTAGCACGACTGCTAGGTTAGTTGCTAGGAATAACATAATTCGCTTCATTACTTTTCTCCGAGGAAGCTTATCGTTTTTATAAAAACGGTTGTTATATGAAACAGAACTCTACGAGGCGATTTCGCTAGATTCAAGCTCTGTTGCGTTATAGATATAGTCTATCCGCGTTAAAAACAAGGTTAAGCAATAAATTGCAACATTTGTTTTCGAGACTGAAATAATACACACCTTTTTACACTCTTAAATCAGCACTTTAGACCGAGTATAGACTTTGGTCTTATTGTGCGACTATCTGTACGTGCTAGATTCGGGTTAGATGAACGAAACGGGGTTAGCTTTTAGGACAATTAAGCAGCTCCAAACTTCCATGTCTTGAGGGAAAAATCATGGTAGAAACTAACGACTATCAAATGGCTATCGATTTACTTTGTTGTCACCTAGGTATCTCAGAGGATGAGGCAAAACAACAGCTAGGTATTTCAACTGATGCTCAAATGTCAAAGCGTGTTGCAGAGACACAACAAGCGTTGATGGGGCTTAGCCAAGAGAAATAAACTAAGCGTCGAATCTTACGATAAGGCACAAAGGTTTACATGAGAAAAGGGCTGCATGATGCAGCCCTTTTTGTATTTTTGTTTGTCGATTAATTATACGTTTAGCAACGGTTCAACGTTGATGTATTTACCCAACTCTTTGCGCTTCGCGCTTGGAATGTATGGGATCTCACCGAGTTTCGGCGCGTCTAGACGCTCTTCCAACATATCGATGATTTCTGCATAGTGCTCCGTGCCTGGGTTAACGCGGTTTGCCACCCAACCTACGAGATTCAGACCATCCGCTTTGATGATCTCAGCAGTGAGCAATGCATGGCTCAAACAGCCCAGTTTAATACCGACAACCAGTACAACTGGCAACTGTTCTTGTTGCACCCAAGTCGACAAACTGTCTGTGTCAGACACAGGCACACGCCAACCACCAGCACCTTCCACTAGAACAATGTCTGATTGCTCTTTGTGTTGAGCTAATTTTTCACTCAATACTTCGTATTTAATTTCTACATGTTCATGCTTTGCGGCGATGTGAGGAGAAGCAGGCAATTCCAAAGCGTATGGGTTTACATCGTCGTACGCGATATCCAGCGTTGCCGCTTTTTGCAGATGCAATGCATCCGAGTTGCGCCAACCTTCTGCCGTCTTATCGCTTCCTGCTGCCACTGGTTTGTAACCAATGGTGTTAAGCCCTTTCGCACCGAGTGCTTGCAAAATAGCTTTAGACGCTACCGTTTTTCCTACATCAGTATCCGTACCAGCAATAAAAAATGCATCAATCATTTAACTATGACTCCAAAACAAACCTGATAACTTGCAGGTAGAAGACCTTGATCGTTTCTAAATGCTTGGTACGCGCGCTCAACTTGCAATAAAGTGCGACGGCTCGTCAGGCCATGTGAGCGCCCGCTTACGTGATTTGCACCAATGCCTTTGAGATCACGCATGACAGAAAACGCTGAATCGTACCAAACTGTGATGGGGGTCAAGTCTAGATGATGGTTGTGGCACCAAGATTGCGCTAACGCAATTTTTACCTGATTGTGGGTAATAAAGTTATTCACGTGTTGATATGTATCAATTTTTGACCAAGACTCGCGCAACTCATAAAGCGAACCATCAACCAGCGTAGAGAAACACGCCTTTCCACCGGTTTTTAGTACACGGCGCGCTTCTCTGAGTGGGTAACTTAAATCTGTACACCATTGCAGCGCTAAGCTTGAAAACACGTAATCGAAGCTCTCATCGTCAAATGGTAAGTTTTCAGCATCAGCAATTTGGTAATGCATTCGTACTGCACCACAACGCAACTCTGCTTTGTCTAACATGGCTTGAGAGATATCACCGCAGACAACTTCCGCACCACGTTGTTGAAGCAGTTGGGAGAAGTAACCCGTGCCACACCCTAAATCCAATATACGTTTTCCCGTCAAATTTTCAGGAAGTTTATCAAGCAAGCGATGTCCAACATCACGCTGAAAGGCCGCGTGTTTGTCGTACGTTTCTGCTGCTTTACCAAACGAAGAGGCGATCGCTTCTTTGTCTTGGTAAAAGCTCTCCAATGTCATATTTTCTGCATTATCCATTACAGCGCTCCTAATGCTTGTTTCAATGCCATTGAAAGCGTTTTAACTTGTTCGTTGGTGTGATTGGCAGTGAGTGTGATTCGAAGGCGAGACATCCCTTTAGGCACCGTCGGAGGTCGAATAGCGGTAACCCAAATACCATTTTGGCGACAAGCGCTCGCAACCTGCAAAGCCAGTTCAGATTCACCAATCACAAACGGCTTAATCGAAGTCTGAGTCTCAACAAAGCCCTCCAGATCGCTGAGGCAGTCTCGATACACTTCACTAAGCTCTGAAAGCTTTTCACGTCGCCAAAACTGCTCTTGAACGATAGAAACCGCATGCGTTAGCGCATAGGCTTGTGCCGGAGGCATCGCTGTGGAATACACATGGTGACGAGCAAACTGAGTCAAAAAGTCTCCCGTTGCGTGGTCACATAAAATAGCCGCGCCAGACATACCAAACGCTTTGCCGAAAGTAACGATCAGTATCTCAGGTTTAACCTTTGCCAACTCGCAAGAACCACCACCGGATTGACCAAGAACGCCAATACCATGAGCATCATCGACAGCAAACCAAGCATCATTACTGCGAGTGACTTCAACTATATCGGTGAGCGGCGCACAGTCGCCGTCCATGCTGAATACCCCTTCAGTCACAACTAGATGGTTGTCTTCGCTATTAATCAACGACTTTAGGTGCTCGATGTCATTGTGTTTGAAGCGCTTCATCTTAGCTGGTGACAACGCCCCCGCTTCCATCAGTGAGGCATGGTTCAAACGGTCTTGGATCAATACGTCTGACTTTTCTAACAAGGTGAACAACAAGGCTTGATTAGCACTGAATCCAGAACCAAACAGAATCGCTCTGTCATAACCCAGCCATTCGGTCAGTGCGGCTTCTAAATTGCTGTGTGCGGCACTAAAGCCAGTGACCATTGGCGATGCTCCACTGCCACTGCCGTATACGCTTAAACCTTGCTGCCAAGCCCGAACAAGCGCTTGGTCATTGGCCAATCCTAAATAATCATTACTTGAGAAATTAATGTAGCGTTTGCCTTCGTGTTCCAAAACGGACTGGTTACCGGCAAACACCACATTCATAGAACGATTCAACCCTTGCGTCTTACGCTCAGTAAGGGCGGACTCGATACGAGATTTAAACGCTGGCATCGTAGAAAAGGTCGTCTTTTGTCGGGCGAGCAGCAACGCGCTCTACGACGCGATCCAGCAACTCGTTTTCTTCGATTTCATCAGGTTTTTGAGACACCTCTTGGCTGTTAATGCCGAGCTTGTTGAACAGCATCATGTCTTTGTCTTCAGAAGGGTTTGGCGTGGTCAGAAGTTTGCAGCCGTAGAAGACGGAGTTTGCACCCGCCATAAAACACAGCGCTTGCATTTGTTCGTTCATGTTTTCACGGCCAGCGGATAAACGAACGGCTGATTGAGGCATCATGATTCGTGCAATCGCAATCAGGCGAATGAAATCGAATGGCTCAACATCATCGACTTCTTCTAGTGGTGTGCCCTTTACCTTCACGAGCATGTTGATTGGAACGCTTTCAGGGTGCACTGGTAAGTTCGCCAACTCAACCAACAGACCAGCTCGATCGTTAGCACTTTCACCCATGCCGATGATGCCACCGGAACAGATCTTCATGCCAGCATCACGTACGTGAGACAAAGTATCTAAACGGTCTTGGTAAGTACGTGTGGTAATGATGTTGCCGTAAAACTCAGGAGAGGTATCTAGGTTGTGGTTGTAGTAATCCAGACCTGCGGTTGCCAGTTGCTTTGCTTGGTCTGGCGTCAACATGCCTAACGTCATACATGTTTCTAAACCCATGCCTTTTACGCCTTTGATCATGTCGGTCAAGTGCGGCATATCACGCTCTTTAGGGTTCTTCCACGCTGCGCCCATACAGAATCGAGTAGAACCCGCGTTTTTCGCTTTTTGCGCAGCGTCGAGTACGCGTTCTACTTCCATCAGACGCTCTTTTTCGATGTCTGTGGTGTAACGAGCACTCTGAGGACAGTACTTACAATCTTCTGGACAAGCACCTGTCTTAATCGAGAGAAGCGTGCTTACTTGAACATGGTTGGTTTGTTGGTATTGACGATGAACAAGCTGTGCTTCGAATAGCAGATCCATGAACGGTTTTTCCATGAGATCGCGCACTTCAGCATGCGTCCAGTTATGACGAACTTCCACGTGTATTCCTTTAGTCACTTTTTTTGTTGTGTTGACAGTCTACTGAGTCTCGATAAACTGTCAACACAACACAAAAGAACAAAGTTTACATCTGTTTACTTTTTAATCTCAATTATTATTGGAATCGCACATGGATCTCGCCTTCGACCGCCAGCATATCTGGCATCCTTACACTTCGACATTGACACCTCTGACCTGCTACCCAGTGGCATCGGCAAATGGTGTTCACATTAAATTGGAAGACGGTACTGAGCTTGTCGATGGCATGTCTTCTTGGTGGTCGACGATCCACGGCTACAACCATCCTCATTTAAATCAAGCCGCTCACCAGCAAATCGATCAAGTCTCTCACGTGATGTTTGGCGGGATTACCCACCAGCCAGCAATCAGTTTGTGTAAAAAGTTGCTATCCCTAGCGCCAAGTAATCTTGAGCATGTATTCCTTGCCGATTCAGGCTCCGTTGCCGTAGAAGTCAGCTTAAAAATGGCACTGCAATATTGGCATGCAAAAGGTGAACGCCGACCGAAGTTTCTTACTTTGCGACACGGTTATCACGGCGATACGTTTGCAGCCATGTCGGTTACCGATCCTGATAACTCAATGCACTCTCTCTACAAAGGCTTTTTGCCTGAGCATATCTTTGCGGAGTCACCAACCTGTGGTTATTGGGATGAATGGAAGCCAGAAGACCTTACCGACTTCGAGCACAAGATTGAGACTCACCATAAAGAACTTGCTGCGGTGATCCTAGAGCCTATCGTTCAAGGCGCAGGCGGCATGCGTATCTACCATCCAGAATTTCTCAAAGGCGTGCGTAAGCTTTGCGACAAATACGGCTTGTTATTGATTGCAGATGAGATCGCTACCGGTTTTGGACGTACCGGCAAATTGTTTGCCTGCGAACATGCAGATATTCAACCAGACATTCTGTGTGTTGGGAAAGCACTCACTGGAGGCTACATGACCCTCTCTGCGACCCTCGCGAGCAAACACGTAGCAGACACCGTTTGTGGCGGTGATGCAGGTTGTTTTATGCACGGTCCAACCTTTATGGGGAATCCACTCGCTTGTGCTGTAGCTACTGCTAGTTTGGAATTGATCGAGCAAGGTGATTGGAAGCAACAAACCCAACAAATTGAAACGCTGTTTTCTGAGTTACTACCAAAACTTGAAGAATACGACTTGGTGAAAAACACCCGTTGGTTGGGTGCTATTGGCGTAGTGGAGACGCATCGCCCTGTGAATATGGAAACCATCCAAGCCTTGTTTGTTGAACACGGAGTGTGGATTCGTCCATTTGGCAAACTGATTTATATGATGCCGCCGTTCATCAGCAAACCGGAAGATATTGAGAAGCTAGTTAATGCGATTGACGCAGCGTTGCAACGCAAAGACTGCTTCGCTTCATAATCCAATTCAATACAAAAACGGTTTGAGTATGAGACTCAAACCGTCTCTTTATTTATCAGGGCAGTAAAGCTATCGAAGTTGACTGTCTTTACTCGCTCGTCGATTGAACAATGCTTGGCGTTGAGACACCAATTCGATTGTTGACTGACATTCGATACACAAGCGAACGCCTTTCATTGCAAGACGACGCGC
Organism: Vibrio owensii; assembly: GCF_002021755.1. Lineage (NCBI taxonomy): Bacteria > Pseudomonadati > Pseudomonadota > Gammaproteobacteria > Vibrionales > Vibrionaceae > Vibrio > Vibrio owensii. Next base: position 537,686 of record NZ_CP019959.1, read on the forward strand.
TTCTGGAATCTCATCACCACACTCATCGCAGTAATGGGCGCTCTCACCCTTTGTGATACTGCCACGAACACGGGAAATCTCGTCGTCTATTGTGTTTTGAATTTGTTGGCTGACACTATCGTCGTTTGCCCACCCTACGGCCATAAGCCCTCCTCGTTACTTGAATGAGAAAATCTACTTACCGTGGTAAGGTGGATGATTATATCGATTACAAATAACAAGATAATTAGGGTAAATTCGAAAACACTATTACGTTTTGGTAAAAATAGATAACCTAAAACCAATTACCATTCTTTAATTAGTTGGTATGACTCATTCTCCTGAAGCCTTGAAAGAACATACCCGTGAGTAGAACCATAGCTTCCGCTTAACACACTATTTTCCTTTAACAGTATTACATCTTCCAAACCATCATCATTGTAGTCCCCGGTCGCAAGAAGAGTAACTTTTTGGTAGCCATCGGAGTTATCGTAAAATACAGCCTGAAAGTCATTCAATCGCTCAAAACTAGTGATTTTATCCATATCAGCCCATCGATGTGCTTCTTTTGATTTTCTCAATTGTTGATCAGAGATGATAAAACTCAACTCTGATGGAGATATATCCGGAAGACTCTCACTAATGATGTTTTCTGATATGTAAGAAGTATTAGATGGTTTAAGAGAGCCCATCACTTTCCAAGATTCACATAAGACTTTTGTTGCCAGTAACGCAGAATGCTCTGAGTCTATTTTAGCGCTAAAGTTTTTTGGGCTTTTCAGCTCGAGTTCTGCACAACTTCTAGCTACTGAGACTTCTCCAGATGCGGACTTAAGTGGGAACTCAAAATACCACTCTGCTCCATAAACTGCTCTGACATTATCCTGAGTTAAAAAGGTCACTTTTTCGACAAAAAAACGATCAGAGTTATTGTAAGGGCTATAGAAGGGCTCTATCGAAATTAGGTTTGCGAATAAGCTAGAAGAAGATAAACCTAGTACAAGGAAGAGTGATTTCATTGATGAGACCTTAATAAGTTTGCTACATAAGCATTTCTTTCTGCTTGTACACCATTTCTTTTCGACTCGAGGGCCGCTTGCTGATAATTTCCGTTTCGAATATGCCCATTAAACTTGGGATAAGTATCTTTAAGTTTTGGCATACCTAAATTAAATATCATGTCAAAAAGCGCTAGCTTTACGTTGTCCGGATAAGATGTAAACGCTTCATCTCCATAGATAACCTTAAGCTCTTTTTCGAAAGACTGTATGTGATGTGCTACTTGCTCGTTCATCACGCTTTCAGTTAATTTGAGGGCTGTAAAAGGCTTAAACCTTGAAGCTGGCTCTGACTCTCCAAAAGGCCGGGCCTTAACACGCAAAAACTCTTCTTTGATTTGCTCGTAAGTAGCCGGTTCATTTGTAGAATTGTGAACAAATGGGAGCTTTGTTGCTGCGGTAACGTCGCTTAACATACTACCTACCCCAACAGTGAGATAGCCTCTGGTATCCAAATACATATGCTCGACTCTTCCCTCATATTGCTCTAATTTAGCCTTGAGCTTCATTTTGAGGGAGGTTGAGACAGGCACAGCCTTCTTCGCACTCAAAACCGTGATACCTTGCATCAGCTTACGATGGCTTCTTCCATTCACATCTATCCTTCCATCTGGACGAACCATCCCAACAAGGCTTTTCTGAAAAGCTTTAATTGCGGCGACAGTCTTGGAGTTTTCCGGTCTTGAGCCCAGTTTCCCATCCACTTTAAGTTCCTTTACTCCCCTTAAAGAACCAAGCAATTGGTTAATAGACCTTTGTACCGTACGAATATCAGCATCCACATTTTTACCACCCAAGCCAACAGAGCCGCTTATTCTTATTGAAGCCATGAAAGTACCTCCTCTTTATATTTTGGAGGAGCTTGTCACGCTCAATGAAGCTTAGAAAAATATCATTAGGGACTGGTTTTAATAATTTAGGCTAACTATGCAATACCTCATCCTATATTTACATAACAACGTATTTTCACTCGACGCAGATAACAAAAAACCCAGCACTAAGGCTGGGTTTTGGTGTTCTAGTGGTTAATGGATTAACCGATGTGCGTTGCGCCCGCCATGTACTTCTGAAGTACTGTAGGGATCGCAATGCGGCCGTCTGCTTCTTGGTTGTTTTCTAGGATAGCAACCATTGTACGACCTACAGCAAGACCAGAACCGTTTAGCGTGTGTACAAGCTCAGGTTTCTTCTCGCCTTTACGACGGAAACGCGCTTGCATACGACGAGCTTGGAAGTCCCACATGTTAGAACATGAAGAGATTTCACGGTAAGTTTCTTGAGCAGGAACCCAAACTTCTAGGTCGTAAGTCTTACGAGCGCCGAAGCCCATGTCACCTGTACATAGAACCACTTTACGGTAAGGAAGCTCTAGAAGTTGTAGAACTTTCTCAGCGTGACCTGTTAGCTCTTCTAGTGCGTTCATTGAATCTTCTGGCTTAGTGATTTGTACTAGCTCAACTTTGTCGAACTGGTGCATACGAATCAGACCACGAGTATCACGACCGTAAGAACCTGCTTCTGAACGGAAACATGGCGTGTGAGCTGTCATCTTAATTGGTAGATCCGCTTCGTCAGAAATCGTGTCACGAACTAGGTTCGTTACAGGTACTTCTGCAGTAGGGATTAGAGACAGTTTACGTGGCTCTTCGTCGTTTACTTTTTCTACTAGCGGCTCAGTGTGGAAAAGATCTTTACCGAACTTAGGAAGCTGACCAGTACCGAATAGGCTGTCAGAGTTTACTAGGTAAGGTACGTACATTTCTGTGTAGCCGTGCTCTTCAGTGTGAAGATCCAGCATAAACTGAGCGATTGCGCGGTGTAGACGAGCAAATTGGCCTTTCATCACGATGAAACGTGCGCCTGTGATCTTAACAGCACTTGCGAAGTCTAGACCGTCACCCATTTCGCCTAGGTCAACGTGATCTTTCAGTTCGAAGTCGTAAGATTTTGGCTCACCCCAACGAGAGATTTCAACGTTGTCGTTTTCATCTTTGCCATCTGGCACTTCGTCTGCTGGGATGTTTGGTACAGAAAGCGTGAATTCGTCTAGTTGAGCCATTACTTGCTCAAGTTCAACTTTCTTCGCATCAAGATCGCTACCTAGAGTACCGATTTGTTTCTTGATCTCTTCTGCGCCTTCTTTGTCGCCAGCCGCCATTTTTTGGCCGATTTGCTTGGAGATGGAGTTACGCGTGGATTGTAAATTTTCTACTTCTACTTGAATGGACTTACGTTGTTCTTCAAGTTTACGAATAGTATCTACGTCTAGCTTAAAGCCACGACGCGCCAGTTTAGCAGCTGTTTCATCCAGCTCTGTACGAAGTAATTTAGAATCCAGCATTGTTAATCCTATGCTTTTTGTTGTGAAATCACGCGCACTTTCCAAGCGTACGCGTTAAAAAAATTTACTGAACAAATGTATCCAAAAACGCCTACTTTTCATAGCGCTTTTGTGGGCTATTTGCGTCTAAAGTAGCCAAGTAATCTAACTTTTCGCCGATTTTGGTCTCTAGACCACGATTTGTCGGCTGATAGTACCTACGATCGCCCATTTCAGGTGGCAAATATTGCTCACCCGCAGCGTAAGCGCCAGGCTCATCGTGAGCATAACGATACTCTGCACCGTAACCCATGTCTTTCATCAAACTGGTTGGTGCATTTCGAAGGTGATGCGGCACTTCATATTCAGGTAAGTTATGAGCGTCTGTGAGCGCTTGTTTCCACGCCACGTAAACAGCATTACTTTTCGGCGCACACGCTAAGTACACGATCGCCTGTGCAATCGCACGTTCACCTTCTGCTGGACCAACTCGGGTAAAGCAATCCCAAGCAGACAGTGCCACTTGCATTGCGCGAGGGTCAGCATTACCTACATCTTCAGAAGCGATCGCCAATAAGCGTCGAGCAATATACAAAGGGTCACAACCAGCAGCAATCATACGCGCAGACCAATACAGCGCAGCATCCGGGTTTGAGCCACGAATTGATTTGTGAACCGCAGAGATTAAGTCGTACCAGATGTCACCTTTGTTATCGAAACGAGAGACCTTCTCCCCTGCTACTTCCGCAAGCAACTTAAGCGTGATCTCTTTTTCACCCTGCGCATTGTCTTCTGCCATGTCGTAGAGCAGCTCAAGGTAATTGAGAGACATACGAGCATCACCGTTTACCAGTTCTGCTAGGCGGTCTAATACGTTATCAGCGAAGTGTGCAGGTGTATTACCCAGCCCACGTTCTTTATCGCTAATGGCTTGGTTCAACGCCAACGAGATTTCATCTTTGTCGAGAGACGTTAGCTTATAAACACGTGCACGTGACAGCAATGCGTTGTTTAGCTCAAACGATGGGTTTTCTGTCGTCGCTCCAATAAAGGTAACTGTGCCATCTTCAATATGCGGCAAAAACGCGTCTTGTTGAGATTTGTTGAAGCGATGCACCTCATCCACAAACAAGATGGTGCGGCGACCCGCCATTTTGTTCTCACGTGCTTTCTCGATTGCTGCACGGATTTCTTTCACACCAGACGTCACGGCAGACACGCGCTCAACTTCAGCATTGGCATAGTTTGCAGCCACTTCTGCTAATGTCGTTTTGCCTGTGCCTGGTGGTCCCCAAAGGATCATCGAGTGAATGTGACCCGCCTCTAGCGCACGGCGCAGTGGCTTACCGGGACCTAAAATGTGCTGCTGTCCGATGTATTGTTCGATCGTTTCCGGTCTCATACGAGCAGCAAGGGGACGAAAATCTTCGTCCCCCGAGAAATCTAATGTGTAATTGCTCACTACCAATTAATTCCTTTGGTCATCCACTTCCACACCTTTTGGAATTGTGAATGTGAATCTGTCTGCTTTTGGTTTACCCAGCTTCACGTTATTAAAGGTGAACAAACCTTTTTGACCGTCTTGCTCAACCACATTGAAGCCTTTCACCACACCTTTAGCATCAATATTAATCTGGAATTGACCTTGTGTGGAGTCTACTGCAGTAGGAATGAGGATGAACTCATCACCTTTTTGGGAAATCTTGTAGTTATCCCAATCACTTGCGCGATTACGCGTTAGCAAAACAAATGGCGTTTGCTCTGTTGCTTGCTCTTGCCAGTAGATACTCACTTGCTCGATGAATGGGCTGTAGTACCACAATGTTTTACCGTCAGAAACCAGTAGGTTTTCATCTGGGAATGTCGTGCTCCAACGGAACAGGCTTGGACGAGCGATCTCAACCGTGCCTTCTCCTTCCATCACCGTTTCGCCTTCTGGGCTGATAACTTGCTGAGAGAAATCCGCACTGAAGCCATCATTCATAGAAAGGCGTTTGTTTAGTTCATCTTTGGGAGACGCGGCGTGTGCAATAGAGAAGAGAGAAAAGCTTAAAACAAGCGCAGAGAAAAGTTTCGCTGAAAATAGTTTTTTCATTCAGATACCTATTGTTAGAACCACTCACCTCAGTTGGACTGAGGTGAGTAACACAAGTTCATTAATCTTTTGGTGGCGCAGGAGCCAGTACTTCGCGGTTACCATTGTGTCCCGGAGTACTTACGATGCCTTGCGCTTCAAGCTGCTCGACAATACGAGCCGCTCGGTTGTAACCAATCTTGAATCGACGTTGTACACCAGAAACAGAACCACGACGCGATTGCACTACGTGCTCTACGACTTGATCGAACAGTGGATCCACTTCTTCATCCGATTCCATCTGTTCACCCGGAAGCAGACTTTCTGGGCCTTGGTCACCACTGATGATCTCATCGATGTAGTTTGGCTTACCACGTGCTTTCCAGTTGTTCACAACCGCGTGAACATCATCATCCGATGCAAACGCACCGTGAACACGGGTCGTATGGCTTGAACCTGGTGGTAAGTAAAGCATATCACCCATGCCCAATAGCGATTCTGCACCGCCTTGGTCAAGGATAGTACGTGAGTCAGTCTTAGTTGATACGGTGAACGCCACACGTGTTGGGATGTTCGCTTTAATCAGACCGGTAATAACGTCAACCGATGGACGCTGTGTCGCAAGGATCAAGTGAATACCTGCCGCACGCGCTTTTTGCGCCAAGCGAGCAATCAGTTCTTCAACCTTCTTACCTACCACCATCATCAGGTCAGCGAATTCATCGACAACCACAACGATGTAAGGCAGTTTCTCTAGCAACGGCGGCTCAGTGTCCATGCTGTCGCCTTCTTGCCAGAATGGGTCGTGAATTGGGTGACCGGCATCTGCTGCCATCTTCAACTTCTCGTTAAAGCCTTTCACGTTACGTACGCCCAATGCAGACATCAGTTTGTAACGACGTTCCATCTCGCCCACACACCAACGTAGTGCGTTAGATGCGTCTTTCATGTCTGTTACTACTTCAGAAAGTAGATGAGGAATACCTTCGTAGATTGAAAGCTCCAACATTTTCGGGTCAATCATGATGAAACGCAGATCTTCTGGTGATGCTTTGTAAAGCATACTCAAGATCATCACGTTAACACCCACAGACTTACCAGAACCGGTTGTACCTGCTACCAGTACGTGAGGCATTTTCGCGATATCGGCAATCACCGCTTCACCCGCGATATCTTGACCAAGAACAACGGTCGTTGGTGACGTTGCTTGTTCAAACTGAGGGCTACTGATTACATCAGACAAGAATACTGTTTGGCGGCTCATGTTAGGCAGTTCTAGACCCACATAAGGTTTGCCCGGAATCACTTCTACAACACGTACAGCCATTGCAGAAAGTGCACGTGCCAAGTCCATAGACAGACCAGAAATGCGGCTTACTTTCACGCCCGGCGCCAAATCAAGCTCAAATCGAGTGATAACAGGGCCTGGATAAATACCGACAACGTCTGCTTTGATCTTGTAATCTGCAAGTTTGGTTTCAACTAAACGTGCCACCTCTTCCAGTGCATCACGGTCGATAAAGTTATCGCGCTTCTCTGGGTGGTAAAGCAATTCTAGTGTTGGCAATGGCTCTTCTGGCACTGGCAAGTTTTGCTCTTGTTGTACCAAGAATGGGTTCTGCTGAGCAGCCACTTTCGCTTGAGCGTTCGATACCAAGTTTTGGAATGCAGCCACATCTTGATCGCCGTCTTGAACCTCTTCTACCTCGACTTCTTGAGGTGCAGGTTCATAGGTAGCGGAAGGAGCAGGCGTTACCGGTTGAGGTTGAACTGCAACAGGCTGATGAACAGGTTGCTCTTGAACAGGCGGTTGTTGAGCTAGCTCTTGTGGCTGAATCGCTTGTTGCTGCGGCTCAGCATAAGCCGGTTGAGCTTGTTGAACTGGCTGCTGCGCCGGGTAATCGTCTTCGTCATCCAATACATCGAAGTTCGAAATCGTTGGTTCGATGTGTTGGCTTGACTCTGTTTGTTCAGCAATGTTATCCAACGCAGAAGCGCTAATCACAGGTTCTTCGTGTGAAGGTTGTTCTGTGGTTGGCTGTTCGATTGGCGCGTGAACCGGCGCTGGTTCTTGTGCAACTTGGGCTTGTTGGGCCTGCTCTGCTTCAAACTGAGCATACTCATCGTAGCTTGGTGCGTTATCGAACGGTTCAGAGACAGTTGGTTCAGGTGTCACAAACGGTTCTTGTGGCGCTTGTTGATGCTCGGCTTGCTGTGGAGCAAATTCCTGAGAAACAGACTGTGGAACTTCAGGCTGAGTTTGAACAGGTGCAACTTGCGCTTCTTGAACCTGTGGTTCTTCATCTGCCCAATCGTCAGCTTGTTGTGCAGCCGCTTCTAGCTCTTCAATCGTTACGTTCAATTGTTTAGTACGTTCAACGAATGGATCCACATTATCTGTGCTCACCGCACGCACTGGCTCAACAGTTTGAGTTTGCTCTTGAACCTGAGATTGCATTTGAGGCTGCACAGGCGCGGTATTTACAACTGCAGGTTGCGGAGCTGGCTGAACGTTAGGCTGCGCTGTTTGCTGCTGTCTAGGTTTATCTACAGTCGATTGCTCTACCGCCGATTGTGGCATGTAGATTGGGTATTCGTGTGTTGGTGTTTCTTGTTTCGGCTCTTCGACATCATAAGCAGTAAGATGAGGCATAGGCTCGTCTTCCATGTCATCTGAACCACGTTTGCTCATTACGCGGTCTTCAGCAAACTCGTCCAACTGCGGTTCTAGAGTTTCATGCTCGGTACCACGTGCTTTATTTGTTAACGCTGCAACAACGCCAAGTGCACGATCACCCAACCACTCAACAATGTTAAGCCAAGAAATACCAGTAAATAGTGTGAAGCCAGCACCCCATAGGAAAAGAAGTACAAGCGTTGTGCCCAGTACATTTAATGTAGGCAGAGACAAGCTCGTCAGTACGTCACCAACGACGCCACCAGACGAGAAATACCAAATGTCGTCAAAGTTGATATCAGCAAGACCACAACTGGTAAGAATAAGGATAACTAAACCAAGTAGACGAGTGCCCCACAACATAAGGTCAATAGGGTCGTCTTCAGAACGCTTGCGACAAATTACCCATGCACCTGCGGTTAACAGGAAGGGTAATGGATACGCGAGGGAACCAAAGGTAAAGAATAACGTGTCGGCTAACCAAGCGCCGAACAGGCCACCAGCGTTATCGATCTCACCGCCCCAAGCAGTTTGGGACCAAGACGGATCGGCTGGACTAAAGGTAAATAATGCAACGGCTAGCAATATCGAGCTAAGAACGCCAACGATAAAGCAGCACTCTTTTAAGCGTTGGAAGCCATTTAATCGTGAAGACTGAGGCTCTTCACTGGTTTTGATGATGGTTTCGACTTTCTTTGCGTTCTCTTTGAACATAAATCAACTTGAATATGGAAATGAATTAGGAATAAGCAAAACATTCCGAGCGGCACAAAGCCGCTCGGTAAATTGATTTAACCATATCAAAGAGAAAAACCCAATTACTCTATCGAGAAAGCGGAAGCATTTACCGCTTTCTTTGCAAGAATTTAACGAGTTTTAATCACAAGCTGGTTAGTTTGCTTCACTTCTTCCATAACTACGTAGGTGCGAGTGTCGTTCACGCCTGGAAGACGTAGTAACGTATCACCTAGTAGTCGACGGTAAGCACCCATGTCTGATACACGAGTCTTTAGAAGATAGTCGAAATCACCTGATACTAGATGACACTCTTGGATGTCGTCTAGTTTTTGAACAGCCGCATTGAACTGTTCGAATACATCAGGCGCACCACGGTTAAGCGTAATTTCTACGAATACCAACAGTGATGCATCTAGGAACTGCGGGTTTAATAACGCAGTGTACCCAGTGATATAACCTTGACGCTCTAAGCGACGCACACGCTCCAAACACGGCGTTGGAGAAAGTCCTACACGTTTTGAAAGTTCAACGTTCGAAATACGACCGTCTTTCTGCAGTTCATTAAGAATGTTGCGGTCGATACGGTCTAGTTCCTTGGACGGCTTCTTATAGTTGTCTGCCATTTTTTATTCCACCTTATTACTTCCTTGCAAAAAAATATACTACAACTTTTTAATATTTGGTGCCAAATATTACAAATCAACATCTATACTAGATATTAATTCGACAATAACACCCTACAAACAGTTAATACAACCATTTTAGAAAGAGGACACAGGATGATCATTGGCGTACCTAAGGAAATCAAAAACCACGAATACCGTGTGGGTATGATCCCAGCTAGCGTGAGAGAACTTATCTCACATGGTCACCAAGTTTTGGTTGAGACCAATGCAGGTGCCGGCATTGGTTTTTCAGACGATGATTACATCGCTGTAGGCGCATCCATTCTTCCTACTGCTACAGACGTTTTTGCGAAAGCAGATATGATTGTAAAAGTAAAAGAACCCCAAGCTGTCGAGAGAGCAATGCTCCGCGAAGGGCAGATTTTATTTACTTATTTACACCTAGCACCAGATTTTCCACAAACTGAAGAGCTAATCAAGAGCAAAGCTGTCTGTATAGCGTATGAGACTGTAACAGATAATATGGGTCGTTTGCCACTGTTAGCACCAATGTCAGAAGTGGCAGGTCGGATGTCTATTCAAGCAGGTGCGCAAACGTTGGAAAAATCACACGGCGGTCGTGGTCTACTACTAGGTGGCGTACCTGGTGTTGAGCCAGCGAAAGTTGTTGTAGTCGGCGGTGGTGTCGTTGGCGCGAACGCAGCTCGTATGGCTGTAGGTCTTCGTGCGGATGTAACAATCCTTGACCGTAACGTAGATACACTGCGTAAACTAGACGAAGAATTCCAAGGTCGCGCTAAAGTGGTTTATTCTACTGAAGACGCTATCGAGAAGCATGTTCTAGAAGCAGACCTAGTGATCGGTGCGGTTCTAATCCCTGGTGCTGCAGCACCTAAATTGGTAACAAAAGAGCACATCGCTAAGATGAAGCCAGGCGCGGCGGTGGTTGACGTTGCTATCGACCAAGGTGGTTGTTTCGAGACTTCTCACGCGACAACGCACGCAGAACCAACATACATCGTTGACGAAGTGGTTCACTACTGTGTTGCAAACATGCCTGGTGCAGTTGCTCGTACTTCAACATTTGCACTGAACAACGCAACGCTTCCATACATCGTGAAGCTTGCAAACAAAGGCTACCGTGAAGCACTTCTAGAAGACAATGGCTTCCTTGAAGGTCTAAACGTTATCCACGGCAAAGTGACTTGCAAAGAAGTTGCTGAGAGCTTTGACCTAGAATACGTTGAACCAGCGCAAGCAATCGCAATGTTCAACTAATGACAAAATAACGCATAAATTGTCACGTTTTGTTTACAAAAGCCCACTCTAAAGTGGGCTTTTTTGTATAGAGCATTTAATTATAAAACAGATCTAAATCTTATAAGCACAAATTAAAATGTTTCGAGGTGTGACTGATTTAGCGCAAAACTCTGCCAATCTAACACGATAACCACGTTCTTCAAGATAAAGTGCTTTGTCTAAAGCAAGCCAAATCTCCAACGGTCGTTGAAATACCAACTGAACCAGACTCAAACGCTCCATTTGCCAAAAGCGTTGTTCGCTTAACTTTTCAAAACGATCGAAGTCGATTTCTTGCGGAAGATCGATGCCCTTCTGTTCCGCTGCCCAGCGACATAACGATTCAAAACCATCACTTAATTGCGACTTACGGATACTCGGCACAGGTACATACTCGTCCATTCCCAAAACTTGTCGCGTAATCAAATCAAACCCAAGACGAAACACCATTTCCTGCTGACGATGGCGTCGCACACGTTCACCACCAGTGACGGTTTGCTGTAACGGAATACGCAGTTCTTGCTTAGACAATGAGAGAGAAGAAGCCCTGCCCTGCACCGACATCGGCTGATATTGCTCAGACTGAATCAAGTGGTAACAACAAGGCGAGATTGTCATCGCAGCAATACCGTTTTCACTGCCGTACTGCATCAAGCGAACATGAAGATCACCGCAGGCATGGAGCGCAACTGCGTGTTGCGTTGGCTTAAATACGGCTTTCGCTTTGCTATCGAACGCGTCGCCTTGAATAAACGTCATCTTCCAATGATGCTCATTGGCTGCTTGTTGCCCCGAATCGCACAACGCTTGTTGGTATTCAAAACTGGTGACAGGCTGCTCTGTCTGTGTGGTCAGAATTCTTCCCAAATAACCTTTGCCTGAGCACCACTCTAACCATTCGTCACCATGATGAAGCTGAATAGCCGCTTCACCCATCGAACTAATCTGCTCCAACTTACGACCGGGAATGCCGTTATCTAAACCACGAGCGAGTTCCAAGCCTTTTAAAGCTAGCGGTTCTAAGCGAGTGAGTTCTGAAAGTTGTTCAAGTTCAGGCAAGAATGGACTAAGTGCTTTTAAGGCAAGTTCCGGTTCCGCTTTGTATTCTTCAATCTGAGAGGGAGAAAGAGACGCTAACCACTGGCACAACTGAGGATGTTGCTCTTGCCAAGGTAATGATGCGTGAATGCTGCTTTTAAAAGGCTCGAATCGCCACAAAGATTGGTTTTCAATTAAGCAGTCATTAATAAATTGAAATTGCGTTTTCATAGCTCCCCCTACAACGAGCGCATTGTAGAGGGAATCGAAACATCAATGAAGTGTTATCTGACCGGAAGCTCGATGTCTTTAAACATCTCTTCAATTTCGGTGTTTGATTTAAGCGAGATCGCTTGCTCTACAACCGGACGAGTTAAATGCGGTGCAAAACGCTCCATAAAGTCGAACATGTAAGAGCGGAGGAAAGTACCACGACGGAAGCCAATGCTCGTTGTGCTCGCGCCAAACAAATGGCTTGCATCAATCGCAACCAAATCGCTGTCTTGCTCTTCATCAACTGCCATGCTCGCAATCACACCAACACCAATACCCATACGAACGTAAGTTTTAATCACGTCGGCATCCGTTGCAGTAAACACAACGCGCGGTGTTAAACCTTCACGGTTAAATGCGGTGTCCAACTCAGAACGGCCTGTAAAGCCGAATACATAAGTTACTAGCGGGTAAGCGGCTAAATCGTGGATAGTTACACGGTCTTTCTTCGCTAATGGGTGATCTTTTGGTACCACGATAGAGCGATTCCAGTGGTAACAAGGCAGCATGATGGCATCTTGGTATAAATGAAGTGCTTCTGTCGCAATCGCGAAGTTTGCCGTACCTTTGGCAATCGCTTCAGACATTTGAGAAGGCGTACCTTGGTGCATGTGCAGCGATACTTTCGGGTAACGTGCCGTAAAGCCTTTGATCACGTCAGGAAGTGCGTAACGTGCTTGGGTATGAGTGGTAGAAATGTTCAGTGTGCCCATTTCAGGGTGAGTATGCTCCCCTGCCACGGCCTTGATGCTTTCAACACGCGCTAGAATCTCTTGAGAAATTCGCACGATCTCTTCACCGGCGGGTGTCACCTGCGTTAAGTGCTTACCACTTCGTTCGAAGATCTGAATACCCAGTTCATCTTCCAATAGACGGACTTGTTTACTGATGCCCGGCTGAGAAGTGTATAGGCTTTCTGCTGTCGCAGACACATTCAGATTATGGTTCACAACCTCAACAATGTACTTCAGTTGTTGCAGTTTCATCGTAATCCCTTACTCATTGATTGAGATAATAACGTCATACTTATCTAGTCTACTCGCCCGAGTAGATATAATGATTAGTTATAACGTGTTAGCAACTAAATGAACAGTAATTTCTAACTTATAGCTCAAGCTCATAGCGAATTACTCACCTTCTCTAAATATGCATGGAGTTGAATCTTCAAAATTCACTTTTTAAACAGCTCACCGCATTCTTTACTTAAATCCACAGGAAAATGTGTTTGGAGCAAAATAATCAAATAAATAGGGTGCCGAGAAAGATAAGATTCATGTATTCTTGAACGCTGGACACAGAAAAATAACAAGTAGTAGAAGCAAAAATATGAATATGCCTTTAATAATTGCTTTGGTTGCCATCCTACTGGTATTGATCCTTGGCTATAACATCATGTTGCAGTACAAGGTAAAAGTAGAGACCGCGAAAAGACAGGAATCTGCTCGCTATGTGGCACTGATTGACGGTACTGAAGAGCTCATCGGGCACGCTCATCATATTCCTTTCAGCAAGGACTTACTGCTGTGTCTTAATAACCGTATTCTTGATGCACTTGAAAGCATGCGCGACCTTGATCCAAAGAACAAGCAGCTCGTGCAGCGCATCGAAAACATGAAGCAGCAAATTGCTCAATTGAATGAGAGCAGCGCAAACGGTGAAAGCACCACATTCAAGATGCCAAGCAGCGATAAACAAGCCATTGTAATGTTAAAGCTCGTGAAACGTCTTCGTGATGCGGTTCGTAACGAGCACAACAAAGGCCGTTTAGATACGCAAACTTACGTAACTGAAAACGCGCGTCTTGAAACGATGCAAATTCGCATCAACATCGAGAACGTGATTAAGCGTGCGAATGACTCTATTGCTCGCGGTCAACCGGGAACCGCTCTGCAACTGCTTCGTAAAGGCATTGATGCGTTAAGCACCAAAAACGATGCTTACTCTATTCAAGCAAAACAAAAGCTCGAAGAAATGCTTGGTGACTTGGATAAGAAACGCCAAGACAAGAATGAAGCAGAAATGCAGCAAATTGCCGACAAAGAACGCGACAGTGACATGGATGCGCTCTTCGGCGAGAAGAAAAAGTGGTAAACTCCGCTTAAGCTTTCCGCCCTATCCGATTAAAGGCTGCGTTTGCAGCCTTTTTTGTGTCTTCTTGATTTGAATAGACATTAGCCGGATAAACCAAAATTGAATGTAAAGTACTAAAAATTAAAATGATTAATCTCGACGCCTATCAGGATCTTCTTGCTCCAATTAACCAATTCTTGCAATGCAACACCCCAGATGAATGGGTTGAGGAAGCAAAGAAGCCTGAAAACCTTCCAACCATTTTGTTAGACCACCTACTGTGCGAACTCAAAGCGGGTCAGTCGGCAATGTTCCTGATCCGTAAATACGCAGTAGACCAAGCAAGCTCACATGCCCTACTCGATTGGTTCAAACCATACGAGGACTTTGCCTACCGTAAGACCGGCTCACTAGAGACGCTTAAAGGCAAAAGCAACATTTCAAAAGCCATCATTGCTAAATCAGATTCGCCGTACAGCCAAGATCTGATCGACAAGATGGTTCTGCTGATCAAAGAAGAGTTGCACCACTTCTACCAAGTGCTAGAAATCATGGAAAGCCGTGGCGTGGAATACAAAAACATTCCAGCAAGCCGCTATGCAAAAACGCTGATTTCGAACATGAAAACACATGAGCCAGAAACCTTGATTGATAAGCTCATCATCGGTGCCTACATAGAAGCTCGCTCATGTGAACGTTTTGCGAAACTGGCTCCGCACATGGACGAAGACATCGCGAAGTTCTATGTTTCTCTGCTTCGCTCAGAGGCTCGTCATTACCAAGACTATCTAGTCCTTGCAGAACAAATCGCGGGTAAAGACATTAGCGAGCGCGTTGCAGAGTTTGGACGTATCGAAGCTGAACTGATTTCAACGCCAGACGAAGACTTCAAATTCCACAGTGGTATTCCTGTTTAAGTCGAATTGCCTTAAGCAAGAAGCAAGAAGCAAGACAGCCTAATCACTCGGTTTTCTCTTGGTGCTTAAAGTCGAAAATAAAAAATCCCACAGTAGCGATACTGTGGGATTTTTCATAGAGAGTCGTTAATTGTGGTTAGCTTTTCGCGTTAGCTAACTTTGGGCTTTTAGGCCCTCGTGCTGCGTTCACCAATAGAACACCGACCGAGAGAACAATCGCACCACACAAGATAAACAGTAGTCGACCTGATGGTTCGTTTGGAATCAGAGCCATCGCTAGGATACCGAAGCCCGCTACGCTGATAAGCTTACCAAGCATGCCGCGCTGTTTTGTATCTAGGTTCTGCTGCTCTTCGCTGTCAGCCACAAGTGGCGTGTTCCAGTTCTCGAACAATTGAGCCACTTCTTTCTCACGTTCAGGTGATAGACCTTTGTAGAAACGTGTTGTCAGTAGGAAGAAACCACCAGTAAAGATAACGTGTGCCGCTAAGCTCAAGCCTACTTTCAGGTCAGCCCACTCACGGCCTGTAAACGCTTGTTCTAGACCAAATAGGCGCTCTACGTCTTCTGCTTGTAGTGAGATACCGAAGATGTAAGAAACAAAGCCACCAACAACCAGTGTTGCCCAACCAGCCCAGTCCGGCGTCTTACGAATCCACATACCAAGTAGTACAGGAATCAGCATTGGGAAGCCAATCAATGCACCCACGTTCAGTACGATATCGAACAGGCTCAAGTGACGTAGCGAGTTAATGAATAGACCGATACCAATGATGATGAAGCCCATCACGATAGTCGTTGCTTTACTCACGATAACCAGCTCTTTTTGTGACGCTTGTGGACGTACAATCGGGCTGTAGAAGTTCATCACGAAGATACCCGCGTTACGGTTTAGACCAGAGTCCATTGAAGACATGGTCGCCGCAAACATTGCTGACATCAGTAGACCTACCATACCCGCTGGCATTACGTTTTGTACGAATGCTAGGTAAGCTGCATCACCACCTACTGAGCCGTATTGCTCTGCGAAATCAGGCATAAATGCCGCTACGTACCAAGGTGGTAGGAACCAAATGATAGGACCAACAATCATCAGCACACATGCAAGGCCTGCTGCTTTACGTGCGTTTTCACTGTCTTTTGCACATAGGTAACGATAAGCGTTGATGCTGTTGTTCATTACACCGAACTGTTTAACAAAGATGAACACTACCCAAAGGATAAAGATACTGACGTAGTTCAGGTTGTTACCCAGCATGAAGTCGCCGTGGAAGTTCGACACAATGTTGCCAATACCGCCACCGTGGAAGTATGCCGCCACCGCACAAGTGATCGTCACTGCCATGATAACCAACATCTGCATAAAGTCAGATGCAACAACCGCCCAAGAGCCGCCCGTTACCGCCATTAGCATTAGCACTAAACCAGTAACGATGATGGTCGCTTCCATAGGAATGTTGAAGACCGCTGCCACGAAAATCGCAAGACCATTCAACCAAATACCGGCTGAGATCAAGCTGTCTGGCATACCAGCCCAAGTGAAGAACTGCTCTGAAGTTTTACCAAAACGTTGACGAATTGCTTCAATCGCCGTCACTACACGTAACTGACGGAACTTTGGAGCAAAGTAGAGGTAGTTCATAAAGTAGCCAAATGCGTTGGCTAAGAATAGGATTACAACAACGAAACCGTCGTTGAACGCGCGTCCTGCGGCACCTGTAAACGTCCATGCTGAAAATTGCGTCATGAAGGCGGTAGCACCTACCATCCACCATAACATCTTACCGCCCCCTCGGAAGTAGTCACTGGTTGAGGTAGTGAACTTACGGAACATCCAACCAATTGCAACTAAGAAGAAGAAGTAGGCAAGAACAACAAGAGTATCAATAGTCATTTTTTCAGCCTTTCAAGTTTGATCATTTTCTAACGCCTAGACTACTCTGTTCATTGTTTTATTTGTACTACAATAAGCTTTAATTGTGATCTGGAACATAAGTTATTTCATTGAAAAATTGGCGAGAAATCCTTTGTTTTATTGGGCTATTGGCATTCTAAGTCAGATTATCCGCCACTCAACAATAAATTATATTGTAATACAAATAATCTATTACAAATTCATTAAAGTATGGAATATTTTTCTTCTTCACGCTTTGTCTGAAGATCAAAAATGCGTGGTATTTCTTTGAGCGAAACGTAATGAGATGTTTCGAAGGCATAGGATAGAAAGTGGGATTTAGATGAATGTAACAAGCAAGATCTCCGACTCGCTCCTTCGTCGCTCTCGAGAATGACGCAGGGAAAGTTCAGCGCTTTCCGTTCTCACCTCTCAAACCTCGTTTCTCGATTCTAATCTCTCACTTCTTTTTCTCGCATCTCGATCCTCACATCTCGCCTCTTTCAAACAAAAAAAGCGAACCCTGAGGCTCGCTTTTCATTCTATTCGCTAGTTGTATCGGGGTGTTACGACACTTATGCTACGTGAGCCACTGCGTCGCGAACCAGTGTACCTAGTTCATCCCACTTACCTTCATCGATAAGCTTTGTTGGCACCATCCAAGTACCGCCACATGCCAGTACTGAAGGGATAGACAAGTATTCGTCTACGTTACCTAGGCTCACGCCACCTGTTGGCATGAATTTCACTGGGTAAACCGCCGTAAGCGCTTTAAGCATACCCACACCGCCAGATGGCTCAGCAGGGAAGAACTTAAGTGTACGCAGACCCATTTCCATCGCTTGCTCAACTAGGCTTGGGTTGTTTACGCCAGGTACGATAGCCACGCCTTTGTCTAGGCAGTATTGAACCGTGCGAGGGTTAAAACCTGGGCTTACGATAAAGTCCACACCAGCTTCGATCGCTTGGTCAACTTGCTCGTTAGTTAGGATCGTACCTGCACCGATCAGCATTTCTGGGAACTCAGCGCGCATAGCACGAATCGCTTCTGCAGCACACTCTGTGCGGAACGTGATTTCTGCGCAAGGCATACCGTTTTCAACCAAAGTGCGGCCTAGTGGAATCGCATCTTCTGCTTTGTTGATGGCAATAACAGGAATTACTTTTAGGTTTGCTAATTGTTCGTTTAATGTCGTCATAAGAGTGTACTCGTCGTCGTTAACTTGAGTTCAATAAATCACTACGGAGCGCCGATTACTCAACGCTCCGCAAAAGAATTACAAAGGAAGATCTGGCATCACTTCACGTGGAATGATGGCACCTTTATGTTGAATTACCGCGCCAGCCATACAGTGACCAGAGTAAGCCGATTCAGCTGCATTACCGCCAGTCAAACGCTTCGCCAAGAAGCCCGCACTGAAAGAATCACCAGCCGCTGTTGTATCAATCACGTTGTCGACTTTGTTTGGCGCCACGTATTGTGCTTCGCCGTTCGCCACAACCAAGCAATCTTTGCTACCACGTTTGATGATGATTTCATCCACGCCCAGTGCAGAGGTTCTCTCGATGCACTGTTCTAGATGCTCGTCACCGTAAAGCATTTGCTCATCTTCAAATGTGAGCAGTGCAATATCCGTGTGCTTAAGGATCTTAAGGTACCAAGACATGGCATTCTCGCGACTTTCCCACAATTTAGGACGGTAGTTGTTATCGAAAATAACCTTACCACCTTGTGCCTTGAAGCGCTCAAGGAAGCCAAACAGTTGCGTCTTACCTTCTTCAGTAAGGATCGCTAATGTAATACCGCTCAAGTAAACCGCATCGTACGAGTAAAGTTTGTCGACTAATAGCGGAGACTCGTTTTGCTCGAATAAGAACTTAGCGGCCGCTTCGTTACGCCAGTAGTGGAAGTAACGTTCGCCAGTTTCATCGGTTTCGATGTAGTAGATACCTGGTTGCTTTTCTTTAACGGAAAGAACCAGACTAGTATCGATGCCCTCTTCTTGCCATGCTGATAGCATTTCTTGGCTAAAAGGATCGTTACCCAGAGCCGTTACATAGCTGGTTTTAATATCGTGAGCTTTGGTCAAACGAGATAAATACAGTGCGGTATTCAACGTATCACCACCGAATGACTGCTTTAGCTGACCTTCCTTTTTCTGTAGCTCAACCATACATTCGCCAATGACCGCGATGTTTAATGATTTCATGTTGTCACCTTAGCAACTGAGGTTGCGCTATAGATTATTTTAAGAAGTCTTCACGAGCTGGATTGAAGATGTCTAGAAGAATGCTGTCTTGCTCTAGTGCAACCGCACCGTGCATCATGTGCTTACGAGCAAAGTATGCGTCGCCTTCTTTTAGTACTTTCTTCTCGCCTTCGATTTCTGCTTCAAAGCTGCCACGTACCACGTAACCGATTTGATCGTGGATTTCGTGAGTATGCGGAGCACCAATCGCGCCTTTGTCGAAACATAGGTGAACCGCCATTAGGTCATCTGTGTAAGCAACAATTTTACGTTTGATACCGCCGCCTAGCTCTTCCCACGGGTTCTCATCTAATACAAAGAAAGAATTCATCGTCATACTCCTAAAAAGTCTCTATTAAAGCGAACCCTACTGCACTTCATTCTTAACCATGCTTTATTAAAAGGTTCTCTTAAAAAAGCGTCGTATTGATAAAAGTGAAACGCGAAGTGAAAGGGTCTGCTGTCGAATTGGTAACGAGCATATCCGATCTATTTTAATTGTCATACAATATATCTAAAAATATGTGATATTCATCAAACGGTGCTCGCTAAAGCATTCCACTTAACGATTGATAACGCCGAAACATCAGCCACAACAAGGATTATCACAACAATATAAATCAATGGCTTAGCTAAATTCGCGTGATTTCACTCTCCCTTTTTGCCACAAAAACTACACCCAAACTTAATATTGTATTACTTTATAGAAAGTTTAAGAAAACAACACACTTCATCTGAGGGTGGTAAAGAAATGACTACACAACCGATTTTGTTGACTGAAGCAGAAGTCGAACTACTAAGAAAGGAAGTCGGAAAGCCGAGCTTAATGGGCAAATCCATTGAAGCGAATCGCAAGGAACTTGAAGCCTTCATGCGTCTGCCTCTAGACGTACCAGGTCACGGCGAAGCGGGTGGCTACGAGCACAACCGCCACAAACAAAACTATACCTACATGAACTTAGCGGGTCGTTTGTTCTTGATCACTCAAGAAGAAAAGTACGCGCAGTTCGTTAAAGATCTTCTCGCTATTTACGCAGAGAAGTACCTCACTTTTGATTTCCACGTACAGAAAAACACTAACCCAACAGGTCGTCTTTTCCACCAGATCCTTAATGAACACTGTTGGTTAATGTTTACTAGCCTTGCTTACTCTTGCGTGGCATCAGTGATGACAGAAGAAGAGCGCACAGCCGTTGTTGAGCGCATTTTCGAACCAATGCTAGACATGTTCACCGTGAAATACGCGCACGATTTCGACCGTATTCACAACCACGGTATCTGGGCAGTTGCGGCTGTTGGTATTTGTGGCCTAGCCATTGGCAAACCTGAATATCTAGAGATGTCGGTATACGGTCAAGACCGTGATGATACCGGTGGCTTCCTAGCGCAAATCTCGCAACTGTTCGCCCCTTCTGGTTACTACATGGAAGGTCCGTACTACCATCGTTATGCGATTCGTCCAACTTGTGTATTTGCAGAAGTAGTACACCGTCACATGCCTGAAGTAGACATCTACAACTACAAAGACAAAGTGATTGGCAACACAGTACAAGCGATGCTGGCAACGGCTTACCCGAATGGTGAGTTCCCTGCCCTAAACGACGCATCTCGTACCATGAGCATTACCGACATGGGTGTTCAAGTTGCAGTGAGCGTTTACAGCAAACACTACGGTATGGATGACAACATCCTAGGCATGGCGAAGATTCAAAACGCCGTTTGGATGCACCCATGTGGTCTAGAGCTTTCTCAAGCTTACGATAAAGCGATTGCTGACCGTGAAATCGGTATGCCTTTCTGGCCAAGTGTGGAACTAAACGAAGGTCCAACTGGTAACAACGGTGCACAAGGCTTTATCCGTATGCAGGATAAAACCGGTGATGTGTCACAGCTTGTGATGAACTACGGTCAACACGGCATGGGACATGGTAACTTCGATACGCTTGGCATTACCTTCTTCAACCGTGGTCAAGAAGTGCTGCGTGAATACGGCTTCTGTCGCTGGGTAAACGTAGAGCCTAAATTCGGCGGTCGTTACCTAGACGAAAACAAATCGTACGCACGTCAAACTATCGCGCACAACGCGGTAACGATTGATGAGCAATGTCAGAACGGTTTCGATGTAGACCGCGCTGATTCAGTGCACGGTTTGCCTCACTTCTTCAAAGTAGAAGGCACTGAAATCAACGGTATGAGTGCGTTTGCGAACGACCATTACCCGAACACAGACATGCAGCGCAGTGTGTTCATGCTTAACCTAGATGAGCTTGAAGCACCGCTATTGCTAGACCTTTATCGCATCGAAGGTGAAGGCGAGCATCAGTACGACTACTCTCATCAATACGATGGTCAAATCGTACGCACTAACTTTGATTACCAAAGCTTTGGTGAACTGAACACGCTTGGCGATGACTTCGGTTACCAACACCTTTGGAAAGTAGCAAGCGGCACAGTGCAAGATACGGCGCTGGTTAGCTGGCTACAAAACAACACCTACTACACTTGGTTAGGCACCAGCAGCAGCGCGAAACAGAACGGCGATAATGAAGTGATCTTCACTCGCACTGGCGCCAATGACCCAAGCTTTAACCTACGTAGCGAACCGGCATTCATTCTACGCAGCAAGGGCGAATCGACACTATTTGCTTCTGTGCTAGAAACACACGGCTACTTCAACGAAGAGTTTGAGCAGTCGGTGAATGCACGTGGTCAGGTGAAAGATATCCGCGTCGTGGGTTACAACGCCGTTGGCAGCATCGTAGAAATCACGACTGAAAAATCACTGGTTACTGTGATGATCAGCAATGTTCTAGGCGCTGACGACCAAACCCCACACCAAGTAGAAATGAACGGTAAAACCTACAGCTGGAATGGCTTCTACTCTCTAGAAGTGAATGCATTCGGGCAGGAGAAATAATAATGAGCTACCAAACCCAGTCTTACCAACCGCTATTAATGAACTTTGAAGAAGCGGCAGAACTAAGCAAAGCACTTGGCACGGATAGCCTATTAGGAAATGCATTAGCACGTGACATCAAACAAACTGACGCTTACATGGCTGAGGTAGGTATTGAAGTTCCAGGTCACGGCGAAGGCGGCGGTTACGAGCACAACCGCCACAAGCAAAACTACATCCACATTGATCTAGCGGGTCGCCTATTCCTTATCACGGGCGAACAGAAGTACCGCGATTACATCGTGGACATGCTAACGGCTTACGCGAAGGTTTACCCGACGCTAGAAAGCAACACCAGCCGTGACTCTAACCCTCCGGGTAAGATCTTCCACCAAACTCTGAATGAGAACATGTGGATGCTATACGCGTCTTGTGCGTACAGCTGCATTTACCACACATTGGAAGAAGAGCAAAAAACACTGATTGAAAACGATCTGTTCAAACAAATGATTGAGCTGTTCGTAGTCACTTACGGTCACGACTTCGACATCGTACACAACCACGGTCTGTGGGCAGTAGCAGCTGTAGGTATCTGTGGTTACGCAATTAACGATCAAGATGCAGTCGACAAAGCGCTTTACGGCTTGAAACTGGACAAAGTTAGCGGCGGCTTCCTAGCTCAGTTAGACCAACTGTTCTCGCCAGACGGCTACTACATGGAAGGTCCTTACTACCACCGTTTCTCGCTGCGTCCAATCTACCTATTCGCAGAAGCGATTGAACGTCGTCAGCCTGAGCTTGGTATTTACGAGTTCAACGACTCGGTAATCAAGACTACGTCTTACGCAGTATTTAAGACGGCATTCCCAGATGGTACTTTGCCAGCATTGAACGATTCATCGAAGACGATTTCGATTAACGATGAAGGCGTAATCATGGCAACGTCAGTATGTTTCCACCGTTATGAGCAGTCTGAAACGCTACTTGGCATGGCAGACCACCAGCAAGATGTTTGGGTTCATATCTCAGGGAAAACATTGTCTGACGCGGTTGCAGCAACAGACAACATCAAACCATTCAACTGGGGTAGCCTATTCGTTACTGACGGCCCTGAAGGCGAAAAAGGCGGCGTAAGCATTCTTCGTCACCGTGACGAACAAGATGACGACACAATGGCGCTTATCTGGTTTGGTCAGCACGGCAGCGATCACCAGTACCACTCAGCGCTAGACCACGGTCACTACGATGGTCTGCACCTAAGCGTGTTTAACCGCGGTCATGAAGTGCTGCACGATTACGGCTTTGGTCGCTGGGTAAACGTTGAGCCTAAATTTGGCGGTCGTTACATCCCAGAGAACAAGTCTTACTGTAAACAGACTGTCGCACACAACACAGTAACCGTTGACCAAAAGACGCAAAACAACTTCGACACAGCGCTAGCAGAAACCAAGTTCGGTTCTAAGCACTTCTTCAAAGCTGATAACGAAAAACTGCAAGGCATGAGCGGTCGTATTTCTGGTTACTACAACGGTGTAGACATGCAGCGCAGCATCATTCTTGCTGATTTGCCAGAATTCGAAAAACCGCTTGTGATTGATGTTTACCGCATCGAAGCAGATCAAGAGCACCAATACGACCTGCCAGTGCACTACTCTGGTCAAATCATTCGTACAGATTTTGAATACGATGTAGAAAGCACGCTGCGTCCAATGGGCGAAGACAACGGTTACCAGCATCTATGGAATGTGGGTTCAGGCCAAGTTCAAGGCAGCTCGCTTGTAAGCTGGTTGCACGACAACAGCTACTACTCGCTAATCACAAGCGCAACAAACGGCGGCAAAGTGTTCTTCACTCGCGCTGGCGCAAATGATCCAGACTTCAACTTGAAGAGCGAACCAGCACTGATCCTACGTCAATCTGGTCAAAACCACGTGTTTGCTTCTGTGTTAGAAACGCACGGTTACTTCAACGAGTCTATCGAAGCATCAGTTGGCGCTCGTGGCCTAGTAGAATCAGTAACCGTCGTTGGCAACAACGAAGTGGGTACCGTGATTCGTCTGCAAACTACCACAGGCAACACTTACCACTTCGCTATCTGCAACCTAGACGAAGACAAACAGAACGCTGCACATCGCGTTGAGTTCGACGGTGTGACTTACACTTGGGAAGGCGCATTCGCACAAATTTAATCTTTAGCTAGTCACTAAAAATTAATGTAAAAATCGGGAACTAATTCAAAGCCGGACGTCATGTTCGGCTTTTTTTCGTCTTAATAAAACCGATCTTCGCTCACAATTATTCATATTGTATAGCTTGTAACCCTCTATTCCTGAAAGACTTTTCTTTGCTTTGACGCCTACAAAGTGCCATCGCGCTTCCAGATCAACACAGCATGCTAAAGAATTACATTGCAAATAGTTGCGTAAGATCGCTAGTTAACCGCAACCAAAATACAGAAGTTCGCTTTTCATCTTCATCTTTGTTCTATGGAGAAAGAACCAACGCTTATTTGTGTTATTAAAATACATGAAGCACAACTTACTTCTACAGGATTAGAAGATAAGCCATCGTTGAAAACCGTGGAGAACAACATGAAAAGCAAGTTAGTCAATATTGTCGGCAGTGCCGTTTTACTGAGCTCTTTTGCCGCACACAGTGCCGAAGTCAATCTCGTTAACCCAAGTTTTGAACAAGATTTTTCTGGATGGACAGAGATAGATCCAACCGCTGTCTCCGGTGTTGCCTATGACGGTGCAAAGTCAGCAAAATTCTCTGGCAGTGGCGCACGTCTAGAGCAGTCAGTTCCGGTCACAAGCAATACCGAATACACACTGAGCGCGTACGTGCTGGCAGATGCGAACATCGGTGTGAATGTTGGCAGCGACACTTTTAGCAAAACCGCTTCAAACTCAGATTGGGCGCAAACCACCATTACCTTCAACTCAGGAGATGCAACGGAAATCACTGTCTTTGGTGAATACAGTGGCGCTGAGGGTCGTGTCGATCTCTTCAAACTCACATCTTCTGAAATCATTGACCCGCCGACCACTTCATTGCCTGTCTTCGATCTCGACCCTGCCCTGCCACCATCAGGCAACTTCGACTTATTAGATTGGAAACTCGACCTGCCAGTTGATGATAACGGTAACGCGTCTGGCGATGCTCAAGAAGTGAAAGAAGGCGAACTCTCTAGCGGCTTTGAGAACAGCGAGTTCTTCTACACTGGTGATGACGGCGGTTTGGTGTTCATCTCACCCGTCGAAGGCGCAACCACATCTGCAAATACCAAATACACACGTTCAGAAATGCGTGAAATGCTCCGTCGTGGCGACACCAGTATCTCAACCACAGGCATCACCAAAAACAACTGGGTATTTGCGAGCGCACCAAGCGATGATCAAAACAATTCTGGCGGTGTGGATGGTGTTCTAGAAGCAACATTGGCCGTTAACGCTGTTACGACAACGGGTGATTCTAGCCAAGTGGGCCGCGTAATCGTTGGTCAGATCCACGCAAATAACGATGAACCAATCCGCCTCTACTACCGTTTATTGCCTGGCCACACCAAAGGTTCGCTTTACTTTGCGCATGAACCTAACGAAGACGCGTCATCAGATCCAGAGCAGTTCATTAATCTTATTGGTAGTTCAGCATCCAACGCTTCAGAACCTGAAGATGGTATCGCACTGAACGAGTTATTCTTCTACCGCATCGAAGTGCAAGGCAACCAACTTATCGTCACCATTAAGCGTGATGACCACGAAGACGTCACTGAAACGGTAGATATGACCACCAGCGGCTACGATGTTGGCGGCCAATACATGTACTTTAAAGCAGGCGTGTACAACCAAAACAACTCAGGTGACCCAACTGACTATGTTCAAGCTACGTTCTACTACCTGACCAACTCGCACGACGGGTATGAATTCCCGTAGAGAGTTCGACCAATAGTTGATTAAAGCAAATACGAAAAAGCCGGACATCACGTCCGGCTTTCTTTGTTCAGTTTGGTGTTAGCATTCATTTTCATGAAGAGATTCCCGATAACACGCTCTCGTCTCGTCATCCTCAGAGCAAGTTAGGGAGCTCTATGCACCTAATCTATGAACGCGCGCTCAACTCCACACGCTCCAAATTCGCATCAATACTCTGGTCGCCTTTCAGCCTTTCCCAAAGTTGGCCTAACAAATCCAAGCTACGCTCACTTGGGTAGCGTTGCGTTGATTCCAACAACTGCCAATCGCCATCTTTGCCCTTCTCCGCAAAGATAAATTCGAAGGAAAGGTTGTTCGACATTCCCAAACGCAAGTCAGACACAATCAGTGCGTCATCTTCCACTCGATAGTTCAGATAGTCATGTGAAAAAGCCTTGAGCCCTTTCAAAGTCTCCGGCTTGT
This sequence comes from Vibrio owensii, assembly GCF_002021755.1. Classification (NCBI taxonomy): domain Bacteria; kingdom Pseudomonadati; phylum Pseudomonadota; class Gammaproteobacteria; order Vibrionales; family Vibrionaceae; genus Vibrio; species Vibrio owensii. The sequence goes on from NZ_CP019959.1 coordinate 564,191, forward strand.
CTGCCAAAGGCCAACTGCCTAGCGGGTGTGAGACAAAATCAATACGCTCATCGCTATCGAGTACCGATGCCAAGCCCTCGTAATATTGACCATCATCCATCACCACCACTCGCCACAGGAAGGTATTAAACGGTGTTGGCGTGATCAACACTTGTTGATTCGGTAAGTTCTGCGCCGCTAAGTTATGCTCCACGCGAGATGCGATCATTTGCTGCGATGCGTAACCCCAACCGAGATAAAGCGTAGAGATTAGCACTAAACTCTGACACCAACGTCCGCCGCGAGTTTTGGAAAACAGAGCCACACCAATGGCAAGCAATAAAGGCAGAGTGTAAAGCGGATCGATAATGAACACGTTCCGCAGCTCAAAATAGCCCTCAAATGGCCAAATCAACTGCGTGCCATACGTTGTCATTGCATCCAACAAAGTATGGGTAACGAACACGCTCAGGGTTAAAAAGAACACACGAGAAAGCGTCCAAAACGTATCTGGTCGCCAGCGGCAATAAAGCCAAGAAATCAGCAAAGCAAAAGGAGGTAACACCAAGAGAGAATGCGTAAAGCCGCGATGCTTGATTGTATTTTGTACTGCGTCACCATAATCCAGAATCACATCCAGATCTGGCAAAGTGCCGAGCGCAGCACCCATCAGTAATACCTTCGCATTACAGCGCTTACCGGCAATCGCACCGGCGACAGTCGCGCCTAATGCAGCTTGTGTGATTGAATCCATATCCTGCTATCTATACCCATTCATGACAAAGATTGATTGAATCGAAAACTAAAACGCATTTCCATAAGTGTCAAACCACTCACTAACTTTGACTCTCTTATTTACTTACTTTTACACATTGAGTGTCGATCAAATGTCTTGGATAGTTTGAGGACAAGCTACTTAAAAACAGCAGTCTCTGGGCGGGATATTTTCTTGATCAATGCTTCACGTCTAAGATCTAAAATCTCATCAATCAATTTCTCTTTTGCATTGATGCCAAAGTGCTGATCGTAGTTTTTCACTTTTTCGATTTCGTGTGGGTGTAAACGATACACTTCTTCTTTCAAGCGGGCTTCAGCTTCGCTTTTAATAAAGCCTTGGTTTTGGAGCAACTTAATGATCACTTCATCGGCTGCGTTTACTACTCTTGCCATGGTTCTCCAATCTACTGGTTACGTTGTTAGCCACATGGTTTACTTGTTTCATCTGGCTTGGGCTTCTCATCTGGCATAGCCATTTAAGTCGCACAACTTATAACCCAAACATGACAGCTTTATTGCAGCCCAAGGTCATTTATTAGCAAAACATGAAATGCACCACATCGGTTCAACTGTCTGTTTTTCCTCACCATCATGGTTAGCGAATATCTACTTATTGTCTCGAGGGTTCGCCCTCAAGCCTTGTACTGCCTACCATTAACCGCTTTACCGTTGATTGGCATACATCTCGCAACAGTCACTTCGCTTTTAATGGTTTTCGGTTGTTACACTCTATTGACAAGGGCTTGCTCGAATAAGTCAAAAACCATGGATTTTCAAACGATTCAATGGAGTGACTTATGAACAAAAACGCGATCCTTCTATCTTTACTCGGTACGGCTTTCTTCTCTTCTCATGCGGCGGCGGACGTCACCGCCATCCGCTCTAGCCTATTACATTTCATCAATGATCCTGCCAAGGTTGAACACCTGCCTGATGCCTACCAGTACTTCGAAGACGGTTTATTAGTGATTGAAGATGGACACATCAAAGCCATTAAAGCGTTCAGTGAAAACGATACGACACAGTACCAAGAGATTGTCGATCACAGGGGAAAACTCATCGTGCCGGGCTTTATCGACACACACATCCACTACCCACAAACACAAATGATCGCCGCCTATGGTGAACAGCTGTTGGAGTGGCTAGAAACCTATACCTTTCCCACAGAAAAGCAGTTTGAAGACAAAGCCCACGCTAAAGCCATCTCCCAGTTCTTTATCAATGAACTACTGAAGAACGGCACCACCAGCGCGTTAGTGTTTGGCACTGTGCACCCTCAATCTGTAGAAGCACTATTTGAGGAAGCTCTGGACAAGAACATGCGCATCATCGCGGGGAAAGTCATGATGGATCGCAACGCGCCAGACTACCTACTCGACACGCCTGAGACGGGTTATCAAGAAAGCAAAAACCTGATCAACAAATGGCACAACCAAGGGCGATTGAAATACGCCATTACGCCTCGCTTTGCGCCGACCTCAACGCCAGAACAGTTAGCGGCGGCCGGAAAGCTAAAAGCCGAGTATCCAGATGTGTATGTGCACACACACCTGTCAGAAAACAAAAACGAAATCGAATGGGTGAAATCACTCTTCCCGGATCGTGAAGGCTACTTCGATGTTTACGAGCACTACGGCTTGGCTGGCAAGCGTTCCATCTTCGCACACGCTGTTCACCTTACGGATAAAGAATGGAGTGCATTTCAGCGTACCGACTCCGTGATTTCTTTTTGTCCAACGTCCAACCTATTTCTGGGTAGCGGTCTGTTCGATTTAGAAAAGGCAGAGCAAAAAGATGTACGCGTCGGTTTGGGGACAGATGTTGGCGCAGGCACCAGTTTTTCTCAGTTAGAATCTTTAAATGAGGCTTATAAAATCATGCAGTTACAAGGAAAGAAACTCTCTGCGTTTAAAGGCTTGTATTTAGCGACATTGGGCGGCGCGAAATCGCTGAGTCTCGATGACAAGATAGGTAATTTCGAAGCAGGTAAAGAGGCCGATTTTGTTGTCCTTAACTGGGCAGCAACGGATTTGCAGAAGTTGCGTTACCAACATTCCAAAAGCTTAGAAGACAAGTTGTTTGCCTTGATGATGTTGGGTGACGAAAGAAACGTCGAAGCCACTTACATTGCAGGTGAGCTTGCGTATTCTACCGATGGCAAAGTCGCGACAAAGAGCAAAGTGAGCGTACCTATCTAAGCAGATAAAGCCCTGCGCACAAATAGCAAAAAGCCGGACTTTGATGTCCGGCTTTATCGAATTTATCTTGGCAAAACGTTCTTTATTCGCGCTCAAATCCATCTAATTTATCTCTCCATAGGGCCATTTATTGTCTTAGTTATAAAACTTGATTCAGCCCTCACTTTTATAACCAATATCCTTATTAAAGTTAGATCCCTCGCACTATTCTCTTGATTCACAAGTGATCTGACCATCATTTAATCGTTTCGTACGTTTCGCACTTACTTGTCATACAATATCATTTCTTTTGCAAGTTCAGGTAAGAACATCAAAAGGAATCAATGATGAAAAGTCATGTTGAAATTGCCATGGATGCTGTCGACTTAGTCAAGCCATCCATAGACCGATTATTCGAACGAACCAATCGAAAAGAGCTTCATATCGTGGTGATGGATCCTAGAGTCAAACCATGGGAAGCGTCTTTTACTGATGCCGTTCTCTACGAGACATCTCTGGGAAAACCACAAGAATGGACGATTCCATTTGATGAGTTCGCAAGAAACAAAGCACAACAAGCGTGGCGCAACGGCCGCCCTAATATTCATAACCAAACCACCCAAACCTCTTCTCTACAAGAAAACGACTTGCTGTTCTTCGGCTCATTTGTACATGGCGACGTTGTCGTTGCGTGCAGTGGTGTCGAGCAATGGTATGACATGCTCATAAGCGGCTGGATCGCCGTCGCGTTTGAGCAGCTCTGCATGAGCGAATATCAAAACAATAAAACAAACCACCCTACACAAGCATACAAAAACTAACGGAAACAAAAGGTCGATTATTATGAACAAGCTTCTTAAATCTCTACTTGTCGCCGCTGGCATCATGGTCTCTGCAACGGCTATTGCCGCGGATTATCCAACGAAAAACATCCGTCTTATTGTTCCGTTTGGTGCAGGCGGTGGTACAGACGCCGTCGGTCGAACTCTGGCTAACTCCGCAAAAGATGTACTAGGACAAAACATCGCCGTGATGAACCGCACTGGAGGCGCTGGCGCGGTGGGCATGAGCTTTGGTGCTCAGCAGCGTCCAGATGGGTACACGCTTACTGTTGTCACTCGTGAAATCGCTTCTCTCCCTCAAATGGGTTTAATGCGACATGATGCGAGCGACTTTAAACTGATTCGAATGGTTAACCTCGATCCTGCCGTAGTTTTGGTTCATAAAGACAGCCCTTTCAACACCATCAATGACCTGATCGCCGAAGCGAAAAAAGGCGAAGGTAAAGTGAAGTTTGCCTCGACTGCGGCGCCAAACTTCTACCTGATGGCATTAGAGCAGAACCAAGGAATCAAACTTAACGCCATTCCATACAACGGTGCATCGGAAGCGATTCCCGCGGTACTTGGTAAACACACAGACGTCACCATGGTAACGCCAGGAGAAGCCATTGCTCAGTTGCGTTCAGGTCAATTGAAAGCATTGGGCGTCATGTCAGACGAACGCATTGAATACATCGCCGATGTTCCGACATTAAAAGAGCAAGGTGTTGATGTCGTCACTGGTACATGGCGCGGTATTGGCGCACCAAAGAACACGCCAGATGAAGTTATTGAAACGCTAGGTAAAGCCTTTGATGAAGCGATGGCATCGGCAGAGTTCAAAGAGTTTATGGAAAAAGGCGCAATGACGATTCACAACATGGATGCAGAAGCGTTTACCAAGTTTGTTGATGAAGACAGCAAAGCACTCGCAAAACTAATTCAGTAAGTGATGTTTTAAGCGAAGAGCATCACCACGATGCTCTTCGTGTTGAGGAGAATCAGCATGAGTCAAAACAGCCTACAACAAAGCGGCTCACAGCCCACAGAACCCATTCAAAACCAACCCTCATCAAAACTGGATAGAGAGATCTTTTTCCCGCTTTTGATGATCGTCATTAGCAGCGTCGTACTTGTGCTCATCAGCCAATTCGATGAACCACACTACCAAGACGCCAGCGTTAACGCCCAATTCTTTCCTAGTGCTATCGCAATTGCACAAATCATCATTTGCATCGCTCTTATCGTCCAACGAAAGCTAAAAGCATCCGTTCAACAGCCTGCCGTTCCCCTGTTTTCAAAAATGGCGATATTTGGCGTCGGCTTTCTCGTGGCTTATGCGCTGCTGATTAATATCGTCGGTTATTTGATCGCAAGCTTAGTCGCGTTCACTGCTTACTTGGTCTTTTTCAAAGTCAAAAAGCCGCTGTATTACCTTATCGCTTGGTGTTTTGTATTTGGGGTGTATTACCTATTTGGAGAGGTGTTTTACATCGCTCTACCTCAAGGCTTGTACTATTAAGGAGAGGCTATGTTTGAACACTTACTCAATGGCCTACTAACCGCATTTAGCCCAGAAGTATTGCCCATCTTAATTTTCGGCGTTGTCGGTGGAATCATCTTGGGAGCACTACCCGGACTGACGGCCACCATGGGCGTGGCGATTCTATTGCCTTTTACCTTTGGTATGGATTCCACACCAGCACTGGTGATGCTTATTGGCGTCTATATTGGTGGTATTTACGGAGGCTCGATTGCCGCTATTTTATTGAAGACACCGGGTACACCGGCTTCGGCCGCGACGGTACTCGATGGACACACCTTAGCAGCAAAAGGACAAGCTGCTCGTGCGCTCAGCATTTCTGCGGTTGCCTCGTTTGTCGGCGGACTACTGAGTACGATGGTCTTGATTGCCATCTCCCCGCTTTTAGCAAACTTTGCACTACGCTTTAACGCGCCCGAGTACTTTGCGCTCGCTCTGTTTGGCCTAACCATTATTGTTAGCGTTTCTTCTCAAAACATTTTGAAAGGCTTGTTGGCTGGTAGCATTGGTTTATTGGTGTCGACGGTTGGTCTTGACCCTATCAGTAGCGTTCAGCGCTTCACATTTGGAATGATGGATCTTTATAGCGGCATCAATGTTATTCCGGTGCTTATTGGCTTGTTTGCCTTGTCAGAAGCCATCAATCAGATCGAGAAGATCATCAATGAGAAGCATGCAGAAGTACCAACGTTTGATCGTAAAATCCTAAGCAAAAAAGACCTCAAGACAATCCTGCCTACAGCCACTAAAAGCGGCCTGATTGGCACTGCGATTGGCTCTGTACCCGGCGCTGGTGCAGATGTCTCGGCTTTCGTTTGTTACAACGAAGCCAAACGTTCAGCGAAAAAACCGGAAGAGTTTGGTAAGGGGTCACTTCATGGATTGGCCGCAGCTGAATCCGGTAACAACGGCGTAACCGGTGGTTCATTAGTCCCTTTGCTCACACTGGGTGTTCCGGGTGATGCCGTTGCAGCAGTCTTGTTGGGCGCACTGATTGTGCAAGGTTTAACGCCTGGGCCTCTGCTGTTTAGCCAAAGCCCTGAGGTGGTTTATGGCGTCTTTAGCTCGATGTTGGTCGCTAATATCGTCATGCTGCTGGTTGGCTTACTTGGTATTCGTTTCTTCTGTCGCATCATCGAAGTTCCGAAAATACTGATGATTCCAATCATCATCTTCCTGTCCGTGGTTGGTGCTTATGCAATTAACAACTCCATGTTTGATGTCGGCATCGCTATCGCGTTCGGTTTACTGGGCTTCGCCCTCGGCAAGATGGACATTCCATCCTCACCAATACTGTTGGCCATCATTCTAGGGCCAATGGCAGAAACCAACTTACGCAAAGCCTTGCTCATGTACGACAACTCATGGTCATTCTTGTATGAACGACCAATCGCACTTGCCTTCGTGTTGCTAGCGATCTTCTCGGTGTACTCAACATTAAAGATGAAAAAGAAAGCCAAATCCCAAGTAACAACCTAGAAAAAGGTTACGTAACGAATAACACACAGTAAAAAGCCGGACTCTGATGTCCGGCTTTGGTTTTATGAGGGTTTGATTTCGGTACGGCGAATTAGTAGAAGTACACCAGCATCTCGACCTCATCCCCTTGCAGCTCAGCATTTAAAGAGAAGTGGACATAGCCTTCTTCTGTCACTGGGATTTGCAGGTATTCATTACTGCCCCAGTAGTTTGATGCGTATTCGTGTTGCCCTACTGTTGGCCAATACGCTTTACTCGCATACAGATCAACGTTGCCATTATCTGCGTTGCCGTTTTTGTCGGTTAGCCACACTCGCACCTCTTGTACGCCTTGCGGTACATAAACCGCTGCGTAACGCTGTTGGTGCACCGTTAAGGTTTGTGCTTGGCCAGATTCCAATACCACTGGGGTTAAGTCATCTTGCTCTTGTGCTGGCGGTGTTGGGGTTTCTGTCACTAATGACGCCTGTAATGTCACGTCATTAAAGTCCGAACGGCCCGCGATGCTGATGTAGTAACGACCCGGCTTAATGTAACCCGATTGCTCCGGCTCAAACGTCACTAACTCGTTGCTGCCATCACCATATTGGCTGAACTCAAAGTCATAGTAATGGGCTTCTTTCTCAAAGCTCATGTACAAATCGGCATCGCCTTGGCTATTGCTATGAATCGCCACGTCAAAGTGAGTTGTGTTTTCTGGCACATCCACATAGAACAGTTGCTCGCTGTATGCTGCGCCACTGAGCACCACACTTTGATTTGCTGCGAGTTGCGTTACTTGATCAGAAGGCTCTGTCGGCTCACCCGGATTTGGATCTGGGTTTGGATCAGGCTGCTGAGATTCACTAGAGACTGAATCTAACCAACGGTCAAACTCGCCATTGTATTGTTCACCCAATAATTGAACCTGTTTTGCCCACTCAGCAAACTGACCAGAACGAGAAAGCGCTAGTAAGCTGTCTACCTCTTGCGGATGCTCTTCCAACATAAAGCGAACCGCTAAGTAGCCCCAACGATAAACTCGATTGGTATCGTGAGAGTAAGTGGTCGCCAACACGTCCGATAGGCTCATCTTACCGTCAGCAATCAGCCCAATCGCCGCGTCGTAACCTTGCTTGTAATGCATGTACTCAGCAAAGCCCTCTAGCCACCAAACAATGTAACCATGTGCCAAGTTATCGCTGAATGAGCCATATTGGTTGAATCGCGCATCTAGGTAATGGGTGTATTCATGCTCTAGATTGAGAATAGAAAGCGCCTCACCATTGTCGTAACGGTAAGCGACAAAGCGCGCCACGTTGCCTGCTTGTGCCGGATTCCCCTCAAGGTACTGACCGCCGTTATCCGTCGTGTTACCAAACAAGAAAGACGAGTAATCTACGTAGCTGCCGTTATTCGCAAACACAGCTACTTCCACTCGCTCGTTGTTGTCGTCCGCCACAGGTTGATGCCCTGTGTTTGCCACTTGGTGGAAGTCGGCCTCTTTTGCAGCTAAAACCTCACAAGCTTCAATAGATTGGGCTTGGGTTAAATCTTGAGAACGAATGATGGCCGGACCATCACACTCATGACGATTCGGTAGCACGCGAGCCGCTAAATCACGCTTCGCTTGATCTAAATCCAGACCATTTAAACCCTCTGGCGCGAAGTAGCTCATCATCTCTACTGCGGCTAACCAAAGCTTATCGTGTTCACTACCAAGCGGGTTTTGCTCCATCACTTGTTGCATCACACGCAGCGCTTTCTCTTTGGTTGCTTGGTTTGGGCTGGCTAGTAAACGTCCGGTTTCGCGAACAGCGTTGTAAACCAAGAAGCTCGCATCCGTATCCAATGCCCAAGCATTATCACGAGCAAACGCCGCTAACGTATCAATGTGTTGCGTATGGCTGGCCATGTATTGGTAAAAATCATCTCGCGAAGCATGGCCAGCCATCGCACGGAAAAGGTTATTCAACCCATCGACCCACTGTGTATCTTGCGCCGTTTCGCGATTGAAGTGACGCAGTGACGCAAGTTGTGCTTCCATCGTTAGAGGAAGTTGCTTCACATTGTCGACCATCAACGTCAGGCTTTTCATCGCCCCGACTTGTTCGCGTCCTTGGTCTAGCGCGTGTGGATTTGCTAAGAACGCATTAATCGACTGAGCAAAACGTTGGCCTAATGCCTGAGAAAAGTCCGGCTGTTGCGCGTTATAGCGAACGTAATAAGCCGCGCGGACAAACTCACCAAGGTTTTCGAGTTTGCGCGCTTGTTCTGCCTCACCGCGGTAACTTGCAATGGCTTGGTTTAACGCGATTTGAATACGGCTTAAGCTCGCTTCACTGTAGATGTCGTTCAGCGAATCAGCAGGCGCAGAGAACCAAGCACCATAACAATGATGAGTCGCCTCAGAAACGGCTAAAGCAAGATCAGGCGCCTGTTGAAGATCAGGAATATCACACTGTTCTTGAGCGAATGAGAAACTGGAAACACTGGCAAGCATACAAGCTAGCGCCAAGCGATGACGTGGGAATAGACGGGTATGAGACATAACAACACTCATTAATTAGTTATATGTTTGAGGGCGCTGTTATATTCCTTACAACAAACAAGGTGAATTGAGTTGCATAGGATTTATGAAGTTAGTTCAGAAATTAGATATTTAACTCTAATTTATAAACAAATTGCCAGATTTGCAGATTATCTCTCGCCGAAAACGTTACACAACTGATTGAAATATCAAAGATAAAGTCAGTTAACTAGAAAGAGAAAAGCCAGACATGTGTCTGGCTTTTTGGTTAGTAGCGCTTACCATCAATGAGTCTCAGCGGGATATCTTTCAAGACTTCCTCTTCTGCCATCCTCATATTGATGGCGACGATATCAACGTCACATTTCTCTGTCGTTACGTAGTGTGTCAAACACCCACACAGATTGCAGCGGTGAAACTCGACTTCTTTATCACCCCAGATATAAAAGACAGAAGGCTCTTTAACGTAACGAACTGATACTTGCTCTGGCGAGTAGTAAGCCCAATAAGCTGCATACCGACGGCAGATAGAGCAATTACATGACGCTATCTCTTTCGGTACGTCAGCTTGAACAACGATGTTCCCGCAATGGCATGTGATTTCCATATCTTATTTACTCTTAACTAATTTCCACTCAGCATTCTTCAATTCAAGATAATCCCATGTTCTGATGCATAATTCTTTTACCTGTAGAGCAAAATATCACCATATGCGCTTTATATTCCCGAGCGGTAAATCCGAACAAAGATCACAACTCGCTAACTATTTCTGCTGAGTGCCTTTCTGTCATCCATATTTAACGTGCTAGTCATATTTATAAATAAGAATTATTGCTCTAACACAACTTATGGATAAACAAGATGAAATTTTCGCAGTGGAGTCTTTTGCTAAGCGGTTTAGTGGCATTACCAAGCTTGGCAGATACGGACGTATACCTCACCAATAACTCAGACCAACCGTTAACCATTCAGGTGAAACACGAAGGCAGTGATTTACTGAAATACGGAGAAGAATGGCAGCAGCATGTGCAAGTGCTTGGCCCTTGGGAAACCAAATCCGTACTGAGCTTTAATCGCTGGGAAGGCGTGAAATCTGGTCAGAACTATCGCTTTGAAACCGTAGTGTCTAACCCACAAGGTGAGAGCATCACGCTTAACCAAGTGATGGAAGGCCATTGGTATAACTCTACGATTGAATATGGCTTGTCTGCGGCGGATGTGGGCTTAGCTCTTAAAGACGATCGCAATATTCACCGCTCTAGTACCGATGCATTTGGCGATCGGACGTCAGAACTAGCGTTCAAATCTGCCAGCACGGCTCGTTATGATGATTTGTATTACACCATCACGCCAAACAAGGTGGATGAAGTCGTCGATACCGATGAGCAGAACCTAAAGCTGATGACTTATAACATCTGGGCACTGCCTGCGATTGCTTCTCACATTGGCGATCGTTACGAGCTGATTCCTGATTACGTCAAAGGTTACGATGTACTGGCACTGCAAGAGGTGTTTGCAAGTGGACGTGATGCGTTCTTGCGTGAACTTGCAAAGGAATACCCATACCAGACTAAGATGTTGGATAAAGATGGCTTCAATATTTACGACGGCGGCGTGATCATTGTGAGCCGCTACCCTATCGTCAATCAGGCTCAATACGTCTTCCCAGATTGCTCGGGTACGGATTGTTTTGCCGATAAGGGCGTGAATTATGCGGAGATCATCAAAGGTGGTCAGGCTTATCATGTGTTCGCGACTCATACTGCGTCTTTTGATACGGATACGGCGCGCGAATATCGTCAGCGCCAGTTCAAGCAAATGCGCACAATGGCTCAATCTCTGAATATCCCTGCCAACGAGACTGTGGTTTACAGCGGCGACTTTAACGTGAACAAGTTGAAGTTCCCTGGTGACTATCAGCAGATGATTACGAATTTAAGTGCGATAGAACCCCAGTACTCAGGTTATACCGCTTCGACTTTCGATCCTCGCATCAATAACTTTGCCGGAGAGGCTTTATCTGGTGGCGAGAATGTGGAGTACCTCGACTACGTGATGGTGAGCAATGAATATGGCGTGAAGTCGTTTAACGATAACCGTGTCGACGTTCCGCGCTCTACCGCAGAGAGTTTGTGGAAGCATTACAATCTGTCGGATCACTTCCCTGTTAGCGCTGTGATCAAACCATGAAGCGTATTGCGTTAGTTACTGTGTCCGCCGTTGTGGCGGGCACGATTTGGTTCTCAATGGCAGGTGATAAGCGTGAAAGCTTGTTGCCGTTTTCTGCTGTGATTGAAGGGCGTGCTGAGCAAAATACTAGTGGTCATTCTTCTTCATCAGTAAATCAAACTGCCAGTAAAAAAATTGTCCCGAAAGCCAAAGATACCCCTTCTCCAATTAAAGCCATTGCTGGACGTTTGAATGACGCCAGAGGTCGTGCATTAAAAGCCGAGATAGAGACCTTCTGGCACACGTGTATGTCTGATCATAACTGCGAATCTAAGCTGGCCGAACTGGAAAGTTATATGTCGGGTGAGCGCTTTGCTTTACTGGCGAACTACCATCAACTCAATAGTTTGTGGCAGCAAAGTGTGGGTGATTTGTTGTTTGATGAGCAGCAACCGCTCGCCTCTCGTGTTGCTCTTCTCAAAGCGGAAGCAAGAAAAATATGGGGTGAATTGGCCGAAGTCATTTTTGCTGATGAATTTGCCCTTTACGATTTTAGTTTGCAGGCAGAGCAGTTGAATTCGACTCCCGCTCAAGACTACGTGCAAGCCTTTGAGGATTTAGTTCAAGAGTGGCAAGGCAATGAAGAAACGTTGGGATTAGCCAGCGAGCAAGCAAAGTATGAGCGTGCGGTGGCGTTAATTCCGGATAACGTAAGCCAAACAGAGCGCGAGGCTTTGATTGAGGAGCTTCAACAAACTTACCTTTCTGAGCAAGAGAGTGAAGAGATACGCGCTCGCGAACAACAAGTCGCCGAGCAAAAGCAGCAAGTGCGCGATTATCAGAGTGAGTTGCAGCAGCTTGAATCCAAACTGGCCACACAAAGAGCGACTAGCCACGCGGGTTTATCGGACTCGGAATGGCAGCGTTATTACGAGCAAGAGGTGGCAGATTTTCGTCGCGAGTTCTTTGCGAGTTAACGGCTCGTTTGTCTGCGCAATTGGAAGTGAGAGATTCCCTACTCGCTCATTCTTCGCTCTAGGGAATGACGCTGTTTGGGGGCGTGAACGCAGGCAACAAATACGGCTTCCACTAACTCAAAGCTTAAACGGGGTCATTCCAGCAAGCCTAGGCACGACTAGGAATCTGGTTTCGACGAGCTGTGAATTAGAGATAACACCAAGATTCAACAGCACTTGGTAAGTAGATTCTGAATTACGCTCGTCCCTCGTTTTTCAGAATGACGGAGTTTAGAGCATGAGTATGAAATGAGCTTCCCTACTCATTCATCTTCGCTCTGGGAAATGGCGATGTTTGAGTTCGTGGTCATCAACAGCAAATAAGTCCTCCACTAACTCAAAGCTTAAACTGGGTCATTCCAGCAAGCCTAGGCGCGACTAGGAATCTGGTTCCCGCGAATGCTTGATACAAGAAGGTCGCTTACTTGAAAGCAAGCGACCTTTTGTTATTCATTCTTTGGTGCAACTCAAGGGTTACAACACGCGTAAGCACTCTTCCGGAGGTAAGCTCAAGAGCGTGTTAGCGAAATTGATCTTCTCATCACGCCATTTCAATGCGGCTTCCCGATTTTCTTGCGAATGTCGGTCGGCTTCAAAGTAGCTTTTTCTTGGTAGTCCGTTTGCTGGTGTCATCACCATAGATTGTTCATTCAAACGAATCGTAAATAGGAACTGACCACGTTGCCCAGTTTGCGCTGCTGGGTGGTGCAATGTGGTATCGCAGCAATAACGTTTATCACGTAGTGCGCGGCATGTGTATTCAAAGGCATCTTGAGCACCACGACCAGGGAACGCGGTATAAATACTGATACCATCTCGTTGCAAAGACTGATCACCCGCCGCCAGTTGCACCGCGTATTGGATCATCCTAAAGCCCAGAACCACGCCACCAATACTGTTCAATCCACTGTATTGAATTGCGCCTTCTAAGCTCAGACGAAGTTTGTCTTCCCCTTCATAAAGAAAAAGATCAGGCGATGCCCAATCACTCTTTGGAATAAGCAGTTGAGTAATATCCGAGTGTTCCATGTTGGTCTCCGCAACAATGAGTGTATTTGAGACCACAAACATAACGTAATGAGAATTATTATCAATAAATTTAAATCAGAAACGTTACTGTCAGAAAAATTTAAGGTTCAGCTTGAAAGGACTTAAAGCAGCAGACGCCCGTTTGGTCTTGGGTCACTTTGCACTCGCTCACTAAAATACTTTTGAGCTCTATTCGGGCTCGACGTAAACGCGCCTTCACAGCGGGCAGGCTAAGCTGGTGTTTCTCTGCGTAGTCTTTTTGTGCCATGCCGTTGAGGTCACATTGCTCTATCACATCACGCTCCTGCTCGGTAAGTTTCACCAATACCTTGGGAAGACAGCGTTGAAGTTGAACCATCGCGGGAGAGATTTCTGTTGGCGTGACAAACTCTTCGATTTCTACCGATTGGATTTTCCGTCTTAGTTGGTCGACGAAGTGGTTTCTGGTCATCTTAAACAACCATGATTTGCCGTCCTGCAATGTACAGAAACGCTCACTGTTCTCCATGGCTTTCAGAAACACTTCTTGCATGATGTCTTCCGCTTCATGCGGATTTTGGGTTTGCTTTAGTAGCCAACCATAAAGGCTCGGTTCTGCATGGTTCCACGCATTCATCAAACATTTCATTCTTGAATCTCAATAGTCGTCGCACGTGCTAAATCAAACAATCAGCACGCGCGACGCGATTTCCTTGCCTTTACGCTACAACATCTTCTTTGAGCAAATCGCGAACCAGATCAACAGATGGCACCGAACCTGTGTGTTTCAACTCGCCATTAATCGCGACACCCGGTGTGCTCATAATGCCCGCTTTCATGATAGCTTCTAAACTGGTGACTTTTTCAATACTGACTTGCTGCCCTAACTCTTGTGCAACCTCGGCAATACGTTCTGCGGTGACGATGCAGTTCTTACAACCTGAACCATAAACTTGAATGCTTTTCATATCAGACTCCTGTGAGCATTTGCTCTGCTGTGATTAATAGAAGAAGTTAAACAACCAACCCGTGATGGAAATCGCCACCAGCAAGTAACCCGCGATGACGCCAAGTAATCGGTATTGCATGACTTGTTTGAGCATCATGAACTCTGGCAAGCTCACGGCGACCGCTCCCATGCAAAACGCAAGCGTGGTTCCCAGTGGCATACCTTTGTCGATCAACGACGCCATGATTGGCACGATGCCCGTTGCGTTGGTGTAAATCGGAATGGCACTGAGCGTGGCGAGTGGTACGGTCCACCATTGTCCATGTGCGAGGTTTTGCTCGAACCAATCAGCCGGAACAAAACCATGAATAAACGCACCAATACCCACCCCAACAAATACCCAAATCCAAATGCGCTTGAAGATGGTACTGGTTTCATTCACGGCAAATTCGTGGCGCTGTTTCAACGTCATTGACGGAGACTCAATCGCTTTTTGAGGCAGCGCATCTAACTCATTGGCTTTTTGATACGCCTCTGCGAGGAAAGGCTGTAACCAACGGTGGGCCCTAAAAGCATCCAAGACAAAGCCTGCAAAAATGCCCAGTAGCATACCGATGATGACGTACATGATTGTGAATTTCAGGCCGAGGACACTGCCAAGCATGATGACCACCACCTCGTTGATCAGAGGCGAGGTAATAAGAAATGCGATGGTCACACCAATAGGAATGCGCGCGGAGACAAAACCCATAAACAGAGGAATAGAACTGCACGAGCAAAACGGGGTAATCGCACCAAATAGAGAGCCAAGAAAGTAACCCACACCACGGTGCTTACCTTGTAGATATTGGCGAACTTTGTCCACACTCAGGCTGGCTCTCAGTGCGGAGATAACGTAAATCAACACAACCAGTAAGACTAAGATCTTAATTGTGTCTTCAATAAAAAAATGAACACCTTTTGCCATTGAAGTGCTGGCTTCCAAGTTGAAAATGGAATAAGTCAGCCAGTCGGCAAAATGGGTAAAAACGTCCAACATAGTGGCACCCTCTAAACGATTTACCTCTAACACGTTTGAGGTCGCAAAAGGATGCACACTTTTTTGAATTATTTTTTGGTCGTGACTTGCAGACCCGATTTCAGAACAGATTCAGACCAAACACACCTTTCACATCAAATAGAACTTGCTCGGTTCTCTCACGTGAACTTTGGCTACCTTGTTTAAGGATTTCGATCAGTTGTGCTTTGTCATCTAAGAACATGGCGCGTTTTTCTCGGATTGGACGAAGCATCTCTTGCAGGCACTCTTCCAACACTTTCTTGGTTGTTCCGTCACCCAATCCACCACGGCGATAATGGGCTTTTAACTCTTCTACATAAGCTTTGTCAGTATGGAAGGCATCAAGGTAAGTGAATACGATGTTACCTTCCACTTGGCCTGGGTCTTCAATACGCAAGTGGTTTGGGTCGGTGTACATGGATTTTACCGCTGCGCTGATTTCTTTCTCTGTCGCTCCTAAGTTGATTGCGTTACCCATGCTTTTCGACATTTTGTTTTTGCCATCCGTGCTTGGCAGACGCGGCGCGTCACTGAGCAGTGGACGACACTCTTTCAAAATGGTTTTCCCGCCAAGATGGTTTATCTTTCTCGCGATTTCATTGGTTTGCTCTAGCATTGGCAATTGATCATCACCAACGGGAACAAGTGTCGCGTGAAAGCCGGTAATGTCAGCCGCTTGAGAGATAGGGTAAGTCAAAAATCCAGCCGGAATGGAACGCTCAAACCCTTTGCTTTGGATTTCGTTTTTCACCGTCGGGTTGCGCTCCAAGCGTGCGATAGAAACCAAGTTGCTGTAGTACATGGTTAGCTCAGCAAGCGCCGGAACTTGGGACTGCAAGCAGATGGTGGTTTGATTCGGATCGATGCCAACGGCAAGATAATCCGCCACGACGTTCAAGATATTGGAAGAGACCTTGGAAGGGTTGTGCGCGTTATCAGTTAAGCCCTGCATATCGGCAACGAGAATGGTTTGATCGTGCTGAGTTTGTAGCGCAACTCGCTGTTGCAGTGAACCGACGTAATGACCTAAATGCAGAGGGCCAGTGGCTCGGTCGCCAGTGAGAATGACTTCGCGTTGTTGAGTGTTTTGTGTGGTGTTCATAACTTATCTCCGAATAAAAATAGATCGCTACTGGAGATAAAAAGGCATGACACTCTTAGCTACCGTCCAGCAGCGTAAGAATGTAAGGATTCCGCGCCGCTCTAATTAGAGCGCCACCAGAAGAAGTTTGATGAAGGTGTGAATGTCGTTTTCATGCTTTTAAAACTAACAAGGAGCAGAGCTGAAAACAACCCTACTCCTTGTACAATTTGATTTTTCAGTTTTGGCACGCTTTGCCAGCACGGCATCAAATCTGGATATACATGGCGATGACCAGTGCAGCACCAAATAGGCTACCCGATACAAACGCACACAATACCGCTTTATTCTGTTTGCTTCTCATCCTTTACTTCTCGACTTTAGAGCACGTAGAGCAACGCTGATTGCTCAGCTCTCATACTAAGTTGAACAGTGATAAATCCTTTCCGGTGAATCGATACGCCAAACAATCTTCGGTTCACTCTGTTGCACACAGCGTTACGATTTTTGGCGAAAACTTAAACCACTTAGTCCAAGAAGTGTGATGACGTTAGAACAAGTTCAATGAAAGCCGACAAGGTTTACAGAGACGTGTCTATTAAAAACGGCCAGATTTGTTGTGCAAAACTGTAGAGGTTCAAAAGGACTAGCAACCAGATGTCACCGTTTCAAAGCTCGGTTCCGTGCCTTCTCCCGATGCTTGGGTGTAAAGGAAATAGCATTGACCGTTCTCTAATGCATCGGCACTTTGAGCAAAACCAATGTAGAGTTTGTTCTTGCCCGGCGCCTCTGGATCAGACACCACCAAATCCCCATCGAGGTTCACCATTTCTTCAACTGAAACGTTATCTAAATGCCCCCAAACCATCAAAGGCTCGCCATCGTCCTGCGCACCATTTTTGTTCAAATCTAAAAAGGTATTGTCTGTTGCCGTGGAGCCAATCGATACGCCATAACCAAGCTGATACTTGGCATTGGCAATTTGGTTGGCGTTCACCACCGCGCCTCTCACGCCCTCGATCACTGCCGCTCTCGCATCGCCCTGAATATTCAAAAAACGTGGCGCGGCCGTCACGGCTAATATCCCAAGAATCACGATAACCACGACTAACTCAATTAAGGTGAAACCCTTTGCTGTTCTCATTTAAAAGCCCTGTATTTGTTGCTTAGGGCACATGTTAGAGCGGTGAAATGAGATTACTATTGGCCAACATTGGATTGGGAAATCTTACGTCGGGTTCGAGAACAATCTGACAAAGTGGCGAGGGATTAGCGACGCTTTGAGGTTTCCCTAGCAGGATGCAATAAATTAGGTCGGGGAAAAACACAAAAACGGAGGCATTAGCGCCTCCGTTTCAATTTAGCATTTTCGTTGAGTTCTTGATCTCAACAGTATGAACGATCATGCCGGATATTCGTGGAAACCCATTTTCTCGGAGATCACGCGGCCAGCATTGTGCAGCATGGATACGTACTCTTCACGGCGAGACTCTTCAAAGCGCACCGTTGGGAAAGACATAGACACACCCGCAACCACATGCCCAAAGCGGTCATAAACAGGAACCGCGACACAATATAAGCCAGGTTCTTGCTCTTCGTTATCTTCCGCGTAATGCTGCTTACGAACTAACTCAAGCTCTTTAAGCAAAGATTCAACGTCTTTATGAGTATTTTTTGTATGACAAATAAACTCAATATCTTTCAATGATTCTCTGACAAATGCTTCTTCGCGTTCCGCTAAAAGTACTTTACCAATCGCGGTACTGTAGAGTGGATTGCGGCGTCCGACACGTGAGTGCATTCGCAATGAGTATTTAGCATCCAATTTATGGATGTAGATGATCGCGTCTTCATCTAATGCGCCAAGGTGTAACGCTTCACCTGTTGCATCCGCGATTTTGGTCATCTCGATGTCTGCTAATTCAATAAGATCGACATACTCTAGCGACTTCGCTCCCAATTCGAACAAGCGAATGGTTAAGCTGTACTTATCGGCTTCGCCCTCTTGGGATACATAGCCTAACGTCTTCATTGTTTGAAGAAAACGGTAAGTCGTCGCCTTCGACATCATCAATCGTTGAGACAAATCCGACACGCCAATTTCTTTCTGCTCGCCTAACGCTTCTAAGATACTAAAGACCTTTAGAACGGAAGAGACGGATTCTGGTTGTGTGTTCTTTTCTGCCATATTCTCGCTTTTCCACATCAATGTTTCAGTCAGTATACCTTTAGTGTTCAAAAAAAATGAAAAGCTTTTTCAATAAATAATCTTATTTGTATGATAAATCGTCGCGTAAAGGTGACTCACATCATAAAATTTTTAAAACACCTTTTCATTTTAGTTGATCGCGTAATTTCATTTCTATAAAGTGACCTCATCTGATGGCAATAAGTCATACATTAATACTTAATTTGCATGGTAAGGAACTCATTATGATTCTCGATTCGTTCAATCTTGAAGGAAAAGTCGCTGTTGTGACTGGGTGTAATACTGGACTTGGTCAAGGTATGGCGTTGGGTTTGGCTAGCGCAGGCTGTGACATTGTCGGCGTGAACATTTCTGAACCAACAGAAACCAAACAACAGATCGAAGCGCTTGGTCGCCGCTTTTTGGATGTACGTGCGAATCTTATGGTTCTAGACGATATTCCAAGCATCATTGATCAAGCTGTTACTGCATTTGGCAAGGTCGATATCTTGGTAAACAACGCTGGCATCATTCGTCGTAATGACGCACTCGAATTCAGTGAGCAAGATTGGGATGACGTGATGGACATCAACGTCAAATCGGTCTTTTTTATGTCTCAAGCCGCAGCCAAGCAGTTCATTGCTCAAGGTACTGGCGGCAAGATCATTAACGTGGCGTCCATGCTTTCATTCCAAGGTGGTATTCGCGTACCTTCATACACGGCATCGAAAAGCGGGGTGATGGGCGTAACGCGTTTGATGGCGAATGAATGGGCAAGCAAAGGTATTAACGTCAATGCGATTGCGCCGGGCTATATGGCGACTAACAACACCGCAGCTCTGCAAGCAGATGAAGAACGAAATAAAGCAATCGTCGAGCGCATCCCTGCAGAGCGTTGGGGTACACCAAAAGATCTGGCTGGGCCGTGTGTCTTCCTTGCATCTTCTGCTTCTGATTACGTGAACGGTTATACCATCGCGGTCGATGGCGGCTGGTTAGCTCGTTAAGGAGAAAGTGATGTTTGTATTTAATAAAGACATTGCTCTGGAAGATCTTGGCGATGGTATCAAACGCAAAGTTTTGGCTTACAGTGACAACATGATGAGCGTCGAAGTGTATTTCGACAAAGGTGCGGTCGGCGCTTTACACAGTCACCCTCATGAGCAAATTACTTATGTGCTCTCCGGTGAGTTTGAATTCACCATTGGCGACGAGACGAAAGTCGTCAAAGCCGGAGATGCGCTTTATAAGCAGCCGAACATCATTCATGGCTGTACTTGTTTAAGCGAAGGTGTGCTGCTCGATAACTTCACGCCTATGCGCAAAGATTTTGTCTAAATTTAAAAGATTATTATTGGAGAAACCCATGAAGATTGCACTGATGATGGAAAATAGCCAAGCGGGTAAAAACGCGATTGTGCTAAACGAACTTGAGCAAGTGGCTCGTTCACAAGAATACTCAGTATTTAACGTAGGCATGAGTGATGAAAACGATCATCACCTGACTTACATCCACCTAGGCATCATGGCGAGCATCTTGATCAACTCTAAAGCAGTGGATTTCATCGTGACTGGCTGTGGTACAGGACAAGGTGCCATGATGTCATTGAATATTCATCCGGGCATTGTTTGTGGCTACTGCTTAGATCCATCTGACGCATTCTTGTTTAATCAAATTAACAACGGTAATGCCTTATCGCTTGCGTTCGCAAAAGGTTATGGCTGGGGTGCAGAATTAAACGTTCGTTATATTTTCGAGAAAGCATTCACAACCGGAGATCGCGGCCAAGGTTATCCACTAGAACGAGCAGAACCGCAGCAGCGAAATGCTGCCATTCTTAACGTTGTGAAGTCTGCTGTCGTAAAAGAAAACTACCTCGATACGTTAAAAGCCATTGACCCAGAACTGGTGAAAACCGCAGTAAGTGGCGTGCGTTTCCAGCAATGTTTCTTTGAGCACTGCCAAGATGCGGAGATCGAAGCATTCGTACGCGAAATCTTAGCTTAATGTCTTAAATCCCGTTGTCGCTTTTCTTCCATCTTTAAGCGGCAACGGTTTTACGCATATATCCCACCCAAAATATAATCATACATATCACTCTTTCTTAGCGTGGTATCCGTTCTAATTCCTTCAAAATAAAATCGTACCATCGCCCTACCCACCCTCCAATCAAATTAACTTAAAATATTACATTTCAATTACTTAAACAAATACCCCATAAGAAAAATCATTTCTTTACTGTTTAAATAACAAAATTGAAATAGCGTTTCATTTGTCACATTTTTTGTATTTCCCGTTCGATCTTTTGTCATACATATTAAATAATGAACCAACGTTTTAAAAAACAGAAACCTTATTTTTAAAATCACTAGGGGTACAAAAATGAACATAGATATACTCGTAGTCGCCGTTTACTTTGTGTTTATGATCGCTGTCGGGATCATCTTTAAACGCTTGGCCGGTAACTCAACCAGTGACTACTTTAGAGGTGGCGGCAAGATGTTGTGGTGGATGGTAGGCGCAACGGCGTTTATGACCCAGTTCAGTGCGTGGACGTTTACCGGTGCAGCAGGCAAGGCCTTTACTGACGGCTTTCCGATCATGGTGATCTTCATGGCGAATGCGTTCGGCTTCTTGTTGTCTTGGTTATTCTTCTCGTACCGTTTCCGTCAAATGCGAGTAGTGACACCTGTAGAGGGTGTGCGCCGCCGCTTTGGTGCGACGAACGAGCAAGTGTTCACTTGGGCAACAATGCCAACCAGCATTGTTTACACGGGTATTTGGTTGAATGGCTTGGCGCTGTTCGTGAGTGCGGTGTTCAAAATTGACATCGAGACCACCATCATTGTCACGGGTTTGATCGTTCTGTTTATTTCTGTGATTGGCGGATCATGGGGCGTTGTGGCGTCAGACTTTGTCCAAATGGTTGTCATCATGGCCGTAACTGTAGTGTGTGCCGTAGCGGCGATCATTAAGATCGGTGGCCCAAGTAACTTGATCGAGCAGTTCCCTACCGATTCAATCATGGGACCGGGTATGAACTACTCATTGCTGTTCGTCGCTTGGTTTATCTTCATGTTCGTTAAGCAGTTACAAAACATCAACAACATGCAGGACTCTTACCGTTTTCTTACTGCAAAAGATTCTATCAACGCACGTAAAGCGGCTCTACTTGCCTTTGTGTTGATGCTTGTTGGCCCTGCGATTTGGTTTATGCCTCCTTGGGTAACTGCAGTTATCTTCCCAGACGCAGCACTTGCGCACGTCGATGCTCTTGGCGGAAAAGCAGCCGATGCGGTTTACCTTGTATTTGTAGAACGTGTGATGCCAGTCGGCATGGTTGGCCTACTTATGTCTGCCGTGTTTGCAGCCACCATGTCTTCAATGGATTCTGGCCTCAACCGAAATGCGGGTGTTTTCGTTCGTAACTTCTACAACCCAATCATCAATAAAGATGCGTCAGAGCGTCAACTTATGCGTGTCAGCCAAGCGGTCACCATTGTGTTTGGTGTACTGATCATCATGGTCGCATTGTTCATCAATTCATTGCGTGGTTTGAGCTTATTCGACGCAATGATGTACGTGAGTACCCTACTTCAAATGCCGATCTTGGTGCCGTTGTTCTTCGGCATGTTCATCAAGAAAACTCCGGATTGGGCAGCATGGGCAACGCTTGTTGTTGGTATGGTGGTCTCTTATCTCGTGAGTTTTGTTATCACACCAGACGTTATCGCTAACGTGCTAAACCTTGAAAATGGCTTTACCAGCCGTGAAGCGTCTGACCTGATTGTCATGAACGGCATCATCGGTCATCTACTGATTACAGGTGGCTTCTTCTGCTTAACCACTAAGTTCTACAAAGCACCTCAAGAAGCGCGCGCAAAAGAGCTTTCGGAATTTTGGACGGATGTTGATACACCAGTGGTGGAAGCTGAAGGACAAGATGAAGTGGATCGTCAACAACGCAGCATGCTTGGCAAACTGATCTTGGTGTTCGGTGCTTTGGTTATCGCCATGGTGTTGATTCCAAATCCATTCTGGGGACGCATGGCCTTCCTATTCTGTGGTGGCGTTGTACTTACCGTTGGTGCCTTGCTTCTTAAGAGCGCCAAGAAAACTGAAGTACTGTCGACACAATTACAACACTAATTCTCGTTTGAATTCAGACCTTGGAGGCTCGAAGGGTTGAGCCTCCTATATTCACAACGAACAACAGATAAGTCTTGAGTCAGTCATTTTTTGCAGAGTGACTCGCTGAATACTTTTGAGGTAAGAACCATGAATCAAGCTTACATTCACGATAATTTTCTTCTCTCCAGCCCACTTGCTCAGGATCTGTATCATCGCTTTGCCGCACCGATGCCGATCATAGACTTTCACAATCACCTTGAAGCAGAAGACATTTGGCAGGACACAAAACACGAGAACCTCACCCAAGCATGGCTTAATAACGATCACTATGTGTGGAGAGCGATGCGAAGTAACGGAATCGACGAGCACTACATCACTGGTGATGCAACGGACACAGAAAAGTTCGCCAAATGGTGCGAAGCCGTGCCTTACTTGATTGGCAATCCCCTCTATCAATGGTCTCATCTGGAGCTAAAACGTTTCTTTGATTGCGATTTATTACTCAATCCAGACAATCAAAAAGACATCTGGGGGTTAAGTCACCAGCAATTCAAACAAGGAAACAACAGTACTCGTGATGTACTGGAACAATTAAACGTCGAAACCTTGTGTACCACGGATTCGCCTTTATCCAACCTAGAGCACCATCTCGCGCTAAAAGAATCTAACTTTAAGGTGCAAGTGTTACCGACGTTCCGTGCTGACGAGTTGTTTTATTTCAACCAAACCGACAAGTTTCATGCGCTACTCACACACTTATCTAAGTTAACCACTACCTCAATTGGCACATTTCAAGATTATCTTTGTGCAATCCAAACAAGGCTAGATGCCTTTCATGAAGTGGGTTGTCGTTTATCTGATTTAGGCTTACCAAGCGTAAGCTTTGAACCATGCAGTGAAGAACAAGCAGAGCTCATCTTCCAACAGCTTCTTCAAAACCAAGCGATTACCCAAACTGCACTTGTTCAACTGACATCCAGATTGTTTTTCGAACTAGGCCAACGTTACTACCAACTCGGCTGGAGTATGCAACTTCACATAGGCGTTTTAATGAACGTCAATGAAAGACGTAAAGCGCAACTTGGTGGAGGAACCGGGTTTAGCGTCATTAACAGTGATTCGTATGCCCATGCCCTTTCCCAGTTACTGAGTGAACTGGATCGAAGTTCGTGTTTGCCTAATACGGTACTCTTTAATCTCAACCCCAACGACAACCCAGTACTAAGCTGCATGGCGGGTGCGTTTCAGGACAGCGATACTGTCGCGGGGAAAATTCAATTTGGTGCGGCATGGTGGTTTAACGATCATAAAGACGGCATGGAATCTCAACTGACAACACTCAAAAATCTCGGCGCGCTTGGACGTTTTATTGGCATGCTGACAGACTCTCGCAATGTCTTCTCTTTTAGCCGACATGAATATTTTCGCCGAGTATTGTGCAACCTCTTAGCAAAATGGGTCGAGGAAGGAGAAATACCTCACGACGAACCATTACTCAAACAAACCATAGAGAACATTTGTTACTACAACGCCAAACGCTACTTTCGCTTCAATTCTGATCAAGGCTTAGAGGGGTAATCGCCATGCTGCAATTTTCAAACAAAGAAATGGAGAATATTCGTCATCGCGCGACGCCTTCTGTCATCAAAGCGCTTAATGAAGATAACCAAATTGTGCTTAATCACGAAGTCCTAGTTCCCGAAGACGGGCGTGCGACTTGGAACCTATTCTATTATTGCCCTGAACATGGGGTGAGACTGACTTGGGATCGGAATAAACCAACGTCTCATTGCTGCCCTGTTGATGGAAAAACATTTACTGGTGAGCCGTACGACGGTGCATGGTGGCGCTGGTTGAATGGGTTAAACGCCAAGGCGTGTTATGACCTAGGGCTGCTGTGGCATCTGACCAATGAAGACCGTTATCTAGAGAAAGTGAAACAAATACTGCTCCAGTACGCAAAACACTATCCAGACTACGAGGTACACGGTGGCATCCCTTACAATGGCCCTGGTAAAGCAAACGCACAAACCTTGTGTGAGGCGAACTGTCACCTTGATTTCGCTAGAGGCTATGACTTCATCAAACAAGCTCTAACGCCAGAACAGCAAGCCTATATCGAACTGCGGTTACTGCGAGAAGGTGCGGATTTTCTGGTGGAACATCGCACCGCTCAGCTGCATAACCATGAGATGAAGATCAACGCGACCATCGGTGTGATTGGCCTTATTCTTGATGAACAACGTTATCTCGATTTCGCACTCAACACCGAATACGGACTGCACTATCAGCTAGAACATGGTTGTATCGGGGAAGGCATGTGGTTTGAAGGCTCGATCCACTATCACTACTACGCGTTACAAGCCTTGCTGAATTTCGAGAAAATGGCACATCAAACCCCGTACTCTGTCAGCTCGAATCCTAACTACTTAAAGTTACTGAAATTCCCGCTACAGTTGGTAATGAACACCGGTGATTTCCCTCGCTTGAACGATTGTATTGCAGGACAAGAAAAGCTCACTCATGCTCACTTGTTTGAATTTGCCTACAAGCAAACACCGTGTGAAGAATTTGCTCGTGCCTTAGCCAGCATCTATCAAAACATCAGTCGCGATAACATCAATGCTTTGCTCTATGGCGTGGATGAACTTCCTCAAGTTAGCCCGTTACTTTGTCACTCAACACATAGCGAAGCCGCTGGCTTGACCATTGCCCATCATCCAGCATTGAATAATGCTCTGTTGTACAAGCACGCGCCGTATGGCGGTGAGCACGATCATTATGACCGACTCGGCTTTATCCTAACGCGTAATGGCAAAGAGATTTTACCGGATTTAGGCACAACAGGTTATGGCGCAGAGCTGCATTACGGCTATTACAAAAACACCGCCACACACAATACATTGGTGGTGAATCAGCAAAACCAGTCCCCAATCCACCCGCAATTACTGGGTTTTACACAAACTGAGAATTACACCACCATCGATGCCGTTGTGGATTGGTCACAGCCAGAAGCCAGTGTCGATAGCCATACAATCGTGCAATGGGACAAAGAGGCGTATCAAGATGTTATGTTCCGTCGAGCCTTCATTTGGCTTGATGATGTCGCCATTGAGCTAAATAGGATTCTCAATCCACACAACCAACAATTGGATCTGACTTATCACGTTCGAGGTGAACATCTTCTCCAACCAGAAAACGTGCCTTGGAAGCCAATTACGAACCCACTATCCGGAGCTTTAGCACGGATGACGAATACACAGATAAGCGAACCAAACACGGCATTCGCTCTTAATTATGAAATAGAGGGTCAAACAGAATTCCGTCAACACATCTACGCAGACTCACCTGTTGAAGTGCTCATTGGTAATGCGCCAGACAATCCCGCAACGTCCGATCTCGCTTATTCCTTGATTCGCTCTCATGCGCACGAGTTGAATACCTTAGTGCTTCATGATCTTTCGGAACAGAGTAACTACCACGTCAGTGACGTAACTTGGGGTGAGGAAAGTATCTACTTCGTTCTATCGAACACAAACGGCAGTAAGCACATCAACTGCACTAGAATCATGTATGACTTTAAATCGGCAAGAATCACCATGTTTGAGCAGGTGCCATAATAATCGCCATCAAAACAAGGCTAGCTAAATGCTGGCCTTGTCTCTTTAAATATTCCTTTCTATACATGACCTTCCAATTGCAAATAAGCGCGCGTTATAAGCAGCACGCTTGAAGAATGACACTGATCATCTTTTGAACAAAATCCCGAAATATAACGTAAAACCGCAAGGGCGAAATACGCAACCTGTAACTAAACTTTGGGAACACTAACCCCAGTTAGGGAGCAAGAGATGAGCGACAAAAACAATCACTCCAAATGTCCTGTCATGCATGGAGCGAATACCAACCAACAGGCAGCTGAATTCAATTGGTGGCCGAAAACCCTCAACCTCGACATTCTTCATCAACACGACCAGAAAACCGACCCGATGGGTGCGGATTTTAACTATGCCGATGCTTTTAACTCTCTCGATTTAGAGGAAGTAAAAAAAGACCTAAAAGATCTGATGACCGACAGCCAAGATTGGTGGCCAGCGGACTGGGGTCACTACGGTGGCTTAATGATTCGTATGGCGTGGCACTCTGCGGGTACTTATAGAATTGCGGATGGTCGTGGTGGCGCAAGCCGAGGTAATCAGCGTTTTGCTCCACTCAACAGTTGGCCAGATAACGGCAACCTAGATAAAGCACGTCGCCTACTTTGGCCAATCAAAAGAAAATACGGCAACAAATTGTCTTGGGCCGATTTGATGATTCTTGCTGGTAACATGGCTTATGAATCCATGGGCTTTAAGACGTTTGGTTTTGCTGGCGGTCGTGAAGACATTTGGCATCCTGAAAAAGACATCTACTGGGGCGCAGAAAAAGAGTGGTTGCAACCAAGTGGCGGCGAGAACAATCGTTACTCTGGTGAACGCGATCTAGAAAACCCACTTGCAGCCGTAATGATGGGCTTGATTTACGTAAACCCTGAAGGGGTCGATGGCAAACCTGACCCAATCAAAACTGCACACGATATGCGTGTCACCTTTGCGCGCATGGCAATGAACGATGAAGAAACCGTAGCGCTCACCGCGGGTGGTCACACCGTGGGTAAAGCACATGGTAATGGTGATGCTTCCCTACTCGGCCCAGAACCGGAAGGCGCAGAAATCGAAGATCAAGGCTTTGGTTGGCTCAACAAAACCTCTCGCGGCATAGGACGTGATACCGTCACCAGTGGTGTGGAAGGTGCGTGGACCACTAACCCAACCAAATGGGATAACGGCTACTTCCACTTGTTATTCACTTACGACTGGTGGGTTACTAAGAGCCCTGCGGGTGCTGCTCAGTGGGAGCCAGTAAACATCAAAGAAGAAGACATGCCGGTGGATGTGGAAGACCCAAGCATTCGTCGCAATCCAATGATGACCGATGCGGATATGGCGCTTAAGTTTGATCCGGAATACCGCAAGATTGCAGAGCGTTTCCGTGATGATCCTAAGTACTTCGAAGATTGCTTCGCTCGCGCTTGGTTTAAGCTGACTCACCGCGATCTAGGCCCTAAATCTCGTTACCTCGGCCCTGATGTGCCAGCAGAAGATTTGATTTGGCAAGATCCCGTGCCACCTGTCTCTTACCACCTATCTGAAGAGAACATCGACGCACTCAAGATGGCGATTCTCAATAGTGAATTGAGCATTGCTGAGCTGGTTTCTACTGCATGGGACAGCGCTCGTACTTACCGTGGTTCTGACCGTCGCGGTGGGGCTAATGGCGCACGTATTCGTCTTGCTCCGCAAAAAGATTGGGTAGGTAACGAGCCAGAAAGATTGCAGAAAGTGTTGAGCGTGCTCGACGATATTCGCACCACACACAACTCGCCAATTAGCATGGCGGATTTGATTGTGCTCGCGGGTGGCGTAGGTATCGAGAAAGCGGCATCCAACGCAGGTATGAATGTCTCTGTGCCATTTAGCCAAGGACGTGGAGATGCGACGGACGCCATGACCGATGCCGATTCGTTTGACGTGCTTGAACCAATTCACGACGGCTTCCGCAACTGGATAAAATCCGATTACGTCGTAACGGCTGAAGAGCTGTTATTGGAAAGAAGCCAATTGATGCAACTGACCGCTGTCGAGATGACGGTGCTCATTGGTGGTATGCGTGTTCTTGGCACCAATTATGGTGGTACGAGCCAAGGTGTATTCACCGATAACGTCGGCGCACTGACCAACGATTTCTTCGTTAACCTCACTGATATGAGCTACACATGGCATCCAACCGGTGATAACGAGTACGAAATCCGCGAACGCGCTTCTGGCCAAACCAAATGGACAGCGTCACGTGTCGACTTGGTATTCGGCTCTAACTCGGTACTGCGCTCTTACGCTGAGGTTTACGCTCAGGACGATAACAAAGAGAAGTTTGTCCAAGACTTTGTCGCAGCTTGGGTGAAAGTGATGAACAACGATCGCTTCGATCTATAACGCTTTCCCAGACGCCGACAAACATAAGCACCAAAAAACTTAGTAACCAACTAAAAATCCCTACCACGTGGTAGGGATTTTCTTTAGTAAGGTACCCAATTTGGGGGCTTATTTGCCGTTTAACTTCAGGACAGAAAAGGTCGCACTGCTGTAGTCGCCGTTCTTCTTATCCGTCTCGAAATCTCCCGTTCCTTCACAACCTGTCGCCCAGAAGTTATCACCAGTTTTCACGCTACATTGTCCGTAAGCGCCCGCTTTAAAGTAGAACCACTCGTTCGCATAACCTTTCGCGAAGTCTTTCTTATCCACTTTTCCATAGGCGTCGACGTTATTGCTCAAGTCGAGTTCATACTTCACGGTTGGGTGGCCTTCGGCTTCGAACGCAAGCTGCATAATGTTACCTTCAACTTTTACGCTGTAGCTGAACTCTTCACCAAGTGCGATGCCTTTGTCTCCCGGCTCGGCGTTGCTTTCCCATGTATTCCCCCATACCGGATAAGCGATGTCTGTGCGATCAGGATCCGCTTTCGCTAGGTTGCGTTCGTATGTCCAGAACACCGATCCCATCTTATGGTTAGGCCATTTCTTGTAGAAGATTTTTAGTGGTTCGTTGCCGTGTCCAAACCCTGTGTTCGCCTCTAATTGAGCCGGATCTTTGCCTGCATGAATCTGCCCTACCACGACGGAATACGCTGGGTATTTTTCTGGATTCTGAGAGCGCGTAGCAACGTGGTTTACTTTTAACGTCGCTTCTAATGTTCCTCCTACTGCGCTGAATGATTCCGCTTGAGGGTGCGCAGCAATCGCCCAGTTGTTTTCTGGTGCTTTCACACTGATATCGACATCAGTGCCTCGACCCATTTGGCGCAACTCAGAACGCGCGTTTGTAGAGCCCTTTGTTGTCACCGCCATGTTCGGCACTTCAAAGACCATATTGTCGTTTTCATCTAAGAAGAAAAATTGGTGATGTGAGTAACTGAGCATCGCCACCCCTTCGATTTCATCCGCTCGACCGTTGTTGTCTTTGTCCATTGGCAAGGTGATTTTCCAGTTCATCATGTCGAACTTATCCGCAGGCACTGGATGAGGTGTCTGATTGTGGGCCAAAGCGGTCATTGGTAGCGTAGTAAGTAACGCGGCAGCGAGGAGATTCTTGTTCAGTCTTTTGCTATTACACATGGATTTGGACTCCCTTATTTATGTATTATTGTCGTACATATTAATTATTAATCCAGAGATTAAACCGAACGGAAAATCGGGTGTGTAAAATCGCTCACAGTTTGATCATTGCAAGTTCTACTTGGATCAAACTTTAAGAAAAAGTGATAGATAAAAGCAGGTTATTTAAACCAAACACTCAGCAGTAAACTATAGAGACAAAAAAGCCCTCATCATTGAGGACTCTTTACTAGACGAAAAATCAAAATAAAAACGACAAATTAATCATACATAAGCTTCTCAGCTTTCTTGAGATCAAACTCGTTGAGTGATTTACGCGCCAAGTGCCTAAATGGCAGTGCTTTCACTATTTCTTCAAATGGCATAACGGCGAACGCCCAAAAGAAAGAGAGATCCCAATGCAGAATGATCAATGCACACAATCGGATGGACACAATCCACTGACCAGTGAAGTTGATCTTAAAGACTTCTGTGGTCTTGCCCAACGCACGTAACACGTGACCGTGTACCGTATTATAGCCACGAACAATCGGCAGAAAGACGTATAACGGCGCGATAGAAGCAAGGGCAACGTAGGTACTTGGATCTAGGTCTGGGTATAAATCCGGTAGAACAAAACTTAAGGCCAAGAAGAACGCCGCCGAGACAAATGAGATCATCACTGCCATGTCGATGCTGATATCAACATTCTTACGCAGCTCATCCATTTGTCGTGACCCAATCGCTTGGCTGATCGTGATCGCCGACGAATGCGCCCAAGCGGTGATGAACTGAGTCCCTGCTTTGATCCAAGGCATCACGATGGTCATCGCTACGTAGGCGTTCAATGTCAGCTGTGAGTACAACAACATGTAGATAGTCGCGCCGGTTTGCAACATGGTTACGTTTGCTGCAACGGGGAATATCTCTTTAAAGTGGTTCAGCGTGTTGGCCTTCAGTGACGCATCTAGGTTCTTAATCGACAAGACGATGGAATCATCCCATCGAATACAAAGAGTTAAGTACAGCAATCGAATGGTGATGGCGATTAAGCTGCCTGCTGCCGCGCCTTGCACACCAATGCCCTCAAAACCAGCAAAGCCATGAATCAAAACGTACGACATTGCCATGTTGACTGGCAACTCAATCAAGTAACCTTTGAACGGTACTTTGGTTCGGCCAAGTGCATTAAACAAGGCGATCATAACTTGGGTAATCGCGTTGAAGATGATGATGAACTTGGCGACAGCGAGGTAACGTTCAGTCTCTGCATAAAGAGCAACGTTGTCGGTCAACTTACTGATCAACGCTTTGTCGAAGGCGGTAATCAGTGTCCAAAACACTACTGCGACCAAAACGTTGATAATTAAGCCCGCCCAGAAACCTTTGTTCAGCGACAGGTGTTGCCCAGATCCAACTGCACGACTGAGTACCAACTGTGAGCCGTTCGCCAACGCCATTTGGATACCTAAAACAAAGGAGACGATGGTGGTGGCAATACCCATGGCGGCAAGGGAAACTTCACCGAGCGGTGAGACAAGGAAGGTGTCGATCATTAACATCGACTGCATTAATAATGCGTTCAAGGCCAGCGGCCAAGCAAGGGAGAGATTTTTTCTTATATAGGGTTGGGAAGACATGGTAGACCTTTCGGAGTTTTCACAAGCGCAACTAGCAAGCAAGCCGTTGCCGCTAAACGTTGGCCTTGCCCTATCCTTTCACCGTTAGAGCAAAGCCAAATACACGTTGATTCATCAACCGTTGACGACCTGAGCCAGTTTTTGGTTTTCGTCGTTAAGCAATGTATGCGACGCGATGCGAGCTTGGTCTCCATTCCCCGCCATAATGGCATCGTAAATCGCGCGATGCTCTTCAATACAGAATCGACCGCCTTCAGCTGAATGATCGATAAACTGCTTGAAGATAGTCGACAAGATATTGCTAAACGGAATGTAGAATTGATTGCCTGTTGCAAGGAATATTGTCTGGTGGAACAGGTGGTCGTTGACCGTCCAATCGTCATAATCGAAACGATTGGCCGCCATGGTCATACGCTGAAAAATGACCGACAATTCTTTGCGTTGCTCTGCTGTTGCGTTATTCGCCGCTAAGGCACAAGCCTCTGGTTCAATCGCTTTACGCAGCCCCAAAAACTGAGCCAGAAACGGCTCGGTATCTTCTAAATCTTGAATCCATTCCAAGAGTTGAGGATCGAGAAAATGCCAGTGGTTGCGAGCACGAATGGTCGTCCCCACCTTCGGCTTTGACTCAATTAGCCCTTTTGCTGATAGCAGTTTGGTTGACTCGCGTAATGCTGTGCGACTCACGCCAAACGCGTCACAGAGATCCATCTCATTGGGTAGCTTTTCATTTTGGTTTAGCTCACCTGACAGTATTTTGCGGGCGATTTGTCTGGCAACTTGCACATGGATCTTGCGGTGTGAATCCTCCACAAGAGAAAACTTTGCCATTTGACGCTCCTTATAATTATGCTTCCAGTGCCTTAGCACTTGATAAATGATCAAAAAAAGCCAGACGAAGCTGGCTTTTTGAGGTCAGTGTATTCGTCTGAAACGAAATAGGTCAGCGCTTATGGCGCCATTTGTCCGCCGTTTACATCCAGCACTTGGCCAGTGATGTAACCAGAACATGCATGTGAAGCGAAGAAAGCAAACGTTGGTGCTACTTCTTCGATTCGACCGAAGCGACCCATAGGGATACCGCTTGCGATTGCTGCTTTCAACTCGTCAGATTTACCATCGTGGAATGCGGTGTCGATAGTGCCTGGAGAAACGATGTTGAAACGGATGTTGTCTTTAGTGAACTCTTTCACCCAGTTACGGTGAATGTCGTGTAACCAAGCTTTTGATGCCGCGTAGATACCAGCACCAACACCGCCACCTTCACGAGCTGCGATAGAGCCAGTGCTGATCACACATGCTGTCTCACCAGACTCCGCTGCCGACGCACGTAGGTGCGGAATTGAGTATTTGGTTGTCATCAACGCAGAACGAGCGTTCAGATCCATCACGCGGTTGTAGAACTCATCATCGATGTTTTCTAGGTTTTCACGACCGCCAAGACCACCAGCGTTGTTGATTAGCACGTCCATGCCACCGAAATGATCGGTAAATTCCTTAACCAGTTTTTCGCAATCTGCGGTCACCATAAGGTTCGCTTGGAAAAACTTAACATCGCCACCAAGTGCAGTTAGCTCAGTCACTGCTGCATCTGCGTCAGGACCGGTTTGATGACTGTTAATGCCGATTTTCGCGCCGTATTTTGCGAACACGCGTGCCGCCGCTAGGCCCATACCTGACGTAGAACCAGTGATAAGTACGCGCTTACCTTTCAAATCGTTAAACATGACGGTTTACCTATGTTAGTTATTCGTGCTTTCGAAATAAATCATACAATAAGATCTTTCAGTCGCAAGCGTATTTGCGCCCAATTGAGCGAGATCCGGCAAAATTCGTCAGTTTTGCGTTGCATTTGTGGTTTGGGTCACAACAAGTAGGATTTTACAGTCATTATTTGTATGAATAATTTAACAGCTTGATAGCGATAAAAACGATATTGAAGAAGCGGTCAAGTCAACGCAATCATTGATTGTGTCTAGTGGAAACACGCGTTATGTGAACCTTCTTATATTACGTTCACATCTGCTTGGTGGGTGGGGGCAAGAGTGCTATAGTACGGCTTAAATAATACATATTTAGTAATTAAGTGAAGATTATGTCTGGCGAATTTCATTCTATCTCAGGCTCTAAGCGAAGCCTTCATGTGCAAGTAGCGCGTGAAATCGCACGTGGTATTTTGTCTGGTAAGCTCCCTCAGGGCTCTATCCTACCTGGCGAAATGGTTCTTTGTGAGCAATTTGGCATCAGCCGTACTGCACTACGTGAAGCAGTGAAATTGCTAACGTCGAAAGGTCTACTTGAGTCGCGTCCTAAAGTTGGTACTCGCGTCATCAACCGCGCTTACTGGAACTTCTTAGATCCTCAACTGATTGAATGGATGGACGGTCTTGCAGATACTGACCAGTTCTGTGGTCAATTCCTTGGTTTACGCCGTGCGATCGAGCCAGAGGCATGTGCACTTGCTGCTATCCATGCGACTGCGGAACAACGTATTGAATTATCTGAAACTTTCCAACAGATGGTCGACGTTGCAGAAGCGGAAGAGTTTGATCACGAAAAATGGATGGAAGTGGACACTCGCTTCCACAGCCTGATCTTCAATGCAACAGGTAACGACTTCTACCTACCGTTCGGCAATATCCTAACGACGATGTTCGTTAACTTTATTGCGCACTCTTCGGAAGAAGGCAGCACTTGTATCAAAGAACACCGTCAGATTTACGATGCAATCATGGCAGGCAACGCTGACAAAGCGCGCCAAGCATCAGCGAATCACTTATTAGACTCTAAGCACCGCTTAGCGCCAGTAAAATAAGTTCAGCGACAAACCATTGAAAGCACGCGTCCTTCGCGTGCTTTTTTGTATCTACTCCCCTCTTGCTTCAGCAAGAACCCTCTCTTTCCTCACAAAAAACTTCTTATTCAGTGATACTTTGATTAAATTTAGATATATAATAATACAAATTAAATTTATTAAAGTGCTGTGTTATGACTGAATCTTTGCTGCCAAACATCCTGCAATTTATTGGGCAAATCGACCCATTCGACAAGATCCCAAAACCTGCCTTGCGTGAACTCGCATCGCACGTGCAGATTACCTACCTTGGCAAAGGTGAAGTCATTGACCAATGCGCGACAGGCCAAGAAAAGTCACTCTACATCATACGTACTGGCTCTATGGAGCAAAGAAAGTCCGATGGTGTGCTACGTGCGAAACTGGGGCCAGAAGACATCTTCGGCTTCACCTTTCTTGGCAGCCAAATCGACAGCACGAAAGGCTATCGTGCCATCGCGATTGAGAACTCACTGGTTTATGTGATTCCCAACTCGGCGCTTAAAAAACTGTTCGAAACCCACCCTGAATGTGCAGAACACTTTGCTTCTCAGGCGCAAGTTCGTTTGAAATCTGCGCTGGATGTGGTGTGGTCAAATAAAGAGAAAGGCTTGTTCATTCGCCGCGTTGGTGAGGTTGCCAGCGGTCGCGTTGCAGTGGTAACTGCCGACCAGTCGATTCAAACCGTTGCAAACGAGATGCTAACCAAATGCTCACCATGCGCCGTGGTTTACGAGAACGACAAAATTGTAGGCTTGATTACCGACCGCGATATGACCAAGCGCGTTATCGCACAAGGGGTAAGTACTGACCGCCCTATTTCTGAAGTGATGACCCACGATCCGCAAACCATCAAACCGGATGATCTCGTCTTACACGCCGCATCGATGATGATGCAGCACAATATTCGCAACCTGCCATTAGTAGAAAACAACAAAGTCGTCGGCGTACTGACTACGACACACCTTGTGCAAAACCACCGTGTGCAAGCCATCTTCTTGATCGAGAAAATCAAATACGCAGGCAGCGTAAAATCCCTGTCGAGCTTTACCCCAGAGCGCCAAGCTATCTTTGAAGCGCTAGTTGATGGGCACGTTTCACCGGAAGTCATCGGTAAAGTGATGACGATGATCATGGACGCTTACACGCGTCGCTTGATTCAAATCGCGATTGATAAACTTGGTCCACCGCCATGTAAGTTCTCATGGATTGTGGCTGGCTCTCACGCTCGCAACGAAGTCCACATGTTGTCGGATCAAGACAGCGCGATTGTCCTTGCTGACCACGCGACAGAGAACGACCGAATTTACTTCAAGCACCTTGCTATGATCGTCAGTAACGGCCTTGCGAGCTGTGATTACCCTTTATGTCCTGGCAAGTTTATGGCCGCAACGCCAAAGTGGTGCCAACCTCTGAGCGTCTGGAAGAAGTACTACAAAAAATGGGTTGCCAACCCAGAATACGAGCGCTTGCTAAACATCAGCGTGTTCTTGGAAATTCGTACCCTTTACGGCAATAAAGATTACGAGCTCATCTTGCGAGATGAACTGCATACCAACATTCGCAGCAATCGTGAGTTCCTCTCCATGCTTGTGAACGATGCGGTGAACACCAACCCACCGTTGGGCATCTTCAACAGTTTGGTTTTGGAGAAGTCGGGTGAGAACAAGAAGACGCTCGATGTGAAGAAATACGCCATCAATCTGATCATTGATTTGGCGCGCATTTACGGTTTGGCGGTTGAGTGTGATTTAACGGCAACCGACGAGCGTTTCAAAGCCGCGAATGAAGCGGGCGTATTAAGTGAAGATGCTTACAAGAACATCCTTAACGCGTACCAGTTCATCTTGTCGTTCCGTTTTGGTCATCAGTTAGAAGCGCTGAAACGCGGTGAAGAGCCAAATAACCACATCGACCCAAATACATTCGGTAGCTTTGAACGCCAGCACCTGAAAGACGCCTTCCGTATTATTGCTGACTTGCAAGAAGCGGCGAAAGTGCGCTTTGGGAGCCGTTAATGAAGCGAATCCTAGAACACTTTCATCCTTGCTCGCGTCTGAATCGAAAGCGCGAGCAATACGTGAAACATACAACCATGCCAGAGCACATCAAAGCGCTGGTTCAAACGCCACGTCTGGAAGCGGCGCAATTCGCACAAGACGCCAATTACATTGTGCTAGATTTGGAAACGACCGGCTTAGACAGCGAAGAAGATCTGATTTTGTCGATCGGTTGGGTAGACATAGCGAATGGCAAAGTGGATCTGGCCACCAGCCAGCACATGTACATCAATAGCGATTCGCAAATCAAACCAGAAACCGCGGTGATCAACCATATTACGCCGCAAATGCTGTCCGAGGGCGTTTCAATCCATGATGCCATGCGAGCGTTTTTCCATGCCGCCAAAGGCAAGATCTTGGTCGCTCACGCTTGTATGGTCGAAACCCAATTCATCAATCAGTATCTACATCGTGTGTTTAAACTCAGCGAACCACCTTTGGTTTGGCTCGACACCATGTGCATTGAAAAACATCTACAGAAAGCGATTAATCCTCGTGACGAAATTGATGTCACTCTCTCTGGCACCCGCGCTCGCTATGGCTTACCTGAATACAATGGGCACAATGCGTTAGCGGATGCGGTTGCGACTGCAGAGCTGTTGTTAGCACAAAAAACTCGCATTACTCCTCAAGGAAAAACCACCATCGGTACCCTTTATCGATTGAGTCTCTAACTCTCTAACCATTCCAATATGAAAAAATCTGATGTCTCTAGCGCCATCTTCCTTTTGGTGGCGGCGAACTTGGTTGCGTCTCTTTCTGACGTTTCCCTCAAAATGCTTAATGGCGAAGTACCCACTTTTCAATACGTCTTTATTCGCCAATTAATCAGTCTGGTGTTGCTGTTACCTCTTTGGCTTCGTTTGGATAAACGAGAACGTCAAATGGGATGCGATTGGATCACCTTCTGGCGCGCGCAATTGATTCTGATAGGCAGTGCTAGCGCTATGGTAGCGATCACGCATCTGCCATTGGCGACAGCGAATGCGATTTTCTATGTCGGTCCATTATTGGTGCTGCCACTGTCGGTTATCTTCCTTAAAGAAAAGCCCTCCAAAGGCAAGATTTTCGGTACTTTGATTGGCTTTGGTGGCGTCTTAATTGTGCTTCGTCCCGAACATTTCCATTGGGCCGCAATCATTGCTCTCGGCAGTGCGCTTGCCATCGGTGTGGGCAACATCCTTATTCGCCGGATGCCACAAGAGCAACCTTTGGTGTGCACCTTGTTTTGGACAA
This sequence comes from Vibrio owensii, assembly GCF_002021755.1. Lineage (NCBI taxonomy): Bacteria > Pseudomonadati > Pseudomonadota > Gammaproteobacteria > Vibrionales > Vibrionaceae > Vibrio > Vibrio owensii. The sequence continues at coordinate 602,038 of NZ_CP019959.1, forward strand.
CGTTAATGACATTACCAGTTGCTTTGTTGCTCGCCTACCCTCAATGGCAAGCCATTACGTGGCAACACCTGATGTGGATTGTGGCGATTAACTTGTTTGTACTTGCCTACCATGCCTTGGTGGTCAAAGCGTTTAAGCGTGCTCCAGCGAGCCAGATTGCATTGGCTGAATATTCTGGACTGGCGTTTGTGACATTGTTTGGCGTGATGTGGTTTGATGAAATACCTGACCTGTTTACCGCACTCGGGATCATTCTGATTGTGCTGCCGATGATGCCGCTTAATTGGCAGCGTTTATTGGGTAACAAGCGTCGAGTAGAGACTGCGCAAGAAGTGTCTTAATCACTTTAAGCAATAAGTTAAATACTCAAGAGGAGCACAGCGCTCCTCTTTTTTATTGTGCTTAAGCTATCTTGCGAATGTCTTTGCCGATGACCACTACCTCGTTAGTAATAGAGCTTAATGGTTTCGAGTTTGTATGGTGGATGAAGGTAAGGTTCGAGTTCGCTACGACGATTGTTGAGTCTCTCTAGCAGCTTGTAGGCAATAAAGTAATGGTTAATGTTGCTGACGTAGCGTATCGGCTCAAGTCCAATGTATTGCCGCGTCACCACTTCCACATTGCCAAACCAAACATTAGGGTCATACCCTTTTTCTTTGGCGATTCTTCTCATCTTCCTCATGTTACCTGGCCCTGCATTGTAGGCTGCTAGACAGAAGTAAATGATGTCGTTTTCGCTGATGTTTTCATCGTTAAAGAAATACTTTCGAAGATAATGCATGTACTTCAAACCAGCGTGAATATTGGGTTCTTTTTCGTAGATATTGGAAATGTTGATGGCTCTATCTCTCGCCGTAGTCGGCAAGATCTGCATGATGCCCACCGCCCCTTTGTGAGAAATGACGTTTTGGTTCAATCCGGATTCTTGAAAACCCTGCGCCAACATCAACAGGTGGTTGAATTGATACTCCTGAGAATACGCGTAGAAGATATCTAGCAATTCTTTAGAACGAACTGCATTGTCTCGGTTAAGGAACTTTCTCAACCACTTGTCGTTTTCGAGATACCTTTCATTGACCACATTGCCGAACAAAGTTCCTATCCGAACTTCCTTGATGAACTTGTTCACCGCCTCTTCTAACTGAGGCGAATCTTGTCGTATCCCCCAGCCAATCTGTGCATTTTCTCTGATGGTAATTTGATTATGGAATGCCACGCCGGGAAAGATATTCCCCCACATCCCCGTCTTGTGTCGGTCGAGCACGGTGATATCGATAATGCCTGCACTGACCATTTCGAGAACCTCATAATCTTGCATGATCTCATCAAGAAACAAGATATTAATCAGCGGTTTGTTTTGTATCGTGAAGTAGTTATTTACCTTGGTTAAGCTCTTATGGTAACTCGAGCTTTCTCTCACCCAAACATCCAACCCACTCAAATCATCCACGGTTTTGATGTCTGAGTATCTGGTGTTGGTCACTATGATTTCTGAGACGTTTTCTCGCACCGGATCGCTAAACGCAATCTGCTCTTTACGCTCATTGGTAATGGTTAGATTCGCGACTATGACGTCACCATAACCAGCTATCAATTTGGGAATGAGTTCGTTTCTTGCGACCGGAATGACCTGAATGTTGATCGCCTTTTTGTTCTTTCTTAAGTAGCGTTCAAATTCATAAATAAGCTCAGAGATAATGCCTTTAGGCTTACCATTCTGGATGTAGTAAAAACCCAGATCAGCAGACACCAAAATTCGAACGGCTTTCTTTTCCTTTAGGGTATCTAAGTCCCCCACGTAGGGGTCAGACTTTAAAGGAGAGAGTTCCAATGCGGCACTGGTATGAGAGAAAGACCAAAGACACAGGACGATGCAAAGTATTTTACCCACCATGAGCTTATCCGTTCGCCAAATCATTAATGATAATTTTAGCAATAAAAGCTCACTGGCATGTCTTAGGTCTGAGCCTGACCTTGTTCGAAAACAAAAATAGCCCGCTTCGGGGGCGGGCTATTGGAAAGAATCTTAATTTATTTGTGGCTTGGGTTAGAAGCTATACGTCACACCAACACGGCTACGTAGCTGACGTGATGAGCTGTCATCACAAGAGCTGTTACATTGAACGTTACCGAATTCTACGTATGGACGCCAATCCCAACCTTTCTCTTTGTAGCCTAGTTTAAAGTTGTAGTCCCATTCGTACTTACCATCGCGGTTACCTAGCTTCCACTCATCGCTGAAGAAATCTTCTTTGTAGTTTGCTTCAAAACCAAATTGCCAAGCGTTCCAGTTGTAATCGATGTTACCCGTGATTTTACTCGCGTTCAGTGAATCGTGTTGTTTGCCGTCTAGACCTGTTGATGTTTTACCAGATGCGTAGTTGCGGAACTCGTGACGGTAGCGAAGCTTGGTTGTGATACCAGAATCGAATTTGTATTGAACACGAACCTGAGGTTTGTACGTTACGGCTTCGTCACCAAAGGTAATCGGCATCGATGTGGTTACACGCCAGTTATTATCAAATTTGAAGTGGTAGCCGTATTCGAATTCGCTATCACCACGCTGAAGCTCGCTCAAGTTGCCAGTGTGCTTCATCTCGACGCCGTAGTAATGGTTACCTGTGCTGCCACCAATTTTGATACGACCTGCCCACTGCTCTGAATCGTGTTTGTATTCTTCACGGAAGTCTAGAGACGCGGCTGAAATGCTACCTGCAAAAAGGGTTGTCGCGATCGCTAAAGCAATTTGTTTTTTAGAAGTCATAGTAATGTTCCACTGTAAATAAATTGTATTTCAAAGTGGCGACGCGCATACACGCCGCCCTTTTTAGGGTTTTATTGTTTTGGGTAAAGCAATTCGATATCGCGCTGAGCCCAAACTTCTGCCAAGTTCTTCTTCACTGTGAAGCGGCTAAAGTCAGTTTCGGTCGCCAGTTTCACCCACTCAGGTTTCTCCATCGCCACACCTGCTTTTAGGTAAATCGGTGTCATGCGCTCTACGCGGCGTGGATTGTCTTTCGCGGTGTATGGCCAGTCAGACGCAGGATCTTGATAAGTCGCCATTAGCTGAATACCTTGCGCTAATGAGCCACCTTTCTTGTTTTGGTAGTGCCATAGGTCGATGCCCACTTTGTCACCGATTTGAGCGATGCCGACCAATGGATCTAAGCTGAAGTAGTGGTAGTGGTATGCACGAGTACGCTCGATTTCGTGAGGTTGAGAGCCGTCTTTTTCGAACTGAGTGTCTACACGCATCTTGCCTTTTTGAACCATCTGCTTTGCGAGAGGCTCATTACCTAAGAAGTAAGCAATACTGGCGACTTGGAAGTCATACCAGGTGCCGTGATTGTTTGCCGCAGCAGCTTCGCCTTTCGGGCCACCTGATAGGTCATCAATAATCAACCAATCTAGGTATTCGCCGTACCACTGCGTGATTTGCTGTTCGTCTTTATCCGTCCAAGCAGGAGAAAGCGAGAGGATGGCGATTGAGTCCAGCATGCGATCGGCCAGAGTACGCGTATCAATAATGCCGCCACGACGACCTTCTGCACGACCAGGTACACCCTGACCGTAATTCACGTTCGGGTTCATCTTAGTTTCATCATTCATGAACCAAGTACGAACGTATTCGATACCTTGTTTTGCGTATTTCTCGTCTTGGCTGAAGTAATAAGCCAATGCTAATGCACGAACAGAACGAGTGAAGTGACCAATACGTTTAGAGTCTGTTTCAGCTGTTTTTGACGCAGGGTTAGTTTTGCCATCGTGACGAACCCAAGGAAGGCCATCTTCTTTCGATTCATCTGGCCACCAGTACGGGCTGATGCTCATGTAATCGTTTTTACTTCCGCTTGGTGGCGTCATACCTTTCGCCGTTACCGTAAACGGGCCATCTTTCATCGCCAGTTCTGCTTCTTCAATTAGACGGTCGTACGCGTCTTTCATTGAATCGCTCGCTTTATCTGACTGTAAAACAGCGCGGTTTTGTTCAAGCGTTGCTTCATCAAGGAACACAAAGTCTGCAGCAAGAGTGTTAGCACTGAAAAGAATGGCGCTGAGGCAGGTTGCTAGATGTAGAGGTCGTAGGGGTTTCATTATTATCGGCCTTATATCTTGAGTTAAAATACTACAAATATAGTACCCAGCCGATGTTGAGCGTTCTGTGAATTAGATCTAATTGTATGATTTATCCACGCTATCAAACTTTGTTACAACCACCAAAGTTTACATTAACTTATTGATATTAAATATATTACCAACATTTACGGCTCATTAATTGTCTTAATATTTAGGCTAAAAATGTGCTCTACCGCATATTTTTGCACCAAATGAGTTCATTTTTATTTGTCATACAATATAATCATTTCAAGTTTTTGAGACACAGAACATCAAATTGCTATTGACGCACACTTTTTCGCTCTGTCCTTTTCTATATAGAGTCCAATAACAGGTTAAGCATCGCTTGGTTATAGAGATGAAATGAGAAAGGCCGAGGCTATATAAGCAGAGGCCACTTATGTCAGGCTGAGACATAAATGGATAGAAGAAATAAGTAAGCAGAAGAAATAGCGAATAGAAGCAAAGTACAGCGAACAAGATGGATGCGACCAGTGAAACTTTCAACATTGAAGAATACTGTTTTGTCATCCTTACTCGCTGTTGCTCAAGTCTTGATGGTTCTAAGCAGCTTATTGTTACTTCCAACGGTTGTGGTTCTCATTGGACTAAAGTGGATGTAGCGGTTTGTCTTTTGTAACAGACACTTATAGAGACAAATCAACAGCCTGGTTTCGCTATCATATAGGTAGCAAGCCAAGGAAAACGCTTTATTGGTTATGACTAATTGAGTTTTTAGGAGTAGTGAATTAAGTGGGAAATGTTTAATACCAATCGGCATAAGTAAAGCGCCGAGCTCGAGCAGACGAGGATGATGACTTGTGTCGATTGGTATAGTTGCTCCCATATCATAACAACACTTTACAGAGCCTAGCTTTGTTGAACTTTGCAATGATTGTCGAAGATCTTACAGCGTAACGTGCTTAGCAGCGATGAGAGATATACCCCTCGAGTATCTTTCAGCTACATCCAGAACCTCGTTTCACTGTTCTATTGCAATCCAACAGAGCCCTTGGCTCAGACGGTATCAATACCGTTTTTCGCCCACGCATTACAGGCATGTCGTGGGCGTTTTTTTATCTGCAATAGTCATACAAATCTGACAATACTTCACACCTTCTTACGCCGTTATAACCCTTATTAACTAAGGCTATAAACGCTATTGAACCAATCGAGTGCACGCAAAAGTCATTGATAACTTGTCGTGATATTGACTTGGTGCACCCTTCCCCTTTTGAGTGCAATGTCAATATCCGATCACGATCACTTGTATGATTATTGAAATGACCCATTCCGGATCATTCGTCACGCTTTTGAGTTATTGTACTACAAATAAGCAAACTGATAGTTAGTATTGCCTCAAGACATTAAATAACGATCAAAAGGTCTAAAGATGGAACTCAATACCCTTATTGTAGGCATCTACTTTCTATTCTTAATTGCAATAGGTTGGATGTTCAGAACGTTTACCAATACGACTAGTGACTATTTCCGAGGCGGCGGCAACATGCTTTGGTGGATGGTTGGTGCAACGGCCTTCATGACGCAGTTCTCTGCATGGACGTTTACTGGTGCTGCTGGTAAAGCTTATAACGATGGTTTCGCGGTTGCGGTTATCTTCCTAGCAAACGCATTCGGTTACTTCATGAACTTTGCGTATTTTGCACCAAAGTTCCGCCAGCTACGTGTAGTAACGGTAATTGAAGCGATTCGTATGCGTTTCGGCACCACGAACGAACAAGTCTTTACTTGGTCTTCCATGCCAAACAGTGTGGTATCTGCTGGTGTTTGGTTGAATGCACTGGCGATCATCGCTTCTGGTATTTTCGGCTTTGATATGACAGCAACCATCTGGATTACCGGTTTGGTGGTACTGGTGATGTCAGTAACGGGTGGCTCTTGGGCAGTTATCGCGTCTGACTTCATGCAGATGGTGATCATCATGGCGGTAACGGTAACTTGTGCAGTTGTTGCGATCGTTCAAGGCGGCGGCATTACTGAAGTCATCAGTAACTTCCCTGTCGCAGAAGGCGGTTCTTTCGTCTCTGGTAACAACCTGAACTACCTAAGCATCTTTAGCATTTGGGCGTTCTTCATCTTTGTTAAGCAGTTCTCTATTACCAACAACATGTTGAACTCTTACCGCTACCTTGCAGCAAAAGACTCGAAAAACGCGAAGAAAGCGGCATTGCTAGCGTGTGTTCTAATGCTTGGTGGTGTATTCATTTGGTTCATGCCTTCTTGGTACATTGCGGGTCAAGGCGTAGACCTATCAGCCGCTTACCCAGATGCAGGCAGCAAAGCAGGCGACTTCGCTTACCTTTACTTCGTACAAGAGTACATGCCAGCGGGTATGGTTGGCCTTCTCGTAGCAGCAATGTTTGCCGCGACTATGTCTTCAATGGACTCAGGTCTAAACCGCAACTCTGGTATCTTCGTTAAGAACTTCTACGAACCAGTGATTCGCCGTGGCCAAGCATCAGAGAAAGAGCTGGTAACGGTATCGAAAATTACCTCAACGGTATTTGGTATTGCCATCATCCTGGTTGCGCAATTCATCAACTCACTAAAAGGCCTGAGCCTGTTCGACACCATGATGTACGTTGGTGCCTTGATCGGCTTCCCAATGACCATCCCTGCATTCCTAGGCTTCTTTATTAAGAAAACGCCAGACTGGGCTGGTTGGGGCACGCTGATTGTCGGTGGTCTTGTCTCTTACGTTGTTGGTTTTGTTATCACTGCTGACATGGTTTCTTCAGCATTCGGTCTTGAGCAGCTTACTGGCCGTGAATGGTCAGACGTTAAAGTCGCGATTGGTCTAGTTGGCCACATTACGCTAACGGGTGGCTTCTTCGTTCTATCAACGCTGTTCTACAAGCCTCTAAATGAGAAACGTCAGGCAGACGTAGATAAGTTCTTCGACAACCTATCAACACCACTTGTTGCTGAATCTGCAGAACAGAAAGTTCTTGATAACAAGCAACGTCAAATGCTTGGCAAACTTATCGCAGTCGCCGGTGTAGGCGTAATGCTGATGGCGCTACTACCAAACCCAATGTGGGGACGCTTAGTCTTCATCTTGTGTGGTGCCATTGTTGGTGGCGTTGGTCTACTACTTGTTAAAGCGGTTGACGACAACGGTACTCAAACCCAACAAGCGGTAACCGAAAGCTAAATCTACCTTATGAAGCGGTTGTACACAGCCGCTTCATTCTTCCCTTATCACTCAGGTCTATTTGTTTACTTTTTTGTTAAGTCCGTTGCGGTTGAGACATTAAATAATCAGCGAATTTAACAAAGAAATAATCATACAAAACAAGCAAAATGTATAACCAAAGTTTCTTGTTGAAACGATAAGCGAATGTAATTAACGGGGTTCCATACTGACAAAACTCATCATAAGTTATTGAATAATCGATTTTAAGTTCACAACCATCAGTTCGTGTAGATAGAAGCAGAAGAATGTACTGGGTCAAGCAGATTTCCAGTATTAATCACTTCATCACACAATTGAATTATTGTAGTACAAATAAATAATCGAACGGATAATATATCTGGCAGAAATCAATGACTATGAGAAGGTCGAAAAATGGAACTCAATACCCTAATTGTTGGCATCTATTTCCTATTCCTCATTGCGATAGGCTGGATGTTTAGAACATTTACAAGCACCACCAGTGACTACTTCCGCGGGGGCGGCAACATGCTGTGGTGGATGGTAGGCGCAACGGCGTTTATGACCCAGTTCAGTGCTTGGACATTTACTGGTGCGGCCGGTAAAGCGTACACCGATGGTTTCGCTGTAGCGACTATCTTCTTAGCGAATGCGTTCGGTTACTTGATGAACTACCTGTACTTCGCACCGAAATTCCGCCAGCTGCGCGTTATCACGCCGATTGATGCGATTCGCATGCGCTTTGGTCGCTTTAACGAGCAAGTATTCACTTGGTCTGGCATGCCAAGCAGCGTGATTTCTGCGGGTATCTGGTTGAATGGTTTGGCGATCATCGCATCGGGCATTTTCGGCTTCGATATGACAACCACCATTTGGATCACGGGTTTAGTGGTACTGATGATGTCCGTCACGGGCGGCTCTTGGGCGGTTATCGCATCAGACTTTATGCAGATGGTCATCATCATGGCAGTAACGGTGACGTGTGCTGTGGTTGCGGTAGTAAAAGGCGGCGGTATTACAGAAATCATTGCGAACTTCCCTGTTCAAGAAAACGGGTCTTTCGTAACGGGTAACAACCTGAACTACCTCAGTATTTTTGGTATCTGGGCAGTGTTCATTTTCTTAAAGCAGTTCTCTATCAACAACAACATGTTGAACTGTCACCGTTACCTAGCGGCAAAAGACTCTAAGAACGCGAAGAAAGCTGCGTTGCTTGCGTGTGTGTTAATGACAGTGGGCGTATTGATTTGGTTTACCCCTTCTTGGTTCATTGCAAGCCAAGGTGTTGATCTATCGGCGCACTACCCAGATGCAGGTTCAAAAGCAGGTGATTTTGCTTACTTGTACTTTGTTGAGAAATACATGCCAGCGGGCATGGTTGGTCTGCTGATTTCAGCGATGTTTGCAGCGACGATGTCGTCAATGGACTCAGGTTTGAACCGTAACTCAGGCATCTTCGTGATGAACTTCTACTTGCCGATTCTGCGCCCGAACGCGACAGAAAAAGAGCTGATGATCGTATCGAAAATCACCTCTACCTTCTTCGGCATCGCGATCATCTTGATTGCTCTGTTCATCAACTCGCTAAAAGGTCTGAGCCTGTTCGACACCATGATGTACGTTGGCGCGTTGATTGGCTTCCCAATGACGATTCCTGCGTTCTGTGGCTTCTTCATCAAGAGAACACCGGACTGGGCTGGCTGGGGCACATTGGTGGTAGGTGGCATCGTGTCTTACACGGTTGGTTTTGTCATCACACCGGAAATGATTCAAAACTGGTTTGATCTTCAGCCTCTAACAGGCCGTGAATGGTCAGATCTAAAAGTTGCGGTTGGTTTGATTGGTCACTTGGTGTTTACCGCAGGCTTCTTTGCTCTGTCGACACTGTTCTACAAACCGCTTGAAGAGAAACGCCAACAAGACGTTGACCGCTTCTTCAATAACTTAGCAACACCGTTGGTTTCTGACTCAACGGAACAGAAAAAACTGGATAACAAACAACGCCAAATGTTGGGTTCGTTGATTGCGGTGTCTGGTGTGGGTGTGATGGCGATGTTTTTACTGCCTAACCCATTCTGGGGACGCATGATTTTCGTGTTCTGTGGTGTGATTGTTCTTGGCGTCGGCGTGGCGCTGATGAGAGCAGTCGATGGCAACGCAGAGCGCGCTTCTGAGGGGGCTCCGATAACGGAGAACTCATAACGAGAAACAAGCGGTTGAGTATTCAACCGCTTTTTGTGCTTCTACAAAGAGATACATTATGAAAAAAACAATGCTTGCTGGCGTGGTTGCCGCGTCCATTTCTGCCCTAACCCTAGTAGGTTGTAACACTTCACCTTCTCAAACGACGGAAGCTGCGGCTCCCGCTGTTGTTGAAACCGCAGTGAATGACATCACTCGCGATTACTTGCTTGCTACGGATCGCTTAAACACAGTGGATGGCAGCGTACTTGAAGCGCAATCAGCAGACGCTGTGCAAGCATTGAAACAACAGATGGAGAATGCCGAAGACGGTACAACAATTACGATTCCTGCGGGTAAATACGCGGATCTTGATATCGTCACGGTAAAAGCCAACGACATTACCATCAAGGCGGAGCAACCTGGCAGCGTTTGGCTAACGGGTTTGGCTCAGCTTCGCCTTGAAGGTAACAACATCACTGTCGACGGTTTGGTGTTTACCGAAGGCGGCCCTGCTGAACGTTTCGGCGGCGTGCGTATGATGGGTAACAACAACACTTTGCAAAACTCTACGTTCTACTACTTCAACCACGCTTACGAATACCAACCGGACGAACGTCGCTCTGAATACCCGAAATACTTGTGGGTTTCACTTTGGGGTAAAGATGGCAAAGTGATCAATAACCGTTTTGAAGGTAAGCAAAAGCGCGGCACGTTAATTGGCGTACAAAAAGACGACACACCAGATAACCACCTTATTGCTAACAACATTTTCTTGGACCAAAAACCAAACCAGTTCAATGAATTCGATATCAAAGAAGCGATTCGCTACAACGGCAACAGCTGGGAAGCGATTCGAATTGGTGACTCTAAATCTTCTCAATGGGCATCAAACTCTAAGTTCACCAACAACCTGATGATTGATATGGATGGTGAGCGTGAGCTGATTTCGATTAAGTCAGGCGGCAATGAAATCTCTGGCAATACTATCTTTGAAAGTGCCTCTCTGATTTCTCTTCGTCACGGTAAAGCGAACGTGGTGAAAGACAACGTGATTCTAGGTAACGAAAAACTGCTGACTGGCGGTATGCGTATTTACGATGAAGACCACGTGATTGAGAACAACTACATCACTGGCACGCGCGGCCGTGATGGCAAAATTGAAGGTAATGCGGATCTGCGCGGCGGCATCGTGATCAATACCGGCATCATTGATGTAGCAAACGGCGAGCAACTAGACCAAGCAGTGAAAGGCAAAGAGCTCAACAAACAATGGACACCAAAGAACATCACCATTCGTAACAACACCCTTGTGGATACGGAATGGGGCATTGTCTACGGCAACCAAACGCACCGTGTGAGCCTGTTCAACAACAGTGAAGTGAAGAACATTTTCGCTGGCGTGGACGTTCACTTCGACAGCAACGTGGTTGATAACCACCAGCAAGAGCAATTCGTTAGCGTACGCGCGACAGAAGAGTTGCCGCTGGTGAATCCTACTTACAACAACGAAGTTTACGTCGGCACGGTGACTAACGCAGAGCAAATCGCTTCTTACTCGGTAGAGCTACCAAAAAGCGAGCAAGTGAAAGGCTTTACTCAATACCAAGGCGTTGGTGCAGATACGAGCAAGCTGTCTGTCGTAACGGCGGAAACAGCGGGGCCTGATTATCTCCTTTCAAACGCTCAAAAGTAATTCTGCTTTAGAGTTTGCTTCCAGTCTGGTGATACAAGCCAGACTGGTTTTCCTCTCCTTTCACCAGTAACCCCACAATAACTGAAGAAAATTTCACCACCCTACTGTCTCCCAAGATTGAGTTGTGGTTTAATTGTATGACAATTATAAAACTCTTTTCTTTTGCTGCGGATACACTCATGGATGCTGTTTTACATCAGTTGCAATTCTCGTTGTCGATCACTGGCCCCATCTGCTTAATGTTGGTGCTGGGTGTTATCTTCAAACGCATTGGGCTTATCAACGACAACTTTATCGAAGTCGGTTCTAAACTGGTGTTTCAGGTCACGCTACCTGCGATGTTGTTCTTGAGTATCGTCGTCTCCGAGCACGATTTCTCTGCGGCTAGCGGCTTCGTCAATTACGGCATTGTTGCCAGCATCGCGTTTTTCATTTTCACTTTTATCTCCGTCAAACTGTTCTTCAAATCATCACCCGACCAAGGCGTATTGATCCAAGGTGGCTTTCGCGCTAATACGGGCATCATCGGTATTGCTTATGTGGCGAATGCTTACGGCTCACAAGGTGTCGCTCTGGCCGCGCTTTATGTTGCGGTGACCACCTTTATCTATAACGTGCAAGCCGTGATTTGTTTGTCTCCGAAAGGGGCAACGTCTGGATCTCAAGCCGCCAAAATGATGGTAAGAACCTTAACGCGCAACCCGCTGATCATCGCGATCGTCTCTGGCATGGTGTTCTACCTTCTGTCGATTCCGGTTCCGGATGTGGCGATTGATGCCGGTAACTATCTATCGAAGATGACGCTTCCCCTTGCCCTCTTGTGTACCGGTGGCTCACTCGATTTAAGTTTGATGAAGAAAGAGAAAGGACCGTCTTGGTTTGCCAGCAGCTACAAACTGATCGTTGCTCCTATCGTGATTACCACAGGCGCGTATTTAGTTGGCTTTAGAGGGATTGAGCTTGGCATTCTGTTCTTTATGAACGCCTCTCCTGTGGCGGCAGCAAGTTATGTGATGGCACGTTCGATGGGAGGAAACTCCGTCTTAGCAGCGAACATCATTGCTTTAACGACCGTACTTTCAACAGTGACTTGTACCGTAGGGATTGTGATTTTAAAAGCGTATGGCTTGATTTAGAACAGCGATTCTCAATTGGAAAATCGCCGATGAAAGAAGGGATATCAACAAGCGGTGCAGGCAAAGCTATGCGATGGCACTAAGCAGCTTGTTACGCATGATATTTTCTTGGATTTCTGAATCGTGCAAGTTACAGGTTGAGCACTTCTCTTTACCTTCAATTTTGTATTTCAGACAGCACGTTTCTCGTCTCACGTAGAGCTTTTGAAAGCCATTAAAGGTCACCTTTTTTACCGCGTTTAACTCACCGCCTTTTGGTGTTACCGCGTTAAATAGGTTTTGTTGCCACTTTGACGCTGCTTGCACGTCTAGCTCTAACCTGTCATTCGCCAATGGTTGATGCGCAAGTTTAGAAAACGCCAAATCAGCCGCATACAAGGCATTTCCCCAAAACACTTTCGGGCTGACTTTCTGCTTTTTGTACAACGGTACCAATGGCTCCGAGAGCGTTGTAATGACTTGCGCGAGTTTCTCATCTAAAGCCAGTTCTGACTCCACTTGCATCGCGTTTTCGTTGCCAGCCTCAAGAGCAAAGAAAGGCGTCGCATTCGACACCTCAATGCTTGCTACGCGATGGTCTTCACCAATCGTCAGATACAGATCATCGAGTATTAACTGCAACACGCGATCAAACAACACACGGTGACCGACCAGCGACGTCAGCAAAATCGCGTTGAACACTTTCTGCCAAATCGGCACGGCAAATGGCAATTTCGCCTCAATAGAATCTGCGTAATCTTGCACAACAGCAGGAAACTCACGCTCAAACCATTCACTGGCTTTAATGCCTTTCGGCTGTTCAACAAAGCGCAAGCGGAAGAAAGGTTCATGTTGATTCAAGATGGCTTGCTGCTCGGTGATACTCAGCGCTTTAACATTCTCAGGCAAAGCCACCAAAGTACGAAACTGATTAAACAGGTTTTCCATTAACGCACTTCCTCACGAACATAAGCTTTTGGTAAACAGTAAACGTAGCCATCAATGACTTCCATTTTTCCTTCCACTTTAAACACCGATTCAAGGGTCGATTCAGTGAGCACATCCAAAGGCGCTCCCTGTTTTAAGATCTGACCTTTTTTCATTAGTACCAGTTCATCACAGAACTGTGCAGCTTGGCTCAGCTCATGGAGAACATAAACGATGGTTAAGTTGCGTTCCTTGTTCAACTTATCGAGTACTTCGAGTAACTCGAGTTGGTGACCTAAATCGAGATAACTGGTTGGCTCATCCAGCAATAACCACTGCGCTTCTTGCGCCAAACACATCGCCAACCAAACGCGCTGACGCTCACCACCCGACAACGTACTCACTACACGCTTTTCGTAACCAGCCAATCCGACAGAGGCAAGCGATTCAGTAATCACTTCTTGGTCACGCTCACTGTTGCCCTGATACCACTTGCGATGAGCAACACGACCAAGCGCAACAAGCTGCTCGACCAAGACACCTTCTGGCGCCGTAGGATGTTGAGGCAGAATCGCAATGTGCTTAGCGAGATCTTTCAGCTTCCATTGGTTAAGCGCTTTGCCTTTAAAAGTCACGTCGCCTTTTTTCGCTTTTATCGCACCGGTTAAGGTCTTCATCAGCGTACTTTTACCGCACCCATTTGGGCCAATGAACGCCGTCACCTTACCTTCTTGAAGACGAATGTTCACATCGTTCAAGATCATCGTATCGTTGTAGCCTGAGGTGAGCGATTGCCCTTCAAGCCCTTTTGAAGATAGGGTCATTATGAGTGTTTCCTTAACAAGAAGAGGAAAAATGGCACACCAAGCAGTGCGGTAATCACGCCCGCTGGAATTTCGGTTGGGAACAGTAAGTTTTTGGCTAAAACATCTGAAAGAGCGAGGAAGCCAGCGCCAAAAATCAAAGTCGTGAACATGGTTCGCAAAGGATCATTCGCACTGAGCAAACGTGCAATGTGCGGAATCACCAATCCCACAAAACCAATCGGCCCAACTGCTGAGACGGCAGGTGCAGTAATAAATACCGTACCTAACAGAATCCCCAAACGCAGCAAAGCACCGTTGATACCAATACCACGCAAAATCGCGTCATCGTAACGTACCCATTTTAGTGGCAAATACACCAAAACAATGAACGCTAAACAGGCCAAGAACCAAGGCAGAAGATAACTTACTTGCTCCCAACCTCGGCCATACATACCACCCGCCATCCATTGTAATGCGATGTCGGTTTTACCCTGACCAATAGTGAAGATCAGCGCCGAACTCAACGCGCCAAGAATGGCCGTGATCGCCACACCTGTGAGTAGAGTGAGACTGGTATTTCCGATTCGGCTAACGATCAAAACAGGAATCGCGCTGAGCAAACCACCCGCCATTGAAAACAGCAGCAACGCGCTTTCTGTGGTGATATTCCAATTAAACCAAGCAGGTAGCAAAATCGCACAAACGGCACCAAGAGAAGCACCAGCGTTCACACCTAAAATACCGCTGTCTGCCAACGGGTTTTTTAGGGTGGTTTGCAGCAATAAGCCTGATACTGCCAGCATCATACCCACCATTGTCGCCAGCAAAAATCTTGGTAACGTTAGCGACCAAAATGGGTGGTAAGTACCATAAGTAATAAACAGCTCGCCTGCTTGTCTAAGCTCTGAGTTAGAGGCGATAAACAGTGCAGGAGCGAACACCAGCAATGCCAAGCAAGGGAATAAGAAACGCGTTTTCATTAATTCCCTCTCAGCTTACGAACAATCAACATAAGAAACCAAGGCGCACCTAAAGTCGCGGTAATGACGCCAATAGGAATTTCCAACGGCATAAGCAGGGTTCGAGAAAGGAGGTCCGCTGCGGTGACAAGTGCCGCACCAATCACAGCTGCACCGCCAAGCCCCAACCCCATCATGCGTGCGAGATGAGGGGCAACAAGGCCAACAAAACCAACAGGACCAAATGCACCAACCGCAACCGCAGTAAGCACGACAGAGACAAAACCAAACGCCAATCTATAACGGTTAATCGCGATACCTAGACCACGAGCAACGGTGTCATCCAGCAGTAAGTAACCACGCTGTCGATGTGTCACCGCAAGCAAGATAAACGCAGGAATGACGGTATAAACAAGCGGCGTAAACACGGACCAACTCGCGCCTGCGTTACTGCCCGTTAACCAGAAAAATAGTGACTCACTGTCTACGCGATCCGACAACAGAATGTAGGTCACCGCTGCTTGGCAAAACGCACTTACAGAAATGCCAGCTAACGCCAAACGCGCTGGTGTGACGCCCTGTTTCCAACTGATGGATAAGGTAATGGCACCGCCAAGCAAACCACCCACAATCCCCCAAAATAAAGTTGGCAATGGCAGCAAGAACATGGTCGCCGTTAACACGCTAAGCGCTGCGCCAGACATCACACCGGTCAGGTTTGGAGACGCTAACGGGTTGCGAACGATGTCTTGCATGAGCGAGCCGGATACCGCCAACGCCGCCCCACCAAAGAGTGCGATCAAGGTACGAGGTAAACGCAGTTCCCAAAACACTAAAGATGCTTGGCTGCTTGAATCAGAAATCAAAAACGCCATGATTTGCTGGGCATCAAAATGGTAAATGCCACTCGACAAAGACACATAAACCACAGCTAGTAACAAAGCCGTCGCCAAACTGCGAACCATCACCGCACTTGGTTTGGTTATCCTAAGAGCATGAGCCATTGATCACCTCATAAACTCGTTCAACAGAAGGCGCAGGGAAAAGATCGGGATACACTTTGTGGGCGATATCCATCGCGACCCAAATTCGTGAAAGTGGCCCTTCTGGCTCTCGCCATGTCATATCAACCAAGTAAACTCGATTGTTCTTCACCGCTTTTAGGCTTTGCCAAATTTTCGATTCGGTAAATTGTGGCTCGGCGTTCTGGTACATAAAAATCACATCGGGATCGAGTTTTACCAACCACTCAAGACCCACTTGCCCAGAAAAAGGCGTTTTCGTCGCGTACGGCGAGTCACCATTCGCACTTCGGATATTCAATTTTTCCATAAGAGCAACGGACATAAAGTGTGAGTAGTATGCTCGCGGAGTGACGCCTGCACTTGTCAGAAATAAACCAGAAAACCGTCTATTTCCGAGCTTTGATTGCATTTCATCAAGAAAAGTCTGAAAACACATATTTAGTGATTTCCCTTGCTCTTCTCGTCCCATTGCCATGCTTGCACGCTCTACCGCAGAAAAACTGTCTTCTAAAGTAATCAAATCAAAACCGAGAGGCGGTGCGATTTCGACGAAGCGTTGATAGTAAGGCTCTAACATTCGCCCCAAACCAACAACCAAATCTGGCTTCGCATCGTACAAAGCTTCAAAGCTGGTTCTTGAACGATTACCAAGACTTGGCACGTCATTTAAAGCAGAAAGATAAGGAGGAAACCCACCAGGATAATCGGATACACCAACAGGCTTCTCACCCATTGCTATTACTAGCTCTGCACCAAAAGTAGACACGCTTGCAACACGCGGAAAATGGGTCACATTCGACGTCGAAATAGTATGGTCTAGATCATCGACAACGGATGCGTTTAATCCACTTGCATAAGCAAGCTGAATAGACAGCATTTGGCTAATTATTGAAATGATAACGACTGCAGTAAAATTGCTCATTAAATGACAAATGATAATTATTGATATTTACATTACTTCTTTGCGTGCTAGACTACCACGCAATTACAAAGTGCTCAATAATCGCTAGCTAAATCGATTTATTAACAAGTTTATAAAAGACAACTTTTAGTTGCAGGAAGTTATGAAACTCAAACTATCTAAGCTAAATATTGCAGTGGTAAGTGCAATTACTCTTTCATCTTTCGGCGTTTCAGCAGAAAGTAACGACGAAGTCCAAGCAATGGAAACAATGGTCGTTACCGCAAGCCGTTCTCAACAGCTGCTTAACGACGTTCCTCGCTCTGTGACCGTTATCGATCAAGAACAACTTCAATCTCAGTTAAACCAAAGCCGCAGCATCAACGATGTGCTTTCAACGTTGGTTCCGGGTATGGGTACTTCTGTTCACGGTAACCTGAGCAGCAAAGGTCAAAACCAAATTCGTGGTCGTCGCGTTCTGTTATTGATTGACGGCGTTGCACAAAACAACAGCTTCCTAGACTTTGGCCAAGAGTTGTCGGCCATTGATCCACAAAACGTAGAGCGTATCGAAGTTATCCGTGGTGGTTCTGCGGTATACGGCCTTGGCGCACAGGGCGGTATCATCAATGTGATCACCAAAATGCCAGAAGAAGGCGCGGTAGAATACCGCACTAAAGTTGGCACAAGCTTCCAAGAGTTTGGTAGCGATGCGTTCACTTGGAACGTGTACCAAGAGGCAACAGGCGGTGATGAAAAAGATCAATGGCGTTTAGGTCTGGGTTACGAGCAACGTGGCGGCAGCCACGATGCTAACGGTGACCGCCTACCTTCGGTAAACAACGAAGATGACATGGACAACCTAAACGTAAACGGCGTTTGGAACCGTAACATCGACGAAGATCGTTCACTGACTTTGACTGTTGGCGTTCGTAACATTACTGACAACGACGGCTGGTGTGCAGCAAATGGCGATGCAGCTAACGGCAAACCTGCCGAAGCGGTTCACTGTGGCCCAGGTTACAACAACGGTGTTGCAGGCAAAGATGGCGCGAAACCAAATGACGTGACACGTACGTTCGCTAACTACCAAGCGCGTTACCAAGATCTGGGCTTTAGCTTAGGTATGCTAGACGTAACGGGTTACTGGATGACTCAGGACACTGAGACGTTCACGCTTGCGATGAAAGACAAGAACCCAAATTCTCCAACCTTTGGTCAAACGCTATACGGCCACAACGAGACAGATTTTGATCGTTTCGGCGTGAAAGCCAACATCTCTAGCCAAATTGATTGGGCATTCGTTACTTGGGGTATGGACCTTGAACAACAGTCGTTCAAACAGCCAAACAGCGTCGGTTTCTACAACAACACACCAGATGTAGAGCAATTTGCTATCGCACCATTCGCACAGTTCATCACTGACGTAAGCGACAACACGGTTCTTTCTTACGGTATCCGCTACGAGTACGTACGTCTAAGCGTGGATGATTTCACGGTAGGTAACACGCACAACAATGCAGGTGATCAAGTTCAAGGCGGTGATCCGTACTTTGACGAGTTCCTATTCAACATTGGTGTGACACACGATCTGACCGACAACCACCAGCTGTTTGCATCTTTCGCGCAAGGTATGTCAACGAACGAAGCGCTACGTGACATTCGTTCTGGTAACAGCTCTACAGTTGAAGGGGCTATCAAGCCAATTACTACAGACAACTACGAAGTGGGTGTACGCGGTTTCCTTGGTGAAGCGGACTACTCTCTTGCAGCGTTCTACAGCGAATCTGACCTAGGTTCGACACTGAACGTAAACGAAGCAGGCGATGCGCTAGAAAGTACTCGTGCACCAGAGAAAGTTTGGGGTGCGGAAGCAACGCTTGGTTACAGCATTCTTGCTAACCTTCGTACAGACAGCACAATCTCTTGGCAAGAAGGTGAGCGTAAACTTAATGAAGACAGCGGCTGGGAACCACTAGACGGCACGCGTATCGCACCATTGAAAGTAACGTCTGTTATCAGTTACGACGCTTACGAATTCGGTCGCTACAACATGACGCTGGTTTACTCAGGCAACCGTGATAAAGAAGATGAAATCACTTCTGGCGCGAAATACGCAGTAGACAGCTACTTCGTTGCAAACGCTGGTGTGGACTACGATCTTCCGTTCGGTACGTTAAGCTTCGCTGTTGAAAACCTATTCAACGAAGACTACATGACGGCGTACGCGCAATCAGAGCGTAACAACTCACGTTACTACAACGCACCGGGTCGCCGCTTCCACTTGAACTACGAAGTGAAGTACTAATCCCTCACCTCGTTAAGATATGAAAAAGCCGAACAGTGATACGCTGTTCGGCTTAATTATATGGTCCGCCCCACTCTCCAAGCCCTTAAGCCTCAGAATGAGGTGAACCATATGTCTTCTATTCACATTTTAGGTATCGACCTAGGCAAGCACTGTTTCCACGCTATCGCTCATAACCGTTCTGGTGCGGAAGTATTGCGTCGTAAGTTTAATCGAAACCAACTCCAACATTTTCTTTGTAAAATCGAACCAACAACCATTGCTTTCGAAGCTTGTGGCGGTGCTCATTGGCTCGCTCGTAAGTGTGGTGAATACGGCCATCAAGTTCGACTCATTCCTCCCCAGTACGTTAAGCCTTATGTCAAAGGCAACAAAAATGATTTCATAGATGCATCAGCAATTGCAGAAGCGGCTGGTCGACCAACAATGAGGTTTGTCGCGGTAAAAAGTGAAGAAGCCCAAGTCATTGCAGCGATTCATCGTGTCAGAGATGGCTATATCAAGGAGAGAACCGCGGCTATGTCTCGAATTGGGGCTATCTTGCTTGAGTTCGGCCTGAGTTTTCCAAAGGGGCATGCAAAGATGAAGTCTCTCTTCCAATGGTTAGCAGCACAAAAAATGGCACTGCCGGAGAGCTTGCTGTGTGAATTAGTGTCTATCCACGAACACTACAAATACCTTAATGAAAAGGTCAAAGCTCAAGACAGTAAGCTTCAAGTTATTGTTAATAATAATGAAAGTGCACAATTGCTGAAAACTATCCCTGGAGTTGGAGACCTTACCTCAACGTTGTGCGTTGCTGACGTAAGCTCCCCAAACAATTTCACCAATGGTCGGGAAATGGCAGCTTGGTTAGGGCTTGTACCGAGACAATTCTCTACGGGAGGAAAGACCAAGCTACTTGGCATAAGTAAACGAGGCAATAAACATCTCAGAACTCTGTTTATCCATGGAGCAAGAGCCGTTCTCTCAAGGCTAGAAACGACAGGGAAAGTGTTTGGTGAGTGGCTCATCAAACTTCGGGCGACGAAGCCATTTAATGTTGTGGTCGTAGCACTTGCCAACAAGCTAGCAAGAATAGCTTGGGCGGTGTTGTACCACCGCCAAGCTTTTAAGGTTGTATAGCTATAACCAAGTTTGCAACGCCAATGAAAATGATGACAAAAACGGTCAATCGACCAGATTAAGAACCTGACACAAAAAATAGCGTTAAATGCTTTTGGCTTTTTAAGGATAATCTGGCGCAGATATCATCGTGGAGCTGGGAAGCTAGTGCTCCCAACAAGGACTCCGAATACATTAGCGCAAACCAACTCCGTTATGACTTAATTGTAGTTGCAATAACGGGGCGGACCATACATTTTTGTTTTTGTCTCTGAACAAATCTCAGAAAAACTATTGATTTATTGATTCGGCAATCCGTTGAGAAACTCTTGGAAGCTCGGCGCTTGTACGCGGCTCAGTACCTTTCTCATGTCTTCAATCAAACTATCGTCAGACCAATCAACGCGAATATCAATCGGCGCTTGCGTGTAGCTTTCAATACGAAGCGAAGCAGAATACGTACCGCGCTTATCGCCACCCGCTTCCAATGCAGCTTCTAGTGCAGTAATGAGCACTTCCGCTAACCTTGCTTCGTAGTTATCACGATATTGAGGTTTGTCCCCTGCTCTCACTTGCTCAGCATTCAGCATTGTCTGAGCCATAAATGAATCCGCAAAAGCTTCAATAACCGCGTCACTTTCTAGCATGTTGCCTGCGACGGCGAGATCTTGAAAAACAAGAGAACCCACGTGCGCGATATTCTCTTCACCATTGATAAACGCCGCGTGGCCGTGTTTATCCATTACCATGCATTGGCGCTTAGCAAATTCAGCATCGCCCTCTTTCAAACGCTCAACCACATCATGGCAACAAAGCCCTTGAGATAACCATCGCTTGGCATTGTCGGCATACCAAGGGTTAGTAAACAAACCTTGGGTTGCACAGGCGCCAATCCCGCGCCAGCTGTGGTTTACGTAACCACCAACTGCAACGCCGCCAGTGGCTGTAATGGAAGCCGCTAACCCCGTTTCTGGGTTAACGTGTATAAGTGAAATCGTCATAGATTCTCAATATAAAAGACGTTAGTAACCAACCATTTGTCCAACAAACAAGGCTACCCAACATAGAACATAAACGAACGCCATGAATGGCATGATGGCTTTGAGCCACTGCTCGTAAGACACGCGGCCAAGTGCCAACATCGCTAACGTACCACCAGAAGTCGGTACGATAAGGTTGGTCAAACCGTCACCCACTTGGAATGCGGTGATCATCAGCTGACGGCTCATGCCAGTAAGGTCTGCCACAGGAATTAGGATTGGCATGGTCACCATTGCCTGACCAGAACCCGATGGTACGAATAGGTTGATCACACCTTGCACCACACTCGCAACAATCGCAGAGATAGCAATCGGCATATCTTGAATAAGTGAGCTTAGCGCGTTAACGATGGTATCGATGATTTGCGCTTGGTCGAGGATGATTTGAATCGATGCAGCAACACCAATCACCAATGCACCTGCGGTTACGCCCGATGCACCTTCCATCATTTGCTTCACAATGCCATTAGCGCTTAAACCGTTGACTGCGCCGATCACAATCGCCATCAATAAGAACAAGCCTGCGATCTCGTTGATGTACCAACCATTGGCAAAAACACCGTAAAGCATCACACCAAGACCAGCTAGGAATACGCCCAGCGTCAGTTTGTCTTTCTTCTCTAGATGGTATTCCGATAGATCTTTGCTTAAGCCTTCTGCTGAATCTGGCTCTTTAAACTCCATCTTCGCTACGCGAGTACAGATGTAGTAAGACAACAATGCAAGAGAGGAAATCACCATCGCCGCACGCAGCCAAGCGCCCGAGAAAGTTGGCAGCTCTGCAATACCTTGAGCCACACCGACGGTATAAGGGTTGATTGGTGACAGTGCAAAGCCAACACCGATACCGCCCACCGCCATTACCGTACCGACTAGGCTGGAGTAGCCAACCGCTGCAGAGATCAGTACTGCAACCGGAACAAGTGCGATGTTGTTCTCAAAGCCTACCGCCACGCCAAAGAAACCGTAGATAAAGGTGCCGATGGTGATGATCAAATTACGGTTCTTCACACCCGCTTTGTTTACCGCCACACCAATTGCGTTCTCTAATGCACCGGTGCGTTGCAAGATGTGGAACAAACCACCAGCAATAAATACGATGAACAAGTAAGGCGCCGCACTGATCAAACCTTTCGGAATCGCGACAAAAATATCAAAGAAATGCACCGCTGGAACGTCATTCAGATAGGCAAATGAGTTCGGAACAACCGTGGTTCGGCCATCGACAACAACGCGTGAGAATTCCCCCGCAGGCACAACAAAGGTCAGTAGGTAAGTCGCCACTAAAATCATAAAGATCAGGACCATCGGGTCCGGCATGCTTTTGTACCAAGCCTTTTTCTCTGTCGTCTCCATCTTCTTTGTCATATCCATAACAAAATCTCTCCTTAGTATAGGAATGAAAGCTCACTCGTTTGAGCAATCACGTTTGCAAGCAAAAACCAACGCTTGGTTTTAAAAGTAAAAAAGAGGATGAATCCCCACCCTCTCTTGTTTTATTCGCGTGTTATTGATGCTTCATCAGCATGCAGAAATGGTTCAGCACTTCGACTGCAGCCATCAGATCTTTTTGTAGAATAGCTTCATCTGGATGGTGGCTAACCCCATCCGTGCAACGCATAAACAGCATCGCAATGTCCGTTAATTCACACACCGCAAGACCATCATGCCCTGCCCCACTAAATAGGTGCTTAGCTTCAATGTTGGATAGCGAGATCGCCTGAGTGAGTGCCGAGGAAAGCGAATCAGAGCAAGTAACCGCCGCTTGCTCGTAAGTTTGCTCGTGGCGATACGCAAGATTGTACTGCGTCATTAAGGTTTCGATGTTTGCCAGCATTTCTTGTCGTGCTGCAATACGCGAAGCATCATTTGGTGAGCGCAGCTCAATAGTGATGTCCGTTTGCTGAGGAATCACATTCACACCGTTCGGGAAGTTGGCAATTTTGCCCACTACACCCACAAGGTCGTCTTCACGCTTACACAGTTGGTCAAACATATGGATGACCTGCGCAGCCCCAACTAGCGCATCTTGGCGCATGTCCATTGGCACTGTACCCGCGTGACCAGCTTTACCTAAAACCGACAAAGTATGGCGCTCAATACCGGTGATGGCCGTAACCACACCCACAGGCAAGTTCGCTTGCTCAAGTTGCGGGCCTTGTTCAATGTGAAGTTCCACAAAACCCAACACCTTTTCTTTGTCGTAAGCATCATGCGCAATAAGCTCTGGATGACAACCGAATGAAGTCAGAGCTTCACGCATCGTAATACCGTAAGCATCGCGTGCATCCAAAACGCTCGGGTCAAACGTTCCGGCAATGGCTTTTGAACCAAGTAATGTCGATTGGAATCGTGTGCCTTCTTCATCACTGAAGGCAATCACATCGATATGGAAAGGAAATTCGAATTTATGCTGATGGAAATAATGAACCAAAGCGATAGGTAGGATGACACCTAAAATACCATCGTACTTGCCGCCATTTGGCACGGTATCTTGGTGAGAACCAAAGATCAGCGTCTGCGCATTTGGGTTCGGGCTGTGGTAACGACCAATAAGGTTAGCCGCGTTATCCATGCGCACTTCCATGCCAGACAACAACATCCACTCGCGTAGCTTTTCATTTGCTCTCGCGTGCTCTTCACTGGCACACAAACGCGTCACGCCTTCGCTATCTGGGTCATTGGTTTGGCTGCATTGAGCAATATCTTCCAACCATTCCCACGCTAGACTGGCCGTTTCTACAAATTTTTCCATCTTGAATCGCTCTATTTCTAACCATGTTCATTTTTAATTTATCATGATAAATATCAAATGAAAGACATTTATCATGATAAATAGGCTTTTTTGTGAATGCGATTCGATCGATAATCGGACGGTTTCATAACTAAAACCGTGTTCGTTTTTCAGAAAATGAAAGACAGAAAACAGGTGACATCCTTTGAATTTCCTTCAAAATTCAATAGATACCGCGAGATAACCCAGCGAGGAAAATGTGGCAAGCAGCGCGAAAGGACGTAGAACTCAACAACTGGCCGAATCGATCAAAACTTGGATCGTCGATCAAGCTTTGCAGCCCGGCGATCGTCTGCCGAGTGAAATCGAAGTCATGGAAACCTTTGACGCTTCCAAAAGCACAGTGCGAGAAAGCATGCGAATCCTTGAAGCACAAGGCATTCTCTCGACCAAGACGGGGCCAAAAGGCGGTGTGTTTGTTAGCGAAATGAGCGAGAACAAAGCTCAGGCACTGCTAAGCAACTACCTGTTCTTCAAAGATGTTTCGATTTCTGACCTGTACCAAATCCGCTTGTCACTTGAACCAGAAATCGCTGCTTCATTGGCAGGCACATTAACGGAGGCACAGCTTGTCACGCTCGATCAGCAAATCGATAAGTACCAAACGCCACCAGAAGACGTGTATCAAGAACGCGAACACCACATTGCATCGATTGAGTTTCACAGCCTATTAGCGAGTTACTCTGGTAATGAGCTGCTGAAGTTTGTGGTTCGCTTTACTGCGCAGATGCTTACCGAGCTAACGATTTACCGTAAACTGTATGAACCGGGGAACCACAAACTGTGGCAAACGGGCGTGCAAAGCCAACGTGCACTGGTGGAAGCATTGCGTAAAGGTGACGCTTCAAAAGCCAAACAAGTGATGGAACAACACATGCTGACCGCGCATCAATTGATGAAGAAACAAGAAGCTGAAGTGGCGAACCGTTTCCTCACAGAAAGCTAATTGGTTCGCCATCGTTTGAAATGCAGAATTAAGCGTGATTGGCTAAGGTCATTTTACGCACCAAACGGAAGAATTCGTCAGATTCCTCTTCCGTCAAACAAGAGAAGAAATCTTGCTTGAGGTTGGTCATGATGCGGTGCACTTTACGTACCGCTTCTACACCCTCTTTGGTGAGTGTCAGAATCTTTAATCTCTGATTGGTTTCGCTCTTGGAAACTTTAACAAAACCTCGTTTCTCTAAGTTATCCACCATGCGTTTTGCGACGCTTCGCTCCGTTAGAACCGCATCCGCCAATTCTTGCTGACTCATCGGTTGAAACTCTTCTAACGCCGCCAAGGCACTCGCCATTTCCAACGTCATTAAATCCTGACGCGATAGCTCGGCTTGGGCACGATTGCGGAAGGTTCGGTTCATCACGCTGCACACAAACATCGGGCTTTGATCCAACACGGATATCGGAGAAATCTTCTGATCTTTCATACTTGCCTATTCTACTTTCGGCTTTGTTTTCATATGGATAGTACTGCGTTTACAAGAGATTCCCGACTGCGCTCATTCGTCGCTTTCGGGAATGACGCGTTGTTGAGCTAAATGCACAATTCAATATTCAGAGCATTCCAATGAGCCTCAGAGCCCGCACGTCTGTCATCCTCAAGAGCGAGGGACGAGCGAGTTGGGGATCTCTTTCAACACTCAAATCTCGGTCATTCCGACGAGCCTAGGCGAGATCAGGAATCTAACTGCCACACGCTCTCAATCAATATTTCACATCAAGTTACAGCACTCGGTGAGCAGATTCTGAATCATGCTCGTCCCTCGCTGTTCAGAATGACGTAAAAATTAAACCTCAAACCCAAACTATCCAATTGAATCCAAAAATAAAGGACGCCGAAGCGCCCTTTTCTTGTACTTATTAGCAATAGTATAACTTAGTCTTTAGCGCTAAGTCCTACTCTTGGCTTGCCGTTGGCTGTGAAGTAGATTCCACTTGCTCTTTTTGTGCTTCTTTTCTTGCACGGCGGTCGAACAAACGCTCAACCACAACGAAGAACACAGGCACGAAGAAGATACCAAGCAAGGTCGCACTTACCATACCACCAAGTACGCCCGTACCTACCGCATTCTGACCTGCAGAGCCTACACCCGCACTGATGGCTAGTGGCACTACACCAAGACCAAACGCAAGCGAGGTCATGATGATAGGACGAAGACGAACACGCACCGCGTGCAACGTTGCTTCGATCAAGCCTGCGCCTTTCTCATAGTATTCCTTCGCAAATTCGACGATAAGGATCGCGTTCTTCGTTGCCAGACCAACAGTGGTCAACAAGCTAACTTGGAAGAATACGTCGTTATCCATACCGCGAGTCATAACCGCAAGTACCGCACCTAACACACCTAGAGGCACAACAAGTACAACCGCGAATGGTACTGACCAGCTCTCATAAAGTGCAGCTAGTACAAGGAAGACAACCAGAATCGACAGTGCGTAAAGCATTGGTGCTTGGTTACCAGACAGACGTTCCTCGTAAGAAATACCGTTCCAGTTCACCGTAAAGCCAGGAGGCAGTTTTTCTACCATGGCTTCGATTTCTGCCATCGCTTCACCAGTACTTACGCCCGGAGCCGCGCCACCTTGGATATTCATCGCAGGTAGACCGTTAAAGCGTTGCAATAGCGGAGAACCGTAAGTCCATTCACCTGTTGCGAATGCCGAGAATGGCACCATTTCACCCTGTGAGTTACGCACATACCATGAGTCGAAGTCTTTCGGCTGCATGCGGTGTTCAGCATCACTTTGCACCATTACCTTCTTCACGCGTCCGCGGTCGATGTAATCGTTGATGTACGCCCCACCCCATGCCGAAGCTAGGATTTGGTTTACATCATTAATGCTCACATCAAGCGCACGCAATTTTACGTGGTCGATATGAACTTGGTACATCGGCGCATCTGCCTGACCGTTTGGACGCACGCCAACTAGTTTCGGGTTTTGTGCTGCCATACCTAGGATTTGGTATTGAGCCGCTACAAGCGCTTCGTGACCATTGCCCGTTGAGTCTTGTAGGTAGAAGTCGAAACCAGTCGCGTTACCCAACTCTTGAATCGCTGGTGGTGCAAACGCAAACACCATTGCTTCTTTAATCGTTGAGAAGTAACCCATCGCACGACCTGTCAGCGAAGCCGCATCTGAACCCGGAGCTTCACGTTCTGACCAATCTTTCAGACCGATAAACGCCATACCCATGTTCTGACCTTGACCCGCGAAGCTGAAGCCCGCTACAGAGAACACTGACGCAACGTTGTCTTTCTCTTCTTCTAGGAAGTAGTTACGGACTTTTTCTAGTGTCTTTTCAGTCTGCTCTTGAGTCGAGTTCGGTGGCAAGATGGCCATGGAGAACACGGTACCTTGGTCTTCATCCGGTAGGAACGACGTCGGTAGGTTCATGAACAACCAACCTGCGCCCGCACTCATTGCCGCGAACACCAATAGCATGCGACCAGTGCGCTTCAGCATTTTCGCTACGCCCGCTTCGTAACCCGCTGTTGCCGCATCAAACTTACGGTTGAACCAGCCGAAGAAGCCTTTCTTATCCGAAAATTCCGCATCGCCTTTCTTCAGCAAGCTCGCACAAAGTGCCGGAGTAAGAATGATCGCCACCAATACCGAGAGCGTCATCGCCGCTACGATGGTGATAGAGAACTGACGGTAGATAACACCGGTTGAGCCAGACATGAACGCCATCGGTACGAATACCGCAGACAGCGTCAAACCAACCCCCACTAGTGCGCCAGTGATCTGCCCCATCGACTTCTTCGTCGCTTCTTTTGGATCGAGACCGTCTTCGTGCATTACACGTTCCACGTTCTCTACCACAACGATCGCATCGTCCACCAGTAAGCCGATTGCCAAAACCATCGCAAACATAGTTAAGGTGTTAACACTAAAGCCGGTCGCGTAAAGGATCGCAAACGTACCCAGCAATACCACCGGAACCGCAATCGTTGGGATGATCGTCGCACGGAAGTTCTGCAAGAACAGGTACATGATCAAGAATACCAACACGATCGCTTCAAGCAGTGTCTTGATTACTTCTTTAATCGACGCATCAACGAATGGCGTTGTTTCAAACGGGTAAGCGATCTTCAAACCATCTGGGAAAGTCGCACTTAACTGACCAAGGCGTTCTTTTACTGCTTCTGCTGTTTCTAGCGCGTTCGCACCAGTACCGAGAGAGATACCAAGACCTGCCGCTGGGAAGCCGTTGTACTGACCTTTGATATCGTAGCTTTCTGCGCCGCGCTCAACACGCGCCACGTCTTTCAGGTAAACGTTCGAACCGTTCGCTTCTGATTTCAGAATGATGTTTCTGAATTCAGCTACGCTGGTTAAACGACTTGCCGAAGAAATCGTCGCGTTAAGCAACTGACCAGACTGAGCAGGTGCTGCGCCTAACTGACCAGAAGAAACCTGTGCGTTTTGTTCACGAATCGCGTTCGCAACGTCGATTGCCGTTAGGTTGAACTGAGTCAGTTTGAATGGGTCTAGCCAAACGCGCATTGCGTATTGAGAACCAAACGCTTGCACTTGACCTACACCCGTTACACGGCTGATCGGATCTTGAATATTGGTAACAACAAAGTCGCCAATGTCGTTTTCTGTGAATTCAGGGTCTTCAGAGTAAACCGCCACAACCATCAAAAATGAGGTGTTGGATTTGTTTACGATGATACCTTGGCTTTGTACTTCCATCGGAAGTGACGTCATCGCCAATTGCAGCTTGTTCTGCACCTGAACTTGCGCGATATCTGGATCCGCTTCGCTATCAAACGTCAGCGTAATGGTCGCGTTACCAAACGCATCACTGCTTGAGTTTAGGTAGCGTAGGTAGTCCAGACCTGTCATGTTTTGCTCGATAACCTGAGTCACTGAGTCCTCTACGGTTTTCGCAGAAGCACCAGGGTAACGGGCATTGATTGAGATCGTGGTCGGTGAAATCGTCGGGTATTGAGAAACCGGCAAGTTGAACAGGGACATTACGCCCGCCAACATGGTCAGAATCGCAAGTACCCAAGCAAATACCGGACGATCGATAAAGAATCGTGCCATGATTATGCCTGCTCATCTGATTGAATGGTCACTGGGTTACCCGGTTGCACCATCTGTAGGCCGGTCGTGATGACTTTATCACCCACTTTCAAACCTTCTGTGATGCGCCATTGGTTACCAATAGACTCAGCCGTCGTCACTGGAGTGATAGACACTTTGTTGTCCGCACCCACAGTCATGACTGAAGCTTTGCCTGTTGCATCACGCGTAACTGTGTTTTGCGGGATAAGAATCGCCACAGGGTCCACACCTACTGTTACCGTTGCGCGCACGAACATGCCCGGTAGCAGTAAGCCATCTGGGTTCGCGAATTCTGCACGTAGCGTTACGCTGCCCGTGCTTTCGTCTACGTTCACTTCAGTAAACTTCATGGTGCCTTTGTGCGCGTAAGTCGAACCATCTTCAAGCGTTAGTGTCACTTGAGCGGATTCGTCTTTTTGCAAGTGACCTTGTGACATCGCAGCTTTCAAACGGAGTAACTGAGCAGAAGATTGCACGATATCAACATTGATTGGGTCTAGCTGTTGGATAGTCGTTAACGTCGCCGCTTGGTTTGCCGTTACCAGCGCACCCGCCGTTACGTTAGACTTGCTGATCACACCGCTGATTGGCGCTTTCACTTGTGCGTAAGACAGGTTGATCTTCGCCGTGTTGATTCTCGCTTTCGCTACCAACACTTGCGCTTTTGCTTCTTTATAAGCTGCTTCTGCTTCATCGAGATCTTGTTGGCTGATCGATTTCTTGGTGATCAATGCGCGGTAACGACGAACTGTTGAGTACGTCGATTCTTCCGAAGCTTGAGCACGGATCAGTTCAGCTTCTGCGCTTAATAGATCAGCTTGGAACGTAGAATCGTCGATCTGGTAAAGCGATTGACCTTTCTCAACCACACCACCCTCTTCAAAATGACGCTCAGAAATAATACCCGTTACCTGTGGACGAACTTCTGCTTCTTTAAACGCTCGGCTGCGGCCTGGCAGTTCTACTGTTAGCGCTTGGCGAACAGGTTCTACCGTCAATACCGTCACTTCTGGTGTCGGCGCTGGACCACCTTGCGCTTGTCCTTCTTGGCTCTGTTCACACCCGACCAATAATAGGCTCGACGCAATCAAGAGCGATAGCGTGGTTCTACGTGTCATGAAAATTCTCTCTTCCTAACTAAAACAACGTGACTCAATAAAAAGTCAGCAAATATTAGTCGGGATGATAATTATTCAATGTTGTACATACAACAAAATTTAACGTTCTTTACGATAGACAAAAATGTTTATTCGAAAGCTGTCGTTGATCTCTCAATTTGAACGCTTTTTTATTGGAAAAATAAATTTTCTGTGAGCAATCGAAATCAGATTTTTCTTAATAAAAACAGTAAAAAAGAGTAGACAAAACCAGAGAATTCGTGACAAAGCAAACCTATTAGTCAGTGATCTTGCTATCGCAGAGAAAAAGAAAGCTTATTAAATATCGTGAGAATAAATGAAAAAACAAGAATTTACACTCGCTTAACATTGCATCATTAATTGAACATTTAAAGCTCGCTTTGATTAAATAAATTGCAAATATAAGCGTTGATTTCCGTATTTATTACCCTATAATTCGCTCCCCCTAAACAACCTGACATACGAAATAAGTTGGTTATGAACAATAATAACTCTTTAGTATTAGGGAATTACCTTTGGGACAGGACGACTCACTATTTACAGCCATCCCCTTTGAATGGCAAAGCAGAAGAGCAAGAAGCGGTTAAGCTGACCAATAAACAAAAAGCGTTGTTAAATTGCCTTGTTGATGCGTATCCAAACACGATCAGCAATAAAGAGATTATTCAGCAGGTTTGGGGCTATGAACACATCTCACAAGAGAGTTTGCCTCAACTGATTAATCGCACTCGACGAACGTTGGAAGATAACGAAAAGACCATTCTGGTTAATACCCCTGGGGTTGGCTATTCCCTCAATTTTAAATTTGCTCCGGAAGAGCCAGTTTTAAAGCCAATAACCAAGCCAGAAGAGTGTGCTCTCAAGTCAACCAGCAAGCAAAACGCAAAGCTATGGAATGCGATTTTTATAGTTATGCTGTTAGTGACGCTGTTTAATCTTTATGAAACGACAAAAGCACTGTATTACAAGCACGACTTTGAACAAGTGCTAAAATCTAAAGCTTACCCAGAAATAAAACGTTCCGATGACGGAAAAACGGTAGTGACAATTAACAACCATGAATGCATTTATCACAAAGATCAGCTTTTACTTCAATGCCCATAAATTCAAAGTATTGATAGCATTGGTTGTGTTCAACGGCATTCTCTTGTTCACGGCACACCAGTCAAAAGTTCAATTGTTTGGCAAAGTAGAAGCGATGCAATACAGGTGGACGACCTATACTAGGCTCTATAAAGATAACATTGAGACCCGCAATCACTACTCACCTATCGGTGGTGCTGTGACAGAGTATCAATCGCTTGACTATCAATATGAATATTCAAAATCTAAGGGAAACGAATACATTGTATTGAGCTATGAAAAGCCGGTGACCATGCGCCACAATCGTATCTACTATCTAGATGAACAATGCAGTTTGCTCTTTTTCGGCAGAGCAGAGAGAACTCTAAAAAATATGACGCTCCGCTGCTTATACTAAGAAGGCTGTAATCACTGTTAGAGCAAAAAAACCGAGCTGAATAATTTCAGCTCGGTTTTCTTTTATTTCGAAATAACGGGAAAGTGTTTGTTAAGAAACGCCATCACGTGCGGAACATACTTCTGGGAATCAAATATCGGCGCACTATGCCCCACTCCCTCTTCAATCCACAACTGGTTCTCAATGTTATTCCCATCCAATTTAGCTTTGAGTAGTTCGCTTTGTGACAAAGGAACGCGCTTATCTATCGTTCCATGTAACTGGATAAATGGCGGCGTTTTGTCGTTAACATAGGTCGTTGATGATGCCTGCTTGGCGATTTCAGGAATGGCACTTGGCGTGTCACCTAAAAAGCGAGACACCGATGATTTCTTACTCGCACTCTTTCCCCCCTTAGTGCCTAGCGCTAACAAATCAGTGGGACCAAAAAAACTCACGACCGCTTTCACCTGATATTTGGGCTTCACATAAAATGAGATGTCGCCGTGCGCATTCGTCGTGCCAATCAAGCCCGCTAAGTGTCCACCCGCAGAGCGCCCCATCATCACTACGTTATCTGCCGCAATATGGTATTGTTTCGCATGATCATGAAGGAAGTTAATAGCATCATTGATGTCTTGCACTGGCGCCGGAAATATAGCCTCGCCGCTCAAACGGTAATCAACTGAAGCAAGCGCATAACCTTTCTCGATGACTGATTGCAATAACAGTGGGTTCTTAGTAGGTATCGCATCCTTACTCCCGCGCTTCCAAGCACCACCATGAACCCAAACCAAAAGTGGATAAGGTTGCTCACTGTGCACTTTCGGTTTGTAGAGATCGAGTTTAATCTCTCGACCTTTAACGGTTTTAAACACAATATCCTTGTCAACGACAGCACTTTCTAAGGTGTTTGCCTGTACATTTACCGTCAATATGCTCAGTGAAATTGCACTCAGCAAGGTCATAATTTTCTTCATTGATTTTAAGTCCACCATTAGAACGATGCTTCTGCAGCAACCCAGTATCGACGACCATCTTCAACATAGCCATATTCATCGTATGTTGTTTCCGCATCGAATAGGTTGTAAATACCTGCCATCAGCTTAAATTGGCGATTGACTTGCCAGTTACCACCAAAGTCAACATAAGTAATTGACGGAGCAGAGGCATTGCTTGAATCCACAGTAATTGGCTCGGATTCTTCGCTGCGATAAGACACACGAACCCACGAGTTAATATTGTCACGAATCGCCCAATCTGCGTTCAGCGCAACCAAATGCTCTGGAGCTTGTGTTAACGACTGACCTTTATCTTCACCTGACTTTTTCTCACTATAGGTATAAGTGTAAGTGGCACCGACATTGATCGTTTCAGTAATGCCTTTGTTAATCGAGCTTTCCGCACCATACGTGATAGCATCTTCAATATTTACATACGTTGCATCGCATGCGCGCCCAGTACAGCTTGGATCGAGGTTAATCGTGTCGATCTTGTCTTTAAAATCGTTGTAAAACACAGTCAAACTGGAGTTCAAATCATTCACTCCGGAGTAATACATGCCTAACTCAGTGTTGACGGAAGATTCAGGTTTCAAGTCTGCATTGCCATAAACTTCACATTTACCGTTACAGCTTTCTTGCACCCAATCTTCCTCCATTTCCGTCAAACTTGGTGCGCGATACCCCGTTGAAACACCACCTTTCATTGTCCATTCTGGATTAAGAGTCCAAACACCGTACACGCGCGGACTAAAGTGTGAGTTAAACTGCTCGTTGTCGTCGTATCGTAGACCCAATGTGAGTGCAAAGTTGTCTGTCAGATACCATTCATCTTCGGCAAATACCGACCATTGCGAGTTCTTAAAAACAAAATCACCGTTATCTAGTTCTTCACTTTCAAATGCAGCACCGATTGAAATGTAATGCATACCAAATGCCTTGGACCATTGAGTATTGGCGTTGATGTTTTGCACTTCTAAACCGCGCCCTACATTTTCAACCGTTTCAGTGCTGATGTATGAAGAACCAGTTACAGATTCATAGTTAGCATCATGTGCAATACCAACCGATTGACGGTTATTGTTGGTCGCAGAGGTCTTAGTCCGTGACTTCCCTTCCGTGTTCACTCGCTCTTGATCGTGATGAGTGTAATCAAGGGTGAATGTATCTTCTTCCGTTGGAGTGAAATACACAGATGCACGATAGTTCTCAAGCGTTTTACCGCCGTTTGCATAAAGTATTTCGTCTTCAATACGCTCTTGATACATCCCTGAAATCGCAGTGCTCACCAAGCCATCAATCAAAGGACCTGCGAGGTACATTTCGCCTTGATAGAAATTGCCTGACTTACTGTTTTCTTGTAGCGTTGCCTCCGCGCGGAGACTACCTGTCCACTCTGGAAAATCTTTGCGTGTAATAATGTTGATCACACCACCGATGGCATCTGAGCCATACAAAGTCGACATTGGACCACGCACTACCTCAATACGCTCAATCGCATTTAGCGGTGGTAACCAATCCTGCTCAAAGCCTCCACCGCTACTAACCTGCGTTTCACGACCAGATTGCTTACGTCCGTCAACGAGAATTGCGGTGTAATCTGAAGGCATGCCACGCAAGGAGATCTCTTGGCGAGAACCGCCACCAGTTATAACAACACCCGGTATGTCTTTCAGAGCATCGGTTAGATCTTTATAAGAACGGTTTTCGATTTGCGCGCGGTCAATCACACTAATCGACGCAGGAGCTTCCAACGTAGATTGCTCATACCCAGAAGCCGTCACCACCATGGTTTCCATGATGGTGTGGTCTTCAGTTATTTGAGAATCAGCAAAAGAAACAAGAGGGAGTGCCGCTGAGATACCTGCGGTAACGTTTACCGCAGTGCGACAATTAAAAGGGATATTCTTGAGCATGTTTGATAACTAATTTTATTTACAACTGATAATTGTTATCAATTAAACTCTCATTACCCTATGCTTTCAATCAATACAGTATGCACGACATCGAATCTTACTATGCAGGATCTGCAACGTTGATTCACAATACTCAATCAAGCATTTATGCATGCATTTCGTTATCTTCGAACAACTCGTTGAATAACTCACGGATCCAAATACACATTGGGTCATCATGAAAACGCTTATGCCAATACAAATACACTTGTGAGAAATCCAAACGTAGTGGTTCTGGCACTTCACGTGTAATTAGGCGTTCATCCTGACAAGCCGCTTCGGCGAATGGCGTTGGTAAATGAAAGATAATGTCCGTCTCCGCCGCAATACTCGGCGCTGATGTGAAGTTAGTAAGTTGTACTGGCGCCGACAAACGCTGCTTTTTATCTGCTAGGCCTAACTCAATGAACTTGTGCTCAAATGACAACGTTTTCTCTCCTTGTAGAGAGATTTGACCAAAATGGTAATCACGCAACTTCTCTGCCGTTAAGGCTTTATTGGCAAGTGGATGGTTTCTGCTCATTAATAAACGGAAGTCTCGTTTTGCCACGACCTTACGATAAATATTTTGTTCCGATGTCGGCGGCTCGTGGGAAGAAAGCGAGAAATGCACATCGCCAGACACCAGTTCCTCAAAATGGCGTTTCGGCGTTGTGTCGATACTGACCACAAGATTTGGCGCTCGTTCACGAATGGCAGCAACAAGCTTGGGCATCATAGTGTTGACCTGCGGCTGTAAACCATAGAATCGAACGGTGCCTTCCACCTTTTCTGGTTCGAATGAATTCTTATGCGATAGCTTTTCAAGACTAATAATCAACGCAGATATATCTAACTTGATCGCTTCTGCCTTTGGGGTAAGTTCATAGCCAAAACTCGTACGTACCAATAACTCATCATCAAAAAACACTCGCATCTTTTGCAGTGCTCGACTTACTGAAGACTGGCTCGTATTGAGCAGCAAAGCAGTATTCGATACGTGCTTTTCTTCGAGAAGGTATTTAAGAATGTAAAGAGACGTTACGTCAATTTGAGGAATTTGCATAAGCGAAATCTGGCAGCGAAAAGTGAAATTGTAGAGCCAGATTATATGATCGATGCTGCCATGAGTAACAACTTTTCACCAGTTTCAATGATGAATAGAGAGTTCCCGCGCCCCGCATAATGGTGTGGGTTCAAACACCTAAAGACAAAAAAGCCCCAAACTAAAGGGGCTCTGAGTTACCTAATCTTCCACTTGATTAAACGCGGAATTGGCTGACTTGCTTGTCTAACTGTTGTGTCTGTTCAGACAACATAGACAGTGACTGTTGCGCTTGGCTTACTACATCCACAATCGATGTGCTGCTGTCTGCGATACCTTGAACGTTGCTGTTCACTTCATCACTCACTGAGCTTTGTTGGCCTGCTGCTGTTGCAATGTGCGTGTTCATCTCGTTCATACGTGCAATCGCGTTGAGGATTTCTGCCAAAGATTCTGTCGCCAAGCCTGCCGATTGAATGGTGTCTTCGCTGCTGGTTTTACTGCCCTGCATCACTTCCACCGCCTGAGCAGCGCCTGCTTGCAGCTTCTCAATCATGGCTTGGATCTCGCCCGTGCTCTTTTGAGTACGGCTCGCTAGGGAACGAACTTCATCTGCCACGACAGCAAAACCACGACCTTGCTCACCAGCACGCGCCGCTTCAATCGCCGCGTTCAATGCCAACAAGTTGGTCTGTTCTGCAATGCCACGGATAACATCCAATACTGAAGCAATGTTGCTTACGTCATTATCTAGTGTGTTGATGACTTGGCTTGCACTTTCAATCTCACCCGCAAGATCACGAATCGCTGCGACTGTTTGCTCCAAGATCACATTGGTGTTCGACAACTCTTCGTTCGCAGTTTGGCTTGCCAGTGCAGCTTCTGTTGCGCTGTCGCTCACGTTACGGCTCGTCACCTGCATTTCATGAACGGCTGCGGCAACGGCTTCGCTGTCACGCTGTTGGCCTACCGTTGAACCTGCGATGGTCGCAGTCAGCGCATTTAGGTTATTCATTTCCTGACGCAGTGTGTTTGAGCTTTCTACCACTTGTGACACCGTCGCTTGGATCTTAGTGACGAACTGGTTAAAGCCACCAGCCAGTTGACCAATTTCATCTTGAGAATTGATGCTGATGCGCTGGCTTAAGTCTCCTTCTCCAGACGCAATTTGCACCATTGCTTCTTTGATGTCATTGATTGGCTTCACTACCGTTTTAAGCAACAAAGCCACCATGCCAAGTGCCGCTAGAATTACGACCGCAATGCCCGCTTCTAAAATGACTTCCGCACGAAACGCCGCTGCCGCAATGTCCGTTTTTAGCGTATTTTGCTTTGCTTCAATCGCATCTTTCACTACGTTCAATTGATCGCGGACCGCACCAAATTGGTGTTCAAATTCGGCTTTGTTTGATTCGTAGTAGTTTACCCACTGTGATTGTGGCTTGCTGATCATTGCCTCATAACTTTGCAGCCATTGCTCACCCGTTGAGACCAACTGTTGAACTTCACTACCGTGGCTTCGCGGCAGAACGCCTTGATCAGAAAGTGACATGACTTTCTTCATACGTGGCAGAGCTTTGTAGGCGTTGTCTTTGTATTCGAACAAGTGATGGTCGATTTCTGCTTGAGTCTGTGCCAACGCCAAACCTTGAATCGCAGAAGTTGCTTGATACAGGTCGCGATACGCATCTTCAAGAGTGAATAAGCTCGGAATGACTTGGTCGTTGAGCGTGTCACTAAGCTCGGTCTGTTTCCACATGGTGAGAACATTCAATACTGAACTTACCGTCAGTAATACAATCATCAAAGACAGCGGGAGAACTATCTTCTGCTTGATGGAAAGGTTGTTGAACATGAATAGATACCTTTGTTTTATTGTTCAAATCACCATCGAGTTTATCAAACAAAAGGCGTATAAAATTGCTTATACAGTTCAACGTCCTCTAATTATTTTTGTCTTTTCGACTAATATTTTAGATTCAACAAATAACTGATTTATTGGACGATTTTTCTAGGAAGCAAGGTCACAAACTGAAACCTTCTTTGTGCCAAAAAACAAAAGCCTCAGGACGAGGCTTAGATAAATTAAAACCGTGTATTCAGGCCGAGTCGTTTTTGCTCACTAGATATTGAAGTGAACCAACAGCGGCATTTCGACTTGGCAGACTGTTAGCCATGCGCCAACCATTTGTTTTGCGTTCGGACACAGACGGTACAGGCATACGCCATCCTTAAGCCAATCGACTTTTGTATTCGGTAAGCGTTCATGAGTAACGAATCGTTTTGCTTTGAGTTGCTCCAGAACTTGCCACTCAATGGTGTAGATACCGAGGTCGTTATGCAGCTGTTGGTTCAAATCGAACTTGAGATCGGACAGCCAAACACCAATTTGTTCATCGACAGCATACGCGGCTGTGCCTTCAGTTTTCTCAAGCGTATATAAGGCGACGAGCGCTGACATTTCATCTTCATTCAGATCAAACAAAGGATACACATCGTCAACGACGTCATTTGTAGAGGTAACGGTATTCATAGTGATATTGGAAAGTAGAGAGTGGCAACACTTCTTTAGGGGTGTCCAATGAGCAATCAAGCGATCAGCGATCAATGTTTGAGGAATCATTAGGGTGAAGTGCTGCCTTTTATCTTATAAACGAATTAATGAATGATGTAGTAAAGCAATGCGCCCACACCACCGAGTTCATTCAGTGTCTCCGCCGCTTTTCCATGCACCAACTCAACCTCAACATTAGCCATCAAAGCTTCGACAAGGATGAGATCGAACGCATCCGATTGAATTGGGTAAGGCAAAAAGACTTTTCTTACCTGTCCGTTTTCCAGTGCTTCTAGTACATTTGCCAAGCCCGCTACGCCGCGACCACAGGTATCTCGACGAATCAGTAGTTCCAATACCAGTGTATTGTCATGCAACTCTTCGTATTCATCCGCCAGCAGTTTAACCGTGCGTTCTAGCTGCTCTGTGGTGGCATCAAAAGGAATTGGTTCGATAGAAACCAACTTTTCAGAGACCGTATGATGCAGCGCACCCTTTACGCGATGAGCGATTTTTAGGTTGCCGCCGAACACAATGCGGTCAAACGTCGGGTCACCCATAAAGTAGCGATTGATTTCGTTCGCCGCTTCGCGAATAACACGACGCTCAGAATCCAAGTCTCGACGCTCTGAGGCTTGAGTTCGCGACTTTCTTCCACCAGGGCGAAGAAATACACCCGATTCAATACTCGACTCCATCGTGCCCTCTCCCAAACTCGTCGGAACGTCTATGGAAACTACTCGGTGCTCCGTTTCAGAGAAAAGGATAACGAGATATTTGCCGTATCGATGGAGCTGAGAGAGTAAGTGCTTTACCTGAGGTTGACCAAAATACGCTTTTGTTTCGACAGGCATTGGCAATTCGATCAGGATGTCGTCGAGCAAATCAGTAAAGATCACCAAAGAACGTCCTGTCGGGCGCATTTCCAGAACTTTGTTGACCAATCGTTGTTCCACTTCTTTCCAAGTAAGTGTGGAATCAATATGTCGAATACCTTCGTCACCGTGCTCTTCACGCAATGCGGCCAGTTGATTGCTCACTTCGATCTGCCAAGCTGGGCGTTCACGATGGTTGGCTGGATTTTTACTGTCAGTATTAATATATAAACTGAGAATCTTTGAACGATTGTCTTCGTGCAATAATAAGTAGCATCGCAACACTTCAAAAATATCGTTAATCGTATTTTTCATAACTAACCTTTAATTATTAATCGAATCTCGAATGAACTATTTCCATTCAATCAGTGAGGATTAAATGAACACTGTTCACAAGTTAATTATTAAGCTAACAAAAATACCAATCAGCCTAATGCACTCAGAGTGCATTTGAGGAAAAATAATCGGTTTGCAAAGCCTGTTTTGTCTGGCTAAGATCTAAGTGGTTGATTAATAGCGCTTGGTTAAATAACGATGACACCCAAACAATCACTCATGGATTTGTTCGGTCTTTCTGAAGAGTTCGCAACACAGCTACTTGAATCTGGAGAAGTTCAAACCATCGAAGCAGGAGAAATTCTTGAGGTACAGGGACAAGAGTTAGAAAACTTTCTGTTTGTGTTTAGTGGGCTAATCAGCGTTTACCGACAGAACTTTGATGGTGCAGAACGCTTTGCGGGTTTTATTCCGCCAGGCTTTATGTACAGTGAATCTGCAATTTTGAATCAAACCAAATTGTATGGGCGCTACCACATCCAAGAGACCATGACCGCCCTTGTTCTGCCGATCAGTACAGTGTTGGAACTGTACGAAAACAGCCTAGAGTTTAATAAGTTAACGGCACAACACCTTTCACAGAAGCTCTTATTTACCTCCCGCATCCTCTTCATTAGCCACGAGAGAAACTCCAATCGCAAAGTAGGCTTAGCACTGGATAGCCTCTACCGCGTCACAAATAAACGTTCCATCCCAATCTCGGTCGAAGACCTCGCAGGCATGCTGGGTATGTCTCGTAACACCGTCAGTAAGACGCTCGACTACTGGGAGGAGCAAGGCGCGATCACCAACAGTAAAGCCAGAGTGACGTTTAACTCAACAGAGCCTTTCTCCTCCATCACGGATGGCATGGTGTTTTAACCTTTCTCAACCGCCCCTTTCTCAACCTAATTATAAAAAGACGGCTTATATCAGCCGTCTTTTTTGTTTTCTATCATCTTCTCTTTTTGGTTTTATTTCTATTTTCTGCCATATCACTTTACGTCTAATTCCTACATAGAAATAAACACTTACATTCTCCACAACATATTTATCACGCCAAATGCACTCTCAGTGCATCAGGTTTTAAATTGTCTATGCCACCATAAATACCGTTCGAGACAATAAATGTTGCTTCGAATATTTCTTCACAGTGACGTGGCAATAAACATGGACTTGTTTAACGACTCTTTATTTTCAGGTTTTTAAATCATGTTATTAGCACGACTATTTTTATTACTCGCTATCATCGCTGAAGTTGCGGGCACTAGCCTCATGAATGTCGCAGGCAGCAATGAAGGCTACGCCGGTTATGTCGGCATGTACGTTCTTATTTCGCTCTCTTATTACTTCCTCTCTCTCGCAGCGAAAAAGATTTCCATTGGCGTGGCTTACGCCTGCTGGGAAGGACTTGGCATTGCCTTAATCACCATCGTATCCATGTTCTATTTCGATTCTCAGCTCAATGCACAAGAGCTGTTTGGTCTCGCGCTTGTCGTTGTCGGTGTGGTGCTAGTCACACTCGGTGAAGAGCACCACCAGCCAAGTAAGAAAGACGAACACGCGATGCTAATTCAACCTCACTAATTGCCTTGGAGTATAACCATGAACGCTTTTCTCACCGTATCTTTCGGTTACGTCGTTTTAGCGGCACTGCTCGATATCGCGGCGAACATGTCTTTGACTAAATCACGCGGCTTTGAACACAAAGGCTGGGGTATTTCTGCCATTGTACTTGTGCTCGCTGCATTTACTTTACTAGCGCAAGCCGTGAGAGAAATCGACCTCGCCATTGCCTACGCCAGTTGGGGAGCCATCGGTATTTTAGGAACCGCACTCGGTGGTTGGTTCTTGTTTAAACAAAAACTCAAACCAATTGGCTGGGTCGGCATTTTTACGGTGATTGCTTCGGTGATCATCATGAAAACCGCTTAGTGACGCCACCATGATTACTGTTAGCGAGTCCGGTAAGCCAATCAGCCTTGGCGAGCATCAGCAACCGCATTTGGCTCAGTTTTACGCGCTAAGCGAAGCAGAAAAAATTCATTGGCTTGCTCATACCAAAACCGATGAGGTCGTCGATTTGCTCTCCTACTGCCCTTTAGGTTACGTGCAATATTGGATTGTAAAGATGGAAAAGTATGGCTTCGACAAAGCCGCTAGCCATCTCTCATTTCAGTTGGGCTTTGTTCATTCGGAAGCAGAGCCCGCTGACGACTACCTCTCAACCAGTGTGTTGGAACACGTTAAGCAGCGCGTGGGATGGATTGTGTTACTTGCCATCTTCGGCATTTTTTCGGGCTTTATCATCGCCAGCTACGAAGACTTACTCAGCCAGTTGGTTTTGCTTGCGATCTACATGCCAGTGATCGCGGCTGCCGGCGGTAACACAGGCTCTCAAGCTGCAACTTTGGTGGTGAGAGCATTAGCCACCGGAGAGATTAAAAACCGCCAATGGCGCGCCGTGCTGTGGAAAGAAAGTCGTGTTGCACTCATGCTCGCAGGCATTCTGGCGCTGGTGATTGTCGGTCGAATAGCCCTGTTTACACCCGCCGCTTCGTCGGAAGGATTTGGGCTGTCACTGATCGCCACTGCCGTTGCCATCGCACTGTTTATTCAAGTCACGATATCGACGGTATTAGGCGGCTTACTGCCCATTGTTGCGCGTGCGCTTAAGCTCGACCCAGCCATCTTGGTGAGTCCGGTTTTGGCGTCTCTCGTCGATATCTCGGGCATCTGGATTTATTTCAACATCGTTAATTTCATCTTGTTCTGAGCACATCAGAAGACAACACAAACTCACTCATTCACCACTCCACCGGAAGGAAATTTGGAGTAATTTTTATGACTATAAAACCTTGGTTTAAGCAATCAACGTCAGAGATAGAGCAGCATTTGGCTACTGATACCAATGCCGGACTTTCTCATAAAGAACATCAACAACGCCTCAATAAGTATGGTGACAACGCACTGGCGACGCACAAGTCGAAATCGGCTTGGCAACTCTATTTAGAGCAATACAAGAACCCTTTAATCTACATCCTATTGGTGGGTGCTTTGGTGTCTTGGTTTACTGGACACCTCATTGACGCCATTGCGATTGGCACCATCATCGTAATTAATACCGGCATCTCTTTTTGGCAGGAATACAAAGCCCAGAAAGGCATGGAAGCACTGCGCGATATGGCGGCACCAGAAGCGGATGTTCTGCGTGACAGCAAATGGATACATGTTCCAGCTCGAACCTTAGTGCCTGGCGACGTGATTAAAATCAGCACGGGGGACATTCTTCCTGCCGATGTGCGCATTGTCGAAGCAAACCGCCTGTCGATCGATGAAGCGGCACTCACTGGTGAATCAGAACCTGTGACGAAGCAAGTCAGTGCAATCCATAGCAAGCAAGTCAGTTTAGGTGACCAAATCAATATGGGCTTTATGACGACCATCGTCACAACTGGCTCCGGATTAGGGATCGTCACCAACACGGGCATGCAGACGGAAGTTGGTCGTATTGCGCACATGATGACACAAACTGAAACCACTAAAACACCGATGCAAGTGCGTATGGATACATTAGCCAAAGCCTTGTTGTTTATCGGCTTGGGCGTGGTTGCAGTTATCTGCGCGATTGGTTTTGCCTACGGCATGGATTGGTTGGACATTCTAACGACGGGTATTTCCCTCTCTGTTGCAGCCATTCCAGAAGGCTTGCCTACCGTGCTCACCATTGTATTAACCGTGGGCTCTACCAAGATGGCGAAGAACAACGCCTTGGTAAAGCAACTCTCGGCAATCGAAACCTTAGGCTCTACAACTGTCATTTGCTCCGATAAGACGGGGACATTAACGCAAAATCAAATGCAGGTGATGCAAGCGTACGACAGTTTTGGGCGTTACTGGGAAGTGACCGGAAACGGCTTCCAACCGAAAGGTAAATTTGTCCCTCAGAGTCACGGTGTACATGCTCTAGAAAGCTCTGCAATGAAGATGGGATTGATCGTTGCAGCGATGTCGAATGAGTCTGAGCTCGCCTTTGTCGAAGACGCATGGAGTGTACGAGGCAGCCCAACGGAGGGAGCGTTATTAGTGGCAGCCGCAAAGCTTGGAATTACGCCAAAGAATCTAGAGAAACAAGGTTATCAGATTCTAAAACGCTTCCCGTTTGATTCTGAGCGCAAGATGTCTTCAGTGATTCTCCAAGATCCAAGCGGACAGCACTTTTTAGCCGTGGCTGGAGCGCCCGACTTTATGCTGAAGAAATCGAGTAACTATATGGTTGAAGGTGGATTGGTGCCGATGGAAGAGCAGCCAAACCGATTCAATGAACTCTCCCAGTGTATCGGCAAAGATCTTAGCAAGCGTTTTGATGGTGCGATTGAAAGCTTTGCCAAGCAAGCCTTACGTACTATGGCGGTCGGCTGCCGTCGATTGGACGAGGCTGAGCTTAACGCAGATGTGAGCGAACTGGAAAACGACCTTAGTATGCTGGCGGTATTTGGCATCATGGATCCGCCTCGTCCAGAAGTCCGCTCTGCGGTAAAAGAGTGTTACAACGCTGGCATTCGCACCGTAATGATTACCGGTGATCACGCAGCAACAGCGGCGGCGATTGCCAAAGACATCGGTATCATCAATGGGCAATACAAACGTGTTGTCACGGGTACTGAGCTCGATAATATGAGCGAGCAAACCTTAGAATATGCCTGTGAAGAAACCGCTGTGTTTGCCCGAGTAACGCCAGAGCACAAACTGCGCATCGTCCAAGCGCTACAAAGAAACAACGAAATTGCCGCCATGACCGGAGACGGAGTCAATGACGCACCAGCACTTAGAAGCGCCGATATCGGCGTCGCTATGGGTATTACGGGAACCTCTGTCGCCAAAGATTCCGGCGATCTGATTTTGCTGGATGACAACTTCAGCACCATCGTCCGAGCGGTACGCCAAGGTCGTCAGATATTCGATAACCTGCGTAAGTTTATCCGCCAAGCGCTAACCGCAAACGTAGCAGAAGTCTCGGTGATTCTGTTTGCATTCTTAGTGATGGGACCAGAGGCTATCCTTCCGCTAACGCCGCTGATGATTCTTTGGGTGAACTTGGTATCGGATGGTTTGCCTGCACTAGCGTTAGGGGTTGAACCAAAAGAAAAAGACCTGATGGAGCGAAAGCCACGTAAGCGTGACCAAGGATTCTTCTCCGATGGTTTAGGAGCCCGAATCGTGATTCGTGGGTTAGCATTAGGCGGGGTAAGCTTTGGCGCTTTCTTAATGGCTTTAAGTCATGGTTTCAGTGCCCAGTACGCACAGAGCGTGGCGTTTCTTACTTTGATTTTTGGTCAGTTGTGGCACTTGTTTGATAGCCGAACGTTCACGTCTCTGTA
This sequence comes from Vibrio owensii, assembly GCF_002021755.1. Classification (NCBI taxonomy): domain Bacteria; kingdom Pseudomonadati; phylum Pseudomonadota; class Gammaproteobacteria; order Vibrionales; family Vibrionaceae; genus Vibrio; species Vibrio owensii. The sequence goes on from NZ_CP019959.1 coordinate 646,967, forward strand.
TCGAGTAAATCCTTTTACTAACAAATACCTGCTGGGAGCCATCGCCGTATCAGCAATTCTGTCATTGGGGGTGATATACACCAACTTAGGTCAGCTGATTTTTAACACCGAGGCAATTGAGCTTAGGCATCTTGCCATGATTCTAGGCGTTGCAGCATTGCCAACCGCGGTACTGTCTGCCATCAAAGAGCTCACCAGAACTAAGGTTCTGTAATCATTAACAAAAGACGTTGACCTTAAACCATCCACATAAATTGTCTTAGAGGGGCTTGTCCCCTCTTTTTCCGTTTTGGCAAGTCACGTTCACATCTTCGCCATTAAGCATCTCCATCATGGGTTCGGTTTGAACATTACCCCACACGACAAAACCAAAGCACAATAAGGGGAACAAGAGATGAATAAGGGATTTGAACGTACCAAGCTTGCCGCGTTGAATCGCTGTGGGTCTGAATACCTTCACACCTTTAGGTGGAAACTGACCTTCGATTAATCCACGAATACCAAGTGGCAACATCAATACCGCAGTGAGTAAAAACACGGACAGTGGTATCCAAAAGAACAGTATGTGAACCAAAAGCTCTAAGCCTGACATACCGAACACTTCATAACATTCCGGCGCTTCGGCGACTGCTTGCAGCGCAGGCTCTCCCTCAAGCTTAAACAGCACACCTACTGGAAGGCCAAATACGCCAGCGATCGCGACTCTGATGATCTTTTCTTTTTTGCTGTACTGCGGCGCGTATTCCTTCATGCCCTTTCCTATCATGATAAAAACTGAGAAAGTCAGCTTAAGAATGGCACGCCAGAGCGCAAATGTGTGGGTGGCTTTTGGGACGCACAATGGCGAATAATGAAACAAAAAGAAAACAGCCTCAATATCGCTATTGAGGCTGTTAGAAAGTTCATGAATCCGATTTAATCGTCGAACAACAAGTTGATTGCAATTGCCATCAAAACCAAGCCTGAGATTGGCAGTAAGACACCTAATGGCGAGCGCTCGATATAAGGCAGATTCTCTGCAATCAATAAGCCCCACTCAGGTTCTGGCGGCTTAACGCCAAGTCCGATAAAACTCAGAGACGTCAGGCTAAGCGTGATGTACGGCAAACGCAGAAACGCATGACGAATCAATGGCGGCAGCACATAAGGCAACAAGTAGTAACGGAGTACTCGCCACTGACTGGTTCCCCAAATGGGCGCAAGATGCGTGTAAGGCTGCGCTTTGGCTTCCATCAACAAACTCGCACAGTGCGCCGCTAATGGTGCCCATGACACCATAACAATCGCAATCAAGGCACTATTTGGGTTCATCCCCGTTAGACCAGCAATCAGCAGACCCGCCACAATGTATGGCACACCTTTGGTGATCTCAATTAAGCCTTGGCTATAACGAGTCACGAAGCCGAGCAGCAAACCAATCACCAAACTTAGGAAGGTTGCGATGATGCCCATTTTGATTGTCGACATCATACCGCCGCCAACACGAGCAAGCAGATCTCGACCAACGGCGTCGGCACCAAACGGTGCTGCTAAGCTTGGCGATTCAAGGCGAGTAAATTGGATAGTGTAAGGATCGCGCATTAACGCCCATCCCGCACAACCAATCAGCAAGGCAAAGATTGTGGCACTGACGATACGTTTGGTAGTGCTTTGGGTAAAACGGAACGTACTGTGACTGCTGATCAGCTTGCCACTTGTGACACTGTGTCCGAGTAACCAGCGTTGCAATAAAATACTCGCACTGCTGATCAACATCGAGAACACCAGTAACACCAACAAGCCACCTTGCAGCATCGGCAGATCTTGTGACTTCGCTGCACCTAAGATTAGTCGTCCGATACCCGGAATGGAAAACACCTGTTCCACAGCAACCGCGCCGCCGGTCAAACCAATCACCGTCATTGCGATTTGAGGAATCAAGTTACTAACGGCACGCCACAAGGCAAAGCGTAAGATTTGAAACTTACTGACGTTCGCCGATAGCCAAGTGATCACCCAAGGCTCATCTAGTACACGCTTGAGGCTGTCATTGAGCAAGCGCCCGAACAAGCCAGCAGCAGGCAATGCCATTGCCAAACTGGGTAGCCAGAGGTTTTGCACGCCTTGCCAACCATAAGGTGGGAACCAACCCAACCAGATGGAAAACACCATGATCAGCAGCGAAGCAATCACGTACTCAGGCAGTGAGACCAACACCGAACTGAGCGTGTCATGATGCTTGTCTAAACGATTCTGTTGCCAACGACGCACAGTGTAAAGCACGCTCGCCATGCACATTACAAATGCCATGCCTAACGCTGTAAGCATCAGTAATAGTGACGTTTTTGCGGTTTGTTGAACGCTCTCCATGACGGACGCCCCGCTCACCCAAGAGACACCTAAGTCTCCTTGCATGGCAAGCGTCAGCCAATCCCACAATCGCTCAGCAGCGCTGCGGTCAAGTTGAAGATCTTCTCGAATTGCTTGCAGAGCTTCCGCCGTCAGCAATTGTTGAGCACCCGCACGAGCACGGAGGATTGATTGGCTTGGGTCGATACCTGCAATATCCGGCATCAAACCCACCAGCACAACCACTACCCCGAGTGACAGGAAGCGCGACAAAAAACGCGTAAACCATTCAGGCATACAAGCGCTCCAACGAGAGCGCATGTTGGCAACAGACGACATCGAGTTAGTTCACCTCAGTAAACTGGTCGATCAGGCGACGCTCGCGTGGGTCACGTTGTGCGTTCTTCACGCGGTCACTCTCACCTTGGATTACACGCTCGTGAAGCAGTGGAATCACAGCGTATTGCTCAAGGATTTTGCTTTCTGCTTCGATGATCGCTTGTTGGCGTTTCTCACCCAACGGTTGACGATCAGCGTGTTTCAATGCTGCGTCCACCTCTTCAGAGCAGAACTGACCTAGGTTGTAAGAACCTTTACAGCTAAAGTCACTTTGCATGTACGCCACTGGATCACCAGAATCCAGCACCGTTGCACGTGACAACAAGAACGCATCGAACTTACCTGCTAGTGCATCGTTTTCGATTTGTGCGTATTCACGAACGTCTAGTTCAACCACAAAGCCAGCCGCTTCAAGTTGTTGCTTTAGCAGCACCGCCACTTCTGGCAACTCAGCACGGTCGGTAAATGTACCGATGGTGATCTTCTCACCGTTCGCGTGGCGCATTTCCATGGTTTCCATACGAGGGTTCGCATCACGAATTGGTTGAGCCCATGCCAATGCAGGACCTAACAGACCTTTCGCTGAATCGGCGTGGTTCTCGTAAACCGTTTTGATGATTTGCTCACGGTTAACCGCTTGAGCTGCTGCTTTACGCAAACCGAACTGGCTAAACACATCGGATTTGTTGTTTAGGTAAAGCGTGTTGGTACGCGGCATTGCCACTTCGTGCAGCTGTGAAGATTCCATCATCGCGATTTGCGATACAGGAACCGCTTCAACTACATCCGCCTCACCGGTACGCAGCGCTGCAGCACGAGCAAAACCGTTTGGTACGTATTCAGCAAAGATACTGTCTACTTTTGCTTTTTCACCCCAGTAACCGTCAAAACGCTTCAGTTTTGCGCTGGTTGTCCCGTTGATTTCTGTCAGAACAAATGGACCCGTACCCGCATTGATTGGCACAACACGACCGTTTTCTTGGTATGCAGCACCAGAAAGGATCGCTAGCTGTGGGCTAGATAGACGGCTTGGCAACAATGGATCGTTAAAGGTCGTTTTGATTTCAACAGTGAAGTCGTCCAATGCGCGAACTTGCCATTCGATACCATCCAAAATGCGTGGCTTTGGTGCGGCATCTAATGCTTTTTGTAGAGAGTTCACAACCGCGTTGGCATCAAGGTCAGAACCATCATGGAATTTCACGCCCTTACGTACCGTAAATTGCCACGTCATCGGATCAACTTGTTCCCATTCCGTTGCCAGCATAGGCTCTGCTACCGACTGATCGTTTAGGTTCACTAGCGTTTCTGCTGTGCTCCAACGTGACAGTTTGAACGCGTCATCTGAAAGTGGTGACAAACCTGTCCGTGGTGGTTGCATCATGGCAACGCGAATTTCCGTTGCTTGCGGTGCAGCTGCTTTTTCCGCTTCTGGCTTGCTTTCGCCAGAGTCAAAACAACCCGTCAGCAGTGCGCTTAAAGCCAGCGACAAAGCTAACTTGGGAGTACTAAGGTGCATAAGAAACCTCTCCAATGGTTTTTGTGAATTCATTACTTTTGTGTTGAGCGCTCATCAAGGCTCTCGTGATCAAGTGTGATGGGTTATTTGTCACGTTCTGTGCTGTGCCGTGCTCGACAACGCGTCCTTTGTCTAACACTAGGATTTCATCGCATAGGGTTTGTGCCGCATCGAGGTCATGTGTCACCAAAATCAGGCGCATCTGACGACTCTTTTGAATGCATGCCAACAGGTCGAGAATCTGTTTACGACTGACGGGATCTAGGCTGCTGGTTGGCTCATCCGCAACCAACACGCAAGGTTCGACAATCAAAGCTCTGGCGATAGCCACACGTTGCGCTTGCCCAACTGATAATTGCTGCGGGTTGCGATCCAGCAATGTGAGATCCAAACCGACATCCGCCAAAACCTTTTCCACCTTCTCGTTAAGCTCTTGCGTCAAACCAATGTTGCTTAACGGCTCCAGTAAGATCTGGCGAACGGTGTAATACGGATTCAAGCTAGACTGCGGCTCTTGCGGAATCAGTTGAATGTGCTGACACAACTCTTGTCGCTGCTTAGCCGAGCTACGCGATAGCGGATAGCCACACACATACACTTCACCAGATGTGGGCTTACGAAGACCGAACAAAAGCTCAATCAAGGTCGATTTACCCGCACCAGAAGGACCAACAATCGCAATGTTCTTTGTGTCGATGGCAAGATCCAATTGTTCGAGCGCTTTGAACGGTTTGCCCCCTAACCAACTTGGTTTGGAGTAATAGTGAACACTGGCTTGCTCAAAGCGAACTTCCGCCGATTTAGGCTGCATGTGCCCGCTCAAGTTGTGCTTAGTCAAAATAGGCTCCAGAGATGAGGTTAAGGCAACAGTTTCGCAAGTTGTTGGCAGAAAGGATGCGAACTTTGCTGAATGGCTTGCCACGGTGCGCCGTAAGCCACCATGGTGTTGTCCGCAATCACCAAGACTTTGTCACATGCCAAAGCCGCAGACAGATCGTGCGTGATCAACAAACCACTGATGTTGCGTTGCTGAACACTGCTGCGGAGCAACTCAAGGATCTCCGCTTCGGTGATTGGATCGAGCGCACTGGTGGGCTCATCAGCGATGATCAAGTTCGCACTACCAAGCAACGCAATCGCAATACAAATACGCTGGCGCTGACCACCAGATAGCTGACTTGGATGCTGCGCTAATGCTGCTTTTGGATCTGCAAATCCGAGTTGAGACAACAAGATCGTCACCGTGTCCCGGTTTGCTGAAGACAAGCGTGTTTTGTTGCCCGTCAATGCCAAACACAGTTGTTGTTCGACAGACGCCAATGGATTCAGCGCTTTAAGTGCATCTTGGAAAATGACCGCAGGACGCTGCGGTTGACTCCGTTGCAGCATGGCAGTTTGTGCGACTTCACTGCTGTTAAGCTGGATACTTCCGTCTACCCAAATATCAGACGGCAAAAAACCTGCGACGGCTTTCGACAACATGGATTTACCAATGCCGGAAGGTCCCATAATGGCAAGAACTTCACCTTGAAACAGCTCAAAAGAAATGTCTTTGAAGAGTGTGCGTTCTGAGTCTGTAAGGCTGAGATTATTAACGGAGAGTATTGGTTGAGAAATCACGACATCAAACTAAATGTAACAATATAACATAACGATAGTATCACGCAGGTCTGGGCAAGAAAACAACTCAGAGGGGTTATTTCATCACCTTTTTCACGCTTTTATCAGCAAGGGCAGATGGCTCCGCCCTTGCGATAAAGAATCGAAATAAAACCGATTGTAAAAGCGTGAATTACTGACACTTTTGTTTGACTTGATCGAGGTATGGGAACAAGAAGACAAAGCGCCCAACGTAGAACAAAGTGAATGCCAGCCACAAACCGTGATTGCCCCAATATTGCACCGCAATAAATTGCGTCACTAAGAACAACACCATGGTTAGGAAGGTAGAGTTACGTACTGGTCGCGTCGTCCCTGTGCCAGTAAAGATGCCGTAAAACGTCAGACCAAAACCAGCAACCAACGGGAATGCCAATAACCAAGGGCTCATGTTTAGATACAGCTCAACAAGGTTTGGCAAAGTAGTAAACAACGTCACTAATTGGTGTTTGAACAGTACCAACAGCAAGGTCAATACAACAACGAACGCCGCGGTCCATTGCGTGTTTAGCTTAATCACTTTATCAAGCAAGGTCGGATTCTTCTGCCCTACGGCTTTACCTGCAAAGACGCTCGACGCATTCGCTACACCATCGAACATGTAGCTGACGATGAAGGTCACCTGCATCAAGATTGCGTTCGCCGCGAGCACATCAGAGCCAAGCTGAGAGCCCACACGCGCCATCATGTTGAAGAACACCAATAGACACACAGTACGAAGCAACAGATCCATATTGGAAGACGCAATGACCTTGAGATCTTTACGCGTCATTTTCGCGGTCTGAATGTAATCAAACAGCGGGAAGCGACAGGTTTTCAACACCAGCACCGCACCGATAACAAACGTCGAGATTTGCGCGATAAGTGTCGCTACCGCAACGCCAGCAATGCCCATATCAAAGTACAATACAAATACGATATCCAGCACGATGTTCAGCACGTTACCGAATACTTGCGTGAACAAGGTTTCTTTGGCTTTCGCCTGCCCCATCAACCAACCAATCACGGTGTAGTTCAGCAGTACAAATGGCGCACCAAAGATCATGATATCGAAGTAAATCTTCGCGTTTTCTGCCACGACGGCATCAGGGGAGATAATCAGTTCTGCTCCCATCCAAATCACGGACTGCAACGCAATGAAAATCAAGCCAAGGCAGAGCGAAAGCACGAAAGGACGGAATAAGCTGCTCGCTTGATCTTCTGGGCTATTTTTACCTAATGCGATTGCACTTTGCCCGGTAGTACTGACGCGGAAAAAGCCAAACAGCCAATACAAGGTATTCATGATGACGGTGCCGATCGCCACACCACCAATCATCTCAGCCACACCGAGCTTACCGATCACCGCGGTATCCACCGCCCCCAATAATGGTTGGGTAACCGTAGAAACAATGAAAGGAAATGCGATTTTAAAATAGTCTTTATGAGTCAGATTCATTCTTGGTTAAACTCAGTTTCAAATGGGATTTCTAGGTAGCCAGCGGCTTCTAGCAGTTCTTTCGTATATGGGTCGCGTACGTGCTTGAGATTACGCATATCATCAACGCGTTCAACAATCTGACCGCCTTTGAAAAACATCAGACGATCACACAAGAAACTCGCTACCGCAATATCGTGAGTGATAAACAGGTATGAAATATTGCGCTCTTGTTTGAGCTTTTGTAGCAAGTCGAGGATCTGTACCTGAACCGACACATCAAGCGAGCTTACCGCTTCATCAAGCAGGATGAATTTAGGGTTCGGTGCGACTGCACGCGCAATACAAACGCGCTGCAATTGACCGCCACTCAATTGATGCGGGTAGCGGTCCAGCATTTCTGTTTTTAGCCCCACCTCTTCGAGCAATTGAATTAATAAAGCTTCGCGCTGCGCTTTACTCATTGCTTCAGTAATCAGCGGTTCATTAATGATTTCACGTACAGTTAAGCGTGGATTCACCGAGGTATTGTAATCTTGAAAGACCACACTGATGGCTTTGTGTGTCGGTAAGCTAGCAATCGCTTCGCCTAGTACCACCTCACCACTGTCGGCAGATTCCAAGCCTAAAACAACTTTGCCCAAGGTGCTTTTTCCGCTGCCTGATTCGCCAACGATACCGACACATTCGCCTTCATTTACGGTAATCGACACACCATTGAGAACATGCTGATAGCTTGGGAACAACCAACTGTCATCGTTTTTGAAAGCCTTAGTGACTTTTCGAACATCAATCAGCATTAGGCACTCTCCATCACGGATTTAAAACGATTAATCAACGCCATACGGGTATCAACTAAATAACGTGTGTGCTCGCTTTGTGGGTTGGTAAACACTTGCTTGGTGCCGCCATATTCCACGACCTTGCCTTGATTCATCACCATCACGTTATCAGCAATGTGCGAAACCAAACTTAAATCGTGACTGACGAAAATCAGGCTAGTGCCAAACTGCTCTCGCACAAATTGAAGCTCTTTAATAACCTCTCGTTGTGAGATGTAATCGATCGCTGTAGTTGGTTCATCGGCAATAATCAGCTTAGGTTTTAGCACTAAAGCCAGCGCCACCATGATCCGTTGCAGCATGCCGCCGCTCAGCTCGTGCGGGTATTTCTTCAATAAAGATTGCACCGATTTTAAGTTCACTCGGGTGAGCACATCGCAGAATAACTCGGTCGCGTCTTTACTGCTCATCGCAGAGTGCTGTTTAATCGTCTCGACGGCTTGATTGCCAATCGTGAACAGCGGATTGAATGCCGTCATTGGGCTTTGCATGATCATCGAGATTTTTTCACCACGCATTTGGCGGCGCTGCTTTTGTGGCATCGAGAATAAATCTTCGCCCTCAAAAATAGCCGCTCCAGAGATAGCAAAGTGCTCGCCCAACAAGCCGTTAATCGCATTACAAGTTAAACTTTTGCCACTGCCCGACTCACCTAAAATGCCCAAGCATTGGTCTTCTTTCAGTGTGAAGCTGACATCAGAAACCAATTCACGATGAGTAGGTTTCTCCAATGTCACAGCAAGATTCTTCACTTCTAACATCATCGTTGCTCCGTTCTTGGGTCTAACACATCGCGCAGTGAGTCACCGAGCAAGTTACAACACGCTACCACCACCATAATCGCCGCGCCCGGAATCAACATTTGTTCAGGGTTAGAGAAAAGCACCTCTTTAGCATCACTAAGCATTGCGCCCCACTCCGGTGTCGGCGGTTGAATGCCCAACCCCAAGAAAGACAGGGTCGAAATACTTAGGATGATCCACCCCAAGTCCAAGGTAGCGAGAATGATGACCTCAGCAGCAATATTCGGAGCCAAGTGCTTACGAAAGATAAAGCTTTGCGGTGTTTTTACCGTGCGCGAATACATGATGTAGTTCTGATGATTAAACGCGATCACCGAGCTACGCACGATGCGTACATACCATGCAATCTTGGCAATGAAGTTCGCCACGATAATGTTAGTGATGCCCGGCCCCATGATGCCGACGATGCTTAGCACGATGATTTCATAAGGAAAAGACAACATGACTTCACAGCCGCGCATGATCAGAGCATCCACTTTGCCACGCACGTAACCAGAAACGACACCAATAAAGCCACCGACCAAAGCGGTGATCACCATGGTCAACAAGGAGTAGTAAAGCGTGGTGCGAATACCAAAAAGAAGGCGTGAGTAAATACAACGACCTAAATGGTCAGTACCCAGCGGGTATTCCGCCGACATTGGCATCAAGGTGTTAATCACGTCGGCTAAGTTTGGATCGTGCGGCGCAAGATAAGGCGCAAATGCCCCCATCAAACAAATCACGGTAAGAATAAACAAACAAGCAACAACGGTTTTGTTACTAAAGAGACGTTGCATCATTGGTTGTTACCTCCTGATTTCAAGCGAGGATCCACCACCGTATGTAAGATATCGATCAGTAAGTTCGATACCACGAACAAGCTGCCCATCACCAAGATGTAAGCTTGAATGATTGGGTAGTCTCGATTGAAGATTGCTGCGAGTGCAAGACGCCCTAATCCCGGAATGGCGAAGATGCTTTCGATAACTACGGTTCCCGCGATCAATCGCACGATGCCAATACCCAAAGCCGTCATCGAGGTTTGCAGCGAGTTCTTAAGAAGGTGTTTCCACACCACACGATATTCGGGAATGCCACGCGCTCGGGCGTAAACCACGTAGTTGTGATTCATCGAATCCAACATCGAGTTGCGGATCAGACGAATGTACGTTGCCACATACGCCATACACAACGTAATTGATGGCAGAATAAAATGACTGAAGGTCGATGCCCCGCTGCTTGGCAGCCAGTACATGTAAATTGAGAAGAACCAAATCAGAATAAACGCGAGCCAGAAGTTTGGCATCGCTGTGCTGGCGAAGATAAACACTCGCACAATGCGATCAAACCAGTGGTCTTTATACACCGCACTGAGCACGCCCATCGGAATACTCACACACACCAACAGAATCAGCGACAACCCAGCAAGCTTTAAGGTGTACGGGAAACTACGCGCCAACTCTTCAGACACGAGGCGGTTGGTGTTGGTGTAAGACACACCAAAGTCACCTTGTAGTGATGCCACCAGCCAATTGGCGTAACGCACCAAAAACGGTTTATCTAAACCAAGCTCTTGGCGGATCTCTTCAATCGCCTCTGGGCTTGGCGTCGTGTCGTTAACACGCAATGCAACTTCGGCAGGATCAGCGGGAATGATATTGACCAAGGCAAAAGCGATAAAGGAGACAAAGAAAAGTGTCACGCTTGCACTCAGTAGCCGCTTGATTATGTATTTCGCCATGCAGATACTTTCTCTACGTTTTAGTTAGAAAAGTAAAAAGACTGACACCCAATTCAGAGTGCCAATCGTGATACTTTGAGTCAGTGTGTTGTCCACCGACTGGTGAGATTACTTAACAGACATACGTTGCAAAGGAATCTCAAATTGGGATGGGTTAAAGCCCACGCCCTCTACACGCTTGTTGAAAATCGTACGGTTTTGCTCGTAGCTGATCGGGATGTAGATCGCTTGCTCGTGCAGTGTTTTCAATACGTAGGTGTAGTGCGCCTGACGCTCTGTTTCATCGATCGCTTCTAGTGCTTCAAGGATGTTCTTATCGATTTCCGCTTTCTCAGGAATGCCCTGCTGCGCTGCGTAATCGCCGTAAACCGGTTTACGCATACCACCTAGGAACGATTGAGGATCGTAAGGTGTACCCCAAGAGATGTTGAACGATAGGTCAAAGTCACCTTGTTTCAAACGGTCACGGTGTGCCTGTTCTTCTTCACCAACAAGGTTCATTTTCAAACCCACTTTTGACCATTCACTTTGTAGGTATTGCGCGATAGTACGCTCAACTACTTTGTCACTGTCGTAAGAAAGCGTGATTTCAAAAGGCTTACCGTTAAGCTTGCGCACTTTGCCGTCTTTCTTCCAACCCGCTTCATCCAACAGTTTTTCTGCTTGAGCAACGTCATATTGGTATGGCGTCAGCTCGATGTTTGCGTAAGGTACGTTTTGCGCCAATAGCGTGTCTGCTGGTTTTTCAAGACCTAGCATAATGCGCTCAGCAATGATCGCTTTGTTGGTTAGATGGCTCAACGCTTGGCGAACACGCGTATCACTCAGGCTTTCACTCGCTGAGTTCAGAATCAGCATACGTGTAGAAACCGGATCTGACAGGTTAGTGCCAAAACGTGGATCTTTTTCAAACTGTTTGAATGATTGCGCACTGATCAGCTGCAAACCGTAAACCATGTCTACTTCGCCACTGCGTAGTGACAACAGGCGCGATTGGTTGTCTGGGATCACTTTCGCGATGATCTTGTCAACCTGAGGCTTTTCACCCCAGTAGTTTTCGTTGCGTTCAAACGTTGCACGTTGATCTACTACGTTGTCCGTTAGGACATAGCTACCCGTACCGACGTAGCAATTAGTCCCGTCTTTGGTTGTGCCGTCTTTGAAACATTTTGGAGAAAGGAAACGGAACGGGCGTGTCACACCAAGCTCAACAAGGAATGGGTAGTAGGATTCAGCAAACTCAACTTCAATGGTGTTGTTGTCCACCACGCGAACACTCTCTTTACCTGACTTCTCGACTTCAACCATTAGGCGAATTGACTCAAGCCAAGTGTGGCGGTTTGCGTTATCTAGCAATGCATCAAAGTTTGCCTTCACGACGTTAGCATCAAACTTTGTACCATCAGAAAAAGTGACGTCATCGCGCAGCTTAAATGTGTAGGTTTTGCCGTCTTCTGACGTGCTCCAGCTGGTTGCTAACCAAGGTTCAAGAACGCCGTTGTCACCAAGGTGAACCAAACCTTCGAAGATCAGGTTTTGCGCAAAAATCTCACCGCCATAAAGATGCGGGTTAAGGTCGCGAATGTCGCGGTAATTGGCAAATGTCAGTGTGCTCTCTTCTGCGAAAGCACTTTGAATGGGAAGAATGGCAGAAGCAGCTACCGCAACCGCGGCGATCAGTTTTTTAGACGGCATAAACAAAACCTTTAAATGTTAATGATAATTATTATCTTTAATTATATTAATACTACAATAAGGGCAATAATCATCAAGCCCTTAATGGCATCAAACTGACTGTCATTGGCTCATACAAAAATAAGACAATGATTTAGATAGAAAAATAATTAGTTGTGCTCGTGGGCGTATCTGGCACAGTCGCCAGAAGACATACCGAAAACAACAGGCGTCAAGTCCCGCAATCTCGCTACTACGGCAGACGAACAGAAGTTTAAAGCTGATAGGAAATGAGCACGCAATTACGCGTGAGGAGGCGACCGAGTACGTGGCAGCTCATAAACATTGAGATGCGCTTCGGTCAGAATTGTATGATGATATTCTGGGGTTTGATTGACGACAGGCAATTCAAAATCGCTGCTGTGAACAGCCGTTTGAATCGCGTCATAGATTTCGCACTGATGTTGAAGATGCGTTTCTGGCTCCATTTCCAAATCGTGCACGATCGACAACGTACTCAAGCCGGCAGGCAGCATGAGCAGTGCGAGCATTAACAGCACATTGTTGGTAAAGCGAGAAAAGTAGTTCAAATTCCACATCTCAGTGATGATGATGGGGCGAAATGTAACACCGCATTGCGTGCTAAATCTTTATCTAGATCAAGTTAACACCTCAAGTTTGAAAAATAATGAGAATTAATCTTACTTTCGATACATATTCATCAAACCTAGCCATCTCTCCTCAAACAGGCAAATCCTTATAAAATTTAGTGATAAAAAATCAACCGCGTTCAAATCACCAAAATGTTATGTTATAACAATTTCCACTTTTCATATTGCTTCACACATAGGTAATCGGATGTCCATTTTTGGATCGTTTTCTCTTTCTAGATTACGCCTTACTCTTACTACTTTCTCGCTGCTGTTTTCTTGTTTTGTCCACGCCCACCCTCATTCTTGGGTGACGATGGAAACCAAAATCAATATCAAAGAAGATAAGATTCAATCACTCTCAATGAACTGGGAGTTTGACGCCATGACCACGGCTTACATGCTCGCGGGAGAAAAGCTCACCGACGAAAATCGAGATGAAGTACTTTCGACACTCTCTAGTCAGGTGATTTACAACCTGTTATCAAGCCATTACTTCACCTACTTTTATGCCGACGATGAACCGATTCGCTACAAGATGGTGGAAGAAGGGTCTATCGAGATGAATGGCGCAAAAGCAACATTGAAGTTCAATCTTGAACTCGCTAAACCCACCAGTATCTACACGCCAGATCTACGCCTGCTTATCTTTGATCCAAGCTACTTCGTAGATATGAGTTGGGAACATAAGCACGCCATCACCATCAATAAGCCTTACTCTGATCGTTGTCATATCGACGTGGTTGAACCAAACCCAACACCTGAGCAAGTGACTTACGCGATGTCACTCTCTGTTGATGCCGATCCAGATAACGAACTCGGTCAGCTATTTACCCAAAAAGCCCTCTTCACCTGTGATCCGGAGGAGAACTAATGGGAAACTCGCCAGTCTTCAAACGTGCTCTGTTCGCTGTGTTTAGCATAGTGCTATTAGCCACTGCTCTGCATATTTGGAATCACTTTCCTGCTTACTGGATGCAGTTGATTCGGCTTCAACGTGACACGGTAAACTCGCTCAGTGAATATCTGATGCTCATCAGTCAAGGGCAACTGTTGTACGGTTGGTACTTGTTGGGCTTCAGTTTTCTGTATGGTTTGCTGCATTCGGTTGCCCCTGGACACGGCAAAACAGCAGTGACGTCAATGAGCCTGATTCATGGCTACCGTCGTCGACAAGCGCTTGTATTGGTCGCGATTATTGCCGCATTACAAGCCGCGAGCGCGTGCATTCTTTTCGTGATTACCGCCAAGATTGCCGAGCAGTTTGCTTTCAGCCTTTCCGATAATGTTCGTCTACTGACTCAAGGTTGTGCGGTGTTTATTATCTTATTGGCGTTGAAAGAGTTTGCGTCTGTGGTTAAACGCCGCATCAAGCAAACACCATCTCAAGAAGATGATGATTCCGCAGATTCTAATGGCAATATTTCATGGAAAGCACTACTGCTTATTGGCTTTCGCCCTTGTACTGGTGCAGTGTTAGTTCTATTTCTCTCTAACATGCTAGGCAGCTTAATGTGGGGTATGGTCGCGACATTCGTGATGGCTTTAGGAACGGCAATGACCAACTCGATATTGGTGTTCAACGCTTTAACGATTCAACGCCAAATGAAAAACCACAGCATCAAACCTAATGCCAACTTGAGCGATACGCTTAACCTCGTTTTGGCAGTCACCATGGTGGCATCGGGTTTTATTCTCTATAACTTTGCCAGTGTGGCGGGATTGCAGAACTTCGTCAGATAAGTGCCGACAGCAATAAACGCAAAAGCCCCAACATTTGGTTGGGGCTCTCTCATTTTCAAAGGCGTTGAGTAATTACGCCTTCTTCACAAACTGCGCCGTCACCATCATCTCGCCAGCGCCATCAACTTTGCAGTCGAGCTGATGATCTTTGCCGTCTTTAATGCGACGAATCACCGCTTTGGTGCCGATCTTAAGTACCAACGAACTGCCTTTTACTTTTAAGTCTTTCGCTAAAGTGATCTTATCACCTTCTTGCAGCAACGTGCCGTTGGCATCTTTCACGTTTACGGCATCTTCGTCTGCCGCCTGAGTCGGGTTCCACTCGTAGGCACATTCTGGGCAAACAAGCTGGTCTTGGTCTGGGTAAACGTATTCTGAGTTACAGTTTGGGCAAGGAGGTAGAGACATAAGTAATTACGAGCTAATGAATTTGCCATTATGGTAAAGGGTATTGCTCACCTTATCGAGTAGATTTGTCAAAAAACGCCCTCATAACTTAGCCATCCTTCTTTGGAAAAGCATTTAAGATTAAGGGCGTACTTCTTTTTGATTAAAGCTCTGTACCGTTAGACGCAATGACACGCTTATACCAATGGAAAGACTTCTTCGGAG
This sequence comes from Vibrio owensii, assembly GCF_002021755.1. Classification (NCBI taxonomy): domain Bacteria; kingdom Pseudomonadati; phylum Pseudomonadota; class Gammaproteobacteria; order Vibrionales; family Vibrionaceae; genus Vibrio; species Vibrio owensii. The sequence goes on from NZ_CP019959.1 coordinate 662,276, forward strand.
TGCGGTTTAGTGTGCCGTTGCCTAGGTTATCTCTGTCCACATAGATAAAGCCATAGCGCTTACTCATCTCACCTGTTGATGCCGCAACCAAATCGATACAACCCCACGGTGTAAAGCCCATCAGCGGAACACCATCGGTAATCGCATCGGCCATGGCTTCTACGTGTAGGCGCAGATAATCAATACGGTAATCATCTTGTACTTCACCATTTTCATCCGGTACATCTTTTGCGCCCAGACCGTTTTCTACTAAGAACAATGGCTTTTGGTATCGGTCATAAAGTGTATTCATGGTGATGCGCAGACCAAGCGGGTCAATCACCCAACCCCAATCGCTAGCAGGCAAGTGTGGGTTCCTAATCGACTTCACTACGTTGGCTTCGCTGGTGTTATTGGCATTCATCTCTGCCGATGCACAACGTGAGGCGTAGTAACTGAATGAGATGAAATCGACTGTATGTTTCAGCGTCTCGTAATCTTCTTCAAGGATATCCAGCTTCACGCCTTTTTCATCAAATACTTTCTGTGCGTAAGATGGGTAATAACCACGAGACTGAACATCAATAAAGAACAGGTTCTCACGATCTTTTTGCATCGCGGTGAACACATCTTCCGGCTTGCAGCTGTATGGGTAGAAGTTACCCCCCGCGAGCATGCAGCCAACTTGGTTCTCTGGATTGATCTCATGAGCAACCTTAGTCACCAGCGCGCTTGCAACAAGCTCATGGTGCGCGGCTTGATATTTCACTTGGTCGCGGTTTTCACCCTCTTGGAACAACAAACCCGCACCTGAGAATGGGCTATGCAGAAGGATGTTGATTTCATTGAACGTCAGCCAGTATTTCACTAGCCCATCAAAAGCTTCAAAACAGGTTCTTGCGTAGCGTTCAAAAAAGCCAATCATCTTTCGGTTTCGCCAAGAGCCATACTCGTTCACCAGATGCATTGGCACATCGAAATGGCACAGTGTGACAAGCGGCTCAATACCGTACTTGTGGCACTCTTCAAATACGCTGCGGTAGAAATCAATGCCGGCTTGGTTTGGCTCTAGTTCATCGCCTTTCGGGAAGATTCGGCTCCATGCGATCGACATGCGAAAGGTCTTGAACCCCATCTCCGCTAGAAGCGCAATATCTTCTTTATAACGGTGATAAAAGTCGATGGCTTGGTGGCTTGGGTAAAACTCTTCTTCGCTCAATTCCACCGAATCGACAAGGCCGAGTTTGATTGGCATTCGGTTGTCACCATAAGGGATCATATCCACGGTCGTGAGTCCTTTGCCTCCTTCTCGGTATCCACCCTCAGATTGGTTTGCTGCGATTGCCCCACCCCATAGGAAGTTTTCTGGAAACACAGATTTAGACATCTTATTTACCTCTTAACATAGAGCCACCGGCAAACGAGGCTCTATCAATTATTCAAATCTTGGTTATGCGGAAGCTGGCTTTGCAGGCTCTAACACCGTTTCTTGTTCTTCGGCTTTTTCTTTATTTGCGACGTCTTTATTCGCGATAGCTTCGCCTTCTTCGTCTTCATCGTTCGGGATGTCTTCAAACCCAAGGATTAAAGTCAGAGCGAAAGAAAGCACAATCGACAGTGCAATCAGACCAAATACCCAAGCGATACTCATCGGGTCGTTCACATCAAAGAACTGCACACTGGTGAACAAGCTAGGTGCTGCCATTGAGTGGCTCGCCAGTCCCGCCATGCCAGCAAGTGCACCAACGATGAAACCAGTGATCATGGTCGCGATAAGTGGTCGTTTCAGACGAACAAGCACGCCGTAAAGTGCAGGCTCTGAGATACCCGCAAAAATTGCAGACGCCCCCGCCGCACTCGCGGTTTGTTTTAGTTCGCGGTTTTTAGTTTTCCATGCAACCGCAAGACAAGCGCCACCCATACCGATGTTGGCACCAATTTCCGATGGCATAACCATGCCTTCACGGCCAGTTTCAGCAATGGTTTGAATGATGGTCGGCGTAAATACGCGGTGCATACCGGTCAGAACCAATAGTGGCCAAAGTGCACCCATGATCGCAACCGACAACCAACCTAGTGTGCTGTGAATGGTGTAAACCAATGCTGAAAGCGCAGTACCAATCCAAATACCTAATGGACCAATCAAAACGATCGCAAGCGGTGCTGCAATCAATACGATCAGCATCGGTTTTAGGAAGTTCTTCGTCACAGCAGGAGTGATGCTATCAACCCAACGTTCGATATAAGACAGCGCCCAAGTCATCACCAACACAGGAATAACGGTATAAGTGTATTTCACCGAAGTGATTGGAATGCTGAAGAAGTCAACGTGCTTGCCATCAGCCGCGTGCGCCATCAACTCCATGAAGTTCGGGTGAATCAACACGCCCGCAATCGCGATGGAGAGGGACATGTTGGTTTTGAACTTAATTGAAGCAGACGCGGCAACCATAACGGGTAGGAAGAAGAACGCACCGTCGCCAATCGCATTGAGGATGATCAGTGTTGAAGAATCATCATCAAGCAAGCCTGTCATCTTAAGAACCATAGCCAGCAGCTTCACCATTGAGCCACCGATGATCGCCGGAATCAGTGGCGACATCGTGCCGACCAACGCATCAAGAATCTTAGCGCCAATCACTTTTGGAGTAAGCTTGACCTTTTTCTCTGGTTCACTCGATTCTGATGAAGAAAGGTTGCACAACGCCATCACTTCTTTGTAAGCATAAGAGACGTTATTGCCAATGATGACCTGACATTTGTCACCATTGTGAACCACGCCCATCACGCCTTTGATGCCCTTCAGTGCTTCTGCATCTATCTTACTTTCATCGCTTAATACAAAACGCAATCGCGTCATGCAGTGTGTTAGTGCCACTACGTTTTCTGCACCGCCCAGTTTCTCTAGTACTGAACGAGCAATGATGCCGTAATCTTTCGCCATCTTTCTCACTCCAATTATTATTCATCAACCTGTAGGGAGGTTGTTTTCTTGCTGCGAACCTTCAAATGAGAATCAACAAAATCGAACACAACAACCAAGTTACCGGTAACATGTTACTGGTAACTATCGGTAAATAAACCGCGTATCCGGAGAACAAGTTCAAAGTGGGATAATGGCTGGAATCCACTGCAAGGTGAATGAAACAGCGAAATCTAAACATGATTCACGTTCTCAAAGACGTAAATCTGATCCGCTATTTCATTGATGAAGCTAATGATGTTGCATATGAGCAAGAAACCATCATTTGAGAGGATTAAGCAGATAAATGTGAGGTGGGTTCAAACGAGAACTAATGAAATGTCATGCGACTAACGCGTAACATCAATGCGAGTAGCGCAAATACAGTCAAGCACAGATGGAGCCAACTAAAACGGCTATCCAAGCCCTCTTCCAAAGAAAGGATTACCTGTCGATTTTGCTCTAGATAAACCAATTTATAGGGCGCAGCAACATGTCTGCCTGTTGCGAAGATCACACCAAACTTCACCTCTTGATTGAGCAATCCGCCTGCGGTGCCAGAGTCAGCCAGTGCTTCCACAATCAATCCATTCGGGTGGATTTCTAGATCGTAATAGCTGCCAGACGAGACAATAAATCCTTCAGGCGGGACATCAAAAACCACCACACCAACTGATGCGTGTGTGACCGTTCCTTTATAGTACTTAACTTCTTCCTCGGCTGGCTCTGAGTTAACTTGATAGACGATCAGACCAACAATGGAGAGTAAGATTAACGTCACCAAGTAGAGGTGTGTTTTGGTGTAATTAGGGTTAAGGAAACGCATGAATGATAAAAGATAGCTCATTTCCCCTCCCAATCCTCTTCGTGAATCGGTTTGAGTGGTGCAACAAGCAAATAAATAACCCAGCAGAACCACGACAAAAACAACAACGCACAAACCCACAAGACTTTTTCAGGTCTTCCCGTTTGTCGAGAGGTGGTAATTAACATAAAGGGTAAGGCCCAACCGACTACGATAATTGCAGTCATGATCATTCCTACAACGATGTCCATCTCATTTCCCTATCGTGAACTTCTCACACCTTTAATCAAAAGGTTGCTGATCAATGAAGCTCGTAACATGTCATTTTTCAATAAATAGAGTAAGTAACATTTATAAAACGTTAAGTTTGGAACCAAAAAAGCCAGAGTCATGCTCTGGCTTTGCTTTAATAGAGGTGATTGCTAGCTTTTCGCTTCTTCCAACTTACGAAGGTTGGTCATTTGCTCCATTACTTTGTCGACTGAGAAGCTTGGGATCTCTTGTCGAGGAGGGAATTCTTTAAATGATTTCAACATCTCTGCGACTTTCTGTTGGGCAGGAACCAACAAGAACACATGCTCAAACTGCCATTTCTTGTAGCCAAAACCTTGATCGCCTTTCTCAAGTGGATCGACTTGAAGATCGAAGATCATAGGAATGCGCAAGTTAGTCAGCTCTTTAGTCCAAACATCCCAGCCTTCGTGTTCTTGGATCTTGAAGTGCATCTTGAATCGTTTATCACGCATAGCAAGCAGCTCACCATCGTCAGACCAATAGAAGAACTCATCACGCGCTGATTTGTCTGTTTTACCCGTAATAAAATCAACTTGGTTGTAGCCATCAAGGTGGTTTTTGTATGTCTGATCAGCAGAAGACGATTTATATCCTTTCAACAAATCCTGCTTGATGGTGTCATTACCTGCAATGGATAGTAGCGTTGGGAACCAGTCTTCACTCGCGAACATGTCGTTCAGCTTGGTGTTTGGCTGTATATGACCAGGCCAACGAATCATTGCTGGTACTCGGAAGCCCCCTTCCCAACCGGTGTTCTTCTCGCCACGGAATGGGCTAAATGCCGCATCTGGCCACGTCGCATTCATTGGGCCATTATCCGTGGTGTAAATCACAATGGTGTTATCCGCAATCTTCAAGTCATCGAGCTTATCGAGCAAATCCCCAACCATGTTGTCGTGCTCAACCATGCCGTCTGCGTATTCGCCAAGCCCTGTTGTGCGGTGCTCGGCTTTCACGTGAGTGCTGATGTGCATGCGCGTTGCGTTGTACCATAAGAAGAATGGCTTATCGGCTTTGACCTGACGCTCCATGAAGTTCATCGCGGCATCAAGGGTCTCTTCATCGACCGTTTCCATGCGTTTGCGGGTGAGCGGCCCTGTATCTTCAATCTTGCCATCCGCATAAGAGTGAATTACACCACGCGGGCCAAAGTTCTTACGAAACTCGGGATCTTTCGGGTAGTCTGGGTTCTCTGGCTCTTCCTCTGCATTTAGGTGGTACAGGTTCCCCATAAACTCATCAAAGCCATGATTGGTTGGCAACATGTCGTCTTTGTCACCTAAGTGGTTTTTACCAAATTGCCCCGTGGCATAGCCCATGTCTTTTAGCGCTGTTGCCATGGTGATATCTTGCATTTGCATGCCTTGCGCCGCACCAGGTAGACCTACTTTCGTCAAACCAGTACGAGCTGGCATCTGACCTGTGATAAATGTACTGCGTCCTGCGGTACAAGATTGTTGTGCATAGTAAGTGGTAAATAAAGCGCCCTCTTGAGCAATACGGTCAATATTAGGCGTCTCATAACCCAACATGCCTTGGTTGTATGCAGAAATATTGCCGTAACCGACATCGTCCCCAAAAATAACCAGCATGTTAGGTTTAGAGGCCGCATGGGCTGCAACCGATGATGTGGCGACCACCATCGCAAGCGTTAGTGTAGATTTATTTATCTTCATAATATTATTTCTATAATGGTTCTTGGTTGAGTGAATTAATGAGTATTTAAATAAAAAGAAGCGTATTCACTTTCTATAGAACTCAAGAACATTATTTAATTAGGAAGAGTAAAGGTGGTTATATTTAAACAACCACCTTTATTGAATATACGATGAAAGGTTAACTACGGCCTCTCAATTCAATTGGCTGAGATTCATCAACTTCACTTCGGGTCACTGAGCCACCAGCGCGTGAGTCATTTCGACCTTTGAGCGTCATTTCTGGTTGAACACGCTCATACTGTACTTGATTGCCTTCCGGCATAGTCATATCAATCGTACCAGTGTATGTGCCTTCACCCGCGACAGCTGCGTTGCCAAAACAAATTGCGAGACTTAGGATTATCAGTCTTTTCATAAATACCCTCTCTCTTAATCTTTTTCTAAAATATTTTACTTCTAATAATTTGAGAACGTTTCTACTCAAACTTCATTTTCATAGTAGTAGAGATAATAAAAAACAGACAAGGAAAGATGACCTTTCCAATTTGGATATATATAAGAAAACAAATTAATTAAAAACTAAAAGTTATATTGAATATAACTCTATTAATAGTCCGTAACTGGTATAAAGAATGATAATAAGGAAAATACTATTCACTATAGGCTTGCTGATCGTATATTTAGAAGACGTCTTGAACATTAAATACCACAGCATAAACAAATACATAAGCAACTCGCTGCTTAACTTAACAAGCAATGCGTTGTGATACATCCCATTTGTCCAAAACTCTTGAGAAGCGTTGGCAAAGTATCGACTCCATAAGACTTGATAGCCGATGACAATAGGCAGAAAGGTGAATCCTACAACTTGCCAAAAACTCAAAGCAGCTTTACGCCGATGACTGCCCAGTTGCTTTTTACCATCTTGGTTCATTGTATTACTCGCCCAAATCTTTAGCTGTAAAGTTCGTTTTAAAGGTAAACGCGTATGGTGTGTCTCCGTTTTCACGCAGATGTTGTAACCTTTCTAGAGCTTCCTCAGGCGTGGGCTGATGATTGTCTTCAACCCACCACAATACGTAGGTATCTTCAGCCAAGCGATGAAACCATTCCCCCTTACGACGCATGAAATCACGATGATGGGTTCGGAACATAAAGTTCTTCAGCGCATCCACGTTATCCCACACCGACATATTAATAATCATATTAGGGTCATCGAATAGCTTAATATTGGTCGCATCACCGGATTCGTCTTTGAGTCGCCAAACAAAGCCTTCACTCTGTTCCGCTATGCCATTTACCAAGTCGAGATTATCGACGAAATCTTTTATCTCCGGTGCATCCAGCGGATACTTTGACAACGCAATGTTCAATTGAGCAAGCTTCATTTGATCCTCTCTGATCGTTCCTAACAAAAACAGCGATCGGCCTTCCTTTCATTCCCCTCTTCCAACCCGAGCTATCTTTTGTCTTTTCTATGTTTTTCAAATTTATAGGATTGTGCGGTTACTCGTCTCACTTCGACGCGCTACCTCTTTTAATTCAAATAACTTTTCAATACCTTTTAACACATTGAAATAAGCAATGCGTTTCTGAGCAAATTGAATCATTCAAAAGCGTGACATTCGGCAAAGATGAAACTGTTCTCGATCGAATTAGAAAGCAAGTGATAACTGGTTAAGGACTTAATATTAATGGATGAACTGATTGCTCAATATACTGGAGCAGATGAAGACTCTCGACTTACCCGTCAGAACATTACGAAGATAGAGTTTGATACCACAATGCATCTACTCGCTCCCTATTTAAAGTCAGGTGCTAATGTATGTGAACTTGGAGCAGCAACAGGTCGCTATTCTCTTAGCTTCGCAAAGATGGGTTGTAACGTAACCTCGGTAGAGCTGGTTCCAGACCAAGTAGAGATCTTGAAAAAGAATGCGGAAAGAAAGGACTTACCCATAGATATCCATCTAGGCAGTGCTTGTCACGTCCCGTTTATTGAATCCGACTCACAAGACCTTTGCGTAATACTTGGTCCTCTGTATCACTTGAAAACCAAGAATGAACGCGATCAAGCAATCAGTGAAGCAAAGCGCATCCTAAAGCCAAATGGAATCTTAGCGGTAGCGTATATTTCTAGATTCTTCGTCGCAGGACTATTCGCTCAAAAATTTCCTCACCTCGTAACTCCATCGACCTTATCTGAGCTTCATACAAATGGCACAGTTACAGCGTCTGAGGCAGATCGTTTTTTCAGAGTTGGCTACTTTGCTTCTCCTGAAGAAATTGAGCATTTGTTGCGCTCGCATACTTTCAACATTATCGACCATGCCGCTACCGATGGCTTTGGTCGCTATATCTCGGAAGGCATTAATAGCTTTACGCCTTCGCAATATCAAACATGGTTGGAATACCACTTAAATACATGCCGACAAAGTAGCTTATTAGGCTCAAGCAATCATGGACTCGTCGTGGCTAAGAAAACGATTTAAATAATATTAGAAGATTCAGAACGTATGGCATTTAAGGCTTACGTTTTGACATGTACTCAGAGTGAAACGGAGCCACTACTCCCACTTCACTTTAGAAAATAAAAAGGAAAACCAAATGAAATGTCCGAAATGTAATTCTGACTTTGAACAACTTCAAACTCCGCTAGGTGATGTCGAACGATGCACAGAATGTAAAGGCTTATGGATAGACGCTTACGAAGTGGAGGCAATGAAACCCTTAGCAGATGTGATTGATTCTGGGGATGAAGAAATCGGTAAAGCGTTTAATGTTATTGACCATATCGACTGCCCAGTCTGTCCAAATAATCAATTGCTTCGTTTAGTAGACCCTAAACAGCCACATATCTGGTTTGAAAGCTGCCCGACTTGTAAAGGTCGCTTCTACGACGCTGGTGAATTTAAAGACCTAGCAACACTCGACCTATCCGATTTTTTCAAAAAATTCGGCTTGGTTGAACGTGTTTAGTTGATGACAACACTTGAGATAGACGAGTTAGAGCGCATTCATGAATCAGACGGTTACCGTAGAGTCAAAATCGATGTTATCAATCAAGAAACCAGTGAAGTACTGAAAGTGTTTCTCTACTGAACACCAAAACAACCGCTAGAAAATATTGATATACGGGCTGAACTGACTGACGAGCACCTTCTTGAACACGCTACGCTTTATAGATCTCGAAACAGTTCTACTTCACTATAAACATGCACTTAGTACAGGCTCACCCAGAATATTTTTCAGGCTTCGACAAAGACATTCAGAAACGAAAAAGCCCCAGCATTTCTGCTGGGGTTTTGAATGTGGCGGGAGTGATGAATCCCACTTAACATCATAATTATATGAAAATTAGGCAATTTCAATGTGCAAAAATAAAAAAGCATTACATTAAGCATTACTTTTAGCAAAGGCTAGGCAGATGCTTAACTGAAAGACGATAGCTTCACCATCACACTCGATAAGTTGGCTTACCATGACCTCAATACTCAATTAATCAGGAGCGCTTTTTTAGTTCATCCTGAAAATTGAACTCCGTGATGATTACTGAGCCTTTCTTTTCAGCTTCGTCAGTTCCATCATCTAACTCAGCTTCTATCATTTTTTTACTTAACTTTTGCTTAATGGCTTTATATGGTTTTTGCAGCAACGCGGCTGCTCCAGCTAGTGTTAGACCATTCTCAGCTACTGTTAAAGCACCAGAGCCAATATCAACAGCTACTTCAGCCATTTCTAATGCAGGTTGATAGTAGCTCAAAGCAATTTCAACTATTGAACTGCCTTCTGTAACTGAAGATAGGGACCAGAGTAGACTGTTAGAGTTTGAATCAACTGAATCTATAAATGGAACGTCAACACCTTTAAACGCATCCGAAAGTTCTGCAGTTAACTCAAAATAAGCCTCTAATTGTTTTGGAGTGACAACCCCCAACTCTCTTAGCTCACGAGCGTGCCCCAGAACGCTTAAGTTAACGATATCATCAACATATGGGATATCCGTAGTGATAGTTATGGTGGCTAACTTAGTTATCGCATCAAGTTTTTCAAGTTGCGGGGTCTGAAAAAGCTGCTTGTTACCAAAATTAAGCGGTAATGGCTTGCTAGTTTGAGCTACGTCAGACTTCAACGAGTGATAAACCTTATGTAATAAATGCTCAGATGCGAGATCTCTAAACTCGACATCTCCCATGAGCTTATTGAAGATTTCTTCGTTCCCATCCATTCGGTCTATAACTAAGCCACTGAACGCTTTCTTAAACACATACCGGAAGTCATCTAGCGAGTTTACAGCAGCAGCCATTCTCAGCTTCTCACTCCCAACAGCTTCTTGCTCAATTTGGTCGAAGAACAACTGATCCGCTTGATTAAAATCCGTACCAAAGCGGTCATTAAGCAAATCAACTAATTCGGATAACCTAATTAGCTCTTCTCCTTGTTGCCCAGTACCAATATCAGAAGGGCCTTTAAGCGCTTTCGCATCTCCTGTATTTAGATCTATTTGACCTTCACTGATCTTTTGTAATCGGTAGTACTGAAGCTCTACATCATCTTCGACATGATAATCAGTACCACTGGCTTTCCTTGGTAGCTTCGTCAACAAGAAACGAGCATAAGTATACAATTGCTCTAAATCAGAGTCCTGGTAAGGAATAACTTGAGACAGAAAACTATACATGTTTCGAAAATCAACAAGTAAGCCTTTAACCTCTGTTTGTTCTTCTTCCTCTAGCTCTTTGAATCGTTCAATCGCCTTATCTAATATGCTATTAAACTTGGCGTGATCCTGCTTGCTTTCTTGTCGTTTAGGCTGAAAGTACACCTTACAAAACTCTTCGACTTCACTGGTGAAGACAATCCCAGACTCGTCAATTTGGTCTTGAAGACGATACAAATGCTGAGCATCCGTCAACTCTTCGTATGCTATATCTTCGTAGAAGTCTTTGAAGGCTCTAAATATATCTTCTCGCTTGTTCTGAAAATCCAGAACAAAGGTGTCCTCTTTCCCTGCACATGTTCGATTCAAGCGAGATAGTGTTTGAACAGCTTGAATACCTGACAACTTTTTGTCGACATACATGGTGTGAAGTAGAGGTTGATCAAAACCAGTTTGATACTTTTCTGCCACCAGTAATACTTGATATTCGTCAGTATCAAATTGCTCTGGCAATTCACTCTCTTTAATACCACCATTTAAACCAACTTCGGTGTACTCTTTATCAGGCACCTTCGGGTCGGTAACTGTGCCAGAGAAAGCAACTAACGACTTCACGTCAGTGTATCCTTTCTCTTTTATATACTTATCAAACTGTTTCTTATAATCCACAGCTTGAAGTCTAGAGCCCGTTACAACCATAGCTTTAGCTCTACCACCAATTTTGTGGCGAACATGCTGTCTAAAGTGCTCAACCATCACCTCTGTCTTCTGATAAAGATTTGTAGGGTGACGATTCAAGTTACGTGCTAGCGCTAGGGCTGCTTTTTTCCTTTCAACATGGGGATCTTCTTCGGAAGACTTCGCCATACCAAAGTACGCTGTATAGGTTGTGTAATGCTTCAGAACATCAAGGATAAACTTCTCTTCAATTGCTTGACGCATTGAGTACTTGTGAAAAGGCACCTTTCCCGTTTTAGGGTCTGGCTCATTGAAAACATGCTTTGATTTATATTTAGGTGTTGCAGTAAAAGCAAAGAAGCTGATGTTAGGCTGCTTCCCGCGCTTCATCATTTCACGACAAACGTCTTCAAAGTTGTCAGAATCTTCGTCTCCAAAATCATTTTCTACGGCATATTCAGCAGCAGATTGTTGAATACCATCACGGTTTAGAACACCTTTTAGCTCCATAGCGCTTTCGCCCGATTGCGAACTATGTGCTTCATCAACAATTACCGCAAAATTCTTGCCTTCAGTACTGAACTTTAAACCCTCTTCGAGACCTTGTTCTTCATTTAACTTCTCAATGGTTTCAGTAACAAACGGAAATTTTTGCAAGGTGGTAATGATTATAGGAGTGCCATCAACTAAAGCTTTAACAAGCTGACGAGTATCCTCATCTATTTTTTGAACAACCCCTTGCTTATGCTCAAACTGGTAAATGGTGTTCTGAAGTTGCTGATCTAAAACTCGTCGGTCAGTGACAACAATGACAGAGTTGAAAATTCGCTGCTCTTGTTCGTTATGAAGACTACTCAAGCGATGGGCTAACCATGCAATAGAGTTTGATTTCCCAGAACCAGCAGAATGCTCTACAAGATAGTTACGGCCAGGTCCTGACTCATAAGCATGAGAAACTAAGCTTCTTACGGCATCAAGTTGGTGAAAACGGGGGAAAATCATCGTTTCTTTGGTGATTTTCTTAATGCCTTTATCAGTTAACACCCGCTTTTCTTCTACTTGCAAGTGCATAAAACGGCCAAGAATATCAAGGAAGCTATCTCGACCTAGCGCCTCCTCCCATAAATATGCCGTTTTATAGCCACCACTTTCAGATACAGGGTTACCAGCGCCACTATTGCACCCTTTATTGAATGGTAAGAAAAACGTCTTATTACCACTTAGTCGAGTCGCCATAAACACTAACTGCGTATCGACAGCAAAATGAACCAATGTACGTTTCTTAAACTCGAAGATTAGTTCTTTATGATCACGGTCATTTTTATATTGACGCTTGGCATGCTCAACATCTTGCCCAGACAGCTCATTTTTCAGCTCCAGAGTCGTTACAGGGATACCATTTAAAAACAAAACCATATCTAGAGAGTTACGATGAGCAGAACTATAGTACAACTGCCTCGTAACACTCAGGATATTCTTTCCATACAGCTCCCAGGTGTCAGCATTCTTATGGTTATTCGGGGCAAAGAACGCCATTCGAATTTTCTTACCAAAGCACTTAAATCCATGGCGAAGTACTTTAAGCGTTCCCCTTGTATTTAATTCTTTGCTCAGCGTATCGACTATAAGCGTCTCTAATCCATCACCATGAATAGCCTCTAGACTTGCCCATACTTTCTTTTGCGTTTCACGTATGAACCGAACTACCCGCTTAGGCTCTAAGGCTTTTTCAGTGTCAAAATCTGAACTTTGTCCTTGTTCATACTTGTGTACATCAACAAGACAAGCTTCAATCGCATCTTCAAAACGTGCTTCGGTATGTTTTTTCATGTCATTCCTTACCCAACCAACACAGGGCACTGGTTATCTAATTCTTCTAATTTCATGCCGTTTAGATCATCGTAATGATAATGGCGAACACTATGATCGCGTTTAATATAACCTTCATCGTCAACAAAGCGGCTTGGATCATCCATACAAGAGAAAACAAACTTTCTTAAGTGCAGTCGCTTTTTCTCATTGGTGTATAAACTAATTATTGACTGAACGGCCTTACACCAAGATTCCGTAGACGCCAGTTGGTCCACTAAGCTATCTGGCAAAGTTGAGGACTTGAACTCTATACAGTAAACAGACAGTTTATTTCTATAAAGTTGAAAAATGACGAAGTCGCAACGCTTTGACCAAGGTTTAGCGTCATCTTCAAGGAAGTGAAATAGTGGATCGGTGTTTCCTCTTTGATTCTTGCGATCAAGCTTCAAAGCGATAACCTCACCACTGAATCCAAGTCGAACCTTCTGCTTACGCTCAGCCCCTCCGGCTAAGAAGATTTTTTCTTCCAATACAATTCGCCCATTATCACGTTTAGTGATTTCATAAGCATTCGTATTAAGGTAAGAGCGTAAGCCCCTGAAGTACTTATTTGCATCCACTGCCATCTTAGCTACTCCGCTGGAATATCTATATTTCTGACATCAACTTGGCCTGTCACAACAGAAAGAATTAGATTATTTCTGTATTCCAATAGTTTATCGATGGCTCTCTCATTTACCGATATCATTGACTCTATCTTCTTTATTTTATTATCCAAAAATGTCACTGCAGATGCCTGCTCATCTTTAGGAGGTAACCATAGGAAGCAACTTTTCAGAATCGCCTGAGTAACACTATATACCTTTACTCCCGAAACACTTTTTCGAACCTGATATCGGAACATTTCAGATTCGAATAAATAAGCTAGGTACCTTGGTAAGTCATCTGTTTGAAGCCTCGCAATAACCGTGTGATAACCTGCAAACGTAGGCTCTTCACTATTTAGATAAGTAAAATTACCTGCGCCATCTAAGTCTTCTGATGTATCAGCAAATACGAAATCCCCATTTTTAAGTAGAGAATCATATCCACTCTCTATGTATGATTCTTCTACACATTTTAAAACATGCTTATCGGGGTCTACTTCAAACCCAAACTTCGAGTGAATCTCACCATAGTTTACACATGGAATTCCTTCATCCTTGAGATCCTTTTTTGTTATTCCTAAACCACGCCCGAACTCAAATAAGTGTCGAAATCTCTTTACTTTCCAATGCTCTGGAATAGCACCTAACCAATCTAAATCGGTTTCTTTTCGGATTGTTTCAGAAGCAATCCCTTCCATCACTACTTTATTTATGAGTGAACGCCGCGACTCTATCAGGCTATTAATAATGTTTTTTTTACTTCCAATTAATTGGTCTATGAATCTTGTTTTCGCACGAATGAAGAGTGATATTTTGTTCTGTTCTTCAAGCGGCGGGTAAGGTAATTTTTGCTGTTTTACTACATCAACAGAAATACCTGGCTGAGCTGCAGCGGTAGACAACCGCCCCAAGTTCATTACACGTAAAGTCTCTCCCAACCAAAATATATTCACTTCACGATCTGGGTTCACCACTATTGCATGTTCAGAGGCCCAAAACTTACTAGACGCGTAGTTAATATTTCCGCACAGCGCCCCCTGCCTACCTATGAGGACAAAATCTCCGTCATGTGTAAAGTCGTGATAATAACCTCGGATACCGTTGCCACCGTAAACTAAATACTCTCCTTTTGTGTCAATATTCTCACTTGTGATATTTTTTCCACTTTTCAACAAGGCCATATGACTAATTTTTATCATATCCCAATGTTGTGGAATCTTCGGCAACCACGAAACGCCAGAGCTTTTTTTATCAGAATACTTGGGGATATTCATTAGAGTCCCCCCTTAATCATGCTAACAATATCTTGCTCCAGAACTCTGATAGCTTCTTCAAGTACTCTCAAGTCTTGTGGTTCTTCATACATGTAAAAATGACGATTAAAAGGAATTTCATAACCAACTTTAAGCTTGCTGTGATCAATCCAAGCATCATCACGATAAGGTAAAACTTCTTTTAATAGAAACGCCTCACAATGCTCTTTAACCAGTTCTAACAGCTTAGTTGTATCAACCTTACCTTTAGTTTTCTTGGTCTCGTAATCCAACGGTAGTGGAAGATCAATCAACTCATTTTCTTCATCACGCTTACCGTTAATGAGTAAACTACCTGGAAAAGGAACGTTTTCGAAATCACGAAGATCCGCATCAGGTTCTGGTCGGTTCTTGCTATCGAGGCAAGGCTCTGCAGTTGGATCTTTCTCACCAAGCACACCATCACAAAGCAGTGCTTTTTTCATCGCTGCATCAAATTTAAGCTCCGATGTTGCAAATGCACCTTTTAACTGCTCTTCGATAACTTTTCGATTCTTAATCACCACACCATCTACATAAAGAGCTTTTACTTCATTAAGTACTCTCAAGAGTTCTTGTTGCTGAGCTTTACCTAGGGCGATCTCTTCTGCAATTTTTGTTTTATCTTTGCGTTTTTTAGATTCACCAAGAGTGATGAAGTAAGCCGTTTGCTTAACTTGTTCGATGCGCTCATCATTTACAATAAAGTTAAGACGTAACGGGCGTTCGACTGTAACTTTCAAGTATCCAAAATCTTGGTTATTAAAGATTTTGGTTACAAATATAGGCTTATCTTTCTTACGCTTTTTGTCTTTAGGGCTGTCAAGGTTGGTGCCTATTTCATTTAACGTTCGTGTTTCGCCATCATTGAAAGCCGCATAGATTTTGGTGATTTCTGCAATGTGGTCCGGCTCATCTGTATTACCTGCGATCGGCCCCTCACCAAGTTTTTTACGTTTATCACCTAAGCTCTTTTTCATCTTCCAAGCAAAGTCCGTCGCGTTGATTAGTTGAACTTTACCTTGACGATTCTTTGCTTTTCGGTTGGTTACAATCCAGATATAGGTATAGATACCAGTGTTATAGAACATCTGATCCGGCAAACCTACGATTGTTTCAAGCATGTCGTTTTCAATGATGTATCGACGGATGTTACTTTCACCCCCACCAGCATCACCAGTAAACATTGGTGAACCGTTGAAGATCACAGCAATACGAGAACCCTCACCACCTTCGACGCCGCCTGGCTCCGGCAATGTGTAAGTTTCTGGTGGTCGTTCCATTTTTGCCATCATGTGCATCAAAAACAATAGAGCACCATCATTGATTCTTGGCAGCCCAGGTCCAAAACGGCCTTTAAAACCAAACTGTTCATGTTCTTTCGTCACAGTATCTTTTTCTGGTTTCCACTCAACACCAAATGGTGGATTAGCCGCCATATAGTGAAAACGCTCTTCAGGATGCCCGTCACCATCAGCAAAACCCTCTTTCACCTTGCCAGTACCTAGCGTATTACCGTAAACAACGTTGTTTACATCTTCACCTTTAATCATTAGGTCAGAACCACAGATAGCGTAAGACTCAGCGTTGTACTCCTGGCCAAACAATTCAACGTTAGCGTCTCTGTTTAAGTCCTCAATGATGGTTCTCTCTGCTTCCGATAAGATGCCGCCAGTACCACACGTAGGGTCATAAATTTTAATAACCTTCCCAGGCTTGTGTAATTGCTCTTCACCAGTAAACAGGAGATTGACCATTAATTTAACCACTTCACGTGGTGTGTAGTGGTCCCCAGCCTCTTCGTTGGCCTGTTCGTTGAATCGGCGCACAAGATCTTCAAAGATCTGGCCCATTGCAACGTTATCAACCGTATCTGGATGAAAATCTACATCGTCAGAAGCCATTTCTTTCACAACTTCGTACAGGCGATTTGCTTCATCCAGCTTCTCTATTTCTTCACCAAAACTAAATTTTTCAAGAATCTCACGAGCTCGCTTTGAGAAACCTGCAATGTATTTGTTCAGGTTTGCAGCCAACTTATCAGGGTCATCAAGTAGCGTTTTAAAGGTAAATTCAGATGTATTGAAGAACTTCAAATCAAATTTCTGGTTGATGATTTCTTCGATTGTTTCTTCTTCAGTACCCGCAGCCACAAGCTTTTGGTGATGAGCTAAAACTTGAGCCTTAGTATCTAAAAGCACACTATCCAGGCGCTTCAGAACTGTTAGAGGAATCATCACCCGACGGTATTGAGGTGGTCTGTATGGGCCACGTAATAAGTTGGCTATGTTCCAAACTAGGTCACTGTGCTTTTTGTACTTTCCAAGGTCTTTCATGTGGACAATCCTGTTATGTCATCAGGGTTAAGTAAACGGTGTACTTAACCCTCAAAAAATTCTTCATCTATGCGTTTAATATAAAGCACTTGCTCGTCTCGGCTGCCTACGTTGTAGCGAAGCATCAACTTAGCCAACTCTTTACCGTTAATAAGCACAATGCGCATACCTAAATCTTTAGCCGTTTGTGTGGCTGAGGATGTAAAATCGGAAGTGGTTATAAAGATACCCTTCTGCGCTTTCTTTAAGTTCAACGCCCCAAAGAAATCCCGTATTTCACTAGATCCTACATTGTTGCCTTCGGCATAGCGCTTAGCTTGAATGTATACCTGATCTACACCTAGAGGGTCTTGGTTGATGACTCCATCAACACCATTATCCCCACTTTTACCAAGGGTATGCGCCATACCCTCATCACTTCCGCCATAGCCCATTGCTAGTAGCAGGTCGATCAGTAGTTGCTCAAAGAAGGCAGGGGAAACTTTACGTGTTCGAGACAAAATATCTGAAGCTAAAACATTATTGATTTGTTTGTAGGCCGCTCTAAGGACTTCATCAGGAGTTACACTATCAGCGTCGCTTTCTGCTGCTGAAGTAGAGTCTGACTGTTCAGCCTTTCGATCTTTAAATGCAACAAACTCATCAAACTGTTTAAGGTACTGGTTGTCTATCTCTGTGGTTGGATCACTAATCGCTTTTAAACCACGCTCAGTAATTACAAAATGAGCTCGACGAGTTACCTCTAATAAGCCCGCTTTTGTCAGGTAAGTGCGAGCCCAGCCAATACGGTTATCTAGTATGGTTTGCTTACCACTTGGTAAGCGTTCATCTCGTTCTTCCTCTGAAAGCTCGAATAAGTCAGCTAGTTGATTAATAACATCTCTTAGCTTTACCTCTTTGCCATTAGCGGCTTTTGCGACCTCTAAGAAAGGGCGCATAAAGACTTGATAGTTTGGTATCATTTGTTCGCCTTTTGACTTTCAATCCACGCATCCAGATCTTCGCGTTTAAAACGCCATGAACCGCCAACTTTAAAGCCTGGTAGTTTGCCTTCACTAGCTAATCTATAAGTAGTTTTCTCAGCGAGTTTTAGGTAAGCAGCCACTTCTTTTAAGGTTAATATTTGATCTTTCATTTCAGCGTGTTAACTCTCACGAATGCTATAGATGATTTTAATAGTGAGAGAATATGGGAAAATTGAGGAATGGGCAATGTGAGATAACTCAATACAAGACTGAGTGCATAGAAAAAATACAAATCCCCACCAGCTTTCGCTGGTGGGGATTTGTCCAATTAGTAGCATTTCATAACCATCAATACGATGATTGCTTAAACGATAGCCTCATCGCGATGTTGATAATTCAGTAACTACAGAGTTTAAAACACTAGGGAGTTAGCAATGTCTCTTTGCATTGTGTGGGACTCTCGTCCTGCAAATAAGCATCCGTACTGAAGTGATTCAGCTTTCTGTATGTTTTATCAAAATAGCGCTTGTCGGACCAAACCTGAATATCGCCGATGACAAACAAGTGTTTTTTGGCTCGGGTGACCGCTACGTTCAACAAATTTGGTTTTGAAGAAGCCCAAGATGCCCCGCCACTGTTTTTAATGTCGCAACCGAGAACCAAAATAACGGTCTCATTCTCCTTGCCTTGGAAGGTGTGCACCGTCCCTACATTGTTATTCAAAAAGTGATTAAACTCCTTTTCATTCCAACTCGAGTTACTAAGCAGCTCTGACTTGCTACGCCTCAGATCTTCTTTCAACTCTTTTTTTACTGCTTTAAATGGTGTTATTAGATAGATGCTGCTTAAATCGCCATTGTGCGCTGCTAATTCGAGTAAAAGGGCTTTAACATCTTCACCCAACTCACGTTTATATTGTTTAAGAACACAATCTCCTTGTGAATCGTTCCAACGATTATGCCCTAAAGCCTTATGAATTCTTGCCTCAACGTCTTTATCGTTGTCAGAGCCATGTATCATTCGCTTGTTGTAAGCTATTTCATTCGAAATGCTAAACATTGGCTCGATACATCTACGATGCACCCATAACGGTATGCCTATCCATTGTTCTTCACCATCCATATCTATCATACAACCATATGGATTAACGCGATCGGCTAACGTCTGAACAGACCACATACAAGGGTCCCACTTCTCTGATTTCTCTTGCAACTTAGATCTCATTAAGTAGTCAATCAGCTCTGGTGGAGAGGTAAACACAGGTTCAATTTGCAGAGGGTCTCCAACAACCACAGCTCGTTTAGCACGAAGCAAACCACCTACAGCAGATTGTGGGACTGCTTGCCCTGCCTCATCAATCATTAGCCAACCTAGAGATTCTGGCGGCAGCTTAGAAAACATATTTCCCAATGAAGCAAAAGTCGTCGAAACCACGGGGACAAACATAAATAGTATCTGCCAAATCGCCAGTGTATTTTCGCTATTCTTACCTAATACAACATCATTGATTTTAACTATCTGCGTTCGGAAGGTACTTTGCTTACTAGCTTCTATCAGCCAAGCCTCATGAAGCTGTAACGCAGCCGAGTAGATATCAGACCGAAGTGCATTGATGGTCTCGTGCTGCCAGCATGCGTGCCTCTGCCTATCATGTCCCTCGATATCATCAGTCACTTCCGGTAAGTGATAACCCTTAAACTCAGTTCTATAAGCATCTAACTGTTTTAGAAGCGCCTTTTTTTCTAGTTCTTTAGATTGAATATCAACCTGCTGCTGTAAAATTCTCTTTGTACATCCTTTTCTCTCGATTTCTTTGGAATCAACATTACCAATAATCAAGCGAATGGATTTTTTGACATTTTCGTACTCACCGAGTTTTTGAGATAGTGAAGCTTTATATTGTTTATTTTTCTTAGTATTAAAGAACCGACTAAACCAACCAGGCGAGTTAACCTTCAATAGCTCAAGGGAAATAGAAATTTCCTCTTCCCTTCTCACTTCAGCACTCCTTGTTGAACTGAGAACATCTAGCTCTACAGAGAGCGTATGAATATGGTTTTCTAGCTCATTTAGAACTAGGTTCATTTGATGCAAATCAGCATCAAATTGATGTTCATCGAAAGTCTTTTGCAGGCTATCAAAATAGGCTAACTTGTCATTCAACTCATAGAAATGAGATAACTTATCGTTAAAGGTCCTTTTGGCAATGTGAAAAGAAGGCCCGGTATAAGTTGAGCGATATTGCCAAAAATTCAAGAAGTCCAAAGAAGGTTCTCTAACCGCTGGCTCATTGCCTTTTTCATAGTGATATTTAAAGAAAAAGCGTTCGAGAAACCTTTGCCTCTTTTTATAAGCCCCCATGGCAGCAGAGATATTTCCCCAGCTCTGCTTTTTATCGTCCAAAGGTTGTAAACGACCTTTCTTTTCATCAGCACTAACTTGATTTGCTACAGAACGAAAAAAACTGGTATCAGCGTATCTGCCAGCTATCGACTTTGCTTGAGGAAGCTCTTTTGAGATATTTTCAACGGCGGCATTATTCGATGACGCCACGACCATTTCAAAGTCAGTAAGTTCTTTAACAAGGAACCCTTCTGGACTTAACCCATCGCTAGCTTTCGAAAAGGAAGCTAATACTTTCGCTCTCTCAACAATATTTTGCGCAATTATATCCCGCAATAACGTCGTTTTACCTGTGCCTGGAGGACCATTAACCGAGATCACTCCACCTGTTTTCAGCTCCTTGAATACCGTATTGATGGCGAACTGCTGCATTAAAGACATGTTATGCGCAGGCTCTGTCAGCCACCTTCCTTCTGGTGTTTCTTTGGGGTTCAAGTGATTATGAATCAACGGTATCGAGTCGTTGGTATACAGATCGACATGCTTATGGCTGGATTGTCCCAAGTAGGTTTGAAGGGGCAGGCTGCACCTACCCGTGGAAATCGCATTAATGGCCCGCTCTATATCTCGAATATAGAAACTGTTTAGAATAGGTAACTGAGATTCGTCTTCTTTAGATGCACCTTCGTTATCGTCTTCAACTTTTTCTGGAGCCTTTTTGTTCTCCAATAGATTGTCTGACTTCGCCTCATACTCATAAAAAGCCATCTGAAACGGGTAAACCTTTGAGTTCTCAGAAAGCAACAAATCTTGATTGGAAATACCAGCCCATTGGTAAAGCCCCTCAACCAAACTCATGAGGCTTTTCACACAAAGAGTATGCCTACCCTCTGAGCTAGGGTGGTTAGGCAAGGTGGCTTCCCAGCGATCCACAAACTCGTTAAGATCGTCACACCGACTATCAAATCGTTCCTGAGATATACGACCAGCCCTTCCCCCTAGTAACTCTGCTAGAGCCCAAGGCAGCGTACTTATCGAAAAAGTATCGAGTCGAGGAGTACCGAACTCATCCAACATCAATTTAGCAAAGCAAGATGCTCCCTCATTATCTCTTCTTTGCTCTATCTCTTCAGAGAAGCAATCCTCCTGGCGGTTGGTAGAAAAATACTCTGCAACTTTTTTATCTATCGCCGATTTATCGAACAATCCTAGGTATAGGGTATAAACACACTTTTTTCCTGGAGTCAGGCCGAGCTGCTCACGAGCCGCGGAGTTTAACCACGGAAGTAGGTAATTACCATGTGACTGCAACTCGTGAGCGGACACATTTACTGGTGCAATTTTACTGTCGTCTTTATCTGGCACCGAGTAGGCTTGAAAAAACTCCACTAAATGCCAAGATCTCAATATATTTATTGAGTTTTCTATTCTATTGTCCACTAACTAAAGCCTATCAATACCATCAAAGATCTTTAACTTACAATGATATACAACCCTGTTGCATAAGACGGTGATGGTTGTCAAAAGAATGATAGAGTGTGATAGCCCCCTAAAAAATCAGTATGAGCGTATAGTCAGAACAATCAAAAATTAATCAGGTATATCTCACCTCTGTGAATTCACTCCATTACTGATACTGGAAAGCTGGATATGTGCCAATTTACCTGCTTCGGTAATTTGTTACCTCAAAAAGAATATGAGGTACCGAGTGCTCGAAGAAGCCGCTAAAATACTTAAAGATTGTTATGTTCGTTTTGATGCTTTTTAAAGTCACTGTAGATTGACTTGATGTCTTCTAAGGTTGGGAGAGTAATTTGCTGTATGCGAATTGCTATTTCTGACGCAAGCTTAACCGCTTTGAGGTAGTCTCTCGTTTTTAGACTCAATGTTGGCTGGTGGTGTTTACCATTAACTCTAAGATTCCAGCGGAACGTAAAAACACCCGTCCTACTGGTAATAAGGTAAAGTGATTTTCTAGAAGATAGCCTTTGATTCGATAACATGTGTTAGCTCCAGTGTGGGCTAGCGTTATCTCAATAAGCCTTAAAAACGAAAAAAGGCCTGATAAATCAGACCTCTTAGAATGTGGCGGTGAGTGAGAGATTCGAACTCTCGATACGTTGCCGTATACACACTTTCCAGGCGTGCTCCTTCAGCCACTCGGACAACTCACCGAATCAAATTGTGGTTAGCATCATTGGCTAACGAGGCGCTAATTTAATGATTATGTGCCTGATGGTCAAGGCTAAACACGAAAAAAAGCGCCCTTTTGCGTTTGTTTGCTCACTATCTAGCTAAATTGCATAAAACAGGGGCAATTATGCTTCTTGATAGTAACCAGGAACGCGAAACCAGCGGCGGCACTGATCGAGGAAGTAACCGTAAAGTACACCCATACCACAAGACACAACTGCGTTACTCGCTACTGCCGTGATGATTTGGTCAGTAGACGCGCCTACAGCTAACAAAATGCCCGCGTAGACTGGAGATTGGAACAATACGTACGCCACCAAGTCAGACACGTTCTTCATAAACGAAGAAGGTGACAGTTTGTTACCTTGGCGCAATACCCAATCACGGAACATACCGTACGGCCATGCAATCGCGATGTTTACCGGGATAGACAACGTGCGTGATGCTAAAGACTGCTCAAACGTCATACCCGAAATCAAGATCTCGATAATCATCCCTGTGATAAAACAAAAAACCACCATAGCAAAGGTATCCGCTGCGGCATTGCGAATACAAAATGGTCCACGAGACTTCATTTACAACCTCTAAAATCAAATACCAATAAAAACGACATCTATAAAATCATTTACTGCATTTAAAACCACATAGCAGTCAATGGCGCTATTAGAACATAAGATTTTCAGTTTATGATTCCGTTTTTAATTATCAGTTGTAAATTAATAACCAACTTTAAGGTTAAAAGTAGCAGCTTTCACCATAATCAGTAAAAACCGCCTTAAATCGACCTAAAATGAAGTTTAAAAACGTAATTTGTTTACCAATAAACGACTTAGCTCACGCAAAAACACAAAAAACCAGAGGAATATCTGGTAAGTGAATTTCAAAAAGATCAGCTTATGCTACTTGGGAGAGTAAATTCAGAGTAAACGCAAAGTTTGTAGAGTTAGGAAGATGGAAAGAAGCCAAAAGTAGTGCAGACAAACGCCCGCACCACTTTGTCGAAATGAATAGACTATTGATCTGCGAGCAGCATAGTCAGTTTGTCGATATCTTCTTGTTCAGGAGCGAGCGCTTTACTTAAATAACCCTCGATACGCTGGATAACCTTGTTTAGCTCGTCTGAGACTGTTGGCTGTACACTCTCAAAAATATGAGAGAGCGTTGACATTGCCTGTTCCAAATTGTCGTCATCTAGCGCCATATAGAAGTTCAGCAGTAGTGCCTCTGCGTTTTGTGGCTTGGGCTGCTCAGCACCCTTCTTATCTTGATACTGATAAAGCATTGAAGCGTATCGGTACAACGCATCATCAAGCTCAGATTCAACAATAGGCTTAGCAATAATATGGTTGGCCCCCACGTCAAGCATGCGCTCTTGTGTCTCTTTGAATACATCGGCAGTACAGCCAAAGATCAGCACAGAACTTGCTGGCGTATCCATAGAGCGGATCACGGCAATGGCTCCCACTCCGTCGAGCACTGGCATGTGGTTATCCATTAAGACCAAATCGAACTCTTGCTTCGTTACCTGCTCTACCGCTTGCTGCCCGTTCTCAACACAAACACACACAAAGCCTTTCGAACGTAAGAAGGTCTCCATAATAATGGTGTTGGTACGGTTATCTTCTACGATAAGAGCGCGTAACCCTTGGCAATCGAGTTTATGTGTATTGGTTGATTCCAAAACACCCGCTTCACACGGATTAAGTTCTAGTTCCACAACAAACTTAGTACCAATGCACTCTTGGCTTTGTACTGTAATGCCTCCACCCATGTGTTCAGAAATCTGCTTCACGATCGCAAGCCCCAAGCCTGTGCCGCCAAAACGTCGAGTCGTGGAAGACTCCGCTTGTTCAAACGGTCTGAAGATACGCTTCTGCGCGTCTGGGTTGATGCCGATACCGGTATCTTTCACACTGATGGTCAGCTTGGTTTTGTCATTTTGTACATGCTCTGCCAACTCAACTTCGACAAAGCCTCGGTCTGTGAATTTCACTGCGTTGTTGAGCAAGTTAAATAACACTTGGCGCAAACGTGCTTTGTCATTGTTGTACCAACGACCTTCCGGCACATTTGAAATAATGCGGAATTGCAGACCTTTTTCAGCGCATAAGGTGTGATAAACACTGTTGATACTGCCGAGAATCGATTCAATTGGGAAAGGTGTGTTATCCAGCTCAATGTGCCCCTGCTCAATCTTCGAATAATCAAGGATCTCATTGAGCAACGTCATCATATGATCGCCTGAGTCATACAAGGTGTTGAGGTGCTTTCTTTGTTCATCCGTCAATTGGGTCTTCAACAAGATTTGGGCTGTTCCCAACACGCCATTCATCGGTGTTCGAATTTCATGAGACAAAGTTGCTAGGAAAGCCGTTTTCGCATTGGTGGACGCTTGGGCTTTTACTCTCTCACGCTCAAGGTAAATGGTTTTCTCGTTGAACTTGGTGATCAGGTGGCCAATCTCGTCTTCGCTGTCATAAGCAATATCGATGATACCACCAGTTTTAGAGTCATCCACTTTCTGAGCAATACGTACGATGGGCTCAACAATGTATCGGTTTAACAGGTAGTAACCCACCAGAACACACAGTAGCAAAAATGGGATGATGCCGGTCTCGACACTCATTACCTGATTAAAGACTTGGTCAGATACTTTGACTTTCGCGTTGACCACGTCCATGCGCCAATCAAAACCACCAAAGCCTAACTGGCTAATGTAAATATATTTGGTAAGTTGGAAGTTATGCTCAATAACAACTTGGTCATCAGCATCACGAATTACAACTCCCAATGAGTATTGGTTAGTATGCTCACGAATGAACTGGAACAACGCCTCTAAAGATAAGTCTACGGTTGCTACGCCAGCAAAAACGCCATCTTTATAATAAGGCGCTGAAGCGGTGATCATCTGTACCTGAGTGAAGGTATCGATATACACGCCAGACCAACTGACTGATCCTGCTGGCTGGTTTACTACAGATTGGTACCAAGGCTCATTGTCGTAACCACCGGATTCTGGATTATTGTAGGAGTGAATTTGGTCAAGACTGCCGTTTTCATTCTTATTGAAAAACAAGCTCGTGTATTGCCAGCGTTCATCTTTAAGTATCGGTTTTGGCCATAAACCACCACTCACAATGATGTCGTCACTGACTGCGAGTAATTGTGGGATGGTATCTTGAAGTGAAATACTTGGCGTTGGTGTCTGCCCTAACCCCACTAAGCTATTTAAGAGTCCAACTGAACTCGTCAGAGGCCCTTCTATCTGTGAGGCAAGCAATTGGGTACGCAGATCCAGATTACGTTCGAGTTTTTCACGCACTGGAGGCTCGACCACAAGGTACACAACAGAACCAATGGTCGCGATGAAAAAGCACAAATAAAGCGTTAGGGCGAGAATGCTTTTTTTTCTGAGTGACGAACGAATTTCCATAGATGTAGACGAATCATTCCCTAATATCGATTTATCAATAATTGATTGGTAATATGAGCGCAACCAACCAGCCCATTAACAAATGGTATTCTATTTTGAAACTACAAGACATCCTTTCTCTTCCAGAACTTGATGGAAAACTACTAAACCTAGCGAAAACTCAAGGCTTTGTAACGTCTATGGCGTGTGCGCCAAATGTGTTGAATCCTCAAGAGTGGCTGCCATTCCTATGGGGCGGTGAAGAAACTGCACCTTTCTCTGATGGTGAGCAACTAGAACAGTACATCGATGAAATCGTTCAAATGTGGAACCAAACTCGCCCAGCACTTCTAGAAGGTGAGTGGCAATGGCCTGAAGGTTGTGAGTTGGATGATCAAGATATCGTGTCAGCAAACACTCGCGATTTCTGTGAAGGTGTACTCCAAGGCTGGCAAATTACTCGTGATGATTGGGAAAACTTAATGCCTGCAGATAGCGAAGACAGTGCTCTACTAGGTGGTGTTCTGCTCTCTCTCACTATGCTTTACGATCCAGAAACGACGATCGCAACACTTGCAGAACAAGGTATGGAAGGTCTTGAGCAGTTTGAAGAAATCTTCAATGCGATGCCAATGATGCTTGGCGGCCTGACTCAACGCGGTGTTATGCTAGCAGAAGAAGAGTAAACGCTCTGCTCAGCTAACACAGGCGACATATAATCAAAAAGCTCTCCACACCGGAGAGCTTTTTTGATCAATCGAGAATAACGTGAGGAATGTAGCGCGCCATATCTTGAGTCACTAAACTGCTGTCTTCTCGAATCGAGATCCCTGCAGCTTTGTCATTTACGAGCCAACTGCCAATGAGCGTATGACTTTGGCCAAATTTGGGTAGCGGATGATATTGCTGAACGATGTTTTGACTCGATTCGTACGGCCCAGGAGTTTTCACTAAACGCTGTCCATTTTTAACGATCTCTATGTTCGCTCCTTCGCGAGAAAACAGAGGCTTGATGACATAGTCTTTCAGACTGCTCGCTTTTGGATCGTTGGCAAAATACGCAGGCAGGAGATTAGGATGATTTGGAAAACGCTCCCAAAGCAGCGGCAACAAGGCTTTATTGGACAGAATTGACTTCCACATCGGCTCTAACCAGTTTACGCTGGATGTTGCTAAATACTTGCTGTATTCCTCTTCGAACATAAATTCCCAAGGATAGAGTTTAAACATCCAGCGAATCGCTCGGTCATCAGCATCAACAAACTGTCCGTCTTCTGTCACACCAATGTCTTCAACAAAAACAAATGCGGTTGCTAACCCGGCTTCACGAGCGCAATCTTCTAGATATTGCACTGTGCCTTTGTCTTCTTCGGTGTATTTACAACAACTAAAGTGCAGCGTTTGTCCCGGTTGCAGTTTGGCAATGTCAGCGAAGCGCTCAATAAGGAAATCTTGCAGAATATTAAACTGATCTGCACTTTGGTGGATGCGGCCTTTGTTGACGATATCTTCTAGCCACACCCACTGCCAAAAGCCAGTCTCAAACAGCGACGTTGGCGTATCTGCGTTGTTTTCTAATAGCTTTGCAGGAGAGGAGCCGTTGTACGCAAAATCCATTCTCGAATAGAGAGAAGGTTCTCTTCGCTGCCAAGAAGAAGCAACTTGTGACCACATGGCTTCAGGAATAGCGCATTGAGTCAGTAATCGCTCACTTCTTACTACTTGATCCACGATTTCAAGGCACATTTGATGAAGCTCCTCGGTTGGCGCTTCAATATCTTGCTCTATTTGCGAAAGGGAAAACTGATAGTAAGCGCTCTCATCCCAGTAGGGTTGGTCATACATTGAATGAAAGCCAAAACCAAACTGGCGTGCCAATTCACGCCAGTTTTCTCTTTCTTGTATTTCTCGTCGAAACATCGCTGTTAACCGCCACGGCTCACTGATACCGCTTTACCAAATCCACCTCGGGACATAGCACGGCCAATCGTACCGCCGCCTCGCTTGTTTAAGTTACTTGTCGCAACTTTGGTGGATTGATTGCGATAAGAACCGTAGAACTGCCCTGCACCGTTGTAGTACTTAGACTTGTAGCGATACATCGGCTCGGAGTAGTAGCTTTTGTTGTATCCACTCAAACCGCTCACTGCGCGGCTGAAAAAGTAGCCACCCACAAACGGTACGTAAGAACGGTGGCGTGAGCTGTAATAACAATCGTCCTCGTAGAAATCGTCTTCACATTCGAACTCATTGTTGTAGCGCGGTGCGTTTTCTTCTGCTCTCGCCATTGCTTCTTGGTAAGCGATTTCACATTGTTCACTGAACTCTGGCGCGTCTGATTTACATTCATCCGCATCGGCATAGATATAGCCTTCGGTTTTCGACTCATGCGTTGCCAGAAAAAAGATACCGCCAAAAGCGACGAATGGAATGATTCGTCCGACTTTAAAGCTTTTGTCCATTGAAGAACGTTTGACGTTAGAACTGCGTTTCATCGCTCCTCCTAATACGTCATGCAAGCCGCGTTCAGCACGCCGACAGATACCGAAACTGCAGCCAGAACGATGCCCGCTGGTACTTCATCGTTCTCAATACGCTCTGAGACTTTTGGCAAAAGAATGAAGCGCACAATACCGAATGCGATGATCTGCGCGAGCATGGCTACAACGCCCCACACCATAAAGTCGACGATGTTAACTGAGTTAGTCGCAGCACCTGCAATCGCAAGACAGTAGCCTAGAAAAGCACCGCTTAATGCAACGGCAGCGGCAGTGTTTTTTTCTTCTTTAATCAAATGCCATTCATCGTATGGAGTCAGTTTGACGTAGATGAATTTGAACGCCAGTACGAAAATAATCGACACCGAAAAATAGAGAAGAAAGTTAGGGAAACCTGCCAACAGGTCGACAATCATATGCATTATTTGTCCTTGTTCATGTCTGTCCAAGCGAAATCATCAATTCGCTCGTCGGCGATATAAAACAGTTTGGTGTTTGGCGGCACTTGAGCGCTGAGTTCTGGGTTT
Source organism: Vibrio owensii (assembly GCF_002021755.1). Classification (NCBI taxonomy): domain Bacteria; kingdom Pseudomonadati; phylum Pseudomonadota; class Gammaproteobacteria; order Vibrionales; family Vibrionaceae; genus Vibrio; species Vibrio owensii. The sequence continues at coordinate 691,337 of NZ_CP019959.1, forward strand.
AGCTCAATACCACTGCCAAGATCGAAGGCGATCAACGTCGCCTGATGATGCTTCTTAATAAAACCAAAGATCGTTTCAACATTCGTGGTTGGTTGATCGTCAGGGTAAATCACAGAGTACTGAGTCATACCGCGTGTTGAAGCGAGTAACTCTTGGTGCAATGCACTGGAACCCGGATCCACTGCCGCTTTAGCAAGCATCTCGGCACCGACTGCAGGAATACACTCCGCTTTCGGACAGTGCTGACTGAGTAAGCGACCCAAAGCATCATCTTTAAAATAGGCAAGCAAGTGTGCATCAGGATTCACAGAGGCACAATACAAGGCGGCTGAGAGGGTAATATCATCGGTGAGATTATCAACAATGATACAGTTGGCTCCAATGATATTGGCGTTCTTCATCTCTTGCGCATCGGTGTAACTGTTCACCTTGATAAAACCAATCTCACCCGGTAGTGGGTTTTCAATGTCTGAACGACTACACAAAACGATTGGACGTTTGCCGTGTTCTTCATGTTGCAACATACGGATCAGATGCATGGTACGTGCGCCATTCCAACCCAGTAATACGATATGGTTTTCCACTCTTACTCTCCGTTTCCCTAGTATGCCTGCTCGCCAATAATCAATAGCACCGCCCGCCACTCGTCCCAAAATGGCAGCAAATAAGCTCAAACCACCCGGGATAATAAACAACACCACAACCCACTTACCCATATCACTTGAGGGTGATAAGTCGCCATAACCAACCGTTGAAGCGGTCACCATGAGGTAGTAAATGAAGTTTGAGAAGTTATCGGTCAGAGCATGCTCTCCGGCGAGAGTCAGCAACGACCATGAGATGGCAATGTATGCGCCACTAATGACGAGTAGGTTTCGGTTGCTCAGTTTGAAAAGGTGAGCACTAAACCACTTTTTCAGTACTAGCCATACAGCCATAAGTGTCCGATTCCTTTCTGATTGCTATAACTAAATACTAACCTATTGATTGTAAGAAACAAAAAAACCAGCCATATTCGGCTGGTTTTTGAGATTTGTCTTAACAAACCGCAGTCTAAATAACGGAAAGATTAAGCGTTACCTTTCACTTGCATGTTCAACTGCTCAGCAAAATCTAACATGCGGTTCAGCGGGATAAGTGATTTCACACGTAGCGCTTCATCAACGAAGATTTCGTGCTCTGCGCCACCTTCATTCAATGCTTTTTCAATCGCTTTAAGACCGTTCATCGCCATCCAAGGACAGTGTGCACAACTGCGACATGTCGCGCCCGCGCCTGCCGTTGGTGCTTCAATCAATTCTTTCTCTGGCACTAGCTGCTGCATCTTGAAGAAGATGCCTTTGTCAGTCGCAACGATCATTTGTTGATGAGGAAGCTCTTTCGCAGCCTTGATTAGCTGACTTGTAGAACCAACCGCATCGGCTAGTTCAACCACACTCGCTGGAGACTCTGGGTGCACTAGGATTGCCGCGTCTGGGTAAACACTCTTCATCTTGCGTAGCGCATCTGCAGAGAACTCATCGTGAACAACACATTCACCTTGCCATAGCAACATGTCAGCGCCAGTTTTGTTTGCAATGTAAGAACCTAAGTGACGGTCAGGGCCCCAGATGATTGGCTTATCTTCTGCGTCCAGGTGTTCAACAATCTCTAGAGCGATGCTAGAAGTCACCACCCAATCAGCGCGTGCTTTTACCGCTGCAGATGTGTTTGCGTAAACCACAACCGTGTGGTCTGGGTGCGCATCACAGAACTCGCTGAACTTATCCGCAGGACAACCAAGATCAAGTGAACATTCTGCTTCTAGCGTTGGCATTAGAATGCGCTTTTCTGGTGTCAGGATCTTCGCAGACTCACCCATAAAGCGAACACCACCAATGATCAGCGTACTTGCTGGATGACGGTTACCAAACTTTGCCATTTCTAGCGAATCACCAACAAAACCGCCGGTCTCTTCAGCCAAAGCTTGGATCTCAGGATCGGTATAGTAGTGGGCGATAAGTACCGCGTCTTTTTCTTTAAGCAGCTTTTTGATTCGCTCGATGTAATCGGCTTTTTCTTCTTGGCTTAATGGGATTGGTTTTGGTGGGAATGGGTAAACTGTGTCGATTTTATCTAATATGTGGCTCATTGCTCTTGCTCTACGCAACTTCCTTTAATCCGAGTATTGTAACCTTGTTGATTTTCAAAAACCAACCCGTAACCGGAATTTATAGCAGTCTAGCCGTATATCTTTGTTGTAAGTAACAATTCTAATTGTTACTCATGAACATTCGTTGCATGAATCATTCTTCTTTTAAAGTCGTAAAGCCAATGCAAAGAAAAAGGGAACCGAGGCTCCCTTTTTAATCATCTTAATATTGCTTAGGCGTCGTTACTTCAGCTTAGAGCTTGCAACTTTCGCCGAGGCGCTGCCTGGGTACTCGTCTACCACTTGCTGATAGTATTTCTTCGCTTGTGCGTCGTTGTTGTTACGCTCAGCGATATCACCTAATTTAACCAACGCATCTGCACGCTTGTTGGAATCTTTGTAAGAAACCACGGCAGCAAAGCTCTTCACGGCATCTTTGTCCTGTTTCTTCGCGAAGTACAACTGACCTAGCCAGTAATGTGAGTTCGCTGAATATGTTGAATCAGGATAGTCCTTTTGGAACTGTTGGAACGCAGCAATCGCACCAGTGTAGTCGCGTTTTTTAAGGATTAAATCCACCGCGTCTTGGTAAGCGGTTTGTTCATCGGCATTCGATGTGTACTTACCGCCAGTTTCCGCTGGTTTGGTTTCTTTAACAGGTGCAGCTTTCATTTCGCCACGCACTCGATCAAGCTCCACAAACAACTCGCGTTGACGCTTAAGCATTTGCTGCATCTCGTAGTTGTTGCGCTCTAATTGACCACGTAGATCACTGATCTCTTGTGCCATTTGGTCAACTTGCTCTTGCATTTGAAGCTGAACGCGGTTGCGGTTTTGCAACAAGCGCTCTAAACGCTCGATGTCGCTTTCGGAAGAAGATCGAGTAGATACTGATGATGTGCTGTTGAGATCTGATACTGGAGCTGGTGCAGCGAACGCGAAGTTCGCTGCACTTGCCAGTAACGTAAGCGTAACAGCGCGCTTAGTGTTACTGAACATGAGGTTTACCTCGAATTAGTATACTAGAACCGCACGACGGTTCTTAGCGTAAACATCTTCAGATTGACCTAGAAGAAGCGGCTTCTCTTCACCGTAGCTAACGATAGAGATTTGATCAGCTTGAACACCTAGTGCTTGTAGGTAGTTTGATACTGCTTCTGCACGACGCTCACCCAGAGCGATGTTGTACTCAGGAGTACCGCGCTCATCTGCGTGACCTTCGATCGTTACTTTAAGAGCAGGGTTCTTGCTTAGGTAAGAAGCGTGAGCTGCTAGCATCTCTTCGTAATCACCAGCAATTGTTGAGTTATCAAATGCGAAGTAGATTGTTTGAGTTTCACGTAGCGCTTGCTCTTTTAGCTCTTGCTCTGTTAGCTGGCTGTTTGGATCGATCGGAGTAACGACTGTTGTTTCTGCAGCACCAGTGTTTGTCTCAGCACCCGTGTTAGAAGCAGCGTCATCGCTTGAGCTACATGCTGTCATAGCCATCACAGGAATCGCGATTAGTAGCCCTTTTAGAACCTTGTTCAGTTGCATCTTATTTTCCTTTATTAATCAATTTTTCTTACTACAAAAACGGTGACCACGCGGGAGCTCTTACACGCCCATTAGTTGCCGGTAATCTAGCTTTAAATCGACCATCAATTGACACCATCGATAGTACGTTTTTCTTGTTGTAAATCGAGCTATAGATAACCATGCCACCATTTGGGGCAATGCTCGGAGACTCATCAAGCAACGTTTTTGTTAGCACCTGAAGAGCACCTGTTTCCAAATCTTGTTTGGCCAAGTTGAAACCCGAATCACTGCGATTCACCATGACTAGGAATCGGCCGTCAGGAGTGATTTGACCACCCAAGTTTTGACTGCCTTGCCAAGTCAAGCGATTAGTCGAACCGCTGCCCAAATCTACTTTATAAATCTGAGGTTTACCACCCCTGTCAGATGTGAAAATCAGCGATTTGCCATCAGGGTGCCAGTATGGTTCTGTATTATTTGATCTGCCACGCGTAATTTGTGTCAATTTGCGTGTTTTTAGATCCAAAGTGTAAACCTGAAGCGAACCAGTCTTAGAAAGCACAAGGGCTAACTGGCTGCCGTCCGGCGAGAATCTTGGCGCACCATTGTGACGAGGGTATGACGTTACCTTCTCGCGTTCACCGGTGTAGATGTTCATGATGAAGATCTCAGCCTGACCATTCTGGAAACTTACGTAAGCCAGTTTCTGACCATCTGGAGACCATGCCGGAGACATAAGCGGTTGCTTAGACTGAAGCACTAGGCGCTCGTTGTAGCCATCATAATCCGCAACGCGAAGTTGGTAAGGGAAGTTATCTTTATCGTTCACCACCACGTAAGCGATACGTGTCATAAACGCACCACGCTCACCCGTTAATTGCTCGTAGACAAGGTCAGAGATACGGTGCGCGTACTCACGCATGCGTGGGCCTTCAACCGTAGCCACTTTGTTGAACAGAACATGATCTTTAGAAAGTACCAGCTCGCCGTCGCCACCAAGTGCTTTGCTATTGCCGCCAGTCAATTGACCACGAACAACGTCAACCAATTGGTAGTTCACAACATAGTTGCCCTGTTCGTTCTTTTTGATTGAACCAGTAAGCAGCGCATCAACCCCAAGGCCTGTCCACGCATCAAAGTTAACCTCTGATTCGTTGAATGGTGTTTGTGGCATCTTGCTGGTCGGTACCGGGCTGAACTTACCACTGCGTTGCAAGTCTGAAGCAATCACAGCAGAGATGTCAGTTGGAAGAGGTTCACTGCCTTCCCATTTAAATGGAACAACAGCAATTGGTCGTGCTGAGTCAATACCATCGGTAATGACTAGCTCTAATGCAGCGTGAGCCACACTTGTCAGACTGCCAAGCAGTACAAACATTCCTAGTAAAAGGCGTTTAATCACGTCTCAGTTCCTTTTAGTCCAAAGCAACAGTTAAGTTGATGTCTTTCAATTTTTCGTTTACCGCTTCTTCTGACGATTTAGGGAAAGTCCCTACCTGCGCAATCGCACTCTTCGCAGCAGCACATACTCGGGCGTCTCCGTCTAATATGGTCACGCCAGCAACCATCATGTCTGTCCCTGTTGGGATCAGTTTGATGTTTACCCTACACTCCTTTCCCAGCAAGTAATCATCCTTAATCAGCCTTTGCTGAATGTTCTGAGTATAGATGGATGACATACGAGAAAGTTCATCGTCAATGAATTGGTTACGAGCCGCACTGTTTTGGCTTGCCTCACTTTCAAGGCCTGCAAAAATATCATCCAGTGCAGCTTCTTGCTCTTTACGCTCACGCTCTAATCGCTCAAGACGCTCTTTCTCTTGGCGTGCCTTTTCTGCGGCCTCTTTCGCTGCCTTTTCTTTCGCGATGCGTTCTTGCTCCGCTTTCGCAGCTGCTTCACGTTCACGTTTCGCTTTTTCTTCAGCTTCTTTCGCTGCTTTCTCTCGCGCTACGCGTTCTTGTTCCGCTTTTGCGGCCGCTTCTTCTTTGGCTTTACGCTCTTGTTCAGCTTTCGCTGCTCGCTCTTTCTCTTTGCGAACACGCTCTTCCTCAACTTTGCGTTCTTGTTCTTTCTTCTTGCGAGCAGCTTCGGCTTCACGAGCGGCTTTGGCGTCTTTTGCCTGCTGCTCTTTTAGCTTACGAATCTGTTCTTCTTCAGCTTTGCGGTTTTTCTCAAGCTGCTCAGCTTCACGTCTCAATTTATCTAGACGATCTTGCTCTTTCTTCGCGGCTTTTTCGCGTTGCTGACGAATCTCGTTCGCTTGTTTCTGAACAAGTTTTGGATCAATCACCACAGCCTGAACCATCTGGCCTGTCGGCTCTGGTTTCGACATAGTGAAGTCCGTCCCCCAAAGTAGAGCCACGACTAATAGCGCGTGCAAACCAACCGATATTGCTATCGGCTTGGTGTATTCTTTGGATTTTTTCTTGTTATCTTTCATAGATGTTCGATGTCTATTCCCTGATATCGGTCATCAGACCCACTTTTGGGATGCCTGCACGACTTAACTCGTCAAGCAAAAGTACAACGTCGGCGTATGGCGTTGCTGCATCACCACCTACCGCAACAGGTGAATCAGGTTTAATCTCACGCTCGGCTTTCACGCGCACAATCACGTCTTGTAGTGATAGACCGCGTTGAACCTCTTCATCATTCACGCTTAAGCCTAAATTGCCGTCACGATCGATTTCAATGATGATGAAGCTGCTGTCTGTATCACCAGCCAAGTCTTGCATAGATTCAGCCGTTGATGTCTGCGGAAGATCCACATCCACACCTTGAGTGACAAATGGAGCGGTCGCCATAAAAATGATCAGCAGAACGAGCATCACGTCGATGTATGGTACGACGTTGATCTCTGCAGTCATTTTACGCTTTTTAGGTTGGTAACCCGCCATGCTCTATTCCTTACTTGCGCTGTCTCGACCCGCCATCGCTTGACGGTGCAGGATGCTGTGGAATTCTTCAGAGAAAGTCGCGTAAGTGTGCTCTAGCTTACTTACTTTGTTGCTAAGACGGTTGTATGCCATTACTGCAGGAATTGCAGCAAATAGACCCATTGCAGTTGCAATCAGGGCTTCTGCGATACCTGGCGCTACCATTGAAAGCGTTGCTTGCTTTACTTCACCTAAAGCGATGAACGCATGCATGATGCCCCAAACCGTACCAAACAGACCAATGTATGGGCTGATAGAACCGACCGTTGCAAGGAATGGTAAGCTGGTTTCCAGTTCATCAACTTCACGAGCAACAGCAACGCGCATTGCACGGCCAGTGCCTTCCATGATGTAAGCTGGCGAGTTCGCATTGCTCTTACGTAGGCGAGCAAACTCGGTAAAACCTGCGTAGAAGATTTCTTCTGTACCTGTGATGTCGTCTTTACGACCTTTCACTTTCTGGTAAAGCTGAGAAAGATCAGTACCCGACCAGAATTTGTCTTCAAATGATTCCGCATCTTTTGATGCTTGAGATAAGACTTTGCTGCGCTTAATGATCATAGCCCATGATGCGATTGACATGCCGAGCAGTGTCAACATCACAAGCTTTACCAACAGACTGGCCTGAAGAAAGAGATCTAAAATGGAAATATCAGCAGTCACTATTTGTTAGCTCCGAATTGATAAATGATGGAATCGCAATTGGCTTCATTTTCTTATTATCGATACATGCTACCTTAACCATTGCCTTGCACAATGTTCCGCCTTCATCATTGACTAACTCTTGACAGAATTGCAAAGAAGCACGTTTTATTTCTGACACTCGGGTTAGAACGGTCAAATGCTCGTCCAGCCTTGCCCCTTGGTTGAAATCGATATCCATGTGTCGGACAACAAAGCCAATGTTTTGTTCCAGTAACACGTGTTGAGAAACGCCTTTTGCACGCAACATCTCAGTGCGCGCGCGTTCAAAGAATTTTAAATAATTTGAGTGATATACAACGCCACCCGCATCTGTGTCTTCGTAATACACAGTGATCGGCCAGCGAAAGGGATTTGATGTGCCTTGCAAGGGAGTACCAATATATTCAATTCTTTAAAGCAATTACTATAACTGAAGCGGCAGTAATTGGTACTGAGGTAAGGGAATATTTTTGAAATTTGTAGAAAAAATAAAAGCCAGACAAGACGTCTGGCTTTTATTCGATGATTTAGTAACCGACTTTATTTCAGAGTGTAACGCTTACATGAAATACAGTGCAGTTAGATAAATTAAGATAGCGAGCGAGAAATAAGGACTGAACAACACCTGCCAGTACCAATTTCTTGGCTTGAAGCCCACACCATATACCATGCTTGAGCACACTGCCCAAATCAGCGCTGGTGCGATAAACGCATTAAAGCCACCAATTTCTCGATGGTATGCGTTCGGATCCCACATCACCAACCCTACATGCATAAAGCCAAGGATTAAGGCCAAGACTCTTAGTAGAGTCTTGTCCATTGGTGCGTGAAGTTTCGCTACCTTGTCAGCGAGATTACTCACTGTCTTTATCCATCATTTCTGAGTGCTCTAACCAAAGAGCGTTGATGATACCGAATGCACAAGCAAGTAGTACACCTAGAATCCATGCGAAATACCACATAGTAATAGCTCCTTAGTATAGTGAGTTTTTGTTTTCTTCGATGAACTGGTCATCCAAGCGGCCAAACATCTTGTAGTAAGTCCAAGACGTGTAAGCAAGGATGATGGGAACCATAACAAACGCTACGCCTGTCATTAGGTTCAGAGTCAGCTCAGATGAAGTTGCATCCCACATTGTCAGACTTTGGCTTGGCATTAGGTCTGAAGGCATTACGAATGGGAACATTGCAATACCAGCAGTAAAGATAACACCAGCATTACCTAGGCTTGACGTTAGGAACGCGATACCACACTTCTCAAGACGAGATGCCAATACAGCTAGAAGCGGCATAGCAACACCCAGTACAGGTGCAGCCCATAGTAGTGGGTAAGCTTCGAAGTTGTTCATCCACGCACCAGCTTCACGGATAACCTCTTTGTTTAGAGGGTTAGAAGCCGCTGCAGTGTCGATACCACCTACGATAACGTAACCTTCGATGCTTTGGATCCAGAAACCAGCAAGCACAAATGCAACCACTGTTAGTAGACCAGTAAGCTGAGCTACGTTACGAGCACGAGTATGTACTTCGCCAGTTGTCTTCATTTGAAGCCATGTTGCACCTTGCATCAGGATCATGAACAAGCTTACTAGACCACATAGCAGAGCAAATGGGTTTAGTAGACCAAAGAATGAACCGTGGTACGTTGGCATTAGGAATTCGTTCAATTGGAATGGAACACCTTGTAGAAGGTTACCAAACGCTACACCAAAGATGATTGGTGGAACGAAGCCACTGATTGAGATACAGATATCCCAAGTGTTACGCCATTTTTTATCTTCAATCTTTGAACGGTAATCAAGACCGATTGGACGTAGCCAAAGTGCCGCTAGGGTTAGGATCATCGCTAGGTAGAAACCAGAGAACGATGTCGCGTAAACCAAAGGCCATGCTGCGAACAATGCACCACCAGCAGTGATAAGCCATACTTGGTTACCATCCCAGTGAGGTGCGATCGAGTTAATCATCACACGACGTTGCGTGTCGTTTTTACCGATAATAGGTACAAGCGCGCCCACACCCATATCGAAACCGTCTGTAATTGCAAAACCAACTAGTAGAACACCGATCAGTACCCACCAGATGAATCGCAAGATTTCGTAATCAAACATCTTGTTGTCTCCTTGTCTTACGCTTCTACTTGGCGACTAACTTTGTCTTCAACAGAGTCAGCGTTTTGCTCGAAGTGGTAGCGACCAGTTTTCAGGCTGCTTGGACCTTTACGAGCGAATTTCACCATTAGGTATACTTCTGCAATTAGGAATGCAGTGTATAGCGCTAGGATTGCAAATAGTGAAGTCCAGATTTCACCTGCTGTTAGTGCTGATGCAGCAACGTGTACCGGTAGGATTTCACCTACAGCCCACGGTTGACGACCGTATTCAGCAACGAACCAACCTGCTTCGATCGCAATCCATGGAAGTGGAATGCTGAATAGTGCAGCTTTAAGAATCCAAGGTTTCTGTTCGATCTTCTGACGACATGTTTGGATGAATGACGCACCAAATACGAATAGCATGATGAAGCCACACGCAACCATGATACGGAACGACCAGAATAGCGGCCATACTGTTGGGATTGAGTCATCCGCAGCAGCTTGGATTTGGTCTTCAGTCGCATCAACAACGTTGTCTGTGTAACGTTTTAGAAGTAGGCCGTAACCTAGGTCACCTTTCACTTCATCAAACGCAGTCATGTTTGCTTCAGACTTGTCGCCTGCACGCAGTTTTTCAAGCAATTCGTACGCGTACATACCAGTACGGATACGGTCAACGTGCTCTTCACGTAGATCGTGTAGACCTGTTACTTGCTCGTCAAATGAACGTGTCGCGATGATACCCATAACGTAAGGGATCTTGATTGCGTAATCGGTGTTCATTGTTTCTTGGTTTGGTAAACCGAACAGTGTGAACGCCGCTGGTGCTGGTTCTGTGTGCCATTCAGCTTCTACCGCTGCTAGCTTCACTTTTTGAACTTCACCAAGCTCGTAACCAGATTCATCACCTAGCACGATTGTAGACAGGATTGCTGCCATACCGAAAGAAGCTGCGATAGCAAACGAACGACGAGCGAACGCCACATCACGACCTTTCAATAGGTAGTAAGAACTGATGCCTAGAACGAACATTGCACCACACGTGTAACCAGATGCTACTGTGTGTACAAATTTAACTTGCGCTACAGGGTTTAGTACAACGTCTGCGAAGCTCACCATTTCCATACGCATGGTTTCGAAGTTGAATTCAGCGCCAACTGGGTTTTGCATCCAGCCGTTCGCGATAAGAATCCAAAGTGCAGAGAAGTTAGACCCCAGAGCAACCAACCAGGTTACCGCTAAGTGTTGACGTTTTGATAGACGATCCCACCCGAAGAAGAATAGACCAACAAAAGTTGACTCCAGGAAGAAAGCAACCAGTGCTTCGATCGCCAGTGGTGCACCGAAGATGTCACCTACATAGTGGGAGTAGTAAGACCAGTTCGTACCAAACTGGAACTCCATGGTAAGGCCGGTAGCCACACCAAGTGCAAAGTTAATACCGAACAGCTTACCCCAGAACTTGGTCATGTCCTTGTAGATTTGCTTGTTCGTCATTACGTACATCGATTCCATAATGGCCAAAAGGAAGGCCATACCAAGGGTCAATGGTACGAATAGGAAGTGATACATCGCTGTCAGTGCAAACTGCAACCGCGACAGATCAACTACGTCAATCATGGTAACTCCTATGTGTCGGCTGAATGACACTCTCTACATATTGCAATCCATACACAAGTGTTATTTACACTTGAAAAATGTTGAATTATCACAACTCTTTGTTGCAAAAATGTGCTTCATTGGTTAGTTAATTGTTAAGCATCAGCTAATATAGCTGGGCCTAATATTACTGCTAAAAACAGTTTGTTTCAAAAGGTTTATGGCGGGAAACCGCTTTGATGTATATCAATGTTTGTGCGCTGAATTTGAACAAAAATCCATCACATTGATCCAGATCAATCGATATTGGAAGAGTATGTTAAGAGAGAGTAATCAGGAGAGAAAATAATCAGTTAGGCAGGAACATAGAGTTAACAATCTATAAGTTTTTCTTACCTATTTAGTATTAGAGCAAATTAAATAAATGAGAGGTTGGTCAACATTGGGGAAACGCTGAGCGCCGAGCGCTCAGCGATGGAATCTTACTTTTCAATTCCGAAATGCAAATAAGCGCGATCAGTGGCAATTCTACCACGAGGCGTGCGCTGTAAATAGCCTTGTTGGATAAGATATGGTTCAAGGACATCTTCAATAGTGTCTTTCTCTTCACCAATCGCCGCTGCCATGTTGTCTAACCCTACCGGGCCGCCACCAAACTTCTCCATAATCGCAAGAAGCAGTTTGCGGTCCATGTAATCAAAACCTTTAGCATCGACATCGAGCATATTCAACGCTTTGTCTGCTACTTCTGCGCAGATGTGTCCATTACCCTTTACTTCGGCATAGTCACGAACACGGCGTAGCAGTCGGTTAGCAATACGCGGCGTACCACGGGCACGGCGAGCAACTTCTAATGCGCCTTCCGCTTCCATCGACAAGCCCAAGCAATCTGCACTGCGCTGAACGATGTCTTGTAGGTCTTTCACTTTGTAGTATTCAAGACGCTGCGTAATACCGAAACGGTCACGAAGTGGCGAAGTCAAAGAGCCTGCACGCGTTGTTGCACCGATCAGAGTAAAAGGAGGCAGATCAATCTTGATAGAGCGAGCTGCTGGGCCTTCACCAATCATGATGTCCAATTGGTAGTCTTCCATCGCTGGATACAACACCTCTTCAACCATCGGGCTTAAGCGGTGAATCTCGTCAATGAACAGCACATCGTTTTCTTCTAAGTTAGTCAGCAGCGCCGCCAAGTCCCCTGCTTTCTCCAGCACCGGGCCTGAAGTGGTGCGAATGTTCACTTCCATCTCATTGGCAACGATGTTCGCAAGCGTGGTTTTACCCAAGCCTGGAGGACCAAATATCAAAAGGTGGTCGAGCGCTTCATTTCGCAATTGAGCGGCTTTGATGAAAATCTCCATCTGATCACGCACGTGATCCTGACCTTGGTAATCCGCCAGTTTCTTAGGACGAATCGCACGGTCAATAACATCTTCATCACGAAACGAAGGATTCTCTGGCGCGATTAAACGATCGGCTTCAATCATATTGTTCCCTTGGGCTTTCCGTTACACCATTGATTTTAGTGCTTCACGGATCAGTTGCTCACTGGTCATATCCGGTTTAGCGATCTGAGAAACCACTTTCGACGCTTGAGTCGGCTTGTAACCTAGAGCTAGAAGCGCACTGATTGCCTCTTCTTCAGCGTTGCTGGATGTCGCACCAGAATCCGCAGGAGCAGCATCGGTAAACGGCGTAAATAGATCGCCAGCACCCCAACCTTTCAGACGGTCTTTCATTTCAACGACTAGGCGTTCAGCTGTCTTCTTACCTACACCCGGTAGCTTCACAAGGGTTGAAATGTCTTCACGCTCAACGCAAGAAACGAATTGGCTCGCTGTCATACCAGAAAGGATACCCAGACCTAGCTTAGGACCAACGCCGTTCGCTTTAATCACTTCACGGAAAAGTGCACGCTCTTTTACTGTGTTGAAACCGTAAAGCAATTGCGCGTCTTCACGCACAACAAAGTGAGTATAAATAATGGCTTCTTCGCCGACATTTGGCAGTTCGTAGAAACAGCTCATTGGCATCTGAACTTCATAACCAATGCCATTAACTTCAATTAAAACTTCAGGTGGTTGCTTTTCAAGCAGAGTGCCGCGAAGACGTCCAATCACTATAAATACTCTTTGGAAATGAATTTGCGACAGGATAATAAAGAACTGGATAGACATCCAGTCCTTTATTCGGTGGGGTTAGATTTTTGAGACAACTTGATCAAGCTGTTGAGTCAGATTGCGCACCGCGACCACTTGCCCGTTCAGCTCGTTGCCGTATTGCGCGACAGTTTCGGCAATGGTTTTAGTGTTCACTACGCCGTTAGCAACTTCACTGCTGGCTTCATCTAACTCTTTTAAAGCCGTCATTTGTGTTGCCATGATGCCAGACAGACTCTGCACATCATGAGAGATGGTAGTGACTTGCTGAATAATGGTGTTCATTCGCTCTGTACTTGACGTAACAACGCTTTGACCATGCTTCACTTCTTGCTCACTGCGATCAAGCAAGTTACGAATTTCCACTGCCGACTGACTACTCTTAGCCGAAAGCTCTCGAACTTGGTCCGCAACGACCGCAAAACCTCTGCCCTGCTCACCCGCTCTCGCCGCTTCAATAGCAGCATTCAGTGCGAGCAAGTTGGTTTGTTCCGCAACCGACGTAATCAAGTCCGCCACTTTCATGATGTCTTCATGGCTGGTAATGATCTGGCTGATCGCTTGGGTAGAGTCTTCCAATAATTCCGAGCTTTTCTCAGCTTGTTGATGAACGTCTTCACTCTTCTCACGCAGCTCTTCGACAAACTTGCTGGACTCTTCAATCCCCGTCGCCATGTGATGCACTTGCTGACTCATTTGCTCGGCTGCGCTGGCTTGAGATTCACTGTTTACATTAAGGGCATTCACCTGAGCATCCAATTGCGATGATTGCTCATCCAGCACTTGCGAGACTTGTTTCAACTCACTTGAGTTTTGATTAGCTTGCTCTAGTACCTCCGCCAAATGCAGCTCCCCCTCTGTCGCCTTTTGTGCCACCAACTCACTCTCAGCTTTGGCTTGCTCTGCACTTTCAATCGCGATGTCTCGCTGCTTGGCGGTAAAAGCTTGTGCAATACAAATCACCACCAGCGGTAACACAGTGCCTGACCATATCTCTACACGCTGCGCAGATTCAGACAACACGAGTTGGGGAAAACCAAAACCAGACACATGCTGATACGTCATCACTGCGGAAAGCACTATTACTAATGCGCTCCATGAGATTGCCATGATGCGAGTGCCAGATAAGAAGAAAGCGACGACCAATAAAGGTACCCAATAAGTTTGGGTTGAATCGACCACGCCACCACTTTGATAAATAATGTTGAGTGCATGCACTGACATGCCTACAAACCCCAGATTGAGCGACAACGCTGGTTGTTTGAACCACCTCAGGCTTAAGGCGGATATCAGTTCGAGTGCGATTAAGAGTACTGAGGTGAAGATTAAACTTTCATGCCCATGTTTGGACCATTTTATCAGGCTGTAGATCCCGACGAGGAAAGCGATGAAGGTAAATAGAGAGAGGATGTCTGCTTGACGTTGTTGAGTTCTTGTCCATTGAGTTTGGCGCGGCATAAATGCACTGCGCCACAGCGTGGCTGGATTCATGTTCAATCTTCCTTGATTGATTTCTTATTAGACCTCTGACCACTATAGTTTTGTAACATTTTCTCAACAAATTTAATCCTTAAATCTGTCTGAGATGTCTCATTTTTAATACGAGAACACGCCTAACGGTAACGACCTTTTCTTGCACTGGTTGCTTTGCCTGCGAGCGCCACCAGCGTCTTATTGGTGTTAGCGTGACAAATAGCAACACCCAACGCATCGGCAGCATCGGCTTGAGGCTTAGCTGGCAATTTAAGCATGTGTTGAACCATATGTTGAACCTGAACTTTGTCTGCACCACCTGTGCCCGTTACCGCTTGTTTAATAAGACGAGCCGCGTATTCATGCACCGGAAGATCCGCATTCACAGCCGCCACAATTGCGCTACCACGCGCCTGCCCTAGCTTTAGTGCAGAATCGGCATTCTTCGCCATAAACACTTGTTCGATGGCAAATACATCCGGTTGAAACTGGGTGATGATTTCCGTCACGCCTGCGTAGATTTGCTTGAGACGACCTGGCAGCTCTTTTTCTGAAGTGCGAATACATCCGCTGCCTAGATATTGCAAATGACGACCTTGCTGGCGAATCACGCCATAACCGGTAATACGAGAGCCTGGGTCAATGCCCAAAATAATTGACATGAAGAGTCCTAATCAATAACTCACTGTAAGTATTAGAATATATGTCATTAAAACAAAAACTCCCGCAGTTGCGGGAGTTTTTTCTTTAATTGTTGTGCGCTTATTCTGCGTCTTTTTCTTTCGCAACTGTCACTGCAATCGCTAGCTCTTCTAGAGCTGCTGGGTTTGCAAGGCTTGGAGCGTCTGTTAGTAGACACGCCGCCGCAGTTGTTTTAGGGAACGCGATAACGTCACGGATGTTCTCTGTACCACATAGTAGCATTACTAGACGGTCTAGACCGAATGCAAGACCTGCGTGTGGAGGCGTACCGAATTTTAGAGCGTCCAGTAGGAAGCCGAATTTCAGTTGTTGCTCTTCTGCATCGATACCTAGGATATCGAATACCGCTGCTTGCATTTCTGCGTTGTGGATACGTACAGAACCACCGCCCACTTCGTAGCCGTTTAGAACCATGTCGTATGCGTTTGAGTTCGCTACGGCTGGGTTCGCTTTTAGCTCTTCCGCAGTCACACCTAGAGGTGATGTGAATGGGTGGTGCATTGCGTGTAGGTTGCCTTCGTCGTCTTCTTCGAACATTGGGAAGTCAACAACCCATAGTGGAGCCCAAGTGCCTTCTTTAGTTAGACCTAGGTCTTTACCAAGTTTAAGACGAAGTGCACCTAGTGCTTCAGCAACGATGTTAGCTTTATCTGCGCCAAATAGGATGATGTCGCCAGATTCCGCTTGAGTGCGATCTAGAATACCGTTGATCACGTCTTCGCTTAGGAATTTAGCTACAGGAGATTGGATACCTTCCATGCCTGCTGCACGGTCGTTAACCTTCATCCATGCTAGACCTTTCGCACCATAGATACCTACGAATTCTGCGTAGCCGTCGATTTGCTTACGAGTAAGCTCAGCACCACCTGGTACACGGATAACTGCAACGCGACCTTTCTCGTCGTTTGCTGGACCAGAGAATACTTTGAACTCAACGTCTTTCACCAGGTCAGCAACATCTACTAGTTCTAGTGGGTTACGTAGGTCTGGCTTGTCAGAACCGAAACGACGAATCGCTTCGCTGAACGGCATTACTGGGAATTCACCTAGGTCAACGTTCAGTAGCTCTTGCCACATTTCACGAACCATTTTCTCAGTCGTTGCACGAACTTGATCAGCCGTCATGAATGACGTTTCGATATCGATTTGAGTGAATTCTGGTTGACGGTCAGCACGCAAGTCTTCATCACGGAAACACTTAACGATTTGGTAGTAACGGTCAAAACCAGACATCATTAGAAGCTGTTTGAATAGCTGTGGAGACTGAGGAAGCGCGTAGAAGCTGCCTTTGTGAACACGGCTAGGTACTAGGTAGTCACGAGCGCCTTCTGGTGTCGCTTTTGTTAGTACTGGTGTTTCGATGTCTAGGAAGCCGTTGTCATCTAGGAAACGACGAACAAAGCTAGACGCTTTAGCACGTAGCTTGATGCGGTCGCTCATTTCTGGACGACGTAGGTCTAGGTAACGGTACTTCAGACGTTGCTCTTCAGAGTTCTTTTGGTTGAAGTCTAGAGGCAGAACATCAGAACGGTTGATGATTTCAAGACCTTTCGCAAGGATCTCAACTTCACCTGTTGCCATGTCTTTGTTTACTTGGCTTTCTGGACGAACGCGAACTTCACCAGTTAGCTTGATACAGAATTCATTACGAAGTGTGTTAGCCACTTCATACGCATCTGCCATATCTGGATCAACAACTACCTGAACGATACCTTCGCGATCTCGCATATCGATAAAAATAAGACCGCCTAAATCACGACGACGGTTAACCCAGCCGCAAAGTTCTACAGTTTGTCCTGCAAGGGACTTGTTCAGGTGACCACAGTAATGGGTACGCATAATGAAATTCCCAATCTCTCAAATATTGTTAACTACGCTCTGTCAGCCTCATTGCCGAGCAGAGTAAAGATCCATTTATACGCTGAAAGCCTATGAAAATCGACTACTCAACATACAATTAAGTGTGTTTTATCATTCATTGGTGGTTTTTAGTACAACAAATGTTCAAAAGCACACCAAAGCGAAAAAATTGGTGGGGATTATAGCGTGAAATTACCCATTTCAGCAAAACTCTCGTAAAGTGGGCTCAGGAAAAAACGTAAAGCAGATATATGGATAATTTACCCCTTCGACTTGGATTGACCATGTGGTCGCACAACCAGTGGCAGCAAAGCTTTTATGGCAGTGGCACAAAACCAGCAGAGCGACTCGAAAAGTACGCGCAGGTGTTCCACACCGTAGAAGGCAACACCACCTTTTACGCCACACCGACGCTCAACACGGTGCAAAACTGGAAAGCCGCGACTCACGACGATTTCAAATTCACCTTTAAGTTGCCAAAAGCCATTACTCACGAACAGATGCTCAGAGGTTGCGATGAGCAGTTACGTGACTTTATGACGATCATGGAACCACTTCATGAGCGTGTTGGGCAATGGACGATTCAGCTTCCTGCTGCATTTGGTCCAGAACACCTCGATAGATTGAAGAAATTCTGTGCCAGCTTTCCACCGAATTTCCCCCTTGGGGTAGAAGTTCGTCATATGGCGTTTTTCTCCAAAGGTGAAGAGGAACGTGCGCTGAATCAGTGGCTGTTAGAGAGCGGCATCGACCGCATTATTATGGACAGCCGCCCTGTATTCGCCGCGCAGCCTACGACTGAAGCGGTAATCGATGCCCACCAGAAAAAGCCTCGCGTTCCTGTTCATGCAATCGCAACCGCCAAGCACCCGATGATTCGTTTTATCGGCCATCCCGATATGGACGACAACCTGCGCTTTTTCGAACCTTGGTTGAACAAGCTGCCGATGTGGATTGAACAAGGCATTCAACCGTACTTGATGATTCACACGCCAGATAACGTCTTAGCACCAGAACTGGCTGAAAAGCTATATAAGCAGCTACAACTTAAGCTCTCATTACCAAACTTGTCTGTATTTCCTGCCAACGATGGCAACTCGCAAATACAAATGTTTTAGACAAGCTTATAATTAAGCAAATGACAGAGGCGCGAATTTCCCATAAAATACGCGCCTTTTTTGATGCCTGACATTTCAGGCGGCTTGTATGCAGAGATTTGGTTATGAACCCTAAGAGCAATCCAGATACTATTTTTTCGGCTCCAATCGATAAAATTGGGGATTTCACGTTCGATGAACGCGTAGCGGAAGTTTTCCCTGACATGATTCAGCGATCGGTGCCGGGTTACAGCAACATCATTTCTGCAATTGGTATGCTGGCAGAGCGTTTTGTTAAGCCTCACTCAAACATCTACGACCTAGGTTGTTCTTTGGGTGCTGCTACGCTGTCTATGCGTCGTCATATCAAACAAGAAGGTTGCCAAATCATTGCAGTGGACAACTCTCCTGCGATGGTTGAACGCTGTAAGCTTCACGTCAACGCGTACCGCAGTGATACACCAGTTGATGTCGTCGAAGCGGACATTCGTAATATCGAAATCGAAAACGCATCTGTAGTGGTATTGAACTTCACACTGCAATTCCTTTCTCCAAAAGATCGCTATGCTCTACTAGAGAAAATCTACGCAGGTCTGCGCCCAGGCGGCATTTTGATTCTGTCTGAAAAGTTCGTGTTTGAAGATGAAGTGTCTAACGAGTTGTTGATTGACCTTCACCACGACTTTAAACGTGCAAATGGCTACAGCGAACTAGAAATCAGCCAAAAACGCAGCGCGATTGAAAACGTGATGCGCCCTGATTCCAAAAAAGATCATAAAGAGCGTTTCGCAGAAATTGGTTTCTCAAGCTACGACGTTTGGTTCCAGTGCTTTAACTTCGGTTCGATGTTTGCGATTAAATAGCGAGAAGCGAGAAGCGAGAAGCGAGAAGCGAGAAGCGAGAAGCGAGAAGCGAGAAGCGAGAAGCGAGAAGCGAGAAAGTCTTAACGTTTCGCATTTAGTGTCAATTTTTTAATTTATTACTCAGTGAAAAACTATGTTTAATTTTGCTAATTTTTATCAGTTAATCGCTCAAGACACTCGTCTTCAGCCGTGGCTAAACGTATTACCTCAACAGTTAACAGATTGGCAAAACGCTGAGCACGGTGACTTTGGTCGCTGGCTGAAAGCGCTGAACAAGATCCCACAAGGCGCACCAAACCAAGTGGACATCAAAAACTCAGTAACCATCAGCAACGATACGCCTTTTCATGAAGGTGAGCTGAAAAAGCTAGAAAGCCTACTGCGTACATTCCACCCATGGCGCAAAGGTCCATACACAGTGCACGGTATTCATATTGATACTGAATGGCGCAGCGACTGGAAATGGGATCGCGTTCTTCCGCACATCTCGCCACTAAAAAACCGCAGCGTGCTCGATGTTGGTTGTGGTAACGGCTACCACATGTGGCGCATGCTGGGTGAAGGTGCACGTCTAACGGTTGGTATCGACCCTTCTCATCTGTTCCTAATTCAGTTCGAAGCGATTCGTAAGTTAATGGGCGATGATCAACGCGCTCACCTTCTCCCATTAGGTATTGAACAACTACCAAAGTTAGAAGCGTTCGACACTGTATTTAGTATGGGCGTGCTATACCACCGTCGTTCTCCACTGGATCACTTGGTGCAACTAAAAGACCAGTTGGTATCAGGCGGCGAGCTTGTTCTGGAGACACTCGTCATCGAGGGCGATGAGAACGCGGTATTGGTTCCGACGTCTCGCTACGCGCAAATGCGTAACGTGTACTTCTTCCCATCAGCGAAAGCACTGAAAGTATGGTTGGAGTTGGTTGGTTTTAAAGATGTTCGTATCGTAGATGAAAACGTGACTTCTGTTGGAGAGCAACGCACCACAGACTGGATGACACATAACTCTCTACCAGATTACCTTGATCCAAACGACCCAAGCAAAACGGTTGAAGGCTATCCTGCTCCACGTCGCGCGATACTTGTGGCGACTAAGCCATAATTAACTGAGATTTCTGACATTGTCTTAACTCACTCCCGCCTTTAAGACATTAACCTCTCTTCGAATCTAATTAAGGATGCATTTTGCGTCCTTAATTTTTTGGCGTTTCGTCACTATTCCTCATTCTGTAAGAGACTGTCGCAGATTCTTGCTTGTGAGGGCTTGTCGATAACGCTAAACTCCTAAAAAACAAACAACTTAATCCAATCCCAAGGTTTTCAATGTTTATACGATTGACTCCGGTTGTTGCCATCGCCTTACTATCTGGTTGTACTTTAACCAAAGGCGAACAGTACCACCAAGAAACGTTAGCTGCTATTCAGGCTTCAGAAACGAATTTCAATACTCGCGTTACCAACTTAGAGCTTCAACTTAGTAACCAGTCGGATTACATCGAAAGTCTGGAAGGCCAAGTGGATAAGTTAAACGGCGAACTCAATACTTTCCGCAAAGAAGCAATGGATGAAGTGAGAAAGCCAAAAGAACCTATCATCGTTCAAGCTCCTGCTCCCGTTCAAGCAACTCCTACTCATGACATTGTCCTTGGCTCAATTGAGCGTGTGACAATCGATTCCATTAAACAAACTTTCGACGCTCGCGTAGATACTGGCGCTGCAACTTCTTCACTAAACGCAGTCGATATTGAAGAATTCGAAAGAAATGGCAAAAACTGGGTGCGTTTCCACCTTGCTGACAATACCAAGTCAGATGAAGAGAAAGACATTTGGATTGAAGCGCCAATCATTCGCTATGTGAAAATCCGCCAAGCAACCAATGAAGAATTAGAGCGTCGCGCTGTAGTCGAACTTTGGGTGCGCGTTGGAAAAATTCATGAAAAAGCGCAATTTACGTTGGCAGATCGCTCTCAAATGAACCATCCTGTTTTACTAGGAAGAGAATTTATGCGCGACATCGCACTCGTCGATGTGAGCCGTAAATATATTCAAACGGAAGAAGAGAAAAAATAATAAGGTAGATTATGACGTCAAGAATACCGTTTTACCTGTCAATCATCCTTTTGGTGGTTGCAGGCATCGCTTTGAGTGTTTTCAGACATCAGAATTACGGCGTTCCATGGACTCCAGGTGAAACGCGTCAGGTTTGGGATGTTGAAGCCCGTATTGAATTCAATGCGAATGGCGGTGAAGTAAAAGCTTCTTTAGCCGCTCCTCACACGCAAAAAGGCTACACCTTGATTGGTGAGTCTGCGTCCTCTCCAGGTTACGGTGTTTCTTACGTAAACTCTGATTCAGGTCGTCGTGCTGAATGGTCTATCCGCCAAGCAACTGGCGCACAAACCATTTACTACAAAGCCCAATTCTTGGTTGATCCACAAGCAAAAGTGGATGAACAACCACCAACAGGCGAAATCACCAAGCCTACCCTATCGGCACCACAACAAGCGGCAGCAAATGCTCTGATTGAACGCGCAATGAGCCGTTCGGCAGACAACGAGACGTTTGCCCGTGAGCTGATCAAAACGCTTAACGATCCAGACAGCCAAAACGCAGCGCTTATCTTGAACGACTTTGACCGTACTGATGCATTGCAAAAGATCCTGCTTACTGCGGGTGTGCAGAGCAAAACAGTTGGGGTTATCGAATTAGAAGATGGCCGCCGCCGTCAAACGATTCAACCAATGGTTCAAGTTTGGTCTGGTGATAAATGGGTTCTCTTCTCTCCTAATTCAGAGCAAGCAGCTGCACAGCCTAACCTTCTGGTTTGGGATGAATCCAACGTCTCTCTACTTGACCTAGTGGGCGGTAAGAACAGCCAAGTCCACTTCTCGATGATTAAGCAAGAGCTGACACCACAAGAAGCAACGGACAATAAAGTTGAAGCGGACGGTCTATTAAACCTTTCGATTCATAGCCTGCCTCTTGAAGAGCAAGCGATGTTCAAAACCATCATGCTGATCCCTATTGGTGCTCTGATTGTTGTGTTCTTGCGCGTGATTATCGGTCTTAAAACGTCCGGTACCTTCATGCCAGTTCTGATTGCGGTTGCCTTTGTTCAAACCCAGCTTGTTACGGGTATTGTGGGCTTCCTATTGATTGTCGGTACAGGTCTGATAATTCGAAGTTACCTCTCGAGGCTTAACTTACTTCTGGTCGCGAGGATATCCGCGGTTATCATCACCGTAATCATGATCATCTCTGTGTTCACCGTTGTGGCATTCAAGATTGGTCTGACTGAAGGTCTAACGATTACCTTCTTCCCAATGATCATCTTGTCATGGACTATCGAACGTATGTCGATTCTATGGGAAGAAGAAGGCGCGAAAGAAGTTGCGCTTCAAGGTGGTGGTTCACTACTGACAGCGGTACTGGTTTACTTAGCAATGACTAACACCTACATCCAGCACCTAACGTTTAACTTTATCGGCCTACAGCTCATTGTACTGGCAGGTATTCTACTACTAGGTACATACACGGGTTACCGTCTAACTGAGCTACGTCGCTTTAAACCACTAGCGGAGGACTAAACGATGTTTGAACGTTTTACTTCGCCTGCAAAACTTCGCCATAAAGGCATTATGGGCATGAACAAGCGTAACCATAGCTACATTGGTCGCTACAATGATCGCTCCAAATACCCTTTGGTGGATGACAAGCTAAAAACCAAAATCATTGCTGAAGCAGCAGGCGCAACTGTGCCTGCTCTTATCGGCGTGATTGCTAGCCAAGCTGAAGTGAAAAAGATTCACAAGATGGTCGAAAAGTGGCCAGGTTTTGTGATTAAACCAGCACAAGGAAGTGGCGGTAAAGGTATCTTGGTTATCACTTCGCACAAAGACGGTGTCTACACTAAGCCCTCGGGTGCAACTTGTAATAAAGAAGAAGTTGAGCGTCACATCAGTAACGCACTCGCGGGTCTTTTCTCCCTTGGTGGTAAGAACGATGTTGCTGTGGTTGAGAACTTAATTAAGTTTGATGACTGCTTCGACGGCTTCAGTTACGAAGGTGTGCCAGACGTACGTATTATCGTATTTAAGGGCTACCCTGTTATGGCGATGATGCGTTGCTCTACAGCAGCATCGGATGGTAAGGCTAACCTTCACCAAGGCGCGGTAGGTGTCGGTATCGACATTGCTACTGGTAAAGCCATTCGCGCGGTGCAATTTGACCAACCAGTGACTCATCACCCAGATACGGGTAAAGACCTGTCGACACTGCAAGTGCCTCATTGGGAGCGCTTGTTAGAGCTTGCGTCCAGTGCTTGGGAAATGACAGGTCTAGGTTACATGGGCACCGACATGGTATTGGACAAAGAAGAAGGTCCAATGGTGCTTGAACTGAATGCACGTCCTGGCCTAGCGATTCAGATCGCTAACGGCGCAGGTTTGCTGCCTCGTTTAAAACACATAGAAAACCTTGGTATGCCTGCCGAGTATCCAAAACCGAAAGAGCGCGTAGCCTACGCCGCTGAACAGTTTGGCTCTAAATCTCAGTTCTAATCTCCTAGCTAGCAGCCATTCTCGTGGTTGCTAGCTTTCTTTTCATATTTGAGCACTATCGCTCTCTTCTTAAGTAATTCATCGTTTTTATCACTGCAATCGATGATCCAGCTAACAAAATACACATCGATCGTTTCTTTTTTCTGCTGATTTTTGATTTTATATTTTCTCCCCCTTACTCAACTCAAGAGGTTGGGCGATGCTAACAAAAGAAACTAATAACAATGATACTCCGCTTGTTGAACAAGAGAACTTTGACCAGCACTTACAACGTTTGTCGGAAATCTCTGTCCAAGCACTTGATGAGCTTGCTGAAATGATCGAAAAAGGAAACGACCTTTCAGAAGAATAGGACTTACCTTTTCACATTTAAGCGCCTGCTAAAAAAGCCGAGACTGTTGCCCTACAGCTCGGCTTATTTCATTTTTGAAGGGGGGTTGTTTATATCAAAGTAGTAGCTGGCTTTTCAATGCTCTCACCTAGACGATAATTTGCTTTGATGGTATCCGCCACTTTCTCTGCAATCATGATGGTTGGCGCATTGGTATTCCCGCCCACCAGCGTCGGCATAATAGAGGCATCGACAACTCTCAATGCCTCCAAACCATAAACCTTAAGCTCGTTATCAACCACCGCTAGAGGGTCGCTCTTAGCCCCCATTTTACAAGTGCCGATTGGATGATATTGGGTGTCAGCTCGATTACGAATGTCCTGTTCTATCGCTTTGTCATCGCAAGCATCGACCGGATAGAAGTTTTCGCCGCGAATATCCGCGAACGCCTCACTCTCTAGCATCTGGTGCTGCTTCTTCCAGCCTTTGATCATGATTTCCATATCTTCTGGGTGACTAAAAAACGCAGGGTCGATACGCGGTACATCGTAAGGGTTGGTGCTATTGAGTTTAACGGTGCCAATGCTCTTTGGTCTTAGTAAAGTGACGTGAGAACTAAAGCCATGGCTCATGTGCATTTTGCGCGCATGGTCATCGACAACCGCAACAACGAAGACGAATTCCAAATCCGGCACTTTTACCTCGTCATCGGAGCAAAGAAATCCAATGCCCTCGGCAAAGTTACTGCTCATTTTTCCACTGCGTGCTTTCATCCATTGTGGCAAAGCTTTGATCATCTCTGTTGCCATTTGCAGCGAAACACCGAAGGTATCGCGCTTCGCTGTGCATCGATAGGTATGCACTAGGTCAATGTGGTCTTGTAAGTTTTCGCCAACGCCCGGCAGTTCATGAACTTGTTCTATCCCGTGCGCTTGTAAATCTTGTTTGGCCCCAACACCAGAAAGCATCAGGATTTGTGGCGAGCCGAATGCTCCCGCAGAGAGAATCACCTCTTTGTTGCACTTGATCTGAAAGCTATGCCCTTTCAAGCCATATTCCACGCCAACCGCTCGTTTGCCTTCAAACAACACTTTGTGCGTAGTCGCCTTAGTGATAACGGTCAGATTCGGCCGGTGTAAATTAGGAGTCAGATAAGCTTTGGCGGCACTGCATCGCTCACCATTGATTTGCGTGACTTGCGTTTGCATGGCGCCCAGCTGATCTGCGCCATTTATATCTGGATTACGAGGTACACCGATCGATTCACACGCATCTAAGAAGCGCTCTACAACGCCACTCGGTGAACGCAGATTAGCAACATTAAGTGGCCCACATTGCCCATGAAATTCATCATGATGGACTTCGTTATTTTCTGCTTTCTTGAAGTACGGCAGGCAATCTTGATAGCTCCACCCTTCATTGCCAAGGCTTGCCCAGAGATCGTAGTCGTATCGGTGCCCTCTGGCATACATCATCGCATTGATAGAACTCGAGCCACCTAACGTCTTGCCCCTTGGTTGATAACCCTTACGACCATTCAAGCCCGATTGAGGACTGGTTTCAAAACCCCAGTTGTTTATTTTGGTTGGCATCATCGCTACCACACCAACTGGCGTATGAATAAATGGGCTTGAATCCGGCCCGCCCGCTTCCAACAAGCATACGGTGACATTAGGATCCTCAGTGAGTCGAGACGCTAAAACACATCCGGCTGAACCACCGCCCACAACAATAAAATCATAACTGTCCATCATCTACCTCCGCGACATCTAAAGGGTGAAGCTCTCGCTTTAAAATCTTGCCTGTGGCGGTCATAGGCAGTGCTTTACGAATGAAAACACGGCGTGGGTATTTGTAGTCAGCAAGTTGTTCACGGCACCAAGCGATTAAAGTGTCGGGACTACAATGCGCATCTTGGTGAAGCACGACATGGGCATGTACTTCTTCACCTAGACGGTCATCATGCTCTCCAACGACAGCCACCATCTCTACATCGGGGTGGCACATCAAGACTTCTTCAATCTCTCGTGGATACACGTTGTAGCCACCGCGGATAATCATGTCTTTCACGCGATCGACGATAAACAAATTGCCGTGCTCATCCACACGTCCAATATCGCCAGTTAAGAACCAACCATCACGTAACGCATCACGGGTTGCTTCTGGTCGTCCATAATAACCTTTCATTACACTCGGGCTTTTTATACAGACTTCACCTAACTCCCCGATTGGTCGGGCGTGACCTTTTACATCGGCGATCTTAATCACGTAGCCGCACAATGGTTGCCCGACACTGCCAGGCAATCTGTCGCCATCAATATGATTAAACGTGGCCACTGGTGCGGTTTCTGATAGTCCATAACCTTCCAGTACTGGAAGCTCAAAGCGGTGCTCAAACTGGCGAATCACTTCTACCGGCATAGAGGCACCACCAGAAACTCCTAACCGAAGGCTATGTTTCACCAGTTCAGAATGCTCTGGAGATTGTTCGCCCGCTCTAAGCAGTGCGATATACATGGTTGGCACACCAGCAAATACGCTGACTTTATGTTGGATGATTTGTTCAATGACGAACTTCGGTTCAAAGCGTGGGATCAACACTATGGTAGAGCCTGTCAACACGCTGGCATTCATCATGACGGTTTGACCAAAACTGTGGAACAACGGCAAGGTTGCCATGGTCGTGTCACTGTATTCCAAGCGCATCAGATATTGAGAGGACATGGCATTGGTCAGCATATTCGTGTGGGACAATTCCGCTCCTTTTGGCTGCCCTGTTGTACCTGAGGTATAAAGAATCACCGCGGTGTCGTCGCCGTGTCTTGTCACCGATTCAAAAGACTCGAGTTCTTCGGCAAGCCAAGCGTCTATTGCATGCTCCCCTTCCTCACCTTGAGCAGAGAGCGAGATAAAATATTCGCACTGCTCGGCCTGAGAAAAACCTTGTCTGCCATAGCTTCCCATTGGCAGTTCTTCGCTTCCTTCAAAACAGAAATACGCTTTAGCATCAGAATCAGTAAGGTGATAAGCGATCTCTCGCCCTTTAAACAACACATTCAAAGGTACTACCACACAACCTGCTTTTAAAATGCCGTAATACACCATGGGGAAATAAGTGATGTTTGGACAAGACAGCGCGACTTTATCTCCGGCTTCAAGTCCCAGTCGCTTCAAGTTGGCAGCGATGTTACCTGCGAATTTATCGAGTAGTGCGTAACTGATTTCATCATCGCCCATCCTGAGCGCCGATTTAGAAGGAAAGAGCGCAGCACTGCGCTCCAGATTGACAGCAAGGTTGTGCATCCATGATCTCCTTTGTTTCGAAAGGCGGTGAGCAAGTGTCGACTGCCGAAGATTCTTTATGTAGAGAGGTAAGAATTGAGAGTTACGAGTGCTTGTTTAAATCTGGGTCGGGTTTGCCCGCGAACACACGTAACACCAGTTTTTGCACCACGTTTCCGTATGGCGGTGCAAACAACTGAATTGGGAACCAATCGCGCATTTTAAGTACCGTGCGTGCATGGCTGAGTTCACGGAAACCTTCTTCGCCGTGGTAATTACCAATACCGGAATTCCCTACTCCGCCAAAAGGCACCGAATGATTAAGCACATGCCAACCCCAGTCGTTAATGGTGACGCCACCGCTGTGGGTTTGAGTAAGCAAGGTTTCACGTTGTTCTAAGTTGTTGCTAAACAGGTAGCAAGCCAGTGGTCGAGGTCTTTGGACGATGTACTGAATCACTTCGTCGATTGAACGATAGGTATGCACTGGCAAAAGAGGCCCAAAGATCTCTTCTTGGCAGATACGCATTTCGGGTGTCAGGTTGGTAGCGACGTACAACGGTGTTTTTCGCCCTTCGCCATAATCAAGACATTGGGTAATGGTAGCCCCTTTCTCGCGTGCATCATTGAGTAAGTCATGGAAGCGTTTGTGCTGTGCCTCATCCACCAGTGCGGTGTAATCCTGATTGGCTTTGATTTCGCCATACATAGTTTGATGAGCAAGCTTTAACGCCTCTACAAAAGCCTCTTGCTTACCTTCTGGTACAAAGGCGTAATCGGGCGCGATACAGATTTGGCCAGAGTTAAAGCCCTTACCATGAGCAATACGTTCTGCTGCTTTGGTGACATCGTAATCGTCAAACACCACCACAGGTGATTTCCCCCCTAATTCGAGGGTCACAGGCGTAAGGTTCGCAGCCGCATTTGCCATGATGATCTTTCCGCTTGCTGGCGATCCGGTGAACACCAAATGATCAAAAGGTAGATGAGAGATTTCCATCGCTTCAGGATGATTGCCTTCGACAATACGCACTAAGTTCTCTGGATAAATTTCTCCGAGCATACGGCGCAGTTGACGGGTGGTTTCTGGGCAATTTGGAGGCATCTTGATCATGCAGCGGTTGCCTGCGGCTAGTGCGGTGATCATAGGACCAATAGAAAGATACAAAGGGAAGTTCCAAGGACAAATGATGCCTACCACCCCTTTAGGTTGATAACGCACTTCCAGCTTATTGCCTTTGAACAACCATTCAGTAGGTCTACGGCTTGGTTTCATCCAACCTTTTAGGTGTTTGACTACATGGTTAATATCGAGAATCGGAGCCAATACATCTGCCATGATAGATTCGGTATGGCTTCGCCCCCCAAAGTCTTGGCTCATGGCCTCTGCTAGTACATCTTGATATCGGGAAAGCTGCTTTTTTAAGGCTAATAAACGATGCTTTCTCACCGTGTAACTCGATAAAGGCTCAGCTTGATATGCTGATTTCAATTCATCGAACCACTTTTCGAGTTCGCTCACTGCTGGGTAATTAGTCGCTATCATTCCTTGATCGCGTAGCACTTCCTTATCTTGCTTTGCCAGTACATTCATGTTTCTCTCCAACTGTGCAATTTATTCAATTACAACATTTTGATAACATGTCGCACAGGTTACAAAAAGACAATAAACGGTGATATTCGGACAGCTTTGCGACAAACATGACTGAATAACATCCCAATACCCGCTAGGATTGATCCAAATGTAAAGGGGGCAACGATGGAATACACCGCTGTTTATGAGCCAGATACCCAAGCTTGTGGTGTTTTGGATTTGCAATTACTCAATCGCTATCTAGAGCCGAGTGTGAGTATTGAGGCCTTACTCGCAGGCAGTGGCATCAATGCGCCTCAGCTTTACGCTCCCGATACCCACATTACCCTCGCGCAAAAACTGGCAGTATTTAGCAATGCTTTGGCTCAATCAGACGAGCCCGGACTTGGGTTAAAAGTGGGACAGCAAGCAAGGTTCAGTGACTTTGGGGTGCTAGGTTATGCGGTGTTCAGTAGCAATACCCTACTCGATGCCCTCATGATGGGGTTTAAGTACCTAAGACTTGCTGGCCCTGTGCTAAAGAAGAAGATGTGGGTGGAAGATAATTCTGGTTACTTTCGCGCAGAGCAACTGATAGACCTACAATCGCTCTTACCGTTTTGTTGTGAATACTGGTTTGCGGCCATTCAGAATCTTTGTGAAGAAGTCATGCAGAAGCCCTTCCCTTCAACTGTTATCCGTTTCCCTTATCCAGAACCTGAGTACAGCGAGCTGTATGAACAAGTGTTTCACTGCAAAATTGAGTTCAACAGTAATCAATTAGAATGGCAGTTCGATGCCACCAGCTTGTTTGAACCGTTGCCCGCAGCCAATACCATGACATTGCAGATGTGCTTAAAGTCATGCGATGAAATGCTAGCAAAAGTGAGTGGCAATGCTAGTTTGAAAGAAAAGATCACCCAGATGTTCGTCGAAAGACCAGGCAGCTACCCTTCAATAGAAGCCCTATCTGCTGAGCTAGGTATGTCCTCAAGAACATTGCGACGTCATCTCAAATCGGAAGAAACCAGCTATCAGCAAATCCTTGATCATGTTCGCTTCCACTTGGCTCGTCATTACCTTGCATCAACACAAATGAGCGTCGAAGAGATCTCGGAACGCATTGGTTTCTCAGACAGTGCGAACTTCCGTCATGCTTTTCGTAAATGGAGCGGCAACTCACCAAAACAATATCGTCAAGAAGCCAATCTTGCGACTTAAGCTTTGATGCAACAGATACAAAAACGCCCGCATTCATTGCGGGCGTTTTATTAGATTCGGAGTTTACGATTCAAACTCTTCAATCATCTCTTGCGCTTCGGTCTTAGGCTTATCCGTTTGACCAAAACCACGCAGACCAACTACGTGTACATGCTCGTGGTCTTTGAACACCTTACGCACCAGTTTGTAGGTCGTACCTTTCTCTGGGCTGATGTTTTCTGGTGCCGCGATAAGAAGCTGCATATCCAGGCGGTCACACAATTCGAACAACGTCGCGATAGACTTAGCATCCAGACGCGCTGCTTCATCCAAGAAGAGCAGACGACAAGGTACAATGTCTTTGCTGCGTAGACGACGAGACTCTTCTTCCCAGCTTTGAACAACCATCAGTAGGATTGACTGACCAGTACCGATCGCCTCACCTGTTGATAGCGCGCCAGACTCAGCCTGTAGCCAACCATCTGTACCACGGTTCACTTCTACACTTAGCTCTAGGTAGTTACGGTAATCCAGTAGCTCTTCACCCAGAACCTGAGGAGAACGTTGACCCATATCGATATGCGGGTTCACACGTTGGAACAGCTTCGCCATTGCTTCAGAGAAGGTAAAGCGAGTCGATTCAAACAGATCTTTATGCTGCTCTTGTTGTGTCGCTAGACCGTTCAGTAGCACTTCGTGACTTTCGCGGATCTTCACGTTTAGACGTACGCCCTTCACCTGACCAAACGAAATGTTCGACAGGCCTTGGTTCAGCATACGAATACGGTTTTGCTCACGCTGAATCGTCTTCTTGATGATACTCGCTACTGACTCAGAGCTGATCGCTAGGCGGTTTTCACGTTGCGTTAGCTCTTCCGTTAGACGCGCTAGCTCCACTTCCATCTCTTCGATTGCTTCAACTGGATCATCAGTACGGATGATATCCTGACGAATGCGCTCACGAAGGTGTTGGTATACCGCAATGTAGAACAGAACTTTGCGCTCTGGACGTGCGTTGTCTTCTGATAGACGCAGTGCATCACGTAGGTCGTCATTGTTTGCAACCGCTAGACGCAGCGCACCCAATGATTTATCCGACATTGAACGCAGTTCATCCGCTGACATGTAAGCCAGTTCACGCTTGTGTAGACGACGCTCAACATCGTTCTCACGCGCCAAACGAAGTACTGAACACCAGCCAGCTTTAGCAGCAACCACGAACGTACGCAGCTCAACGTATTCTTTCTGAACTTTCTTCAGACGTTTCGCCAAACCTTTCATCTCTAGCTCAGTAGAGGTGATCGTACGCTCGTATTCGCTCTTACGGCTGCGAGACGTGTGTAGACGCTCATGCAATTCATCACGACGACGCATTGCACGTTCTTCTGCACCTTCGTCCGCATTAACGCCAAACTCTTGAAGTTCTTGTTTGAACTCTTGGACTGTTTCCAGTTTTGCTTGGTGTGAACTCTTCAATGACGCCAATACTTGGTTGTATTGGTTCATTTGACCTTGTGATTGCTTTAGCTCTTCACGAGAGCGAGTACGCATTTGTTCAGCTTGAACCAATTTCGCTTTTAGCTGCTCGCTCAATTCGCTGCTCTTGTTCAGTAGGTCTACTGAATCTGAGTAAGCGAAGTAGTGGCGACGCTCAACGAGATCTGAAAGTGCAAATATTTGCTTCTTAAGATCTTGTAGCTGTTCGTCTGCCGCTTTGTATTCTGCTTCTAGCGCATCGAATTGCTCTGGATCGGCATCTAGGGCAACTGCGACTTTTTCCAGTTCCGCCACCGCTTTCGCGTGGTTATTTAGGAAAGCTTTTGCTTCTGAAAGCTGGGCGATTTTCTCTTCCAACTCATCAAAGCGTGCTTGCAGCGACTCATCTTCAATCAGCGCCATGTTTGGTGCTAGCTTGTCTAGAGAAGACAACGCTTGCTTGCTGGTTTGAAGCTGAGAACGTTGTTGTTGCTCTTTCGCATCCAGATCAGCCAGTACGCGAGCGATTTGGTTACGCTTGTCACGAATGGTCGCCAGTGCTTGCTCTGGGTCAGCTTCGAATGCGACTTGAATGTGGCTTGCCACAAACTGGTTAAACGCTTGATACAGACGCTGCATCTTTTGCGAATCGAATGCCGCTTTCGCGTGCTTCTCAACCACTTCTTCACGTTCGTTGCGCAGTAGCTCTAAACGTTGCTCACGTGCTGCACGGCCAAACAATGGGATTTCAGGCAAGCGAGAGTAACGCATTTGGCGATCGTTCATACGAACGCAAACCGCGCCTTCTAGCTCTTCTGCGTCGAATGAGCTGTCATCAAAGGCATCGATGTCGCCTTCAATGATGTACAAGTCTTCTGGACAATCGTCTAGCTCTACCAGTTTCTCTTCGATACCAGATAGGTCAGAAACAACGATAGCGTGACGAGCCGGGCCGTACATCGCACTAAAGTAAGGCGCGTCATCAATCGTGATGTCATCGTAGATCTCAGACAGCAATACGCCGCCTAGAGTATCAGCCAAACCTTTCAGGCGAGGGTCGTTTGAACCACCAGGAGAAGCAAGACGCTCAATCTCAGAGTCAAGTTGGCTGCGACGCTCTGCCAGTTTATCTTTTGCCAGAGAAAGGGTCTTCTCTTGCTCAAGCACCACTTGCATTTGGCTCATGACTGACTGGCTATCTTCTAGCTCAGCGCCACTTTGCTCACGCAGTTTTTCTAGCGCATCGTTCGCCGCAATCCATGTTGGAGCAATGGCTTCTAGCTTGTTGATTTCCGCTGCTGCATCTTGCTCTAGACGACGCTGTCCGCTGCGTTGCTCACGCACGTCTTCCTGCGTCATTTCTAGCGAATCGATTTGCATCGCGTGACGCTCACGTTCTTGTTCAAACGTGATTTCGTCAGTCAGTTCAACATGGAACTGCTTTTGGTATTCGTTGACTAGCTCACGCGCTTGACGTTGCTGGTTAAGGCTACGCTCAAGGTCACGATGCTGTGCACGCCATTGTTGTTCGTTTTGCGCGACTTGCTGAGATTCACGCGCTTTCGCAATTGCGGTTTTCGCATGTTCAGACGCGTCTTTACGCTCAACTTGACCAACGATGCTTTGTACCAGGTTAAGCGCCGTTTCGAACTGCTCTGCTGCTGCAGAAGACATGTCCAGTTTGTGCTTAACCGATAGCAACGCGTTTGTGCTTTCTGATTCTTTGCTCTTAAGTTCAGAGACAAGGGCTTGTGCCGATTCTGCCGTTAGGCTGTCATCGCCAAGTAGTTGCTTCGCTTTTTCCAGCGCTTGAACCGCTTGTTGGTATTGAAGTGCACGAGTTTGTTGAACGTCGAGTGCTTGTTGGTAGTCAGCCAGCTGCGTCTTAAGGCTATCCACCTCTTCTTCCGCAACGGTCGCTTGCTCTTCCACCATCATCACGCGTTCTTGCGCTTCTTCCACGACCATCATCTGTTCTTCAAGGCGCTCACTTAGCTCTTCAAGATCTTCTTGGTAGCGTTCGATCTTCTCTTGCTGACGCAGTGCGTTTTGCACCAGCTGCAAGTGGTCAGAAGCCGCTTGGTAATCTTGCTCTAGCGCAGATTCCGACTCGATCAACAGTTCTAACTCTTCTTGAACGCGGTTAAGCAGGTTGTTTTGCTCAACGAGAGTTTCACGAGAACCAAATAGCTCTGTACGCAATGACAGCGTTTTATCCAGCTTGTTACGACGATCATTCGCGTGGCGCATGTAGTCCGCCGCCACGTAGTTAGTCGACTCTGTGATCAAGTGTTTGAACAAGTCACGGTCTGCTTGCGTGGTTTTGATCGCTTCTAGCGTCATGCGGTTTTCACGCAGCGCCGATTCCATATCTTGGAACGCTTTCTTCACGCCGCCGTTTTGTGGCAGAAGGTAGTCACGTAGCGAGCGTGTAATTGCACTTGAGATACCGCCGTAAAGCGATGCTTCGATCAGGCGGTAGAATTTAGAACGGTCACCAGAGTTACGCAGTTTCTTCGGAATAACACCGAATTCAAACATTTGCGCGTGGTAATCCACGATAGAAGAGAAGGCTTTAAATTGAACGCCTTCAAATTCTGCGATCGATTCTTTTACTTCGTTGATTTGACGTACACGAGCTTGAGTCGCTGATACGCTTTCAATCAAGATATCCGTTGGTTTCACATGGCTTGGAAGACCTTGGATAACAAACGGTTTGATGTCTACTTTCTTATCACGACCCGCAACTTGCTGCAGTTTTACTGCGAACAATAGGCGTTGGTTACGTGAGTTCACCACGTCTAGCGCCGCATAACATGCGCCCGGCTGTAGCTTACCGTACAAACCTTTGTCGCGAGACGACTGGCTGCTGCCTGCTTCTGTCGTGTTACGGAAGTGCAGTAGCGTTTGGTCAGGAATCAATGCGGTGATGAACGCCGCCATTGTGGTTGATTTACCTGCACCGTTACCTCCTGAGAGCGTGGTGACCAGACCATCGATGTCAAACGTACGGGCAAAGAAGCCGTTCCAGTTGACCATGGTCAGCGATTGGTATTTACCGCGTTCAATCATGCTCATGCTTCACCCTCTTCTGTTGTTTCTTCTTGGGCTTGGTCGTCTTGATCTTCTTCAGACAATAGGCTGCCTTGGCTTGGTTCTTTGGTGTGCACTACCGCTTCACCATCACGGATCAGACGCAGTTGCGCTTCACGCATGTCATCGCCAATACGTACATCGGCACCAAAGCGGAATACCGCTTCACTGATGCTGAATTTACCGGTTTCACCGATGTTGATGATCATGCCTAGACGGCGCAGACGACGAAGTGACGTACGTACTTTTTCAAACAGCTTTTCTTTATCAAGGTCAGAACCAGTCGCACGGTTCGTCACTAGCTTCATCAGCTTGTTTTCATCTGCTAGAGCAAGCAGTTCGTCGTACAGCTCTTGGTTAGTGAAGATGCCTTCGTGCGCAAGACGCTCTGGGCTTAGGTAAAGGAAACACAGAACCTTGCCCACCAGCATGTCCAGTTCAGAAAGAACACTACGGCCAATCAGAGATGTTGAACGTGGACGAAGGTAGAAGAAACCTTCTGGCGCTTTCACCAATTCGGTGTTGTAGCGTTGGTAGAAAGAAGAAAGCTCAAGTTCGAAATCCGACAACAACGCGTGGTTGTCTAGATCTTCACTGGAGATATGACGCCCTGCTCGAAGCATGCTGTCTAGCGCTGGGAACAGAGGGTTAGAAATTGCTTTTGCCAGATTCTCTGACATGTATTCATTAGTATCGGTCGATGACATTCGCTTGTACCTTTGCCCCAAATTCGTTGATTGCTTTCCAGTCTGGCTGAACAGCTTGGTAGTCGGATTCTGAGTAACCCAGACGTACCGCCTGATCAACGACAATGCGAGCTAAATCAAAGTGATGAGTGTATGGGTGCTGTGCAAGGTAATCTCGCAGAACCACGCTCAAATCGATTGGTGTGCCTTGATCTTTATGCGCTTTCAGCATGTCACCAATTCGCTCTGCCAACTCATCATTGACTTGTTGAAACTCTTCGTATTCTACTTCCATCGGAACTTGACCCGTTACCTCGTCATCACGCAGTACTAGGGCTTCATCACGAAGGTCAGAAAGCCTTTCCGCATCTGCATAAGTCAGATACCAAGGCGCATCGAAGTAATCTTTGACGGATTGACGCAGACGCGAGCTAAACGCACGGTTCTTATCCATATCAATGGCAGTACGGATAAACTTGTGTACGTGTCGGTCGTAACCAATCCAGAGGTCGATCGCTTGCTGGCCCCAGCTTGTGATTCGGTCCAGCTTCATTTGTAGACCAAACAAGGCTTCTTCGATAAACTCAAGCTCAGGATCACCGTAAACAATTTCTTGAATATCTAGGATCTGAGTTTGCAGCTCATCACTGGCAGCTTGCAGCGTATCTTGAAGTTCACGCAACGTGCTTGATGTTTCTGACAGTAGCGCTTCACAGTTGTTGATCGCTTCACGCCAGTCTTTATTAAGTAGATCAGCAATCTGTTGTTTTACAGACTGTTGCTGCTCATCCATCACACGTTGGTTAAGGTCGATTTGATCGAAGATCTCGCCTACAGAATATTTCAAAATTCCGTAAACGTTTTTCTTCCAGTGGCCCGGAGTGCCACCCTTTTGTGCCGCTTCAATCGCTTTTGCCATTTCATCCGCTACCATCGATAGCTGGATAGAAAGACGCAGTTTCGAGAACTCGCGATGACGCACGTAGTAGTCGGTAATTCCTATCGCTAATGGCGACAAGCGGTAAATGCTCGCTCCGTCAGTAATCTCACTGACAAAACGGCTCATAAGACGCTGCTTAACCATCTCGTTGATGGCATTGTTCGCACGGAAAGCCGAAGCTTCGCCGGTCTCATCAAAAAGTCGAGTGACGATGGCAAATGCGTCGTGCAGTTCACCTTCACCCAATTCTTCATCGAACCTTTCATTACTTAGTACAGCGATGGCAATCAAAAATGCCAATCGCTCAGTGGTCAGGTTCAACGAGAAATCGTGCTGCTTAACCCAGCCAACCAACTCATCGATTGGTTGCTCTGCAGCATTGAGAGTCATCTCACTCATCGTTATTCCTGTTTATCGTTCTTCTTAGCCCACACGTGTATGTAGCGGCCTAATGAGAGGTATGGCTCTTGTCGACAAAGTTGTTTTTCTAGCGCCAACACATCTTCAAACTCGTAATCGCCCATGTATTGCATATTACCTATGTAATCACTGAAGGAACGAATACCAGATTTGCCACAAATACTAAAACCAGAATCTTCTATCCATTGATAGACCTCTTCGGGTTTTAGGCCTTTCTGTGGCTGTAGTTTAAATCTTTTCCGGTGAGGCATGCCGTCTAAAATATGAGGAATGTTGCCACAAACCACATTTTTATAGACTAAGCCGTGGTGGTTATAGAACATAACCGAAGCAATGCCCCCCGGCTTGACCTGTTCCAAAACGGTCTCGAGTGCGGTTTTCGGGTCGACCAACCACTCCATGACGGCATGAAACATGACAAGGTCCACCTGCGTTTCCATATGGTCACCAATGGATTGGACAGGTGAATGAATCAGGCGATACTGCTCAAGCAAACCGTTTTTTTCAATATCCTGCTTTGCTAGTTGCAGCATTTCCGAAGATAGATCACATAAAGCGACATGATGTCCGAGCTTAGCAAGCTTTTGCGACAATTGTGCTAACCCACCACCCGCATCAAGGACTTGCAGGGCTTGATGGTCGGCGTCTAATTCACTTAGAATCTGTAGAAAATCTTCCCACACAATGATTTGGCGGATCTCCCCTTTATCGGAGCCGTAAATATTTTTTGCAAATTTGTGGGCGATATCGTCGAAATTGCGGTCTTCTGTCACTTCTGCTGAGTTATCATAACGGATTGTGCCGCTATTCTGTCACAAGGAAAGCAGGAATAAAGAGGGTTATCCTCATTTTTATTATCAATTGATGTTTTTTCGGACTATTTATGTATGTTTGAGCTGAAAAAAGTTATGTCAGCCTTGTTGATGCCTCTTCCGGCATTGCTAATCATAGGCTTGTTAGGTCTTGCTCTCATTAGTTTTACCACCAAACGTAAAACTGGCTGCTTTGTTGTTCTATTCTCTTTTGTCGGCATTTTTCTCGTTGCCTTCCAACCTGTTTCAACTAAGCTACTGATGCCGCTAGAGCGCGAGTACAAAGCGTTTTTACCCGTTTCTGGTACCGTCGACTATGTCATGGTTCTTGGTAATGGCCATGTGGTGGACGATGAGATCCCACCGACCTCTCAATTAAGTCGCACAGCACTGATGCGACTCACCGAGGGCATTCGTATTTTGCGCATGTACCCAGGTGCGAAGTTAATCCTGTCTGGTTATGCAGGTGGTTCTGAAATTAGCCATGCTCGTATGATGGCAAACGTCGCGCTTTCTCTTGGCGTTGCTAAATCCGATATTATTTTATTGGAAGACGCCAAAGATACGTGGGAAGAAGCTCGCCAAGCAGCCGCGTTTGTTAAGCAAAAAGACATCGTGCTCGTAACTTCGGCGAGCCACATGAAACGTGCTTTGTATGAGTTCAACGCTGCGGGTATTAAACCCATCCCTGCACCAACGAACTTTATGGCGATTGATGACATCGAGCAGCCATGGCAAAAGTACGCACCGAAAGCTCGTTACTTAGAGCAAACCGAACTGTACTGGCATGAGTATCTTGGTGGGTTATGGCAGAAACTGCGTGACAACGTAGGACAAACGCCAATGGTTGAAATAGAAGAGCCTGAAGTCGCACAACCTTAATTGCTGCCTAGCAAGAACGTTGTCGCTGATAAAACTTATCGTTAGATTGTCTTAACTGAAATCACAGACACAAAAAAGGAGAGCCGATGCTCTCCTTTTTCTTTATTGCGATGATTTAGTCACCTGCAAACATGTAGCCTTCACCGTGAACGGTCACAAAGATTTGTGGGTTCTTTGGATCAAACTCCATCTTAGCGCGCATGCGTCGAATCAGTACATCGATAGTACGATCGTTTGGCGCATCCACTCGGTGGCTGATCATATTCAAAATACGCTCGCGGCTTAGTACCTGATTCGGGTACGAAGACAGTGCCACCAATAGCTCATATTCCGCTTTGGTTAGTTTCACTGGCTCACCGTTACGGCTCAGAGCACGACGTTGAATATCAAACGTCCACTCACCGAAGCGCACAATGTGTTCTTCATTAGTGTCGTTCGCTGTTTTTTGCGAACCGCTACGTGCCGCCGAAATGCGCCACAGCAAGTTCTTAACGCGAACCAATAATTCCCTTAGTTCAAAAGGCTTTGTCACATAATCGTCTGCGCCCATTTCTAGGCCAACGATTTTGTCAATGCTATCCGTGCGTCCTGTCACTAATATGATGCCGATATCTGATTGGCTGCGTAATTCACGCGTAAGCATAAGGCCATCTTCGCCAGGCAAATTAATATCCAACATGATCAGGTCTACATCGCCACTTTGAAGCACTTCGCGCATTTCTGCCCCGCTCTCTGCTTCACTAACTTTGTAGCCTTCATTTTGGAAATAGCCCGCAAGCTTACTACGAGTTACTACATCATCTTCTACGACTAATACGTGATAGCTCATTTACACCACTTTCTGTCTTTTTTATTTTCCAAGACGTATTCTATTCATAACTAGTAACATTTCTAGTCATAGATACATTAAAAAGCAAGATTTTGCGTTTTTATTGATTCAAAGCAAGCTTATTTACAGCCATTCATAAACGCGCATATTTTCCCATAATGGATAACAATTATAGTTACTGCTATTCATCTTAATTGTTTACACTTAGGGGATAACCATTTAGGAGCAAAAAAATGCAAGAAGTGAAAGCTTTTAACGAGAAACGCGCAGAAATCTATTGGTGGTTTTCTAGCCTGTTCGCAAAAGAACTGACAGAGAAAGAACTAGAAAGCTACCACAGTGTTGAAATTCGAAGCTTTTTGGCTGGCCTTGGTGAAAATGAGTCATTAAAACCAGCTGTGGATACCCTTGTTGATGCACTTAACCGCCTACAAGATCGTGAAGACGCGCAACTTGAGTTGGCTGCAGACTTTTGTGAGCTTTTCCTTAAGACAGAAAAGCACGGTGCGCTGCCTTATGCCTCTATGTACATCGGCCAATCTGGTCTGCTAAACGACAAGCCAGCAGAAGAGATGGAAAAACTGATGGCAGAGTTTGGCGTGCAAGTTGATGAAAACCTGAAAGAGCCAGCTGACCACCTAGCGGTAGAGTTGGATTTCTTGGGTAATATGATTATTCGCTCTAACGAACTAGAGCAAGAAAAGCATATGGAAGAAGCGTTCGAAAAGCAGAACGATTTCATCCAACAGCATCTTTTGACTTGGCTACCTCAGTTTGCCGCTAAATGTAAGCAGTTCGACGAATTTGGCTTCTATGTTAGCGTTGCGCAACTATTAATTGCATTTTGTAAACTGGACAGCACCTACCTTCTTGGTGAATAATTGCCGCCTATTTTAGGGAGCCTGCTATTTAGGCTCCCTATTTTATTCGTTTAGTTTTAATCTGGCTTAAAGAAACCCAACCAATTTAGCCGTGAAAATGTGACCTCAAGGGCACAAAACAACCGCTGAAAATATTGCCAGCCTGCCCACATCAGTCTAAAATGTGAGCGCAAACGATTAAATATGATTTATATGTAAACCGCTGAAATATAGCGGTTTTTGTGTTTTCTTAACATGATTGCTGACTAATTCCTCACTTATAAAAGAAGGGAATATGAGTCTCAGCAACAAATGTTGCTACAAATCTTTTTATACCGATTCGGAACAACCACTGCCAAATATCTCAGCAATGCCCTTTCTTGCAGTTGCTCGGTTTGTGCAAGACCCTAAGCGTATGGTTGTCTTCACTCACGGTATTCAGTAGCTCGATACAGGACATCATTTATGGCCACTATTAAAGACGTTGCTCGCTTAGCCGGCGTTTCTACCACAACGGTTTCGCACGTAATTAACAAAACTCGCTTTGTTGCAGAAGCAACCCAAGAAAAAGTAATGAAAGCGGTTGATGAACTAAATTACGCGCCAAGCGCCGTTGCTCGTAGCTTGAAGTGCAACTCTACTCGTACTATCGGTATGTTAGTTACTCAATCAACCAACCTATTCTTCTCTGAAGTCATCGATGGTGTTGAGAGTTACTGTTACCGTCAAGGTTACACTCTAATTCTTTGTAACACGGGCGGTATCTACGAGAAGCAACGTGACTACATCCGCATGCTAGCTGAGAAACGCGTAGATGGCATCCTAGTAATGTGTTCTGACTTGACGGAAGAGCTAAAAGAGATGCTAGACCGCCATTCTGACATTCCAAAAGTTGTGATGGACTGGGGCCCTGAGAGCTCACAGGCAGATAAGATCATCGATAACTCGGAAGAAGGCGGCTACATCGCGACGAAATACCTGATCGATAACGGTCACACTGACATCGCATGTTTGAGCGGTCATTTTGAAAAAGCGGCGTGCCAAGAGCGTATCGCTGGTTACCGCCGAGCGATGGCGGAAGCAAACCTAACGGTTAACGAAGATTGGGTTCTTGAAGGTAACTTTGAGTGTGATACTGCTGTACTGGCGGCAGATAACATCACTGCAATGGAAAAACGCCCAACGGCTGTCTTCTGCTTTAACGACACAATGGCGCTAGGCTTAATGAGCCGCTTGCAGC
Organism: Vibrio owensii; assembly: GCF_002021755.1. NCBI lineage: Bacteria > Pseudomonadati > Pseudomonadota > Gammaproteobacteria > Vibrionales > Vibrionaceae > Vibrio > Vibrio owensii. The sequence goes on from NZ_CP019959.1 coordinate 732,641, forward strand.
AAAACGGTATCAAAGTACCGGATGATGTATCCGTGATCGGTTACGACAACATTGAGCTTGCAGAATACTTTTCTCCACCGCTAACGACTATCCACCAACCAAAACGTCGTGTGGGTAAAAACGCATTTGAGATCCTTTTGGAGCGCATCAAAGACAAAGAACACGAGAAACGTGTGTTCGAGATGCAACCAGAGATCGTTGTTCGCAACACGGTTAAGAAACTAAACTAACCTCATCTGCGAACTCATTTTACAAAGCGCTCTTATGGGCGCTTTTTTAATGCCTAAAAATAACTTTCCCTTAATATTTCAGTTCAAGAATACAACCTTAAACTTCGATAAGTTGCTGTTTTAATTAAGGTGTAGTCCATTTCCTACATCAAGCTTTTGTATGACAAGTAGATGCTCAGCAATATGAAACAAAACACATCAATTTAACGCTATTAACTGAACCAAGATCACACTTTTATATTTGAAACGTGATGTTAATTCAATATACGAAGTATTCTCAAAGAGTCACGCACAGGGCAAACCATTCGAAAGGGTGGGACGCAAAGCCTCCGGCCTGAACCATCTTATTAGATGGAAGGTAGCGGGGTTACCGATGGCAAATATGCATTAAGTGAGTTTACCCTTTAATGACATTGTGTCTGCATGCATTTGCTAATCTCTCGGACCTGATTTTTGGTGGCGTAATATTAATTACACCGAGATAACACATCATGGATAAACCGATACTCAAAGACTCAATGAAGCTGTTTGAGGCACTTGGTAATATCAAGTCGCGCTCAATGTTTGGCGGCTTTGGGCTCTTCGCCGATGAAACGATGTTTGCACTAGTTGTGAACAATCAACTTCATATACGAGCTGACCAACAAACTTCATCTGACTTCGAGACTCAAGGATTAAAACCGTACGTCTACAAGAAACGTGGTTTCCCAGTTGTTACGAAATACTACGCTATTTCTGATGATCTATGGGATTCGACCGATCGCTTGATTGAAGTTGCAAAGCAATCTCTAGAGACTGCTAAGCAAGAGAAAAAACAGCAAGCGAGCACCAAACCTAACCGATTGAAAGACCTTCCTAATCTACGCCTTGCAACTGAACGTATGCTGAAGAAAGCAGGCATTGACTCTGTCGAGCAACTAGAAGAAGAAGGTGCCCTAAACGCTTATAAAGCAATCCAAGATACGCATGCCTCTACGGTAAGCCTTGAATTGTTGTGGGCGCTTGAAGGCGCTATCAACGGAACACATTGGAGCGTCGTACCTCAGTCTCGCCGGGAAGAGTTGATGAGTGCTCTCTCGTAGAGCAATCATTTCAGCATGACATTGAGTAAAAACCGCAGTTTTCACACTGCGGTTTTTTTTTGAAATTTTTTCTTACTCCATTCTGTCTTATTATTTAAGAAGCCAAACGGAGCCATTGATATGAATAAGAAACTGATTTTAGGACTGATCCTACTCGCGACCATCATCTTTTTAGGTGTCAACTTCGGTCAATATTTAACGCTAGAAAACGCAAAAGCACAGCAACAAGCGTTAAACAGTTTCATTGACCAAAACTTCGTGTTTGCCGCCGCTACCTATTTCTTTGCTTATATTGCTATCACCGCCTTTTCTATTCCTGGAGCTGCGGTTGTAACGCTTTTGGGTGCCGCCTTGTTTGGTTTTTGGACGAGTTTACTTTTAGTGTCTTTTGCCAGCACAATCGGTGCAACCATTGCGTTTTTAAGCAGCCGTTACCTGTTGCGTGAATGGGTACAAAGCAAGTTCGGTAATAAGTTAAATGCCATTAACCAAGGTGTAGAAAAAGACGGCGCTTTTTACCTTTTCTCTCTACGTTTAATTCCGGTATTTCCGTTTTTCTTGATCAACTTGCTGATGGGGCTAACACCAATGTCAGTCGCACGATTCTACCTAACCAGCCAAATCGGTATGTTGCCAGGTACTGCCGTCTACCTAAATGCAGGTACACAGCTCGCCACTATCGACAGTCTTTCAGGAATTGTGTCACCAACCGTATTAGCGTCGTTTGCTCTGCTCGGCTTGTTCCCAATCATCGCAAAATGGGTTATGAATAAAGTTCGTCCAGCCCAAGTTCAAAACGGAAATGCTTAATGAAGATATACATCGCTAAAAATCCTGCAGAAGCTCATATCGTCTGTGAGCTTCTCAAAACCGAACAGATAGCTTGTGAAGTAAGAGGTGAGGGAATGTTCGCCTTAAAAGGTGAGTTGCCATTTAGCGATGATACAGACCCGTATGTTTGGCTTTTACATCCGGAGCAGAAACTAAAAGCATCTACCATTGTTGAAGATTATCTCCAACAAGCGGAATTGACTTATCAAGACTGGCAGTGCCCGCAGTGTTCAGAACAAAACGAAGGCCAGTTTGGTGCGTGTTGGCAATGTGGATATCAAATAGGGGAGCCATAACGGCTCCCCTACTCTTTTGAAATCTTCAATAAATGCGTTAAGCCGCTAGACTCTGCTGCTTAATGAACTCGATGGAATGTTGGTTAAAGTCATCGGGCCTTTCTACATTACACACATGGCCACAATCTGGTATTTCTCTCAGTACGCTCAACTTATGCACCGCGACCATTTCTTTCACTGGCTTGATGAACATGTAGTCTCGGTCCCCCATCAAATACAGCGTCGGAATCGGTAGTTCACGATCTTTGAAATATCTCATCAATGGGTTCACATCTGCAGCCAAAGTAAACCAACGCTTAAATTCTTTTTGGCATAGCTTCTTGGCTTCGCGAATAAACAAGTGCCTTGATTCACGCTGGTTCTTCTGCGGCATAACGATATAAGCAAACAACTTGTACAACCACATGTAAGGAAGAATGTGTTTACCAAGGTTCCCCAATTTCACCAGTATCTGTGAGCGAGTATTTAAACGAGTGACTGCGCCACCCAGCACCATTGAGCGAACACGGTCTGAAGCCAGTTCTGCCAAGTTACGCACAATAATAGTACCCAAGGACATACCAACAAAGTGTGCTGATTGGATCTTAAGGTGATCCAACACTTTTAAGATATCCTGAGTTACGGCGGTAAAGGTATAGCGACTAGTAATCAGCTCTTTCAACAGTTGATTGGACTTTCCGTGACCTCGAAGATCGATGAGCAACAAATTGAAATGCTGCTTATACGCTTTGATTTGCTTAAACCAGATCGAAGAACTCCCACCAGCACCATGTACGAAAACAACCCACTCATTACTGGTAGGGTGCAAATAGGTTTTGTGGAAAAGAAGTGGCTGAGTCATGTATCAGTACGAAAAACACTTTTTGTGAAAGGGAATGGATAAATGCTACCACACTCCATAAGGGTAAGATAATAAAGGCACCTCATTCGGTGCCTTTCGTTACACTTTTTAAAGATTTTGCGTCAATTTAACGCAGCTCTATACAGTTGCAAATACTCTTCTGCCGCTTTTCGCCAACAAAAGTCTTTTTGCATAGCATGAAGTTGTACACGTCTCACTTCTGTCACATTTTGTGCGTAAAGCAGAAGTGCTCTCAACATTGTCAGTAATAGACCTTGCGGCGTTGGTTCATAGAAAACGAATCCCGTAGCATCGGCTGGATTCACATCGTAGTCATTCACGCTGTCTTTCAAGCCACCGACTCCACGAACGATTGGCAAAGTACCGTAAGCCATGCTGTAGATTTGGTTCAAACCACAAGGTTCGAATTCAGAAGGCATCAGGAAGAAATCCGATCCCGCCTCAACCAAGTGTGCTAATTCGTTATCGTACGCTTCAACGAAGACAAACTTATCCGCAAATTGCGCCGCTACATCTCGTAACTGCGCCGCGAGAATAGGATCGCCCGTGCCAACCACAACTAGTTGAACATCGTGTTTTAGAAAGTCTGCCAACGCAGGCAATAGATAGTGCACACCTTTTTGCTGTGTTAGGCGGCACACCATACCAAACATGGCGCAATCTGATGCTTCAAGTCCCAGCTTTTCTTGCATTGCTTTTTTACATGCGTTCTTACCACGAACCATACTTTGACGATTGGCTTTATAGTTAAGCGGCAAGTTTGAATCGGTTTCTGGATTCCACGCACTGTAATCACATCCATTAAGGATGCCTACCAAATCATTAGCACGTTGCTGAAACTCCCACGCCATACCGTGGCTTCCAAGCTCAGTTTTCAGCTCTTCGGCATAAGTCGGGCTAACAGCATTGATTTTATCTGCGTTCATTACCCCTGCTTTCAGCATAGTAATGTGCGTTGCACTTACTGCAGCATCTGGCACCTTTCGGCTATGGAATTCTGGCAGACATTGAACATCGTCATAGCTAAACACGCCTTTAAACACCGCATTATGGATTGAAATAACACTGCGAGTGTTAGCAAAGAAAGCGTCGTGGCCGTAACGATGTTTTAGCAGGAAGGGAACTAAGCCTGTGTGCCAGTCATTGGCATGAACAATATCGGGCTGGAAGCCAAGCTTTGGCAGCATGTCTAAGCAAGCCGCACTGAAAAACGCGAAACGCTCGCCGTTATCCGTGTAGGCTTGGTTGTTTTCCGCGTACATAGACGGACGATTGAAATAAGGAGGGCAATCAATCAAATAAACCGGATTATCCCCAAGCGTTAACTTAAGGACACGGTAAGCAGTATGAGGCCAACTTGTTAGCTCTGTTTCCAGAACCGTTTCCGCTTCAGACAACTGTTCAATACCAGTGTAGGCAGGAATAGAAATTCGTACATCTTGCTGAAGGTTTTGAAGGGCTTCCGGCAGTGCCTTGGCTACATCAGCCAAGCCACCACTTTTGATCAGTCCTTCGACTTCAGACGCTACAAACAGAACAGACAAATTGTTAGTAGCCAACACGTGCTCCTTTTGGAATTACGACAATGCCATCATCTGACACATGATAGTGTTTTTTATCTTCTTGTAGATTTACACCAATTTGCGTACCCGGCGCAATATCTGCGTCTTTATCTACAATCACGCGACGAAGCACACAACCTTCCCCGACCTTCACATCACCGAGCAAAATACACTGGCTGATGTCACACGCTGAAGCAATGTTACTGCGGAAACCAAGTACTGATTTTTCAATACGAGAACCGCGCACGTAGCTGCCGTTACATACTAGGCTGTCGATGATCTGAACTCGACCATTTACAGAGTCAGTAAAGGTTGCAGGTGGCAATGGTGGGTAGTAAGTATGCAGTGGCCATTTGCGGTTGTAGAGAGAGAATGGTGCGTCTTTCTCAAGCAGATCCATATGTGCTTGCCAGTACGCATCGATTGTACCTACATCACGCCAGTAAACTTCTTCTTTCTCACCTGTAATACGGTTCATGCTGAAGTCATAGACAAACACATCACCACGAGGGAACATCTTAGGAATGATGTCTTTACCAAAGTCGTGGGTAGAGGCTTCATTATCAGCGTCTTCAATCAATTCTGAGAACAGCGTTTGAGCTTCAAAGATGTAGTTGCCCATAGAGACAAGCGCATGCTCTGGGTCACCAGGAATCGATTTTGGATTTGCAGGCTTTTCTTCAAAGCCAATCATTCGACCTTCACTGTCCACTTCGATAACACCAAATTGAGAGGCTTCCGATAGCGGCATGCGCAGTGCCGAAACAGTCAAAGATGCTTCTTTTTCTTGGTGGAAAGCAAGCATCTGTTTAATGTCCATTTTATAGATATGGTCTGAACCAAAGATACATACTTGATCCGGTTCCGCCAATTCCATAAAACGTAAATTTTGGTAGATAGCATCGGCAGTACCTTCATACCAACGCTTACCCGTACGCATTTGCGCAGGAATTGGGTCGATAAAACGGTCTGTAATGCCATTGATGTTCCAACCCTTTTTCAAGTGATGGAATAGAGATTGAGATTTGAATTGAGTAAGGACGTAAATACGCATTAAGTCCGCATTTACAAAGTTATTCAGAGCGAAATCAATAAGTCGGTAACTTCCGCCGAAAGGGACCGAAGGTTTACTGCGGGATTCCGTTAAAGGTCTCAAGCGAGAGCCTTCACCGCCAGCAAGAATCATTCCCAAAACACCAGCCATTCGTTGTTCTCCATATATAGTTATAGCTTGGAACTGGTATTCACTTGAAATGAGCAGAACTCGGGGAGTCAAGCGAATACATTATTGCATCCGCACTGATAAGTTTCTTTGAACCCTCACAGCGCGAACTAAAAAAGCTATTGCACATCCTCGTACGCACGCACCTTCGTTGTTTTTTATTTTTGGTGCTAAATAAACGCATACAGTTGCATTATTTGTGTAATAAGTTATCGAACTGGAACTAAATTACAATTTAAAATATGCCATTCCGTGTTGTATACAGATGTTGCTTACTCAATACGGTATCTTGGTCACACTATGAGACACAAACGATTACATTGTGAAAACAATTTACAAACCGATTAACTACACAAGCGCAGTTTTGCGACAGGATACGATGAAACTATGACCGTTCTATGAAAACAGAATGGAGAAAATTTGAATGGTAAACAATAGACGAAGTGAATAATTTATAGAATAACAAGCAAAAAATAAGGCAGCGTATTCGCTGCCTTATTCGTTCTAATTTATCACTTAAGCTTTCGCTTTCGGTTTCTTGCGCTTGTCTGTGATTTCCCACTTACCGTCAATGAATAGCGCAGTCCAACCACTTGGTTTGCCATCATCTTCAGTACGCACGTAGTTCTCTTTGCTCTTACGGCTAAAACGAACCACTGCTGGGCGACCATCTGGATCCGCCGCTGGTGCTGTCGTTAGGTATTTGAACTTCTCTGGAAGACGCTCTTCAAATCGAGCCAGTTCAGAAACCAATGGCGCACGCGTCTCACGTGATTTAGGGAAGTTACTTGCCGCCATGAATAGGCCAGAAGCACCATCACGAAGAACAAAGTAAGCGTCTGAGTTTTCACATGGTAGTTCAGGGAAATGAACTGGGTCTTCCTTCGGAGGCGCAACTTCGCCATTCTTCAGAATCTTACGAGTGTTCTTACACGTTTCACTCGTACAATCCATGTATTTACCGAAGCGACCGTTCTTAAGAACCATGTCAGAGCCACACTTGTCACACTCAACAACTGGACCATCGTAGCCTTTCACTTTGAACTCGCCATACTCAACGATGTAGCCTTCACAGTTCGGGTTGTTACCACAAACGTGCATCTTGCGTTTATCGTCAATCAGGTACGCATCCATCGCTGTTTCACAGATAGGACAACGCTTCTTAGCACGTAGTGCCGCGGTTTCCACGTCTTCTTCTAGAACGTTGATGATGCCTTCTTCGTCACCTAGGTTGATGGTTGTCTTACAACGCTCTTTAGGTGGCAATGCGTAACCAGAACAGCCAAGGAACACACCGGTAGACGCGGTACGAATACCCATTGGACGACCACAAGTTGGACACTCGATATCTGTCATCACAATGTGATTCAGTTTCATGCCGCCTTCGTTTTCGTCTTGTTCCGCTTTCTCAAGATCGCCCGTAAAGTCTGTGAAGAAGTTGTCTAGGACATCTTTCCACATCACGTCACCCTCGGCGATTTGGTCAAGCTTCTGCTCCATACGAGCCGTGAAGTCGTAGTTCATCAGATCGTTAAAGCTGTCATCTAGACGGTCAGTAACAATCTCACCCATCTTCTCTGCGTAGAAACGGCGCTGGTCTACTTTCACGTAGCCACGATCTTGGATCGTAGAGATGATAGATGCGTATGTAGAAGGACGGCCAATACCACGCTTCTCAAGTTCTTTAACCAATGCCGCCTCTGTAAAGCGCGCTGGTGGCTTAGTAAAGTGCTGCTTAGGCTCAAGCGATTCTAGGTCTAGCTTATCGCCCAACTGAACTGCTGGAAGAATCGTGTCTTCGTTTTTACCCATTGGGCGTTGCACGCGAGTCCAACCATCAAACTTAAGGATACGGCCTTTCGCTTTCAGCGTGTATTCCGCAGCTTTAACGCTGATAGTGGTTGAATCGTATTCTGCTGGTGTCATTTGACATGCAACGAATTGATTCCAAATCAATGAGTAAAGCTTGTGAGCGTCAGCATCAACACCTTGTAGGTCTTCTGCTTTCACCGCTACATCAGAAGGACGAATCGCTTCGTGCGCTTCTTGTGCGCCTTCTTTGCTACCGTATCTTAACGGGTTAGCAGGAAGGTATTTATCGCCATACTCTGAGCCGATGAAGCCACGAACTGCATCTACCGCTTCTGCACTCAAATTGGTTGAGTCAGTACGCATATACGTGATGTAACCCGCTTCATACAGACGCTGAGCCAGCATCATGGTCTTCTTAACACCGTAGCCTAGGCGAGTACTCGCCGCTTGCTGAAGTGTTGAGGTAATGTATGGAGCAGACGGCTTACTCTTCGTTGGGCGGTCTTCGCGCTTACAAACTTCGTAGCTTGCTTTTTCCAGTACCGAAAGCGCTGCTTTGGTCTCTGTCTCGTTGACAGGCTTAAACGCAACGCCATCTTTTTGCGCAACAAGCAGTTTGAATGCCGTCTTATCTTTGGTGTGTGTATTTGCGTTGATGTCCCAGAATTCTTCTGGAATGAAAGCGTTGATTTCACGCTCACGCTCAACCAATAGTTTTACCGCTACTGACTGTACACGACCCGCAGACAAGCCACGTGCAACTTTCTTCCATAGCAATGGAGAAACCATGAAACCTACTACGCGGTCCATGAATCGACGTGCTTGCTGTGCGTTAACACCATCCATATTCAACTCACCAGGCGTCTGGAAAGCTTGTTGGATTGCATTCTTAGTAATCTCGTTAAAAACTACACGTTTGTATCGCTCTTCATCGCCACCGATGATCTCACGAAGGTGCCATGCGATAGCTTCTCCCTCGCGGTCCAAATCGGTTGCGAGATAAACGAAATCAGCGTCTTTGGCTAATTTTTGCAGTTCACTAACTACTTTTTCTTTGCCTGGAAGGATTTGGTAATTCGCATCCCAGTCATGATATGGGTTAATCCCCATTTTTTTGATTAGAGCTTTACGGTCTTTTTCTTTTTTGACACGCGCTTTCTCTTCCGGGCTCATTCCTTTAGTAGAAATGGCAGCGGCTTTTTTCTCACCAGTGCTTTGACCGGCCGTAGGCAGATCACGCACGTGACCAACACTAGACTTAACAATAAAGTCTTTACCAAGGTATTTATTTATCGTCTTAGCCTTGGCTGGTGACTCCACTATAACGAGCGATTTACCCATAACTGACTCTAACGTCCTTCATAATAATGCGGGTAACTGCCCCCTAAGGAAGCTACCCGCATAATGTTCTATTTCATTGCTTCTTTTTTTACTATTGTGCGAGATGAAAAGAAGATCAACTGCTTTTTTGAAATTCAGATCCGATTGGTTGACAATTCATCGCCTTTCTAATTTGACGAGGCAGGGTTCTGCAAAAGGTCTTGAGCGGCATATACTAAGCAGGCAAAGATTCCTCCCGCTAGTCGAATTCAATAAATTTTGTCTCTCATCACAAAATATTTTTTCTTTCACGATCAGAGCCTAACCTTAGATTACGACGCTGAAATAGCGACGATTTGCATATAAGAATCACTTACCATGTTGCTTCTATATAAAGAAGTAAAACCTCATGGAACAATACTGGTAAAACACGTAATCAGAGATTTAGGTATGCAAACCCATGATGTTTGTGGGTATACTGCTGCCACTTAAGATTTATTGAATGACGAGAACGTTATGTCTGATAGAAAACACATTGAAGAGTTCGACCTTCTTTTGATCGCTAACCAAATCATCCAAGAACACGATGACTACATTGAAGGTATGCGTGCAACGAGCGTAGTAGAAAAAGACGATGTATTGGTATTTAAAGGCGAGTACTTCTTAGATGAAAAAGGTCTGCCGACCACCAATACTACAGCTGTATTCAATATGTTTAAGTACCTTGCGCACCACCTGTCAAAAGAGTTCACGCTGAACAAATAAGCGCTTCAAAATTCAATAAAAAAGCCAGAGTCTCAACTCTGGCTTTTTCGCTTCAATAAACTGAATTAGCAGCTCAATGCTTTCAGTTTATCGAAGTAGTCTGGGAATGTCTTTGATGTACACTTAGGATCGTTAATCGTCACAGGTGTATCGCTTAACGCCACCAAAGAGAAACACATCGCCATACGGTGATCATCATAAGTATCAATCGCAGCGTGCGTAAGCTGTGGTACAGGCTTAACGATGATGTAATCCTCACCCTCTTCCACTTCTGCGCCGACTTTACGAAGCTCAGTCGCCATTGCAGACAGACGGTCAGTCTCTTTCACGCGCCAGTTGTACACATTACGAATCGCTGTTGTGCCTTCTGCAAACAGAGCTGTCGTTGCGATGGTCATTGCCGCATCTGGAATATGGTTGTAATCCATGTCGATACCTTTCAGCTGACCAACACGTGAAATCACGTAGTCATCGCCCCATTCGATTTCTGCACCCATTTTCTCAAGTGCATCAGCGAATTGGATATCACCCTGAATACTATTTTTACCAATACCTGTGACTTTCACTTCACCACCTTTGATGGCCGCCGCCGCCAAGAAGTAAGAAGCTGAAGACGCATCACCTTCGACCAAAAAATCACCCGGAGCGATGTAATGCTGGCCAGCAGGGATAACAAACTCTTGGTAGTCGTTATTGACCACTTCTACACCAAACTGCTTCATGATATGCAGAGTGATGTCGATGTAAGGCTTTGAAACCAGCTCGCCTTCAATATTGATGCGAATTTCGCCCTCAGCCAAAGGCGCTGACATTAAAAATGCCGTTAAAAACTGGCTAGAAATAGAACCATCAATCGATACAGAACCAGATTTAAGACCTGTACCGACGATTTTCAGTGGTGGGTAGTTTTCGTTTTCTAGGTAAGTAACGTCTGCACCAGCCGCTTGAAGGGCTGTCACTAGGTGACCGATCGGACGCTCTTTCATACGAGGTTCGCCAGTCAACACGTATTCACCTTCACCTAAGCAAAGTGCAGCAGCGAGTGGACGCATTGCGGTGCCGGCATTACCTAAAAATAGCTCTACAGGCTCAGAGACAGAAAATGGACGACCGAGACCTTCTACGACACACTCGGTTTTATCTTCAGACAATTGATATTGAACGCCAAGCTTTGTCAGTGCATTCAACATATGACGAATGTCATCGCTGTCGAGAAGGTTTGTCAAACGAGTGGTGCCTTTTGCTAAAGCAGCAAGCAATAGAGCTCGGTTGGAAACGCTTTTTGATCCAGGAAGGTTCACTTCCCCGTGAATTTTATTGATGGGTTGTAACGTTAGGCTTTCCATTAAAAGTTGATAATCCTTTGTGCTCTCACTTCACGTTTTTTGAGAGCTAAACAATTCTTCGTGGATTCAGACTAACGAAAAAACCATCACAAAACCAGAGTAAATCCATGCTAATTTTTGAATAATTAGTCAGCTTAGATTTTACTGTGCAAACGTTGGCTTAGTAAGCGATATCCACTCGAACGCCGTCATCAAAATAGAGGATGCGAACATCGTCTCCACGCTTAAACAGCATGCTATTGTCAACGTCTTGAATTACGTTAATAAGTTTGTTGCCATCGACTTTAACCAAAAGTTCAACAAGCTTGTATTCCACCGTGTATTCGTAGTTGCTACGGTTTCTCACTACGGCTGCGCCAGCGAGCGCCCCAACTGCGGTCGCGACTTCTTTACCTGTACCACCACCAAATTGGTTACCCACTAAACCGCCGATGGTCGCCCCTAGGAGTGTTTCCCAGCCATTGCTTTGTGATTGTTTCACTTCTTGTTGCGTAATGTATCGCACAGAATCGACTTTGCCATACACCACTTGATTTACAGGTTTTGCTACATTTCTTTCATAGGCTGCATTGGCGAAAAATGGCAAAAACAGTATGATCCATGCCCATCGTTTTATATTAAGTCTTACTCCGCTCATAATAAGCTCCTATAGGCTCTGATGTTGGTAAAGTTTTCTTTATGACAATCTATTTAACTGAACTTGATGACTCGCATTCGTTTCCATCGCCGTACGAAGCTCTGAGCGACCCAAACGGTTTGCTGGCCTTTGGTGGGGATCTCAACCCAGAACGCATTCTTAACGGCTATCACCAAGGTATTTTTCCATGGTATGGCCCTGGTGAGCCCATTCTTTGGTGGAGTCCTTCTCCAAGAGCCGTTTTTGATCCTTTATCATTTAAGCCTTCAAAAAGCCTAAAAAAGTTTCAGCGTAAACAACAGTATAAAGTAACGCTAAACAATGCAACCGAACGCGTAATTCAATTATGTTCTTCAACTCGTCCTGCAGAAGAAACTTGGCTCAATGAGGATATGCAAACATCCTATATTGAACTCGCCAAACGCGGTCACTGCCACTCAGTAGAAGTATGGCACGAGGATCAACTCGTTGGCGGTTTATACGGCATCAGTGTTGGCCAACTTTTTTGTGGTGAGTCGATGTTTAGCCTTAAAGACAACGCATCTAAGATTGCATTGTGGTATCTCTGCGACCATTTGGCGTCAAACCACGGTCAATTAATCGATTGTCAGGTAATGAACCCGCACCTAGCTTCACTCGGCGCATTTGAACTTGAACGTGACGACTTCGTACAAAAACTACTATCTTTAAGAGGTAAGAACACCGATTTGGGCACGTTTGAACCACAGATTTTGCAGGACGCGGTATCATGAGCACAGATCTCCAACACATCCGTATCGGCTTGACCAATAACCATCCATGCAGTTATTTGCCTGAACGTGAAGAGCGAGTGGCTGTGGCTCTCGATGCCAACTTGCACACAGAACAAAACTATCAAGTATTGATGGCGAATGGTTTTCGTCGCAGTGGCGACACCATCTATAAACCTCATTGTGAACAGTGCAATGCATGTCAGCCAATCCGCATTGCGGTGCCAGACTTTCGTCCATCCAAGAGTCAAAAGCGTCTGTTGAATAAAGCCAATTCTCTGAGTTGGACGCTCAAGCCTGAGCTAGACCAAGATTGGTTCCAGCTTTACAGCAGGTACATAACTGCGCGGCACAAAAATGGCACCATGTACCCTCCTCGTGAGGATGAGTTCGCTCGATTTGCTCAAACAACATGGTTAACAACCGGATTTCTGCATGTCTATGATGAAAATGATCGACTTCTCGCAGTTGCGGTTACGGATATCATGGATAACAGCGCGAGTGCTTTTTATACCTTCTTTGATCCCGATTACCCTTTATCTCTTGGGACTTTAGGGGTTCTTTTCCAACTTGAATATTGCCAACAGAACGGCAAACATTGGCTATATTTGGGCTATCAGATCGATGAATGTCCAGCGATGAACTACAAAACTCGCTTTCAACGACACCAAAGGCTAGTAAATCAGCGTTGGCAAGGGTAGAATACGCCCCAACTTTACATAATTACTGTTTAGCGGCAAAATAAGCGCGCTAATACCGCCTAATTTCTAAAGAGGATTAAATGGCTAAAGAAGACGTAATTGAGATGCAAGGCACTGTGCTTGACACTCTACCAAACACTATGTTCCGCGTTGAACTTGAAAACGGTCACGTTGTGACTGCACACATCTCTGGCAAGATGCGTAAGAACTACATCCGTATTCTTACTGGTGATAAAGTAACTGTAGAGATGACTCCATACGACCTATCTAAAGGCCGCATCGTCTTCCGTGCTCGTTAATCTCTGATTTTCGAATACAATAAAAAACGAAGCTTATGGCTTCGTTTTTTATTGCCTGTCTTTTGCTCTCAATACCAAGCTTGCTTTTGCGAGTTTCAATACACTCCACAGACTTGTTCCATTCTTGCAGACACAAAAAAGCGCACGCCTAGGCGCACGCTTTTAAAGTAGATTTCAACAAAGAATTAGTGAAGTGCTGCTTCTTTCTCGCTTAGGTATTCGAACTTAAGTTCGTCTTTCACTAGCGTCACTTTCACAGTACCACCATCTACCAAAGAGCCGAATAGAAGTTCATTCGCCAAAGGTTTCTTGAGCTGCTCTTGAATCACTCGTCCCATAGGACGTGCACCCATCGCTTTGTCGTAGCCTTTGTGAGCTAACCAATGACGCGCATCTTGTGATACTTCCATTGATACGCCACGAGCGTCCAGTTGAACTTGTAATTCCACGATGAACTTATCAACCACTTGGTGGATCACCGCTTCATCTAGGCTGTTGAACCAAATGATATTGTCTAGACGGTTACGGAACTCTGGTGTGAACACTTTCTTGATTTCCGCCATCGCATCATGACTATTATCTTGTTGGATAAGACCGATCGATTTCTTCTCAGTCTCAGCAACACCTGCGTTGGTTGTCATCACAAGGATCACGTTACGGAAGTCGGCTTTGCGTCCATTGTTGTCCGTCAGCGTACCGTTATCCATCACCTGTAGTAGCAAGTTAAAGATATCTGGGTGTGCTTTCTCGATTTCATCAAGCAGAACCACTGAGTGAGGGTGTTTCAGCACGGCGTCGGTTAGTAAGCCACCTTGATCGTAACCAACATAACCTGGAGGCGCACCAATCAAACGGCTCACCGAGTGACGCTCACCATACTCAGACATATCGAAACGAAGAAGCTCAATGCCAAGTAGTTTCGAAAGCTGAACAGTCACCTCTGTTTTACCTACCCCTGTAGGGCCAGCAAACAGGAATGAACCAACAGGCTTGTTATCTACACCCAGACCTGCACGAGACAGTTTTATTGCCTCTGACAGCGCGTCAATCGCATTGTCTTGACCGAAGACCAGCATCTTCATCTTGTCATCAAGATTCTTCAGAATGTCTTTGTCTGAAGAAGACACTGATTTCTCTGGAATACGTGCCATCTTAGCGACCATCGCTTCGATGTCTGCAACACCAACGGTTTTCTTACGACGACTTGCTGGTGCTAAGCGGCTACGTGCACCCGCTTCATCAATAACGTCGATCGCTTTATCTGGCAAGTGACGCTCATTGATGTATTTCGCCGATAGCTCTACTGCCGCACGCAATGCTTTGTTGGTGTAACGCACTTCGTGGTGAGCTTCGTACTTAGGTTTCAGACCAATCAAAATCTTAGTCGTATCGTCGAGAGACGGTTCTACTACATCGATTTTTTGGAAACGGCGAGATAGAGCGCGCTCTTTCTCAAAGATGTTGCTGTACTCTTGGTACGTTGTCGAACCAATACAGCGCAACTTACCGCTACTTAGTAGAGGCTTAATCAGGTTTGCCGCATCGACTTGACCACCAGAAGCCGCACCCGCACCGATGATGGTGTGAATCTCATCGATAAATAGGATTGCGTCTTCTTCTTTCTCAAGCTGCTTCAGAACCGATTTGAAACGCTTCTCGAAGTCACCACGGTATTTAGTACCTGCGAGTAGAGAGCCAATATCCAGTGAGTAAATCACACTGTTTTGAATCACTTCTGGTACTTGACCTTCAACGATTCTCCAAGCTAAACCCTCAGCGATAGCGGTTTTACCAACGCCCGCTTCACCTACAAGCAACGGGTTGTTTTTACGGCGACGACAAAGTACTTGGATTGTACGCTCTAGTTCTTTGTCACGACCAATAAGTGGGTCGATGTTACCCGCTTTTGCAACTTGGTTTAGATTGGTTGCAAAGCTTTCCAAACGTTCTTCTGGATTGGTTTCTTCTGGCGCTTCTGAACCGAAAGAGTCTGATGAAGAAGAGTCTTCATTCGAGCCAGAGGCTTTAGTAATGCCGTGAGAGATAAAGTTAACGATGTCCAAACGAGAGATATCGTTCTTCTTGAGTAGGTAAGCAGCGTGAGATTCTTGTTCGCTGAAAATCGCAACAAGGACATTTGCCCCAGTCACTTCACTGCGACCAGACGACTGAACATGGAAGACGGCGCGTTGTAATACGCGCTGGAAACTCAATGTCGGCTGGGTTTCGCGCGTCTCATCGCTTTCAGGAATGAGCGGCGTTGTTTGGTCGATAAAAATATCGAGTTCGTTACGCAAAGCATCAAGGTCCGCTTTGCAGGCTAGAAGGGCTTCCTTAGCTGCATCATTCTCCAATAATGCAAGTAGGAGGTGTTCGACAGTCATGAACTCGTGGCGTTTATCACGTGCACGAGCGAATGCACCGTTAAGGCTTGACTCTAGTTCTTTATTTAGCATAAGTACCTCCCGAAAGAACAACTTTGGTTGCTCGAGCAAGTCTTCTTATTACGCTTGCTCCATAGTACATAGTAGCGGATGCTCATTTTCCCTTGAGTACATCGTCACTTGCGCTACTTTTGTTTCAGCAATTTCTGCACTGTAAGTGCCACAAATTGCCTTTCCTTCATAGTGGATCTTGAGCATGATTTGCGTTGCTTTATCAATATCATGTGAAAAAAATCGCTCAAGCACCTCTATGACGAAATCCATAGGTGTATAGTCATCATTGTTGAGTACAACGTTGTATAGCTTTGGTGGCTGAACTTTTGTACTTTCGCGCTCCAGAAGATCAGAGTCTGGAGTCACCCATTCAAAATTTTTACTCATGGCAATTCAAAGATATCGTATCAAAGGGTTGATGTTTTCGACCTATAAAAACAATCTACCATAAGCATGCCATGCGGTGTAGTGAGATGTGGCACCTAATTCGAATTTGATAGATAAATTTTGCTTCCTTACATAGAGACTAATGCACCTCTGTCAGGCGCGCAAATAAAAGATTTTTATCACTTAGAACCGATTTTTTTGCTGTTAGAACTATCAATTTAAATACTCTCTGTTTCCCCCTTGTTATTACAATCATCAAACCCACCAAGATCACACTTACAGAGGAAAAAGAGCTAAATATCACGAAAACATCACTTTTTATTCATTTAGTAGAATCTTCTAATGTAGGCAATTTGGTTAGTATCCCTTCCCTTGATATCAAACCCTTGCAGTCCTTTTGACTAAAAGCCATCGCATGCGCCAGAAACAGTTTGCAAAAATGTTAATCTCAAAAGTGATTTGTTTTCAAATATGTTTCTGATTGTTGACTTTCACTATTGACTGTCGAGATTCATTGACTACAGTGGAAAGTGTTGATGCATAAATCCTCATTCTGGGTTTGTTGGTTTTCTAACATTCTGGTGAATATGGATATGCTCACTCGACGTGTGTTAGCAATCGCGAAAATAGTAACGGCTAACAATGAGACCAAGTTAAAGGTATAGCTTGGGTGAAGTAACAACATCAGTAAAAAATGCATGAGGGATGTAAAAGCATGGCTACAGGTACAGTAAAGTGGTTTAACAATGCCAAAGGATTTGGGTTTATCTGTTCAGATGAAGAAGAAGGAGATATTTTCGCCCACTACTCAACTATCCAAATGGACGGTTATCGTACACTGAAAGCAGGCCAACAAGTCTCATACGAGGTTGAAAAAGGTCCAAAAGGTTCACACGCAAGTAGCGTCGTGCCAGTAGAAGGCCAAGCCAAATAACTAGAGCGCTGTCGGAAAGACAAAACATTTGCTCTTGTAGAAGCACCACTTAGGTCTGCTTTTATAAAGAGAAAAATAAACCCGCCAAAAAGCGGGTTTATTGTTTTTATCGGTTTTAGATTCGCGCCACTGAAGTAGCGCGAGAACCATCTATATGTTACTTATTAATAATGGTGTTCAACGTCGCACTTGGGCGCATCAATGTAGACGCTAGCGCATCATCCAGCGAGTAGTAACCACCTAGCTCCCCTTTCACACCTTGCGCAGAATTCAGCTCAGAAACGATCGCCTCTTCTTGCTCTGCCAATGCTTTTGCCACTGGTGCAAACTCAGCCGCTAGGTCAGCATCTACCGTTTGCTCTGCTAGCGCTTTTGCCCAGTAAGATGCTAGGTAGTAGTGACTACCGCGGTTATCCAATTCACCAACTTTTCGCGATGGCGACTTGTTGTTGTCTAAGAACTCACCCGTCGCTTTATCAAGTGCGTCAGCAAGCACTTGTGCTTTTGCATTGCCAGCAACGGTGCTTAGGTGCTCAAGCGATGCCGCTAGTGCAAGGAACTCACCCAAAGAATCCCAACGCAGGTGGTTTTCTTTTTCTACCTGTTGAACGTGTTTAGGTGCTGAACCACCTGCACCTGTCTCAAATAGACCACCACCGTTCATTAGTGGAACAATAGATAGCATCTTCGCAGAAGTACCAAGTTCTAGGATTGGGAACAGGTCAGTTAGGTAGTCACGAAGTACGTTACCAGTTACTGAAATGGTATCTAGACCTTCTTTAATACGCTCTAGAGAGAACTTACATGCATCGATTGGTGCAAGAATCTTAATCTCTAAGCCTGACGTATCATGCTCTGGTAAGTATGCGTTAACTTTCTTGATCAGTTCTGCGTCATGAGCACGAGCTTCATCTAGCCAGAATACGGCTGGAGCGCCTGTCGCACGAGCACGAGTAACCGCAAGTTTCACCCAATCTTGGATTGGCGCGTCTTTCACCTGACACATACGGAAGATATCGCCTTCTTCTACTGCTTGCTCTAGAAGCACCGCACCAGAAGCATCTACAACACGCACAGTACCCGCTTTATCTAGGATGAACGTCTTGTCGTGCGAACCATACTCTTCCGCTTTTTGAGCCATTAGACCCACGTTCGGCACACTACCCATTGTTGTTGGATCAAATGCACCATGTTCTTTACAGAAGTCGATAACCGCTTGGTAAATACCTGCATAGCTACGATCTGGGATCATTGCTTTGGTATCTTTCTGCTTGCCATCAGGTCCCCACATTTGGCCAGAAGCACGCAGCATTGCCGGCATCGAAGCATCAACGATGATGTCACTTGGTACATGTAGGTTAGTAATACCACGATCAGAATCAACCATAGCTAGTGCTGGCTGTGTTTCGTATACCGCAAGAATAGCTGCTTCGATTTCTGCTTTTTGTTCTGCAGGTAGCGCTTCAATCTTCGCATATACATCACCGATACCGTTGTTTACGTCAACGCCTAGCTCTTCAAACAGCTTGCCGTATTTCGCAAATACGTCTTTGTAGTAAACCTTAACGGCGTGACCGAAGATAACTGGGTCCGATACCTTCATCATGGTCGCTTTCATATGTAGAGAAAGCAGTACGTCTTGTTGTTTTGCTTCTGCAATTTCTTGCTCGAAGAACTCAACTAGCGCCTTCTTGTTCATTACTGAACAATCGATCACTTCTTTGTCTTGTAGAGGGAATGCCGCTTTAAGCTCTTTCACTGAACCATCTGCCGCAGCGAATTCGATTTTAACCTCGGTTGCACCGGACACGGTTGTCGATTTTTCACTACCGAAGAAATCATTGTCGGCCATGCTTGAAACATGAGATTGAGAATCTGCCGACCACGCACCCATCGAGTGTGGATTTTTCTTCGCGTAGTTCTTCACTGAAAGTGGTGCACGACGGTCTGAGTTACCCTCACGCAGAACTGGGTTAACCGCACTACCTTTGATTTTGTCGTAAGTCGCTTTGATCGCTTCTTCTTCGTAAGTGCTTGGCTCTTCTGGGTAGTTTGGTAGCTCGTAACCTTTTGCTTGTAGCTCTTTGATTGCTGCTTTTAGCTGCGGGATTGACGCTGAAATATTAGGAAGCTTGATGATGTTCGCTTCAGGCGTCTTAGCCAATTCACCTAACTCTGTTAGCGCGTCACCGATACGCTGCTCTTCTTTTAAATGCTCTGGGAAGTTAGCGATGATTCGACCCGCTAACGAAATATCACGTGTATCTACATTAATGCCAGACGATGCAGTAAACGATTGAATGATTGGTAGTAATGAATAGGTTGCTAACGCCGGGGCTTCATCAGTGATGGTGTAGATAATTGTAGGTTTTTCTGTAGGCATGAAATTTCCCTATTTTTTACTCAACTAAGCTGAACAACTCAGCAACTGAGTTCGTTGAATTTACGCATTGCTTAACGTTAGTAGTGCATTCCTCCTCACCAACGCGACATGCGGTTTGCACTCTTTCTTATAGTTTGGAGCTCTTAGGCTCTCTATCCATGAGTGCACTTTGTGCCAAGTTTGCTTTCATGTGGTTCTTTTGCAAAAACACCGCACTAGAAGCAACTTGGCTATATCATTAAACAAATAACACGAAATAGTCTATTATTCTGTGCGCTTTTGTTAGTTTTAGGCGCGCAAATGATAGCCGATTAGAAGAAAACATAAAACTTTCAAACACAGTTCATTTACATTTTTGCAAGGTAGTTAACATGTCATCTCGCACGGGTCATGAAAAAGGTCGCCGTAGTAACCAATCAAAACCAAGCTATTTTAAACGCTCCGGTAAGCCAAACCATTCAAATGGCCAGGCGAAAAATCGACCTAGTCGCCCTACTCGCTCTTCAAAGCCAACTAAGCCTCGCATTGCACCAGAAGATCGTAAAGTGATCATTTTTAATAAGCCTTATGACACGTTAAGCCAATTTACCGATGGCGATGGCCGTAAAACACTTGCTGACTACATCCCAGTAAAAGACGTATACGCAGCAGGTCGATTAGATAGAGACAGCGAAGGTCTAATGTTGCTAACAAATGATGGCATCTTGCAGGCAAAGTTAACGCAGCCCCAATCAAAGTCACCGAAGACTTACTGGGTACAGGTTGACGGTGCTCCGACTGAAGAAGACTTAGAGAAGCTACGTAAAGGCGTTGAATTGAAAGATGGCATGACATTACCTGCAAAAGTCGAAGTAATGCCAGAGCCAGAGATCTGGGATAGAACCCCACCAGTTCGCTTTCGAGCTAACATTCCAACAACTTGGTTGGCAATCACTATTATAGAGGGAAGAAACCGTCAGGTAAGACGCATGACCGCACACATCGGCTTCCCAACATTGCGTTTGGTTCGCTACTCGATGGGCGGTATTGTGCTTGACAATTTAAAGCCGGGAGAGTGGCGAGAAATCAAACTCTCGTTTTAAACATCAAAAGATGCTCACCTCAAAAAATATAAAAAGCAGGTCTGGACCTGCTTTTTTAGTTTTTGTCGTCACTAATAACGATTATTGTTGAGCAACCCACTTCTTAAAGGTTTCTTTTTCTTGTGGTGTCGCTTTTTGGTACATCGTCTTAAGTAGATCAACCATTTGGCTGTCTTGTACTGTTGATGACTGTGCATCAGTTGTAACAACTACTTTAGGCTCGACGCCAGTAACCGCTTGGCTGTGTTGGTTTACTGTCACAACTGTCACAGCAACTCCAGCTACCCCACCAGCAATATTATAGTTACGAGCTTCCTGAGCGTAGTTACGACCAATTTGAACGCCATCGGACTCAAGTACGTCTTCAACAAGATCGATAGGCTGACCTTTAGAATCAAGCAATTGCCACTCTAGAGGGGAAATGTTTGTTTGCGCTTGGCGGTAAGTTTTGAATTCTGGCAGCTCGAATTTTAGTTCTTCATTCTTTACATCGAACTTAGCAATAATAGCGTCGCCATAAACCCCTTTGATATCATCGCCAATTTCAAATTCTGGTTGGTATTTGAAGACAATTTGGTTGGTACCGTCAGGAATCTCTATTGTTTTCTCATCTGAAAACAAACCACCCTCCAACTTTGGCTTTTCCATATTTACCGCAAGTAGTTTTACGTCTTCAGGAATCACCAAGGTCGTTGCAGCATATAAGTTTGTACTGGCTAGAACAGAAAGTGTGATTGCCACTTTTAATGATAACTGCATAGAAATTAAATCCTTATCTCCAATAGTAAAAGACCCAGCATATAGCTGGGTCTTACAATATCAAACTGGGTTTTGATTACCAGTAGAAACGTGCACCAACACCGAAGTCAGTCTTAGAGTCTGTTGCCACTGTAGCTTTACCTGCTTCTAGCTTATCACCATCGAAGTTGTAACCAGCTTCAGCGAATACGCGAGCCCATTTAGAGAACTTGTATTCAACACCAGCGTAGAACTTAGATTGGTCACCATCTTTCTTACCTGCTTTGTCAGAAGAAGATGCTACTAGCTCGTAACCAGAGTAAAGAGTTGTTTTAGGAGCTACTAAGAACATACCCGCTAGAGAAAGAGCGTGAGAGTCGATTGTTTCGCTTGCAGCTTTGTCATCGTTCTCGTTGTAGTAGTAAGTAGCACCTAGAGTGTGTTCGCCTAGAGCGTACTCAGCAGTTACTTCAAAAGATAGGTTTTCAGTATCGTGAGCAACGTTGTTTACTGCAATCTTGTTTACAGAAGAAAGGATACCAGCGTGCATAGATAGGTCACCGAAAGACTTACCTACGAATACTTCACGAATTTCTTCGTTCTTGTCTTTCTCGCCTAGAGCGTAACCCGCTTTTAGCCAGAATGCGTCGTTTTCGAATGCGTATTTGATTTGAGAGTCGTTGTTCCACTCGTGTCCGTAAAGAAGTGCAGAACCACCGAAGAAGTATGAGTAATCCGCACCGTAAACGTCATCAGCGAAAGTACCTTCTTTACCGAAGCGGATAGTACCCATTTCGCCCATGTCGAAACCGAAGATGTGGCGACGAACGAATACAGTGTCGTCAGTACGCTCACTTGAATCAGCACCAGCGCCGTAGTTATCACCTAGAGCTACACCGATTTCAACTTCACCTAGAACTTTTAGGCTATCGTTTACAACGTAAACACCGTTTACACCCATACGAGAAGAGCTGGTGTTTAGCTCTGCAGTGTGGTCTGTGTTGTCTAGGAATAGAAGAGTTGGACGTAGCTGACCGTAGAAATCTACAGAACCTTCGTCTGATTTGAATACTTCAGCTGCATTCACAGTAGTTGCTGTTGCAGCAACTGCTAGTGCTAATAGAGTCTTTTTCATAATTAATCCACTGCCTTTTCTTAGTTCGGGATATCCTTGTCCGATTCCCTTTTTTTATATTTTTGAAACCGCTTGTTATCGAAACGTAACAATGATTGGTCTGCAAAATCTGGGCACTAGAGTGCAAAAGATTATTCTGCCTGTCAAATTTTCTAAACCACAACATCAAAAAATAAAAATAACCTTAAAATACATACACTTGAGATTTTATATTTAAATTATTCGATGAAGTTCTAAACTAGAAACTTGATTTTTCGTAATTTAGTGATTCATTAATAACAAATAGAAAACACCATTCAATTACTTAAAAAAGAATTCAGGCAGAACAAAAAACTACTTAAATGGCATTTTTGAAGTTTTATATTTTTCACCTAGTGAAATTATTTTCATTTAGTTTAGGTTCAATATTTTTTTGTGAACAAGATCTACATTCCGCACAAAAGCATTCCGTTTTGTGAACTACTGTAGAACTAGTGATGTGTGCTACTATGCGCCACCAACGCATTTGAGGCCCGTATGCTAACCAGTAACATCCAAAAATCGATTCGAACCAGTTATCAAAACTTGCAAGCTCAACTGGATAACTTTGTTCCGAGACGAGCACAAAACTACCTCGTCGCCGAGATCGCTAAAACGCTATGCGGGCAATACCACAAATCAAATCGTATGCTGGTTGCCGAAGCAGGTACTGGCATCGGTAAATCACTCTCTTATCTGATGGCCGCGATTCCTGTGGCGGTTTACAACAATCGCAAAGTGGTGATTTCAACGGCCACCGTGGCATTGCAAGAACAGTTAGTGAATAAAGACCTCCCTCTTTTCCGCCGAATTACGGATCGAGAGTTCTCTTTTATTCTGGCGAAAGGTCGTCAGCGCTACTGCTGCGCAGAGAAACTTGCAACAGCGAGTGGCGTTGATGGTGGCCAACTCGCCATGTTCGAGACTAAACCAAAGAAGAAAGACATCGAGCTTCTGGAAACCATGTACCGCTCTCTTGCTCAAGGTAAATGGGATGGAGACAGAGATTCATGGCCAAAACCGATCGATGACCACATTTGGCAATTGATAGTCAGCGATAAGCACAGCTGTAACAATAGCTTACCCGCTCACCGCAACTGCCCTTTCCAAAAAGCCCGTGCAGAGCTAGATAAAAATGATGTCATCATTGCGAATCACTCATTGGTTATGGCGGATGCCGATTTAGGTGGCGGAGTCATTCTCCCAGAACCTGAAAACACGATTTACGTATTTGATGAAGCTCATCACCTGCCTCATGTTGCGCGAGACCATGCTTCTGCTTCAGCAAGCTTGAAAGGGGCTGCGGCATGGCTAGAAAAGCTCAACCAATCCATCACTAAGTTTTCTTCATTAACCGATGAAAAACGTGTTGGCCGATTCCGTAATGATCTACAAGAGTCGGTACAGGAACTGATCCCTGCGTTAAACCAATTAACCAAGCAGTTTGACCCTGCGCAGTTTGAAGAGAACGTTTATCGTTTTGAACATGGCGAGCTACCAACTTGGTTAGAAAACCAGTCTAAAGATCTAAAACAACTGAGTAAGAAAGCGAATCAAAGTGTGACTAAGATCGCCGATTTGATTGCTGAACGCGTTAAAGATGGTGAATTATCGTCAAGATTAGCGGAGCCTGCTTTAGCTGAATTAGGCTTTTACATTCAGCGCTTGGAAAACCTAGCGCAAGTATGGAACTTAATGGCAGAGCCTACTCGTGACAAAGGTGCACCTTTAGCTCGATGGTTAGAGAAACACCCAGATCGAGAAGGCGATTACATCGTCAGTGTTTCACCGTTAGAAATTGGGTGGCAACTCGACCAACAGATCTGGAGCCGATGCATTGGAGCGGTGTTAGTTTCTGCGACGATGCGCGCGCTAAACTCGTTCACCTACTTCTGCCACCAAGTTGGGGTCGATGCAAAACCGGAGTCCGGCACTCAATTTTTGGCTTTGGCTTCTCCGTTTGACTATCAGAATCAAGCAGAGCTTTTAATCCCAGCAATGAAGTACGAACCCCAAGCGCCGCAGTTTACCGAATATCTTATTGAAATTTTGCCTAAGTATTTAGAAGACAACAAAGCGAACTTGGTATTATTCTCCTCTTATTGGCAAATGAACCAAGTGGCGGATGCATTAAGCTCAGATTTCATCAAACGAGGCTGGGCACTGCAGGTACAAGGCGAAAGTTCACGCGCAGAAATTCTAAAAAAACATAAAAAGCTCGTAGATCAACAAAAAACCAGCGTTCTTTTTGGTACAGGAAGTTTCTCTGAAGGCCTTGATTTGCCAGGAGAGCTGCTAGAAAACCTTGTCATCACCAAGATTCCATTTGGTGTGCCAACCTCTCCAGTAGAGCAAGCGCATTCAGAGTACATTGAGAAAAAAGGTGGCAATCCGTTTATGCAGATTACTGTGCCAGATGCGAGTAAAAAGCTCATCCAAAGTGTCGGTCGTTTACTGCGCAAAGAGCGGGATTCTGGTAGAGTGACCATCCTTGATAGACGTTTGGTAACAAAACGCTACGGGCAATCATTAATTGATTCGCTTCCTCCGTTTAAACGCAAGATCGAATATTAGAAGAATAACTATTTATGGAAATGATTGAGCCAACCATGCTGTTGGTGTTGGCGCTAGTCGCTTTTGTTGCTGGATTCATTGATGCCGTTGCCGGTGGCGGGGGCATGCTAACCGTGCCTGCACTGTTGTCGTTAGGGCTTCCACCGCATATTGCATTGGGCACAAACAAACTTGCTGCCTCTTTTGCTTCTTCTACTGCGGCATTTACCTACTACAAAAAGCGCCTATTTAAACCTCAATGTTGGGGGAGAGCATTTGTTGCAACCCTAATTGGCGCAACACTAGGAACATTGTTTGTCGATGCCATCAGCACACAGTGGTTAGAAAAAGTATTACCTCTGATTATTCTTGCTGCTGCAATGTACACAGTGTTCCACAAAACGCCTCAGTCAACGCATCAGAGCCCTACCCCTGAACCCTGTCCAATGCTCAACAAAAAGCAATACATGCAAGGTTTTACCATCGGCTTCTATGATGGACTGGCTGGCCCCGGGACAGGGGCGTTTTGGACAGTAAGCTCGATGGCTCTTTATCGACTCAACATCTTATTGGCGTCGGGCTTAGCCAAAGCCATGAACTTCACCAGCAACTTCACTTCTCTTATCACTTTTGCTGTTTTAGGTCATATCAACTGGGTGCTAGGCTTAACCATGGGGGTTTGTTTAATGGCAGGAGCCTTTGTCGGAGCCCATTCTGCGATTCGATTTGGCTCTAAATTTATTCGCCCTGTGTTTGTAACGGTCGTGAGCGTGCTAGCAATTAAGCTTGCTTATGACGCGTGGTTTGTGGGATTAACATGAACATTAAGCAACTTTCTGAAAACTTAGAGCAGATGTCGAAACAAGCCGCGATGCTTGATCGTCAACGTGGTGAACACCATGTCCACCTATTTGATGAACGTTTATTTCACTGTCGCTCACGTTTACTGACGCCATGTGTAAAAGAAGCCAAAGCCACACTTGATGCAATCATACGTGAGCAAAACGAAGACAAACTTACCGCTTTACGTGCAGAGTATTTAACTGAAAGGCTAGTGGCACAAATCACAGCAATTCAACGTGAGATATCCACTACGAAGATTCGTAAGGGTGAAATCAAGCACAGCAGCCACTTTAGAAAGCCGATCAACGTAATGTATCAAGAGTTAGCGCAGCACCAAGAATGGGCGCGCCGCCTACGTGAAATGGTATTAGAGAAGCAAAGAGCGGTCGAGATGGCTCCGAGCTTTACGCGCGCAGAAGCGCAAAAAGTACTGTTGGCAACAGAGCAACGACTAGAACGTTGTGAAGCCGCTTTACTGAAGTTAGAAAACCAAATTACTCATAGGGAAAAGAACCAGTAATGTCAGAACAGCAAAACTCTCCTTTAGATGACGCGCCAGCAGAGATCAAACTTGCTGTGGATTTGATTTACTTACTAGAAACCAATGAGATCGACCCAGAAACAGCGTTGAAAGCGATTAAGATTGTGCAAAGCGATCTGGAAAATAAGCTTAAAGCTGAATAAAGCGTTATCTGGAAACAAACACTAAAACACCATAAAGGGGAGCATCAATGCTCCCCTTTATATTGCGTGGACAAGAGTGGCTCAAAAGCTATTAGACTTTGAACTGCGCCATCAACGCTTGTTGTTGGTCAGATAACAATTCCATCTCTGAACCAGCACTCTCTGATGATTGAGCTTGATTGAGGATCTCGCTACTAAGATCTCGGATATTCGCCACACTTTGATTCACTTCATTTGATACCGATTGCTGCTCTTCGGCCGCTCTGACGATCTGACTGTTCATGTCATTGATCGCAGCAATAGACTCAAAAATACTTTGCAACTCTTCTACGGCCATATTGACTTGTTCAGCTGAAGATTGTGCTTTTTGGTTACCTTCTGTAATAGCTCCCACTACCGCCTGTGTGCCAGTTTGAACACTAGCGATCACATCCCGTATTTCCCCTACAGAGCTTTGAGTTCGACTTGCTAAATTTCGAACCTCATCCGCAACCACAGCAAAACCACGACCTTGCTCACCAGCTCGGGCTGCTTCGATCGCAGCATTAAGCGCTAATAAGTTCGTTTGCTCAGAGATGCCCTCAATGACTGTCAGAATTTCTGTAATGCTTGCATTGTTATTTGCCAACTCTTCAACCACAGGAACGGCTTTCATCATAGTAGAAAGAAGCGCTTGCATTTGTTGCTCAGACGCTTGAATCACTTGCTGCCCTTTCTCGGCTGATTTGCTCGCTGCTGAAGCTGCATTCACCGCGACCTCCGCATTTTGCACCACCAGCGCTGCGGTTTGCGTCATCTCTTCAGCGGCAGTGGCAACGAGATCAACTTCTTTGAATTGTGCATCACTACTGCTTCTTGTCGCCGCAACCACCAGCTTCTCATGTTCGGTTTTGTCCGCCATTTGTCGTGACGTGTCCACCACTTCTTTTATCGTGCTCTGTAATCGCGCTAAAAATTGGTTAAATGCGTTTGATAACTGGCCAATTTCATCCTGTGATTTCACATCCAAACGTTGGGTTAGATCCCCTTCTCCCGTTGCAATGTCTTCCAAGCGAAGTACGACCTCTCGAATTGGCCTTACAATGGTTTTTGCCAATAACGCTGTCGTGGCTAACCCAATTAGCACTAGAACAACACCGACACTAACCTCGATGATGATGCCCTCTTCCATGTTCGTCGTGATCAAGGCATCTAGCGTGTCTGCATCAGCCAATACGGCGGAACGCGGCATTTCAAAGATCACCCCCCAAGTCTGGTTGGCAACCTGAATAGGAGAGAAAACCGTCATCCACTCACCTGAAGCGTTCCACTCTACTGCCGCTTCTCCCCCAAACAAGAAATCGGTTAGCTTATCGTTGGACAGGTTTGAACTGACAAAAGGTTGACCAATGGTATTCGCTGAATCATCCGACGCGAGTAACGTGCCATCAAGGCTGATCATTGATACGCTTCCGGCTCCTGCAAACAAACTTTGGTCAGAATTGAGCGCAATCTTCGCCAACTGATCCAAACGAAGTTCGATCCCTAAGAAGCCGATAGGAACGCCTTCCACAATTAAAGGAATAGAAATGGAAGTCGTGAGGAAACTGCCAGTGTCATTGCTGTTCAATCGAGGTGAAGCAATACACGTTTGACCAGAAGAGATAGGACAATAAAAACGTTCAGCGTTCTCATTCTGATTCAGCACTTTCTCACTGAGAGTTTTGGCGAGTACATTTTCGCCGTTGTTTGCCTTTGACCAATAAGTTGCGAATCGACCCGCTTCATTAGAACCCACATAGTCGGCACTTTTGTAGTTTGAGTCTTCACTATCTAGCATGTCCGGATTAAACACCAAGTACGCAGCTTGTATCGCATCAAAACGCAAAACTGCTTGTCGAATCATTTCATTCAAAGCAGACCGAAGATCTTCACTCGCACCAAAATTCTCCTCTGAGTTAGATTTGAAGAATAACGCGTTCGCAGCCAACATTTCGGCTCTATATGTCGCTTCGTTGAGGTACTCAGACACTTCCGTTGCATTTAATAGCGCGCGGGTTTGTAAAAGTTGTTCCGACTTTTCAACAACAGACGCACTGCTCTCTTGTTGCAACAATTTTTGGTTGCCGAGCGCGTTGTAAACTGAAAAGCCAATTAAAGATAAAGAAGTAACAAGCAGGCAAAGCCCGGAAAGTAACGTAATTTTCCACTGCACAGATAGGGTTCGCATACAACATCCTTATTCAAGCAAACTCATTTTTGAGACTCATTAAACCATACGCAGGCACAATAGCAATTACATATTTAACAATTCTTTAAACTCCATTTGATTACATGAGAACCGTTTTCAGCTCGCCTTTGCGATGGTAACATCATGCTCAAACACGCCCTCTCAGAAGGATAAAAAATGAAAGTAATTAGCTTTAACATCAATGGACTTCGTGCGCGTCTGCATCAACTACAAGCGCTTATCGACAAGCACCAGCCAGACGTTATTGGCCTTCAAGAAATCAAAGTACACGACGAAGCTTTTCCAATCGAAGATGTCGAAGCGATGGGTTACAAAGTTTATTTTCACGGCCAGAAAGCGCACTACGGCGTGGCTATGCTATGTAAACAAGAGCCAATCAGCGTTCAAAAAGGTTTTCCAACCGACAATGAAGAACATCAAAAGCGCATGATCATGGCGACGTTTGAAGATGAGAACGGAGAGAAGGTAACGGTTCTAAATGGTTACTTCCCTCAAGGTGACAACATTGCTCACGAAACCAAGTACCCATACAAACGTCAGTTCTACAAAGATTTGATGACTTATTTGAACGATCACCACTCTAACGATGAACAATTGATTGTCATGGGCGACATTAACATCAGTCCAATTGACGCAGATATCGGCATTGGCGAACCAAACCGTAAGCGCTGGTTGAAAACAGGCAAATGTTCATTCCAACCAGAAGAGCGCGAATGGTTGCAAACCCTTCTAGATTGGGGCTTCGAAGATACTTTCCGTAACTTGCACCCAGAAGTCGACGATCGTTTTTCGTGGTTTGATTACCGCTCTCGCGGCTTCGATGACAACCGTGGCCTTCGTATTGATGTGATTTTAGCAACGCCATCGTTAGCAAAAAAATGTATTGAATCAGATATTGATTACGAACTACGTGGGATCGAAAAACCGTCGGATCACGCCCCTATTTGGTCTACTTTCAAATAGATAATGACAAGAGCTAATCGCAGCACATTTACTCCGCGATTAGCTCTACTCTTCCTCTCTCAAAAACGAAACCTCGCTTTCCCTCCACGTCTCATTTTTGAGGCACTTCTTAAGCTTTCACTTTCTATACTGATTACTACTTCTTTAGTTCATGGAGAGAGGGAAGTATGGTTCAAAATAGTTGGAACAGCTTGTCACCTTTTACATTTAAAGCATTAGGTCCCATGACATTAGTCAGCGCGGCGATTAATGCGCTAATGTTAGTGGTTCCAATATACAGCCTCCAACTTTTCGACCGCGTGTTATCGAGCAGAAGTACAGACACGCTGTTCCTACTCACAGCAATCGCGCTTTTCTTGCTCATCTCACAGGCCTTACTCGACACTCTGAGACAAAAGTACACCCAACGAAAAGCACTTCAATTCGAGTCGGAAAGTTCACAGTGGCTCTATCAGATTTGTGGGACGAGGTCAGAAGCAAAAGCGAGATATGTT
This sequence comes from Vibrio owensii, assembly GCF_002021755.1. Taxonomy (NCBI): domain Bacteria; kingdom Pseudomonadati; phylum Pseudomonadota; class Gammaproteobacteria; order Vibrionales; family Vibrionaceae; genus Vibrio; species Vibrio owensii. The sequence continues at coordinate 763,237 of NZ_CP019959.1, forward strand.
TTTAATGATATTAACGAGATCCGCTCGCTCCTCACCTCTCCGAGCTTTTTTGTTGCCTTCGACCTTCCTTGGACTCCCCTTTTTTTACTCGTCATGTTTATGCTCCACCCTATCATTGGGTTAGTCGGTTTGATTGCTGTGATTTGCGTGCTGTTTGTTGCGCTAGTTTCCTTCTATGCCAAGAAGAAATCTTTTGAAGCGACTTATGCGACTCAAATAGCCACAAACAGAAAAGTCGATGAGTTGTTCAACAAACAAGAAACCCTGCTTTCTCAACAAGCTTACAAGGGAACATTTGATAAGTTTCAATCGGTACTAGCTGAGAAACTTTGGTTCAGAAACAAAATTGACCTAGCATCTATCAACCTAACTTCGCTGGCGAAACTCGTTCGCATGACCCTGCAAATTGGCATTATGGGCACTGGGGCTTTTCTGGTTATCGAGAACGCAATGAGTGCAGGTGGCATGATCGCCGGCTCGATTCTAATGGCTCGCGCGCTTCAACCGATTGAACAACTGACCGCAGGATTTCAAGGCTGGAAAACGGGACTTGCCGCAGCCGACCGCATCAAGCGAGTCGTCAATAAAAGCCAAACTGAACCTGAACGAATCACGTTACCAGAAGTTTCAGGAGAGCTTCGTTTTGATCAAGTGGTTTGGTCGCCAGAGCACCATAAAGGTGAACCTGTTCTTAAACAGCTCAAACTCAGGTTAGAGGCAGGAAATCGTGTTGCAATCATTGGGGCCAGTGGTTCAGGAAAAACCAGCTTATGTAAACTCGTTACTGGCATACATAAACCAACCTCGGGCAAAGTGTGCATTGATGGTTTAGACGTTACCCACTGGGATCGAGACCAGTTCAAACACACGGTCGGTTATCTGCCGCAAAACATCCAGTTCTTACAAGGCTCCGTTAAAGAGAATATCGCTCACTTCGATATAGAAGTAACCGACTCGCAAATCATCAGAGCAGCCATGCGTGCTGGTGTCCATGAAACCATTCTTCAATTACCAAATAGTTACGAGACCATCATCGGAGATGGCGGCCACCAGCTATCTGGCGGGCAAGCACAAAAACTTGCTCTGGCAAGAGCAATTTGTTTCAAACCCAAATTGCTGGTCTTAGACGAGCCCAACTCGCACATGGACAAAGAGGGAGAAGAATACCTCACCTCATTATTGGCTTCTTGCCGCGAAGAAGGCACATCCGTCGTCATGATTACGCACCAACCTCACCTACTACGCCATGTCGATTGGGTAGTCGAAATCAACCAAGGCCAAATCACCAAAGCGGGTGAAGCAAGCAAAGTTTTACGATCCATGATGGATGAACGTTCTCGAACACAACCAAAGTCGGAGGCTTCGAATGAGTAAAACGACATTACAACGCTCCGGCATTGAATTCGAAGATGGACGTAAGCTCTCTTTCACTACCAAACCCGTGGTTCTCATCTCGATGCTGGTTCTATTTATCATGGTGGGTGGATTTATGACCTGGGCTAGCCTCTCTCCTCTTAGCTCGGCCGCTATTGCCCCCGGAGTGGTGATTGTGGAATCCAAGCGAAAACCAGTCCAACACTTAGAAGGCGGAATTATTGAGAAAGTGCACGTCAAAGATGGGGATTGGGTAACCAAAGATGATTTGCTCATAACGTTAAGTGCGACTCAAGCTCAGGCCAACCTAAACCGACTGAGAGCACAATGGCAGAGCGATTTGGCACGTTTAAATCGCTTGCAATCAGAACTTGCCGATCATCCTGAAATTCAATTCGATAGCCGTCTGCTCTCTCGAAGTGACTCTGCCGATATTCAATCCATCATTCGCACACAACAAGCTTTATATGAAAAACGACGCTCACTACGCGTTGGTGAGAGCAATATTTTAATTGAGAAGATAGAGCAAGCTCGCCTCGATATGGTGGGTTTACAAAAACGCTACCAAGCAGGAAAAGAGAGTATTCGTTATCTTTCTGAACAAGTTGCCATGCACAAAAAGCTGCTGACATCGGGCAACACATCTAAGTCTCGGTACTTAGATTTACAACGCGAACATTCTCAATTAGAAGGCCAAATTGCTGATCTTAGCGCTCAGATAGGTCGAGCCAAAGGCTTTGTTGCCGAGGCAAAAATGGAGCTCGCAAACGCAGATTTTAACTACGCGAAGACACTCGGTGAAGAAGTTCAAGAACTTGAACGTAAACTAAACGAGACTCGAGAAGCGATGGTGAATGCGAGTGATGTCTTAGAACGTGTCGAGATCAGAGCGCCCCAAGGTGGTGTCGTTGTTGGACTTAATGTTGTGGGTGAGCATGCGATTATCGCCCCTGGCGACACATTAATGGAAATCGTACCCCAAGAAGATGAGCTTATTGTGGAAGCGCTTGTAAAACCAGAAGATATCGAGGTTCTTCATATCGGACAGGCAACACAAGTACGACTTACGGCCTTTAGTTTTAGGAAAACACCGCCAATTGAGGGGAAGTTGATTCACGTTTCTGCCGACCGCATTAGCGATCAAGCAACAGGATCCTCCGCTTATCTAGCGCGAGTGTCACTCGATGCCAACATGTTAAATCAACTCGGAGAGTCGGTCTCTTTATACCCCGGAATGCCCGCAGAGGTCATGATCCTGATAGAAGATCAAACCCCGTTGGACTATTTGCTCAACCCTCTCGCCGTCGCTTCATATAAAGCGATGCGAGAGATGTAAGACTTATTCAAAAAATCATAATCCCTCGACGTTACTGGCTAATTAACTGATAAACAAAAGGATGATAAAGCCAAACCCACTGCGAGGTGGGGACGGAAAGCTACAGATCTCAAATGGCATTGAGATGGCTGAGCTGCCTCTATGTATCTTGCGATATATGAGGACAAAGCAATGGCGGAAGAAGTTTCTGTAACAGACACCAATGCAAAAGTTGGCAATCTAGTAGACGGGCCAACTCAAGATGGAGTGTCAAGGGATGTAGATAATCACCTTGAAGACAATTCAGGCGCAGATCTAGAAGTTCGCGCTGGTAAAGGTGACGATATCGTTAAGACAGGCGATGGTGATGATTTTATTGCCGGAGGTCGAGGATCTGAAGCAATTAAATCCGGAGACGGTAACGATGTTATCGAATCATGGAACCACAGTATTGATGCAAAAGACGAAGCTGGCGTAAATCCCAACATCGACTTAGCTCGTGATAAAGACGTAGAGCATGTGGGGTGTGTCGATGACATCATTGTTGCTGGCTCTGGCAACGACTATGTCGAAGGCGGTGGTAACAACGACATTATTTATGGTGATCGTCGAGCTAAAACGGATGACAATAACTTACTAGCCAATGGTGATTTTGATGATAGCGTAGGCGATACTCCTGTTGTCGATCATGGCGGCTGGCAAACCTACTCTAGTTATGGTGGATGGGAAGCAACCGAAGGTTTAATCGAAATCCAAAACGATGGCGGTTATGGGTCTAACAAAGATCCAGCAAGAGAAAACGTATTAGAACTTGATTCTCATAAAGATGGCGATAATACCGTAACCAACTCAACCGTCAGTCAAACCTTCACGGTTGATACCGCAGGCACATTCAAACTCTCATTTGATCACACCAACCGCACCTCTAATGCAGACACAAACGGTCTGAAGGTTCTCATTGATGGCGAAGTTGTCGGAACATACAACAACTATGGCTGGGAAACGGTCAATCTAGATCTAGATCTAGGCGCTGGCGAACATACCATTTCATTTATGGCCGATGGTAACGAAGATTCGCTTGGTTCCCTACTCGATAATGTCGCTCTTCACCAATACCAAGCTAACGATGTATTGATTGGTGATGGCACTCCTAGAGACGGAGACAATATCGATGAAAGCTCGAAACCCGGTGATGACTTAATCCGAGGTAACAAAGGCGCAGACGTACTCATTGGTGACAATTTTGATGCCCTTTCTTTCAATGAGCAGTCTGGTAAGTTTGAGTTAGATTTAGACTCCGCTGAGGCACCAGAGGGTGACGGTTTGGGTCTTGATAACGCGACAGCTTACAATCCTGATGGTTCAGAGGGCATGCTTGTCACCAAAGGAGCAGCGAACGGTGAAACCGGATACGGTGTAAAAGGCAACTCGGAAAGCGGTGTTAACTCACAGATCGGCTACTCGTACATCGACAGTGACGGTGCTGGACCAGACACAATAGGGTCAGAGATTCTGTCTGTATGTCTAGAAGAACATACAATGGCAGCCAAAGTGGGCATTTCGAATCTCTACCTCGATGAAGGTAATGATGGCGTTGATGAAACTGGTCATTGGGCAGCTTACCGAGAAGGTATTCTTGTCGCTGAAGGAGACTTCACGGCTGCTGATTTGAAAGATGGCAACAACCACAGCGGCTACTTAGAAATAACACCTGAAGACACGGGCTTCAAAGCTTTTGATGAAATTCAGTTTTCTGCTGTTGGACCTGAATTTGACAAAGGCAATGGGCAGGACGCGAGTGATTTCTTTGTTACATCGGTAGAAGCGGTTGGTCTCACTGGTGATGGTACAGATAAGTTACACGGTGGACGCGGTGATGATGTTCTACTTGGTGGTGATAACCAAGAAACCTTGCCTACGCCAGAAAACGGCATGTATGACATCAGCGAGTTTAATGGCACTTTTGATGTCGAACTCATAGGATCAGACGCTGGATTCAACAATTCTCTTGGGTTCTATACTGCAGATTCCAATGGGGATGTAGTAAATGTAGGCATCTTGTGGTCTGACGTTAAGAACGTCGAAAGCTCATCGACGTCTATTTCAAAAGAAATGATGGGCGGCGAAGCCTGTAAGTTGGGCTTCTTCATTGTTCCAGACGGTGCAGATAAAGGTATTGTTGATGGCGTTGTCGAACTAACTGACTTCGATCTAAATCTACAGACTCTTAATGAAGTAGCGTTCGAACTGGGTCTACCGATTCATGCGCAAGTATCTCCGAACGGTGAAGGAACATCCTTGTTCCAATGGAACGACAATACTGACTTATCAGGTAATGACAACGACTTTAATGATGTTGAGCATAATGTCACGACAGTTGCGGAACCGGAACTACTGAAAGGTGGCCGAGGTGACGACTGGCTAGATGGCGGTGCAGGTGTCGATGTACTTAAAGGCGGCAAAGGCGATGACGTGATCATTGGCGGTAGTGGTGCTGACGAAGTTCGTGGTGGCAAAGGCAACGATACTATTGCTTACGATGCGGACGATACGTTAATCCGAGGTGGTAAAGGATTCGACGTTCTTGTCGCCAACGATAAAGATGGCCCTATCGATATCGATATGTCGAAAGGTCAAGATGCAGACAACATCAAAGGTATTGAAGCGGTAATAGGTACTAGTAGTGACGAAGACTCTGTTACCTTGACCCTTGGCAAGGCGTACCACCAAGGTGGAGCTAGCGATAACACCAAGAGTAAAGACGATGGCCAATCAGAATTCTTTGCACTTGGTGTAGAAGATATCAAGCTCGATGAAAGCAATGGTTGGAGCCTAGAAAGCGATACTCAAGGCGATCCCGATGATGGTGTTACTATGACGGTGGCGGACCTTATGGCGTCATCAGATTACAAGCTAGACCAAGGCATGATTGATTCCTTAGGCCTATCAGGCTCAGATGTATTAACAGCCTACACCTTTACCAAAGGTGGTAAAGAAGTCGTCATTTATACCGACGCAGCCTTTGACGGTGATTTCCAATTTGTATAGGTAAACTCACTCGCCCTTCATCTACCTAAAAAGAGCGCCAATTGGCGCTCTTTCTTTACGTATCCGAACAATAGGCATGTACTAGCTCAATGGTCTTAGATACGCCAAGAAACGTTTCTCGGCAATTTTAAAGCACCAAAGAATAATAAATGTCAACGCCATATAGAACAGGCCTGCCGTCAAGAAGGACTCAAACGGAGCGTAGTATCTTGAGTTCACCAATCGTGCGGCACCAGTTAGGTCCATGATGGTGATGATACCTGCAACCGCACTGCCGTGAAGCATAAAGATGACTTCGTTCGAATAAGCAGGTAACGCTCTGCGAAGCGCACTTGGCAAGATGATACGACGGTAAGTCATAAACTTGCTCATGCCGTATGCTTTTGCGGCTTCTACTTCGCCCTTTGGCAAACCATTGATCGCACCACGAATGATTTCCGCCGTGTAAGCCGAAGTGTTAAGAACGAAAGCCACCAAGGCACAGAACCAAGCATGCTCCCAAAGCGTGTCTTTCACTGGGAAGAATTGGTCCATACCGTAGTAAATGAGATAAAGCTGCACCAGCAATGGCGTCCCGCGGAAAAAGTAAATAAACGCCCATGATGGCAAACTTAACGCGTAATTCGTGCTGTTACGTGCGATAGCTAATGGAATTGATACACATAGACCAATCACAAGCGCTAAAGCAACTAACCATACTGTCGTCCACAATCCATCTAGGTAGACCGGGAAACTTTCAATTATCAATGAAAAATCCATGGCTTACCTCGCGTGAATACTGAATTTACGTTCCACCAGCTTAAGCAAACCGGTCGAAACGCTGGTAAAGAACAAAAAGATGATCGCGACGGCCATATAGAAGGTGAACGGCATTTTGGTTGTACCTGCTGCTAATGAGCTCATACGAACCATGTCTTCCAAACCGATGATGGAAACTAAAGCCGTCGTCTTGAGCAACACTAACCAGTTGTTACCAAAGCCGGGTAAGGCATGACGAATCATTTGTGGTAAGAGGATTCTTCGAAAAGACATTACGGGGCTCATGCCATAAGCTTTTGCCGCCTCCAACTCGCCTTTGTCTACCGCCATGATTGCTCCGCGGAATGTCTCCGCCATATAAGCGCCAAAGATAAAGCCAATGGTCAATACACCGGCAATAAACGGGCTGACATCAATGTAATCTGGCAAGTAAGACGTCCACTCATGATCAGGGTTACTTGAGGTAAACCATTCATTAAGCGTCTCGTTGATAGAGTAAAGGCTGTTGTTCAATAGAATTTGACCACCAAAGAAGATCAACATCATCAGAACCAAATCTGGGATACCGCGAATGATGGTGGTGTATAGCGTCGCTATTGCCCTCGCCCACTTGTAAGGAGCAAGCTTTGCTAAGGCACCAAGCATGCCAAGAACAACGGCTAAAATCAGAGAAAGTACGGCGACTTCGATGGTTACTAGCGCCCCTTTTAAAATCGAGGCTTCATATCCTTGTAGATCCAGCATAGGTGAGTTCCTAATCCCTAAAACTCAAAAATCGACCGTTAGCGACTTCTAGGAACAAGCTAACGGTCGCTTAGCTACGGCTTAGTCGCCGTAAACATCGTAGTTGAAGTATTTACCCGCGATTTCTTGGTAAACACCTTTTTCACGTAGCGCGTTAATCGCTGCGTCTAGCTTCTTCGTCAAATCTTTATCTTGTTTACGAACGGCAATCCCCATACCTTCACCAAACCATTTAGGGTCAGTTAAAGAAGGACCAACAAATTCATACGCTTCACCGCCCGCTTTGTTTAGTACGCCTTCTTCAAGGGCAGATGCATCACCCAATACAGCAGCGATACGACCGTTAGCAAGATCTAGGTACGCTTCGTCGAATGAACCGTAGCGAACGATTTCGACATCGTCACCGTAGTTATCCGTCAAGTACTTGTCGTGTGTCGTCGCACGTTGAACACCAACTTTCACATCTTTAAGATTATCAAAATCTAAACCTGCGCCTTTCTTAGCGATGAATTTGTTTGGAATTTGAGCGTACTTACCAGTGAAGTCGACTTTCTTTTTGCGTTCTTCAGTGATAGACATTGCCGCAATGATCGCATCGTATTTACGGGCAAGTAGAGAAGGAATGATGCCATCCCAATCCTGAGCAACGATCTGACACTTCACTTGCATCTCTTCACAAAGTGCATTTGCCATATCTACGTCAAAGCCTTTGATTGAGCCATCGGTTTCTGTCCAGCTAAACGGAGGGTAAGCGCCCTCAATACCAAAGCGAACGGTTTTCCATTCTTTCGCTTGAGCCATACCAGACACTGCCGTCGCAGCAAGCGTTGCTGCTAATAACCACTTTTTCATTTCCATACTCCTGTGATTGCTTTTATTTGGTTTTGATTGTTGTGCTTAATAGGTGGCAAAAGACTGCCACCCAAGAAATATTAGTAGATTGATGAGATAAATTGCTGTAATCGTTCCGAATCTGGGTTTGTAAATAGCTTAGCTGGATCTCCCTGTTCTTCCACTAAGCCTTGATGCAAAAACATCACATGGTTAGATACGTCACGCGCAAAAGCCATTTCATGCGTCACAACTAACATGGTTCGGCCTTCATCAGCCAAGTCTCGCATTACCCCCAAAACTTCACCAACTAGCTCAGGATCGAGTGCGGAGGTTGGCTCATCGAACAACATCACTTCAGGGTCTACTGCAAGCGCACGAGCAATAGCGGCACGTTGCTGCTGACCACCAGAAAGGTGCCCTGGGTAGTAATCTTTGCGTTCATATAGTCCAACTTTTTTCAAAAGCAGCTCTGCGTTTTCAATCGCTTGTGCTTTCGGCACGCCAAGAACATGAACCGGTGCTTCAATCACGTTTTCTAGAACGGTTAGATGTGACCAAAGGTTAAAGCCTTGAAATACCATGGCTAAACGAGAGCGAATACGCTGTACTTGCTTTTCGTTGGCAGGAACGGACTCCCCTGCTCGGTTATTTTTCATTTGGATAAGCTCACCGTTTACCCAAATTTCGCCGGCAGTTGGGGTCTCAAGAAGGTTAATACATCTTAGGAAGGTACTCTTACCAGAACCGGAAGAGCCAATGATGGAGATAACATCTCCTTTATGAGCGGCAAGTGAAATGCCTTTAAGAACTTCATTCTGTCCAAATGTTTTGTGCAGGTCTTTGATATCTAGCGCTGGTACGTCATTCATTGCGCCTTACTCCCTGTGTTTTAATCACTGCAATAAGGGACTCCGCCCTCTTTGAATTGGAACAAACTATCACCACCCTAGAGAAGTTGCAACAAATTATTAACCTAAATAATTCGAATAGATAGATACAACAATCAAATGAATATGCAATATTTAGCGTTATATTCTTTTATTGTTGAATAATTGACATAAAAAAGCCCCTCAAGAGAGGGGCTAAATAAGATACAAAACTGTTAATTAGTTCTCTCTAAAAGCAGAGTTTTAGTTTGTGCCACTCGGTTTGCCATATCACGAACTTGTTTCTCATTCATAACAATACCAAGCACATCTTCTTTAGTGTCTGTACCATTACCGTTAGCAAAAGCTGTTAAGAAGTCTGCTGCTTGTACATCACCTTCGTCTTCGGTGAAAACATAGCTTTGTGTGATCTGAGAGCTATTAGAGATCACAAGATCATCTTCAGCACCAGCAGGTACACTTGAGTAATCCAAATCTGGTACAACAATACTACGTTCAATCAGTGAGTAAACAGAGTGCCTTACCACATATGGCGTAGACCCTACAGTTGTACCTTCTTGGTAGCTTACGCGCTGCAGTCCGTTTTCGTTACCCAGACCGATACTATCTGATAGATCAACAACGCTATTTGACACACCTGGTTTTGTATTCTGAGTGTTGTTTACAGCAAACAGTGAAGCATCATCAACTACGATACTAAAGTTGTCAGAAACTTTGTCCGTATATGCTGCTTCCCATCCCGGAGTTGAGATTGTGCCATCAACACTGAATGTCCACACATCGCCTTTTAAAGCATCAGGGTGATAAAAAGCACTCGTCTTAGGCACTTCAGCTAGACGATAAGCAAAGTTTTTATAAATCGTATCAATATCAATAGTAGAAAAATTGATACCAGAAGAACTCACCATTGGAGTAGAAGGTGTACCAGCAAATACCATGCGATCGTCCGCCCAATCCTCAAAACCATATTGGTATAGAGAAGAACGAGCATCTGTTCGGTACTGAGCAACCATTGTTATTTCAGTGCTCACTGCTGGCAACACTTCGCCTTTAGTAAAGCGTGATTCGTTTGCCGTTACCGTCTCTAGCTGAGAATCAAAGTAGAACGTTGAATATGGGTTACCTACGGCATCTTCTGCCGCTTTGTAATCGAGGTTTGTTTTATTAACGATCGAGTCGTTGTTTCCTGTTAGACAGGTAGTATTACTCACATTAGCATCGGCTGAAAGGTATACATTTCGTAGCGAAGAGTCGGCTTCCAACAGATCTTTTGAGAATGTGATGGCATTAATGATAGTGCCATTTACTTCTTGCACCGTCACGCTGCCGCCATCAGGAATCGACTGTAGAATGATAGTCAGTTTATCGTTGTTCGCTGTTACTAAGTCACCTTCACGGTTTCCTGACGCATCAGAGTAGTAAGCCGTTAGTTGAGTATCAAGAACGCCACCTAGACGATGGTAGTTCAACACTTGCTCTTCATTATTCAAGTCAAAACGATCATAAATCGTACATGAACCATTACTTGCCAACGCTTGAGTTTTTGCTGCAACAAAGGTGAAGTTAAAAGGAGTTTGAGGTGCACCGCCACCGCCGCCACCGCCGCCGCCACAACCGACCATTAATCCCGAAATAATTGCCACTAGCGGCAGTACTTTAAGCTGTTTCATGTCTTCTTCCTAAACTGAGCGGCAATGATTAGCCAAAAAATCGTCTCTGCTTGGTACTAAGCAAGAATGAAGCCAGCTTTTTATACAACCTATGAATGACATCAATAAATATTATTGAGCACTATTTCTGCAAAACAAAGTCTAATTTTATGCAACTTGTGTAATCGAATTACACACGAAATAACCATGTTGTTCGCATGCCAGACACTTTCTGTAGTTTTCTTTCACATCTATTCTTAAAGTGATCTAAATCAATCACCCCAAAGGGCTATCTTGCTAGACTCCGCCCCAATGATGAGGAATTTTTTGTGCCTCAACACAACAAGTTATTAGCTATGCTTAGGCACGAGTTGTTCGTGCAACAAAATCTAATAATAGCTAGCATAGGAAGTGCCGCAGGAAGCGGAAAAACACAATTCAATTTAGAATTCATAACTTTTAAATATATGAGGAATCTATGTCAGACGCAGTGAATAAAGCGCACTCTGATTCGGATATCGAGACTAAAAGCTACCGCGAGCTTCACCGTCCATCATCTGAGTTCGCAAGCCGTTCAGACTACCTAGACCACGAACTACAAATCATGAAGCCACGTCGCTATGGTTTGAACTTACCAGGTCGTGACTTCCGCTTTGAGCTTGAAGACCTTGTTCCAGCACTTGCTGGTACTATCGGTATTATCGCAATGTACTCTGCGGTAATGATGTCTTGGGCTGAAGGTCTTACTGCAGCATGGGACCACGTTAACTTAGGCAAAGATTTTGCTATCGAAGTTGCTCGTGTAGAAATGCTTATCCCTGCACTCCTTTTCTGTGTACTTGCTTCTGGTTTTGTTAACCCTAAAGCCAACCTTGCAGGTAACCACGGTCCAATGATCCCTCTTATTGGTACCATCGCTCTAGCTGGTGCCCACCCTCTTGCATTGGCAATTCTAATCGGTGTATTCGGCCTTCTACTAAGTGCCTTGAAAGGCGGCTCCAAACTGGTGAACCTCACCTCAGAAGGTACAGCCGGTGGCTTGCTTATCTTCTTGGGCTTAACAGGTACCATGAGCCAAATTACTTCGATTCAAGAATGGGCGGTTGGTCTACAATCTTCTACTGTTGAAGCGGGCAGCATGGGTTACGTTGGTCTTATCGTACTAGCAGTGACTATCGCGCTATACGCGTTCCTTGCAAAAGTGAACAAGCGTTGGCTAGCAATTCCAGTATGTGCTTTCACAGGCCTTGCAATCGCGCTTGTACTAGGTGCAGGTTTCGATATTAAATTCGTAACTGAAACAGGTCTTCCTAACCTAAACCCAGTTTACTGGTGGGGCAGCACAGAAGAAGGTTGGATGCTAGGTCTTCCTAATATGGAACACTTCATCGCATCACTACCGTTTGCAATCCTAGCAGTAGCAATGTGGTCTCCTGATTTCCTTGGCCACCGTATCTTCCAAGAACTGAACTACCCTAGAAAAACTGAAAAAGTACTAATGGACGTTGATGACACAATGACTATGTGTTCTATCCGTCAGATGGTAGGTACAGCGGTGGGTGGTGGTAACATCACTTCATCTTGGGGTACTTACATGATCCCAGCAGCGATCGCGAAACGCCCTATCCCTGGTGGTGCTATCCTTCTAGGTCTTTTAGTAATGATCATCGCAATCCTTGGTTTCCCAATGGATATCGCGGTATGGCCACCAGTAATGCGTGTTGCTCTTCTTGTAGGTGTATCTCTACCTCTACTTGAAGCGGGTATGCAAATGGTGAAAGACTCGAAAGATTCTCAAGCAGCAGGTATCTGTATCTTTGGTTCAGCAGTTGTTAACCCGGTACTTGCTTGGGCACTGACGATGCTTCTAGACAACAACGGTCTAATTGGTGATAAAGAGCGTGCATCTCGCCTATCATTTGTAGACAAGATTGTGATCCCTGTAGGTGTACTTGTTATCTGTTTAGTCGCTATGCTTGCAGTAGGTATGCTAGAAGGACAATATGGCATTAAAGCTTGGCTATAATGACATTCGTTCAAAAATTGTGTGGGTAGCGCTTGTCGCTACCCAATTTTTATTGAGTTTTTTTAGTATTTATTGATTTAGTTTAAGGTTTGCAAAATTTTTTTAGTGTAGCCTTGAATTGTGGTTGGGAAGAACCCACATTGTTAGCAGTGACAATATTTATAGTTTTATGAACCAAACTTTCTTATTTAAGACTATAAATATTGTTATTCATTAAGAGTGTACTGTTCTCCATTTGAAAGTGGAGATAGCTGGCTCAACGGCGAACCAGTACGTATTTTTTTCTACTACAAAGGTAGGTATGTCATGGCAGAGCAATTTGCTAAAGCTTGGGAAGGTTTTGCTGCAGGCGACTGGCAAAACGAAGTAAACGTTCGTGATTTCATTCAGAAGAACTACACTCCGTACGAAGGCGACGAATCTTTCCTAGTTTCTGAAGGTACTGAAGCGACTAACAAGCTTTGGGCTAAGGTAATGGAAGGTATCAAACAAGAGAACGCGACTCACGCTCCTGTTGATTTCGATACTTCAGTTATCTCTACCATCACTGCTCACGATGCAGGCTACATCGAAAAAGACCTAGAAACTATCGTAGGTCTACAAACTGAAGCTCCTCTTAAGCGTGCAATCATCCCTAACGGTGGTATCCGTATGGTTGAAGGTTCTTGCAAAGCTTACGATCGCGAGCTTGATCCACAAGTTAAGAAAATCTTCACAGAATACCGTAAAACGCACAACGCTGGCGTATTCGATATCTACACTCCAGATATCCTAGCATGTCGTAAATCAGGCGTTCTAACTGGTCTTCCAGATGCTTACGGCCGTGGTCGTATCATCGGTGACTACCGTCGTGTTGCTCTATACGGTATCGACCGTCTAATGCAAGACAAGCTAGCTCAATTCAAGTCTCTACAAGAGCGTTTTGAGAACGGTGAAGATCTACAGATGACTATGCAGCTTCGCGAAGAGATCGCTGAGCAGCACCGTGCACTTGGTCAAATGAAAGTTATGGCTGCGAAATACGGCTGTGACATCTCTCGTCCAGCTGAAACTGCACAAGAAGCAATCCAATGGACTTACTTCGGTTACCTAGCAGCTGTTAAATCTCAAAACGGCGCAGCTATGTCTCTAGGTCGTACTTCTACTTTCCTAGATATCTACATCGAGCGTGATATCGCTGAAGGTAAGATCACTGAAGTTGACGCACAGGAAATGATCGACCACTTCGTAATGAAACTACGTATGGTTCGTTTCCTACGTACTCCTGAGTACGATGATCTATTCTCTGGCGACCCAATCTGGGCAACAGAGTCTATGGGTGGTATGGGTCTTGACGGTCGTACGCTAGTTACGCGTTCAAACTTCCGTTTCCTAAACTCTCTATACACAATGGGTCCTTCTCCAGAGCCAAACATCACTGTTCTTTGGTCTGAGCAACTACCTGAAGGCTTCAAGAAGTTCTGTGCGAAAGTATCTATCGATACTTCATCAATCCAGTACGAGAACGATGACCTAATGCGTCCAGACTTCGAGTCTGATGACTACGCAATCGCATGTTGTGTATCTCCAATGATCATTGGTAAACACATGCAGTTCTTCGGCGCTCGCGCTAACCTAGCTAAGACTCTTCTATACGTTATCAACGGCGGTGTGGATGAGAAACTGAAGATCCAAGTTGGTCCTCAAATGCCTAAGATCACTGACGAAGTTCTAGACTTCGACGATGTATGGGGCAAACTAGACCACTTCATGGATTGGCTAGCTAAGCAGTACGTGACTGCACTAAACAGCATCCACTTCATGCATGACAAGTACAGCTACGAAGCTGCACTAATGGCTCTACATGACCGTGACGTTCGTCGTACTATGGCTTGTGGTATTGCTGGTCTATCTGTTGCAGCTGACTCACTATCTGCAATCAAATTCGCGAAAGTTAAACCAGTTCGTGACGAAGATGGCGTAGCAATCGACTTCGAAATCGAAGGCGACTACCCTAAATTCGGTAACAACGATGCTCGCGTAGATGACATCGCTTGTGAACTTGTTGAAGTATTCATGAACAAGATTCGTCAGCTTAAGACTTACCGTGACGCAATCCCTACTCAGTCTATCCTAACTATCACTTCAAACGTGGTATACGGTAAGAAGACTGGTAACACGCCTGACGGTCGTCGCGCAGGTGCTCCTTTCGCACCAGGTGCTAACCCAATGCACGGCCGTGACGAAAAAGGTGCTGTAGCGTCTCTAACGTCTGTAGGTAAACTACCGTTTGCTCACGCTAAAGATGGTATCTCTTACACGTTCTCTATCGTACCTAACGCTCTAGGTAAAGATGAAGGTTCACAACGTGCTAACCTTGCTGGTCTAATGGATGGTTACTTCCACCACGAAGCTGGCGTTGAAGGTGGTCAACACCTAAACGTGAACGTTCTTAACCGCGAAACTCTAGAAGACGCTGTTAAGCACCCAGAGAAATACCCTCAGCTAACAATCCGTGTATCTGGTTACGCTGTACGCTTCAACTCTCTAACTGCAGAGCAACAAGCTGACGTAATCGCACGTACATTCACTGAGTCTCTATAAGACTGATTGAATTAGCACTTTGAGTGATAGAACAGAGGCCGATGCTGTATAGCGTCGGCCTTTTTTTGTGTCTTGAACTAAAGTTGTGACATTGCCTAAGATTTTGTTCTCGATCTTCCGTATGATGCGCAAAAAGCTTGCAAACATCCTATATGAAACTTAGTAAATTAATCGTCCTTGCCTTGGTGTCTCCAGCGGCACTTGCAACCACAAAATCCACAGTCTCTTTCACTTTAGATAACGATGGCATCTTTGGCGTAGACCAAGATTACACCAACGGTATTTTCCTTTCTTACGCAACCGACAAATTGCGTGAAGACTCTGAGTGGAAATGGTTTACCTTAAACGGCAACGGCCAAAGCAACGTAGATAAAATTGAGTTGGTCCTGGGCCATAAGATGTACACACCTAGTGACATTGAAGCCGACTACCCTCTTGTTAATGACCGCCCTTATGCCGGCTACCTTCATACCGAAATCAACTACATCTCACTGACGCCTGACCAAGCAGTACGTTACAACTTCACCATCGGTGCGACTGGTGAGAGCTCGCTGTCAGAAAAAGCACAGGAATTAGTTCATAGCATTACGGGTTCAACCGATCCTCAAGGCTGGGACTACCAAATTGATGATGAGATCGCATTCAGCGTAGGTTACCGTGCATTCAACAAACTGATGCGCAGCGAAGGCGAAAGTACACAGTGGGAAATCACCAACGTAAACGACATCAACGCAGGTAACTTCCGTAGTGACGTTTCACAAGGCGTGATGTTCCGTTGGGGTACCAACTTAGCAAACAGTATTGGCGCGGCAAACATCAGCGTCGAGAGTCCATTCCACGCGAGTATGCTGGCTAAAAGCACTTCGAGTTGGTTCTTGTTTACCGGATTCGAGGGGCGTTACCGCTTTAACGACATCACTATCGAAGGCGATCGTTCTGGTCTTCCTGAGCCATCAGATCAATACGATGTGACGCTACAAAACTGGCAAGCAAGTGCGGTTGCTGGTGCGACTTGGTACAACCAAAATTATGGCGCAAGCTTAACCTTCACGGTAAAAACACCGGACTATAAAGAGGCACAAACCGATGTTTACGGCACTGGCTCTCTTTCTTTCTTCGCCTTCTTCTAATTAAATGCCCCTATGCGGCGTGTGAGTTTTCATTCGCCGCTTTCTTTGCTCACTATCTCACCAACGAAAGCCCTCTTAGACTGTTTTAACCCTGCAATTTGTAATAAAATAACGGTCAGAATTTATTAAAAAATGAGAGCAAAAGATGTCAACAACTGGTCGTATTCACTCATTTGAGTCATGTGGTACCGTAGACGGACCTGGTATCCGTTTTATCGTCTTCTTGCAAGGTTGCCTAATGCGTTGTAAGTATTGCCATAACCGTGATACTTGGGACACGCATGATGGCAAAGAAGTTACGGTTGAAGAGATTATTGCAGAAGCAAAAACTTACCGTCACTTTATGAATGCATCTGGCGGTGGTGTCACGTGTTCTGGCGGTGAAGCAATGCTTCAACCTGAGTTCGTTCGTGACTTCTTCCGCGCTGCTCAAGCAGAAGGCATTCACACTTGTCTGGATACCAATGGCTACATCCGTAAACACACTGACGTGATCGATGAAGTGTTGGATGCGACTGACCTAGTCATGCTTGACTTAAAACACATGAAAGACGAAATCCACCAAGACTTCATTGGTGTGTCTAACCGTCGTGTTTTAGACTTTGCTCGTTACCTACATAAGATCGGTCAAAAGACTTGGATTCGTTACGTGGTAGTACCTGGTTACACTGATGAACCAGAGGCTGCACACATGCTTGGTGAGTTCATCAAAGATATGGACAACATTGAGAAGGTAGAGCTCCTTCCTTACCACAAACTTGGTGCACACAAGTGGGAGGCTCTGGGTCTTGAGTACCCGCTTGATGGCGTTAACCCTCCGTCAAAAGAGACCATGGACGAAATCCAATCGATCCTTTCTAAATACCACTCAAATGTGAAATACTAAGCCTCGCTAGGCTATTGAATATTTTGAAGATACCAGCAGCTCGCTGGTATTTTTTTGTCTATACGTTGCCTAATACATCAAACAAACTACCACTTTCGATGCCCTGTTAAAGCCGTATCGGACGTATATCAAGGTAGTAAACAAGAAGTAAACTCGCAGGAATCAGAGTTGGGATAGTACACATGGATTGGTTTAATTTTGTCTCGATCATCATTGTTGGTTGGGTTTTTATAGCTTATTGCTTGCCAGATTGGCGCAACGCCGTTTGGCCTAAGATGACACATGAGAAACCTTTCCAACACTTGGTCTTCGCCACACTGTTTCTGCTGTGTATTTTGTGGTCTGCGCAGGCTGGTGTGAAGGATGGCCTTCAGATTCACTTTCTAGCGCTAACAACATTGACCATGATGTATGGCTGGCGAATCGCGTTTCTACTTAGTATCCCTGCCATGCTCGTCAACCATTTGCTGCATGGTATTCCACTGTCTATGTTGCCTTCAGCATGGGTTCTTTCAGCACTAGTGCCGATACTCATCAGCTATCTAATTTTTTTGCTCAGCTACCGTTACCTTCCACGTAACATTTTTGTTTTCATTTTTGTGGCCGGGTTCTTCAATGGAGCACTCACCGGCAGCCTGCATTTACTCATCAACTCGTTTTATCATCTTTCTGTGGGTCACTACGACTGGCAAACTATCCAACACAATTACTTTGTTTTCGTTCCGCTACTCGCCTTCCCTGAAGGCCTACTCAACGGGATGTCTCTGGCCGTATTGACCGTATTCAAACCAGAATGGTTGCGAGTATTTTCAGACCGAGACTATATATACAATCACTACCATAAATAAGCTGTCATCACCCATTAACACGGTGTTTGTAAACTGGCTAAATTCGACAATTCTTGCCATTTTTCATATTAAATATGTGTTGAGATCATGTTTCACCTTCGTCCGAAACGTTAACCTAAGCACATTAAAAATGTATTAG
Organism: Vibrio owensii; assembly: GCF_002021755.1. Lineage (NCBI taxonomy): Bacteria > Pseudomonadati > Pseudomonadota > Gammaproteobacteria > Vibrionales > Vibrionaceae > Vibrio > Vibrio owensii. Next base: position 781,459 of record NZ_CP019959.1, read on the forward strand.
ATTATTTAGTGAGGTCATCATGGAAATGTCAAACGCTCAACGTTTGATCCTATCAAACCAGTACAACCTAATGTCTCAACTTGACCCTAACAATGCGGCAAAATACAAGCGTCTACAAACTATCGTAGAACGTGGCTATGAGTTGCAAATGCGTGAGTTGAACAAAGATTTTGGCTGCATCACTGAAACAGAATGTCGTGAAATTATCGATATCATGGAGATGTACCATGCAATGCAAGAATCCAACAAAATGCTGGATGATGAAGAGCGTAGCAAAGTTGATCAGCGTCGCCTTCAGTTCCTTGGCTTCGACATCGCAACAGAAGCACAGCAAGTGCATTACGTGCGCTTCCTAGTGGATTCAGAAGGTCTTTACCCTCAATTTGATAAAGCAGACCACCACTTCAACAGCCAAATGCCAACGCTAGAGAAATACCGTCGCATGCTAAAAACGTGGCGCAACTGCCCTCGTCAGTACCATCTATGTGCGAACGAGTTAGCGCAAATCTTTAGTGCATAACACAGCAAGTATTTGAAAAGGAGAGCAAAGGCTCTCCTTTTTTCTTTTGCCCTGTCACAATTAACCTCATTCCTACCAACGCACTTTTGCCTATCTTTCCCCTTGCTTACGTACGAATCACTCATTCCCGTGATTCAAAGCCAAATATCTGATTTCTCAACCTCCTATTCACAGCACAAATTTTTCTCTCTTCAAACAGTGATTCAAATGTCACTTTTGCAATAAATTCATAATTGTTAAGCAAAATTGGAAATCCCCGACTAGGCTTAGAATGAGAAAGGGAGTGATTGAAAGGTACCTATCCATCGTTCTCCGTTGCAGTGAAAAATGTCCATAAAGCAAAGTCTTTGGTGTTGTCTAGCTTGCATTCAGTACAAACCAAACGAGATAACAGGACGTATAAGTTCATACAACGAAGGGCATATCAAGGATGGATAAGCCTGCGTCAACGTTCGTCGGTAGACTGACTAGTTAAAGGGGAAAGCGACATGAGTATTTTCGACCACTATCAATCAAGATATGAAGCTGCAAAAGATGAAGAGATGTCGTTACAGGAGTTTTTGGCCCTGTGTAAGGATGACAAAAGCGCTTATGCCAACGCGGCAGAACGACTACTGATGGCTATCGGAGAGCCGGAAGTCATTGATACTGCTCAAGACCCAAGATTGAGCCGCATCTTCTCAAACCGAGTTATCTCTCGTTATGAAACCTTCAAAGACTTCTATGGCATGGAAGATGCAATCGAACAGATTGTTTCTTACCTCAAGCATGCTGCGCAAGGTTTGGAAGAGCGCAAACAAATTCTGTACTTACTCGGCCCTGTGGGTGGTGGTAAATCATCGCTTGCCGAGAAATTAAAAGCACTGATGGAAAAAATGCCCGTTTATGTATTGAGCGCAAACGGTGAACGAAGCCCAGTAAATGACCATCCATTCTGTCTATTCAATCCGACAGAAGACGGTGAGATCTTGAAGAAAGAGTATGGTATTGAGCATCGTTACCTACGCTCAATCATGTCACCGTGGGCTGCGAAGCGCCTGCACGAGTTTGGCGGTGATATTACCAAATTTAAAGTGCTGAAAGTTCGCCCATCTATCCTCGACCAAGTAGGTATCGCGAAAACTGAACCAGGTGATGAAAACAACCAAGATATTTCATCGCTGGTTGGTAAAGTCGATATCCGCCAACTTGAGCATTTCTCACAAGACGACCCAGATGCCTACAGCTACTCTGGTGCACTGTGTAAAGCGAACCAAGGCTTGATGGAATTCGTTGAGATGTTTAAAGCGCCAATCAAGGTGCTACACCCACTCTTAACGGCAACTCAAGAAGGTAACTTTAACGGTACTGAAGGTCTATCGGCGATTCCATTCGACGGTATGATTTTGGCTCACTCGAACGAATCCGAGTGGCAAACCTTCCGTAACAACAAGAACAACGAAGCGTTCTTGGACCGTGTTTACATCGTGAAAGTGCCTTACTGTCTGCGCGTATCGGAAGAAGTGAAGATCTACCAGAAACTGCTTGAAAACAGTGAGCTGTCTAAAGCGCCTTGTTCACCTAGTACACTCGAAACTCTGGCTCAATTCAGTATTCTTTCGCGACTCAAAGAGCCTGAAAACTCGTCCATTTTCTCGAAGATGCGCGTGTATGACGGTGAAACCCTGAAAGACACCGATCCGAAAGCGAAGAGTTACCAAGAGTACCGCGATTACGCTGGCGTTGATGAAGGCATGAACGGCCTATCAACACGTTTTGCGTTCAAGATCCTGTCTCGCGTATTCAACTTCGACCAAACAGAAGTGGCTGCAAACCCAGTTCACCTGTTCTATGTGATTGAACAGCAAGTGGAACGTGAACAGTTCCCTTCTGAAGTGGCAGAAAAATACCTTGAGTTCTTGAAAGGTTACCTAGTGCCTCGTTATGTCGAGTTCATTGGTAAAGAAGTTCAGACTGCTTACCTAGAGTCTTACTCTGAGTACGGTCAAAACATCTTCGACCGCTACGTCACATACGCAGACTTCTGGATTCAAGACCAAGAGTATCGTGACCCAGAAACTGGTCAGCTATTCGACCGCGCTTCTCTCAACGCAGAGCTAGAAAAGATCGAGAAAACAGCAGGCATCTCTAACCCGAAAGATTTCCGAAACGAAATCGTCAACTTTGTGCTTCGTGCGAAAGCCAATAACAATGGTCAGAACCCAGTTTGGACCAGCTACGAAAAACTGCGCACGGTAATCGAGAAGAAAATGTTCTCCAATACCGAAGAGCTGCTTCCGGTTATCTCGTTCAATGCGAAAACCTCTTCTGAAGATCAGAAGAAACACGACGACTTTGTCGCTCGCATGATGGAAAAAGGCTATACCGAGAAACAGGTTCGCCTACTTTCTGAGTGGTACCTACGAGTACGTAAGTCATCCTAACCAGTTTGAGTTAGGTCGCTTGTGAAACATGAAGAGGGCTATTTCATGGCGCAATTTATAGACCGAAGGCTCAATGGCAAAAACAAGAGCGCTGTTAATCGACAGCGCTTCTTGAAACGCCATAAAGAGCAGATTAAAGAGTCGGTAGCTGACGCAGTGAATCGACGCTCGATCACGAACACGGAAACGGGCGAAGACGTCGCTATACCGCACAAAGACATTAACGAACCTATGTTTCATCAGGGTAAAGGGGGCGTGCGTGACCGCGTGCATCCTGGCAACGACCAATTTATCACTGGTGATAAGATCGAACGCCCGAAAGGTGGCGGCCAAGGCGGAGGTGCTGGTGAAGGCAATGCGAGCCCTGACGGTGAAGGCCAAGACGAGTTCGTTTTCCAAATTTCAAAAGATGAGTACCTCGATATCTTGTTTGAAGATTTAGAGTTACCGAATCTTGAGAAGAACCAAATTGCCAAAATCACAGAGTGGAAAACTCACCGTGCGGGGTATCAAACCGCAGGTATTCCATCCAACATTGCTGTCGTTCGTTCACTACAACAATCTTTGGCACGACGCACCGCAATGACAGCAGGTAAGAAACGTCTTCTAAACGAGTTAGAGGACGAACTTACTCGCATCAAAAACATCGAGCCCGCTCAACAGCTCGAAGAAAATCGTCTGAAGAAGGAAATAGAAGAGCTACGCAAGAAAATTGAGAGCGTACCCTTTATTGATACTTTCGACTTACGTTTCAAGAACTATGAGAAGCGCCCAGTGCCTTCAAGCCAAGCGGTTATGTTTTGTCTGATGGATGTATCTGGTTCTATGGATCAAGCCACCAAAGACATCGCAAAACGCTTCTATGTACTGCTTTATCTGTTCTTAACGCGTACCTACGAGAATGTGGAAGTGGTCTTTATTCGTCACCATACCCAAGCGAAAGAAGTGGATGAACATGAGTTCTTCTATTCGCAAGAAACGGGTGGCACGATTGTATCGAGCGCACTTAAGCTGATGAACGAAATCGTCCAAGACCGCTACCCGGTGGGTCAATGGAACATCTACGCAGCACAGGCATCCGATGGTGACAACTGGGCTGACGACTCGCCTCGCTGTCGTGAGTTACTCGTCAATAAACTACTGCCTAATTGCCAGTACTATTCATACATTGAGATCACGCGTCGCTCACACCAAACACTGTGGCACGAGTATGAGAAACTTAGCGAATCGTTTCCAAACTTCGCCATGAAAAACATCCGCTCCGTGGAGGATATCTTCCCAGTCTTCCGTGAACTATTCCAAAAAGAAACGGCGTAAGGAGGCTAGCGATGAATACCGCAACGACAAACCTTTCGGGGGAAGCCTCGAAGAAGCGCAGAGAAAATATGCTTCCAGACGGTCCAGATTGGACATTTGAATTGCTGGAGCGTTACCACAAAGAAATCAAGCGTGTGGCGGAGCATTATCGTCTCGACACCTACCCTAACCAAATTGAGGTCATTACCTCAGAACAAATGATGGATGCATACTCAAGCATCGGTATGCCCATCAACTACAACCACTGGTCATTTGGTAAAAAGTTCATCCAAACGGAGCAGAACTATAAGCATGGTCAAATGGGCTTGGCTTACGAAATCGTGATCAACTCAAACCCATGTATCGCTTACCTGATGGAAGAGAACACCATCACTATGCAAGCGCTGGTTATTGCTCACGCTTGTTATGGACATAACTCGTTCTTCAAGGGCAATTATCTGTTCCAAACTTGGACTGATGCTAGCTCAATCATTGACTATCTCTTGTTTGCGAAGAACTACATTGCGGAATGTGAGGAGCGCTATGGCGTACACGAAGTCGAACAACTACTCGACTCTTGCCATGCCTTAATGAACTTCGGTGTGGACCGTTACAAGCGCCCTGAGAAGATTTCCATTAACGAGGAAAAAGCCCGCCAGGAAGAGCGTGAAGCTTACCTGCAATCGCAAGTGAACGAACTATGGCGAACCGTTCCACAATCGAAAACCAAAGAAGAAGACATCAAAGTGCGCTTCCCGAGCGAGCCACAAGAGAACCTGCTCTACTTCTTTGAAAAACACGCACCATTGCTTGAACCTTGGCAGCGCGAGATTGTGCGTATCGTGCGTAAGGTAAGCCAATACTTCTATCCACAGAAGCAGACTCAAGTCATGAACGAAGGCTGGGCAACCTTCTGGCACTACACCATCCTTAATCACCTTTACGATGAAGGTTTAGTGTCTGAAAAGTTCATTCTCGAGTTTCTGCACAGTCACACGAGCGTGGTTGCACAACCCCCTTACAACAGCCCTTACTTTAGCGGCATTAATCCATATGCGCTTGGCTTTGCGATGTTCCGCGATATCAAACGCATCTGTGAAGAGCCAACCGATGAGGATAAAGAGTGGTTCCCTGAGTTAGCAGGAACAGACTGGCTAGATGCGGTTCACTTTGCCATGCATAACTTCAAAGACGAGAGCTTTATTAGCCAATACTTGTCACCGAAGCTCATGCGTGATTTCAAGTTGTTTGCCATCAACGATGATGATCGTAAGAACTTCGTCGAAGTTGCAGCCATTCATGATGAAATGGGTTACCGACGTATTCGTGAAACGTTAGCTGCGCAATATAACTTGGCGAATCTAGAGCCGAACATTCAAGTCTTTAACGTGGATGTGCGAGGCGACCGCTCTCTAACGCTTCAGTATGTTCCTCATAATCGCATTCCTTTGGATAATAGTTATGAAGAAGTCTTGAAACACGTTTACCGCCTATGGGGCTTTGATGTGATTCTTGAAGAAGTGAAAGACACCGGCCACAGAGAAATTCTCTCAACATGTCCGAAACGCAATCAGTACGACACCAATATCTAACCGATACAGCGTCCGATCTATCTTAGATACAAAAAGGCTCCTCAATGAGGTAATGCCGATCGGTTTAGAGACTTGAATGATCTTGGGATCATATGATAATCCTCACTAACAACGTTAGTGGGGATTTTTTATGTTTGCTCAAGAGTTGGTTTTGGCTCATGAAACGATAGAGGATGGTAAAAACTACGAGTCTGTAGTTAATGCCATTCAACTTGAATGGATAGAGCAAGCTTTGCTTGATACATCTAAAGCAAGTATTAGGAGACGACGTCTACCAGCGCAACAAGCGGTTTGGCTTGTTATTTGGATGGGACTGCAACGGAATAAATCAATTAAGGAAGTGTGTAGTTCTCTTGACTTAGCTCTTCAACCCGAACCTCAGAATACATGGTCTCGTGTTGCACCTAGTGTGCTAACTGACTCTAGGCGACGTTTAGATGAGGCTCCTCTTGCCGCTTTGTTTAAAACCTCTGTGGCGGCTTGGGAGAGCGACGCACTAGTAAAAGATAAGGTGCTAGGGCTAAGCATCATGGCCGTGGATGGTACAACTTTTCGTTGTCAAGATTCAGAAGACAATGCGCTAGCATTTGGATTCATCTCTCAAAAACATAAACCTTATCCTCAACTTCGCTTGGTCGGCCTAATGGCGACCGAGACTCGCTTTATGATGGGGGCTGCATTCGATGCTTGTCAGGTTGGCGAGGCAACGTTAGCTCGCAGATTATTAGCAGACGTGCCAGCCAACTCGCTAACATTGTTTGATCGTTGCTACTTTTCCGCCGACCTGTTGATATCGTGGAATGCAGCAGCCTCCAATAGTCACTGGCTAACCCCCTTAAAACGGAAATTAAGATATGAAGTCGTAGAGCACTTTGCTGAAAACGACATGCTTATTTCTATGCCTATCTCACCACAAGCTCAGCGTAATAACCCTAATTTACCGACTCATTGGCAGGCACGCCTCATCCTCTATAAAGACCCAAAAGGTGAAATTGAAGGCTTTATAACTTCCCTTGTTGACCCTGAGAAATACTCATTAGAAGATTTATTAGCTGTCTATTGGCAACGCTGGGAAATAGAAGAAGGTTACGGTGAGATAAAGCAAACTCAGCTACAAAGCGAGGTTACCTTGAGAAGTCGTTTTGCTGTTGGTGTTAGACAAGAGCTTTGGGGAATACTGCTAGCGTACAATTTGGTGCGCTTAGAGATGATTCATATTGCTCAAGACGCCGATGTAAGCCCAACTAGAGTCAGCTTTACAGCGGCAATAAACTTAATAGATACCCAGTTACGTTGGTTGGCACTTAGTCCTGATGGAACTCTACCGAGCAAACTCAAGCAAATGAGGGAGAGCATAAGTCACTTCATTTTACCGGATAAAAGAAAGGACCGAACGTATCCACGTTCAGTCCTTTTTGTCCCTACAAAATATCCATTTAGATATAAGCATTAATGCTTATCCGAACGGCATTACCTCAATGAGGAGCCTTTCTAATTCTAAAATCAATACTCACTTATTGTGCTTGGCTAGCGACAATAGCTCGTACTGCTTCTAAATCTTCTGGCGTATCAACACCAGCTGCTGGGGCTTCTTTTGCCACTTCAACATGAATTTTTTCACCGTACCAAAGCACGCGAAGTTGCTCTAGACACTCGATTTGCTCAAGTACGCTTGGCTGCCAATTCACATAAGTATTGATAAAACCAGCACGGTAAGCGTAGATGCCGATGTGACGCATCAATGGATTCGCGATGGTTCTGTCTTGCTTGGCAAAGTTGTCACGATCCCAAGGGATCGTTGCACGACTAAAGTACATAGCGTAACCACGCTCGTCCGCAACCACTTTCACCGCATTCGGGTTGAAGACTTCTTCTTCCGATTCAATCTCAACCGCAAGCGTTGCCATTGGTGCATCGCAACCTGCTAGGTTGTCAGCGACTTGGCGAATAATAGACGGCGGAATCAATGGTTCATCACCCTGAACGTTCACCACGATGTGGTCTGCAGGGATTGCCATTTTTTCTACCACTTCTGCTAGTCGCTCAGTGCCAGACTCGTGGTTTGGCGAGGTCATACAAACCTTGCCACCAAACTGCTCTGCCGCCGCCGATACGCGCTCATCGTCAGTTGCGATAATCACGTCTTCAGCTCCCGCTTGTAACGCTTGCTCATAAACCCATTGGATCATTGGTTTACCACCAATGTCTGCCAACGGTTTACCCGGTAAGCGGCTCGACGCGTAGCGTGCAGGAATGACAACCGTAAAAGACATTAGCGTCCCTCGTCCATGCTCATGGTTCGTGCTTCTGGCTCAAGCAGAACAGGAATACCCTCTTTGATTGGGTAAGCAAGGCGATCCAGTTTGCAGATCAACTCTTGATTATCTTTATCGTACGTCAGCTTACCTTTGCACACAGGGCAAGCTACAATCTCAAGCAGACGGTGATCCATAAGTCGCTTTAACCTCTTTAATTCGATTTAAAATTCGCTCTGCGTCGTTTGATTCAAACTGAGCAGAAACAGGCAGATACCACCAATTATCTTGCGCATAACTGTCGCATTTGACGGCATCCTTTTCTGTCATAATCACATTCGCCCCTTGTTGAGCCAATGCTTGTAATTCTTGCTGATCAAAGTCTTGATGATCGGCAAAGCCTTTCGTCACTTTGACATCCGCATTCATTGCGTTAAGTGTATTAAAAAATCGTGGTGGATGCCCAATCCCCGCAAACGCAACGAGATCACGTAATTCACTGACCTCGACCTGTTGCTTGGTCTTCAGGTTGATCGCCTTTGATGGCGCTAAAGACATTGGCATTTCGCCATGCTGAGCTTGACCACCATTAGTGATGATAAAGTCGACTTCAGCAAGACGCTCTACCCCTTCACGTAGCGGGCCAAGTGGAATAAGGCTTTCATTGCCAAAGCGGCGATTACCATCCACGATAACAAACTCGATATCTCGCTCTAAAGCATAATGCTGGAGGCCATCGTCAGTAATAATGATGTCAACGCCAGTTTCAAGCAATGCTTTCACCGCATTGGCACGAACCGGATCTACAGCGACAGGCGCGCCAGTACGGCGATAAATCAGTTTCGGCTCGTCACCACAGTGTTTCGCTGGTGTATTGTCATCCAAAACAAGCGGATACTGAGGCGCTTTCGCCCCATAGCCACGAGACACAACGCCTGGTTTGTAACCACGCTGCTGTAATTGCTCCACCAGCCACACAACAACCGGTGTTTTACCATTGCCCCCAGCCGTAATGTTGCCCACCACAACTACAGGCACTGGCGCTTTGTAAGCTTGTTTTTTACCTGATTGATATTGTTGACGCTTAGATTTACTGATCGCACCAAACAACAAACTCAGTGGCCACAAAAGCGGCCACAGCAGATATTTGAGAGGATGGTTTTCGAACCAGATTTTTTCAACCACAGTTCTTAGGCACCAAATTGGATTCGATGAAGTTGAGCGTATGCGCCATCTTTCTTGGCAATCAGCTCAGCGTGGTTACCACGTTCAACGATCGAGCCTTCATCTACCACTAGAATTTCATCTGCATTCTCGATAGTCGATAGTCGGTGAGCGATCACTAGTACCGTCTTATCTTTTTGCAGTTCATCCAGTGCCGATTGAATAGCACGCTCAGATTCCGTGTCCAGAGCTGATGTTGCTTCATCAAGAACCAAAACAGGGGCATCACGAAGAAGTGCACGAGCAATGGCTACACGCTGACGTTGACCGCCAGATAGACTCGCGCCATTCTCACCAATCATCGTATCAAGGCCGTCTTCCATTTTGCTGACGAACTCAGTGACGTGAGCAAGTTTAGCGGCACGTTCGATGTCTTCACGTGTGTATTGATCTTCTGTCGCGTAAGCAATGTTGTTTGCAATCGTGTCATTAAACAAATGCACGTTTTGCGAAACAAGCGCGAACTGCTCTCGAAGATTTTTAAGTTCGTAATCTCGAATATCGTGACCATCTAGCGTAATCGAACCGCTGCTTACGTCGTAGAAGCGGTTGAATAAGTTCGCGATGGTACTCTTACCTGAGCCTGAACGACCAACAAGAGCCACCGTCTTGCCTTTTGGAATATCAAAGCTCACGTTCTCAAGTGCTGGTTTCTCTGCACCTTCGTAGGTAAAGCTAACTTCCTTCACTGAAACATCACCATTTGCACGTTCTACAGTGAACTTACCTTCATTCTTCTCTGGCTCTAGATCTACCAGTGCGAACAAGGTTTGGCTTGCTGCCATACCACGTTGGAACTGTGACGTTACGTTGGTCAGCGCTTTAAGCGGACGCATCAAACCAAACATTGCAGAGAACACAACGGTAAATGTACCCGGCGTTAATTGATCTTTGATTGAGTCGATACTTGCTAGGTAAAGCACAACAACAATCGCGATAGACGCGATCATTTGAATGATTGGGTTTGCTGCCGCTTGAGCTGTCACCAACTTCATGCTTTGTTGACGCATTTGGTTGCTGACTTTTTCGAAGCGTTTGCCTTCGATATCTTGACCACCGTAGCTTAGTACGACTTTGTGACCTTTCAGCATTTGCTCAGCAGACGCCGTCACATGGCCCATCATGGTTTGCATGTTCTTAGAGATCTTACGGAATCGCTTAGAAACGATACCAATACCCCATGCAACAACTGGAGCAACAGCAAATAGAACCAAAGAAAGCTGCCAGCTGTTGTAGAACATCAACACAAGAAGACCGATGATGCTCGCACCTTCACGTACAATGCTAACCAATGCTTGGCTTGTTGCGGCAGAGACTTGTTCTGAATCGTAAGTAATACGGGATAGCAAGTTACCTGTTTTTTCTTTGTCAAAGTAAGACACAGGCATGTGCATAAAGTGGTTGAACACCATTCTACGAATTTGCATTACCACATTGCCGGATACCCAGCTTAAGCAGTAAGTGGAAACAAATCCGCTCACACCACGAATAAACATCATGGCGAAAACAATCAATGGAAGCGTGCGTAGAAAATCAGATTCCGCATTACCAAAACCTTCATCAAGAAGCGGTTTTAGCAAAGAAATCATATAGGTATCTGAAAGTGCATTAATGACTAACGCAATGACGGCAACGATAATGCCCGACTTATAAAGGCGAATAAATTGCCATAGACGCTTAAACGTCTGCCAGGTCGTTTCATCAGTATTTATCGACATAGAAGTGCTTTATTTTCTTACATTAAGACTCTTATTCTACTCCCTTACGCAGCATCTGCCTATACCAAGGCTCAATTGTCTCGCTACGTTTGGTTTCAAAATGCCAATTGTCTTGATCTATGAACACCGACACTTGACCGCTTGTCCCCGTATCCAACCAGTGTGCGTTTGCCTTCTCATAAGCATGAATAACCTTGTCTGCAGGCATTTCCCATTGATTGGCTTTAGCTAAAGACGCGATTGCAAGTTGGGGAGAAACTGCTTCCACAAACTTAGGGTTGGATGAACTTTTGCTGCCATGATGAGGCACAAGCATCACATCACTCTCTAGCTTGTCGGGTTCACGAACCAGTATCCACTCGCTGATGGCTTCGATGTCCCCCGTTAGAAGCAATTTAAAATCAGATTCTGTATCGACGACTCGAATAACACACGAATGAGGATTGTAAGCACGGTTTACCTGCTTAGGCGGCCACAGCACTTCAAATTTAAGCGCCTGCCAAGTCCATTTCTCTCCTGCAATACATGATCGGTAATCAAAGTAATGCTGACTGCTGAATTTTGTTTTTGGAGAAAAATGTTCCTCTATGTAGTCTCGACCACCAGCATGGTCTGAGTCTGCGTGACTCACAATCAATACATCGACAGAACGAAAGCCTCTGCGATGCAAAACGGGCGAAACAACCTGCTGAGCGATACTGCCCGTGTTCCACGCTTTCCCAGTATCATAAAGAAAAACCTCCCCCTCTTTCTCTATCAAAACGGCCAAGCCATGCCCTACATCCAACACATCGATACGCCAACGTCCAAATTGACGTTCATGAAATAGAGCGACAGAAACAATAGCAAGCAGCAAAATAGCCATCGCCCCTTTGGTTAGAAATCTCGCCCCGATGAAAGCGCAAGTTATCGCAATAACCAGTAGCGTCATCTCAATACTCATGGAATACCAACTGCCTTCAGCGAACTGCAATGACCAACTAAGAGGCCAAAGCATCCAATCTAAACATTGCCATAGCAGAGCAGCGATATAGTCAGACAACGGAGTAGCGATGAGCGCAATAAACATCAAAGGGACAACAATGAAACCAAACCAGGGAATAAAAATGAGGTTATAAACGATGGAGGACAAACTGGTTCCCGAGAAAAACACACCACTGATGGGAACAATCAACATAGTAAGCACTAACTGTACTTTCAGTATTGCTGTTAACTTAGCAATCCAATGGCCTTGAGCCTGTTGTACAACATTAACGGCTAACAATACCGCGACAACAGAAAGGTAAGACAACCAAAAGCTTATATTTAAAGGTGCAAATGGCTCTAAGCAAAGCTGTATTGAAACCGCAAGTAGAAGCACACGCCATGGGCTCCAATAAACCAAGCTAAATTTCAGCAACAAATAAATGGCGCAGACAGAAAACGCACGAGTTGTAGGTAAAGAGAAATTGGCTAACCATGCATAAGCAAGAGCAGTGATCAGTCCAAATAACGGCGGGAGGAAGGCGTAGCTGGGCAGCCCATACCTAACAGCAAAGCCGACACTCATTCCAAACGCAAAAGCCATGCCTATGTGCAAACCCGATATCGAGACCAAATGCAGTAAGCCGCTGTCTCTCAGAGCCCCCCAATCGGATTGAGTAAGCAATGAGCGGTCACTAAAAGCAAGCGCACTGATCAAAGGAAAATGATCAAGCTCTGAGATATGTTCTTTGGTGGTCGCGATGATTTGCTGACGTATAGAAGTTTGTGTGCGAATTACCCACGTCGCATCAGAAATGACTACCGCTCTTGCAACGATACCTTTTCCAGTGGCTTGTTTTTCTGCATCGTACCCAGCTTCATTCTTCAGACCCAAAATGGGTTTCATCGTGACTTGAGTGGTGAATTCACTGTTAACAGTCAGAGGGAATGCGGTTATCAATCGGATTTTTGGTTTAAGAAAAGGTAACAGCTTTTGAGAATTAACCTGATCAATCCGCGCAATTCCTTCATATCCGTGACTTATTTGCGTAAAAGGGCTGTCAACTTTACCATTTATGGTAATATTCACCCCTGCTTGAAACAGGGCTTGTCTTTGATGCTCCATAACATTGCCGTGGATAATGACAACCATAAAGCCCCAAATTGCGCCTATGCTCAATAAGCCGCGTCGTAATTTGATTATCGAGCCAATGGCAATTATTCCCAGCAGCAACCATCGCCAATCTGGCATCGTCGGCCACCACGCAGACGAGATAACGCTTGCTACAAATAACGCCAAGGTCAAACTTTTTTCTAAGAGAGTCATGTCGTCCTATGCCTAGAAAGCTGATTAAACGCTTCATGCCAGATCATGAAATGATCAAACGCCAAAAAGCACTGAAGGTCTTCGGCAACGTTTTATACAACCCGAATCTGTGGTGTTTAAATCGTCGCTCTGCATCTGGTGCTTTTGCTGTTGGTCTGTTTATGGCGTTTGTTCCGCTTCCGAGTCAGATGATCATGGCTGCAGGTCTTGCCATCATGCTTGGCGTAAACTTGCCTCTCTCTGTTGCCCTTGTTTGGATCAGTAACCCAATCACGATGCCAGTGTTGTTCTACTTTGCGTACAAACTTGGCGCACTCGTGATGCATGTCCCCCCACAACCTTTCCACTTTGAGTTGTCGTGGGAATTCATCATGCAACAAATGAACACCATTGGGCCTCCGTTCTTGTTAGGCTGCGCGATTTGTGGTGTCGCTTCGGCAATCATTGGCTACTTCGGTATTCGCGGACTCTGGCGCTATTCAGTAGTGCGAAGCTGGCAAAAACGCAAAATACGATAAGTACTTATTGAAAAAATGGCAGGCTACAACGCGTTGATTGGAAAAGAGTTAACGTTTGAAATGAAAGAAGATGTAGCCTAGGTATGAAAAATACTGAGCCAGTACAGACTTAAAAATAAAGGACCGAAATTCGGTCCTTTATTTTTTTGTGTTTCGTTTATTTGACGTGTTATTTCGAGCTCAAAACCGCAGCGGGATTCAGCTTCGCAGCTCTAGAAGCTGGGTACCAAGTCGCAAGCAAACTCAAAATAATCGCCGTGCTTGATACCAAAACAACATCTGGCCAATGCAGCTGTGATGGCAAGAAGTCGACAAAGTAAATGTCCCCTGACAAGAACTGGTGCCCTATCAAGCTCTCTAAGGCTTTGATGATTGGTGTTAAGTTTAATGCGACAAACACACCGACGATACTGCCAGCAATACTGCCGAATACCCCTGAGAACACACCTTGCCAAACGAAGATGCGCTTAATCAGCCCATCTTTCGCACCCATAGTTCGAAGAATCGCGATTTCTGCGGCGCGGTCTTTTACTGCCATCATCAATGTCGAGACAATATTAAAGCTCGCTACACCAATCACCAACACCATCACCAAGTACATAATCGTGCGGACTAACTGGATATCGCGATATAAAAAGCCAAACTGTTGTTGCCAGCTTTTTAGATACACATACACATCTATCAGATTGCCAACTTCCCTTACAATTGAAGGAGCGTTCAGCACATCATCTGTTTTAAGGGAAATCCCGGTGACACCATCACCCAAGCGCGCATACGCTTGAGCATCCTTCAATGGGACTAGAGCGAGCGAATGATCGATTTGGCCATTTAGTGTTAAAAAGCCTGCGACCTTAACTCGAACACGCTTCGGTGCTTGAACTTTGTTGGTGCTGCCTGTTTGTGGAATCATCAACGTAATGTAGTCACCCACATCGACGCTCAGTTCATTCGCAACACCACGACCCAAAATAACTTGTTTTTGACCCGGATAGAAGTTTTGCCAAGCTTCTGGGTCAATGAATTCAGACATGCTCGAAACCGCCTGTTCAAAAGCAGGGTCGACACCGCGAACCTCTATCGCTTTTAACTTGGTGCCTTTTTCGGCCAAACCCGTAAACCGAACATAAGGCGCTGCCGCGACAACGTGTTCGTGGTTTAGCGCTTGATTCATGGTTTTGGTGTAATTGTGCAGCGGGCCATTCACTCCTTCCAATTCACCGTGCGGAATAACCGACAGCACGCGCGATTGCAACTCACGCTCGAAGCCGTTCATAGCAGAAAGGCCAATGATGATCACTGCGACGCCAACCGCAATACCGATGGTTGAAGAAAGTGAAATGAACGACACCATCTTGTTACGCTTTTTAGCGCGACTAAAACGGCCACCGATCATCAATGCTAAAGATGAAAACAAAATTAGCCCTCCGCAACCGCTGTTTCAGTGATAAAGCGATCCACCAGCAAGCCATCTTGCATATGCATTTGACGGTCCATTTTCGCGGCTAACTCGTTATCATGAGTCACGACTAAAAAGGCAATGTTCGACTCTTGGTTTAACTCACGCATCAAATCATAAATTGCCAGAGCAGTGTTATGGTCGAGGTTACCCGTTGGTTCATCTGCTAATACCAGATCAGGCTTATTAACCAATGCTCTTGCAATAGCAACACGTTGGCGCTCACCACCAGACAGTTCAGATGGACGGTGATCCATACGATGACCTAAACCCACTTTTTCCAGCAATGCTTGTGCGGCTTCTTTCGCTTCAGAGACCTTTGTTCCGCCGATCAACAAAGGCATTGCCACGTTTTCTACCGCAGTGAAGTCAGCCAGCAAATGGTGGAACTGATACACAAAACCAAGGTGCTTATTACGCAATGCCGCTTGCTTATTCGAGCTTAACGCCGACAAGTCCTGCCCTAGAAAATCGACTTCACCTTCGGTCGCATCATCCAATGCGCCAAGAATATGAAGTAACGTACTTTTACCTGAGCCTGAAGAACCAACAATAGAAACCAATTCCCCTTTGTCGATATCAAAACTCACGCCTTTCAGCACTTCAGTATCTAGCGAGCCTTCTCGGTAGACTTTACGAATATCACGACATTCTAATAGCTTATTCATAGCGAAGTGCCTCAGCAGGTTTAACAGAAGATGCTCGGTAAGACGGGTAAACAGTTGCAGCTAGACTCAGAGCAATCGCCAGCACTACCACTAATAAAATTTGGAATGAATCAATCACGATTGGCAGATGGCCACCGAAGCTGAACAAGGCAACGCCTGCGGCTTCCAAAATCGCATTGAGATTGAGCGATAAAGCCACGCCGACAGCACCGCCAACAATCGCACCAATCACACCGCTACTTGCGCCTTGCACCATGAAAATCGCCATCACTTGAGATTGCTTCATCCCTTGGGTTTTGAGAATCGCGACTTCTGATTGCTTCTCCATCACCACCATGATCAGAGCAGAAATGATGTTAAACGCCGCAACGCCAACAATCAGGCCAAGCATCAAGCCCATCATGTTCTTTTCCATTTTTACTGCTTGGAAAAGCTCACCACGTTGCTCACGCCAATCACTCCATTTCCAATCGTCCGGCAATGGTTTATCTGCAAATTCAGTCACCATAAACGGGTCAGAGAAATACACGCGCCAACCCGAGACGGTGTCTTTCGGCAAACGCATCAGCTTTGAAGCATCCGTCATGTTAACGATCATAAGCTGACCGTCGACATCAGAGCCGGTATTAAAAATGCCCGCAACAGTAAAGTTACGTTGGCTTGGAATACGTCCTAGAGGCGTAAATTGAGTGGCATTGGTCACCATCAAACGCACTTTGTCACCCATAGAAACTTTCAGGGAGCGCGCTAAGCTGTGACCAAGAAAAACTTTATACTCACCCGCTTTTAGTGACGATAAGCGGCCAGCAATAAGGTGATTAGAGATAGGATCGCCCAATTTAGGTTCGATACCAATTAGGTAGCCAGCCGTCAGCTGAGCAGAGCTTTGGATCACCGCTTCACCACGAACGATAGGTTCCGGTTTCGCGCTTGTCGACATATCTTGAATAAACTGAGGGGCATTTTCACTGATCGGTGTTTTACCATCATGTTGCGAAACGACCGCATGAGGAAGCACACCTAAAATCCGTTCTTTAAGCTGGGCTTCAAAGCCATTCATAACGGAAAGTACGGTCACTAACGCCATCACACCGATCGTGATACCCGCTGTCGACATATAAGAAACAAATCGACTGAACCTATCTCCGGAGCGTCCCCGAAGATACCTCAAACCGATAAACAGAGAGATAGGATGATACATATAAGGCAAACCAACTGGTTTTTTAATAATGGAGCTATTACTTAGCTAATTAATATTCGTTATCTTACCTTACTCTTACTATGAAGAAGACAAGATAATCGCCAAATTTGTCAACGACATGCAATAAGTCCCTATTTACAACAAAAAGTTCAGCCAGAAAAACAGGTAAACTTGATAACTTAAACTGATTAGCGATAATCATTGCCCTATCCTACTCATTCTTCAATGAAATGAGAGCGCTCGTTGGCAGAAAAGGACAAATTATGACAGAGCAAGAATACTTCACCGTACACCACAATCTGACGATCAACGTCGAAACGTTAGAGACGGGCTTTGCTCTGCCAGATGAAGAGACTTTTGTATCAGAAATCCCAGCGCCTTTCATTGTTGCGAGTGAATTCAGTCATCTCGATATGCTGGCTGATAACGCAAGACTAGAGCTGCAAAGCAAAGAGCTCAAACACGTCATCTATTTGCTGGATACACAGAACTCAAAATTAAACCTGCTACTGAGTTTTATGCTTTCTCAACAAGATGATGTCAAATTACGTTTTCAAACAACTCAATTCGGCGCTAGCCAGTTGAGCTATCGCAGTGATTCAGAAGTAGAAACAGGAAAACTGGTTCGCGTAAAACTCTTCTTAGATCATCCAGCTGCAGCAATTTACTGCTACGCTCAGATAGTAGAATGCGAATCTGCCGAGCAAGGCTATGTGATCACACTTAAGTACAAATTACTTAGGGAAGCTGACCAAGATTTATTAATCAAAGCCGCGCTATACCAACAGCAAAAATTACTCCGTCAGCGCTCACTAGAGCGAGATAACAAATAATTACCATGACAAAAGCAACGATTCTCTCCGTCACGAATCCGTCTGAGCGTGGCGACAAAAAACAGCTTGGCAACCTACCTGGTGCCGCACTGCCAATGGCGATTGCAGAACTGGCTAAACAGCATTCAAGCCACTCTCTGCTTGTGGTTCCCGATCCGCAAATGGCGCTTAAGCTCCAAGCAGAAATAGAGCAGTTTACTGATCAATCGGTCAGTCTATTCCCTGATTGGGAAACACTGCCTTACGATAACTTCTCTCCGCACCAAGAAATCATCTCAGACCGTATTGCACGTTTATACCAGCTACCAAACCAAGCCGGTGGCGTAACGATTGTGCCAGTAAGCACCGTATTACAGCGCCAGTCTCCACGTGACTTCTTGTTGCAACACACCTTGATGGTAAAAACGGGCGATCAGTTCTCGCTAGAGAAGCTTCGCGTTCAACTTGAAAACTCAGGTTATCGCCATGTCGATCAAGTGTTTGGTCCTGGTGAGTACGCGAGCCGTGGTTCGATCCTTGATTTGTTCCCGATGGGCAGTTCGGATCCATACCGTATTGATTTCTTCGATGATGAGATCGACACGATCCGAACGTTTGATCCAGAGAACCAACGTTCTATCGAAGACATTCAGCAAATCCAGTTATTACCTGCTCACGAGTTCCCGACCACAAAAGCAGCCATTGAAGATTTTCGTACTCGTTGGCGCTCTCAGTTCGAAGCGCGACGCGAACCTGAATCGATTTACATGCAAGTCACCAAAGGCACGTGGCCAGCAGGTATCGAGTACTGGCAACCACTGTTCTTCGATCATACAGAAACGTTATTTGACTATTTACCTGAAGATTCGCAACTGATCATCGTCGGTGATATTGAAGCTGCGGTTGATACCTTCTTAAATGACGTTGACTACCGCTATGATCAAAAGAAAATCGATCCACTGCGTCCGCTGTTAGCGCCACACGAATTGTGGCTCAAGAAAGACGAACTCTTTGCCCAGTTTAAACAACTGCCGCAAGCACAGTTAAGCTTAGAGAAAATCGTTAAGCGTGCAGGTCGCCAAAACCTCGCGGTGCAATCTCTTGCGGAACTTGGTGTTCAACAGCAGAACAAAGAGCCACTAGCACGTTTACGTCAATTCAGTGAGCAGTTCGTAGGCAAAATCGTCTTCTCAGTCGAATCAGAAGGCCGCCGTGAAGCACTAACCGAGCTTCTCCAAGGCATCAAAGTTCGCCCTGTCGTACATAGTTCACTCTATCAAGCGCTCGATTCTGACGATCGCTTCAGCTTGATTCTCGGTGCTGCAGAACACGGCTTTATCCATGATGAGCTCAACTTTGCACTGATTTGCGAAAGCGACTTGTTGGGCGATCGCGTTATCCAACGCCGCCGTAAAGACAAAAAAACCGTTAACAGTGACACTGTTATTCGTCACCTAGCGGAGCTTAAACCGGGTCAGCCTGTTGTACACATCGATCACGGTATCGGCCGCTACATTGGCTTGCAAACGCTTGAAGCTGGCGGAATGAAAACAGAGTACGTGACTCTTGAGTATCAAAACGATGCCAAACTTTACGTACCAGTGTCTTCATTAAACTTAATCAGTCGCTATTCGGGTGGCGCTGAAGAGAGCGCGCCGCTGCACAAGCTGGGTGGTGAAGCATGGGCGAAAGCTCGTCGTAAAGCTGCAGAGAAAGTTCGTGATGTTGCCGCTGAGCTTCTGGATGTTTATGCGAAACGAGAATTGAAACCGGGCTACAAGTTTGAGCTAGACCGTGGTCAATACGCGACTTTCAAAGCGACTTTCCCATTTGAAGAGACCGATGACCAATCAATGGCCATCAATGCCGTTCTGTCCGATATGTGCCAAGCAAAAGCCATGGACCGCCTTGTGTGTGGTGATGTGGGCTTTGGTAAAACAGAAGTCGCGATGCGCGCGGCATTTGTTGCTACAGACAATAGCAAACAAGTGGCGGTCTTAGTTCCGACGACCCTACTTGCACAACAGCACTTTGAAAACTTCCGTGACCGATTTGCAAACTTACCAATTCGCGTAGAAGTGCTTTCTCGCTTTAAATCGGCAAAAGAACAGAAAGTGATTCTCCAAGATGTTGCCGATGGAAAAGTCGACATCGTAGTAGGCACTCACAAACTGCTCTCAAGCGACATCAAATTCAAAGACCTTGGTTTATTGATCGTCGATGAAGAGCATCGCTTTGGCGTGCGCCAGAAAGAGAAAGTGAAAGCGATGCGTGCGGATGTCGACATCTTAACGCTTACCGCGACACCAATTCCGCGAACGTTGAACATGGCAATGAGTGGCATGCGCGACTTGTCGATCATCGCAACTCCGCCAGCACGCCGTTTGGCAATCAAAACATTTGTGCGTCAACGTGAAGACTCCGTGGTTCGTGAAGCTGCATTGCGTGAAATCATGCGTGGTGGTCAGGTTTACTTCCTACATAACCAAGTCGAAACCATCGAGAAAACAGCCGAAGATCTGCAGAAGCTCATCCCAGAAGCGCGTGTAACCGTTGCCCATGGCCAGATGCGTGAGCGCGAGCTAGAACGCATCATGAATGACTTCTATCATCAGCGTTTTAACCTTTTAGTGTGTACCACCATCATAGAAACCGGTATCGACGTTCCGACCGCCAACACCATTATCATGGACCGAGCAGATAACCTTGGTCTTGCACAGCTGCACCAATTACGTGGCCGTGTTGGTCGTTCTCATCACCAAGCATACGCTTACTTGTTAACGCCACATCCGAAAGCGATAACAAAAGATGCCATCAAACGTCTTGATGCAATTGCCTCTCTGGAAGATCTAGGCGCAGGCTTCACCCTTGCAACGCACGACCTCGAAATTCGTGGTGCGGGTGAGTTATTAGGTGACGAACAAAGTGGTCAAATTCAATCGGTTGGTTTTACACTGTATATGGAGATGCTTGAACAAGCGGTTGAAGCATTGAAAGAAGGTAAAGAGCCATCGCTGGATGACCTACTTCGCGAGCAAACCGAAATCGAGATGCGTATTCCTGCCCTACTGCCGGATGATTACATCCCGGATGTGAACACGCGTTTATCGATGTACAAACGTATTGCAAGTGTGAGCGACAATGAGGGCTTATCCGAGCTTAAGGTTGAACTGATTGACCGATTTGGTCTGTTACCAGATGCAACGAAGAATCTCCTATCTGTCTCAGAGCTGAAAATTGGGGCAGGAAGTCTCAAAGCGAAGAAGATTGAGGCGCATGACAAGGGCGGATTCATTGAGTTTTACCCTGATGCTGACATAAACCCAGCGTATTTGGTTAAACTCCTGCAATCACAGCCGCAAAAATTTGCAATGGAAGGTCCAACTAAGTTCAAGTTTAGCGTACCATTAACGGACCGACGTAAACGCATTCAGTTTGTTCAAGACTTACTGAATGATTTTAAACAGAATTTATTACCAACGAGCTAATAGTCGAATGAGAATACTGATCCCATTATTGCTTCTTTGTGTCTCAATGCCATCTTGGGCTGCGCGTCAATTTGATATTGAAGTAATTATTTTCAAGCGAGCAGTCGACGCTGAAAGCACCAGTGAATCATGGCCAAATGAACTGCCTAAGATCGAAATGAGCAATGTCGGCAGTTTAGACAGCGAATCTTACCGCCGTTCAAAAGGCGTAACCTTACTACCACGTTCTTCTTTCCGTTTGAACGCCCAAGAATCCGCATTAAATAATCATGCTGGTTTCAAAGTGCTTAAGCACGTGGCATGGCGTCAAGGTGACCGAGGTAAAGCAAGCGCTCCTATTTTCCGCATCGTTGGTGGTCGTGATTTCTCTGGCTCTTACAACGCTGATGGTAGCCCAATCGGTAGTAGCTCTTCGCTAACAAGCGATGGTTACAGCGAAGAGAACGTGAGCGGTCCACTTTATGAGCTCGACGGCAAGCTACAAATTTACGTCCAGCACTACTTGTTCGCTGAAACGACCATGGATTTACGTGAACCGAGCGTTCGTGAAATCCACATCGAATCACAGCCATCAGATCAGCTAACAAATGAGTTGGGTGAAGTAGACGGTAATGTACAAGTCGGTAACTTGGCAGAAGTGTCGCCAACAGTGACCGAAGAGAAATTCTTGAAGAGCTTCCGAATGGATCAAAAGCGTCGTATGCGCAGTAGTGAAACGCACTACTTAGACAACCCACTGATGGGGATGATCATTCAAGTTCGTCGCGTTCAATAAGTCACGAATTAAACAGAAAAGCGCAGCACTGGCTGCGCTTTGTTTTATCTAGAATCTCACATGGAAGTTGTATCGATTCATGGCACCAGATTTTGAAATCATAACACCACGCTTAGCGCTCAAACTGATTCCATCAGAGCAAGCACACTCATTGCAACGTTTAGTTGTTGAATCCCCTTCCCTACACCAATGGTTAGATTGGTGTAACGAGGACGTCTCTCTAAAAGATGCTCAAGATTTTCTATTGGCAACCCGCTTAAACTGGGTAAAAACTGAAGCTTTCGGCTTTGGGGTTTATGAACGAGAACACAACAACCTTGTTGGAATGGCAGCCGTGAATGAGCTATACCACACCTTCAACATGGCGAGCATTGGTTATTGGATTGCTGATCGCTATCAGCGCAATGGTTATGCTCACGAGGCAATTAGAGCACTGGCAGA
Source organism: Vibrio owensii (assembly GCF_002021755.1). Taxonomy (NCBI): domain Bacteria; kingdom Pseudomonadati; phylum Pseudomonadota; class Gammaproteobacteria; order Vibrionales; family Vibrionaceae; genus Vibrio; species Vibrio owensii. The sequence continues at coordinate 804,136 of NZ_CP019959.1, forward strand.
GTTCTGCTTTGCAAAACTGAATTTAACGCGTGTAGAGATCGTCTGCGATTTAGACAACACAGCAAGTCAGGCGTTAATTGAGTCGGTCGGAGCCCAAAAAGAGACCATTGCGAGAAATCGCTTTATCTTTCACGGAAAGCCAAAAGACGGCGTAGTGTATTCGCTGCTTCCTAGCGACTTAGAATAGAAAAAGCCACCGACATGCGGTGGCTTTTGTTTTATTTATCATTGGGTTCTTTCATCGAACACTCGACACAGAACTCAATCTTCAAATTAGTGCAGCTTCAAGTTTGGACGTAGTACGCGGTTGATACGGCCAACCAGCATCATCAGGCCAGTCTTAATCACACCGTGCAGCGCCATTTGGTGCATGCGGTATAGCGAGATGTAAACCACGCGAGCAATACGACCTTCAACCATCATGGAGCCTTTAGTTAGGTTACCCATCAAGCTACCTACTGTAGAGAAGCGGCTTAGAGAAACCAAAGAACCGTGGTCTTTGTATTCGTACTCTTTTAGCTCACGGCCGTTAAGCTTAGCAACGATGTTAGTGAACGCTTGGCTCGCCATTTGGTGCGCAGCTTGAGCACGTGGCGGTACAAATGAACCATCTGGTTGAGTACATTGAGCCAAATCACCGATAACAAAGATGTCGTCGTCACGAGTGGTTTGTAGCGTGTTTTTCACAACAAGCTGGTTGATACGGTTCGTTTCCAGACCTGCGATGTCTTTGATGAAATCTGGAGCCTTGATGCCCGCTGCCCATACCATGATTTGAGCTGGGATCTTCTCGCCGTCTTTCGTTGTCAGACCATCTTTATCTGCTTGTGTCACCATCGTCGCTGTGCGTACGTTTACACCTAGCTTAACCAACTCTTGGTGTGCCGCAGAAGAGATACGTGGTGGAAGTGCAGGAAGAATACGCTCACCCGCTTCAACAAGGTTTACGTTTAGCTTGCTAGAATCTAGGTCGCCAAAACCGTATGTACGTAACTCTTTCACCGCGTTGTGAAGCTCAGCAGATAGCTCAACACCCGTTGCACCCGCACCAACAATCGCGATATCGACTGTGCCGTTACCGTTTTTCGCGTGTAGCTTTAGGAACTCGTTGTTCATTTCACTACGGAAACGGTGTGCCTGTTCTGGGCTATCTAGGAAGATACAGTTTTCACGAACACCAGGAGTGTTGAAGTCGTTAGATGTAGAACCAATTGCCATCACTAGAATGTCGTATTCTAGTTCGCGGCTTGGCATAAGAAGTTCGCCGTGATCGTCTTTAAGCTCACTAAGAATGATCACTTTACGCTCACGGTCGATGTCTTGAAGGCTGCCCATTTGGAAGTCAAAGCTGTGGTTTTTCGCATGAGCACGGTAGCTCAGTGCATCCACACCTTCATCCAATGAACCTGTTGCCACTTCGTGCAATAGCGGTTTCCACAAGTGGCTCGCTTTACGGTCTACCAGTGTAATTTGCGCACGGTTCTTACGACCCAGAGTGCGGCCCAGTTTGGTTGCCAACTCAAGGCCACCAGCACCGCCGCCTACAACGATAATGCGTGTCACAATGTTATCCTCTACAAAAATGAATATATGGGTTCAGCTCGATGCTGACTCACAGTAATCTGCGGTCATACATCCAACCGATGAATTCTTTGGTCTCTAGAGGTGAGCTCACTTTTGGATAAACACCGATACCATCTTATTTTTTGCTTGTTCTTATTAGCTTATTGATGTGCATCGGTTTCTTGATCTGAAATACACGATCTCAGACAAAAAATGAGCAAGTTTCTTACTCGCTCTCAATTTTTTTTGATATTTATCAAATTATTTTTACTGAGTTCATTATATAGGGCAATCTTTTGATGGCAACAAAAATCCTTACTCGAGATACGGATTGGCTAATTTTCGTCTGTTTGACGGTAACGTTTTCGTGCCACAAAAGGTTAAATCGATAAATCAAGCCGATAAATCGATACAAAATGTAAAATTTTGCGGAATCAGTGCCGCTCGTTTGAGCACTAGTAGAAACAAAAACAGCACTTCGAAAAGTGCTGTTTAAACAAAATAAGTTTGTTCGCGCTAAGACAAGTTAGGCGCTTTTGAATGCCTTCATCGCTTGAAGATGATGAGAAATTTTCTTGAACTTATGAGTTTGGGTTTCATCCCAAATGATTTCGTAGTGTTTATCCAGTTCTGCTGCGGTTTTTGAGTTGTCGTGGATTTCATCTTCTTTCGACAAAATCACCAAACAGCGCTCTTTGTTTTTCGCACGGAATTGCTCCACACATTTGGTCGCAATATCTTCGTACTCTTCTGGACGGTCAATACGCCCTGCCATCGTCTTCTCTGGATGCAAGTTCGGGTTGAACATCACTTGCTTAATGCCGCAAAGAAAACCGATTCGCTCTGACCAGTATGCGCCAAGGCCAACACCACAAATCAGTGGGTTTGGATCGTCCGCTTGGTCAATGACCTTAGACACTTCTTTCAATAAGTGCTGCATGTCATGCTTAGGATGAAGTGTGCTGTAGTTGATGAAACGAACGTCATCATCGATGAATTGCAATTGAAGAACTTTTTCGTGGTTACCCGGGCTTGTACTATCAAAGCCGTGCAAGTAAATAATCATGTGTACCTCTCCCTGTGACTTGCTGGTACTTCACTTTAAACTACCACTATTTCTTTATGGTTAAAGAGGAAAAAGTCATGAGTTATCAAAACAGTGATCTTCCATACATAATAAGTCTTTAAACTCATGAGCACTGTCTAAGTATTGTTCATCATCCCACAATTTGTAGGCCAATAAATACCAAAGCATCGCCATCATTCGAGTTCTTGGCATCCACGCTCTCACGCCTTCCAACCATAAAGCGACGTCTTCAATGCCACGAATCCGACAATATTGTTCTACACCCCGTTCAATAGGCACATCGGCGAGTTGCAGAATCAGCGTCAAGTCGAGTCTTGGGTCAGCTAAACCAGCGTACTCCCAATCGATCACTTTCACGCCCTCTTCGCCACGAACTAAGTTGTAACACCCAAGATCAAAATGACACAGCGCTGCAGGAACTTGCGCCACGCTTGGCTCAGAACGCCACTTTTGATAAAGCGCTTCGTACTCAGTGCCGACGTACTTGCCAGCCAGTTCCAACCAATAATGATCGATGCGCGAAAGATACGAGAACGGAACTAAAGGAACCGCCGTTGCAGGATATTCATGAACCCTAGCAGCAATCGGTAATAGCTCTTCAATATCAATACCTGGCTTCGTCAGCGTTTCACCCGGCACCCACTCCACTAACAAACCTTGCTCATGTACAAAGACGGGCTTTGGACCTAGGTTGAGAGGGGTAATCGCATTGAGTACTTGATATTCGTTGTGACGAGAAATAGCAAAGGCTTTGCACACGTTACTGGTCGGTCGCCAGACGTAAGCAAGACCTTCTGAGGATTCCAACCGCCAGCAGCGATTGGTAAGCCCACCAGTGACGGTTTGAACCTTCACCGGCGGTGATGCAAAGAAGCCATCAAGCGCATTTAAACTCGGGTCTAATTGTTTCGCTTGTTGCCAAGAAAACCACGCCATGAATGACTTCTCCACTTAGGTCATAAGACCAAACCGAATCAATTAAAGACCAAATAGGCTCTTAGATTGTTCTTTACGGATTTCCGTTTCATCCGCCCATTCGATCAGACCCGTTTCTAGGTCCATTAGGCGCATAGTCATTTTGTAGTAAACGTCTTTGTCACTACCTGCGTTTTTCACGATGCTAGAAAGGTTACCGTAAAGCATATATTGCGCACCGACCATTTTACCGAATTGGATTGCCGTGCTTTGGTTTACTAGCTCATCAGTGTTTTGGAAGTTAAGTTGCTCACGAACAGACTCAACACGATCCATGTCTACGAAACGGAACTTACCAGAGTTCAGCATCTTAGTAGAAATAGTGTCAGTGATAGACTCCGTATCGATGTGTTCGCTTGTCTTGTTCTTGATGCGCTCAACAAACACGATAGGACGTTGGTCACGAGTAATTGCTGCCACTGAACCTGACATCATCATGCTGTCTACCATTTCGCCAGCAATTTTTTGTAGATCCGTCGAGCCGAAGTCGATCGTTGTGGTTTCTGTCGCTTGCGCATCACCGTAAGAGACTTTGTTTGAACAACCACCCAGAATGACGGCAAGACCTAAAAGAGCAATAATACTTTTTTTCATGAGAGTTCCTTAGTTTGTGTTTCATCCCAAGGCGTCTCCACCTTGGCAAAGCAGCATAGCCGCCGAAATTGTGTTACTCGAAACGAGTTAGTTATCTTGAGCTTCGCGAATTTGTACGCGGAATTGAGTCCCGTTAGGATTCACCGTCACTTCAGACAAAGTCACTTGTTCAAATCCACGCACGATCATTTTGCGCCATGGACCCGGTTTGGTGTTCACCTCAAGGCCAGTGTTGTCGTACCAGTAAAAGCGGTAAAGGATCTCTTGGTCACCTTTATAGTTACTGCTCAACTGCACAACGCCACGCGGACGGTCATCCACATAAGTCGTGGTAATGTTGTCCACCAACAGGCGACTACCCATGACGTTATCGTGGAAGAAAACCTTTTGGGTTTGGCCATCGATTCGGATACCAGCGGTGTTGTCAGCACAACCCGCTAAACCAATGATCACTGCCAAGCCAATAAGCCATGCTCTCATTACAACCTCCCTAGTTGTTTATGCCAAACTGTGGAATGCGATCCCTGACGAGATACCCAAACCAACGTTGTTTGCTGTGCTGGCACTTCGAATTGATACACCTGATCGCCAACGTTTAAGCTTTGCTGCCCCGATTTCACGACTTTCGAAGCCGTTTTCACCGTACCTGGTAGTGTCTGCCAACTTCTGGTATCAGGTTGTTCGGTTAATGTATTCCACACATTGAAAAGAATGTTGCCGACATCATCGCCTTTTGCCGCTTCTTTTCGGATTCTGTCTTTTGCCCAAACACGAATCGCTTGGCGAATCACAATCGTGGTCAAACGTTCGTGCAAATCGTTTTGCGCCATCGCGTTCACATCGGCCAATGTGCTTGAAGGTAGCTTGTTGCCATTTAGCGCAACATCTCCAAAACGTTGTGTTCCACGTTTCGGGTAGTAAGGCAGCGCAAGCGAATAAATCGCACCGTCGCCTCGGCTGTCATAAATCGGCAAATCAATGCGCCAACCTTGCAGCGCTTCCACCACGCCTTGCTCGTCTATCACGATCACGCGCCCTTGTGACTTACTCAGTCCTGAAGGCGCTTTGCCGTAACGTTTTTCCAGCATACGAAGATCTTGACGCATACCGAGTTTTTTCGCGGCATACATTGTACTTTCAATCACTTGCTTGTTATCTGGCATCACAGCGAGCGCGCGACGATAGTCTACATACGCACTGTTCAAATCTCGTGACGCTTCATAAAGCAAACCAGAAAGGTAGAACAAGTAACCGTTTTGCACTGAGCTAAGCTTCTTGCCTGCGTCTGGGTAGTTGGCTAACACGCTACCTAGGTTCGCTGACATGCCTTGCTTCTTAAGATCCTTCTCTGCCTGCTTTAGTTCCTTCTCACGTGCTTTCTTTGCCGCTTCTTGCACTTGGTTTGCACGACGCATTTCAACCAGTGCCCCTTCAAGGTCATTCTTTTGTAGGTAGTTCAGACCGAGGTACAAATGCAAAAAGCCGAGTTCATAGTCGGCAGGTTGGTATTCGTTTAGGTTGTCGTTAACGGCAAGAGAACCAACACTGGTCGCCGTTTCCGTTACAGAAATGGTTGCGCGATCTTGTTGTTTACGCACTGCACGATCGCTGTCCTCAAGTGAACTCAGGCTTTTGGGGTAGTCTTGGGCAAGAAACGAGATTCGACCTTGCTCAAAGTTGCCAAGTATATCGCCACCAACATCACTCGATTGCAGTTGCTCAGCTTTGGCATATTCACCCGCAACCACCGCCTGATAGACTTGTTTATTTTGGTCGCTGTAATGACTGAAGAGATTGCCAGCGGACAAGTTTGCACATCCTGTAGCAAGCAGGACCCAGCTCATTAATCCGAATAGCTTCACACCATGTTTCACATTTATCTCCACAAATGTGTTGTTCGTCAGGAATAAAGAAGTGGATGAATCGCTTCACCCACTTCTAATAGATTAGCTCAATACCATAGGACCTAAAGGACGACCGCCCACTAGGTGCATATGAATATGATAGACTTCCTGACCGCCATGTGAGTTACAGTTTACGATCAAACGGTAACCGTCTTCTGCAATGCCTTCTTCTTTAGCAAGCTTCTTCGCTACCGTGAACATACGTCCCATCATCGCTTCGTCTTCCGCTTCCACGTCATTTACTGTCGGGATCAGCTTATTTGGAATGATAAGGATATGGCTTGGCGCACGCGGATTGATGTCACGAAATGCCGTTACTAAGTCATCTTGGTAAAGGACATCTGCTGGGATTTCTTTGCGAATAATTTTGCTAAAGATGGTTTCTTCCGCCATGGGTACTCCATTTTATAAGGTGTGTAACCTATTTAGTATGCGCTAAGCCAAAAGCGAGCTCAATAAAAAACAGTGTTCACTTAACATTATCAATATAAGTCGTGACGTTGAAGCTTTTTTTGTCGTGTGCGTCATAAAACGTGCGTCGCAAACTCAATACAATCCAGTGAATTTTGTTACTTTTTTAAGACAATTCTTATTTATATTGTCTATTTTTGGGAGAGGAAGCTCACTTATGCGAGGTTCAGTTATTAAACGGATGTATGCAGGCTTCGCACTGATCATCGTCCTGTTTGCTGTCACGATTGCCATTATGATGGGGGGCATGAATGATATTCACGGTAAGTTTGAGACGGTATCTAAGTCTTCATTACCACTTGTTTCATTATCTAACCAAACCAGTGTTGAACTGCTTTCTGCAGACAAATCTTTTAAAGACTTCCTGACCACAGAGAATAAACAACGCATGGACGAGATGCGTCAGGAATTTGCCAAATCTCAACAAACCTTTGAAGCGACCTTGATCCAACTTGAAGTCGCGAGCCAAATCTACCCTTCTCTTGCCGAACCTTTTTCTCAGCTTAAAGAACTTGAGCAGAGCTATTTTACTGAAGCAAAAGAAGCCATGGATAACTACGAAGCCATGTTCGCTGCGCAAGAAGAAGTGCAAAAGTCTTCTCGTCGCTTCCAACAACTCAACACTGAGCTTTCTGTTGGCCTGAAAGAGTACGTGGCTGACCAAAGCAGTATCTCTGTAAAAGTGATGGCAAAGAGCTACTTCATCAAATTGAAAGATGCTGAAGTCATTACGTCCGACGCCTTAGCAAGCTCGAACCCTGAGTTTGTAACTGAAGCCGTAGCGAAAAACCGCAAGGCAGTCACACACCTCAACTACGCATTCCGTGGTTTGGTAACTCAACTTCCTGAACTTCAAAAAGCTTTTGGTGAATCAGTAGAACAATTCACACGTGACGTCGGTATGCGTGGCGGTGTGTTAGACCAACACAACAACTACCTTTCGGCTCGTGCGGCGCTTTACAACAACATTGCGAACCTTGCTACCAAAGTTGACTCAAGCATGTCGATTCTTGAGCAATTCACAACAACCGCAACAGACAAACTAAACGAATCTTTAGCTGATGCAGGAGACATTTACTCAGCAGGCGTGACGAAAGCGATTGTGATTGCAGTGATTGTTGTTCTGTTTGCAACTGCCATCGGTTACCACATCGCACAAAGTGTCCGTGAACCACTAACACGCATCTTGAAAGTGTTAGAAAGCCTGACAGAAGGCGACATGACACAGCGTATTGAAAACCGTCACAACAACGAATTTAGCCGCGTAAGTGGACACATCAATACCCTTGCGGACAGTTTGCACAACATTCTTGTGAAGCTTAACGACGCTTCAGAAAACCTTGCTTCGACCGCTTCAACGAATGAGCAAACCTCTTCTCAAGCGCAAGGTCAATTGAACTCACAGCGTGAGCAAACCGCAAATGTGGCGACTGCGATGACAGAGATGTCTCACTCGGTTCAAGAAGTCGCACAAAGTGCACAAGGCTCGCTAGAAATGGTTCAGCGTGTAGAAACCGCTTCTGACCAAGGTCGCAACGTTATGAACAGTAACATCTCGACCATTAACCAGTTGGAAACGCGTTTGAATGAGTCTGTGTCTGCCGTCTCTGAGCTACAAAGAATGAGCGGCCAAATTGGTTCAATTCTCGACGTGATTCGTAACATCGCTGAACAAACGAACTTGTTGGCACTCAACGCTGCCATCGAAGCCGCTCGTGCGGGAGAACAAGGTCGCGGGTTTGCGGTTGTAGCGGATGAAGTTCGCGTGCTGGCCTCCAAGACCACACAATCGACAACTGAGATTGAAGCAATGATCAGTAACCTTCAATCGAGTTCGCAATCTGCTAGCCAAGTTATTCAGAGCTGTATGAGTGATATGGAAATGTCCGTTGAGCAAGCTTCAAAAGCGAATAGCTCTATGGAAGAAATCCAAGCGCTTATTATCGAAATCAGCCAGATGAGTACCCACATATCTCAAGCGGCAGCAGAGCAGAGCGAGACTTCAGCGGATATCGCGCGCAGCATTGAAGACATCAATAGCATTGCCGATCAAAGCTACCACGCGATGTCGAGTATTGCTCAAACTAGCGAATCTTTGACGCAATTAGCGCATCAGCAAAACGAACTGGTTCATCGATTTAAGCTATAAAATCCGCCGCCAAATTTAACGGATTTATTGCAACCAACTGTATAAGGGTGACTTTTTATTGAAGTCGCCCTTGTTTTTTATGAGCTGTGTCTACATATGGTTTATATGGCTTGCTCATCCCTTTTCTTTTCTCTTTTCGAGCAAGCCAAATAAGAAGGAAAACCTATGGCTGTTCATGTTGGTATTATCGACCAAGATCCAGTGAGATTAGTCACTCCTCTTTTGGATAATCGCACTGTAAGTACACATATCGTCTTCATCGGCGACAAGAGCCAATCCGATATGTACGAGCGACTGAGCGCAGTATTAGAGCAGCGAGAAATTACGTCTGAATTCTTTGAAATTCCTTCTGCAGTAAACACTTCTCTGATCAAACAATCTGTCCACAAATTGGCAAAAGACCTCCACGACAGAGGTGAAGAAGTTAAACTCAATGCAAGTTGTGGCCTACGTCACCGCCTGCTTTCCGTGTACGAAGTCTTCCGTACTTACCGTTGGCCTATCTTCGTAGTAGAACCGAACAGCGACAAACTGTGCTGGCTTTACCCAGATGGCAAAGAAGATACACAAGTAGAAGACCACATTACCATCTCTGATTACCTCACTATTTTCGGCGCACGCGGTGAGTTCCACCACGTAGACCTTCCTCCTCAACTTGACCAAAAGCTTTACGAATTGGGCGAACGCTGGGCATCTAACGCACTTGAGCTTGGCCCTGGTCTTGCGACACTAAACTACCTTGCAACCACTTGTCGTAAAGAGCAGAAGCTGGATGTTGAGCTTTCTGAGAAACAACAAGGCTACCGCGAACTGAACATGCTGCTGACCGATTTGGTCGAGGCACAAATCGCGACATACGAAAATGGCGTGCTGACGTTTGCAGATGAAGACGCTCGTCGTTTCTCTAACGGTGAATGGTTAGAAACGCTAGTGCACAGCACTGTGAAGCAGATTCAAGACACCATGCCGACGATCCAAGACCGTTCCTTGAACGTGCAGGTTTATCGCAAACTCGGTGAAAGCGAAGTTCGCAATGAACTTGATGTCGCAACAGTGGTGAACAACAAACTTCACATCATCGAATGTAAGACCAAAGGCATGCGCGATGATGGCGATGACACCTTGTACAAGCTTGAATCTTTGCGTGATCTGTTAGGTGGCCTACAAGCTCGTGCCATGCTGGTCAGCTTCCGTCCACTGCGTCATAACGACATCACACGTGCTGAAGACTTAGGTTTAGCACTTATTGGCCCAGACGAGCTGAAAGATCTCAAAACTCACCTAAGCGCTTGGTTTGAAGCCGCTGGTGGTTCTGACGAAATCTAATCGTCGATATCGTTCAAAAATCAAAAAAAAGCAGCCTCGAGCTGCTTTTTTATTGCGTCAGATTTGTTGTTTTAATACTCAGACAAAACTGCCAGATAGAAAAAACCAGAGGCGAACCTCTGGTTTTTCCCGTTTGTTTAAATGCCAACTAAATGTTGTGCTTAAAGCATCTTACGCGCTGCTTCTACTACAACTTTAATTGAGCGAGCTTCCGTTTCTTTCAGCGTTGAATGATCTGGAATCTCTTTTTGTGTACGGTTGATGATTACACCCGCCACACAACCTGCTTTCAGGCCAGAGCTTGCACACATGGTTAGCAGTGTTGCTGACTCCATTTCGAAGTTCAGAACGCCCATGTCTTGCCACTCTTGCATAGAACCTTGGAAACGCTTAACAACACGACCAGAGAATGTGTCGTAACGCTCTTGACCTGGGTAGAAAGTGTCACTTGAAGCAGTCACACCCATATGAACAGTTGCACCAGACTCTTCAACAGCTGCTTTCATTGCTGTTGCGATTTCGAAGTCTGCTACTGCTGGGAACTCCATTGGAGCAAAGTGTAGGCTCGCGCCGTCTAGACGAACAGAACCTGTAGTAACGATCATGTCACCTACGTTTACGTGTGGCTGGATTGCGCCAGTAGTACCAACACGTAGGAAAGTGCGAACGCCAAGCTGCGCTAGTTCTTCTACTGCGATAGATGTAGATGGACCGCCGATACCTGTAGAACAAACCACAACAGGTTTACCGTCTAGCTCTGCACGGTATAGCGTGTATTCACGGTGACTTGCTAGAAATACTGGGTTTTCCATTTCTTCTGCGATTTTTTGTACGCGCGCTGGATCGCCTGGAATGATTGCTAGAGTAGCACCATTAAGATCCGCTTCAGTAACACCTAAATGGAATACAGCTTGAGACATAAGTCGCTCCTTGTTGTGGCTTATTTTGTAAACAATAAGCTCATTAATAAGTTGTTGGGTACAGATGCACTGTAGCGAACCTTTCACCAACATTGAGTGATCACAGTCACAATGAAACAATGTAATAAATCTATACTTTCAAATAAAAACGGTTTGGATCACATTTTAAGAGCCAAAAGATCATTTCGTTGCATACGAATGAGTGATTTGCCAAACGAATTATTCAGCATAGTGATTACCGTTTTATGGACACAAAAATGTATGGTCCGCCCCGTTATTGCAACTACAATTAAGTCATAACGGAGTTGGTTTGCGCTAATGTATTCGGAGTCCTTGTTGGGAGCACTAGCTTCCCAGCTCCACGATGATATCTGCGCCAGATTATCCTTAAAAAGCCAAAAGCATTTAACGCTATTTTTTGTGTCAGGTTCTTAATCTGGTCGATTGACCGTTTTTGTCATCATTTTCATTGGCGTTGCAAACTTGGTTATAGCTATACAACCTTAAAAGCTTGGCGGTGGTACAACACCGCCCAAGCTATTCTTGCTAGCTTGTTGGCAAGTGCTACGACCACAACATTAAATGGCTTCGTCGCCCGAAGTTTGATGAGCCACTCACCAAACACTTTCCCTGTCGTTTCTAGCCTTGAGAGAACGGCTCTTGCTCCATGGATAAACAGAGTTCTGAGATGTTTATTGCCTCGTTTACTTATGCCAAGTAGCTTGGTCTTTCCTCCCGTAGAGAATTGTCTCGGTACAAGCCCTAACCAAGCTGCCATTTCCCGACCATTGGTGAAATTGTTTGGGGAGCTTACGTCAGCAACGCACAACGTTGAGGTAAGGTCTCCAACTCCAGGGATAGTTTTCAGCAATTGTGCACTTTCATTATTATTAACAATAACTTGAAGCTTACTGTCTTGAGCTTTGACCTTTTCATTAAGGTATTTGTAGTGTTCGTGGATAGACACTAATTCACACAGCAAGCTCTCCGGCAGTGCCATTTTTTGTGCTGCTAACCATTGGAAGAGAGACTTCATCTTTGCATGCCCCTTTGGAAAACTCAGGCCGAACTCAAGCAAGATAGCCCCAATTCGAGACATAGCCGCGGTTCTCTCCTTGATATAGCCATCTCTGACACGATGAATCGCTGCAATGACTTGGGCTTCTTCACTTTTTACCGCGACAAACCTCATTGTTGGTCGACCAGCCGCTTCTGCAATTGCTGATGCATCTATGAAATCATTTTTGTTGCCTTTGACATAAGGCTTAACGTACTGGGGAGGAATGAGTCGAACTTGATGGCCGTATTCACCACACTTACGAGCGAGCCAATGAGCACCGCCACAAGCTTCGAAAGCAATGGTTGTTGGTTCGATTTTACAAAGAAAATGTTGGAGTTGGTTTCGATTAAACTTACGACGCAATACTTCCGCACCAGAACGGTTATGAGCGATAGCGTGGAAACAGTGCTTGCCTAGGTCGATACCTAAAATGTGAATAGAAGACATATGGTTCACCTCATTCTGAGGCTTAAGGGCTTGGAGAGTGGGGCGGACCATATAATTAAGCCCAAGACAGGATTGCCTTGGGCTTCTTATTCATCGCTCAGCTGTTAACTGATTTATTTCACTTGTTTTGATTCAAAGCGAAGCAGACGCAGAGCATTCAGTGTAACTAATGCCGTTGCACCACTGTCGGCAAGTACCGCAACCCACAAGCCGGTAATGCCCAGTAAGCTCGTTACCAAGAACACACCTTTTAGACCCAGCGCAAGCGCCACGTTCTGACGGATGTTATTCAGCGTCGCACGTGATAGCTCGATCATACCTGCTAGCTCGATCAAACGGTTGTGAGTCAGTGCAGCGTCAGCCGTTTCAAGTGCAACGTCAGTACCACCGCCCATCGCAATACCAATGCTTGAAGCTTTCATTGCTGGCGCATCATTAATGCCGTCACCCACCATCGCGACAGTGTGCTGTGCTGAAATCTCTTCCACGTAGTGCACTTTGTCTGCTGGTAGCAAGCTTGCTTTGTAATCAAGGCCAATTTGATTCGCAATAGCTTCGGCACTGCGAGGGTTATCGCCAGTTAACATCACTGATGAAATACCCAGTTTTTTCAGTGCAGCAACCGCTTGTTGAGCGTCTTGGCGAAGTGTGTCTTGCCACGCTATCAAGCCAATCACTTGTTCATCGTGACGAGCGATAACCACCGTCTTACCTTGGTCTTCCAACGCCACGACTTGCTGTTCGATGTCAGACGCGATGGCAAAATCGGCTTTCGATGGCGCAATCACTTGAACCAATTTGCCTTCAACAAGCCCTGTCACACCAGAACCAACCTGCGCCGTTTTGTCTGCAGCTTCAGGAATGTTGATGCCTTGCTCTTGTGCTTTGTTCACCAAAGAAATTGCTAGCGGGTGGCTTGAGCCAATCTCAATCGACGCAGTTAAGCTTAATAGCTGCTCTTCTGTTACATCGAATGGAACCACATCAGTTACTTGCGGTTTGCCTTGTGTCAGTGTGCCCGTTTTATCGAATGCTACAGATTCCACACGACCCAGTAGCTCAAGCGCTGCACCACCTTTGATCAGTGCGCCTCGTTTTGCCGCTGCCGCCAAACCAGAAGTGATCGCTGCTGGCGTAGAGATGACGAGTGCACATGGACATGCGATCAACAGCAATGCTAGACCACGGTACACCCACGTTTCCCAAGGTTGAGCAAACAACAATGGCGGTGTGATGATGACTAATAGAGAGACAAGCATCATCAATGGTGTGTACCAACGGCTGAACTTATCTAGGAAACGTTCAAGTGGTGCTTTGCGTGATTCCGCTTCTTCAATCAAATGTAGGATACGGTCAATCGCGTTCTCACCTTGGCGAGACGTTACTTTCACCTGCACGACTTTGTCGACAACCACGGCACCTGCCATGATTTTACCGCCTTCGTTGTGCTCTACAGGCACAGACTCACCCGTTAACGCACTTTCATCGAAGCTTGCCGCTTGAGTCATCAGTACGCCATCAGCTGGCATACGACCACCCGGCGCTACTTCAATCACGTCACCCGGCTGTAGTTGTGACGCTGGCACTTCCTGACGTTCGCCATCCACAATAAGAGTGGTGTTCTCTGGAACGAGATCCATCAATGCTTGAACGCCGCTACGCGCACGAGATGATGCGTATGCTTCTAACTTTTCACCAATAAGGAAAAGCAATAGCACCATCGCCGCTTCAGCGGTTTCACCAAGGTATAGAGCCCCCAGCGCCGCGACACTCATCAGCGTTTCAATCGCAAATGGCGTACCACTGCGAGCCAACTTGACCGCTTTCATCGCAACTGGATACAAGCCAAGCAAACACGTCAACGTGAAGAGCCACGTGCTGAAGGTTGGGTGTAAATCAGAGATAAGACCGGCTAACGCCATCGCACCTGCGATAGAAAGGATTTGAACATTGTCTTTCATAACGCCTAACCAGCCTTTTTTCTCGGCTTTTGGTTTTGGCGCATCTGTCGAAGTCAGTGGGAAACCGGTTTGTTGAGAAACTTGCTCAATGACAGGCGCAAGTGCACGGTTATCAAAATCCACCACCAGTTTTTCAGTCGCGAACAGAACTTTGGCGTTGGTGACACCTTCAACAGAAGAAATGGCTTTTTCAAGTTTTTGAGCACAAGCAGGACAATCCATGCCTGACACTAACCAGCTATGGCGAATGGAGGATTCAAGGGGTTCGGCAGGGCCTTCATCTTCAAGAGAATCCGAGCTGCAGCTTCCGCCGCTGCAACAAGAATCCTCTGAAGTGATCACGCTTGCTTGCGTAATATTAAGAGCAGGTTTTGCCGGTGCGCAGCAAGAGTCGTTTGCACCTAACGCCACCGCAGAGTTGATTTTGCCTGATTGGCAACCTTGATGTTTCGTACACATAATTCACTTTCCTTATTGGTGATAAGTCTCTATCTACCGCTAAGAATAAACCTTAGAGCTAACTCCAAGGTCAAGCGTATTTATGTGAAATTAGGAAAATTTACGCTTTTTCCTCTTCCAGAGCGGTGGCGACCTCGTCAATCAATACCGCATCGTGAGAACAGAAAGGCTGGGTATTAACGCAAGTGATGGCGGGATCGTCTTCCACCAAGTCTTCACCAAAGTTTTGCATCAGGTCTTTGATGTGTTTATTCAGCACAACTAGCGCCAGTAGACCAAACACAATCGTACCTAATGCTTGGCCGTAAAGCACACCAAGCGCGCCATACCACTGAGAACCGAAGTAAACGAAAGGCAACGTGCCGATGGTCGCTTTGCCCAAATTCAACGCCGTTGAGTACAGCGGTTTACCAAGGTTATTGAAGGAGGTGTTGGCGACAAACAAAGTACCATTGAACACAAACGTAATCGCCACATAGGTACAGAAAGCAGCAACAATAATCGCAGCGTCACCCGTCAGGCTGAACATGGCAACAATGTAATCTTGCAGAACGTAAAGCAGAGCACATACGGCGAGAGTATAAATGGTAGTCACCAACAAAGAGTCGGTCAGAGTTCGCTTCACGCGATCCATCCGCTCCGCACCAAAGTTCTGACCAATGATTGGGCCGACCGCACCAGACAAAGCAAAAATCACCGCAAAACACACTGGAGTTAAACGCCCTATCACGGCAAAACCTGCCACAAAATCCTCACCAAATTGGGCAATGTGAGTGGTCACAATCGCATTACCAATCGGCGTAGCAGTGTTGGTAATAATGGCGGGCACGGCAATCGCCAAAATCGGTTTAAGGTTAATTTTAACGATATCGAGATTAGGGAATGAAACCAGCTTGTGCACTTTTACTAGTGGGTAAAGGGAGAAAGCCAATACCGTGAAACGCGCAATAACAGACGCCGCCGCTGCTCCTTCTACGTTCCATTTGAAGACGAAGATAAACAGCGGATCAAGAATCGCGTTAACAATACCGCCCGCTAAAGTCGCCCACATAGATCGCTTTGCATCTCCAGCGGCACGCAGTCCTGCACCGGCAGACATACCTAACGCAAGTATCGGTGCACTTGGTAATAGAATATTGAGATAAGCTTCTGCACGCTCGGCAGCGACCCCTTCAGCACCTATGGCTGCGAGTAATTCAGGAATGTGGATGAACATACTAATGGTAATGACCAAGCTGATCATAAAGGCCACCAGCATGATACTGCCACTCATCAACCTTGCTCGTTCAAAATCCTTTGCGCCAATCGCTTTAGAGACCAAAGCCCCCATAGCAATCGAAGTACCGATGGATGCTGAGGTTGAGAAGAAAATCAGCGTTCCAGCAAAACCGACAGCCGCAGCAAGCTCTACCTGCCCTAGCATACTGATGAATAACATATCGAGCAGATCGACGACAAACAGTGCCATCAAACCGACAGAGCCTGCGCCAGACATCACTAAGATGTGGCGCATGGTAGAACCTTGGACAAACTTCGCGTCTTGCGTGGACATATTCTACCTCAACGACAAAAAGACGCCGAGGCGTCTTTCGTCTTAATACTTATTGTTTTGTTCTTAAACGGGATGTTTGAAACATTCGTTCAGTGTTTTGCCGATGGCTCTTAAAACATCGCGTCTTGTGATCACACCAACGAGCTTATCTTTGTCATCCACCACCGGATACATCTTAGGTTTACCGACTTTCATCATGTCAGCCAATTCGATGATCGACATTTCAGGTGATACCGATAGCGCGTCTAAGTGCATGCACTCTTCTACTGTGTGTGTATCCTGACAGTGATAACTGGCTTTAACGAGTTTGTCTAAAAGGTCTTGTTCAGAAAGGAATCCGATGACTTTCTCGTTTTCGTCGATAACAGGTCCACCTAGAGTAACACTTTGCATCACCTTGTCCAAAGCCGCCGTCAACGACATGTTCTTGGTGAAAGTCACTGCCTGTAACGTCATGTAATCTTTAACTTTAAGTGAATGCATTCTTATCTCCTTAGCGGCACGTTTTTGCTGCCTTTAAGATAAGTGTCGTCTAATTTCTTGATTTTACTAAATGGAAATTAGCAATTTTATTTATAGGTGTAGTCTATTGATCTTTATCTGAATTGATACATAACACAAAGCAATGAATACTAAGTTGCATATTTATTTAAAGTTACATCGACCATCTGCTTGGCTGTGAGCAAAGAATATACAAAGCTTGGACGTGATTCGAGTCAGGAGTGAGTCAATATAAGAAGGGCGAAAAGAAATAACTAGCTATGCAGCAGAAACAAAAAAGCCAGCCTTAGATTTAGGCTGGCTTTCGATGTTATATCACGCGATTAAATTATGCGTTTTCCATTGAAGCGACGATGTCACGAGCTACCGCTTCTGCCACCTTAATGCCATCGATACCCGCAGAAAGGATACCACCCGCGTAGCCTGCACCTTCACCCGCAGGGAAGAAACCTTTCAAGTTGATGCTCTGGAAGTCTTTACCACGCTTGATACAAACTGGAGAAGACGTACGCGTCTCAACACCCGTCAGTAGACCATCTTCTGACGCAAAGCCTTTGATCTTACGATCGAATGCTGGGATTGCTTCACGAATCGCTTCGATAGCAAATGCAGGTAGCGCTTTCGACAGGTCAGTCAGTTTGATGCCCGGAGTGAATGATGGTTCAACATCACCTAGTGCACTTGGATCGCGACCTTTCAGGAAGTCACCGATTTTCTGTGCTGGTGCGTCGTAGTTCTCACCACCGAGTGTGTAAGCGCCCGATTCTAGTTCACGTTGGAAACGGATACCCGCTAGAGGGTCACCTGGGTAATCAACTTCTGGTGAGATGCCCACTACGATTGCGCTGTTCGCGTTACGTTCTGCACGAGAGTATTGGCTCATACCGTTGGTTACTACGCGACCTTCTTCAGAAGTTGCCGCAACAACAGTACCACCAGGACACATACAGAAGCTGTAAACCGTACGGCCATTCTTACAGTGGTGAACCAGTTTGTAATCTGCCGCACCAAGAATTGGGTGGCCTGCGTTTGGACCAAAGCGTGCTTCGTCGATCATCGATTGTTTGTGCTCGATACGGAAACCAACAGAAAACGGCTTCGCTTCCATGTAAACGCCACGGTCGTGCAGCATTTCAAAGGTATCACGAGCACTGTGACCTACCGCTAGCACCACGTGACGAGATTTGATCTCTTCACCGTTTGATAGCGTTACGCCTGTGATTTGGCCATCTTCCATATGCAGATCGTCAACACGAGTGCTAAAGCGGATCTCACCACCTAGCTCGATGATTTTCGCGCGCATCTTCTCGATCATGGTAACCAGTTTAAAGGTACCGATGTGCGGCTTACTTACGTATAGAATTTCTTCTGGTGCGCCTGCTGCTACAAACTCAGTGATCACTTTACGACCGTAGAAGTTTGGATCTTTCACTTGGCTGTAAAGCTTACCATCAGAGAAAGTACCCGCGCCGCCCTCACCAAACTGTACGTTCGATTCTGGGTTTAGTGTGCGCTTACGCCAAAAGCCGAACGTGTCTTTAGTACGCTCACGTACTTCTTTGCCGCGCTCAACGATGATTGGGTTAAAGCCCATTTGAGCCAAAACCAAGCCCGCAAATAGACCACAAGGACCAAAACCGATCACCACTGGGCGCTCAGTTAGGTTCTCAGGTGCCTTCGCTACAAACTTGTATTCCATATCTGGTGTTTGGCGAACGTGCGGATCTTTTTCGAATTTCGCTAGCAGCGCCTCTTCATCACCTTCAACGATGATGTCTAGCGTGTAAATAAGATGAATATTGGTTTTCTTACGAGCATCGTAGCCGCGTCTAAAGACATTAAAAGAGATAACTTTCTCAGCAGCAATGCCAAGCTTTTTAGTAATCGCGTCCAATAGCGCGCCTTCCTCATGATCTAGAGGAAGTTTAATTTCATTAATACGAATCATGTGATGTCTCGTTATGGTAGGTGTCTTAGCCAGAACTGCTATTTTCTCCTTGTTAATACCAAGGGTGAAAAAGCAGTCAGCTCACAATGGCGCGCATTTTACGAGAAATTGATTTGTCTGTCATACTAAATCCAAGCTGCGCGGCGGAATTAACGTAGCGAATGTTGAATTTTGCCTTGGGATGAGTATTATCCCCATTCTTCAATTTTGACTAACTTAAGAGCTGATTATCATGGCGTTTGTCGTAACCGATAACTGTATCCAATGTAAATACACTGACTGTGTCGCGGTATGCCCTGCTGATGCCTTCCACGAAGGCCCAAACTTTATGGTAATCAACCCGATTGAGTGCATCGACTGTGGTTTGTGCGTGGACGAATGTGCCGCAGCCGCCATCTTCCAAGAAGACGAGCTTCCAGAAGATCAAGTGATCTACAAAGAGCTCAACGCAGAACTTGCAGAAATCTGGCCGGTACAAACCGAAGTGAAGCCAGCAATGGATGAAGCGGAAAAATGGAACGGCGTGCCAAACAAATTGGACATGCTAGCAAAATAAGCGCTTTAAAACGAAAAAAGCGTAATGAACCTCAACTTGAAAAAGTCTGGCTCGTTACGCTTTTTTTGTATCTAAGATTTGCTGCTGCGATTAGCTGTGTTGACGACGCATGTTGTCCAGAATAATACCTGTCGCCATTGCCACGTTTAGAGACTCTGCTCCGCCAAACGCTGGAATGGTAATCTTGTCGGTCACAAACTTCGATGCCGCTTCACGCACACCATGAGATTCACTGCCCATCAACAAAATACCTTCTGCTGAGAATTCGGTCTTGTGCACACTCTCGCCTTCAAGGAAAGCGCCATACACTGGCAAGTTTGCATCTTCCAAGTAACTTGGTAGATCCACTAGGCTCACTTGCACGCGACCAAAGCTGCCCATGGTTGCACTGATGGTTTTTGGATTGTATGGATCGGCACAATCTGTGCTCGCGATGATGTGCTTGATACCGTACCAATCCGCTACGCGAATGATCGTACCTAGGTTGCCCGGATCAGAAACGCCATCCAATGCGATCATCAAGCCTTTTGCCTGAGGCACTGTTACGTTTGGAATTTCAACCACAGCAATGGCTGCATTGTTGCTCACCAACGTACTTGCTTTAGTTAAGTCATCTAGTGACGCTTCAATACACTCGAAGCCATTTAGTTCTTGGTTGTGCTGCTCTAGAAACTCAGCCGTCGCAAAAATCTGCTTTACCGTGAGCGAACTGTTCGCTAACTCCAGTACGTTCTTTTCACCTTGAACCAGAAATAAGCCGTGCGCTTTACGCTGCTTCTTTTGACCTAAAGCACGCAGCAGTTTTAGTTGGTTTTTTGAAATCATGAAAATATCCCAGATGAAAGTTGGTGAAGTACCAGATGAAAACGGGGGGATTATAGAGTAAACCTTCGCACAGCTAAAGAGATGCCTTGCTTGAGAGAAAAGAAAAGCCCGCCAAGCTATCACTCTCGGCGGGCTTTAGGTATCTGTCGCTTCCCTATGCTGAAAGAATCGACATCACCATTCTTAAACGACTTTGGTTTTCGTCATCTCTTTAATGCCAGACAAAATGAATGTCGGCAGTGAAGACACAAGAATCACACCAAATAGGTGACCAGCACTTAGTGCCTCTGTGTTAAAGATCAACTGACCAAGACTGGTGTAAATCACACCAAGGGACAGCGTTGCCGAGACCGCTACAGCACCCAACAGGTATTTGTTGGTGAATGGATTCTTGCGGTATAGTGAATTAAACGTACGCGAGTCAAACAAGTGCCATAGCTGAGCAAAAATCAGCATTGCGAAAGCCATTGTCTGTGCATATTGAGCGCTTTGACCACTGCTCAGTGCCCAGTTGAACGCCAAGTAGCTCATACCACCCAATGCCAAACCGCGTGTCACAATACGTGTACCTAAATGGTCGCTGAAGAAGCTTTCGTTACGCTTACGCGGCTTACGCTCCATCAGATCTTTCTCTTCAGGTTCTACACCTAATGCCAATGCTGGCAAGCCGTCAGAAACTAAGTTAATCCATAGAATCATCAGTGGCGTAAGTGGCAGAATCGCTTCTGGTCCCATCATCAAGAAGGCGAACAAGATAACCGATACTTCACCCACGTTTGCCGTCAATGCTTGGCGAATGAACTTACGCAAGTTATCGAAGATCTGACGACCTTGGCGCACGGCTTTCACGATCGTACTAAAGTTGTCATCCAGTAGAATCAAATCGCCCGAGTCTTTGGCTACCGATGTACCGGTGATACCCATTGCGACACCGATGTCCGCACGGCGAAGAGCTGGCGCATCGTTCACGCCGTCACCTGTCATCGCTGCCACTTCATTATTGTGTTGCTGAGCTTGAACAATGCGCAGCTTGTGTTCTGGTGTTACACGAGCAAAGACGGCAACTTCCGGACAGATTTTACGTAGCGCTTCATCATCCATTTCATCCAGTTGTGCACCCGTAATGACCAAGTCTTTTTCACTGCGGATAATGCCGATTTCACGTGCAATTGCCGCTGCAGTAAGTGCGTGGTCACCAGTGATCATCACCGTGCGAACGCCTGCGTTGTAACAGCTTTCTACTGCGTCGCGAACTTCTGGACGTGGAGGATCCATGATTCCGTACAAACCAAGCACGGTCACATCTTTCTCTAGCTCAGCAGGATCACGCTTGAGATCCTCTTCTGTCAGCTCTTTATAACCTACTGCCAAAGTGCGAAGCGCTTGCTCTGCAAAGTCCTGAATTGCCGCTTCGTAGTTCGCAATCACCTCTTCTGCTGGGCTTGCTGCTAACGCTAAGCTGCCTGTGGACATCGTTGGTGCTGTAGGTAGCTCACCACCATCGACCATAAAGCCAGAGGCATTGCGCAACACCACATCTGGCGCGCCCTTAATAGCAAGGAAGTGCTTACCATCCGGTCCTTTGACAATCACTGACGCCATCTTACGAGCAGAATCAAACGGGAACTTCTCAACGATAGAGTAGCCGCCTGTCGATAGCATGTCTGATTGCTCCAGACCCGCTTTTGCCGCTGCAACAATCAATGCGCCTTCGGTTGGGTTACCACGCACAGACGAGTTATCGCCATTTTTGATGTATTCCGCATCATTACACAGGGTCGCAACCACTAAGCCTTTCATCATCTCTGGGCTTTGCTTTGCATCAACCGTGTGGCCTAGCGGCTTAAATTCACCCTCAGGGCTAAAGCCTTTGCCCGACACTTCCCAGTAACGACCACTTGCATCGTAAGCTTTCATTACCTGCATTTGGTTCTGTGTCAGCGTACCGGTTTTATCTGAACAGATAACCGTGGTGGAACCCAGCGTCTCAATCGCAGAAAGCTGTTTCGCCAATGCGTTGTTCTTCACCATGCGCGTTGAGCCCATCGTCAAAACAATTGAGATAACTGTT
The DNA here is from genome assembly GCF_002021755.1 of Vibrio owensii. Lineage (NCBI taxonomy): Bacteria > Pseudomonadati > Pseudomonadota > Gammaproteobacteria > Vibrionales > Vibrionaceae > Vibrio > Vibrio owensii. Next base: position 826,505 of record NZ_CP019959.1, read on the forward strand.
GGCAGACCTTCTGGAATCGCCGCTACCGACAACGAAATACCCGTGTTCAGAATTTCCAGCCAAGGCATACCATGGTAAAGACCGATACCACAAACCACAGCCACTACACCCAAAGCCGCGATCATCAAGGTTTTCGCGATGGTATCCATACGCTCTTGCATTGGTGTTTTAGTTTCTTCGGTGTTTGCCATCATGTCCGCGATGTGGCCAACTTCCGTCTTCATGCCGGTGCTGACAACCACACCCAAGCCTGTACCAGTGGTCACAATCGTGGTCATAAAGCCCATATTACGCTGATCACCAAGGCCGACGGTTTCGTCTTCAATCACCTTAACGATTTTATCAACCGGCTCAGACTCACCAGTAAGCGCGGCTTCATCTACTGCAAGACGGTTCGCTTCAATGATGCGCACATCCGCAGCAAGGATGTCACCCGTATTAATTTTTAAAATGTCACCCGGCACAATGTCACGTGCCAACACATCAACCCACTCGCCATTGCGACGAACTTGTGCGGTTGGCGCTGCCATTTCGCGCAGCGCTTCCATGCCCTTCTGAGCTTTAAACTCTTGCCAAAATGCGATGATGGCATTGATGAAGATGATCACAGTGATGGCAATCGCATCCACAAGGTGACCAGTAAAGAAGGAAACAATCGCACCAATACCCAGAATGAAGATCAATGGGTTCTTAAATTGGTGTAGGAATAGCTCAAGGGCAGATTTGCCTTCTTGCTCTTGTAGCTCGTTTTTGCCGTGTTCAGCCTGACGCTGCTCTACTTCTTCCGAAGTCAAACCTTGCTCAGTTGATACATTAAATTGAGTCAGTGTTTCTTCAACCGACTCAGTAAACCACTTTTTAGTCATGGGGGTCTCCAAAAAGCATTCAAGCGACATCAGTACAATTTCAAACTGATAAAAAGCATTCGCTGAATAGAATTGAGTTAAATCGCCTCGCTAGTCACCGTCGCACCGTTTATTTTCATTTTGAATATTTATCAAGAATCTATTCAGTGTTATGCCAGCGAGTAAAAATAACCTACCCGAACCGATGAATACTTGTAATTAACTTTCAGATAGGCGGATAGCGAATGCGGACGAATCTTTGACCCCAATCAATCTCGATTTTATTTTGTCATACAAAAGATCAATTAAGTGTAAATGAACATGAATAAGACCCCGATTAGACTGAAAAAACACTTCATTTTTCCCGAAAAGTGTAATTTTTCTACAAGATGATTTTATTAAGAGTGGCTAACAAGCATGACAAAAGTGCAAACTATCCGAAAAGATTTGCAAGGGAGGGTAGAAAAATTGCTAATAAAGAATGACTAAATCTTGCTAGCCGAAATGCATCATTTTCGAGTTATACAATCAGCATATTTATTCACTCAAAAACAAAGAAGAAATCACAAGAGACACGGCTGAACACTGCATACAAATTTGGTTATGAGTAATGAGAAACCACCAGCCAGACGAATAGCCAGTTGAGAGAAAGGGAAAAGGTTTGAGAGAGTATTTTACAGCGCAGAAACGAAAAAGCCTCGCTGTATAAGCGAGGCTTTTAAAGGGTGGGACCCCAGCCACATCCCGGCACACAAGTCACCCGCTGCGGCTGCTTCCTTCCGGACCTGACCGAGTTCACGAGCTATTGTTGCGAGAGGACCAGAGCCCCATAATTCTGTTTTTGAGAGCGCGTCTCAAATGATGTGAGGATTATTCAGCATCGCCTCTCGGATTGCAAGGGCTAAAGCGACGATTTTGCCCATTTCATTTCTGTTTGAACAAAACTCGGTCAATTCAGCGTTTTAAAGTCAACTCATGCAAGGGTTTGGCTCAACGCTTGTGCGAGAGGCTTGCTTACTTGAGTACATGTTCTCATCCGCTAAATGCAATGCTTGCTCTAAGCTAACGCTGCGCTCGCGCTTAGTCGACACGCCGACAGAAATCGTTACCTGATTCAAATCACCAAAATGTTCACCTTTGACATCAAGGGCGCTTAGCTCTTCAATCGCTCTTATTAACTGTGTTTCTGTTGGGTAACCCAGCAGGATGAACTCATCACCACCAATACGATAACTTCTACCTGCCCATACGCGATGTATCTTTAGCGAAAGCAATTGCAGCACTTTATCCCCTGCTCTGTGCCCATAGGTATCGTTGATTTGCTTAAACTTATTGATGTCGAGGTACAAGATAGCCAAGTCTTTTGGCACGCCTTGTCGATACTTCACTTGCAGCGAGCGACGATTTCTTAATCCGGTTAAGTTGTCGGTATTCGATTGGCGATACAGATATAACGTCACACCAAGCGCAAACACCAACACAAAAATAAACACCGCTTGCGTCTGAGTTGCTAAGCGCACTTCATATTCCAACGCAGTGCGCCAATCCGGTCTCAAATCGTAATGGGCAACAATCTTCTCCAAGTCCAGCATGGATATCGCACGGCTAAAGTAAGGAGCGAGCATCTCACCGCGCTGGCTAGTTGCTAAGCCAACCGACAGTTCTGATTCGTAAAACTCTCCAATGGCATCGTCTTGCTCGATGGGAATTAGCTCACTCAAACGTAAGAAGTGATTGAGCATTGCAGTATCCATCGCAATGTAATCAATCTCTCTCGCCAATAAGGCATCCAACATCAACTGCTGCGAATCAAAACGATTGAGTTCCTTTAATGGCAGCATTTGTGTGAGCATTTGGTCGAAGAAGTCATCTTTCACCACACCAATACGCTCAGAAATCAGCTGAGAGACATGAGAATACACGTTTGGTTTGTAGCCAAGGCGCTTAACCATGACGGAGGTTGGGTAGTAATGAGGCTGAGGGAAGTGGCTAAACGTACGTCGCTCGCGGCTAATCGTTAAAGGAGCAAGCATATCGAACTCACCTTGGATAAACTGGTTATACATAGATTCCCAGCTCTCGTTTGGTTTGCTGATCACTTGGCAATTCAATGCCAAAATCTCGCAACTCTTCAAGACGATATCTGCCGTCATTCCTTCAACAGAACCATCTTCTTTGTACACCACATAAGGAAAGATAGATTCAAACTTGATGGTAAACGGCTTTTCTAAATCGATAGGAAGTTGCTTGATAGACTCACGCAATGCGGTTTGTCTCAACTCAAATTGGTACAAAGCCACCTTCTCTCGAAGCAATTTCTGCACTGCTTCGCTATGGATAAAATCAGCAAATCGAGACAGTTCCTCAAGGTGGGTTCCCTTTTGGCTAACAATCGATACTGGCTTTATTGAGATGTGGTCATTAAGCAGCTTGGCATCAAAGCCTTCAAGTAACATTGGTTTGAGTTGATTGATGGCATCGACAACGCCGTCTACTTGTCTAGAACGTAACAGCGATACCGCCTCTTCATGCCCTTGGTAAGGCACCTGAATCAACTCAGGATAATATTGTTCAAGTAGCGCTTCGTAGATGGTGTCTTGTGGGACACCAACGACGGTCGCATCACTCAAAATCGTATCACTTAAACCATACAGGTAGGTGTATTCAATGTTGGTGGGACGCGAGTAGCTAAACAGCTTCGCCCTTTCTGGGGTGTAGGTGATATTGGCGGCAAAATCACTTTTACCATGGGCTACAGAATCTAAAATCGCATCAAAACTCGAGTAATTAACATACTGAATTGAGACACCAAAGTTCTCTGCCACCGCATCAAACAGGACACGCGTAACGACATCATCCGCCTCTGTCGCCACCTTATAATGAGAGACTTGTTCTGGTTCTGCTTTGAGACTCAGACTCAATAGAAAGCAAGCAAAAACCAACAGCCTTTGAACTACTTTAACCATGACTAACGTTTCTAAAAAGGCCCACTTTATATAGGGGCTAAGATTGAATTTTTATTATTAAATGCACAATAAATATGAAAGGCCGAACATATAACATCCGGCCTATTATTTCATAAACAAATCAATAGTCTGCCGCACGGGTCACTATTTACTCAGTGCAGCTACAACTATTTTATAACTCGGCTTGCTCATCACTACTACGTAAGATGTAGTCCGTCATCCAAGCCGTTCCTAACAAGCATATCCACACAACAAAAACAGGGTTAGGAACTTCGATATTGGGGCTAACGACCAAAGCGGCAAAGCCAACGGTTGGTAAGGTCCAACAAAGCAATTTCCCCCAGCGCAATGAATTTTTAATCTTCGTCAGCGCTTCCATCGATGCCAAAATACCTGTGATGCTTAATGCTACAAGCACCGCATACGGCAAATCCGCTAGCCATAAAGGCAGTAATAACAACAAAGACCACCAAGCGTGCTTTTCCGATGGTTTCCAATGATTGGCAGACCACCACATCACAATCACAGATAAGGTTTGCACAGCGGTTAACCAAGCAGAGCCACCTAGCTTACCCCCCTCCTGCGTGACCATAATGCCTACTTGTAACGTGAGAACAATCAGGCCCGCAGTCAGCAACACGCCCATTGAACTCCGACGAGAGAACACCACCATGAGTAACGGGAAAAGGATCAGGATACCGACAGACAGCGCAATCGGCTGCATCGATAAGGTGACGCCATAAACGGTCATGGCACCGAGCAGAATCAGACCTGCAAGGCCACCTTGTGGCAGTATCCACAATGCGGGAATCATTAAGGCGAGAACCGGAATCTCTCCTTCGCTCAAACTGATGGCACGAGCGCACACCACGGCAAGAAGAGTCGTAACAAGAAATTGAAGTGTCGAAAAAATCATAGCGCCTCCTGGCTTCCCCAACCAACTTGGTAACTCAACGGCATGTCAAACTGGGCATTAAAAGTCGTTGAGCGGGTCTATTTATAAACTAAGCATAAGCCTGTTTTTGTATTTCCAACTTACTCTGGTAATCAATTACAGCTCAAAAAAGGAACACGGAAAAATGGTAGGTACGGACGAGCGGCAAATGATGTTAAGGAGCAAGAACTGATAGCGAAGTACAAGTCTTGTGTATTACCATTCCTTGGTAAACAACAGTGGACACTTTCAGTATGGACCAATTTTTGATGCAAATCTTTGCTGTAATTCACCAAATTCCCACAGGGCGGGTTTCTACGTATGGTGAAATAGCAAAAATGGCGGGCTACCCTGGTTACGCAAGGCACGTAGGTAAAGCGCTAGGTAATCTGCCGGAGGGCAGTAAACTGCCTTGGTTTCGAGTCATTAACAGTCAAGGCAAGATTTCATTAAAAGGTCGAGATTTAGAAAGACAAAAGCAAAAGCTGGAAGCAGAAGGGGTTGAAGTGTCTGAGATCGGAAAAGTCTCACTCAGAAAATACAAATGGCAGCCTTGAGCTGCCATTTTTAATAGGTTTACATTGCCGATAGCAATTAACGCGTGCCAACTAGACGAATGTTTGCTTCGTGTGTTTGCTCTGCGTCCGTAATCACTGGGATGCTAGTATCATTGATAAAACGCAACTTACCATCTACTTCGATACGAGCACGCAGGCTGTAACGATGGTTAGGTTTAATGTCGTTGCTGTTGTAGCTAAGTTCAAATGCCAAAGGTACTTGCTTACCTTCAGTTTCGAATGTTTGTTTAGCAAGAACTTTAGCTGGGGCATCCGCCAGAGAAACGTCTTCAAGTGCAACCGTTACTACTGCGTGTGGAGGCAGTGCGATACGCTCACGGTAAGCCACTGTACCTGTAATTGTCTTCATAGACGCCTCAGCCGATTCCATTTCTGTGTTTTGAGAAGTTTGGCAACCCACTAGTGCAGCACCGAATAGTAAAGAAGTAACAAGTAGTAGTGTTTTTTTCATAGTTTCCTCAACGGGTGTATCATTTCGCGCTAAGTATAGAGGGAGATTATTAAACTGTCTGCTGTACGTTTAGCGATTTGACAATAGTTTGACTAAGTTAGAAATTACCAAACAGTTGATTTTGTTTCATAATTGAAGCAGCAATAAAAATAAGGTGAGGAGACATCATGAGTAAACCATTAAGAGAATTGCTCAGCCTACTACAACTCGAAAAACTAGAAGAAGGCTTGTTCCGCGGACAAAGCGAGAACCTAGGTTTACCTCAAGTTTATGGTGGTCAGGTTATTGGACAAGCGCTATCTGCCGCGCGATACACGGTAGAAGACGCACGTACCGTGCATTCATTCCACAGTTACTTCCTATACCCTGGCGATCCTGAAAAGCCGATCATTTACGATGTCGAAAACCTGCGTGATGGTCGTAGCTTTAGTACTCGCCGCGTAAAGGCAATTCAGAACGGTCGTCCGATTTTCTACCTGACCGCTTCTTATCATGGTGATGCTCCTGGCTTTGACCACCAAAACACCATGCCAGACATTCCTGGGCCAGAGAATTTCCCTTCTGAGACAGAACTAGCAAGCCATATTGCAGAGTTCTTGCCGGAAAGACTACGCAAAACGTTCTGTGGCGAAAAGCCAATTGAAACGCGTCCGGTGAACATCGTTAACCCACTGAAGCCAAAGAAAACCGAAGCGAAACAATATTTGTGGATTCGTGCCAACGGTGAAATGCCAGACAATCAGTTGATTCACCAATACCTACTCGCTTATGCGTCGGACTGGGGCTTTCTGATCACCGCATTACACCCACATGAAGTGTCTTTGATGACACCAAACTTCCAAGTGGCAACCATCGACCACTCTATCTGGTTCCACCGTCCATTTAAGATGGATGAATGGTTGCTGTATGCCATCGAAAGCCCAACAGCAAGCAATACGCGTGGTTTGGTTCGTGGTGAGATCTACAACCAGCAAGGCCACCTTGTTGCTACCGCAGTTCAAGAGGGCGTGATGCGCTTTACCAAATAAACCATCACGATGTTCAATCAAAAAAGGAGTGCCGATGCACTCCTTTTTGTATTTAGTTCTTTTGGTAATTTAGACTCACGACAGCCCACTCATAAAGTGATTTCGGGTAACCGTACTTCCCTTCACCGTAAATAGTATCCGGTTCAGCATAGAAGCCCCCCGCATCACTTGCCAAGAACTCTCGCGTACCTTTGCGGTAATGAATCAAAGGGCTCATCGATTCGTAAGCAATATTTGCATCTAACGCTCGGTCATCAATCACCAAAAAACGCGTCATTCGAATACTGCTACCGTTTTCGCAATATCCCGCATCTGAATAATCGACAGCAAGGAAAGGTTTCGTGTCATTTTCACTGAGTTGCGAACGACAACCATCGAAACGGGCAACGTGCATCCACAGACCACGAGTTTTAGCCGGATCATCATTGCCAACTGGCTTCATGTTTAAAAACACCACTTTGCCTTTGCCATAAAGCGCGAGCTCTGTGTCTGTCGGCTCTCGTACACTTCGAGCGCCCATGACACCAAACTCACTCTCTTGAAGATTGGCAAACTCAGGGCCACTTAACGTGCTAATCACTACCGTTTGTTCGCTATCCAGTTGAGTGTATTTATCGGCGTCACCAGATTCGGCAAGATCAAGAAAAACCGTCACCAATGTACTGTTCAGCGCTTTATAGTCTTGCGTTTCCGCCTCAGAAACGTTCAGTTGAACCGAGTGCCCAAACTCATAACCTGTGAGGGTGATGCTTCCATTCGCACGATCCAGAGTCGCTATTTCTTCACTAACTGAGGTAGCAAACTCATAGCTACGCGTACCAATCGCCGTACCAATCTCTAGCTCCACACGCTTAAACGGTTCAAATGCCACCGTTTGACGAGTCGCGCTTAATCCCGGATGTTCCGCTTTTGCAATCGAGCCATTAACGGTGATCGTCTTCGTCAGATAATTGCGGCTTGTTAACGTGACTTCCAAGGAGTAATCGCCAGCATGAAGCACATCTAATACCCCCGTATCAGACGATGCCATTTTTACCGTTGGTGACGCTTGGTTAATCAAACGATAGGAGGCAGTGGTATCGCTATCTGAGACTACTGGCGTTAGCGTCTTATCTGAACCAAAGGTTACACTTGGGTATTGGACCGTCACGCGACTTTCAATTGGCTTGATGGTTACATTGAAGCTTGCTTGACCCGGCGTGAACTTATCATCACCAGAGTCAGAAACCACGATGCGTGTACTGCCAACATTAAGAACGCGCATTTCCCCTGTGTCGCTATCTAGAGACACCACATCGGTCGGTGAGCCATCTGCAAATTGGTAAGTCATCTGCCCAACCGTTCCGCTAATAGTCGGTTTGCTTGCCAAAGGTTTGAGTGCATTCCAATTATCTTCAACATCTGATGAAATTTGAATGCGGCTCGGGGCACTTAAAATATTGAAAGTCACTTTATGCTCAGGCCCTGCACTGTAATTGTCGCTTTCCTTACGACGCAAAGTCAGTGTGGTTTCACCCGCTTTGTAGACATGTACAATCCCATTAGCGATCATGTTTGCTACGTCTGGGTGTGTATTGTCGGTCATCTCAATCACATCACCGGAGCTAAGCTCGTCAAAATCTTTTAGCAGATTGAATTGGTGATCCTTACTGTAAACCTCTTCATAATCACGAGTCGCAAGCGGCTTTCCTTGCGCTTTAGCGATATCAAGGTTCACTTTGAACTGAATTGACTGATAGAACTCTCCGCCATCATCTTCGAACGTTAACGTGTAATTACCCGCCGTTTCGAGATATAGCGTATCTGAGGACATTCTCAGTCCCTCCGGTAAATCCCCAATCAGTGTGACATCACCCTTTTGCCCCGAAAACGCGAGCGGAATCGATAGACCTTTCTGATAGGTAAAGGGCATATCAATGTCTTTGATAACAGGGTGTACTGCTGGAGAAATATCGATATTAAAACGCGCTTTCGTAGAAGGGAAATTACGCAAATCGCCCTCAATCACATCAACCTCAGCACGACCAACACCTTGAATCAACAGAGCGTTGCCGTCGTCAGAAACACGCACCACGTCTTGGCCTGATACCACGTCAAAGCGATAATCTCCCAGTGCTCCCTTAACTTGAGGGTACAACGGAACAAGCGCTTGATAACTTGCCGAGATGTTTGAAGCACTGATGTTTTGTCGCGTTCCCTTGTCAATTGCAACGTTAAATCGAGCAGTTTGCGTCTGCTCAACAAAACCTTCACTGTACGTTGCCGTTGCTTCAACCGTTACTTGCCCAGTGTTATGAATCAAAAGTAAACCAGTATCTGGATTCAATACATCAGCGACTTTGTCATCAGGGGTGCTATTGATGATCTCGTAGCGAATGCTTTTGGTTTCTGTACTATCCAGTCTCACTGGTGTCAACGTCAGACCTTCGCGAAACTCACCCGTTAGAGGAGCAAATTGCAGTTGCTCAGCACCAACTTGATAAAGGTGAATATTGACGAGTAAATCACGAGCTTGGTAATAATCGTCGCCCGAGTCATGAACACGTACTTGCGCCGTTCCAGATTTCCCGATGGCGAACACTCGACCGTCGGTATTAACCTGAATCAAGTGTTCAGAACCACTTTCTACGGCATAGCTCAGAAAGCCTTTCTGCCCTCGTACAACCAAAGATTGCCCTTCAGTTTCCGACGCATTAAGACTGACATCGTTTGCAGCCAGATCGGCATTGTTGCCTTTGTCTACGGTAATCGTAAACGTGGCCTCTGACGTTTCGTAAGTCGGACTGCTGTCCGTCACTTTAATTGACGCCGTACCTGGACGAAGGATTTGTAACTGACCATCGTCGATTTGAACCACATCAGAAGGAGTTGAAGATAAAACTTGGTATGTGATCGTGCCTTGTACGTTACTCATTGTCGTATTTGCGACACTTCCAATGCCATCAAATGTGAGTATTGCGTCTTCGACTTTAAGTTGAGGTCGACTTTGTTTTGTTGTTTGAGTTGAAGATCCCGAATTACGCGGCTTGGAATCGCCGCCCCCACCACCACAGCCAGCGATTACTGCAGCAAGCAAAAGGAGAAAATAATATCTTTTCATTTTTTGTAATAATTTCTTACATCTTATAAGTGGCGGCGATAATAATACGATGTTTTATTCATCACCAGCCCCTTTTTTGATTAATAAGATTATCGATAAACTACATTACCATTCGCTAAATCAATAAAATGCCGTCAATTTTCTAAAACAAGCTCGCTAATGCGACGAACAACCGTTTACGATCCGACTTCGCATTAAATTAGCGATGATTAAATTAGGGTTTTCAATAGATTAAAATATAAACAGTCGATCACACTTTAGCTGGCGTGTGGTGTGGATATTGAGGAAATATGAAGTCGGCAGAGTGACTTCATATCTTATTTAGGTAGGAATTTAGACACCGTAAATAGGCAACTCAGTCGTATACTTGATTGGCTCCATCGCAAAGGTCGAAGTAACGTTGGATAGCCCTCTTACACTGTTCACCAATCGCTTGTAGAACTCGTCAAAGCACTTCATGTCTTTGACCACAACCTTCATCATGTAGTCGTACTCCCCCGCCATGCGATAGAACTCCATCACTTCAGGAAAATCACTTACCGTGGTCACAAAGTGGTGATACCAACCTTCTGAATGGTCACTGGTCTTAAGTTGCACAAACGCAATAAACGACAAATCGAGCTTTTCTGCGCTCAACAACGCCACGCGCTTTTCGATATAGCCTTCATCTTCCAGCTTTTTTAAACGCTTCCAGCAAGGCGTAGTAGTCAGGTTCACTCGCTCGGCCAAATCATTTAGAGACAAGGTTCCGTCGTTTTGGAGGAAAGAAAGTAACTGCCTGTCGATTTTATCTAAGCTCATACCTAGCATTTTCCTAATTTAGAGAAAATTTTTCTACCACTGGTGAATAACAGAACAATAATAGCAAAGTTTTTCTCTAAGGTTATAGGTAGATTATCCCTATAGACAAAAACAACTACCCTACAGATTTTCGAGGAGTCACGTTATGTGTACCGACCACAACTGGATCAACAATGCTGTACGCAAAATCGAAGCAGACTTTCAACGTTCGGCAGATACTCACCTATTCAAATTAGACCTACCTTCTTTAGAAGGCATCGACATCTACCTAAAAGATGAAAGCACGCATCCAACGGGCTCATTGAAGCACCGTTTAGCACGTTCGCTTTTCCTTTACGCGATTTGTAATGGTTGGGTTGGTCCAGAAACCACGGTGATCGAAGCATCATCAGGCAGTACAGCGGTTTCTGAAGCGTACTTCGCGCGTCTACTTGGCTTACCGTTTATCGCAGTAATGCCAAAAACCACAGCACGCAAGAAAATTGAACAAATCGAATTCTACGGCGGTAAAGCGCACCTTGTTGACCGTTCAGACCAAATTTATGACGAGTCTCGTCGCCTAGCGAAAGAGCTAAACGGTCACTACATGGACCAATTTACTTACGCAGAGCGCGCAACAGACTGGCGTGGTAACAACAACATTGCGAACTCTATCTTTAGCCAAATGGAACTAGAAGATCACTCAATCCCAAGTTGGGTTGTGATGAGCCCAGGTACTGGCGGTACATCTGCAACGATTGGTCGCTTTATCCGTTACCAAAAATACGACACAAAACTGTGTGTGGTTGATCCTGACAACTCAGTATTTTACGACTACTTCCAATCTGGCAATGCAGATATCAAGGGCGAAAACGGCAGCAAGATCGAAGGCATCGGCCGCCCACGTGTTGAGCCAAGCTTCATTGCTGGTGTTGTTGACGAAATGCGCAAGATCCCTGATGCTGCGAGTGTTGCAACGGCACATTGGTTGTCTGGTTTGATTGGTCGTAAAGTTGGCGCATCGACAGGTACTAACCTATACGGCGTACTTGAGCTTGCGTGTGAAATGAAACAACGTGGTGAGACTGGTTCTATCGTGACACTGCTTTGTGATTCAGGTGAACGTTACCTAGATACTTACTACAACACTGAGTGGGTAAAAGAAAACATTGGTGACATTCAACCTTACCTAGCTCAGCTTGAAATCATCCAAGCAAAAGGTTGTGTTGAGCCAGCATGTTGCGGCCCAATCACCGAGTAAGACAGATACTTTATTAAAAAACAGCCTGCTCAATCAGCAGGCTGTTTTTTTTATCTGCTTAATATAAGAGAGTTACTTTTTCTGACGCGCTTCAAATGCTGCCAGTTGTTCTGGTGTCGCTTTTGGTTGGTGGTTTTGTTTCCACTCATCGTAAGTCATGCCGTAAACACGCTCACGAGCATCATCGATGTCGATATCCACACCAAGGTCTTCCGCTTCTGCCTTGTACCATTTGCTGAAACAATTACGACAGAAACCAGCAAGGATCATAAGATCAATGTTTTGCACGTCTTTGTTTGCATCCAAATGCGCTAATAGACGGCGAAACGTCGCTGCGTCCAGTTTGTCTTGCTCTTCTTGGGATAGATTTTTGTATTTGAATTCAGCCACTTTACTTTCCTTTTATTTATCTCGCAGCTCATAGCATAGAAATGAGTGAGCCTGATGAGTCTAAAATTTGCGCCATTACAACAAATTTCCCTCTAAAACCACGCACTCACCCAAAAGACTGATATGATAACTGCCAGTTATCTTATTGATTAAATTAATACTAATTCTAAAAACGGTCTTTCACAAAGGTTATCGCCAAGTTATGAAAAACGCCATCCTATTATTATCTGCATTGACCATGAGTCTGCCAACTTTCGCCGCTCAAGAGCAAACCCACCAATCTTATTTATACCTAGGTACAGGTAATGTGGGCTTTGACACTCCGAATTTTGGTTCTGATCGTGACAGTGGTTGGTCGACACCTCACATTACGGTTGGCTGGGGTTACCATGTAAACCAATACCTCGCATTTGAAGGGGTACTGCGTTATTCACAAAATGAACTTAAGAATGATGCTCTAAAAACTGACTTAGACCTTCACTATTACCAAGCAGGTATGTCTGCGGTTGTAACGAGTGATAACTTAGGTGATACGCCACTGTCACTGTTTGGTCGCGTAACTGCGCTTGGCACTCAAGCTGAAATGTACGTACCGAATGAGCAAAAAGTCACAGACGATTCTGGCGCACTATTCAACATCGGCGCGGGTGTCCATTGGGATATGAGTAAAGATATCTGGCTACGTGCTGAATACATTTACAACGTCGCCGACATGGGTTTTGATGACTTCTACGACAGTTATGAAGGCGTGCAAGTGAGCTTGGGTAAACGCTTCTAATCGAGCGCTTCTAAGCTGGCTTTAAAACCCAGAATTGAAGACAAAGAAAAGCCGAGGTCATTGCCTCGGCTTTTGTGTTTTAGAGTTCGATTAAGGGTGTGCGATACGTCCCTTAGTGTCATGGCTAAGCGCTTTGTTCAGCTCAGCCTCAACATGACCAGGTGAACGCGTCTTCGCAGAAATCAAACGGTACATCGCAGGAATAACGAATAGTGTAACTAATGTCGCAAAACCCATACCGAAGAAGATGACCGTACCTACTGCCACACGGCTTTCATAGCCCGCACCTGTAGACATGATCAACGGAATCGCACCCGCAAGCGTAGTGAATGCCGTCATCATGATTGGGCGTAGACGACGTGCTGCCGCATCAGTGATCGCTTTTTCAAACTCGATGCCACGGTCACGTAGCTGGTTAGCAAACTCAACGATCAAGATACCGTTCTTGGTTACCATACCGATCAACATGATCATGCCGATCTGGCTGTAGATGTTCATCCCTTGGCTCATCACAACCAAACCAAGGAAGCCACCAAATACGCCCATCGGTACGGTGAACATCACCACTAGCGGGTTAACGAAGCTTTCGAACTGCGCTGCGAGTACTAAGTACGCCACCAAAAGAGCTAATGCGAACACGACCGCTACGCTAGCTTGGTTCTCTTTAAAGTCTTTCGACTCACCGGAGTAGCTCACTGAAATATCACCCGGTAGGCTATCAATCGCTTCTTGATCTAAGAAATCGAGTGCATCCCCTAAGGTATAACCTTCAGATAAGTTCGCCGTAATGGTGATCGACTTTTGCTTGTTATAGTGAGACAAACGAATCGATGCCGCGACTTCTTCAATCTTGGTAACTGTGTCCAAGGTCACCAACTCACCACTTGTAGTTCGCAAGTAAATTTGGCTTAGGTCTGCCGCGTTATTGAAGCTGTTTTCATCACCACGTAAGTAAACGTCATATTCTTCACCGCGGTCGATGTAAGTCGTTTCACTCTTACCGCCAAGCATGATTTCCAGTGTTTCAGAGATGTCTTGTACACTCACGCCGAGTTCAGCTGCACGGCGCTTGTCTACGGACACTAACAGCTCAGGTGTTTTCTCGGAGTAATCGATCTCCGCGCCTTCCATCATTGGTGATTCTTCGGCCTTGTTTTTGAGCATCTCTGCCCAGACCAAAAGCTCATCATAGTCCGACCCGCCAAGCACGAACTGAACTGGCTCACTCGATCCACCACGGAAACCTGGCATGAATGGGAAGACACGAACGTCAGGAATACCGGCCAGTGACTTACGCACTTCATTCAACGCTTCTTGCGCGGTGACGTCACGTTCGTTCCAATCGTCCAAAATCATGATAACGAAACCCGTTTGGTCACCCGCTTGACCACCGAATGCTGGTGTTTGGATACTGAACGACTTCAAAAAGCCTTGGCCCAACAACGGCATTAAACGATCTTCTACGATGTCCATGTTTGCCGACATACGGTTGTATGACGTTGCATCTGCACCACGAACAAAGGCAAAGATAACACCACGGTCTTCTTGCGGAGTTAACTGTGCAGGTACTTGATTCATCAAGCCATAGCTGCCGCCCATACACGCAAGGATAACCAAAGGTGCCGCCCAGCGAACTTTCAACGCGCCGCGTAGCGCTTTACGGTAACCCGCTTCTAACTTGGCGAACAATTTATCAACCGCTCGATTAAATCGATTTGGTTTAACATTCGCTTTTAGAATCTGACTGCCTAGAACAGGAGTCAGTGTCAGAGCAATCAATGAAGAGAAGATCACCGACATTGCCAGCAATACGGAGAACTCGGTAAACAGCAAGCCTACCATGCCATCCATGAAGGAAATCGGTAGGAAGACCATCACAAGAACAAGTGTTGTTGCGATAACCGCGAAGCCTACTTCTCGCGTACCTTTGTAAGCGGCCAATAATGGTGATTCACCACGCTCAATATGGTGGAAGATGTTCTCTACTACTACGATGGCATCGTCCACAACCAGACCGATAGACAAGATCAGTGCCATCAAAGTAATCAGGTTGATAGAGAAACCAAAGTAGTAAGCGGCAATGAACGAAGAAATCAGTGAAACTGGTACGGTCACCGCTGGGATAAGGGTCGCACGCGCCTGACCGATAAAGATGTACAGAACCAGAATTACCAAACCACCAGTAATAAAGAGGGTGCTGTAAACCTCGTCAATAGAACGCTCGATAAAAACGGTCGCGTCATAATCGATCGCTAGACGAGTCCCATCAGGCAGGAACTTCTGAATCTTATCCACTTCGGAGCGAACAGCTTGTGCCACTTCTAGCGGGTTTGCATCAGACTGAGGCACCACACCTAAGCTGATGTTAACCACACCATCACTCTTAAAGGTCGAGTTTTCGTTTTCTGCGCCGATGAAGACATCCGCCACATCTTTTAGATAGATAGGCGTGTTATCACTTGCGCGTTTCACGACAAGGTATTGGAAGTCTTCTGGCGTGTTGTACGTACGCGCGGTTCTCACCGACATCACGGTTGAGTCGTTACGTACTTCACCACCCGGGCTTTCTAAGTTTTCACTTCGTAGAGCGGCTGTAATGTCAGATGCTGTAACCGAGCGACCCGCCATCAGGTCTGGTTTAAGCTTCACATACATTACTTTGTACAAGCCACCAGACAGATCGATAGAACTTACACCAGATATCAGACTGAAACGGTCCATCAGAACACGTTCGGCATAGTCTGTTAGCTGGGTTCGGTCCATCTCAGACGAGCTAAGGTTAATATAGAGGGAAGCTTCACCCGAACCGTTGTTCTTAAAGACCACAGGATCGTCGGCTTCGTCCGGTAATGAACGTTGAGCACGAGCCACCGCATCACGAACGTCACTTACGCCCGTATTAAGGTCATAACCCAATTCAAAGGTGATGGTGATACGCGACATACTGTTTCGAGTGGTGGAACTGATTTCATCAATACCACTGATGCCCGAAAGTTGGTCTTCCAGTACTGAAGTAATTTGGCTTTCAATGATGGTTGCAGAAGCGCCTTCGTAACGAGTGCTGATCGATACAACTGGGCTTTCGATGTCTGGCATTTCGCGTACTGCTAGCTTAGTAAACGACACAAAGCCGAATACACACAGCAGCATGCTTAATACCAACGCCGCAACGGGGCGCTTTACGGAAACGTCAGAAAGTAACATTAGTTCGCTTCCTTAGCCGCTTCGTCTTGCGTGCCCTGCTCACCACTTGCCTTAGCGGTTTTCGCTTTTCCTGGAGCGACGATCTCTTTGACTTCAACACCATCACGCATGTTCACAATGCCTTGCACGACGATCTTGTCTCCGATCTCTACGCCAGATTCAATCACTACTTCATTATCAACACGAGCACCCAAGAACACTTCTTGACGCTTCGCTTTGTTGTCTTCATCAATAACGTACACGAAACGCTTAGTACCTGAGTATTCCAGCGCTTGAACTGGGATAATAGGCGCTTCAATTGCAGGAAACGCCAAAGAAGCATTCATCAGCATGCCCGGCTTGAGATGGTTTTCTGGATTGTCAAATTCAATACGAATACGTAGATTCAAAGTCTCTGCACTGATGCGAGTATCGATACCCGTTACTTTTCCGACGAAATCAACACCGTTCCAAGCACTGGTCGTCGCGTGAACTTCCATACCGACAGACAGCATCGACAGGTAACGCTCTGGTACTTGCAGATCCAACTCCATAACAGAAAGGTCGTCCAGAGTCAGTAGCTCAGAACCTGCGCTCACCATTTTTCCTCGGCTGAAATCGATGAAACCAACGGTGCCGGCAAAAGGTGCACTGATATTTAGGTCCGCTAAGTTGGCTTTTGATGCATCAAGACGTGCTTCGGCAATCTCTACGCTCGCTTTTTGTGCATCGATTTCTGTTTGAGTGATGGCGTTACGTTTAACCAAACGCTGAAACTCTTTTAACTTACGTTGCTCATCTTTTAGGTAAGCTTTTGCCTCTACTAAAGCCGCTTGCGCTTTATCGTCATTTAATAGAATAAGAAGTTGGTCTTGTTGAACGTTTTGGTTGGCTTTTACGGCGATCTCTTTCACCTTGCCAGCAACCTCAGAAGCAACAACAACCGATTGGGCAGCTTCAAGCTTGCCGATCAGTGACAAAGACTGGTTGATTTGATGCGTCTCTACTTGCTCAGTTACCACCGTAACTGTTGATGGACCACGTTTGGCTGCAAAAGCGGCTGGTGATGCCATTAAAATAGAAAGCGTTAAAACAGATAAAGTGGCTCTCATACTCATAATTTTGACTACTAATCAGATAAACTTATGTCATTAAACTGAATACAGTTTATCAGTTGATACGACGCCTAACGTCAAGTAGTGTAAATTCAAGTAAAAAGTCAGTTTTTCTTTTGTATAAACGACATACAAAACGCTGACTTTCTACCATCTTTGCCCAAAAAGGCAGCATTCAACGTAAAAACGTAAGAAAAACGCTTTACAGCCTGAGCGAGTTTGCTATGATGCGCTCCGCACTTGAGAGATGTGTTGGGAAAACAATCTTAAGTATAAAAATACCCTGGAGGGGTTCCCGAGTGGCCAAAGGGAGCAGACTGTAAATCTGCCGGCACTGCCTTCGATGGTTCGAATCCGTCCCCCTCCACCATATTCTTTCTTATGTTTTTCCTTTGAACATGAGAACAACTTGGAAGCTAGGTTGGGAAACTAACATTCAAGTATAAAACACCCTGGAGGGGTTCCCGAGTGGCCAAAGGGAGCAGACTGTAAATCTGCCGGCACTGCCTTCGATGGTTCGAATCCGTCCCCCTCCACCATATTCTTTCTTATGTTTTTCCTTTAAACATAAGAACAACTTGGAAGCTAGGTTGGGAAACTAACTTTTAAGTATAAAACACCCTGGAGGGGTTCCCGAGTGGCCAAAGGGAGCAGACTGTAAATCTGCCGGCACTGCCTTCGATGGTTCGAATCCGTCCCCTCCACCATATTCTTTCTTATGTTTTTCCTTTAAACATGAGAACAACTTGGAAGCTAGGTTGGGAAACTAATTTTCAAGTATAAAACACCCTGGAGGGGTTCCCGAGTGGCCAAAGGGAGCAGACTGTAAATCTGCCGGCACTGCCTTCGATGGTTCGAATCCGTCCCCCTCCACCATATTCTTTCTTATGTTTTTCCTTTAAACATAAGAACAACTTGGAAGCTAGGTTGGGAAACTAATTTTCAAGTATAAAACACCCTGGAGGGGTTCCCGAGTGGCCAAAGGGAGCAGACTGTAAATCTGCCGGCACTGCCTTCGATGGTTCGAATCCGTCCCCCTCCACCATATTCTTTCTTATGTTTTTCCTTTAAACATGAGAACAACTTGGAAGCTAGGTTGGGAAACTAATTTTCAAGTATAAAACACCCTGGAGGGGTTCCCGAGTGGCCAAAGGGAGCAGACTGTAAATCTGCCGGCACTGCCTTCGATGGTTCGAATCCGTCCCCCTCCACCATATTGAAAAGCCAGCTCATTGAGCTGGCTTTTTTCGTTCTATAACTACCGTTTTCAATGGCTTACCCAACTCTCTGGATAAATCTAGCCTCACTCACAGCGCGATTCTTAGCGGTCTTTCGTTAAGTAGTACGACACCTAGGTGCTTTTAACTAGATCTGCTTGAGAGGGAATCCAAGTGTCAGTTGGTTTATTTAGGTCAATGGAATCAAGCCATTGATCACCTCCGTCAGTTCTATCTTCACTATTCCCTACTGTCCCGCTCATCGTTTCCCCTATACCAACCCTATTTAGTTCGACTTCAATCACTCACCATTAGCGTGATACGTTTAGATTCTCTGATCTAAGGGCATAAAAAATCCCGCTCGAGAGCGGGATTTCACTGAGACTAAATTGAACTCTGTTGGTGATTAACCTTGAATACCAACAATCAACCAAGGTGCGTTTGGTACCGTTAGGTCACGTTCTAAGTGCCAGATATCTTCGATGTCTTCTTCGATACCTTCTTCTGCATCACGGTAACGACCGCTAAATTGCAGGCTAAGCTGTGCTTTGTTCGCATCGTAGTCAGCACGAACAATTTCCGCATCTACATACATCACATCAGTATGTTGCTCGCCATCTAGCTTCGCACGTTCTGCTTTCAAGTCTTCGAATAGGCTTGGTGAAACGTACTCTTCAATTGTATGAAGTTGGTTGTGGTTCCACGCGCCTTGCAGGATTCGGTAGTGCTCACGAGAGCCGTTGATGAATGCCGCTTGGTCAAAACCCGGTGGGTAGTTATGCGGGATATCAGTTTGTGCACCGAAACCGCCAAAACCACCTGCATTTGTGTTGTTAGGCTGCTGTTCAAAGTTCTGCATGTTTGGTTGCTCGAACTTAGAAGCGTTACCACCAAATGCTGGCTGCTGACGATGCTGATTCATACTGCCCTGCTTAGCACCAAGCATGCCGCGCATCAGCTTGAAGATAACAAACGCAATCAAACCAATGATCAGGATATCCATAAACTGGATACCTTCGAATGCACCACCAAAGAATGCTGCCAATAGACCACCAGCAAGAAGACCACCAAGTAAGCCGCCCATCAAGCCTTTCTTGCTTGAAGATTTAGCACCTTGTTCTTTACCAATGGTGTTTGTGTTTTGTTGCTGCTGTTTAGGAGCAGGAGCCGTTTTATAGCTCTTACCGAACGACTTACCACCACCAAACTTCTTCGCTTCCGCGATAGGCGTTACAGCAACGGTAAACATCAGTAGGGCGACAATCGAAAATAAACGTTTCATCGTTATCCTTAAAATTGACGATAAGTACTTAATCATGCTGCCAGATAACAAGATGAACAAGCATCCAATATCAGTAGCACGCTAAATATGAGATGTGACCATCATACTCCGTCAGATTCAACAATGAAACATTCCACAATAGAAGACATGTATCAGAATATTGCCAAGCAATAGGTTTATGACTTGTTTGCGTTATTGACGGTCAATCGGTAGCTGACTATCATATTGAACGTTGTTCAATAAGTAGTTTTAAATTATGGCGCGCAGAAACGATCACACCAGAGAAGAGTTGGTCAACTTGACTCTTTCCACAGTCAAAGACTTTTTAGACGAAAACTCTTACCACGACCTTAGCCTTCGCAAGATCGCTAACATGATAGGTTACGTGCCAAGTACGCTAGTTAATATCTTTGGTAACTACAACCTACTGCTTTTACATGCCGTTGCACAGACATTGGATGAGTTGCAACAAGAAGCCGTAGCCGCGACGAAAAACAGTAAGGATGCTCATCAATCACTTTTTGAACTGGCATACTGCTACCACGACTTCGCGCAAAAACACCCATACCGCTGGCAACTTGTGTTCGAGCACAACATGAATGGTGCCGAGCTACCAGAGTGGCACGCAAAACGCATCGACGGTATGACTGGCATGCTAGAATCCTTACTTGCTCAAATCGCACCGCATCGTACTGAATCTGAAGTACTGCAAGCGAGTCGCGTATTGTGGTCAGGTGTACATGGAATCACGCTTCTTAGCGTTGATGATAAGTTTTTCTCTAGTGAACCTATTGATGGTAAAGAGCTTATTGATAACCTGATTTCAAACTATCTGATCAGCTGGTAATAAAGGATTATTCATGTCATCAGACAGCCAGTCGTCTTTGCTTAGGCAGCGAAAGTTCCTCCCCTATTTTGTCACCCAGTTTTTCGGAGCTTTCAACGACAACATATTCAAAAACGTACTGCTGCTGTTTGTGGCCTTTGCAGGATCTAGCGCGTTACCGATTTCTAGTAACCTGTTTATTAACTTGGCTGCTGGTTTATTTATTCTGCCTTTCTTCTTGTTCTCGGCGTCTGCGGGGGTATTGGCTGATAAATACGAGAAGTCTTGGTTTATTCGTAAGGTAAAGCTTTTCGAAATCGGCATCATGCTTTTAGGAGCGATTGGCTTTATTACCGAAAGCTACGGCGTATTGCTCTTACTGCTCTTCTTGATGGGAACGCAATCCGCGTTCTTTGGCCCCGTCAAATACGCTTTACTTCCTCAACAACTCAATGAAAAAGAGTTGGTTCCTGGCAACGCATTGGTCGAAGCCGGTACTTTTATTGCAATTCTGGTTGGTACGCTTGGCGCGGGGCTTATTGCTTCGGCCGACAATGCGAAATATCTTGCTGCTTTCTGCGTCGTTATCTTTGCTGTTCTTGGTTACTTGTCGAGTCGTTTTATTCCATTTGCATCAGCAAGCGCACCGAACATTCAATTCAAATGGCAGCCTTACAAGCAAACCAAACACACACTTTCTATTGCCAAGTCTGACCGCATCGTTTTTCAATGCATCATGGCGATCAGTTGGTTCTGGTTCTTGGGCGCAGCATACCTGACTCAGTTCCCTAACTTCACCAAGGTTTATTTGAATGGCACCGAAAGCGCAGTTTCCTTCCTGTTAGCGCTCTTCTCTGTGGGGATTGCGGTCGGCTCAATGGCATGTAACTGGCTGTCCAATCATCGTATTGAAGTGGGTATCGTACCGATTGGCGCTTTAGGGATAACCATTTTCGGCTTCTTGATGGCGACATCGATTCCAACGGACTTACCTCGATTCCACACTTTCGCGGAGTTCGTCAGCTATGACGCTTTCTGGCCACTGTTCTTCTATCTATTGATGATTGGTATTTCGGGTGGTTTGTTTATCGTTCCCCTTTACGCCTTAATGCAACACAGAGCGAAAGAAACGGAACGTGCACAAGTGATTGCTGGCTTGAACATCTTTAACTCTCTGTTCATGGTAGGCAGTGCTGTATTAGGCATTGTTTGTTTGAGTGTGCTTGAGATGAGCATCCCTCAATTGTTCGCTCTTTTGGCTATCCTGAACTTCTTGGTTGCCGCATACATCTTCCTGCAGATCCCCATCTTTGTGGTGCGCTTTGCGATGTGGGTGGTCACTCACACCATTTACCGTGTCAAACATAAGAACCTACATCACCTTCCAGAACACGGTGGTGCGTTGATCGTCTGCAACCATGTCAGCTATATGGACTCGCTACTGTTAAGTGCGGTCTGTCCTCGCCTGATTCGATTTGTGATGGAAGAAGACTACGCAAACCTTCCTCCTCTGAGACGTTTCCTTCGTAGAGCAGGAGTAATCCCTATTTCGGCAAGTAATCGAACGTCTATTCGTCGTGCATTTAATGATGTTGAAAAAGCACTGAGTGAAGGCCATATCGTGTGCATCTTCCCGGAAGGGCGTTTAACGTCAGATGGTGAAATGAACGAGTTTATGCGTGGTATCGACATCATACTTCGTCGCAGCCCTGTTCCAGTGATTCCAATCGCCCTAAAAGGCTTGTGGGGCAGCTATTTCAGCCGAGCAAAAGGGCGTGCTTGTAAAGGGTTACCAACTCGCTTCTGGTCTAAACTAGAAATTGAAGCTGGAACGCCTGTCGATCCAAAGCAAGCAACCTCACAAGTGATGTTTGAAAAAGTAAAAGCACTGCGTGGCGACTGGCGCTAAACTCAAACCAGTTAATTTGAGAATGTTGAACATGCGTTTAGTTTTACTGAACGCATGTTCAATTCATTAAGACTTTCTGACCAAAAGCGTTACTGTATACTCCACGCTTTAACTCATAACAACGAACGACACCCTTGAATACAAAGAATATCCCCTTTGGATTGGCACTGCTGTTTTGTTTAACCCCTTTTGTGTCCTCTCCTATCGCGCTTGTGATCGGTTTTCTTTTGGCGAGTTTTAGCCTAGTACCGACAGAGCTTCCTATTGCTTCATTTACCAAGAAGCTGCTTTCTTATTCCATTATTGGTTTGGGCTTTGGGATTCACTTTGACCAAGCACTCGCGGTCACTTCTGACGGCATTGGTCTGATCATCGCAACCATCCTTGGCACGCTTGTGATCGGCATGATGATCGCCAAAGCAATAAAACTCGAACGCACAACGGCGTATCTGATTGCTTCTGGTACCGCCATTTGTGGTGGTAGCGCGATTGCTGCGGTCGCTCCAGCGATTAAAGCAAAGGACGAACAAATCGGTCTTGCACTTGCAACGGTTTTCGTTCTGAACTCACTGGCGCTGTTCATCTTCCCTGTTATTGGTCACGCTATTGGCTTGGATCAACACACGTTCGGAACGTGGGCTGCGATTGCAATTCACGATACCTCTTCCGTTGTGGGTGCGGCATCTGCCTACGGTGAAGAAGCATTGACTACCGCAACAACATTGAAGCTTGCTCGCGCATTGTGGATCATTCCTGTCGCACTAGTGAGTGCTGTGATTTTTTCTCGCGGTAATGGAGAGGAAGGCAAGAGTAAGTTAGTGATTCCTTACTTCATTTTCTGGTACTGCGCTGCGATTGCATTCAGCGATTTCTTCCCGCAATTTGAAGTGGTGTATCAAGGCATCTTTGCTATTGCTAAGCAAGCGCTTGTGGTGTGTCTGTTCTTGATTGGTTGCAGCATTTCAGTATCGAAGCTGAAGTCGGCAGGCGCTAAGCCATTGTTATTTGGCGTCACACTGTGGGTACTGATTTCTACTACGTCTTTAGGCTGGTTACTTCTCAGCTAAACCTTGAGTGATTTTCTGAGGCTGGGTTGACTCGACTTTTCGCGTGCTTTGGCTTTTGTGTACCAACACTAATGCGATCGCAACCAGAAAAGCAGTTAACTCAGCCAATGAGCGCGTTAACCCCTGCGTACTCATCGCCACGCCAATTTGTAACAACACCGCTGCCGCTAACACTAACTTGATCATCCTGAACCTTATGCTTTATTCCTTAATCTTTGAGCATGATTATGATTCAGAGTTATAAGGATGCGAAATTCCCTTTTCGACTAATACATTGCGAAATCAACTAAGTTGGCTTTCTACCCACGAGATAAAGGTTTTCACTTTAGGTCGGTGTTCGTAGCCAGACGGACAAATCAAATCGTATCCTAACTGGGTATCCATCACTGGGTAAGGACTAACTAGCTCGCCTTTGTCTAAGAGATCTTTGACGAATCGATATCGCCCCATCGCAACGCCAACGTTATTTCTTGCTGCTAGCACTGCCATATCACGATGGCTCACACAGTAAAAATGCTGAAAAACATCCACGTCCAGTCCCATATAAGCAACCCAGCGCTGCCAAACATCAGAACCAAGAGCGTGAATAAAGTTGATGCGATTGAGAGACTCAGTGCCGTCTTCTAAGATATTCAGTTCCTTCATGTACTGAGGCGTACAGACCGGAATGTATTTTTCGCCAAATAACCGCTGACGGTACACGTCAACCATATGATCCGTATCGTAGAAAATCGCCACATCAATCTGATTGGTCACCAAATCGAGTTGGTTTTCTTGGGCGAAAAGGTTGAGGTTAAAACCTGGGAAATGGCGTTGGAAATCCGCAATGCGAGGCATCAACCACCCATTCAAAAACCCAGGGGACGCAGCAATGTTGAGTTCACCCACCAAGTCCGTCGACTTGATCTCTTCAATCTCATTAAAAATGGTACTGAGTGACGTCGACAACGTTTTTTGAAATCGATGCCCTTCTGATGTCAGTTCAAGCTTTCGAGTGCCTCGAACAAACAGAGAGAAACCCAACTCCTGTTCTAGCACTTTGATGCGATGGCTCACGGCGCCTTGAGTCAAGTGCAGCTCTTTTGCCGCCTGCGTAAAGCTGAGATGCTTCGCTGCGATACTAAAGGTATGAAGGTTTCGAAGCAGTAACTGTTGATTTGCCATGATCGACCATGCATTAAAAATATTAATTCATGATAGTAGTGAATTCGTTTGTTTGCGTCGATAATTAAGTTTCAAATAGCCCTTAGAAACTTAATAAAAACGCCACTTTCAAACATAGATCATGTTTTAGGTGGTATTAAAATTATAGGGGCAAATATGAATATACTCGGCTACATGCAAAAAGTCGGTAAGGCATTAATGGTACCCGTAGCAACCCTACCTGCTGCGGCAATCTTGATGGGGATTGGCTACTGGATAGATCCGGTCGGCTGGGGTTCTGAAAGTGTCTTAGCAGCATTCCTCATTAAATCAGGCGGCGCAATCATCGACAACATGGCGGTACTGTTCGCCGTTGGTGTCGCTTTCGGATTAAGCAAAGACAAAAACGGCTCAGCAGCACTGTCTGGGTTTATCTGTTTTATGGTACTGACGACGCTATTGGCGCCAGGTGCCGTCACACAATTAATGGACGTCGCTGCGGATGAAGTGCCGGATGCATTCAATAAGATCAACAACCAGTTCATCGGTATTTTGGTAGGTATTATCTCCGCTGAAATCTACAACCGTTACTCAGGTGTCGAACTACCAAAAGCACTGGCGTTCTTTAGCGGCAAACGCCTAGTACCTATTCTCACCTCTATCGCAGGTATGGCGCTGGCGTTTGTTCTGCTTTACGTATGGCCTGTGATTTACGATGCATTAATTATTTTCGGAACCAAACTTGAATCCATGGATGCGGTTGGCGCGGGTTTATTTGGTTTCTTTAACCGTCTAATGCTAACAATCGGTATGCACCATGCGCTTTACCCTGTCTTCTGGTTTGATGTGGTTGGCATCAACGACATTCCAAACTTCTTAGGCGGCGCACAATCTATTGCTAACGGCACAGCTGTAGTCGGCCAAACGGGTATGTACCAAGCAGGCTTCTTCCCAATCATGATGTTTGGTCTACCGGGCGCTGCTCTTGCGATTTATCACTGTGCTGATAAGCAAAACAAAACCAAAGTGTTCTCAATCATGTTGGCTGCTGCGATGGCGTCTTTCTTCACTGGTATTACAGAGCCTCTAGAGTTCAGCTTTATGTTCCTAGCGCCAGTGCTGTACCTGATTCACGCTGTGCTGACTGGTATCTCAATGTACATTGCAGCAAGCATGCAGTGGATGGCGGGCTTTGGTTTCTCAGCTGGTTTTGTTGACTTCGTACTGTCAAGCCAAAACCCATTGGCAACCAAATGGTACATGCTGATCCCACAAGGCTTAGTCTTCTTTGCGATTTACTACAGCGTATTCCGCTTCGCGATCATCAAGTTCAACTTACGTACGCCGGGTCGTGGTGAGGACATGGAAAAAGAAGTCACTGAGAATATTGGTGAGCTAGCGAAAGATTACATCGCCGCAATTGGCGGTGCAGACAACATCCTAGAAGTGGACAACTGTATTACTCGACTTCGTTTAACCGTGAAAGATTCATCCCTAGCTGACGAAGCTAAGCTTAAACAGTTGGGTGCTGCTGGCGTAGTGATGATTGGTAAAGGCGGCTTACAAGTGATTATCGGTCTAGGAAAAGTAGATAAGGTAGCTGAGCAGATGAAACTCGCGCTCGCTAACTAAAGAATTGTGGTGACTCACCATCACCACATCCCCCTGAAGTGCAATAACGCTTAGTCACCGTTTTGCACTTCATTTTTTAACCAGTCTTTCACCGCTTTACGCGAGATTTTGATTCCCCCACCCAACAGGGTTTGAGGCATTGCGTAATACGCTATTGGCCATTTGAATTTTTCTAGCTTAGTTTGCAGATGTTGCTCGTATTGAGCTTTGTCCATTAATAACTCTGTCTGAATCACAGCTACTGGTCGGTGGCCAAATTCAACATCTTCTACTGGCACAACAATGCTTTGCGAAATACCCTCGATTTGGTTCAGTACCGCTTCAATTTCTTCGCAGTGAACATTCTCACCGCCAGAAATGAATTGGTTGTCTGCTCGGCCAATGATCTTAAGTTCATCGCCTTGCCACTCTCCGAGATCCTTACTGTCGAACCAACCGTTTTCATTCAGAAGTGAGGTAACTGAGCCTTGCTTGAAATAGCCTGCTGCTAGTGTTTGCCCGCCGATATAAATACGCTCTTCCACCAGCTTAATATCGCGATTTTGCAATAGGTGACCCGCGTTACTGATGCTATCGATTTGCTTTGCAGTTACGGTAGAGGCCGCTTCTGTCATGCCATAACCCAGCCAAGTTTCAATGCCTTGCTGTGTTGCTCGCAGTGCCAACTCATGAGCAACATGACTGCCGCCAAGTAAGACATGCGTGAGAGACAATGCGACTTGTTCATCCAGTAAACGCTTAAGCTGTGTCGCGACTAGAGAGGCATGAGAGACACCAAGAATATCATCAGCAAGATTTCCGTTTCCTACTTTGAGCGTTGCGCCTGCAAACAACCAACGGTAGACAATTGCCAAGCCTGACACGTGGTAAAGCGGCAAAGAAAGCAGCCAGCTATCTTCATGGTTGAATCGGAACTCAGCCAACAAACCTTGAGCTGAAGAAAGGTGCTGACGATGAGTATGTACCACGGCTTTAGGGGTGCCTGTTGAGCCAGAGGTAAACACAATAGACGCTAAAGCATCATGTGCGTAGCCTTCACTTGAACTGCCAGTGCCACATTGCGATTCGCTATCCAGAGTCGAAAGTTGGATGATACATAGTTGCGATAACTGCTGTTCGGAGTAACCACTGGCAACACCATCAGCAAACCACACAAAACGTTGTTGGGTTGGCTTATATAGCGTCGTTAGCTTACCTGAAAGCGCTTCAAAAGGCTGCGGCATGGTCAACGCAGCAATTGCGCCTATCTGCTGCGCAGCAAGATAAAACCACAGGGTTTCAACTTGGTTCTTACCGACTAACGTCACCACGTCTCCACTCGCCACACCCTGTTGCTGAAGGTAGCGAGCGTACAAGTCGACACGAGCAGTCAATTGCTGCCAGTTAACTTGCTCTTTGGTCGTCTCAAGCGCAATAGAAAAAGGGCTCACTTGAGCCCAATATTTCCATGGTGCAATCGCAATAGTATCTATGCTGAATACCACACTAACTCCTGCTCAGATAGCGGAAGAACTGGAAGCTCACACTTCGGCCAACCTTGCTCTAGCTGCGCTTTAAACAAACCAATGGTATCCAAACCTGGGATCTCATTAGGTAGTTGCCATTGTGCTAAACGAGCAAGTTGGTTCAGGCCAAGGCTTGATTCAATGCTTGAGCTGATCACGGCTTTAATACCTAATGTCTTCGCCTTTTCAATCAGCTTAATACAAAAATCAACTGAGCCGATCAGCGTTGGCTTGATGATGATGGTTTTTACGCCAGTGAGATCTTCTAAGCTGAAATCTTCACGGCGAACCGCATCTTGCAGTGTTTCATCCCACGCGATTGCAATACCCGTATTGATTGCGAAAGACAGGCTATCACCCGGAGAGCGGCATGGCTCTTCCAAGAAGGTAATACGCTGGCGTAATGATGGCGCAATGTATTTAGCAAACTGCTGGGCTTTTTCTGGCGTCCAAGCACGGTTTGCATCAAGACGAAGCGTCAGCTGTGGAATCGACTCAAGGAACAAGTTCACTAGCATGCCGTCACGAATAGGTTCGTACAAACCCACTTTTACTTTCGCGACTTTTTCGCCTTCCATTTCGTTCAGTTTCGGAATCAGATCGTCTGGATCACCGTTACACAGAGGGGCGACTTGGTACTTACCTTGCGCAGGTAAACCGCCTTCAAGTTCCAGCTGAGCCATAGACAGACCAAATGCAACCGATGGATACATGTGGTTGTAATCTAAAGGCAAGTTTGCCACCCAGCGTTCTGCTTGTGCTTGCAGCTGAATGCCCGCTTCTTCAGTGCCTTCTAGACTGAAGCCAACCAAAGGGGCAACTTCACCGCGACCAACCTTGTCACCGTCTGTTAATTCAAGGATATAACCTTTGCGTTCCGTCAGCTTGTTATCACGTAGTATTACGCCACTGTCCATTGGTAGACAGTAACGGTAAATCTTCGCTTTACGCATAATTCGAATCCTATGTAATGCCGTATATTCTGAGCTTTTTTAACGAGAGAACTCGCTAGTCTCCCAGAGGGCGAGACGCTCAGGACGAAAAACGAAACAGAGGAGCACAAAGGCTCCTCTTCTATACGGATTATGGGTTACGAGGGAACTTGTCGAAGTCTGGGCGACGTTTCTCGTTGAATGCGTTACGACCTTCTTGGCCTTCATCTGTCATGTAGAACATCATAGTCGCGTTACCCGCCAGTTCTTGCAGACCCGCTTGGCCATCACAGTCCGCGTTCAACGCAGCTTTCAAGCAACGCAGTGCCATTGGGCTGTGCTGTAGTACTTCACGACACCAACGAACGGTTTCTGTCTCTAGATCCGCTAGTGGCACTACTGTGTTTACTAGGCCCATGTCTACTGCTTCTTGAGCGTTGTAGAAACGACATAGGAACCAGATTTCGCGAGCTTTCTTTTGGCCTACGATACGAGCCATGTAAGATGCGCCCCAACCGCCGTCAAATGAACCCACTTTAGGGCCTGTTTGACCAAATTGAGCGTTGTCAGCCGCAATCGTTAGGTCACACATCATGTGCAGTACGTGACCACCGCCCACAGCCCAACCTGCTACCGATGCGATCACTGGTTTTGGACAAGTGCGAATATCACGTTGGAAGTCCAATACGTTTAGGTGGTGCGTACCTTGGTCGTCTTTGTAACCGCCGTAGTCGCCACGGATCTTCTGGTCACCACCAGAACAGAATGCGTCTTCACCTAGACCTGTCAGAATGATCACGCCAACACCAGAGTCGTAGCGTGCATCTGCCAACGCATCAATCATCTCTTTTACCGTTTGAGGACGAAACGCGTTACGCACTTGAGGACGTGCAATAGTGATTTTCGCGATACCATCTACAGACTTATGGTAATGAATGTCCTCGTATTTCTCGCTGCAATCTTTCCATTGAACCGGAGCGTAAAGTTCTTCTTCAGAAATGCCTACTGTTTTAGCCATGGTGATTCCCATTGTTCTCGTTGCTCTCACTCAAAGTGAGAATGAATTATTTGATTAACTTGCCTCGCAAATCGCTGTGGTTGCTCTTGGTGGACGTTATGTCCAGCACCTTCGATTTGTCGATACGCCAACCCGCTTGTCTCAGCCAGTTGGCTAAATTTTTTGTCTTTTTCGCCGCAGATATAATGCAGTGGAACCGCTTGCTGTTGCAGAGCTGGGAGCAAATAAGATTGCTTCGCTAATGACGTTGCAATCAGCATGTCCGCTACCGCGGAACCAAGATTAGCACTTCGTTTCGCAATCAATGTTTGTCTTTGCTCATGGTTTAGTGAAGAAAAGACCAACTGTTGGTACCAATCGTTCAAAACACAGGCAAGAGGCTCAGTTTTGAAACGCTTTGCCCAGCGCGAATCGTTTTCGAATCGAGCCTGTCTATCTGACTCACTTTGAAGCCCGAAGTTTCCTCCTTCAACAATGCTTCCACAAATATTGAGATCTGGAAAACATTGGTGAGCAAGGCCATGCATAGCAATGCGTCCACCCATTGAGTAACCAATCAGGATAAGCGGTTGTTGCGAAGGAAATAATAAAGATAGTGCGGAATTGAGTAATTTGCAGCAATCATTCAGATCGCTGCAAGAAATAAATTGGCTGTGCCCATGACCAGGGAGGTCAACCGTAACACGTTCATACTCGGGTAACGCGTTGATACACGCTTGCCAATCTTCACCGCTACCAAGCAAGCCATGCAAAAACACCAGAGTAGGCAAAGTACTACTTTGGTGCTTTTCCGTTGCTGGGAAGCGTTTAGAATAGAGCATGCAAATTCTTGTTGAAGGATTTTAGCTGCTCTACCGCTTGGTTCGATGGCGTTTGAACTTCAACCACTAACGCCCCTTCGCCGCTAGCAAAATGCTCAGAGACTATAGATTGATACTCAGCAAGCGTGTTCGGTTTGCGATACTGTAAACCAAACTGTTTCGCTGCATGTTCAAATTCATAGCCATGAGGCATTTGATAGAACGACTCGCGATGCTCTTGCGGTACAGGCAGTAAGTCAAAAATCGCACCACCATCGTTGTTAGTGATCACCAACACCGAAGGCAACTTGTTGTGCGTAAACAGTGCCAATGAGTTCAGCCCATATAAGGCAGAAGTATCGCCAATAAACATTAACATCGGGTTTTGGCGCGCGCGTTGTACCCCGCTTGCCGTTGCAAACAGGCCATCAATGCCAGACGCACCACGGTTAGTGAAAACCTCTGTGTTATCAAGCTTGCCGAACATGTCGATCAATCGAACAAACAGACTGTTGCCAACAAACAGATCCACACCTTGAGCACGCTCAGCCACATCAATCGCTAACGCAATCTCGCTCAACTCACTCTTAGGGTCAGATGCAAACAAGCCTTTCGCGTGTTGCGTGACCTGTTTGATATCCGCGGCAAGTTCATTTGCCCAACCAGCGTGTTCTGATGAAAACTCCGTCGTACGTTCAACCCATGAGCTTGGCTGCTCTGCCCAGTGCCATTGCGGTAAGTGACTTTGGTTATCTCGCTCTAATCGAGGCGATACGTACCAATATTGAATGTCACCACCTTGCTGATTGCGCGCTACGTGTTTTTCTAACCAGTGATTAAAACGTTTAGAAATGATTCGACTACCGAACTGCACGATTAAGTCACAGCAATCCAGTTGGCTTGCCAATTTCGGATTCTGTAACCATAAATCAAAGTGCGCCCAATCCGAGCTCACACCGCTTTGCGGATCGGCAAGGACTGGCCAGCCCATTTGCTCTGCAAACGCTTGTGCGGCTTGCGCCTGAACCAGTGGCAAACTACCAATGACCACCACACCTTTGTTATCCCCACAGCTTGGAATTGCACTGCTGGTTTTCGGGTTAAAGCGCTGGCAATACGTCACCTTGCTATCTCGCCAACCGGCAACGGTATCAAGGTAGTCCTGATAGGTGCTCTTTTCTGTATTGGAGTACAAAGGTTCTGGGAACGCACAGTTAATGTGAACCGCGCTGCCTCTTAGGCGCTGAGTAAACATCACCTCATCAACAGAAGTAAGCAACCAGTTCAACGGAGTTGATAGCGTAGGACTCGGCAGGTTAAGGCTGTCAGAGACATGTCCTGAAAAAATACCCAATTGATTAATAGCTTGGTTTGCACCGCAACCTACCAGTTCAACCGGACGGTCTGCCGTTAGCACCACCAGCTTTTCACCCGTCAGTTTTGCTTCAGCAATAGCAGGTAAAAGGTTAGCGACAGCGGTACCAGAGGTCACGATCAACGCAACCGGCTGTTTACTTGCCTTCGCAAGCCCAAGAGCCATAAAGCCTAAGCCACGCTCATCAAAGTGCGTGTGAATAGTAAAATTTGGGCTATCTGCCACCTCTACCGTTAAAGGTGTAGAGCGGGAACCGGGTGCGATACAAACGTGGTTCACACCAAAGCGGTTCAATTCTGTCAGGATGGTTTCAGACCAGATGCGATTCAATACAGCTTGATCTGCCTTCATGATGCAACCCCAAGCGGTGGGTGGTCTGAAATAAGAGATAGTAACGTCGACATTTTTTTATCTAACTCGGCCCATTCATGTTCTGCAATGGAGCCCGGAACAATACCCGCGCCAGCAAACAATTGGACTTGATCGCCTAAGATCAAAGCGCTTCTGATTGCGACACAAAACTCTGCACGCTCATGGCTAATGTAACCCATAGAGCCTGCATACCAGCCGCGTGCAAACGGCTCATTATCCAAAATAAATTGCATCGACTCTTTACGCGGTAAACCGGCTACCGCGGCGGTTGGCTGTAAAGCTGAAAGCAATTGAACACCGTTGATGCCTGCTTTCAGATCCGCATGAATATTACGCTTAAGGTGTTGGACTTTTCTTAGACGAACAAGTCGAGGCTCTTTTTCTACTTCAACGCTCTCTGAATGTGGCGACAAGCGATCAACAATATCATCCACCACATACTGGTTTTCGTTCAGGTTCTTTGAATCTTGAGATAACCAGTTTGCTAGCTCCATATCTTGCGTTGCATTGTCACCACGACCAATCGTGCCTGCCAATGCTTCAGTGTGGAGTTCATGCCCAACACGTGAATACAGGCGCTCAGGAGTAGAGCCCATAAAACTGTGTTTGCTGTCTAAGCTCAGTAGGAAATGGAAACTATGGTGGTTATTTAGGTAACTCGCTTTCAGGAGCTGCGCAGCAGAAAGTGTCGAATCTAAGCGAACTGTTGATTTGCGAGCTAAAACGACTTTTTTGAAATCGTCGTTCTCAATGCCTGTCAGTACTTTCTCTACCAAATCATTCCATTGAGGCTCTGTTGGCGCATGATCAATAGAACGAATATGAGAAGAAATTGGCGCAAGCATAGGCACATCACAAACCAGCTTTTTCAAGCCTGCTAATGTACGGGTCTTATCTTCTGAGATATTCACTGCAAGCGACCATTGCTGATCGAAGCGAATCAACTCGATTTGCGGTAGAAAGAAGAAAGACGGCATGCAGCGGCGATTTTTCTCGTGCTGACCATCGAATGAACGCCCACCCCATACGCGTTGGCCTTCGCCAAGGATCGTATAGGCAGGTCCTGGCTCAACAAATGAATGGAGCTGACCTAGGGCAACAACTTCTTCACGAGTATCACGGGACTGCCAGTAAAACTTGGGAAAAAGTGGTTGTGCTTCAAGCCAGTCAATAAACGCGAAATTGGGTTTCTCGCTGAGTGGCTCGACTAAACGTGTTTGATTGCCTTCCGTTTGCTGAACTCGCTCGATAATTCTCTTTACGGCTTGATGGAACTGTGACAAATCAACCTCGAAGTCTATGAGGATAAGGGATAACTGACGGCTACTCTAAGTTTAGACCCAAAGCAAATCAAGGTCGTATGCGATCTTTTGCAAAATCCTGTGATACCAACAGGACAAAAGTTAGCCACTAAACGGATAATTTACAGATTTTTATTCTAATAAAAAACAAATTATTGTACTTTAATAAAGAAATTAACGATTTTTTAGGAATTATACAATGCAAAATATCGGGATGTCGTCAAAACTCGACAATGTCTGCTACGACATTAGGGGTCCTGTACTCAAACATGCTAAGCGCATGGAGGAAGAAGGGCATAAAATCCTAAAGCTAAACATTGGTAACCCCGCCCCATTTGGTTTTGACGCCCCTGATGAGATTTTAGTAGATGTAATCCGCAATCTACCAACTTCTCAAGGCTACTGTGATTCCAAAGGCATCTACTCTGCGCGTAAAGCCGTTGTACAACATTACCAACGTAAAGGCATCCGCTCACTAGATGTTGAAGATGTATACGTAGGTAACGGCGTTTCAGAGCTAATCGTGATGGCAATGCAAGCGCTATTGAACAATGGCGATGAAATGCTGATCCCAGCACCAGACTACCCACTGTGGACCGCATCTGTTGCTCTGTCTGGTGGTAAACCTGTGCATTACATCTGTGATGAAGGCGCAGACTGGTATCCTGATCTAGAAGACATCAAAAAGAAAATCACCCCAAAAACGCGTGGTATTGTTCTGATCAACCCAAACAACCCAACGGGTGCGGTATACAGTCGTGATTTTCTACTAGAAGTTATCGAGATTGCCCGCCAACACAACCTGATCATCTTCGCTGACGAGATCTACGACAAAGTGCTTTACGACGGAGCAACACACACCTCAGTCGCGACCCTAACAGAAGATGTGCTAGTGATGACCTTCAACGGTTTATCAAAAGCATACCGTGTTTGTGGCTTCCGTGGCGGCTGGATGTTCCTAACCGGCCCTAAACATCTGGCGCAAGGTTACATCAATGGTCTTGAGCTTCTTTCGTCAATGCGTTTGTGCGCCAACGTACCGATGCAACACGCGATTCAAACCGCATTGGGTGGCTACCAAAGTATTAATGAGCTGATCTTGCCGGGTGGTCGTTTGCTTGAACAACGTAACCGTGCTTACGAGCTGATCAACCAGATCCCTGGGGTTTCTTGTGTGAAACCGAAAGGTGCTATGTACTTGTTCCCGAAAATCGACACCAAAATGTACAACATTAAGAATGACCAGCAGATGGTGCTCGATTTCTTGAAGCAAGAAAAAGTGCTACTCGTACAGGGCTCAGGCTTTAACTGGCCGAAACCGGATCACTTCCGTATCGTTACCCTGCCGCACGTAGAAGATCTTGAAACCGCGATTGGCCGCTTTGAGCGTTTCCTATCAACGTATAGCCAGTAGTAATTACTGCTGATCTCTCATATGCTTAGAGGAGCTCCTAGTGAGCTCCTTTTTTTGTATCAGAATCAAAATTGGAGACAGCAATGAAAGAAAGCCATTTTTTCGCCCACTTGGCACGAATGAAGCTAATCCAACGCTGGCCCTTAATGCGCTCAGTATCACCAGAAAACGTTTCTGAACACAGCTTGCAAGTCGCGTTTGTTGCTCATGCCCTTGCCCTAATCAAAAACAAAAAGTTTGGCGGTAAACTGAATCCCGAACGCATTGCTATTCTTGCGATGTACCATGACTCCAGTGAAGTATTAACGGGTGACCTTCCAACCCCAGTTAAGTATTACAACCCAGAAATTTCTAAAGAATATAAAAAGATAGAAGCAGCAGCCGAGCAAAAGCTACTATCCATGCTGCCAGAAGAATTCCAAGACGATTTTGCACCGTATCTGCTTTCACACTCGGCACATGAAGAAGATGCCTTGATCGTTAAGCAAGCCGACTCCATCTGTGCGTACTTAAAATGCCTCGAAGAACTGAGCGCAGGTAACCACGAGTTTGCCTTGGCTAAAAAGCGCCTAGACATCACACTGCAAGAACGCAAAACACCAGAAATGGAATTCTTCCTTCATACCTTTGCCCCAAGTTTTGAATTATCGCTGGATGAAATCAGTTAGTTGATGGAGAGAAAAGTGTCGTTTGAATTAGATGCCTTGTGGCAAGAACGCCATGATGATGAACATAAAATCCGCCGTGACGATCATCGTAGTCCTTATCAGCGAGATCGCGCTCGTATACTGCACTCTGCGGCATTTCGTCGCCTACAAGCGAAAACTCAAGTCCACGGCAACAGCTTAGAAGACTTTCACCGTACTCGCCTGACTCACTCTCTTGAAGCAGCACAATTGGGTACGGGCATTGTGGCTCAACTGAAAAAGAAACAACCAGAATTCCGAGATTTGCTGCCTTCAGACAGTTTGATTGATTCGCTCTGTTTGGCACACGATATCGGTCATCCGCCTTATGGTCACGGTGGCGAAGTCGCGCTGAACTACATGATGCGTGAACATGGCGGCTTTGAAGGCAATGCCCAGACGTTTCGTATTGTCACCAAGCTAGAACCTTACACCGAACACTTTGGCATGAACTTGTCACGCCGCGCCTTACTCGGTTTGATTAAATACCCTGCACTGCTGAGTCAAACAAGAGCACTTTGCACGCCCGAGCCTGTCGAGCATCAACGCAAACTCAAAGCCAAAGACTGGAGCCCCGCAAAAGGCCTTTATGACTGTGATAAAGACTTGTTTGATTGGGTCATTGCACCACTGACGGACAATGACAAAGCCCTGTTGAGTCAAATGCGCTGTCGTCCGGAATCAGACTTAGAACACTGTAAAACTCGCTTTAAATCGCTCGACTGCTCGATCATGGAACTTGCGGACGATATCGCTTACGGCGTGCATGATTTGGAAGATGCGATAGTGCTTGGCATGGTCACTCGTCAGCAATGGCAAGAAGGCGCAGCCAGTCAATTAGCGGATTGTGGTGACCCGTGGTTTGAGGAGCACATTGGTTCTATCGGCCAAATGCTGTTTAGTGGTAAACATCATGAGCGTAAAGATGCGATTGGTGGCATGGTGAATGCGCTGTTGACCAGTATCTCAATCAAAGTGGTGGATGAACCGTTCAATAACCCGCTCTTAGCTTGGAATGCCTGTTTAGAGCCACACATGGCCAAAGCACTAGAAGTACTCAAACACTTCGTGAGCCAATATGTGATTCAAGTGCATCAAGTGCAGATCGTAGAGTACAAAGGCCAGCAGATCATCATGGATTTGTTTGAAGCTCTAAGTGCGGACCCTGAGCGTCTGCTACCACCGCACACTCGCTCACTATGGCAAGAAGCAAGCTGCGAAAGTACAAAGATGCGCGTGATTGCAGATTACATCTCAGCAATGACCGATGGCCACGCACAAAAGCTGCATCGACAGTTGTTCTCTTCAATAGTCCTTTAGAGAAGTACTCTATCGCTTCGCTACTCGTCTTTCAGATAGTTCTTTTCAAATACGCCCGGAGGCATCTGGGCGATTTGAAATTCAATCATCTTCTCAAACGCCGTTAGCAAAGGCGTGAAATCTTTCCCAGACTCCAACAAGCTCAGAGC
This sequence comes from Vibrio owensii, assembly GCF_002021755.1. Lineage (NCBI taxonomy): Bacteria > Pseudomonadati > Pseudomonadota > Gammaproteobacteria > Vibrionales > Vibrionaceae > Vibrio > Vibrio owensii. The sequence goes on from NZ_CP019959.1 coordinate 863,862, forward strand.
ATGAAAGCCTGCTTCCACTGTTGATAAGCTGTTGTTCGAAGGAGCCTTACGAATGGTGTAATGACCTTGCAGATCCTCTGGCAGTTTAACCGTTGGGATGGCATGCAAGTTGGTCGAAAGTTGCCACATCTTGTAAGCTTTCTTCCAAGTACCATCGAGTAAAATCAAACGTATTTTCTTATCTGCCGTCGCTCCAACCGTCGCCAACTCTGAAAGGCACAACGATTGTTCTGAAGGGTAAAGAATGAAATATTGGTAGGCGTCGTCCTCAAGCAACGCGTTCAACGCTGCATTGTCAGAAAAGTCTTCTCCAATCAGGCAAGTACAATGATTTAGGCTCAAATTGAGAATCCGTGCCGTACCAAGAGGACGATGTTCTTCACTCGTATGCTGAAGGATGATAAGTTCAACCTCGTTTGCTAGCGGTACAATCCATTGGCAAATACAAGCTTTGCGCGACTTTCCACACTGAGAACAATAACGAGACATAGAGTGAACCTTTATACATTGCTGAGCATCATCAGCGTTATCTGTTTAATACTGCAATTCGAACCAATGGCAAGCCTAACCGAATGGCACGCTTACAACATACGCCATGGCGAATGGTGGCGAATCGTAACAGGAAATCTGACGCATACCAACTTTGCTCACCTAGGGATGAATTTAGCGGGCTTATGGGTAATTGGATTCATCTTTCACCCTTCGGTGCGTAACTTCTCTATCGTCTTTCTTGTTCTATGTACCTTCGTCGGTGCAATGAACTTATTCACCAATATGTCGGTTTACGTTGGATTGTCTGGAGTTCTACACGGATTGTTTGGTTTCTGGGCTCTGGCAGAGGTTTTCGACGGTAGAAGAAGCAGTTTAGTACTGGTAGGCGGTTTAATTGCAAAAGTCGCTTGGGAGCAGTTCTACGGCCCTTCAACAAGCACGGCGGCAATGATTGGTGCTCGCGTCGCTGTTGATGCTCACCTATTTGGTGCTATCGGGGGTATGGGCATGGCTTGGCTAGAAAAACTAACGCATCGTCGTATATTCGGTTAATACGCTTCAATCTGAGTGAGCACAAACCTCGATAAAACAAAAAATCCCGAACCAGAAAAACGCTTTGGTTCGGGAAAGCAGTAATAGGAAACAGAACTTCGCTTTTCAACTCAAAGCGTGAATCAAAGTAAGATGCGATCTTGGTTCTTTTTCACCGTCGCTTCACCAATGCCTTTCACTTTGCTTAAGTCCGCTGCGGTTTTAAATGGGCCATGTTCGTTGCGGTACTCAACAATGTCTTGCGCCTTTTTCGTTCCAATACCATTCAATAGTGTCGCAATTTCTTCCGCGGTAGCCGTATTCACATTAACGGTAATTTCAATGCCTTCATACTTGGCCGTTTTTGTCGTTGCTGACTTGCTTTCTTCCGCCCAGCTCATTGGCGCCAATAGCAGCAAGCACAGTGTTAACATCCATTTCACCTGAGTATCCTCCCTTAAATCGAATTATCAAAAACGAGGATCACTCTAGGAAAAGTGTTGCTGTCATAGAAGTTGGTTCAGACAAAAATAAAACGGGCCGCTAATGCGACCCGTTTTAGTTAACATGCAAATTACATCAGTAATGCTTAGTTGCTCACAACAAAGTATTCAATGTCAGTGTTTGCGCGCAGTACCGCGATTACTGAAGAAAGGTCTAGCTGAGAAGACGCACGTTGCATTTGTGTCGCCACTTGCTCTTCTAGAGCGCTGTCTAGCTCTGCGTGAACCGCGTCTAGCTCAACAACCACGATGTTACCTTCTAGGTCTTTAGATTGACCGTAAACAGGCTTACCATCGACTGGTTTCGCCATCGCAAATACTGTTGATGCTAGCGGAGAACGACGGTCTACAGACTCTTGCTCACCAAACGCTAGGTTGTTTTCAGCAAGAATGTCTTTGTTACCTTCTTTCAGAGCCGCAACGACTTTAGTACCTAGTTCGATTGCGCCTTGCTCACCTTTAACGCGAGATAGCTCAGCAACCACTTGGTCTTTCACTTCGTTTAGAGGAAGTACAGTCTCATCACGAGCATCTTCAACGCGAACAACGATGATGTGCTCTGGTGCAACTTCGATTGCTTCAGAGTTTAGGCCATCTTCTTTCACTTCAGGGCTTAGAATTGCTTGCATTACCGCTTGGTTCTTCAGCACTTCTGGAGCGTCAGCTTGAGAGATGAAGTCTGTTGTCTTCACTTTTTGGCCAACAGCTTTAGATGCGTCATCTAGAGAATCAGGGAACTCAAACGCCACTTTTTCAAGTTCGTTTTGTAGTTCGTAGAATTGATCAACCGCTTTCTGGTCAATCATCTCTTGTTTGATTTCAGCCGCAACTTCTGAGTAAGGCTTAGCAACCGCACCTTTTAGCTCTTCAAGCTTGATGATGTGGTAACCGAAGTCAGACTTCACTAGACCAGTCATATCGCCTGGATTCTTAAGAGCAAATGCCGCTTCTTCAAATGCTGGGTCCATTACATCGCGCTCAATCCAACCTAGGTCGCCGCCGTTTTCTGCGCTACCAAAGTCGTCTGATTTTTCTTTCGCTACTGTTGCGAAGTCAGCGCCTGCGTTTAGCTCGTCAAGAATCGCTTGTGCTTTCGCTTCGTCATCACCCTCAACTAAGATGTGCGCTACGCGACGTTGCTCTTCTGTAGAGTACTTGTCTAGGTGCTCGTCGTAGTATTTCTTAACGTCTTCGTCAGAAACTTGAACTTGCTTCTTAAGCTCTTCAGCTGAAAGCTCAATGTAAGCAACTTTAACTTGCTCAGGACGAGTGAACATGTCTGGGTTTGCTTTGTAGTAATCTTGAATTTCTTGATCAGTCAAATCTACTTTCTTAGCAAACTCATTCAAATCGATAGTGATTGTGCGAACGTCACGAGTTTGAGTGAACAGTTTACCTTCTGCCTGAACTTCGCCAGGTAGTGTGAATTCACTCGTTTGAAGTGCGTTCAATAGTTGCTCACGAACCAATTCACGGCGCATGTACTCTGCAAATGAGTCTGGAGAGAAACCAGCACGACGCAGAGACGCTTGGTAAATGTCTTGATCAAATTGACCGTTAGATTGGAACTGAGGCATGTCTAGAATCATGCTACGTACTTGTGCATCGCTAATGCGTAGACCAAGCGCTTCTGCTTGTTGGTCAAGCAGCACGTCGTTGATCATGCGATCTAGAACAGATTTGCGGAAAGATTCAACGTATGCAGGGTCAGCCAGCATTTGAGAGAAGTAATCACCCAATTGAGCTTGCATGCGGTTGCGCTCATTTTGGTATGCCATCTCGAACTCACCACGAGCAATCTCGGTGTTACCTACTTTCGCTGCTGAGTTGTTGTTGCCACCAACGATGTAGCTACCTACACCTGCAAATACGAAAGATAGGATGATAAGTCCAAGGATAATTTTGACCGCGATGCTGTTCACGCCTTCGCGTAGTCGATCCATCATAATTTAACTGCTCTCCACAATTGAAGCCGACTGCTTCTAATAGAAAATGTAATGTCGCGATAATATCAGAAAAAGAAATGCGCATCAGTAGGATGCGCATAATTTAAAAAAGTTCGGCTCTTAGTTTGTAAATTTTTGTTCAAATTTGAGTATTTGAGCAAAAGTTATGCAATGGCCGTCAGCAGAACTAGCTTTGTGTCAGTGACACAAAGAATTAGTTACAAGCGTCTTTTAGAGCTTTACCAGCTTTGAAAGAAGGTACTTTAGCTTCTGCGATTTGGATTTCTTCACCAGTTTTTGGGTTACGACCTGTGCGTGCTGCACGAGTACGTACGCTGAACGTACCGAAGCCAACAAGAGCAACTTGATCACCAGACTGAAGCGTACCACTTACTGCTTCGATGAATGCGTCTAGAGCGCGACCAGCTGATGCTTTAGAGATGTCTGCGTTTTCTGCGATTTGTTCTACTAGTTGAGTTTTATTCACTGTGATTTCCCCTTTGTGTCATCTGTGATTATTTTTGTGATGACGTTCGTTCCATAATTAAGAAAATATGCTCCACCCCTTATTCTTCAAGGGCTGGAAGCTATCGAACTTAACTTAGCGTCCAAAAAAAACGCTGACAAGCCTTTTTAGGCCTATCAGCGTAAAGTTTTACTTATTTTTGCTGCACATCACTATTTTTGAGACTCAAACTCAACGCCTGTCGGGTCTCGCTCTAGTGCAACTTTAAGAACTTCGTCGATCCACTGTACTGGGATAACCTGCAGATCCGCGATAACATTTTCTGGAATCTCTTCCAAATCGCGCTCATTGTCCTTCGGAATCAGTACAGTTTTGATGCCACCACGGTGTGCCGCAAGTAACTTCTCTTTTAGACCACCGATAGGTAGAACTTCACCACGTAGCGTAATCTCACCTGTCATACCCACTTCTGCTTTTACAGGGTTACCCGTCAAGCTAGAAACTAGTGCTGTACACATTGCGATACCCGCACTTGGGCCGTCTTTTGGTGTCGCACCTTCCGGTACGTGTACGTGGATATCACGTTTCTCGTAGAAGTCTGAGTTGATACCCAGTTTCTCGGCACGTGAACGAACAACCGTCATTGCTGCTTGGATCGACTCTTTCATAACATCGCCAAGAGAACCGGTTTGCGTTAGCTTACCTTTACCCGGCATCGCTTCCGTTTCGATCGTAAGAAGGTCACCGCCCACTTGTGTCCAAGCTAGACCAGTTACTTGACCGATACGGTTGCTGTCATCCGCTTTACCGAAATCATGACGTTGAACACCTAAGTATTCTTTTAGGTTTTCCATCGTAACTGTCACTGACTTCAAGCTCGTATCCAGCAGGATGTTTTTCACTGCTTTACGACAGATCTTAGAAATCTCGCGCTCTAGGCTACGTACACCCGCTTCACGCGTGTAGTAACGAATGATACCGATGATTGCAGAATCTTCGATGGTAATTTCGTTTGGTTTCAGACCATTACGCTTAACTTGTTTATCAACAAGGTGACGTTTTGCGATGTTTAGTTTCTCGTCTTCTGTGTAACCAGACAGACGAATCACTTCCATACGGTCTAGTAGAGGACCAGGAATATCCATCGAGTTAGACGTCGCAACGAACATAACGTCAGATAGATCGTAATCTACCTCTAGGTAATGGTCGTTAAACGCGTTGTTTTGTTCTGGGTCTAGAACTTCAAGCAGTGCTGAAGATGGATCGCCACGCATGTCTGAAGACATCTTGTCGATTTCATCCAGAAGGAACAGTGGGTTTTTCACGCCTACTTTCGACATCTTCTGAATAAGTTTGCCTGGTAGCGAACCAATGTATGTACGACGGTGACCGCGGATTTCAGCTTCATCACGTACACCACCTAGTGCCATACGTGTGTACTTACGACCCGTTGCCGCTGCAATAGAACGACCTAGCGATGTTTTACCAACACCAGGAGGACCAACAAGACAAAGGATTGGACCTTTCAGTTTGTTGATACGGTTTTGTACCGCCAAGTACTCAAGAATACGTTCTTTAACGCGCTCTAGGCCATAGTGGTCTTCGTTCAGAATCTCTTCTGCTTTCGCAAGGTTCTTCTTCACTTTAGAACGCTTGTTCCAAGGCACGCTCACCATCCAATCGATGTAGCTGCGTACCACTGTCGCTTCTGCAGACATTGGAGACATCATCTTAAGCTTTTGCAGCTCTTGTTCTGTCTTTTCACGCGCGTCCTGAGGCATTTTCGATTCTTCAATCTTTTGCTTCAGTGTCTCGAACTCGTCAGGAGCATCTTCCATCTCGCCAAGTTCTTTCTGAATCGCTTTCATTTGCTCATTCAGGTAGTACTCGCGCTGAGATTTTTCCATCTGCTTCTTAACACGACCGCGGATGCGTTTCTCAACTTGAAGAAGATCGATTTCTGATTCCATCTGGCCCATAAGGAACTCTAGACGCTCAGTTACATCGATGATTTCAAGTACTTGTTGTTTGTCTACAAGCTTAAGAGGCATGTGCGCTGCAATGGTATCTGCTAGGCGCGCCGCTTCGTCAATACCGCTTAGCGAAGTGAGCACTTCTGGCGGGATCTTTTTGTTTAGCTTGATGAAGCCTTCAAATTGGTTGATAGCGCTGCGAACAATCACTTCTTGCTCACGCTCTTCAAGTTCAGGCGTTACCACAAACTCTGCCTCAGCAAGGAAGAATTCGCTTTCTTTAAAGTGGTTGATCTTCGCGCGTTGCTGACCTTCCACCAGCACTTTAACCGTGCCGTCAGGTAGCTTAAGAAGTTGGAGGATGGTTGCAACCGTACCTACTTCAAATAGGTCGTCAACCGTCGGCTCATCAGTGTCCGCTTGCTTTTGTGCCACAAGCAGAACTTGTTTGTTTGTTTCCATCGCTGTTTCTAGACAGCTAATCGATTTTTCACGACCAACAAACAATGGAATAACCATGTGTGGGTAGACCACTACGTCACGTAGAGGTAATACCGGGATCTCGATACGCTCGGAACGTTCCAAGTTCATATAATTCTCTCTTCCGCTTTCACGTTTAACGTATTACTTAAGGCAGTATATGGGGTCTAATTATTTGGATTCAATAAGAGAAATAAAAAAAGGAGGTAATTACTTACCTCCTTTCTATTCATGGCTGAATTTATTCTGCTCCAGCGGCCTGATTGTCGGCGTTGCTGTAAATGAGCAATGGTTCTGATTCACCGTTAATCACTGATTCATCAATCACGACTTTACTTACGTCCGTCGCTGATGGCAGTTCATACATGGTTTCTAGCAGAACGCTTTCTAAGATTGAGCGTAGACCACGAGCACCCGTTTTACGCTCCATTGCTTTCTTAGCGATAGCACGTAGTGCGTCTTCACGGAACTCAAGTTCAGCGTCTTCTAGTTCGAACAATGCTGCGTATTGCTTGGTCAGTGCGTTCTTCGGTTCACATAGGATCTGAATTAGCGCTTCTTCATCAAGCTCTGTCAGTGTTGTTGTTACTGGTAGACGACCGATAAACTCAGGAATCAGGCCGTATTTCACTAGATCTTCAGGCTCTACCTGAGTAAATAGTTCACCGACTGTTTTGGTTTCGTTCTTAGAGCGCACTTCTGCGCCAAAACCAATACCTGTGCCTGTCGCTACACGCTGTTCAATCACTTTATCTAGGCCAGCAAATGCACCACCACAGATGAACAGGATCTTAGACGTGTCCACTTGTAGGAATTCTTGCTGTGGATGCTTACGACCACCTTGTGGTGGAACCGATGCAACCGTACCTTCGATAAGTTTTAGTAGCGCCTGCTGAACACCTTCACCAGATACGTCGCGCGTAATAGATGGGTTTTCAGCTTTACGAGAAATCTTGTCAATTTCGTCAATGTATACAATGCCGCGTTCAGCCTTCGCTACATCGTAATCACATTTTTGCAGAAGCTTCTGGATGATGTTTTCAACGTCTTCACCTACGTAACCAGCTTCGGTTAGTGTGGTAGCGTCGGCCATTGTAAATGGCACATCCAAGAATCGAGCTAGCGTCTCAGCAAGCAGAGTTTTACCACTACCCGTTGGACCAATTAGAAGGATGTTACTCTTACCAAGCTCCACACCTTCGCTCGTTGTATCACCATTGCGTAAACGCTTGTAGTGGTTATATACCGCAACTGCGAGCACTTTTTTCGCGTAATCTTGTCCGATCACATAGTCATCAAGGTGTTCACGGATCTGTTTTGGCGTTGGTAACGCTTCAGATTCTTTCTTAGGGAGAACATCCTTGATTTCTTCGCGAATGATATCGTTACATAAGTCGACACACTCGTCGCAAATGTAAACTGACGGACCTGCGATTAGCTTGCGAACTTCGTGCTGACTTTTGCCACAGAAAGAGCAGTACAGCAATTTGCCGCTGCCGCTTTCTTTGCTTTTATCTGTCATTCGCTAACCTCTTAGCCTTTACTCTTTATGAATGAGTGTATATCAAATTTAGCCAAAATGCGCTGGCTAAATTACTCGCCGCGGTGGCTCAACACTGCATCCACAATACCGTATTCTACAGCCTGATCTGCCGACATGAAGTTATCACGATCAGTATCGCGTTCAATCACTTCAAGAGGCTGGCCTGTATGCTCTGCCAATAGGTTGTTTAGCTTCTGCTTGATGGTCAGGATTTCCTGAGCATGGATTTGGATATCAGAAGCTTGACCTTGGAAGCCACCAAGTGGTTGGTGGATCATCACACGTGAGTTAGGCAGAACGTAACGCTTACCCGGCGCACCACCTGCAAGCAGGAACGCACCCATTGAGCAAGCTTGACCCATACATACTGTGCTCACATTTGGCTTGATGAACTGCATTGTGTCGTAAATAGACATACCTGCAGTTACGCTGCCGCCTGGTGAGTTGATGTATAGGAAAATATCTTTATCTGGATTTTCAGATTCTAGGAAAAGTAGCTGAGCCACGACAAGGTTTGCCATGTGGTCTTCCACTTGACCGGTTAAAAAGATCACGCGCTCTTTAAGCAAGCGTGAGTAAATGTCGTAAGAGCGTTCGCCGCGGGAAGTTTGTTCAACCACCATTGGCACTAGCGCGTCAATAATTGGCGACATTGCATTTTTTTCTTGGTAGCTCATATTCTTATGTCCCTAAAATAAATGGCCCGGATGATGTGTATCATACGGACCATTGTTAGCAGAATAGTCGACGTTAAGTCAACCTTCTACGCAAGATATTGCTTATTAAGCAGCAGGTTGTTGGTTAAGTAGCTCGTTGAAGCTTACTTCTTTCTCAGTAACCTGTGCTTTAGCGATGATCGCGTCGATTGCTTGCTCTTCTAGAGCAACGTTACGCATGTTGTTCATCATTTGCTCGTTTTGCTCGTAGTAAGCAATAACTTCTGATGGATCTTCGTAAGCTGTTGCCATCTCTTCGATTAGCGCTTTTACTTTCTCGTCGTCAGCTTTTAGCTCTTCAGACTTGATTACTTCACCTAGAAGAAGACCAACTACAACGCGACGTTTAGCTTGCTCTTCGAACAGTTCACGTGGAAGCTGTGCAGCTGCTTCTGGGTTGCCACCGAAGCGTTGAGAAGCTTGTTGACGAAGAACTTGGATTTCTTGGTCGATAAGTGCAGCTGGTACGTCGATTTCGTTTTGCTCAACTAGACCGTCGATAGCTTGCTCTTTGATGCGGTTCTTAACAGCTTGCTTAAGTTCGCGCTCCATGTTCTTACGAACTTCAGCTTTAAGTGCTTCAACGCCGCCTTCAGCAACACCGAACTTAGAAACGAACTCGTCGTTTAGTTCTGGTAGTTCACGAGCTTCAACTTTGTTCACTTTGATTGCGAACTTAGCTGCTTTACCTTTTAGGTTCTCAGCGTGGTAATCTTCTGGGAAGTTTACGTCGATTTCGAATTCCATACCTTTAGTTTTACCTTCGATACCGTCTTCGAAACCTGGGATCATGCGACCAGCGCCCATTTCTAGTGGGAAGTTCTCAGCTTTACCGCCTTCAAACTCTTCACCGTCGATAGAACCAACGAAGTCGATGCTTACGCGCTTACCAGCTTCTGCAGCTTCTTCAACTTCTGCCCAAGTAGCTTGTTGCTTACGTAGAGTTTCGATCATCTCTTCTACGTCTGCATCGTTAACTTCTGTTGTTGGTTTTTCAACAGTGATGCTTTCTAGGCCTTTTAGTTCAACTTCTGGGTAAACTTCGAAAGTTGCAGTGAATACTAGATCTGCGCCTTCGTTGTTTTCAACTGGAGCGAAAGTTGGAGCGCCAGCTGGGTTGATTTTCTCTTTTACGATCGCTTCGATGAAGTGACGTTGCATAACTTCACCAAGAACGTCTTGACGTACTGCTTTGCCGTACATCTTAGCAACCATTTTTAGAGGCACTTTACCCTTACGGAAACCATCGAAACGACGGTTTTTAGCGATGTTGCGTAGTTCAGCTGTTACAGCGTCTTCGATGTTTGCAGCTGGAACAGTAATGTTTAGACGGCGCTCTAGGCCTTCTAGCGTTTCAACAGTAACTTGCATTATATATAAACCTCTAAAGTGGCCCGGTCTTCCCGAGCGTATGAGCGAGACTCTTTGAGTTCACGCTTCATCCTTGTGTAGTGTCCTGTCCGAACACCTAATTTAAAATCGAGTATCGATGCTGAATCTCAACACCGGACTAATCAGTGATATCTTCGGCGTCATCACCAAAGGTATCTCCTATTAGCCTCAGGACAGAATTTTTAGACGCGACATTCTAGCGATCTGTCGCAACCCTGTCGAGCCAATAGCCACTATGTGGACATTGTCTGCGCTAAATTCTCGAATACCGACTCAAAAAATAGCGAAAAATGCGATTTGAATACCGCTTCAACGCTGCCAGCATATCTAGAATGGGGACAATAGCGACTTTTTCAAGAGAATCGACAGCTTTTTTTATTGAAAAGCCTAAAAAGAGATCTTGCTCTTGTTTTACTCCACAGAGTTGGAAACTAAATCCCTATTCATTCCTACAAACCATTAACATTTTCTTATGTGGTAAAAGGGAAGGTAGCAAGGAGCGTAAAGATGTCGCAAAGAAACCGTATTCTACTGATTTTTTTCGCCTTCTATTTCCTTTGCGCGTTCGCCGGCGGACATTGGGTTTGGAATGCCAGCTACCAGTCCTTGCTCGATAAACACCAATCCCAATTGGAACGTTTTTCTAGCCACATTCAAAATAAGTTAGACAAGTACGCCCACATCCCTCACCTACTTTCAAAAGACGAACCTTTGGTTGAAGCACTGCTCAATCCGAACAACAGCGCACAGCTAGAAATCACTAATCGGTACTTAGAGTCCGTCAATGATGTTATTGCTGCGGCGGACACTTATTTGATCGACAAATGGGGCACAACGATCGCAGCCAGTAACTGGCGTAAGGAGCGTTCGTTTATTGGCCGCAACTTCGCTTTCCGTCCTTACTTCAAACAGGCGATCATTGGTCAGCGAGCGGAATACTATGCTCTGGGTTCTACCTCAGGAAAGCGAGGCTATTACTATTCCTATCCTCTTGTGTATGCAGGAGGCGTTTTAGGCGTCGTTGTAGTCAAAATGGATTTAAGCAAGATAGAAGACAATTGGCAGCAGCCGAAAAGCATCTTTGTTGCGAGTGACCCAAACGGCATTATTTTTATGAGCAGTCGTAGTGATTGGCTATTCAAAAGCTTACAACCACTCGACGAACCAAAAGCTGCTGAAGTTTGGGCCAGTCGCCAGTATTTAGATACCACGATTGAATCTCTAGGTTTTGTTGGCGACATGGGGTTAACCCACACAGAGGCGAAGCAAGGCTACCCATACAATAAAGGCACCTTAGTGATCTCTTCTCTTCCTTTGAAAGATCTCAAACTCACGATTCGAGTATTGTCTCCAAAGCAGTCCGTGGTATGGATAACGATGGGCTATTTGCTCGTCTTGACGCTGGTCTTCACTGTGTTGTTTTTGGTTGGTCAACTTGTCTATCACCGCCAACAGCGTCACCTTCAACTGGAACGGATTCAACAAGAAGCCAATCAAAAGCTGGAATATCAAGTGATGGCACGAACGGCCGAGTTGCAAGCAGAGATTGCTCAACGCATTGAAACCGAACAAACCCTTCGTCTAACCCAAGATGAATTGATGCAAGCAGCGAAACTGGCGGTGTTGGGGCAAATGTCAGCCAGCATCAGCCATGAGCTCAACAACCCATTAGCAGCCATTCGCAGTTTTGCTGAGAACGGAAAATTGTTCCTAAAGAAGGAAAAGTTCGAACGTGTCGAGGACAACCTCACTCGCATTTCTGCCCTTACCGAACGGATGGCGAACATCAGTCAGCAGTTGCGCTCATTCGCGAAGAAAACCAGTGGCAATGAATTGGTACGCACTCATCTATTGCCGGTTATCGCTTCAGTAAAAGAGTTGATGAAGCCAGCACTAAAATCAGCTCGCGTAACCTTGGATACGAATTTGCTAGAGCAGGATGTAGAGGTGCAGATCAATACCATCCAGTTAGAACAAGTGTTAGTAAACTTGCTCACCAATGCGATAGAGGCGCTTAAGGAGCATGACGACAAACAAGTTGTGCTCTCTGTAGAGCAAGACAGAGAGGCCAAACTCGTCTGGATTCATGTGGATGACAACGGCACAGGACTTGGCGATTTTACCCTTTCAGAACTGTGTGAACCTTTCCTCACCAACAAACAAAATGGCTTGGGGTTGGGGCTTTCTATCTCACAACAAATCTTAGCCGGAATGAACGGCAAACTAAGCGCTCAGAATCGAGAACAAGGCGGTGCTCGATTCTCACTCTGCTTACCTATTGTTTCACCAATCGCCGCACAACCAGAAGGATGAGAGCATGTGTCAGGTGTTTTTTATTGACGACGAAGCCGATCTCAGACTCGCCATCGAGCAAACCTTTGAACTGGCGGACATCGATGCCAAGTTTTTCCCGGATGCAGAATCGGCTTTAATTGCCATGCAGCAAGGCGAAGAAGTTGGCGTCGTGGTCACCGATATCTGTTTGCCGGGCATTTCTGGTATGGATTTGCTGACCACAATCACTCAGCGCGACTCCAACCTACCCGTCATCATGATCACCGGACATGGTGATATTTCTATGGCAGTGCAAGCCCTCCATCAAGGCGCTTACGACTTTATTGAGAAACCTTTTGCGCCAGAACATTTGGTAGAAACCGTTAAGCGGGCAATCGAGAAGCGCAAGCTAACCAATGAAAACGAAAAACTGCGCCAGTCACTCAAAGCCAGTAAAACCCTTGGTCCGCGAATCATTGGCGAAACCGCAAGTATACAAATGCTGCGTGAAACTATCACTCACATTGCCGATACCGATGCGGATATCTTGCTGTTTGGAGAAACGGGCACAGGTAAAGAGCTCATAGCCCGTTCATTGCACGAACAAAGCGCTCGTCGCAACCATAACTTTGTCGCCGTAAACTGCGGCGCCGTACCGGAAAACCTGATTGAGAGCGAGTTGTACGGGCACGAGAAAGGTGCGTTTACCGGAGCAGAAAGCCGTCGAATTGGTAAGTTTGAATTTGCTCAGGGCGGCACACTGTTTTTGGATGAAATCGAATCGATGCCGATTCAGGCACAAATCCGTTTGCTACGAGTGCTTCAAGAAAGAGTGATTGAGCGTGTTGGCTCTAACGAATTGCTGCCGTTGGATATTCGCGTGATTGCCGCAACCAAGGTCGACTTAAAACAAGCCGCAGAGGAAGGTGCATTTCGTCAGGATCTCTATTATCGCCTTAATGTGGTCACGCTCGATCTACCACCAATGCGCCAGCGTAAAGAGGACATTCCTGCGCTGTTCCATCACTTTTTATTGGTTGCCGCGTCTCGTTACGGCAAAACCTCTCCTAGCCTCTCCTCACAAGATTTGGCTCAATTAATGGCGCATGATTGGCCGGGTAATGTGCGCGAACTACGAAATGCGGCTGAACGGTTTGTCCTACTGGGTAAATTAATCCAATTGGGAGATACCGCCTCGACCTCTCCATCTTCATCTTCATCTTCATCTAGCCTTGCTGAACAAGTGGCAGAATTTGAAAAAGCCGCGATAGAAAGCGCATTACTAGAGAACAGCGGCAGTATCAAACAAACCATGGAACAATTGAATGTGCCTCGAAAAACCCTGTACGACAAAATGCAACGCTATCAGATAGATAAGGATCTATATAAATAAAACGCCGTTTACGGTTTGTCGTTATATCCAACTTGAATCATACTTTTTGTAACAACGGATTGATGGTTCATACGGATATGACAGAGAAAATTAGAATCCCCGTTATCACCGATACCGTGATGATCGATGGGCATTATCAAGAAGAGAGGCGTTCGGGAGAAGACCGGCGTAAGAACAAAAAGAAGTGGCATGGTTACGAGCGTCGGGTAAAGCCTGACCCGCGCAGACCTACCTACAAATCAATAGACGAAGAGGTGTGAGTAGTCACACCTCTTTTGGTTTTCATCAACAGCGAATTAGGTTTACTTTCTATGTCGCTACTTGGTGATGATTTCTGGTCCCATCAACGTCGTTGGTAGCCAAGTGGATACCCAAGGCACGTACGTTACGATAATGAGGAAGAGGAACATCACCGCCACCCATGGCAGTGCCGCTTTCACCACATTCATCATCGACATCTTCGCTACCCCAGCCGTCACAAACAAGTTGAGCCCTACCGGTGGCGTTATCATGCCTATCTCCATGTTCACCACCATCATGATGCCAAGGTGGATCGGGTCAATACCCAGTGCAATCGCGATTGGGAACACCAACGGTGCGACGATGATGAGCAAGCCAGACGGTTCCATGAACTGACCGCCAATCAGCAGCAACACGTTGACCACAATTAGGAAGGTTATCGGCCCAAGACCCGCTGACAGCATAGATTCGGTGATCATTTGCGGGATGCGTTCTTCGGTAAGCACGTGTTTAAGAATCAAGGCATTAGCAATGATGAACAACAGCATGATGGTCAGTTTGCCGGCTTCATAAAGCGTATGCTTGGTATCTTTATGAACAAAAGTTTGGAAGATCTTAACCAATGCAGGCTTGGTATTCTGCTTGTCGGCAAATGGCCCCATGTCTTTGTAGACAAAGTTAGCAATGAAGAATGAATACACTGCAGCGACCGCAGCAGCTTCTGTTGGCGTAAAGATACCGCCGTAGATACCACCAAGGATGATAACCACCAGCAATAAACCCCAGCTTGCGTCTTTGGCGGCATCGAAGGTTTCTTTCCAACCGACGAAAGGCTGTTTTGGCAGGTTCTTGATTCTCGCGGCAATATAAATAGCGATCATCAACATCACACCCGCGAGCAAGCCTGGAATAACACCACCGAGGAACATACGCCCAACCGACACATCCGTTGCGGCAGCATACACCACCATCACGATCGAAGGTGGGATCAAAATGCCTAGCGTACCCGCATTACAGATAACACCCGCCGCAAACTCTTTCGAGTAACCATTCTTGATCATACCAGCGATAACGATGCTACCAATCGCCACTACCGTTGCAGGAGACGAGCCCGATAGCGCAGCAAACATCATACATGCCACGACCGATGCCATGGCTAAGCCGCCGCGAAACCAGCCGACAATAGCAATTGCAAAGCGGATAATGCGCTTAGCAACGCCGCCGGTAGACATAAAGCTTGAGGCCAAAATAAAGAAAGGAATCGCTAACAAAGTGTAGTGGCCAGCAAACGCGTTAAACAGTGTTTGGGCAACGGAAGCCAAAGACGCATCCGAGTGCATTAGTAAGAAAAGAATACTGGAAAGACCCAGCGAGACAGCAATTGGCACACCGATCAGCATGAAGCCAATCACCATCAAGAATAAAAACAGAATATCCATGATTTATTGCTCCTTGCGATCTGATGATGAAGAACCATTCGGAATCGCATCTGCGGCTTCACTGAGTTCTTCTTTTAACGCTTCTAACTCTTCCTCTGCTTCATGGCCTGCAATCAAGCGATCCAGTTTGCCTGTTGCGATCTGCCAAGTGATTTGTACAAAACGGAAAGTGAGTAGCGCCATACCAAGGGGCAAAGCAAAATAGGGAATAAAGCGAGGCAGCTTCTCGTAGCGCTCACCTTCATTGAGCCAGTCGGCGAGAAACTGAAACATCTCTGGCATCGGAATATCGTCGGTTTCATACCACGCTCGCTCAGTGACAAACGGATACCAGTAATTCCAGGAGCCAACCAAAAGCAGAATAGAAAACGCTAGGCAACCAGCGGCTGCGAGCAGTGCGAGGATTTTTCGTTTCGGCTCAGACACCATATTGATAATGACATCGACACCGATGTGAAAATGCTTCTTCACACCATAAGATGCGCCTACCAACACCATCCATGCGAACATGAACACCGTCAGTTCCAGCGCCCAAAGAATATTGTCGTTGAAGACATAGCGAAAAATCACATTGGCAAATGTCAGCAATGTCATCGCGCCAAGAAAGAACGCGATTAGCGTCTCTTCAATGGCGTCAGTGATTCGCCCTGCCTTGGCAAAAAAAGTCTGTTCCATAATTACATCACGTCATTATTGGGAGAAAAGGGCCCTCTTCCCCATGAATGAGTACACGAGGGCCAATCGTAGTGCTTTGTATTTTTATTTGTTCACCCAAAGAGCTTGGGCGAGCGGATTATTGGTTGGATGCGAGTGCTGCATCGATAAGGTCTGAACCAATGTCTTTCTCGAACTTCTTCCACACAGGTTGCAGTGCAGTTACCCACTCTTGGCGCTGTTCTGGCGTTAGGGTGCGTACCACACCACCCGCTTCGATGATGTTGTTCTTGTTTGCTAGGTTCACTTTGGTTGACTCAGCGTTACGTTGAGCCGTCACTTCTTGAATGATGGTGTTTAGCTGTTCACGCTGATCGTCTGGCAGGTTTTTCCAGAAGTCGTTCGATGTCACCACTAGGTAGTCCAGAATGCCGTGGTTGGTTTCGGTAATGCCATCTTGTACCTCGAAGAATTTCTTACCGTAAATGTTCGACCATGTATTTTCTTGACCATCGATAACCTTAGTTTGAAGGCCACCGTACACTTCTTTGAAAGACATCTTTTGTGGGTTTGCACCAAGCTGTTCGAACTGAGCCACCAGTACGTCTGAAGCTTGTACACGGAACTTCAAGCCTTCTGCATCGCTTGGCACCATCAGTGGCTTGTTGGCAGACATTTGCTTCATACCGTTATGCCAGAAAGCCAAACCTTGTAGACCACGTCGTTTCATTGCGTTTTTCAGCTTTTCACCCGATTCCGAGTTTTGGAAACGGTCAACAGCCGCCACATCCTCGAATAGGAAAGGAAGGTCAAAGATGCGGTACTTCTTGGTGAATTTCTCAAACTTTGAAAGAGAAGGGGCAGCGAGTTGAACATCACCATTAAGTAGCGCTTCAAGCACCTTGTTATCATCGTACAGTGTCGAGTTAGGGAAAACCTGCATACAGACTTTGCCATTCATCTCTTCGTTCACGCGCTTTTCCAGTAACGAAGCAGCAATGCCTTTTGGGTGCTTATCTGTGTTGGTTACGTGACTGAACTTGATCACGGTTTCACCAGGATCGCAGTTTGCGGCAGCGTTAAAGCTAGTGATAGCCAGAGCAGAAACAGACAATAGGGTTAGAGGCTTAAACATTATTATTCTCCTTGTTGAATCACATCCCATCCTTTCCATGAGTACCTAAATCGGTAGAGGGTAATGGGTACGGATGTTCAACAAAGAGCAAGTTGCAGACCAAGTTAATTATTCTTTATTAGTCAGCCACTTAAATAACAATGAGAAATCATGGATGAAGATAAGGGGTCAAATCCACCCACACGAGCCAACGAGATGGGTGGAAAATGACACATTAAGAAGAGCAGCTGATTTCCATCTTCTTGCCCCACTCGGGAGGCAACTTGGCATAATCATCAAACTCGGGCTGTTCATCATAAGGGCGCTTTAATAGCTCAGCCAGTCGTTTTACTTCACTGAAGTCCCCTTCCTCTGCCTTATCAATGGCAAGTTGAGCTAGGTAGTTACGTAGGATGTATTTCGGATTCGTTCGACGCATCTTTTCACAGCGAGTTTGTGCTGATACGTGCTCACCGTGCTCGTCCACTTCTAATTCACAACGAGCGAGATATAAGTCTACCCATGCACTTGCCGCTTCTCGATCAATAAACAAATCAATCACAGCTTGAGGCAACTTCATGTCGAGGTTAGATAACTCACGGAAGAAGCGAGTGTAGTCAGCTTTATTTTGGTTCAACAATTCAAACATGGCTTCGAACAAGCGGCCGTCTTCGTCCACCTTAGTGTGAAGACCGAGTTTGGCACGCATCAACTCACTGAATTTTTGACTCAGACGCACTTCAAATTTCCCTAAGGTGCCCTCAAGATCTTCTCTCTGTACAAGAGGCGACAAGGAGTGCGCCAAAGCAGAGAGATTCCACAGTGCAATACGCGGTTGCTGTTCAAAGGCGTAACGACCTTGGTAATCCGAGTGGTTGCAGATGTAATTAGGATCGTAGTCATCGAGGAAGCCAAACGGCCCGTAATCAAAGGTTTGCCCCAGAATCGACATGTTGTCGGTATTCATTACGCCATGGGCAAAACCATAAGCTTGCCAGTACGCAATCATCTCTGCGGTTTTCTCCACAACGGACTCAAACATGGCTGCGTATGGCTTTTCCGCTTGGGAGCACTCAGGGAAATGCCACTCAATCACTTTGTCAGCGAGCAGCTTTTGCTCCGCAAGTTGGTTGGTGTAGAAGAAGTGCTCGAAGTGACCAAAACGGATGTGGGTTTCTGCAACACGAATCAGTAGTGCGCCATATTCCATCTTCTCGCGATAAACGGGTGTATCACTGTCCATCATACCCAACGCTCTGGTAGTGGGAATGCCAAGCCCTGCCATGGCTTCACTGCACAGATATTCGCGTATCGTAGAACGTAATACCGCTCGGCCATCACCCATTCGAGAATAAGGTGTAAGGCCGGCCCCTTTGAGGTGAATGTCGAACCAAGTGCCATCTTGGTGTTGCATTTCAGCGAGCAGCAAGCCACGACCATCACCCAAGTCCGGGTTGTACACACCAAATTGATGACCCGCGTACTTCATTGCCAGAGGAGCAAATGGCGCAAATTCTTTTTGTCCTGCAAACACATTCAACAACTCTTCGTTTTCGATTGTAGGTAAACCAAATTGCTGCGCGAACTCACCATTCCACACCACCCAGCGAGTGTTATCTAAAAGCTGCGGCGTAACATAGGTAAAAAATGCCGACGGCAGTTCACTGAATCGATGGGTAAAATTCACACCTTCCCAAACGGACATAGCGGTTCCTTAATAAACGACTTCCTAACCAACAGTATAAGCTGTGTGCAAGGTCACCTTCAGCCACGAATTATTCATGGGTATTTACGGTTTACGAAGAGGTTTGGGTTATTAGGAGAGAAAAAGAAGTTGGAAGCATGCCCCACGAACCATCAGTAATCATGGGGCAAGTATGAGGTTCAATTAACCACGAAACTCACAAGCGTCGCTTTGAGAGTCAGGCACACCTTTAAATTTAGCACGCTCAATGTTCAGGATCGTTCGGTAGCTTAAAGACAAAAGTGCTATTTGGTAAGCGCCAAAAATACCGAAGATCACACCAGACACAACAAATGCCAATATGTGATTAAACTCGGCAAAAATGAACTGGTTAACAGCGCCAACGAACAGAGGAATGAGCCCCATCAAGACAAATATCTGTTTGTTATAAGGCTTACTCTGTCTCCATGCGTCGCCAAGGCTTCTAGGTTCACGATCTAGCGCCGTCGCTGGCAAAACTAACGACCAACGCGAAAGGATCCAATGACCCGGGATACTGGCAAGTAAGGTAATGATAGTGAAAGTTAACTCACTCGCTTCTCCACCTTCTGCCGCATACAAAAAGGTGACGATGAATATAGGAAGCGCCAATGTAAACATCATCGACAAACCAAACAAAATCCACCAGCCAATAAAGCGCAGCTCACGCATCGACAATCGCATTACATCTAAAGCAGAATGCATGTACTCATGTGCAAGGTAGATACGATGGATGCGTACTACCGCCATTGCCGCGACCAGTGGATACAGCAGAAAAGTCGTCACAAAGAAGCCGGCACCAACATTGGAAAAGTCAGGTTCTTGCGCTCCTTGAACCAAGGCTCCTTGGTATTGAGTAATAAATATCGTGTGAACCACGATCAAAGGAATACACGCTATTACAATCGCGAGTAAGTTTGCCCTGACCATGCCCACTGCCTCTTGGCAAATAGCAGCAACAGAAAACGAATTATCAGACATAAAAATATCCTTACTTTTTATAAATGATTTAGCCATAGACTACGCCTCAAAAGCACAAAGCGTACAAAAATAAAAGTGAAACTCATCTCATAACAAAAAGATTAATGGGTGAATTATTGAGGTTTGAATAAGCCAAAGAAAAAGCCACTCAAATGAGTGGCTTAACAATATTAGAAATTAAAGCTTAAGCGCGACGACGCCAACCTAACAGTGCCAATAACATGAGCGCCCAGTAAGAGACACTACCGCCGCTATCAGAGCTTTCGAAGCTCACACTGTTAACTGAAGCAACCACCGAGACATTCACTGACCCTGTCGCAGTGCCACCATTACCGTCAGACACGGTGTACTGCAGTTGTACATTTGTCACACCCTCTTCAGGGGCTTGGTAAAGAACCTTGCCGTTAACCACACTGGCAGTACCCACACCAGATGGATTGTTCACCGACTGAAGTGTTAGAGAGTCGTTGTTGAAGTCATAATCATTCGATAACACATCAATGGTGATGCTCTTACCTTCCTCCACACTTGTCACATCTTGAGTGGTGATTGGAGCAGTGTTGACCACTTCGACGTCCACATTGGCGGTTGAAGACAAGCCGCTTGGGTCTTTGACCGTGACTTGGAATGTCAGAACCTCACCGACTTTGGTGCCCTGTGCAACCGTAAAGCTCGCCTCTGCCGTGTTTGCGTCAGAAAGCATCGCATCCGTACCTGCGGTTTGCTGCCAAGCGTATTCAAGCGCATCACCATCAGGGTCAGTGCTTGATGCCGCAGACAGGCTTCCTTGGCCATTGGTACTCATGCTGCTCGTGTCAGCTTCCACACTTGCAGTTGGTGCGTCGTTTTGTCCATTAACCGTAACTTGAACCGTAACAGGTTGAGACGAGAGAGAGCTATCCGAAGACACCAAACGATACTGGAAGCTATCACTGCCTACGAAGTTAGTTTTGGGCACATATTGATCATCATTGATGGTGCCATGTGTCGGTTGTTGCGTGTACTCAACGCTAAACTGATAGCCTGGTGCGATAAAATCGTTGGACATCAGGTTGAGTTCGGCAGCCACGTTCTTGTCGGTTTCAATCGCATCCGATTTCGCTTCAACAATGCTGCTGGCATCGACATCAAACAGTGCCGCGAAAGGAACAAAAGAGAACTCTTGTCGTGATAAGCCTGAAGAGTAAATATCACTGCTGCTGCCCGCCCACATGGTTGGCAGAGGTGAAATCTCCGTCGCTAGCTCACTGTCAAAGTTGAAGTTGGTCTCGAAGATACCGCCCTCAATTTCAACGAGAAGAAGGTGTTTACCCGCACTTAACTGACTTGGCTGATCAAAGATAATGCGTGAAGACGAATCGAACGTCCCCTCTTGCAGCAATTGAGCGTCGCTTTCTTGTAACGACAAGCTGTAATTTTCAAATGCAGGCGCAGGGAAACGCCATACTTTGTAGCTCATCGTGTTGCTCCAAATATTAGTTGAAGCAAACAGCTGTAAACCATCCAGTTCTGAGTCAACGCCAAGGTCGACAGTAATCGCTAATGCATCATCAGAGCCTGGGTAGATAAAACCACGGTAAAATGAGTTCTTCCATGCCGATTTATTTGGCTCGCTTGGCATCTCTAATGAAAAAGCCGCATCGGTGGCATTACTGACAAAGTTCAAAATGGCTACATCAGTATTGAAACCAGCAATGTCATAAAAACCCGGATTAGTGCTGTCTGTAATGAACATGCCTCCGTTCGGATACAAGTCACCACTATCACTGGTTCCCCAACGGCTTTCTAGCTCACCATAGCCATCTGCCTGCATGATCTGAACCTGCATCTCGCCTGTGTCATTGAAGCGGTTCATGATGTTGACAGATGTAACCAACATACCTTCGCCAGCAAGCGCTCGGTCGTAACCAGAATAAGTTCGGTTCTCAAGATAAACTCTAGGGCCGTGCTCTTTTAAATATGGGTCGAGATAAACCAGCTTCACTTCGCCATTTTTAATCGATGAAAAAGGTTCGTTACCATGAGCAACCTGAGGGACAACAAAGCCAGCCGCATGTTTGCTCCAAGCACTCATGTTTACAGGCGTATCACCCGCATAGCTATCACCAGGCTTCATTGCCCATGAACCGCCGCCCATGACACCCCATTCGCCAATAGAGCCTGAGCCACTGTATGAATACAAGTCAGGAAGTCCTAGCATTAGGTGACCAAGCTCGTGCACTATCACACCCAGTGTCGATTGGTGCGTTAGCTGAAAATCAGCAAATACGCAGTAGTCTCTGATGACAGTGCCATCAATCGTGACGTCATCATGGGAAAACTTATGCGGCCAAATAGAAGGACGATCGACTTGGTTAGCGGCTAAATCACCACCTGCAAAAATAAACATCACTGACAGCTCTGTTGGATCAACACTGCCGCTGTTGTTCGTGTCGTATTGCGCCAAGTTGATGTATTGATCGAGCTTTTGATATGCCTCGGCAAAAACTGCGTTGGTTTTTACGTCACACGCATCACCACGACTATTACTGTTACAGTCCGGGTGGTTTTGATTCACAGTAACGCTAATCACACCATCATTTGTCGTACCATAGTTTTCGTTAGCTGGTACAACTCGATACTGACCTTTTGAGTTTTTATCGTAGAAATCCACGACACTTTGACGGTTTTCACCAAACACTAGCTGTTGAAAATCATGCACCATTTTCTGGTCATTGAAAGAGACTTCCACCACCAGCAAAGGTTGCTCTGTCACGCCTGACGAGCTCATTGCTTGATAACCTTGGGCTTGTTGACGCATCAGGTTTGCGCGCGCTCTTGGCTCAATCGCTCTTAACGAAGACAAAGCAGGCTTAACCAACACACTCGGACGAAGCTGTGAAGCTTCTGGTGCTGACGTTGATTGTGTTTTCTCTACACCCGTTGAAACCAAAATTGGAGAATCGGATTCACGTTTAATCTCTGCAAAGAACCAATGTCCATCTTTTTTGATCAGGGCATTGCCTTGCTTGTCTTCATGCCAGTGAAACGCAGCGGTTCCGCGTAAAATAATATCACTGGATGTTCCATCGCTGAGGGTAACGGGTTGCCAAACAGGAGATGGGGGTGTGGTTGCCATGCTTTGACCAGAGATGACAGTGGCCAGCATGGTGAGTGCTAGAGTCTTGAACTTCAAACTACGGCTCCATGAGCTCGATGCGCGATTACGCATTCCATACGCAAATAAAAACAACAAGTTGTATATGAAAGAACTATGAGATAGTACAGAAATCGTTAAAGATTGAAATACTGCGATCGCAAATAAATCGAAATTATTCTCATTTTGCTGATGTATTTATAAAAAACGCGAGCAGCGGTTTAACCGTCATACTCGCGTAATCGTTTGCTGATAATAGTTCTATTATTAGCCAGTTAAGACATTGTCTTCTGGGTACTTGATCAACGTTGGTTCAGGACGCGCTAGCATATACGCCAACGTCAAAGGCCCGATACGTCCGATGATCATCACCACAATCATGATGTATTTACCCGGCTCAGACAGTTCTGCCGTCAGACCCGCAGTCAAGCCTACAGTTGCAAAAGCAGAGATGGTTTCAAACATCACCTTATCAAAGGCCGCTTTCTCAGTGATCATCAGTAAGAACATCGCGGTCGTTAAGATAGCGCCACTGACCACAATGATCGCCAACGATTTAGTCACCGTCTGCCAGTTCACAGTGCGTTTGAAGATCACCACATGTTTCTTCTGACGCAAGAACGCCCATGTTGCCATGAATGCCACAGCAAAGGTCGATACCTTAATACCACCACCGGTTG
Organism: Vibrio owensii; assembly: GCF_002021755.1. Classification (NCBI taxonomy): domain Bacteria; kingdom Pseudomonadati; phylum Pseudomonadota; class Gammaproteobacteria; order Vibrionales; family Vibrionaceae; genus Vibrio; species Vibrio owensii. The sequence continues at coordinate 887,538 of NZ_CP019959.1, forward strand.
AGGTAGAACCCGCACCGATAAGCATCAATACAATCATCACCAGTAACGCTGGTTGAGTGAACTGCGCCAAATCGACACTGTTGAAACCCGCAGTACGCGCACTGGCTGATTGGAAGAAGGCGGCGAGCCACTGCCCCGCGACCGGTAGAGACTCCATCGTATTCGGATTATGTCTTTCCAATAACCAGAACATGATTGTACCCACAGCGAGTAATGCTGGTGTGGCAATCAGCATGATTTTGGTATGCAGGTGCAAGAAGTGGAAACCTCTGCGCCAATGCAGCCACAAATCACCGATGACCGTAAAACCCAAACCGCCGAAGATGAACAAGCCTGCCAGCGTAAAAATAACCACAGGGTCATTCACAAAGCTCATCATACTATCGGAGAAGAGCGCAAAACCCGCGTTGTTGAAGGCCGAGATAGAGTGGAACAGCGCATAGAACATGCCTGTTTGCCAACCCATTTCAGGAACCCAACGGAATGATAGGAAGATAAAGCCAATGGCCTCTGCAATCAGGGCGAAGATGACAATTTTCTTCACCAACTTACGCAGGTTCACTTGTCGATCTTGGCCTAATGCATCCTTCGCGAGTGCTTGTTGGCGCAGACTTAACCTCACCCCAAACATATATAGCAAAACGGCAGAAAGGGTCATTTGCCCTAACCCACCCACTTGCATCAAAAACATCAACAGGATTTTACCCGCCAATGTGAAGTGTTGGCCCGTGTCTACCACGCCAAGCCCCGTCACACTGATGGCAGACGTTGCAGTAAACAACGCATCCGTCAGTGATAAGCCGGTAACAGAAAATACAGGCAAAGTAAGCAGTACAGCAGAAGGCAATAACACACCGAGAAAGCTCAGCAATATAATGCGCGGCTCACCACCTTTCGCTTTATCTCGTTTGCCATCTGGGACGTAAAAAACGCCTCTCTGATGAAATTGCTTCATAGTGATTTCAACTTGCTCGCAAGTTTGTCTTGAGGACCAACGACAATGATGAGGTCGCCGATTTCTAGCGTTGAATTGAGATCAGGTGCTTTAGTGATTTCTGGGCCGCGCTTAAAGCCAAGTACCTGTACGCCTTCGACTTTACACAAAGCCAAATCGCCCAAGGTTTTCCCCATCCAACGAGAACCGATAACAAACTCTGTCATCGCCAAGCCGCTGCCTAGTGGGTGAAACTCAAGAACACGTTTATCGAGCATCTTACGTGCAACACGAATACCCATATCGCGCTCAGGCATGATGATGTGGTCTGCGCCGATTTTTTGCAGCACTCGGGCTTGGAAGCGATCGTTCGCTTTTACCCAAACCGATTTCACACCCGCCTCTTTTGCGATCAGCGTTGCTAGGATGCTGGCATTCACATCGGCACCAATGGCGATCATGACCATGTCATAATCGTCGAGTTTTAATTCAGCTACCGTATCTTCTTGAGTACAGTTCGCCACGATGGCTTGGCTAACAAATCCTGCCGCTTCTTTCACACGGTCTTCATTAACGTCTACCGCCAAAACTTGTGAACCGGAATCCTGCAGTTCTTTACAAACGGCTAAGCCAAAACGACCCAAGCCAATTACAGCAAATTGCTTATCACCAGTTTTCATTCGTGCCTCATTTATGCGTTGAATAGCAGGCGCGAAAGTCTGCGCCTATTCCTCATCATCTGCAAACAAGACGACAAAAAATTGACAAAACCCTAACTCAAACCTTCGCGTACGATCTGTGTAAAGCGTAAGACACATCTCTCAAGTTTTCCTGATTATTGGCAATTAAATCAAAAGAATAGCCACGGACTTCACACTTCACTTATCGACAAATTTATCGATGCATTTTTTTGACAAATGATTTGCATCACTTGCTTATCCACACCAAAAATTATTTCGTGTTCTTTGCTTTTTATATGCATAAAAACTGACGTTACTGATCTATTAATCAGCAAATTAGCCATTTAATCTGAGTTTTGTTATAGTGCGCGCCGACAAATTAGTTTGTACTCTAAGTAGTTTGAGAGGGATGATGTCTACAACTAAGGATAAGTACAGTATCGAGAATACTGACTATACGGTCGGCCAAGACAACGTACAAAAATGGGGATTTGATGTTCACAACCCTGTTTTTGGTACTAGCGCGGGTCTGATCATCGTTTTTTTAATCGCACTTCTTTTAGTCGATCCTGCCACAGCAAAAGCCGCTCTTGATGGCGTCAAATGGCAGATCATCGGTTCTTTTGATGATCTCTTCATGTGGGCTGGCAATATCTTTCTGATCTTCTGTATCGGCCTTGTTTTTTCTCCTTTTGGTAAGATCCGTATTGGCGGTGAAGATGCCAAACCTGAGCACTCGAACATCTCGTGGATTGCGATGTTGTTTGCCGCGGGCATGGGGATCGGTTTGATGTTTTGGGGCGTCGCAGAGCCCGTAGCCTACTTCACTGGCTGGTATGAAACGCCACTTGGTGTAACGCCATTTACCGAAGAAGCCAAACAAGTCGCGTTAGGCGCAACCATGTTCCACTGGGGTCTACACCCTTGGGCAATTTACGCAGTAGTTGCACTTTCTATGGCCTTCTTCGCCTTTAACAAAGGTTTGCCACTGTCTATTCGCTCTGTGTTCTACCCTATTTTAGGCGATCGCACTTGGGGTTGGTTTGGTCACGTGATCGATGTGTTGGCTGTACTGGCAACCTTGTTTGGTCTCGCGACTTCTCTTGGTCTGGGTGCACAGCAAGCGGCAAGTGGCTTAGGTCATGTATTTGGTATCGAAAGTGGCTTGGGTATGCAGTTGGCGGTCATTGCCTTCGTAACCACTCTGGCAATTTTCTCTGTTGTGCGCGGAATTGATGGCGGCGTGAAGGTATTGAGTAACATCAACCTCACTGTTGCATTTGCTCTGCTTGTGTTCGTGATTCTGGCTGGCCTTGCCGCAGCGTTGAGCACGATCCCAACCACATTGATGGGATACGTAGAAAACATTCTTCCACTGAGCAACCCTTACGGTCGTGAAGACGAAGCTTGGATGCACGGCTGGACGGTATTCTACTGGGCGTGGTGGATTTCATGGTCACCATGTGTCGGTATGTTTATTGCGCGCGTCTCTAAAGGTCGTACCGTACGCGAGTTCATTACCGCAGTTATCTTGATTCCAACCACTATTACTCTGATTTGGATGTCAGCATTTGGCGGCATCGCGATTGAGCAAGTCATGAATAAAGTCGGTGAGCTAGGCACAAACGGCCTAACAGACATTACGCTATCTCTGTTCTACGCATACGAAGCGATGCCAATGAGCACTGTGCTATCGGTTATCTCTATCGTTTTGATCATGGTGTTCTTTATCACGTCTTCAGATTCAGCATCACTGGTTGTTGATAGCATTACCGCTGGCGGTAAAGTCGATGCGCCCGTTCCACAACGTATTTTCTGGGCGAGCGTAGAAGGTGCAATTGCAGCGGTTCTACTCTGGATTGGCGGGACAGAAGCGATTCAAGCTCTGCAAGCAGGTACGATTTCAACCGGCTTACCTTTCACCATCATTCTATTAGTGATGTGTGTGAGTTTGGTAATGGGCATGCGCACTGAGCCTCAATATGTTCAGCAACGTTTAGCCAAAGCTAAGGCGAGTTGAACTGAACCGCACTAAATACTAAAGCGAAAAACAAAGAAGCCGCATTCAAATGCGGCTTCTTTTTTATTCAAGTTTATAAGCTTGGGTTCAAGCGTAATTACTTCGCGTTGCGCTTATCACCGTTGTCACGACGAGGACGCTGATCTTGCGGTTTACGCTTGTTCTTCGGCACGTAGTTCAAGATAGAAATCGGCACTGGTTTTCTTGGTGCAAAACCTTCAATTTCTACACGCTCTAGCAAATGACCAAGACGGCTTTCAATCATGCACAGGTTTTTGAAGTCATCTTTCGATACCAAAGAGATCGCTTCACCCTGAGCACCAGCACGGCCAGTACGACCAATGCGGTGTACGTATTCATCTGCTGGGAACGGCAAATCGTAGTTGATCACCACTGGCAAGTTGTCGATATCGATACCGCGTGCCGCAACACCCGTTGCAACCAAGTATTGAATTTCACCCGCTTTAAACTGTTCAATCAGCTCTTGGCGAACGCGTTGGTTACGACCACTGTGGAACGCTTCTGCCACAATGCCGCGCTTCTCTAACTGAGTTACCAGTTTCGCTGCGCCGTGCTTAGTTTCGATGAATACTAATACTTGTGACCAGTCGTTCTCGTTCAGCATGTGGCTTAATAGTGAAGACTTCATGTCTTTATCGACTGTAGTGATCCACTGCTTGATGTTTGATTTCGACGCGCTGTGTTTCGCAATCGAAATTTCTTCAGGGTCGACAATCGCGTTCTTCGCTAAGTCACGCACTGGGTTAGATAGCGTCGCAGAGAACAACAAGCTTTGAATGTCTTCTGGCATGCAATCGACGATCTTATCGATTGAATCGATGAAGCCCATGTCCAACATCTTGTCGGCTTCGTCCAGAACCAGCATTTCTACTTCATCAAAATGGATCGCGCGTTGGCCGTATAGGTCAATCAAACGTCCCGGCGTGCTCACCACAATGTCGACACCTTCAATCAGCGCTTGTTTTTGCGGTGCGTAATCCACACCACCAAACATCGCCATTGAACGCAAAGGCAAGTTCCTACCGTAAGCTTCAATGCTTTGGTGTACTTGAAGTGCAAGCTCGCGCGTTGGCGTTAAGATGATCGCACGTGCACGCTTTTTACGTTGCGTTTCACCTTGGCTCAGTTTTTCTAAGATTGGCAATACAAAGCTGGCAGTTTTACCCGTACCGGTTTGTGCTGCGGCAATTAGGTTGCTACCACGCAGAACAATTGGAATGGCTTTTTGTTGGATAGAAGTCGGTTTTTCATAACCCAGCGCCTTCACAGCATCTGTGATAGGAGCGCTTAAACCAAGCTTAGAAAATGGCATAGAAACGTCTCAACGAAGAAATGGGCGCGTAGTGTATCAGAATCCGCCCTAAGTAACAGAATCAATCATCGTGCGAGCAACAGCAGGTTCGATAATCAAATTCTATCCTTTTCATCACGCATTTCATTGTTACAGCGTGATGAATTATTCGCCACTTCACGTTTCTCTCCTGCAAAGCTCGTTATGCTGCTAGCGTGTGCATCACTGGAAAACTTCATGGACATTTTATTACTGGTTGGATTAATCGCTCTCAATGGCGTGTTTGCCATGTCTGAGATTGCGTTAGTCACCGCCAAAAGCGGCCGACTGAAAAAGTTTGCCGAACATAGCGCTTCTGCCCGCCTCGCTCTACAACTGAAAAATAATCCCACGCAATTCCTCTCAACTATTCAAATCGGCATCACAGTGATCGGTATCCTTAGCGGTATCTTTGGTGAAGCTACGCTTTCGGTTCCGTTTGAACACTGGCTCGTGACTCAAGGTATTGAGCGCGAAGTTGCCACTGTACTAGCCACCGCGATTGTCGTTGTCGTCATCACCTACTTCGCCATTGTGATAGGCGAATTGGTTCCAAAACGCTTTGCTCAAAATAATGCCGAGCGCATTGCCGTTATCGTTGCCTACCCTATTCATTGGTTAGCCAAACTGACCACGCCGTTTGTTCTATTGCTGACCTTATCGACCGATGCTTTACTCAAGCTATTGCGTCAGAACAACACAGGGGAAGTCGTCACAGAGGAAGACATTTTTGCCGTGATGAGCGAAGGATCCGAATGCGGCGCTATCGAACCGCAAGAACAACTGATGATTCGCAATTTACTGCACCTTAATGATCGCCTTGCACTCTCGCTAATGACACCTCGCTGCGATATGCATTACCTCGACCTCGATTTACCCCTTGAAGAAACGCTCAGAAACTTGCGCCAAACGCAGCATTCCGTTTGGCCAGTGTGTAAAGGCGGGCTGGATAACATCATAGGTACGATTTCTTCCAAGGTCTTGTTGGATGAATATGACGAGCTGTCGATTTCTCGCTTGGCCAAGTTGCTCAAACGTTCACGCTTTGTACCAGAGTCGATGAAAGGCTTACCGCTGCTCAATTACATGCAGCAAACCAGTACAGAGATGGTCTTCATTGTCGATGAATATGGTGATGTACAAGGCTTGGTGACTCACCACGATTTACTCAAATCCATCGCCGGTGAATTAGGTATGGCCCCTCAGCATGTCTGGGCGAAAAAGCAAAAAGATGACAGTTGGTTGATGGATGCGCTTATCCCGCTTAACGAGCTGAAATACAAGCTTGAGCTCAATACCATTGAAGGAGAAGAGAGCGAAGGTTTTCAAACCTTAAACGGCTTTTTGACGTGGTTAATCGGACGGGTGCCAACTCAAGGTGAAACCGTTGAGTATCAGCATTGGCGATTCGAAATATTGCATGTTAAGAGCAATCGTATCGTTCAGGTCAAAGTAACCGAAACAGCCACGGCACTCGAAGCTGAATGCTAAAGATCATTTGCTAGAAATGAAAAAATAGCCTCTATACGGAGGCTATTTTTAACTCACTACATTTAAAAGCTCAGTTAGAAAAGGTACGTCGCACTTACGTAAGCGCTGCGACCTTTCTCTGAGTATCCGTAGTAATCGTCTTCGTCATCCAACTCAACATCAAAGATATTGTTCAAACCCGCTTTCAGGTTTAGCTGCTGGAAGTCATAAGCCACACCCAGACCAACCAGCGTGTAACCATCGACTGTTACGTTTTCACGGCTTTGGTTCGTGATCACCTGTTCGCCAATGTAGTTAACGCGAGCGAAGGTAGTGAATGAATCAAACACTTCCCAGTTAACATCAAGATTCGCCAAATGCTCTGGAGTTTGTGTTAGCGTATCACCCGTGCTCTTGTCTTTTGCATCCGTGTAGGTGTAGTTACCTTTAAGATTGATGCTGTCGGTAATGTCGTACCAACCTTCTAGCTCGATACCTTTGATTTCTGCTTTACCGATGTTTTGGTAAGTGAAGATAGGCATTGGACCATCCATACCAACAACCTGAGTTAAGTCACGTTCGATCTTGTTTTTCAGGTCTGTGTAGTAGTACATCAAACCCAAGCCCATAGACGTCGATTCGTACGCTAGGCCAGCTTCGTAGCTTTCTGACTCTTCCGGTTTCAAATCTTCGTTACCAGTGAGCCAACAACGGTTACCACAGCTGATCACGCGAACTTGGTCACTGCTTTCCATCATGCCCGGAGCACGGAAACCGCCACCAGCGCCGCCTTTCAATACAAACTCATCAGTGAAGCTGTAAACCGCGTAAGCACGTGGACTGAAGTGGCTACCATACACTTCATGGAAGTCTTGACGACCACCCAGTGTCAACGCCAACTTATCTAGGTCAAACTCCCCTTGAACGAACACCGCTCCTTGGTAGTTATCGATGTCACCAGAAGGCACGTCACGACTGTTTTTCAGCTCGGAAGTACGGTATTCACCGCCGAATACCCACTCGTGCGAGTCACGCCACAAACCAGAGAGTTTAAAATCAAGTGTGTTGTTTTGTAGCTCAACATCTGCTGCACCATTGGTATACGCCGTACTTGCGTCATCCAGCTGCATGTTTTCGCCGTACAAACGCACTTGTGAATCAACGGTATCCCAAGCACCTTCATGGGTCAGGCCGTAATTCCAACGGGTTGAATCTTGAGTGTTCGTTTGTGGACCTGAACGAGGGTGAACCCAATCCGCTTCACGCTCATCGTTGGTGTAAATAACATCCGCGATCAAGCGTTGTTCTTCTGTCAGTTGCCAAGCAAGCTCACCAAAAACATTGGTGGTGTCTTTCTGCTCTAATGCATCGAAATCTGGGTTAGTATCGGTACGCCATGGGTCACGTGTAGAGCTTTCAACAATAATGCTACCTTCAACATTTTCCGTCAGCGTGCCACTTGCGTAAGCGTGACCTTTCAAACCATCACCGCCATCACCTTCAAGAATGCTTTCGTATTCAAGACCAACCGAGCCAGATAGCTCTTCGGTCGGTGACTTCAAGATCACGTTCACCACGCCACCCATAGCTTCTGAACCATACAGAGACGATACTGGGCCACGCACGACTTCAATACGTTGAATCGCGGTAAGAGGAATACTCGATAGATCGAAATCGTTACCTCGGATCAGCGCATCTTGAGAGTTGATACGGCGACCATTAATGAGAACCAAGGTGTGCTTAGAATCCAGACCACGAATACGAATAGTGTTACGACCATAAGCGGTGCTGCTCAGTACACTGACACCCGTCGCACTACGTACCGCTTCTGAGATGTCTTTCACCGGCATCTTCGCAATATCTTCTGCGGTAATGACCGACACCGATGCGGGTGCAGTCAACTCCGAGTGTTGAGTAAGAGACGCGGTTACCACCATGCGCTCCATTGCTACGACTTCTTCTTTGTCGTCTGCAATTGCCTGACCGCTAAGCGCTGTCAAAAGTGCACCTGTCAGCACAGAGGGCATAAACGTGGGCTTGTTAACTAAACTTTTCACTGCATTTCCTTATATCTATTTTATAAATAATTTGAGCTCGCAAACTGTAAAGAACGAATGTATAAATAACAATTATTATTATTCGCATTAACATTCAATTTTGAGCTAAGTTATATTTTTGAACTGCAACTCATTGCAAAGTGACGCCATTGAAAAACAAAGAGCTAGGTAATTCCCTTCCCCCTGTCTGTCTTCACTTAGAAGGTCTAAGTCCAAAGGTTTACATCGTGAAAGCCACTGCGGACATGTATTGCCAAAACGGCTTTCCCGAGGAAGAAAAACTCATCCAAAAGGCGGTAACGAAACGCCAACAAGAATTCAGAGCAGGTCGCCACGCTGCCCGCTCCGCGATCGAGAAACTCATACCATCAACCAGCAATGATGCGAATGTGCCGATTTTGTCTGGCAATGCCAGAGAGCCTCTATTTCCCGCGACCATCAGTGGTAGCATCAGCCACACGGATAACATTTGCCTTGCGACTTGCGCGCTAAAAAGCAACATCGCGAGCTTGGGCATCGATATTGAAACCAACAAGCCGCTTGCCTCTCACCTCTTTGCAACGGTCTACACCCGTGATGAGCAGCAATTGCTTGCAAGCACGGGCAATATTCCCGATACGCTTATCTTCAGCATCAAAGAAAGCCTTTTTAAGTGCTGCTTTCCTTTTGTTCAGGTGTACTTCGACTTTCTTGATGCACAAATTACGTTAGAGCCAGCAACCGAATATTCGGGGCAATTTGGTTTTGAGCTGATTGGCCGCAACCAAGCCGCATTACGCGAAAAATTACCGAATCTCGGGTTTCATGGTTACTACAGCTTTGACCAGCAGTACGTTTTCTCGCTGTGCTACTTTTCCTGATGAATCTGTTTATGTTTTTTGTTCGATGACCTTTTTGATCACCATCTGCTGCCGCTCGTTGACCAGCGGCAGTCGCTGCTCCAAACGTGATTTCCACATTTGCGGCACACTCACACCTTGTGCATCGAGCTGACGGCTTTGTGGTCCTAAATACCAATAAGCATCCACCAGTTTATCCAGTGAAATAAACGCGTAAGGATTGACTGGTGGCTTCTTAGGAATCAAATCAAGGAACGATTTTTTACTCAGTTGCGGTTGAGTGGTGGCATAGATTCCATGCTGCGTCTCATTGAGGTCAGTCGGTAAAATGTGTGGCCAAACGGACACGTAGCGATCAGTGAACTTCTGTTTCGCCAGATCGCCAAATGTCTTGTGTTTGGACATAAAACCTAACGTAGGAGAACGCTTTAGGATGTGTCTCGCACCAACTAAAACCACAACTCCCTGCTCGTTCTTAGCAAACTGCTTTTCGACCCCTTCGACTAGCGCCTGATCACGCTGTGCATTGAGCTTGACCAACTCTCCGGCGTGGGTAATGTCTTGCCAGTGGAAAGAAGGCTCCGTCAACACGACTTTGATCGAGACTTTACGTTGTGCGTTCGCCACTCTTAACCGTTTGAAGAAATCACCGTAACAAGGATGCATCCAAGCAGGGAACGCAACAGAATCCAGCCAGACAGCGGCCAACTCAGCGTCGGTCACCGCCTCCCCCATCAAATAATTGTTGAGTAATGCCTGATGCTTCGCATTGCCAAACTCAATGAATAAGTGGGAGAAGACTCCGTCTAACTCTGGATTGAGCAGAGTGTTGGTCATTTGTTCGAACAGCTCGGCGTACCAATGCGCCTCACCAATCGCTACAACGCAGCCAGAGGCCAGTTTGGTTTTAAGGAAAGTCAGAGGGGAAATCATCCCCTCCAACTGAGCGTTCGATTTAGCTTGAGTGGATGAATCAAACATCGAATCTCTCTCTCAACTCTTCAACCATGTGAGTACCAATCAGTCGGAGCATATCCGGGCGCATCATGTCGCGGTGAATACAGGCCACATCCACTACTTTGAGATCGCCATCCATGTATTTGAACCAACCATTGCGGTCAAGGAAGGCCTCTTCCGGCGGCTTCTCTGCATTGAAGAACAACACGTCACCTTGGTATTGGTAATCCACAGCATCGCGCACACGCTGGTTGTTGTTGATCACAACCTCGATCATAGCCGTGATGGTCTCGGTACTCAGGTGCGCCATGGACGAACCCGCATCTTGCAGGATATCTATAACTTCTGGTTTGGTGATGCTTGAATGCGCCGCTTCATCAAACTCAACACCGGCCATACGGATCAGTGCTCCGAGCGCTTGCTCTTCTCCTGGTGGATGGATGGTTTGCCACTGCTCAGCTGGGTAAGAATCCAGCAGCGTTACTAGACCTACTTCTTGGCCTTGCTCTTGTAAGATACCCGCCATCAAGTGAACAATCATGCCGCCGATCGACCAACCCAGAAGATGGTAAGGACCGAAAGGTTGCTCTTCACGAATGGCGGCCACGTAATCTTCTGCCATTTCTTTCATGCTCTTCGGCAGTGGTGCAGAAGGGTCGCCAAGATTACGAGCCTGCACGCCATAAAGCGGAACATTGGATGGGATGATTGGCGTCAGCGCCGCATAACACCAACTTAGACCACCAGCAGGGTGAACACAGAAGATCGCCGCTTTACCTTCACGCTTGCGCAGCGGTAACAGAATGCTCAGCGCATCATCACTCTCACTGCCGTTTAACTTGGCAGCAATGCCAGAAACGGTTGGCGACTCAAACACAGCAGCCAGTGACAGTTCAACACCCATGATCTCTTTCACATGCGCAATCAACTGAGCGGCTAATAATGAATGGCCGCCGAGTTCAAAGAAGTTGTCTTCTACACCAACAGCAGGCAGATCCAACAACTGACAGAACAGCTTACATAAGCGCTCTTCCACCAAGTTACTTGGTCCTTTCGTACCAACTTGACCAGATAAATCAGGCTTAGGCAGCGCATTACGATCCAGCTTGCCGTTCGGCGTAAGCGGGAAGGTTTCAAGCTCAACAAAGTAACTCGGCACCATGTACTCTGGCAGCGGTTCCGCAAGGTATTTTTGTAGAGCGTTACTATCGATTCCCTGCTCTGTATCCTCTGCGGTAACGTAAGCGACCAGACGCTTGTCGCCCTCATTGTATTCCTGAGCCAGCACGGCCACTTGGGCAACACTTGGATGATTAGCTAAGGCGTTCTCGATCTCTTCCAACTCAATCCGGAAACCTCGGATCTTGACCTGAAAATCGCTTCGACCGCAGTATTCAATCGCCCCATCTTCGCGCCAACGAGCCAAATCACCCGATAGATACATACGACTACCTTGCGGACCAAATGGATTGTCGATAAAGCGCTCTACCGTTAGCGCTTCTTGTCCGTGGTAGCCTTGTGCTAACTGTCGACCCGCAATGTATAGGTGCCCTACCACACCCGGCGGTACTGGGTTAAGCGCATCATCAAGAATATAGATTTGTGTGTTCCACACCGGACGACCGATAGGTATCGAGTTACCTTCGGTATTGGCTTCACTCGGCCAGTAAGTCACATCAACGGCGGCTTCTGTTGGACCATACAGGTTATGTAGCGGAGCGTTGAATTCTTGGTAATAGTGGTTCACTAACTCAATAGGCAATGCTTCACCACTACAGAACACTTGGCGCAAACTTTGGCACAAATTGGCGTCTGCTTGCTGAACAAAGATTTGCAGCATAGACGGAACAAAGTGCAGCGTGGTGATCTTCTCGCGTTGGATAAGATCTTGTAGATAAATTGGATCTTTATGCCCATCTGGTTTGGCAACCACTAAACATGAACCAACGATCATCGGCCAGAAGAACTCCCACACAGACACATCAAAGCCTGCTGGCGTTTTCTGCAAGACTCGGTCTTTTCCATCAATTGGGTATTGGTCATGCATCCACAACAGTCGGTTGACGATAGCGTCATGAGTAACCACAACCCCTTTTGGTTTACCAGTGGAGCCAGAGGTGTAAATCATATAAGCCGGAGAGTGAGGCTCTGGCTGAACTTGGGGCGGTAATGGCTCCACTACTTTGTAAATGGTAGGCAGCGTTTCATCATCGACTATCTTCACCTCAACGTCTTCTGGCAACTTGCCTTGCAGTGCCGTGGTAGAAAAGACGAACTTAGGTGCAGAAGACGCCAACATGTAGTGGATACGGCCTTCTGGATAATCTGGATCGACTGGCACATAAACCGCACCTGCGGCCAAAATGGCCTGTTGAACCACGATCAGCTCTTCACTTCTTGGTACACACACCGCAATGCGATCACCCAATTCAACGCCTTGCGCTGTCAGCCAGTTCGTCAACGAGTAGACTTTCTTTGCTAACTGCTCATAGCTCAGCGTTTGACCTTCAAAAATCAACGCAGGTGAATGAGGGGTAAGAATTCGCTGTCTCGCCATCAGTGCCGCTAGCGTCGTTTCAGGGACGTCGTGCGCAGTATCATTCCAAGTTTCGATGACCTTTTCTTTTTCCCCAGAGAGAAGAATATTCACGTCACTGATTTGGCATAAGGATGGGTCTTGATCTTGCGCGCTTGCAAAGAAGTCGCTCATAAAATGGAACAAGCGCTGTTGATGCTCGTGAATGTCTTTCTCGGAATACAGCTCCGGATTGGCATCCATATCGATATGAAGTTGGCCACCGAGTTCATAGCAGTAGAACGAAATATCATCTACCGGACCTGCCGACAAGTTGTGCGCCTTTGACGTTAGCTCGCCAAATTTATGCTCATACTCAAACGGCATAATGTTGACCAGCGGACCGAAAAGGTTTCGGTTGTCTTTTACCAAGTTGAGCTCACGGTGCAGTTCTTCATAACGGTAGCTCTGATGGCGACGTACTGAGGAGAACTCTTGGTTAACCTGTTTCACCAGCGTCTTGATATCCAATCCTTGTTCAAAGCTCACACGTACAGGCAAGATGTTTACGCGCATCGCTGGGGTTTGAATCGCCACAGAACCCAAGCGCCCCATCAACGGCACACCAAGTACTACTTCATTAGAACGAGTCATGCGGTGAACATAAGCTGCAATGGATGCGATAAGCACGCTGTACCAGTGGGTACGACACTGTTTTGCCAGTGATTCCATTCGTTGGAAATCACTCACTTCCATCGCACCTTTTAAGCGCAAGAAATGATCAGATGTGACGGTCGGTTTGCCTGCGAGATTCACCGTGTCTGAGTGATCGGCGTAACGTTGCAGATAGAACGCGCGGTCTTTTTGGTATTTTTCAGACGCTTTGTAGTCATCGTCTTCCTTCAGTAAGGCTTGTTGGTCGACAAATTCGATCTTGTCGAAGTGCTCGCCCTTTGTAAGTTGGCCGTAGATATGTGCCACACGTCCTGCGACTAGCGACATGCTATAGCCATCAATAGCGATGTGATGGAGTGATAAAAACCAGATAAACTGGTCTTCTGAAAGCTTAAGTAAAGCCATGATGAACAACGGGCCTTGCTCTAAATCAACCGGTTGTTTTAGCTCTGCTTTCATCCATTCTACAGCTGCATCTAGCGGTGCATCGTGATTCGAGAAATCGACTCGTTCTACATGCCAGTTTTGTCTATCAATCACCATGCGAGGACCTTCGGTGGTGGTAACAAACTTAGCGTGTAATGAGTCAACTTCATCAATGGCGGTTTTTACGGCTTCAACAAAGCAAGGTTCGTCTACCTTGCCATCAATCACTAGGTATTCGCCTGTCTTGTAAATTGGGTTTTCTGGGTCACGCAGTTGGGCAAACCAAATCCCTGCTTGGGCATCCGTCAACGGCAGCAATTGCTCCGCTGTATAAGGTAAATCGTACATGTTCATTCCTTTGTCACTCTTCCTCTTGGGCTGTTAAGTCAGCTTCTTCTCGATCAGTTGCCACCAATCTTGCAAACTGGGTTTGGCGGCAAGTTCCATAAAACTCACATCCAGTCCTGCTTGTTGCCAATCGCCCACCAGCGACATCATGCGCACCGAATCCAAACCAAAATCGAGCAAGCTGTCATCAGGCGTCATTTCATCAACCGGAACTTCCAGTAGCGCGGCCAATTGCTGGGTAAGGTGCTGTTGAGATTGAGGAATGCTGTAATCACCAGCGGCGAATTCGTTGGCGCTCTCGACTTGAGAAAGCAATTGCTGCTTATCCAGAACATAACCACATCGACCTGCAACGTAGTTGAGTGCCATTTCGTGGTCGCTTTCAGAGAAATCCGCCACCGCATCAGACACCATGAAGGCTTGGATATCAGTCATGAAGGCTTCTGCTGCGGTTTGCAAGCAGCCAATGTGCGCGTAAATACCAACGATGATCAGCTGATCGCGACCTGTTTCATCCATCATGGCTTTGAGTGGGGTGCGCTGGAATGCACTGTAGCGCCACTTGGTGTAAACAATGTCTTGCTCGGTTGGTGCAAGTGCGGGAAAGATGCGTGTAATGTTGTCATCCGCTTTTAAACCAGGTCCCCAGAAGTCGGTCAATAACGCGCGATCTTCTTGTTTTTGGTCACCTGGCTGCGCGGTATAAACCACAGGAATACCAGCATCAATACACGTCTGTTTGATGGTTTGAATGTTGCGAGTAAGCGTTTGGATCAGCTCGCTTTCCACATCGTAGAAGTTAAGGAAGTATTGCTGCATGTCATGAATCAACAACACAGCGCGTTGTGGTTCTACAGACCAGTTAACGCGGTTTTCTGGAATCGCTTTGGATAACGGATAACCAGAGATAGATGGAATGGCCATTGGGCTTCTCTCCAAAATATTCAAAAATAGCTCGGCACGCCAAAACGTTGTTGGCGACGCAGAGTCAGTTAAACAAGTTCTAGAAGTTTGTTTTTATTGATTTTGCCAACCGGCGTTTTAGGCAACACATCAACAAAAATCACCCGATCGGGAATCTTGAAATCGGCAAGCCCGCGGCCTCTTAAAAAGCGTTTGATTTCAATCGGCTTAGGGTTTTGTTCTGGGCAAACCAAGGCTGCACAGCTTCGCTCACCAAGGTAATCATCGGGAATCGCAATCACCGCGGCATCGTGCACCGAATCGTGTGCGAGTAAGTGGTTCTCTACCTCTTCAGCAGCAATCTTTTCTCCACCACGATTGATCTGGTCTTTGTCGCGCCCAACCACCTGTAAGTTGCCCAGTTCTGTCAGCACAACAATATCGCCAGTGCGGTAGTAACCTTGCTCGTTGAATGAACGTTGATTGTGTTCTGGTGCTTGGTAATAACCTTGAATGGTGTAAGGCCCTCGAACAAACAAGATGCCTTCTGTTCCTTGTGGAACTGGATTGCCCACTTCATCAAGGATTAACAACTCGTCCGCAGAAGACATCGGACGGCCTTGAGTAGAAATGATTTCAGACTCTGGATCATCTAAACGGGTGTAGTTCACTAGCCCTTCTGCCATGCCAAACACTTGCTGCAACGTACAACCAAGTTCCGGTTTGACGCGTTTTGCGGCCTCTTCACTAAAGCGCGCCCCGCCCACTTGCAAAACTTCCAGCGAACGAATGTCATGCTGAGTGCGACCCGCTACATCAAGCCACAATAAAGCTAACGGTGGGACTAAAGCCGCTACAGTGATTTGATGTTTCTCAATCAAAGCAAACGCGGTTTGAGGTGTGGCGTCTGGCGCGAGAACCACTGTGCCACCAGCCATCAAGCAACCTAGCGCGCCTGGCGAACTAAGCGGAAAATTATGCGCAGCGGGCAAGACACAAAGATACCGAGTTTGATCAGAGAACTGACAAACCTCGTTACTGGCGCGAACGCTGTAGAGGTAATCGGTGTGAGTGCGAGGGATCAGTTTTGGCGTTCCCGTCGTTCCACCTGATAGTTGGAAAAACGCGAAGTCTTCATCCTGCTTCTCGCACAGCTCTACATCCGTTAAAAACAAGCTTTTTAGCTCTCGACCACCGATAGGCATTAAGCTCGTCTCACCCGTCCAAACGATATGCTTTAAGCTCGGTAGCTCAGCCGCAACTTTCTGAGCAATCTCTGCGGTATTGACTCCCATTTGAGGAGCGGTAATCAGCGCTTTTGCCTCAGTAAAATGACAAAAGTATCGAATCTCCGAGTAGCGGTGCGCGGGTAGCGCCAGAATCGGCTGAACACCAATTTTGAGTAAGGCGAAAAAACTCAGATAGAATTCGCCGATATTGGGTAAATGCAATACTGCTTTGTCACCTGACTTGAGATTTAGGTTGGATTGGAATCCTGCAGCAAGCTGATCGACTTGTTCCACTAGGGATTGATACGTCCACTGATGCTCACCTTCGACTAACGCAGTCTGATTTGGAAATTGGTTTGCACTCGCTTGCAACATTTGTGGGATAGTTTGATCTGTCCAAAAGCCGGCTTGACGATATTGCTCTGCTCGCGCTTCTGGCCAAGGTGTAAACCCTGACGCTTTCATGGCTTGGCGGCTCATTGCACCACCTCCATGTTTTCACGGATCTCAATACCTAATGCATTAAGTACAGTACGCATCTTGTTACCCGTTTCTTCAAGCTCACTTTGCGGCTCAGACCCGGCAACAATGCCTGCTCCGGCATAAACTCGGAGACGTTTTTTCTCTACCTCGGCGCAACGGATAACCACTACCCATTCGCCATTACCGCGAGCATCGACCCAACCGACAAGTCCGGTGAAGTAACCTCGGTCAAAGGGCTCAACATTACTGATGAAATCGTAAGCTTGAGCAGTAGGATAGCCGCACACGGCGGGGGTTGGGTGCAGTGCACTTGCCAACTTCAGCACACTAGTGTTGGCATCAGACACTGTGCCTTCGATTCGGGTTGATAAGTGCAACATGGCTTTGGTTTCAATCACTGACGGCACCATTGGCACGTACAAGTTATGACACCAAGGTTGTAGCGCTTTTTCGACGGCATCCACCACCACAGCGTGCTCATGAAGATCTTTGGCACTCTCCATCATCAGCTCGCCTTGCTGTTGATTCATTGAAGCATTTTCGCTGCGTCGGCGAGACCCCGCCAAAGGATTAGAGCAAACATGTGGCCCCTTGCGAGAGACAAGAAGCTCAGGGCTCGATCCCATCAAGTAAGCGTCAGACTGACTTCCACCAATGCGGGTTGAAAACGTGTAACCACCCGGATTCTGCTTCAGTAAGGTTTTCAAAAAGCGCGCGCGGTCAATCTCTTCTTCCGTATCCACTTGCATGGTGCGTGATAACACCACTTTGTCGAGTTCAGCGTCTTCTCGTTGGCATTGCTTTGCTGCCAGTTCGACACTACGTTTATACTCGCTTGGGTCTGGAATCGGTTGGATGGATGATGGAGGACAATCGGCAAAGCCATCGACATCAGAGATTTTATCCGGCCTGATCGGTGACGTCGTGATAAGGCGTTCTGGGACAATAAAGTGCACCGGATTGTGTTCAGAAAATGGGATCACACCAACGGCAATCGGGTTCTCATTCCCCTCTTCCTTCGCCGATTCAAGTAATTGGCTGATGTGAGTATCTAACTCTGAGAATCTGACTTGTTGGGTAAATTCTGCAGCAATGCCTTGAGTAAGCAACGTCACAGTGGGTGAGCTAAAGAAGAACGAAGCATCATCCGTATGAGCGTTAAGAAACTCTGTGAGCATAGCGCCGCTTCCCATTGAGTTACGAAGCATAATCATCTCTCAAACTGTATTAAACATAGCGTTCCAAATGAGATTCCTTCTCATTTGAAAAGTGAGACTACACATACAGATTTAATTTATCAAACACTTTTGATAATAATTATCATTCGTATTATTTATAATTTTATAAATTAACTCCTTAGTATTAATACGGTAAAAAGCAAATAATTACTTATAGTTAGCGTTAAATTCATCGTAAAATTTGGTGAACAAAAAATGGCCAACCCCTTGTAGGGTCAGCCATAATTCATTCTTATCATCAATCTAACAGCACAACAAAGCAGAGTTTAGCTGTTGTCGTTGAAGCCGTACTTTTCGTCACTCTGAGATCGGATTTCGTTAAAACGATCTTGCATCTTGCCACCAATCAAATCGACGCGCCTTTGCATCTCATTCACCCAATCTCGGTCTGCCATCACGTCACGAGGAAATACCGTTGTGCGTTGGTTGTCTCCAAGGTAAAGAAACGCATCAAATAACTCCCCCACCTGAGCATCCATCTTGTCCATCGCCGCAAGCTTGTATCGTGCTTTTGGTAGAAGATCGATAAACCTTAACTCAGCGATCGGGCTCTGCGCGACTTCAAGCAAAGCTGGAGCCTGCACACTGTGAAAAGTTTCCACGACTTCCGGTTCAGTCATTGGCCAAATTAAATACGTGCTGTCTGGATACGCTTGCTCCAAACGCGTCGCGAGTGGCCAAGCACTGTCCTGCGTTTTAGCAACATAGTCTTTCGGTGCATTCACCAGATGAAAAGCACCAAAAATCAACAACGCTTTTTCTTTTTTCGCCATCCGCTCCGCCGCAATTTGATAGAAATGATCGGTCTTATTTTTTGCTGCCTGCTTCCACACTTTCTCGTCTTGGACAACTTGCCAATCAAATGCTGCTTCCGCTAAATGCACCTGAATCTTTTTCCCTTCTGGTAATGCTTCGTTACGCACTCTGATCGTTTTGAAGAAATTAATGTAAGCGTCTGGCATCCAAGCCATAAAATAGATCGAACCGCGCAACACTTGATTCAACTGCACCTCACTGACATCGCCTCCTGCGAGATAATCATCTAATACAGACTGGTATTTTGCGTTGCCAAATTCCACTACGATGTGTGTCACTTGGTCAGAGAACGCCTCGCTAGAAACCAATTCCGTGGCGTAACGCAGAAAAGCATCATTCCAGTGATAATCACCTATCCCAACAAAATTGTGTTGCTTAAATGCGTCAAGAATGGCCACATCAGCAGGCTTAGCTTGCGCAACCACTTGTTCGATTTTTTGCTCTGGCAAATCCACCTCAGCAAAGTGTGGTAAATATTCACACCCTGCCATTCCAACGAGCCCCACAGCCAGAAGCAATGGCTTGATTTTCCAGCCTAATTTATTCATCAATTTCATGACCTCCTTGTTAATATCATGACAACGATAACAAAAATCATTATCATCTAGCCAACTTTGATTTGATATTTGTATCGCGAAAGGAGATGGAGATGAGCGAAAACTGCTCAGAATTCGACAGCAAATTGTGTCTCGTCACGGGTGCGGGGCAAGGGATTGGCCTAGCATGTGCCAAAAGCTTATTAGCTCAAAACGCACGTGTCATCGCTTGCGATGTGACCCAAAAGGCACTCGATGCGTTGCAACAATCTTTGCCAAGCGATCAACAACAGCGAACCACATTGCTCCCTTTCAATTTGGCCGATTCCACTGCTATTCAAAATGCTTGTCGAAAGCTAGAGCAAGACCAACTGATCCCCGATTACATCGTCACTTGTGCCGGCACTTTGCACCTTGAATCCGTTTTAGATCTGCCTTTAGAGGCACTAAACAAAACTTTGGACGTCAATTTAAAAGGCACGATGCTGCTTACCCAACAACTGGCAAAAATGCTGGTGAAACACAATAAGCAAGGCGCAATAGTGGCGGTCGGCTCCAATGCGGCCGATACACCACGCGTGAAGATGTCCGCCTACTGCACCTCCAAAGCTGGCCTGCACATGTGGATGCAATGTTTGGGATTAGAACTGGCAGAGCATGGCATTCGCTGCAACATCGTTAGCCCCGGCTCGACCAGAACGCCAATGCAAGAGCAAATGTGGAATGAATCTTATGGCGAGCGAGAAACGATTCAGGGCAACTTAGCATCCCATCGCATCGGTATTCCGTTAAACAAGATTGCCGAAACCAAAGACATCACTAACGCGATTGAATTTTTGCTGAGTGACAAATCAGGCCATATCACCATGCATGATTTGAGAGTGGATGGCGGAGCTACATTCTGAGCCTCCGCCATAAAATGAAAGGATTAACCATGAAAGTTAGGGTGCATGCCTTTCTCTAGTTTGCGTCGCACCTTGTAAGAGACATCACCCAAGGTAATCCTGCCTGTCTTCTTACGGTCGATCCCCGCGTTCTGTCGATAGGCGATCGACCCTTGTTTGAACAATACATGCGAAGATGGCTTTCCAATTGCCGCCGGATAGAGGATCGCCATATAAACATCCTCTAAACAAGCCATACGATTTCGGTAAGGCATAAAGTACGCTTTGACATAATCGAGCTGTTCAATAGCACTCATTTTGGCCAGTTTCTTTGTGCTGGTTCCCAGTGCCTCTGCCGTCGATGGCATAAACTGAATAAGCCCTGTTGCCCCACTCCCAGAACCATTTTTGATGCTCGGACTAAACGTCTCTGCCGTTTCAAACGCCATGCAAGCCATCAAGTGGTTTGGATCAATATTGAGCTCTTGAGAAATGTCATTCACTTTACTTTTGAACTCAGACGAAACGCGATTTCCCCAAGCGAGAGCATCGACAGAAGAGGGCGAAAAAGATGCATGAGAAACATCACTTTTCTTAAGGGATAAAGACGAAGGTGAGAAAATTTTCAGGAATTTCTGATTCTTACGTATCAGGCTGTTAGGAAAGGAAAAAACCTTATCTTTTTTGTGCTTAAGCTTTGTTATTTTTAGTAGCTTATACAAGCGCTTAGAAACCGTTTTCACGATACAACCACATTTGGAAAACATTTCCCAAACTGTAATCCATTTCTTACTTTTTTAATATCAGTATCAATTGTGAAGCGCAAAAGTGTGAGATAGATCTATGAGCTTTATAGAAAATATCACATCAATAAATGGAGTTGTTGGAAAAGTATTCGCTGCGCTTTCAGAACAACGTTCAGTTTGAAATCACCACTCTGCAATGCAAAGACGGCTTTTCACACCACGAATCTGCAATCCCATCGCCTCAAATACATGCTCAAAGTCTTGGCAGGAAGCAGGAATATTCGGTAAAGACAACGACGCTTCTGTAAAGAATGATTGGCTGAGTGTTTCTGACTCTCCCCACGCCAATTCCCACCAATCCAAAATACGTTGTTTTGATGCATTTAATCGATAAACCGCAGGCAGTCGATCGCGCTTATTTGAGTTTTCGGTTTTAGATGTTGGCAGCAGATTCCATTTATCGTTGTTCGGCCAGTAGGCGAACGGCAAGCAATGGTCAACATGGTACTCGTTGCGAAGCTTGCTCCCACTCCAAACACTGATGATCTCTGAGTGATTCGAACGCAACTGCTCTACCCGCTTGCGTACCGCGCGAGTGTCGTGGTCTTTATCAATCCAAACTAAACAATCGTGGTATGTCTGTAGCGCGATGCCTCGTTCTTGGTTTGAGCTAAACCGCTGCATTTCAAGAATCCATTGGTTTACCACCAGAGGTTCAATCCAAGAGTGATAAAGCCTAAAGCAGTCCCACAAACTCTCATCCAGAATAAATTGGCCATAGCTTTCAAGGAATGCTCCATCAACAACAATAGTGCCTTTATGCTTTTTCGATGAACGTACCATTTCAAAATATGGATTCGATTTGTCACCTTGGTATGTGTAGGTAACTGGGCCATCTTTGATGGTTTTCAAACTGTCTTTAATCGCTTTATCTAAAGCAACCGCATCATCACCAATAAACATGGTACCAATCGCTAAATCATCAGGGCTTAAATGAGAAAGTTTGTCCCAGCCATCAGGCTTAATGAAGCCGAGCCCTTTTGATACATTAGAGTTCTGCTGGATGTTTTCTTTATCGATAAGGCGTTTGAACTGACGAATCCAATACAGGCCAACTAAACCAAGAGGGATCGCGACTTTGCCGTCTGTACGATCAATAACGGCTCCAGAATGTGCATCTGCAATTCGCAATAAGGTTCGTAGCAATGCAAGTTTGTAAGTCGCCGATTTAGAGTCGTTTACGATGATATGACGAACCTTATTGAGATCACCGGAGCCATCATCGGGAAGTGACATGACAACCGTCTGCCAATGAACGTCATCACGCTTGAGTTGGTCGTCACTGTCGGAGACATGCCTAACCATAAGCGCACTATTTTTTGCCAGCTGTTCTAACTCTTGAACAGAGACAGGATAAGCTTTGCGTCCATCGGTGAACTCACCATGGCGAAGGCTTATAACCAATCGACCATTTGGTGCCAGCAGATTAGAGAGCTTGCGGAAGGCACGCTCACGATGAGACGTCGCAAGGTGCATCCATACCGCACTCACTAAAATAAGATCAAAGCGAAGCCCTAAGTTGGTGGTTTTCTCAAGCGCAGGCAAGGCATCGTCAAGCCAAGTAACCGAATCACCTGTCTTAACTTTCCCAAGCTCTAGTAGAGATGCAGCAGGCTCAAGAGCAATCACCTCACAGCCTTGTTCCATCATCCATTTTGCATCTCGCCCAGACCCTGCTCCCACATCCAATACGCGATCGCCAGCATGAGGCCAAAAAGCCTGCCAGCCCGCGTGAACGTCCTCAAACGTCGTCGAGTTATATTGCTCCGCTAATGAGGTCGCATTTTGGTTATAGAAATTGGAGGTAGAAGACATAAAGATAAGGCTGCAATTGAACTGAACACATAGTAAGTGCTATTGATTGCAAAGACTAGAAGGTAGTGCAAAAGTTGTAGGAAACGTTACCTTAGAAGTACTGTCACCTAAAACGACAAAACCCCGATAACTCGAGGAGCTATCGGGGCTTTTAAATAAATGGCACGCCCTATAGGATTCGAACCTATGACCACATCCTTAGAAGGGACGTGCTCTATCCAGCTGAGCTAAGGGCGCGCTACAGGGACAGGATTATACGAGTTCAAGCGCTTAAATCAACGGGTTTTCATAACATTCTGATCTGAATGCCTAAAAAAAGGGCACCAAAACGATAAATGTTTAAAAACACCACAATGGCAAACGTTTGCGTATGGATGTTAAATAGGTTTTCTGCGACAATGCGCCGCAAATAATTTGCCTTCTCAATTAAAAAAGGAAAGTCATGACTGCTCAAAATATAGATGGAACTCTCATTTCCCAAACTGTTCGATCCGAAGTTGCAGCGCGTGTAAAAGCTCGCATTAAGGTTGGCCTTCGTGCTCCTGGTCTTGCAGTTGTTCTAGTTGGTGAAGATCCAGCTTCTCAAGTTTACGTTGGCAGTAAGCGCCGCGCGTGTGAAGAAGTTGGCTTTGTCTCTAAGTCTTTTGACCTTCCTGTGACAACGTCGGAAGGAGAGTTATTGGCACTTATCGATGAGTTAAACAACGACGCAGAAATCGACGGTATTCTTGTTCAGTTGCCACTTCCTGCTGGCATTGATGCGACGCACGTTCTTGAGCGTATTCACCCAGAGAAAGACGTAGATGGCTTCCACCCTTACAACGTTGGTCGTCTAGCGCAGCGTATTCCTAAGCTTCGTTCTTGTACACCAAAAGGCATCATTACGCTTCTTGACCGTTACAACATCGAGCTACGCGGTAAGCATGCAGTTGTGGTTGGTGCATCAAACATTGTTGGTCGCCCAATGACACTTGAACTGCTTCTGGCTGGATGTACAACAACAACTTGCCACCGCTTTACTAAAGATCTAGAAGGTCACGTTCGCCAAGCAGACCTTGTTGTGGTTGCGGTTGGTAAGCCGAACTTCATTCCTGGTGAGTGGATTAAGAAAGGCGCTGTTGTAGTCGATGTGGGTATCAACCGTCTTGAATCTGGCAAGCTAGTGGGTGACGTGGAATACGATAAAGCACGTGAGAATGCGAGCTTCATTACTCCTGTTCCGGGTGGTGTTGGCCCAATGACAGTAGCAAGCCTAATTGAGAACACAATGCTGGCTTGCGAGCAGTTCCACACGAAGAAGTAGGTTCGAGATACGAAGAAATGAAAAGGGTTGACCATAAACGTCAACCCTTTTGCTTTTTGAGGGAGTAAGAGGAAGTGCTTGAGCCAAAGATCCCTCCTCTACTCTCTCGAAGCGAAGCGTTCCCGATTCCAGAAGCGCAGCGCTCTAATAGGTTACAAACTCAAAATCACGCCAGCGATTGATGCGCTCATCAGGTTCGCCATTACACCTGCTGCAATTGCACGGAAACCGTATTTAGAGATGAATGAACGCTTCTCTGGTACTAGTGAACCTAGGCCGCCAATCAGCATTGCCATGGTTGAGATGTTTGCGAAACCACACAGTGCGAAGGTTACGATAGCTTGTGAGTGTGCGCTTAGCTGAGACTTCACTTCCATCAGTTGAATGAAGGCTACGAACTCGTTTACCACAATCTTGTTACCGATCAGAGAACCAGCTACGATAGCTTCATTCCAAGGAATACCTAGCAACCATGCGATTGGTGCGAATAGGTAGCCAAGTACTAGCTCGAAGCTCAGTTCCATACCGAACAAACCGCCGAACCAGCCTAAAATGCCGTTTAGCATCGCGATAACACTTACGAACGCCAATAGGGTTGCACCTACCGCAACTGCGATACGTAGACCAGACATTGCGCCGTCTGCCATTGCTTCAACCACGTTGGTTGCGCGTGGCATTTCTACTTGGTCTAGGTCGATATCTGGTGTTGTGGTGTCTGTCTCTGGCATCATGATTTTTGCCATCAGAAGACCCGCAGGCGCAGACATGAATGCCGCCGCGATTAGGAAGTTAAGATCCACACCCAGTGATGCGTAACCCACTAGCGTGCCACCAGCAACCGATGCCAAACCACCTGTCATTACTGCGAAGAACTGAGAATCGCTCATGTGTTTTAGGTATGGCTTTACTACTAGCGGCGCTTCAATCATACCAACGAAGATGTTTGCTGTTGCGGATAGCGATTCTGCACGACCTGTACCTAGCAAACGCTGTAGACCACCACCGATTAGGTTGATCACTTTTGGCATTAGGCCGATGTGGTACAAACCAGAAATCAACGCCGAGAAGAAGATGATGATACCAAGTACGTTGATCGCGAAGGTAAAGCCACCTGTTGCTAGGTTGCCGAATAGGAACGCGATGCCCTCTTGACCGTAGTTGATTAGGTTAGAAACCGCGCCAGTTACTGCGTTAAGTGCTTCTTTACCCGCTGGTACATACAGTACCAATAGCGCGAAGATTACTTGCAGAGCAAAAGCCAAAGACACCGTTCGTAGACGAATGTTCTTACGGTTAGTCGAAAGCAGCCATGCTACGAAAAGGATGGCTACGATACCAAGAATTGAGTTCATAAAATGAATCCGACAAAAGGGGGAACAGGAAAGGCGTCGGATTGTATAGAGCGTAAAAAATGCTGCAAGTTGGGGATGTTAACAGGCTGAGAATCTCGCCTGCTCACCATTTAACCAGCAAAATAACTCGTTGAATTAAATAAAGATAAACGTTTGCCTAAAGTTATTATTTCCAAATGGAAAAGATGTTTCTGGATTTGGAAAAATTTTGTGACTCAAATCACCTTATGTATTCCCTACTTCGGAATCGAAATATACGGCGCTAATCGCTGATCCCAATGGCAAGGCGATCCGATCTTCTGTTTGGTGAATTCGATCACCGCAGAGATCTTTTTCGGCATATGTTGGCGGCTTGGGTACACCGCATAAAACGGCATGGATTGGCTGGCTTTCCAATCAGGTAGAAGCTGGATAAGTTTACCTGAGCGGAATTCATCCCCCAGCAAATAAGTGGCTAAGTAAGCAATCCCCCACCCTGCGATTGCGGCATCACGCACCGCTTCTGCTAAATCGACCGAGTAGTTGCCAGAGACTTTCACGTTGAGCTCTTGCTCACGATTGGTGAACGCCCAACTGGTGTAGTCACGCTCCCAACTGCGGTAAATAAGGCAGTTGTGCTGCGACAAGTCATTCGGTTCGGTTGGCGTATCATGCTTAAGTAGGTAATCCGGCGATGCAGCAACCACAAATTGGCAATCTGCTAAGCGCTGAGCAATGTAGCCTTCTGGTAGGTGTTCATTGTTGGTGATCCACAAATCCAAACCTTCTTCGAGCATATCGACTTTGTAATCGAACAAGTGCACTTCGACTTGCAGTTGCGGGTATTTCTCACGAAGTTCTTGAATGGCAGGAATGATGTGCAGCGTGCCAAAAGATTGCGACAAACCAAGACGAACCAAGCCGGCGACTTCATCGCGTTGGCTTTCCATCTCTAACGTTGCGCTGCTAACGGCTTGCACCACTTGCTCACAATGGTGATAGAAGGTTTGCCCCGCTTCCGTTGGCGTGAAACTGCGCGTGGTGCGTTGCACAAGCTTGATGCCTAGTGAGGCTTCCAACTGGCTGAGCTGTTTACTGACATGAGAAACGGACACGCCTAGGCTCTTTGCCGCGGCGGTAAAGTTCTTATGTTTGATCAACGCTGAGAAGATCACCATTTGTGCAGCACGTTCAGATAACACGCAAACCTCGTTTCAAATAGAGAAAACAAAGGGCTCCGAAGAGCCCCTTTTTATTCGTTTATACATTCAATCTAGAATGTGATGCGGTCAGCTAAGTGACTTACCGCCAGTGCGAAGTAGTAAGAACGGTTCCACTTCATCAACACATTGTAGTTGTTGTACACCAAGTAAGTACGGCCGTTCTCATCGTCTGGCATGATCAACCAAGCTTTGATGTCTTCGTCCAGCTTAGGAAGTGGGCTGCCATCGTATTTGGTGATGCCAAGCTTGCTCCACTCTTGAAGGTACTTACCTTTTTCCGCCTCGCGACCTTGCAGGTTATGGTCGATGCCGTGTGGCACCTTAACCTGACGACCCCAAGTGAATTTATCATCCCAGCCAGATTTGCTTAGATAGTTCGCAGTAGAAGCAAACACGTCCGCTTCTGATTGCCAGATGTCCTTCTTGCCATCGCTGTTACCATCCGCAGCAAAGCGTAGGAATGAGCTTGGCATAAACTGACATTGACCCATCGCGCCTGCCCAAGAACCTTTGAAGTTCTCTAGCTCGATATGACCTTCATCTAGGATTTGTAGTGCCGCCATGGTTTCTTTACGGAAGAACTCTTCACGACGACCTTCAAACGCCATGGTCGACAACGCGTCGATCACACGGAAGTTACCAGTGAACTTACCGAAGTTACTTTCCACGCCCCAAAGTGCAACGATAAAGCGTGGCTGCACGCCAAACTCATCACCAATGCGTTTAAGTTCAGCGTAGTGTTCTTTATACAGTTGCTTCGCTTGTTTTACCTTCCACTCAGGTACCGCGCGCGGAATGTATTCGTCTAACGTCAGTTTCTTCTCAGGTTGGTTACGGTCGGCTTTGACTGCACGTGGTTTGTATTCCACATCAGCAAAAGCGGCACTGATCACCTGTTCGGAAATGCCTTTATCACGTGCTTCTGCACGCAATTTATTTAGGTATTCATCAAAGCCATCGCTACTTGCAAAGGCTGAAGTGCACATACCAACGCTGAGCATTGCTGCCAGTATCTTTTTCATATCGCCCTCCTTGAGCGAGGCAGAATTCCCAGATGAAAAGCGGTGACGTTATTCGCCTTTCTGCTGGGCTTTTTGTTCTTTGTATTTTTCTAGTAGGTTTTCCGGCGGAGGCGGAACCTGTAGGAAGAAACCATCATTAATTAATGACGCTTTCACTTTCTCGACATCAACTTGTGCCAAAGTACGACCATCAAGTTTGATTGTCATTACCGGCATAGGCTTACCGAACATCTGCATTAGCGTGTCAGGAACCTGTGAGAAATCATCCTTTTTCGGAATATAGAGATAAGTGCCTTCTTTTCTGGAACTTTTATAAATAGAACAAAGCATGACGAGCCTTTTGTGCTGATTTACCCGCTTTGAATGCGGATTTTGTTGAAAACGTAAAATTCTCGCAAACTTGATAGCAAATTTGAGATTAATTCACTTATTTGCCCGCTTGAGAACTTGCTGCGCTAAAGGATGAAATATAACATGACAGACCTAGTTTAAGGCAACGCTCTTTCAATAAAGGCAAGAAGTCCACGATGACCCATTCACCTGACCTTAAAGGTAGCAGTTTTACATTGTCAGTTTTACACCTTTCTGACAACGAGATCGCTAAGACTGTCGAATTTTTGCAAGAAAAGGTTTCTCAAGCACCCTCTTTCTTCGCATCCGCACCTCTGGTTATCAATATAGCAAAAGTAGAAGGCGATATTGATTTCACCGCACTTAAACAAGGCATCGCCGATGCAGGGTTTATTCCGGTTGGTGTGACTGGCTGTAAAGATAAGCGTGTTCAAAACCTTGCCTCAGAAGCGGGCTTCGCCATCATGTCTGCGAGCAAATCTCCAACTCAAGCACCAGCAAAAATGGCGCCGACCAAAATCGTTCGTACACCTGTACGTTCTGGTCAGCAGATTTACGCCAAAGACGGTGACTTGGTTGTACTGGCACACGTAAGCGCTGGTGCAGAAGTGATTGCTGATGGCTCTATCCACATTCATGGCACCCTACGCGGACGCGCCATTGCTGGGGCGAGCGGCCAACAAGAAGCACGAATTATTTGTCACGATTTACAAGCTGAACTGGTTTCCATTGCAGGAGATTACTGGTTGAGCGATCAAATTGAGAGTGAGTATTGGCAAAAGAAAGTAATGATCAGTAAAGCCGAAGAATCATTACATCTAGAAACACTCACGATTTAGTCTAAAAAGGAAATAAAATGGCACGCATTATTGTAGTAACGTCTGGTAAAGGTGGCGTTGGTAAAACCACTTCAAGCGCAGCCATCGCCTCTGGTCTGGCTCTAAAGGGCAAAAAGACTGCGGTGATCGATTTTGATATCGGCTTGCGTAACCTCGATCTTATCATGGGCTGTGAACGCCGCGTGGTGTATGACTTTGTTAACGTCATCAACGGTGAAGCAACGCTTAACCAAGCGATGATCAAAGACAAGCGCACAGATAACCTATTCATTCTTCCAGCTTCTCAAACACGTGATAAAGACGCGCTAACCAAAGATGGCGTGCAACGTGTGTTCACTGAGTTGGATGAAATGGGCTTCGACTTCATCATCTGTGACTCTCCAGCAGGTATCGAACAAGGTGCTCTGATGGCGCTGTACTACGCAGATGAAGCGATTGTAACGACAAACCCTGAAGTGTCTTCGGTGCGTGACTCTGACCGCATTCTAGGTATTTTGGATTCTAAGTCGCTACGAGCTGAGCAAGGTCTTGAGCCAGTTAAGCAACACCTACTACTGACCCGTTACAACCCTTCTCGCGTAACACAAGGTGAGATGCTAAGCGTTGAAGACGTAGAAGAGATCCTACACATTTCTCTACTGGGCGTGATTCCAGAGAGCCAAGCAGTTCTAAACGCATCAAACAAAGGTGTGCCAGTGATCTTTGACGAGAACACAGACGCAGGCATGGCTTACTCTGATACGGTAGACCGCCTACTGGGCAACCAGGTTGAATTTCGTTTCCTTACTGAGGAGAAGAAAGGACTCTTTAAACGACTATTCGGAGGCTAGACATGTCACTACTAGAATTTTTCCGCCCTCAAAAGAAAACTTCTGCGAATCTAGCCAAAGAGCGTTTGCAGATCATCGTTGCTGAGCGTCGTAGCCAGAACGATCCTGCGCCTTCTTACTTGCCTCAATTGAAAGAGGACATCTTGAAGGTAATCAGCAAATACGTTGCGATTGATCCAAACATGGTGGATTTGACGTTTGAACATAAGGACGATGATATTTCGGTTCTTGAGCTAAACGTGAAGTTGCCAGAAGACGAGAAGTAATTACTTTTCGACTTTGCTTGAGCGCTCTAGACACTTGAGCACTCAAAACAAAAGACAAATGCGTGTTACAAAAAAGGTTGGCGATAATGCCAACCTTTTTTATTTGGTACTTACTTCAGCACCTTATTCATCTTCTCGCCGAGTAACTCAAGACGCCAGCCTTGCATCACATCCGGCAGGCGCGCTGGGTCGCGGTCTTTCTTCCATACCCAACTGATGATTTGGTTGATCTGCTTTTTAGAAGCCAAGAACTCGGTCGCCAAGCCTGATTTTTGCGATGCTACCTTCACCACATCCTTCATGTTCTTGAAGATTTGCTTGTAGCCTGGGTAATCCATCAAACGTTCAATTTTCGCTGGGTAATCATCGGCAGGTGTTTGCTTTGCACTTTTCACAATAGCCGCAATTCGTGCGCCGTGGCGGTTAATCGCACGAATGTCGATGCCTTCCGCTTCCATCTTCTTAAAGTTTGTCAGCCCAAGGCGAGCCACCGTCAGCAAGTCGCCTTCTTTGAAAATGAAGTTCAACGCAAGGTCGCGCTTGATCGCCTCACGGTAACGCCAAGTCGCTAAAGGCTTAAGAATCGCAAGTTCAGCCGGTCTTAGCTGCCATGCACCTTTGATATCTAGGTAGACGGTTTCTTCATTTAAGTTACGAATACGCTTTGATACCAGTAGGTCGCTCTCTTGTTGAACCGCTTCCCACCAGCCTGCTTCGTTCACTTTATCTAGTAGCTTCTCGTAAAGAGGCATTAGGTAGTGTACGTCAGCCGCGGCGTAATCAAGCTGCTTTTGAGTCAGTGGACGCGCCATCCAGTCGGTGCGAGATTCGCTCTTGTCTAGCTCTACACCTAGGTATTCTTCCACCAGCGTAGCAAAGCCTGTCGACAGGCCGTGACCTAGGAAAGCTGCCATCAACTGCGTATCCACCATTGGGAATGGTGTGCAGCCAAAAGCATTTTGGAAGACTTCTAAATCTTCACCACACGCGTGCAGTACTTTTAGTACTGAGGTGTCTTTTAGCAACTCGACGAACGACGTCATGTCAGTCAGTTCAGTCGGGTCGATAAGGGAAAGTTGTTTGCCATCGAAAAGCTGAATCAAACCTAGTTGCGGATAGTAAGTCCTGATTCGCACGAATTCGGTATCCAGCATAACTACGTCGGCTTCTCTTGCTAGAGCGCAGACTTCTTCTAGGTCTTTGTTTTTCGTAATGATCTGATAGTTCACATGCTTCTCGCTATAAAAAAATGCCAGCAAAACGCTGGCATTCTAACACTATTTGGCAATAAATGATTGTTGCACAAAGAAATCCGCTTATGCGCTCTTCTTCGCTAACTCTGCGTCGTTCTCTTCACGCAGTACGCGACGAAGGATCTTACCTACGTTGGTCTTCGGTAAGTCTTCACGGAACTCAACCAACTTAGGCACTTTGTAGCCAGTTAGGTGTTGGCGACAGTGTGCAATCACTTCGTCTTTGGTTAGGCTCGGATCGCGTTTTACAACGTAGATCTTCACCAACTCGCCAGACACTTCGTGAGGCTGACCGATTGCCGCGACTTCTAGCACTTTTCCGTGTAGAGCAACCACGTCTTCGATTTCGTTCGGGTAAACGTTAAAACCAGACACAAGAATCATGTCTTTCTTACGATCAACAATGTGTAGGAAACCTTCATCATCAAACTTAACGATGTCACCCGTCGATAGCCAACCGTCTTCGTTGATCACTTCTTTGGTCGCTTCTGGGCGCTGCCAGTAACCTTGCATCACTTGAGGACCGCGAACTTGAAGCTCACCTGTCTCTGTGTTTGCTAGTGGGTTACCTTCTTCATCAACAATACGTACTTCAGTTGATGGTACAGGCAGACCGATAGAACCGTTGTATTCCACTAGGTCGTGCGGGTAAGCCGCCACCAATGGAGAACATTCTGTTAGACCGTAACCTTCTAGTAGGTAACAGCCTGTGGTCTTTTGCCATTTTTCAGCCACTGCACGTTGCACGGCCATACCACCACCTACCGCTAGGCGAAGGTTGCTGAAATCTAGCTCATGGAAATCTTCGTTGTTCACTAGCGCGTTAAACAGCGTATTTACACCGGTAATCGCTGTGAACTGGTATTTTTGCAGCTCTTTCACAAAGCCCGGAATATCACGCGGGTTAGTGATAAGCAGGTTGTTACCACCCATCTCAACGAAAAGTAGACAGTTCACCGTCAGTGCGAATACGTGGTAAAGCGGCAGTGCCGTAACAACAAGCTCGCGACCTGGAGACAATACTGGACCGTACGCGCCTTTCGCCTGCATTACGTTAGCGATCATGTTGCGGTGCGTCAGGATTGCGCCTTTCGCTACGCCCGTTGTACCACCAGTGTACTGTAGGAACGCAATATCATCGCCAGACATAAATGGTTTCACGTACTGAAGACGACGACCTTTGTGCAGCGCTTTACGCATTGAGATTGCACCCGGTAGATCGTACTTAGGCACCATGCCCTTCACGTATTTAACCACGAAGTCGACAAGCGTACCTTTCGCACGTGGCAACATTTGACCAAGGCTGGTCAAAACCACGTGTTTCACTGGCGTGTTTTCTACGATTTGCTCTAGTGTGTTCGCGAAATTAGAAACGATAACGATCGCCGTTGCACCAGCATCGTTTAGCTGGTGCTCAAGCTCACGAGGAGTGTAAAGTGGGTTCACGTTCACAGCAATACAGCCTGCACGCAAAATACCGAATAGCGCGACAGGATATTGAAGCAGGTTTGGCATCATAAGAGCAACGCGGTCGCCCTTCTTCAGCTTAAGTTCGTTTTGTAGGTATGCGGCGAATGCGCGGCTACGCTCTTCCAATTTGCGGAAGGTCATGACCGAGCCCATGTTCATGAATGCCGGTTGGTCTGCGTATTTTTGAACAGACTGCTCGAACATTTCTACCAAAGACTCATATTGCTCTGGATTAATGGTTTCAGGTACGTCACTTGGATAACGTGAAAGCCATGGTTTATCCACGATGTTACTCCTCGTTTATAACTGGCTAAAAAATAGCGTCCTTTTTATTTTGAGCACTATTACAGCACAGCAAACGTGCTTGAGCACGTAACTCTCAAACACTTGTTTAAATTTTGTTAACTACACCAAGTATTCGCTTTCCGACCTCGAGTGTTTGCTCTAAATGGCAATGATGCCCACCCGCGACAGAAACCACTTTCGGTGGATTTTCGCCCCAATCGACTTGGTTAGACTGTAAATGCTGAAATCCTTTGTCACCCAATATGATTAGGTGCGGACAGCGTATTTGGCTGGTGATCGAGTTCGCGTGATCCTGTGCCATGCGATAAAGAGAATCGCATTTTAATTTGGCATCGTGTCGCCAAAACCATTGGTTATCACGACATTCAGTTCCGCGCTCTACGATTGGCATCAACTGCTCGGCGGTCAGGTGATTCGCTTGCATGCGTAGCTTTAACGCCAGATCGAAAGAAGCGATAGCTCGCTCCGGTTTGTTGCGTTGACGTTGCCGGCTAAGGACACCATCACGCAGTCGTTTTACGCTATTGGAAGGCTGTTCTGCGAGTGGACCCGCTCCTTCAATTTGCACTAACGCTTCGACCTGTTCAGGAAAGGCAGCACTATAGCAACTTGCGATTAAAGCGCCTAGTGAATGCCCTACTAACACCAGTCTGTTTGGCGATAATTCATCCAATAATTGGTGTAAATCAGCAATGTAGTCGTGGAAGGGGTAGTAATTGTCTGAGGATTTATGACTGGATAAGCCATGACCAAATAGGTCAATTGCTAGTAAATGAAGATCAGGGTTGTGCTGATGGATGGCGTTCATCAAGGTTTTAAAGCTGCCTGCGTTATCCATCCACCCATGAAGAAAAACGACTGAACAAGCAGTCGTTTTTTCGTTTCCGATTTCTAAGGCTGCCATGCTCCCGTTTGGGAGTTCGAAACGGCGCTCATTCATCACAGATTATTTAACCTTCTTGATCACCTTGCCGTCTTGAGGGAAATCATTTCGCCACATGCGACAGTTAATGGAGTAACAAGGGTAGTAATAGGTTGGCGTGTCGTACATACGTACGCGCTCTTCAATCTTCCATAAGCGGTAACCATCGCCTTTGATGACAGGGAAGATGTATTGGTGCTCGCCAATTTTGCCTTCTTCTTCGCCCGCACCTTTACCCACCACGGTAATGATTCGACCTTTACTGAAAGCAACTGGCTCTAAGTAACCATCAAAATAAACCGCGAAGCGACCCGTTGGTTCTTGATCGATGTCCGGCTTGCCTGATTTGCTGATTGGCAGATTTACGATCTCCAGACGCGTTTGGTCTTTCAAGTTATCCACTTTCGCGATAACACCACCAAGACGGACATCATTAGCAGCCTGTCCTTGGTCTTCAGCAAAGGTTTTGTAATCCGTCAAAACCTGCTCGGTGCTTGCATTCAGCTCTTCAGGAAGAGAACTACAGGCAGAAAGCCCGAATGCTGCGATAATAACCAGAAAAATACGTCCAGAAAGTTTCATAAACCCCCACTATAAATTCGTTGTTTTACACATAGATATCGACACCAAGTAACTGAGCAAGTTCCTCTTTCTTCGCTCGATTCATAACGTCCATATACTGTTCCATTGCTTTGCGAGCATGACCCTCGGGCAAATCATATTGCACTTGAGCGCGATGAATCTGAGACTCATCCACTTGCTTAATGGAATGCGCGACAGCGTTCGCCACCTTAGAAGGTTGACCAACGGGCTGCTTATCTTGAGCTTTCTTTACCTGCCCTTTTTTACCGACTTTATTGGTGCGATTTGCACCCGGTATTAACGCAGGAGGTAAACCATTGATAGACGCCATAACGCTCCATAAAAATACAGGGCAAACGCCCTGCACTTTGTCATGTCATTGAAAGTCCGATTATTCGCGACCCGGAAGTTTCTTCCACGTCACATTATCACGCAGATAAACCGGGCTCGATTCTTCTACTGGGACTGTGTTGCCTTTCTTAAGTTCCTGCTCAGCAAGAATCACAATGTCTTGCGAATCAGGGTAAAGAACATCTCCACTCGTGACGTTGAATGGCAGTTTGCCAAGATCTTCTTGGTAAGCATCCCAACCAGTACCCGCTTTAGTCCACGTTTTGTCGTCTGCTTGTGCTTGTTCCGCTAGACGCGCTGGTGGAATAACACATTCTGCATCCACACCTGCCCACTCACCGTTTTCTTGGCGAATGTAACGTGCCCAGTAAACTTCACCCATGCGAGCATCAATCGCAACAGCGGCATTTGTAGCACCGTGTAGACGGTAGCTTGCTTGTGCCATAGCAGCCAGCGTTGAAACGCCGATCATTGGTAAGTCAGCACCGAACGCCAAACCTTGTGCGATACCAATACCGATACGAACGCCAGTAAAGCTGCCCGGACCACGACCAAACGCCAATGCGTCTAGATCTTGTAGAGTCAGCCCCGCTTCTTTCAGTACTTCGTCCACCATAGGCAGTACTTTCTTAGTGTGGTCACGAGGAGCTACTTCACTGCGTGAAATCACTCGGTCATTAACCAGTAGCGCAACTGAACAGTTCTCAGTTGCCGTATCGATAGCAAGAATTTTTGCGCTCATGTAACTCTCTACAATTCTTCTTTAATTTATTGATGCCACAGCGCTTTAGTCTGCGGCAGGTTGTTCTGTTTTTAGGAATGTTTTGATTCGTTCCAAATCCCGTGTTCTTGGGATGGGCGGTAAACTGCCGAGGAAGATGCCACCATAATCACGCGTTACCAAACGGTTGTCGCAAATGATTAAAGCCCCATGGTCTTTTTGGTCTCGAATCAAACGTCCTACGCCCTGCTTTAACGTGATAACCGCGTCTGGGATTTGCACTTCTGCAAACGGCTCACCACCACGTAATCGACAATCTTCGATTCGGGCTTTGAGTAGAGGATCATCAGGGGCAGTAAACGGTAATTTGTCGATGATAACACAGCTCAGCGCATCACCTCTAACATCGATCCCTTCCCAGAATGCACCCGTCGCCACCAGCAATGCATTACCTAGCTCCATAAACTCGGCAAGGGTCTTTTGTTTGCTCATCTCACCTTGCATTAGCACAGGCAGATCCAGCACTTCACGGAAGCGTTCACCAAGCTCACGCATCATGCTGTGCGAAGTACAAAGAAAGAAACAACGCCCGTCGTTCTCTTCAATCACAGGCGCAAGCATTCGCACCAGTTTGTCGGCTAAGCCTGGGCTGTTTGGCTCTGGTAAATAACGAGGCACACACAAGCGCGCTTGCTTCTCATAATCGAACGGAGATGGCAACGAAAACTGCTGCTTCGGCTTCAATCCAAGACGGTCGGTAAAGTGTTTAAAGTCACCCGATACCGCTAGGGTTGCAGAAGTGAAAATCCACGCGCCTTGTTTGATTTCGATTTGCTCATGGAATTTATCCGCCACCGATAGCGGCGTAATGTGCAGAGCAAAATGGCGGGGAGATGTGTCGTACCAGTATGAGTAACCGGTAATATCGACATCACAAACGCGGTCAATGCGTCCTTTGATCAGGTTGGCACGCTCAAAGGCGGTGTCCAGCAATTGGCTTCGACCTAGTGCCAGTTTCAACACATCAATCGCCAGATCTAAGCTATCGGTTAAACGCACTAATTCACGTTTGATCGATTCCGATTGCAAAGCTTCACGCCAGTTACCACGAAAGCCCGGTTCACCCAACACGATGCGCATATCCATCGCACTTTGCATCAGCTTATCGCCCACTTTTTGTAGCTGGCGCATGTCTTTTGCTTCAGTACGGTAGGCAATCTCAATGTCCTTAGCGAGCTCTTGGATCTGACGGCTAGAGATCGATTGCCCGAAGTATTCGCTGGCAATGTCAGGAAGCTGGTGGGCTTCGTCGAAAATGAATACGTCAGCTTCTGGGATCAATTCACCGAAACCGGTTTCTTTGATCGCAAGGTCTGCAAGGAACAAGTGGTGGTTAACGACAACAATGTCTGAATCCATTGCGCGTTTGCGTGCTTTTAAGACGAAACAATCGGTGTAGCTCGGACACTCTTTACCCAAACAGTTATCGTTGGTGGAGGTTATGGTCGGGATGATCATGCTGTCTTCTGGCAGATCCTCACAATCCCCTAAATCGCCCGTTTTGGTTTCAGACGACCAAGTACGGACTTTAACCAATTGAGTCAACAGTGTTGGATCAGCTTCATTAGTATGGCTCTCGACCATTTGTCGGCTTAGACGATCCAAACAAAGGTAGTTGGAGCGACCTTTTAGTAGCGCGACTTGTCCATAAAAGCCTAAAGCACTGACCATCAACGGCAGGTCACGGTGATACAACTGCTCTTGCAGGCTCTTCGACCCCGTACTGATGATGACTTTTTTGCCGCTTAATAGCGCGGGTACAAGGTAAGCAAAGGTTTTACCCGTTCCCGTTCCGGCTTCAACCACCAGTTGAGTTTGGTCTTTGATCGCACTGCTGACAGCTTCTGCCATATCAATTTGTGGCTGGCGAGCTTGAAAGCCCGGAATGGCTTTGCCTAACGCGCCCTCAGAGGAGAATGTTTTTGCGATCATGCCTGACATCTGGTTAGAAAAATTGCCGTGAGTATATCAGGAGTTGAGCGTAAACATCAGCCAACAAAAGCACTAGGTTTTAGCATCGCGCGGATAATTTGTTGAAACCGCGCCGAGAATAGATTATTTATGAAGTCAGATTGCAGTACGATTCACGCTTCTGACGTGACCCTTTTATTCGTACGCTAGAAAAATAATGCATGGAAGTATCTGATTTATGGAAAAGAAAACACTGTTAACCCACTGTTCTGACGCACCGGGTTTGATCTCAAAAATCACCAATATCTGTTATAAGCATCAGCTGAATATCGTTCATAATAACGAGTTTGTTGATAACACCAGTGGGCACTTTTTCATGAGAACCGAGTTGGAGGGTTACTTCAACGATCAAACGCTACTCGCCGATTTAGACCAAGCACTGCCACAAGGTGCAAAACGCAAACTTATCAGCTCTCGCCGCAAACGCATCGTCATTCTAGTAACCAAAGAAGCGCACTGTCTGGGTGATATTCTGATGAAGACTTACGATGGCAGCTTAGATGTTGAAATTGCTGCTGTAGTTGGTAACTACGACAAACTGCAAACACTCACGGAGCGTTTTGATATTCCTTACCATCACGTTACTCACGAAGATCTTAGCCGTGAAGAGCACGAGCAGAAGATGCTTGAAGTGATTGATCAATACGATGCCGATTATCTTGTACTAGCGAAGTACATGCGTGTTCTCACTCCGACTTTCGTAGAGAAATACCGTCACAAGATCATCAACATCCACCACAGTTTCTTACCCGCGTTTATCGGTGCTAAGCCATACCAACAAGCTTATGACCGCGGTGTGAAGATCATCGGTGCTACGGCGCATTTCGTGACAAATGACTTGGATGAAGGTCCAATCATCAAGCAAGACGTTATTCCAGTGGATCACACGTTCAGCGCACAAGATATGGCGCAAGCAGGTCGTGATGTAGAGAAGAACGTATTGAGCAAAGCTTTGAATAAAGTGATCAATGACCACGTTTTTGTTTACGGCAATAAGACAGTTATTCTTTAAGTTCACCGCATTTGAAAAAAGAAAGGGTTGCTCATTTAGCAACTCTTTCTTCTTTATAGTTATTCAGAGCCAACTTATTCAGCCTGCTCAGACTCCACAATACGCTTTAGTGAATGTGGGTGCAGTTTGATACAAATGCCTTGATACTTAAACGCCACCGTTGGGTTGTTCAAGCGTTCACCTTCCCCTTTAGGACTCGATAGTTTGATCTTCACACCTAGCTCTTCCAACTCGTCAAAACGCGCGCCAAACGCTGGGTAAGTGTGTTTCAAATCAGCAAGAAACTCATCTGCGGTTTCGGCATGAGATGGAATCACGAACTCCACATGTTCCCAGCTTTCAGTTGGGTAGATTTTGCCTTCTGCTGGGTATGGCAGCTCAAGACACTCAATCTTCCAACCACGGCTTTCCAACGCTTTGTCGAATTCGATAACAATAATTGGGCGACCGTTGATTTTCGCTTGTGAAATCACCTTACCGTATTGATTCCATGCTTCATGTGCGGCTTTCGCTGTTTCAGTATCATTAATACGCAGCGCAATATGGTCAGCTTGAGCAAAGCTCAGATCCAGTTTTAACAGGGATGCAAGCTCTTCAATCTTTGCCATAAATGCATCCAGATCTTGGATCATCAATTCAGGCGCTAGGCGTTTTTCAACTAGTTGAGTCGTCATTGTGGCTCTCTTATGGGGCGATTTATCTCATTACTCTGAGCGCAATAGTAAACGCAAACCAAGCCACATTTCCATTCAATCGAAAAAGTATAAATTTCCCCAATTCCTCTCTGTATGAAAAGCAATAAAGTTGTTATCATTAGCCCCATTTTTGTGAACTCCAACAGAACTCGGCACTTACTTCGCCGAGTTCTTCGTCCTTGAATTGAAGGAAACGCGTGTGAATATCCAAGCACTTATTAATGACAAAGTATCTCAGGCTCTAGAAGCCGCTGGCGCACCTGCAGGCAGTCCTGCGGCAGTACGCCAATCAGCAAAGCCACAATTTGGTGACTACCAAGCAAACGGCGTAATGGGCGTTGCTAAAAAACTGGGTACTAACCCACGAGAATTTGCACAGAAAGTACTGGATGTTCTAGACCTAGACGGTATTGCGAGCAAGACAGAAATCGCAGGTCCTGGTTTCATCAACATTTTCCTAAGCGAAGAGTTCCTAGCAAAACAAGCGGAAGCAGCACTGGCTGACTCACGTCTTGGCGTTGCAGCAGACGAAGCTCAAACTATCGTTGCTGACTACTCTGCACCAAACGTTGCTAAAGAAATGCACGTTGGTCACCTACGTTCAACCATCATCGGTGATGCGGTAGTACGTACTCTTGAGTTCCTAGGTCACAAAGTGATCCGTGCGAACCACATCGGTGACTGGGGTACTCAGTTCGGTATGCTTATCGCAAACCTTGAGCGTGTACAACAAGAGTCTGGCGAAGTTTCTATGGAACTGGCTGACCTTGAAGGCTTCTACCGTGAGTCTAAGAAACTGTACGACGAAGACGAAGAATTCGCAGTTAAAGCACGTAACTACGTTGTGAAACTGCAAAGCGGCGACAAGTTCTGCGCAGAAATGTGGAAGAAGCTGGTTGACGTAACCATGATCCAAAACCAACGCAACTACGATCGTCTAAACGTATCTCTAACTCGTGATGACGTAATGGGCGAAAGCATGTACAACGACATGCTACCTAAGATCGTAGCAGACCTTAAAGCACAAGGCCTTGCGGTTGAAGATGATGGCGCACAAGTTGTGTTCCTTGAAGAATTCAAGAACAAAGACGGCGAAGCGATGGGCGTTATCGTTCAGAAACGTGACGGCGGCTTCCTATACACAACAACGGATATCGCATGTGCGAAATACCGTTACGAAGAACTAGGTGCGGACCGCGTACTTTACTTCATCGACTCTCGTCAACACCAACACCTAATGCAAGCTTGGACTATCGTTCGTAAAGCGGGTTACGTGCCAGAATCAGTATCTCTTGAGCACCACGCGTTTGGTATGATGCTAGGTAAAGATGGTAAACCATTCAAGACTCGTGCAGGCGGTACGGTTCGTCTTGCTGATCTTCTTGATGAAGCAGAAGTTCGTGCAGCACAGCTGATCGAATCTAAGAACCCAGAACTAGCAGAAGACGAGAAGAAAGCGATCGCGAACACAGTTGCAATGGCAGCGGTTAAATACGCAGACCTTTCTAAGCACCGTACTACGGACTACGTGTTCGATTGGGACAACATGCTAGCGTTCGAAGGTAACACTGCACCGTACATGCAATACGCTTACACTCGCGTAGCATCTGTATTCGCTAAAGCTGGCGTTTCTATGGATGATCTACAAGGTGAAATTAAGATCACTGACGAGAAAGAAAAAGCGCTTATCGCAAAACTTATGCAGTTCGAAGAAGCGGTTCAATCTGTTGCTCGCGAAGGTCAGCCACACATCATGTGTAGCTACCTATTCGAACTAGCAGGTCAGTTCTCTAGCTTCTATGAAGCATGCCCTATCCTAGTTGCTGAAGACGAAACAGTGAAACAAAGCCGTCTGAAACTAGCAGCCCTAACAGCGAAGACCATCAAGCAAGGTCTGTCTCTACTAGGTATTGATACTCTAGAGCGTATGTAAGCGAATCGAGAATCGAGAATCGAGAATCGAGAATCGAGAATCGAGAATCGAGAATCGAGAATCGAGAATCGAGACGATTTAGAAAGGTTGGCGTGAAAGCGTCAACCTTTTGTTTTATCTGGCGTATACTGATGTCATTCAATTCAAATCGGATAATATAATGAGTTTTGAACTGCACCCTCAATTGGCAAAAGACACCACCGTTATCGGTCACTTCCCACTGTGCGTAGCACTTCTACATAAAGACAATGCAGTGCCATGGGTTATCTTGGTACCAAAACGTGCAAACCTAAAAGAGCTTCACCACTTGCCGATGAAAGAACAGCAACAGTTTTTGCTAGAGTCTCAGGCAGTAAGCCAAGCACTGGAAGCAATATTCCGTCCAGACAAGTTAAACCTAGGCGCACTAGGTAACATGGTGCCTCAGCTACACATTCACCATATTGCTCGCTTCAAAGATGACGTAGCATGGCCGGGACCAGTTTGGGGTAACACCAAAGGTGAATTCCGTACAGAAGAAGAGCAAAACGAATTACTTGGTCGCATTAAAAATGTGCTGTCACTGAGCTCTATTTTCCAAAAAGCTTAACAGGGAAACTTTGCAAAATCTGAGCTTATAAGTTGAAAAAAGCCGCATCATTGCTGATGCGGCTTTGTCGTTTTTACGTGATAATTTTTAGATAACTAATTTTGATAATCGCTACATGGTGACTGTCAGAGACAAACCATCTTGTTTAGTCACTGAGTAGCGAACTCGAGTCACGTCATGAGCTTTATTGGTGTCAACTAAGCGGCTAATTTTACCCTTCTTAATCCACACGCTTAACATCGCGTCAGCACCATCTTCACTCATCCCAAACTGCTTAGCCAGATCTGACTGGGAGACGGTTCCTTTGTCTGCAATGTATTGATAAAGCTCTTTTAAAATCATGCTACTTGCGCCTCTAATGCACCGTTTTGCTTCTTGCCAACTCGTTTGAACACACGGTATGTCCCAAAGAAGATAGCTACGATCACTGCCATCCAAATGCCACTTGTCACTGGGCTATCTGCGAAATGCGTCAATTGGTTGTAGAACGTCGCACATAGGTAAGCCAAGCCCATTGTCCAAACCGCGATAAAGCGTGCGAACTTATGACCAAACTCACGTACGTAAGCACCCATCGCCGCCACACAAGGTGTGTACAGTAGGATAAAGATTAGGTAAGCAAATGCGGCATTACCAGAAGCAAACTGCGATTTGATGTTACCGAAGATAGAAGCATCGACTTCTTGTTCTTCTGCAACGGCATTTGAGTCAGTTAAGTCACCTACTTCAATACCTAGTGGATCTGAGTAGCTCAAACCAGCTAGGTTTTCTGGGATACTCATTACTGCCTCTTCTAGGCTGCCCATTAGATCAAATTCTGCGTCTTCACCGTCGCTTGGCGTCGTGTATAGACTGTTCAGCGTACCAACTACCGCCTCTTTTGCGAAGATACCAGTAATGATACCGACCGTCGCAGGCCAGTTGTCTTCTTGAACACCGATTGGTGAAAATACTGGAGTCACAACTTGCGCCGCTTTAGAAAGCACAGAGTTTTCACTGTCTTCGTTACCAAAACTGCCATCAGTACCCAATGAGTTGAAGAAACTCAGAATAGCAACAACGATAACGATGGTTTTACCTGCACCAAGTACAAAGCGCTTTAGCTTTTGCCAAGTTTTGATCACCACGTTTTGTAGCGTCGGAAGCTCGTAATCTGGCATTTCCATCACTAGGCTGTCGCTGCTACCTGGGTAAAGCGTGTGCTTAAGGAAAAGACCTGTGAAGATCGCTGCCACAATACCAAGTAGGTAAAGTGCGAATACAATGTTCTGACCTGAGCCCGGGAAGAATGCCGCAGCGAATAGTGCGTATACAGGCAGACGAGCACCACATGACATAAATGGCGCCATAGATGCAGCCAGTTTACGCTCACGCTCTTGGTCTAGAGTACGAGTTGCCATGATTGACGGAACGTTACAGCCAAAACCAAGAACCAACGGTACAAATGCTTTGCCCGGTAGACCGATTTTCTGCATCACTTTGTCTAGTACGAATGCTGCACGAGCCATGTAACCTGAGCTCTCAAGTACCGCTAGGAACAGATATAAAC
Source organism: Vibrio owensii (assembly GCF_002021755.1). Lineage (NCBI taxonomy): Bacteria > Pseudomonadati > Pseudomonadota > Gammaproteobacteria > Vibrionales > Vibrionaceae > Vibrio > Vibrio owensii. Next base: position 931,099 of record NZ_CP019959.1, read on the forward strand.
ACGCGATAACCGGAATGAAGGTTGCAACCGTCTGGATACCACCACCGATACCATTAGCAAGAACCGTCACTAACCACACAGGCAAATGACCGTCTAACAAGTGGTGACCACCATCAACCAACAGAGCACCAACACCGATATCGAAGAAGTCGATGAATGCACTACCAATGTTGATAGAGAACATGAACATTAGGTACATCACAACGAAGAAGAATGGGATGCCCACCCACTTGTTCAAAATGAATTGGTCTAGTTTTTCAGTCACGCTGCGGCTTAGCTTGCCTTCGCTACGACGTACTTTCTTACACTCTTCATGAAGATGTGTGTATTTGGTGTCAGCCACATGAAGGTCAACATCAAGATCTAGCTCGGCAATCGTATTTTCAACACTATTGCGGTCTGCATCTGACATGCTGTTAAGAACTAGTGCATCTTTTTCTAGTGCGCGAATCGCCAATGCTCGGTGAGAAACGGTTTGATCATTGAAAAGAGCCGAAACTTTGCCGATCGCCACTTCCATTTGTTCGCCGTAATTCAAAGCGACTTCTTTTAACGCGACACCTTGAACCACAGACTTGTGCAGCTTCTCTTTAAATTCGGCTACTTGTGCTTTGTTTGTCGCTGACAGGCTAACTACCGGGCAACCCAACGTTTTTTCGAGTTCTGCAACATTGATGATTTGGCGTTCACGCTTAAGTGCGTCCATTTTGTTTAATACAACAATCATCGGACGACCAAGCTCGCGCAGCTGCAGTGTCATATATAAGCTACGTTCAAGACTTGTTGCATCGACTACGTTGATGATCAGATCAGCAGGGTGCGTCAGAACCGCACGAGACGCGATAGACTCATCGATACTATTACTGTCATTACCACTATCTAGAGAGTAGATACCCGGAAGGTCTGTCAGCAGAAATTCATCGCCAGCGTGTTTGAACTGGCCAGTTTTCTTTTCAACCGTTACACCAGCCCAGTTGCCGACTTGTTGTTTTGCACCAGTAAGGCCATTAAAAAGTGTCGTTTTACCGCTGTTTGGGTTACCGACCGTAAGAATTTGGTATTGCATTATGCTCGCTCCACTTCAATGTTCTGCGCAATGGCCTCTCGCAATGCAACAGAAACACCACGAACTTCAACTTGCAGTGGGTCGCCCATTGGAGCACGTCGAATAACTTTAACCTCAGTATTTGGAAGTAATCCCATTACCATTAGCTTTTTTCTGACGTCCGACGTAAGTCCTTCTAACAACCGAATTGTCACTGTTTCGCCAGGTTTAATTTCTGATAGCTTCATAGTGGCCCTTAAGAGTAGTGCAAATGATAAATATTATTATTAATAGTATAGGGCGCTAATGTTACTCTTCTATACCCTCTCATTCATTGTGTGAAATCAAAGATTTCATTAATGCTTTTGGCGAAATGAAACGTCAACTCCGTTAATTAATCTCACGTCATTTTCGTCAAAATCGAATATTTTCAGCCAAATGCAGATTAACACAAACGTAACATTTAAACTCATCAACAGCAAAAATCACATTAAATACAGTTAGTTATAAATAAAAATACAACTTGTCGCTTTTCTCACATAAAGCTGTCGTTATTTTTATAAGAAAAATAAGTAAGGTCTCGTATAGTTAACCCATCGAGAGACAACAGCCTCTCAAAAGAATTCCAGAGGTGGCATGGCAACATGTCACTCCGGCAGCAAGCGAAGGTGTCATTGACACCCGTGGTATAGTCCCCCCGGCTATACCACGATATTTTTTTTCTTCTCTTTCTTCATTCGCTTCTCAATTAACTCCCTATAATTTCTCAACCTTCTTCTCAAACAAAGCCCAATTATCTCTATTATCTGTCACCATCTTTCATAACCGTTTTACTGCACATGTTATTCATAAGATGGTTTGTGCGCCTTATCCCTTATCCCTTATCCCTTATCCCTTATCCCTTATCCCTTATCCCTTATCCCTTATCCCTTATCCCTTATCCCTTATCCTGCAAGGTTAAATGTCATGCCCTTCTGTCCAATATCTATATGACGTTCTTTACGACACCGTTCGTCTCACAGGCATAAAAAAGCCCAGCACTAATGCTGGGCTAGCTAATGTCAAATTAAGAGCTAAATGCTCGTCTGGCTATCTTGAGTCATGGCAAACTTGGAGGGAGGTAAGCCAAAGTGCAACTTGAACTTCTGACTAAAGTACGATGGGTCATTAAAGCCACAGTTAAATGCGACCTCACTGATTTTCTCTCCTGCGAGTAGCTGTTCACAGGCTGTTTCTAATCTTACTTCTGTCACGTAGTCTTTTAGCGTTCTTGACGAAGCCGACTTAAAGCGCCGCTGTAGGCTTCGCTCAGACATATAAAGCATCTTCGCAGCAGAGGCCGTACCAAACTCCGGATCGTGATAATGCTCAGCAACCAGTTGGTAAACTTTCATCAACCACTCTTGCTCTGGTGAGGTAGTTTGCTGCTGTGGTTCAACTTCCGTAAACTCGGGCAATACTTCTTCAACATGGCTCGGTTCTTGAGCACATGGCCAAGTAATCTCTATTTTATTTTGAGCATCAGAAGCAAACATAGATAAATGCCCTCCACTTGCGGCAACAAGTTGAGGTAAGTTATCCATACTCAAATCTACATTACTGGCATTGGTTGGGCGCATTACTGCCGCTTTACTTGGTAATTGCGTTCCGTAGTCAATAAAACTCAATGAGACGATGTCATTAGCCTCGTCCAATACCAATTTAACCGACTGTCCTCGGAAAGAGCGTTTGATGATATTGGCGAAAATACTGTTGAATATGACATCAAGGTTAAAACTTTCTAATGAAATACGGCTTGCTTTGTGATTGTCTTGCAGCTCAACACTGATACCGGCTTTAGAAAAGTCCTCACGCCAAACATCCACAACAGATTGCGTTATCTGACTCAGGTTATAGTTTTGACTTCCGTTACTGGTGTCTCCCGGAGAGCTCTTTAATTCGTTCAACTGCCAGTACGTTTTCGATAGATGATCTTGAGTCACTGAATCTAAATCAACAGGTAACTTGTGCGCTATCGAGTCAACGCTCGACTTAATTGACTGTGCAACATGGTCCACCAGCAAGTTTCTCACTTGAATCTGCTTTCTTAGTTGCTGATTACTGGTCAATAAAACTCGACTTTGATGGCGAAGCTGGTTGGTTTTTAACGTCACTTGTGCTGCCAAGTCACGGTTCGCTTGCAACACATACCGTGAACGCCAATACATCAAAAGAGCGATAATGGCGATGGTAACCAAAGTAAATCCAGAGATCGCCAGCTTGGACAAATACCAAGGTTTTAATACCGTGAATTTTGATTCCAAACCGATTAAGCCAGACGCGAGCTGCGAATCATTACTCACCTGCAAGTGATAATCACCTGAGTTGAGGTGTTCTAGTGTTAATTGACCACCTTCAAGCGATTGCCACTGGTCGCTCTCGTTCAAGCGATAATAGAGGTTTTGGTTATCTGGTTTCGGCATCACCCCAAAAAGAAAGCTTAACGAAGAGCCATAAGGTAGCTTCATACTTTCTAGGTCAGCACTACCAACTTGAACCACCTCATTTTCTAGCATGACTTGACTAACGATCAGTTGGGATTCTGGTGTGTTGGATACGAGCAACTTTGACGAGTCAGCTTTGACTAAACCATATTGAGAGCCAAAGATAAGTTGGCGGTCACTAACTTCAGAGCGACGAATAACATTACAAACACCCGGAAGAAATTCATTATTGATGAGGCCGGATGCAGAAGAATAATGCTTCATCAACTGCCCTGAGAGATGGTAATAGCTGAGCCCCACTGATGAAGCAAGCCACACACCTTCTGAGTCACTGAGTAAACAGGCCGGACGAGAGTTTGATACGCTCATTTCCATCACTTCTTTTGCATCGCTACCCGGTACCGTTTTGAAAACACCATAAGCAGAAGCAAACCAATGAGAACCATCAATCGCGGTAATGATATCGAGTGACTCACCGTACTTTTCTGAGAAACGGTTAAATCGAATTCGCTCACCATCGTATTCATAGACGCCGTGGTCAGTACCAATCAAAAGCAAATCTTTTTTGTCATATAAACGGGTGATTTTCGCAGGCAAAAACTGACTGACTAACCAATCGCTGCCAAAGTTTCTCATCTGCTGACTCGCAGCATCGATATTAAATAGTTGATAGCCGCTGGAAACCCAAAGTCGGTCAGTTCCATCAGAGACGATATGATCAATTCCCCTTCCAGCAATGACACGAAGGTATGGAAACGTCACACGCTGTAAGTTATTTAGGTTGTAAATCTTTAAACCGGAAGACGTGGCTATCCAGAGTTTTTCACCTTGAAAAGCAAATTCATTTATCTGGGATGGCAGATGTAAGACTTCAGTAATCTTTGAACTTCCTGAACGATACAACTTGTGGTCATCAGCAAACCATAATGCGCCATCTGGCCCTGTTAACGTTTGTCGAATACGTCCGGTCAGTGTTTGTTGGTCATAACTACTGAAGGTTATCCGCTCAAACTTTTTACTGAACAATGAGTAATAGCGAATACCTTGGTTGGTCGCAATCCACATACCACCCATATTGTCGTTCAATAACGAGTAGATTTTAGTGCTCGCTAATTCCAACTCAAGGAAGCTTGCTGGGGTTACTTGAGTCACCTCTCCACTCAAGAAAGAATACAAGTAGAGCCCCTGCTCCGTTCCTACCCAGTATTCTTGGTTGGTTTCCGCAAAAGTCAGCACATGCGAGGCACCGATTCTAATGACCGGTTTATTTGGCTCATAGATATTGAAGATCAGCGCCCCTTTAAGCGTGCCAACTAAAATCTCTCGCCTTGTATGGGAGTAATACACTTTTTCAATGTAATGCTTACCAGAAGAAACCACGTGGTTGAATTTACTTCCTTCAGATAAATAAACGCCTGACGTGGTCGCTAATGCCCATTTTGTCTCTACAAAAATAGCGTCATTGATATAGACGTAGCTGTTGTTGCTGTGCTGATAGAGCTGAAGCAAAGAGAAAGAGTTCAGTTCGCTGGTTTCAATATTGTAGGTATAGAAATGCGCACCATCGCTCACCCAAATAAAGTTACCCGATGAACCAATCTTTCGAATCTGCGAGCCAGGATTGAGGCTAAAAACCAAGCGACGCTCTTGGTTAGGGTAAGTTTGGTACACTTCATTTTCGACAAACGTCCAGAATGAGCCTTTATGGTAGGCCAGTTGCTCGGCTTTTGTTTGCAGAAAACTTCCTGATTTAGGCAAGGTTGTCTGCCCATTGTAGAACAGCACTCGGCCATGAACATCATGGATCCAAAGCCCACCGTGCTCGCCAGGAAACAATTTTTTCGCTGCAATAAAAGTGCCCTTAACCTGATTTGGCAAAGGGTAGAAGATCGCATTCGCTTCACTTGAAGCAAACGCTTGAAATGAGAGGATAAAAGCCCAAAAAAATAGGGCTAGTTGGCGCAGCAAGATAAAATCCTTACATGTATCAATACGTGCGACTCATGGTTTACTCATACCTTCCATAGCTGAGTGCGTATATGGTTATTTTGAGCCGCTAATTATTGATAATGATATCTCAATTCCATTGATAGAAAAGACTCACTGCGCCAAAGGTTTGTAATTCTTACTGCCAGATCACGTTAAACGCGTGTTCTGTATAGAGAACAACAACACAATTGTTACTTTTCGCTCAAACACTGACTAAAGCTGTTTGAAATTCCTTTCAAGAATACAAAGTAACTACCTGATTTAACATCAACACTGCTACCCAATGGGTCAAGAACGCCGGCATTAACATCGCTGCCACGCATCACACTTTCAACCACAGCAGGGGTGAATTGTGGTTCTGAGAACACACAAGCGACATCACCCGTGCCCAATGTTTTACGGATATGAATCAATGTTTTTGCTCCCGGCTTACGATCTGGAGAAACCGTAAAGTGCCCGAGTTGATTTAGGTTGTAACGTGATTCAAAATAGCCGTAAGCATCGTGGAAAACAAAATAACCTTTGTCTTGCACTGGCGTCAGTTGTTGCTTAATCTCCGCATCCGTTGCTTTTAACTCCGCTTCGAACTTCTTCAAGTTTGCTGCGTAAGTGTCTGCATTCGTAGGATCGATTTCTGCAAGTTTGTGAGCGATAGCGTTGGCAACTTGTTTTACGGTTTCAACACCCAACCAGAAATGTGGATCATGTGTGCCGTGATCGTGACCATCATGGTGATCATGCTCACCACTAAATGCACGTAACGATAGGCCCGGAATTTCGCTAACAGTTAGCGTGTTACCTTTATCCGTCACCACTTTCTCTAGGAAAGGTTCGAGATCATGGCCGTACCAAATAACAAGATCGGCAGCAGCTACCTTCTTCACATCCGATGGGCGCAAAGCGTAATCGTGTGGCGAAGCATTGTTTTGTAGCAGAACGTCTGGCTTCGTAACGCCTTCCGTCAGCTCGGTTGTGATCATTTGAATAGGTTTAATACTAGTCAACACGGTTACCGCATGAGCAGGTAAGGTTAACATTGCTGAAACAGCAAGAATTATAGCTCTTTTCATAGTTTTACTTGGGGTATAGCGTGGAAAGTGAGATAATGTTACATTATAACATTAACAATTTGCAAATGAGTTTCATTCATGTCTTCACTAGTCCGTCTTGAGCAACTATGCGTCGAGTTTGACGAACGCAGAGTTCTCGACAATGTCACAATGGAATTAGAAAAGGGCAAGATCACTACCCTAATTGGTCCCAACGGAGCGGGAAAATCGACGTTAGTCAAAGTCATTCTAGGTCTCCAAAAACCGACCAGCGGTAAGTTAACGAAGCAACGTAAACTGAAAATTGGTTATGTTCCTCAGAAACTGAAACTCAACGATTCTCTTCCATTGAATGTCATTCGTTTCCTAAACCTTGCTGGCAAGTATAGCAAGCAGGAATGCCTCGACGCGTTACGTCTTGTTGGCGCTGAACACCTCATCAAAAGTAACATGCACCGTCTTTCAGGTGGTGAAAACCAACGTGTACTGCTTGCTCGCGCCTTACTTCAACGTCCTGAATTGCTCGTGCTAGATGAACCAGCTCAAGGTGTTGATGTTCAAGGTCAAATCGATTTATACGATCTAATTGAGAGCATTCGTCATCGATTCGATTGTGGCGTGTTTATGGTATCGCATGATCTGCATTTGGTTATGGCAAAAACCGATGATGTGATCTGCTTACATCATCACGTATGCTGCTCTGGATCACCGGCGACCATTACTCAGCACCCGTCTTATATCGCGTTGTTTGGCAATGCGACTCGTGAGTCATTGGCATTCTATCACCATGACCACGACCATCATCACCACGATTTAGCAGGCTCTCCAGTGACGGGTGACGCGACATCATGTTCTAACCACTCTCACGGACACCATCATCATGATTGAGTTTTTATTGCCTTCAATTTTAGCCGGTATCGGTATCGCAATCATTGCCGGCCCACTTGGCTCTTTCGTGGTTTGGCGAAAAATGGCTTACTTTGGCGATACGCTCGCCCATGCCTCTTTAATGGGCTTGGCACTAGGCTTCTTGCTCAACATAAACCTTTACCTTGCATTGTTGGTTTGTTGCTTGGCACTTGCTGTACTGCTGGTTACTTTGCAAAAACAACAGCTTGTCGCTACCGACACGCTACTAGGTATTCTGGCTCACAGCGCCTTATCGATTGGCTTGGTATCGGTCAGTTTCCTAGAGAACGTTCGCGTGGATTTGATGAGCTACCTGTTTGGTGATTTGCTTGCAGTTTCACCTCAAGATCTAATGTTCATCTACGCTGGAGTGATCGGTGTCAGTGCTTGTTTGTATGCATTCTGGCGTCCGCTTTTATCAAGCACTGTAAGTGAGGAGCTAGCTGCCGTTGAGGGCGTGAATACCGATTTAGTGCGCTTAGTGCTAATGCTCATGGTCGGTGTGGTTATCGCTGTCGGTATGAAGTTTGTGGGTGCGCTGATCATGACTTCTCTATTGATTATCCCAGCAGCAACTGCACGTAAAGTGTCATCTTCACCAGAGCAGATGGCTTTGTTTGCTTCAATTATTGGCTCTATCGCAGTGTTGATGGGCCTAAGCCTGTCTTGGCATTTCGATACACCAGCTGGCCCTTCGGTTGTGATTAGCGCAACCTTCCTGTTTATGCTTAGCCAGCTGATTAAACGCAAAGCCTAGTAACCGAATAACTAAATCGCTCAATCGCGTTAAAGATTAAACACAAACCATTGTGAAACAGAAAAAGAAAAGCCTGCGAAATCGCAGGCTTTTTAATGCTTATACAATGGTTTGGTTGATTACCAACCTGTCACTTCACGTAGACCTTTACCAATCTCAGCTAGAGATTTCACAGTCTTAACGCCAGCCGCTTCTAGTGCTGCGAATTTGTCTTCTGCAGTACCTTTACCACCAGAGATGATTGCGCCTGCGTGACCCATACGTTTACCTGGAGGAGCAGTAACACCAGCAATGTAAGAAACCACTGGCTTAGTTACGTTTTCTTTGATGTAAGCCGCCGCTTCTTCTTCCGCAGTACCACCGATTTCACCAATCATTACGATTGCTTCAGTTTCTGGGTCTTCTTGGAAAAGCTTCAGGATGTCGATGAAGTTTGAACCTGGGATTGGGTCGCCACCGATACCAACACATGTTGACTGGCCAAAGCCTTCGTCAGTCGTTTGCTTAACCGCTTCATACGTTAGTGTACCTGAACGTGAAACGATGCCCACTTTACCTTTCTTGTGGATGTGGCCAGGCATGATGCCGATCTTACACTCATCAGGCGTGATAACACCCGGACAGTTAGGACCGATCATGCGAACGCCAGTTTCTTCTAGCTTCACTTTAACGTCGATCATATCTGTTGTCGGGATGCCTTCAGTGATCGTTACGATAAGCTCGATGCCTGCGTCGATTGCTTCTAGGATTGCATCTTTACAGAATGGTGCTGGAACGTAGATAACTGTTGCTGTTGCGCCAGTCACTTCTACAGCTTCACGTACCGTGTTGAATACAGGAAGACCAAGGTGAGTTTGACCACCTTTACCTGGAGATACACCACCAACCATTTGTGTACCGTAAGCAATTGCCTGCTCTGAGTGGAAAGTACCTTGACCACCAGTGAAGCCCTGACAGATTACTTTAGTGTCTTTGTTAATTAGTACAGACATTATTTCGCCTCCGCAGCAGCAACAACTTTCTGAGCAGCATCTGTTAGCGACTCAGCAGCAATGATATCAACATCAGAATTAGCAAGAACTTCGCGACCTAGCTCTGCGTTAGTACCTTCTAGACGAACAACAACAGGTACCGTTACACCAACTTCTTTCACTGCACCGATGATGCCTTCAGCGATCATGTCACAACGTACGATGCCGCCGAAGATATTTACTAGAACTGCTTTCACGTTGTCATCAGATAGGATGATCTTGAATGCTTCTGCTACACGTTCTTTGGTTGCGCCGCCACCTACGTCTAGGAAGTTCGCAGGCTTGCCACCGTGTAGGTTTACGATGTCCATTGTACCCATCGCTAGACCCGCACCGTTAACCATACAGCCAACGTTGCCATCTAGTGCTACATAGTTCAGTTCCCACTGAGCTGCGTGTGCTTCACGCTCGTCTTCTTGAGAAGGATCGTGCATTTCACGAAGCTTAGGCTGACGGTATAGCGCGTTTGAATCGATGTTGATCTTACCGTCAAGACATAGCAGGTTGCCTTCACCAGTAATAACCAATGGGTTGATCTCTAGTAGCGCTAGGTCGTACTGAGAGAACATAGTGCCAAGACCCATAAAGATCTTAACGAATTGTTTGATTTGGTCACCTTCAAGACCAAGTTTGAACGCTAGCTCGCGACCTTGGTAAGCTTGAGGGCCTACTAGTGGATCGATTGCCGCTTTGTGGATTAGCTCCGGCGTTTCTTCCGCAACTTTTTCGATTTCCACACCACCTTCAGTAGAAGCCATGAAAACGATCTTACGAGTCGCACGGTCTACAACCGCACCAAGGTAAAGTTCGTTAGCGATGTTAGACGCTTCTTCTACGAGGATTTTAGTAACAGGCTGACCATTTGCGTCTGTTTGGTAAGTCACCAAGTTCTTACCTAGCCATTTTTGTGCGAATTCTTTTACGCCGTCTTTTGTATCGTGTAGCTCAACACCGCCCGCTTTACCGCGGCCACCAGCGTGAACCTGACACTTTACAACTTTCTTTTCAGTAGTGATGCGACCCGCAGCTTCAAAAGCTTCTTGTGGCGTATCACATGCGTAGCCTTCCGGTACAGGCAAACCGAATTCTGCAAACAGCTGTTTGGCTTGGTATTCATGCAAATTCATTTTGATATTCCGTTTGTTTATCCCTTAAGGGATTTATTATTTCCATAACGCCGCTTGATGCGGTACGTCTGTAGGGTCTTCTCAAATCAACTGCTTATAGATATATCGGGGGCAGTTCAAGTGAAGGCCAGACGCTGAGCCAGTCTAGCCTTGGATGCTGTAGACGTCGAGCTATCAGGGACAACTCGACGTTTTAGCGATATTAAACGTCTAATAGCAGACGCGCTGGATCTTCTAGTAGCTCTTTAATCGTTACTAGGAAGCCCACTGACTCACGGCCATCGATCAAACGGTGGTCGTAAGATAGTGCTAGGTACATCATTGGCAAGATTTCTACTTTGCCATCAACCGCCATTGGGCGCTCTTGGATTTTGTGCATGCCCAAGATTGCTGATTGTGGTGGGTTGATAATCGGAGTAGACATCAGTGAACCAAATACACCACCGTTAGTGATAGTGAAGTTACCACCCATTAGCTCATCAACGGTTAGCTTGCCATCACGACCTTTAATTGCTAACTCTTTAATGCCCTTTTCAACATCTGCAAAACCTAGTGTGTCACAGTCTTTAAGTACTGGCGTCACTAGACCACGTGGCGTAGAAACCGCCATGCTGATATCGAAGTAGTTGTGGTAAACAATGTCATCACCATCGATAGATGCATTCACTTCTGGGTAACGTTTTAGTGCTTCTGTTACAGCTTTCACGTAGAAAGACATGAAGCCTAGACGAATACCGTGACGCTCTTCGAACTGGTCTTTGTACTGCTTACGAAGGTCCATGATTGGCTTCATGTTTACTTCGTTAAACGTAGTTAGCATTGCCGTGTTGTTCTTCGCTTCTAGAAGACGGTTTGCTACTGTCTTACGTAGACGCGTCATAGGAACACGTTTTTGGCTGCGTGCGGCTGCAGGTGCTTCAACTGCTGCTGAAGCTTCTGCTTTTGGCGCAGCTTTAGCATTTGCAAGGTGAGCTTCGATATCTTCGCGAGTAATACGACCGCCCACACCAGAGCCTTTCACTTGGCTCGCTTCTAGGCCGTGTTCAGCTAGAAGACGACGAACCGCTGGACTTAGCGCATCGTTGCTTTCTTCTGTAAGCGCAGCTTTATGACGCTTATCAGGAGACGCTTCTTTGTCTTCGGTTGAATCTGTTGTTGGTTCGCCCGCTACAGCACCAGGCTTAAGCTTCGCGATCAACTGCTTAGAAAGTACTGTTGCACCTTCTTCTTCAATAATGGCTTCTAAAACGCCGGCTTCCGGAGCAGGTACTTCAAGCACTACTTTATCGGTTTCGATATCAACCAGAACTTCATCACGCTCGACTACGTCGCCTGGTTGTTTGTGCCATGTCGCTACGGTTGCGTCAGCAACTGATTCAGGTAAATCTGGAACCAGAATTTCAATTGTCATATCTGTTTCTTCCTTTAACTTCTAGTTCTTAATTCGAAGTTTTTGAGTTCACGTTCAGAGCGTCTTCAACCAACGCTTTTTGTTGTTTCAAGTGCACCGACATGTAGCCTACTGCTGGCGAAGCAGAAGCTGGGCGACCTGCGTATTTAAGATCTGCACCTGCTGGAATAGCAGCACGGAAGTTGTGTTGGCTACAGTACCAAGCTCCCTGGTTTTGAGGCTCTTCCTGACACCAAACGAAATCTTCAACATTCGTGTATTGCGCAATCGCCGCTTGTACTTCATCCAGAGGGAATGGGTACAGTTGCTCGATACGCACAATAGCAACATCATCTTGTTCGTTATTGCGACGCTGTTCTAGAAGGTCGAAATAAACCTTACCTGAACAGAACACAACACGTTTCACTTTGCTTGGCTCCAGATTATCAATCTCTGGGATCGCTGGCTGGAATGTGCCTTCAGAAAGATCTTCTAATGAAGACGTACAAAGTGGATGACGCAGTAGCGACTTAGGTGACATAACAATCAGTGGACGACGCATAGGACGCACCACCTGACGACGGATCATGTGATAAACCTGCGCAGGTGTAGATGGCACTACAACTTGCATGTTTTGTTCAGCACACAATTGTAAGTAACGCTCTAGACGCGCTGATGAGTGCTCTGGGCCTTGGCCTTCATAACCGTGTGGCAACAGCATAGTCAGGCCACACAGACGAGCCCACTTTTGCTCACCTGACGAGATAAATTGGTCAATCACAACTTGTGCGCCGTTTGCGAAGTCACCAAACTGTGCTTCCCAAATGGTCAAGCCGCTTGGCTCTGCCGTTGCATAACCGTACTCAAATGCCAATACCGCCTCTTCTGACAACACTGAGTCAAACACTTGGAATGGCCCTTGTTTGTCATGAATATTCGCTAGCGGGATGTAAGTGCTCGCATCATTTTGGTTATGCAGAACAGAGTGGCGGTGGAAGAAAGTACCACGACCTGAGTCCTGACCAGAGATACGAATACGCTTACCATCATCAACTAAGGTTGCGTACGCCAGTGTTTCAGCCATACCCCAATCAAGAGGCTTCTCACCGCTGATCATTGCAGAGCGGTCGTTGTATAGCTTGTTTACACGGCTTTGTAGCTTATGGCTGTCTGGGTATTGGATTAGACGTTGACCAAGCTCTTTCAAGCGAGTTGCATCAAACTTGTTGTCCCACTCAACATCCCAGTCATGACCTAAGTATGGAGACCAGTCAACAGAGTGAAGTGCCATTGGACGCCACTCTTTCACCACAACTTCACCTTTATCCAGTGCGTCGCGGTACTCATTCACAAGCTGAGTTGCAACTTCGATGTCTGATTCATTTTTATCAATCAACACATCAGCGTACAGCTTACGAGGCGTTGGGTGTTTCTTGATTTTTTGGTACATCAACGGCTGAGTTGCATTTGGCTCATCCGCTTCGTTGTGACCATGACGACGGTAACAAACCAAATCAATGACAACATCACGTTTGAACTCGTTGCGGTAATCCAATGCAATACGCGTTACGAAAGCAACCGCTTCTGGATCGTCAGCGTTAACGTGGAAAATCGGAGCCTGTACCATCTTAGCGATATCAGTACAGTACATCGTAGAACGCGTATCACGAGGGTTAGAGGTTGTGAAACCAACTTGGTTGTTCACAACAATACGCACTGTACCACCGACACAGAAACCACGAGCAAGAGACATGTTGAACGTCTCAGCTACAACACCCTGACCCGCAATCGCAGAGTCACCGTGAATAGTGATTGGTAGTACGCGGCTGCCATCAAAGTCACCAAGGCGATCTTGACGTGCACGAACTGAACCGATAACTACTGGGTTTACAATCTCAAGGTGAGATGGGTTAAATGCGAGCGCTAGGTGAACATCACCACCAGGCGTTGCAAAGTCTGCCGAGAAACCTTGGTGGTACTTAACATCACCTGTACCCCATGTTTCGTCGTGTTTACCCGCAAACTCATCAAACAAATCTTGAGGCTTCTTACCAAGAACGTTGACCAACATGTTCAAACGTCCACGGTGAGCCATACCGATAACCACTTCACGCATGCCGCTGGTACCAGCATGACGAATCAGTTCTTTTGTCATCGGAATCAGTGCATCACCACCTTCTAACGAGAAACGTTTTGCTCCTGGGAACTTAGCACCCAAGTAACGCTCGAGACCTTCAGCAGCCGTAAGCTCCTCAAGGAATGTACGTTTTTCGTCTTTATCGAAAGATGGCTGACCAACCACAGACTCTAAACGTTGCTGGATCCAACGCTTTTGCTCTGTATCTGTCATGTGCATGTATTCTGCACCAATAGAACCACAGTAGGTTTTCTTTAGTGCCGAGTAGATGTCTTTCAACTGCATCGTCTCTTGGCCAATGGCAAAAGAACCTACGTTGAAAGTTTCTGCGAAGTCATCTTCGGTGAGATTGTGGAATGCAGGGTCTAGCTCCGCCACAGGTGGGCGTTGCCATAGACCTAGAGGATCGAGCTCTGCAGCTTCATGACCGCGGAAGCGGTATGCGTTGATAAGCTGGAGAACTTTTACTTGCTTAGCGTCGACATCTGGATCACTAACTTGGACACTGTAATGCTTTGTTTCTTGAGCGAGTCGTCGGAAGTAGTCACGGACACGCGAATGCGGCTGTTCAGCCACTTCTTCTGAGCTTTTAGGCAGCTCATCAAATACGCGTTTCCACTCCTCACTTACCAGATCGGGGTCACTTAGATACAGTTCGTAGAGGTCCTCTACATACGTTGCATTGGCGCCAGCCAAGTGTGAAGACTCGAGCCATGCCTTCATCACGCCGTTGTGCATATTTTCCCTTAACCAGTAGTTTTCACGTTTGCTTCGGTCTGCGCCGAGCTATTAAGAGCCGACCCATTTGGGTCGGCAATTTTTGTTGTTAATTAAATCGAACGATTGACTAGCATCGACTTGATGTGACCGATAGCTTTCGTTGGATTTAGCCCCTTAGGACAAACACTTACACAATTCATGATGCCATGGCAACGAAAAACGCTAAATGCATCATCAAGATCGGACAAACGTTCATCAGTTGCCGTATCTCGGCTATCAATTAGCCAACGGTAAGCTGCTAGAAGACCAGCAGGGCCGATAAATTTATCTGGGTTCCACCAGAATGATGGACAAGAAGTTGTACAACATGCACACATAATACATTCGTACAGCCCATCTAAATGCGCACGCTCATCAGGCGTTTGTAAGTTCTCGCGAGATGGAGGTAGAGCACCATCATCAATCAAGAAAGGCTTAACTTTCGCATAGTTATCGTAGAACTGTGTCATGTCAACGATAAGATCACGCACTACTGGTAGGCCCGGTAGAGGACGAATGACAATCTTGTCACCTTGCAGTGCAGATAGCGGTGTAATACACGCTAGACCATTCTTGCCATTCATGTTTAGGCCGTCAGAGCCGCATACCCCTTCGCGGCATGAACGACGGAATGCAATGCTAGGGTCTTGCTCCTTCAAAAGGATCAATGCATCCAGAAGCATCATGTCTGATCCTTCTTCCACCTCAAGCGTGTAGTCTTTCATGTACGGCTTTTGGTCGACATCCGGATTGTAGCGGTACAAAGAGAAATTCAGTTTCATAATATTACCCTCCTTTCCTTAGTACGTACGTGCTTTTGGCGGAAATGCTTCACGATGGATTGGCTCCATGTTTACACCACGTTTCGTCATTGCTTCCGTTTCCGGGTTGTAGATAGAGTGACATAGCCACTGCTCATCATCACGGTCAGGGAAGTCAAAGCGAGCATGCGCACCACGGCTTTCTGTACGGTAGTTAGCCGCAACCGCCGTTGCATAAGCAGTTTCCATCAAGTTTTCTAGTTCAAGACACTCAATGCGTTGTGTGTTGAACTCAGTCGACTTATCAGCAAGGTGAGCGTTTTTCAGACGTTCACGGATAGCTTTCAGCTCTACCAGACCTTTTGCCATTGCATCACCTTCACGGAATACCGAGAAGTTGTTTTGCATACACTGTTGTAGGTCTTTACGAATTTGCGCTGGATCTTCACCGTCAGTGCTATTTTCCCAACGGTTGTAACGCTCTAGTGAACGTTCAATATCAGCTTCTGTCGCAGGTTTCGCGTCAGCTTGTTTAAGCAGTGTTTCACCCAGATGAAGGCCCGTCGCACGACCAAATACCACAAGGTCAAGCAGTGAGTTACCACCTAGACGGTTTGCACCGTGTACCGATACAGAAGCAATCTCACCACAAGCAAATAGACCTTGAACTTCAACGTCAGCGCCATTCTCATCTTGGCGAATCGCTTGGCCTGATACCTGAGTAGGGATACCACCCATCATATAGTGACACGTAGGAATTACAGGGATTGGCTCTTTGACCGGATCAACGTGCGCAAATGTACGAGACAACTCACAAACACCCGGTAGACGAGACTCCAGAGTATCTTTACCTAGGTGATCAAGTTTCAGTTTAATGTGTGGACCCCAAGGACCATCACAGCCGCGGCCTTCACGGATTTCAATCATCATTGAACGAGCAACCACGTCACGACCAGCAAGGTCTTTCGCGTTTGGTGCGTAGCGCTCCATGAAGCGTTCACCATCTTTGTTTAGAAGGTAACCACCCTCACCACGACAACCTTCGGTTACAAGCACACCTGCGCCAGCGATACCCGTTGGGTGGAACTGCCACATTTCCATATCTTGCATCGGAACGCCCGCACGAAGTGCCATACCAACACCATCACCAGTATTGATGTGCGCGTTAGTTGTTGATGCGTAGATACGACCTGCACCACCAGTTGCTAAGATCGTTGCTTTCGATTTGAAGTAGCACACTTCACCCGTTTCCATGCATAGCGCAGTACAGCCTAGAACAACACCATCTTCATTTTTAACGATATCAAGAGCATACCACTCAGAGAATACCGTTGTTTTGTGCTTGATGTTTTGTTGGTAAAGCGTGTGCAGAAGTGCGTGACCAGTACGGTCAGCCGCTGCCGCGGTACGTGCCGCTTGCTCACCACCAAAGTTCTTTGACTGGCCACCAAACGGGCGTTGGTAAATAGTGCCGTTATCAAAACGAGAGAAAGGAAGACCCATTTTCTCTAGCTCGATAACAGATTCAGGACCGTTCTTACACATGTACTCGATTGCGTCTTGGTCACCGATATAGTCAGAACCTTTAACCGTATCGTACATGTGCTGTTCCCAATGGTCTTCGTGCGCATTACCTAGCGCAACCGTAATACCACCTTGAGCAGAAACAGTGTGTGAACGTGTTGGGAAAACTTTAGATAGCAACGCACAAGAAAGGCCTTGCTCCGAAATTTGTAGTGCAGCGCGCATGCCCGCACCACCAGCGCCGATTACTACGGCGTCAAACTCACGAACTGGAATAGACACTTACGCACCCCACAGAATAAATAGACCAGAGAAGACATAGCCGAATAGCACGGCAATAACACCAAGTTGAAGTGCACCACGAAGTTTCGCGCACTTAATGTAATCCGTTAAAACTTGCCATAAGCCGATCCACGCGTGGATCAAAATAGAAACAAGTGCCAACATGGTGAAGACTTTAGTGAACGTGCCACCAAAGAACTGGGTCCAAGATGCGTAAGAGATGTCTGAGAAAGCACAGAAGCTCACCAGATAAATCGTGTATAGAGTCATAATGATGGCGGACGCACGAATCAATAAGAAATCGTGAACACCATTACGACCGAATGAAGAAACGTGTTTTACCATACCAAGATCCCCGCCAATAGTGATAACACTGCAGTAGCACCAAACGCGACTTTAGCGCTCATCGCGCCTGAATCTAGTTCTTCAAAGTGGCCTAGGTCCATCAGTAAGTGACGAACACCACCAGCAATGTGGTAGGCAAGTGCAGTTAGAATGCCCCACAAAATGAATTTCACGAAGAAGCTATCGACGATGTCAGCGGCTTCCATAAAACCCATCGGGGATGACAGAGAAATGGACAGTAACCAAAGTAATATACCCACCGCAACAAACGTAATCACACCCGACACACGGTGCAGGATTGACGCGATTGCTGTGATGGGAAAGCGGATGGTCTGTAAATCTAAATTAACAGGTCTTGACTTTCTTTCTTTCACGGGCTTGCTCACTCAGCTCCATTGAGCATTTATTGTTATAACCAATTTCAGCTTCCAAACGTACAAAAGTTAACATTTGATTAACAAATACTCGCAATAAGCTCGGAGATAATTGTAAACACTTTGTTAACAAACGGAGTCCACAAACAAACCTCACTTTTGTTTCTAGCCCCGAATTTATAAGGATTTAACTAAAATTTTCTGTGCCAATATACGGCCAGCAACATTCTAATACAATAGATGTAACAAATTATGCTACATAGAACAGATTTTTAACGATTTTCATGAGAAAAATCATAACAAGTGCACACAAAAATGGAGAAAAATTGACTTTAAGCTTTAACAACAGTACAAAAATGGCACATAAACATCCTGGACGGATTAAATAATAAACAAAGGAGATTGTTATGGCGGATAAGAAAGCTACCCTTCACATCGAAGGTCATGCGCCAATCGAACTGCCAATTATGGACGGTACGCTAGGTACACCTGTGATTGATGTTCGTAAACTGGGAGCCAATGGTTACTTTACTTTTGACCCAGGTTTTCTTGCCACTGCATCTTGTGAATCATCAATCACGTACATCGATGGCGGCAAAGGTATTCTTTTGCACCGCGGTTACCCGATTGATCAATTAGCCAATAACGCAGATTACTTGGAAGTATGTTACATCCTGCTTTATGGTGAAGCCCCTACCCGTGAGCAATACGAGCAATTCAAAACAACGGTTACTCGCCATACTATGGTGCACGAGCAAATCGCAAGCTTCTTCCACGGCTTCCGACGCGACGCTCACCCAATGGCAGTAATGTGTGGTGTGGTTGGTGCACTAGCGGCCTTCTACCACGATTCACTAGATATCAACAACGACGAACACCGTGAAATCGCGGCGTACCGTCTACTATCGAAAATGCCTACTTTGGCGGCGATGTGTTACAAATACTCAATCGGCCAGCCATTTATCTACCCTCGTAACGACCTAAGCTACGCAGAAAACTTCCTACACATGATGTACGCAAACCCATGTGAAGAATACGAAGTAAACCCTGTTGTTGCGCGTGCGATGGATAAGATCTTCACGCTTCACGCAGATCACGAACAAAACGCATCAACGTCGACGGTTCGTCTATCTGGTTCTTCTGGTGCGAACCCATTCGCATGTATTGCCGCAGGTATTGCTTCTCTATGGGGTCCTGCACACGGTGGTGCAAACGAAGCATGTCTGAAGATGCTTGAAGAGATCGGCAGCGTAGACAACATTCCTGAGTACGTAGAGCGTGCAAAAGACAAAGATGACCCATTCCGTCTAATGGGCTTCGGTCACCGCGTTTACAAAAACTACGACCCACGTGCAACGGTAATGCGTGAAACATGTCACGAGGTTCTAAAAGAGCTAAACATCAAAGATCCACTACTAGACGTAGCGATGGAACTTGAGCGTATTGCGCTTTCTGATGAATACTTCGTGTCTAAGAAGCTATACCCGAACGTAGACTTCTACTCAGGCATCATCCTAAAAGCAATCGGTATTCCTGTATCGATGTTTACGGTAATCTTCGCGATTTCTCGTACTATCGGTTGGATTGCTCACTGGAACGAAATGCACAGCGATCCGCTAAACCGAATCGGTCGTCCTCGTCAGCTATACACTGGTGAAACTCAACGTGAGTTTTCTCCACTGCATGAGCGCGAGTAAGCGTTAGAATCGAGAATCGAGAATCGAGAATCGAGAATCGAGAATCGAGAATCGAGAATCGAATATATATGAGGGTTGACGCGAAAGCGTCAACCCTTTCTATTTTGAAGAGATGAGAACGAACTGCGCTCTATGGAACACTTCGCCTCGAGATGCGAGAGATAATTACGTAACACTTTCGCATCTCAAAGGACAAAGCCCGCCCCTTCTATACTGGGTTATCAATATCAATAAACGTAACGTCCAAACCGTGCTCTTGCGCTAACCATTCACCCAACGCTTTAATGCCGTAACGTTCAGTTGCGTGATGACCTGCAGAGAAGTAATGGATATCCAATTCACGAGCCGTGTAAGTCGTACGTTCTGAGATCTCGCCCGAAATAAACGCATCTAATCCATGCTGAGCAGCAAGCTCAATGAAGTCTTGACCACCGCCGGTACACCAACCAACTGTCTCAATCATTTTTTCTGCATTGTCAGGCGCGATATGCAAAGGTTCACGGTTTAATACGTGATTGATTTTGTTTGCGAAGTCAGCGCCAGTCATTGCTTGTTTCAAGCGGCCAAACAGAGCGACAGATTGAGGGTGCCCTTCTAAACCACCTTCCACTTCTATGTCTAGCAAGCGTGCCAACTCTGCGTTGTTACCCAACTCAGGATGAATATCTAGCGGTAAATGGTAGCCGTAAAGGTTGATGTCACTTTTGATCAAACTGCGGATACGCTTTCCTTTCATACCACGAATTGGCTCTGGTTCACCTTTCCAAAAGTAGCCGTGGTGAACAAGCAATGCATCAGCCTCTAATTCGATCGCTTTATCGATTAATGCTTGTGAGGCCGTTACGCCTGTCACGATGCGTTTGATTTCTGATTTGCCTTCAACTTGCATTCCATTCGGTGCGTAGTCTTTAATAAGTTGCGGCGATAATTTCTCGTTAAGGATCTTTTCCAGCTGTAAATTATTCATTGTTACTTCCAATACTTGTGGCTTGAACAAAGTGTATATCGAACCGCGATCAGGATGCTAGTTGTGGCATCCCCAACCAGAATAAATTTCGATACAATAGAAAGGCTTTACCCGTGACAACAAGGATAATGGATGAATTCATTACAACGTTTCCATCAATGGATTGCTAACACACCACCTCTTTTCAAACTTAAGGAACCTTTCGTCACTGTTGAAGATATTCCGACCTTACCTCTATCGGACAACGAAGACTATGATGGCAACCCTCGACTCGGATTCCTCTATCAACACCTTTGTACCAAGTTGCTGACTTGCTCTTCACGATATGAACTTATTGCCGAAGAAATCCAACTTAATGACACTACTGGGCGCACAATTGGCGCCGTCGATTTGATCCTCGAAAATCAGGAAACAAACCAACACGAGCATTGGGAAGTCGCCATTAAATTCTACTTACTCCACGAAGGCATTTGGTATGGCCCGAATGCACACGACCAACTGCACAAAAAACTCGATCGTATGCTCACTCACCAACTAAAAATGAGCCAGAGAGAAGAGTTCCACCAACAGTTACCGTTAGACGCCACACCGAGTGAACACTTGCTGATGCAAGGTCGCCTCTATGTAAATCCGTTCGCGGCCGAACCAATCCCCACAACCTGTTTAAGTTACGAACTAAACCAAAGCCAAATTTCCGGTTACTGGTGCTATCAAAGTCAATGGGAAGAAATTAATGAACCTTTATATGCTCTTTCCAAACCACTGTGGGCAATCGGTAATGAGGAGTTCTTAGAGCCTATCGATAAACCATCAGATAGGTTTGTTCACGCTCAAACAAAGAGCGGTCAATTTTGGTTTGTTGTACCAGATACTTGGCCGAACTAAAACGGGAAACGGGAAACGGGAAACGGGAAACGGGAAACGGGAAACGGGAAACGGGAAACGGGAAACGGGAAACGGGAAACGGGAAACGGGAAACGGGAAACGATTTTATTTTGCTCTTCTGGAAACAAGTTCCGTCAACACCTTCTTAATCAAAATACTCTTTCTCTATACTCTCAACGAGTATCTCTCGATTCCTAAAGCGAAGCGCTCCCGACTCTCGAAGTACAGCGCTTCCTCTTCACAAAAAAAGGGCCGACGCAATGTCGACCCTTTCGAACTTTAATCGTTTGAATTACAAACCAGCGGCTGCAAATACTTGATTAACGATTTCTTGTGCTTCAGCTTCGATTTGTTTTAGGTGCTCTTCACCTTTGAAGCTTTCACAGTAGATCTTGTAGATGTCTTCAGTGCCTGATGGACGTGCAGCGAACCAACCATTCGCTGTCGTTACTTTAAGGCCACCAATCGCAGCACCATTACCAGGAGCGTGCGTCAGACGAGCAGTGATTACATCACCAGCTAGAGTTTCAGCCGCAACCATTTCTGGTGACAACTTCTTCAGTACGTCTTTTTGTGGGCCATTTGCGACAGCTTGAATGCGGTTGTACTTAGACTCACCATGCTTCGCCGCTAGCTCTTCATAGTAATCTTGAGGGTTCTTACCCGTTACCGCAGTGATCTCTGCAGCTAGAAGACATAGCAAGATGCCATCTTTGTCTGTTGACCAAGGCGTACCATCTTTACGAAGGAAAGACGCACCTGCACTTTCTTCACCGCCGAAACCAAACTTACCAGTGTACAGACCGTCCACAAACCACTTAAAGCCAACAGGTACTTCACATAGCTCTCGACCAAGGTCCGCAACAACACGGTCAATCAGGGCGCTCGAAACTAGCGTTTTACCAACAGCGACATCTTTACCCCACGCGTCACGATGACGGTATAGGTAGTCGATACATACCGCTAAGAAGTGGTTCGGGTTCATCAAACCTTTTGGCGTAACGATACCGTGACGGTCGTAGTCAGGGTCGTTACCAAATGCTAGGTCGTACTCGTCTTTCAGTGCCAATAGACCTGCCATTGCATAAGGAGAAGAGCAGTCCATACGTACAACGCCATCTTTATCTAATGACATGAATTGGAAAGAAGGGTCAATCGCTTCACTTACTAGCGTTAGGTCTAGGTTGTATGCCTGACCAATTTGACGCCAGTAATCGATGCCGCTGCCACCCAGTGGATCTACACCAATCTTCAGGTTTGCTTTTTGGATTGCTTCCATATCGATAACGTTCACTAGATCATCGATGTATGGTTTCACCAAGTCCATCTCAACAAACAGATCCGATGCTTTAGCTTCTGCTAGCGGTAGGCGTTTAACACCTTGTAAACCTTCAGCAATCAGAGCGTTCGCACGATCTTCGATCGCTTGAGTCAGTTCAGCTTCTGCAGGACCACCGTGAGTCGGGTTGTATTTAATACCGCCGTCTTGTGGTGGGTTATGAGATGGGGTAATCACAATGCCATCTGCCTTATCATCGTGCTTGATGTTGTAAGTCAGAATCGCGTGTGAAATACCTGGTGTTGGCGTGTAACCGTTGTCTTGTTGGACAATCACTTTCACACCGTTTGCAATCAATACTTCAATCACACTTGAAAACGCTGGTTCAGATAGCGCGTGCGTGTCTTTGCCCACAAACAATGGACCTGTTGTACCTTGCTCAGCACGAACTTCTGCTACCGCTTGAGCGATCGCTAAAATGTGGTTTTCGTTAAAAGTGTGCTTGTCTGCAGTACCGCGGTGGCCAGAAGTACCAAATTGAACTTTGTGTTCTGCGTTTGCTGCGTCTGGTTGAAGTAAGAAGTAGTTAGCAACGAGTGCTGGGATATTGTGAAGATCTTCCTGCTGCGCTTTTTGCCCAGCACGAGGGTGCATAGCCATGTTTGACATCCTTTCTTTAAAAACAAATAAAATCAAAAAAGCCTCATAATATCCGCTAAACGCTACACATTATGAGGCTTCTATCAGGTTTCTTAGATTGAACCTGTTACTTTCTCTATTAAGTCAGGCTGGAATTCCATGTGAGTCATCACCTGCTCCACCATTTGTCGCTTACGACTGGTGTTGTTGTTGGTGATTACCCAGAATGGCGTGCCAGGAATTGCTTTAGGTTTGGTAGTGTTACCGTTTGCTAGCAGAGTCTCTTCGTTATCAGCAAAGTAAACGCGTTTGCGTCCTTTCACTTTTGTCGCTTGAGAGAAACTCTCTGGATTCAGTTTGTGTAAGGTTGATAATACCAACATGAAGCGATCAATCGCTTTCTTAAGACCAGCAAACTCATCAGAGATAAGTAGAGAACGCATCTCTTTTACGATATCTACTGATTCTGCTTTGCCAGCATCTTTACTTACTACAATCCCTTGTGGCTGTTCTACTACAGGTGCAACAACTGCTTCCTGCAACTGGCCATCAAGGTTCAAAAGGCGTCGTAAAATATCCGAGGCACTTTCACCGATATGCTTGGTTTGACCCGCAATGTAACGGTATAGATCCTCATCAACCTCAATTGTTTTCATTCGCTTTTCACATTCTCAATGTTTAAACTCTGGGGGATTATAACGAGATCCTCGCGGATACTCCACGTTAAACCCATCACGAATAAGATAAAATGTCAGCATTACTCAACTATAAGCAGGAAGGACAAGGCCAAACGGTTGTTTTGATTCATGGATTGTTTGGCAGTTTCAGTAATCTAGGTTTACTGGCTCGCGACCTCGTTCAAGATCACTGTGTGATCAGTATTGATCTACGAAATCATGGCCTCTCTTTCCATTCAGACACACACAATTACGAAGTGATGGCACAAGATGTTGCTGATTTGCTTCGCCATTTAAGCATCGAACCAGCACTTGTCATCGGCCACTCTATGGGTGGAAAAGTTGCGATGAAACTGGCAGATATCGCTCCTGAATTCGTAAAACAACTTATTGTCTTAGATATGGCGCCAGTGGCTTACCAGACTAATCGCCATGATAACGTGTTTAATGGTCTGCAAGCCGTAGTAAAAGAACAACCAACTAACCGCCAACAAACCATGGACATTCTTGCTCAACATATTGAAATGGATGGTGTAAGACAATTCTTATCGAAATCGTTATACAAAAACGGCGATAAAATGGATTGGCGCTTCAACGTTGCTAGCTTGCTCAACAACTACGACAACATCATTGGTTGGCAAGAAATCACACCAACAGACATCCCAACTTTATTTGTCAAAGGTGGTGATTCTGATTACTTGATGCCTGAGCACCAGTCAGCCGTTAAGCGACAGTTTAACAATGCAAAAGCGCACATTATTGCTAATACAGGACACTGGCTACACGCTGAAAAACCAGCAGAAGTCATGCGGGTGATCAGGAAATATATTTCGAGTTAACAAATTCGAAAAACAACGCCAGATTATTGAAATAACCCTTCTTGTTGTGCATTAACTTTACCGTTTAACAGTGGTATAGTGCGCCCAAGAATTTTTGGCATGAAGGACGACAATGCTATACGACTATATGGACATGCTCGAGTCGATCGGGCTCGATCTTCTTTTTGCTGCTATCTTCTTTTTCATCGGGATGGCGATAAAAGATGTACTAAAGCAAGGCAATGTACCTGTTTTTGGTCGTCGTATTGTATGGTTGGTTCTTTTCCTAGGCTGCGCTGGTTTCATCGCTAAAGGCCTGATTCAGCTCAGCTGGGAAGGCACAGGGCTAGGTTAAGCCCCTCTCCCCATCGCCAGTAACAAACAATGTAAAGGTATAGACTCTATGGCAAGTGTAGGTATCTTCTTCGGTAGCGACACAGGTAATACTGAAGCCGTTGCAAAGATGATTCAAAAGCAACTAGGTAAACAACTAGTTCACGTTCAAGACATCGCAAAAAGCAGCAAAGAAGACATTGATAACTTTGATCTTCTACTTCTAGGTATCCCAACTTGGTACTACGGTGAAGCACAATGTGATTGGGACGATTTCTTCCCAGAGCTTGAGCAAGTAGACTTCTCTACGAAGCTTGTTGCTATCTTCGGTTGTGGTGACCAAGAAGATTACGCAGAGTACTTCTGTGATGCAATGGGCACAGTACGTGACATCGTTGAAGCAAAAGGCGGCACTATCTTGGGCCACACTTCAACTGAAGGTTACGAGTTCGAAGCGTCTAAAGCACTCGTAGAAGGTGATGATAGCCAGTTTGTTGGTCTATGTATCGACGAAGACCGTCAACCAGAATTGACTGACGAGCGCGTTGAAAACTGGGTTAAGCAAATCTACGAAGAGATGTGCCTAGCTGAGCTTGAAGGCTAATAACGCATTCGTTAAAAAAGACCTCCTGTTGGAGGTCTTTTTGTATCTGGCTATCAAGAAGCTTCCGTAGCTACCTCTTCCTCTCTGTATTGAGGTTTCTTCCTCACATACAACTTGCGCTGCACTTCGGATACAACATTACCGTCTTTGTCTTTCACATGGGTAATAAATTCCGGAAAGCACTTTTCGCCATTACGAGTCATTTGGTAAATATCGTCTAACATGCCTTCGGTTACTTCAAACTCGGCAAACAAATCACTCTGTCCAGGTATAATGAAATTGATGCTGGCTTCTTTGTCCCAGACGTAATATTCCTCACGCAGAATACCCATCAACATCAGCGAATAGATCGGATCGGTCAACGAGAAAATGCTGCCACCATATTGGGTTCGATTGGCGTTTTTGTTCCACCAGCGAAGCTTCAAGCGGACTTTAACCGTTCGAAAATCTTCAGAAATATGTAAGATTTTGATACCTGCGCCCCAAAATGGCGGCCAAATATTGAGCGCAAACTTCACAAATCCCGGTTTATATATCTTAGCAAGTCGCTTATTCATAACTATCCGTAGTCTTTGCGTTCCAATGTTATCAATTTGTAACTGGTCTGATCTGTAATATAATCGACCTGTTTCCAATTTACAAAAAGAATCTATTAACCCTTTGAAGTTCGTGGTTTAATGTTCAGTACGCTTCGCCTATAATGGTAGGAATATTGAATTCTGTTAAATCGCTGCAGATGATCCAACGGGAAAGTATATGTCAGATAATAATCAGGCGCTGAAGGATGCGGGCTTAAAAGTAACCCTTCCAAGGCTAAAAATTCTAGAAGTACTTCAGCAGCCAGACTGCCAGCACATCAGTGCTGAAGATTTGTACAAAAAGCTGATTGATCTAGGTGAAGAGATCGGTCTAGCAACCGTTTATCGTGTACTAAACCAGTTCGATGATGCTGGTATTGTAACTCGCCACCACTTCGAAGGTGGTAAGTCAGTATTTGAACTGTCTACTCAACACCACCACGATCACCTAGTGTGTCTAGACTGTGGTGAAGTGATTGAATTCTCTGACGATGTGATTGAACAGCGTCAAAAAGAAATCGCAGCTAAGTACAACGTGACGTTGACTAACCACAGCTTGTACCTATACGGCAAATGCACGGACAGTTCTTGTAAAGACAATCCAAACGCGCACAAGCCAACAAAGTAAGAAGTATTTCTTTTTACTCATAAACATAGTAAAACGTCAGCTAAGGCTGGCGTTTTTTTATGGAGAAAAACGATGAAGAAAAGGAATTCTAAAGGCTTTACCCTACTTGAGCTGATTATTGCCATTGTTATTCTTGGGATACTTGCCGTATTTGTGGCCCCACGTTTTTTAAACTTACAAGACGATGCTCGCGAAGCAAAAATTGCGGAAACTTTTGGAGCCTTTGAAAGCGCTCTTAAATACGCACATTCAAAATGGCAAATCAATGGCGGCGGCTCCGCAGGAATGAACAACATGCCAGGATATGGTCCAACGGACAATAATGGCAATTACATGTTGGACATGAATGACGTAGGCTACCCACTTGGTATCAACAAGGGTGAGCCGATGGGACAACCCCATAACATAGGCCAAGGAGACCAAGGTTGTTATGAACTGTTTACCGCGATAGTTAATACTGACTATACGTTTTCAAGTAACGCAGCAGAATCAGATTCCGTCGACTTTATTACAAAGCGTAGAAATTTAACGTTTCAAGATGCAAACGGCGTAGTTCAAAGAAAGCTAGCCCTCTGCTACTTTATCTATACCAAACAAGGTTACAACAGCAACCCTGACAATGCCGAGATTGTCTATTGGTATAACTCTAGAAATGGTTCAGTGACAACATTTGAACCAAATTAAGACATAAAAAATGCCAGCAATGATGCTGGCATTTTTATTAGCGAAGAATAGAGATTATTGGTTCTCGATTTTCGCCCAAGTATCACGTAGACCAACCGTACGGTTGAATACTAGGTTATCTGCTGAAGAATCTTTTGAATCTGCACAGAAGTAACCCATACGCTCAAACTGGTAACCTGTTTCCGCTTCTGCAGTTGCTAGGCTTGGCTCAACAAAACCGTTTAGAACCACTAGTGATTCAGGGTTGATTGTCGCAGCAAAGTCATCCGCAGCTGCTGGGTTTGGTACTGTGAACAAACGATCGTACATGCGGATTTCAGCAGGCAATGCTTTGTCTGCTGATACCCAGTGAATTACGCCTTTCACTTTACGGCCATCTGCTGGGTTCTTACCTAGCGTTTCAGCATCGTAAGTACAGAAGATTGTTGTGATGTTGCCTTCCGCGTCTTTCTCGATGCGCTCAGCCTTGATCACATATGCGCCACGTAGACGTACTTCTTTACCTAGAACAAGACGTTTGTATTTCTTGTTTGCTTCTTCACGGAAGTCTTCGCGCTCGATCCAAACTTCACGAGTGAATGGCACTTCACGCTCACCCATCTCAGGTTTGTTTGGATGGTTAGCAACAGTCAGCGTCTCTACCGCGCCTTCTTCGAAGTTCTCGATAACGATCTTAACTGGATCTAAAACAGCCATCGCACGTGGTGCGTTTTCGTTTAGATCATCACGAATACAAGATTCTAGTGAACCGAACTCAATCATGTTCTCTTGCTTCGTTACGCCAATACGCTTACAGAATTCACGAATAGATGCGGATGTGAAGCCACGACGACGCAGACCAGAGACTGTTGGCATACGTGGGTCATCCCAACCATCAACCAATTTCTCAGTCACTAGTTGGTTTAGCTTACGCTTAGACATCACTGTGTATTCAAGGTTTAGGCGGCTGAATTCGTACTGGTGTGGACGACAATCAATCGTGATGTTGTCTAGAACCCAGTCGTACAGACGACGGTTATCCATGAACTCTAGAGTACAGATAGAGTGCGTAATGCCCTCTAGCGCATCAGAGATACAGTGTGTGAAGTCGTACATTGGGTAAATGCACCACTTATCACCAGTCTGGTGGTGAGTCGCAAAACGTACACGATAGATAACTGGGTCACGCATTACCATGAATGAAGAACCCATGTCGATCTTCGCACGTAGACACGCTTTGCCTTCTTCGAATTCACCTGCACGCATTTTTTCAAATAGCGCTAGGTTTTCTTCTACTGGACGGTCACGGTATGGGCTTGGTTTACCCGGAGCCGTTAGCGTACCGCGGTATTCACGAATCTGCTCAGGACTTAGCTCATCAACGTACGCTAAGCCTTTATTAATCAATTCAATTGCATATTCGTAAAGCTTGTCGAAGTAGTTTGATGAGTAACATACTTCACCATCCCACTCAAAGCCCAACCAGTTTACATCTTTCTTGATAGACTCAACGTATTCGATGTCTTCTTTTTCAGGGTTTGTATCGTCGAAACGTAAGTTACATTGGCCCTGGTAGTCCTGAGCAATACCGAAGTTCAAACAGATAGACTTAGCATGACCGATGTGCAGGTAGCCATTCGGCTCCGGCGGGAATCGAGTATGCACGCTAGTGTGTTTACCATCCGCTAGATCTTTATCAATGATCTGGCGAATAAAGTTTGATGGACGAGCATCAGCTTCACTCATCTATAGCACCTCAAAAATATTAGTATTGTCAGAGAAAACAGTACTCCGTAGCCTTACTCGGTTTACAGAGTGCATTGTTCCTAATGATCCACAATTCTTAGCGATTAGACAACAAGAACCGTCGTTAAAACGACAATATTTCTCTTCTTCGCTTGAAAGCGCAGCATATTAAATCCGCACAAACAAAAAAAGACCTCCCGAGGGAGGTCTTTATAGAGAGTCAGTAAGATGTAATTAAGGAAGTTTTACATCTGATAGGTCTTCACCTGCACCGATTGCTTTCATTTCACCAGCAACGATTTCTGCAAGAGGACCAAGGATAACTTGAAGGTTGTTTTCGCCAAGCTTAACCACACCTTTCGCGCCTAGTTTCTTAAGAACAGCTTCGTCAGCAACAGAGCGGTCTTTAAGTGTTAGACGTAGACGAGTGATACACGCGTCGATTGAAGTTAGGTTATCGTGACCACCTAGCGCTTTTAGGTATTGACGAGCTAGGTCACCTTTTGCTGCATCACCAGCTGGAGCTGCAGACGCTTCTTCGTCGTCATCTTCACGACCTGGTGATTTCAGGTTGAAAGCACGGATTGCGAAGCTGAATGTGAAGAAGTATAGAGCACCGAAGCTTAGACCTAGAGCAAGAAGCACTAGAGGCTTAGTTGCTAGACCGTAGTTCAGTACGAAGTCGATTAGACCTGCAGAGAAACCAAAGCCGTGTAGTGTGCCAAGCATGTTTGCAAGTACTAGAGACAGACCTGTAAATACAGCATGGATTGCGTATAGAGCAGGTGCTAGGAATACGAACATGAACTCTAGAGGCTCAGTGATACCTGTTAGGAATGAACAGAATGCTACTGAGAATAGTGCGCCACCAACTTGGCTACGTTTCTCAACTGGTGCTGCTA
Source organism: Vibrio owensii (assembly GCF_002021755.1). Classification (NCBI taxonomy): domain Bacteria; kingdom Pseudomonadati; phylum Pseudomonadota; class Gammaproteobacteria; order Vibrionales; family Vibrionaceae; genus Vibrio; species Vibrio owensii. The sequence goes on from NZ_CP019959.1 coordinate 961,477, forward strand.
GGTACATTGCAAGTGCCGCACCTGGTAGACCGAACATCATTACAGGGAAGAAACCGTTCATGAATACACCAGCGCTCTTATCGCCGCCGAAGAAGCGGTGTAGGTCACCAGATTTCAGAGTTTCAGTTACTTCTTTAACTGTTGCTGTGATTTCTGGAGTTACAGAGTTAGCGAATTCGAATGTGTGAGTTTGACCAGCAACAAGAGTCTTAGCTAGAGCTGGGTCAACACAAAGCTGTTGTAGAGCAGGAAGCGCTTGACCAGCAGCAGTTGCGCCAGACACTAGAACTTCTTGACACGTGCCCATACCGAACCAGAAGTATGAGTTTAGTACGTGGTGTAGACCTACAGGGATAAGTGCACGGTTAAGAGTACCGTATACGAACTGACCGATAGCACCAGAAGTAGAAACTGCGTGCGCTAGCGCGTCAAGACCACCTTGGATTGTTGGCCATACAACACCAGCAATTGCACCTGCAACTAGCGAGAATAGACCCGCCATGATTGGTACTAGACGTTTGCCAGAGAAGAATGCCAACCACTCAGGAAGACGAGTAGCGTGGAAAGCGTTGTAAGAGTGACCAGCGATGATACCAGCAATGATACCGCCGAAGAATGACATGTTAACGCTTGCATCGATTGTTGCTGCTGTTGCAGTAAGAACGAAGTAAGCAACTGCACCAGCTAGACCAGCAGCACCTTGACCGTCTTTAGAAAGACCGATCGCGATACCTAGACCGAATAGTAGTGGTAGTTGACTAAAGATTGCGTTACCAGCAGATGCCATAAACGCGATATCTAAAAGGTCAGGCTGACCCAAACGTAGTAAAAGCGCTGCAACTGGAAGCGTTGCGATAGGAAGCATAAGAGCTTTACCTAACTTCTGCGCGTATCCAAGAATATTCACCTTAAGTTCCCCCTATAGGATTTTATGTTTTGTTGAATAACTTATTTCAGTCGTTCAATTTAGTCGCTACCAGTTTATGATATTAATTTTGCTCCGCAAATTAAAACCTCATTGTTTGTGATCATAATCACCAGAAATTGGTCATTCAGAAGGTTTTTGCTAGCGAGATCATAAAACTTATTTTATTATACGAAAAAATGGCGTTTTAGAGATAAGATTCTCGTACTTTATGCAAGACAGAATCAGTGTTATTTTGGTATCTCTACAGATGATTCGTAGTAACTTTGCTCTGGAAAACAATCATAAAAACTAATTCATTTATTATTTTTCAGTTAGTTACTCTGATAATGACATCGATAAAACGCGACTTGCTGTATGTGACTCGTTATCTAATTCAGTGATACAAACTAAGTACCAGCCCGACTCACAGAGTCACCAGTTAGATAACGGAACAGAAAATGAATTCTCATCTATAAGGACTAGCTGACTATGTACGCGCTAAGTAACTGTAAAATCTATACCGGTAGTGATGTTCTTACCGATCATGCTGTCATCATCGACAATGACCAGATTCAATCAGTTGTGCCAGTAACTCAATTACCAGAAGGTATTGAAGTTAAAGATCTGGACGGTGCTAACCTAAGCCCTGGTTTTATCGACCTACAGCTAAACGGCTGTGGCGGTGTGATGCTTAACGACGAAATCACACCAGAAACAATGCAGATCATGCACGAAGCTAACCTAAAATCGGGTTGTACAAGCTTCCTACCAACTCTTATCACTTCTTCAGACGAAGACATGCGCGCTGCAATCTCAGCGGCTCGCGAGTACCACAACAAATACCAAAATCAATCGCTAGGTCTGCATCTTGAAGGTCCGTACCTTAACGTAGCGAAAAAAGGTATTCACAGCGTTGACTTCATCCGCCCTTCTGACGACGGCATGATTGACTTGATCTGCGCGAACGCTGACATCATCGCAAAAGTTACACTTGCACCAGAACAAAATGACCCTGAGCACATCTCTCGTTTGAAAGCAGCTGGCATTGTGGTTTCTATCGGTCACACCAATGCAACATACGCAGAAGCACGCCAAGGCTTTGAAGCAGGTATCTCATTTGCGACTCACCTATTCAACGCGATGACACCAATGGTTGGTCGTGAACCAGGTGTAGTTGGTGCTATTTACGATACACCAGAAGTTTATGCAGGCATCATTGCTGATGGTTTCCACGTAGACTACGCAAACATCCGAATTGCTCATAAAATCAAAGGTGAAAAGCTTGTTTTGGTGACGGATGCCACAGCTCCAGCAGGTGCTAACATTGATCACTTTATTTTTGTCGGTAAGAAAGTATATTACCGAGATGGTAAGTGTGTTGATGAAAACGGCACACTAGGCGGCTCAGCTCTGACTATGATCGAAGCAGTTCAGAACACAGTTGAGCACGCAGGCATCGCTTTAGACGAAGCTCTACGAATGGCGACACTGTACCCAGCAACCGCAATTGGTGTTGAGGAACAACTAGGCCGAGTTCGAAAAGGAATGGTAGCTAACCTGACTATTTTCGATCGTGACTTCAATGTAAAAGCGACGGTTGTTAACGGACAATACGAGCAAAATTAAGCATGAATGGCGGACAGATTGGTAATGTAGATTTAGTAAAACAGCTTAACAGCGCTGCGGTATACAGGCTGATTGACCAACAAGGTCCAATCTCCCGTATTCAGGTAGCGGATGTTAGTCAGCTCGCCCCAGCGAGTGTTACCAAAATAACCCGCCAACTTTTAGAGCGCGGCTTAATCAAAGAAGTCGCGCAACAAGCTTCTACCGGTGGTCGTCGAGCTATCTCGCTGACCACTGAAGTAAAACCTTTCCACTCTATCGCTGTTCGATTAGGTCGTGACTACGTGCAATTCTGCTTGTATGACCTAGGCGGCACAGCACTAGCAGAAGACCAACACGAGCTTCACTACACCAACCAAGCTGACTTGATCGCCGGTTTGATTGATTTATTGAAAGACTTTGTGAATCGCTGCCAGGACAAAATCGACCAACTTATCGCTATTGGTATCACGCTGCCTGGTTTGGTAAACCCAACCACTGGTGTCGTTGAATACATGCCGAATACCGACATCGATAACTTAGCGCTGGGCGAAATTATTCGCGAGAAGTTCAACACAGCGTGTTTTGTTGGTAACGACGTTCGTGGTATGGCACTGGCTGAACACTACTTTGGCGCGAGCCAAGACTGCCAAGATTCGATTCTGGTTAGTGTTCACCGTGGTACTGGTGCGGGCATCATCGTGAATGGTCAGGTATTCCTTGGCTTTAACCGCAACGTAGGTGAAATCGGTCATATCCAAATTGACCCACTTGGCGAGCAATGTCAGTGTGGTAACTTCGGCTGTCTAGAAACTGTTGCAGCAAACCCTGCCATCGTACAACGCGTTAAAAAACTGATTGCTCAAGGCTACGAATCAAGCCTGACTCAACTTGAGCACATCACCATTGATGACGTTTGTACGCACGCGATGAACGGTGACGAGCTGGCGAAGCAAAGCCTTGTACGCGTAGGTAACCAACTTGGTAAAGCTATCGCGATTACAATCAACTTGTTCAACCCTCAAAAGATCGTCATTGCCGGTGACATTACTGCCGCTGAAGAAATTGTGTTTCCTGCAATTCAACGCAATGTGGAAAACCAATCTCTGAAAACTTTCCATAACGAGCTTCCAATTGTTGCCTCTCACATTGATAAGCAACCAACGATGGGCGCGTTTGCGATGATCAAACGCGCTATGTTGAACGGAGTTTTGTTACAAAAGTTACTAGAAGACTAAGTTTATACAACCAATTGAGTTACAATCTCGGGCTGTGGTTTCACAGCCCGTTTTTGTATATCAGGAATATAGCTCAACAGTATGGAAATTATTCTAATTACAACGGCGTTCCTCGCCGGCTTCATCGCTCTAAAATGTAACCTGCCCCCTTTGGTCGGTTTCCTACTCGCTGGTTTCGGCCTTCACGCGTTTGGCTACCAAAGTAATGACGTTATTGTCACGCTTGCTGACCTTGGTGTGACCTTGCTGCTTTTCACCATTGGTTTAAAGCTGGATGTAAAAACGCTGCTTTCTAAAGAAATTTGGGGCGGCGCTACCGCGCACAATATTCTTTCTACCCTTTTCTTTGCGCTGGTTCTCGTTGGTCTAAAACTGCTAGGGTTGTCATCACTCTCCACGATGGATCACAGCCAGATTCTGCTTCTCGCCTTCGCTCTCTCCTTCTCCAGCACAGTATTTGCGGTTAAGACGCTGCAAGAAAAAGGGGAAATGAACGCGACTTACGGCACACTAGCAATCGGTATTCTGGTTATGCAGGATATCTTTGCCGTAGTATTCCTTACTGCTTCAACCGGTAAAATTCCAGAGTGGTACGCCATTGGATTGTTTGCCCTACCACTCGCTCGACCTCTGTTCTACAAATTGTTGGATAAAGTAGGCCACGGGGAAATGCTGGTGCTGTTCGGCATTTTCTTCGCATTAGTAGTTGGCGCAGGCTTGTTTGAACTGGTGGGCATGAAGCCAGATTTAGGCGCGCTGATTTTAGGCATGCTTCTAGCTGGCCACCGCAAAGCGTCCGAGCTATCAAAATCGCTCTTTAATATGAAAGAGCTATTCTTAGTTTGTTTCTTCCTCAATATCGGTTTATCAGCATCCTTGAGCTTTACGGGGGTTGGTCTAGCTCTACTATTTATCTTGTTATTGCCAATCAAGGGGCTGCTGTACTTCCTAACCATCAACCACTTTAAGTTCCGTGTGCGCACTTCATTGCTGACGTCGCTATCACTTTTCAACTACAGTGAGTTCGGTCTGATTGTTGGTGGTCTAGCTTATAAGATGGGATGGATGCCAAGTGACATGCTGGCAGCGATTGCCGTTGCCGTTTCTATCTCATTTATCATCTCAGCACCACTTAACCGTTTGGGCCATCAGATTTACCAACATTCAGGTAAATGGCTGCAAGAAACCGCAGCAGAGAAACTGAACCAACGCGATCAGCTCATCAACCCAGGTCATGCCCAAGTACTGATCCTCGGTATGGGTAGAATTGGTACCGGTGCATACGATGAACTGCGTTCTCGATACGGTAAGATTTCACTTGGTGTGGAGGTTCGTGAAGAAGCTGCGCATAAACATCGCTCGGAAGGTCGTAACGTGATCTCGGGAGATGCAACTGACCCGGATTTCTGGGAACGCATTTTGGATACGGCTAACGTGAAAATGGTGCTTCTGGCAATGCCACATCACCAAGGTAACCAAACGGCACTTGAACAGCTTCAAAGCCGAAACTACAAAGGGCAGATTGCAGCGATTGCCGAGTATCCAGATCAACTAGAAGGTTTATTAGAGACGGGAGTCGATGCCGCATTCAACATCTACAGCGAAGCTGGTAGTGGTTTCGCGCGTCATGTTTGCGAGCAACTTCAACCTCAATTTACACCGATGAAATAAGCATAAAACGCAACCAGCTTTATTGAGCCCTCTTCTAATAAGAGGGCTTTTTTGTGCATTTTTTAAACCAAACCTTGATCTCATTCACCAAATTAAAGTTATTTTTAAACACTATCTAATCATCAAGCCTTTTTATCATTTTTTTAATCATCAAACGTTGCTTTTTTTACTCAGAATGGCAAATTGAACCCATACCGATTAAAAATTGTTTAGTTTAAAAAGGATGTTGTATGTGTTCAGTATTTGGCATTTTAGACATTAAGAGCGATGCAGCAGCATTGCGCCCTATCGCCCTTGAGATGTCGAAAAAGCTTCGTCACCGCGGTCCAGACTGGTCTGGTATTTACTCATCAGAGCGCGCAATTCTAGCGCATGAACGTCTAGCGATCGTTGGCCTAAATAGTGGTGCGCAACCACTATACAGCCCTGATAAAAAACTCATCCTTGCTGTAAACGGTGAAATCTACAACCACAAAGAGATTCGTGCTCGCTACGAAGGCAAATACGAGTTCCAAACCGATTCAGATTGTGAAGTTATCCTAGCGCTATACCAAGACATGGGCGCAGACCTTCTTGAAGAACTAAACGGTATTTTTGCATTCGTACTTTACGATGAAGAAAAAGATGAATACTTAGTAGGTCGTGACCACATCGGTATCATTCCGCTTTACCAAGGTTACGACGAGCACGGCAACTACTACGTTGCTTCAGAAATGAAAGCGCTAGTACCAGTATGTAAGACCGTGAGCGAGTTCCCTCCAGGTTGTCACTACGGCAGTGCAGATGCAGAGCCTCAACGCTACTACATCCGCGACTGGAATGAGTATGCAGCAGTACAAGGCAACAGCACTAGCAAAGAAGAATTGACTGAAGCGCTAGAAGCAGCGGTCAAGCGCCAACTGATGACTGACGTGCCTTACGGTGTACTTCTTTCAGGCGGTCTAGATTCTTCTATTACATCTGCGGTAGCAAAACGCTTTGCAGCGATGCGTATTGAAGATGATGAGAAGTCTGAAGCTTGGTGGCCACAATTGCACTCTTTTGCTGTTGGTCTAGAAGGCGCCCCTGATCTGAAAGCGGCTCGTGAAGTTGCCGACCAAATTGGTACGGTTCACCACGAAATGACGTACACCATCCAAGAAGGTTTGGACGCGATTCGTGATGTGATTTACCACATTGAAACTTATGATGTAACAACGATTCGAGCTTCAACACCAATGTTCCTAATGGGTCGTAAGATCAAAGCGATGGGCATCAAGATGGTACTGTCTGGCGAAGGCGCCGATGAAATCTTTGGTGGTTACTTGTACTTCCACAAAGCACCAAACGCTCAAGAATTCCACGAAGAGACTGTACGCAAGCTTCTAGCTCTGAACATGTTTGACTGCGCACGTGCTAACAAATCACTAGCGGCTTGGGGTGTAGAAGGTCGTGTACCTTTCCTAGATAAAGAGTTCATTGATGTAGCAATGCGCTTGAACCCAGCCGACAAGATGTGTGGCAACGGCAAGATGGAGAAACACATTCTTCGTGAGTGTTTCGAGCACTACCTACCAGAATCGATCGCATGGCGTCAAAAAGAGCAGTTCTCTGATGGCGTAGGCTACAGCTGGATCGATACATTGAAAGAAGTAGCAGAACAGAAAGTGACTGACCAGCAAATGGAAACAGCACAATACCGTTTCCCTTACAACACACCAACAACAAAAGAAGGTTATGTATACCGCGAAATCTTTGAAGAATTGTTCCCGCTGCCATCTGCGGCAGAGTGTGTTCCTGGCGGCCCTTCAGTAGCGTGTTCTTCAGCGAAAGCGATTGAATGGGATGAGTCGTTCCAAAACTGTGTTGACCCATCAGGCCGCGCAGTACAGACCGTTCACAACGATTCATACTAGCTTTGCGCGATATCATAAAGGGTTGGCTCCACCAGCCCTTTATGACATGCATAATAGATACGATCAAAAAGAGGTGCTTTCGCACCTCTTTTTTGTGTTTGATGGAATTAGATTATTTTAAATCTAAATCGCTGTTGTCTATGCTGACAGGTACACGTTTGGTGATCATCTGAACCAGCATAATTGAACGTTTCTCACCATCTTGTTCTTGGAAGATGGCATCAATACCCGCAAACTGTCCGCTCTTCACACGAACCTGATCGCCAGGTTGAGGCATGCATTCATCACTTGCCTGCTCGTCTACGCATTTATCAAGCTGTTTGAGTTCATACACCAAATCGCCCTGTATCTCTTTAGGCTGAGCGCCAAAACGAACAAAGTCTACTACACCTCGCGTAGAGCGAACTGAAGTAAAATTTGGGCCCTGTTCGTAGTCAAATCGGGCAAAAACATAACAAGGGAACAAAGGTTCTTCGACTTTCTGTCGCTTACCTCGTAAGATCTTTTCGACCTCAAAAGTTGGGTAAAAGCACTCTACGCCTTGGTTTTCAAGGTGTTGCTTAGCCCTAACTTGCTCTCCTCGTTTACAATACAATAAATACCAACGTTTCATTTTATTACTAGCCAATTATGTTTTTGTTTCATCCTAGCATTAAGGCCAAGATGAGTCATGGATATTCAAGCAACCTATCAATAAGCCACTTTATATTGCACATACAACTTACACCTTTTCATAAGGTTAAGAAAATAAGTCTATAGACAAAAATGAAAAGTAAGTTTGTAACACGACCAATTCACCGACGAAAAGCCCACTAAATCAACGTGGAACCATCATTTAATAAGGCAAACGAATCGTCACATAAAATTTTATTGTTTGTAAGTCATCAAAATGACATGTATACGTAGATTTCGTTAAAAAATGTAATAACTACTATTAGAAGAGCTTATGTCAAACCAACATCAATACTTTGGTCACCCACGTGGCTTGTTCCTTCTGTTCGGTACAGAACTATGGGAACGCTTTTCTTACTACGCAATGCGCGCCATTCTAGTACTGTATTTAACTGACACAACAATGAATGGTGGTCTTGGCTGGTCGACTAAAGATGCCCTAGACCTTTACGGCATCTATACTGGACTTGTCTACATCACGCCTCTTATCGGTGGTTACCTTGCGGATAACTATTTGGGTCAACGCCGTTCAATCCTGATTGGTGGTGCGTTAATGGCTATTGGCCAGTTCACACTAGCAATGCCAGCAGATGCACTAGGTCTTGGCTCTCTACACACTTTCTACCTAGGTCTTGCTCTGCTTATCTGCGGTAACGGCCTATTTAAGCCAAACATTTCAACCATGGTTGGTGACCTTTACAACGAAGGCGATAACCGTCGTGATGGCGCGTTCACTATCTTCTATATGGGTATTAACCTAGGTGCGCTACTTGCTGGTGTCGTTTCAGGTTCAGTAACCAATGAATTTGGTTGGAAAGCAGGTTTCATTGCCGCTGGTGTTGGTATGATTATCAGCCTTGTGATGCAAATGACTATGGCGCAATCTTGGTTAGGTGACATTGGCCGCGTACCTGCAGCTAAACGTGACTTAGCAATTAAGAAATCTGCGAAAAAAGAGCCTCTAACGAAAGAAGAAGTCGACCGTATCAAGGTTATCCTTGTGATGAGCCTATTTACTATCGTTTTCTGGGCAGGCTTCGAGCAGGCTGGCGGTCTAATGAACATCTACACGCAACAATACACAGATCGTATGATCGGTGGCTTTGAAGTTCCTGCTGCGTGGTTCCAATCACTAAACCCATTCTTCATTATTACTCTTGCACCTGTATTAGCCGTTCTATGGGTGAAACTGGGTAAGCGTGAACCTAACTCACCAATGAAGTTCGCTTTTGCGATGTTCTTCCTAGCACTGGGCTTCCTATGTATGGTTGGTGCTGTTATGGAGCAAGGTGGTGATACTGCGGTTAAAACATCAATGCTATGGCTAGTAGGTGCGTTCTTCTTCCATACGTTGGGTGAACTGTGCCTATCTCCTATTGGTCTATCTCTAGTAACTAAGCTAGCTCCGCTACGTCTTGCATCACTAATGATGGGTGCATGGTTCGGTTGTAACGCAATCGCAAACTACGTTGCTGGTTATGTTGGTTCTCACGTAGGTGAACTAGGCGCACTAGCAATCTTCAGCGGTATCGCAGTAACAGCGACTGTATCTGGTGTGATTCTATTGTTGTTCTCTAACACACTCGTTCGTTGGATGCATGGCGCTGAAAATACGCACAGCACAGCGGAACAAATTGAAGAGCAACAAACTCAAATCGCTTAATATAAAGTGCAAATAAAAACAAAGGGTCGCAATCGCGACCCTTTTTGTTGTCTTTTATCCGCGCCACTTGAAGACGCGTTCGAATCAACGGTTACAGCTTAGAGCGAACTAACTCTACCATCATCTCGATGTGGTCATCGTTATCATTCAGACATGGAATGTAGCTGAAGCTCTCGCCCCCTGCTTCTAGGTAAATCTCTCGGCACTCCTCTGAGATCTCTTCTAGCGTTTCTAAACAGTCTGCAGAGAACGCAGGAGTCAGCACGTTGAGCTTCTTCTTACCCTGACTTGGTAGCACTTCTAGTGTCTTGTCCGTGTATGGTTGTAGCCACTCTTCTCGACCAAAGCGAGACTGGTAAGTCATGCCGATCTGGTCGTCACTCAAACCTAGCGCTTCTCCAAGCAAGCGTGTTGTCTCTGCACAATGCTTAGGATAGATATCTCCGTTGTCTGCATAGCGCTTAGGGATACCATGGTAAGAACAAAGCAGGTAATCACCTTGACCATGCTCTGCCCAATGATCACGAACTGATTGAGCGAGTGCAGCGATGTACTTAGGATGATTGTGGTAGTCGCGGATAAAGCTAAACTCTGGCATTACTGGTATCTTTTTGAATGCTTTCGTCATGCCATCAGAAACAGCCGCGGTCGTAGTACCTGAGTATTGCGGATAAAGCGGCAATACAATCACTTCTTCTACGCCTTGAGCTTGCAACGCTTCAAAGCCTGATTGCAGACTTGGGTTGCCATAAGTCATGCCTAACTCAACAGGCATATCAAGTGCCGCAGCAAGCTTCTGAGCTTGTCGTTTTGAGTACACCATCAAAGGTGAGCCCTCTTCCATCCATACCGATTGATAAAGCTTGGCTACTTTTGGAGAGCGGATTGGTAGAATGACACCGTGAAGAATCGGACACCAAAGCCAACGCGTCATATCAACGACACGGTGATCATGAAGAAACTGACTTAGAAAGCGTTTAACGGCCGGTGCGGTTGGCTCATCAGGCGTACCTAAGTTAACCAGTAACACGCCCTGTTTATTATTGTTGTTTTTCATAACATCCTATTCATGGTAAACGGCTTGGTTTGTACGGCGCATCGAACCAAATGGTTCAGCGTACTTTCAGGCTAAATAAAAAAGCGACCCGAGGGTCGCTTTTAAATATATCAAAATATTAAATTTTGCCGTTAGCAAATTATGCTAGCGCTTTCTCAATATCTGCGCTTACTTCTGCAACCTGCTTAGTACCGTCGAATTTAAGGTACTTAGTGTTGCCTGCTTCAGCTTCTTTACCGTAGTAGTTGATAAGCGGAGCAGTTTGCTCGTGGTAAACACCTAGACGTGCACGTACAGTTTCTTCTTTGTCGTCATCACGAACAACAAGGTCTTCACCAGTAACGTCATCTTTACCTTCCACTTTAGGTGGGTTGTAAACAACGTGGTAAGTACGACCTGAAGGAAGGTGAGCACGACGACCCGCCATACGCTCAACGATCACGTCGTCAGCTACGTCGAATTCGATAACGTAATCTACGTCAACGCCCATTTCTTTTAGGCCATCAGCCTGAGGGATAGTGCGTGGGAAACCATCTAGTAAGAAACCTTTTTCGCAATCGTCTTGAGCGATACGCTCTTTGATTAGGCCAAGGATGATTTCATCAGAAACTAGCTGACCAGCGTCGATAACAGCTTTAGCTTGTTTGCCAAGTTCTGTACCTGCTTTGATAGCAGCACGAAGCATATCACCAGTAGAGATTTGTGGAATACCGTATTTATCCATGATGAAGTTTGCTTGTGTGCCTTTACCTGCACCTGGAGCACCTAGAAGAATGATGCGCATGATTTATCCTCTTTAATATTTAAGATTTATACCGAAGCTCACAATAACTGGACTTCTAGGTCATTAACCCTACGAAGTGCTCACAACGATAAGTTTCGGTATAACGTTTAGGCGAGCCAAAATACACGCCTTATTACTCACATTCAAGTGTTGCGATTCTAACACAGGTTCACTGCGCAATGAGCAGATTAAGACTAAAGAATGTTAGCGATGCCTGCTTTCGAGCTTTATTGATTACTAACTCAACACTCAAAGTGTGAATCTATGCGTTTACAAACAAAAAGCTCGCATTTCGCGAGCTTTTTGTTGATGTTTGGTTATTAAACCTTAGTCAAAAGCTTGTTGATGGCACCAACAAATTGCGTTGGATCTTCCATCGAACCGCGCTCTGCTAACATCGCTTGACCTAGTAGCACTTCAACCCAACGTCCGAATGCTTCTTCATCCGCTTCGTCCGCCATGCGCTTCACTAGCTCATGCTCTGGGTTGATTTCAAAGATGTATTTCACTTCTGGTACCGCTTGACCAGCGGCCTCAAGAAGCTTCGCCATCTGCGTGCCCATTTCGAAATCATCCGTCACGACAACGGCTGGCGTAGTCGCAAGTTTGAACGTCGTACGAACCTCTTTTACTCGGTCACCCAGGTAAGACTGGGTGCGCTCAACAACAGATTTGAACTCTTCTTCTGTTTCTTTCTGCTTTTCTTTTTCCGCTTCGTCTTCAAACTTACTTAGGTCTAAGCCTGCTTTAGTGATCGATTGGAACTGCTTACCATCAAACTCAGTCAGGTAGTTCATCAACCACTCATCAATGCGGTCAAACATCAAGATAACTTCGATGCCTTTTGCTTTGAACTGCTCTAGGTGTGGGCTGTTCTTCGCGGCTGCGTAGCTGTCTGCCGTTAGGTAGTAGATCTTATCTTGGCCTTCTTTCATGCGTTCAATGTAAGAAGCCAAACCAACGGTTTGTTCAGCAGAGTCCACTTCAGTAGACGCAAAGCGCAATAGACCAGCAACTTTCTCTTTATTTGCCATGTCTTCTGCAACGCCTTCCTTCATGACAAGGCCGAACTCTTTCCAGAATGATTGGTATTTCTCTTCATCATTCTTCGCCATACGCTCAAGCATAGTAAGTACACGCTTGGTACATGCGTTGCGAAGTGACTGAGTGACCTTGTTATCTTGCAGAATTTCGCGTGATACGTTCAAAGGCAGATCGTTTGAATCAATCAAACCACGAATAAAGCGCAAGTAAGAAGGCATAAACTGCTCAGCGTCATCCATGATGAATACGCGTTGTACATACAGTTTTAGGCCTGATTTATGATCGCGGTTCATCATGTCCCATGGTGCTTTCGCAGGGATGTAAAGCAAGCTCGTATAATCGTTCTTACCTTCTACACGGTTGTGACTCCAAGTAAGAGGATCAGCGAAATCATGAGAAACGTGTTTGTAGAACTCTTGGTACTCTTCATCCGAGATATCGGATTTATTGCGTGTCCAAAGTGCTTGAGCTTTGTTGATTTGCTCCCACTTCTTCTCACCCGTTTCTTTGCCTTCGTCATCGCGAACCGCAGTTTGGATAGAAACAGGGATACCAATATGGTCAGAGTATTTGCTGATCACATCACGTAGACGCCATTCGTTTAGAAACTCTTTGCCCTCTTCACGCATGTGAAGCACGATGTCAGTACCACGAGAGTCTTTTGTGATAGTCTCGATGGTGTAGTCACCTTCGCCAGCTGAGTGCCACTGAACGGCTTCTTCAGCAGGAAGACCAGCCGCACGAGTGCGAACCGTTACGGCATCCGCAACGATGAATGCAGAGTAGAAACCCACACCGAACTGACCGATAAGTTGAGAGTCTTTGCTCTGCTCATCCGACAGCTTTGAGAAAAATTCTGCTGTCCCTGATTTTGCGATCGTACCTAAATGTTCAATCACATCATCACGGCTCATACCGATGCCGTTATCAGAGATGGTTAATGTGTTAGCATTTTCATCAAACGCTAGCTTAACGCCAAGGTCAGCATTACCCTCGTATAAATCTGGAGTAGATAGCGCTTTGAAACGAAGCTTATCTGATGCGTCAGACGCGTTTGAGATCAACTCACGTAGGAAAATCTCTTTGTTGGAATAAAGAGAGTGAATCATCAGGTGAAGTAGTTGTTTTACTTCTGATTGAAAGCCACGAGTTTCTTTGTTTTGAGATACGGTTTCGCTCATGTTTGCTCCATAACATCTAAACTAAATAGACTTTTAATGACAAAGCCCTAACCGCCGCCTCATAAAAGCGACATTACTAAGATGTCATTTAACATGTGGCTGACAAATGTAAATTCAAGGTCAATATTGCTAAAAACGGTGTTTTTTTAGAAAATTTTAATTATCCTACGTCCCTAAAAGCATCTAAAACGTAGCACATGTCTTTTTGCGCACGCCTTGTTATGTGACGCAAATCACTATAATTACAGAATCATCCATCTAAGAAGAACTAAATGACTAACATAGGCACCAAATTTCTGCTTGCTCAAAGATTTGTCTTTGACCCAAATAGTAATTCGCTCGCTGACCAACAAAATGGCAACGAAGTTGTACGATTAGGAAGCAACGAAAGCCGTATTCTCCTCATGTTGGCAGAGAGACCTAACGAAGTGATAACGCGTAACGAGCTGCACGAGTTCGTTTGGCGTGAGCAAGGCTTTGAGGTGGATGATTCAAGCCTAACTCAGGCTATCTCGACGCTGCGTAAAATGTTGAAGGACTCAACAAAATCACCAGAATTCGTAAAAACCGTGCCAAAACGCGGCTACCAACTTATCAGTACTGTTGAGCGCTTAAGCCCGCTTTCTTCTGATTCAATCTCTGAACTTGATGAACAAGAAGAAGAGAACGAAGCACCTGTTGTCGACCTAGAGCAATTTGCTGAATCTGCGGTTGAGACTCCGGTAGACAAGACAACAGAAGCTGAAGTGACGGTTGAAAAACCTAAAACAGCCCCATCACAAAAGAACGCAAACTGGCTGTTTCGTATTTTAGTTGTGGTTGCAGTGTTACTCCCTGTTTGTGTACTGATGCTGACTAACCCTGCGGAATCTCAATTCCGTCAAATTGGTGAATACCACAACGTTCCGGTAATGACACCAGTTAACCACCCACAGTTAAATGATTGGATGCCTTCGATTGAGCAATGCATCAAACGCTACGTGGAACACCACGCAGAAGAGTCATCTCCGGTAGAAGTGATCGCAACTGGTGGTCAAAACAACCAACTGATACTGAACTACATTCACGACAGCGAGCATTCCTACGAGAACGTGACGTTGCGTATTTTCGCTGGTCGTAATGACCCAACAGACATCTGCAATTAAAGGAGGCTGAAATGAAGATTAAGATAGCATCTGCGGTTTTGGCCGTATCAATCCTTTTTAGTGGTTGGTTATACTGGGGAAGTGACCTGAAGATAGAACAGGTTCTCACATCAAACGAATGGCAATCGACTATGGTGACACTGATCACCGATAACTTGCCAGACGATACGGTTGGTCCTCTACGTAAAGTCAATGTGGAATCGAATGTGAAGTACTTGCCTAATGGCGATTACATCCGCGTGGCAAACATTCGCCTGTTTGCTCAAGGTTCTAATACAGAATCCACGATCAATATTTCTGAAAAAGGCCGTTGGGAAGTGAGTGACAACTACTTGCTTGTCTCACCAGCTGAATTCAAAGATATTTCAGCTTCTCAATCTAAAGATTTCTCTGAGTCACAACTTCGTCTCATCACACAAATCTTTAAGTTGGATGCAGAGCAAAGCCGTCGCATTGACGTAGTGAACGAAAAAACGTTACTACTGACTAGCCTGAACCACGGTTCTACGGTACTGTTTAGAAACTGATTTTGATTCAATGATAAGGGGCCAAGATGGCCCCTTTATTTTTCGCATGGATTGGCTAGATACTCTCACTCTCTTCTTCGGTTCCCTCGTTGCAAATACACTCGCTTCTCTCTCTGGCGGCGGTGCAGGATTATTGCAATTTCCATTATTGATCTTTCTCGGCTTACCCTTTTCTGTCGCTCTTGGAACACACAAAGTGGCTTCCGTCGCGCTGGGGCTTGGCGCTGCAAGCACGCACCTCAAAGCCGGCACAATAAAACCGAAGATCGCGCTTTACCTGATTCTAGTCGGCAGTATTGGTGTCGTGATTGGTGCAAATCTGATTGTCCAAATATCTGACGATATCGCAGAGAAAATGCTCGGCGCGATGATCCTTGCTCTTGGCATCTATTCCCGCTTTAAAAAAGAACTTGGCCAAGTCGAGCTTGCGATCCATCGAGACACATTGGGTTGGATAATCGGCGGATTAGGATTGATGCTGATAGGCGTCGTGAATGGTTCGCTAACTGCAGGTTCAGGTCTCCTCGTGACGCTGTTCCTCGTGCGCTGGTTTGGTTACGATTACAAACAAGCAGTGGCTTACACCATGATCTGTGTCGGTCTGTTTTGGAATGGTATTGGTGGTGTTGCCGTCGTACAAGCAGGCGCTCCGATTCATTGGGCATGGCTACCCGTGCTGTTATTGAGTTCATTTTTAGGCGGCAGCTTAGGTGCATGGGCGGCGACAAAGTACAGCAATCGAGTTATCAAAATCGCGTTTGAAATCCTCACCTTTGCGGTGGGAATAAAGCTACTGCTCTAGTGTTTAAATAAAGGAAATAAGAAATGGATAAAGCCATCATAGACATTCACTACTGTCGTCAGTGCAATTGGATGTTGCGTTCAACTTGGCTATCACAAGAATTGCTTCACACGTTCAGTGAAGAGATTGAAACCATCAGCTTACATCCTGATACGGGTGGCCGTTTTGAGATTTTTTGCAATGGCGTCCAGATTTGGGAACGTAAAAAAGACGGAGGTTTCCCTGAAGCCAAAATTCTAAAGCAACGTGTAAGAGACATCATCGATCCAGAGCGCGATTTAGGTCATTCAGATACAAAATAGGGAGCCAATTGGCTCCCTTGCTTCTTTATCCAATTCACGATTTATTCGATAACTCGATCATTAAATCGTAGTCTGAGCCAGCACTTCACCTTCAGGTGTTTGCACTGTCAGCGTATTGCCTTCCATCAAACCATAACTGCGTGGTAATCCGTTTCTTGGGAAGGTCATAGAACCAGGATTGAAAATCACCGCCCCTTCTTGCATCTCTGCCACTGGGACATGAGTATGGCCATGAGCAATGATATCGCCTTCACGCAGTGGTGGACGTTTCGCGCTGTTGTACAAGTGACCATGAGTGAGGAACACTCGCTTGCCTGATTCTAATAGCAGCCAAGCGTAGTCTGTCATCATTGGAAAGTTCAGCAGCATTTGGTCTACTTCGCTGTCACAGTTACCACGCACCGAAATGATCTGCTCACTGTACTGGTTAAGCAACTCCGCGACTTGTGGAGGATTGTAACCTTCTGGAACCGGGTTTCTTGGCCCATGGTTGAGCGTATCACCCAACAAGATAAGATGATCGGCACCAGAGGCTAAGTAAAGCTGAATGGTTTCTTCGGTTGCTGGCAAAGAGCCGTGCAAGTCTGAGGCAAAAAATAATTTCACGACATCGTCTCCTCAAAAGTAATGAGGGTATTCTACGGCATTCTTATAGAAGCTCAACCGAAGTGAGAAACTAGTGGTTACGAAGCATTTCAACCAACATTGGCACCAAATAGAACCATGCAAAGTAGCCGGCACCGACCAAGACCACCGCCCAAAAGATCATCGATAGGAACTTAGACTTAGCTAAATGATTTAATGGGTCGGGTTCTCCGCACCCCGGACAGGTATGAGCTCGTTTTGAAATTTGTTTCTCACATACAGGACAAGCGACTAGCGGCATGACATGACATCCTCAATTATTTCTTTAATTCTCAAAGAATAAGCCTCAGATTGCGGATATGCAATGGCACAGATAAGCAATTCGAATAGGGTTTGCTAAATGTCGCTCACCTGAGAAACCTTCTTGCCCTAATTATGGGTGAGCCTAACAACAAACACGCCTATAACTCTTCTCGTGCCATGCCATTAATCACGATATTGTTGTAACTCACCATGCCAATAACCTCACCGTTTTCAATCACGGGTGCACGACTAATACCGAAGCGCTCAAATAAACGCGCGCAATATTTCACGTTCATATTAGGATCGACAGAGAGCGCTGGCTTGGTCATGATTTCATAAAGATTGGTTCGTTGTGGCGAGCGGTTTTTCGCTAATACTTTTTTCGCGATATCGTTCATTAACACAATTCCGTATTCATCATCCTCATCGCGTTTTTTCACTACAAGCGCTTTCACTTCACTCTTTCTTGCTAAGGTTATCCCTTCATGGACCGTAATTAACCCATCAACAATGATGTAGGTCGCTGCCATTACGTCTCTAACTCGAATCAACTCATGATGGCTCATAACTCGTCCTCTACTACTTTGGTCAGTTTCTCTACTTGGTGTGCGACGCCCACTGCATCTTCCACATCAATCTGCACCGCGATGCCTTGACCAGACTCTTGATCAAACTCCCCGACCTCACTGATGGTCTCCAAAATGTGCCTCGATAAATGCTCTTCCACCACAAACAACAACACGTCTTTTTGTACTTCTAGAGTCAGACCAAAGAAGGTCCTTTTTTGGTTTAAACCTTGCCCCCGAGCATTGTTGATTACGGTTGCCCCTGTCGCACCTGCATCGCGAGCAGCATCGAGCACTTTGTCGGTTTTGCTGTCTTCAACAAAGGCCAGAATCAATTTAAAGCGCATTTTCTTTCTCCTCCGCGGTCTCTTTGTTCAACCACTGGGTGGTTTGGGCATAGCCCATGACGGAAATCATTGGGAATAAACTGGCAAAGGCGATCAAACCAAAGCCATCAATCATTGGGTTTCGTCCCGGAACCGTTGACGCCAACCCCAAGCCAAGTGCAGTCACCAAGGGTA
The DNA here is from genome assembly GCF_002021755.1 of Vibrio owensii. Lineage (NCBI taxonomy): Bacteria > Pseudomonadati > Pseudomonadota > Gammaproteobacteria > Vibrionales > Vibrionaceae > Vibrio > Vibrio owensii. The sequence continues at coordinate 979,945 of NZ_CP019959.1, forward strand.
CGGTCACCGTCGACGTCGTCACACCACCGGAATCGTAGGCCAAAGGCACAATCAACTTTGGTGCGTAAAAGGTTTGAATCACCACCACGATGTAACCCACGATGATGTAGTAATGAATCGGGTCGCCCACCACAATCCGGTAGCTTCCAAGTGCAATACCCACCGCAACACCTAATGCGACGGCAACACGTAACCCATTCACACTAATACTGCCACCAGACACTTGATTGGCCTTGATGGCGACCGCGATGAGAGAAGGCTCCGCGATGGTAGTGCTAAAGCCAATAAAGAAAGCGAAAATGTACACCCAGTAGTAATCAACCCAACTTAAAGCTTGGCCAATTGAAACTTTAAACTCCCGAAGGAAATCAGGAGCAGTTAGTTGCGTCGCCATGGTTTCACCAAGTGGAAACAGCGCCATCTCCAAACCAAGCAAAAACAACGATAACCCTAAAATAACGTAACCAAAGCCAAGTATTACTTTGGGTAAGTTTGAAACGGGACGGCGCAGCACTGCCAACTGAAAACCAAAAATAATGGTCGCGATAGGAACCACATCACTGATGGTTGAGATAAAAGTATCGATGAAATGCGCAAAGGAAATCATGCCACCACCATCCCGTAAACCATGACAAACATCATCGGTAACAAAGAGGCAAAAGCGATAAGTCCAAACCCATCAATCATAGGATTTCGACCTTTAATCGCCGAAGCCAGTCCAACCCCAAGCGCAGTCACCAATGGCACCGTGATGGTAGAAGTAGTCACACCGCCAGAATCGTAAGCCACGCCGATGATGGATTCCGGCGCAAACCCCGTCAGGATCACAACGCCGATGTAGCCTCCGATGATCATATATTGAATCGGCCAACCTTTAAGAATCCGAAGCACGCCTAATACAATCGCCACGCCCACCGATAAAGCAACCGTTAAGCGCAAGCCATCTGCGTATTCCTCCATTGATTGCTCAGTATTGGCGATCATCCCTCCCTCGGCCGCTACCTCTGAAGCCTCTTCCGCTACAGCCGTTAAGGCCGGTTCAGCAATGGTTGTCCCGAAGCCTAAACAGAATGCGAAAATCAGCAGCCAAAACACGCTACCTTTGTTGGCAAAAGCTTGCGCCATGTTTTCGCCAATCGGGAATAAGCCCAGCTCTAAGCCAAAAATAAAAAAGGTTAAACCCAGAATAACCAGTAAGAGGCCAAATAAAATCGAGACCAGATTAGGAAGTGGCTCTTGAAGCACCACAAGTTGGAAGAAGGTAATAACAAGGACAATCGGCAGCAAATCACGGGCGCTACTTAGCAAGGCTCGAAACAGAGCAACAAATGCTTCCATATTCCCCTCCTAGCAACGCTTCATCCTTTCTAAATTCAGCATGACACAGTTTGTTGAAGCTAAGTGTGAGCAACGCTCAATGCTTGATAACATTCTGTTACATTTACTCAAACTGTGAGCTTTGCATCGCTTGGTAAGAAATCGCTACTAAACCATTAGGAACTAATAATAAAATCGACATCGCAAGTCATTGAAATGATCATGCAAGGCGGTTAACGACTATAATGTTTGAATGGTTTTACAATCAAAGGGATGACATGAAGATATTACTGACTGGCGGTACGGGCTTTATTGGTTCAGAGCTCCTTAAGCTCCTGACTACGCACCAAGTTATTTTGTTGACGCGTAACCCTGCGCAGGCAAAACAGCGATTACAGCATGCCGATGTCGGTAACATTCAATATCTAGACTCCCTAGATTCGATTGAAGATCTCAATGACGTCGATGCGGTGATTAACCTTGCAGGCGAACCGATTGCAGATAAACGCTGGAGCAAGGAGCAGAAAGAGGTCATTTGTAACAGTCGTTGGAAAGTGACCGAGCGGATCGTTGAATTGATTCACGCCAGTACCGAGCCACCAGCGGTATTTATTAGCGGCTCTGCGGTTGGCTATTACGGCGATCAACAAGACCACCCTTTTGACGAATGCTTACACGTAAATAGTGAGGCGTTTGCGCACTATGTTTGTGCTCGTTGGGAACAAATTGCCAAGCGTGCAGAATCCGAACAAACTCGAGTGTGCATACTTCGAACGGGCTTAGTGCTTGGACAAAATGGTGGAGCACTTGCCAAAATGCTTCTCCCCTATAAGCTCGGTTTAGGTGGCCCACTAGGAAGCGGTAAACAGTACATGCCTTGGATTCATATTTTGGATATGGTTCGAGCCATTATGTACTTACTCGAAACACCGCATGCTCATGGCGAGTTCAACTTGTGTGCCCCGCACCCTGTCAGCAACCGAATCTTCAGCGGCACATTGGCGAAAACTCTCAAACGACCACATATCCTGTTTACCCCTAAATGGGTCATGAACATGGCAATGGGCGAATCGTCTTGTTTGCTGTTTGATAGCGTTCGAGCCAAACCTAAAAAGCTCACCGAGCTTGGCTTCAAGTTCAGTTATTCTCGCGTCGAGCCAGCACTCAAGAACTTGCTTCAAGACAGAAGTTGTTGAATCATAAGGCTCACTACCGCCTTTTGTGAGCCCTAATATGAAAAAGTCAGTTCTGATCACCGGATGCTCCACAGGCATCGGATACGTATGTGCCCATGCTTTACAAAAAGAGGGCTTTCACGTTATTGCCTCTTGTCGCAACGAGCAAGACGTTCAACGCTTAACCAGTGAAGGCTTAACCTGCATTCAGTTAGATCTTAATGATCCTCAAAGTATTTCTGCTGGAGTTTCAACAGCTCTGGAACTGACTGAGGGAAAACTCTATGCCGTATTTAATAATGGCGCTTACGGACAGCCTGGCGCATTAGAAGATCTACCGACAGAAGCACTTCAAGCACAATTTCAGACCAACTTTTTTGGCTGGCACCAACTCGTAAGAGAAGTGTTGCCACACATGCGCAAACAGGATGAAGGAAGAATCATCCAAAACAGCTCTGTGCTAGGGTTTGCGGCGATGAAATATCGTGGTGCCTATAACGCCTCTAAATTCGCACTTGAAGGCTGGACAGACACGCTACGTTTAGAATTGATGGACACCAACATCAAAGTTGCGCTGATCGAACCCGGCCCGATAGAAACCCAGTTTAGACAAAATGCCTTAAAAGCGTTTGAGCAGTGGATTGATGTGGAAAATAGCGCCCACAGAGCAGCTTACGAAGGGCAAAAGCAGCGTTTGGATAACGACAAGTCGAACAACAAATTTGTCCTTCCAGCTGAGTCTTGTATTGAGCCAGTGCTTCACGCACTCACCAGTGATAGACCCAAAATTCGCTACCGGATCACCACACCGACCAAAGTATTTGCAGTATTAAAGCGCCTGTTACCAACTCGTATTCTTGATAAGATTTTGCGACAAGCAGCATAAAAAATTTTTATCACGATGTAATTTTACCGTAACAATGTGATGTCATTATGAGCATGTAGGTTAAGAAAACCTCAATGTTCGAATCAACTTCTAAGTCAGTCTCTTCATCCATCGTGCCTGAACGTGATGTGGATACTCACTATAGATTTGGTATCGCCACCCTTTCTGTTTTGTATTTTCGCGAGACAATAATGACATTAAATCAGCTTAACTGGCTTAGTGTGGGTGTAGTGTTGACCATGTTCATCCTATTTTGATACCACACCCAGCACACTACTATAACGTCTAACAAGACTCTCTAAACCGTGCTGGACTAGCCAAATTTAATAGCACTTTCGCTTGCTATCAGGAATACGCTGCTTCGGCAGCGTTTTTCCTTTCTACCGCTTGAATTTCCCAAATATCAACTCCATATCTACAATCAACGACAAGAAACAAAAAGCAAGGATACTCTGATGCAATCCCCATTTATCGTTGAGTTAACAGAACAAAATTTCCGTGAAACGCTTGAAGGATCAATGAACACGCCTGTATTGATTCACTTTTGGGCGGGCGCTCAACCAGAAAGCGCACAAGTGATTCCTGATCTACAAATGCTGACTCAGCAATACAACGGCGCATTTACCCTTGCTCTATTGAACTGTGAACAGCAACCTGCTCTTGCTTCTCAATTTGGCGTGCAAGTGCTACCAACCATCGCATTATTCATGAACGGCCAAGCCGTCGATGGTATGGGTGGTCCTCAGCCTATTGATGCGATTACCGCAATGCTGCAAAAGCATCTACCAAGCCAAGATGAGATGCAGTTGAAGCAAGCAAGTGAATTGCTCCAACAAGGTGAACATGCTCAGGCGTTAGCGATTCTTCAAACGCTATCGGAAGAACTTCAAAACCGTGGCGACGTGAAACTCGCGATGGCAGATTGCTTGCTGGAAACCAAACAGTTTGAATTGGCACAAACGCTGTTAAGCGCGATTCCACTGGAATATCAAGACAACTACTACAAAGGTTTGATCGCGAAGTTAGACCTGCATCTTCAAGCAGCAGAAAGCCCAGAGCTTCAACGTCTTGAACAAGAACTAGCAGCAAACCCTGATAACATTGAACTGGCGTGTGAACTTGCAGTTCAGTACAACCAAGTGGGTCGCGATGAAGAAGCGTTAGAGCTACTTTGGAACATTCTTAAGACCAACCTAGGCGCACAAGATGGTGAAGTGAAGAAAGTCTTTATGGATATCTTGAGCGCACTTGGCCAAGGCAACGCTCTGGCAAGTAAGTACCGCCGTCAACTTTACTCGATTTTGTACTAAGCGAATCGATTTAAAGCAGGACAGCTCAAATAGAAAAGGCCGGAAAACTCCGGCCTTTGTTGTTTCTACCATTCCTAAAATACTCGTCGCGAGAGAGGCTGGTACTAAAAATCACTGTACAGCCTAGGTACCGCAGGTGGGTATTCAATCGGCTGCCAGCGGTCATTGAAGGTGTATTTTCCGTACAGCATGAAATGGTTTGGCGTATAAAACTCTGAACGCTGTAGATCCACCAGCGCACCGATATACCAACGTTTACTCACTCGTTTCTCAACGGCGGCTTGCAGCGAAGCACCAAAACCGCCACCTCGCTCAGAACTATCACCAGAAGATAGATAAGGCGCATCTTCTTCTGTCCATGAATTAGAAATGGATGCACTCAATTGATACGACCATGTGCTGTCGTATCGACCGTAATAGTTGACTGGCAATGACACAGAGAAATAGCTTTGCGGGCTGTAGTAGCCACCATGACCAAGTGTGTATTCACCCAAGTTCTTGTCATAGTCGAGGTACATCAAGTTAGTGCCAATGCTCAGGCGCTGCTCATCCGTTGCGATCAGTTTGTAGTAAGCCCCACCAAGCACACCGAGGCGAGTGTTATCTTCAACGTTTTCACCCGTCAGTGCATGGTATTGCAGGCTGCTCCAAAAACCGTAAGGGCCACCTATATCCCAGCTCGAATTGAGCTTAACGCCTGTTCGAACTACACCACCCCATTTTTTGCCTTGAGGATCACTGGTTCCACTCGGCACTGTCATTCCAGCGTAAGAAAGTGTGCTGCTGGTTTCAGGTCGGCGAGATGCTTCTGCTGTCCATCCGAAATCCCCGAGATCACCATCCACACTGACCCCGCCTACCCAAGTAGTATGGTCAAAACCAATCGGTGTAGTGCCGATATCCACTTGCCAATCTTTGGCTTGCCAACCCACACCCAGTGCCATACCCGATGCATCATTTTGAACCGTTGTTGTGGTTGGGAATTTTTCAGGTTCCTTCTCGTAGTAATCTAGCTCGCCGGAATCGATAGACACGTAATCCGCTCTCAGCAGCAGATGCCCGTCGAGTGATTCAATCGGAATACGTGCTTCGATTGGCACTTGGTTAGATGAGTTACGTCCATCACGGGCACTGTAATCCCAACCAATAAGTACATGACCATCACTGCGGTCATGGAGCGTATCGATGTCCGACTTAACATTGCGCGTTAGCCAGTAGTCATCTGCTGTGTCATACAACTCACGCAAAGTAAGCGTCTCTAGACTTGCTTCATCTGGTTTTTCACTTTTTTCAATTCGATCACTGTTCAGTGCCTGACGTCCGCGCTCTTCCGCTAACGTCCATTGCTGATTGTCCATCGCAATAGACATGCTGTTTCGATACGCCAGAGCGTCAGCGTCCTGTGTATCATCGAGCAAGCGGTTCAGGGTGTTCGCATCATTGCGGTAACCAAGTTGATTGAATACCGAAGCAACCGTCATCAACTGAGCAGCATTCAGCGTGTCACGCTTCTTATTCAAGATCAGATGCAAGTCGTGATAGGTTGCCTCATCTCCACTCTGTGCGCTGGCTTGCAACAACCCCACCTGAGCTTGCGTCTTGAATGGTTCAGGTTTTGATGAGATAAGTTCATACAAAGCCATTGCTTGCTCTGGTTGTTGATTCGCGAGTAACAAATCCGCTTGCGCTAAAGTACGACGTGTTTTGAGTTCATCAAATTGCAGCGCTTCAGATGCACTGACTGCTTGCTGGTCTTTACTCAACGCCAAGCCTTCGTACCATTGGTCGAAATCGTCAAATTGATTCAAGCTCACCATCATACTGCCGTAAGCGAGTTTTTCGTCGGTAGTCCATTTGCTTAAGGGGCGAATACTTTGATAAATACGCTGCGCTTCATCGACCTTTTCAATCTCTACCCAAGCACTCACAAGCCTTGCTAGAGGTTGAACTTGCCCAGCATATTGAGACTCAAGCGACGTCAACATGGTAGTGACAGCCTTCGGTGAGGCCTGATAACGCGCGGGTAAATCTTGTAAATCAGCATTGAGCTTTAAGCGTGTGAGGTTACGCTCCATGGCAGGGGTAACTTCGCGCTTCGGCACACTCTCTAACTCAGAAATCGCCGCATCTACTTTAAAATCTTGAGCAAGATACAAGGCATAAGCGAACTTCATTTCCGGATCAGTGCTGTTCGTCGCCCATTCAGACATCAGTTTGTCGGCACGACGTTTATCCCCCATAGAGCGAACAACATCAGCAATATCCAGTCTCAACCACGGCGATGTTGGTTTTAGCTCAATCAATTCTTCCACTGCAGATTGCATACCTGCTTGGTCATCTTTCGCTATCGCAATGCGCAATCTCGCCAGAATGATCTCAGATTGAATGCCATTGATTTTCTCAGACACCACCTGTTTTTGTGCTGGAGAAAAACGCTGTGCAAGTGAAGCCGCACCCGCCCAATCCTGCTGCTCAATACGAACATCGAGTCGTCCACGTAAGGCAGATCCGTTCAGCGCTTCAAGCTTCAGTGCTTGGATATAGGCTGTATCTGCTGCGGCATAGTTCTTTTGTGCTAAGTAAAGCGCCCCTAAAGAGGTAAAAGCATAAGGCTGTGTTTTATCAGACTGAATGGCTTTACGGTAAAGGCTTTCAGCTTGTTTAAACTGCCCTTTCTCAGCCAGTGCATCACCTTGATCCAAAAAAGCCCAATATTGCGAGGTTTCAATCAAAGTGGCCCATTTAGAAGCACTATCTGGGTCTTTATCTAGCTGCTGTGCACGTTCAAAGTACTCAAGCGCCTTTTGTTGCTGACCTTTACGCAGATAGACCTTGCCCATACCACCCAATATTTCTGGGTCGTTCGGACGCGTCGTCATCGCATATCGCAACTGCTTCTCGGCTTGCAAGGTTTTGTCTTCATCCAGCAGTTTGAGGCCTTTCAATTTAGCAAGATAGGTTGGGTCCTTACGCAGGTCTTGCTCGGTTTCCCAGCGCTTCTTCGCGCCTTGGTTGGCGCGTTGAATCTCAAGATCTGATGGATAGTAACTCGCTAGAATCGCGTATTGTTGAACTACTTGTTCTGAAATCGGCAGTTGATCGAGGGCACGCAGCCAAGATGTCGCTGCGCTGCTGCCAATCACTGGCGCTAAAGCGAGCTTTTTGTAGGTATCCAAAATCCATGGGTCAGCTGGATTCTCTTTGCGGATATGATTCGCCAATGCGAGTTGAAACTGAGGCACACCCGGGTAATCTGCATTTAAGCGCTCTAAACCTTGTTTTACCGCCTGCCAACTTCCATCAAGATTGCTTTGCAGCTGAAGAAACTCTAACTGCAATGCAGCAGAAGGCATGCCGTTTGGAAAAATGACTTTATATGCTTGGATGGCTTCTTCGTAACGGCCAGATTTAGCAAGCAGCTTAGCTCGTTGGTAATCGCCTTTCTTATCTCCTTGAAGAGACATGATGGCAGCCAAGTCTTTGGCTTGTGGAGAATTTGGCGATTGTTTGGTTAAACGCTGAAACGTCTGCTTCGCCAGCTCAGGTTGCTTACGCTTTAAGTACATATTGGCTTGGTAATACAAGCCAATCGGGTTGCCTTCCTCAATCGCAAACAAACGCTCTAACGTACTTTCAACAATGTCGTCGCGTCCTATTGCATCCGCCAGTTTCAGCTGTTCAACCAGCCACTCCACCGAGTTTACCCGAGCAAGAGACGTCGAGAACTGAACCGTTTCAACAGGTTGGTATACCGCGGCTAACTGCGCTTTGCTAAGCGGCTTTGAGCTAAAACTTTGTGCATAAACAGGAGCAATCCCGCTCGCCATCATAGCCAGCGAGATCAACCACGAAGCACGTCTTGCTATTGGCATTGCTCGCTCCATGCAGGCAACAGTTCACCTTGTTTGCCAAAGCGGTAGCGTGCCTGATGCCAGCCTAGGCCAAACAAGCTCAAAACATTGTCGTAGTAGTGATCGTTTCTGTCCGAGATAAGCTCTTGCTGCGCTCGGCTTGCTTGTGCTTTGAGCAGCTCAGACTCACCAGACGCCGCCAACAAAGGCAATGCAGCGGCAGAAAATCCTGCACTGCCAACTTGAGTGTATTCACCCGTTTCTGTATTCACTTCTCGTGGTGGTGCGCCCAGCGATTTAGTCGCTGCAACAAAAGGCTGCATTTGCTGAATCAGCTGAGCTTTTTCTGTGACTTGGTCATCAAGCATACCCGCCCATAAGTAAGTACGAATAGCGTTGTAGCTGCCAATTGGCCCAGTCACCGAATCGGCACTGTACTGGCCTTGGCTGAGCGTTGCCCAATCAGGGCTGAAACCTTTTGGCATGGTTTGCGTTAGCATTTGCGTGCTTACTTTATACATGCCATCCCATGAATACTGCGGATACAGGGCTTCCATTCGGGCAATCAGCTGTAACGGCACATAGCTCGGGTTCACACGGTAGCGATCACCAAACTCAAACCCTGTTGGAGCAGGCAGTAACACGGTGCCCACACCGTCAATAGTTACAGTCTCTTCTCGTAGAATACGACTAGCAAGCAGATGACCAAGCGATTGGTAGTAATAGTTATCCCACAGTCGACCCGCTTCCACTAAAGCGTAAGCAATCCAAAGATCGGAATCCGATGCTGCATTGGTATCTAACACACCAAAACTGCCGTTCGCTTTTCTGCCCCATAACCAAGCTGGCAATCTTGCCGTAAGGTCTCCACCAGCTAAATGCACTTGAGTCCAGTTTAATACTTCGGCAAACGCTTTTTGATCATTGGCAACCAAAGCAAAAAACAGCGCATAGGACTGGCCTTCCGATGTGGTGATTATGCGTTCATCGCTGCCATCCACGACTCGACCTTGTTCGATGTAAACCGACTTAAATGTGTCCCATTGTGGCCAGTCACAGGTGTTTGCCCACAGCTGAGGAGAAGCCAGTAGCATGATAAGTGCAATCAGCTTTTTCATTCCTCTTCCTCCTCAGTTTTCTCTAGACGTTTTGCAGCAACCTGACGCAGAACACGCCAAAGCACAATAGTCACGATCACCATCAATAGCGCAGCAAAGCATGCCACGATGATTGGATGATTTGAGAAGTGGAACCAAACTAATTGCCACACTGGCAGCTCACCCACAAAGTAGTGAGAACCAACGTTATAGCTCGCGACTTCATCGTTTCTTAGCGTCACTACAGAGCCAAACATATGCTCCACTTTGCCCGAATCTGCGAGAGCTTCATCAACCGTAGCAAAATCAGCAGGATGAGCAGCCATGATAGACACTAAACTGCGATTATTTGTGTAAGGTGATTCCATACCATAAATCGCAGCAAAGGAGCCGCCTGCTTCCACTGAAACATAATCAGCTGGCACTTGGTTAGCATCGCTTGGGTTCATCCAGTTCATACCAAGCTGCTGTTCATTCTTGCTCGGTAGACGAATTTGGCGCTCGCCTGCTTCAACCACCAGATTCACTTGGTCTGGGTCATTCGCCGCTTCTTCTAATGAACGCACCACACCAATGCTCAAAATATCTTTGTCTTTTAGCGCTTGTGCATCCCAATTATCGGTCAACAATACTTGGATGCCTGGGTAGCCAGAATCGCCCCCCAAAGAGCCCATCACATTCAAGAAGGTTTGCAGGGCTTCTCTTGGTGCATTTTTGGGCACCACAACAGCGGTTTCAGACAGATCCGCCATGCGTGTGTACGGGAAACCAGACGTTGCAAACGCACGCATGTTTGGCATTTCGATGTAATGCGGGAAGCCGCTAAAGTCGATCGTCGAGTCGCCATCAACCACTGCATATTGCTTGCTTGGTTGAGTCACCTGACACAAGCCATCAGTGACAGAGGCAAAGCCAAATTCAAAATCGATCTGGTTTTTGCTGCCCACTTTGAATGCAGGAATACGTACACGGTCGTCGCTGCTCAGAATGCTGTCATCCAGCAATGGCACACGGACGCGGTTAGAGTCGCCACCTTGGCCAGCAGTGGTCAGGTTAAAGGCTTCGATGAACTGGTCGTTAATGCTCAATGTCAGACGGGAGCCAGAATGGTCTTCCGTCGGCGGTGAGTAACGGTAGTTCAGATCCATTGGAATACCACGGCTCTGCCAAGTAAACAGATCTGGTGGCAAACGTAGGCTCACGCTGATAGGCGGTGGTGTGCGACCTTCTACTTGCAGCATGCTCTTTTGCTCAACCAATTCAGACAACGCAACCGGGCGATCTGTGCTCACCCAGTTTGGCGCATCGTAAGGTACGCGAGGTTTGATTTGCTTCACCTCGTTGATCTTGGCTATTGGGCCGGTAAGAATCTGGTTACCCAATGCCAAGCCACGTACTGCGGTGTTTAGGTCAGCACTATCACGACCAATCACCAGCAATAGCTTCACGTATGGGTCGGTTGGGTGGGTAATCACCTGGACACGCGGGCCATCCGTATCTGGGAAGTCTTTTAGGAATTCAGGTTTGTTGTCGTTGGTGATAAACACCACGGCGTTGCGCTCTGGCAAAGTGTCGAAACTCAGAGGGAACTGCGCACCACGCCAAGCCGCTAAAGAACCGAAGTAGGAACTCAAAACACCCGCGGCTTTCACTTCGTCTAAGTCATATTTATCGCCCATCACAACAGGCAAATTAAGTTGGCTAAAGTCACGAACATCAAAGAAAGGCGCTGGCAGTAAGCTCAAATCGCTTTCTAGCTGCGTTTTTTGCACAAACATTTCGATGCGGCTACTTTGGCTGATCTCGGCCCAAATACTGGAATCATTCGGGTTGGCACAGTCTTTTTGAGTATTGCCAATCAGCTCAAAACGAATTTGGTTGTAGTTACTGAAGTAACGCGTATCCAGCGGCATAGAAAGACTGAGCTTTTTACCCTGCTGGCCATCAACGATAGACGCCACGCCCATCAACTCGTTGTTCAAGTACACTTTGACGTGTGAAACCAAAGCAAGTAACGCTGGCGAAGGCGTAATATCAAAGTACAACGTGGCTTTTGAAACCACCTCATCAAGGCGAGAGCCAAAGCCGACATAAGCGTTCGCTTCACTGCCTTGAATCGCAATTGAGCCGCTGTAGCCCAATTGAGTAAATGGAACGACTCGCTTAAAGACGGTGGCATTTTCCGCGTCTTGTTGCTGAGCTTGAGGTTCCGACAATTGCTGTTTTACTTCTTGTGCCGCGAGACTGCCCGACATACACATCAGAGTGATTGCCGTCGTCAACGCTGTTAGTTTTTTATTATTTAGCATGACTTGTGGTCCTGATTGGGACATAGCGAGGTCGAAGTGACCAAATAAATTCGATACAAAATAAAAGTGCATCCACACTGACCACGACAAATTTCGGGCAGTGTTGTAGCAAGCGCTTGTATCCATTAAAGCCGACTTGTAGAACGGCTTGCATACTCGATAGTGGCTTATCTGCTTGATAGCCTTGTTGCCATTTCGCCCATGTATCTGCTCGTGCAAATGTACATTGGACGTATTGGATTTGTTGTTGATGCGACAATTCATTGAGTTGCATACCGAACATGCCTTTATGAGCATAGGCAACCGTCATCGGGAACACGAATTCTTGTCCACCACGATTCAGAATCACTTCGAGTGACTGACCGAGTAAGTACTGGCAAGTTTGTTCGTCAACGCCATCGATTTCTATGCGGACGCCACCCAATGAAAAGTCTTTCATCTGAGCTTGAATCAAATGCCCAGAGTGCAATCTCACCGCAACAGGAATTGCCACCTCTACGCGGTGATCTTTTCGTACCTGTTTCGCTTCTACCGCAACCGCGACCGCTGCACCTAAGATCAGCAAGTTGTACATCGTCCATACTAAGTTCACGATGACAGTGCCGACCTCATCCTGGGGCCCCCACCCCATTCGATACAGGCCCACGGCAAAACCAAGAATATTCAGTGCTACAAGCACCAAATACGGTCGAGAGATCACCCAGTCGTAATGCGATTTTTCAACTAAGCCCCCTTTCGCCGTTACATTGAATGTCCCTTTATGAGGCGCAAACAAAGCGACGGTGGTTGGTCTTGCGATGTACCAAGCCAGCACGGTTTCATACACTTCCCCCCAGAAGGAGTAACGATAGTCACCCTGCATGCGTGAGTTGGTCATACTGGCGTGGATCATGTGCGGCAAAACGTACAGGATGATCGCCAATGCTGGTGCGTAAATGACGTAAGAGTGCAGCAACAAAAACGCCAAAGGTGCAATCAAAAACACAATACGCGGTATACCGGATAAGAAATGCAACATGGCATTGACGTAACAAAGCCGCTGCGACAACTTCAGCCCTTTACCGGTGAGCGGGTTGTCGACCCTGAAGATCTGCGCCATGCCCCTCGCCCAGCGAATACGTTGCCCTACATGTGCCGATAAGGTTTCTGTCGCTAAACCCGCTGATATCGGCTGCTTAAGGTAAGCAGAGCGATAGCCCAATCGGTGCATGCGCAGTGACGTATGTGCGTCTTCCGTTACGGTTTCAACTGCAATACCACCCACTTCTTCAAGCGGTTCACGGCGCAAAATGGCGCACGATCCACAGAAGAAAGTCGCGTCCCATAAATCGTTACCATCTTGAATTAACCCATAAAACAAGTTGCCTTCGTTAGGCACATTGCGGAAGTTAGATAAGTTACGTTCAAACGGATCCGGGGAGAAGAAGTGGTGCGGAGTTTGAATCAGCGCCAGCTTCGGATCTTTGAGGAACATGCCCATGGTGAGCTGGAAGAATGCTCGAGTTGGAATGTGGTCACAGTCGAAGATCGCCACAAACTCACCACCCGTCTGCTTTAACGCATAGTTGATGTTACCGGCTTTGGCGTGCTCGTTAGTTGGCCTGCGAATGTAGTTAACCCCTACACTCTTTGCGAAGTCACGGAAGCTGTCTCGTTTACCATCATCGAGAATGTGAATTTTCAATTTATCTTTTGGCCAGTCCACACCCATTGAGGCGTACACCGTCGCTTTAACCACATCGAGATCTTCGTTGTAAGTCGGAATCATCAAGTCGATGGTTGGCCAAGTCGATTGATCTTGTGGCATCGAAACCGGCTTACGGTTAAGCGGCCAAATATTCTGGAAGTAACCCAGCATCAACACGATCCAAGAGTAGGTTTCTGCCAAAAGCAAAATACCCCCTAAGATCAGTGCAATAGGATCATCCCAGTTTAAGGTTGATGAGTAACGCCACCAGAGATAACGACATGATGCTGTCACCGAAAGAATGATGAGCAACATGGTCGGAAAGCGCCCCGGCATGCGACGCACCATCATGGCAAGTGCCCACAATAAAAGCACAAATACAGTCTGTGCCTGATAACCGAATGGCACGGTAAAACAGAGCAACGCGAGCAACACCACGAGGAACAGCAATGCATAGTTCAATACCATCGCAGACTTGCTGGCTTTCATGCGTTCACGAACTTCAGGATCTTTAACTTGGTTGGCCGTTTGCTCTAACCAACGAACACTTTTCGCCACCAGTTCAAACGGCAAGTAAAAAGCATTGCGGATTTTCTCAGCAAGATGCATCACGACACCACTGGCTTGATGAGACCAAGCAGACGCCACACTTTGCTTAAAACACAGTAACCAAACGCTCTGGACAACAAATCGAATCGGGTCAAACAAGCGAGGAGCGGCATAGTTAACTTGTGGGAAATAGACCAGAGGCAGCTTCCAAGAGGGAACACCAGAAATCACAGGTTTTAGGAAAACAAAGCTCAATGAAAACCAAACAGAAAGCACAATGTTGCCCAACCAATTGGTTTTGCACTCCCAAGCTTGCTCATACGCCTGCTTGTGCGACTGAAATTGATCGACTATCCAGCTTTGGAAGATAAGGTTGAGACTACGCATGCATTAGCCCTGAGAAGTTGCAGCAGCAAGCGTAGAAACGCACCAAAATGCCAAAGACTGGTAATCTTTCGCTGCTTGGCTCGTCGGAGAGTAATGCTGTACGGTCGTCAAGTTGGCGGCGCATTCAGCCAATGCCGTATCACGATGCATGAGAACAGGCACTAACGACGCTTGCAGTTCCTTCTTAAACACCAGCATGAAATCTCGACCAATCTCAGTCTCAGGCTGATATTGATTAAGAATGTAACGCAGCTTACCAGACTCGATTAGGTTGCTGATTTGAGAGGAGTGTCTAAGCGCCGTTTGTAACGCTGCGTAGTTCATTGCATCAGCGTTAATAACCACAAACACCATGTCCATCGACTCAACAAACGCGTTCATTTCTGGAGTCATGAGGTAAGACATATCACCGTGGAACAACTGCCATTGCTCTGCATCTGTGACTTGCAAGGTTGAACGACCAAGCGCTTGAAGGAATTGATAAGATTGAGCGAACTGCCCCTTTTGATCGGCATCCAATTCGCCAAATGGCAACAACAGAGCGCCTTGCGGGCTTTGATACCCGGCCTCTACCCAAGCATCGCCAGACAACACACGTGCAGCCCACCCGTCTCGCTCTTCATAAGGAAGACCAAGGTGAAGGCGTAACAGATTCTCAGGCACTGCGTCGATCGCAAGAACCTGCTTGTTAATTTTGACTAAAGCTTGAGCCAAGTTTGCGGTTACCGTGGTTGCTCCACACCCGCCCCTCAGGCTAACAAAAAGAAGGCGCTTCATATCGCTTCCGTTTCAAGACCTGCTTGTTTGTTTTTGATCCCAGTTCCACTGTCTTTGGTCGGTTGAGATTGAAAAACCAACCATTTACTTTTCACATTGAGATACGACTCGTTTTCTGTCGTCTCAACATATTGATGCTGAGTTAAGTCATATGAAGAGTAGATCGAATTAATGTCTTTTGCTGGCTCTGTCACGACATCTTTCCACGTTATCCACGCATCTGATAAAGCGCTAAGACACTCCTATCTTGCTTAAATTTTTATCAAATACGATGCTGAAAATTTGACGCACCTAACCCGTGCATCACATATTTATAGAATGAGAAAAAATGTGAACAACCTAAGTCATTGATCACATGATTATTAAATTCCTAAATGATGTTTGGCTTCAGAAACTGAGATTATGAAGATGAGTTGTAATTATCCGTTTACGACATATAAGCCAAAATTATAGTCAAACTATAAACATATTAGTTTGCAAATGCATAATTTTAAACTTATAAACATCAAGGCAGATAATGCTATATCTAATTTTATTTTTGATCAATTTCGTTTAATATCTTTGCGTCATTTTATTGTCACATTGGCACTTTTTTCTGTAACGTTTTACATACAGCGACAGCTTAAAGACAAAGAAAGATGAACATAACCAACTGATTAAAAGGCTATTTTGATGTCATTAATAAACGGTCTATCCGCAATTACCAGTGAACGAGAAAATCGATCTGTATACGTCAATTTATTTTCTCACAAACACATGACAATTGATTTCTTAATTAGTGCATCAAGCCAAAATTACAACACTTCACTTACAAGTTTCACCAATAAAGAAACTTTCCTTTCCGGTCTAAACCGCGAAGCATCACAAAAATTCAATGACTTATCTGATAGTTATCTTGATAAGATCTACTTCATAAGTAATAAAAGTCAAAAAAAGAAGTTAGACCCAATTAATCTTGCTAAAGACATTCACAAAATAAATATTAGTAAGAACTCTAACTATATTTTGTTTATTCCCGACTCGATTTTATCTCACTGCAGCGACAAAGATGTAGGCATATTTCTAAGAACAATAAATGAATTCGCCCATAAAAAATCGCTCATTATCAATATATGTATCTATGGTCATTTGGCGACATCGATACTTAAGCCTAAGTTGTTGACGAATAATCAATACCTTGCTGGTTTGGCGACGATGAGCGCACTAGATGAAACACGATACAGTTACTTTGTCGACTTTTGGTCCAGCAAACATGGGGTGAAATCAGAAGAGGAATACATCCTATCTTTTGATAAGAACGGTCACTTGCTCGCGACACCATATGAAAAGTTGCAAACGAACGAAATTACAGAAGACAAAGCCGATAGCGAACGACTTTACATTACGAAAGAAGCCTTGGGTGACAGCACAAAAGTGCCAAGAGGAATGCACCTAGCAGAAAATAACCAACAGCTATTGGAGATGTTAGACAGCCCTAGAGCCTCAACCATTGTATTCAACTGTTCAAGCCAGAGCGAAGTGCAACAGTTGGCATTGGATTGCTACCGACTGCGCACAAAAGCGGGCAGACAACTCAAGCTCGTGATCAGAGAAACACACCAATGTTTACGATATGCGGATGAAAAATTTTTGCTTCGTGCTGGTGTAAATCTGATTTCACCAGTGCAAGTTCCTCAGATGCGCTTTATGACTCAGGTGGAAGCTATACAAGGACAAATGCTGACACGTGCATTGCCTCAAAGCTTAGAGGCCTTACTAAAGTACGACGTTAAATTTGGCAGCAAAGGCTACCTGCATAACAGAGACTTCAGTCAATACTGTACGGATGTGATCGCCAGTTCGAGCCGTTCTAATGTCAACTTTGCTCTGATTAAGTTGAATTTGCTGCCAGGAATGAGCCCTGAAGAATGCCTTCGTCTGTGCCACATCCGACGAGATGGTGATGTCGTCACCGCGTGTAACAAAGCACTGTATGTTTTGTTCAGTGCTATCCGTCATAACGACATTGATGTTGCACTCAACAATATTTTCGAGTTTCCACCTCGGGATTTGTTTCACTCAACGCGCACCTTCGATACCCATTACGACATCGAAGCTGAACTAAAATACATCCTAGAGGATGAAGTCAGCATCTCCGAGGAGGTATCAAGCTTGACCACGGAGAAACAGATTTTCGCGGTAACGAAAAAGCCTATGATCGAGGTACCTGCTTTGTTCGCAGTTAAAAAAGCCATCAACATTAAGGAGCAGGAATGAACATTGATGACTTTATGCTCACCGTAGGCATTAGCCTTTGCATAGGATTAGTCCTTGGCTATTTTCTGCGTGATGCAGTAAGCGCGATAAAGCGGCTCTACGATAGGTACTTAAAACGCGCGCAGTACTTTGAACAAGATCTTTCTGTAAACAAAAACAAGAAGCTTAAGTGATGACTTCACACTCTAAACAGCCCGCTCAGTTCACAATTGGATTGGGTTGGTGGAACATTTATTTTATTGCCAAAGTTGCCCTCTTCCTCCAAGGGATCATCGATTTCCATCCGCTAGAAAACTTTGCGCTCTTGCTCTTTATTCTGTTACCTGTGTCAGTAAGAGCATTGAATGTCCTGCGGCATGTTATCGCAGTGATCATCGCTGCATGGCTACTGCATTATGACTCTTTCTTACCTCCGTTAGAGCGATTATGGGCTCAGGCGGGTCAGTTGATGCAGTTTGAGTTTAGCTATCTTGTCGAACTCATGGGACGTTTCATCTCTGTGCAAGCATTGCTTGGGTTGTTTGCTTTGTGTGCAGCGTATTTCATTCTGAGTAAGTTTTTACGCGTTTCTGTATTCGTTGTCATCGCGATGATTTACGTCAGCATTCCAAAAACACCACAGAGTTCAGTCACCGTTGAGACAACTCAGCCTGCGCCACCAGCAACTACGGAAGTGGCGGAAACGACACAGCCTCAAGTCACAGAAATCAACGATGAGTCGCTCAACAGCATGACAGCAGATTTCTTCGCGAAAGAAGCATCACGACGTGTCTCGTTCAGCCCTAATAGTGCACAAGATGCTCCGTTTGATTTGCTGTTCTTGAGCATCTGTTCCGTCGCTTGGGATGACATTGAGATTGCTGGTATGGCTGATCACCCGTTGTTCAAAGAGTTTGATGTCATGTTTGATAACTTCAGCGCGGCGACATCCTACAGCGGGCCTGCCGTTGTTAGACTGCTGAGAGCGAGCTGTGGTCAACAAGAACACAGTAAATTGTTCGAGCCTGCTCCAAAGCAATGTTACTTGTTCGATAACCTGAAAGATCTCGGCTTCAAAGAAAATCTGTTGATGAACCACAACGGTGTGTTCGATAGCTTCTTAGAACTGATCAAAAAAGATGGCGATCTCAAAACGAACCTGATGTCTCAAGAAGGATTCAAGCCTTATCAAAAATCATTCGATGGCTCTTCTATCTTCCGTGACAAACAGGTGCTTGATGACTGGTGGCAACAACGAATCAAAAGCGATGATGAGAAAGTAGTTGCGTTGTATAACACCATTTCATTGCATGATGGTAACCGCATCATCAATGCCAATTCGACAACGTCTATGGTGAGTTACAAGAAACGTCTAAAGAACCTTCTTGATGATCTTTATTCGTTCTTCCAAGAGCTTAAAGCCTCTAAACGAAATATCGTTGTTGCTTTAGTGCCAGAACATGGCGCCGGTATGCGAGGAGATAGAATGCAGATTTCAGGCATGCGTGAGATTCCGGCACCAACGATCGTTCACACTCCTGTCGGAATTAAAGTCTTCGGCGAAGGTATCCAACGCCAAGGCGATACTAAGCACGTAAAAGCGCCATCAAGCTATTTAGCGCTATCGCAATTGGTATCGAATATTCTTGAGCAAAACATTTATGAGAAGAAATCCTTTAGTCCGGATGAGTTAGCAGGAAACCTACCAGAAACACAAGTGGTCGCGCAGAACTCTGGCTCAACGGTGATTGAAGTAAATGGTAAGTACTACGTCTCGTTAGATGGCTCAAGTTGGATTGAATATCCTAAGTAAAAGCTCGACGTAGAGTAACAATCTGAAATTAAAGTGAATAAAGGCTGGGAGTTTCCGGCCTTTATTTTGTCTGGAATTTATCAAACCTCTCATTTCTACGATTGTTTCATAGGCCCAAATGAGTAAAAATGAATCAATAATATGCACTTAAGGGAATAGCACATGCCAATTGACTCATTGATCACCATCGGTATTTTCGTTGCTCTAGCCATCATCCTCCTCGCGTCTGCGATTAAAACCGTTCCTCAAGGCAACAACTGGACAGTTGAACGCTTTGGGCGCTACACCCACACTCTTAAACCAGGTTTGAACTTAATCATTCCGTTTGTCGATAGAATCGGTCAGAAGATCAATATGATGGAGCGAGTTCTCGACATTCCAGCTCAAGAAGTCATTTCTAAAGATAATGCGAATGTCGTTATCGACGCAGTCGGCTTTGTTCAAGTTATCGACGCGGCCAAAGCAGCCTATGAAGTAAACGACCTAGAGCATGCAATCCGTAACCTTACGTTGACTAATATCCGTACCGTACTTGGTTCAATGGAACTGGACGAAATGCTCAGCCAACGTGACATGATCAACACCAAGCTTCTCTCTATTGTTGACCAAGCGACTAACCCTTGGGGTGTTAAAGTGACACGTATTGAGATTAAAGACGTTCAACCACCCGCGGACCTGACAGCTGCGATGAATGCCCAGATGAAAGCAGAACGTAATAAACGTGCAGAAATCTTAGAAGCTGAAGGTGTGCGCCAAGCAGAAATCTTACGCGCTGAAGGTCAAAAACAATCAGAGATCTTAAAAGCGGAAGGTGAAAAGCAATCTGCGATCTTACATGCAGAAGCTCGCGAACGTGCTGCGCAAGCGGAAGCAAAAGCAACTTACATGGTGTCAGAAGCCATTGCTAAAGGTGACGTCAAAGCAGTGAACTACTTTATTGCTCAGGGCTACACTGAAGCATTGAAGAGTATCGGCCAAGCAGAAAATGGTAAGATTATCATGTTACCGATTGAAGCAACTGGACTCATGGGCTCCGTTGCTGGTATCGCAGAGATGTTCAAACAAAGTAAAGACTAAGGTCTACTTATGGATTTATTTAGCCTATTGGAAGGCGTTACGTTCTGGCATTGGATTGCGTTTGGTTTTGCTTTGCTAGCGATCGAGCTACTCGGCACTGCTGGCTATTTCTTATGGCTTGGCATATCGGCGCTTATCGTCGGAACCATTTTGTCCTTCTTGCCCATCAGTTGGCAGATGCAATGGTTAGCTTTTGCCGCTTTCAGCTTGATGACAACGTGGCTGTGGTGGAGAAAGCAATGGTCGAAAGATCGTAAGAGCGACAGCGCGCGCGATCTTAACCAAAAGCAGAAGCAATTAGTCGGTAGTATCGTGACATTAGATGAAGACTTCACTGTGGGGATGAACCGCTTACGAGTGGCAGATACTACTTGGTCTGCTGAATCAGAGCACGATTTACCAGCCGGAACTCGAGTCGAAATTATCGCCGTTGACGGTATTATTCTTAAGATTAAACCGGTTTCTCGCTGACTTGTGTCAAAATAATAGGGTGCAAAGCACCCTATTTCATATCTATTCAAACTACTTCTTTTATTTCATTCACTTATTTAAATTAACCACAAAAATTAAGTGATATAAATATTATCAGCATACTCTCTTTTCCTACTCTTACTCAATTATTCAAATTAAATAATTCAGACACATAGAAAAATATAACTCCTTTTTCGAAATCTAAATTTATTTTAAAAAATAAAACACTGTTGAATTTAATTTTGATCTTTCTAGGTCTCTATACATACTTAACGCATAAGCATGTCAATTAGGTGCTTATATTTTTTAAGGTAAGTAAGAGGAAGTACTATGAAAAAGACAATGATGTTGTTCGCTGTGGTGTTGTTCTCATCAAGCGTGTTTGCCTACACAGGCTCAAACGGTAACAGTGCTACAGGGCCTAACGTGCAATGCTATCTACCAGACGGGACTAGCGATTATATGCCAATCGTCTTATGCCAACATCAAAATGGTACGATAAAGAAATAAAATAATTCTAACTTTAAATTGAAAGATCAATTAATTATTCAGCCTAAGCTGGAAATTTAATGAGTGAGAGGATTCACCATGAAAAAGATTGCTGCTTTATTTATCGCGTGCTTTATTTTTGCATCTCCAATTTCTTTAGCACAAAACTCAGCGGGGCATGCATTTGGTGCTGGCGTAGATTGCACATTTAGTGATGGTACAGTAAAACACTTACCACGTGAATTATGCACAATGTACGGTGGTACATTTAAATAAGTAACATTATCAATGGTTTTAACGAAGTTTATCTATTCTACGGGGATAAACTTCGTTGGCCATTAAATGAAAAAACTTAGAACTTGTAGAAGTCAGAACCGATAAATGCATCCCACCCTCTTTGCCATTCCGCTTTGATCATGACTTCTTGAGGTTGACCTGCACATTGGTCAGTATAACGAATACCTTGGATACCTTTTTCAAATGCTTTGAAAGGATCACAGTACTCTACTTTACCTGCTTCATAGCCCGCCTTGTAGGATGCTTCGTCAAAAGAAACACTCTTTTTTAAGTTCGCTAAAACATCGTTGTCGTAGCGGTAGCCATTTGAGCCAAAACGTTCACCTTGCCCATACCAATACTCGGCTGGAGTTTTAGGGGCAGTGCTACAAGCTTGAAGGGAGAATAATACAAATGGAATGATCAGTGCTTTCTTCATGGTTAGCTCCTTGGTCTCTGAGACAAAAAAAGCTGAGCGTATGCTCAGCTTTTTAGACACTATATGGTGTATTCAGTTCGCTTATTTAACTGAGAACGGAATTGCTAGTACTAGCTTGAAATCTTCCTCATCTTGGAACAAGTTAGTGTAACCTGTCCAGTTCGGAGCGTTTGTATCATTGTAGTAGTTAGTGTAGTAGAAGCTGATGTGAGCATCTTTAAGTGCGCCAGCTTGGATTGCGTAGTTTGCAAAGACGCTGTATGCATACTCGCTAAGGTCATCGTAACCTTGAGCAGATGAACCGAAGCCGTATGCACCACTTAGACCAGCACTAAAGCCTTTACCACCGATATCAGAGAAGTCACGAGACACAGAACCAAATACCGCTAGCTCTTCATCGTGGTTAAAGTCAGAACGGTTGTTCCACCAGATTTCGTAAGCACCGTTTGAACCACCGTATTGGCTAGTTAGACGGTAAGACATGTTACCAACGTTTGCTGGGTCACCAGAATCTGCGCCAGTGTATGTCGCTTCAGCACGGTATGAGTACTGACCAGAAGAGAAGCTTGTCAAAAGTGCTAGCTGGTATGCAGTGCTGTCGTACTGTTCGCTATCATCAACGATGTATAGTTGAGGAGACCAGTATAGACCGCCTTCTGTTGTACCTTTCACTTTAAAGTGTGCGTTCCAACGGTCACCATCAGATAGACCACCGTATGCCGCATCTAGAGAGATACCGTTGTCTAGAGTGTAACGACCACCTACAGAGTAAAGTGTACCTGCGTCTTCACCCTTAGTTGTTCTGAATTCGTAAGTTTCTTTGAACCACGGTGCTTTGTATTCAGTCGCAACAACCAAACCTAGGTCAAAACCACCGATTTTTCCGCCAACTTCACCACCTAGGTAAGTACCAGGAGCGAATGACCAGTTAACACCTAGAGAGCTAGGTACAGATGGTTGGAAGTAACCAAGTTTCGCAGTAGCAGAATCACCTAGTTTGAACTTCGCTGCCGCAGTAGCAAATGAAACGCCGTTGTCTGTACAGTCAGTCCATACATCAGAACATGCGCTGTCTTTCGCTTCTTTATCGTATGGGTTGTTTACACCCCAGAAGTTCATTTCGTGGTCTGCACCACCGTTTTGCCACATGTCGAATGTGCTGTAGATAACAACATCAAGACCAGCAACACCGCCAACATAGCCAGAGTTGAAGCCTAGGTTTGCAAAGATAGAACCGTGGTCTAGGTTCGTTACCTTTTTAGTGTCGTTACCATTTGCATCTACATTGCCACGGTCACGAGCACGCATCCAAAAGTTAAGGTTACCGCTGATAGTCGACTCAGAGAAAAACTCTGAAACTGCGCCAGCGTACTCTGGACCTAATGGATCTTCAGCCATTGCTGGAGCAGCAACTACTGCACCCATCATTGCCGCAGAAAGGGCAGATACTTTAAAAAATTTGTCCATGGAAAAAACTCCTAAAAATGGATATAGCTGTATTTTTCTATCTCACCTTAAGTTGGCCGCCGAAGGAGAGAAGTAAATTCCTGAGTGAACCTCAATATTTCTAAATTGGTTCTTTTTAGTTCCTGCATACACACCGTGTATCCACGCTTCTAAGACTAACTTCGCATCTAAAAACATCCAAATGGAACTTATTTTTTTTCTAAAAAAATATGACCAACGCCAAAGTTCCATATAAGTTGTTGATCCAGATCTTATTTTTAACACCAAAGACACAACAAGCAATTAAGCACTTAAAATACAAACACTTAAGTAAAAACAACAAAGCTCAATTTGAAGTTGATCGCAGACTTTGGTCTATAGGAGATGAATCGTTGAAGGGTCGATCCTGATCACTGAAATCACTAAACAGCGGAATTCGGAGGTTATTGAGTGACTTTTTAATTGCAAAGAAAAAGCCCCAACTGACTGGCAATTGGGGCTTTTAGGTATTTTTTAGCTTTTTTGATAGAAGTTAATTCATCAAGTTGAGTAAGTCTTGCTCAGTTTGAATCTCAATACCGAGCTCTTGCGCTTTTGCAAGCTTAGAACCCGCGTTCTCACCAGCAAACAGAATGTCTGTTTTCTTGGATACACTACCCGTTACTTTCGCGCCTAGATTCTGTAATGCTTCTTTCGCTTCTGAGCGACCTAGTTGAGAAAGCGTGCCAGTTAATACGACCGTCTTGCCTTCCAATGGTAATTCAACACCTTCTTGTGGTACTGCAATCTCTGGCCAGTTGATGCCTTGTTCTAGCAAGTCACGAACAACAGCTTGGTTTTTCTCTTCGCCAAAGAAAGTCGTAATGTGTTTTGCCACGATCACACCAATGTCCTGAACTTCAATCAATTGCTCTTCTGTCGCTTGCTGAATCGCATCCAGACTCTTGAAGTGTTGTGCTAGGTTGGCTGCTGTTGCCTCCCCTACTTCACGAATGCCGAGTGAGTACAAAAAGCGTGGCAATGTAGTGAGTTTTGATTTCTCAAGCGCATTAACAACGTTGGTTGCCGATTTCGGCCCCATACGCTCTAGTACGGTTAAGACACCCGCTGAAAGCTTAAATAGATCAGCTGGTGTTTCCACCATCTCACGATCCACTAGCTGCTCAATCACCTTGTCACCCAGGCCGTCTACGTCTAACGCTTTGCGGGAAACAAAATGCTTTAACGCTTCTTTACGTTGCGCCTGACATACTAAGCCACCAGTACAACGTGTTACCGCTTCACCTTCGATACGCTCAACGTGAGAGCCACATACCGGACAAGCATCTGGGAAAAGGATTTCACGAGCCGTTTCAGGGCGACGCTCTTTGATAACAGACACCACTTGTGGAATCACGTCACCAGCACGACGAATCACGACTTGGTCACCGACCATCACTTGCAAACGCTCAATCTCGTCTGCGTTATGAAGCGTAGCGTTAGAGACTGTTACACCACCAACAAATACTGGTTCAAGTTTGGCTACTGGAGTAATCGCGCCAGTACGACCAACTTGGAACTCAACTTCATTCAGTGTAGTGATTTCTTCCTGAGCCGGGAATTTGTAGGCAATAGCCCAACGAGGAGCACGAGCAACAAAACCTAAACGCTCTTGAATCGCAATGTCATCCACTTTGATAACGACACCGTCAATTTCGTAAGCCAAAGCTTCACGACGAGTAAGAATATCTTGGTAGTACGCTTTAACCTCTTCCAAGCTATCGACACGCTTGGTTTCTGGACACATTGGCAAGCCCCACGATTTGATTTGTAAGAATCGTTCGTAGTGACTGTTAGCAAGGGATGCCCCCTCCACAACGCCAACACTGTATGCGTAAAAGCTTAGAGGA
This sequence comes from Vibrio owensii, assembly GCF_002021755.1. NCBI lineage: Bacteria > Pseudomonadati > Pseudomonadota > Gammaproteobacteria > Vibrionales > Vibrionaceae > Vibrio > Vibrio owensii. Next base: position 1,005,425 of record NZ_CP019959.1, read on the forward strand.
CGTGATGCCGTGATACGGGAATCTAATTGGCGTAAGCTACCTGCTGCCGCGTTACGTGGGTTAACAAAAACTTTCTCGCCTTTTTTTCGTGCGTTCTCGTTAAGTTTGTCAAATCCCGCTTTTGGCATAAACACTTCACCGCGCACTTCTAGACGTGTCGGCCAGTCTTTGCCTTGTAACTTTAATGGAATAGCGCTGATAGTACGTACGTTTTCAGTGATGTTCTCACCCGTTGTACCGTCACCACGCGTTGCCGCTTGCACCAAAACGCCATTTTCATACAGCAGGCTCACAGCTAAGCCATCAAGCTTAGGCTCGCAGCAGTATTGTTTAATGGTATGGCCAACGACACGGTCTTGAGCACGTTTGTGAAAACCATCCAGTTCAGCATCATCAAACGCGTTGTCCAAAGACAGCATTGGCACTTCGTGAGTGACTTGGCTGAATTCAGACAGAGGCTGACCACCAACACGTTGGCTTGGAGAGTCTACAGTCACCAACTCTGGGTGCTCGGCTTCAATATCCAATAGTTCACGCATCATACGGTCGTATTCTGCGTCTGGAATCTCTGGGTTATCTTCCACGTAGTAACGAACAGCGTGGTAATGCAACGACTCTTTTAATTCTTCTAGTCGCTGAAGTACTGATTCAGACATATTAAAGCCCCGTGTATATTGTTCAATGAGGTTGGGAATCTAAGAAAAAGGGCTCCTAACGGAGCCCTATCATTATTTGTTGTTAAGGTTATGCGCTAGCAGCATTAAACTCAACTATTTGACGTCGATATGAGGCCAATCGATCTGGTGTCATCAAGTTACGTTGATCATCCAAAACGTTACCGCCCATATCGTCAGCGATTTGCTGTGCAATACGTAGCATAAGGTTAAAGTTTTGGTCTGCTTCACCATAGCAAGGTAGCGTCATAAAGAACGAAATACCTTTAGTACTGAATTCAGCTGGGTCACCGTGTTCTAGCGTACCTGGGTGCATCATGTTGGCCACGCTAAATAGCACTTTGCCATTGCCTGATAAATCAACATGACGATGGAAGATATTCATCTCACCGTAAATCAATCCATTTTGCTGCATGCTATCGAACAGCTTAGTGCCGATGAAAGGCTCATCGCCAGCGCAATGAACATTCAACACAATCACTTGCATTTCAGGTTCTGGTTTTGGCTCTTCAATCACTTCTTCAGCCATTACCGGTGTCGCCTCGACTTCTGGCATAACTGGCGCTTCTGATACTTCAGGAGCTTCAAAGACTGGTTCAATAATTTCTTCTTCAACAACCGACGACTGTACTGGCTCTTGCAGAACAGGTTCTAATTCGTCTTCGGTTTTCTTCGTTGCGACAAAAGCAGGGATTTCGCGCTCTTCTTTGTGTTCTTTTTCTCTAACATCAAGAACATCATCGATCAGCGGATCAGAGGCAAATTTGTTGTCGAAAGAACTTTCCATCCCAAAGTCAGGCTCTTTACGATCTTTGCGGATGATTTCGAAATCGTCTTCTGGAGCAGGAGCAATTTCACGCTCTTGATCTAAGGAGTCTTTATCCTCTTGGTCAACGTCCAACTTACCAAGCGGCTTGTTACCAAATTTCGCTTTGCCTTCTTTTTTGCTTGTCCACAAACCATGAAATAGCAATGCGGCGATGGCTAATGCGCCAACAACAATGAGTACGAATCGCAATTCCTGCATTATTTACTCTCAATCTACTTGTTCTTACTACTCGCACATCCTTGAGCAGTAACCCAAGTGCAATAAATCCGAATGATGCTTTTACTTTACCAAAACTATATGTAGGTTTAGAACAACTTAATGCAAGAAGTTCCGCTTTTTGTTGTGATTCTTGCCACGATTCCACTTTACAAGACCCAAATTGTTAGGGCATTGAAAGAAAAGCATCCACAGGTACAATGAGTTTTCACTTACAAGAAACAAAATGGATATGAAGTCGAATAATCAGCCTAGAACCGGATTCGGTTACTTCCTATACGGAATTCAAATAGCTCTCTCCCCAGAGATCCGACGTTTTGTCGTCTTGCCGCTGCTTGCCAACATTTTGCTTGTTGGGGGCGCTATCTTCTATTTATTTTCCCATCTCGATGTTTGGATCGAGAGTTGGATTGGTAAGCTGCCAGAGTTCCTCTCTTGGCTTACCTACATCTTATGGCCGATATTGGTGTTGACCATTCTGGCCACGTTTTCCTACTTCTTTAGTACATTAGCTAACTTCATCGCCGCGCCTTTTAATGGGTTGTTGGCAGAGAAAGTCGAAGAGTCTCTCACAGGACAAAAGGTCAATGACGACGGCTTTGCGGCACTCATTAAGGATGTACCTCGCGTGATGGCCCGTGAATGGCGCAAACTACTTTACGTGTTACCAAAAGCGATAGGCTTGTTTCTACTCTTGCTCATCCCAGCATTAGGTCAAACCGTTGGACCTTTTCTGTGGTTTATTTTCACCGCATGGATGTTAGCGATTCAATATTGTGACTATCCATTTGATAACCACAAAGTCCCTTTCAACGACATGCGTTACAAATTGAAACAAAAGCAAGGTAAGGCATATGGGTTTGGTGTGTTGGTTTCTGTATTCACGACTATCCCAATTCTCAATCTTATCGTTATGCCTGTTGCAGTCTGTGGCGCAACCGCGATGTGGGTAACCGAATTTAAGCATCAATAATAGGTGGCTTTTTAAACCAATTGAGGAGGACGAATGTGCCTCCTCAGTTATTTTGTGGATTTCTTGACCAACCTCATAAGATATAACTTTTTAATCCTTTTCCCTTTTTTTTATACCGCATATTCTTCTATCCATATTCACAAAACGTGTAATGAAGGAACATCACTATGAGCAAGATCTACGAAGACAACTCTCTTACCATTGGTAATACTCCTCTAGTTCGCCTAAACAAAGTGAGCAAGGGTAAAGTTCTAGCGAAAATCGAAGCGCGCAACCCAAGCTTCAGCGTTAAGTGCCGTATTGGTGCAAACATGATTTGGGAAGCTGAAAAAGCAGGTACGCTCAAGCCAGGTGTTGAGCTAGTAGAGCCAACCAGTGGTAACACAGGTGTTGCACTTGCATTCGTAGCAGCAGCTCGCGGTTACAAGCTAACACTAACGATGCCTGAATCAATGAGCCTTGAGCGTCGTAAACTTCTTAAAGCGCTAGGTGCAAACTTAGAATTAACAGAAGCAGCAAAAGGCATGAAAGGCGCGATTGCGAAAGCAGAAGAAATCGTAGCAAGCAATCCAGACAAATACCTGCTTCTACAACAGTTCAACAACCCTGCAAACCCAGAGATTCATGAGAAGACAACGGGTCCTGAAATTTGGGAAGCAACAGACGGTGAAATCGACGTATTCGTAGCAGGTGTTGGTACGGGCGGTACTATCACTGGTACAAGCCGTTACATCAAAGGTGAAAAAGGCAAAGCCATCACTTCTGTGGCAGTAGAGCCAGCTGAATCACCAGTGATTGCACAAGCGCTAGCAGGCGAAGAAATCCAACCGGCTCCTCACAAAATCCAAGGTATCGGCGCTGGTTTCATCCCTGGTAACTTAGATTTAGAACTTCTAGACCGTGTTGAGCAAGTAACGTCTGAAGAAGCGATTGAGATGGCTCGTCGCCTAATGGAAGAAGAAGGTATCCTAGCGGGTATTTCTTCAGGTGCAGCAGTCGTTGCGGCAAACCGCCTTGCAGAACTACCTGAATTTGAAGGAAAAACGATTGTAACTGTTCTTCCAAGCTCTGGTGAACGTTACCTAAGTACGGCACTATTTGCCGGCATCTTTACCGAGAAAGAGAACCAACAGTAATATGTGGTCAAATCAATTTTTCGTTTAAAAAAGCCCCGTTCAGGGGCTTTTTTGTTGATCCCTGCCCCACCTTTGGTAATATCAGGGTGTTTTATTTTTAGGTTCAAAATAAAGAATCTAAACCAAAAAGGTTTCAGAGTGATTACGCACGCAAACAGTTGCGCAATCACCAAACTTTTGACTAGTATCAGTTCTGACACGCTTTGAACTCTCCCGTGCTAGCGCACAAGGTGTAAAGCAGTTAAGCTAAAACTCAGTCACAAACTAACAAAAAAATACATTTATTGGGGTATATCACATGTACGAGAAGCAAGTAGAAATCACAGCAGAAAACGGTCTTCACACTCGTCCAGCTGCACAGTTCGTTAAAGAAGCTAAAGCATTCGACGCGGACATCACTGTGACTTCTAACGGTAAAAGCGCTAGCGCTAAGAGCCTATTCAAGCTACAAACACTAGGCCTAGTAAAAGGTACTCTAGTTACTATCTCAGCTGAAGGCCCACAAGCTCAGCAAGCAGTTGACCACCTAGTTGCTCTAATGGACCAACTACACTAATTCGGTCTCCTATTTCAGAAGCCATTTTGTGAAAGCAAAATGGCTTCGTTGGAAATAGGCTCAAAACTAAGCTAATACTATTCGTTAGCGCACCCATTATTCTCCCGTTTTATAAAGTTGACCAACTTAAGGTAAGGCTATGATTTCAGGCATCCTAGCATCTCCAGGTATTGCAATCGGTAAAGCACTACTACTTCAAGAAGATGAAATTGTCCTAAACACAAACACTATTTCTGATGATCAAGTAGAAGCAGAAGTTGCACGTTTCTTTGACGCTCGTAACAAATCTTCTGCTCAACTAGAAACTATCAAGCAAAAAGCGCTTGAAACGTTTGGCGAAGAAAAAGAAGCGATCTTTGAAGGTCACATCATGCTTCTTGAAGACGAAGAGCTAGAAGAAGAAATCCTAGCACTTATCAAAAACGACAAAATGTCTGCTGACCACGCGATCTACTCTGTGATCGAAGAGCAAGCAACGGCTCTTGAGTCTCTAGACGACGAATACCTGAAAGAACGTGCAACTGACATCCGTGATATCGGTTCTCGTTTCGTTAAGAACGCTCTAGGTATCAACATCGTTTCTCTAAGCGATATTGATCAAGAAGTTATCCTAGTAGCTTACGACCTAACGCCATCTGAAACTGCGCAGATCAACCTAGACTACGTTCTTGGTTTTGCTTGTGACATCGGTGGTCGCACTTCTCACACTTCAATCATGGCTCGCTCTCTTGAGCTTCCAGCTATCGTTGGTACTAACGACATCACTAAGCAAGTTAAGAACGGCGACATGCTGATTCTTGATGCGATGAACAACAAGATCGTTATCAACCCATCTGACGCTGAGCTAGAAGAAGCAAAAGCAGTTAAAGCTGCATTCCTTGCTGAAAAAGAAGAGCTAGCTAAGCTAAAAGACCTACACGCAGAAACAACTGACGGTCACCGCGTAGAAGTTTGCGGTAACATCGGTACTGTTAAAGACTGTGACGGTATCATCCGTAACGGTGGTGAAGGTGTTGGTCTGTACCGTACTGAATTCCTATTCATGGACCGTGACGCACTTCCAACTGAAGAAGAGCAATACCAAGCTTACAAAGAAGTTGCGGAAGCAATGAATGGTGAGTCTGTAATCATCCGTACTATGGACATCGGCGGCGACAAAGATCTTCCATACATGGATCTTCCAAAAGAGATGAACCCGTTCCTAGGCTGGCGTGCAGTACGTATCAGCTTGGATCGTCGTGAAATCCTACGTGACCAGCTACGTGGTATCCTACGTGCATCTGCACACGGTAAACTACGTATCATGTTCCCAATGATCATCTCTGTTGAAGAAATCCGTGAGCTTAAGAAAGCGATCGAAGAGTACAAAGCAGAACTACGCGCTGAAGGTCATGCATTCGACGAAAACATCGAAATCGGTGTAATGGTTGAGACTCCAGCTGCAGCAGCTATCGCACACCACCTAGCGAAGGAAGTTGCTTTCTTCTCTATCGGTACAAACGACCTAACTCAGTACACACTAGCGGTTGACCGTGGTAACGAGATGATTTCTCACCTTTACAACCCACTATCACCAGCTGTACTTACTGTGATCAAGCAAGTTATCGACGCTTCTCACGCTGAAGGTAAGTGGACTGGTATGTGTGGTGAGCTAGCAGGTGATGAGCGTGCAACACTTCTACTTCTAGGTATGGGTCTAGACGAGTTCTCAATGAGCGGTATCTCTATCCCTAAAGTGAAGAAAGTTATCCGTAACTCTAACTTCGCAGAAGTGAAAGCAATGGCTGAAGAAGCACTTTCTCTACCAACAGCAGCAGAAATCGAAGCAGTTGTAGAAAAGTTCATTGCAGAGAAAACTCAATAATCAACTAATTCCAATGAGATAGGCGGTTAAAAAAAGTCGTCTATCTCGAAAGATTGGTATACTATAATTCGACAGAATTAAATAAAACGTTAGGAGCATGACACAATGGGTCTGTTTGACAAACTTAAGAAGCTAGTATCTGACGACAGCGCTGACGCAGGTGCAATCGAAATCATCGCACCACTTTCTGGTGAGATCGTGAACATCGAAGATGTGCCAGATGTTGTTTTCGCTGAGAAAATCGTTGGTGATGGTATTGCTATCAAACCTGCTGGTAACAAAATGGTAGCTCCTGTAAACGGTACTATCGGTAAGATCTTCGAAACGAACCACGCGTTCTCTATCGAGTCTGACGACGGTGTTGAGCTTTTCGTTCACTTCGGTATCGATACTGTTGAACTTAAAGGCGAAGGCTTCAAGCGTATCGCTGAAGAAGGTCAAACTGTTAAAGCTGGCGACACTGTAATTGAATTCGACCTAGCTCTTCTAGAAGAGAAAGCGAAATCAACGCTAACTCCAGTTGTTATCTCTAACATGGACGAAATCAAAGAGCTGAACAAGCTTTCTGGTTCTGTTACTGTTGGTGAAACTCCAGTTCTACGTGTAACTAAGTAATTTTTACTTAGCCCAACACGAAAAAAACGCTGCCTTTGGCAGCGTTTTTTATTACCTGAAACTTTTGTTCCTGAGCGATGTTCATCGCTGCAACCCTTTTAACTGAGCAAGCCAAGTGCCGAGCTCGGTCTCTGCTTCGCTTGAGCTAACAATGCGGTAGTCGCATCTTGTAGCACTTGTGAGCGCACCATCTCCGTCGATTCTCGAGCAAAATCCGTATCTCGTATCCGCCCTTTTGATTCAGTCACACTTCGGTTCACCGTATTAAGGTTATCCATCGTGCCACTCACCCGGTTTTGGAAGCCGCCTATTTCACTTCGATGCGAATCAACATACTTAATTGCCGCGTCAATCACTCCAATTGAAAGCTGCGCCCCACCAACTGTCGACATATCGATGTCGTCCATTGTGACTAAACCACCAGCACTAACATCAAGCTCATCCGCCAAGCTACCCTCTAACGTTACACCTTCAGGTGCATTCAGCGTCGAGGCAAAGAATTGCAGCTCATTGTTTTCAGTCACTGAAGCACTCACTATCGATTGCTGTGCGTTGATGTAAGTGGCAACTTGCTCGATGCGATCTCCTAGCTTGAGCCCAATAGATTCTGTTTGGGTTTGCCCTTTACTGTCTTGGTATTCAAATTTAAGGGTTTGATTATCTTTAGTGACTCGCCAATCTTTATCGACCGCATCACCAACATAATGCTGCCCTCCCATCTCCGGGATGTGACTGCGCATATTTCGCAGTGTCAGAGAGATAGAATTGGCATTCGCACCAATATGGAAGCTTTGCGAGCCGTAAGAACCATCAAACAGGTTTTTATCTGCAAATGTCGTCGTGATCGCGACACGATCAAGCTCATCTTGCAGCGCTACGACCTCGTATTGAATACTTTGCCGATCACTTGAGTCATTACTGCCGTTTGCAGCTTGAAGCCCCAGAGAGCGTAAGCGTTGCAATATATCGCTACTCTCATGCAAAGCGCCTTCTGCAGTTTGTGCCACCGAATACGCGTCGTGCGCATTTCTCAAGGCGACATCAAGCCCTCTTGTTTGAACATTAAGAGTATTAGAGATTTGCAGACCTGCAGCATCATCACTGGCGGAATTAATCCGATAACCCGAGGTAAGGTTTCGCTGAGACTCTATGTTTTGCTCAGCCGCATGACTGAGGTGCCGCTGCGTCATCATCGCAGTGACATTGGTATTTAAAGAGACCATCTAATCGATACGAACTCCTTGTCACCTGCCCTATTCGGTGTACCTAATGCGTGATTTGAATAAGCAAAAAGCCAGGGGTGAGCCTGGCTTTTGTATCGCGTCGTATTAGGTTGATTAACCTAGTAGGCTTAGCGCTGAGTTAGGCGCTTGTTTCGCTTGCGCAAGGATTGAGCTTGACGCTTGCGATAGAATCTGTGACTTGGTCATTTGAGTCGTTTCTTTCGCGAAGTCTGTATCTTTGATACGGCTCTTCGACGCGTTCACGTTCTCGTTGATGTTATCCAAGTTGCTGATTGCGTGGTTGAAACGGTTTTGGAAAGCACCTAGCTCTGCACGGTGGCTGTCTACGTATTTCAATGCCGCATCAATGATAGCCACAGATTCTTGTGCGCCACCTACTGATGTTACGTCGATAGTATCAACCGTTACTTTCTTGCCGTCGTTTAGACCTAGCTCACCAGATAGGCCGCCAGAGAATTCCACGTCGCCTTCTACTTTGTTGTTACCAGCGAAAACTTGCAGTTTACCGTCTTGATCTACTGACGCTTTTACTAGGTCAGTTTGACCGTTGATGTACGTCGCTAGTTCTTCGATATCGTCACCCGCTTTCGCGCTGATGTTGATTTCTTGCTCTTGACCAAAGCTGTCAGTCAGACTGATTTTCAGGTCGTTTTTGCCCGCTTCAACGTTCCAGTTTTTGTCTTTACCGTTGTCAGCTTGGTAGCTCACGCCGCCCATCATTTTGTTATCAGAGCGCATGTCTTTTAGGTTAAGCATTACTGCTTCACCGTTGTCCGCACCGATTTGGAAAGACTGAGTGCCGTAAGTACCGTTAAGTAGACGGTTACCACCGAAAGATGTCGTTTCAGCGATACGGTTTAGTTCGTCGTTTAGTGCCGTTACTTCTTCTTGAATCGCAACACGCTCAGATTTTGAGTTAGAGCCGTTCGCAGATTGAAGAGATAGGTCACGCATGCGTTGCAGGATGTTAGTTGTCTCGTTCATTGCACCTTCAGCAGTTTGTGCAATAGAGATACCGTCGTTCGCGTTACGAACAGCCACATCCAGGCCACGGCTTTGTACGTTCAAGCGGTTCGAGATTTGAAGACCCGCAGCGTCGTCTTTCGCGCTATTGATTTTGAAACCTGAAGACAAACGCTCCATAGAGGTTTGTTGTGCTGAGTTTGCGTTGTTTAGGTAACGCTGAGCGGTCATCGCTGATACGTTTGTGTTTACATTCACTGCCATGGTGATTTCTCCAATTGATTTTCCGATGTAGCGGTTTCCGACGTCTCGGAAAACCAAGTAGTTCTCTCAAAGTTACTTCTATTAACGACTCGGATTTCAGAAGCTTTAGAAAAAAATCAAAAAAAGTGAATTTGCGAGATTTGGCTAGAAAAGTTGAAGAAAAGTAGAAAAAAAGCCTCAAGTTTCTGCAGCTTAAGCCGAGCGCTCTAAATTGAGCAAAGAATAACCAAAAATATCTAGAAAGCAGTGAGTTAGATGAAAGAAAGGAATGTTTTATCTGGGAGATAGAAAAGAAAAAGCCCCTTTTCCTTTGAGAGAACTGGGGCTAGGTTGGTAGCCAGAGCCTATGTGGAGATCAAGAGAAATGAACACATAACCGGCACACCGGGTGCAACTTTACATTGAAAATGATTGGCAGGTGAGAGATGAGAGAGCCGCACATTCTATTATAAAGTTGCTTGCCATAAGCCTGCATTCCCATCCACGTCTGAATGTATTGAATACAGGCTAGGTAAACTACTGCAATAGTGACATCGCAGAGTTTGGCAACTGTTTCGCTTGAGCAAGAATCGAAGTACCTGCTTGTTGCAAAATTTGAGCTTTGGTCATTTGCGTTGTTTCTTTCGCAAAGTCCGTATCTTTAATTCGACTGTTCGATGCATCAACGTTTTCTTGGATGTTTGCCAAGTTATTGATGCTGTGGCTTAGACGGTTCTGTTTCGCACCAAGGTCAGCACGTTGTGAATCAACATACTTAAGCGCTGAATCCAGTACAGAAATCGCGTTCTGAGAACCTTGCACGGTTGTCATGTCGATATCTTGCACTGATGTGCGTACCGCTTCATCACTTAGACCTAGATCCGATGCTAGGCCACCAGAGATTGAAATCTCGCCTTGAACGTTCGGGTGCGCAACAAACACTTGTAGTTTGCCGTCTTCACTTACCGACGCATTGATCATATCAGATTGGCCGTTGATGTACGTTGCCAACTCTTCAATATCATCACCTGCTTTCGCATTGATGCTGATTTCTAGATCGTCTGGGTTGCCGTCTTCGTCTTCACCCATGCCTGGAAGCGTGATTTTTAGATCCGCTTTAGTTGGATCCACGCCCCAATCTTTGTCTTTGCCATTCTCAGAGAAGAAAGTCACACCGCCCATACGCTGGTCATCCGCACGGATGCTGGTTAGTGCCATGATCATCGCTTCACCAGAGCTTGAACCGATTTGGAATGCCGCTTCACCGAACGAACCGTTCAATAGACGACGGCCACCAAATGATGTCGTTTCTGCGATACGATTTAGTTCGTCAATCAATGCCGATGATTCTTCGTTTATCGCTTGGCGCTCTGCTGGAGAGTTAGTACCGTTTGAAGATTGGATCGCCAAGTCACGCATACGTTGCATGACTGACGTCGCTTCGTTCATCGCCCCTTCTGCCGTTTGGGCAATCGAGATACCGTCGTTTGCGTTGCGCATTGCCACATCAAGACCACGAGACTGTGCCGTTAGACGGTTAGAGATCTGTAGACCTGCCGCATCGTCTTTTGCACTGTTAATCTTGTGACCAGATGATAGACGTTCCATTGAGGTGTTTAGCTCGTTGGTCGCCTTGTTTAAATAACGCTGCGCGGTCATCGCGGAGACGTTAGTACTAACTGTTACAGCCATTTTGCTCTCCTGTTGAGTTCGCAAGCTTTTGCGAAGCGGCCAGCTTTACTCTCATTTGGATAAGCACTGACCGTAAAAAATTACTTGCTAAATCTGCCCTATGGCAGGGTTTAGAATCTCGTAAGTCTGTTCTGACAACATCAATACAATTTGTGTGCCAACTTGTTTCAAACTATTTGTTCTTTTAATAATGAACAAATAAACAACAAGTTATAGGGCATACGGGGTAAGAGCCTTGCCTTACTCATATTTTGTTGTGTTGCCGAATCGCTGTTTCTTTATTGCCGCCTAGATTACCGTTGGTCTGATTGCCGCTTTCGGTCAAATCATGCCGCTTGGATCGCATTACTCGGTATTTTTCGTTGATTTCTCGCACTTAAGGCTTGGCACATAAGGCATTAAAATCGAACGGTTGAAATACCGAGCTCACCGCATAAACGGTAGGCGCATCAAATATAGTTAAACAACGTCAGGTCTTTGGTTTTACCAAATGCCTGTTGTGAGGCTTGCAACGCACGTGAGTTCTCACTGAACTCAATCACTGCCTTGGAGTAATCCAAGTCCTCAAAATTGCTCTTCGCTTTCGCCAGAGACAAATTAAAATCTTCGTGGTTTTGCTCTTGAATATCGAGCGTGCTCAACTTAGCACCCAAGTCGGTTCTGACTTTGTTCATGTGAACAAACGCCGCTTGGAATTCTTCCGTCATTTGATGCAGCTTTGCTGTCGCCGACGCGTCAGATACTGAGCTTTCCGACCACTGCATGGTTTCTTTGAATGCATCAAAAACACTGAAGGTTTGGCGCGGCTCTAGCGTAATGCTATCCCCTGCGGAAACCTGCCCTTTCAGTTGAATATTGATGCCTTCGTACTGGATGCCGTCAATTGGCGAGTAGTCATCGACTTGGACGATGCTGCCATCTTTTTCCAATTGGTAACCAAACTTGCCGTTACTCATGTCCACAAAGGTCACTTTGTAGTTTGAGTTATCTTCTGACGCACTCGTTGCTTGACCAAGCAACAGCTCAGAACCTTCTTGTAAATCGTATTGCGGCTCGAAATCACCAAACGGGTTTGGGATCTCCGAAAACAGATGATTACCCGGATAGTTAATGCCGAGCTCAATGTTGCTGGCGATCTTCATCTTGCGTTGGTAATCGTCACCGGTATAAACCACGCTACCATCGTAATCACGAAAGAAAGGCTGCGATTTTGGTTTCGTACCAGCAAAAACGTAGTTGCCTGATTCGTCTTGAGTATTCACTAACGCCAAGAAGTTGTTTGCAATCTCTTCCAGTTCGCGCTTTTTCGCTGCGCGGTCTTCCGGAGAAAACGCACCGTTGATCATTTCCATCGAGATGCGTTTCGACTCATCAGTAAATTGCTCAGCGTTGGCAATCACCACTTCTTGGTTTTCTAGTCGGTTACGAACCAGAACAATTGCATCAAGGTATTGTTTTAACTGCTCTTCTTGTTGACCAATACTCTGAATATAGTGCGTCGCAAGTGGATCATCACTCGGCTTGGTCAACTGTTTACCAGAAGCCAATTGCTCCTGATTATGGTGAACTTTGTTTTCCTGACGGCGCAGATCGTTCTGCACTGACTGGTAGTTATGGAAGCTAGAAATTCGCGTTAACATCTAAGGCCTCCTTTATCGCAACTGCAAGATGGTGTTGAAGGTGTCATTGGCCGCCTGCATCACACGAGAAGAGGCCATATACGCCTGTTGGAACTTCATCATGTTTGCCGCTTCTTCATCGAGGTTTACCCCCGATATCGACGCCACGCGCTCTTGTGCCGCCTCACTCTCTAACTGAGCAACATCGGCGAGTCGACTTGCGGTTGACGTTTTCAAACCCACATCGGTGTTCAAGTTGAAGTACAAGCTCATGATCGTCGATTCATTGCCGTTCATCTTCTTGTCGGTTTGGATGTTTTGCATCTTACGCAAGTTGCCGTTATCACCTTCAGATGGCACTAGGTTCGCGGTAAATTTATCGTTCGCTAATGCGCCCGCACTTAACTCAAATACTGTCGCCCCGCCGTTTTTATAAGCGGGATGATTGCTTGGCAAACTGACTGAAACCGGTCCGGTCGGTGGATATGGCTGGGGCGCCATGATCACGTTGCCTTTGGTATCGGTTACCGCAAATTGGTCTCCGGTTGGAGAGACAACCACTTCAAATTCACGTAAGTCACCCGCATCAACGATTTCAAATTTGGCATTACCTTGAGCAAAGGTCGTCGACGCTTCATAACTTTGTGCAGCAATCGTTTTTGGATCAGTGGTTTCAACTTTCATTTGCGCTGCGCTGCTACGGGTAGGACGGAGCAACACATGCTCACCGACTTTAGGCTCGTTACGAACTTCAACCCGCATTCCGTCGATGTAAAGCGCATTGCCTGCATCAGTATTAAGCTTAACGGTTTCACCATTTGGCTTAGTCACGGCGTAGCTGTCGCCATCATAGCGTAATGAGTACTCGCCACCTTTTAGCGCGCTGATATCATTGATGTAAACCGCCATATCAGCCGTCGATTGAGGGCCTGCAACGACACGAGATTTTGCTAGTCGCTCTGAGTTCACATCGGTAAACAATGGGTCACCCACATTACCGTAGTGATCCAAACCTTGCGATTGCAGGTGGTTTACTTCGCTAGAAAACGCAGTCGCTAAGCGGCCAAGCTCATCCATCATTTGTGGAATGTGCTCGTCACGCATCTTAAGTAACGCGCCAATTTTGCCGTCAATATCGTCTGATTTGATGGCTTTAATGCCACCACCTTCAACCATAGCAAGGCGACGTTGATGAACATCTGGTGAGCCATCAATCATCTTCAATTGGCTGGCTTCTGTTCCCGAAACAAGGGTGTGTCCATTACCGATATGGACATTAAAACCTTCCGAATTTTTACGTGGCGTTACCGTCACCTTGGTGTATTCAGAAAGTTCTTTGATCAGTTTTTCATGTTGGTCCATCAAGTCGTTATGAGGACCAGGAGTACGCATCATCAATCGATGAACATCGCGGATCTCAACAGCAAGTTGGTTCACGCGTTCAATGCCCATATCCAGTGATTTATTGGCCACATCGGACTGCTGACGCACAGTTTCATGGAATTCGTTTAGGGTATCGCTGAGTAATTTGGCTTTTTCCAACACGACTTTGCGCGCCCCCATGTCATTTGGGGTATCCGCCATGGTTTTTACCGCATCAAACCATTCGTTCATGTTTTCTGGGATTTTTTTCGATGCCACCGAAGACAGCATGCTTGAGAGCAGATCGAGGTTCTTCTCGTTATCAAGCTTGCTAGCGTAATTCGTAGTGGAAAGGTTTAGCTCTTTAACGGCAAACTCATCCCAAGAGCGGCGAACATTTTCCACATGCACGCCCATGCCGTAAGTTGACCCACCAAATTGACGCGGATCATTGGTGCCTTGGATAACAGACTGACGACTGTAACCCTCTGTATTCGCATTAGAAATGTTATGACCAGTCGTATTCAACTGTCGCTGAGCGGTAAGCACACTTTGTGTACCTACATTCAACAAATCTGACGCCATACATGCCCCCAAAAACGAAATAAAATCGGTATTGACCGATCACCTAGTTAGCAATTAGCAAAAGGTGTGCCAGTTTAGGAAAGAAAGAGAAAGCACGAAAAAAGAAAGGCTTGCACTGTGGCAAGCCTTCTCAAAATGTACATCAAACATTCGTAATCGGATTGAATTACATACTCTCGATTTTTTGTTTTACCTGCAGCACTTTGTCTGCGTAGCTTGGGTCAGTTGCGTACCCTGCGCTGTGAATTCCACGAATGAAGGATTCAGAATCACCGCCTTGCTGAAGGGCAGTCTCGTAGCGCGGGTTCTCATTCAAGAAGCGAACGTAGTCGTTAAAGCTATCTTGGTAGTTCGAGTAAGAACGGAATGCCGCCGTCTCTTTCACAGGCGTGTTATCGTGGAACTCTAGCGTTTGAGTCGTCACTTTATCCCCCTGCCAGCTACGGTCAGCTTTAATGTTAAACAGGTTGTTACTGCTGCCACGTGCGTTCTTAACGACTTTTTGCCCCCAGCCTGTTTCTAGCGCGGCTTGAGCCAATAGCAGTGAAGGCTCAACACCCAAAGCTTTTGCTGCACGGTCTGCGTATGGCTTCATTGAATTAACAAAAGACTCTGGCGAATCAAAACGCGAAGGCTCTGAACCCGGTCGTGATAGCTGACCAGATTCAATCAAGCGCTGCTCGATTTCACGAGCTTTCTTCGGATCCACACGACGGTATTCCACAGCATTGTTTGCTGCATCGCGCATGGCTGTTTCAGCCTTATCGTCGCCTTGCCCAACCGTCAACTGCTTAACAATCATGTCAGCCAAGCCCATCGAACCCGATGCACTCAAGTTACTCGCCATTTGCTCATCCAGCATTTGACGGTAGAACTTTTCGTTTTGGCTGTTCATTAAGTTTGACTCAAAGCCTTCGTTCGCTTCGCGCATCGACTTCAACATCATCGAAGTAAAGATCGATTCAAACTGGCGAGCGGCCGCTTGCAATGCTTCATGCTCACCATCTTTGCCCTCTTTCACCGCTTTCTGACGAAGGGTATCAAGGGAACTGATGTCATGAATAAAGCCGATATCGTTAGGATTGTTAACCATGATGTCTCTCCTAATCGATTAGATGATGATCAGCTGGCCTTCAATGGCACCAGCTTGTTTCAATGCTTGCAGAATCGCCATCAAATCCGACGGTGCAGCACCGACTTCATTCACCGCACGGACGAGGTCATCTAGCGTCAAACCCGGTTCGAACTTGAACATCTTGCCTTTCTCTTCATTCACTTCGATATCAGAGTCCGGCACAACCACAGTTTGACCACCAGAGAAGCCGTTTGGTTGGCTTACATTGAGGTTTTCTTTGATTGCTACCGTCATGCCACCGTGGGTCACTGCCGCAGGTTTCAGACGAACATGCTTGCCGACCACAATCGTACCGGTACGAGAGTTCACAATGATTTTCGCCGCGCCATCCGCAGGGTCAAACTCTAGGTTTTCGATTGCCGATAAGAAGGCAACACGTTGGCTCACATCGCGTGGAGCACGGACACGAACAGACGTCGCGTCAACCGCACTAGCCATTTGAGGACCAAGGAAGTTGTTTACCGCATCCGCCATACGCTGTGCAGTGGTAAAGTCAGAATCAAGCAGGTTGAATGTGATGTAGTCACCACGTCCGAATGGGTTTGGAATTTCACGCTCTACGGTTGCACCGCTTGAAATAAGACCAACCGTTGGGTTGTTGCCGACGATTTTAGAGCCATCAGCACCTTCTGCACTGAAACCACTCACGACTAAGTTACCTTGTGCGACGGCATACACTTGGCCGTCTAGACCTTTTAGGAAGGTTTGTAGCAAGGTGCCACCACGCAAGCTTTTTGCACTGCCGATCGAAGAGACCGTAACGTCTACTTGCTGACCCGGTTTTGAAAATGGCGGCAAAGTTGCCGTCACCATAACCGCGGCAACGTTCTTAATTTTTGGTTTGGTACCCGGCGGCATTTGAATGCCGAAGTTTTGCAGCATTGCCGCGAAGCTTTGTTCTGTAAACGGGTTTGATTCACCCGTACCCGGTAAGCCTGAAACCAAGCCATAACCCACAAGTTGGTTGCTACGCACACCTGCCACTTGCGCGACGTCTTTAATACGTGCGGCTTGGGCTGTGGTTGCAAATAGCGCAACGCTCAACAGTGCTAATAGGATTCTTTTCATGCTTACTCAATCTCTTGCAGTCAATTTGCCGTCATTTCGACGTCTTACAGGGCTACATTAAAGAATCGTGCCAAGAAACCAGGCTCTTGCATATCTTGTGGTGAGCCTGTGCCAGAGTATTGGATTCTTGCGTTAGATACGCGATTTGACGCAATAGTATTGTCAAAATTGATGTCATCAGGGCGAATTGTGCCGCTTAGACGAATGTACTCATCACCCGTGTTCAGCGTCATCCACTTCTCACCGCGGATCACTAGGTTGCCGTTTGCCAGCACCTCAATCACTTCTACCGTGATGTAACCGCTGATGCTGTTGCTTTGCTTAGCCGAAGAGTCGCCTGCAAAGGTGTTAGTGTTGTTCAGATCGTACGAGAAGTTGTATTTGCCGCCAATTTGCAGCTCTTGACCACCGACAGACAAAGGCTCCATCTTCGCATCGTTAGTTTTTGATAGATCGGCGTTGGCACTCTTAGTCGCACGAGTGGTTTCGTCGAGTGTTACGGTAATGATGTCACCGATGCCACGTGGCTTAGAATCGTCGTATAAGTCGGTAATGTGCTCGGTGCTAAACAAAGAGCCCGTTGCTGCCGCATAGTGCTCCGGTTTTTGTTTAGGGTGAATCGGTGCCCATGCCGGATCGCCTGCCACCGGATCGGTTCTGCCGCGCAAAGTATCAATGATGCCGCTGCTCTCTTCTTTCGACTTATCGCCTTCAACCGCATCCACCACCGTTGTCGCTTGGCTGACTTCGTCGGTTTCAATCGGTTCTAGCATCGCACAACCAGACATGGTCGTGATAAGTGCAAGTAGACAAATACGTTTCATCATTGGCTCCCTAAATCCCGATCTTAGTGATTACAACTGCTGGTTAACGAAGCTCATCATCTTGTCGACCGATGAGATTACTTTTGAGTTCATTTCGTACACGCGCTGAGCTTCGATCATGTTGACCAGCTCTTCCGTTACGTTCACGTTAGATGCTTCCAGCATGGATTGACGAATTTCGCCCAAACCATCAAGACCAGGGACACCTTCTTGTGGGTCACCGCTTGCGCCAGTTGGTAGGTAAAGGTTCTGACCGATTGGCTCAAGACCACCAGGGTTTACAAAATCAGTAATGGTTAGCTGACCAACTACAACGTTGTTTTGCTCACCACGAATACGCACAGAGACTTCACCGTCTGTACCAACCGTGATAGAGATTGCATCTTCTGGAATCACAATTTCCGGCTCTACTGGGTATCCAGAGCCAGAAGTCACTAACGTACCTTCACCATCCAACGTGAACTGACCATTACGGGTGTAACCGATGTTGCCGTCTGGCAAAGTCACTTGGAAGAAGCCATCGCCTTCCACCATCATATCGAGTGCGTTAGTGGTGGTTTGCGCGTTACCGTGCGTGTGCACTTTTTGCGTCGCAACCACTTTAGAGCCGGCACCTAGCATCAAACCACTTGGCAGTTCCGTGTTCTGAGAAGACTGACCGCCGGGCTGGTTGATGTTTTGGTAGAACAAATCTTCAAATACCGCGCGGCTCTTTTTGTAACCTACGGTTGAGGCGTTCGCCAAGTTGTTCGAAATCGTTGCGATGTTGGTCTGTTGGGCGTCTAAACCTGTTTTACTTACCCATAGTGCTGGATGCATTGTGAACCTCTAACTCTGTTAACTCATACGAAGCAATGAATCTGAAGACTTATCCATCTCTTCAGCGGTGCTCATCATTTTGACCTGCATTTCAAACTGACGTTGAAGGTCAATCAGAGCGGTCATTTCACCTACGGCATTCACGTTACTACCTTCAATCGCACCGGTTTGGATGCTGATAGAGCCGTCTGCTTCGTAAGGCTGGTTTGGAGTTTTATGGCGGAATAAGCCATTGGTATCTTTAAACAAGTTTTGATCGTCTGTGCGTACAAGCTTGATACGATCAACCACTTCTAATTCTTCAGCCGGCGCACCTTGAGGCAGTACAGAGATGGTGCCGTCACGACCGATTTCGATTTTGGAGACTGGGATTGGCAAGGTGATTGGCGCATCATTTTCGCCCAACACCACATGACCGCTTGCATTCGTTAGCAAGCCGTTTTGATCCACTTTTAGGTTACCGTTACGCGTCAAACCTTCTTTGCCAGTTTGGTCCATAACAGAAATCCAGCCGCTGCCTTCTACCGTAATATCGAGGTCACGACCGGTTGTGATCACACTGCCTTGCGCAAAGTTGTGTCCTGGACGTTCCGTCATGCTGAATACACGTGAAGGCAAACCTTCACCATAAGCTTGCATAGAGCGAGCTTGTGCTAAGTCAGCACGGAAGCCAGTTGTACTCACGTTTGCCAGGTTGTTGGCACGCAATTGCAGGGCCTGCATATTTTGCTTGGCGCCGCTCATTGCGAGAAACAGTGCGCGATCCATAAATTACTCCAAAAGTTCTCTGTACAAGGGAGTAAAAGCAATAGTTATGCCAACATTAAAATAATGTTATTAATCAAAAGCTTGAATATAAATTGAGAGTTTTCAGATGGCAATTCAGGATGAATCAACCAAGAGAGAGGCAATGTTTTGATCCGTCTAGCGGCAACAGCGGCAAGTCAGAGATCAAAGCATGCCCAACCTGAACTGAGGTATTTTCAGGTTGAGCACCAGATGAATGTCATGATGTCATCAAACGATACGGCAAGTGCACGCAGTGTTTGATTAAGCAGATGATAGAGCTAACTAACGAGTGCTCTAACGGATCTGCAGGATATTTTGTTGTAGCTGGTTGTGTACTTCTAGCGCACGTGAGTTCGCTTGGAAGTTACGCTGAGCAGAGATCAGATCCACCAGCTCCTGAGTCATATCAATGTTTGATTGCTCTAGCATACCGTTGTTGATAGTACCGAAAGAGCCTTTGTTTGATTCACCCCAGATCTTGTCACCAGAGAACTGAGTTGAATCCCATTGAGTGCCGCCTTTCTTATCCAGACCTTGCTCGTTTGGAACACGCACTAGCGCCACACGACCCAATGTTACGTTTTCACCGTTTGAGTAAGTACCCAATACGCTACCGTTTTCATCAAAGTCTACTTTGGTCAGGAAACCCGTTGTCGCGCCATCTTCATCGAACTTAGTCAGTTCAAATGGTGCAGCAAACTGAGTCGCTGAGCCTAAACCAAAGTTAAGTGTTTGCGCAGGATCCGCACCGTTTAAATCCACTGGGTTAGTGTTTGTCGCAGGATCGCCCAACGCTACCGATGTGATTGGCTGACCGTTGTTTAGGCTTGCCAACGTACCATCGTTGTTGAACTTCATCGTGTGACCAACGTGACCCGTTGGCGTTGCAGCATCACCGTTAGCAACGTTCAATGGCTTCTCACCGCCTTTGTCTGTCACTGTGTAGTAAGTTTGCCACGTGTTCGGCTGAGTTTGGTCTTTCAAGTAGTAAGTCGTTAACTTGTAAGACTGACCCATCGAGTCATAAATCGTTGAAGAAGTCGAACGGTTGTATGTATCTGGATCTGAGAAATCAAACTGAGTCGGATCTTTCAAATCACCATTAGCCGGTAAGTTCACACCCACTTCAATGTTCGCTGTTTGCTTTGGCTTACCAAATTCTGCAGGAATATTGATTGGTTGTGGCTCGTAAGACGATACCTCACCAGACTCAGGGTTTACTTGGTAACCAAGTAGGAACTCATCGTTCGCTGTTACCATGTAGTTGTCTTTGTTCAAATGGAACGCACCATTACGTGTCATTTCATTTTGCTGTGGGATAAGGCGATCTTTCGCTACCGCGAAGAAACCCGTACCCGACACACGCAAATCCATTGGATTGTTGGTGTAAATGCTTGAACCTTCGTGGAACTGTTGCGCCACTTGGTTAGCTTGCGCACCGCCACCTGGAGTGGTTTTTGCGTTAGTGAACAAAGAGTTTGAGTACACATCGCTGAATTCCGCACGAGACTCTTTAAAGCCGTACGTGTTGGCGTTCGCAATGTTGTTACTGGTGGTGTTCAAATCCAGTTGAGCGGAGGACAAACCGCTTAAAGATACATATGACATTCCAAAATCTCCTAACCTGACGTGCTATTGAATTACGCTTTGCCGACTTCCAATACTTCTGCAAGTCGAACTGGCGATTCAAAACCTGCCAGATTGAGTAATACGTTTCCGTCGCCCTTACCTAGCAATACACTGTTCACGTTGGCGTAAGTAGACACTGGGAACTCTTGCGACTCCCCATCTACCAAGCCAGACGCTTTCACATTGTATTTGCCAGCAGGCATTGGATTTCCGTTTTCATCATTACCGTCCCAAAGCACACGAGTGTCGCCGGCTGGTTTCGCACCTACCTCAAAAGTACGCACCAATTGGCCCGCTTCGTTTTCCACTCGAACAAACAGGTTGTCGAGAGGTTGTGCAAGCTTAACCATTGCCGCCATTGTTGCATTGTCTTGCTTTACACCCGCCGCACCTGGGACCAATACGTCACGACCAACCAAAGAGGAAGCTTGTAACGCTTGGTTTGATGTCATTGACGAGTTCAAACTCTCGAACTGAGAGTTCATCTTGCCGATGCCATCTACGGTCGCAAATGACGCCATTTGCGCAATCATCTGGTCATTACCTACCGGCTTAAAAGGGTCCTGTTGAGACAATTGCTTAGTGAGCAAAGATAGGAAGTCTTCCTGTTTCAGGTCCTGCTTACCTGTGCTCTCTTCAGTCTTCTTGTTCTCTTGTAGGCTCTTAAGCTGGTCGATATAGGACAAGCCGCTTTGACCAACGTTGTTAATTCCGGCCATACGCTACCTCCTTATCCTTATTGACCCATCTGCAGCGTACGCAGCAGCATTTGTTTACTAGAATCCGCTACTTGCACATTGGTTTGGTATGCGCGAGAAGCCGAAATCATGTTTGCCATTTCTTCCATTACATTGACGTTAGGCTTGTAGATGTAGCCTTCGTCGTTTGCAAGGGGATGGTCTGGGTTGTACTCCGCATTCAGCGGTTTATCGCTTTCTACAATACCCATCACTTTCACTGGCACCGTATCACCGCCACGCATGGCGTTACTTAACTCTGCACCAAATACAGCATGACGCGCTTTGTAAGTGTCTTTCGCAGAGCTGCTGACACTGTCGGCGTTCGCCAAGTTGCTTGAGGTAGTATTCAGACGAACGGATTCAGCGCTCATTGCGGAACCTGTCACATTGAAAACGTTAAATAAGCTCATCTAAATTATTCCCCTTTGATTGCTTTGGTTAAGTTCTTGAATTTGCTGCCTAGAAAGTCGAGTGATGCTTGGTGTCTGATTTGGTTTTGCATAAATAAGTTACGCTCTAAATCCAAATCTACCGTGTTGCCATCGCCCGTATCTGGTTGCGTAGGAAGACGATATAGTTTGTCCCCGACCAACGTCGTAGTGGCAGGAATGTGCCGACCATCTGTGCGGCTAAGACCAATGCTTGCCCCAGATGTTGCCGCCTGCAATTCCTTAGCAAAATCTAAACCTCTTGATTTGTAGCCAGGCGTGTTAGCTTGCGCGATGTTGGTGGAAATCACCTCCGCATTGCGCTCACGTACGCCCACCGTGTACTGGTGGATGCCTAGTGCGTTGTCAAAAGATATAGCCATGTTTGCCTCTACATTAAGAACTGACCGTTATTAATAACTAAAAAGCAATTAGCGTGCCAAAAATAGAACATGCCGTTTTGCCGCTTCAGTTATCGAGGTAATGGATTGCAATAAGCAAGCCAAAGTGATTGATGAAATGTCATATCGAGCCAAGTAATCAGCTCGGCTCACTAAAAAATATACACCCGATGCCTGCCCATAGGCAAAAATGACGCTGGCTTTTACAGCAGAGAGGGGAAAAAGGAAGCAAGAATGAAACGAGAAAAGTGGGAGAAAAAAGAAAAGCCTGACACAAAGGTCAGGCTTTTGAAGTGGTTAAAAGAGTCCGCTATTTTAGCTTGTCGCTACTTTAACTTGTAAATAATACCTGGGTTGCAGCGCACCATCTCAAATTTGTCTGTCAAACCCGTCAGTGATTCTGACGCACCCAGCAGTAGGTAACCGCCCGGGTTTAGGCTGTTTGCCATTTGGTTCAGTACTTTCGACTTCATCTCTGGTGAGAAATAAATCAGTACGTTACGACAGAAAATGATGTCGAACTTACCCATTAACGCGTAGCTCTCCATCAAGTTTTGTGGACGGAAGTTCACTAGGCGTTTTACGTTGTCTTTGACTTTCATGCGGCCATCGCCTGCATCTTCAAAGAAGGTGCGACGACGCTCAGGCGAAAGACCACGACCTAAGGCAAGATTATCGTAAACACCCGCACGGCACATATCCAACATACTTGCTGAAATATCCGTCGCGGTGATCGACACGCTTGGCAATAAACCCGGCTTACGCTGCTGCGTTTCCAGAATCGTCATTGCCATTGAGTAAGGTTCTTGGCCTGAAGAGCTCGCAGCCGACCAAATTTTGATTGGTCGCTTGTTTGCCGCCATCTCCGGCAACAGTTTGTCAGCTAATACCGTGAACGGATAAGTATCTCGGAACCACAATGTTTCGTTAGTCGTCATCGCATCAACAGCGGCAATGCGTAGTTCACGATTGCGGCCAGTCACGACATCACGTAGCAAATCCGACAGCGACGCCAGCTTGAATTTTGTCACAAGCGGGCTCAGTCGGCTGCGCACTAGGTATTGCTTACTGTCACCTAATACGATGCCACATTGTGATTCTAGAAAACGGCTAAAGTCACGATACTCTTGATCACTGATTGTAATAGCAGTCATTAATGTCTCTTTTATTGTGTTAATGCAGATTTAACCGCGTTACCCAATTCATCTGGGTTAAATTTCGCAATGAAGGTGTTAGCACCTACGCGCTCAACCATCGCTTGGTTGAAGACGCCACTCAATGAGGAGTGCAGGATAACATAAAGGTTCTTCAAATCTGCATTTCGGCGAATTTCGGCCGTTAGTGTGTAGCCATCCATCTCTGGCATTTCGATATCTGAAATGACCAAAGAGATCTGATCGTAGATGCTACCTTCTTGTGCCATTTCAAGCAGCTTATTGTACGCTTCTTTACCATCTTTCACAGAGACAACTTCAAAACCGATTGAAGTAATTGCACGCTCAACCTGTTTACGCGCCACCGTCGAGTCATCTGCGATCAATACGCGACGCACGATTGGCTTCTCTTGTTCAGCAACTGCGATCTCTTCGCCGATGCTTGAATCCATGGTTTCGTCTACTGGTGCAATCTCTGCCAAGATTTTCTCAACGTCCAGAATTTCTACTAGCTCGTTGTCGATGTTTGTTACCGCTGTTAGGTAGTGCGCTTTACCAGCACCATCAGGCGGCGGCAAAATCGCTTCCCAGTGCATGTTAATAATGCGCTCAACCGAAGACACCAAGAACGCTTGGATAGTACGGTTGAATTCAGCAATCACAACAAAACATTTATCGATATCTGTCGTTGGACGGCCACCAATTGCCAAACTTAAGTCAATCACTGACACGGTATGGCCACGGATATGAGCGACACCTTTCACTAGCGGGTGTAGGTTTGGCATCGAAGTCAGCTTAGGGCACTGTAGTACTTCTTTTACTTTGAATACGTTAATGCCGTAGCGCTGTCGTCCCATCAACCGAAAAGTGAGTAGTTCCAATCGGTTTTGGCCGACGAGTTGCGTACGCTGATTCACCGAGTCAAGAATCCCCGTCATATGCTCATCTCCATCTCAAACTTTTTGTTTTTAAATGATACTCTACGACTGGCAGGCATAATACCAGAGAAACAGTATGGCGTATCATAATATGAATTCAACACCATTTACTATGACAATATGTAGAGCGTTATTTACAAAGTACGCTAAGTCTATCGGCATTTTGCTCAGTATGTTTAGCTTTTTTGTTCATTCAGCAACGGAAAGTCAGATCGAGCAAATCCGAACCGCCGCCGAGCAGCACATTCTTAGCACGGTAGAGCAACCAGCGGGAGGAAATTTGTCCGTCAATGCGGCAAATATTGATCCACGTATCAAAGCCACCGATTGCCCAGAGCCCCTTGATACATCTGCATCTTCAACCAGTAGCACACGCAGTAACATCAACGTATTGGTTGAATGCCCCGTCGATGACTGGAAGGTTTATGTTCCTGTGAGGATCTCAGCATCGGTTCCGATGATCGTTTCAACACGTCAACTCGGCCGTGGTGAGATCATCAGTGCTTCTGATGTGACGACTTCAATGATCGAATTACAGCGTTTTCGTAAAGATGGTTTTAGCAATATTGATCAAGTGATCGGTTCAAAGCTAAAACGTAACGTTCGCCTTGGTGATGTTGTAGAACGCAATGATGTCTGCGTGGTATGCCGCAATGAGAAAGTCACGATCAAAGCAGTAAAATCGGGTATGACGATCACCACGCAGGGCACGGCATTACAGGATGGATCCGCTGGAGATCAAGTAAGAGTGAAAAATGATAAGTCCCAACGTATAATAGAAGGAATTGTGACAGGCATTGCGGAAATCACCATCACCTTCTAGGGTTGGTTGGTGTACGGCAAATCGATCAATAAAAATGCAAAAAATCACTAAAGTTATTTTGCCCTTGGTCGATAGTCTGGATACCAGTATTACGATACGAGTTTAAGGTTGAAACATGGCAGGTATAGATAATATACGTTCAGGTCAGATGATGACGACGACAAGTCGCGCACCTGCACGAACGGATTCTAGTGCAACCAGCACTACAGAATCGAAAAAAGCGCCAGCACAACAAGACGCGGTATCACTAAGCCAACAAGGCAAAGCAGTCAGCAAACTCCAGAAGGATATGGCAGCTTCTCCGGCTTATGACAGCGCAAAAGTGGCGGCAATCAAAGAAGCAATTGCAAACGGTTCATACAAAGTTGACCCAGAGAAACTGGCGGACAACATGATCAAGTTTGAAAACGAATTGCAAGGCAAAAGCTAACTGACTTAGGCCCAAGGTAAGAATTCATGGCAGCATTAGTCGATCTTGTTAACTTCCAGCTAGAAAATGCAAAAGCACTTTCTGGTGTGTTACGTCAAGAAACACAGGCGATCAGCGCACGTGTGTCTACTGAGATCGAGAAACTTGCCAAAGAAAAGATGACACTCATTGGTCAATTAAGAACAACTGACCAGCGAATCGCCTCTCACCCGCACGTCAATCAACTTACCGAAGATGCAAACCTAAGTCAGGTTGTCGCACAGATCCAATCTATCATTCTCGATTGTCAGCAAGTAAACCAAATGAACGGTGAATCGCTCAATCGTGCTCAATCCAGTTTCAATAAACTTAACAACATGCTTCAGCGTACCCACGGTAAGGTCGGTATGACCTACAACGCCGGCGGCAAAACGCACACCATTTCGACTCTAGGCACTAACATTAAAGCCTAACTCTCTTTGAGCTCATCCCACGACTACTCTATCGACGTTGTCTTTTAGCCAGTGACTCTATTCCCCAAAACATAGCCAAAACGTAACCCAAACCTAACGTTCATAAACCAACGCGCATAAAACTCTCGCGTACAAAGCTCATACGTATAAAAAAGCGACCGATTGTTGCCAACCCGTCGCTCAAATAGATTATCTGTTTGTGAAGTTGTGTTAGAACAAGGTCTGCTGACGCTTCTCAGGCACCTGTTGTACTTCACCGTAGTCACGCAGTTTATCCATCTTACGGATATCCAAACGCAACTCTGTCACATAGCTGTCTTCCACTAAGTAACTACGTACCACTTCTGCACCTCGAATAACGCCATCTACCGCGCCCGATGTGCTTTCAATGCCTAGACGTTGATCAGCAAGCTCTGCACGCCCACTCACTCTCATACCATACACTTGCTCAGCAAGTTCACGGTAGGCATCAATCTTAGACGCACGCATCGCACGAACACGTTTCTCTTCGACAGTACGGCCAGTTTGCTCACTCACGCTTGCATAACCCACCGCCAACAAAATCTCATCTTGGCGCATCTGTTGTAGAGGCTGACATCCCACCAGCACCAATGTTGTGATAATAAATAATAACTTCTTCATGCTAGTTTCCTACGGGCGGAGAATCACAGTGTATGGCTGACGAATAGTAGGGTCAGAACGAATAAGCACGCCATCTTGGGTGCGGATGCTGTTCAGCGTATCCAAATCACGGCCAATACGATCCGCAGGTAAGAAACCTTGCGCCGTTGCAACCACGATGCGGCTCTGCATGCCTACAACACGAGCATTCACTAACACACCACCTTCTTGGCGAAGCATAGTGCCTGTCAGCACGTACTGGATCTCTTGCTCTTGTGCCAAATCTTGCCAATCACGGCTCAGTGCGAAATCGCCTTGCTGAGTCACTTGGATTGAACCTGTGGTTTTGAAATCCACGACTTTAAAACCTCGGCGTTGGAATTGATGAATAAACCCTTCCGATACCGAGTTACCAAGCCAGTTGGTTGCATCCATGTTTTGCAGATCGACAAAAGAAGTAATCGCAATCGGTGTACGCGACGATACTGCAACGTTCGAAACCATCAGCTCTTCCGTCATGCTCTCAATGAAATAGTCCATCGTATGACGCGGACTGTCCATCAGCATGAATTGGCTGCCAGAATACGGTTCTTTACCATTGTAAATTGGTGAGTACGCGCACGATGTTAAAAGCGTCATCATCGATGCGGCAACAAGCCATCTTTTCATGGTTTGATTCTCCAGATAATCTTAGGTGTTACTGCTCTTTTTAGACTTCATTTCAATAAAACGTAATCTTGGAACAGTCTTTGCTTTTCTTCTGTTTGTCGAACGAAAGAAAAGCCCACCAAACTTCACTGAAATTGGTAAAGCAATATTTATACCCGAACGGTTACTAACAATGAAAAAATTATTTTTTAGCCTAATATCAATCACTTTCATATTGATGACGCCATTTCGTGCGGCGGCATCTTGGTATGAAGTGACAGGCGTTGCCACTATCGTTTCTTCTGAAGAAGCGGCAAGGCTGCATGCGTTGGAAGATGCGCTCTTCAAGGCTGTCAACTTTTCGGGCGCAGACATTGGCAGTATCAGTAACTTGATGCCATTGCTGGAAGAAAACCGCAAAGAGTACCAATTCACCAACCATGAAGTACGTTACATCCTGGTCGAGTCAGAGCGTAAACGCAGCGGCAAGGTGGAAATGAGGATCCGAGTGGATATTTATCCATCGGCAACGGGTTGCCACGTGGATCAATACAAGAAGACGATCTTAGTCGGCAACATCGATGTCGCTTCTCCTCAACAAGCGGTCATGGGCCAAATTTACAATGTTGGTGATGATTTTAGCCACGTGGTCAATCGTCAGCTTGATCAAACCTCACGCAGTTTTGTGTCTGTTGGTACTACCGATTACTCCATCAGTGCTAATTACCCAGAGCGCACTAAGATGATCGCGCAAGACAATGGCGCGCAATACATCATCGGCGGGGTCATTACCGACTTGACCGCTACGATCGATGCCAAGTTGCTTAAAGACGACGTGATCAACCGCCAGTTTGCGATGGAGATGAAAGTCTTCGACGGAAAAACAGGCCACGAGGTTTACCACAAGAACTACCGCGAAGTGGCGCGATGGCCATTTGCTAAAACCAGCCAAGTCGATACTCGCAGTGCTCGTTTCTGGGCATCGACTTACGGTGAGATGATGCTGCGCGTTAGCCGCAACATTATGTTGGATTTGGAATCAGAGCTGTCTTGTAAAATCACACTGCCAGAGGTCGTTGCTGTATTTGGCAATACTGTAACCATGGATCTTGGCCGCATGCACGGCGTACAAGAGGGTGACCAGCTGCAATTGTGGCACACAGCGTCTTTCATCGACCAAAACGGCTTACCGCGTAATAAGGTCTCTCAGAGCGATATTACCCTAAGAGTAACTCGTGTTTACGAACACGAAGCGGAACTGACTATTGAGCAGCCAAACCTTGCCTCTAGTGTGCAAATTGGCGACGTAATGAACAAGATGCTTTAGCAACGCGTATAAAGCTTTGCGATATGCTTGCTTTTGAATATCATAGGCAACGCATCTTATTTGATTACGCCCCCATGGCACAGCTGGATAGCGCAGTCCCCTCCTAAGGGACAGGTCGTAGGTTCGAATCCTACTGGGGGCGCCATTCATCGCCTTAGCTTAGTTTATTTAAGCTAAGGCTTTTTTATGTCTACTGCTCAGAGAAAGGAAAACAAGAGAAGCGAACCGCATCGCTATTTGAGGTCGATGCTGTTGAGACGCCCCATAAAGGTCAAGATTTCGAGGTTGTCTTTGTGTGCATCAAGCAAGGCTTTTTTGGTTTGCATATAAGCCGCAAGCTTGCCGTACTTGTTGATAGACCGCACGACCGTTTTGTACTTGTATTCGCCAGCGTCATTAAACTCACGCCACTTTGCAATATAACAAGTGTCACGGTTGTCTGGGTCATCCAGCGTCGGGTTTGGTTTGTGGACTATCTTAGGCTCCACACTGTGTGGCAACCGCGTCATTAAGTACGGGTCTTTCAATAGTCTCCGCCAAAACTTCCCCCACATCTCACGCCCGAGCTCATTACGCAGTTTGATGGCCTTCTTAAGACCTCTCTTTTCTCCAATGCGCACGAATCCGACGGAACGATGCAAAACAGTATCTTCCGGTGTGTGGATATGAATCTTAAAGGCTGTCTTGCCTTTTGAAATGAAGCGGTGTCCAGTATTTGTAATTAAATTGCTCTTAGACATAGTGCTAACTAATAATTCTATTAATAGCTAAAAGGGTAAGCAAAACTCATAGATAATTAAAGTAATAAAATACAAAACTGTAAATAGCATCAGTGTTGATTCTTTTTTGAAACATCTAAATTCAGATGTAAAAAAGCCCCAAAGAGCGAACTCTTTGGGGCATTCAGCGCTTAAGGCTTCTAACGGTCAGATAGGAGCTTATTGCTGAACTTGGTATTCGAACTCAGGAACAACAACTTCTACGCGACGGTTTTGTTCACGGCCTTCACGAGTCTCGTTTGAAGCGATTGGGTTGTTTTCACCTTCGCCACGAGCGTGAATGCGATCTGCGTCGATGCCTTTTTCTACAAGAGCGTTAGCTACAGATTCAGCACGCTTCTCAGAAACTTTTTGGTTGTAAGCTGCTGGGCCTGAAGTATCTGTGTAACCAATTACGTCAACGTTCGCTTGTGGGTACTCGTTTAGGAATGCTACTAGGTCGTCTAGTTTCGCAGCGCTCTCTGGTTTAAGAGTAGTGCTGTTTAGCGCGAAGCTACCAGTACCGATTGTTTGAGTTTCGAAAGTCTTAGTTACTACTACTGGAGCAACTTCTTCTACAACCACTTCTTCAACTACTGGCTCTTCTTCTACAACAACTTCGTCGTTACCGCCGAACTTGAATGCAACGCCTAGAGTTGCAGAGTTGCCCATTGCTTTCACTGAATCGTTGTTGATGTCTGTGATTGTTTGGTATTCCGCACGTGCTGTTACGTTTTCGCTGATGTTGAATTCAAGACCAGCTGCACCTAGGTAAGAGTAGTCATCTTTACCATCGTTCATCATTAGGTAAGCACCACCCACTTTACCGTAAAGTGCGATGTCTTCTGTGATTGGTAGGCTGAACTTAGGAGCAAGAGTGATTGCTTCTACGTGACCACCGAAAGAAGTTTGGTCGAAGTCACCTAGGTTGTCGAAACCAGCTTCTACTGAGAAGTAGTCATTCATTTCGTAACCAACAAAAGCACCTAGAGTAGAGCCATCTTTGTCACAAGCTTGACCAGCTACACAAGCGTCTTCCATCCAAGACTTACCCATCTTACCGCCCACGTATACTTCTGCGTGTGCTGCTGAAGCCATAAGTAAAGAAGCTGAAATTACCGCTGCTAGTTTTTTCATTATTGATTCCTCTAAAAGAAGTTCTCTTGTTCGTAACGAAATGCGCCGCCTGACTGACGTTGTATTTCAATTCTTTTATTCAGTTCCTTTGAGTTTGATACCGAAGTAACTTCCGACTGTTTGCATAAAAGTCACTTGGGTATACCTCCTGGTCAGTGGTGCATATCGCTCCCTCACTGACGGCGAGCACTATAACTCCAAGAAATCCCGAGACAAATCCCAAAACTGTCAATTTAATGTCATCGAAAAGCATGACTTAATGTGATCTAGAGCACTCTAAAGCGAGCTGCGACAATGAAGCAAACGTTTGCGCGATATTTCGAAAAAGAATAGGTAAAGCAAATTAACTTCTCATTAATGAGACGATAAATGGGGAACTTTATGGATTGTGTTTTTAATTCAGAGAGATATTTCGTATGAAACAAGCAAATACGCATTTGCAAAGGTTATATTTGGATAAGTAAAACTTATCAATTTTTGAGCAACTTGATGATAAAAGATACATAAAGGACAACCGACCTTGGTGAAATTAGGCCGTTTTCCTAGCAGAAGATACAAAAAAGCCGCGAAGTTTATCGCGGCTTTTGACTATTTATTCAGGCAATTATGCGTTTGCTTCACGCTCAGCGATGAACTCAAGCGCCATCTTGATGCGAGCAACACAGCGCTCTTTGCCAATCAGTTCCATTACTGCGTCTACAGAAGGAGACTGACCGCCACCTGTTACTGCTACGCGCAGTGGCATACCGATTTTGCCCATGCCGATTTCTAGCTCTTCACATACTGCTGCGATAACGCCATCTTTGATGTTCGCTGTCGTCCACTCAGTCAGTGCTTCTGCTTTCGCTAGAGCAAGCTCTAGAGGCTCTTTAGCAACGCCGCGTAGGTGTTTCTTCGCTGCGCCCGCTTCAAACTCAGCGAAGTCTTCGTAGAAGTAACGGATTTGCTCAGCTAGCTCAACTAGCGTGTTGCAACGCTCACCCACTAGTTTGATCACTTCAGTGATAGCTGGGCCGTTTGTAACGTCTAGTTTTTGTTGATCTAGGTGCCATTGTAGGTGCTCTGCAACGTACGCTGGATCTGAGTTCTTAATGTAGTGGTTGTTCAACCATTGCAGTTTGTCAGTGTTAAATGCTGACGCTGACTTAGATACTGCGTTTAGGCTAAACAGGTTGATCATCTCTTCTTGAGTGAAGATCTCTTGATCACCATGAGACCAACCAAGACGCACTAGGTAGTTGTTTAGTGCTGCTGGTAGGTAACCCATATCGCGGTATTGCATTACTGATACAGCGCCGTGACGCTTAGACAGTTTCGCACCGTCATCACCTAGGATCATTGCACAGTGTGCGAATGTTGGTACTGGCGCACCTAGTGCTTCGTAGATGTTGATCTGACGAGGCGTGTTGTTGATGTGGTCTTCACCGCGCACTACGTGAGTGATGCCCATATCCCAGTCGTCAACCACTACACAGAAGTTGTACGTTGGCGAACCGTCAGTACGACGGATGATCAGATCATCCATTTGTGTGTTGCTGATTTCGATACGGCCACGGATTTGGTCATCAAATACTACGCTGCCTTCTTTCGGGTTACGGAAACGGATAACACATGGATCGCCATCTTTTGCCGCTTCGTTTGCCGCTTTGATCTTTGGATGGTTAGCATCGTAACGAGGCATTTCTTTGTTTGCTTCTTGCTCTGCACGAACTTCGTCTAGCAGCTCTTTAGATGCGTAACATTTGTATGCTTTGTCTTCTTCTAGAAGCTTATCAACCATCTCGTTGTAACGATCAAAACGTTGAGTCTGGAAGTAAGGACCTTCGTTCCACTCAAGACCTAGCCATTCCATGCCCTCTAGGATCGCATCAACCGCTTCCTGAGAGTTACGCTCAAGGTCAGTATCTTCGATACGTAGAACGAATTCACCACCTTGGTTTTTAGCGTATAGCCAAGAGTAAAGTGCAGTACGCGCACCACCAACGTGTAGGTAGCCAGTTGGGCTAGGAGCAAAACGAGTTTTAACCGTCATCAGAGTTCCTTAGGGGTAATGAGCAACGAGAGGGCTCTCGTTGTAATATCAAGGATAAAAGTGGCGACATTTTACCACCGTAAGTCGATTCTACAATCCTTCCGTGTGGTTTAACGCCAGAAATACAAACAGGGCAGCACCGATTAAGGTACTGCCCTCTTATTTATAGCGACAAAATACTTAGAACAACAGAAAAGCTATCGCAAAAGAAAGTTACGAATGCCGATTATTTCAGGTTCTGCATCGCCCACTGCATAAATTCTTGTTGCTCTTGACGGCTTAGATCACTGAAGGACTCTTTTAATGTCTTAGTGACTGCCGGAGACGCCGCGATGCTTGCTTTCGTCGATTGCTTGTTCATTGCTTTGTTGTAATCAGCCACTTCACGTTCATAGTCGCGGAACCCTTGTAGGCCACCTTTGCGAAGTTGAACCATTGAAAACTCAACATCTTTGCCACTTGCATCTTTAAGCGTCAGTTTCGGATCCATTTCAAATGCTTTGGCTTCTTCAATAGTGCGGAACTTATTGTATGTCAGCGTGAGCTCTGCATCTTTCGGTGCATCGAACTCAAGTAGAAGCGGCTGTGAATCGAATTTACGACGCTTGCCATCTTCAAATACAATTTGACCAACATTCACAGCAAGTTGGTTTGCACCATCTTCAACTTTGATGCTGTTGTTATCAGAGATCCACTCAGGGTAGACGAACTCACTGTTGAGAACGCGAGGAACCAATTCCGCTTGCAGAGTCAGTTGAGCAGCAAATG
Organism: Vibrio owensii; assembly: GCF_002021755.1. Taxonomy (NCBI): domain Bacteria; kingdom Pseudomonadati; phylum Pseudomonadota; class Gammaproteobacteria; order Vibrionales; family Vibrionaceae; genus Vibrio; species Vibrio owensii. Next base: position 1,038,917 of record NZ_CP019959.1, read on the forward strand.
CAGGCGCAGAAAGGATTGCGCAAAGTCCTAATAGTGTGGTTGTTTTTTTCATCATGGTTTTCTCGTCTTATACCAATTTAGATAAGCCACTGAAACTAACAGGCCGGTCATTCCAATGGCTTATGTGAATAAGTATCAAGACAAAAAGGGCGTTTCCGCCCTTTTAGCTGCTTCTATATTAGAAGTAGTATTCAACACCTACAGAGAACTCGTCGTAGTCAGCTGACTTCCAACGTGCTTTAGTGTTATCGTCTAGTTGAGACGCACCGTCACCGAAGTCTAGAGTACGTGCACGAGCGTAAAGTACTGCAGATGGGTCTACGAAGTACATGATCTGTGCAGATAGTACATCATCTGCTGTGTTGTCGATTGTCTTACCGTCACGTTCTAGGTCAAAGTTTGCTGCGTAACCCAGTTTGTACTGCCAGTCACCTGTTGTGTACATCAGACCTGCAGACATTGCATCTTGCTTCTCGTTTACACCGTTGCTTGCGTCAGCTTCCATGTATTTGTATTGAGCGAAGAAAGAGATACCGTTTTCAAACCAACCTTGAACACCTACTAGGTACGTGTTGTTTTCCCAAGTTTGACCTTCACCTTCGATGTTGCGGTTACCTTCGTACGCAGCATCCAATTGTAGTGGACCTAACTTGTAGTGAGCCGCGATGCCGCCCCAGTAATCGTCGCCTTCACCTAGACCAGCTTTGTCACCTGCACCCGCTGCGATATCTAGAGAGAATTTGTCAGCAAACATTGGAGAGTCCCAACGGATTGTGTTTGATTGACGGTCTTGGTACTTAGCACCACCGATCGCACCACCCCAGTCGTAAACATCGCCTAGACCTGGGTTAGATGCTGGCCAGTCAACCAACTCGTACATTGGAGTAAGAACACGACCTAGACGAACTTGACCCCAAGACGCGCTTTCAAAACCTACGAATGTGTCACGCTCACCAAGACCTGCACCTTCACCACCGAAGCTTGGGTCTACGTAGCCACCTTCGATTTGCCAAATGAACGTTGGTTCAAAGTTAGCGAATTGCTTTTTACCACGGAAGCCGATACGTGATTCGTTGTTTAGCTGCATGCCGCCCAAATCGTCGTCAGTTGCTTTGCTACCAGAATCGTAATCGCGGTACGCGGCCTGCATCGCGATAATGCCGTAAACTTCGTAAGAGAAAGAGTCTTTAGTTAGGTACTCTTTCGCTGCATCACTGTTTGCACCATCAGCAAAAGCTGAACCACTGAACATCATGCCTGTGATTGCAGTAGCAAGTAGGCTTTTCTTTAGGTAAGACATTTTTAACCCCTATATTTTTAGTTTTTTCCATTTTCAAATTCGCTAACTAGGACATTGCAGGAACTTGAAACAATGTGTGGACGGGGCAAATATGACAAACTTTTTTCGCAGTAAAAAACTTTCCAAACCGCAATCTGAGCAAGTTCAAAATCAGAAGATCAAAAGCAATATAAACCAATAATTAACAATAACTTATAGTGGAAAATAAAAATATAAAAACGTCAAAACCACTCAATCTCTCTCTGTTTTTATATAAAAAGCTCAAAAATCGTGAGCGCCTTCACTCAACTTTTAGGCGTTTTAACGGAACTTTATATTCAGAGAGAAAAAACTTTGAGATAACTCGCAACAATCCCTGCACAAAGGCTGTGCAATAACGTCGATTTTGACGAATTTGTTTCGCGTCGAAAAACTTGACCTTCCCCTTGCAGGAAGGTTTATGCTCTGCTCATTACTATTATTGAGGACAAATTATGTATCAGTTCGTTGTACCTATGTCAGGGCTCAACTGCATGGGCTGTGCGAGAAAAGTTGAGAAAGCTTTACATACCAATCACAGTGTTGAGATCATCAATTTGTCCCCGACCATGGTTGAGGTGAAAACCGAGTCCCCTCTTTCTTCTATTGTTGAATCCATAGAATCGCTGGGTTATCACGCAGGACATCAATATCAGTTCCACCTAGCTGGATTGAGCTGCGGCGGCTGCGTGAAGAAGCTCTCTTCTTTATTAGAAGCGAATCAAGACGTCATTGCGTTTCAAGCATCGACAACCCAACTCGATATCACAACCCTACTCTCAGAGCAGCAAGTGATCGATCTTGTGGCAACTCTTGGCTATACCGCTAGCCTTGATTCTATTGAAGTAGAAGAAGAAAGCTCACCAGAGATTAAACAGGCAGAAAAGCAAAGCAATATTAAAGATGTACAGGTGCCACCAGCGAGTATTCAATTGCAAATGCTGATTCAAGGCATGACTTGTGCGAGTTGCGTCTCTTCAGTAGAAAAAGCACTTACTAAAGTAGAAGACATTGAGAAAGCACAAGTAAACCTTGCTGAGCAAAGTGCATTAGTGTTCGCCACTCAAGATACAGAAGCCATTCACCAAGCGATCGTTGAATCCGTAAAACAGGCCGGTTACCAAGCAGAGATCTTGCAAGACGCAGCAACCCAACAAGAAAAGCAAGCAGCTCAACAACTTGCCCAACAAAAACGCTTCAAGCTAGATGCTATTGCTGGCTTAGTTGTCGGTGCGCCACTGATGTTGTGGGGAGTGTTTGGCGGCAACATGGTGATTCGCAATACGAACGACCAGCTAGCTTGGGGCGCGATTGGTATTCTGTGTCTCTTACTGCTTGCAACCGCGGGTAAGCACTTCTTTACTAACGCATGGTTAGCAGCCACTCACAAACGCGCCACCATGGACACCTTAGTAGCGCTAGGTACTGGTGCGGCGTGGTTCTATTCAATGCTTGTGGTGATTTTCCCAGACTGGTTCCCTCTTGCTTCACGCCACGTGTACTTTGAAGCGAGCGCAATGATCATCGGCTTAATTTCTCTTGGTCACTATATAGAAGCAAAAGCCAAAGCCAACACAACACGCTCATTGCAGGCTCTGATTAACCTGCAACCTCAGCAAGCGACTGCGATTACAGAACAAGGTGACCAGCAGATCGCAGTTGAGCAAATCACGCTAGGCATGAAACTGCGCATCAAACCGGGCGAGAAGGTGCCAGTAGATGGCGTTGTGATACAGGGTGAATCGTACATTGATGAATCGATGCTAACCGGTGAACCCGTACCAGTGTTAAAAGCGCAAGATGCACAAGTGTCTGCCGGTACATTAAATACCGATGGTGGATTAGTCATTGAAGCAACGGGCATCGGCGCGAACACCATGCTGGCTCGAATCATTCGCATGGTACGCACAGCGCAAAGCAGTAAGCCTGCCATTGCCAAATTAGCAGACCAGATTTCATCGGTATTTGTTCCGGTCGTGGTCGGCATCGCAATCCTTGCTGCTTTGGTTTGGTTTGCCGTAGGTCCAGAACCTAAAGCCAGCTACATGCTTGTGGTAACGACCACCGTACTGATCATCGCCTGCCCTTGTGCGCTAGGCTTAGCAACGCCATTGTCGGTCACCGTTGGTGTCGGTAAAGCCGCAGAGCTCGGCATTCTGATCAAAGACGCTGACGCACTGCAGTTGGCGAGCAAAATCGACACGGTCGTATTCGATAAAACTGGCACGCTTACTCAAGGTAAACCGAGTGTGCAGCAAGTGTTTACTCACGCCACCAGCCAAGAGCACATGCTTGCTCTGGCATTCGCGGCAGAGCGTCAATCGGAGCACCCATTGGCAAAAGCCGTGTGTGATTACGCGAGAAAGCACAAGACTGAAAGTGTTGAATTGAGCGCATTCGAGAACATTCGTGGCCGTGGCATCACCGCGACTTACCAAGCACAACCGCTACTCATTGGCTCATTGCAATTTATGCAAACCGAGCAGATTGATACCAGCTCAATGAAGCAAGCGATTGAAGATTGTGCAAACAACGCATGGACACCAGTGGCTGTGGCTCTGAACAATGAACTGATTGGTTTAATTGCCATCGCTGACCCGATTAAATCTGATGCCAAGCAAGCGGTGTCTGCATTAAAATCGCAGGGCATAAAAACCGTCATGCTCACAGGCGACAACCAACACGTAGCCAATGCTATCGGTAAAGAGCTCGGCATGGATGAAGTCATCGCTCAAGTGATGCCCGACGAGAAAGCACAACATATTAAACTGCTGCAATCTCAAGGCCGCACAGTGGCGATGATCGGTGATGGCATCAATGACGCGCCAGCCCTTGCGCTGGCGGATCTTGGTGTCGCAATGGGAAGTGGCAGTGACGTTGCAATCGAAAGCTCACAAATGACCATTCTCAATACATCACCAATGGCCGTTGTGCATGCGATTGAACTTTCGCGCGCGACACTTAAGAACATGAAACAAAACTTGTTCGGCGCCTTTGTTTATAACTCGTTGGGTATCCCTATCGCCGCAGGCGTACTTTACCCAGCGTTTGGATTTTTGCTCAGTCCTGTCGTTGCTGGTGCAGCGATGGCACTGTCTTCAATCACGGTCGTCAGTAATGCAAATCGACTACGACTGTTTACCATTAAGTAAGCGACACTTCTTCTCGAGGATATTATGAAGTTGAAACTATTGACCTTTACAATGCTTGCTGTCACATCGGCGAACGTATTAGCCGCTGATGTCATCAACCACAAATCGCCATACTGTGGCTGCTGTGGCGAATGGACAAAACACATGGAAGAGAACGGCTTTACTGTGGAAGAGAAGCTGCATGATGACATGAATGCGATCAAACGCGATTTGGGCATCAAGAACGAACAGCTTTACTCTTGCCACACCGCAGAGATCGATGGCTACGTATTTGAAGGTCATATTCCTGCAGACGACATTAAAGCGTTTTTGGAAAACCCACCTCGAAATGCAAAAGGCCTGACTGTACCGGGTATGCCAATGGGCTCACCGGGCATGGAGTACGGCGATAAGAAAGACAGCTACGCTGTTTACGCCTACAACGAGAAAGGTCAGGTTTACGAATACCGCTACCACAAAGGTAACGACCAATAAAAACAAAGCCCAGCGATTCAAACCGTTGGGCTTTTTCTTAATGGACAGTTAAGACAAACTTTTTAATTAGAAGCCGTAAGACGCACCGAACACGAACGCGTTGTTCACTAGGCTGTCACCCGCTGAGTTTTCTGCACCGTGAGCTTGGCTACGGAACTCAAAGTATGGCTGTACGCCTTTACGAGTCCATGTTGCACGCAACTCGTGGTCCATGGTCTCTGCTTCAATCATGTAAACGTTGTTGTAGCTGAAGGTCACGTCTTCATTCATCGCGTAACCAATGCGGTTATCCATGCGGTAATCTGTATCTGCATCAGCGTCTGTTGCATCAATGTGTGCACGAGTACGGTTGCTTAGCGAGATACCGTTATCGAAGTTGTAGCCGATTTTAACCAAAGGACGGTATTGGATGCTCTCACCCGCAGAGAATAGGTGTTGGTATCCTGCTGCAACCCATAGGTGATCAGTGATGTTAAATGCTTGCTCACCACCCACAGTGATTGCTGGTGTTGTGTTACCTGCGCCGCCGTTTTCAGTTTCTAGTTTACCTAGTTGAATGCCGTCAAACTCAGTGTAAACCGTGAAGCCGCCGAATTGGTTATCGAAAGTGTGGCCTGCTTCTAGCGTTGATGTCATGTCCGAACCGTGAATTCGGCCATCATCGTGGAATTGGATGTTACCCGTTACGTAAGATGAGCCTGCGAAAGCGCTTGATGCGAAAACAAGAGAAAGTGCACTTAGTGCAAAAACGTTTTTCATAATTACTGCCTTTATTTGTTCACGTTATGCGATGAGATGTCCGGCTATCACTTGCCCTTCATCGCAAACATTGGGATGTGCCTCCCTGGCGACAGCAATACTGCGCAATTTAATTCGCATTGAAAAATAAATCGTTTAAAACAGTGATCCAATTCAAATCAACATTTTCGAAATCCAAAAAAGTTTATTAAATACAGAATCTTGCTATAAAACCTAAAAATTCGTCAAAAAAATAAAGTGTGAAGTCAGGCTAGTTACACTCTCAAATCAAGCACTAAACAAGCATCAAGATCACACTATTCTTTTCTTTCTAAATTACGAACTTAATTATCAGTAAAAAATAATCAGACATTGATCACGCTTATTTTCCGCAGAAAAATAAACAAAGCCCTCAACATAAGTTGAGGGCTTTGAGTAAGGAACAATGATTTTAGTGAATGATTAGCAGAATTACTTCACGCTAGTCACGCGGCTTGTCTTCTCGCCTGTTGCAGATACAGAGCGAATAAACACTTCACCTTTCACATTTGGACGAGCATTGTCTGCGTAAGTTAGCCAGTTCTTGCCATCTAGAGAGTATTGAAGCTTCACACCTGGGAACTGAACGTTCATTGCTAGCTTGCCATCTTCTACTTTCGCACCTGGTACAGGTAGGCGGTAGTCGATACCTGATTTCTCTAGCTTAGCCAGTTCACGTTGGCCAAGTACGTTCGCAAAGCGGTTGTAGTCTTGGTTTAGCGCAGCTTTGTCTACTAAGTTAGAGTTTTGCGAGTATTCAACACCCACTTTGTAGTCGTTTTCCCAATCAGCACGGTGCCATGCACGCTCAGCGGCTGCTAGTACGCGAGGGAATACCATGTACTCGTATTGCTCGTCGTTACGTACTGTCTCTGACCAAAGCTGTGCTGATAGACCGTAGAAAGGTTTCGCTTCGATTTCACCTTTACCAGTGAAGCCATTGCCATCACGGTCTACAGAGGTTTCTGCGTTCTGAGGCATGTTCTCTGGTGCAAAACCAAACATCTTACGAGTATCTGTTGCACGTGTTGCCCAGTAGTAACCACGCTCTTTTGGGTCAACTTCGTATGGCATGTCCATGTACACGTAGTCTGGGTTAGAAACGATCACGTCGTAACCTTTCTTAGACCACTCGTACACTGATGATGTGCCACCCCAGTAAAGAACGTCCCAGAAGTTAACACGTGTGTTTTCTGTTGCGAACGCTTTCTCGCCTTCACTGTATTTAAGACCATCTTGCCAAGCTTGGAAGTTTGGAATGCCCTTCTCTGCCACAATCTTAGACACTTCTTCTGCAAAGTGGCTTGGTAGATGAGCAAAGTCGCTTACCGTACCGTCTGCAATTAGCGTCTGACATTGTGGAGATTGTGCGAATGGCTTGTCTTGTTTAGACAGGTCAATCGTACCTTTCCAGCTTACTTTGTCTTCAGCGTTCACATCTTGGAAACCAGCACCTAGTTTGATGTTCTTCGCTTCGTCACCACCAAAGTGCCATGTTGTTAGCGGCGTGCCCGCTTCTTGGTGCATTGCTGCTACTTCTGAAATCACTTTATCAACAAAGCGAGTCGAAGATTCCATACATGGGTTGATGAAGCTTTGCTTATTGTAGAACTGAACCGTCGTTACGTTTGATGTATCTTGAGGATCCATCAGGCGGTACTCGTTCGCTTCTGCTTCTTTACCTTCTTCCATTAGGCGGTCGTAACGTGCTTCCATTGATACCACTGCTGCACGAGCGTGCGCTGGCATATCAATTTCAGGAATCACTTCGATGTTACGCGCTTTCGCGTACTTCAAGATCTCCACGTAGTCTGCTTTGCTGAAGAAGCCAGAACCAAAGTTGTCTGTCGTTGCACCCGAGCCAAGCTGAGGCAGTAAACAGCTTTTCTCTTCCAAATCGAAACAACGGTTAGCACCCACTTCAGTCAGCTCAGGCAGACCCGGGATTTCTAAACGCCAGCCTTCATCATCCGTTAGGTGAAGGTGTAATTTGTTCATCTTGTACGCTGCCATTTGGTCAAGCGTTGCAAGAATTGCGTCTTTAGAGTGGAAGTTACGAGCCACGTCCACCATCACACCACGGTAATCAAAACGCGGCGCATCTTTAATAGACAGTTGTGGTAGAGAATCAGCATTTTGGCTATCTACCAGGCCAAAGATAGATTGTACTGCGTAGAAAGCACCTGCTTGGTCAAACGCTTTAATCGCAATACCGTCGCCTTTGATGCTCATTTCGTAAGCACCAGATTTTGCTAATTCACCGGTGAAGTCTGCAGGAACAACAGTGATGCTTACAGGAAGATCACCACGAACATCCACACCTACCACTTCTGCACGATCTTGAATTGCTGCGTATTGAGTCGCATCGAATGCGTCTTTAGGCAGCGCAATACCCGCCGCGATATCTACCGTACCTTTACCTGCTTCAACAGACATTGGCGTTGGTAGTAACGTGGTTGATACGTCTTGTTTTGCTAGGTCTTCGTTCTTCTCGAAACGAGACACAGCGTTTGCAAATACGTTGTTGTCATCTGGCGTACGTTTAAGGTTGTTGCCCTCAAGGCCAGTAACGAAAGATGCAACGTCTTCTGTGTTAAGAGAAGCGATCATCTTAGGCTCTGCATTTGGTGCAGCAACAAACGCGCCTGGCATGAAGTCAGTTTCAAATAGCTGCCAGTATTCAGCAACAAGAGGAAGCACAACCTCTTCACCCGCAGCAAAACCATCAAACTTATCTGTCGGTTCTAGTTTGTGTAGGTCACCCGTTACGCGAGAGATTTTGAACTGTTCGTTTTCAACATCCAGAATCAGACGAATGCTGTGGAAGTAAATAGCCCAATCTTTAGAGTCAACCGCTTCACCTTGGTTAACTAGCGTCATGTTTACTTTGTTACAAGACGCCCACTCAGCACCCATGTCTTGACATGCAAGACCTTCATTTGCGCCGTGGTTAGTCAACACTTCATATTGAATATCAAGGTTGTCAGCCAATGAGTTTACAACTTGTTGCTCAGAGTTCTGTAGTGAAGAGCAACCTGCCAATGTAGCGATAACAGAAGCAGCAATCAGACTATGTTTCAACATCTTACTTTCCCCAAAAAGTCAGTGGTTCAAAACGACATTTATCAAAAATGGTGAGCACCTAAATGCGAGGCGCTTAACAGTTGCATTCAACATACAAGCAGTTATTTCTAAGCGTAAAATTAATGGAACTAAGAAGTGATCCAGCTCAAATTCAGCTTCAAGCAGAAAAATATAAACATATTAATTTCAATCACTTAATTAAAACGTTAAAAACGACCAACTTTTTTTGACGAGTTTGTTGCGATCTCAATCACGAATATTGATGGGGTTCGACTGGTTTTATAGGATTTTGATCACTATTGGTTATTAAGTGAACCATTAACAACAAACTCAATTGAAACGCTTTCGTGAATTAGCTCTCATTTCTCCGCCGTTAAAACTCGTCAATATTTTTAAAAATGACGATTTTGCCGAACCGTGTTATAGATAAGATGCATATTGAATTCGAGGAGCAAAATATGTTTCGACTTTTGTCCGTAATGTCATCTCTGATCGTCTTTTTTACTTCTTATTCAGTTCAAGCCGAGCCACAGCATTGGCTAGCAAAGAAAGGCGACATGGAATACATGATTATTGGCTCCGTCCATGTGGGTGACAAAACCATGTACCCACTGCCAAAAGCCGTCACTCAGTTCCTCAAAAACAGTGATGGCTTAATCATCGAAGCCGACGTTCGAAATACCGAAGGCGTGACGTACCCAAAAACCGACTTTCTTGCCAAAGATGTTTTAGATAGAACCCAGCGCAAACACCTTGCCGAGATAGCCAATGACTTAGGCCTACAAGAAGCACAGTTGCTCAATGTGCCGCCATGGTCTGCGGCTTTAACCATTCAATTGATGTTGGTAAACAAACTGGGTTATGCATCCGACCAAGGCGTCGACATGCACTTGATTAACCTAGCCGATAAAAAGCAAGTGCCGGTGCTGCCTTTGGAAAGTGTGCAGTTTCAGTTGGATTTAATCGCGGGACAAAAAGATGGTGGTAAAGAGCTACTGCTTTCTTCGATTGAAGAATACGATGGCGGTGAAAAATTGGTGCAGTGCTTAATCGACAGCTGGAAAAGCGGAGACGGCAGCACATTAGAAGAAGCATCCATGAGTGAACAATCGAGCGATGAGTTCAGCGAAGCTTTCTTGTATGACCGCAACCGAGATTGGGCTGAGAAATTAGATTCTGGCAGCGTGCTACCGAAGAAGTCAGGCCAATACACAATTGTTGTCGGCAGCTTGCACTTGGTCGGTAAAGACAACCTGATTGACTTGCTCGAAAAACGCGGCTTTACGATTGAACCACTTGGCAATACACGTAAGGCAGACTGCGATATCTAATCAATAGCTTTTTATATGCGGGATTCGGGAACAAGTCCCGTCAACCCCCTTCTTAATAAAGATACTTTTTATCTTTATTCTCAAAGAGTCCCCCTCGATTCCCAAAGCGAAGCGCTCCCGACTCTCGGAGCGTAGCTTTCCCTATCTCGCATCTCGAAGGACGAAGTCCGTTCCCGAAGCGAAGCGTTCTCGATTCGAAAAGCCGTAAAACGCAAAAAGCCGCAACATTTCTGTTGCGGCTTTTCTAAAAGTGGTCGGTGAAGAGGGATTCGAACCCCCGACCCTCTGGTCCCAAACCAGATGCGCTACCAAGCTGCGCTATTCACCGAGATGTTTAACTGAGGACTTATCCCCGTCAACGGATGCGTATATTACGGATTCTTTAGAGAGACGCAAGCGCTTTTTACAAAAAAACCTAATGTCTTAATTCGATTGACGATTTACTGAACACTAGCACGTAAAATGTGACTAAGAACCCACAATAAAATACAGATTATTAACCTCGGCAACATAATTGATCCAGATCAGTGTGCAAAAAAACACCACCCATTAACGTTATCCATGTCGGAAATATCTTGGAGGAAACATATGGACTTTTGGCTTGATCTCCTATTTGGTAATGCGGTGGGACTATCGTCAATGATTGTAATCTTTGGGGCAATTGGTCTAATGCTGTTTTACGGCGGTTTCTTCGTGTACAAGGTTATGAACGACAAATCTCCTCACTAGATCTCGCTTAGCTCTAGAAACGCTTTGCACCGGAGTTGGTTACTTGCCCACTCCGGTTTTTTATTTGATCCCAATACACCACTCATTGATATAATCTTACTATTCCTACCCTGTTCTTTATGAGATTGCCGTTATGTCTCAAGACGACGATTTTGATCTGTTCCAACAGATGATGGGCGATGTAAAGCCTATCGACCAAGACACCGCTAACCATAAAAAAGTGCATCACGTGACAGATGCTCAATTGGCGAAGCGCGAAGCCGCGATTTGGCTCACTGAAGATGATCCTGAATACTTGTCGATTGACCATGCAGAAATGCTCAAACCCGATGACTTTATCGAGTTCAAACGCGATGGTGTACAAGATGGCGTATACAGAAAACTGCGCCTTGGTAAGTACCCCATCCAAGCTCGACTTGACCTGCACCGTAAAACGCTAAAAGAAGCGCGCGACGAAGTCGTTAAATTCCTCAAACAATGTATTGAGATGGATATCCGTACCGTGGTGATCGTACATGGTCGTGGCGAACGTTCAAATCCACCAGCACTAATGAAGAGTTTTGTCGCGAGTTGGCTACAACAAATCCGAGAAGTGCAATGTGTTCACAGTGCACAACGATTCCACGGTGGCAGCGGTGCTGTGTACGTTCTATTAAGAAAGAGTGCTGAAAAGAAAATGGAGACGCGTGAACGTCATCAAAAACGTTTAGGCTAACCGGAATCTCGGTGCTAGAATGCCCGACCTTATCTCACCTTGCTGCTTTAATTAGCAGCAGGTACTTCTATTAACCGCCGTTGTGAAACGTTAGGAGACTCACATGTCACAAGACAACGCAAAACGCTTAAACAAATACATCAGCGAAACGGGCTTTTGCTCGCGTCGTGAAGCAGACCGTCTTATCGAGCAAGGCCGTGTCACTATTAATGGTCAACAACCAGAGATGGGCACAAAAGTACTGCCAGGCGATGATGTTTGTGTTGATGGCAACCCTGTTGCAGCGAAAGAAAAACCAATTTACATCGCGTTGAACAAACCAACCGGTATCACTTGTACTACTGAGCGTGATATTCCGGGTAACATCGTTGATTTCATCGGCCACAAAAAGCGTATCTTCCCTATCGGTCGTCTGGATAAACCTTCCGATGGTTTGATCTTCCTTACTAACGATGGCGACATCGTAAACAAGATTCTGCGTGCGGGTAACAACCACGAGAAAGAATACGTAGTACGTGTCGACAAACCAATCACGGGTGAATTCCTCAAGCAGATGTCGAGCGGTGTGAAGATCCTCGATACGGTTACTCTGCCTTGTAAAGTAGAGAAAGAGACCAAATTCTCTTTCCGTATCGTACTGACTCAAGGTTTGAACCGTCAGATCCGTCGTATGTGTGAAGCGCTAGGCTACGAAGTATTCAAGCTGCGTCGCGTACGTATTATGAACATCTCACTTGATGGCATTCCTAACGGTAAATGGCGTTACCTGAGTGACGACGAAGTGGCAGAGATCCTAGCAATGTGTGAGGGCTCTGTGGGTACAGAAGAAGCATCAAAAACAGATTCTAGAGGCCGCAACATCCGTAAAGCGACCGACGCGAAGCTATTTGATAGCCGTGAAGAGAACCAAGGTTCAACGGCGCGCCGCAACCAAAAAACACGCACGTTCCGTGGTAACAACGCGGATGAATTCCGTCATGCCCCGAACTCGAAAAAAGGCCAACAGCGCCGTCAGCGTGATGATGAAGATGGACGCCCAGCAAAAGAGCATTACAAAGCGAAACCACAAGGTGAACGCAGCAGACCGCAAGGCGAGCATGGTAAATCGCACCGTAAACCAGATGCATCGAGCAATACGCACTCAGCAAACAAACCTCAATCACCGAGTAAGCCGAAGCAGCATTACATGAACCCAAATGCCGCGAAGCCAAGCAAACCAGCTAAACGCACTGGTGGTACATTGAGTCTGAAGAAGTAACGCTTCACTGACTGGATAAATCAAAAAAGGACGCTCATGGGCGTCCTTTTTATTTGTCATGTATTTACAGGCAAAGAGGGGCAAACTGCCCGCGAGTTAAGCTCAGTAAATCTTTCGGTGCTAACTCGATTTCTAAACCACGTTTACCTGCGCTCACACAGATTGTGTCTTGCTCTGTTGCGCTTTCGTGCAAAAAAGTCGGTAGTGCTTTCTTCTGCCCCAGTGGGCTAATCCCACCAACAACATAACCTGTGGTCTTTTGCGCGATTTCGGGATCGGCCATATCAGCCTTTTTGCCCTTCGCTGCTTTCGCCGCCAGTTTTAGGTTCAGCTTTTGATCAACAGGGATAATCGCAACTGCAAGGTTCTTTGGCTCACCATTCAAACAGAACAACAAGGTTTTGAATACTTTCTTTGGATCTTGTCCCAATACCTCAGCCGCTTCTAGTCCATAGCTGTCTGCTCTTGGATCGTGCTCGTATTGGTGAATGGTGTGTGTAACTTTTTTCTTTTTCGCAAGATTAATGGCCGGAGTCATCAAGATTCTCCTTATAAAACAAAAAACGCTGCACCTAGTGAGGAGCAGCGCTTTAAGTTAATGGTATCAGCGACTTTGAGTCAATCGCTTTTTACTTGTAAACGATGTCACCAGAAGGCGCGTACTCATTTACATCAATTGGACTGTGTGATTCCAAGAATTCTTTCAGTACTTCAGCATCCGTAAAGCCCGTGTTGACGTAACCCGGATGAGTATTCACTTTCGGGTAACCATCACCACCTGACGCGTTGTAGCTTGGTACGGTAAAGCGGTATTGACCATCTAGGCGAAGCTGTTTTTCACCGATAAAAACATTCGATACTTTGCCATTTTCAACCGTCATGGTAATGCCAGCAAACTGAGCGTAAGCACCAGAGTCAACAGGCTTTGTCGCTACGACGTTTAAGTAATCGAGCACTTCTTTACCCGACATATCGACGTAAGACACCATGTTGCCAAATGGCTGAACCGTCAGCACGTCTTTGTAGGTGATGTCGCCTGCTTCAATCGAATCACGAACACCGCCTGAGTTCATCACAGCAAAATCCGCTTTAGCGCGCTCCATGTGAGCTGTTGCAATCAAACGACCAAGGTTAGTTTGTTGGAAACGAACAACGTTGCGGTCACCTTCCAATTTGCCGTTAGATTCGGCAATTTTCACATTCAACTGACCCTGACCTTTTTCTTGGTAAGGGCGAAGGAAATCCAACATTGCTGAGTCTTGTGCGATTTCATCTTGAACCAAGACACGTTGAGACTCACCGTTCACTTTGATTTTCTTCTTCAAGTTAACCGGAATCAGATCGTAGCTCACCATCGACAATTCGCCGTTGCGGAACTCGTAATCAGCACGACCAACGTACTTACCCCACTCGTACGCTTGCACAATGTAAGTACCGTTTTGCTCATCTGGCTTACATTCGTCACCCGGCTTAAAGTTCTTCTTAATGACGTTAGGGCCTTCCATACAAACTGGCTCTTGTGAGTGACCACCCACAATCATGTCCAAATCACCTTCATTTAGGTAGCGAGCCAAGGCCACGTCACCGGGAGCATTCACACCACGGTTGCCGTTTTCGTAGTGACCCATGTGTGTCACTGCGAAGATAAGATCTGGCTTTTCAGTTTGCTTTAGTTCAGCAATCAGCTTTTTCGCTTCTTCTTTCGGGTCGCGGAAATCAACCTCGCCGATGTATTCTGGGTTACCCAGTTTTGCCGTGTCTTCTGTCGTTAGGCCAATCACCGCAATCTTGATGCCTTGCTTGTTGAACATGGCATAAGGTTGGAACAATCGCTCGCCGGTTTCTTTGTCGTAAATATTGGCAGACAGCATTGGGAAGTTTGCCCACTCTTGCTGTTTGAACAGTACTTCCAGTGGGTTATCGAACTCGTGGTTCCCCAGCGCCATTGCGTCGTAACCAATCTTACTCATGCCTTTGAAGTCAGGCTCAGCATCTTGTAAGTCAGACTCAGGAACACCAGTGTTGATATCACCACCTGATAGTAGAAGCACGCTACCGCCTTCGGCTTGAATCTCTGCACGCAGTTCATCAATCAGCGTTTTACGTGCCGCCATGCCGTACTCACCGTACTTGTTTTGCCAAAAACGACCGTGGTGGTCATTGGTGTGCAGTACGGTCAGTTTGTAAGTTGTGTCTTCATTCCATTCGTGTGCTGGTTGCGTGGCACATCCGGCAAGAGTTGCCAAGATAGCTGCGCTCAAAGCGGTTTTTACAATCAGGCGTTGCTTCATTGTTTTACCTTTTTATCGTCTGGGGTCCACTGCATTACGCGCTCAGCAACCAAGAAACAGGGATCTCATTGTGCTAAAACGCGCAAACTTGGCGCTAGTGTAAATCACTAAGGTATTGATTTCATGTTTCTGCGACGCACTTTACTCATAGCAAACCAATTCGCCGCAAATCTAAGCAAATTATAGACATAATCAAAGTGGTGTAAGGAAGCGAGAAGCGAGAAGCGAGAAGCGAGAAGCGAGAAGCGAGAAGCGAGAAGCGAGAAAAGGATAGTGGGGCAGAATCAATGTGTCGATACAAAAATGGCCAGCACATAGGCTGACCATTTCATTTTAACATTCACAACAATCGATTATTTGATATCGATGTCTGCAAAACTCTTGATTAGATCGTCTAGCGATTTCATTTGCGCTAGGAACGGCTCAAGTTTGTCTAGCGGCAGCGCAGATGGGCCATCACAACGTGCTTGATCTGGGTTCGGATGCGCTTCAATAAATAGACCTGCAATACCTGTTGCTAGACCGGCTTTCGCCAGTTCAACAGTCTGCTCACGACGACCGCCAGATGCCGCGCCCGACGGGTCACGCATTTGTAGTGAGTGCGTTACGTCAAATATGATTGGGCTGCCTTTCGATGCGTTTTTCATCACACCAAAACCAAGCATATCAACCACTAGGTTGTCGTAACCGTGGCAAGAACCGCGCTCACAAAGGATGATGTTTTCGTTACCACACTCTGCAAACTTCTCAACGATGTTACCCACTTGACCAGGGCTCATGAACTGAGGTTTCTTCACGTTGATCACCGCACCTGTTTTTGCCATTGCTTCAACAAGGTCAGTTTGACGAGCAAGGAATGCAGGAAGCTGGATAACGTCAACCACGTCAGCCACTGGTTGAGCTTGCGCTTCAGTGTGAACATCAGTGATGATCTTCACGCCGAACGTGTCTTTCAGTTCTTGGAAGATTTTCATGCCTTCTTCTAGACCTGGGCCACGGTATGAGTGAACAGAACTGCGGTTTGCTTTGTCGAACGACGCCTTAAACACGTAAGGGATGCCAAGCTTGTCCGTTACTTTTACGTAGTGCTCACAGATCTGCATAGCAAGATCACGAGACTCAAGAACGTTCATACCTGCAAATAGGGTGAATGGCTTGTCGTTAGCAACTTGAATGTCGCCAATATTAACGATTTTCTGTTCCATTTTGATTCTCTTTTATCTGTCTTCGACATGACGTTTGAGCATGCCGATAAAATTAGTGAAGCGTAACGTGCTTTTCGCTCATAGCGTTAACTTGTGATTTTAGTAGCTCTGATGCCGGATCGTCTGGGCATTGGTCAATAAAGTACTGAAAATCAGACACTGCTACCTGATGGCAATCCAACTGCTGGAAGATAAAACCACGGTCACGAATTTCGTATGGGTCATCAGGTACAAACGTCAACGCAAGATTGGTGCAGCGCAGCGCCAATGTATAACGCTCTTCACGTAACATCGCGCTCTTGATCAACGCCAACCAACGGCCAATCACAGTCGGGTTGTCCGCTTCTTCAAAGTGTTCTGGCTTTAATGTTGCCAGTGGACCTTCTTGACCAATCAACCAAGCTTGGAGGATTTTCTCACCGACATACTCACCGTTAAACGGGTTAATGTAGTCTGGTGTTTTGTGCATCCAATCCACTTTGATCAAGAATTGAGTCGGAAAGGTGACACCTTTCATTGGAAAGCCAAGACGGTTACCCAAGTACAGCAAGATGGCACCTAGGCTCACTGGGATACCTTTTTTACGCTCCAACACCTTGTCGATAAAGCTGTTGTCAGAGATAAAATACTCTTGCTCGTCGCCTTTAAAGCCCCACTCATAAAAGAATAAGCGCAGAAACGATTCGAAACGTTGTTCTTCATCCGTCTCGTGAACCAAGGTAGCTTCCGCTTCTTTATAAAGACGTTCTAGTTCCAGTTTTGCCCAATGGACATTGGTGTCTGGGTTGATGGAGTGGTTTAGCTCTAACGCGCCTTCCACCAACGCCATGTTGTCAAAATCTTCGTCAAAAAACTCAAGCATGAAGATTACCCAAATAGGTTTGGATTTTTAGATACTGCAATATTGGCGGCCATAACTAACCAGCCCAGAGCGCCAAAGAAGGCAAAAATTCTCAGCAACTTGTTTTTCGCCATTTTCAGAGCGAAGAAACCAAGAGCGATGTACGCAAGCACACAAGTGATTTTGTTGGTTAGCCAAGGAGCAGCATCCGTAAATGGAATGAAGCCAGTCACCATAATTAGGCCGATACCTGACAGCAATAGCGCCGTATCAACAATGTGTGGGAAAACTTTCAAGAAGCGATTGTTGCGCTTTGGAGAATCCATCATCAACAATACAAATCGGATCGATAGTAGCGTCGCGCTCAATGCGATCGTTACTAAGTGAATATGTTTTAGAGCTACGTACATTTTCTTTCTCTTTTATAAGTTACTGCTGACTTGCTCGTTATTATTGCGGTTTGTAACAACCGAGCGTCACTCGATCGTTATCACCATAGTCTTTTTCCGTAACGACTTGTTCAAAACCAAAGTGCGTCATGATCTCACGAACGGCTTCGCCCTGATCATAACCATGTTCGAAAGCGAGCCACCCACCCTCTTGCAAATATTGACGCGCAAGATCAGAGATATGACGAATATCCGCTAGACCATTCTCATCGGCAACCAACGCCGATTTTGGTTCGAAACGCACATCTCCTTGAGAGAGGTGTGGGTCTTTTTCGTCGATGTACGGTGGGTTGGAGACAATTAAAGCAAACTTTGTTCCGCTGGCAATAGGTTCGAACCAACTACCTTGATCAAACGTCACATTTTTGATGTTTAATCGCGACGCATTGTGCTCAGCCAGCTCTTTCGCCTCTTGCTTAAGATCGATACCCATCACTTGGCGATTTGGCATTTCAGACGCCAATGCTAAAGCTATCGCGCCAGTTCCTGTGCCAAGGTCTAAGATCGATCCCGTTTGTCCGAAAGTCTTATCTAATGCGACTTCAACCAAACGTTCAGTATCTGGTCTTGGGATCAATGTGGATGGCGAGACTTTAAGAGGTAACGACCAAAACTCACGTTCACCAATAATGTAAGCCACGGGCTCACCAGCGATGCGTCGTGCCAATAGTGCATCAAACTGAGCTTGTTGCTCGGTTTCTAATGCTCTTTCTGGCCAGGTCAGTAGGTAGGTTCTTGGTTTGCCAAGGACATGGCAAAGAAGGACAGCTGCATCGAGAGAAGGCGACTCTTTGCCGCCTTCTGTCAGAATTGCCGTCGCACTTTTCAGTGCTTGCTCAATAGATTGAACTTGGCTCATCGATTAGCCGTTCTCAGCTAGCGCCGCTAGTTGATCTGCTTGGTGTTCTTGAACTACTGGATCGATCAGGCTTTGTAGATCACCTTCCATCACTTCGTTCAAACGGTAGATGGTTAGGTTGATACGGTGATCAGAAACACGACCTTGTGGGTAGTTGTAAGTACGGATGCGGTCACTACGGTCACCAGAACCTAGTAGGTTACGACGTGTGTCAGACACTTCTGCCGCACGACGCTCTTGCTCCGCTTGAACGATACGAGCAGCAAGTACTGCCATCGCTTTCGCTTTGTTCTTATGCTGTGAGCGCTCGTCCTGACACTCTACTACTGTACCAGTTGGTAAGTGAGTAATACGGATTGCAGAATCCGTGGTGTTAACGTGCTGTCCACCCGCGCCAGATGCACGGAAAGTATCGATTTTCAGGTCTGCAGCTTTGATTTCTGGCAGATCCGCTTCTGGGATTTCCGCCATAACCGCTACGGTACACGCAGAAGTATGAACACGACCTTGAGATTCTGTAGCAGGAACACGTTGTACACGGTGACCGCCTGACTCAAACTTCAATACGCCGTATGCACCGTCGCCGCTCACTTTCGCGATCATCTCTTTGTAACCGCCGTGTTCTGCTTCGTTAGAAGACATCACTTCGATGCGCCAACCACGCTTCTCTGCGTATTTGCTGTACATGCGGAACAAGTCACCCGCGAAGATGCCTGCTTCATCACCGCCTGCACCAGCACGGATTTCAAGGAAACAGTTACGGTCATCGTTTGGATCTTTTGGAAGAAGAAGAATTTGTAGCTCATCAGTCAGACGCTCGATCGCATCTTTTGCTTCTTTGATTTCTTCCTGCGCCATTTCACGCATTTCTTCGTCGTCTTCGTTAGCCATATCTTCAGCAGCGATGAGATCATCTTGCGCTTGTTGATACGCTTGGAAGCAATTAGTAACTTCTTCTAGCTGAGAGTACTCTTTTGATAGAGCGCGGAATTTATCCTGATTTCCAATTACATCAGGATCACCAAGAAGATGTTGAACTTCTTCGTAACGTTCTACTAGCGTTTCTAGCTTAGTCAGAATAGAGGCTTTCATAGTGTCGTTTTCTTAATAAAAAGCGTGAGTTACAGATCATCCAAACCAAGGGTCTGGCGGATAACCGTTAATTTTGCTGGTTCGCCCTGCTCGGCCGCACTTTGCAGCGCACGAGTTGGAGCGTGAATCAGTTTGTTGGTGAGTTTATTACTAAGCTCGCGCAGCACTTTTTCTGGGTCTGCGCCCGTTGCCAATGATTGTAGGCTCTTACTTAGCAAATCTTCACGAATTTCGTTGGCCGATTTACGATAATCACGAATACTGTCCACCGCTTGGAGTGAACGTAGCCACGTCATAAATGCCGCGCTTTCTTCGCTGACGATCGCTTCTGCTTGAATCGCTTCTACTTTACGTTGTTCAATGTTGCTATCGATGATCGACTGCAAGTCATCCACCGAATACAAGTAAGCATCATTCAATTCACTGACCTGCGCTTCCACATCACGTGGTACCGCAATATCCACCAAGAGCATCGGCTGGTGACGACGTTTCTTCAACGCAGTCTCAACCATCCCCTTACCAATAATAGGCAGTGGGCTCGCCGTTGAGCTAATCACGATGTCAGCTCTTGATAAATGGTCCGGAATTTCATTCAAGCTGATCACTTCTGCCCCAAATTGCTCCGCTAACACAAGAGCACGCTCTCGAGTACGGTTTGCAACAATCATCTTAGTACAGCCGTTCGACGCCAAGTGCTTCGCCACCAATTCGATGGTTTCACCTGCGCCAACCAACAATACTGTTGAGTCAGACAGTGATTCAAAGATGTGTTTCGCCAGTGTACATGCAGCATAAGCCACCGACACGGCGTTACCACCAATATCAGTTTCTGTTCGAACACGTTTTGCGACTGAGAAAGTCTTTTGGAACAACTTATCAATCGACGCATCCACCGCCTGATGATCTCGGGAATCAGAAAACGCTTGTTTTACCTGACCCAAAATCTGAGGCTCACCTAGTACCAGTGAATCAAGGCCGCAAGAAACACGCATCAAGTGCTTAATCGCCGCTTGCTCTTCATGGACATAAAGGCTGGGCATCAAGTCTTCTTGATTAACTTGATGGAACTGGGCTAGCCAGTCGATAAGCTTATTTCGCGCTCCTTGCTTCACGTCGCAGTACACTTCGGTACGGTTACAGGTAGAAACAATCACACTGCCATTTACGGCTTCATGGTCTCTGAGTTGCTCAAGTGCTGGGCCCAATTTATCGGGTCCGAACGCCACTTTCTCTCGCAAGTCAACAGACGCTGTATTGTGATTGATTCCAATAGCAAGCAAGGACATCTAACGTGGTATCTCTGAGATCGGTTATAAAATAGGTTCAGAATTTTACTGTAAGCACACATTTATTGAAAGGGTAAGCCGGATTTGTTTTCCTTCGCTCGGCTTTTCAATGCTATAGTTGTGAGCGATTACCGATGAAACTGATTAATAAGCCATCAAACATGACCTTACGCTCCTTTCTCATCTTGCTCTTATCGAGCCTAGTACTCGCGGGTTGTAGTTCTGTTCCTGAAAGTGTCACCAGCGTAGAGTGGCAAGCGCACGAACAGCGACTGGAAACCATTGATAACTTTCAAGCTACAGGCAAACTTGGCTACATTGGCCCTGATCAAAGACAAAGCCTGAACTTTTTCTGGAAGCACTCTTCCGCCTTAAGCCAATTGCGCTTAACCACTCTGCTTGGTCAAACCGCATTAAAGCTCACGATTACCCCGCAAGGCGCGACGGTCGAAACGTACGATGATCAAGTACTCTCTGCTCGTGATGCTAACCAACTCATTTTCCGTTTGACCGGTTTGATGATGCCAGTCGACCACATGCCAGACTGGCTACTCGGTTTACCAACTGATGCAGACTCTTTCCAGCTTTCACCAACCAATACATTGCAAGCCCTCGATAAACAGATCGGCCCGAATGATTGGAACATCGCGTATCAACGCTATGGTGACATTGAATGGCATCAACAGACATTGCCTCTACCAAGCAAGTTAAAGCTGAGCACAGCAGACGTAAAAATTAATTTAGTGATCACAAAATGGAACATCACCCAATGATCGATATTTCAACCCGCTGGCCATCTCCGGCGAAATTGAATCTCTTTCTTTATATCAATGGCCGCACTGAAAACGGCTACCACGAGCTACAAACACTATTCCAATTCGTCGATCACGGCGATGAACTCACCATTCAAGCGAACAACTCTGGTGAGATCACCATTTCACCTGAGATTGAAGGTGTTCCTCTAAAAGACAACTTGATCTGGAAAGCTGCCACGGCGTTGCAACGCTACACAAATTGCTCATACGGTGCCCATATTGATCTTCATAAGATCTTACCGATGGGCGGTGGCATTGGTGGCGGTTCTTCAAATGCGGCAACAGCGCTGGTTGCACTGAACTACCTATGGCAAACCCACTTAAGTGATGATGAATTAGCCGAAATAGGCCTTGCGCTTGGTGCTGATGTACCCGTTTTTGTTCGCGGCTTTGCTGCGTTTGCGGAAGGTGTTGGTGAGAAACTTTCTCCGGCTCATCCAGATGAGAAATGGTATTTGGTTGTTCGCCCAAATGTTTCCATTGCAACCGCCGACATATTCGGTCATCCAGATCTGACCCGAAATACGCCAAAACGCGATTTAGAAACGCTTTTAAACGCGCCAAGCGTAAACGATTGCGAAAAAATTGTACGAATGCTCTACCCAGAGGTTGATAAGCAACTTTCATGGCTGCTACAATACGCGCCGTCAAGATTGACGGGGACAGGATCTTGCGTTTTTGCTGAATTTTCGAGCAAAACCGAAGCGGAAACTATCCTTGCACAACTCTCTGATAAAGTCTCGGCATTTGTCGCTCAAGGGCGCAATGTTTCGCCACTGAAAGAGACTTTGGCTGAATACCAATCAGCCTCACACCGACCTATTTAAAACTGGACGCAAACCCGAGGTTTCCACCGTGCCTGATATGAAGCTATTTGCTGGTAACGCAACACCTGAACTAGCCCAACGTATTGCTGATCGTCTTTACATCTCTCTAGGTGATGCATCTGTTTCTCGCTTTTCTGATGGCGAAGTTGCAGTTCAAATCAACGAGAATGTTCGTGGTAGCGATGTTTTTATCATTCAATCCACTTGTGCACCGACTAACGACAACCTAATGGAACTGGTTGTTATGATTGATGCAATGCGCCGTGCTTCAGCAGGCCGTATCACTGCAGTTATTCCTTACTTCGGCTACGCTCGCCAAGATCGTCGTGTACGTTCTTCTCGTGTGCCAATTACTGCAAAAGTTGTTGCTGATTTCCTATCTAACGTTGGTGTTGACCGCGTTCTGACTATCGACCTACACGCAGAGCAAATCCAAGGCTTCTTCGATGTACCAGTTGATAACATCTTCGGTACGCCAGTACTTCTAGAAGACATGCAATCTCGTGGTCTAGAAAACCCAGTAGTGGTTTCTCCTGACCTAGGTGGCGTTGTTCGTGCTCGTGCAACAGCAAAAGCGCTAGGCGATATCGACATCGCTATCGTTGACAAGCGTCGTCCACGTGCAAACGTTTCTGAAGTAATGAACCTAATCGGTGACGTTGAAGGTCGTGACTGTGTGATCGTTGATGACATGATCGATACAGGTGGCACACTATGTAAAGCAGCTGAAGCGCTAAAAGAGCGCGGTGCTAAGCGTGTATTCGCTTACGCAACTCACGCTGTTTTCTCTGGTAACGCTGCAGACAACATCAAGAACTCAGTTCTTGACCAAGTTATCGTAACTGACTCTATCTCTCTATCTAAAGAGATGGCTGCAACTGGCAAAGTAACTACACTAAGCCTATCTCGCATGCTAGCTGAAGCGATTCGTCGTATCAGCAACGAAGAGTCAATCTCTGCAATGTTCAACTAATACGAACATTTCAGTTAGACTGATTTTAAAAGCACCCCTCTTTGGGGTGTTTTTTTATTTGTATCGATAGGCAGAAAATCCCTTGGTCGCCCACTGTGAGAATTCTGTGCTATCATACTGCGCTTTTTGAGATTCCAGAGAGATCCTAACCTTGACTCAACCAATCAAACTTCTTGTTGGTCTTGCTAATCCGGGACCAGAATACGCCAAAACTCGCCACAATGCGGGCGCTTGGGTTGTAGAAGAATTAGCTCGCGTTCACAACGTTACCCTGAAGAACGAACCAAAGTTCTTTGGCCTAACAGGACGCATTATGGTCAATGGCCAGGATCTCCGTTTGCTAATCCCAACCACCTTCATGAACCTATCTGGCAAGGCGATCGCAGCACTCGCGAAGTTTTACCAAATTAAGCCAGAAGAGATCATGGTTGCTCATGACGAGCTAGACTTACCGCCAGGTGTCGCTAAGTTTAAGAAAGGTGGCGGTCACGGTGGCCATAATGGTCTGCGTGACACGATTAGCAAACTGGGCAATAACAAAGATTTTTATCGTCTTCGTATCGGCATCGGCCATCCGGGACACAAAGATAAAGTGGCAGGTTTTGTACTAGGCAAAGCTCCAGCAAAAGAGCAAGAGCTACTAGACGCCGCAGCTGACGAATCAGTGCGCTGTCTAGATATCCTAATTAAGGATGGTCTATCAAAAGCACAAAATCGCCTCCACACGTTCAAAGCTGAATAAGGTTACTATCATGGGTTTTAAATGTGGCATCGTTGGTCTTCCTAACGTTGGTAAATCAACTCTGTTTAACGCACTAACTAAAGCGGGTATTGAAGCAGCAAACTTCCCGTTCTGTACCATTGAACCAAACACTGGTGTGGTTCCTGTGCCAGATCTACGTCTAGATGCTCTAGCAAAGATCGTTAACCCACAGAAAGTTCTGCCTACTACAATGGAATTCGTAGACATCGCTGGTCTAGTTGCAGGTGCATCTCGCGGTGAAGGTCTAGGTAACAAATTCCTAGCGAACATCCGTGAAACTGACGCAATCGGCCACGTTGTACGTTGTTTCGAAAACGACAACATCGTTCACGTTGCAGGTAAAGTGTCTCCAATCGAAGATATTGAAGTTATCAACCTTGAGCTAGCAATGGCTGACCTTGATTCTTGTGAGCGCGCGATTCAGCGTAACGCTAAGAAAGCAAAAGGCGGCGATAAAGACGCAAAATTCGAACTAACTGTTCTAGAAAAACTGCTTCCTATCCTAACGGAAGGTGGCATGGCGCGTACTGTTGAGCTTACGAAAGAAGAACTAGCAGCAATTGGCTACCTAAACTTCCTGACGCTAAAACCAACTATGTACATCGCTAACGTGAACGAAGATGGTTTTGAAGACAACGCGTACCTAGACGCAGTACGTGAGTTTGCAGCAAAAGAAAACAACGTTGTTGTTCCTGTATGTGCAGCGATCGAATCAGAGATGGCTGAACTAGAAGACGACGAGCGTGAAGAGTTCCTAGCTGACCTTGGTATCGAAGAACCAGGTCTAAACCGTGTTATCCGCGCGGGTTACGAACTGCTAAACCTACAAACTTACTTCACAGCTGGCGTGAAAGAAGTTCGTGCATGGACAATCCCTGTTGGTGCAACCGCGCCAAAAGCAGCAGCGAAGATCCACACTGACTTTGAAAAAGGCTTCATCCGTGCAGAAGTTGTTGGTTACGACGATTTCATCCAATGCAACGGTGAAAGCGGTGCGAAAGATGCAGGTAAATGGCGTCTAGAAGGTAAAGAATACATCGTTAAAGATGGTGATGTTGTACACTTCCGCTTCAACGTATAATTAAGTGAATGAATTTTAAACACTTCATTTACATAAAAAGCCAGCCATAGTGCTGGCTTTTTTTATACCTTTCATAAACAACAGAAAATAAACTCCCTCGCTCCAAGCCAATTTATTTCCAGTTTTAGATCATAAACGCGCCTCTTTGTTTAAAAAGGAAGCGAACGATGGATTTTGCGGGATTTATTGAAAAAAACTGTTGACGGATCTCACTCAACTTCGCATAATGCGCGCCGTTCCCGACAACAAGGCAACTTAGCGACGAGAACGAAAAACATGGTATTGGCTACGTAGCTCAGCTGGTTAGAGCACATCACTCATAATGATGGGGTCACAGGTTCGAATCCCGTCGTAGCCACCATTCCTAAACATTCTTTTATTAGAATAGTTAGGAATAGATGCGGTCGTGGCGGAATTGGTAGACGCACCAGATTTAGGTTCTGGCGCCGCAAGGTGTGAGAGTTCAAGTCTCTCCGACCGCACCATGTTTTAAGTAGTAGAAATACTACTGCCTGCAGGTCTATCGCCAAGCGGTAAGGCAGCGGCTTTTGATGCCGCCATTCCCTGGTTCGAATCCAGGTAGACCTGCCATTTTTCCAAAGTGAGATTCCTTTAAGAAAAAGGGTTGTCACTTAGAGCGTGAAGGTTTATATTGTCTCGCTCAAAAAGATGGCTACGTAGCTCAGCTGGTTAGAGCACATCACTCATAATGATGGGGTCACAGGTTCGAATCCCGTCGTAGCCACCATTCTTTCTTTAATGAAAGAGAAAATTCAACGATTAGTTTTTACCAATTAACTAATGGTTAATAGATTTCAAGATGCGGTCGTGGCGGAATTGGTAGACGCACCAGATTTAGGTTCTGGCGCCGCAAGGTGTGAGAGTTCAAGTCTCTCCGACCGCACCATCTTGAATCGAAACTAAATAAATATATGCGGTCGTGGCGGAATTGGTAGACGCACCAGATTTAGGTTCTGGCGCCGCAAGGTGTGAGAGTTCAAGTCTCTCCGACCGCACCATATATTTATTGCCTGCAGGTCTATCGCCAAGCGGTAAGGCAGCGGCTTTTGATGCCGCCATTCCCTGGTTCGAATCCAGGTAGACCTGCCACTATTTTAATTATTGAGTTTACTCAGTAGTTATGCGGTCGTGGCGGAATTGGTAGACGCACCAGATTTAGGTTCTGGCGCCGCAAGGTGTGAGAGTTCAAGTCTCTCCGACCGCACCATAATTAAAGTCTCTTTTATTAGAGCAATGTAGGGCTATCGCCAAGCGGTAAGGCAGCGGCTTTTGATGCCGCCATTCCCTGGTTCGAATCCAGGTAGCCCTGCCATATTTTCCCTTTAAAGGGACGTTATTGAGGTTTTAGCAATTCTCTCGATAACAACAATTAAGACGCGGTCGTGGCGGAATTGGTAGACGCACCAGATTTAGGTTCTGGCGCCGCAAGGTGTGAGAGTTCAAGTCTCTCCGACCGCACCATCTTAATTAAAAGAATACATATGTTGTTAAAACATATTGTTGGCTACGTAGCTCAGCTGGTTAGAGCACATCACTCATAATGATGGGGTCACAGGTTCGAATCCCGTCGTAGCCACCATTTATTTTATTGTCTAGGTTTTACCAACTTCCTAGATGATTTAGAAAAGTCGCGGTCGTGGCGGAATTGGTAGACGCACCAGATTTAGGTTCTGGCGCCGTAAGGTGTGAGAGTTCAAGTCTCTCCGACCGCACCATACTTTTCTAATTTGATATGTCTTTTGACTATCGCCCGTAGGTCTATCGCCAAGCGGTAAGGCAGCGGCTTTTGATGCCGCCATTCCCTGGTTCGAATCCAGGTAGACCTGCCATTATTCTCCCTTTAAAGGGACGTTATTGAGGTTTACCAATTCTCTCGATAACAACAATTAAGATGCGGTCGTGGCGGAATTGGTAGACGCACCAGATTTAGGTTCTGGCGCCGCGAGGTGTGAGAGTTCAAGTCTCTCCGACCGCACCATCTTAATTAAAAACATATTGTTGGCTACGTAGCTCAGCTGGTTAGAGCACATCACTCATAATGATGGGGTCACAGGTTCGAATCCCGTCGTAGCCACCATTTATTCCGATAAATAGTTTATACTTAAGACTATTGTTCAGAAGCGTTAAAGCGCGGTCGTGGCGGAATTGGTAGACGCACCAGATTTAGGTTCTGGCGCCGCAAGGTGTGAGAGTTCAAGTCTCTCCGACCGCACCATAACTTTCCTTAAACGGAAAGCACTTAGCTGAAAGACTAAGACCTGTAGGGCTATCGCCAAGCGGTAAGGCAGCGGCTTTTGATGCCGCCATTCCCTGGTTCGAATCCAGGTAGCCCTGCCATTACAAAACGTTGTTAAGGTTATACCAATCACCTTAGTAACTAAAAAACACGGTGCGGTCGTGGCGGAATTGGTAGACGCACCAGATTTAGGTTCTGGCGCCGCAAGGTGTGAGAGTTCAAGTCTCTCCGACCGCACCATACTTTCCTTAAATGGAAAGCACTTAGTTGAAAGACTAAGACCTGTAGGGCTATCGCCAAGCGGTAAGGCAGCGGCTTTTGATGCCGCCATTCCCTGGTTCGAATCCAGGTAGCCCTGCCATTACAAAACGTTGTTAAGGTTATACCAATTACCTTAGTGACTAAAAAATACGATGCGGTCGTGGCGGAATTGGTAGACGCACCAGATTTAGGTTCTGGCGCCGCAAGGTGTGAGAGTTCAAGTCTCTCCGACCGCACCATGATTGAAAAACCCAGCATTAATTTGCTGGGTTTTTTCTTTTTTCCGATTCTGGACTCGGTAGATCTCTGATTTATCGAATTAAAAAAGCGAGCTCATGGCTCGCTTTTTTTCTATCTATTGCTTTTCTACCTGACGCTTAAGGGTATCCAGACTTACATACCCAATGCGTACTTCAATACTTGTGCTTTAATCGGCCCTGAGTTTTCCGCCAACTTTAATGCCGCATTACGAGCGAACTTCAGTGGCCCTAAATCATTACTAAAGCCTTTGTAGAACACATCCATGCCCGTTTGCATTAGCAAGTTATCTGGTCGACGCGCGCGCTCATACTTGGCGAGTAATGAATCATTAAGTTGCTCTTGCTGATCCGTCACTGAAAGCAGGACATCAACATCCTTGAAGCCAAGATTCACGCCTTGCCCAGCAAGTGGATTAATTGTATGAGCAGAATCGCCCACTAACACGCAATGCTTGTTTGAATAACTTTGAGCATGACGGCGAGTCAATGGGAATGAGCCAAACTGTAAAACGTCGATATCACCCAATTCTGCAGGGAAATGACGTAGGATCTCTTCTTTTAACTGAGGTTTGGTCATCGCGCACAATTGCTTAATGCGTTTTGGCGAGTCATACCACACCAGCGAGCCCTGCCCTACTTCTTTTCCATCTTCAGTTAACGAGCATAGTGGCAAGAACGAGCGTGGACCTGACGGAGTAAATTGCTGCCAAGTGATGTCTTGCTGAGGAAGTTCGGTTTTCACGTTGATCAGCATGCAGTGTTGACGGTAATCCCATGCGGTTACGCCAATACCCGCCAATTGACGAACTTTTGAGTTCGCGCCATCGGCACCAATCACCCAACTCGCTTCAAACTGCTCGCCGCTTTCTAGCGTTACACAATTTACCTCGGCAAATTCGATGTCTTTCAATCGCTCTGGGCACATCACCGTTAAGTTGTCGTATTGTGCGAAAGTTTGCCAAAGGCCTAGTTGGATTAGACGGTTTTCAACAATGTATCCTAACTGCTCCAATGACAGTTCATCAGAGTGAAAACGAGTACGGCACTCTGGGTGTTCCCACGTTTCCAAGCGGCGATAAGGACACACTCGCATGCTCTCAATTACTGACCATGCACCTAATGAATCAAGTAGCTTCACTGACTGATGAGAAATCGCAGAAACGCGAATATCCAACGCTTGAGAAGCCTCAAACGCCTTTGGCTCTGCGCCTTCTACCACTACAACGCTTCTACCTTGCTTGGCAAAGCCAACAGCCACCGCTGCCCCGACCATGCCGCCACCGATTACGGCGATGTCATACTTGTTCATTTTTTGCTCTTCATCATATTGATTAATTGGCGTTTTTTAATTGTACGTTCCGTGGCTATTTTTACAAAATTGTTTAACAAAAAACCTTGCTGTATATAGGGCAAAAAACTAGATTTCATCAGGGTTTGCAGAGAATTTGTCAGATCACTAGTCAGGTGCTTTTTAAAGCAGTACAATACGCCGCTTACCGCCGAGATGGCGGCTATAATTTGAGCAATAGCTCTCCGATTTAAGAACAACTGAACGAGCGAAAGTGAGATGAGTAAGAAACTGCTAATTAAAACCTGGGGCTGCCAGATGAACGAATACGATTCATCAAAAATGGCCGACCTGCTTAATGCTGCAAACGGCTATGAGCTGACCGAAGAGCCAGAGGAAGCAGACGTACTTCTACTTAACACCTGTTCGATCCGTGAAAAAGCGCAAGAGAAAGTTTTCCACCAGCTTGGCCGTTGGAAGACACTAAAAGATAAAAAGCCTGGCGTAGTTATCGGCGTAGGTGGTTGTGTAGCAACTCAAGAAGGTGACCACATCCGTCAACGTGCTCCATACGTTGATGTAATTTTTGGTCCACAAACTCTTCACCGTCTTCCAGAGATGATCAAACAATCTCAATCGGATGAAGCACCAGTAATGGACATTTCATTCCCAGAAATCGAAAAATTTGACCGTCTACCTGAGCCTCGTGCTGAAGGTGCAACGGCATTCGTTTCTATCATGGAAGGCTGTTCTAAGTACTGTACTTACTGTGTAGTACCGTACACTCGTGGTGAAGAAGTAAGCCGTCCAATGGATGACGTACTGTTCGAAATCGCACAGCTAGCAGATCAAGGCGTACGTGAAGTAAACCTACTAGGTCAAAACGTAAACGCGTACCGTGGTCCTATGCACGACGGTGAAATCTGTTCATTTGCAGAACTGCTTCGTTTGGTTGCGTCTATCGATGGTATTGATCGTATCCGCTTTACAACAAGCCACCCATTAGAGTTTACTGATGACATCATCGCAGTATACGAAGACACACCTGAGCTAGTGAGCTTCCTTCACCTACCAGTGCAAAGTGGTAGTGACCGAGTGCTGACTATGATGAAACGTCCTCACACTGGGATTGAATACAAGTCGATCATCCGTAAACTGCGTAAAGCACGTCCTGATATCCAAATCAGTTCAGACTTTATCGTTGGTTTCCCTGGTGAAACAGACAAAGATTTCCAAGACACAATGAAGCTAATCAAAGACGTGGACTTTGACATGAGCTTCAGCTTCATCTTCTCTCCACGTCCAGGTACGCCAGCGGCAGATTACCCTTGTGACCTATCAGAGCAAGTGAAGAAAGAGCGTCTATACGAGCTACAACAAACCGTAAACGCACAAGCAATGCGCTACTCTCGCCTAATGCTAGGCACTGAGCAACGCGTTCTGGTTGAAGGTCCTTCTAAGAAGAACCTAATGGAGCTTCGTGCTCGTACAGAAAACAACCGTGTAGTAAACTTTGAAGGTAGCGCAGACCTGATCGGTCAGTTCGTTGACGTGAAGATTACGGATGTATTTGCTAACTCACTGCGTGGTGAGCTAGTACGTACAGAAAAAGACATGGACCTTCGTAGCGTGATTTCACCAACACAAATGATGGCGAAAACACGTCGCGAAGATGAGCTAGGTGTAGCTACTTTTACGCCATAAGCTCGTACAAATAGCCATTGAGAGCCTGGTCGTTATCAGGCTCTCGTTAAGTGGCATAAAATGAGAGGCAACATTGAGCAATAAAATCGTAACGCTAGAAATCAATCTAGAACCTTCAGACAACCGCCGACTAGCAAGCCTGTGCGGTCCATTCGATGACAACATCAAGCATTTAGAACGTCGCCTAGGCGTTGAAATTAACCACCGTAGCGAACTTTTCACCATTGTCGGTAAACCTCATACCGCAGCTGCTGCGCTGGATATTCTGAAAACTCTTTATGTAGACACCGCTCCTGTCCGCGGCGAAACGCCTGATATCGAACCAGAGCAGATCCATCTGGCGATCAAAGAATCAGGTGTGTTGGAGCAAAATACCGAGTCGAACATCGAACACGGTAAAGAAGTCTTCGTAAAAACTAAGAAAGGCGTGATCAAGCCTCGTACACCAAATCAGGGTCAATACCTGATGAACATGGTGACGCACGATATCACTTTCGGTATCGGTCCTGCAGGTACAGGTAAAACTTACCTAGCGGTTGCAGCAGCCGTTGACGCACTAGAGCGCCAAGAGATCCGTCGTATTCTACTTACTCGTCCTGCGGTTGAAGCGGGTGAGAAACTGGGCTTCCTACCTGGTGATTTGAGCCAGAAAGTCGACCCTTACTTACGTCCTCTGTACGATGCCCTATTTGAAATGCTGGGCTTTGAGCGCGTAGAAAAGCTGATTGAACGTAACGTAATTGAGGTAGCACCTCTAGCTTACATGCGTGGTCGTACTCTAAACGACGCCTTCATCATTCTTGATGAGAGCCAAAACACCACCGTCGAGCAGATGAAGATGTTCCTAACGCGTATCGGCTTCAACTCTCGCGCAGTTATCACTGGTGACGTCACTCAGATTGACTTGCCTCGTGGTGCAAAATCGGGTCTTCGTCATGCAATTGAAGTACTGAGCGAAGTTGATGACATCAGCTTTAACTTCTTCCAAGCTGACGACGTAGTGCGCCACCCTGTGGTTGCTCGTATCGTTAACGCTTACGAGAAGTGGGAAGCGCAAGACCAGAAAGAACGTAAAGAGTTTGAAAAACGCCGTCGTGAAGAACGTGATGCCAAACTGCTAGAAGCAGCCAAAGCAGAGCTTAGCGCACAAGTCGCGGCAACTAAGGAATAACCATGGCAATTGAACTTGATTTGCAACTGGCAGTCGAAAATGAAGAAGGCTTACCTTCTGAACAAGATTTCCAATTGTGGCTAGATAAGACTATTCCTCTTTTCCAACCACAAGCGGAACTGACGATTCGTATTGTCGACGAGCAAGAAAGTCACGAGCTAAACCACGAATACCGTGGTAAAGACAAGCCGACCAACGTGCTATCTTTCCCATTCGAAGTACCACCAGGTATGGAGATGGATCTACTGGGCGATTTGATTATCTGTCGCCAAGTTGTTGAAAAAGAGGCAGTAGAGCAGAACAAGCCCCTACTAGCACATTGGGCGCATATGGTTGTACATGGCAGCTTGCATCTGCTAGGTTATGACCATATCGAGGATGATGAAGCTGAAGAGATGGAATCCCTCGAGACAGAAATCATGCAAGGTATGGGTTACGAAGACCCGTATATTGCTGAAAAAGAGTAACTTTGGTTGCTCGACAGGGAAAGACGAACCACCCAGATAACCATCTCGTGCTCGTCTTTCTATGTGAGCTATCACACATCTGATAGCGTTACTTAATTGAGAAACAATGAACGAAGATAATTCTCCCTCTTCTAATGAAGGCAAGAAAGAAAAGGCAGAAGGTCCGAGTAGAAAGTCCTTCTTTGAACGTCTAGGTCAACTATTTCAAGGCGAACCAAAAGACCGCCAAGAGCTTGTAGATGTAATCCGCGACTCTGAAATTAATGACCTGATTGACCACGACACCCGAGACATGCTTGAAGGTGTTATGGAAATCTCCGAAATGCGCGTGCGTGACATCATGATCCCGCGTTCGCAAATGGTTACCGTTGAGCGCACAGACGATCTTGATACTTTGATCGCGCTAATTACTGATGCTCAACACTCTCGCTACCCTGTGATCAGCGAAGATAAAGACCATGTGGAAGGCATTCTACTAGCGAAGGACTTACTCAAATACTTGGGCTCAGGCAGTAACCCATTTGATATCGAAGAAGTAATTCGACAAGCAGTGGTTGTACCGGAAAGTAAACGTGTCGACCGTCTGTTAAAAGAGTTCCGTGAAGAACGTTATCACATGGCGATTGTAGTCGATGAATTCGGTGGCGTTTCAGGTCTAGTGACTATCGAAGATATCCTTGAAGAAATCGTAGGGGATATTGAAGATGAGTTCGATGACGATGAAGAAACCGATATCCGTAAGCTAAGCAAACACACGTTTGCTGTCAGAGCTCTGACAACCATTGAAGAGTTTAATGAGACATTCGGTACCAACTTCAGCGATGAAGAAGTGGATACCGTTGGCGGCATGGTAATGACTGCTTTTGGTCACCTACCATCGCGTGGCGAAGTCGTAGAAATTGATGCTTACAGCTTCAAAGTAACGGCTGCCGACAACCGTCGTGTCATTCAACTACAAGTGACGATTCCAGACGAAGAAACGCTGGTTGAAGCCACTCAAGAGTAACGCGATACCCTAACAACGGGAATATCAGAAAAATATAATGATGAATGTACTCTTTCATCGCCTCAAGCGGCCCTTAGTGGCCGCTTTTGTTGGCGCCTCCACTACCCTAGCATTTGCCCCTTACCAGTTATGGCCAATCGCCATACTCAGCCCTGCTATCCTACTTATTCTTCTTGCAAACCAGTCACCTAAGCGTGCGCTTTGGATCGGTTATGCATGGGGTTTAGGACAATTCGCTACGGGTGTAAGTTGGGTTTACGTCAGCATTGCTGGCTTTGGCGGTATGCCGCTGATTGCAAACGTCTTCCTAATGGGCCTACTGATCGCTTACCTGTCGGTTTACACCGGCTTGTTTGCTTGGCTCAGCAATAAGTTCTTCCCTGAATTCACGATAAGCAAAGCCCTCCTGGCAGCTCCAGCGTTATGGCTAGTTACTGATTGGCTGCGTGGTTGGGTGATGACAGGATTCCCTTGGCTATGGCTTGGCTACAGCCAAATCGACGCGCCTTTCGCAAGCTTCGCCCCTATTGGTGGCGTAGAGCTTCTAACGCTATTCATTATGATCAGCGCCGGTGCGCTCGCTTACGCTTGGGTTCACAAACAGTGGTTGATGATCGTCATCCCTGTGGTGCTATTAAGTGCGGGCTTTGGTATTCGCCAATACGACTGGGTAACCCCTCGTGTTGAAGACACCACCAAAGTGGCGCTGATCCAAGGTAACGTTGACCAAAATCTAAAATGGTTACCGAGCCAACGTTGGCCAACCATCATGAAGTACGCAGATCTAACTCGTGAAAACTGGGATGCGGACATCATTGTCTGGCCAGAGGCTGCCATTCCTGCGTTTGAAATCGAAGTACCATCTTTCCTAAGAAACATCGATGCCGCCGCGAAGATGAACAACAGTGCCATCATTACCGGTGTCGTGAACCAAGGTGAAGACGGCCAGTTCTACAACAGCATTCTATCGCTTGGTGTGAATCCATACGGCGACTACAGCTTTGATATGGATAAGCGCTACCACAAACACCACCTATTACCATTTGGTGAGTTTGTTCCGTTTGAAGATGTACTGCGTCCACTAGCACCATTCTTCAACTTACCGATGTCATCGTTCAGTCGTGGTGACTTTGTTCAGCCAAATATCGTGGCGAACGGTAAGCACATGGACCCAGCACTGTGCTACGAGATCATCTTCAGCGAACAAGTACGCCAAAACGTCACTGACGATACTGATTTCATTCTAACGCTGTCCAACGACGCGTGGTTTGGTCATTCGATTGGTCCACTGCAACACATGGAAATCGCGCGTATGCGTGCCCTTGAACTTGGTAAGCCGCTTATTCGCTCTACCAACAATGGCGTAACCGCAGTAACAGACCACAAAGGCAAAGTGATTGAACAGATCCCTCAGTTTGAAACCGCCGTACTTCGTGCAGAACTTGTTCCAACTGATGGACAAACACCATACCGCGTCGTAGGCACTTGGCCGCTGTACATTTGGTCGGCGCTGAGCTTGCTACTTGCTTGGTGGTTACCAAGAAAGAAAAAGTCATAAACGCAAAAAAGAGGCTCTAGGGCCTCTTTTTTATTCTTTGTTCTTTCGACTACAAACGTTATGGCTTGAGTGACTGACGACTAAAGCCAGTATGATTGCACTTGATACATGGAATGATCACGGTCGGATGATTATACGTCGTCTTATGACCACACTCGTCACAGACTAAAGTACCAAGGCCAATCACCTCACCCGCCTCATAAAGCCCTTGATGTTCCAAATCATCAAATAGCTCGACCCATTCCACTTTGGTTCGATCGGTAATATCGAGCAGACCTTGCCAAATTGAATCAGCAATCGTGAGATAGAAAGGCCCACTCTTACCTTCTTCATAGTTGTCGGAAAACTCTTTTAAATCGGCTTTTACATAGGCGGATATCAGTGAGAGTTCGTCTTTGGTCATGTCGTTGGCAGCATCCACCACTTTGCCCGACGTTTCGAATACTTTGTTAACTTCATCCGGACTGTGCTTCAAGGTTTCAATCACATCCTCGAGCATTTCCTCATAACCTGCTTTACGTTTAGGCATAACTGACCTCCATCTTTCCACTACCAAGCGTCACTTCAAGGCGCATGGGTATAGATTGGCTATTGTTGTGATCCCTAGCTTTAGGTATTCTATGACGATCTATTTAAGTCTGTTCTAACCGAACTCACAAATTCCAAGATAACCGGATACCATCGATGCAAGAACAATACAATCCACAAGACCTTGAACAGAAAGTTCAAAAGCACTGGGATGACAACAAGACCTTTGTTGTAAGTGAAGACCCAAACAAAGAAAAATTCTACTGTCTATCCATGTTCCCATACCCAAGTGGCCGACTGCACATGGGTCACGTGCGCAACTACACCATCGGTGACGTAGTATCTCGTTTCCAACGCCTACAAGGCAAAAACGTAATGCAACCAATCGGTTGGGATGCGTTTGGTCTACCTGCAGAAAACGCAGCGGTTAAAAACAACACCGCGCCTGCACCTTGGACTTACGAAAACATCGAATACATGAAGAACCAACTTAAGCTTCTTGGCTTTGGTTACGATTGGAACCGTGAATTCGCAACATGTACACCTGAGTACTACCGTTGGGAACAAGAGTTCTTCACTAAGCTTTACGAGAAAGGTCTGGTTTACAAAAAGACTTCTTCTGTTAACTGGTGTCCAAACGACCAAACTGTTCTTGCAAACGAGCAGGTTGAAGACGGCTGCTGCTGGCGTTGTGACACTCCAGTAGAGCAAAAAGAAATTCCTCAGTGGTTCATCAAGATCACAGAATACGCTCAAGAGTTGCTAGACGATCTAGACAAACTTGAAGGTTGGCCAGAAATGGTTAAAACCATGCAGCGCAACTGGATCGGTCGTTCTGAAGGTGTTGAGCTTAAGTTTGAAGTTAAGGGTCAACAAGACCTAGAAGTTTACACAACACGTCCAGACACACTAATGGGTGTGACTTACGTTGGTATCGCAGCAGGTCACCCTCTAGCGACTATCGCAGCAGAGAACAACCCAGAACTAGCAGCGTTCATCGAAGAGTGTAAGAACACTAAAGTAGCAGAAGCTGAATTGGCTACAATGGAGAAGAAAGGTATGGCAACAGGCCTTACTGCTATTCACCCATTGAACGGCCGTGAAGTTCCTGTTTACGTAGCAAACTTCGTATTGATGGACTACGGTACAGGCGCTGTAATGGCAGTACCTGCACACGACCAACGTGACTTCGAATTCGCAACTAAGTACGGTCTAGATATCGTGCCTGTTATCAAGCCAGTTGATGGCAGCGAGCTAGACGTTTCTGAAGCGGCATACACAGAGAAAGGTGTACTGTTCGATTCAGGTGAATTTGACGGTCTAGAATTCCAAGCAGCATTCGATGCAATCGCAGCGAAGCTAGAAGCTGAAGGCAAAGGCACGAAGACTGTTAACTTCCGTCTACGTGACTGGGGTGTATCTCGTCAACGTTACTGGGGTGCGCCAATCCCAATGGTAACCACTGAAGACGGTGAAGTTCACCCAGTACCAGCTGACCAACTACCTGTTATTCTTCCAGAAGACGTGGTAATGGACGGCGTAACAAGCCCAATCAAAGCAGACAAAGAATGGGCGAAGACAACCTTCAACGGCGAACCTGCTCTACGTGAGACTGACACGTTCGATACGTTCATGGAGTCTTCTTGGTACTACGCACGTTACTGTTCACCACAAGCTGACGACATTCTAGATCCAGAAAAAGCAAACTACTGGCTACCAGTAGACCAGTACATCGGTGGTATCGAGCACGCTTGTATGCACCTATTGTACTCTCGCTTCTTCCACAAACTGCTACGTGATGCGGGCTACGTAACGTCTGACGAACCGTTCAAGCAACTACTGTGTCAAGGCATGGTACTAGCAGACGCGTTCTACTTTGAGAACGAGAAAGGCGGTAAAGAGTGGGTTGCTCCAACTGACGTTAAAGTTGAGCGTGACGGTAAAGGTCGCATCACTTCTGCTACGGACAACGAAGGTCGCAACGTTGAACACTCAGGCATGATCAAGATGTCTAAGTCGAAGAACAACGGCATCGACCCACAAGAGATGGTAGACAAGTACGGTGCTGACACAGTACGTCTATTCATGATGTTTGCTTCACCAGCAGACATGACACTTGAGTGGCAAGAGTCGGGCGTAGAAGGTGCTAACCGCTTCCTGAAACGTGTTTGGAAACTGGTTCACACTCACGCTTCAAAAGGCGCTGCTGAGTCTGTTGATACAGCTGCACTTTCTGGTGACCAAAAAGCGCTACGTCGCGACGTTCACAAGACAATCGCAAAAGTGACTGACGATATCGCTCGTCGTCAAACATTCAACACTGCGATTGCCGCTATCATGGAACTGATGAACAAGCTTGCGAAAGCGCCTCAAGAGTCAGCACAAGATCGTGCGATCCTTGATGAAGCACTTAAAGCCGTAGTTGCAATGCTTTACCCAATCACTCCGCACATCTCATACGAGCTATGGACTGCGCTAGGTGAATCAGACATCGATAACGCAGTTTGGCCAACGTTTGACGAGAAAGCACTGGTTGAAGACGAGAAGACTATCGTTGTAATGATCAACGGTAAGCTACGTGCGAAACTAATTGTTGCTGCTGACGCTTCAGAAGAGCAAGTTCGTGAGCTTGGTCTAAACGATGAGAACGCGAAGAAGTTCCTAGATGGCCTAACTATCCGTAAAGTCATTTACGTACCAGGTAAACTATTGAACATCGTTGCAAACTAGCCTCTCGCTATTAACGAAACGCAGCTTGCAAAAACTCAACGCCGAGCGAACTTATTCGTTCGGCATGAGTCTTTTAACAGGGTGAGT
Organism: Vibrio owensii; assembly: GCF_002021755.1. Classification (NCBI taxonomy): domain Bacteria; kingdom Pseudomonadati; phylum Pseudomonadota; class Gammaproteobacteria; order Vibrionales; family Vibrionaceae; genus Vibrio; species Vibrio owensii. The sequence continues at coordinate 1,077,554 of NZ_CP019959.1, forward strand.
CATCACCCTGTTTATTTACCTCAAACCATTCACGTCGAGTGGTTTAAGGTAAATAACCCCTTCAATTTAGGATGAATACAATCAATGCGCTTTTTCTCTTTGATTAAACTACCAGTGGTATTGGTATTAGCGGGGCTTCTTTCTGCCTGTGGTTTTCACCTTCGTGGTGAGTACTCCGTTCCGGAAGAACTGCACACAATGTCTTTCACAAGCTACGACGAATACAGCCCTCTTACGCGCTACATCCGCGATCAACTTGAATTGAATAAAGTCGACTTGGTTCAACCATCTTCGAACACACCAAACCTGCATCTCATTGAAGCAACCATCGACGAGCGCACGCTATCCCTGTACCAAAACAGCCGTGCTGCAGAAAAAGAACTGACTTACGTAGTGAAATACCGAGTGACCATTCCAGGCTTCGGCGCAAAAGACTTTACGACAACGGTAAACCGTAACTACCTAGACAACCCGCTAACTGCACTAGCAAAATCGGTAGAACGTGACGTTATCGAAGACGAAATGCGTCAACAAGCGGCGAGCCAAATGATGCGTCAGCTTGGTCGCGTTCGAGCGGAATACGAACAAGGCCACGTTACTCCAGAAGCGACAAACGCTAACTCTACGAACACAAACTCTTAATCAGAATGCGAATTTTTGCCGACAAGCTGGCTGACCATCTAGCGAAACACATCAAGCAGGTTTACCTGATCTTTGGTAATGAACCCCTGTTGATTCAAGAAAGCCGTCAAACGATCCAAAACATGGCTCGCCAACAAGGCTTTGAAGAAAGACACCGTTTTGCTGTCGATGCCAGCTTAGATTGGAATCAAGTATACGATTGCTTCCAGGCGCTAAGCCTATTCTCTAGCCGTCAGCTCATTGAGCTGGAGCTGCCAGAGGCAGGAGCTAACGCAGCGATCAGTAAAGAGCTGGTCAACCTATGCGAAATGCTGCACGACGACATCATGCTTGTGGTTGTAGGTAGCAAGCTGACCAAAGCGCAAGAGAACGCAAAGTGGTTTAAAGCTCTGAACGGCAAAGGCGATTGGGTAAGCTGTTTAACGCCAGATTTACAGCGTCTACCAATGTTCGTCCAAGCACGATGCCGAGCTTTAGGGCTAAAAGCTGATCAACAATCACTGCAAATGTTGGCACAGTGGCACGAAGGTAATTTGTTCGCGCTATCGCAAAGTTTAGAGAAACTTGCTCTACTCTATCCTGATGGTGAACTGACCGTTGTACGCTTAGAAGAGGCACTAAGTCGCCATAACCACTTTACAACGTTCCACTGGATTGATGCTCTGCTTGCTGGCAAAGGCAACCGTGCCCAACGCATTCTGCGCCAACTGGAAGCAGAAGGCGTAGAAACCGTTATTCTGATCCGTAGCATCCAAAAAGAGTTCAACCAACTACTGAATATGCACCGTGACTTAACCCAAATGGGCATGAGTCAGGTGTTTGAAAAGCATCGAGTGTGGCAAAACAAACGCCCACTCTACAATGCTGCGCTGACTCGTCTGTCAGCCTCACGAATTTGTGCACTTTTGTCTCTTTTGGCGCACACCGAGATAAAAGCCAAAACCCAATATGATGAATCTGTGTGGCCAACGATCCACCAGTTGAGCTTAGAAACCTGCTCTCCTGATATTAAGCTGGCAATTTAAAATTCAAAGCGTGATATAGTGCGCGACCAGTTTTGATAACCATTATTCAAAACGCCCACAGACAGAAAAGAAAATACCGAGGAAAACCGAGTGCTTCGCGAAGAACTTAAAGACTTTTTAGCCGATAAAGCCGACGACATGAAAGCGGAAGAGATTGTTATTCTAGATGTAGAAGGCAAATCAAGCGTGACAGATTACATGATCATTTGTACTGGTACGTCTAAGCGTCACGTTTCATCTATCGCTGATCACGTCGCATCTGAAGTGAAGAAAGCAGGTCTAGAGCCGCTAGGTATGGAAGGCGAAAATGAAGGCGAATGGGTTGTCCTAGATATGGGTGACGCAATGCTTCACGTGATGCAAGAAGAGCACCGCGAGCTATACCAACTAGAAAAACTCTGGGGTTAATCGTTTGAAAATTCAACTAATTGCCGTCGGCACAAAAATGCCAAAATGGGTCGAAGAAGGTTTTCAAGAATACCGTCGTCGTTTCCCACACGATATGCCACTCGAGTTGGTTGAAATCCCTGCGGGCAAACGCGGCAAAAATGCAGACATCGCGCGTATCTTGCAAAAAGAAGGCGAAGCGATGTTGGCAGCCGTACCGAAAGGTGCGCGTATCGTCACCCTAGATATCCCGGGCAAAAAGTGGGACACCCCACAACTGGCAGAGCAATTGGAAGCGTGGAAACTCGATGGACGTGACGTATCGATTCTGATCGGTGGCCCTGAAGGTTTAGCTCCAGCATGTAAAGCCGCAGCAGACCAAAGTTGGTCACTGTCAGCCCTGACGCTACCGCACCCACTTGTGCGTATCGTGATGGCGGAAAGTTTATACCGAGCGTGGAGCATCACTGCTAACCACCCTTACCACCGCGAATAATCGCTACTAAGCTGTAGAGACAAGCGTTAATGATTCGTAAACGCCGCAGTCAAATTCGAGATTACCAAGCAGAAGCACGCCTATTTTCTAGTCGCGCTATTTTTGCTTTTCTGGGTATCGTCATTTTGATGGGCTTGCTGGTCGCCAACATGTACAACATTCAGGTGAACCAGTTCCAAGACTACCAAACCCGTTCTAACGACAACCGCATCAAAGTGGTGCCAATTGCACCTAACCGTGGTCTTATCTATGACCGCAACGGTATTTTGCTCGCTGAAAACCGCCCTGTCTTCAACTTGGAACTGACTCCAGAAAAAATCAAAGACATTGACGGTACGATCAAAGAGCTACAAACCATCCTTGAGATCACACCAGAACAGGTCGAGCGTTTCCATCGTGAACGCAAGCGTACTCGCCGCTTCAAATCGGTACCATTGCTGACTCAATTAGATGAAAGCCAAGTGGCTATCTTCTCGGTAAATCAATACCGATTCCCAGGTGTGGAAATCAGCGCAACACTGAAACGCTACTATCCATTCAGTGAAGTTCTTACCCACGTTATCGGCTACGTATCGCGCATTAACGATCGTGATATGCAACGTCTGATCCGTGAAGAGAAAGATGCCAACTACCAAGCGACTCGTGACATCGGTAAGTTAGGTATTGAAAAGTACTACGAGGATTTATTGCACGGAACCGCGGGCTATCAAGAAGTTGAAGTCAACAGTCGTGGCCGCGTGATCCGCACCTTAAAGTACGTACCACCGATCCCAGGTAAAGACATCGTATTGAACCTTGATATCAACCTACAGCTCTACGTACACCAACTGCTTGATGGTCGACGTGGCAGTGCTGTCGTACTTGATCCAAGAGACAACGGCGTACTTGCGATGGTATCGAGCCCAAGTTACGACCCGAACGCGTTCGTTCACGGTATTTCTGGCAAAGCATACCGCGCTCTACTGAACGATAAGAATCGCCCGTTGGTAAACCGAACTACGCTAGGTATCTATCCACCCGCCTCAACCATCAAGCCATTTATGGCGGTAGCCGCTCTGGAAGAAGGGGTTATCACACCAAAAACAACGCGTAATGACCCGGGTTACTGGCGCATTCCAAATTCAGACACTCGTCCATTCCGTGACTGGTTACGTTGGGGCCATGGCCGCGTTGATATCATTAAATCGATTGAAGAGTCCGTCGATACCTTCTTCTACCAAGTGGCTTATGACATGGGTATCGACCGCATCTCGAATTGGATGATGATGTTTGGTTTTGGTGACTACACGGGCATCGATATTTACGAAGAAAGTAAGGCCAACATGCCGACTCGTGAGTGGAAGATGGCTCGTCATAAAACGCCTTGGTACAAGGGTGACACGATTCCGGTTGGTATCGGTCAGGGTTACTGGACAGCAACGCCTATGCAGATTGCCAAAGCAACCTCAGTACTGGTCAACGAAGGTGCTGTGACCGCTCCTCACTTATTGAAAGCCACCATCGATAACGGCGGTGATTTCGAAGAGCAAGAAAATTCAGAATACGTCACCTACCCACCGATTCAAAATGTGCCAGACAAGTACTGGAATATGGCGAAAGAAGGCATGCGTTTAGTAAACCATGGCACGAAAGGCACCGCTCGTCGCTCTTTCTACAACATGGATTACCAAACCGCAGGTAAGTCTGGTACGGCTCAGGTATTTGGCCTTGGCGAAGACGAAGAGTACAACGCCGATGAGGTCGCCGAACACTTACGCGACCATGCCTTGTTCACTGGCTTTGCCCCATTTGAAGACCCTGAAGTTGTGGTATCAGTCGTACTAGAAAACGCCGGTGGTGGTTCCAGTAACGGTGCACCAGTCGCGAGAAAGATCTTCGACCGAGTCATTATCGGCCCTGAAAAAATAGAACCTGATGAAGAGCAAAACAACGCGAAAGAAGAGGTAACGCAGTAATGAAAATGGATCCCTCTACAGGTAAAAACCGCGCCCTGTTTGAACGCTTCCATATCGACTTGCCGTTATTGCTCGGCATCTTTGCATTGATGGGCTTTGGCCTAGTTATTATGTACAGCGCAAGTGGTCAAAGCTTGGCGATGATGGATCGCCAAGCGATGCGTATGGTGCTGTCTTTGGTTGTGATGATCGTTCTGGCGCAAATTTCACCCAGAACCTATGAAAGCCTCGCCCCATTGATGTTTGTTGGTGGTGTGGTGCTGCTGTTTGGTGTGCTGTTCTTTGGTGAAGCTTCCAAAGGTGCTCAGCGCTGGCTAAACCTTGGCTTCGTTCGATTCCAACCTTCAGAGCTTCTCAAACTCGCGGTGCCGTTAATGGTCGCGCGTTACATCGGCCGCCAACCACTTCCGCCGACATTCAAAACACTCATCGTCGCGCTAATTATGGTGTGTTTACCGACCATTCTTATCGCAAAACAGCCTGATTTAGGTACGTCGATTCTGATTGCCGCTTCCGGTATTTTCGTTATCTTCTTGGCAGGTATCAGCTGGAAAATCATTGCGGGTGCCGCAATCGCGCTCGGTGGTTTCATTCCTATTCTGTGGTTCTTCTTGATGCGCGAATACCAAAAAGTTCGCGTACGTACTCTGTTTAACCCAGAATCAGATCCGCTTGGTGCGGGCTACCACATTATCCAAAGTAAAATCGCGATTGGCTCTGGTGGTATTTCAGGCAAAGGTTGGTTGCAAGGTACTCAATCACAACTGGAATTCCTTCCAGAGCGACACACTGACTTTATCTTTGCAGTAATTGCAGAAGAATGGGGTATGATTGGATTTCTTTGCCTACTAACCATCTATCTATTTATTATTGGCCGAGGTCTCTACCTCGCTAGCCAAGCGCAAACTGCGTTTGGTCGAATGATGGCAGGCAGTATTGTACTCAGCTTCTTTGTGTATATTTTTGTAAATATCGGCATGGTGAGTGGCATCCTACCTGTAGTAGGCGTACCTTTACCGTTGATCAGTTATGGTGGTACCTCGATGGTGACGCTTATGGCTGGTTTTGGCATTCTAATGTCGATCCATACGCATCGAAAAGCATTCTCTAAGGCAACCTAGACCATGCAAAAACGCGCTTTATATTCCTTAGTCTTCTCTGCTGTGATTTTGGCCGGCTGTTCTTCTACCGACCAAAAAAAGCAAGACGGCCGTTATGAACTTGAATCCGACGTGGCTCCTGACAAACCACTTTCGGTCGAGCACATTGAGGATGCGCATCCTAAATATGAGCCGTACAGCTTAGGCGGTAACAGCGATTACAACCTACGCGGTTCGGATTACAAAATCGTTCGTGATGCGAAAGGCTTTACAGAAAAAGGCCGTGCCTCATGGTACGGCAAGAAATTCCAAGGCCACTTAACATCGAACGGTGAAATCTACGACATGTATTCGATGACAGCGGCGCACAAAACGCTGCCACTGCCAAGCTACGTGAAAGTAACCAATACCGACAATGGCAAATCAACCGTTGTACGTGTTAATGACCGTGGCCCTTTCCACGAAGGTCGCATCATTGATTTGAGCTACGCCGCGGCACATAAGCTAGATGTAGTAAAAACCGGTACTGCGAACGTAGAGATTGAAGTTATCACGGTAGACAAACCAACCGATGAAAAGTCACTCGCTGCGCACCCGAGATATGTCATCCAAGTTGCTTCTTCAAAATATGAAGATCGAGCGCGAACTTTAGGCCAAGAGCTTGGTCAAAAGCTGGATACGGAAACTTTCTTGGAATCAACGAAAGATACGTATCGCTTGTTGTTGGGGCCATATACTGACTATTCCCTGACGCAAGCCACTCTGGATAAAGTAAAGTTGCTCGGCTATTCGTCCGCATTTATTAAAAAACACAAAACTGGCAAATGACCTTGGTGTCATGATTTTCTATGCAGAGCCCCTCTTACATAAGTGGGGATTCTGGTAAGATGTCGACAGTTAACCAAAAAATTTGAATTACCATGAATAAAAATAAGTTTGTGAAATCTATTCTCGTTTCTTCGGTTGCCCTATCTGCAACCATCGCTCAATCTGCTTTTGCTTCACCAGTTGTTGTCCCAGATGCGCCTCAAATCGCAGCTAAAGGCTATGTCCTTATGGATTACAACTCAGGTAAAGTTCTGGCTGAGAAAGAGATGAACACAAAATTGTCTCCTGCTAGTCTGACAAAAATGATGACCAGCTACGTAATTGGCCAAGAGCTAGCGCGTGGTAATATTTCAGAAGACGATGATGTGACCATCAGTAAGAATGCTTGGGCGAAAAACTTCCCTGATTCTTCAAAAATGTTCATCGAAGTAGGCACAACGGTTAAGGTTCACGACCTAAACCGCGGCATCATCATCCAATCGGGTAACGATGCTTGTGTAGCAATGGCAGAACACATTGCTGGCTCAGAAGACGCATTCGTTGATCTAATGAACGCATGGGCAAACACACTAGGCATGAAGAACACGCACTTCGCGAACGTTCACGGTCTAGACAACCCGAACCTATACTCAACGCCTTACGATATGGCGCTACTTGGTAAAGCACTGATCCGTGACGTGCCAGACGAGTACCGTATCTACTCTGATAAGAAATTCACTTACAACGGCATCACTCAGTACAACCGTAACGGTCTACTGTGGGATAAGAGCATGAACGTTGACGGTATCAAAACGGGTCACACGAGCAATGCAGGTTACAGCCTAGTAAGTTCTGCAACAGAAGGTCAGATGCGTCTGGTTGCTGTTGTTATGGGTACAAAAGATGCAAACGCACGTAAATCTGAAAGCAAAAAGCTACTGAGCTACGGTTTCCGCTTCTTCGAAACAGTGGCACCACACAAAGCGGGTGAAACCTTCGTAGAAGAAAAAGTATGGATGGGCAACAAAGACACAGTAGCACTGGGTCTTGACCAAGATACTTACGTGACGCTACCTCGCGGCGAAGCGAAGAACCTAAAAGCAAGCTTCGTACTTGAAAAAGAGCTAGAAGCCCCAATTAAGAAAGGTGATGTAGTTGGTAAGCTATACTATCAGATTGATGGTGAAGATATTGCTGAGTACCCACTAATGGCACTGGAAACAGTAGACCAAGGCAGCCTATTTAGCCGCATGTGGGACTACATCGTATTGTTGTTTAAGAGCTTCTTCTAACAGTCGCTTCTGACCAACAAACAAGTCTGCAAAGCCGCCAACTAGGGCGGCTTTGTTAATCTTGAGTTCACCCTAATTTGACTGTACTATTTCGCACCGCAACGAATACCAACTGGAGTTACCGATATGCTAACCATCAACTCTGATGCAAAATTGAAAGACCTGCTTGAGTTCCCTTGTTCATTTACATACAAGGTAATGGGTCATGCAAAGCCTGAGCTTCCAGAGCTAGTTCTAGAAGTTATCCAGCGCCATGCTCCAGGTGACTACAGCCCAACAGTAAAACCAAGTGCTAAGGGCAACTACCACTCGGTGTCTATCAACATCACTGCAACGTCTATCGAGCAGGTTGAAACCCTTTACAAAGAACTGGGTGAAATCGACATCGTACGCATGGTTCTATAATTTTTTGATAAATTAAATTTTTTTTGAAAGCAGCTTCGGCTGCTTTCTTTTTATTTATCATATAGATAATGCAAACCAACATATCTTTCAGTTAAAAATCTGTTACTCAGCTGTAGAGCATCGGGTTCATCCGGTTTATAATCCAAAAACTTTATTTATTAGCGACAGGAATTCCCATGCAACACCAACTTGTTGTGAAACGACTTGGACGCCAAGATTATGAGCCTGTATGGAAGGCGATGCATGAGTTCACTGACCAACGCACAGACGACACGCCTGATGAAGTTTGGTTGGTAGAGCACAACCCAGTATTCACACAAGGTCAGGCGGGTAAAGCCGAGCACCTAATCAATACGGGTGACATTCCTGTTGTTCAAAGCGATCGTGGTGGTCAGGTGACTTATCATGGCCCGGGTCAATTAGTCGCGTACTTCTTGATCAACCTACGTCGCAAGAAATTAGGAGTGCGAGATCTCGTTACGCACATCGAGAACCTCGTTATTAACACTCTTAAGGCATACAATATCGACTCTGCTGCGCGACCTGACGCTCCGGGCGTTTATGTCGACGGTAAAAAAATATGTTCTCTCGGACTTCGCATTCGAAAAGGATGCTCATTCCATGGTCTAGCGTTGAACGTCAATATGGACTTAGGTCCGTTTTTACGTATAAACCCATGTGGCTATGAAGGAATGGAGATGGTTCAGGTTAGCCAAGTTGGTGGGCCAGAAGACATTGAAGCCGTGGAAAAACAACTAATACAAGAACTCGTTACTTTGCTTGATTACGAGCAAGTAGAATTCAGCACAGAAGCACCTTCTCAAGGTAACAAAGCATGAGCAAACCAATCCAGATGGAAAAAGGCGTTAAATACCGCGACGCCGACAAGATGGCATTGATTCCCGTAAAGAACATGCCTACAGAGCAGAAAGAAGTGCTACGTAAGCCTGATTGGATGAAAATCAAGCTACCAGCCGACAGCCAACGTATTCAAGACATTAAATCAGCGATGCGTAAGAACAACCTTCACTCAGTATGTGAAGAAGCATCTTGCCCTAACCTAGCTGAGTGTTTTAACCACGGTACGGCCACTTTCATGATCCTAGGCGCGATCTGTACTCGCCGCTGTCCATTCTGTGACGTTGCCCATGGTCGTCCGCTTGCTGTTGAAGCTGAAGAGCCGAAGAAACTAGCGAAAACCATCGCAGACATGAAGTTGAAGTACGTTGTAATCACTTCAGTTGACCGTGATGATTTGCGTGACGGCGGTGCGGAGCACTTTGCTAACTGTAACCGCGAAATCCGCGAACTGAACCCGCACATCAAGATTGAAACGCTGGTTCCTGACTTCCGTGGTCGTATGGATGTAGCACTTGATCTAATGAAAGACAACCCGCCAGATGTCTTCAACCACAACCTAGAAACGGCACCTCGTCTGTATCGTAAAGCTCGCCCAGGCGCGAACTACAAGTGGTCACTTCAATTGCTGCAAAAATTCAAAGAGCAGCATCCAAATGTACCGACGAAATCAGGTCTAATGATGGGTCTTGGTGAAACCAAAGAAGAGATTATCGAAGTACTGAAAGACCTTCGTGCACATGGCGTAACTATGCTGACTCTTGGTCAGTACCTAGCACCAAGCCGTCACCACTTGCCAGTAGAACGTTACGTTCCACCTTCAGAGTTTGACGAGCTAAAAGAAATCGCACTAGAACTTGGCTTCACCCACGCGGCGTGCGGTCCATTTGTTCGCTCTTCTTACCATGCCGATATGCAGGCTCAAGGTATTGAGATTAAATAAGCACTCGCTTGTTTTGAAAAGAAAGGTTGGCTTAGTGCCAACCTTTTTCGTATTTGGTGAGTCTAAACCACTTTTATTCCGATAACGAACCAGCCTCCCAAAACCAAAAGCTCGTCATTCCGAAGAGCCTAAGCGATATCAGGAATCTGATTTCAGCGCACTCTAAACAACAGTGACAACAAGAGATTCCCTATCCCGCTCGTCCCTCGCTTGCAGGGAATGACGACGTTGGGCTCCTGAGCAAATCAAAAGTATATTCAGAGCCTAATAACCTCTTTCGTTTTCCACTCAAATACTCTCAAGCGTCCACATATAACAACTTGTCTCTCAGAAACCAAAGCTCGCCATTCCGAAGAGCCTAGGCGATATCAGGAATCTCGTTTAGACACACTCTAAGCTGATATTTCCATACGCTAGAAAAACAAAAAGGCCCTCAAATGAGGACCTTTCATCAATCAAATAATCAAACCGAATCGCAGAAATAGAACGAGTCCGCCTGAGTTATTTTCAATAAACGTTACGCGTAAACTGGTAGACGCTTACAGATTTCTAGAACTTTCTGTTTTGTCGCTTCGATAACTTCTTCGTTGCCGATGTTATCTAGAACGTCACACATCCAGTTTGCTAGCTCTTTCGCGTCATCTTCAGTGAAGCCACGGCGAGTAATTGCTGGTGTACCAACACGGATACCAGACGTTACGAATGGGCTGCGTGGGTCGTTTGGAACAGAGTTCTTGTTTACTGTGATGTTTGCTGCACCTAGTGCTGCATCTGCATCTTTACCAGTGATGTCTTTGTCGATTAGGTCAACTAGGAATAGGTGGTTCTCAGTACCGTTAGAAACGATCTTGTAGCCACGCTCTTGGAATTGACCAACCATTGCTTTCGCGTTTTTAACTACGTTAGCTTGGTAAGCTTTGAATTCAGGCTCCATCGCTTCTTTGAACGCTACAGCTTTACCAGCGATAACGTGCATTAGAGGACCACCTTGACCGCCAGGGAATACTGCTGAGTTCAGCTTCTTGTACAGCTCTTCACCTTCATTAGAAAGGATAAGACCGCCACGAGGACCCGCTAGCGTTTTGTGTGTAGTCGTTGTTACTACGTGAGCGTGTGGAACTGGTGTTGGGTACTCGCCTGCTGCAATTAGACCAGCAACGTGTGCCATGTCTACGAATAGGTAAGCGTCAACTTTGTCTGCGATTTCACGCATGCGTTTCCAATCAACGATTTGTGAGTAAGCAGAGAAACCACCGATGATCATCTTAGGCTTGTGCTCAAGCGCTAGCTGTTCCATCTCGTCGTAGTTGATTTGACCTGCTTCGTCGATACCGTAAGGAATAACGTTGTAGTGCTTACCAGAGAAGTTTACTGGTGAACCGTGAGTTAGGTGACCACCGTGCGCTAGGCTCATACCTAGAACTGTGTCGCCTGGGTTTAGAAGCGCCATGTAAACGGCGCTGTTTGCTTGAGAACCTGAGTGAGGCTGTACGTTCGCGTACTCACAGCCGAATAGTTGGCATGCACGATCAATTGCTAGTGCTTCAGCTTTATCTACGTACTCACAACCGCCGTAGTAACGCTTGCCTGGGTAGCCTTCAGCGTATTTATTCGTTAGCTGAGAACCTTGTGCTTCCATTACACGTGGACTTGTGTAGTTTTCAGAAGCGATAAGTTCAATGTGTTCTTCCTGGCGAAGTGTTTCTTCCTGGATAGCTGCGAACAGTTCCGCATCGTAATCTGCGATGTTCATATCACGCTTAAGCATCTGTATCTCCTGACTCAGATTAGTACTGAAAGTTGCAAAAAAACCGACGAATGACCTAACGCAAACGTTTTCGTCACCGTAATGGCGCGCATTCTACATAATTTGATCTAGGTCATAAAGAGAAATTTACAATTTTTCTCATGCAGTTTTTTCATGATGACAAGTAAGTATTATCATGGCGATGTTGCAATCGTTTAACCAAGATCCACTAACTGTCAAATTTGTGCTTTACACCCTGTAAAACAACAATTACATAGGTTTACCGCAAATTTTACCCTCTAGCTACCGAAAAGATCATCTTTTTACTACTATGCACGCCCTATTTATCATTAACGACTACATATTAGATGGAAAAACACTCAAGAAAAGAAGACTGGATGGCAATTCTTACAGGTACCTTTTTGGTAGCTCAAGGCGTTTTCTTTCTCCAATCCGCAGACCTCTTAACTGGAGGCACAACAGGATTGGCTCTGCTTATTAGCCAATTTACACCTTTTACGTTTGGTGTGCTTTACTTTTTAGCCAACTGTCCATTTTACTTGCTCGCATGGAAACGCTTTGGCCGTCGTTTTGCGATTAATAGTGCAATTTCTGGCGCTTTGGTTTCTATCTTTGCGGATAATCTGTATTTACTGATTTCACTCGAGTCAATTAACGAGATTTATTGTGCCGTGGCAGGTGGCTTGCTTATGGGCTTGGGTATGCTGATCCTATTTCGTCACCGCTCAAGTCTGGGTGGCTTCAACGTGTTGTGCTTATTCATTCAAGATAAGTTCGGTATCTCAGTAGGGAAATCTCAAATGGCGATTGATGCTTGTATCTTATTTGCGTCTTTCTTCTTCGTCACACCTTGGGTTATCGGCCTATCGATTCTTGGGGCATTCGCACTAAACCTAGTGCTTGCGATGAACCACAAACCACACCGCTATTCTGTGAGCTACGGTTCATAACCTTTCTGTAATAATTCGAGCGCAATTTATAAGATTTTGCGCTCCAATGCCTATATAATATCTCGCCATTTCCTAATCACTCATGATGGTATGCGCGACTTCCTACAACAAGCCAAACAAACCAAAAGTCAGATTGCTATTGGCGAGCTTATCTACAATCCAGAGACTCAAACTCTGCATAAACAAGCAGTCAGTATCGATCTTGAGCCGCGTACCGTCGAGTTACTGGAACTGTTACTCACCAGTGTTGGACACCCACTCTCTGCTGAAACTATCATAGAGACCATTTGGCAAAGTAAGTTCATTTCAAAGAATGTCCTAACCAACCGAATCAGTACACTCAGAGCTTTGCTTCAAGAGTACTTACCAGAACACGATGCCGCTAAGCTATTGGTGACCTACCCGCGTAAAGGCTACTTCCTCAATCCAGCGAACGTTCAACTATTGCCACCAGCAAAGTCGAGCAAGCGCAAAGCCAAACTCGCCAATGAGGGTAAAGCGCCCTCTTCACGCAAACTCAGGGTTGTTTATAGCTTATGTGCTTTATTCGCGCTGACCAGTATTGGGCTGAGTGTGGCTCTCTGGCAACAACAAGGCATTTCCACTCAGCAAACGCGTAACCAACTGCTGATCCCGAAAGTCGAGCTTCTCCTAAATCGCGTCGATGCGATAGGCACTGCGGCACGTGAGTATCGTACCGTGGTGAAAGCCATTTTGCTCCAACAGCAAGTCGAATACCCTTATACTGATATTGCTAACCAAGATGCTCCGAGCTACTTTCTCGATCCAATCAACGAGACGCCTTATTTCCCCGGCGCCCGCAACATGCAGACCAGTGATTATCAGCTCAATATCGAACTCAAAGACAGCCCGACAGAGGGCATGATAAAAGCGCAGATGAACCTGATTTACCCAGCGACAGGAAAATTAGCGTTTCGAAATCAGTACGTCCTACGTATCGACCACCTGCAATCAGATTTATTCCGCTTACACAGCGACATTGCTCAGTACTTCAATCTGCCAGAACCTTCAAAAAGCACTTGGCACTTTACTGACACACACGAAAAGATGTTGCTCGACGAGCAGTTTTCCAACGCACCAATTGAGCACATGGACGAGTTCACTGCTATCACCATCGCTCGTCATCTTGCGCTGTACGAACAAGATAAAACCAAGCTAGAGGAATACCTCACTCAGGCTCAATCGGAATTTGATGTCCTCCCCGACGAGCTGAGTTTGTGGCTTGGTATCTTGCACTACAAGTTAGGTAACCTCGATAAAGCCAAAGCGTTACTGACGACACCAGCTGGCGACTCACGAATTCAAAACGCCTTGGTGTACACCTTCGTTTCTCATATCGCTTACAAGCAGAATAAGCTCGACCAATTCCGTCTCAATTACATGGAGTCTTTGGTGGCTCTACTGCGCGTCATGCCTTCTGAAGAATTATTCAGTCGCTTGTCACAACCAGAATCAAAAGAGACCTGTTTACAACCTTGGACAAAACTGCGTGTCAGCATTAAAGAGAAAGAAATTGTGATGCGTTGGAAGGCGCTAATCGAAGAATACTGCACGAATATCGACGCTGAAATTACTCCAGATAAAACAAAGACCTAAATATAAAATTAAGCTTTCATTAAACTCTGTTAGCTTTTGTTTTTTGCCCTTTTTCTGCCACAAAACTTAGCATGGCGGCATTCAAATAACGGCTCGATTTATCAGCCTTCTAAAATTAGGAATGTAAACTCATGCTTAAAAAAATGACGCTTATCGCAGCAGCTACGATCGCACTTTACGGCTGTGGCGGCGGTTCTTCTTCTGGCTCTTCAAGCGGCAATAAAGGTCCACAAAACAGCTTTGATTACCCGATTTCAAACTCATCTTTTGCACCTGTATCAAGTACAAAATTGCGCTACGACATTGCTTCTGATGAACAGCAAATCGGTACAGTGACGATGGACTTTGAAGCGATGAGCAGTCAGGAGCTTATTGATGCTTTGTCTAACGTTCCACAATCGGCACCTGTGATTCAAATCATCCACGATCTGGTTAACAACGGTATCACTCAATTTTATCTGTCTGAGCAAGTTGAAGAGAACGGCGAAGACGATAAGTCGATCTACTTTACCGGCACCGATGGCGCACTACACGAAATTACCGATGCTTACCTTGTTAACCGTATCTCTATCGCAATGCTTATGGATAGCAGCCCTGTGTTTCGCGTGGAAGGTTCGACGGTTAAGGAGAAAGATCCGAACATTGATATTAGCGTAAACACCATCTCTATTGATTTATCGCTGAATGGTGAACAAGTGGCTAACCTTTTGAATGATTTTGAAGATCACGAATGGGTAGAACAGCTGCCAGATAACGCAGATTGCAAAGCTTGGTGGAGCCAACAAATCACTGAGACAGGTGCACGTAAAACCTTCACTGTATCTGGCAAATCGATTGAAGCGGCATACCTAACCGAGAAGAACACCTACAACCTAAGATGTGATGGTATGGATTCAATGGAATTTGAAACATCAGCAGAGCGTTGGTTTAACCCTGCACTAGGCTTGATTGAGCAAGTTGAACTATTGAAAGCCGAACAGACTCAAATCAGTGAAGAGAAAGCAACACTGAGCAAGATCGAGAAAGCATAAGCCGCAATCTTATCTCATAGAAAAAAGGCTTTGGGGAGCACTCCAAAGCCTTTTGTTTAGGATCGAAATCCTTAGGGGTACTTTTATTTGCCTTTAAGATTCAATCAGCAAAATGCGTGTTTCGTAAGGACGCAGAACTTGATGATTGGAAGCAATTGCGCTGGTCGCATTCTGATAGTTGGAAAGCAGATTCTTGGCTTTGCTCATGTCAAAGCGCTCTGGTAACACACACTCCACTTCTTCGCCGTAGTAGTTGTTAATGCACAGCAGCGTTTGCTTGTCGTTCTGACGAGCGTAAGCAAAAATACGTTTGTGCTCTGGCAGCAAGTCCTCATAACGACCATCAGTGATCACCGGAACCTGTTTACGCAGCTCAATCAAGCGCTTGTAGAAGTAGAACACCGAGTTCAAATCGGCAATTGCGGCTTCCGCGTTGATCTCAGAATAGTTCTGAGCCACTTCTAACCATGGCGTGCCCTCAGTAAAGCCCGCGTGTTTCGCGCTGTTCCATTGCATTGGCGTACGTGAGTTATCACGCGACTTCTGTGCCAAAATCGCCATCATATCGTCGTGAGATACGTCATCGCGATTGACCATGATGTCGTACATGTTCGTGCTTTCAACATCGCGATATTGGCTGATTTCGGTGTAGCCCGGGTTGGTCATGCCGATCTCTTCACCTTGATAAACATAAGGCGTGCCTTGCATCATGTGCACCGATGCCGCAAGCATTTTGGCTGATTCAACACGGTATTGTTCGTCGTTACCTAATCGGCTCACAACGCGTGGTTGGTCATGGTTACACCAAAATAGCGCGCCCCACCCTTTGCCATTTAAGCCGGTTTGCCAATGGTTGAAGATCTGTTTCAGTTGAATGAAATCAAACGGTGCTTTTGTCCACTTATCACCATTCGGGTAATCGACTTTAAGATGGTGGAAATTGAACACCATCGACAGCTCTTTGCCATCTTGCGCTGAATACTGCTGGCAATGCTCTAGCGTGGTGGACGACATTTCACCCACCGTCACACTGCCATATTTTTGGAACACGGCTTCACTGATCTCTTGAAGGTATTCGTGCACACGTGGACCATCCGTGTAGAAACGGCGACCATCACCAATATCGTCACTTGGGAAATCTTGCTGCTTTGAAATCAGGTTGATCACGTCAAGACGGAAACCATCGACACCTTTCTCTGCCCAGAAGCTGATGACTTCTTTCACTTCTTCACGCACTACTGGATTTTCCCAGTTTAAGTCCGCTTGCTCTTTAGCAAAAAGGTGCAAATAGTACTGACCCGTTTTTTCATCCAGTGCCCAAGCGTTACCACCAAACTTAGATTGCCAGTTGTTTGGCTCTGCGCCATCAACCGGATCTTTCCAGATGTAGTAATCACGGTACGGGCTGTTTTTATCACCCAGTGCTGATTGGAACCACTTGTGTTCTGTCGAAGTATGGTTGACCACGATATCCATGATGATTCGAATACCCAGCTGGTGAGCCTCAGCCAACAAGGTATCGAAATCTTGCATGGTGCCGAAATCTGGGTTGATCGCGTAGTAATCGGAAATGTCATAACCATTGTCGATCATTGGCGATTGATAAACCGGCGTCAGCCAAATCGCATCCACACCAAGGTGTTTTAGATAATCCAGTTTAGAAATGATCCCTTTAATATCGCCCGTGCCTTTACTTCCACTGTCACAAAAGCTTTTTGGGTAAATTTGGTAGATGGTTGCGGTTTTCCACCAGCTCTCATCATGCTTGGTCATTGCCATTTCTAACGCTCACTTACCATTAAACGGAAACTTAAAAATCTTAAAAATTAGAGGAGATAAACGAGGCAGCCAAATCACTGCCTCAGTTTGAATTACGCGTTAGCGGTTTCTAACTCGCCTTTCATCTGTGCACGCTTATACAACACGAGCGTCAGCGCTACTGGAACCACAATCGCCACCAACATCGCCAGAGCAAATACGCCCCAGAACTGCGGTTGGATAGACAAGATGCCCGGCAAACCGCCCACACCGATACCGTTAGCCATCACACCTGCGCTGCCACAGATAGCAGCGGCAATCGCACTACCGATCATCGCGCTTAACATTGGGAATTTGTATTTCAAGTTGATGCCGTACATCGCTGGCTCAGTCACACCAAGGTAAGCTGAGATAGCCGCAGGTACTGAGATATCACGCTCGCCATGTTTTTTACTGATGATAATGATGCCAACTACTGCAGACGCTTGAGCAATGTTTGAAAGTGCAATCAGAGGCCAAATTGGCGTACCACCTAGCTCTTGCATCAGTTGAAGGTCAACCGCGTTGGTGGTGTGGTGAATACCGGTAATTACCAATGGCGCGTATAGGAAGCCGAAGATGGTTGAACCAATCATTGCGAAGTCACCTGTCATGGCTGCTTTTGCTGCGAAAGCAACGCCGTCACCCAACATACGACCGAATGGGCCAATAATAGAGTGCGCAAGAATCACAGACACAATGATAGAAACAAACGGCACGACCACTAAGTAAAGGTAAGACGGAATGATGCGTTTTAAGTTGGTTTCAATAAACGCCAGTGCCATACCAGCGAGCATTGCCGGAATCACTTGTGCTTGGTAGCCTACTTTCTCGATGGCAAATAAGCCAAAGTCCCATACTTCAGGCACTTGCTTACCAATTAGGTAGGCGTTCATTAATTGTGGCGAAACCAACGTGACACCCAATGTGATACCCAGAATTGGAGTACCGCCGAGTTTTTTCACTGTCGACCAACACACACCAACCGGTAGGAAGAAGAAAATTGCCTCACCAATCAGCCATAAGAAAGAGTGTACCGTAGCCCAAAACTGGCTGATTTCCGTTAGCGTTTGACCATCAAACATCTTGATGTCGCCAATCACGTTACGGAAGCCAAGAATCAGACCACCGGTAATGATCGCTGGTAGCAGTGGTACAAAGATTTCAGCAAGGTGGGAAATACCACGCTCAACGATATTCATGTTTTGACGAGCAGCGTTCTTAGATTCATCTTTGCTCGATTCACTTTTGCCGCTAAGCTCGATCAGTACTTTGTAAACCTCATCAACTTCTGTGCCGATGACGACCTGAAATTGACCTGCGTTGGTAAAGCAGCCCTTCACCATAGGCAGTGCATCTAACTGTTTTGTATCGGCTTTATCAGTGTCATTCAACACGAAACGTAAGCGAGTTAAGCAGTGGCTTACACTGGCAATATTGTCCGATCCCCCGACCAGCTCAATAAGACGCTGTACATCTTGACGCGCAATCTTACTCATAACTTTGTCCACCCTGTATTGGATACATTCAATTCATCGTTTTATTTTTATAATGGGAACATTCCCATTTGATGATTTTAATAGTGCCATTTCGCATTCAAAAACAAAATGGGAACAGTCCCATTAATTGAGAATGATCACAGTATAATTTTAGAGCAGATCATCGAAAGGTGGATTAATGACGGATAGGCTGCTGGGTAAAATGCACCACAGACTCATCACCATTTAATTGATTAATCAGCATGTTAGCAGCTTTTTCACCGGCATGAGAGTAGCCTGGGTCCACGCTGAAAACATTAGGGAAGAGAAAAGAAAGTAATTCGTTACCACCGACACCGGTAACCACCACATCTTCACGTCCCACTTCTTGCAGACGTTTAATTACACCGAGAGCGATAGTGTCACTGGCACAAGCGATGGCTTGCGTATCGGATTGAAGGACTTGATCCACCAGCTGATAAGCACTTTCGTGGTTGAGCTTACCGGTTTGAAAGCAAGGTTCGATGCGCTTTTGCTCACACCAAGCTTGGTAAGCATTAAGGCGAGCAAGACCGGTGGTGCGGTCTTCTGGGTCAACACCAATGTAGGCAATACGAGAAATAGACTGTTGTTCCAGATGAGAGAGCGCCATATCGATAACGCCTTGGTTATCGTAGTTGATCGAGGAAACCATTTGCGTGTCCATCGCGATCACGACTATGCGATTGCCCCACTCCGCCAAAGCTTGTTCATCACATCCAGTAAAACCAAACACAATCACCCCGTCGACATTGCGACGTTTAAGGACATCCAAATGCTCATTGGTTTTATCGCGATCGAATTGGCTCTCCATGATCACGACATCGTACCCTGCTGAGTACAAAGCGTTGAGCATGGTCCCAACAGCGCGGTTTTCTGATGGTGAATCCAAACGAGAGATGATCACGCCGATCACCTTTTGACTGCCACCACGCATCGACTGCGCAGACTTTGATGGGACGTAGCCTGATTCACGAATGATTTGCTCTACCTTCTCACGCGTTTGCGGTTTTACCTTGGGATCATTGGTAAGCACACGGCTGACCGTCGATTTGCCCACGCCAGCCAATTTCGCGATATCAAGAATGGTGAGTTTTTTGCTCATAAGTGTTCAGACTAAAAGAAGGAATCAAACAAAAGGGAAGCAGCGGCTTCCCTTATCTCAGTCAGTAATGAAGATTACTTGTTTAGGTACGCAGGCACGTCTGCAATGCTATCTAATACTACCGTTGCAATGGCTTCGCCTTGTTCTGTCACTGGCTTACCAGTACGAACCAAAATTTTAGTGCCAACGCCTGCTGCTTCTGCTGCCATCATATCTTCGGCTTTGTCGCCGATCATCACAGATTTCTCCATGTCGATCTTCAAGAAGTCACGTGCAGAAATGAACATGCCTGGTTTTGGCTTACGGCACTCACAATCTTGCTTGTACTCACCAATGCCATGTTCTGGATGGTGTGGGCAGTAGTAGATGCCGTCGAACTCAACGCCATTATCAGCGAAGTTCCAGTCCATCCACTGAGTCAGAGATAAGAAACGGTCTTCGCTGAATTTACCACGTGCAATGCCAGATTGATTGGTCACAAGCACCAACAGGTAGCCTTTATCTTTCAGCGCTTTTGTCGCTTCAAAGACACCGTCAATGTACTCAAAATCATGTTCGTCATGAACGTAGCCGTGGTCAACGTTGATCACGCCGTCACGATCGATAAAAACAGCAGGTTTTGCCAAAACGTATTTCTCTATTTACTCGGTTTCATCAGATTATTACATACCTTATAAGCACTCACACTATCTAATTGGCGTGAGTGAGCGACAAAACAGTTGATTTGTCGCCCGAGAATCGGTAAATCTTGAATATCCCTCTTTTAGATTCCTTTCCGCCAAACATCCTCTGTTTTATTTCCCCAACAGAACATCCATACATTTAGACGTCTAGACGTAAAAATATCTATTGACTTACTACTGCTTAACCCATAGCATCAACTGAGAATTGAGATAGAGTTCAAAATTTACTCCTGTTAAAAGCCGTTTTTAACAGCGAAGTTCCCAGTATCTCTGTGCAGGTTGAAACATGATAGAAATAAAAAACGTCAATAAAGTGTTCTACCAAGGCAGTAAGGAAATTCTTGCCCTTAAGGACATTAATCTAGATATCGCGAAGGGCACCATCTTTGGTGTTATCGGCTCATCGGGCGCGGGTAAAAGTACCCTAATCCGCTGTGTAAACATGCTGGAAGCCCCAACATCGGGTTCCATCATCGTAGATGGCGTTGATCTAACCAAATTAAGCAAAAAGCAATTGGGAGAAACTCGCCGTAATATCGGGATGATCTTCCAACACTTTAACCTGCTGTCGTCTCGCACCGTTTTCGACAATGTCGCACTCCCTCTTGAGCTAGCAGGCAAAGACAAATCGCAAATCACAACAAAAGTGACTGAGCTACTTAAGCTTGTTGGTCTTTCAGACAAGCATGAAAGCTACCCAGCAAACCTAAGTGGTGGTCAAAAGCAACGTGTGGCAATTGCACGTGCACTGGCATCAGACCCTAGCGTTCTGCTGTGTGACGAAGCAACCAGCGCGCTGGATCCAGCAACGACTCAGTCCATCTTAGAACTACTCAAAGAAATCAACCGCAAGCTAGAAATCACCATTCTTCTGATCACTCACGAAATGGAAGTGGTTAAGAGCATCTGTCACGAAGTGGCGATCATCGGTGATGGTGAGCTAGTAGAAAAAGGCACCGTTGGTGAAATCTTCGCGCATCCGAAGACAGCACTGGCACACGAGTTCATTCGCTCTACTTTAGACCTTTCTATCCCAGAAGATTACCAAGCACGCTTACAAACCACGCGCGTAGAAAACAGCTACCCATTGGTTCGCCTAGAGTTTACTGGCGCTACCGTGGATGCCCCTCTGATGACGCAAATCGCTCGTAAGTACAACATCGACGTGAGCATCCTAAGTTCTGATCTCGATTACGCTGGCGGCGTGAAGTTCGGCATGATGGTCGCTGAGCTGTTTGGTAGTGAAGAAGACGATAACGCAGCGATTGAATTCCTGCGTGAGCACAACGTGAAAGTAGAGGTACTTGGCTATGTCCTTTAATACGATTTCTGAATGGCTGAGCTTAAACAGCAACCTACTTTTAGGCGCAACGTGGGAAACCTTTTACATGGTGGCGGTTGCGGGCATCGTTGGTTTCGCAGTTGGTATTCCTCTTGGTGTGATTCTGCATACCACTAAAAAAGGTGGCCTGCTGGAAAACACCAAACTCAACGGCATTCTTGGCGCGATCGTCAACGTGGGCCGCTCGGTTCCTTTCCTAGTATTGATGGTTGCGATTATCCCAGTAACCAAACTGTTGGTTGGTACCTTTATCGGTACAACAGCAGCAATCGTACCTTTGACCATAGGTGCTATCCCATTTGTGGCGCGTCTAATCGAAGGCGCACTACTGGAAGTTCCATCAGGCTTGGTTGAAGCTGCGCAATCTATGGGTGCGACACCAACACAAATCATCACAAAAGTTCTGCTTCCTGAAGCAATGCCGACTATTGTTAACTCAGTGACGATTACCCTAGTAACACTAGTAAGCTATTCAGCAATGGCGGGGACAGTAGGCGGCGGCGGTCTTGGTGACGTAGCTATCCGTTATGGCTTCCACCGTTATGATGTAGTCATCATGGCCGTGACCGTCGTGATGCTAATTGTTCTAGTACAAATTATTCAGTCTATCGGTGATGCAATCGTTCGCCGCGTAGACCACAGATAAGAATTGAAAATACCAATTATAAGGAGATAAAGATGAAATTTAGCCTTAAGAGTCTTTTGACTGTTGCAACTGCCGCTTCTGCACTGGTTCTTGCTGGTTGTGGCGAGAAAGAAGTTGACGTGAACAAAGTAAAAGTTGGCGTTATGGCAGGTGCGGAAGCACAAGTTGCTGAAGTTGCAGCAAAAGTTGCTAAAGAGAAATACAATCTGGACGTTGAGCTAGTTACCTTTACTGATTACGTAACACCAAACGCAGCGCTAGATGATGGCTCAATCGACGCAAACGCGTTCCAACACAAGCCATACCTAGACCAGCAAGTAACTGACCGTGGCTACAAGCTAGTAACGGCTGGTAACTCTTTCGTATACCCAATTGCTGGTTACTCTAAGCAAGTAAAATCAGTGGATGAGATCGAAGATGGCGCTCGTATCGCAGTACCAAACGATCCAACCAACCTTGGTCGTTCACTTCTACTTCTTGAGCAACAGGGCCTTATCGAACTGCGTGATGGCGTTGGTCTACAAGCAACAGTACGTGACATCGTTGGTAACCCGAAAAACATCACTATCGTGGAGCTAGATGCAGCACAACTTCCACGTTCTCTTGATGACGTAGCGGTTTCTATCATCAACACGACTTACGCAAGCTCAATCGACCTAACACCTGAGCGTGACGGTATCTTCGTAGAAGACAAAGAGTCTCCATACGTAAACCTTATCGTTGCTCGTGAAGACAACGTTCAAGCAGCTAACGTACAAAACTTCGTGAAAGCATACCAAACTGATGAAGTTTACGAAGCAGCGAAAGACATCTTCAAAGGTGGCGTAGTTAAAGGTTGGTAATCCCCTCTTTCTACAACACTTGAAACTTAAAAAGGGCGCTCATCAGAGCGCCCTTTTTGCATTTGTTTTCATTGCGGTTTTATATCGCTAGAACAGCTGAACTTCGTCTTGCTCAACCTTCTTTTGCTCCTGTTCTAGCTGCGTATCCACTTGCGGATGTTTAAACACATAAGGCGCTAAAAACGCAGTAAAAGGGATAGTAAGCACAATGCCTACACTGCCCGCTAACGCATTCACCACTGCGAGTCCTACCAACGGCATGTTCATAAACTGGCTTGCTGGCATGTTAAGTCCCCACACCATCATGATGGTCGTCAATGAGCCACCAGCAAACGCCAAGATCAAGGTGTTAGTCATGGTACCCATGATATCTCGACCAATGTTCATCGACGCTCTAACCAACTGCTTTGGTTTGAGTTTCGGGTCGGTTTGTTGCAGCTCCGCGTACGCAGATGCAATCGAAATCGCAACGTCCATAACAGCGCCAAGTGCCGCAACGACAATCGTCACGAACATCAACCAACGGATGCCCATCTTCACCGACGTTAGGTAAATCACGTCTTCGCCTTTGTCGAGGTAAATGCCCGACAAGTGTGCCATTTCGCCAAACCACTGCGCCATGACACCCGCAGCGATTACGCCAAGTAACGTGCCGCCCATGGCGCATAAACTCTTGCGGTTATAGCCAGAAACGAGAATAAAGCTGACCACGATGATCACCACCATCAATAAGATGCTGACCAACATCGGATTCCAACCCGCAAAAATACTCGGCACCAATACGCCAACGATCAAGGCCGCTGTAAAATAGAGCGCGACCATCGAGTTGATGCCCTCTTTCTTGCCAAAACTCAACAACAGCGCGCAAAACAGTGCAAGCATCAGGTAAATAGCGTCTGATCGTTTGTGGTTATACGCCCAATAAACGGTGCCATTGGTGGTTTCGCGGATCATCATAATGAAAGTATCGCCTTCACTGACATACACGTTGTGCTGACGACTAAGAGGGTTGGTGACTTCCACCTCTAAGCCTTCGCTCTCTCCCTCAAGGATTTTTGCCATGAAAACTTGTTTGCCTGTCATCACATCTGGCACGAGCGGATCTGGCGCAACATGGTTGGAAATCGAACGTGTGACGGTCGCTTCAACAAACTCTTGTTGTTGGCGAGATTTAGGACGGAAATCTTCACTCCACGAAGAAGAAAACTGAAAGATAAGCGTGGAGATAAGGGTAATCAGTAGGGTGAAACCCCATCGGTTATAGATTCTTTTGATCATGAAGCACTCTTCTACATCACTCACTAAACGGCTTTGCCTCTGGTGAGTAAAATTAGGCGCGGTAAAGATTACCGCGCCCACATGCAGGATTAATGAGTTGGGTTACAACCTGCGACTTTCTCATCAAGGGTCGCCGCGTCTTTGTTAGGGTTAACAAAGTAGCTAGACGAATCATTGATGTTCACAGACTTAACAATCGCTGGGTATTTCGGGTTTTCCAAGTCAATCGAGACACAGATTTCCATGTTCTTCAATTGATCCCAAAGCGCTTTGCCTTCGCCCTCACGCAGTGTCGTGATATCACCGCTTGGTAGGTATTGAGTGAATGACCAGTTACCAACGCTGCCACTGAAATCTGCCACGTTGATACCTTTGTTCTCTTCAACATACGCCGTCAGCATGTCGCGAATTGCGTAAACTTGTTCATTCACTGAGTCATAGAACACGTCGTCTTTGCTAGCCCAACCAAACTTCTGGATTTGCGAACCAAAGCGGTAGCTGTTCATCGCTACTTTGTAAGTCGCGTTTGGATCGAACTGCTCGCCACCAATGCTGGTGATGTTTACGCGGCTACCTTCATTTGTCACCGTGTTGTTTTCATCCAACTCTAGAGACGGTTTACTTAGATCCACAGTGAACTCGATGTCACCATCGAATTGATCGTACAGGTAAGCTGGCGCGCCTTTCTTAAACGACACCGTAATGTCACCCGGTTGATACTGGTTGAAGTAAGAGTATGACCACTCAATGAAGCGTTTTAGGTTCGCACCTGTCATCTCAACGCCAAGCAAAGTGTTATCGTACTTGTACAAGTTGGTCGATTTACCTTTGGTGTACACTTCACCATCGATAAGGTTGGATTGATCAGAGAACAGCGACGCAGCAGACACAACCGCACCATTACCTTTACCGACCGCATCTTCGATTTTCTGCATTTGGATTTGGTTAATCACGTCCATTAATGGCGTATCAACCACTTTCGCAAGGTGAATCGTCGAGTACAAACGTTCTGCCGTGTAGTTGTAATCCGTCGCAGTCGCTTCATCAGGGTAACCCGTTGTGCTTGGTGTGAAGTTACCCGTGACACGGCCAAGCTCGCGAGTGGCGTCTTCAACCGAGATATCGTGCACGTACTGGAATTTCGCTTGCAGCGCTTGCTCTTCTTCCACTTTCTTCGTGCCAATGTTGGTCAATGTGGTGTCTTCCATCGTCCACTTGCCATCGACTTTCTTCAATTGAATTTCAGCTTTCGCTAGGTAAGCACCCCACTTGCCTGGTTCAATGATTTTCACGCTTTGCGCGCGATTGTCTTGGTTGTATTCGCCAGACTTCGCTTTATCTTCAATCAGCGTATTTTCACCGCCAATTTCTGATGTGGATTTGCTGATTGATGTAACAGTGCCATCTGCATTCACTTGTTCGATGTAGTTGGCGTGTTCGTGACCCGCTAAGATGACGTCGAATTTATCCGCCATTGCAGACGCGATTTCGTAAACACCCACACCACCGTCTTCTTGGCGGCCAAGGTGAAGCGCACCCACAATCACATCTGGATTGTACTTAGACACCAGTTGATCAACCGCTTCTTTGGTTGCATCCAATTCGTTTTCAAACTTCAAACCTTTGAAGTGATCCGGTGCAGACGCTTCCCAGTTCGGCACGTTCGATGGCGTCAGGCCAACGATCGCCACTTTCACGCCTTCCACTTCAAACATTTGGAACGCACGAATGTAGTTCACATCGTTGCTTTCCCACTTGATGTTTGAAGACAGTACCGCACCATTAAAATGATCGAGGTTGCGATCGACAAACGAACGCTCAAAGTTGAATTCATGGTTGCCTGGTACCCAAACGTCAAAGCCAAGAGAGTTCATGCTCTCAACCACTGGGTGAGTTGGATCATCGTTGAATAGCTGCGCGGAGTTGCCTTGAACCGTATCACCGATATCAATCAGGATCATGTTTGGATGTGCTGCTTTTTGGTCAGCAAGCAAAGTGGCCACACGAGTAATACCCGCGTCATCGTCTTCTGCGTTCAGCGCGTAGTCAAAACCAAACAAGCGACCGTGTAGATCCGATGTTGCTGCGATAGCAATGGTTACTTCATCCGCTTGTGTTGCTTCACCTTTCACAACCACATCTGGCGTGTTGGTTAGTGTTTTACCTTCTGCGACTACAGGGCTGTAATCCGACGGTACTTCTACGTACTTGGTGTCATCATCGTTACAACCAGCCATTAAGCCGACAACAGCAATGCAGACTAGGCTTCGTTTAAATAAAGTCATCTCAATTCCTTCCAGATTATTTTTTTATATATATTTTCGGAAGGGGCCCTCTTCCCAAAACCTCAAAAAGGATATGGATATTATTTGAAATTTTTGAGAAGCAAACGTTTCAATGCTTATAAACCATGCAACTGAGTTACATTTTTCTTTAAATATGAACAAAGATCACAATCAAGGGGATGAGAGGAATGGTCAGTGAAAATGCTTTTTGAATCAATATATTGACAAAATCAATAATAGATAATTTGACTACGCGGCTTCGATCCATTTATCGCGATAGAAAAAAGCTGGCATAGACGCCAGCTTTAGAAAATAGACTACTTGATGTGGTCCCAAGAGATGTTGGAAACGATTCGGCAATCGTCGCACTTAAAGTAGAAGATGTCGTGCAGCGGTTCATCGAGTAACCACTCACCACCACACTTTGGACACTTGCGCGCTTTTTCAGCTTCAAGTGACTCACCACCAACTCGGTATTGGTAGTAATACGTCGGGATCTTAGTGAGGTATTCAATACGACCTCGCAAATCCCAACCTCGGCGGAACAGCACACTGTCAGCATCGCAAATTTCGTGCAATGCCGCATGTTCTGCACGGCAGCCACCAGCCATTTGGATTTCATCACACGCTTGCCATTCGGTTTGCCATTTCACCACCGCTTTGTGGTCACCATTCAGTGTTGCACCATTGCGGTAAAGTGGAATTGGCAACAGTGTCTCGCCACTGCGCAGTGGAGAACAAGTATGAACGTACGTGGTGTAGAGCACTTGCCAGCTTGGTGTTTCTTCTTCCGCAGCTTCTTCTGAGTTCAAATCACGACCCAACATGCGCATTTTCGGCGCAAGCAGCGACGCTTCCGACAAACGATTCATGCACACTTTGACGAAGTCAGAATGGTAGCGAGGGTGCAAACTGTCTTGCTCTGGGCAAACGACGCGAACATAAAACTCGCCATCACCCATTACGATAGGAAATTCACGACCAAGCACCTGACCGTTGTAGCGCAATGCGTCCATCAGACCATTAATCGCTTTATCAACCGCGCTTACGGTGGTGTTATCAAAACACTCAAACTGCAACTCAACAACGTACATGCTTACACCGCAGCCTCAAGTTTGCTTAGAAACTCGGTCAGTGTTTCAGCCAATACGTCACGTTTATCTGAACCCAAGCGCTCAAGAATGACATTACCGGTTAAGTTACAGATTGAAATCACATCCAGCTCGGCATCGGTCGCTGCAATAAATACCGTCGGCTTTAGTTTTAGACGACGCTGAGTCACAAGGTGGCCAAGAATGTTCTCTTGCAGACGAGTAAAGTCATCGTCACTCCATACTTGCAGCAGTGTCAGCTCATTGCCTTGCCAAGTCGCATCCATATCTGCGCTGTATTGCGAACCATAGAAAAGCTTAATGTCTTCATGCAACGTCAATTCAATTGCGTTCTCAACGTTGGTGAAATCTGCCATCTCTTCACGTGGAACCGATTTCCACAAAACGACCTCATCGCGTTTCTCTTCTACGCATGGAGAAACAAGATCAGCAAGCTCTTCACTGCGTGGCAGTTCGTTGTGTTTGTCTTG
The DNA here is from genome assembly GCF_002021755.1 of Vibrio owensii. NCBI lineage: Bacteria > Pseudomonadati > Pseudomonadota > Gammaproteobacteria > Vibrionales > Vibrionaceae > Vibrio > Vibrio owensii. The sequence goes on from NZ_CP019959.1 coordinate 1,105,907, forward strand.
CCAGGCTTGTTGGTAGCGCAGGCTAAAGCCCTGTAGAGCCTGAGGAACGGTTTGGGTCATGAAGGTCTCCTGGTTTGTTTTTATCAGGTTGCGGTATCTGCCGGATGGCAATTAATCAGCGGATTCAGTAAAATTCTCGCCATTCTAATCGAAAATGACCACAAAGTATGAGCAAATATTCTGACGCTAAAGAGCTTGCTGGCCTGACTCTGGGTAAAAAGACCGAGTACGCAAACCAATACGACGCGAGCTTGCTGCAACCAGTACCTCGCAGCCTAAACCGTGATGACCTTGAACTTGGCGACAGCCTGCCGTTTATGGGCCACGACATTTGGACGCTGTACGAGCTATCTTGGCTAAACAGCAAAGGCTTGCCTCAAGTTGCGGTTGGCGAAGTGTACATCCCAGCAACCAGCGCTAACTTGATTGAGTCTAAGTCGTTCAAACTGTACTTAAACAGCTACAACCAAACGCGTTTCGCTACTTGGGAAGAAGTGACTGAGCGTTTGACGCAAGACCTATCGGCATGCGCAGGTGAGCAAGTACTTGTGGAAGTAAACCCAGTAACGCATTACACCAACCAACCTATCGTGACGATGGAAGGTGAGTGTATTGACGATCAAGACATCGAAATCACCAGCTACGATTTTGACGCCGCACTGCTTGAGGGTGCGGCTGGTGATGAGCAAGTAGAAGAAATTCTTCACAGCCATCTACTGAAATCTAACTGTCTGATCACCAACCAACCAGACTGGGGCAGCGTAGAAATTCGTTACCAAGGCGCTAAGCTTGATCGTGAGAAGTTGCTTCGTTACCTCGTTTCATTCCGTGAGCACAACGAGTTCCACGAGCAATGTGTGGAGCGTATTTTCACTGACCTGATAAAGTACTGCCAGCCAACGAAACTGACGGTATTTGCACGTTACACACGTCGTGGTGGTTTGGATATCAACCCTTACCGCTCAACGGAACAAGACAAGCCCGCGCACAATAACCGCATGGCGCGTCAGTAATCTGAGTTAAGAATCAAAAGAGCTTGAGTTCCACACTCAAAAACTAATTGCTTAAATACTCAAAAACGCTCAGCTATCTGTTGGATTGCTGGGCGTTTTTCTCTACTATTGTTTATTCAAAAACACGTAAATTACGACACAGTTCGAGGGAACGAAAAGGATGTTTTGGGACAGTTCGCGTCTATTTAGGCTGATTGGCTTTCTTTGCTTATTGTTAGCACAGCCACTTCACGCGACCATTTTATCTTCCGCTTTGCTTAATGAAGCTCAGCAACTGGCTGAGATCGACCCTGTACAGGCAAAGCAAGCGGCCAAAAACTACCTTTTGCAACGCGAACTGACAGAGCGCCAAGATAACGGCAGCCCTTCTTCAATGTCTCGCGAAGAGACCGACCGAAGCATCCGCACGCCAAGCAGCACGATTGAAGCACACAAAATCATCGCGCAAGCCGACTACACAATGGGCAACATTCGCTCTGCCATCAATAACCTTGATGAAGCAGAACGCCTCGCCAACGAATATCAATTGCCGTACATGAATCTTGATGTGCAACTGATGCGCAACCAAATGATTTGGATGTACGACAAAAACTATGCAGCCGCAGAAGAAAAGCTCGACCAAATCGAAAAGCAGATTGAAGAAGCCAATCCAGTATTACAACGCACCGACAGTGTTCGTTATCGCTTGGTCATGCAACGAGCACTATTAGCAGCCAACAGTGGTGATAGCGTTAATGCCGATCGCTTATACACAAAAGCGAAAACCATGCTGGAAGACAACCGTTCTGACCTGACTCTGATTGATTACCATACCGCTGTTGGCGAGTTTTATCTGAACGACAAGAAATACAACCTTGCCCTTTCAGAGCTGCTCTATGGTTACTGGCAATCCATTGAAAGCGATAGCGGCGCCCGCCTTGCGAAAGTCAATCGCTTACTGGCTCGCCTGTTCCAAGAGCGCCGAGTCTATGACAAAGCGATTGAATACCTCTCTCAGGCGGCTGATTATTACGACAGCTACCCAAGCTCACCGATTTTGGCCGACGTGCTAGAGCAAATGGGCGACATCTATTTCTACCAAGGCAAGTTTAATCTGGCTTTGGTGCACTACTTCAACGTACTGGACCATGACAGCACCAGTAAAAACATCAACCGCATCATTAAGATTCGTCTGAGCTTAGCGGCCACTTACTTACAGCTCTACAACTATGCATTAGCAGAACAGTACCTAGACCGCTCAACCGATCTGTTGGAGTACGCAGACTTGCCTCAACTGGAAGCCAAAGCTGCCTTGTTGCAGTCTGGCTTGGCGTACCACCAAAACGACAGTAAAGACGTCATTGAAAACGCTAAACGAGCGCTCGATTTAATTGAAAAAGCCCCAGATGATACAGGCTTTATCAAACAACAATCTTACCGCTTATTAGGTCTAGGCTATGAACAAGCTGGCGAGTACCAACTGTCATTACAAGCGTATAAGAAATACGCCAGCCTAGTGCGCCTAGAACAAAAGCAGCTTAACCAAATCAGTGAAGATGCGTTCCGCCAACAAAAAGAATTTGCCGAGCAAAGTATTCATCACGTAGGCCAAGCTGAGAAATTGGCACAAGTCGAAATGGAGCATCGCAAATTCCAAAAAATCTCGTTTGCCTTGTTCATTACTGTCTTGGTCATGTTCCTGTTCATCATGCGCCGTGGCGTCATCAATCAACGCCAAACCGCTGAGATTGAAAAACTGCGTAATGACCTGTTTACCCACTCCCGTTCTCGTCTGCGTAACCTACGCATGTTGAATGTGAAGTTATCTCGCTCATTGAAGAAATCGAGCGACACCTTCGAGCAGTGGCAAATGGGTGAATTGATTCACGAACCTTTGAACGACCGTTTGCGCTTCGTGATGATCGATCTGCCGTTCCTGCGCAGCATGTACGTTCAGCATGGTTACAAAGCCGGTTTAGAGCTAGAGCGTGCTTTCGGTGAGTTCCTAGCAGAACGTATCCAGAAACCGACACGTTTGTACCATTTCTCCGATGCAAACTTGTTGTACATCGAGCCAAATGCCGATCGTGACGCATCAGCAGAAGCAACGTTCGAAAAATTCCAAAGCTGGGTGGATGAGTTCGCGGCCAAGCACAACGTCAACCGCATCATCCGCATGGGCATCAGTGACTACCCATTCTTACCACGTGCATACACGGCAATTAACGATGAAGAATTACTCGATCTATTGCTGCTCGCCACACACATTGCGCGTGAAGTCAGCTTAAAAGATAAACACAGTCATTGGGTGTTCTTGAAGGCCATTGATAATGCTCCGGCAGCGAGCTTTGCAACCGGTGACATAAGGACTGCGTGCCAACACGCCATCAACCAAGGGCTAATTAAAATTCATTCTTCGTACAAGAATGAGGACGACATCAAAAAAATATTAAAAAACGGATAATTAACCAACGGTTGAGCGTGATCAGTGATGACGCTATAAAGTTTTTTGTTATTATCAAATAATCGTCAGTAGTACATGGACTTAACCGTAGTCACTTCATGGGAATCTTGGAATCCGATATTCAGTCGCAGCTTCATCAGCTGAGTTGTCAACTTGACCAACTCAGGCTGACTCATCGTGATACTTCGCTCAAATTTCAACGTGAGCAGCAAGTTCTTAAGCGAGTTGTGGCATCATTGTCTTCTGCTTGTCAGGGTTCAAACTCTCAAGTAACTAACTACCTGCGCGAAATTCAGCAAGAACTGGAACATCAAAAAGATGTCAGTACGCTGATACCTCGCTTAGCAGTGCTAGAAAGAATGCTCAAACAGCAGTCTAAGGCGATGGAAAAACAAAACGGTTATCTCGACGAACAAATCAAACACAGTGGTGAAACGCTTCAACGTATCACCGGATTGCCTGCGCAGCTAAAACGTGAATTGCGCAATCTGATGAGCTTTTCTGAAGTTCACGCAGGTAAGAAAGTTGACCAAGCCACCAAGCTACTGAGCATCTACGAGCGCGCGCTCAAGATCATCACTTCCAATTCTCGCCTTAACCTTGGTGAATTAGAACACGGCCCAGATAAGTCCCAACTAGAGTGTCTTGCGAGCGACTTGCAGCACACCATCACCGAACTCGATTTTGAAGGTGAGTCTGGCGACCAACTGTTGGATATCCGAGCTAAGTTGCTTTTAGGGGTTAACGCAGAATCTCTGATCGAACTGACTTTAAATACCCTCAAATTGGTCGTAGAAGCGACTAAGTACGAGCGCAAATCATCAGAGCAGTTCTTAGAGCAGTTGAATACCTCACTGTCTAGCAATCTAAAGACGGTTCATCAGAACGTCGACCAGCATCAAACCTACTTTGAACATCGCCAAGAGCTGAACTCAGAGATGACCACTTTGGTTGAACGCAGCCAAGAATCTCTGGAACACGCACAAGATCTCGAAGAGTTGAAAGGTGAAGTATCACCATTGCTGGCCAAGATGGCCTCTTTGACTGAGCGCTTAAGAATGACCGAAGAGCGCGAACAAGCCCTTCAAGAACGCTTAAGCTACAGCAAGAATCAGCTCGAAGCCGTATTTGAAACGACTCAAGACTACCGTCGCCGCTTGGAAGACCAAGCACAACGTATGCTGCTAGACCCTTTGACGAAGGTATACAACCGTGCCGCCTTCAATGATCGCTTAGAGTTGGAATACCGTCGTTGGATTCGTTCACAGCAAAATCTTCGCGTAGTTCTGTTTGATGTTGATAACTTTAAAGCGGTTAACGACAGCTATGGCTACACTGCTGGCGATAAAGCACTCAAGATCATTGCTCGCACCATGAGCAAACGCGTCGCTGATACGGAAACCGTGGCTCGTTTCGGTGGTGAAGAGTTTATCTTACTCATCCCAGAGCAAACGGAAGAGTACACTCTTGAGCTGATGAAAAACATCCAGCGCGACATCAGTAAACTGCCATTTAAGTTCCGTGAACAGAACATCATGATCACCCTAACGGCCGTCTCTACTTGCTTTAAAGAGGCGGACAACCCTGAATACGTATTAGATCGCCTTGCCAATATGCTCAAAGACGCCAAGCAGCGCGGCGGTAATCAGGTGAACTGGGGCTAAAAAGCGTTTAAAAAACAACCAAGCAAACGCTTTTAACGTCTTGTTCTGTCATATTGCCTCAAATTTTCAACGGGTTATCACGTTTCTCCTCTTTTAGTCTGCTAAGCTGTTTAAACGCTATAAAACAAAGTCTGCCAACCACTGAGTAGAACGATACGTACAAGCTAAGTAGGTGAGTTGGTTTATTCCCTCAAAAGAACGCATTAGCAAGGAGGCCTTATGATTACCCATATAAGCCCCGCAGGTAGCATGGATCTGCTATCACAACTGGAAGTTGAACGTCTTAAAAAAACCGCATCAAGTGAGCTTTATCTGCTCTACCGTAACTGTACACTTGCGGTCCTCAACTCCGGCAGTCACACCGATAACTCAAAAGAGCTATTAGACAAATACCTTTCGTTCGATGTTAACGTCGTACGTCGTGAGCGCGGTATCAAACTTGAACTAGCCAACCCACCTGAGCACGCATTTGTCGATGGTGAGATCATCAAAGGCATTCAAGAGCACTTGTTCTCGGTTCTCCGTGACATCGTGTATGTCAACATGCACCTCGCGGATAACCAGCGTCTGAACCTCACCAATGCCACTCACATTACCAACCTCGTGTTCGGTATTTTGCGTAATGCTGGAGCACTAACGCCGGGCATTGAACCGAACCTAGTGGTGTGTTGGGGTGGTCACTCGATCAACGCGACCGAATACCAATACACACGCGAAGTGGGTAACGAGCTTGGCCTACGTGAACTGAACATCTGTACTGGCTGTGGTCCGGGTGCGATGGAAGGCCCAATGAAGGGTGCGGCAATTGGTCACGCTAAACAGCGTTACACAGAACAGCGCTACCTCGGCCTAACAGAGCCTTCAATCATTGCGGCTGAGCCACCAAACCCAATCGTGAACGAACTGGTGATCATGCCAGACATCGAGAAACGCCTCGAAGCCTTCGTTCGTATGGCGCACGGCATCGTGATCTTCCCGGGAGGCCCTGGTACTGCCGAAGAGCTGCTGTACATCTTGGGTATCATGATGCACCCAGAAAATGCTGACCAACCTATGCCGATCGTCTTAACCGGCCCGAAAGAGAGTGAAGCTTACTTCCGCTCTATCGATGCGTTTATTGCCGATACATTGGGTGAAGAAGGTCAGAAACATTATCAAATCGTGATTGATGACCCAGCGGAAGTGGCACGCATCATGAAACGTTCGATGGATGATGTTCGCCAACATCGTAAAGAGAAAGGCGACGCATACAGCTTTAACTGGTCGTTGAAAATCGAGCCTGAGTTCCAGCTACCATTCGAACCAACTCATGAGGCAATGGCAAGTCTAGATCTCCATTTGAACCAACAACCGCAAGTACTGGCTGCAAGTCTTCGCCAAGCCTTCTCTGGCATCGTTGCGGGTAACGTCAAAGCGGAAGGGATTCGAGAGATCGAACGCAAAGGTCCATTCACCATCAACGGCGACCCGGTACTGATGACCAAACTCGACAAGCTATTGAAAGATTTCGTAGAGCAACACCGCATGAAGCTACCCGGCGGTACCGCTTACGAGCCATGTTACCGTATTGCCCATAAGGAAAATGGTGGTCGATAGATAACTCAGCTTTGGTTACACTAGGGGCATTACGCCCCTTTTTTATTGCTAAGTCATTATGTCTATTCATCTTGTTATCATTGATGCCCTAAACCTGATTCGCCGCGTGCACTCAGCGCAACCTGATCCAACTGACATAGCAAGAACCATCACCACTACAGGTAGAACCCTGACTCGCATTCTGTCTGAAGCGCAGCCGACGCATATCATCGCGGTATTCGATCATCACGAACAAGACCGCGGCTGGCGTGCAGAGATCCTTCCAGACTACAAACAAAACCGCAAACCTATGCCTGAACCATTGATGCAAGGCTTAGACGCGATTCAACAAGCGTGGTGGGAACAAGGCATTGATTCACTGCTGTCTGAAGGTGATGAAGCAGACGACCTCGTTGCAACCCTCGCAACCAAGGTCGCGAGCCACGGCGAAAAAGTCACAATAGTCTCAACCGACAAAGGCTACTGCCAACTGCTCTCCCCGACTCTGCAGATCCGAGATTACTTCCAGCACCGCTGGCTAGATGAGCCGTTTATCGAAAAAGAGTTTGGCGTAAAACCATCTCAGCTTGCGGATTATTGGGGTTTGACAGGAATCAGCTCAAGCCAAGTCCCGGGCATTCCGGGTGTTGGCCCTAAAGCAGCTAAAGAGATCTTAACTCAGTTCGAAGACATTGAAGCCGCTTACGCGAGCGAAGAACTGGTACCGAAATATCGTAAGAAGTTTGATGAACATATTGAGTCAGCCCGCTTATGTAAAAAAGTCGCGGCGTTGAAATGCGATATCGAACTCGGCTTTAACCTACAAGACATTCGCTTTACCGGACCAAATAAAGCGCAATAGCAGCCAACTTCAGACATTAAAAAAGCGCCTATTGCAGGCGCTTTTTTGCTTCTACTCTATCGCATATTAATGCTTAGATTAGTGCGGAGAGATGTTAGACAGGCATTGAATGTGAATCGTGATCTCTTCACGGTCATGGTACAAGTGCTTAGCTTGCAGCTTGAATTTCACCTTGTTCTCAATTAGGAACATTTTTAGGTTTTCAAGATCTTGCAGCACTTCGTCGTAACGGCCTTTCATTGGAAGCTTAAGGTTGAAGATCGCTTCTTTCGCCCAACCCTTTAGCAGCCATTGGCCCATAAGGTGCGCAACGCGTGCTGGCTTCTCAACCATGTCACACACAATCCAAGTAACGTTCTTACGGTCTGGTTCAAACTTAAAGCCATCCACCATGTGGTGCTTGATTTGACCCGTTTCCATCAGGCTATCCGCCATCATGCCGTTGTCCACACAGTGAACAAACATCGAACGTTTTACTAGTTGGTAAGTCCAACCACCCGGACATGCACCTAGGTCAACACCCCACATACCTGGCGCTAAACGCTCATCCCACTCTTCACGAGGAATGAAGACGTGGAATGCTTCTTCTAATTTCAAAGTAGAACGGCTTGGCGCGTCTGCTGGGAATTTAAGGCGAGGAATCCCCATAAAGAACTGCGAGTTGTTGCCCGGGTATGAGTAACCGACGTAACAATGACCCGGAGCCACAAAGCAGATGTGCAGCACAGGCTTCTTCGCGTTGTCTTTGTTCCACATCAGACCTTTACCACGCATCGCTTGACGCATTGGTACCGTGAACTTACGGCAGAACTTCAATAGCTCTTTTGCTTCGTTAGTGTCTGGGGTTTCAATGCGCAGATCGCCACAACGTGGGAATGCTTCGATTTCTGACAGTTCAGCAAGAATTGGGCTGATGCGGTCGTCGCTTGGTAGCGCTTCAAACTCAGCCGCCACAGCAAACATCTGACGTGCAAAAATCAGGGCGCTAAAGTCCAAACCTTTAGCAAGCTTGTCTGCGTCTCCATCTTGGTAACACTCGAAGACAACATAACCTGAGTTTTTCTTCACACGAGGGAAGCCATACACTTCCAACTGTGTCGCTTTGTCCTGAATTTCACCAGCACACTCTTTCTCAAAGCCAGAACGGCAATAGAGCATTAGTTGTTTCACTTGGAGACCTCTTTGATATTAAACGCAGCAAAAAAGAACAGACACCAACCGATCATGAACAAAAATCCTCCCATAGGAGTGATGGGTCCAAACCACTTAATGCCCGTCAGCGCCAGCGCGTAAAGACTGCCGCTAAAACAAAAGATGCCGATGATAAAGCAAATCGCGGCGATGAAAAAATACTTTTGTGCTTTTTGTCCCAAATTCAACAGCAGTAAGATGGCACACAATGCGATAGCTAAAGTATGGATGAATTGGTACAAAACGCCGGTTTCAAACACACCCAATAAATAAGGGGATAACTTCGCTTTCAAACCGTGCGCTGCAAATGCACCTAACGCCACCGAGGTTAAGCCAGAAAGACCAGTAAACGAGAGTAACCACTTACTTTTCACGGTACACCTCTTTAATAAATGCCGCTAACTGCTCTACCGTCGAGGCAATGTTGCCTGCTTCTGTGTAACCAGAGCTCTTACGTGGCTTAAAGCTGTGGTCACCATCTGGCAAAAAGCGCACTTGCACTTGTTCTGACAACGCAAAGCCATCGAATTCTTCGCGCTTGCCGAATGTATCGCGCTCACCTTGTAGAATTAAGGTTGGCTTTTCAATGTAGGCCAGATGCTCGCCTTTATATTTCTCTGGCTTGCCTGGAGGGTGAAAAGGAAAACCTAAACAGGCAATGCCCGCCACCAGCTCATTATCAGCAAGCAAACTCGACATGCGACCACCCATCGATTTGCCACCAATAACAATAGGTTGAGAAGTAAAGTGAGCGATCACTTCTTCATAAGCTTCCAGAAGCTTTGGTGCACGATCAGGCGGGCGCTTCTTGCCATCTTCCGATCGCTTAACCATGTAAGGAAAATTAAAACGCACCACGCGTATGCCTTGCTCAACTAATCCTTTGGCAACGGCAGACATGAAATCGTGTTCCATGCCCGCACCAGCGCCGTGAGCAAAAACAAATAGCGGTCCGTTTTCAGGTCCCTCAACTATCCAATGGCTCATCCAATACTTCCTCTTGTTCTTTTCTTGCAGTGGCCAACATCCAATCCCTAAACGTTGCGATACGTCCCATGTCCGCTTGCTGTTCGTGGCACACTACATAGAAGGCATTCTTCGACACCAACACCTCATCAAATGGCGCAATTAAGCGTCCCGCTTCCATTTCAGGTTTGGCTAATACGTTGTTTCCAAGTGCGACACCTTGTCCGTGCGCAGCCGCTTGAAGCACCATGGTCGAGTGGCTGAAAATAGGACCATGATTTACATTGATACCTTCAATATTGTGCTGACGAGCAAACTGCTTCCAATCTTTACGAGAGGTGTCATGTAACAAGGTATGCAATTTAAGGTCACTTAGAGATTCTAATGGTTTGTTACCTAAAAGTAACGAAGGTGAACAAAGTGGGATCAAAAACTCTTGGTAGAGTTTATCGGCACGCAAACCAGGCCAATTACCGCGACCATAATAGATAGCAACATCGACATCATCGGTCAGTGAACCTTCGTCCATATCTACCGCTTTAATACGTACATCAATGTCCGGTTCTTGCGCGTTAAAATCAGCCAAGCGCGGAACCAACCACTGAATAGCAAAGCTTGGTGGCAAACTGATGGTCAATGCACCTTTTTCACTACGTTCCAATACCTTATCGGTCGCTTCTGCAATCGAAGTGAAGATATCTTTAATGTCTAGGAAGTAACTTTGCCCTTCTTCGGTAAGCAAGAGAGAGCGATTTCGGCGACGGAAAAGCTTCAAAGATAAGAACTCTTCTAACGCTTTTATTTGGTGACTTACTGCCGCTTGGGTAACGAATAGCTCTTCAGCAGCACGGGTAAAACTGAGATGACGAGCAGCCGCTTCAAAAACGCGAAGCGAATTCAACGGAGGCAATCTGCGAGACATTATGGGACCTCAAGTAGGATTAGTTTTTTTTATCTGAAACATTATAAAATGTCCGTTGCCGAACAGCCAGATAAATTCTATATTTCATCCCGCAACACGAGCCTGAACGGCTTGATTCCATTTGTGAATCAATTGGCTTCGTTGTTGCGATGTTGTGTTTGCAAACTCGTATTTCGAGTTAGGTAGATTTCTACCATATGTTTTGTCCACACTCCCTGTGACAAAACAGATACTTCCTGTATTTATTTTGACCTGTCTGTCAAATTTCTTGCACCGCCTTATTAGGCGGTGTTTTTTTATCTGAAAAATCTCACCTTCTTCTTCCTTCAGAAAATGGCATTAGCATCACTTTTCCGTTCTCATTTCGGATTAATTATCGTTATATCAATACAAATTCCGAAGCGTGCGATTGAGGTCAATCTTATCACTTCACAAAGAATAATTTTGCGTGCGCTAGAACGAAAAAAGCGCAAACTGATTTCTCAATTTGCGCTTTTGTGACTGTCTGTTTTACAACACGATTATGGGCGGTAAACCTTCACGTTGTTGAAGCCTTGTTCTTGCAAGTAAAGCGCTTGCAGACGGCTCATCACACCACGGTCACAGTACAGTAGGTATGTCTTAGCTTGGTCTAGATCACCAAACTGAGTACCCAGCTTGTAGAATGGAATGTGTTTCACATCAACGCCATCGATTTCTAGTGGGCTATCGTCTTCCTCTTCAGGGCTACGAATATCCAATACGATTGCATCACCTTCTACTGCTTGTACTTGCTCAACTTCTGGTGCCGCTTGCTCAGATTCTTTCGCGATGTCACGGATGTCCATCATGCGAGCTTCTTGAACCACTTGCTCAAGGATGCTGAAGTCGAATTTCTCTTCTTCTGCTTCTAGCTTGCCTTTCACCGCTTTCACAGTTGGCTTTTTAGAGATAACACCACAGTATTCTGGCATTGTCTTCGCAAAGTCTTCTGTACCGATTTCACGCGCTAGGTTGATGATGTCTTCTTTGTCCCAGTTGATTAGCGGACGAAGAATCAGCGTGTCTGTCACGTTGTCGATGTGGCGTAGGTTCGTTAGCGTCTGGCTTGATACCTGACCTAGCGCTTCACCGGTTACCAATGCTTCGATCTTCATCTTCTGAGCGATCATGCCAGCAGCACGCATGAACATACGCTTCAGAATCACGCCCATTTGGCCGTCATCAACTTTCTCTAGGATTTCTGCAACTACTGGCTCGAAATCAACCGAGATGAAACGTACTTTTGCTGAAGAACCGTATTTATTCCATAGGTAGTGAGAAACCTGCTTAACGCCGATCTCGTGTGCTGGACCACCTAGGTTAAAGAAACAGTAATGTACTTTTGAACCACGTTTGATGTGCAGGTAGCTTGAAACACCAGAGTCGAAACCACCTGAGATCAGGCTTAGTACGTCTTCTTGTGTACCTAGTGGGAAACCACCTAGACCTTTATGACGCGCCAACACTTGGTTTAGCTTGTCGTTAGTCACTTCAACGTTGATCGTTACGTCTGGCTTGCTTAGCTTAACTCGAGCGCTTTCTACCGCTTGGTTAAGACCGCCACCTACGTAACGCTCTAGTTCAATAGAAGTAAAATCGTGCTTACCGCGACGCTTAGCACGCACAACGAAAGTTTTACCTTCGATCAGTGAACCACTTAGCTCCAACACTTGCTCGAAGATGTCGTGCAAGTCTTTGAATTCGGTTTGTTTTACTTCAAGAATGTGGTGAATACCTGGCGTGTGCGTCAGGATTTCTAAAACTTCAGCGTGAAACTCGTCACTCTCAGAGGTCACTTCAATGTGATCACGACGGTTGAATACCGCGACAGATTCCGTACGGCTCTTAACGATGTTACGAATGTTGCACTCTAAAATCTTTGTGAAGCGCTTACGCACAGATTCACTTTTTACAAAAATTTCTGGATGGGGCTTTACAATAAATTTCATAGTCTAGTTCGCAGGTTAGGTTCGCAATCAACAATGAGTGATAACTCCGCACTAGGTGTTCATACGCAACAACATCATGTGTTGTTCACACCCAGCTCTGTGAGCTCACTTTTAAAGGCGCAAGATTATACACCCAAGCGAAATGGAAAGACAAAAAAAGCGAGCCAACGCTCGCTTTTAGTATAAGAACAAATGTTCGGTTATTGAATTACTGGCACTTCTTCACTGTAGAGTGGCTCACCTTGCATAATGCTGATTTCAACGCGGCGGTTTAGCGCTCGGTTTGCATCCGAATCATTTGGAGCCAACGGCTCAGTATCTGCCATGCCACGCACACGTAAGCGTTGATGCGAGAATCCCCTAACCTTCTCCATTTCTTGGGCAACCGACACCGCACGCTGCGATGACAGATCCCAATTAGAGCGGTACAGTTCAGAATCCAGCGGTTGGTTATCCGTATGACCGGATACTCGAACAATACCCGGTACGTCTTTGACCAATTCCGCGATTTGACGCACTAAAGGTCTAAACTTCGGTTGTAAGAACGCAGAGCCTTCAGGGAAAGCGCCTTTCTCACGCATTCGAATCACGATCTGTTGACCAAGGTTTTCGACTTCTATAGCCCCTTGCTCAATCTCACGCTCCAACGCTTTCTTGATGCTTTCCATCAAGGTGTCCATCTCTTGCGAGGTTTGCTCAGACTGCTGCTGTTGCATGTCTGATTCCGCCGATTGGTTGTTTTGCGTTGACGTTTCAGGTGATTGACCACCCGTTAGCTTACCTTGGTCGCGCTTAGTGCCACCCGCTCGGTCAGATTCTCCCTCGTGAAATTCTAACGTCTGCTGGGTGATGTCCATGGTTTGTTGCATGATGACATCAATTGGCGTTGGTTCCGGACGACCCGGTCTAAACTCTTGGGCAATGATGCTGGTGCCTTTTGGGATGTCTTTCACTTCAAGTTGGTTCTGAACACCAAAAGCAAACTTCATCGAACCTGCGATCTGTTTGAACTTCAGTACGTCCATTTCCGAAAACGAAAGCAGCAGCACGAAGAAACACATCAGCAATGACATCAAGTCAGCGAATGTCCCCATCCACTGGGGGAGACCGGGTGGCGGACAATCACATTTATTATCTTCATCCATCAGATGACCTCCAGATTAGTCGTCAATCTCAAGAGCACGTTTGCCCTCGTTGAGGTAGTTCTTCAGGTAACTATCGATAACTCGCGGGTTTTGACCATCTTGAATGGCAAGCACTCCATCCATGATCAAACGACGGTTCAATGTTTCTTGATCACGTCGTAGTGACAATTTGTCCGCAATCGGGAAAAACAGCATGTTAGAAAGCACCGCACCGTAAAGCGTGGTCAACAAGGCAACCGCCATCGCAGGACCGATCGCTTTTGGGTCATCCATATTCGAAAGCATGGCAACCAGACCAACTAACGTACCAATCATACCCATCGCAGGCGCTACGTCACCAAATGCGCGAAATACACCAGTACCTTGGGTGTGACGCTCGTCAGTTAGCGCAATGTCTTTTTGTAGCGCGGCACGCACCACGTCTGCATCATGGCCATCCACCAACAAATCGATGCCTTTTTGCATAAAGCTGTTGTTGATTTCCATCTCTTCTAAAGCAAGGAAGCCGCCTTTACGTGCTGCGTCTGCCATTTCTACAATCTTCGCGATCAAGTCTTCCGGCTCGTCCGCTTTAAACATGAATGCTTTGCCCGCAATTTTGGTTGCGCCGAAGAACTGCCCTATGGTGAACTTCATCAATACTACAAACGTTGAACCACCAACGACGATTAGGATTGAGGTGACGTCGATGAACATGCTGATGCTGCCACCTAGCACCATCGCCATGATGACGAATGCAAAACCACCAATCAAACCTATTAGGGTTGCTAAATCCACAAAGCACTCCTCTCGCTATACTCAAATATTGCCTAGTCAGGCGAATTATTACTTGTATCGACAACTAGAACAGTTTTTTTAGAAAAATCTTGGTCAATACATCACAAAATGATCGTTTAGGCTCGAACTAAATGATCGAGATTGTCTTATCAGACCCGTTGAGCGCTAATTTTGTGACAATTATGTAAGGTTAAATTTGACCAACTTAGTAGGCTAAGGTAACTTGCGTGCATTCTATTAGAGGCTTGATTAAGGCAGATAAAAGATGGCGGTCAAGAAACCAGAAAACATGACCTTCGAAGCGACCATTGAAGAGCTAGATAGCTTGGTTGATCAACTAGAGAATGGCGATCTTGCCCTAGATGATGCTCTACGTAAATTTGAACGTGGCATTGCACTGGCTCGTGCTGGTCAAACTAAACTGAGCGACGCCGAACAGCGCGTAAGCATTCTTCTTAGCGAAGATGATGAAGCACCACTGAGTGACTTCAACCCTGAGTCAGAATAATAATCAGTAGTGAGCAATGTGATGCAAGAGACATTGACGTCTTATCAACAAAGAAATAACCAACAATTAAACCTGTGGCTGGAGCAACTGCCTCATCAAGAACAGCCGCTGATTCAAGCGATGAAATACGGCCTGTTGCTAGGCGGAAAACGTGTTCGTCCATTTCTTGTTTACATCACAGGTCAAATGCTGGGTTGTAAGCCAGAAGATCTCGACACTCCCGCTTCTGCGGTTGAGTGTATTCACGCCTACTCTCTTATCCATGATGACCTGCCTGCGATGGATGATGATGAACTGCGCCGTGGACAACCTACTTGCCACATCAAATTTGATGAAGCGACAGCGATTCTCACTGGCGACGCACTCCAAACTCTTGCCTTTACTATCCTTGCAGAAGGTGAACTGAATCCGAACGCTGAAAGCCAGCGTATAAAAATGGTACAGGCACTGGCGCAAGCGTCTGGCGCGAGCGGCATGTGTCTTGGACAAGCGTTGGATTTAGGTGCAGAAAATCGTCGTGTTTCTCTCGCAGATTTGGAAGAAATTCATCGCAATAAAACCGGAGCGCTGATTAACTGTGCGGTAAAATTAGGTGCTTTAGCCGCTGGTGAAAAAGGCCTAGAAGTTTTGCCACACTTAGAACGTTATTCAAAAGCGATCGGTCTGGCGTTTCAGGTTCAAGACGATATTCTTGATATCATCAGTGACACTGAAACACTGGGTAAGCCTCAAGGTTCAGACCAAGAGCTGAACAAGAGCACTTATCCATCGTTGCTGGGTTTGGAGGGAGCAATGGAGAAAGCTCACACTCTGCTACAGGAAGCGCTTCAAGCATTGGAAGCAATCCCATACAATACTCAGTTACTCGAAGAGTTCGCCCGATATGTCATCGAGCGCAAGAACTAACACTATAAGCGCGCATTTATATGACTCTTGATATTTCAAAGTACCCAACACTGGCGTTAGCAAATACACCGGAGGAGTTGCGTCTTCTTCCGAAAGAAACATTGCCAACTTTGTGCGATGAACTACGCACGTATCTGCTAAATTCAGTGAGTCAGTCTAGCGGACATTTAGCGTCTGGCTTAGGCACCGTAGAGCTAACTGTAGCTCTGCATTATGTTTACAACACCCCGGTTGACCAGTTGATCTGGGACGTGGGCCATCAGGCTTACCCACACAAGATTCTCACTGGCCGTCGTGATCAGATGCCAACTATCCGTCAGAAAGACGGTCTTCACCCATTCCCATGGCGTGAGGAGAGCGAATACGACACCCTTTCTGTTGGTCACTCCTCTACTTCTATCAGTGCTGGTCTTGGCATGGCCATCAGTGCACAAAAAGAAGGTGAAGGTCGTAAAGTCGTCAGTGTGATTGGTGATGGTGCGATCACAGCAGGTATGGCATTTGAAGCCATGAACCATGCTGGTGACGTTCATCCGGACATGCTAGTGATTCTGAACGACAACGAAATGTCGATCTCAGAAAACGTCGGCGCACTGAACAACCATCTTGCTAAAGTGCTTTCTGGCAGCTTGTACACTTCTATCCGTGAAGGCGGTAAGAAAGTGCTGTCTGGCGTTCCACCAATTAAAGAGTTGGTGCGTCGTACTGAAGAGCATCTAAAAGGCATGGTAGTTCCAGGAACTCTGTTTGAAGAGCTTGGCTTTAACTACATCGGCCCAATCGACGGCCACGATGTGAATGAGCTCGTCAAAACGCTGAAAAACATGCGTGAGCTAAAAGGTCCTCAATTCCTGCACATCATGACCAAGAAAGGTAAAGGTTATGAGCCAGCAGAGAAGGATCCGATCGGCTACCACGGCGTACCAAAATTTGACCCATCACACAGCAGCCTACCTAAGAGCAGTGGCGGTAAGCCGACCTTCTCTAAGATCTTTGGTGATTTCCTATGTGACATGGCCGCTCAAGATCCTAAGCTAATGGCAATCACGCCAGCGATGCGTGAAGGTTCAGGTATGGTGCGTTTCTCGAAAGAGTACCCAAGCCAATACTTCGATGTTGCCATTGCAGAGCAACACGCTGTGACGCTTGCTACCGGTATGGCGATTGCAGGTGATAGCCCAATCGTTGCGATCTACTCAACCTTCCTACAGCGTGGTTATGATCAACTGATCCACGACGTTGCGATTATGGACTTGCCGGTGATGTTCGCTATCGACCGCGCTGGTCTGGTTGGTGCAGATGGTCAAACTCACCAAGGTGCGTTCGACTTAAGCTTTATGCGTTGTATTCCGAACATGGTGATCATGGCACCAAGTGACGAAAACGAATGCCGTCAAATGCTGTACACAGGTCATAAGCACACAGGTCCAAGTGCCGTTCGTTACCCACGCGGTAGCGGTATGGGCACAGAAATCAAAAAAGACTTCACTGCACTTGAAATCGGTAAAGGTCGTATCGTTCGTAAAGGTGAAAAAGTGGCAATTCTCAGCTTCGGTACCTTCTTAGGTAACGCGTTAGAAGCGGCTGAAAACCTAAACGCAACGGTAGCAGACATGCGCTTTGTGAAGCCACTTGATGAAGCCTTGATTCGTCAACTAGCCGCAGAGCATGATGTTCTAGTTACACTAGAAGAAAACGCGATTGCAGGTGGTGCTGGCGCGGGTGTGATTGAGTTTATGATGAAAGATAAGATCATCAAGCCTGTACTCAACCTTGGCTTGCCAGATCGCTTCGTTCCTCAAGGCACACAAGACGAGCTACACGAAGAGCTTGGCTTAGATTCGAAAGGCATCGAGAAGTCGATCAACGATTACTTGGCCAAGTAAGCCAACGTAATACAACGTAATACAACGAAGTAAATACAGAAAAGGGATGCCGTGGCATCCCTTTTGTTTGTCTGTCGATTTAGAGCTTAAAGATAGGTATTACATCCAACCTGCGTATTTCGCCACTAAGAACAGTGCGATACCCGCCATAATGCCCGCCACGATATCATCAATCATGATACCTAAGCCGCCGTGAACACGTTTATCTAACCAACCGATTGGCCACGGTTTTACCATGTCAAAGAAGCGGAACAAGATGAAACCGGTGAGTAACCATTTCCACTCTGTTAGCGGAATATTCAATGCAGGTACTAAACTCATGGTGATCCAAAAACCTGCAAATTCATCCCACACGATCGAACCATGGTCGTGCACACCCATATCATCGGATGTCACCTGACAAATTTTAATGCCAACCAAACAAGAGATAAGCACAACAACCACATAAATAGGGAAAGGCAATTGAGCAAGCAACAAGAACAATGGAACCGCCGCAAGCGTCCCCATCGTGCCGGGAACAACAGGCGATAAGCCACTACCAAAACCTGTCGCTAATAAGTGCCACGGGTTCTTTAATGAAATCAGAGAGAGAGGGTTGGTCATTTCCTTTAAACCTATACTGCGAGTTTGGTTTCAATCTTAGGCTAGAGCCTAGCTCAGATCATTTGAAGTGGTCAAAGCCACTGAGATCCCAATCAAGAGGTTGATTGTTATCATGCAGCTCAAACGTACCTTTTGGTCGTATCTGGCCAATGCACGTTACTTTACACCCAGTGTGCGACAAAGCACTTTGTAGTGAGCCATGGTTTTGCTCTGGCACGGTAAAGCACAGTTCGTATTCTTCACCACTGGATAAAGCATACTGCTGCGCGCTCACCTTATCATCTAAAAACTGAACCAATTCTGAAGATATTGGCAGTTGGGAAACATCCAAACTGACTCCAACCTCAGAGCGCTTAAGAATGTGTTTAATATCAGAAATCAAACCATCAGAGATATCAATCGCCGACGACGCGAGTCCAACTAACGCTTGCCCTACTAAAACTCGAGGCGTACTGAGATAATGTGCCTTCTCTAACTCTGGCGCAGCAACTCGAGTGCGTAATGTGTTGTCGAGCACAACATCGAGCCCCGCTTTCGCATCGCCAAGGTTACCTGTCACGTAAACCCAATCTCCGACTTTTGCCCCTGAGCGAGTCAATGCTTTACCCTCAGGTACAAAACCTTGCACTGTTAAGGTTAGGCTTAATGGCCCCTTTGTCGTGTCACCGCCGATTAACTGAATCCCGAAGTAATCTGCTAGGTCAAAAAACGCATCACAGAATGGCGCTAACCATGCTTCGTCAGGCTCTGGCATCGTCAATGCAAAACTGACCCAAGCCGGCGTTGCTCCCATTGCTGCTAAATCACTGATGTTAGAGGCAAGCGCTTTGTGAGCGACCCAAGCAGGATTCGCCTCCGCGAGAAAATGAGTCCCCGCCACCAGCGTATCGGTACTAATAGCTATCTGCACACTCGCAGGCGCCTTTACTAACGCACAATCGTCACCCGCAGCGAGGTGTACGTCTTTACGCTGGCTTTGACGCCCAACAAAATACTTATCGATTAAACTGAATTCACCAGACATTGTTCACTGACTTTTTGATGTAAAAGTTTTTGATACAAAAAAGGTCAGCATGTGCTGACCTTTTTAATGAAGAAATCGTTATTTCTTACGTACGTGTGGCGCCGCTTTATCTAGCACACCATTCACAAATTTGTGGCTGTCTTCTGCCGCGAATACTTTAGCAAGTTCAATCGCTTCGTTGATTACCACTTTGTAAGGAACATCTTCGCGACGAGTCATCTCGTACATAGCAAGGCGAAGAAGAGCAAGTTCCATCATGTCTAGGTCCTGCATTGGACGAGACACGTATGGACGGATTTTGCTATCTAGCTCAGAGTGGCTAAGTACAACACCGCTTAATAGTTCACGGAAGTAAGCTACGTCTGTTTCTGGAGCAGCTAGTGCAGGCTCAGATGCGTGAAGTTCTTCTTCATCGTATTTGTCGCCAGACAAAAACTGTTCTTCGATCGTGGCAACATTGTCTTTAGTAATTTGCCATGAATAGATCGCTTGTAGCGCGAATTGACGTGCGTTACGACGTGCGGCTGGTTTCACACTGGCCCCCATTAGGAATCAATTTCAGATAGTACATTAATCATTTCAAGTGCGCTTAGTGCAGCCTCTGCACCTTTATTACCAGCCTTGGTTCCTGCGCGTTCAATCGCTTGATCGATAGTATCAACAGTCAGTACGCCAAATGCTACTGGAAGGCTGTATTCCAGAGAAACTTGTGCAAGACCCTTGTTACATTCACTACAAACATAATCAAAGTGTGGAGTACCGCCACGGATTACTGTACCTAGAGATACGATAGCATCGTACTTACCAGTTTTAGCAACACGTTGAGCTACTAGAGGTAGTTCTACGGCACCTGGACAACGAACAACAGTGATGTTGTCTTCGCTTACTTGTCCGTGACGCTTTAGTGTATCGATCGCACCAGAAAGTAGGCTTTCGTTAATAAAACTGTTGAAACGAGAAATAACGATAGCAATTTTTGCATTTGGCGCTGGGAAGCCACCCTCGATCACTTTCATAAGCTTTCCTTTAACTCTATTTATAAGTGAAAATTGTTCATCAAGTGAGAATCGCCGGATTCTATCACAAATTTGTGAGCAATATCTAATGGAAATTGGAGACGAATCACGAGTTCCTAGTCACCGCTATGCTAAGTGAGCTGACGACTAGGAACGGATCGCTTGGTAATTATTCGCAGATGTACTCAACGACGTTGAGACCAAATCCGCCAAGTGCGTGGTATTTCTTGTTAGTAGAAGAAAGCAGACGCATGTCGTGGATGCCTAGATCAGCAAGGATTTGCGAACCAACACCAACACGGCGAGATGTACCTTGCTTCTTCGCTAACGTTGGCGCTTCGCCTTTGTCTTGTGCTTCAAACATTTTCACACGATGGATAAGCAGGTCTGTTGACTCTTCGTTGCCAAGGACAACCAATACACCACCTTCTTCGCCGATGCGTTTCATTGCCTTCTCAAGAGTCCAGCTGCGCTCTGCATTACGGTCGCTGCGAAGCACATCCGTAAATACGTCTTGTAGGTGAACACGAACCAACGGCGCTTCAGACGCTAAATCACCTTTACACATTGCGTAGTGTACTTGGTTGTCGATCGTGTCTTTGTAAGTCACAAGCGTGAATTCGCCAAATTCCGTTGGTAGTGCACACTCAGCAACGCGTTCAATCGTTGTTTCTGTGTTATTGCGGTATTCAATAAGATCCGCAATGGTGCCTAGCTTAAGATCGTGCTTTTCTGCAAACACTTCTAGGTCTGGGCGGCGTGCCATCGTGCCATCGTCATTTAGAATTTCTACGATAACCGATGCAGGCTCAAATCCAGCAAGACGAGCCAAATCACAACCCGCCTCTGTATGACCAGCACGAGTTAGAACGCCACCATCTTGGGCAGCAAGAGGGAAAATATGACCCGGCTGCACTAGGTCAGCCGCTTTCGCGTTTGGCGCAACCGCAGCTTGAACAGTGCGAGCACGGTCAGCAGCAGAAATGCCCGTTGTTACACCTTCAGCCGCTTCAATAGAAACGGTAAAGTTCGTGGTGTATTGCGCGTTGTTGTCTTGCACCATCGGCGGAAGACCTAGGCTTTCACAACGAGCTTTTGTCATAGTAAGACAGATCAAGCCACGACCATGCGTAGCCATAAAGTTGATAGCTTCCGGCGTGATGTGCTCGGCAGCCATGATCAAATCACCTTCGTTCTCACGATCTTCATCATCCATTAGGATGACCATTTTGCCCGCGCGAATATCATCAATAATTTCTTGTGGCGTGCTGATAGGCATATTCTGTTTCCCGTTATTCAAAAATTTATTATTGCAGCAGCAATGTGTTTAACGTCTTGGTTAGGCATGGATGCTGGCTTTAGTTAGCAACGAGTTTGAACCTAACCTTTATTAAGTCAATTAACCTGATAACGTTCTGTGATTATGGTCTGCTTCGCTTAAGCAAAACCATTTTGCTGCAAGAATTCCATCGTAATGCGAGATTCTTGCGTCTCTTCCTTTTGGCCTTGTAACAAGCGTTCCATGTAGCGAGCTAATACGTCCACTTCCAGGTTCACTTTACGGCCAACTTGGAACTGATCGATGGTCGTTTCTTCACTGGTGTGAGGAACAATCGTCAGCTTAAAACCATTCTTACGTAGGTCATTCACCGTCAGACTAATACCGTCTACCGTGATGGAACCTTTCTCTGCAACATACTTAGTGATTTCAGCAGGCATCTCTACCCAGAACTCAATCGCACGACCAACTTGGTTACGTTCAACAATCACACCCACGCCATCAACATGGCCAGAAACAATGTGACCACCAAAACGTGTCGTCGGCAACATGGCCTTTTCTAGGTTCACTTTATCGCCAACTTGATACGCAGCAAAACCTGTTTTGTTCAGCGTTTCCAGTGATAAGTCAGCACTGTAATAGTTGCTACCGAAGTCTACGACCGTCAAGCAGACACCATTAGTTGCGATACTGTCGCCTAACTTCACGTCAGCCATATCCAACTTACCAACTTCTACCGTTACGGTGATGTCTTCGCCTTTTGGCGTAATCGCAGTTAGTTTGCCAACTGCTTCTACAATTCCTGTAAACATAATGCTTCTTTCTAGCTTTGGTTGCGTTTGACGGTTGCGGTGATGCGAATATCCACACCCACCATTCGAACGTCAGTAATAGTTAAGTCGATAACGTGCGCCATCTCAGTCAGGCCAAGTGCGCCAATCAAACCTCGTCCATCGCTGCCCATCAACTTAGGCGCAAGATAAACGATCAGTTCATCTACAAGGTTAGCTTTGATTAGTGAGCTCGCGAGTGTCGCCCCTGCTTCAACCCACAAATGATTAATATGAGTTCCGCTTGCGACCGCTTTAAGTATTGCCGCCAAGTCGACTTGGCCGTTTTTATCTAGCTCAGGCGCAATATCGCCACCTTGGCTAACAATAATACGCTCACCATCGGTATTGAATAGCTTTAGATCATCGCTAAGTTGAGACTGACGATCCAAAATAACACGAGGAGGCTGGCGAACTTCATCTTGTGGGTAGTGCGCTTTTACACTGTTAGGCAGGTCGTCCCAACGCACGTTCAGTGATGCATTGTCATCAATCACTGTTTTACTGGTTGAGAGAATACCGCCACTCAATGCACGGTAACGCTGCACATCTTGGCGAGCCTTTGGGGAGGTGATCCATTGGCTCTGGCCATTACTGAGCGCACTTTGTCCGTCTAAACTGGCCGCCATTTTTAACTGAACGTATGGCATGCCCGTTTGCATAAATTTGATGAAGCCTTTGTTCAATTCAATGGCTTCGTTTTCTAACAAGCCAACCTGAACTTCTACCCCAGCATCACGCAGCATTTGGAAACCACGCCCTGCAACTTTCGGATTTGGGTCTTCCATCGCACAGACAACACGAGCCACTTTGGCTTTGATTAACCCTTCAGCGCAAGGCGGTGTGCGACCATAGTGAGAGCAAGGCTCCAATGTCACATAAGCCGTTGCACCTTCGGCTTTATCACCCGCCATACGCATTGCATGGACTTCAGCATGAGGTTCACCCGCTCGGTGATGATGACCTTCGCCAACTATCTCACCGTCACGGACAATAACACAGCCTACGTTAGGGTTAGGTGCTGTGGTGTAAATGCCGCGTTTCGCCAATTTGAGCGCACGCGACATCATTTCGAAATCTTGAGGGGTAAATTCTGAAGAGAGAGATTGTTGAGCCATGATTCAATCAGTCTTCTAGGCGAGCAATTTCTTCGCCGAATTCACGGATGTCTTCAAAGCTGCGGTAAACCGATGCGAAACGGATGTAAGCGACCTTATCCAGTTCTTTCAATTGATCCATGACTAAATTACCAATCATCTCACTTGGTACTTCACGTTCACCCGTTGCACGCAACTGAGACTTAATCATGCTGATCGCGAGCTCGATTGAATCGGCACTAACCGGGCGCTTTTCTAGTGCGCGTTGAATACCACCAACCATTTTATCTTCGTCGAACGGTTCACGGTTGCCGTTAGACTTAATCACTTTCGGCATCACCAATTCGGCCGTTTCAAACGTGGTAAAACGTTCGCTACACGCCAAACATTGGCGACGGCGACGAACCTGATGGCCGTCCGCAACTAAGCGGGAATCAATTACTTTTGTATCGTTCTCAGAACAAAAAGGACAATGCATATCACCTCCAAATAGCATGCGATTGGGGTAGTCCCAAAAGCAAGACTAGTGTAGCGGAATTGCTATGTTAGAGAAAACAAAAAGGGGCATCTCAGCCCCTTTTCAATCAATAACAGACAGTTTCTGTTAACTGCGTGCTAGGTAGTTTGCTTTACCAATCCATTTGTAGCTGGTTAGTTCTTCTAAACCCATTGGACCACGTGCGTGCAGTTTCTGAGTTGATACCGCTACTTCAGCCCCCAAACCAAACTGCGCACCGTCAGTGAAGCGTGTAGCTGCGTTTACATAAACCGCTGCAGAACCGACAGAATTGATAAACAATTCTGAGTTCACCAAGCTGTTGGTCATGATCGCATCAGAGTGGCTCGCGTTATGAACACGCATGTGGTCGATCGCTTCTTTCACGTCCACAACCACTTTCACGCCAAGCGTGTAGCTTAGCCATTCCGTATCAAAGTCACCTTCCGCTGCATCACGAATTTGTGTTGCTTGAGCCATCAGTGCTTTTGCCTTTGGTTCTGCCACGAAGGTCACTTTATCGTTCATGCGCTCTACGATCATTGGTAGGAATTGCGCCGCAACATCTTCATGTACAAGCAAAGTGTCTAGCGAGTTACATGCCGATGGGCGTTGAACTTTCGAGTTTTCAACTACGTTCAAAGATTTCTCTAAATCCGCAGATTCATCAACGAAGATATGGCTGATACCAAAACCACCAATGATCACCGGAATTGTGCTGTTCTCTTTACACATTTTGTGCAGACCAGCACCACCGCGTGGAATGATCATATCAACGTAATCATCAAGCTTAAGCAGTTGAGAAACCAACTCACGGTCTGGCTTTTCAATGTACTGCACAGAAGCTGCTGGCAAGTTCGCTTTAGCCAATGCTGATTGGATAACTTTCACCAACTCCATGTTAGAGAAGAACGTCTCTTTACCACCACGTAGGATGCTTGCATTGCCCGTTTTTAGACACAGTGCTGCGATATCGATGGTTACGTTCGGACGCGCTTCGTAAATCACACCAACCACACCCAGTGGTACGCGACGACGAGACAGAGACATGCCGTTTTCTAGCACTTTACTGTCGATCTCGCTGCCCACAGGATCGTTTAGGCTGATCACGTTACGAACGTCATTAGCAATGCCTGTTAAACGCTCTTCGTTAAGTAGAAGACGGTCTAGTAGCGCATCGGTTAGGCCCGCTTCACGGCCGAGTTCTATGTCTTTTGCATTTGCAGCCAAAATGGTTGCTGCATTTGCTTCTAGCTCATCAGCGATGATCGCTAGTGCTTGGTTCTTTTGTGCGGTTGACGCTGTCGCCAATTCGAAAGCTGCATCTTTGGCAGCTTTACCCATATTCGTTAAATCCACTTTGCTTCCCTCAATCTATTCTTGAATGACGACAAGATCATCGCGATGAATCACTTCTGAGCCGTAGTCATGACCCAAAATAGAGATGATGTCTTTACTGTGCTTACCGGCAATTTTGGCTAGGTCTTCACTTGAGTAGGCGCTAATACCACGAGCAACCAATTTACCCTGTGCGTTTGTCACACGTGCAACTTCACCACGAGCAAAATCACCACTGACTTTTACAACGCCTTTTGCAAGTAGGCTGCTGCCCTTACCCACAACGGCGTTCACTGCACCATCATCGATAATGATGTCGCCCGATGCCGCAGGACCAGCTAAGATCCAACGTTTACGGTTTTCTAGTGCTTCTGAACAAGGTAAGAAACGTGTGCCTTGTGGCTCCGAACTCAATGAATCGAAGATAACATTTGGCGCACTACCCGCAGCGATAATGACCTCAATACCTGCACGACGAGCAATATCTGCCGCTTGAAGTTTGGTTGCCATACCGCCTGTACCTAGCGTGGTGCCACTACCACCTGCAATTTTACGCAAAGTATCATCGATGGTTTTCACTTCTTTGATCAGCTCAGCATTCGGATCTTTGCGCGGGTCTGCGGTAAACAAGCCCTTTTGGTCAGTCAGAAGCAGTAATTTGTCTGCACCACACAAAATCCCCACCAAAGCAGACAAGTTATCGTTGTCACCAACCTTGATTTCGTTTGTCGCAACTGCGTCGTTTTCGTTCACGATCGGAATAATGTCGTTTGCAACCAGAGCATTGATGGTGTCACGTGCGTTTAGGAAACGCTCACGATCATCCAAGTCAGCACGAGTTAACAACATCTGACCAATTTTGATGCCATAAATGCCAAACAAAGACTCCCATGTTTGAATCAAGCGGCTTTGACCAACGGCTGCAAGCAACTGTTTGCTCGCCATCGCGTTGGGCAGTGCGGGGTATCCAAGATGCTCACGGCCTGCTGCAATTGCACCAGACGAAACCATTACTACTGAATGGCCTTGTTTCTTTAGTTCAGCACATTGACGAGCCAGCTCTACCATATGAGCACGGTCTAACGCCAAAGTGCCGCCTGTCAGCACACTTGTACCCAGTTTCACAACGACGGTTTGTGGTTGTGAAATAACTGCATTCTGTTGATTCGTTGTCATGATGTCTTCTGAAATGAAAAACAAATAAAGAGTGAACGTTTTAGCAATCAAATGGGGATTTAACAAGCAGAAAAGGTGCGAAAACGCACCTTTTTGTCTTATAGAGGAAGAAAACAGCCAAATTAGGCGAAATCAAACGATTCTGTGTGATATTCCACTTCCAGTTTGAAATGCTCAGCCACTGTATCGATAAGCTTTTGATGGAAGGTACTCTGAGTGAGGTACACTTCTTCTGTCACCTTATCTGGCAATGGTTCTGAGGTCCAATCCCCTTCTTTGTTGTATTTACCGATGTGGTATTTTGCCGTAAAGCCACCTTCAATGGACTCCAAGTCCATCCACCAGCCCCAAAATTCACGTTTTTCTGGTGACTTTTTATCGTCAACACAGACAGATAGGCAGTCAAAATAGTAATGCCCTTCTTGTGATTGTGGTTCGCGCAGGTAAGGACCTATCGCCTTCAACTTTGACATCAAGCGAAAGTGAGTCGGCCCTTGAGTCGTCTCTGACATAAGAATCTCCGTTTCCATAGTAAGGATATTGAGCTATCCAAGAATGATTATTATTTTTAATTATCATGAGCTTATTTTTTGCTCATCTATATCACTCTTAACTAAATTAGGAGATTTGTCATCTTAATAATTCCTCCTCCAACCACTTTATGGCTAAATCGAGGGATTGCTCATAACCTTTTGTAATTGTCTTGGAACTGATTTTCTTGGCTTGTCCGTACTGGCTAAACAGCGCAACCAACTGGTTGTCGCTATGCGGTGAAACAGGGTCGCCTTCCAAGCTGAGCGCAAGAATTGGCACCTTCGTTTTGCGGCTGCTCAAAAAGCCTTGTACCTTCAACGACCACGCCATCATCTGGCCTGCCATGCTATTGATGTCCACGGCGCTCTTACCCAAACGAGACGCCAGTAGATCTAGGTACATCTTCGGCATCTGCTGCAGTTTCTTCGGCGAGGTAAACAGATCATGCACCGGCGCACCCAATGCTACACACGCTTTGATCTTCTCTTGCTCAACGAAAGAAAGACGAATCATCGCATTGCCGCCGAAGCGGAAACCAATCAAACCCACCTTATGATGATCAACCCAAGGTAAAGAGAACAGCTCATTGAGTACTGCTTGGTGCAGACAGCTTGAGTCTTCCGTTAAAGGCCAATGCGAGCTGTGACCGACCGATGGCATATCAATGGTCAACATCGCAATGTCTTTTGGCGCAAGGTGATTACGGAACAAACGCCACATGTCGGTTTGCAAGCTATCCAGTCCCGCACTGACCATGACAACAGGAAGTTGTTTATCTGTGCGTGGCAGGTGTAAGTTCGCGATGATCTTACGCTTTTGGTAAGGCACTTCAATCTGCTTAATAACGTACTGAGTTTTCTCAGAACCTTCGGTATAAGCTTTGTTTGCCAACACTTGAGCTTGAGCCGCTAAGTTGTCGTTCTTTAAATGTGGGTAGCCCGCAATACTGAAGCACAGTGATGCCGTAAACAGTTCATCAGCAGCCTCTTCTCCCTTCATTTCACCCGCACGACGCTGGTGTTCCATGCCCAGTTTGATCCATTCAAACGTCCAGTTGCCGCTGTGGTAGCCCATGACAGTGTCGAGCCACTGGTCTTCGGTACGCGAATGCTTGGACGACGCAATCTTAGACAGAACACTTTCCATTTCGATTGGTGACAAACCTTGCCACGCCCATTGAAGGCGTCTTAAGTGGCGATACCAAGCACGGTCGCCATGCTCTTCTCGCTCATCAAGAATCTTTTGACTGGTCGGCATGTACTGAGTAAGTGCGGAAGTTTCTTTCGCTTGCTTGTGTTTTACAAACAAAGTTTCGGAGAGGTTTTTACTGACGTCTTCTGGCATAGGAAGAACTCTAGGCTGGTTGCGATAGCGTAATAATAATAAAAAAAATGCCCCTATAAAGGGGCATTTCTCAATATTCTTAGTGCAAACTTATTTTTGCTTACGGTTCACTGGCTCAGCAAACTGGATAGACATATCCCAAGGTTGCTCGATCCAAGTGTCTTGAGCGATGTCTACTACGTAATCATCTAGTAGCTCAACACCTGCAGGCTTAGCACATACTGCGATAAGTTTCGCTTTCGGGTACATTTCACGTAGCTTGCGTGCTGTGTCACCGCTATCTACTAGGTCTTCAACGATTAGGAAACCTTCGCCGTCACCTTCTGGTGCTTTAACTACTGTCATATCACGCTGGTGATCGTGGTCGTAGCTAGAGATACAAATAGTATCAACGTGACGAATACCCAGTTCACGCGCTAGGATTGCACCAGGAACTAGACCACCACGGCTTACCGCCCAAATACCTTTCCATTGCTCAGCTGGCATTTGTTTCTCAGCCAGTTCACGGCAGTAAGACTGCATCGCATCCCAAGTGATAATGAATTTTTTACTCATTGTAATAACCTAATAATTTCAAAATATGCATCCCTCTATCTAGCTGTTGGCGCTGAATTGGACTCAACAAACTAAACTTTCCACACCAGAGGAAATGGGGGTTTCAAGCTGCGCAAACGATTATTCTACCGAAACCCATGGCTAATACCAACGCTGATATCAAAATTCTCCGCCAATTCCGCAGAAAAACCGAGTTCGGTGAACAATACAAATTCGAAAAGTGGATGAATTTGAATACAAATCCCCCACAAACAAAAAGCCAGTGCGAACTCAAGCTCGCACTGGCTTTTTTCAATCGTTGGAATTAACCGACCATGTATTTCACGATGAAGATAGCAGACATCACCCACACACTCATCGATACTTCACGGCCTTTGCCACTGAACAGTTTGATAGCAGCGTAAGCGATGAAACCTAGCGTGATACCTTCTGCAATCGAGAAAGTAAGAGGCATTACCAAACAAGTAACCACAACTGGTGCAGCTTCTGTTAGGTCACGCCAGTCGATACCAACAAGACCAGAAAGCATTAGGATCGCTACGTAGAACAGCGCACCAGATGTTGCGTAAGCTGGAATCATACCTGCTAGTGGCGAGAACAACAGAGCTAGAAGGAACAATACGCCAACAACCACAGCTGTTAGACCAGTACGACCGCCTGCTGCTACACCAGAAACACTCTCAATGTATGACGTCGTGTTAGATGTACCTAGTAGAGCACCTACTGATGTTGCTGTTGAGTCAGCAAGTAGCGCTTTGTTTAGACGTGGAATGTTACCGTTCTCGTCAGTTAGACCTGCTTTTTGTGAAACGCCAACTAGCGTGCCTGCAGTGTCGAACAAGTCAACGAATAGGAAAGCAAATACTACCGAGATCATGCCAACTTCGAACAGACCAGAGAAGTCTAGCTGCATGAAGGTTGGTGCAATGCTTGGTGGTGTAGACATGATGCCGCCCCATTGAACGTCACCAAAGATAAGACCAAGAATTGTCACACCCAAAATGGCAATCATAACCGCACCTTTCACACCACGGTGAACCAGCGCGATAGTCATAAAGAAGCCAATAGCCGCAAGTACAGATGGTAGCGAAGTGATGTTACCCATTGAAACTAGCGTTGCTGGGTTATCTACTACGATGCCTGCGTTTTTCAGTGCGATGAACGCAAGGAAAAGACCGATACCTGCAGAGATACCTGTACGAAGAGAAAGTGGAATTGAGTTGATGATCCACTCACGGATCTTGAACACACTCAAGACAATGAATAACAGACCAGAAACAAATACTGCTGCTAGCGCTACTTGCCACGTGTAACCCATACCCAACACAACAGAGTAGGTAAAGAACGCGTTTAGGCCCATACCAGGCGCCTGAGCGATTGGGTAGTTTGCTACTAAGCCCATGATGAAACAGCCAATAGCTGCAGCAAGACACGTCGCAACGAACACGGCACCACGATCCATACCAGTATCTGCAAGGATAGCTGGGTTTACAAAGATGATGTAAGCCATAGTTAGGAAGGTAGTGATACCTGCGATGATCTCAGTGCGCACGTTGGTGCCATTTTCACTAAGTTTAAAGAGCCTTTCGAGCATGATCGAATCCTGTAAAAGGTAAAAAGTAAACGGTTGCGTAATCGATTGGCTCGAATTATAAAGTTATCAAATAACAAATTCCAGATAGAATTTTCACTCTAATAGGATTTTTTTCTTCGGATATGAAACCTATCCGCTAGTGTTTTAAACAGGCTAAAAATTTAGGCCTTAGAAAACAACGACTAACAGAGTTATGTTCTGTGCAGTCCAACGTGTACAAACTGAACAATGTATTAAACTTTCAAACGCAAACCCGAGGTTTTGGACGTAAAACACCCACAGAATTGGTCAGGAAATGAAATATGTGGAAGAAGCAGTAGTAGAATGCGAGCTTGGTGGCGAGAAAGTAGCCGAAGTTTGGAATTGCAGATAAAAAAACGCCACTCAATTTGAGTGGCGGTGAATCATGTCAGCACTATGCACTGAAAAAAAATTCCAATTTATAGGGGTGAACAAATTTGTTCGAGTCACATGCGTTGGCTTCAATTAGTAACCAAAGCTTGTTGGGTATACAAAGTTACCGGTGTAAACAGATTTGCTGTTCCAGAACATTGCACTTGGTAAACCTTTCATAAATATCACCTTCTAAATCAATTAATACTGTTAATTTGGTTGATTTCTCGGTTCCTTGGAGGCGATAAACGGACTCATCCTTTGAGCATTTCATTCTTCTCTCAGAAGCTGGTTACAAATATACCACCAAGAAATTTAATTACAAGCATTTTAGTGACCAAAATCACAAAACATTGATAAATTGATCTTCATCAAGAATTAACTGTAATTAAATTACAGTTTAGTAAATTAAAAAATAGCCAAACTTTCAATTCATACTAAGTGCGTTGCATTAGTGTATTGCATTGTGTTCATAATCTGTGACAGTTCTAGGGCAAATCCTTTTCACCACAACTACTAGAACGGCTTTTGTGGTGGTATGCTGATGGCAATTTCAAGCCAATACCGATTAGCATTTACTGCTAAACACTCATTAAATTTACGGTTTAAATTTGGCAAAGCACATCAAAAGGAGTCTTCCGTGTCTGAATTCCATTCTGAAATCAGTACCTTATCACCTACTCCACTCTGGCAGTTTTTCGATAAGATTTGTTCAATTCCTCACCCTTCAAAACATGAAGAGGCGCTAGCTCAGTACATTGTTACTTGGGCAACAGAGCAAGGTTTTGACGTACGCCGCGATCCAACTGGCAACGTGTTCATTAAGAAGCCTGCTACTCCTGGCATGGAAAACAAGAAAGGCGTGGTTCTTCAAGCGCACATCGACATGGTGCCGCAAAAGAATGAAGATACTGATCACGACTTCACAAAAGATCCTATCCAGCCATACATCGATGGCGAATGGGTAACCGCAAAAGGCACAACACTTGGTGCAGACAACGGCATCGGTATGGCTTCTTGTCTTGCGGTTCTTGCTTCTACTGAAATCAAACACGGCCCTATCGAAGTGCTGCTAACGATTGATGAAGAAGCAGGCATGACTGGCGCATTTGGCCTTGAAGAAGGTTGGCTAGAAGGCGATATCCTTCTAAACACGGACTCAGAGCAAGAAGGCGAAGTCTACATGGGTTGTGCTGGCGGTATCGACGGCGCAATGACATTCGACATCACTCGCGATGCCACTCCAGCAGGCTTTGTTACTCGTCAGCTAACACTAAAAGGCCTTAAAGGTGGTCACTCTGGCTGTGATATCCACACAGGTCGTGGCAACGCAAACAAACTGATTGGTCGTTTCCTTGCTGGTCACGCACAAGAGTTGGATCTTCGTCTTGTTGAGTTCCGTGGTGGCAGCCTACGTAACGCTATTCCTCGTGAAGCATTCGTTACGGTTGCTCTACCAGCAGAAAACCAAGATAAGTTAGCGGAATTGTTCAACTACTACACTGAGCTACTAAAAACTGAGCTTGGTAAAGTTGAAACTGACATTATGACTTTCAATGAAGAGTTCGCGACTGACGCACAAGTATTTGCAGTTGCAGATCAACAACGTTTCATCGCGGCGCTTAACGCGTGTCCAAACGGCGTAATGCGCATGAGTGACGAAGTTGAAGGTGTGGTTGAAACGTCACTTAACGTTGGTGTTATCACAACAGAAGAGAACAAAGTAACCGTACTTTGCCTAATTCGCTCACTGATCGACTCAGGTCGTAGTCAAGTTGAAGGCATGCTTCAGTCTGTAGCTGAACTTGCAGGCGCACAAATCGAATTCTCTGGTGCTTACCCAGGTTGGAAACCAGATGCGGATTCTGAAATCATGGCTATCTTCCGTGATATGTACGAAGGCATCTACGGTCACAAACCAAACATCATGGTTATTCACGCAGGTCTTGAGTGTGGTCTATTCAAAGAACCTTACCCAAACATGGATATGGTTTCTTTCGGTCCAACCATCAAGTTCCCGCACTCTCCAGATGAGAAAGTGAAGATTGATACCGTTCAGCTGTTCTGGGATCAAATGGTTGCACTTCTAGAAGCAATTCCAGAAAAAGCGTAATCCTAACCAGATACGATAAATACGAAAAAGGGTGCCGAGGCACCCTTTTTTATTGCGAGCTCAGAAAAGTCGCAACTTATGCACGAGTTTGCGCGTATGACGCTAGCTCATCCATAGAAGTCTTAGCAACAACTTCACCATCGATGTAGTAAGTAACAAACTCACCTTCACGAACACCCATTAGTGTCGCTTTTTCACCGTTGTTGTAAGTGATGTCCATTTGAACTGTGTTTTCGTCGATCTGTTGCATTTGACCTTGTTCGATAACACGGTTATTCGTAATAGGACCAACAGGAGCTGTCGTTAGAGACTTATCTAACTGGTGGTTTACGTCGATGTAAGTATCCATCTTCTTGTCAAAGATGTGTGGCTTACCGTTTAGCGGGTTTTTACCAGTCCAGAACTCTAGCGAGTTGAACACAATGTAGTCAGCCGCAATCGCAACACCGTAAACTGGCGCCATTAGCATGTTTAGACCACCACGAGCGTAACGGTTATCAACGGCTTTCAAGTTGAAGCCCATAACGTAACCCGTTACTGCGTTGCTGCCTACACAGCCAGAAAGAGAAACTGCTACTGCAGTCAGTGCGCCAATTTTAGCGATCGCCTTTTTCATTAAAACCTCTAGTTAAATAGTATTAGGTCAAAAATTCGGCGGGGATAGTAGCGGATAAAAACAAGAGGTAAAAGACAGTTTTTCGCCAAAAAAATATTAGTATTAAATTTAACACAGCCTTATTTTTTTTATGAATGTAACGCATCAAAAACCAAGGCAAGGCTACTCAATCGATACTAGATTTCACCCAATAAACTTACACAAGCCATACATTCGGTGAATTTTTGATCTTTTCAATAAAAATTATTGTTCGTCACATCAAGAAGAATGATTAGTGTGATTTTGAACCAGTTGTTACATTGTTGCTAACGTATTTGACAGAGATGGTTTATGGCCAGAAGTAAAAAAAGCAAAGTATTTGAGCTGCTCGGGCACCAAGTACAACCAGGACAACGACTAGAAACCGAATTTGAAGCGGCACAGCTTTACACGCACTCGCCTCTTTCTATTCCTGTGGAAATTATCCACGGTAAACAGGAAGGCCCTGTTTTAATGGTAAATGCAGCGATCCATGGTGATGAGCTTAATGGCGTAGAGATCGTTCGTCAGATGATCAACCAATTGGATCCAGCCAAACTAAAAGGCACGGTGATTGCGGTTCCTATCGTCAACGTGTTTGGCTTTATCCATAAGTCGCGCTACCTTCCAGACCGTCGCGACCTAAACCGCTGCTTCCCGGGCAGTGAGAAAGGCGCATTGGCATCACGCATGGCGCATGGCTTCTTCAATAACATCGCCAAGCGTTGTGACTATATTTTGGATCTTCACACGGGTGCGATTCACCGTACTAACCTACCTCAGATCCGTGCGAACTTGAGCAACCCAGAAACACTACGCATTGCAAAAGCATTTGCGACACCAGTGATCGTAGACTCAGCTCTACGTGACGGCTCTCTTCGTAGTGAAGCGGAAAAGTGCGATATCCCAGTACTGACTTACGAAGCGGGTGAAGCTCTGCGCTTTGACCCATTGTCGATCAGTGCAGGTGTACTAGGTGTGCAACGTGTAATGCAGGCTATCGGCATGCTACGCGCGAGCCGCAAAAAACTACCAGAGCCAATCATCGCAAAATCCACCAGCTGGGTTCGAGCATCGGGCAACGGTATCCTACGTACGGTTGTGAACTTGGGTGATAAAGTAGAAGAAGGCGAGACTCTCGCTTACATCAGCTCGCCTTTAGGTCATGACGAACTAGAGCTGTTGGCACCAAAAGGCGGTATCGTTATTGGCCAGCAAACACTGCCACTGGTTAACGAAGGTGATGCAATCTTCCACATCGCTTACTTCAAGCAAGATGATGACATGGTTGAGCAAACGGTAGAAAGCTATATTGAAGAGCTAACTGAGTTCGATGTCGACCAAGTGACGACGGGGCAAATCCCACTAGAAACGCAACAATAATTGCGAACTAGCAGAAACCAACTTCCAAGCCCAGATTTCATCTCTGGGCTTTCTTTTGTCGTAAAAATAGACACTCTCACTATCCAGCAGACCAAAAACCAAACAACAATCCAATTTACCGTCAAATAGTGGGTATAAAAGTTTACAGGAAGACCAAATTTCATCATTGATAATTAATCTCATTATCATTTATTAATCTTTTCAGCATTCATATAATCCTCGCCTCTCAAATTACTATAACAAATGAATATGAAACGATTATCGACCCATCGCTTAAAAGTAAGCCTTGTCTCGCTCGCAGTGCTCAACTCACTTTCTCTCCATGCAGCGGAAAACGCCGACGAAGAACTCGAAGTCATTGGTGTCCACTACGCCAAACCGATTACCGTCGCAGAACCTGCTGAAACCATCATTGATTGGACCCAAATCGAAGAGCAGCAATACTCTAACTTTGCAGCAATGATTGACGCCGTACCTGGTGCCACGCTTGACGGAGGTGCTCGTTCTGGTGGTGAGCGTATTAACATTCGTGGTTTTGACGACCCTAGTGACATCGCCGTATTCGTTGATGGCGCTCCAATAGGTTTCCAACAATACCGTTACGGCACCTTCTTCTTTGACCCCTTCTTGATTGGTGAAGCGAAAATCATCAAAGGTGCGCACGACTACCGCGCGCTAAACGGCAAATTTGGTGGGTCTATCCGAATCAAAACCAAAAGCGTTGATGACTTGCTCGACGGCGATCGCAACTTCGGCGTTCGTGCGTCAACGGGTTATAACAACAATGGCGATGAGAACTCATACACACTCTCCCTTTATGGCAAAAATGATGCTGGCTTCTACTTCCTAGCTAACGGCTCAGTAAAAGATTCCGACGATATTAAAGTCGGCGGCGGTGAGACTCTGGATTACTCGGGTTACGAGCAAGAGAACATGCTCGTAAAAGTTGGCTATGAAAATGATGACCACGAATTTGAAATCAGCCATACACGCTACCAAGATGAAGGTCGTAAACCATGGGCTAACCGTCGTGGTCAAATGCCAACCATTTCGGATTACAACATCAAAAAATATGGCTCGTTAGAAAAAGCGCAATACGCTTACACGGTCTACAACGAATACAAAGACAATACGACAACTATCTCCTACCATTACATGCCAACCAACCCTTATATTGATTTCAATATCAAATTGGCTCGCTCGGAGAATGACCGCCACTGGGTTCGTCCTGATATCGCTTTCGAGAAAATGTTCGTCTCAGTTGGCAGCTACGGCCACGAATCTTGGTTGAGCTATCAACGAGATTACATCGACGTATTCAACCAAGCTCAACTTGGTGACCACACACTAGTTACAGGACTTCAGTACCAAAAAACGGATCGCGACTCCTTGGTATTTAACGCTTCTTATGATGATAAAGAAGCAAAAAACTACGGTTGGTATACTCCGTACTACGAACCATCGGGCACTCAGTCTATTTATGCGGCCTACATTGCTGACCACTATCAAGCAACCGACCGCCTGACGATTACCCCTTCTCTGCGTTATGAGTACATCACGAGCGAAGGTAAAGGTAACGCGGCGCCAGATTACAATGATCCAACAGCAGGCCATGATTACAGTGAAACAAGCCATAACGGCTTTAGTCCACGTTTGGATGTCGATTTTGACGCGACCAACAATACTCGTTTGAACTTCTCTTATGCCTACGCCTTAAAAGCTCCAACCGTCGATAACATTTACTCTGTGCAATATGCTCGAGCAACAGCCACAGCTACGGCACGCGATCTCGATGTTTCTCGTATTCATGCTTATCAAGCCAGTGTGATTAATTTGACCAAAGGATTGGTTAGCGAGCGCGACAACCTCGCAACAGAACTGACATTGTTCTACAACGATGTGAGTGACACTGTTGATATCCGAACTGGTGAAAACTTAGATAAAGACAGCGGTGATATTCAAAGTTGGAGCACAAACCTGGATGGCTTCAAAAACTACGGCTTCGAGTTGATTTCGCAATACCGCATCGCAGATTTCTATTCTGATTTCTCAGCAAGTTACATTCGCGGTAAAAACAAAGGCAGCCTATCAGACTCTACGGGCTCTGATGATGACTACCCAGATGTACCACCTCTGAATATTAACCTTGGGTTGGGCTACGAGTGGATTCCGGGGCTGAGAACAGGTTGGGAAGTCCGTTGGTACGATGCACAAACGAAAACCAAAGCGGAAGGTGACAACCTAAAAGTCAAATCACCAAGCGAGCAGTACACATTACAAAATGCTTACGTTGTCTGGGACGTACAACAAGTTAAAGGTCTAAGTGTCGGAGCAGTCATCAACAACCTAACTGATCGTTATTACGAAGCTTACTTGTCGAATGGTGTGCCTTCTCCTGGCCGAGAAGTGAAATTGAATCTGACTTACCAGTACTAATTCGATACTCACCAACCAATAGCAATCTAGCCAAACTCGGAGTAACCGCTTGCTCCGAGTTTTTATTTTTACTCAAAGCCATTTTTAGTACGTTCGCCGATGAAAAATATGACAAGAACACCAAAAGCAAAAACAACGCTTGTTGCAATAAGCCTGTCCTGCGTTGTTACGCCCTGTCTAGCACAACAGAACCTCACTCAATATTTAGAACAACAAAGCAATAATTTATCGCAAGAAGATCATTACTCAGCTCCCGTTGCGAAGAACTTAGATCTTGATGCTAAAGCAGACACAATTGTGTGGAAAGACGACCAAACATCTAGAGATTGTCAGTACGCCAAAGGAGAGGTTACCGAAGCAAAAGATTACGACTACGGTGTGGCAAACAATCTATCAGACGGGTTACACCACATTGATTTACAGCCTGTTCACACGCCGAAAAAGCTGCGCAAAGATCATATCTACAATACCGCGTCATCGGGCAGTTCAGTGAAGTTCTCAGTTTCTTCTGACTGCTTATAACGACGCAAATAAAAATGCCCCGAGATAACCTCGGGGCATTTTCAAATTCATAGTCGATGGTATTCAACCATCAAGCACACTGCGATTATTCTTCGTCAGCGTCTGCTTCACGAGCTTGACGAGCTTCTTCTTTGCGAACTTTTGCCGCTAGTTGCTCTGCTTCACGCTCTTGACGTTGTACTGCTTTACGCTCGTTACGAACTACTTGGTTTTGTACAAAACCCGCTAGTTCCTGCTCAGCCCAAGCTTGTGCTTTCTCTTCGCTGTCAAAACCTGTTTCACGTTTTGATACCACTACTTTACGAGAAGTCACCTGACGAGTGATCTCTGCGCTCCAACCGTTACGTTTTTCAGTTACGCGGATAGCAAATTTTGGATTTTTAGCCATTTCTTTCATTTCCTAAGGGATTAATCAGGGATTCGGTCAACTTGATAACTCCATCTAAGCTGAGCTGTTTAACACCATCCCTTGGTAAGCGCGGTATTAGAGCATAAAAGTTACCGAAACGCTGCAAGTTTTTTACGGGAGACTGGAGACGGGAGACGGGAGACGGGAGACGGGAGACGGGAGACGGGAGACGGGAGACGGGAGACGGGAGACGGGAGACGGGAGACGGGAGACGGGAGACGGGAGACGGGAGACGGGAGACGGGAGACGGGAGACGGGAGACGGGAGACGGGAGACGGGAGACGGGAGACGGGAGACGATTTCATTTTGTCTATTTAGGGGTTAATACTGTCAACACCTTATGAGTCCAACGCAATTTAATCGTCATCCTCAAAAACAAGGCACGAGTGAGTTGGGGATCTCTCCCTATTCATTGTTCAAAAGAGATTTCCTACTCCTTCCTTCGTCAGTCTAGGAAATGACGCCGCTATTTTTCCCGACCCTCGAAACGCGCCGTCCTATAGGATGAAGTCCGTTCTCGGTACTCCTAAATAAAGAAAGCGCCAGTCTCTCAACCAGCGCTTATCAATTTCGTTAATGTAGGCGAACTATGCCGTGATTAGCCGATGTTCTTACGTGCGTTTTGGAACATACGCATCCAAGCGCCATTCTCACCCCAACCTTCTGGAGACCATGAGTTCGCAACTGTACGGAATACACGCTCTGGGTGCGGCATCATGATAGTTACGCGGCCATCTTGAGTCGTTAGACCCGTGATTGCGTTTGGCGAACCGTTCGGGTTGTTCGGATATTGCTGCGTTGGGTTACCGTGGTTATCCACGTAGCGAACGGCAACCGTACCTGAAGCTTCAATCGCCGCTAGGTGGTCAGCATCACGTACTTCTACGCGACCTTCACCGTGAGACACTGCGATAGGCATACGAGAACCTGCCATGCCGTCGAAGAATACAGAGTCAGACTTCTGAACTTCAACTAGGCTGAAACGAGCTTCGAAACGCTCAGATTCGTTACGAACGAAGCGTGGCCACAGGTCTGCACCTGGGATTAGCTCTTTCAGGTTCGATAGCATCTGACAGCCGTTACATACACCTAGAGAGAACGTATCTTCACGCTGGAAGAAACCTTCAAACTGGTTGCGAGCTTGCTCATTGAACAGGATAGACTTAGCCCAACCTTCACCCGCACCAAGTACGTCACCGTAAGAGAAGCCACCACAAGCAACTAAGCCCTGGTACTCTTCTAGAACCGCTTGACCGGTTAGGATGTCGCTCATGTGGATATCTGTTGCTTCAAAGCCTGCACGGTCAAAGGCTGCGGCCATCTCAACGTGAGAGTTAACGCCCTGCTCACGCAGAATTGCCATCTTAGGCTTAGCGCCTTTCGCGATATATGGCGCTGCGATGTCTTCATTTACATCGAAGCTTAGCTTAACGTTCAGACCTGGGTCAGAATTGTCTTTCTTCGCTTCATGCTCTTGGTCAGCACATGCTGGGTTATCACGTAGACCTTGCATCTTATGCGTTGTCTCAGCCCAGATAGTACGTAGTTCAGTGCGGTTACGCTCAAGAACTACTGTCTCACCAGAAGTAATCACTAGCTCATCAGATGCTTCTACAGAGCCGATAACGTGCGAACATGCTTCAAGGCCGTTTGCTGCTAGCGTTGAAAGTACAGCGTCTAAATCTTCGTTCTTAACCTGAAGTACCGCACCTAGCTCTTCGTTGAATAGTGCTGCTAGAGCATCATCACCTAGGTCAGCGATGTCAGCTTTAACGCCACAGTGACCTGCGAATGCCATCTCAGCTAAAGTAACGAATAGACCGCCATCACCTTTATCGTGGTAAGCCACAACTTGATCGTTCGCAACTAGAGTTTGAACGCCTTCGTAGAAACCTTTTAGCTGTGCTGAGTTATCTACGTCTGCTGGCTTATCACCAAGCTGCTTGTAAACCTGTGCTAGAGCCGTTGCACCTAGACGGTTTTGACCGTTACCTAGGTCGATTAGGACAAGGCTAGTATTGCCTTTATCTGTGCGAAGCTGAGGTGTGATTGTTTTACGAACATCTTCAACACGAGCAAACGCAGTGATGATTAGAGATAGCGGAGACGTTACTTCTTTCTGCTCGCCATTCTCTTCCCACTTAGTCTTCATCGACATTGAGTCTTTACCCACAGGGATAGTCAGACCAAGTGCTGGACATAGCTCTTCACCCACCGCTTTAACCGCTTCGTAAAGACCTGCGTCTTCGCCCGGGTGGCCAGCTGGAGACATCCAGTTTGCAGACAGTTTAATGTGTTTGATATCACCGATGTTTGTCGCAGCGATGTTTGTGATTGCTTCACCAACCGCTAGACGAGCCGAAGCACCGAAGTCTAGTAGAGCAACTGGCGTACGCTCACCCATCGACATTGCTTCGCCGTGGTAAGTGTCGTAGCTTGCTGCGGTTACCGCGCAGTTTGCTACTGGAACCTGCCAAGGGCCAACCATTTGGTCACGCGCAACAAGACCAGTCACCGTGCGGTCACCGATAGTGATTAGGAATGTTTTTTCTGCAACCGTTGGAAGACGTAGAACGCGATCCACTGCTTCGTTTAGCTCGATACCATCACGGTTAACCGCTGGGTTGTTCGCTTTTAGCGTTTTCGCATCACGGTGCATCTTAGGTGTCTTACCAAGAAGCACATCCATTGGCATGTCAATTGGCGTGTTCTCGAAATGTGAATCTTCAAGTTTAAGCTCACGCTCTTCTGTTGCGATACCAACAACTGCGTATGGTGCACGTTCACGCTTACAGATCGCATCGAATACTTCCATGTTCTCTGGCGCAACTGCCATTACGTAACGCTCTTGAGATTCGTTACACCAGATCTCAAGTGGGCTCATGCCCGGCTCGTCATTTGGTACGTCACGCAGTTGGAAGATACCACCACGCTCGCCATCGTCTACAAGCTCTGGAAGTGCGTTAGAGATACCGCCCGCACCCACATCGTGGATAAATGCGATAGGGTTAGCATCACCAAGTTGCCAACAACGGTCGATCACTTCCTGACAGCGACGCTCCATCTCTGGGTTTTCACGCTGTACTGAAGCGAAATCTAGGTCTTCTGCTGATTGACCAGATGCCATTGAAGATGCAGCACCGCCACCAAGGCCGATGTTCATTGCAGGACCACCAAGTACGATTAGGCTTGCACCTACTGGGATCTCTTTCTTCTGAACGTGCTCGTCACGAATGTTACCCATACCACCAGCAATCATGATTGGCTTGTGGTAACCACGAACCTCTTCACCTGCGTGTGAGTTAACTTTCTCTTCGTAAGTACGGAAGTAACCAAGTAGGTTTGGACGACCAAATTCGTTGTTGAACGCAGCGCCACCAAGTGGACCTTCTAGCATGATGTCTAGAGCGTTAACGATGCGACCTGGCTTACCGAAATCTGTTTCCCATGGCTGTTCAAAACCAGGAATACGTAGGTTAGATGTTGTGAAACCAACAAGACCTGCTTTTGGCTTACCACCAATACCAGTCGCGCCTTCGTCGCGGATTTCACCGCCTGAACCTGTAGAAGCACCCGGCCAAGGAGAAATAGCTGTTGGGTGGTTGTGCGTTTCCACCTTCATTAGGATATGTGCTTTCTCTTGATTGTAACCGTATTGGCGAGTTTCTGGGTTCGGGAAGAAGCGACCCACATCCGAACCTACCATTACCGCTGCGTTATCTTTGTATGCAGACAGCACGTTTTCTGGCGTGGTTTCGAATGTGTTCTTGATCATCTTGAACAGAGACTTCTCTTGCTTAACGCCGTCGATAGTCCAGTCTGCATTGAAGATCTTGTGACGACAGTGCTCTGAGTTCGCCTGTGCAAACATCATTAGCTCAATGTCAGTCGGATTGCGCTCTAGCTTATTTACAAACGCATCGTAAAGGTATTCGATTTCATCATCTGCAAGTGCAAGACCTAGGGTAACGTTTGCGTTTTCAAGCGCAGCACGACCGCCTTTTAATAGATCAACATCTGCTACAGGAGCAGGTTCCGCCGCTTGGAATAACGCATTTGCTGCATCAAACTCAGTAAATGTCACTTCCATCATGCGATCATGGATGAGTGCTTTTACATCAGCAATTTGAGCATCGTTAAGAGGAGTCGATGTCTCTACGTAGTATGCAGTGCCGCGTTCAAGACGTTTTACTTTGTCTAGACCACAGTTGATTGCGATATCAGTAGATTTAGAAGACCAAGGCGAAATAGTGCCCGGACGAGGCGTAACAAGAAGTAGAAGACCTTCTGGCTCATGCTCTTCGATCGTTGGACCGTAAGTCAGCAATTTTTCCAGTTTTTCCAACTCTTGAGCATCAAGGTCAGACTTTAGATCCGCAAAGTGCATGAACTCAGCGTAAATGCCAGTGACAGGCAGATCTTGTTCACGACAAAGTTCCAGTAGTTTATTAACACGAAACTCAGAAAGAGCTGGGGAGCCACGCAAAATTCTCATGTGCTTAGGTCTCTTATTGCAAGTGATTAAGGTGATATTGGAATAAATTCAGTGGGTTATACTGTTTTCTTCGAAGCTATTCCCGAAGGTTTTTCAAACCTATGCCGATGCCACCTCTTCGTTGCGAGCGCATTATATAGCAATTGTTTTTGTGATGTAACACCAAAAGCAACCGTTTGCGTCATTTTTTTTGCCAAATTTGAATTACGACTAAAATGTCGATAAATCACACAATGTCGCACTCTATCTGTCTGATTCACTTTGCCCCACCTGCTCGCTTTGATATAAAGGCAACTAGAAATTTATCGAGACGTACCGAATTAATGCAAATAAGTCAGTTCAACCGACTCAAGCGCAGCGCCCTACTTTTCGCTTCTGTGCTTTTACTTTCTGCCTGTCAGATTGAGTCGGAACCCAAAAGTGAATTCGAGCAAATCCAAGAGCGCGGTGTCCTACGTGTTGGCACGCTTAACAATCAACTCTCCTACTACATCGGTCCTGATGGGCCTGCTGGCTTGGATTATGAACTGGCGCGTAAATTTGCAGAACAGCTCGGCGTTAAGCTCGAGATCAGACCCGCTTTTCGTCAGGCAGAGTTATTCCCAGCCCTTAAAAAAGGCGATATCGATATTATCGCAACCGGTCTAAATCAAACCTCTCAAGCGGTGCAACGCTTCCGTCCTGGGCCTGCTTACTACTATGTAAGCCAGCAAGTGGTGTACAAAAAAGGCCAACTTCGTCCTCGTGATATCAACCAACTCATCAACTACCAAGAGTCGAAAGATGAGAAAGCGGGCGATGAAGGCACGAACGCTGGAGCAGAGACGCTACAAATCGTAGAACAGTCTCAATTTGTTCCAACACTAACGGCATTACAAAAAGAGCACCCAGAACTGCAATTTGAAATTGTGGGTGATGCGGATACTCGAGATTTACTGAAACACGTGTCAACAGGTGAACTGCGTTTTACCGTTACAGACTCTGTGGAACTGTCTTTGGCTCAGCGCCTATACCCAGATCTAGCTTTAGCCTTTGAGCTAACCGAAGACCAACCCGTTTCTTGGTTCACTCGTCGTTCTGAAGATGAAAGCTTGTATGCCATGTTGATCGAGTTCTTTGGCAACATTAAGCAGTCTGGTGAACTCGCGACGCTCGAAGAGAAATACATCGGCCACATTGAAGCTTTCGACTACGTAGACACTCGTGCCTTTATTCGCGCCTTGGATAACACCTTGCCGAAATGGTCACCACTGTTCCAAAAATACAGTGAAGAGTTCGACTGGCGCTTGATTGCAGCCTTGGCATACCAAGAGTCTCACTGGAAACCAAAAGCGAAATCGCCAACAGGCGTGCGCGGAATGATGATGCTAACGCTGCCAACAGCGAAGAGCGTTGGGGTAACAGATCGCCTAGATCCAGAGCAGTCTGTGCGTGGTGGTGTGGAATACCTTCGCCGTATCGTGGCTCGAGTGCCAGACTCA
The DNA here is from genome assembly GCF_002021755.1 of Vibrio owensii. Classification (NCBI taxonomy): domain Bacteria; kingdom Pseudomonadati; phylum Pseudomonadota; class Gammaproteobacteria; order Vibrionales; family Vibrionaceae; genus Vibrio; species Vibrio owensii. Next base: position 1,150,487 of record NZ_CP019959.1, read on the forward strand.
ATCAATGAGCATGAGAAGATTTGGTTTGCACTGGCCTCTTATAACGTGGGTTATGGCCATATGATGGATGCAAGACGCTTAACGAAAGCGCAAGGTGGCGATCCAAATGCATGGGCAGATGTGAAAGAGCGCCTACCATTGCTGCGTCAGAAACGCTTCTACAGCCAAACTCGTTATGGTTATGCTCGTGGTGATGAAGCTCGTAACTACGTCGAAAACATTCGCCGTTACTACCAATCGATCATTGGTCACGTCAGTCAGAAACCAGCGATTGATGAAGACACAGAAGATCTACAAGTGATCCCGCCACTCAGTCCAGATTTGTTAATTTCTGGAGCAGTGGAAACCTTGGCGGAGCAGACTTCTGGGGCAGTGGGAACGATCTCCAACACTGAGGAAAGTTCACCTCAAGAGGCAGAGCAAACACCCGAACCAAAAGCGGAATAAACCTTTCGAAAATAGCGAGCTCACAGCTCGCTATTTTTTTATTGAGTCAACAGATAAAGTTATCTAGAATCCTTTCTTTCGGGCTAATCTAGCTTGTGCTGCTCCTTGGTGCCTTACCAAGATTGGGCTCGCATAACAGAGAGGCTCTTTTGGTCACCTCTCCTCGAACTGATGCCACCTTCGTCCGTAAGCGTGCCTCATCAGAATGTCATCGATTGATAATAAATCAGACACTTTGCCATGCGAGTGTCGGAGAGTGTGTTCGTTGTCTGCAAGAGGTTCTGATAATGAGAAAACGCAGAGTGCAGTCAAAACGTTTGAATAAGACAGTGGCTGCTAACCGCCGTAAGCGCAAGCTTACGTGTATGAAAAAGAAAGTCAGTGCACGTAACCGTGTTTTCGTTCACCTAGTGAATCACTGAGAACTTAAAGCAAACATCTACTGCAAAGTAGGTGTTTGCTAAAGGCAACTAATGATCAAAGGCCAAGTTCCCCACCTATAAGAAGTTCTTTTCCTTAAACTATTCGCCCTTTGTTTCCTGTCCATCATCGTTCGCTTTTTGCGCTTGCTTCTTCGCTTTAATCTCTTTGCGACGACGTTTGAAAAACGCTTGTAACTGCGAGCGACATTCATCCTCTAGCAACCCACTTTCGACTGTCGCGTAATGATATGCCGCTTGGCTTTCGAACAAGTTCAATACCGTCCCTGCCGCACCGGCTTTTAAATCAGGCGCACCGTAAACGACTCGTTTCACTCGGCTGTGTAACAGCGCACCAGCACACATTGGGCAAGGCTCCAGCGTGACATACAAAGTCGTATCAAGCAGTCGATAGTTTTCTAAAGCCTCTCCTGCTTTGCGTAACGTCTGGATCTCGGCATGAGCAGTCGCATCATGAGCACAAATAGAGCGGTTCCAACCTTCCGCAATGATCTCTCCGTCTTTCACTAAAACAGCACCAACCGGCACTTCCCCTTCTGCTTCTGCTTGCTCTGCAAGCTCCATCGCACGGCGCATAAATAGTTCGTCTTGAGGGGAAAACTGAGAATCTGACAAAAGGAGGCTCCGGTATTGGGGATAGATCGTTATTGAAAGTGGATTTTAACCTTCAAAGAGGGGAAGGGAAAGAGACGAGAGACGAGAGACGAGAGACGAGAGACGAGAGACGAGAGACGAGAGACGAGAGACGAGAGACGAGAGACGAGAGACGAGAGACGAGAGACGAGAGACGAGAGACGAGAGACGAGAGACGAGAGACGAGAGACGAGAGACGAGAGACGAGAGACGAGAGACGAGAGACGAGAGACGAGAGACGAGAGAGAGACGAGAGACGAGAGACGAGAGACGAGAGACGCTCTTATTTTATCTTTCGAGGGACAAATTCCGTCAACTCCTTTTAGAGCTAATAATCTTCCAACGAATACCTCTCGATTCCTAGATCGAAGCGTTCCCGACTCTCGAAGCGCAACATCCTGTAGGACAAAGTCCGTTCTTCGATTTCCGAAAACAAAAAGCGCCAGTCTCTCGACCAGCGCTTTTTAAATTTACTTAGTAACTTCAGCGTTCTTACATTGTGTAAGTGTATGGCGCTTGGATACCTAGAGGAATACCGAGCATCCAGTAAGCAACTAGGAAGATAGACCAACCGATTAGCATAGCAATCGAGAATGGCATCATTAGAGACGCTAGCGTACCGATACCTGTCGACTTCACGTAACGTTGACAGTAAACCACTACTAGAGGGAAGAATACCATCAGAGGTGAAATGATGTTCGATACAGAGTCACCTACACGGTAAGCCGCTTGAGATAGCTCAGGTGAGATACCAACAGCCATTAGCATAGGCACTAGGATTGGACCGATAAGAGCCCACTTCGCTGATGCAGAACCGATTAGAAGGTTTACAGAAGCCGTTAGAAGAATCATACCGATGATAGTTGCTTCACCTGGTAGGTTCATCGCTTTAAGACCTTCCGCACCGTATAGCGCTAGCATCGTACCGATGTTTGATTGCGCAAATGCAGATAGGAACTGCGCACAGAAGAACGACATTACAATGTATGCGCCCATCGTAGACATCGTATCCGCCATCGCTTTGATGATGTCGTTACTTGTCTTGAACGTGCCAGAAACGCGACCGTAAACGTAACCCGGAATGATAAACAGGATGAAGATCAACGGAACGATAGACTTCATGATTGGCGCAGAGAACGCTGTGATTTCACCTTCAGGTGAACGCAGTGCAGAGTTTTCTGGGATAAGCGCCACAACAAGAAGTGCGATACCTGCCATCATAGCCCAACCAGCGTAACGGAACGCTTTTGATTCAGTTTCAGTGAAAGAACCAAGATCTGGTGCTTTTTCTGCATCTTCATCAACAGGCGTGTTCGCTAGGCGAGGTTCGATGATTTTCTCAGTTACGTACCAACCAATAGCAACGATGATTACTGAAGATAGACCAGTAAAGAAGATGTTCGCTAGAGGGTTTACTACGTATTCAGGGTCTAGAACCTGTGCCGCGGTTTGCGTAAAGCCAGCTAGTAGAGGGTCGATACCTGAAGGGATGAAGTTTGCAGAGAAACCACCTGATACACCTGCGAACGCTGCCGCGATACCCGCTAGAGGGTGACGACCAGCTGCGTGGAAGATGATACCACCAAGAGGAATAACGAGAACGTAGCCCGCATCCGCCGCAGTGTGCGATACGATTGCCACAAGAATTAGCATTGGAGTAAGAAGTTTCGCTGGCGTGAAGTTCAGCATCTTCTTAAGACCAGTTGTGATGAAGCCAGAAGAATCTGCAACACCTACACCCAACATCGCTACAAGAACGATACCAAGTGGCGCAAAGCCAGTGAACGTTGTCACCATGTTAGCAAGGAAACTTGCTAGTGCTTCACCTGTTAGAAGGTTAGTAATAGTAAGAGCTTCGCCAGTTCGAGGGTTTAGAAGGTCGAAAGAAACATTCGACAAAAGTGCAGACGCAGCCCAAGTAATGATTAGTGCCCAGAAGAACAGAATCGCTGGATCAGGAATTTTGTTACCCGCTCGCTCGATAAAGTTCAGAAAGCGATCCATACCGCTCGGCTTCGGTGACGGTGCTTTATTTACTGCTTGGTTACTCATGGTAACTCCATATGAATGATGTTGGTGCCATGGCCTATTTGAATAATTATAACGGCCTATTTTCAACCGAGCATTCTATTAAATAGTGATTAAGAAAGCACAAGGTTCTACGTTTTTTTCCATATTTGGAGACATATTTTGCAAAAAAGCCATATCAATTAAACATAAAAAAAACAGTAGCACACCATTCGCGTTAACAGTTGCAAAACCACCTGTTAACCACCGAAATTAGCAATAAAAAGCGTCAATATTAACGATAAAAGTAATTATAAACGGAATAGAAAACACCTCAGTTTTCGAACTCACTGTACTGCGAAATCATAGTTTTCAATTCAACAGATTGTGTTTCCCCCATCCGGTCTTGCCAGCTAGAAGTAATGGTAATGGTTTTGAGTGAACCAGAGACTGTTGCCGCTGGAACTTCCCATTCCACAATGTAAGCTCCCGCAGTAGAAGATCCTGTCATGATCGAAGCAAAAGAGGCGCTAGAAATCGTAGAAAGCGCATCCGAAGCGCCACGAGTTCGAAACCACTCGAGTTGATTTTCCGCTAAGCGTAGCGCCTCAATACTATAAATCGCATATTCTGATTTGCGTTCCATGTAGATTTGCAGCTTTGTCAGGCCAAGTGCTCCAATGCCGAGTAGCAAAAATGAAATGAGCACCTCAATTAAACTAAAACCTTGTTGTTTAGAGATCATTCCAAGAGCCCTTTTTCCACTTGAATTTAATAATCGGATCGACCACCTCATCTATGTTATCTCGGTTGTATGCAAAATTTAGAGAGTTCACAAAATAAGCACTATAACCTGGGCTATCTAACACTTGTCCACCCGAAAAACTAAAGGAACCGCGTTGGAGGTAAACGACTTTATCTAGAGCAAGCGTGGGAAAGTTAGCCGCATCTCCAAAGTGATCTTTGGCCTCGAATAAATCCCAATGTGTATCTAACCCTGTAAGTGGGTTGGTTGTGAGTTGATAAAGCATACCGGGGAAAGTCATAGAGCCATGTACAGCGAAGATACCATCTTGAACCAAGAGTAATATTGGAGCTTCTCCTGTTGCATCAAAGGCTTCGTTGAGATAATCAATGCCACCTTTGATTGGTACACCATCAGAATCATTCTCATAACCTCCAGAGCTATTCTTTTTCGAGGAAGTAAACTCACAGGACCCAGTCACCCAAATATGAGTTTTACCTGCTGAAATTTGCTCCCCAACTTTCTTTCCACAATCGGTAACGATTTGATTGGTTGAATCATCGTAATCAATCGCAGTAAAACCCCAGTCAGATTTCACAGAATCCCAATTACTACGCTGCTCTCTAAAAATGTCGAAAAATGGCTCGAGGTCTGCATCTTGAATAAAGTCCTCACCATAGCCAGAGTCAGAAGCAGTGACACTCTTATGCTCTGCTTTACAATCTATGTTGTTGTGAACAAAATCTGCATAAGGCGCTGAGCCATGGATAACCCCTTGATTAGTCGCCCCAGCTCGAGAATGGAAAGCATTTTTATAGCGAATAGCCACACATTCCCACCCACTACCGACTAACTCTCCAGGATCTGGTGTCGAAAAAGCAGAGCTGCCATTCACATATAAATCAGTGCTACTTTTTAGTGCTCCAGAAGCTCTTCCACGAGATAGAACTAGTTGCTTTTCAATGGTTCGGCTAGAACTCGCAACGGGCTGACTTAGCACCTTGTTGTCGGGTTCTAAAGTTAGTTGATACAGGTCTAACGGTGTTTCACATCTGTTTGAAATTAGTGACGTTGCAGAAGAAACATCACCTGTACTTTGAACTAAAGAATAGAAACACTCCAATCCCCCCTCAGCACGCCAATGCTCTTGCCGCGCTTCAATTTGGTTATTGGCACGTTTGATCTGATAAAAAAGAGACTTGTAGCTACCAAGCGACATCATTAACGCTGCGACAAGTAATACACTGACAACCAGTAACGCTGCTGCACCTTGTTGTTTATTCATTATTGCCAGTTCCTTTGTTTCACCGTAAAGGACTGCTCGGTACGAGTACCCGTCGCATCTTTTAACTCTGTCCCCAATGTAACCGTCACCAGAGCACTCTTAGCATCCGTGTTTTCTAATACCTCACTCACAAGGTCAAACCGATTAACATGAATCGCTTTTTTGTCGAAGAGTGTGTTACACGTCCCTGTACCGGAGAGGTTAGCCACATCATTGATATCCCAGATAGTGGCTTGCTTCTTTTCACACACAAAGAGCGACTCTGGCGTACCATCTCGCTGTTCATACACCACGTTTTTATAAAGAGACGTGGCACCAGAAACCCCCACGTTATAAACGTATGCAACAAGCGCAGAATCAGCACCACTAATGGTGTAAAGCGTGTTGCTAGCACCAGAGATCTTGACCGAATTCTCATCGCTGCCATCAAACCCAGCGCGCTGAATATCACTTTTCATCATCTGTAAAACACTGGCCGTATTTTGCAATAGCATCAGCTCCTTTGAGCGTTCCATCGCTACCTTCTGACCACTGATATAAAGCGAGCCGACGATACCCAAAGAAATCAGCCCTAAAGAAGAAGCAATCATGAACTCAACCAGGCTGGCACCTTTTTGGTTAAACATATTCACCTCTTAAGAACACGTTGAGTAACCGAAGAACTCGGCATTGTTGCTATCGCTGCATACACGAACGCGAGCAGAAAGCGTGTGGGAGATGAGTTTGAGTGCTTTTGTAGATTCTCCTACCGGATAGAATTTGATATTGCCGGAAGAAGGGCGACCATGAACGTCGTCGAAACTGATTTGGTCGGAAGCGTAATTAGGTGTAACGACGATCCCTTCATAAGGCGCCCCTGAAAAAGAGAACAAAACCGTCCCAGCCCCCTCAGTTCCGTTATCAGTAAGATCGATGCGCCAGTGACCATCATTAGATGAACTACCGGACATGATAAAGTGCGCCCACAGCCTCTCTCGGCGTAAAACAGCTTCTGATTTTCCTTGAATAACAAAACCATGCAGTTCATCGGCTAGGCGCTGCATTTTGTTGGTTTCAAAAACATTTTGGAAAGATGGTGCTGCCGCTGCCAGTAAAACACTCATTACTGCGATGGTGATCAGAAGCTCCAACAACGTAAACCCGCGAGGCATTTCCCAAATTCCTATGCAAACGGCAAAAGCGCCGTAATTCATCTTGCGCAGATGCTATCACCTGAGAAAAATAGGCGGAAAAGTGAAAAGGAAACTACTCGTCATGATTCGAATTTCTCGCTGCAACGGATACAACAGACGATTAAGAGGGATGACATTGGTCGAATTACTGATTGCTGTAGTGATTGTAGGAATCATTGCAGCTATCGCCTATCCGTCTTATTCCAACCACGCGATCACTGCACATCGCACTGTTGCGTTGAGTGACATCAGTCGTATTCAGTTAGAACTCGAGACTACTTACAACGGTGGCTATGACTGGAGCGGGATTATATCTGGGGGTAGTTGTACGATTTGTGATTCGGACGCAGACCGCTTCTCTTTTGATATTGTTAGTTCAGCAAGCTTTGCCTATAAGATTGAAGCGAGTGCATTAAGCACTCTAGGGCAAGATAACGACAGCTGCTTCGCTAGCGACCAAGAAAAAAAAATAACCTTAACTTCGACAAATATTGAATCACCAAGCGCTTGTTGGGATTAGGGAAAACTCCGTTCACGGATAACTCATCACCTATTAACAGGCACAAAAAAGCCTGCATCACTGCAGGCTTTTTATTAGATTCATCTAACTCTGTTATTAGCTAGTTAGGTCATCAAAGAATTTTTTCACACCGTTGAAGAAGCCTTCAGATTTTGGCTTGTGCTTAGTTGCAGCATCGCCACCACAAGACTCATCAAACTCTTTCAGCAATTCTTTTTGACGAGAACTTAGGTTAACTGGTGTCTCAACGACTAGCTTAACGATTAGGTCACCCACACCGCCGCCACGAACGCCTTTCACACCTTTACCACGCATACGGAACATACGACCTGTTTGCGTTTCTGTAGGTACTTTAAGGTTCACACGGCCATCGAGCGTCGGAACTTCAACTTCACCACCTAGAGCTGCCATAGCAAAGCTTACTGGCACTTCACAGTATAGGTTGTTGCCTTCACGTTCAAAGATATGATGCTCTCTCACGTGAACTTGCACGTATAGGTCACCTGCTGGTGCACCCATCTCTCCCGCTTCACCTTCGCCAGATAGACGAATACGATCGCCAGTATCAACACCAGCTGGGATCTTAACGTTAAGTGTCTTAGTTTTCTGCTTACGGCCTTGACCATGACATTCATTACATGGGTCTTTGATGATCTTGCCTTTACCGTGACAGGTAGGACAGGTCTGTTGTACTGCAAAGAAGCCTTGACGCATCTGAACTTGACCGTGACCATGACAGGTACCACACGTTTCAGCTGACGAGCCTTTCTTCGCGCCGCTACCATCACAAGTATCACAGTGAACAAGCGTAGGTACTTCGATCTCTTTTGATACGCCACGAACCGCCTCTTCTAGCGACAGTTCCATGTTGTAACGCAGGTCTGCGCCACGTTGCGCGCGTTGCTGACCACCGCCACGACGGCCGCCACCAAAGATATCACCGAACACATCGCCAAAGATGTCGCCGAAGTCAGCGCCACCGCCACCAAAACCGCCGCCGCCGAAGCCGCCACCGCCTTGTTCAAAAGCTGCATGGCCGTACTGATCGTACGCCGCTTTCTTTTGAGGGTCAGTGAGAATTTCGTACGCTTCTTTTACTTCTTTAAACTTGTCCGCAGCAGACTCATCACCCTGGTTACGGTCTGGGTGGAATTTCATCGCTAGACGCTTGTACGCCTTTTTGATATCGCGCTCAGAGGCATCACGGCCTACGCCTAATACTTCGTAAAAATCACGTTTTGACATGTTCTTCGTCACCAATTAATTACTGCAAACGGCATGATTTACCGCTTGGTGTTTGTATCGTTCTAGGTAAGTGCACTCATTGCAAAATACTTAACTAGAAAGACAGCTTTGACAAACAGACGGGCGTAAGAGTTACCCCAAACGCCCGCGCACAAAAGTCTTATCGACTCTAGGCGACCATAGGCCGCCTAGTTAGAAATAATATTATTTCTTGTCGTCTTTAACTTCTTCGAACTCAGCATCAACTACGTCGTCTTCTTTAGACTGTTGAGCGTCAGCGTCAGCACCTTGTGCTTGTTGCGCTTGAGCTTGTTGTTGAGCGATTTCCATTAGCTTTTGAGCTGCCGTCATTAGCGCTTGAACTTTAGCGTCGATCGCTTCTTTGTCATCGCCTTTACGTGCAGTTTCTAGCTCAGAGATAGCTGCTTCAATCTTCTCTTTCTCTTCTGCAGGTAGCGCTTCACCAGCTTCTTCTACTTGCTTACGAGTACCGTGAATCATTTGGTCAGCTTGGTTACGTGCAGTCGCTAGCTCTTCGAACTTCTTGTCCGCTTCTTTGTTAGCTTCTGCTTCTTGAACCATTTTCTCGATGTCTTCGTCGCTTAGACCGCCAGAAGCTTGGATAGTGATCTTCTGCTCTTTACCAGTCTGCTTGTCTTTCGCTGAAACGTGTAGGATACCATCCGCATCTAGGTCGAAAGTAACTTCGATTTGTGGCATACCACGTGGTGCAGCTTGGATACCTTCTAGGTTGAATTGACCTAGAGATTTGTTGAAAGACGCTTGCTTACGCTCACCTTGAAGAACGTGGATAGTTACCGCGCTCTGGTTGTCTTCTGCTGTAGAGAAAACTTGGTTCGCTTTAGTTGGGATAGTTGTGTTTTTCTCAACTAGCTTAGTCATTACGCCGCCCATTGTCTCGATACCTAGAGACAGTGGAGTAACGTCTAGTAGAAGTACGTCTTTAACGTCACCAGCAAGTACACCACCTTGAACTGCAGCACCCATTGCTACTGCTTCATCAGGGTTTACGTCGCGGCGAGCTTCTTTACCGAAGAACTCAGCAACTTTCGCTTGAACCATAGGCATACGAGTCTGACCACCAACTAGGATTACGTCAGTGATGTCGTTTACAGATAGGTCAGCGTCAGCTAGAGCAACTTTTAGTGGCTCAAGAGAGCGTTGTACTAGGTCTTCAACTAGAGATTCTAGTTTCGCACGAGTCACTTTCACGTTCATGTGCTTAGGACCAGTCGCGTCTGCAGTCACGTAAGGTAGGTTTACGTCAGTTTGAGAAGTAGAAGAAAGCTCGATTTTCGCTTTTTCTGCTGCTTCTTTAACACGTTGCATCGCTAGTGGATCGTTCTTAAGGTTGATACCTTGCTCTTTGTTGAACTCGTCTACTAGGTAGTTGATTAGACGTGTATCGAAGTCTTCACCACCAAGGTGAGTATCACCGTTAGTTGCTAGAACTTCGAACGTTTTCTCGCCTTCAACTTCATCGATTTCGATGATAGAGATATCGAATGTACCACCACCAAGGTCGTATACCGCGATAGTGCGGTCGCCGCCTGACTTGTCTAGACCGTATGCTAGAGCAGCCGCAGTTGGTTCGTTGATGATACGTTTAACTTCTAGACCTGCGATACGGCCAGCGTCTTTTGTAGCTTGACGTTGAGCATCGTTAAAGTAAGCAGGAACTGTGATAACTGCGCCAGTTACTTCCTCACCTAGGAAGTCTTCAGCAGTTTTCTTCATTTTCTTCAGAATTTCAGCTGAAACTTGAGGAGCAGCCATTTTTTGGCCTTGCGCTTCTACCCAAGCATCACCGTTGTCAGCCTTAACGATTTTGTAAGGCATGATTTCGATGTCACGTTGAACTTCTTCGTCTTCAAAACGACGACCAATTAGACGCTTAATTGCAAATAGCGTGTTAGTTGGGTTTGTTACTGCTTGACGTTTAGCAGGTTGGCCTACTAGCGTTTCACCGTCTGTGTATGCAACAACAGATGCGGTTGTACGCTCGCCTTCTGCGTTTTCAATTACGCGTGGCTTGTCACCGTCTAGAACAGCAACACAAGAGTTAGTAGTACCTAAGTCAATACCAATGATTTTACCCATCAGGCTATCTCCGAATAAATTCTATTTTCGTTTTGCTATATCCCCTATGTGGGGACGTAGAATCGGGTTTCAACCCTTGCTCACAAACAAAAATAATGTTGTTTGCTTCTCTTATGCCCAATAGATAAGGGCTGCAAATAGCTTTTCAAGGGAGAGAGTAAAAAAAATTGAAAAAAGTTGCGCAAAAGGTGGAGGCGGGATTCTCGAATCTCGGAGCGCAGCGTTCCATAGGAGGAAGTCCGTTCCCGAAGCAAAGCGTTTCTAAAAAGAAAAAGCGAGGCCCTAAGACCTCGCTTTGAATTCAGTTAAATGTGTAGTTATGAATTACGCACTTGCTTGTGCTGGCTCAGCATCTACGATTTCTTCTTTACCAATCTCGCCTTCAGACTTAGCAACAATCGTGTTTACTGCTGTATCGCCGACTACGTTAGATGATGTACAGAACATATCGTTAATACGGTCAACCGCTGCAACGATTGCTAGACCTTCTGGTGGTAGACCCAATTGGTGAAGGATAACACCAACCATTACTACACCACCGCCAGGAACACCGCCTGCACCGATAGACAGTAACAGAACCGTGAAGCCTAGAGTCACTAGGTCAGATACTGCGATAGGCTGACCAAACGCGTTTGCACAGAATACCGCTGCGATTGCGATGTAGATAGAAGCACCCGCCATGTTCATAGTTGCACCTAGTGGTACACCAAAACCGGCGACCGACTTAGACACACCAATCTTGTCAGTAAGAGTGCGCATCGTTACCGGAATCGTCGCATTTGAACTTGCGGTAGATAGAGAGAACAGCACTTGCTCACGCGTCTTGCGAGAGAACTCACGTGCAGAAATACCCGTGAACATTTGAACCGCTAATGGGTAAACCACGAAGATCCAAAGCACTAGCATTGAAACCACAAGAGCAACATAACCAGCTACCGATGCAAGCGTGCCGGCATCCAAGGTTGCGCCAAGTTGAATCATCAGAGCAAACACACCGTATGGCGCTAGGCTCATCACTAGGCCAATCAGCTTCATCATAATTTCGTTCGCCATCTTAAAAGTACGAACCGCTGGGCCGCCTTTTGAATCAAGCGCTTGAATTGCAAGACCTGTCAGAATTGCCATAAAGATAATTTGTAGCATGTCACCATTTGCAAACGCCTGAACTGGGTTGCTTGGGACAATGTTCACAACCATAGAGAAGATGTCTGGCGTTTCTGTTGACTTAAGTGCCACAGAGTCAGAGATCGTACCTGCAAGGTTTGCACCCGCACCAGGCTGAACAATCATAGCAACAGTAAGAGCAGCAACGATCGCGACGACGGTATTTAAAATGTAAAGAGTAAAGGTTTTACCACCTAAGCGACCAAAAGAACGAATGTCTTTAAGCTCCACGATGCCACATACAATTGATACATAAACCAGAGGAACAACCAGAAGTTTAATCAGCGAAACGAACATGCCGCCCGCGCCTTCTGCTGTACCTAAGATATAGGTATCAAAAATCGCAATACCGCTAAATAAGTACTGAATAGCTGTACCCAGCACGAGGCCGGCGAACAAGCCGATAAAAATCTTACTAGAAAGCGATTTATCCATCATAAATCTCCGAAATGTTGTGTTTGCTATTTATATTTTTATAGTTACATCTGCTGATTTTTACGGCAGACCTCGCGAATAATACACATCAGAGTTACAAAATAAAGACTTTCTTTACAAGAATGTTAATAAATAACATTAAAAGTAAACCACCAGATTCACATTCATATTCAGAATTTAATTTTGAAGGCAAGTCATAACAGACACTTATAGACACAGCATTCCATAAGTACGCAAGATAAAGAAAGGATATCCCCTATAGGAAAATTATTTCCCAATAAGAAAAAATTTGAAGGGGATCAACTTTCAAATTCATCGCATATTCAGAGGGGTGAATATGTTTGAAGGGATGTTTGAAACAAAAACGCCCGCTGTTTAAGAGCGGGCGTTTTAATATATTTATATCAATGAGTTAACTGATTACTTAGCAACCATAACCATTGCAGGACGAATAACTCGGCCGTTTAGCTCGTAACCTTTTTGCATCACAAACATTACTGTATTTGATTCATGGTCAGGGCTTTCTTGAATAGACATCGCTTGGTGGAATTCAGGGTTGAATGCTTCACCTTCTGGGTTGATCTCTTTCAAACCGAATTTCGATACTGCGTCTACAAATGTCTTGTGTGTTAGCTCAACACCTTCAAGAATTGGCTTAACCACTTCGTGCTCTGCATCCACAGCTTGGATAGCACGCTCTAGGTTATCGATAACTGGAAGTAGTTCTTCAGCGAATTTGTTCAGAGCGTACTTACGAGCTTTATCGATTTCTTGCTCAGTACGACGACGCATGTTTTCTACTTCAGCTTTAGAGCGAAGAACCGCATCTTGCTGGTCTTTCACTTTTGTCTCGCTAGACAGTAGTGCTGCTTCTAGTTGAGCAATCTTAGCGTCTTTCTCATCACCAATGTCTTCAAGTTCTGCTTCAGCTTCTTGCGCTGCCGCTTCTACTTTCTCAGCTTCTTCGATGATTTGATCAAGCTCTTCTTCTGTAACTTTGTTTTCTTCGTTGCTCATGATATCTCCAGAATTCAACTTAATGTCCTTAAAGCCACTCACGTTTTGTGGGCTTTAACCACATAAAAATTCGCATATTTAGGTAACTTGCCATTATTATGGGGATGAAGATTCCTGATTCAAGCCTCTTTAATGCGGAAATGCTATGAAAAACCCATGTAACGTGATCGCGATTATCGGAAAACCACGAGATCAGCAGGCAATTCAAACTCATAGAGAGTTATACGAATGGCTGACCTCTGAAGGTTACCAAGTCTTTATCGATGATCGCCTTGCTGCAATTTTAGACGAAATCCCGCAAAACCAGTTTGCTAACCTTGTTGAACTGGGTAAAAACGCCGATCTCGCTATTGTCGTTGGCGGTGATGGTAACATGTTAGGCGCAGCTCGCATCTTGTCTCGTTTTGATGTGGCTGTCATTGGGGTAAACCGAGGAAACTTGGGCTTCCTGACTGACCTAGATCCTGATGACTTTAAAGAAGCATTGAAAGCCGTATTAAAAGGTGAATACATTGAGGAAGAACGCTTTTTATTGGAAGCAGAAATCCATCGTCACGGTCAAATCAAGAGCCACAACGCAGCATTGAACGAAGCGGTCTTGCACCCTGGCCAAGTCGCGCACATGATTGAATTCGAAGTCTATATTGATAACAGCTTCGCGTTCTCACTGCGTGCCGATGGGTTAATTGTTTCCACTCCTACGGGCTCTACAGCTTACTCTTTGTCAGGTGGCGGCCCAATTTTGTCACCAAGCCTAAACGCGATTTCTCTGGTGCCAATGTTCCCGCATACATTGTCTAGTCGACCGCTAGTTGTGGATGGAAAACGTCGTATCAAACTGGTCGTTTCTCCAGAAAACCGCGGCACGCAAGAAGTGAGCTGTGACGGGCAAGTCTCCCTACCAGTGTCTCCAGGCGATGAAATCCATATCTATCAGAGCCCGAACGTTCTCAAGCTGATCCATCCGAAGGACTACAGCTACTATCACGTACTAAGAAATAAGCTTGGTTGGTCAAGCAAACTGTTTTAGCAATAAAGGTTGGTGTGAAAGCATCAACCTTTTTTCTTCTCTGCCATAAAAGCCTCTTGTAAAAGCCAAACGACATTCAATCAAGCAACGTTAAAATTAATTTTATAAATTTAGATCTTGTGTGCAAATTTTATACAAACCTTAACGCTCGAATTGAATGCTCGATGTCCGATGATATTCTCGCCATGAATAGAATATAAACTCTATTTCATACCAGTTATCTCAAAGGACGCATTATGAAAAAAACAATTATATTGTCCGCTCTCAGTACGTTAGCGCTTATGGGCTGCCAATCTGAGGAGGCAAAGGTTACCGATATTTCAAACGCAAAAGCCGAGGACATCACCAACACCAAACGAGCGTTGGCACAACAACTCAGTGAGAGCTACACCGACATAGAACCGATGCTGCGCCGAGACATCACCGCAGAACACATCAATGTCCCTGTTTCTTCTTTTGTTGAACAAACTCCCCTATCGGCTTTCAGTAAACAACTTGTACAAGCCGATACACAAATTCGCTCATGGAAAGGCATTTCAGAATACTCAGAACAGCTTCTCGAAGTTCGCCTTGCAAATGAAGCGATGCTAGATGTATGGCAAGAAGGCAAAATTAGCCCCCTATTTGCTTTTGAGCCAAGTGGCGATGATGAGCAATGGCAATACATCGAAGCGTACGATGTCTATGGTCAAATCCACCAGTTAGACGTTTATCAACTTCCTGACGTACCGGTTTTGGTTATTGATAACAATAGCTCAGCAGAACTCAAAGCTGGCCTGCAAGCCATGCAAGCAGAGATGAAAAGCTTAGGTCAAGCAACCATGGTCCAGCCATATTTATCCGATAACCAGCGAGCTAATGCCCCTCTTCTGGCCAGTGCAGCAAGCTCCACTCAACCAATTCAAACCACGCAACTTAAGAAGATTCGTCTTTCAGATGATCAAGAACCTTGGATCTCGGGCAAAGCAGAAATCTACGCCATCGTTACTGGCGTCAATCCAAGCCGTGACGAGCCAGCGTTAGATTTGGTCGAACTTCCATATTTGGATTACGACAATCAAGATTACTATCCGAACCAAATCATCATTCACTGGTCTCGTTACCGTTGGGGGGCGGCGGATATCGTCTTAATGGAGCAAGATGATGGCACCGATTACAAACAGTTAGCCAAGCTGCTTGTTCAGGTTGCAGAAGAAGTCCTGAAGGCAATTCCAGATCCAGAAGTACAGGCATACGCCATCATTCCTCAAATCACGAACAAAATTATTGATGCGATACCTGATGGGGCACTCACCAACGATGATGATTTTGTCGATGTTTACTACACGCTGATGCAAGACACTTCTTATGTCGACCATCCAGGTGCCGGCGTCAACGCAGTGGTTACTTTAGAGCCGCTCACAATTAACCCAACTCGCCCGTAACTTGTTCAATTTAAATAGGTCGTTGCATTTTCTGCGACCTATTTTTCCCTTCTCCCTCACAAAAAATCGCTTCTTTGAGAAAAAATACCTAACCCACCTTTACTGTATAAAGAAACAGTATATACTGTTTTCTTATACAGTATTGTTCGGTTATACAGGTAAATAAAAATGCTGGCTCATCTAAGTGTTAATAATTTTGCGATTGTTAAATCTTTACAGCTCGAGCTTTCAAAGGGCATGACCACCATCACTGGTGAAACAGGCGCAGGTAAATCTATTGCAATTGATGCATTAGGTCTTTGTTTAGGCGGACGTGCCGATGCAGGCATGGTGCGACAAGGCGAAGAAAAAACAGAAGTCAGCGCAGCCTTTTTACTGGACAACAATCTACACGCAACGCGTTGGCTAGAAGATAACGACCTGCTGGATGGCAGCGAATGTATCTTGCGTCGCATCATAACTAAAGAAGGCCGCTCTAGAGCCTTCATCAACGGCAGCCCAGTCCCACTTTCACAACTCAAATCTCTTGGGCAGTTGTTGATCAACATCCATGGACAGCATGCTCATCATCAACTGATGAAAAGCGAGCATCAAATGGCCATGCTTGACCAATATGCAGGACATTTAAACTTATTAAAAAGCACACGCAGTGCTTACCAGCATTGGCGCCAGGCAGACAATAACCTTAAGCAACTAAAAGAGAACAGCCAGCAAAACCAGGCACAAAAACAGTTGCTTGAATACCAAATCAAAGAACTGAATGAGTTATCGCTAGGTGAAGAAGAATTCGCAGAGCTCGAGCAAGAGCACAAACGACTGTCCAACAGCGGTGAACTTGCCGCTACCTGCCAGCAAGCCATCGAACTTATTTACGAAGGTGAAGAAGTCAATGCGCTTGGTATTTTGCAATCGGCCAATCACTCCCTAATCCAATTAGCGGAATTAGATGAGAAATTAGCTGAACTACCAAACATGCTGTCAGAGGCAATGATCCAGCTAGAAGAAACCAAAAACGAACTTCGCAGCTACCTTGACGGCATCGATGTCGACCCAGGTCGCATGGCTTATGTCGAAGAACGTTTTTCTAAAGTGATGTCGATGGCTCGCAAACACCATGTGATGCCTGATGAGCTCTACCAACACCACCAAGATCTGCTAGCACAAATTGAAGCACTAGATTGCTCTGATGAACGCTTGGATGAATTAGCACAAGAAGTGGAACAGAAATACCAAAGCTTCTTAACTCAAGCAGAAAAACTGCACAAATCACGCAGCCGTTATGCTAAAGAATTGAACAAGCTGATCACGCAAAGCATGCACGAGTTGAGCATGGAAAAAGCCGTGTTCAGCATCGAAGTGAACAACGAAAACGCGCATCCATCTCCACTAGGCATGGATAGCGTATGCTTCTTGGTTTCAACCAACCCAGGACAGCCATTACAACCAATCGCTAAAGTCGCGTCTGGTGGTGAGCTATCGCGTATCTCCTTGGCTATCCAAGTGATCACTGCTCAGAAAGTCGACACACCAAGCTTGATCTTCGATGAAGTGGACGTAGGTATCAGTGGCCCAACAGCGGCCGTAGTTGGCAAGATGCTACGCAAACTAGGTGAATCGACCCAAGTCATGTGTGTGACCCACTTGCCGCAAGTTGCTGGTTGTGGCCACCAGCAGATGTTTGTCGCAAAACACACCAAAAGCGGCCAAACTGAAACACAAATGCGCTCACTGGATGAAGAGCAACGTGTGGCAGAACTCGCTCGCTTACTTGGAGGCAGCCAAATCACTGACTCTACACTGGCAAACGCAAAAGAACTGCTTATTGCAGCTTAACGACTTAGCCTTAGAAAGGGGATGAAATATGGATATCAGGACAGTCGACCATGAAAGCTGTTTAGATCTCATCCCCATTTTTACCGAATTAGAGCAGTACTACTTCAAAGAACAAGCAGCCACTGAGAAAGAGTTGGCACATTATCTCAAGTACAAAGTCTTTTCAGAGTACTCAGGCGTCAAAGTTATTGCTGCATACAATAACGATACCATAATGGGATTTGCGACCTACACCGTGATGTTTCCTGCACCGAAACTCTCCGGGCAAATGTATTTGAAGGACCTATTCGTGTCCTCTTCTGCGCGAGGAAAAGGCGTAGGACTAAAGTTGATGAAATATCTCGCGTCTCTTGCTATCAATCATGGTTGTCATCGATTAGATTGGACAGCAGAAAGCACAAATCCTACTGCAGGTCGGTTTTACCAATCGATTGGTGCTGAGCGAGTCAACGAGAAAGAGTACTATCGCTTTTCCGGCGATACTCTACTTGAGTTTTCTCAAGCCAAATAATCGCTGAATTTTCTCCTTCATTGGCCGGACAAAAATGCCATTATTGTGCGTGACAAACTGTTCAGTTCTCGGTTTAAGCGAATTTGTGAGTCATGTTCTGTCATTTAGCGTGCAATATCAGCGAATAAATGCAACTCAACTCAAAATTCGTTGTCAGATTTCCTACCATACGACGCATAGCTTTTTACATCTGCGTCGAGCTTGTTTATTATCAGCGCAGTATTTTAAAGGTTACTAAGAAATTATTATGCAATTAAAGAAGTGGTTAGTTGCCGTACCATTAGCAATGACATTGCTGACAGGATGTTCGGTATTGGAAAGACTGGTTTATCGTATTGATATCAACCAAGGCAACTATGTAGAACAAAGTGCGGTTGATAAATTAAAGTTTGGGATGACTAAAGCACAGGTTCGCTACGTTCTTGGTTCACCTATGTTGGTTGAAAATGGCTACCCGAACACGTGGTACTACATTTACCATCACACACCAGGTCACGGTGATTCCGTGCAGAAAGATCTGATCGTTCAATTTAACGATCAAGGTACGCTTGCTGATCTAACCGGCGACTACCCGAAAAGCGATGCGTTTTACGAGAAGATTCAGTAAACAACCTTTATTTTCGCAGTATTCCTAAAGCCTCCTCATGGAGGCTTTTTTATTGCTTGTCACTCACTCTAACTCCCTAATTCACAGCTTTATTTTCCCTCTTACTCTCCCTTCATCGCTTTGTTTGAATGGACTCGCAAATCCTCTTGCTGAGCATTTTTTATGCAACCACTCACATTTAGTCTGAATGGAGTAATGGTTCATGCAAGGAACACAAAAATGAAAGCAATGTCTTATGGTCTACTCGCCATCTCTTCACTCCTTTTGCTTGGCTGTGATGATGACGATTCGAAAGAACAAATCGCTATCACTTCCCATATCAACAGTTTAGAGTTTAATCATGCGGATGACTCAGACCTCGAGCCCATCAGGCAAGCTGTAGCGGGTAAATCATTTATTGGTCTCGGTGAAGCGACTCACGGTGGCGCACAAGGCTACAAGTTAAAATCTCGTATTACCAAATACTTGCATCAATCTGGTGAAATCGACGTTCTTGCAATGGAGAGTGGCCTGTATGACGGACTTCGCTTGTGGCAACGCTTGATGGATGGAGAAATCACCGATGTACGAGACGCCATGCTCTACTCTTTCATGTTCCTCTACTCAGAAACTCCAGAAATCTACCCACTATACGAGTACGTTGAGCAACAAGCGTTTACTGACAAGCCTTTGTATTATGTCGCATTTGATGGCAGGCACAGCAGTGACCCCGCTTGCAGTACCATGCTGCCAGAAATGCAAACATTCGCAGAGAAGCACCAACTGATCAACCTAGATTGGGCAAGCTTTATCACCAACGGCGAGGCAATGATGTGCCCTTGGTATTTTGCCGAGCCAGACCACAGCGCGAAGCAAGCATTTATCAATCAACTTGCGTCTCTTAACTCTGTGATGTCTCAAATGAAAGCCGAACAACTCCTACCTCCATTGGAGCAAAGGCAAGATTTTCGCGAATACGCCACCTTCTGGTTGCAGATAGTCAAAAGTATGCAAGCGCATGTGCAAAGTCGCTGGTTTGATACCTACAACCCAGATGAAATCATGCAAGCCGACAACTTGCGATGGCTACAGAAAGAGTGGTTACCAGGTAAAAGCATTCTCGCTTGGGGCCACAACGTCCACATAAGCAACTATGTCGGTGCATGGCATGACAGCACCGGTGCGTTCTGGCATCTGCGCCAACAAGTAGACCCAAATGAAGTGTACAGCTTGATTCATACCTTCGAAGATGGATACATCACTCCAATGGAATCCGATCCAGAGCTACGGGCAATTCCTCATTTTTCAACTCGTGAGATGGGAAGTGTGGAGAAACTCTTGGCACAAAATGGCGTCGAAAATGCCTTTATTAAAATGGAAGATATTGCCGGGTTAAAACACCCAGATAGCATCATTTATCAACCTCTAAGCTACGCCAACGACCTAGCGGAAGGAATTATCTACACCAGAACAGAAACTCCGAGTTCGATAGACTCGCCAAGATAAACGCCAGAAACGACAAAACCTCCCAGTTGGGAGGTTTTGTTTTATATCTTCAAGCGTTATTCTGCAGATTTTCTCAAGGTGTTTGGCTTACCGCCCGTCACAGGGTCTGCATTGCCTGCCACTTTTGCTTGCTCAGCTCGTTTACGGCGAATCTCTTTTGGATCCGCCAGTAGTGGACGGTAGATTTCGAGTCGGTCTTTGTCTCGAACCGTCGCATCTAGTCGAACGTTGCGGCTGTAAACGCCGACTTTATTCTTCTTCAAATCAATCTCTGGGTACAATTCAAGTACACCAGACTGACGAATAATCTCTTCAACCGTTGCTTGGTTGTTCACAACCAAATTGAACACACGCTGCTCCTGAGGAAGTGCATACACCACCTCAACATGAATCATATCCGACTCAATACTCATAGCACTCGTACACCTGTTTCGCACGTTTAGTAAAAGCGTTTACCATGTTGCTGGTTAGCTCATTAAAGATTTTGCCAAAAGCCATCTCAATCATTTTGCTTGAGAATTCAAACTCAAGTTTCAGCTCAACTTTACAAGCCTGCTCATCAAGTGCGGTAAAGATCCATCCACCACGAAGGGTCTTAAAAGGACCATCCACCAGATTCATCATGATCGCTTGGCCAGGAATAAGTTCATTAGAAGTTGTAAACGTCTTGCTGATACCTGCTTTCGCCACGTCGACAGAAGCCACCATACCTTCGCCCGAAGACTCAATGATTCGTGAACCTGAACAACCAGGTAGAAACTCAGGATACTTCGAAACATCATTGACCAGATCGAACATCTGCTCTGCACTAAAAGACACCAAAGCAGAACGGCTGATTTGCTTCATACACACTCCTATCGATACGCGTACAAGTTTAAGACTTGTGCCAATTTTACTTTTATTCGACGATAGCGCAAATAAAAGGATTTCCTAACGTATACCCAACCCGTATAATGAGGCCATTATGGTAAAGAAAAAATCAAAACAAAAAGCGGGTAGCAACACTATCGCGCTTAATAAAAAAGCTCGCCACGAATACTTCATTGACGATGAAATTGAAGCAGGCTTGGAGCTACAAGGCTGGGAAGTGAAAGCGCTTCGCCAAGGTAAAGCCAATATCGCTGAAAGCTACGTTTTCATGCGTGACGGAGAGGCTTTTGTCAGCGGAATGACCATCACTCCTCTTAATCAAGCATCAACTCACGTTGTCGCAAACCCTACACGTGTGCGCAAACTACTAATGAGTCGTCGTGAACTCGACAACCTTCTTGGTCGCATCAACCGTGAAGGTATGACACTAGCCGCGTTGTCATTGTACTGGTCTCGCTCTTGGGTGAAGATCAAGATCGGTGTAGCGAAAGGTAAGAAGCTTCACGACAAACGTACCGATCTTAAAGAAAAAGATTGGGCTCGTGAAAAAGCACGCGTGATGAAGAGTTCACTGCGTTAAACTTGACCACTTAGACGCATAGTACTGGACAGCCTAGGCTTTTCTGTTACTATGCCGATATTACCTCTGGGGCTGATTTAGGATTCGACGGGAATTCAGAAGTCTGAGGTGCATGCCGAGGTGCGGTAGGCCTCGTTAACAAACCGCAAAAAAATAGTCGCAAACGACGAAAACTACGCACTAGCAGCTTAATAACCTGCTCAGAGCTCTCTCGCCCTAGCTTCCGCACGTAAGACGGGGACCAACGAGGGATCAAACCCAAACGCGCTAGCCCGGATTCTCCCGCCTGAGAGATGAACGGCGAATTTTAATTCAGGATAGTCATTTACTAGCGTGTCGGTTCGCAGGTGGATGGTGAATTTAAAGATCGACTAAGCATGTAGTACCAATGATGAAAGGTTTTCGGACGCGGGTTCAACTCCCGCCAGCTCCACCAAACGTTTGGAAAGGGCCAACTCGAAAGGGTTGGCCCTTTTTGTATCTGCAATTTGTATCTCCCCCTCAACTCATCGCTTTGATTCGTCGCAAAAATCTCTTAGTCTGTGGTTAAGCATTCATCAATGGACATGAGATCATGCTAAAAGGCAGTGAATACCCTTCTATTCGTGCACTTCGGACCTTTGTTGCGGTTGCTAATCAACTGAGTTTTTCTAAAGCGGCAGAGAGTTTGTGCGTAACTCAAGGTGCCGTGAGTAAACAAATTGCGACGTTAGAGCAACTGGTTGGGCTGCCTTTGATTCAACGTGGTATCAACGGTATTGAGCTCACCGAAGAAGGAAAACGTTACTTACCCAAGGTAACTGAAGCGTTGGAGATCATCCAACATGCGACGGCAAGCTTGATCCAAACCGACACAGAGCAAGAATTATTGGTAGTCGATGTTACGCCTTCTTTCGCCAGTTTGTGGTTGGTGCCAAACATTGATGCATTCCATCAAATCCATCCTGATATCCGCGTTAAAGTTCGCACCAGTGATGGTCCAGTAAATCAGCTAGACGTAGACAGCGACATCACCATCCGTTGCCTTCCTCTTTCTAGTCACTACGAACATGGTCGATTGTTGCGTCAAGAAACGCTACTGCTAACGGGCTCATCAAGTTCTTCAACATGTAACGACAAACAGTCCATTGCGGATTTCGCATTTATTCCTCAAACGACACGCCCTCAGTTGTGGGAGCAGTTCAAACTAGAACAATCTCTGCAAAGCGCGATTCATTATCACCCCGTCGGTCATGAGCATTTCTATCTTTCTTATGAAGCGGTAAAGCTTGGCAAAGGGCTTGCTCTTCTACCTGATTTTATGGTGCAACAGGCGATGTCGAGAGATGAGGTCCACCACATTCAACAGCTGAGTATGCTGAGCCATTATGGCTATTACGTATTTGTGCCGAACTACCGTCTAGCGGCGCGAAAAGTCTCGCTGTTCAATGATTGGTTATTTACTCAGCTTGGAGGAGGCGATTAGATAACGCTTCCGCTTCAATTTTTCAAACTGTGGTTGAAGCCAGCACATCGAAAGATATTCGCGTTACACTGAAGGGGTTGCCAACTGTAATGAGGGTTTATGACGTTATCTCCTGCCTTTCTGCGTAAAATCTGGTACTCCCCTTCTGTCAACCTTGGTCTGCGTGCCACCAGCGCGATTGTCCTGTTCATGGGATTGGGTGTGCTATTCAACCAAATCAATCTCGCCATGACAGCTTTAATGACCATGCCTGCAGCATTGATCAGCGGTTTAGACACTGCAGGCCCTAGACGCTGGACACGCTTTGCGATTACCGCTTTCACGTGGAGCATTACGCTCATCATCAGTTATGCCCTGCTGAATATGGGCTTACCACTGTGGCTGACTTACGGCGCGATGGGAGCAGTATTGGCCAGTACAGCAGTGAATGGTCCGTTTTGGGGACGTCTTGGCATGTCGAGCTTACTGATCGCGGTCGTGAGCTTGTCGCTACATAATTCCAGCGCGGTACTTGGTCTCTATCCTATGTTGGTGTTGGGACCACTCACTTTTGCGCTGTTCAGTTGGCTTTGGTTTGCCTTATGGAAGCATTACGCGCTGCGTGTTTGTCTTTCTGCGATTTACGAGACGCTGGCGGACTATATTCAATATCGCCAAGCTTTCTTACTTGGAAGCGAAAACGATGCCCCGAAACGACGCATCAAATATCAGTTGATTGAACTATTCCAACAAGCGCTGCAATCGGAATCTTTTCGCTCGAAACATGAAGAGGCCAACTCATTACGTCAGGCTTTGTTTTTGGCGCTCGATACATTTGAAGTCATCTTGAGCAGCCATACAAGCAACCCTGATCTGCTCAAGCAATTTCAATCCAGTAAACCGAAACGAGATCTGCTCTTGGTTTGGAGCCAACACTGTCAGCAGAGATTAAGGCAAAAAGCCAAGCAGCTTTTGCATAACACGCATGAAGAGATGGAACACTTGAGCTCACTAGAACAGGAAGCTCATGATTTGATTGAGGCGGTGAAGTTAGAAGACCAACCTCGCTTTCGCTACTGGGCATACGCGGTCAAGCATATTTCTCGTCGTATTGAGCTCAATGAACCCGCTTATGAACGTTCCTTTGATGTGCAACCATTCGAACTGTCTTTCCGTTTACCAAGTCGAGGCAACCCGATTTGGCGCCACGTGACGCGCGTTGGTTTGATGTTTGCGCTTGGCGCTGGGATTGCTGAATACTTTGAATTGATTCGCCCGGATTGGGTGTTGATTTCCATGTTAATGGTGATCCAGCCAAGTTTCTTGGCAACCCGAAGTAAAACTTGGCAACGCTGTTTAGGTACAGCGCTTGGGGTACTGTTCGCCACCTCATTGATCCACCTTGGTGTTCCGACGACCATTCTGCTTGCATTGATCGCAGTTCTATTACCTGTCGCAATGCTCAATATTATGCGTCATTACTCGCTGGCGATTGGCTGTATTACCGCACTGTTAATTTTGGTTTATCAGACCATGGCACACCAAGGGCTCGACTTTGCCGCACCACGCCTGATCGACAATGTCGTCGGTGGCGCAATTGTCTTGCTCGGTTATGGCTTATTGTGGCCGCAGTGGCGAGGTAAGGAGATTCATACCCAAGCATTAAAAGCACTCGATAGTTCAAAAAGCTTATTTGTGTATTGCTATGAGCAGTTACAAGTCGACACAGAGCAACGTGATCATATGGCGCTCACTAAGCAACGTGCCGCTATGCTCACTGCTGAAAGCGACCTTGAACTGATTTACAATGAGATGCAGCAAGAGCCAAGGCACACTCGCGCTGATCCGCATTATTACGAAGATATGTTGAGCCATTATCGCTTGTTGAGTCACTACCTCTGCTTGCTTATCCCTCTAGTGAGAACGGGCACCCACTACCAAGGCTCACTCCAAGTCGAACGTCTGATTCATGATGCGATGGATGCGTTGATCGGTACGATTCGTGACAATCGCGTGCATGAGCTGCCAGTGCTGAGCAATAAAACCGATGCCGATCACCCCTCCTCAACAGCTGGTCAACGGTCTGTCGAAGAGATCATCTGGTTAGCATTGATGACGATTAAGCAAATGCACGACTTAGTAAGGCGTAACCTAAAAGACTAAATACGCATCACTATTATCAACGGCGTGTCAGATTTTATTGACTGAGAACAACGTCGATTGACCAAGCTAACTAACAGGAGTATCACTCCAGCTTCGTTCCACTTTTGTTAGAGGAAAGCGTTTGGAACACATAAATGAACTATTGATGGCGATGAAGCCACTGCTTGAGCAATATGGCTATCTCGCCCTTATCGTCAGCATCTTTCTTGAAGGCATTGGTATTCCGATGCCGGGGCAATCGCTGATGATTGCGGCGTCTATCATCTCATCTGAGCATGTCATGAACCTTAGCCTAGTGATGATAGTCTCTTGGTTGAGTTGCTTTTTTGGCAACACGTGCGGCTACCTGATTGGCTATTACTTTGAAGGTTGGTTAGATAAGAAAGGCTATATTTCTGGCCCCAAAATGCAGAAGCTACAAAGTACGATTCAGAAGTATGGTCCTGCTTGTTTGGTTGTTAGCCGCTTCGTGGAAGGAATGAAGCAGTTTATGCCGCTTGCTTGCGGTATTGCTAAGATGCCGCGCAAAGAGTTCTTATTAGGCAACGCGCTTGCAACCACCATTTGGGTTGCCGTGTTCAGTTTGCTCACCAACTTCGCGTTTGAGCATTTGAGCGTCCTTAGCCAGTTCTATACCGATCATCGCTACGTGGTTTGGTCTAGCGCAGCACTGCTGTTCTCACTGATGATCTTCGCGCTTCTCAAACGAAAAAAAGCGTAAATGCTCTAAAGCAATATAATTCCACAAAGGCTCACGGTATCAATAAGATATGTTATGTGAGCCTTTTTTATTGGTCTTTTCGATTAAAAATAACCAGCCATTTAGACGTCTAGACGTTGACAAGTCTTTGATGTCAGATTAGTCTGCTCGCCTTATTTATTGATTATGTTGTCGTTCACATGTCTGGTTCTAAAAATTCTAATAAAGCAATCGCACCATCAGCGGTCGCACTTTTACCTTTAGTGCTATTCCTTGCGCTGTTTATTGGCGTGGGCACTTACTTATCTTTGCAAGGCGTTGATTTCGCGTTCTACCAATTGCCAGCGCCTATCGCGGTATTGCCTGCGGTGATCCTTGCGCTCATCTTAAGCAAAGACAAACTCAATCGTTCTATCGAACACTTTATGCGTGGCGTTGGTCATCAAGACATCATCGCGATGTGTATGATCTACCTGCTTGCTGGTGCCTTTGCTGCGGTAGCAAAAGCGTCTGGCGGCGTAGATGCGACAGTTAACCTTGGTCTATCTGCGATTCCAACTAGCATGATCTTGCCGGGTATCTTCCTGATTTCTGCGTTTATCGCGACGGCAATGGGCACCTCAATGGGCACCATCGCAGCAGTTGCGCCAGTTGCTCTGGGCATTGCTCAATCAGCAGGTATGAGCCTTCCATTGACTGCTGGTGTAGTACTTAGCGGCGCAATGTTTGGTGATAACCTTTCGATCATCTCAGACACCACCATTGCGGCAACACGCTCTCAAGGCTGTGAGATGAAGGACAAGTTCAAAGAGAACATCCGTATCGCACTACCAGCAGCACTGGTGGCGCTTGTGATCTTTGCCTTCAACAGCACAGCAACTCAAGTACCAGAAACTGGTCCTATTGAATGGCTGAAAGTGCTGCCATATGTGACGATTCTTATCCTTGCTGTATCAGGCATGAATGTGTTTGTCGTGCTTACTATTGGTATCGTTTTAGCGGGTGGCGTGAGCTTGTCTTCTATCGATGATTACGGTCTAACCAACTTCGCACAAGACATCTACTCAGGCTTTGGCAACATGCAAGAGATCTTCTTGCTATCTATGCTGATTGGTGGCTTGAGTGAGCTTATGCGTCGCCAAGGTGGTCTAGCGTTCCTGACTAATCTAGTGAGCGGCATCATCCGTACGTTTGGTTCTAACCACTCGAAAGAAGCAAATGGCCGTGCAAGTGAACTCGGTATTGCTGGTCTAGTATCAATGGTAAATACCTGTACCGCTAACAACACCGTTGCCATCATCGTATCAGGTAGCGTGGCTCGTCAGCTGGCAGAAGAGAACAACGTTTCACCGCGTCGTTCTGCAAGTTTGTTGGATATCTTCTCATGTGTTATCCAAGGTGTATTGCCATACGGTGCGCAAGTTCTGCTATTGGGTTCGGTATTTAACCTTTCTCCACTAGAAGTTGTCGCGAACTCTTACTACTGTTTCGCACTTGCAATTGCGGCAATCGTAGCGGTGTTTATCAAGCATCCGGCACGTCAGCCTGTTCCTCAGACTGAAAGCTAAAAATAAATTTGAAGAAGGCTCCTATTGGAGCCTTTTTTGTATGCGTGACTAAATGGACTCTCGAAAACTTTCTGCATCATGCAGGGGCACATCGAGCAATTTACTGACCTCTTTTAGTCGTTGAACTTGCTCCGCATTACAATTCGCTGGTTGACCATCTGCACTTAAGTGGTTGTTCTCAAAGCCTACCCGAACATCCAATCCCAGAAGCATTGCATGGGTTAAACAATCTTGCTCTCTCGCGCCAAACGCGCACACGGCACATCTAACGTTCTCTTCGATAAAGCGCTCCAAATGCAATGCCCGTAAATCCCATGGCGAAGATTGTTGAGCCTCATGATATCGACCAAGTACCACTAACGCGTGTTGGTTGTGCTTTGGTAAAACGCCTCGCTCTCGGAAGGAGAAATAGCGTTCGATGTCTGCCTGATCATACAAAATGATTTGGCTGAGAATGCCCTGAGCAGCGACCCAATCAAAAAAGGCAAAACCTTGCTCCTCACTCTGCTCATCAGGAATCAGTTCACGCAAAGCAAAGGAAGCAGCTTCTGGTTTAACCGCTTTGATCAGCGCCATTTGCTGTTGTGGCGAATACATCCCAACAGCCTCAGTCGTGAGCTGAACAATCATCGAATCCCCCACCGCAGCTTTCACCGCGTGGTAGATTTCTAAATTGTCATCAACCTCTAGAGAATGCCTGCCTTGCGTATCCCTCGCGTGCAAATGGATCATGGTAGCCCCTGCCGTTTGACATGCTTTCGCCTCGGCAACCATTTCTTCAATAGTCATCGGCAATTGATCATGGTCTTGCTTAGTTTTTCTCGCCCCATTGGGCGCAACAATAATCGCGATTCGAGCTCTTTTAGTTTGGGAGTTCACTGCCATTTCTGCGACACCTCTTTAAGTGTACGAGTGAGCTTTTCCACCAGCTCGTCAATGTGGCTTCGTTCGATGATAAAAGGCGGTGCAAGAAGGATATGATGCCCATTTACACCATCAATCGTGCCGCCCATTGGGTAGCACATCAGTCCATTTTTCATCGCTTGTTGCTTGATCTTTTTGTCTGCCAAAGTTGAATTAGGCAGCGGGATTTTACTTACTTTGTCTGCTACAAGCTCAATGCCAAGAAACAGCCCTTTACCACGAATATCCCCAATATATGGGAAGTTTGAAAGCGCCGATTCGAGCTCTCTTTTTAACATCGCCCCTTGTTGATTGACGGCTTGCAGGAGCTTTTGGTCACCGATGGTTTGAATGGTTGCAACGGCGGCTGCGCATGCGACGGGATGCGCCATAAAAGTATGCCCATGTTGAAAGAATCCACTACCAGACGCGATTGCTTGATAGACTTTGTCATTGGCAACAACGGCACCGATAGGTTGATAACCCGCCCCTAACCCTTTCGCCATACAGACTAAATCTGGGACGGTTTGCTCTTGTTCAAAAGCAAAAAAACTACCGCTGCGTCCAACGCCACACATCACCTCATCCATGATCAGCAACACATCATAGCGATCGCAAATCTCTCGTATTCGTTTGAAGTAACCTTGAGTGGCAGGTACTGCGCCCGCTGTTGCGCCAACTATCGGCTCTGCAACAAACGCCATGACGTTATCCGCGCCCAGTTCTAAAATCTTAGCTTCAAGCTCATTGGCGGCTCTCAGTGAATAATCGAGTTCTGACTCATCTTCTCTTTGATGACGATAGGCATAGCACGGCGCAATGTGATGGCTTGGGTGCAAAATGGGTTTAAAAGGCTCACGCCGCCATTCATTGCCACCAACAGCCAACGCACCAAGCGTATTCCCGTGATAGCTTTGCTGGCGAGCAATAAACTGCTTTTTCTCTGGCTTACCACATTCCACAAAGTATTGTCTTGCCATCTTTAGTGCAGATTCAACCGCTTCAGAGCCCCCACTGACTAAGTAGACGTGATTGAATTGCGATGGCATTTGCTGGCAAATCAACTCAGCCAACTGCTCACTTACTTCACTAGTAAAAAAGCCAGTATGAGCAAAAGGCACTTTTTTGATTTGGTCGAGCATGGCTTGTTTAACAGCTTGGTGGCTGTGCCCAAGGTTTGATACGGCAGCACCACCGCAAGCATCGAGGTATTGGTTGCCTTGATTATCGAACAGGTAAACCCCTTCCCCTCTGGCGATAGTGGGCAATTTG
Organism: Vibrio owensii; assembly: GCF_002021755.1. Classification (NCBI taxonomy): domain Bacteria; kingdom Pseudomonadati; phylum Pseudomonadota; class Gammaproteobacteria; order Vibrionales; family Vibrionaceae; genus Vibrio; species Vibrio owensii. Next base: position 1,180,108 of record NZ_CP019959.1, read on the forward strand.
ACGTGGCAATGACGGTGAAACACGTAAGACATGAGCGTCCCTTCCTAGTGACTATTTTCTAAGCATAGTCAGTAAGATGAGACTTATACGCAAGGTAAGAAAAGTACACCATCATGAGCATTTGGAATACCGTAACCCAAATACTCAAAAATCATTATAAATAAGTACCTTATAGAAATAAGGCCAGCTTTTGGAAAGACTGGCCTATGGGTAACCCAAAGCTCTGTTGGAAAGTATAATTACGCGTTCAGCGCTTGTTCTAAATCAGCCAGAATATCATCGATATGTTCAATGCCGACAGACAAACGAATCATCTCTGGAGAAACGCCCGCTTGCTTTTGCTCCGCCTCACTCAATTGACGGTGCGTAGTTGATGCAGGATGACAAGCAAGCGACTTCGCATCACCAATGTTCACCAGTCGCTTGAAGATCTTAAGCGCATCGTAAAAACGTACACCCGCCTCGTAACCGTCTTTTAATCCAAACGACAAAATCGCCGACGGCTTACCTTGCATGTACTTCTCTGCCAATGGATAGAACTCAGAATCTGGCAAACCTGCGTAACTTACCCAACTCACTTTATCGTGCTGGCTTAAGTATTCCGCAACTTTGAGTGCGTTTTCAGTGTGTCTCTCCATACGCAGCGACAGCGTTTCCAGCCCCTGCATCAACATAAACGCATTCATCGGTGACAAAGCAGAACCAGTATTACGCAAAGGAACGGTGCGAGCACGGCCAATAAACGCTGCCTCTCCAAATGCCTCGGTGTAAACCACACCGTGGTAAGAAGGTTCAGGCTGATTAAATACTGGGAAACGATCTTTGTGCTGTGCCCAAGGAAACTTGCCCGAATCAATGATGATGCCACCTAATGTCGTACCGTGACCACCCACATACTTAGTCAGCGAATGCACCACGATATCAGCACCAAATTCGATTGGCTTACATAGCACTGGAGTTGCGACTGTATTGTCTACAATCACAGGCACGCCCTGTGCGTGAGCCAGCTCAGCAACACGTTCAAGGTCGATGATATTGCCAGCCGGATTACCAATGCTTTCACAGTAAACCGCTTTGGTATTCTCATCGATAAGCTCCGCTAGACTTTCAGGTTTGTCATCCTTGGCAAAACGCACCTCAATACCTTGGTTCGGCAACATATGCGCAAATAAAGTGTAAGTGCCGCCGTATAGCTGAGGAGTAGAAACGATGTTATCACCGGCTTGTGCAAGCGTAAGAATGGCATAGTTAATTGCCGCACTGCCTGCACTGACAACCAAACCAGCAATACCACCTTCTAGTGCTGCCATACGTTTTTCCAACACGTCATTGGTTGGGTTCATAATGCGGGTGTAAATGTTTCCCGGAACTTCGAGGTTAAACAGGTCTGCGCCATGTTGAGCATTATCAAACTCATACGCGACCGTCTGGTAAATCGGTGTCGCAACTGATTTGGTGGTTGGGTCGGTTTCGTAGCCAAAATGGATCGAGAGTGTTTCGTCTTTCATGCATCTTCCCTGAACTATTGAGTGAATGGTTATTCTTTTATATTGCCGATTTTTTCAGCAAAGAAAAGTAGCTCAAGTCACAGGGAGAAGATTGGTTTTAGAAAGAACTTATTCAGATATGAATAACACAAAACAAAACCGCCTCGAATGAGGCGGTTTTTTATTGAAGACTAAAAGCTAGTTTTTAGTGCGGCTTTTACTGCTTTATTTAATTTACCTAAAACCAGTTCGAATACCCAACGGATAAAGGGGAAAGTGAATTTAATCGCAATTTGGGCAACCTTACCTGCAAACACCAACATATGACCAAGTAAGCCTTTTACGCGAGAGGCAAATTCACTAGAAAGCTCTGAGATTTTTACTATTGAACGCGCCATCGCATCGTAGATAGTTGCAATTGCAGCACCGCCACTTTGTAATGCAAAAACTGTTGCCGCAAAGCCACCATCAATCAACAGTGTCAGGATTGCCGCTGAAATCTTATCTGCCCAATCAGCAGAAGGTTTCGCTTGCAATCGATTCTCGTAATTCAGAACAACACGCTTAAAAGCTGAATTCGCTTTTTGAAGCCCCAAGCTCTCCCACGTTGCTGATTGTGTGTAAGAGCTATATTCCGACATAAAATGCGCGCTAGGAAGCAGTCCCTGAGCACGATTTAATATGTATTCTGAACCATCATAAGGCACATGATAAAAAGGCCACACTGGCGCTTTGGTCACGGGGTCTGCACCATTCACACAACGAAAATGGGACGATATACGCGAAGATGAGTTAACAGAAAACGACTTCATTCCCACTCTTGGTGAGCCAAAGGTATACAAATTCACTTTTCCTTTAAACTCAGGGGAAGCCGATATCCAGTTCGCAGCCAAAGTCGCTAATGCGCCGCCTAAACTGTGTCCGACACAATGAATAGTGCCATTACCCATAACCGGATTATCACGCAGAAAACGAGTTAGGCCTTTTTTCATAGAATAAAAAGTCGTTTGAAATCCAGAGTGAACGATCTCTCCTGTCCCCGTTCCTTTTCCACTACAAGTTAAGTCGGTGATTCCATCTGCTAACCCTGCGGTACCTCTAAAAGCTAGGACTAAGTCGTTCTTGTGACGCTGACTTTTTCCTTTTCCCAATAAAGCAAATCCAGTTTCAGGGCGAAAGAAAAAACCACCACTAGTTCCTGTAACCATGTTTTTGAAAGAAAAATCATTGCGAAGAGAAAGAGGAACCTCCAAGTCTTCTAAGTTGTTTTTGATGGCATAAGCTGCGGATGCCAAGTAACTGGCTTGCTTTGGGGAAATATCACTCATAATTATTTAGCCATATCCTTTTTTGCAATGTATGTATCAGTGTCTTCGTCATACAGATAGGTGGTTACCCTGTCGTGATTCCAGTCGCAAACCGAGTAAACCGAAATTGGTGCACCTTTTTCCGGCGCGATCTCTACTTCATGAATACGTTCAATATTGGTTAACTCACAATCGATATTAGAGAGCATTGATACCAAAGGCTTCCGCCCATCTGTAGGAGACCAAACTCCCCAAAGCTTCTTTTGTTCACCGTTATAAGTGAGCGAAATCTTTTGATGAACCCTTAAGCTTCCTCCAAAAATATCTCCGGGAGCACTAGAACGAACAACGAGCCGTTCGAAAGAGAACTCTCCTAGTTCATTGGTCTGAACCTCATCTGATAAGGTTTTGCCTTTTTTGTACCCTTCATAATAAAGCTCTCGATGAACCGTTAACCCCGCCTGCGGCACGCCATCAAGCTTGATAACACCACGCACGTCTGGAGACATTTCCACATCGTATTTTTTAAACGGCCAAAACATTGCACTTGCTCCTACCGAAAATAGAGCTAGGGCCAACATAAGAGAGATTCTTTTAGCCATAGTCTTTCTCATCCATTGATTAATTTTTGGATGATATGGAAAAAGAAGACAGAGTGAGAGGAGTTAATAAACGGAAGGTAATTTGTGGGAAGCAATTCGAAGTATCATGTAATTAAGAAATTTATTTTTATTATTTCTTAAACACTTGTGCCAATTATCTCTCTACATTGATGATTGGACTTGCTGTAAAAGCCAACGTCTAAATCGTGCTGTAGGCTCACTTTTGGTATTAATGATCAGGTAGTAGCCTGCGTTAGCATCCACAGGTTCAAATGGCGAGACTAAGCGACCGCTTTCAAGTTCATCTTCCACCAGCGCCATACGTGCCATTGCGATCCCCACTCCAGCTTCGGCGGCAGACATTGCCATATCCGTACGATTAAAGAAGTGCCCTACCTCTGTTTTGAAATCGAACCCCATGCTTGATGCCCAGTACAGCCATTCATAGTCACGCGGAGCCTTATCCCATGGCATAGCATCATGCAGTAATGTCGCGTCTCGCCATTGTTCTGGTGACGCTTTGAGAGTTTTTAGCCACCTATGATCCTCAAGGTATTTTGGGCTCATCACCGGTAGAAGTTGCTCATTGAGAATCCGCTCTGCGCTTTTATCTCGATAGGGATGAGAACCATAGTCTATCGCAACGTCATAGTCCTTTAGCTCACTATTCACTAGTGCTCCTTCTGCAAAAATCTGCACTTGGAGATCGGGGTTTTCTAGATGAAAGCTTTCAAGGCGTGGAACTAACCATTTAAACGCAAAAGAAGGCGTCAGCTTGAGGCGAATCTCATTGTGGGGCTTTTCAATTTGCAGCTCTTTAAGTGCCTTTCCTAGTTCGGAGAAGTGAAATTGTGAAGATTGATACAGCTGTAATCCTTTAGGCGTCAGTCGAATTCCGCGCGAGTGGCGTTCAAACAAATTAAAACCGAGCTGTTCTTCTAACTGAATGATTTTCTGGCTGATCGCCCCTGTCGTTAGGTGCAATACCTTTGCAGCACTGGTAAAGCTGCTATGTTCCGCCACTTGGCTGAATAACCACAATCCGCTAACGACACTACTTTTCATTCTTAAGCCTATAGTTTTCCTAAACGCTGAATGTAATTTATATCGATTGTTAACAAAAGGTAAAGAAGAGAAACTGCGCAACATCGAAAATGTGTGGAGCGCATCAATGGAAGTCATCGTAATAGGCAGTGGTGTTATCGGCTTAACCTCGGCTTGGTATTTATCTCAGGCAGGCTGTCAGGTTACCGTGATCGATCGCCAACCAAGCAGTGCGATGGAAACCAGCTTCGCTAACGCCGGACAAATCTCTTATGGTTACTCTTCACCATGGGCTGCGCCGGGGATTCCACTCAAAGCCATAAAGTGGCTCACTGAAGAACATGCACCACTCAAAATAAAACCATCTCTCAGCCCGGAGCTTATCCGTTGGGCAACGCAAATGGTATCGAACTGCACTTTATCCCGTTATCAAATCAACAAAGCCCGAATGCTCTCTATCGCCAATCATAGCCGTGCGTGTTTGGAGCAGTTGCGCCGTGACCATGCGATTGAATACCAAGGGCGGCAGTTAGGCACCTTGCAAGTATTTCGCTCTCAACAGCAGCTCGATGCCATAGAGAAAGACCTTGAGTTGTTAGAGCAAAGCGGTACACGCTTTCAGTTAATGGACATCGAACAGTGCATCAAGCAAGAGCCAGGATTGGCATTAGTAAAAGAAAAATTGGTCGGTGGGTTATATCTGCCTGATGACGAAACGGGTGATTGTTTTCAGTTCTGCCAGCAGTTAACAGAGCTAGCAAAAGCCCGTGGCGTAAGGTTTGAATTCAATACGGAGGTGAGTAATTGGGTTACTGTAGGCAAAAAGATCATGGGTGTCCAAACGGACCGTGGTTTGTTTAAAGCAGACCTGTTTGTCCTTGCCTCTGGCAGCTATTCCACAGCGTTACTCAAACAGCTTGAGATCGACATTCCTGTTTATCCCGTCAAAGGATATTCACTGACGGTGCCAATTGAATGTGAGCAATTTGCGCCTCGTTCTACCGTCATGGATGAAACCTATAAGGTCGCAATGACGCGTTTTGATGACCGCATTCGCGTCGCAGGAACCGCAGAGCTTGCTGGCTTTGATCCTTCGTTACCGCAAAAACGCAAAAATACGATTGAAATGGTGATTCGAGATCTGTTTCCGCAAAGCGCCGATTTTACTCAAGCTGAGTTTTGGAGTGGATTTCGCCCTATGACACCCGATGGTACGCCTATTATTGGCACAACACCTTACGAGAATTTATTTACGAACACAGGGCATGGCACGCTCGGTTGGACTATGGCTTGTGGCTCAGCTCAGATACTGACAGACGTCATCATGAACGCCGTTCCCAAAGTGACAAATCACTCAGAATTGAACCTGAGTCGTTACGCCTAAACACCTGCAAACCATTTCAAGCAGTGTATTACTCCACAAGTTGAATAGCATTCAGAATATATGACTTTCATCTCTCGCAGCACATTTTCATGACAATGTGCTGCATATTCAATCAATTCATTGTTATTTCCAATAAAAACCACACAGATACATAACAAGAACCAATTTTTAACAATATTTAACCATTCTGTGCCCACCATCACGCTACAAGGGATTTTTAGTCAAAAAGATTAACAATTGCATTACAAAAAAGGGTAATGTGTTGTACGAAAAACAACCACAACCATAACAAACAGGGAAAATACTCATGCAGTCATTAGTTGATTTTCTGAATGGAATTATCTGGAGCCCGGCACTGATCTATCTGTGTCTTGGCGCTGGTTTGTTCTACTCGATCATGACGCGCTTTGTGCAGATTCGTCACTTCTTTGAAATGTGGCGCTTGCTACTTAATGGTAAGAGTTCAACCAAGGGGATTTCATCATTTCAGGCTTTGGCCGTTTCACTATCTGGCCGTGTAGGTACAGGTAACATTGCAGGTGTTGCTGCCGCTATCGGCTTTGGTGGCCCAGGTGCAGTATTCTGGATGTGGGTTGTTGCCTTCTTTGGTGCAGCAACGGCATACGCAGAATCAACACTCGCACAGATTTATAAAGAAGAAGACGAAGGCGAATTCCGCGGCGGTCCAGCTTACTACATCGAAAAAGCAATGGGTCAGAAGTGGTACGCATGGATCTTCGCTATCGCAACCATCTTTGCATGTGGTGTTCTACTTCCTGGCGTTCAATCGAACAGCATTGGTAACGCAGTAGAAGCAGCATTTGGCTCAGGTGACATGATTGAAACCGCTATTGGTACCTTCAGTTTCGCTAAAATTTTCACTGGTACGGTTGTCTGTGTCATTCTTGCCTTCATCATTTTTGGTGGCGTAAAGCGCATCGCGAACTTCACTCAAATTGTGGTTCCTTTCATGGCGCTGGCTTACATCATCACCGCTTTCGTTATCATCCTACTTAACATCGGTGAGATTCCACGCATCGTTGGCATGATCATTGGTGATGCATTTACACCAATGGCAGGTATTGGCGCTGCGATAGGTTGGGGTGTAAAACGTGGTGTTTACTCTAACGAAGCAGGTCAAGGTACTGGTCCTCACGCAGCAGCAGCAGCAAGCGTTGATCACCCAGCACAGCAAGGTCTTGTTCAGTCATTCTCAATCTACATCGATACACTGCTAGTGTGTTCAGCAACGGCGTTTATGATTCTTATCACTGGCGCATACAACGTTCACGGTGCAGTAGAAGGCGCGTTCCTAGTACAGAACCTTCCAGCGGATATCGGTGCGAATGGCCCTGTATTTACGCAAATGGCGATTGAGAGTGCCCTACCAGGCGTTGGTAAGCCATTCATCGCAATTGCGCTATTCTTCTTCGCCTTCACAACAATTCTGGCTTACTACTACATCGCAGAAACCAACATCGCGTACATCCGCCGCACTGTGAAAGTAAACGGTCTGATGTTTATCTTGAAGGTCATTCTTATCTCAGCGGTATTCTACGGTACGGTTAAGACGGCGAATCTTGCATGGGCAATGGGTGATGTGGGCGTAGGCCTAATGGCATGGCTGAACATTGTCGGCATTCTGATCATCTTCTTCATGTCGAAGCCTGCACTAAAAGCGCTAGCTGACTACGAAGAACAACAGAAACGCGGTGTGACTGAGTTTACGTTCAACCCAGTAGCACTTGGTATTAAAGGTGCGACTTACTGGGAAGAGAAGTACAAGCGCAAAACAGGTAAAGCACCAACCGCAGACAGCGATACAACAGAAACGGTAGAGCAACCATCTACCTAATGCTTCACTTAGAATCCTCCCCCAATGGGTTGGCAGGTATATAAGAAAAAGCAGTGGTCCGAACAACGGACATTAAAAAAGGGTTAGCCAGTGGCTAACCCTTTTCTTTTGCATTCAATTCGGAGCGATTATGCAGCGATTTCTTGCGTAGCAACTTGTGGCTTTTGCTTTTCACCAACAGGAAGTACGGTACGGCCGTATTCGTTGTTTAGTACTTGAGCCATTGCAAAGTAGATTGCGCTCGCGCCACAGAAGATACCTTCGAAGCCAGCGATAGTACCGATCAGCTCGCTACCAGTGAAGTCACGTGCCGCTAGTAGGAAGAACAGGATAGTAAGAGAACCGAATACTACTTGCTTCGCTACTGGGTAGCATAGAGAACCAATAAACATGAAGCCAGTGAAGATACCCCATAGTAGTAGGTACCAACCCATGAAGTGTGCAGGGCTTGCTGGAAGACCCATGTAAGGCATTACGATTAGACCAACTAGTGTTAGCCAGAATAGACCGTAAGAAGTAAATGCAGTCGTACCGAACGTGTCACCACGCTTGAAGCACATCATGCCAACAAGTACTTGGCTTAGACCACCGTAAAAGATGCCCATAGCCAGAATCATAGAATCCATTGGGAAGAAACCTGCGTTGTGGATGTTTAGCAGGATGGTAGTCATACCAAAACCCATTAGACCTAGTGGCGCTGGGTTAGCCAGTTTTGTAGACATGTACATTACCTTTTCAAAAATGTTGATAAAAATTGCGCGCGAATTTTAATGGACTCAAAAACAAAAGAGAAAAGACGTTATTGAAAACTTAGATTGCACAAATAAGCAACCAAGCGAATAAAAAAAGACCCTGCTAAAAAGCAGAGTCTTTATAGATAGTTAGACTATTTATTGTTCAATTACTGGCAAGAGATCTCATCCCAGAACCAATTGCTCTGTGTCGGTGATTCCCATACACCCGGCCCATTTTTCGCGATAAAGCATTTGCCTTGATAAGTCACTTTGTCGCCATTAGCCACTTGAGTCACACCTGGTTCCCATGCAATAAAGTCACCCGATACTGGTGGTTCAGTAACCGGAGGCTCTGTCACTGGCGGCTCGGTGACAGGTGGTTCTGTTACAGGAGGCTCAGTCGTTGGCGGTTCAGTCGCTGGTGGCTCTGTTGGCGTACCTGAGACCAAGTTCCAAGGGTCACCTTTAGTAGGCTCATTACCTTGTGACCACCACTTCGCTTCATATACAGCCCCCTTGTAAGAGACTTGGTCGCCCGTGTTATAAACCTTGCCTGCATCCCATGCAGCTACACCGCCTACAGGAGGGTCAACCGGATCGACTGGGTCTAATTTATCGACAACGCGAACTTCAGGCCAACCTGCATGAGATTGGTAGAAGTTAGTAACACACTTCTCGTAATCACCAGCAACCAGCGCGGAATACGCGGTTTGGAAGCCAACCAACTCACATTCAAATGAGTGACCGCCTGGGCGATCTGAGTAGTACTTCCAGTTGCCGTCCCAGTTGGTGTAAAGCACGTCAGTGGCACCGTTAAGGTTTAAGCTACCGTAAGGCGTTTGTTGCCAACAGGTATTGGTTTCATCAGCTTCGATAGGAATCTGATAGTGCGCCGCTAGACCTTCCCAGTAGCGAATGCGGTTAACTGGCTGACCTTTGTCTTTGTTTTGCTCACCACATTCAATACCGCCGTTGATGACGTTGATGGTGGTACCAAAGCCGTAGCCAATGCCCGCATCAATTTCACGCTGAGATGGTACCCAAGTACGATCAATCACGTGTAGCATTGCAGGTTTTGGCGCTTGAGGCGTTAAGAAGAACCAAATTGCAGAAGCTAAGTTCAACCATGAATCAGCGACTAAACCCGGATTTTTCAGTAATACCGATGCATCGCCATCGAACATCACTTCAGAGAACGCGCCGTAGTTAAAGTGGTAAGAAAGCTGTTTTGCACCACGACCGAAATACCCCTGACCAGGTTCACAAGGCCAACGCTTATTTTGCCAATCGTTCTGACCACAGCCTGTGGTGTAACCTTCTTGACCTTCAGACCATCCCATTTCACGCACATGAACCAATGCTTGTTGCCACTCTTCAAGTGCAAGCGGGTTGTCAGATACGTTATCAACCGCAATGTGACCACCGGTTTCCTGAGCAAAGTGTGCGAATGCTGTCACGATAGATTTCTCACAAATCGCGTCTGAATCACGCCCGTCTGTGTACTCACTACAGAATGCAGGGAACTTACCGATCGCACGCAAGAAACGTGTGTACGTATACTCTGGTGCCGCCATCTGAGTAAGGAAGTTCCACTCGCTCTCAGGGAAGACACGTTCAACTCGCTTAACGTTTTCCGGATTGCTTGCTGCTCCTGGAACAATCGCTTCAACAACCGTATTTGGACGAGTCTCTAGCGCTTGTGACCAAATAGCATACATAGGGTCAGAAGTTTTACTTTGCTCCATAGCTTGGATGTCGCCACGAGCAATCACGTAACCATTTGGATTTTGTGGATCAGGTTGGATATTCATGCTGGCATGAGCTTGTGCAGCGAGTACACAACCCAATGCGAGAGGCAGATGTTTGAGTGCAAACATGTCTAATCTCCGTATTTAACAATACAATATACAAGGAATAACTAGACACATAGTGGATCATGTAGAAAAAACGCCGAGTGAAGTGAATTAATTCTGCGACGCAAATTTCATAAATAAATACTGTTACACAGCGGGTATCACAAAAACTGTTACCTCGACTCAAAAGAAAACGGGGGATAATCCCCCGCTCGCATTTATTGCTATTGCTCTGCTGTTGCTTGCTCTAACGTCGGAGAAGATTGCTGCTTAGAGAGCACCAAGTAAATGGCAAACTGCGCGACTATTGCCACCAGCACAATTACAGGAGAAGCCATTACTCCGGCGACGAGGAAACTTGTCAGGGCGATAGCACCATTAAGCACCGCATAAGGCAACTGGGTTCTAAAGTGCTCATACTGCTCACAACCAGCCCCCGTAGAGGACAAGATGGTGGTTTCCGAGATTGGCGAACAGTGATCACCAAATAAGCCACCAGATAGCACCGCACCAATACACACCAACAATGGTGCATCAATCGCAACTGCAGTTGGGATAACCAACGGCATCATAATAGCGAATGTCCCCCATGACGATCCTGTTGCGAACGAAATAATACCAGCTAACAAAAATGCCACCGCTGGCAATAACCAATAAGGGAAACCAGCCTGCGCTTGTTCTGCAATGTAGGCCGCAGCGCCAAGCTCTTTACCAACAGAACTCAGTGACCAAGCGAGAACTAGAATCACCGCAACGGACATCATGTTTGACATCCCTTTTAGGTAAACCTGAATGCCATCAGAGAGTTTTCTCACGCCATAAAACGCCATCAGGCTAATCAAAGTAATTGCAGCAAAGAAATACGCCGACGACAGTGCAGCACGGAAAGTTGAGCCTGCTACTTTCTGAAATGGAAAACCATGAGGAACCAATATTGAACAAAGCACCACGAGCATGACGATCAGCGGTGCCCACACAAAACTTGTTTTTGCATTTTTATGCTCAAACACATTCAATGAATCTTGCACTTTTCCAAAATCAGAACCCTGCTCTGCAAGCTGTTCGGCTTTCGCCATTGGTCCAAAATCCAGTTTGAAGAAAGAGACAATCGGCACAATCGCGATCGCTAAAAAGGCATAAAACTGGTAAGGAATCGCGCCAATAAAGGCATCCCAATCACTGATACCCACATCCAGCGCAGCAAACTCTTTTTGAATCAGGCTCATGATGTAAACGCCCCAACCGATGAAAGGGATGAGGATCGCCACTGGGGATGAAGTTGAATCGATGATAAAGGCTAGTTTCTGGCGAGAGACTTTCAGTTTATCAAAAAGAGGACGAAAGACAGGGCCAACAATTAACGGTGTACCAAGGTCTGAAAAGAAAATAACAACGCCGCCAAACCAAGCAGAAAGCTGTGCTTGGCATTTGCTTGCAACCCACTGAGTGACCTTTTTAGCGAACGCCACGCCACCGCCAGATTTCTCCATCAAGGCAACAAAACCACCAATGAAAACCAAAAGAAGGATGACACCTGCGTTGTAACTGTCAGTCAGTTGCGGCAACAGGTAACTTTTCATCAGTGCGCTAAACGAATCGAGCGGACCTTTGTCAACGAATGTGCCTTCTAACATAGCCACACCGCTAACAACGCCAGCAAAAAGACCGACAACAACGTTTCTTGTAGTTAGCGCGAGGACTAACGTAATAATGATGGGGATGAGGGAGGTAACTTCTGCCTGTTCCATAGCAATACCAACTTTAATATTTAAATACTAAAAATGAATATACATTCAACAATCTCGCATGTATATATTTTCTAATAAAAAAGTTGAGACCTGCGTTCACACTTTTCAGGCATAAAAAAACCAGCCCGAAGGCTGGTTTTTAATTTGGTATATCTAACAGGAAATTATTCCCATTCGATTGTCGCTGGTGGCTTACCAGAAATGTCGTAAACCACGCGAGAAATACCGTCAACTTCGTTGATGATACGGTTAGAAACCTTACCTAGGAAGTCGTATGGTAGGTGTGCCCAATGTGCAGTCATAAAGTCGATAGTTTCTACCGCACGTAGAGATACAACCCAATCGTACTTACGACCATCACCCATTACACCTACAGAGCGAACTGGTAAGAATACCGTGAACGCTTGAGATACTTTGTTGTATAGGTCTGCAGCGTGCAGCTCTTCAATGAAGATAGCGTCTGCACGACGTAGCAAGTCACAGTACTCTTTCTTGATTTCACCAAGAACACGAACACCTAGACCAGGACCCGGGAATGGGTGGCGGTAAAGCATGTTGTACGGAAGACCAAGCTCTAGACCGATCTTACGAACTTCATCTTTAAACAGCTCACGTAGTGGCTCAACAAGACCCATTTCCATGTCATCTGGAAGACCGCCCACGTTGTGATGTGATTTGATCACGTGCGCTTTACCAGTCTTAGATGCAGCAGATTCGATAACGTCTGGGTAAATCGTACCTTGAGCTAGCCATTTCGCGTTTTTCAGCTTCTTAGACTCTTCATCAAATACGTCTACGAATACGTGACCGATTGTCTTACGCTTCTCTTCTGGATCCGATTTGCCTTCAAGTGCTTTTAGGAAACGTTCTTCAGCGTCAACTTTGATGATGTTCAAACCAAATTGGTCGCCGAACATATCCATTACTTGTTGACCTTCGTTTAGACGAAGAAGACCGTTATCTACGAATACACACGTTAGCTTGTCGCCGATTGCACGGTGAACTAGCATCGCTACTACCGATGAATCAACACCACCAGATAGACCTAGGATAACTTCGTCGTCACCCACTTGCTCTTTAATACGAGCAACCGCGTCTTCGATGATAGATTCAGAAGTCCATAGACGCTCACAGCCACATACGCCAAGAACAAAGTTCTCTAGCATTTGTAGACCGCCTTTCGTGTGCGTTACTTCTGGGTGGAACTGAACGCCGTAGTACTTCTTCTCTTCGTTCGCCATCGCAGCGTACGGGCATGTGTCTGTCTCACCAACTTTCACGAAGTCAGCAGGAATTTCTACTACTTTGTCACCGTGGCTCATCCACACGTCTTGAGTTAGCTCAAGATCTTTAAATAGTGCAGATTCACCAGAAACTTTAACTTGTGCGTAGCCAAATTCACGTTCTGTAGAACCCGCTACTTTACCACCTAGCTGCTCAGCCATAGTTTGCATGCCGTAACATACACCTAATACTGGCACACCAGAGTCAAATACATATTGAGGAGCGCGTGGAGAGTTATCTTCCGTTACGCTTTCTGGACCACCAGAGAGGATAATACCGTCTGGATTGAATTCACGAATATCCGCTTCTTCAACGTCCCAGCTCCACAGTTCACAGTAAACACCGATTTCACGTACACGGCGCGCTACTAGCTGAGTGTACTGAGAACCGAAGTCCAAGATCAGAATACGTTGGTCATGAATATTTTTAGTCATTTTGAGCAGTCTTATAAGCTAGGTTATTAAAACGGAGGCGAGTGTACTCGCCTCTTATTAATGCTTCAAGGAAAAAAGCAAACGTTTACGTCGAGTGTATAGGTTTTATTTTTACAACAGTAAAAATTAACCGCGACGGTAGTTTGGAGCTTCCTTAGTGATTTGAACGTCGTGTACGTGTGATTCAGCCATGCCCGCACCTGAGATACGAACAAATTCAGCTTTAGTACGCATATCTTCAATCGTTGCAGAGCCAGTAAGACCCATGCTTGAACGTAGACCGCCCATTTGTTGGTGTACGATTTCTTTTAGGCGACCTTTGTATGCGATACGACCTTCGATACCTTCTGGTACTAGCTTGTCTGCTGCATTATCAGACTGGAAGTAACGGTCAGATGAACCTTGAGACATCGCACCAAGAGAGCCCATACCACGGTAAGACTTGTAAGAACGACCGTTGTAAAGAATCACTTCACCCGGTGCTTCTTCTGTACCTGCGAACATTGAACCAACCATCACACATGATGCGCCAGCTACGATTGCTTTACAGATGTCACCAGAGAAACGGATACCGCCGTCAGCGATAACTGGGATACCGAATGAGTTAGCCACTTCTGCTGCGTCTGCGATTGCTGTTACTTGAGGAACACCAACGCCCGTTACGATACGAGTAGTACAGATTGAACCAGGACCGATACCCACTTTCACAGCGCTAACGCCCGCTTCGATAAGTGCTTTAGCACCAGCACCTGTCGCAACGTTACCGCCGATGATGTCTAGATCTGGGTAAGCTGCGCGAGTTTCGCGGATACGGTTTAGTACACCTTCAGAGTGACCGTGTGAAGAGTCGATAAGTAGAACGTCAACGCCCGCTTCAACTAGAGCAGCAACACGCTCTTCGTTACCAGCGCCAGCACCAACGGCTGCGCCAACACGTAGACGACCGCGCTCATCTTTACATGCGTTTGGTTTACGTTCTGCTTTGTGGAAGTCTTTCGCAGTGATCATACCGGTTAGTTGGAACTCATCGTTCACAACCAATACTTTCTCAACGCGTGCTTCGTGCATCTTCTCTTGCACTTCTTCACGTGTTGCACCTTCTTTTACTGCTGCAAGGTTTTCTTTTGCTGTCATTACTGAAGACACTTTCTTAGAAAGGTCAGTAACAAAGCGCACATCACGACCAGTGATAATGCCTACAAGCTCGTTGTTCTCTGTGATTACAGGGAAACCAGCGAAGCCGTGTTTTTCAGTCAGTGCAACCACGTCAGCGATAGTCGCTTCAGGGCTAACAGTTACTGGATCAGAAACGACACCAGCTTCAAACTTCTTAACTTTACGAACTTCAGCAGCTTGCTGCTCAATAGACATGTTTTTGTGGATAAAGCCAATGCCACCCTCTTGCGCTAGCGCGATAGCTAGACGAGCTTCTGTAACAGTGTCCATAGACGCTGAAATCATTGGGATGTTTAGGGTGATGTTCTTAGTCAACTGAGTGCGAAGATCAGCTGTGTTTGGGAGAACGGTGGAGTGAGCTGGCACGAGTAGTACGTCATCGAATGTCAGCGCTTCTTTGGCAATTCTTAGCATTTGCAATATCTCACAATTAGAGGAGTAAAAAGACAATCCAATCTCATCGTTTCGCATAATGAGGGTAACCAGTTTTAGGTTGTTGGCTACATTTGGATTAGATATTGCGGAGGGATTATACGGTTAACGCAATCGCTTGACCACAAATTTTTTAATTTTTTTCTTGCAATTACCCCCTTGATATGTATTATATTGCCGCTAATTTCCATACTCACGTCTACGGAATTAGCTGTGCTCTCCCAGACCAATCAAAACATCTTCACTGTTTCTCGTCTCAATGCCGAAGTGCGTCTGCTGCTCGAAAACGAAATGGGGATCGTCTGGCTTGTCGGAGAGATATCCAACTTTTCAGCTCCCGTCTCTGGTCACTGGTACCTCACTCTTAAAGATTCTTGCGCTCAAGTTAAATGTGCCATGTTCCGTGGTAACAATCGTCGCGTCACTTTCAAACCTGCTAACGGCAATCAAGTATTAGTTAAAGCACGTCTGTCTCTGTACGAGCCTCGTGGTGACTATCAGTTGATCATTGAAAGCATGCAGCCAGAAGGTGATGGTCGTCTGCAACAAGAGTTCGAGGCACTTAAGATGAAACTGGCAGCAGAAGGTTTGTTTGCTCAAACCAATAAGCAGCCTTTACCTGAGCACCCAAAACGCGTTGGTGTGATCACCTCAAAAACCGGTGCAGCACTGTACGACATCTTAGACGTATTGAAACGTCGTGATCCTTCCCTACCCGTGGTGGTTTACCCAACCATGGTGCAAGGTGAAGAAGCGGCCATTCAAATTGCGCAGGCAATCGGCCGTGCAAACAGTCGTGACGAATGTGATGTATTGATTGTTGGTCGTGGTGGCGGTTCGTTAGAAGACCTTTGGTGCTTTAACAACGAAATCCTTGCTCGCACTATTGCTGCAAGCCAAATTCCGATCATCAGTGCCGTTGGTCATGAGGTTGATGTGACAATTGCCGACTTTGTTGCGGACATGCGAGCGCCGACGCCATCAGCGGCGGCTGAATTAGTAAGCCGCGATAACAGCCACAAAGATCAAGCTTTGGTGACTCGCCAACATAAGCTAGCCAGTGCAATGCGTTACTACCTAACGCAACAAAAACAGCAATCGGCTCAACTGATGCACCGCTTAGAGCGCCAGCATCCAAGCTATCAATTGCAGCGCCAGACGCAACAACTTGATGAGTTGGACATGCGCCTACAACGCGCAATGCAACGATTCATCACAACGCGCCAACAAGCTGTTGAGCGTAAGCATCATCGTCTACAACTGAACTCACCAGTAAAGCGCTTGGCTGAGCAGAAGTCGAAGCTTGATAGAGTTGAGCAAAAATTGTTGGATGCGATGGACCGTAAGTTACTGACCATGCGCCATCAGCTGGCAATAGCGGCGGAGAAGCTAGATACAGTAAGCCCACTGGCAACACTAAAACGTGGCTACTCGATTACCCAAACTGAGCAAGGTCAAGTTGTTACCCAGGCGAAAGATGTAAAAACGGGCGACGTTTTAGTCACCCGCTTATCTGATGGCGAGCTTCGCTCAACAGTTAATTAACTGACTTTTTGAAACTCAAATCGAACACGTGATTTCGATTTGAGTTCATTACAACTATTGCAGAAATAGTTCGCCGCACCACAAGCCTGTAGCTTTTCTAGTTCAGCATCGCAATCTGGACAAAAACCCACTTTCTTATAATCCGACTCACATTGATTACAGTGGTATTGACCTGTCCACTCCAGCTCAATATCGCATGTTGGGCAAATATTTGGTTGCATGGTTACCCCTAAAAACTACTATTTACTGACTCACAGTCTAATCATACGGCAATCTTGTGCTTTGATCTTAATCACGCGCGTTTAGCACGCTTGTTTTGATACATCGCCACATCTGCTTTTTGAATAAGCTCTTGTAACACAGCGCGCTCACTCATGGTACTCCAAGCGGCACCTATACTGGCTTTTACTTTGTATTCCTCTAACTGGCATACTTGGTTAAGCTCTTGAACTAGACGGGTTGTAAAGTTTTGGTATGTATCCAAATCATGAAAGCAGCTGAAACCCACAAACTCATCGCCACCATAACGCCCTATCACTGAACATGAACGGAACGCTTGCTTTAAATGCTCAGCCACCAGCACCAAAACTTGGTCTCCGGTCTCATGCCCAAAGCGATCATTAATGTACTTAAACTCATCGATATCAACGAAAAAGCATCCCACTACAGCGCTGCGTGCACATTTGTGGTTGATCTTGCGATCGACTTCGGTCAAAAGCGCACGGCGGTTAAAGCAGTGCGTCAGTGGATCTCGACTAGCATGAAAATGAAGTTGTTCTTCTAGGCGATACTTCTCTAAGGCTACCGCATACAAAGCGGCTAGCATTTCGAGAACTTCGAGTTCATAAGGATGAGGTTCAGAAGGTGTATTGCTGTAGATGGCAAATGTCCCAAGCACGTGACCATCCGAAGCAATAATAGGCACAGACCAGCATGCACGGAGTTGGGCTTGTTGAGTCAGCTCAAGGAAAGCGGCCCAGTTAACGTGATGATCAATATCACTAACGACCACGGTTTGCTTTAAAAATGCAGCAGCGCCACATGAGCCAATATCAGGTCCAATAGGGACGCCTTCAATCGCTTGATTGTAGAAATCAGGTAAGTGTGGGGCAAACTCCAAATGCAGTGTGTTGGTATCGGGGTGCAATCGTAAAATGGAAGCTTGCCTCTTCCCAAATAGGTGTTCACTTAACTTGATAACCTCATGGTTGAGGCTATCGCGTTCCATTCCCAGAGCAAGCTTACCTAAAAGACGATTGACTGCTCGGTGAGCATCTAACAGTCTATCTTTGTCCATTGTGGCGTATTCATATCGTTATTATGTTAATTAGCCTGAAATATAATAAATCTATTAATATGACACAGGTAACTAACTCACATTATGCGCACGCGGCACTATAAAAGATCGAATGCTGATCTTCGGATATTTCCCTTTTGATCAGCGATCACCCCTTAAAAGAATATTTATATAACCACATACCGAAAGCATAAGTTACATATTCTGTCTCTCAATTTTAATTAGAACTAAAAACTACACTTTCGAACAATAAACCACTCAAACAGGATTTAATAAAAAGATCAGAATCCAAATTTAGCGTCTTACATCGGTGTGCATTTCGATAGTTTGTGAGTCTATTTCCACTAGTGTGACATGGATAGAACCGAAGTCACTCAAATGGCTCGCATGCGTTCCCCCACAAGGGATGACAGCGATTTCACCTTCACCTAAATCACATTGCCAATAACGTGAATCCGTGAGGTGTTCCCCATGGCAATCGACAGTGATCGCAACGTCTCTTTTTAGCCAATCCCCCAACAGAACATTCACCTGTTGTTCGATGCTTTTTAGGTCAGACAGCATATCTGCACTGTTTAACCCTCTTTTGCGGAGTGTTTTACCTAAACGGTAGGTATCCAGACATTTATCTGGGGTAACAAAACTGGTTTCTTGCGCATAGCTGTTGAAATCGTAGTTACCATGCGGGTCTTTACGGTCGGCATCTTTACGCCAATAGTTCTGCGCCAGCACCTTATTGAGTGCAAGGTATGCGATGTGCCCTGCGCTATGACCGCGACTTAGAGAGAGTTGGTATTCTTTATCCACTTCCAGCAACGCAATATCACCAGCATCAAACGTATCGGTGAATGGCAAGACATGCACGACAACAAACGCCCACCCTTCCGTATCACGTTTTACCGGAATAGCTTGGCCAACATATAACTCTCCGCTTGCTAGTTCTACAGCACCCACTTGGCAGTCAACCACATCAAAGCTCTTACCATTCACCGTCATCGTGCCTTTATCTGCTGGATGATCAGGCCAAATATGGCTAACGGGATGAAAAGGCGTGACATCAGTAACAACGTAAGTAGCTTCTGATGTAGATAGAACAATTTGTACGTGCGCCTCTAACTGCCAAGTTTGATGACAGAAACGCGTCTTGGTTGCTGTGATTGTCATGTGTTGATTACTTCTTATGAAAGCTTTGAATAAAAAAATACCCAAGTCGAAACTTGGGTATTCATAAAATCTTAGGCGATTACTTGTTGCGGTTTTTCACTGCAGACATCATACGTTTGCGCTTACGCTCTTGAGAAAGAGTCAGCTTGCCACCACGGTTTTCGTACGGGTTATCGCTGTTCTGGAAGTTAATACGGATTGGTGTACCCATGATTTCCAGAGACTTACGGAAGTAGTTCATCAAGTAACGTTTGTACGAATCAGGTAGATCGCGAACCATGTTACCGTGAACAACCACGATTGGTGGGTTGTAACCACCCGCGTGTGCGTATTTAAGCTTAATACGACGGCCACGAACCATAGGCGGTTGGTGGTCGTCTGTTGCCATCTTCATGATGCGAGTAAGAACAGATGTACCTACACGTGTCGTTGCCGACTTGTACGCTTCTTGAATCGATTCGAACAAGTGACCAACGCCAGTACCGTGAAGCGCAGAGATAAAGTGAATACGTGCAAAATCAACGAAACCTAAACGGCGGTCGAGTTCTTTCTTCACGTTCTCTTTTACATCGTTATCCAGACCATCCCACTTGTTTACCGCTAGTACGATTGAGCGACCAGCGTTCAATGCGAAGCCAAGTAGGCTTAAATCTTGGTCAGAAATGTTTTCACGTGCGTCGATAACCAATAGAACCACGTTTGCGTCTTCTACGGCTTTCAGCGTTTTAACAACAGAGAATTTCTCTACTGTTTCATTGATACGACCACGGCGACGAACACCCGCAGTATCGATGAGAACATACTCACGACCATCACGTTCCATTGGGATATAGATTGAGTCACGCGTAGTGCCTGGCATGTCGTATACCACAACGCGTTCTTCAC
Source organism: Vibrio owensii (assembly GCF_002021755.1). Taxonomy (NCBI): domain Bacteria; kingdom Pseudomonadati; phylum Pseudomonadota; class Gammaproteobacteria; order Vibrionales; family Vibrionaceae; genus Vibrio; species Vibrio owensii. Next base: position 1,200,339 of record NZ_CP019959.1, read on the forward strand.
CAAGGATACGGTTAGTCAGTGTTGATTTACCAACGTTTGGACGACCGATAATAGCCAGTTTGATTGGCTGGTCTTGCAAACGCTTGAACTCAGCTTCTGCGTCTTCTTCGGTGTAGTCTTCAACCGCTAGCTCTTCATCTTCAAATTCAGTCAGATCTTCAATCTCACCTTCTTCAGATTCACTTGCCAGTAGATCATCAAAGAATGGCGCTAGAGCACGCTCAAGTAGCGCAGTTACACCACGACCGTGTGCTGCTGCGATTTGGTACATGTCGTCAACACCAAGCTGCCAGAAATCGGCACAAGCGGCGTCAGCATCAATACCATCAATCTTGTTTACCACCAGCATTGCTGGCTTTTCGATTTTGCGCAGGTGCGCTGCAATCGCTTCATCCGATGGCGTTAATCCAGCACGACCATCAACAAGGAATAGCACAACATCAGCTTCATCAATCGCTGCTAACGATTGCTGTGCCATTTTTGTTTCTACGCCTTCTTCTGTGCCATCAATACCACCGGTATCAATAACGATAAATTCGTGTTCTTCACCAAGACGAGCTTGGCCATATTTACGGTCTCGCGTTAGGCCAGGGAAGTCCGCAACCAACGCGTCACGTGTGCGTGTCAATCGGTTAAATAGTGTAGATTTACCTACGTTCGGACGCCCTACTAGAGCAACAACAGGTACCATAACAACCTCTACAATAATCTTTCTTCTGTAGTTATAGGTAACGACTTGCTCGATGCCAAATCAAACCAGCTTTTTACCTATAACCACGTCAGGAATAACGGTTAATAAATAATAATTTCAAACAACAAAACGGCTCCTAACTGTTACCAGCCAGGAGCCGAATGTGAATTATATCACGATATTATTCGTTAATGGTTAGTTTCTTTACATCGCCATTGCGAGTAGTAATCACGTAACCATCAGACAACAATGTAGGACCAACAGCAAAGCCGCTGTCATCGACATATTGTTGTGCAACGAATTCGCCCGTTGAGCGATCGATCCAGTGTAGGTAACCCAATGTATCACCTACCACTAGGTAGTTATCAACGATGACTGGCGCTGTAAGCTGGCGGTATTCCAACTTGCTGTTTTCCCACAACTCTGTACCACTACGAGCATCGACTGCCACGACGTGATCTTTCTCGGTGATCACGAAGATACGGCTGCCATCTGTCGCGATATCGTTCGCAGATGAGTAGTTACGCTTCCAGATTGGGTTTGCGCTGCGCAAATCGATAGCGATAAGCTGACCGTTATAACCCACGGTGAAAAGAGTGCCGCCCAGTACAATCGGTGAAGAGTCTACGTCGACAAGGCGATCAATTTCGGTCGCACCTTTTGGTGTACCTACCGGTTGTTGCCAAATCAATTGACCACGTTCAACAATCGCCGCCGCTAGTCGGCCATTTGCCGTACCCCAGAAAACACCACCACCAATCGCTGTCGGAGTGCTATCACCGCGCAACGTTAGGTTTGGAACTTCTGTGCTCAATGCCCAGCGCTGTTCACCTGATGCTTCATCCAGTGCAATCAACATACCGCGACTGGTGTTCACGATGATCATGCCTGAGTCAGCGACTGGTCTCGCCAGCACTTCACCACCGACTTCAATACGCCAGTTGATTTCACCTGTTTCTTGGTCAAGTGCAATCACTTCGCCATTTTCAGAGCCGATGTACAGGTTACCGTAAGCAGCAGTAATACCACCAGAAAGACGCGCAATCACATCTTCTTCTAGATCGGTTTGCCACTTTTGCTTGCCATCTTCTGGATCCAGCGCTTTCACTAGACCATCACGGCTTGCAACGAACAAGGTATCATTTGCTACAACAGGCGACAGTTTTGAGAAGTAATGACCTACACCATCACCAATCGATGCTGTCCATTTCGCACTTGGCGTAAACTCACTGTCTACCTGAGGTAGTGGAGCCATAACGATAGTATCTTCTTCGCTAGCACAACCAGCTAGAATTCCCACCGTCAATGCCCCTAATAAGGCTTTCTTAAAGACTCTTTTCATCCAATGCGGTCCTTATTTCGCCAGGTCGTCCAATTTCATTTGTAGCGTTGGGCTAGCATCTGCAGCTTGCTGAGCTTCAGTGTACGCCGCATATGCTGCTTCTTTGTCACCTTGACGAAGAGCGATATCACCACGCTGTTCAGCAATACGACCAGTCCATGCCGCATCCGTCACTTTATCTAGTTCTGCGTTTGCTGCGTCAAAGTTACCCATTTCAGCTTCAATGCGCGCAATACGGTAGCTAATAAGTGGAGATAGCGCAGCATCTTTGGTGTTGCTTTGAGCCCACTTCAGCTGCTCAAGTGCTGCTGAAAGATCTTTCGCATCCACTTGTACTTTCGCTAGCTGAAGTGCTGCAAGTACTGAGTACTCTTTAACTTCGTTTGAGTCGATGAACGCTTGAATGTCCGCTTGTGCATCTGCACCTTTGGTTTGCAGAGCGTTCATTACTGTAGTGTAGCTTTGAGAAGCTGCTTCACTCGCCTGAATCACAGAATTCTGGTAGTAACGCCAGCCAAATAGACCACCTAAACCAACAACCGCACCGATGATGACGGCTTTACCGTTTTCCTTCCACCAGTCTTTAATGGCTTCAACTTGTTGTTCTTCAGTATCGTAAAGTTCCACTTCCTGTCCTCTTAAAACATGTAAATGGCAGCGAGGCTGCCATTGTCCCTATTTCGTCGAAAGGCTCCTATCTTGGGAGCCTTGGTATTACGAATTAGGATTTAATCTTTAGCTTATTAAAAGACTTAAATCAGTGCTGAGATCTTCTCAGCAACTTCTGCTTGGTTGTAAGTCTCTTGCTCACCACCCACCAAGTCTTTTAGTACTACGGTGTTTTCTGCAACTTCATTTTCGCCCAGAACCAATGCTACTACAGCACCAACTTTATCTGCGCGCTTAAACTGTTTCTTGAAGTTACCGCCACCGAAGTGACTCATAACACGAACGCCTGGAATAGCTTCACGAAGCTGTTCTGCTAGCTTCATACCAACCATCATTGTGCCTTCGCCTGCTGTCACAACGTAAACATCTACACTGCGACGAACGTCTGTTAGCTCTAGTGTTTCTAGCATCAGAACAAGACGCTCTAGACCCATAGCAAAGCCAACTGCTGGTGTTGCACTACCACCCAATTGTTCTACAAGACCGTCGTAACGACCACCGCCACATACTGTGCCTTGAGCACCTAGGCTCTCAGTGATCCACTCAAATACTGTGCGGTTGTAGTAATCCAGACCACGAACTAGACGCTCGTTAACTGTGTATTCGATACCTGCAGCGTCTAAAAGTTCACATAGACCTGCGAAGTGTGCTTTAGATTCTTCACCTAAGTACTCAGAAAGACGAGGTGCATCACCTAAAATAGCCTGAACGTCAGGGTTCTTCGTATCCAGAACTCGCAGTGGGTTCGTGTGCATGCGACGCTTGCAATCTTCATCTAGCACATCGATATGTTGCTCAAGGAATGCAACCAGTGCCGTGCGGTAGTCTGCACGATCTTCTTGAGAACCGATTGAGTTAAGCTCAAGACGAACATGTTCATTGATTCCCAGCTCACGCCATAGACGTGCTGTCATCATGATAAGCTCAGCATCAACATCTGGACCATTTAGACCGAACACCTCAACACCACACTGGTGGAATTGACGGTAACGACCTTTCTGCGGACGCTCGTGGCGGAACATAGGGCCCATGTACCATAGACGTTGTTCGTCACGGTTAATCAGGCTGTTTTGAATACATGCACGTACACAACCCGCCGTACCTTCAGGGCGAAGTGTTAGGCTGTCTCCGTTACGATCATCAAAGGTGTACATTTCTTTTGAAACAACGTCAGTCTCTTCACCAACCGCGCGGCTGAATAGGTTTGTTTCTTCAACGATTGGCATGCGCACTTCGTTGTAGCCGTATGCGCTCACAGTACTTTTTACTGCGTTTTCAAGTTTCTGCCACAGCGGAGACTGAGTTGGAAGGCAATCGTTCATGCCTCGGATTGCTTGGATTTTCTTTGCCACAATTATTACCGTCGCTTAGTAACCCGAGCACACTTAGCGTGCTCAAGCTATGAGATTAATCTTCTTGTTTGATATCGATGCGGTTAGCTTGGTCTAATACAGACGCTTTCGCACGGATTTTCGCTTCTAGCTGGTTCACTAGGTCATCGTTGTCGAAACGCTCTTTCTGACGTTTGCCGTCTTCGTAGAATGCGCTCTTCTTATTGCTGCCTGCTAGACCTAGGTGTGAAACCTCAGCTTCACCAGGGCCGTTTACGACACAGCCGATGATAGACACATCCATAGGTGTGATGATGTCTTCTAGGCGCTCTTCCAGTGCGTTTACTGTGTTAATCACGTCGAATTCCTGACGTGAACAGCTTGGACAAGCAATAAAGTTGATACCACGTGAGCGAATACGCAGAGACTTGAGAATATCAAAGCCAACTTTGATCTCTTCTACCGGATCTGCCGCCAACGAGATACGCAGCGTATCACCGATACCTTCAGCCAAAAGCATACCAAGACCAACCGATGATTTCACTGCACCAGCGCGAGCACCACCCGCCTCGGTGATACCAAGGTGTAGTGGCTGGTCAATCTGTTTTGCCAATAGGCGGTATGAATCCACCGCAAGGAATACATCCGACGCTTTCACACTGACTTTGAACTGGTCAAAGTTAAGACGGTCTAGATGATCCACGTGACGCATCGCCGACTCTACCAATGCTTCTGGCGTTGGCTCACCGTATTTCATCTGCAGATCTTTTTCCAAAGAGCCGCCGTTAACACCAATACGGATTGGGATGTTTTTATCACGGGCACAATCAACAACCGAGCGAATACGCTCTTCGTTACCGATGTTGCCTGGGTTAATGCGCAAACAGTCGACACCGTACTCTGCCACTTTCAGGGCAATACGGTAGTCAAAGTGGATGTCCGCCACTAGAGGAACAGACACTTGCTGTTTGATGAGCTTAAAGGCTTCCGCAGCATCCATGGTAGGGACAGAAACACGTACAATGTCTGCACCCACTTTTTCTAATGCTCGGATTTGTGCGACTGTGGCTTCCACATCAGTCGTGCGAGTATTTGTCATTGACTGTACAGCAATTGGTGCACCATCACCAATTGGCACATCACCCACATAAATACGCGTCGATTTACGACGAATAATTGGAGATTCGTGTTGCATAATATTTATAACGGTAAAGTGAATCTAGCTACTTTGCCTGAAGTATACCCAGAAAGGTCGACAGGTTCACTTGCAAATGTCATTGTTACGCCTTCAGGTGCGCCTAATATCACTTTAAAAGGTGCTTTTCCGGCAAGTTCTACGTCTTGACCCGGTTTACGAGTGCCGCTAACCAGAGTTTTGCCGTTTGCATCTTTTACTTGAATCCAACAGTCTGCTTTGAACTTCATCGTTAGCAGCGTCATACCTTCTGGTACAACTGGAGCCGCAGGCTCTTCTGTTTCTTGTGCATCCTCAATCACCGCTACCGGTTCTTGAGCCGCTTCCTCAGTCACTTCTTCTGTCGCGGCAGCAACAGGCTCAGTTACATCACCTACAGCGCTCATTGCCGTATCCGCTTGAGAAACCGCAGCTGGCGCAGCCGATACAGGTGCAATCTCTGCAGGCGTGCTTGCGATAAGTTCATCTGCGCTCATCTGATCGATGTCAGCGTCATCAGCAACTTGTTCTGTTTCTGCGGTCTCTGTACTTAACTGAGCAAGACTGTTCTCTTGTTGGTTTTGCCACCACCACGCACCAGAAATACCAGTGATAACGATCGCAATCGCCCAAGTTAGCAGCATAATGCGGCTGTTATGTTTCTCGTGTTTAGTTTTACGAGAGAAGCTCTGCATTTCTGTTTCTTGTGGCTTAACATGCACTTCAGATGTTTGCTCTAAAGCTGCCAAAACAATCTTTTCATCGAGACCAACGAGTTTTGCATATGAACGCAAATAGCCACGAGTGAACGTGGTGACTTGTTGTTCCTCAAATCGATTGTTTTCAATATCTTCAATAACAGAAACGCGAAGTCTAAGGCGATCAGCAACGTGCTTCTGAGTCATGCCTAGAGATTCGCGTTTGTTTTTTAGCAACGTGCCTGCTTCCATCGAAAGCGGCACTTCATTGGTTTTTTCGTGTTCTGTCATAATGGCGGTATTTAATCTGTTTGGTGGCTAACACGGTTATTTATTTTCGTTTTTGTTCTAATCAAGCCTAACTTAAAGATAGCTAGCCTAAACGTGTTAACCAAAATAATCTTTTAGAAATTCTCAGTGTACAAAGTAAGAATGCTCGTTTTGCAATGGTTCAGCAAAGCGTATTGGAAAAAATACTGAGAATTGTCAGTGTCGTAGTTATATTTCACTTACCATGATAAGCGAATGTTTAACGAAGACAAAAACTCTTTGCTCTCAAATTAACAGATAGCTCAAGCTTTTGTCCAAAAATTGACACAACAAAACGAAATTAGCGCCAATAAGTCTGTAACCATCGGATTACAATTCGCACGTGACAAACAAAATAGCCAGAGCATAAGGCTCTGGCTATTTTTTCTATTCGCTGTGAATTACACCGCTTTCACGTCAATGGTTTCCGCACCACGAGCCGCTTTTAGCGCTGCTGTACGTTTTGTTCGGTCAATAACATCACCGACTAACTGACCACACGCAGCATCAATATCATCACCACGTGTTTTACGAACAGTTACGGTGTGGTCATATTGCATCAATGTTTTTTGGAAACGGTCAATACGTGAGTTGCTTGGTTTCTTGTAAGGAGAACCTGGATACGGGTTAAACGGAATCAGGTTGATCTTACATGGTGTATCTTTCATTAGCTCCGCAAGTTCACGTGCGTGGTCCATGTCATCGTTCACATGATCAAGCAGTACGTATTCAACCGTTACTTTACCGCGGTTCGCATTTGAAGACGCAATGTAACGACGTACAGATGCTAGGAAATCTTGGATATCCCAACGGTCGTTGATTGGCATGATTTCACTACGCAGCTTATCGTTTGGCGCATGTAGAGAGATCGCCAATGCGACGTCAATCTTACCTGTCATCTGATCAAGACCAGAAACCACACCTGAAGTTGATACAGTAACGCGACGCTTAGAAAGACCGAAACCAAGATCATCAAGCATGATTTCAAGCGCAGGGATTAGGTTCTTCATATTAAGAAGTGGCTCACCCATGCCCATCATCACTACGTTAGTGATTGGACGGCGACCGGTTTCTTTTTGCAAACCGATTTCACGAGCAGCACGCCATACCTGACCGATGATTTCAGATACTTTTAGGTTACGGTTGAAGCCTTGTTGAGCAGTTGAGCAGAACTTACATTCCAATGCACAACCTACCTGAGAAGACACACACAATGTCGCGCGATCATCTTCTGGGATGTAGACCGTTTCTACGTCTTGATCGCCCACTTTCATCGCCCACTTAATCGTGCCGTCTGAAGAGTGTTGCGCTTCTGCTACCGTCGGTGCTTTGATTTCACACTTGTGTTGCAGTTTTTCACGTAGCTTCTTGTTGATGTTCGTCATATTGTCGAAGTCATCAACACCGAAATGGTAGATCCACTTCATAACCTGATCCGCACGGAACGCTTTTTCGCCTAGCTCTTCCGCGAAAAATTGACGCATGCCTTTGCGATCAAAGTCGAGTAGATTGATTTTTTCAGTGGTCATGTTGCCTCTCAATGACTGAAACAAGAATAAGGGCGCGAATTGTACAGCCTTTACGCAGTCACAACAAGGGTTCTAAAACCTTGAGTTTGCTAAGGCATTAAAATCTTAATGATTAAATTTTAGCCAACAATTTATCACCCTTTCCCACTGGCAAGCAGATAATAAAAAGCCCCGGAAAAGTCCGAGGCTTAAAAATCAAATTAATACAAGATTAGCGAGGGCAAATCTCTGACTCTGGGAAAAAGTACTCGATTTCACGAGCTGCTGATTCTGGGCTGTCTGAACCATGAACAGAGTTATGACGCATGCTCAGTGCGTAATCCGCACGGATTGTACCGCATGCCGCTTCTTCTGGGTTTGTTTTACCCATAAGCTCACGGTAACGAGCGATGGCATCTTCACCTTCAAGAACCTGAACCATGATAGGACCAGATGTCATGAACTCTTTCAGTGCTGGGAAAAAAGGTTTGCCTTCATGTTCTGCGTAAAAACCGCTCGCCTGTTCTTCTGTCAGATGAACCATTTTTGCAGCAACGATACGTAGACCTGCTTTCTCAATGCGGTGGTAAATTTCACCAATCAGATTGCGTTCTACAGCGTCAGGCTTAACAATTGAAAACGTTCTTTCTAGAGCCATAAGGTTTCCTTTTTGTACTTGTAATAATAGTTTTATATGAGTGACTTGCGTCTCTCTTAGTTATACCAGTACAGACAGGGTGTCTGCACTGGTAAAAGTCTTATTTTGCGGCTTGTTCGTTCAGGAAACGAGCAAGTGTGCGAACACCCATGCCTGTCGCACCTGCCGCCCACTTATCAGACGCTGACTTACGGTACGTACCTGCGCAATCGAAGTGCAACCAACCTTTCTTGTAGTCTTCAACGAAGTAAGACAAGAATGCCGCAGCTGTACTTGCGCCTGGCGAGTAATCACCAGAGCTGATGTTAGATAGGTCAGCAAAGTTTGATGGCAGCATGCCACGGTGGAAATCAGCAAGAGGCAGTGGCCATAGGCCTTCTTTCTCTTGATTCGCCGCCGTTAGCGCTTGGTGTGAAAGCTCATCATCAAAGCTCATTAGTGCATGGTAGTCATTACCCAGTGCATTCTTTGCTGCGCCCGTTAGGGTTGCACAGTCAATGATCAGCTCAGGGTTTTGTTCACTTGCGTAGATAAGACCATCAGCAAGAACCAAACGGCCTTCTGCGTCGGTGTTCATGATCTCAACGGTCTTTCCGTTTTTGTATGTGATGATGTCGCCAAGTTTAAGTGCACGACCAGAAACCATGTTCTCCGCACAACAAAGGATCAGCTTCACACGCTTATTAAGACCACGAAGAATAGCAAGACCAAGACCGCCAGTAATCGTACCTGAACCGCCCATATCCGCTTTCATTGCTGTCATGAAGTTTGATGGCTTAAGGCTGTAACCGCCTGAATCAAAGGTAATGCCTTTACCAACAAGACACGCAAATACTGGTGCGTTTTCATCACCTGTTGGGTTGTAATCAAGTTGCAGCATCGCCGATGTGCGCTCAGAGCCACGACCTACTGCGTAAATGCCTTCCCAACCTTCTGAAAGCAGATCTTTATCTTTAACGATACGAGCCGTTACTGTGCCTTGTGGTGCGATTGATTTGATGAATTCAGCCGCCATAGTTGCCAATTGACGTGGCGCCACTTCTTCAGCTGTTTTGTTGATGATATCGCGAGTAAAGTCCGTAGAGGTGATACGAGCGTGTAGCTCTGCTTGGTCTTGCTCAGAAAGCTCAACCCACTCTAGCGTACCGTGTTTTTTCGGGTTGCGGTAACCTTGGTGGAATGCCCAAACGCTCTCCAAATCCCAGTTGTCACCAGCAAGTAAAATTGAACGAATTCCTTGGCCATCGAGTTGACGCGCTGCACGTTGAATCGCACCAAGATCGTGACCTTCACCTAGGTGAATGGTTGTGCCATTCTCAGCGAAAGAAAGCAGTGCTTTGTCGCCCCAATGTGGTGCCGCTGGTTCTTGGCTAAGAAATACAGACATCTGTGTAGACATGGTTTCTCCTTGTCTTATAACGGCGTTGCCTACGCCTCTTCTTTTTTGATAACTAACGGATGTTAGCATTATGTAGGGTAAAAATGTCAACTTGATAAAAAAACGGACCTAAAGGTCCGCTTTTTTTAGTGAGAATTGTTAACTCTGCTGCGTTTTACCGCCGAATCGAGCATTAATCCGCTTCGTCCATCCAGCACAGTATGACCGCCTCAAGAATCTTTTCATTAGAACGGTTTGGCTCATCGTCAAACTCATCTAATTCCATGATCCATTGGTGGAGATCGGTAAAACGCACGGTTTTAGGATCGACATCTGGAAACTTGTCACAAAGCTCAATCGCGATGTCGCGAGAATCTGTCCATTTCATTGCTCATCTTCCTTATGCTTCGCCCCTATATTGGGGAGATAGTATTAATGATCTTCTGACGCGTGGTTTAGTGTGTATTTTGGAATCTCTACAACCAAATCTTCGTCTGCAACTTTAGCCTGACAACCAAGACGAGACTCAGGCTCTAGACCCCATGCTTTATCAAGCATGTCATCTTCTAGCTCTTCACTCTCTTCTAATGAGTCAAAACCTTCACGAATGATCACGTGGCAAGTTGTACATGCACATGACTTTTCACACGCATGTTCAATACCGATACCGTTTTTTAGTGCAACATCTAGAACAGTGTCACCAGTGTTTGCTTCCAACACTGCACCTTCTGGGCACAAATCTTCGTGCGGTAATACAATAATCTTAGGCATAACTACTTATCTCTTATATATCATTAACTGACTGACCTGACAGTGCAGCTCGAATTGATTTATCCATACGGCGCGACGCAAAATCTTGGCTTGCTTTGTCGGTATCTTTAATGCCTTGCTCGATGGCATCGGCATCTTCGCCATTACGCAGTTCAATCAGCGCTTCAATTACTTTGATTAAATCTTGCTTTTCTTGCTCAGACAGCAGTTCATCGCCATCCGCTTGCATTGCTGCGATCAAACCTTCAATTACACGATCCGCTTCTACACGCTGCTCAGCTAAAGCGCGAGCTTGCATGTCTTCTTTCGCGTAAGTCATCGAATCACGCAGCATATTTGCTACTTCATCATCACTTAGGCCGTAAGATGGCTTCACTTGAATCTCAGATTGAACACCAGTGCTTTTTTCCATTGCCGTAACAGACAATAGACCGTCGGCATCCACTTGGTACGTCACACGAATGTGTGCTGCACCCGCAGCCATAGGAGGAATGCCTTTTAATGAGAAGCGAGCCAGTGAACGACAGTCTTCAACCATTTCACGCTCACCTTGTACAGTGTGCACGCTCATGGCTGTTTGACCATCTTTGAACGTCGTAAATTCTTGTGCGCGAGCCACTGGGATCGTGGTGTTGCGAGGAATAATCTTCTCAACCAAGCCGCCCATGGTTTCGATGCCAAGAGACAGTGGAATTACGTCAAGAAGCAGCATTTCCGAGTCAGGTTTGTTACCCGCTAGGATATCTGCTTGAATCCCCGCACCGATTGCAACAACTTCATCTGGGTTAATGCTTGTCAGTGGTGTACGGCCGAAGAATTCACCTACCATTTCACGTACAAGCAATGTGCGTGTTGAACCGCCAACCATGACCGCTTCAAGTACATCTTCCGCATCTACATCCGCATCTTTCAGCGCACGGCGGCAAGACATCAGGGTTTTCTTCACTAGCGGACGAATCAGATCTTCGAACTGCTCGCGAGTCACTGAACCTTTCCAGCCAAATACATCCACATCAACACTGTCTTGCTCAGAGAAAGCAATCTTCGTCGCCGTTGCAATGTTCAATAATGCGCGGTTTTTCTCAGCAGAAAGCGGCGCTTCTAGTCCCGCTTGCTCCATTAGGTAATCTGCGAGTAGGTGGTCAAAATCATCACCGCCTAGTGCAGAGTCGCCACCGGTTGCTAATACTTCAAATACGCCTTTCGACAAACGTAGGATAGAGATATCGAACGTACCGCCACCTAAATCATAAACCGCAATCACGCCCTCTTGACCAGAGTCTAGCCCGTAAGCGATCGCTGCAGCTGTCGGTTCGTTAAGCAGACGCAGTACATGAAGACCAGCCAATTTCGCTGCATCTTTTGTACCAGCACGTTGAGCGTCATCAAAGTAAGCAGGAACGGTGATAACCACGCCAGCTAACTCACCACCTAGCGTATCTTCAGCACGTTTACCTAACGCTTTAAGAATGTCGGCAGACACTTCAATCGGGTTTTTGTCACCTTGAGCGGTTTGCAGAATAGGCAGACCGTTGTCGCTTTCTTTAAATTGGTAAGGCAAAGATGGGTAGCGAGCTTGAATGTCTTTCAGTGAACGGCCGATCAGACGTTTTACCGAGATAATAGTGTTTGCTGGTTCTAGCTCTGCTTTTGCTTTGGCATCGTAACCAACTGACGCTGAATCTTGCGTGTAGTTCACTACTGACGGCAAAATGCTACGGCCTTGCTCGTCTTTCAGCGTGGTCGCGTCGCCACTGCGTACAGAAGCAACCAAAGAGTTGGTGGTACCTAAGTCGATACCCGCTGCTAGCTTATGCTCATGAGGTGCCGAGCTTTGGCCCGGTTCTGCGATTTGAAGTAGTGCCATGATGGGTCCTTGTCGCGCTAACTAGCCGAGGAGCTTGTCTTCAACCAGTTCAATTTCGTTTTTTAGCTTGGCAATGAATTTGAGTTTACGAACTCGGTCAGCGGCTTCAGCCCAAAGACCTTGGTCAAGTTCTTGCTCTACACTCGCCAAATGCTGTTTGTACATTTTGCTGACCTTAGAGTCGAAGTCAAAAAGCGCTGATTCAGGATCAGAGCTGCCAGCAATGTCTTCCAGTTCTTCACGCAGTTCCATTTGCTCCATTAGGAACATTGGGTCTTGCATGGTTTGTTGCTCACCACGAATTTCTGTGCCGTTTTCTGCCAGAATGTATTCAGCGCGAGAGATAGGATGCTTAAGCACTTGATATGCATCGTTGATTTGCGCTGCTTTTTGAACAGCCATCAAACGGTCGCGCTCTGAGGCAGTAGCAAAGTTATCTGGGTGGAAGCGTTTTTGTAGTTCTCGGAACTGAGAAGAAAGAAGGCTACCATCCAGCTGAAACTGACTTGGTAGCCCAAATAATTCAAAGTGATTCATTAAGATCGGGTCCTAGTAAAGCCTTCTGGACTCGTTTGCCCAGAAGGACAGTCAATTAGACGTTGAAGCTTTCACCACAACCACATTCACTTTTTGCGTTAGGGTTGTTGAATTCAAAACCTTCATTCAACCCTTCCTTAACGTAATCTAACTCAGTACCATCAAGGTATACCAAGCTTTTCTTATCAATGATGATTTTCACTTCAGACAGTTCAAAAACTTCGTCTTCTTCGTTTAGATCATCCACAAACTCAAGAACGTAAGCCATGCCGGAACAGCCTGTCGTCTTCACTCCAAGACGCAAACCGATACCTTTGCCTCGGTTATCTAGGAATGCTTTTACGCGACTCGCCGCTGATTCTGTCATTGTGATGGCCATACTGCACCTTAGTCTGTCTAAATTACGTTTTGGAATGGGAGCGTTTAAGGGCTCCCATTATATACGGAATATTTATTCCTGGTGTTTTTTCTTGTAGTCAGCAACCGCTGCTTTGATTGCGTCTTCCGCTAGGATTGAGCAGTGAACTTTCACTGGTGGAAGTTCTAGCTCTTCTGCAATCTCAGAGTTTTTGATAGATGCCGCTTCGTCAATAGACTTGCCTTTTACCCACTCAGTTACGAGTGAGCTTGAAGCGATTGCACTACCACAACCGTATGTTTTGAATTTCGCGTCTTCAATGATGCCTTCTGGCGTCACTTTGATTTGAAGCTTCATAACGTCACCACAAGCTGGCGCGCCAACCATGCCGCTGCCTACTGATGGGTCTTCTTTATCGAACGAACCAACGTTACGTGGGTTCTCGTAGTGATCAATTACTTTTTCGCTGTATGCCATGATAAATTACCTCGAATCCTCTATTCAGTCCGTGAGATTAATGGTGAGCCCATTCAACAGTGCTCAGATCAACCCCTTCCTTGTACATATCCCATAGAGGAGACATGTCGCGTAGCTTAGTCACTGCAACGCGGATTTGTTCAATTGCGTAATCAATTTCTGCTTCAGTCGTGAAACGACCAAATGAGAAACGTACTGAGCTGTGTGCTAATTCGTCGTCTAGACCAAGTGCACGAAGAACGTAAGATGGCTCTAGGCTCGCTGATGTACAAGCACTACCAGAAGATACTGCTAGGTCTTTTAGTGACATCAGTAGAGATTCGCCTTCTACGAATGCAAAGCTCACGTTTAGGTTGTGTGGAACACGCTGTTCTAGGTCACCGTTTACCGTTACTGCTTCAAGATCTTTAACGCCATCTAGAAGACGGTTACGAAGTGCTAGTGCGTGATCGTAATCTTTTTGCATGTCTTCTTTTGCTACACGGAACGCTTCACCCATACCCACGATTTGGTGAGTTGGAAGTGTACCAGAGCGGAAGCCACGCTCATGACCGCCACCGTGCATTTGCGCTTCAAGACGGATACGAGGTTTACGACGAACGTAAAGTGCACCGATTCCTTTAGGGCCGTAAGCTTTGTGCGCAGACAGTGAAATAAGGTCAACTTTCATTTCTTGAACGTCGATTGGCAGTTTGCCCGCAGACTGTGCAGCATCCACATGGAACACAATCTTACGTTCGCGACATAGTTCGCCGATTGCGGTGATGTCTTGGATCACACCAATCTCGTTGTTAACGTGCATGATTGAAACCAAAACAGTGTCTTCACGCATTGCTGCTTGAAGTTTGTTTAGGTCAATCAGACCGTTTGATTCTGGCTCTAGGTAAGTCACTTCAAAGCCTTCGCGCTCTAGTTGGCGGCATGGGTCAAGAACGGCTTTGTGCTCTGTTTTACAAGTGATTACGTGTTTACCCTTCTTAGAGTAAAAATGAGCAGCACCTTTAATCGCAAGGTTGTCAGACTCAGTCGCACCTGATGTAAATACGATTTCGCGTGGATCTGCATTTAGAAGGTCAGCAATTTGCTCACGAGCAGTATCTACAGCTTCTTCTGCCTGCCAGCCGTAACGGTGCGAACGCGAAGCTGGGTTGCCAAATGTGCCATCCATTGTCATGTACTGAACCATTTTTTCAGCAACACGTGGATCTACTGGACATGTAGCGGAATAATCAAGATAAATCGGCAGTTTCATTCTCTACTCCAATGTAAAATGCAGACCGCTAAGAGCGGACGTTTACACCGATGGGCGCGGCGGTTGTATTTTTGTTTGATAACCCATGAGTTACCGCCAGATCAATGTCCTGACGATCAGAAATTTGTAAGACTTCGTTGTCTGTCATTAGCTCACCGAGCGTAATGTTATTCAAGAAGTCACTAATGCGAGAGCTTAGGTCACGCCATAGGGTGTGAGTTAGGCAACGTGTACCGCCTTGGCAATCTCCTTTACCTTGGCATTTAGTTGCATCAACTGACTCATCAACCGCTGCGATCACTGTGCCGATCGCGATACTATGCGCCTCTGCTCCTAGGCGGTAACCACCACCTGGGCCACGAACGCTGGCTACAAGACCTGCTTTACGCAGTTTTGAAAAGAGCTGCTCTAAGTAAGAGAGCGAGATACCCTGACGCTCTGAAATATCAGCTAGAGGGACTGGGTTTTGTTGCGAGTGCAGTGCCACGTCCAGCATGGCTGTCACCGCATATCTTCCTTTAGATGTAAGTTTCATTCCACACCGTATCCACATGGTTTGTAATGACAAGGATATTCCCATACCTGACTATTTTGGTCAAGTATTTATTTGACTAATTTAGTCAGGTATTCATCCTTACACCTAAAGTGGTTATTATTTGTTCAGAGTTTCTTTTCAATCGCAGTCAAAACACCGCGTAAAATGTTCAACTCTTGCGCCTCTGGTCTTGCTCTTGAGTACAAGCGGCGTAGCTTGTTCATCACCTGACCTGGCTGTTCTTTGTTAATAAATTGGGTCTCCACCATCACCTTTTCAAGGTGTTCAAAGAACATTTCTAGCTCTTTATGACGTGGATATTCTTCAGGCTCACTTGGTGTGTATTGGCTTTGCTCCAAGTTGAGATGTGCAACGCGCACTTCATAACTCAAGGTTTGAACCGCCATCGCCAAGTTTAGCGAGCTGTATTCAGGGTTAGCAGGGATACAAACATGGTAGTGGCACTTCTGCAATTCATCGTTAGTTAGGCCAGTTCTTTCACGGCCAAATACCAACGCTACAGGGTGCTTTTGGCCTTCAATAGCGAACTTTTCACCACATTCACGAGGCTCAAGCATTGGCCACTCAAGTGTGCGTGAGCGAGCACTTGAACCGACCACAAGACCGCAATCTTCAATGGCTTCTTCAAGCGTACTTACTACGGCTGCATTTTGTGCAATGTCACCAGCTCCAGCGGCAAGAGCAAGTGTTTGCTCATCCACTTCACATTGTGGATCAACTAATACAAGTTGGCTTAAACCCATAACTTTCATTGCTCGTGCAGCGGAGCCAATGTTGCCTGAATGAGAAGTTCCGACGAGTACGATTTTTACTTGATCCAACATCTGTATTTGCTACCTAAATTAAAACCGGAGGATGTTACCATAATTTTTTTACACACCCTAGGGTGAAGCAGGTTTCTATTCGCATTCTCATCAATTGTTTTCTTCTCTAGCGAGAGAGATATCACGGCGAACGCTTCTTGCGAACAAAAAATAACCACTTCCCTTTTCCCTTGACTCTGGTATACTCGCCGCCGCTTTAAATTGTTCTTTAACATCCGTTGGGAAATTCGTATGCATCCAATGCTAAACATTGCTATTCGCGCTGCGCGAAAAGCAGGCAATCATATTGCTAAATCATTAGAAAACACAGATAAAATTGAATCTACGCTAAAAGGCACTAATGACTTTGTTACTAACGTAGACAAAGAAGCAGAAGCTATCATCATCGATACTATCAAGCACTCTTACCCAGAGCACTGTATCGTTTCTGAAGAAGCTGGTCTTATCGAAGGTAAAGATAAAGACGTACAATGGATCATCGACCCAATGGATGGCACTAATAACTTTGTAAAAGGTTATCCAACTTTCGCAGTATCTATCGCGGTTCGCTTCAAGGGTAAAACTGAAGTAGCGTGTGTATACGATCCAATGCAAAACGAGCTATTCACTGCACAACGTGGTGCTGGCGCTCAACTAAACAACGCTCGTATCCGTGTTACTCAACTTAAAGACCTACACGGTACTGTTCTAGCGACTGGTTTCCCATTCAAACAGAAGCAACACTCTGAGTCTTACATCAAGATCGTAGGTTCTCTATTCACTGAGTGTGCTGACTTCCGTCGTAGCGGTTGTTCTGCTCTTGACCTATGTTACGTGGCTGCTGGCCGTGTAGATGGTTACTTCGAGCTAGGTCTAAAACCTTGGCAAATGGCTGCAGGCGAGCTTATCGCTCGTGAAGCTGGCGCAATCCTAACTGACTTCGCCGGCGGTACTGACTACATGAAGTCTGGTAACATTGTTGCTTCTAGCGCTCGTGGCGTGAAATCTCTTCTTAAGCACGTTCGCGAAAACGGCAACAGCGCGATCCTTAAGTAAGATTCTAAAGTCATACTAAGCCCGTCACGCTGATGACTTTTGAATAGCCCCGCTCATTGAGCGGGGCTTTTTTATATCTGAATTTCACTAACCAGTTCAAACGGCACTTAAGCAAGTTTCTTCAGGCATAAAAAAACCGCTGACTGCTCAGCGGTTTTTGTTTTCGGTTCTCAATCTGCCTTATGGCATCTCGTCGAACTCTGCACCTTCTTTTTCTACTTGAGGTGGCATCAGGTGCTCTTTCTGGATACCCAGTTTAAGCGCTAGTGCTGATGCTACGTAGATAGAAGAGTAAGTACCTACAGTGATACCAAGTAGAAGTGCGGTTGCGAAGCCGTGAATCATCGCACCACCCTGCATGAACAGTGCAATTACTACGAACAAGGTTGTACCCGACGTAATCAATGTACGGCTCAATGTTTGAGTGATTGAAGCGTCCATGATGTCCGAAGGTTCACCCTTACGCATCTTACGGAAGTTTTCACGAATCCGGTCGAATACAACGATGGTATCGTTGAGCGAGTAACCGACTACCGTTAGTAGCGCCGCTACGATGGTAAGGTCAACTTCGATTTGCATAAGTGAGAAGACACCCAGCGTGATGATGATATCGTGTGCTAGTGCCATTACCGCACCAGCCGCTAGACGCCATTCGAATCGCATCGATACGTAGATCAGGATACAGATTAGCGATACAAGAATCGCTAGACCGCCCGCTTCTGTTAGCTCATCACCAACGTTTGGACCTACGAATTCAATACGACGCATTTCTACGCTTTCGCCCGTACCTTCTTTGATTGCACCAATGATTTGGTTACCTAGTGTTTCACCAGACATATCATCACGAGGACGAAGACGAACCATTACATCGCGAGCACTACCAAAGTTTTGTACCGTCGCATCGCCGAAGCCTTTTGAATCTAGCGCTGCACGAATCTCTTCAAGGTTTGCTGGTTGTTCAAAACCCACCTCGATAAGCGTACCGCCAGTAAAGTCTAGGCCCCAGTTCAACCATTTGGTTGATAGCGTGAAGATAGAAGCAGCGATCATAACGATAGAGAATACGAACGCGACTTTCGACCAACGCATAAAGCCGATCGTGTTTTCTGCTTTTAGAATTTGAAACATATTAATTCCCAGCCTTAGATCGACAATTTATCAACGCGTTTGCCACCGTAAATCAGGTTCACGATACAACGTGTACCCACAATAGCGGTGAACATTGAAGTTAAGATACCGATAGATAGTGTTACCGCGAAACCTTTCACCGCACCTGTACCCACTGCAAATAGAATGATTGCAGTGATAAGTGTTGTGATGTTCGCATCGGCAATGGTACTGAATGCGTTCGCGTAACCTTGGTGAATCGCTTGCTGTGGACTGCGTCCATCTCGAAGTTCTTCACGGATACGCTCAAATATCAGCACGTTCGCATCGACCGCCATACCGACGGTTAATACAATACCGGCAATACCTGGCAGCGTCATGGTAGCGCCTGGAATCATCGACATAACACCAATGATAAGAACCAAGTTTGCCATCAACGCGATATTTGCAATCAGACCGAAGCCACGGTAGTAAAGCAGCGTAAACAGCATTACCGCAACCATACCCCAGATACACGCTTGGATACCCATATCGATGTTTTGCTGACCCATTGATGGACCAATGGTACGTTCTTCAACGATAGAGATAGGTGCGATCAGTGCACCAGCACGTAGTAGAAGTGCTAGGTTGTGCGCTTCTGCAGCAGAGTCGATACCTGTGATACGGAAGTTACGACCAAGAGCCGATTGAATCGTTGCTTGGTTGATGACTTCTTCGTGCTTATCAAGGATAACTTTGCCTTCAGGCGTACGACGACCACTGTCTTTGAATTCTGCAAATACGGTAGCCATCAGCTTACCGATGTTCTTCTTAGAGAACGCAGACATTTTGTTACCACCTTCGCTGTCTAGCGAGATGTTAACTTGTGGACGACCATATTCATCAACACTTGAGCTTGCATCCGTGATGCTTTGACCACCAAGAATAACGCGCTTCTTAAGCACAACTGGGCGACCATCACGGTCCATCTTGATTTCGCTACCTGCTGGCGCGCGACCATTTGCCGCCGCTGACAGGTCAGCTTTATCGTCAACTTCGCGGAACTCTAGTGTTGCCGTAGCACCTAGAATTTCCTTCGCACGAGCTGTGTCTTGAACACCAGGTAGTTCAACTACGATGCGGCTAGCACCTTGACGTTGAACCAATGGCTCAGCAACACCCAGTTCGTTTACACGGTTACGAAGAATCGTGATGTTTTGTTCAACTGCGTAGTTACGTATCTCTTGTAAACGTTGCTCGGTAAAGGTGGCAATCAACGCGTAACGACCATTAGAATCAGAGTCGACAAAGTTCATGTCTGGGTGATTCTTTTCTAGCGTTGCTTTCGCTTCCGCTAGTTGCTCCTCATTACGTAGCAATACTTCCACACCTTCTGTACCAGAAGGACGGATTGCACGGTAACGGATCTTAGCTTCACGAAGTTCGCTACGGAAAGCTTCTTCTTGTTGACCAACCAACTTCTCCATCGCCGCGTCCATGTCGACTTCCATTAGGAAGTGAACACCACCACGTAGGTCAAGACCCAGTTTAAGTGGCGACGCACCGATTGCTTCTAGCCAATCAGGCGTAGCAGGAGCAAGGTTTAGTGCAACAATTTTATCTTGGCCAAGCGCTTCGCTGATGATATCGCGGGCACTGATTTGAGTGTCAGTGTCATTGAAACGAACAAGGATTGATCCATTCTCGAGAGCAATGGATTTATGAGAGAGTTGCTCTTTATCAAGAGCTTTGGTGACAGCATCCAGCGTTGACATATCTACAGAGGCGCCACGCGCCCCTGTAACTTGAATAGCCGGATCTTCACCGTAGATATTTGGAAGTGCGTACAACGCAGCGGTGATGATGGCAAAAAATACCATCAAGTACTTCCATAATGGATAACGGTTTAGCACAGCGAGGATCCTTTAGCTGTTTTATAGAGACTTCAGCGTACCTTTTGGTAGCACTGCAGTTACGAAGTCTTTCTTGATTACAACTTCATTGTTTGCGTTTAGCTCAATTGAAATGAAATCGTTGTCTTCAGCAATCTTAGTGATTTTACCCACTAGACCGCCGCTTGTTAGAACTTCATCACCTTTGCCCATAGAAGACATTAGGTTCTTGTGTTCTTTAACACGCTTAGATTGTGGGCGGTAGATCATGAAGTAGAAGATCACCGCGAACATGCCTAGCATGATTAGCATTTCAAAACCGCCGCCTGCTGGTGCGCCTTCTGCTGCTGCGTGAGCTTGAGAAATAAACATTAAAACATCCTCATTATATTTTATTGATAATCCAACAAGTTGGGCTTTCGTAATTTAGATTCAAGTTTGAGAGTGAGTAATAGAGATCACCTTCTCAAAAATAACGTACGTTAGCCTACTTTATTAGCAAAAGCCTCTGGCAACATGCCAAAGGCTTTAATTCTTTTAATCTGTCAATTACTGCTCTTTTGCCAGCGGTGGTACTTCACGACCACGACGCTCATAGAACTCAGTAACGAACTCATCGAAACGATCTTCATCAATCGCCTTACGAATGCTTTCCATCAGGCGCTGGTAGTAGCGCAGGTTGTGGATAGTGTTCAGACGAGCACCTAGGATTTCGTTACAACGCTCTAGGTGGTGAAGGTACGATTTGCTGTAGTGCTGACAAGTGTAACAGTCACAATGCGGATCTAGCGGAGTTGTATCCGTTTTATGTTTCGCATTACGGATCTTGATCACACCACCAGTCACAAACAGGTGACCATTACGCGCGTTACGCGTTGGCATTACACAGTCAAACATGTCGATACCACGACGAACACCTTCAACCAAATCTTCCGGTTTGCCTACACCCATTAGGTAACGAGGCTTGTCTTCTGGAAGCTGTGGGCATGTGTGCTCAAGAATACGGTGCATGTCTTCTTTCGGTTCGCCTACTGCAAGACCACCAACTGCATAACCATCAAAGCCGATTTCTGTCAGACCTTTGATAGACACATCACGTAGATCTTCGTAAACACCACCTTGAACGATACCAAATAGGTTGTTCGGGTTTTCTAGCTTATCGAAGTGATCACGTGAGCGTTGTGCCCATCGTAGTGACATTTCCATCGATTTTTTCGCTTCGTTGTGTGTCGCTGGGTATGGCGTACACTCGTCGAAGATCATTACGATGTCAGAACCAAGGTCTTTTTGGATTTCCATCGACTTTTCAGCGTCCATGAAAATCTTGTCGCCGTTTACAGGGCTACGGAAGTGAACACCTTTCTCAGTGATCTTACGCATTTTGCCTAGGCTGAATACTTGGAAACCGCCTGAATCGGTAAGAATAGGACCGTGCCAGTTCATGAAATCGTGCAGGTCACCGTGCATTTTCATCACTTCTTGACCTGGACGTAGCCATAGGTGGAAAGTGTTACCTAGCAAGATTTCTGCGCCAGTACCTTTCACTTCTTCTGGTGTCATGCCTTTAACAGTACCGTAAGTACCTACTGGCATGAACGCAGGAGTTTGAACAGTGCCACGTTCGAAGGTCAGTTGACCACGACGCGCATTGCCGTTTTTCTTCTTAAGATCGAATTTTAATTTCACGATGCCTCCGGGTGTCAGAGAAACAGTCTGACTATGTATCCAGGGTGGTAAACCCTATTTTAAGGAGCGGTCGCTTTTCCGTGCGAGAGACAAAGCAGAGATTCCGCTTTATTTCCTAGCTTACTGCTAGCACTCGTAAATCGTTAGTTTTCTCCCCCTCCTAGCCTCCCTCTTTTTTGAGAGGAGGGCTAGAGAGGGGGTAAAACATTATGCGGTCTTCTTTTTAATAAACATTGAATCACCGTACGAGAAGAAGCGGTATTTGTTTTCCACCGCGTGCTTGTAAGCATTCATGGTGTTCTCGTAACCTGCAAACGCACTTACCAACATAATCAGTGTTGATTCAGGTAAGTGGAA
The DNA here is from genome assembly GCF_002021755.1 of Vibrio owensii. Taxonomy (NCBI): domain Bacteria; kingdom Pseudomonadati; phylum Pseudomonadota; class Gammaproteobacteria; order Vibrionales; family Vibrionaceae; genus Vibrio; species Vibrio owensii. The sequence goes on from NZ_CP019959.1 coordinate 1,222,795, forward strand.
GTTGGTGATCAAGCAATCCACCAGCTGATACTCGTAACCAGGGTAGATAAAGATTTCAGTATCGCCAAAGAATGGAACCAGTTCTGTGCCTTTCTTTAGCGCGTCTTGCGCTGCACTTTCTAGTGAGCGAACAGACGTTGTACCTACAGCGATGATGCGACCACCGCGCGCCTTAGTTGCGTTAATCGCATCCACTACGTCTTGTGGTACTTCAACGTATTCTGCGTGCATGTGGTGATCGTTGATATCATCCACTTTAACTGGTTGGAACGTACCTGCACCTACGTGCAGAGTGACGTACGCAAACTCAGCACCTTTCGCTTTGATTTTCTCAAGTAGAACATCATCAAAGTGAAGGCCCGCCGTTGGTGCTGCAACCGCACCTGGCTTTTGGTTATAAACCGTTTGGTAACGCTCTTTATCCGCGTCTTCATCTGGTCGGTCGATGTATGGAGGAAGTGGCATGTGACCAATTTCTTCCAGAATCTCGAGTACCGTCTTATCAGAATTAAATTTCAGTTCAAACAGTGCGTCGTGACGAGCGACCATTTGCGCTGAGTATTCATCGTTTTCACCAACCAAGATCGTTGTGCCTGGTTTTGGCGATTTAGAACAACGAACGTGTGCCAGAATGCTTTTCTCGTCGAGCATGCGCTCCACCAGCACTTCTAGCTTACCGCCTGATTCTTTACGACCAAACAAACGCGCAGGAATAACGCGAGTATTGTTGAAAACCACTAGGTCACCGGCTTGAACTTGCTCCAGCACATCGGTAAACGTGCCATCAATAAGTTCACCAGTATTGCCGTCCATTTGCAGCAGTCGGCTAGCGGTACGCTCTGGTTGAGGGTAGCGAGCGATGAGTTCATCTGGAAGGTCGAAATGGAAATCTGATACTTGCATGTTACTTGTCTTATCTATTGGTCAAATCACGTCAAAGACGACGATAAAATTGCGACGAGTTTTTCGCAGCAGACTAGTATATGTTTACATGCTGCAATAGCAAGCAAATCCCCTTCGATTGACTGTAAAAGCTTTCACTAAGAGTGTAATAAAACGTGAAAAGCGCTGAATCGATACATATAAGAAAAGTAGCGGAGTTTAATGTCCAAATTTGTGCAACGCATTCAACTCGGTCAGTCAGAAATATAGCCAAAGCTAACTCAACGCTCTCTTGCCCTCCGCTAAAAACAAACTCATCAATAGCAAGTACCATAGACTATAGTGAAGGGGAGCATTTGCTCTTTGAACATTTATTGAGGTAAGTATGAAGATGTTAACTATGGCGTTAAGTGCTGCCGTACTCGTGTTTTCTTCCGGTACACTCGCAAACTCTAACCACCAGAAAATCACTGCGATGCAACAAGCGTGTGACTTAAAGCAGGTCCCTCGTTTATGTGCGGTCAACCTTCCTGATAAAAGCTATATCGGCCGATGTGTAGACGCGAAAGCTTATGGTCTTATCTGTGTGCATTTTAAGCAACGTTAAGAGTAACCAAAGCTAAGGTTTTAACGCCTTAGCTTTGGTTATTTATGATAGCGCTTACATCCTCAACTCCCCAAAATGAGTAGCTGGAATTATGGAAAACACCAGTTCATTTTCACCTCTGATTGATCTCCATCTAATCGTTTTATTTTATTAGTGAAAAACGAGTTAGCTCCCAGATATACAGCAAAATATTCTCTATATTTAAGAGAAGGACAATGCCGCTGGAGGTCTCTATGATCAAGGTTGAAGACATGATGACTCGCAACCCTCATACCTTGCTGCGTGAGCACACATTACGTGACGCAAAAAGCATGATGGAAGCGCTTGATATTCGACATATTCCGGTTGTTGATGCCAATAAACACCTAAAAGGCTTGGTGACTCAACGCGATATTCTTGCCGCACAAGAATCCTGCTTGCACCCAGATGAGGCTGAACAATCTTTTACCCTCGACACGCCGCTTTACCAAATGATGCACACCAACATCATGACCGCTGAACCAAGAGCTGGTTTAAAGGAAAGCGCAATCTATATGCAAAAGCACAAAGTCGGCTGTTTGCCAGTGGTCAATAAAGGTCACTTGGTGGGCATCATCACCGATACAGACTTTGTAACCATTGCGATTAACTTGTTAGAGCTGCAAGAAGAAACAGAACCAGAAGAAATCGAAGCAGAGTAATAAGCAACGAAACGTTAGTTGCCCAGATTACAGGCAAAAAAAAGAGCGGCTCAATTGCCGCTCAAAGATGTCATTACTAACGTAGTAATTGTGGACTCTATGCTGATTAGAATTGGTCTTCTTCAGTAGAACCTGTCAGTGCTGTCACTGATGAGTTACCACCTTGGATTGTATTGGTCATTCTATCGAAGTAACCCGTACCAACCTCTTGTTGGTGCGCTACGAACGTGTAGCCTTTTTCTGCCGCTTCAAACTCAGGACGCTGAACTTTCTCAACGTAATGACGCATGCCTTCGCCTTGTGCGTAAGCGTGTGCCAGTTCGAACATGTTGAACCACATGTTGTGAATACCAGCTAGCGTGATGAACTGGTACTTGTAGCCCATGTTAGCCAGCTCTTGTTGGAACTTAGCAATGGTTTCTGCGTCTAGGTTCTTCTCCCAGTTGAATGAAGGCGAACAGTTGTATGCCAACAGTTGGTCTGGGTACTCTGCATGAATCGCTTCTGCAAACTTGCGTGCTTCTTCTAGACAAGGCGTTGCTGTCTCACACCAGATTAGATCCGCATATGGCGCGTAAGCTAGACCACGAGAGATAGCTTGGTCGATACCAGCACGTACACGGTAGAAACCTTCTTGAGTACGCTCACCTTCGATGAAGTCTTTATCGTATGGGTCACAGTCAGATGTTAGTAGGTCTGCTGCGTTTGCATCGGTACGTGCGATTACTAGTGTTGTCGTGCCAGCAACGTCTGCTGCTAGGCGAGCGGCTACCAGTTTTTGCACTGCTTCTTGAGTTGGAACCAGTACTTTACCGCCCATGTGACCACACTTCTTCACGGATGCCAGTTGGTCTTCAAAGTGAACACCTGCCGCACCTGCGTCGATCATCGATTTCATTAGCTCGTAGGCGTTCAGTACGCCACCAAAGCCTGCTTCCGCATCCGCTACGATTGGTAGGAAGTAATCAATACCGCCTTCGTCTTCTGGTGACTTGCCTGCTGACCACTGAATTTGGTCTGCACGACGGAATGAGTTATTGATGCGTTTTACTACCGACGGCACAGAATCTACTGGGTACAGAGATTGGTCTGGGTACATCGTCGAAGCCGTATTGTTGTCCGCCGCTACCTGCCAACCTGATAGGTAAATAGCTTCAATACCTGCTTTTGCTTGCTGTACGGCTTGACCACCCGTCAGTGCACCAAGACAGTTTACGTAACCTTTCTTTGAACTACCGTTGACCAGTGACCAAAGTTTGTCAGCACCACGTTGTGCGATTGTGTTCGCAGGCACCATAGAGCCACGCAGTTCTACCACTTCTTCTGCTGTGTAAGTACGCTTTACGTTTTTCCAGCGTGGGTTGGTTGCCCAATCTTTTTCCAGAGCTTCAATTTGTTGGCGGCGAGTTAAGTTAGTCATTGGTCTATCCCTCTTATAATGTGCACTTGTGCATGTGCGTTGAGTTTTCCGTTCTCAGGCAGTACATCCTTATCTGCCTCGAATCCTTCACGTATTGGTTAAATAAATTAGTGTTCTAAATCTTTGGGTTAATCCAAGTAGTCGTAACCTGGAATGGTTAAAAAGTTGGTCAGTTCATCACTCGTGGTGAGCCTTGCCATCAAGTCTGCCGCTTCTTCAAATCGACCTGCTTGGTAACGCTGCTCACCAATTTCTTGCTTCACGACTTCAATCTCTTCTTTCAGATAGAGTTCGAACAGCTCTTTAGTGACCTTCAATCCGTTGTCGAGCGACTTGCCGTGTTGAATCCATTGCCAGATAGAAGCACGGGAGATTTCTGCCGTTGCTGCGTCTTCCATCAGTCCGTAAATCGGCACACAACCGTTGCCAGAGATCCAAGCTTCAATGTATTGCAACGCAACGCGGATGTTATGACGCATACCCTCTTCTGAGCGTTCACCCTCGCACGGTTCAAGTAACTCTGCGGCGGTGATTGGTGCGTCTTCTGAGCGGCTCACATCCAATTGGTTGGTGCGCTGCCCCAGTGTGGCACTGAACACTTCCATTGCGGTGTCTGCCAACCCCGGATGAGCAACCCAAGTACCGTCATGACCATTGTTAGCTTCTAGCGATTTATCGTTGTGGATCTTATCCAGTACTTTTTGGTTTTCTTGTGGGTCTTTAGCCGGAATAAAGGCTGCCATGCCGCCCATCGCAAATGCGCCACGTTTGTGACAAGTACGCACCAATAATCTTGAGTAAGCGTTGAGGAATGGCTTGTCCATGGTCACCACTTGGCGATCCGGAAGTACGCGATCTGGGTGGTTTTTCAGTGTTTTGATGTAGCTAAAGATGTAATCCCAGCGACCACAGTTCAAACCAACGATGTGCTCTTTCAGAGAGAACAGAATCTCATCCATTTCGAATACGGCTGGTAAGGTTTCAATCAGTACAGTCGCTTTGATGGTGCCAGTATCCAAACCGAAATACTCTTCGGTGAAATGGAACACTTCGCTCCACCACTTCGCTTCATGATGCGATTGCAGTTTTGGAATGTAGAAGTAAGGACCGCTTCCCTTTTTCAGTAGCGCTTTGTAGTTGTTGTAGAAGTACAGAGCGAAATCAAATAGCGCACCTGGAATGATCTGACCGTGCCACGTTACGTGTTTTTCTTTTAAATGCAGTCCGCGAACACGGCAGATCAACACCGCTGGGTCTTCTGCCAGCTGATAGTGTTTGTCATTGCCAGGGTTGGTGTAGCTGATAGTGCCATTAACAGCATCGTGCAGGTTGATTTGACCATCCAGAACTTTACTCCACGCAGGGGACATCGAATCTTCGAAGTCTGCCATGAACACTTTTACATTCGCATTCAGTGCGTTAATCACCATCTTGCGATCAGTCGGTCCTGTAATCTCCACTCGGCGATCTTGCAGATCTTGCGGAATTCCAAGGATCTTCCAACTTCCTTCACGAATGTCTTGTGTCTCTGGTAGAAAGTCTGGCAGTTCACCAGCGTCGATACGTGCTTGCTTCTCTTCTCGTGCTTCCAACAACTGTTCAACACGTCCGGCAAATTTTTCACACAATAGAGATAAAAAGGTTTGGGCTTCAACAGGGAAAATTGCTTGATGTTCAGGAGCAACGACTCCATTCACCTCAAGCATGCCTTGGGTTTGCTTTAGTTGTTGTGTTTTTTGTTCTGTCTGAGCAAGCATAATCATTCATCCTTAACGTGCTTTATCCATCTTGGGCAGTCAGCCTAAAGCTACATTTGTAAGTTATGAACAACAAATTACATCCTTCGATTTGGTGTTCACTTCGCTTCGTTGTGTCTATACATTGCGCAACCTGAATTGCTTTTTCAATCTAGACATAAGTCTTACAAGCCTTTAATTAAGCTAACCCAACAAAGGTTTAAGCGAAACCCCTCAAGTAAACAAAACGTTAAATTCAAAGTTTTATTCGGTATCAAACAAGTGTTTGATTTTTGAGTCCAATTTGTAAGTTATTACGTAATTAAATTACATAAATTTTACAGGTTATTTTTGAATTCAAACAAGCGTATGAATAGTGAGGCAGGAGAAAAATCCTTGTATTCACAAGGGCTAGGAAGAGGAAATTAAACACGACTTAAACGCGTTACACAGGCAGTTGTGTAAAATTAACATTGTGAAATTTCACTATTTTATGAAAGCTTCATGAAAGTTCATCTGTAAAATTTTACAAGTCAAAGTTCACGCGCAGAATAAAATGCTAAAAAGCACACTATTTCTAGTGCGCTTTTTGATATTAGATCGGGAGTAGCAGGCTAATACTAATAGCTAAAGCAGTTCAGAGACGACTTCTGCCAATTGATTGAAAGTGTTTGATCGTGACGAGCTCGGACGCCAAACCAAACCAATATCGCGATACGCTTGCTGACCAGGAGGGTCGATCACCACCAAGTTCTGGTTGTGTAGCAAACCATGATCAATCGCCATTTGCGGAATGAACGTGGTGCCCAGACCATTCGCCACCATTTGCACCAATGTATGAAGACTGGTTGCGGTGAATGGGTTGATCTTCTCTTTGTCAGTTAGCTTACATGCTGAAACCGCGTGCTCTGTAAGACAGTGCTCTTTCTCTAATAAGAAGACAGATTCATCTGGCAAGTCAGCATAACGGATCGGCACAGGTACGGAATCCGCTTGATTGGCGCTGATCACCATGCGGAATGGGTCTTGCCCCACCACTCGACTTTCCATTCCCTCTATTTCTACTGGTAGAGCTAGAATCAATACGTCCAACTCACCATGGCGAAGTGCTTGTAGCAAGTTAGTCGTCGTATCTTCTCTTAATAGAAGGTTTAATTGAGGGAAGCGGTAGTTCACCTCTTGGACAAGGTCGCACAATAAGAAAGGAGCAATGGTCGGAATACAGCCTACTTTAAGCTGCCCTTCCATATCATCGCCTTGGCATAAACGTCCCAACTCAACAAGATCTTGCCCTTTAGCGAGAAGTTCTCGACCATGCTGCACCACCATCTCACCAGCTTGGGTGAAAACCAATGGGCTTTTTTTATCTTTCTTTTCGTAAAGCGGACAACCAATCAATTCTTCAAGGTTTTGGATGCCTTTACTTAAAGTAGATTGACTGACAAAACAACGCTCAGCAGCATCACTAAAATGTCGAGTTTCGTGCAGAGTGACCAAATAGTGTAACTGCTTCAAGCTAGGCCATTTATTCATAATTCTATTTGTATCTATTGCTGTTCCAGTGATCGAGATAATAGTTTCGGTGTTATCGCTTTTTTCGATGAACTCAATCTATTTATTTCGCTTTTTTCAATACTACAATCTGTACTATAGTTTGTCTCGCACAAACACGGACCAAACCTAAATAACTGAATGTAGGTTTGGAGCAAACCAAAATTTTTAGGAGCAAAAAAATGGTACTAGTAGGTCGTCAAGCCCCTGACTTTACTGCAGCAGCTGTTCTAGGTAACGGCGAAATCGTTGAAAACTTCAACTTTGCAGAATTCACTAAAGGTAAGAAAGCAGTAGTATTCTTCTACCCACTAGATTTCACTTTCGTTTGCCCATCTGAGCTAATCGCATTCGACAACCGCCTAGCTGATTTCCAAGCTAAAGGTGTTGAAGTAATCGGTGTTTCTATCGATTCTCAGTTCTCTCACAACGCATGGCGTAACACTGCTATCGAAGATGGCGGTATCGGTCAAGTTAAATACCCTCTAGTTGCTGACGTTAAGCACGAAATCTGTAAAGCGTACGATGTAGAGCACCCAGAAGCAGGCGTTGCTTTCCGTGGTTCTTTCCTAATCGACGAAGACGGTCTTGTACGTCACCAAGTAGTTAACGATCTACCACTAGGTCGTAACATCGACGAAATGCTACGCATGGTTGATGCACTAAACTTCCACCAGAAGCACGGCGAAGTATGTCCTGCACAATGGGAAGAAGGTAAAGCAGGTATGGACGCATCTCCAAAAGGTGTTGCAGCGTTCCTATCTGAGCACGCAGACGACCTAAGCAAGTAATGGACACTGCCGCCCAAGCTCAATGGGTGTGTTGGTTGGATGTATATATAAAGCAAAAAGCTATAGCGGAAAAACCGCAAACGCCAATCAGTCTAAGTAAAGTCATAAAAAAGCCCAGAGTTCGCTCTGGGCTTTCTTTTTATCTGCACTTTGGAAAAGCAAAAGAGGTAAGCATCACGTAAAAAGTTTACCTCTATTTCCCTCGGTCTTAGTACAGATTCTCCCCTTTCGTCCTGCTAGTATTTGCTGTAATTACAATAATTCAGGACAACCTCGTGAACACTCAACTTGAAGTCTGTATTGATAACATTGAATCTCTCCACAACGCGATTGCCGGTGGTGCAACCCGCATCGAACTCTGCTCTTCACTTGCTTTGGGTGGCTTAACGCCAAGCTATGGCTTTATGCAGCAAGCCGCTAAACACTCTACTATTCCGGTTTACGCGATGATTCGCCCTCGCCAAGGTGACTTCTTCTACAGTGAGGAAGAAATCGAAATGATGCGTTGGGATATTGAAGCCGCTAAACAAGCTGGCTTGAATGGTGTCGTGCTCGGCGTGCTCACTCAAAACGGTGACATTCATATGCCGTACGCAACTGCACTATGTGAATTTGCTCAAGCGCTTGGCTTAGGCGTGACTTTTCATCGTGCCTTTGACCAGTGTCGTGACGCTGAAAAAGCGTTAGAAGAAGTGATCACTTTAGGCTGTGAGCGTATTTTGACTTCCGGCCTTGCGCCTTCTGCACCGCAAGGGATCGATGTGCTTAAAGCCTTAGTTGAGCAAGCACAAGGACGCATTGCGATCATGGCAGGCGCCGGTGTGAACTCGGACAATGTTGGCCAGATCGTTGAGCAAGCCAAAGTCACCGAAGTGCATTTATCGGGCAAGACAACTCGCCCTAGTCACATGACCTTTATTGCCGAGCAAAGCAAAATGGGCGCTGCCGATGTGGATGATTTTTCGATTCCAGTCACCAACACCGATGCTATCGCGAACATGGTAACAGCTCTCAATTAAGCGCTTTCAAATCCCGTCTTTAGTTATTGAGTGCTAACATATTGATAACTAAGGACGGGAGGAAACATGGCGAAACTAAAGAAAAAGGAATACGAAGAAGCACTAGAACAGCTGCAAATTGAGTTGGTTAAGCTCCAAGAGTGGGTCAAACACAAAGGGCTTAAAGTCGTGGTACTGTTTGAAGGACGCGACGCCGCTGGCAAAGGTGGCACCATCAAGCGCATCACTGAAAAACTTAACCCTCGTGTCTGCCGTATCGCAGCCCTTCCCGCCCCAACAGAAAAAGAAAAAACACAATGGTACTTCCAGCGCTATGTAGCACACCTGCCTGCTGCTGGGGAAATCGTGCTGTTTGACCGCAGTTGGTACAACCGTGCTGGCGTAGAGAAAGTCATGGGCTTTTGTACCCCAGATCAATATGAAGAGTTTCTCCGCTCTTGCCCGGAGTTTGAACGCATGTTGCAACGCTCTGGCATCATCTTAATTAAGTACTGGTTTTCGGTCTCCGATGAAGAGCAAGAAAAGCGTTTTCTAGAACGTATCAATACCCCAATCAAACGCTGGAAGTTCAGCCCGATGGATTTGGAATCGCGCAATCGCTGGGCAGAATATTCAGAGGCAAAAGACAAAATGTTTGCTTACACAGACACCAAACACTGTCCTTGGTGGGTAGTGCCTTCTGATGATAAAAAGAAAGCACGTTTGAATTGTATCAGCCACTTGCTCAGCCAAGTAGAATACGAAGAGCTCGAACATCCGGTGATTGAACTGCCAGAACTGAACAAAGAAGGGTATGTTCGTGCACCTATCGACGATCAAACCTTCGTACCCGATAAATATTAGAGATGTACCATGGCGAAAGACCTGTTTCACACCCTTGACCTGAATCTGCTCAAGACCTTTATGATTTTGATGCAAGAGAAAAACATGCGTAAAGCCTCTCAGCGCTTGTTCGTCTCACAGCCCGCCATCAGTCAAGCGCTACAAAAGCTACGTAATCACTTCGATGACGAGCTGTTTGTGAAAGTAAAAACAGGTCTTGAACCGACACCGTTCGCCGAATCTCTCGCCAACGATATTACGCCGCACCTCGATGGTTTAGCTGCCGCAGTTAACCGCTCTCATCAGTTTGATCCTGCCGAAGTGGACAACAAAATTCGAATTGCACTGGCACCAATCACAATGACTTGCTTGCCCGGTTTCCTCTTCGAACAAATGAGAGCGTTGGCCCCTAACGCTCAACTTGAATTAGTTGGTTGGTCGAACAGTACGGTTGATGAGATCTTGAAAGGTGAAACACTGATGGGAGTAAATTACGAGTTACTTCTAACCAACAAAGAGATCTACACGCCGAAGCTACTGGATTTGAAAGGGCGTATTTTTGTCCGTGAAGATCACCCGATCACCAAACCTCATGTTGAACCTCATGATCTTGGCGGATACCCAATCGCTTCTTTGATTTCCCCAGGGTGGAACGACAAGTTCAGTTACGCGTCCGAGCTTCTTACCGAAATGGGCGTTGAACACAGCATTGGCTTTCGCTCAGAAATGGTCTCTGCAATACTTGATGTCGTCAAACACACCGACATGTATTTACCTCACTCCAATTTACTTCCGGTTGAGCAATTTCCGGGATTAAGAGCCGTTGATGTCACGATTGATGGTCAACCACAAATGAAGTCTATTCACGCTCATATGCATGTGAGAAACCGCAATAATCCACTCGTCAGTTGGCTCGTTGGCCTTATCCAACAAGGTTTAACAATACAAGCTAACAAGCCTTAACCTGATAAGAAATTGTTATCATCAAAATAATTAGACCTACTTAGTCATAAAAAATACTTCTCAATAAGATAGCCCTGCTTCAAAGGGAATTTAGAAAGAGCGATTGCTTACAGTAAGGATGCTGTTCCTCGTTTACTTATTGAGAGTTCAGACATGACAAATAAACTTGTAAAGCTTACTGCTGCTAGTGCCCTTCTTGCTTCTTTCAGCTCATTCGCAGGCCACATTCCAGATCGCCCAAACCCAGGCACTCCAACCAACCCAATTCAAGGGGTACCAGAGCAACCGGTTTTGCCTGAAGTTGATAACGGTGTTCCTGGTGTGCCAGATCGTCCACGCCCAGATTTATCGCCAACACCACCAATTGAAGCGGCACCTGAACATCCAACGCTTCCAGAAGTAGATAATGGCGTACCTCATGTTCCAGACCGCCCAATGCCACAACTGCCATCAAACCCTATCGAAAATAATCCGACGGATGATCGTCTTAACCATTTAGAAGGCTTAGCAGCAGAATACGATTACCGCCTAAACCAACAAGCAGAACAAATGGATGGTATTCGCGCAAGTCTACATGCTGTCACCAACGCTCGTCCTTATGCGACTCATGGCGAACTGGCCATCGGTGCAGGTGTTGGCTTCTCAGGTAGCAAAGAAGCGGTCGCGGTTGGCGGTGCTTACGGCCTAACAGACCAAGTTAGTTTATCAGGTACCTTCCACTACGAATCATCAGGCAAATATTCTTCATCTGACGTTGCTGGCGGCGTTGGTGTCCAAATCAGCTTTAAGTAAGCACACGTTCATTCAGTAAGTCCATTTGCCAAGGAAGGCATCTTTTTAGGTAGAACTATGAAACGCCCCCTTTCTCTTATTGCCCTAATTATCGCACCGCTTTCAGCCCAAGCCTCTGGTGTATTTATTTCTCCAGAAGTGAAAGTTGGCTCGTTTCGTGGCGCTGGTATTCAATTTGGAACGAATGATATTGCAGGCTTTGATGCACTCTATTTTGATTACTCTCGAGTGACCTACACCGGTGGAAACTTTGATGAAACCATCGATGCCTATCGCGTTGGTTTTCAACACATGTTTGATCACCAGCCACAAATGGGCTTTCAAGCTAGCCTTGGTATAGCCAGTTATGATGGGACTTACAAAGAAGAAAGAAGAGATACGACAGGACTGAGCATCGGTGGTGCTTATGTGTATCAGGTGAATCCGATTCTCTCAGTCAGGGCAGGAGCGGATTTGGATATCTTTAAAGACGACAAAACCCACACGTTTACCGATACGGCAATTAATTTCTCTGTGGGTTTTGGTCTGCGGTTATAAGGTTATTTCAGCACGTCATCGATGCTTTGATCACCTAGGTGGCGTACATCTTTCCCTTTCACGAAGTAGATAATGTATTCACAGATGTTCTGGCAACGGTCACCTACACGTTCAATGGCACGTGCAGACCACATCACTTGCAGAATGTGTGGAATGTTTTTCGGATCTTCCATCATGTAAGTCATCAGCTGACGAATCACCGCTTCGTATTCCGCATCCAACTTATCATCAAGCTTGTGCACTTCTGCAGCGGCTTCTACATCCATACGCGCAAAGGCATCGAGCACTTGGTGAAGCATTTGGATTGCTTGACGGCATAAAGGCTCTAACGAGACTTGGAATTGGCGCTCTTTCGATGATGGGCTTTCAATCGCCACGTAGGCAATACGCGTTGCAACATCACCAATGCGCTCAAGATCTGTGATGGTCTTAATGATAGCCATGATCAAACGTAAGTCTTTTGCCGTAGGCTGACGCTTGGCAATAATGCGAGTACAAGCGTCATCAATCGACACTTCCATCGCATTAACTTTGTGATCATCACGCACAACTTTACGCGCCAGCTCGATGTCTTCTTTATGCAAGGCTTGAATAGCATACGACAACTGCTGTTCTACCAAGCCTCCCATGGTAAGTACATGGGTACGAATCGATTCTAGCTCTACGTTAAATTGTCCTGAGATGTGACGTCCAAAGTGCATGGCTTTCCTTTTAATCCTTGAAAGGTCGCGGCTTAACCGTAACGACCAGTAATGTAATCTTCGGTTTGTTTCTTCATTGGAGAGGTGAAGATCGAATCCGCATCCGAGTATTCAATCAACTTACCCATATGAATGAACGCAGTGTGGTCACTGACGCGCGCCGCTTGTTGCATGTTATGGGTAACGATAACCACAGTATATTGAGTCTTGAGCTCGTTGATAAGCTCTTCAATAGTTAAAGTTGAGATTGGATCCAAAGCCGACGTTGGTTCATCCAATAATAGTACTTCTGGCTCAATCGCGACGGCGCGAGCAATCACTAAACGTTGTTGCTGACCGCCAGAAAGTCCAAATGCATTTTCATGTAGACGATCTTTTACTTCGTCCCATAATGCCGCAGAACGCAGTGAACGCTCGACCGCATCGTCCAACATGCGACTGTTCTTCACACCTTGTAAACGAAGACCGTAAACCACGTTTTCGTAAATCGACTTAGGGAATGGGTTTGGGCGCTGGAATACCATGCCTACTCGGCGACGCAGCGTGGCAACATCCACACTTGGGTTATACACATTCTTACCGTGCAAACGTACTTTTCCTGTCACCTTACAACCTTCGACTAAATCGTTCATTCGGTTGATACAGCGCAGCAATGTGGATTTACCACAGCCGGACGGTCCGATGAATGCGGTTACGCGCCCCTTTGGAATACGCATGGAAATGTCGTGCAGCGCCTGAGCCTGACCATAGAAAAGATTAAGGTTCTCAATCGAGATAGCCGTTTGTTCATCCGTCAGGTTGTGCACATCCAATGGCGGCTCATAACCTAATGTATTATCAAAGTTAAACATGCTTAATCTTGTCCTAAAGTTCGGTATTTCTCTCGCAGATTATTACGAATACTGATTGCTGTTAAGTTTAGTCCGACAATAACCGTCACGAGTAAGAAGGAAGTCGCGTAAACCAACGGACGCGCAGCTTCGATATTCGAGGTCTGGAATCCAACATCGTAAATGTGGAAGCCTAAGTGCATGAACTTTCTATCCAAATGCACATAAGGGAATTGCCCATCCACCGGCAAGCTCGAAGCTAATTTCACGACCCCCACCAGCATCAATGGTGCTACCTCACCCGCAGCGCGAGCAATCGCAAGAATCAAACCAGTGATTATCGCAGGGGTTGCCATAGGCAAAACCACACGCCACAAGGTCTCAAACTGTGTTGCACCCAAGGCTAACGAGCCATGACGAACTGAACTCGGAATACGGGTTAAACCTTCTTCTGTGGTGACAATTACTACTGGTAGAGTCAAGACCGCTAGCGTCAATGCTGACCACAACAGACCCGGCGTACCAAAGGTTGGAGCGGGTAATCTCTCAGCGTAAAACAGGTTATCGATAGAGGCACCAATGGTGTAAACAAAAAAGCCCAAACCAAATACGCCGTAAACAATAGAAGGAACACCGGCAAGGTTAATCACCGCAATACGGATCACTCGAGTTAGGGCATTGTTTTTAGCGTATTCATGCAAATAAATCGCCGCAACCACACCCAATGGCATCACGATGATCGACATGATGATAACCAAAAAAACCGTACCGAAAATCGCGGGGAAAACACCACCTTCTGAGTTCGATTCACGAGGGTCTTCGGATAAGAACTTCCAAACCTGTTTCCCCCAATGGGTAACTTTTTCAGGTAGTGACATTTGGTTTGGATACCAGTAGTCCAAAATGTCTTCTAATGGAATCGAAACTTGAGTCCCAGTCATATCTTCGACAATCAGCGCATAATCAGAGAAGCCCAAGCGCAGCCCGTCAAGTTGCATGTCTAGCTTGGCTAACTCAGCTTCAATTTCTGCCTTACGCTTGCTGTTGTTTGCTAAAAGTTCTTCAGTGATGGTGTCGTTAAGCTCATGCTTACGTTTGTCTAAACGAAGCTGCTCCAATTGCCATCCCAAGTCTTTTACTTGGTCATCCACCAGCATGTCGATTTCATGATGCAAGGTTTCGGCATCTTCGAGTTTTTGATCCAAAAGCTTTTGAATGTTGTTTTCGTAACGCGTTTTACCATCTTGGAAGGCAACAAACTTACCGAAGAAGTAGCCACCGCTACTGCGTTCAATCACTGCCCATTCGCCCGGCGTCGTTGGGTCATCCAACTGCATTCTCAACACAGAAATAAAGTCTGCTGGGTACAATTCACGGTTGGCAATTTTGATATTTAGGCGCGTCGCAAACTCTTCGTCTTCTGCTAGTTTATCTGCTGCTTCTTTTGGCAGGTAACTTCTTGGCACGAAGCTGCGTTCGTACACCTGACCAACCAGAATCGAGTTTTCATGCAGCACTTCGCCCTGCACCGGTGTCAGTGCAGCAACATTCCATTGATAAAGTGGCGCAGGCCAGAAGTAAGTAAGCCCCTTCCAGCCAATCAATAGCAATAACCCGAGGACAGAAAGCAGACTGATGCTTACCGCTCCCCCAGTTAACCAAATCCAAGGTGCGCCAGAACGAATCCAATTTAACACGCTATTACTCGCTCTTTCGTTAACTGATTACAACGCACGATATTTATCTCTTAGTCTTTGACGAACCCATTCCGCCAAGGCGTTCACCGCAAAGGTGAAGACAAACAAAATTAATGCCGATAGGAACAACAATCGGTAGTGCGAACTGCCTACTTCCGACTCTGGCAATTCAACCGCAATGGTCGCCGACAAGCTACGCAAGCCCTCTAGTACGTTCCAATCCATTAATGGCGTATTACCCGTCGCCATTAATACAATCATGGTTTCGCCCACAGCGCGACCAAGTCCCATCATGATTGCCGAGAAGATCCCCGGACTGGCTGTCAGCAGAACCACATAAATCAGGGTTTGCCATGGCGTCGCGCCAAGTGCTAATGAACCATCCGATAAGTGCTTAGGTACAGAGAAAATCGCATCTTCGGCAATGGTGAAAATCGTTGGAATAACCGCAAAGCCCATCGCCAAGCCAACCACCAGCGCGTTGCGTTGGTCAAAGCCAATGCCATGGTCAGTCAGGAACAAACGCATGTCCCCGCCAAAGAAGGCTTGTTCAAGCATTGGTGATACCCACACACCCAAACCGATCAACAGCAGAAGCAAAGGCATTAACACCAAAGCATGCCACCCGTTTGGCAGGCGGTTACGTATCGGTTGTGGGATCAGCGCCCATAGACCGCCCATCACCATGGTGCTCAGAGGCAGAACAAACAACATCACCACAACGGTAATCAAATGGTCTTCCACAATCGGGGCGAACCAAAGTCCGGCAAGGAAACCGATGATAACGGTAGGCAAAGCTTCCATTAACTCGATTGATGGCTTCACCACGCGACGCATACGTGGTGACATAAAGTAAGCGGTATAAATTGCGCCCAGTACAGCCAGTGGTACCGAGAACAGCATTGCGAACATCGCCGCCTTGATGGTACCAAACGCAATTGGCACTAAGCTGAATTTCGCCTCGAAGTCATCACTGGCTGAGGTGGATTGCCACACAAATTCAGGCTCTGGGTAACCTTCATACCAAACCTTTTGCCATAAGGAAGACAGAGAGACTTCTGGGTACGGGTTATCAACAAACGCAACATTTAATTCGTCGTTTTGCCATGTGATCAGGTAGCGCTCGTTATTCGACATCCCTGCCATCACTGGCGCTTGTTTGTAGGCACGCTTAAACAGTACCAATTTCTCACTGGTGGTGTAGTGGCTTTGCAACGTACCGTTGGTGTAAAAACTATAGAAACCTTTACGGTGTGAATCGGGAAGTAAATACTTCAGCTCAGACGCCAACTTAAAGTCACGAATGTGAGTCAAAGTTCGCTGGTCGCCCTGCAACGTATCAAACCATTGCGATACACGCCCATCGTTATGCGTAACAAGCAGGGAATACGCCCCAGCCAACAAATCCATCGTTCTCACTGAGTGCTTTTTATCACCCTGAGTCAAATCGATCACTTCACGCACTGAAAACTTGTTGTCACCTTTCACCAAGACAATCAGCTCTGATCCATTTCTCAAGTAAAGGTTATTGCCATCTGGCGTCAGCAACATTTGGTCTGGCGCATCAAAACCTGAAGAGAAGGTGTAATCATGGGTAACAGGTGATGCATCTAACAGTTGAGGAACCTGCCAACGCGCTTTTATTACGCCGCTTTGTGTTTGCCAAACAAGGGTTGGAGCTTGCGTGGAAGTACTAAAAACAAACTTCTTAACTGGATCGGATGCATCTGTCAGTTGCATGTCCATTGAAGTTCGAAACGGCACGACTTCTGGTGGGCGAGTGTTTTCGCGCAGCGTTGCGTTAAATTCTGGCTTGAAGATGTGCGCTTTGCCTTGGTCATCAACCAAACCATACCACCCTAACCCTGGCGCAGACTGAGAAAATGCCACTGGGTTGTTGGCTATCTGCTGAGTGTACAGCGCAGGCTTGCTGGAATCATCGAGAGGAAGAAAACGCACTTCACCGGATTGTGTTAACACCAGACCGATTTGAGAGTAATCATCAACGGAAATTGCGAGTGGCTTCCCGCTTTGGGTAGCACGAGCGGCATAATTGGTTTCGATCTCTGCATCAGAAAACAGAGGAATGATCACCATCGCAAGGTAAACAAAGATCAACACAAGAGCAGCAAGAACGCCTACACCACCGGATGTCACTGCAAATCGAACCAAACGATCTTTGATCAATCGTTTTTTATCTTTTTCCTGCAATGAAAACTCGGCTTGTGCCATTGATCTCTCTACCCTTTTTGACTTAGTACTAGAATATGTCGTTAAGATGACAATTATATTACAGATCACATTAAACAACTGAAAAGAATACAACTCTTATACAGACCGTGTTATGAAATAAATCTGTAACGTAAACCTCATAATGTTCAGGCTCATCTTTTTTATCCCACAGATGAGTGCGGATTTACTTCATTTTAGGCTAGGTAAGGTTATGAGCGCAGAAAAACTCTATATAGAAAAAGAACTTAGTTGGTTGTCTTTTAACGAGAGAGTATTACAAGAAGCCGCTGATAAAACCGTCCCTCTAATCGAACGTATTCGCTTTCTGGGGATCTTTTCCAATAACTTAGATGAGTTCTACAAGGTTCGCTTTGCAGACGTAAAACGTCGGATCTTGATCAGCCAAGAACGAGGTGGAAGCGATAACTCTAAGCACTTGTTAACTAAGATGCAAACCAAAGCATTGAAGCTTAACGAACAATTTGACGAACTGTACGGTGACTTGATCCGAGAAATGGCGCGACGCCGCATTTTCTTGGTTAACGAAAACCAGTTAGATGACACCCAAAAACGCTGGATCACCAAGTACTTTCGCAAAGAAGTCATGCCACACATCACTCCGCTATTGATTAAAGATGACATCGATGTGTTGCAGTTTCTTAAAGACGAATACGCCTACATTACCGTTGATCTGCGCAAAGACGATCATTCCCAATACGCTTTACTCGAAATCCCAACTGACCACCTACCCCGCTTCGTTATGGTTCCGGAGCAAAAAGGCAAACGTCGCAAGACCATCATTCTGCTCGACAACATCATCCGTTACTGTCTGGATGAGCTGTTTAAAGGCTTCTTCGATTATGACGAGCTAAATGGCTACGCGATGAAGATGACCCGCGATGCCGAATACGATTTACGCCTAGAGATCGAATACAGCTTGCTTGAACAGATGTCTGAAGGGGTGAACCAACGCTTAACTGCCATGCCAGTGCGTTTTGTTTACGAGCGTGAAATGCCGCAAGAGATGCTCGATTTCTTGTGCAGCAAACTGCAAATATCCAACTACGACAGTTTGATTCCAGGTGGTCGTTACCACAACTTTAAGGACTTCATTGGCTTCCCAAATGTCGGTCGTGAGTACCTAGAAAACAAACCCATGCCACCGATGAAGTGTGCCGACTTCGAAGGCTACGCCAACAGTTTCGATGCGATCAAAGCCAAAGACATTTTGCTCTACTACCCTTATCACACCTTTGATCACATATCTGAACTGGTTCGCCAAGCTTCCTTCGATCCTAAAGTATTGGCAATTAAGATTAATATCTACCGCGTTGCCAAAGATTCGCGCTTGATGAACTCACTGATCGATGCAGTCCACAATGGCAAAAGCGTAACTGTGGTGGTGGAACTGCAAGCCCGATTCGATGAAGAAGCCAATATCGAGTGGTCAAAGGTTCTCACCGATGCAGGCGTGCACGTTATCTTTGGTGCACCAGGTCTGAAAATTCACTCAAAATTGCTCCTGATTAGCCGCCGCGAAGAAGGCGAAATAGTACGTTATGCGCATATCGGTACAGGCAACTTCCACGAGAAAACCGCACGCATCTACACCGACTTCGCGTTGCTAACTGCAGATCAAGAAATTACCAATGAGGTTCGTAACGTCTTTGGCTATATCGAGAACCCATACCGTCCAGTCAGGTTTAATCACCTCATCGTTTCACCACGCAATTCGCGTAAACAACTCTACCGTCTGATTGATGGGGAGATTGCCAACGCAAAAGCCGGCAAGAAAGCAGCACTGACGATCAAAGTGAATAACTTGGTCGACAAAGGCATCGTCAATAAACTTTATGGTGCGAGCAATGCCGGGGTGAAAATCAATATGATTATCCGCGGTATGTGTTCACTCGTACCGGGTATTGAAGGCGTGAGCGAGAACATTCGCATCATCAGTATTGTTGACCGATTCCTTGAACACCCTCGCGTCGTCATCACTCACAATGATGGTGACCCACAAGTTTACATCTCATCGGCGGACTGGATGACGCGAAATATCGATCATCGTATAGAAGTTGCCGCTCCGGTTCGTGATCCACGTTTGAAACAGCGAATTATTGATATAACTAACATTCACTTTACCGATACAGTAAAGGCTCGTCTGATAGATAAAGAGATGAGCAACAGCTACGTACCGCGAGGTAATCGTAAAAAAGTTCGCTCACAAGTTGCCATCTACGACTATCTTAAAAATATAGAGAAGCAAACAAGAAAACAAAAAGCAGATGCCTCAAATACTTGAACAAGATGTACGCCATATTGCAGCCATTGACCTTGGGTCGAACAGCTTCCATATGGTGGTGGCGAAAGTTGTTGGAAGTGACCTGCAATTAGTCAGCCGCCATAAACAGCGAGTGCGCTTAGCTGCCGGACTCGATTCAGAGCTCAATCTTAGCCATGCTGCAATGGAGCGAGGTCTTGAGTGCCTCGCGATGTTCGCCGAACGCTTGCAAGGCTTTGAAGCTTCAAACGTAAGAATTGCAGCCACCCACACTTTAAGGCGCGCCAACAACGCCCACCTCTTTATCAAACGCGCCAAAGAGGTGCTGCCTTTCCCAATTGAAATAATCCCGGGTGAAGAGGAAGCTCGCCTCATCTATCTCGGCGTCGCGCATACGCAAGCGGAGTCTAACTCCAAACTGGTCGTCGATATCGGTGGCGGCAGCACCGAGATGATCATTGGTCAAGAGTTTGAGCCAGAGCTTCTCAACAGTAAGCAAATGGGCTGTGTGAGTTTTACCGAGCAGTTCTTCAATAATGGCAAACTGTCGCGCAAGAACTTCAGCAAAGCGATTCTCGCAGCAGAGCAGCGCATGGAGTCCATTGCTGCAAAGTATCGTAAGAAAGGTTGGGATATTGCCCTCGGATCTTCTGGTACGATTAAAGCGATTCGCGAAGTCTTGATTGGTTTAGGTCATGAAGACGGGCTGATCACCAATAAGCGTTTGGGTAAGCTCATCGATACATTGTGCGAATTTGAGTCCATTGATGATATTGATCTTGTTGGTCTGACCGACGAGCGTAAGCCAGTCTTTGCCGCTGGTGTGGCCATTTTGTCTGCCATCTTCCAATCACTAAAAATCAACCAGATGTTCTTCTCGGATGGCGCATTACGTGAAGGTCTGCTTTACGAGATGGAAGAACGCTTCGCTCGTTCTGATATTCGTATGCGAACCACAGAAAACCTAGCAAAACAACATCGTGTTGATATCGAACACGCTGCACGCGTAAAAGGTCATGCAAGAGAGATGCTGTGCAATGTTCGTTCTGAACTTGGTATCAAGAAGAAAAGTGAGTTGTTTGATTTACTAGAATGGGCTGCTTTGCTGCATGAAGTCGGCTTGAGCATCAGTCTGCGCGGTTTCCATCGTCACTCATTCTACATTCTGCTGCACTCCAACTTACCCGGCTTTAACCGCGAACAGCAATTGGTATTGGCGACTTTAGCTCGCTTCCAACGTAAATCCCTCAAGCTGAATGAGTTCCCAGAGTTCAATCTCTACAAAGAGAGTGACATCATCAACTTAATTAAGATTCTGCGTCTAGCCATTGTGGTCAACGGTCAACGCAATGATGACCCGCTACCAGAGCTGACATTATCGATAGAAGAAGATAAGTGGGTACTTACCTGCGTAGAAGAAGATTGGTTGGAGAATAACAAACTGCTCGATGCCGATTTGCAGGAAGAGCAGCAACGCTGGGAAAGCGCAGGATGGACATTGAGCTTCTAACTATGAACTCAATGAGATAAAGAAAAAGGTCGGCTTATAAACCGACCTTTTTTAATTCCTCGGCAGCGAAATCAGCAGTAATCGGAACATAACCGTCTTTCGCAACCAGCGCTTGCCCTTGGGCAGAGAACATAAAGCGAATGAACTCAGCTTCAATTGGGCTTAGCGGATAATCCGGATGTTTATTCACGTATACATAGAGGTAACGCGATAGTGGGTACTTACCTGAGATGATATTTTCACGCACAGGGCTAACGTAGTCTGTGCCTGTTTTCGCAATTGGGACTAAGCGAACACCCGCCACGCGATAACCCACACCTGAGTAGCCTACACCACTGATCGTTGAGGCCACAGACTGTACCACTGAGGCAGATCCCGGTTGCTCGTTCACACGAGTTTTAAAATCGCCGCCACACAAGGCATTACTTTTAAAATAACCGTACGTACCCGATACCGAGTTACGCCCAAACAGCTGCAAGTTACGTTTCGCCCACTCGGCTTTGATGCCTAACTCACGCCAGTTGGTGATGAACTCACTTTCGCCGCAGCGTAAAGTCGCTGAGAACATCGCATCCAACTGATGGAAATTGAGCCCTTTGATTGGGTTATCTTGATGCACAAAGATGCCAATCGCATCAATCGCAACACGAAGCGCCGTTGGCTTGTAACCATGCACCCGCTCAAACGCTTCGATCTCACGCATACGCATTGAGCGACTCATTGGACCGAATTGCGCAGTTTGTTCTGTTAACGCCGGAGGCGCAGTCGATGAGCCAGACGCTTGTACCTGAGCATTAATGTTCGGATAGATAGATTTAAACTCTTCCACCCAAAGCGTAGTCATGCCTGCTAACGTATCCGAGCCGACAGACAATAAATTGCCGGCTATGCCAGTCGTCTTTTGATAATTCGGCAGCGGTTTATCTTGTGCAACAGCCACGCTGGAAAGCACTAACGTAGCTAGAGCAATTTGCTTGATTGCTTTGGATACGACACTCATCACTTCACCACCAAACGACTTGGTAGGATGAAGGAGAACTTACTGCCGACGCCAACTTCACTGTAAATTTCGAGATGAGAGTCATGGTGGCTCAACGCGTGCTTAACGATGGCTAAGCCTAGACCACTGCCACCAGTATCACGTGAACGGGCTTTATCGACGCGATAGAAACGCTCGGTCAATCGGTGTAAGTGTTGTGGTTCAATACCGTCACCGCTGTCTTCAACCTCTAGACAAGCACCTTGTGCAGTTTGATACCAACGAACGTTGATGTGTGCACCAGGTGGTGTGTATTTTACCGCGTTGTACACCAAGTTAGAGATCGCACTACGTAGTTGGTCATCATCTCCGAGCACGCGCAGACTAGAATCCACGTCGAACTTCAACTGATGCTGATCATCACCACTTAGGCTTACCGCTTCCTTCTCTAGCACTTCTAACATGCTAGGGACATTGACCACATCTTCCAACTCATGCATTGGTGCCGCTTCAATCTTAGACAGCGTCAGAAGTTGATTCACCAAACTGTTCATGCGGTTGAGCTGCTCTGTCATCACCCCATGTGCCTTCGTCCACATCGGGCCAACAATCATGTCTGGATCTTCCGTCATCTCAAGATAGCCTTGCAGTACCGTCATCGGTGTACGAAGCTCATGAGATACGTTAGCGAAGAAGTTACGACGCATACCTTCAAGCTGTTTAAGTTGGCTCACATCACGCACCACCATCAGGTGTTCGCCTTCAGTATATGGCACGATACGCAGTTCCAACATTCGCTCGACATTCAATGGTGAGCGCATTTCTAACGGCTCTGAGAAGTCTTGCTTGTTGATGTACTTAATAAAATCTGGAGTACGAATAAGGTTAGAAATAGGCTGCCCAGAATCTTCCGGCCAGTGGAAACCCAAAAGGTGTTGTGCGAGCTTGTTACACCATACGATGTTACCTTCAGCACGAAACACCACCACCGCATCCGGCAGCGACTCAGCACCATTACGGAAACGGCGAATCAAATTGGTAAGCTCTTTACGCTTACGACGCTGACGTTGTTGCAATCGGTATAAGCCGTTGAATAACGATTCCCAGTTACCACTACCTGACGGTGGCGTAAGACGCTTTTCATCCCACAACCAAGCCGACAAGCGCACCTGATTATGCAAATGCCATACAAGCTGCAAAGCCGTGGCCGCTAAAAGCAACCACGGCATATAACCGAATATCCAACCTATGATCACCCAAGGGGTGTAAAAAAAAGCCAGCTCCCAGGCCAGCTTTTTCCAAGTTAATCTTTCAACCACTCATTACTCCAGAAATGGTATTGATAAGCTGCTAGCGATGTTATGCCTTCGTCGAAAAACGGTATCCTGCGCCACGAACGGTTTGGATGAGTTTGTCGTGACCTGCCGCCTCAAGCGCTTTACGCAGACGACGAATATGTACGTCAACGGTACGGTCTTCTACATACACGTTGGTGCCCCAAACGTTGTTTAGCAGTTGTTCACGACTGTAAACACGCTCTTGGTGCGTCATAAAGAAGTGCAGCATTTTGAACTCTGTTGGTCCCATATCAACCGCTTCATCATTTGCGGTTACGCGGTGAGAAACAGGGTCCAACTTCAGACCTTGTACATCAATCACATCTTCAAGCGCAGTCGGTGTTACGCGGCGAATAACGGCCTTAAGGCGAGCAACCAACTCTTTTGGTGAGAAAGGTTTGGTGATGTAGTCATCCGCGCCAACTTCTAAGCCGCGCACTTTGTCTTCTTCTTCACCACGAGCTGTCAGCATCACAACGGGAATGTTGCGAGTTAACTCTTCGCGCTTCATGTGTTTGATGAAGTTAATACCACTGCCACCTGGTAGCATCCAGTCTAGTAGCACTAAATCCGGGAAGGGTTCAGCCAGTTTGGTTACCGCAGAGTCGTAATCTTCTGCTTCTACTGCTTGATAACCTTTCTGTTCAAGCACGAAGCATAGCATTTCACGAATCGGAGCTTCGTCTTCAACAACCAGAATCCTTCTAGACATAATTGAATAACCTTATGTTAGTTGAGCTAATGAATTTAAAGGACAAAGCGCCCCTCTATGCATAAGCATTATTACTACCAATTATGACACTTTTGTGACCTTTGAAAACAAATTTTCATATAACTTTCTTTTGAGATTCATCATGATCTTTTTCAATTCAATTAGGACAACGCCGGGAAAATTCCCTATGATTAGTCCCTTGTCATCAAGCCTAGAGAAGATTTATGTGGTTTAAAAACTGTCTGGTATACCGCGTTAACCGCGAGGTTAACTTCAACGCCGATCAACTGGAAACTCAACTAGCCGAGTTCCGATTCACCCCTTGTGGCAGCCAAGATAAACAAAAGTTTGGCTGGGTTAGCGCGATGGGTAGAAATGGCGACATGATGACGCACGTTTCTGAAAACCGCATTCTGATTTGCGCTAAAAAAGAAGAGAAGATGCTGCCTGCTTCAGTGATCAAAGATTCACTAAACGCAAAAGTAGAAGCAATGGAAGCACAAGAAGGTCGTCCTCTTAAGAAAAAAGAGAAAGACAACCTGAAAGATGACATCGTAATGGATCTACTGCCACGTGCATTCAGTCGCAGCAGCCACACTTACGTACTTATCATGCCAAAAGAAGGCTTCATCCTTGTTGATGCAAGCAGCTACAAGAAAGCAGAAGACGTGTTAGCACTATTGCGTAAAACAATGGGTAGCCTACCTGTTGTACCAGCAATCCCTGAAGTTGCGATCGAAACGACTCTGACTGAATGGGTGAAAACCGGTGAAACGCCACAAGGCATCACAATGATGGACGAAGCTGAGCTTAAGTCTGTGCTAGAAGAAGGCGGCGTGATTCGTTGTAAGAAGCAAGAGCTTACAACCGATGAAATCCGCAACCACATCGCTGCAGACAAAGTGGTGACTAAGCTAGCACTGAACTGGCAAGATCGTATCGAATTCATCATGGCAGAAGATTCTGGCATCAAACGTCTGAAGTTCTCTGATGAACTAAAAGACCAAAACGATGACATCCCACGCGAAGATCAAGCCGCTCGCTTTGACGCAGACTTCTCTCTAATGTGTGGCGAACTCAGCGCTTTCCTACCAAATCTATACGAAGCATTGGGCGGTCTGCCAAACCCTAACGCTTAATTTCGTACAAAGAATAATCATAACGCCCTCACTTTTTTTGAGGGCGTTTGTTTATCCAAACCATAATTCTCCTAGTCACAGGTCACATTTTGACGTAAAATTTGCGCCCCATTTCCATGAGGTGGAATTGGCCTGACTTGTGATCAGATACTAAGAGAATTGAGCAATGACAACAGAGAAAGCATTCGTACCAGAACTACTGTCTCCAGCAGGTAGCCTTAAAAACATGCGTTACGCATTCGCCTACGGCGCAGATGCAGTATACGCTGGCCAACCTCGCTACAGCCTTCGCGTACGTAACAACGAGTTCAACCACGAAAACCTACAAATCGGTATCAACGAAGCTCATGCCCTAGGCAAAAAGCTTTACGTGGTATGTAACATCCAACCGCACAACTCTAAGCTTAAAACTTTCATCCGTGACCTTAAGCCAGTGGTAGAAATGGGCCCAGACGCACTTATCATGTCTGATCCAGGTCTTATCATGATGGTTCGCGAAGCTTTCCCAGAAATGCCAATTCACCTGTCTGTACAGGCGAACGCAGTAAACTGGGCAACAGTGAAGTTCTGGGCTGCTAACGGTGTTGAGCGTGTGATCGTTTCTCGTGAGCTTTCTCTAGAAGAAATCGAAGAAATTCGCGAGCACTGTCCTGAAACTGAACTAGAAGTTTTCGTTCACGGTGCTCTATGCATGGCTTACTCTGGTCGCTGCCTACTGTCTGGTTACATCAACAAGCGTGACCCTAACCAAGGTACATGTACTAACGCATGTCGTTGGGAATACAAAGTAGAAGAAGGCAAAGAAAACGACGCTGGCCAAATTGTTGAAGCATTCGATCCAAACGAAGCTCAAGCAATCGAAGTCGCTGACGAACGCCCTGAAACCACTATCGGTCGCGGCAAACCAACTGACGAAGTGGTATTACTTTCTGAAAGTCACCGTCCAGAAGAAAAAATGGCGGCTTTCGAAGACGAGCACGGCACTTACATCATGAACTCGAAAGACCTGCGTGCAATCCAACACGTAGAACGTCTAACTAAGATGGGGGTTCACTCTCTTAAAATTGAAGGCCGTACTAAGTCTTTCTACTACTGTGCTCGTACAGCTCAGGTTTACCGTAAGGCGATTGATGACGCAGTTGCTGGTCGTCCATTTGATGAAAGCCTAATGGGTACGCTAGAAAGCCTAGCTCACCGTGGTTACACAGAAGGTTTCCTACGTCGTCACACTCACGACAGCTACCAAAACTACGATTACGGCTACTCTGTATCTGATGCTCAGCAGTTCGTTGGTGAATTCACTGGCAAACGTCGTGGTGACATGGCTGAAGTTGAAGTGAAGAACAAGTTCATCGTTGGTGACAGCCTTGAACTAATGACGCCAAAAGGCAACGTAATCTTCACGCTAGAAGCAATGGAAAACCGTAAGTCAGAATCAATTGAAGACGCAAAAGGTAACGGTCACTTCGTATTTATCCCAGTTCCAGAAGATATGGATCTAGAATACGGTCTGTTAATGCGTAACTTAAATGCAGGTCAGGACACCCGTAACCCAACTGGTAAGTAATCATGGCACTACTTATTACCGATAAGTGCATCAACTGCGACATGTGTGACCCAGAATGCCCTAACGGTGCAATTACTATGGGTGACAGTATTTTCGAGATTGACCCTGCTCTATGTACAGAGTGTAAAGGTCACTACGAAAAACCAACATGTCAGTCGGTGTGCCCAATAACGAAGTGCATTATTACCGACCCAAATCATGTCGAAACTGAAGAGCAATTGCTAGAGAAGTTTGTGATTATTCAAGGGTTAGCGTAATCGAAAGAGGTTCAACTTTGCCGACAAAGTTGAACCTTTTTTTAACCCGATTTTTCGATAGGATAGATATTACAAAACAGCTCTTTCTCGAAGTGATACTCTAGCCTCTCACGCCAATTTTCAGCTTGCGAGACAGGGATCAGATAGAAGTTCTCCCTACTTGTATCAGTAACGAAAGCCATTCCATATTGCATTAGTTCGTAATGCACGTCATTAACAAAGCCTGGGTCAAGGCGTTGGCGCCCAGTCAGGTGATTAACATCCTCTCGAGTCAAAAAGACTCCTTTAGTATCACTGCTAAATCTGTGTCTTAACCACTCTGCAAACTCTTTTGCACAAATCATAGTCATGGTTTTATCCTTGATTAACTCTCGATGGGGAAAAGCCTCCTTACCCATCTCAATACACTTGTCTGCGTTGTCGTTTGTCCTTCACCAACCAACAGACATATTGTTAAGAAATCAGAGAATCGCGACGAAAAGATCTTTCTTAATATTGAATTGCTACCACACTTAAAAACCATGCAACTCTTTGTTTATATGAGATTTCTATAATATGTCACAAAAACCCAAAAGGTCAGTTTTTGTACTGGTATTATTCACTGTAGACAAAAGTATGATCTTTCTCCAGTTTCATAATAGAGATCCAGAGAAAGCATCTTTGATATTTCCTTGGTAGGACTCGCCACTTATTTCTGCGCAATAAGCGGCTGGCATTGTGCTGGCAGTATCTTTTTCTTCTTCGGTTTAGGCGTTACCTTCGTTTTTTTTGTCACAGGAGGAGGCGTTGCTTTCGGCTTCCAACTTGCTAACTCTGCTCCACAGCCATCTCCTGCAGGTGGCGGCGCTTGGTTAACACAATTAGAGCTCGACTCAGGGCAAGTTAATCTTACGTGGAAGTGGTAATGATGCCCCCACCAAGGGCGAACCTTACGTAACCAGTTTCGGTCTTTCTCACCTTCTTGCTTACATAATTGCTCTTTAATCACTGGGTGAACAAAAATACGAGCAACATCCTGACTCTTCGCTGCACTTCGAATCAGTTCAAAGTGCCTATCTTCCCAACGGTGCTCTAGAATCTTATATTTTTTAAGATCGACGACACTCATGGGTTTTGGAAGTTGAAGCTCATTATAAGAAAGCGGTTCATCAGCCAAGCGCAGCCAAATATCAATATCTAAGCCTGTTTGATGACTAGAGTGGCCCGAAGAAAAACGTCCACCGCGAGCTAAGGATAAGTCCCCAATAAGTAACGTTGTGTTGAGATCTTGATTGGCTTTTTTCGCTAACTCTTCAACAAAGCTTATCGTGTGAGGGTGCCCATAGTAACGCTTCGTTTTACTGCGTAAAACCTGATAACCAATACCATCAAGCGGGAGAGGAGAAGCACCATCTAAACAGCCATTCGCATAACTGCCGATAGAGGAGGATGTGTTACTTGTGGGACCAGAGACCTGCTCCCACGGAGTAGCATAAAGAGAAGCTGAGAATAGAAAACTTAAACAAAAAGAAAGACTCAGCTTCATCACGCTCATTCCTTAATAGTGGTCACCATTATCATAGTAGCCTTTAGGAGAGAGTGCAGAGAAAATTACCGCAACATCGATATCTTCACCGACAATACCACGAACTTGCTCAGTAATCGCTTTAGCCACTTTATTCTGTGTCTCTTGCCCACGGTCAAACCACAACACCTCAACAAAAGGATAAGCAGCACTTACTTCACCTTCGCTAAAAAATGTACTGTAGATGTATTCGAAAGTGAAATCTTCACGAGGGCAATCCATCAATGGTTGCAGTTCATCGGTAAGAGGTTTTGATAGCGCTTGAACCGTTTGAGGTTCAACAGCTCTAAATCGAAGATGTGGCATAGACTTGCTTCCTAATTATTAGAATTCAGCGCCGATAATAACAGGAACTCGCTCTCTTATCACGCTGAGAGCTTGCAGGCATGCATAAGCCTAAATACCTTAAGGCACACAACTGTTGCTAGGTTACTTGAGAAGAGATGACTCATAGGCCTACGGAGCAGCCTGCACTTCAAATACTTTAAATACCTTCTCTCAGAGAGAAGTTTGAAAAGGCCGCAGAAACGAAAAAGCCCCAGCATTGCTGCCGGGACGCGTAGTCTGAGTTTAATATATGACAGGGGTGGACCTGACGATCCAGAGGTTCGACTGAGCTGGCACCCCAGATCCCAACACGCGCTGTTTTGAGTATCAGGGGATCCGTTGCTTTGGTCTTGAGATACAAATACGAAAAAGGCTCTAGTCTTTCGACTAGAGCCTTGAATATGGCAGGGGTGGAGAGATTCGAACTCCCAACACGCGGATTTGGAATCCGCTGCTCTGCCAATTGGAGCTACACCCCTGTTGTTCGTGTTTAATGAGACGACTCTCGAATAAGTGGCGGAGCGGACGGGACTCGAACCCGCGACCCCCGGCGTGACAGGCCGGTATTCTAACCAACTGAACTACCGCTCCGCACTGGTTAGACATTTAAGTCTAAATTTAAAGCCTGGCGATGTCCTACTCTCACATGGGGAAGCCCCACACTACCATCGGCGCTAATTTGTTTCACTTCTGAGTTCGGAATGGAAGTCAGGTGGGTCCAAATCGCTATGGCCGCCAAGCAAATTCTTTAATTCGGAAAGCTGTTTTAAGTTCTATTTATACACATTCAATGTTCTTACATTGAGTCCATCAAAACCCCTTGGGTGTTGTATGGTTAAGCCTCACGGGCAATTAGTACAGGTTAGCTCAACGCCTCACAACGCTTACACACCCTGCCTATCAACGTTCTAGTCTCGAACAACCCTTTAGGATACTTAAAGTATCAGGGAAGACTCATCTCAGGGCTCGCTTCCCGCTTAGATGCTTTCAGCGGTTATCGATTCCGAACTTAGCTACCGGGCAATGCGTCTGGCGACACAACCCGAACACCAGAGGTTCGTCCACTCCGGTCCTCTCGTACTAGGAGCAGCCCCCTTCAATCTTCCAACGCCCACGGCAGATAGGGACCGAACTGTCTCACGACGTTCTAAACCCAGCTCGCGTACCACTTTAAATGGCGAACAGCCATACCCTTGGGACCGACTTCAGCCCCAGGATGTGATGAGCCGACATCGAGGTGCCAAACACCGCCGTCGATATGAACTCTTGGGCGGTATCAGCCTGTTATCCCCGGAGTACCTTTTATCCGTTGAGCGATGGCCCTTCCATACAGAACCACCGGATCACTATGACCTGCTTTCGCACCTGCTCGAATTGTCATTCTCGCAGTCAAGCGGGCTTATGCCATTGCACTAACCTCACGATGTCCAACCGTGATTAGCCCACCTTCGTGCTCCTCCGTTACTCTTTGGGAGGAGACCGCCCCAGTCAAACTACCCACCAGGCACTGTCCGCAACCCCGATTAGGGGTCAACGTTAGAACATCAACACTACAAGGGTGGTATTTCAAGGACGGCTCCACAAATACTGGCGTACTTGCTTCAAAGCCTCCCACCTATCCTACACATGTAGGGTCAATGTTCAGTGCCAAGCTGTAGTAAAGGTTCACGGGGTCTTTCCGTCTAGCCGCGGGTACACTGCATCTTCACAGCGATTTCAATTTCACTGAGTCTCGGGTGGAGACAGCGTGGCCATCATTACGCCATTCGTGCAGGTCGGAACTTACCCGACAAGGAATTTCGCTACCTTAGGACCGTTATAGTTACGGCCGCCGTTTACCGGGGCTTCGATCAAGAGCTTCGACCGAAGTCTAACCCCATCAATTAACCTTCCGGCACCGGGCAGGCGTCACACCGTATACGTCATCTTACGATTTTGCACAGTGCTGTGTTTTTAATAAACAGTTGCAGCCACCTGGTATCTGCGACTCTCGTCAGCTCCATCCGCGAGGGACTTCACCATCAAGAGCGTACCTTCTCCCGAAGTTACGGTACCATTTTGCCTAGTTCCTTCACCCGAGTTCTCTCAAGCGCCTTGGTATTCTCTACCCGACCACCTGTGTCGGTTTGGGGTACGATTCCTTACAATCTGAAGCTTAGAGGCTTTTCCTGGAAGCATGGCATCAATGACTTCACTACCGTAGTAGCTCGACGTCGTGTCTCAGCCTTAAGAGAAACCGGATTTACCTAATTTCTCAGCCTACGCACTTGAACCTGGACAACCGTCGCCAGGCCCACCTAGCCTTCTCCGTCCCCCATCGCAATTGTAAGAAGTACGGGAATATTAACCCGTTTCCCATCGACTACGCCTTTCGGCCTCGCCTTAGGGTCGACTTACCCTGCCCCGATTAACGTTGGACAGGAACCCTTGGTCTTCCGGCGAGGAGGTTTTTCACCCCCTTTATCGTTACTCATGTCAGCATTCGCACTTCTGATACGTCCAGCATGCGTTACCACACACCTTCAACCGCTTACAGAACGCTCCCTACCCAATGCACTAAAGTGCATTGCCGCAGCTTCGGTTTACTACTTAGCCCCGTTACATCTTCCGCGCAGGCCGACTCGACCAGTGAGCTATTACGCTTTCTTTAAATGATGGCTGCTTCTAAGCCAACATCCTGGCTGTCTGAGCCTTCCCACATCGTTTCCCACTTAGTAGTAATTTGGGACCTTAGCTGGCGGTCTGGGTTGTTTCCCTCTCCACGACGGACGTTAGCACCCGCCGTGTGTCTCCCGGATAGTACTTACTGGTATTCGGAGTTTGCAAAGGGTTGGTAAGTCGGGATGACCCCCTAGCCTTAACAGTGCTCTACCCCCAGTAGTATTCGTCCGAGGCGCTACCTAAATAGCTTTCGGGGAGAACCAGCTATCTCCAGGTTTGATTGGCCTTTCACCCCTAGCCACAAGTCATCCGCTAATTTTTCAACATTAGTCGGTTCGGTCCTCCAATTGATGTTACTCAATCTTCAACCTGCCCATGGCTAGATCACCTGGTTTCGGGTCTATATCCAGCGACTGAGTCGCGCAGTTAACACTCGCTTTCGCTACGGCTCCCCTAGATGGTTAACCTTGCCACTGAATATAAGTCGCTGACCCATTATACAAAAGGTACGCAGTCACACCACGAAGGTGCTCCTACTGCTTGTACGTACACGGTTTCAGGTTCTATTTCACTCCCCTCACAGGGGTTCTTTTCGCCTTTCCCTCACGGTACTGGTTCACTATCGGTCAGTCAGTAGTATTTAGCCTTGGAGGATGGTCCCCCCATATTCAGACAGGATATCACGTGTCCCGCCCTACTCGATTTCACTTTATATGCGTTGCCGGTTACGGGGCTATCACCCTGTATCGCACAACTTTCCAGAAGTTTCACCTGACGCATAAAAAGCTTAAGGGCTAGTCCAATTTCGCTCGCCGCTACTTTCGGAATCTCGGTTGATTTCTTTTCCTCGGGGTACTTAGATGTTTCAGTTCCCCCGGTTCGCCTCGCTGCGCTATGTATTCACGCAGCGATACTTACTTATGTAAGTGGGTTTCCCCATTCGGAAATCCCAGACTCAAATGGTTTTTACTACCTAATCTGGGCTTATCGCAAGTTAATACGTCCTTCATCGCCTCTGACTGCCAAGGCATCCACCGTGTACGCTTAGTCACTTAACCATACAACCCGAAGGAGTTTCGAGTTGATGTTCAAATCACCAAAGTTGTCTCTCATTATTTGAATGAGCGAGAGACATTTCGATTTTGCCGGACTCAATTTCGAATAATCACTTAAAAGTGATATTCCCAAGAACACTTGAATGTGTTTTTTGGTGTTTATCTTTCGATAAACATTGAGAACTTTACAATCAACAATAAATTGTTGATTTGTCAGCTTTCCAAATTGTTAAAGAGCTAATCACTTCTTATGAAGTAACCATTTTTAAAAACTCTCAAGAGAGAATGTTTAAAGATGGTATCCCGTAGGGGAGTCGAACCCCTGTTACCGCCGTGAAAGGGCGGTGTCCTAGGCCTCTAGACGAACGGGACACTGTAGGTTGTTTTGCTAAAAGCAGAAACAATGTAGCTAGTGGTGGAGCTAATCGGGATCGAACCGATGACCTCTTCGCTGCCAGCGAAGCGCTCTCCCAGCTGAGCTATAGCCCCACATAAATCGCTTCAGCATTTTATGCAGAACCAATCTTTGCTCTGAAATCTAAACCGTATCAATCTGTGTGGACACTCATCGTGAATAATCATCGTTTAAGGAGGTGATCCAGCGCCAGGTTCCCCTAGCGCTACCTTGTTACGACTTCACCCCAGTCATGAACCACAAAGTGGTAAGCGTCCTCCCGAAGGTTAAACTACCTACTTCTTTTGCAGCCCACTCCCATGGTGTGACGGGCGGTGTGTACAAGGCCCGGGAACGTATTCACCGTGGCATTCTGATCCACGATTACTAGCGATTCCGACTTCATGGAGTCGAGTTGCAGACTCCAATCCGGACTACGACGCACTTTTTGGGATTCGCTCACTATCGCTAGCTTGCTGCCCTCTGTATGCGCCATTGTAGCACGTGTGTAGCCCTACTCGTAAGGGCCATGATGACTTGACGTCGTCCCCACCTTCCTCCGGTTTATCACCGGCAGTCTCCCTGGAGTTCCCGACATTATTCGCTGGCAAACAAGGATAAGGGTTGCGCTCGTTGCGGGACTTAACCCAACATTTCACAACACGAGCTGACGACAGCCATGCAGCACCTGTCTCAGAGTTCCCGAAGGCACCAATCCATCTCTGGAAAGTTCTCTGGATGTCAAGAGTAGGTAAGGTTCTTCGCGTTGCATCGAATTAAACCACATGCTCCACCGCTTGTGCGGGCCCCCGTCAATTCATTTGAGTTTTAATCTTGCGACCGTACTCCCCAGGCGGTCTACTTAACGCGTTAGCTCCGAAAGCCACGGCTCAAGGCCACAACCTCCAAGTAGACATCGTTTACGGCGTGGACTACCAGGGTATCTAATCCTGTTTGCTCCCCACGCTTTCGCATCTGAGTGTCAGTATCTGTCCAGGGGGCCGCCTTCGCCACCGGTATTCCTTCAGATCTCTACGCATTTCACCGCTACACCTGAAATTCTACCCCCCTCTACAGTACTCTAGTCTGCCAGTTTCAAATGCTATTCCGAGGTTGAGCCCCGGGCTTTCACATCTGACTTAACAAACCACCTGCATGCGCTTTACGCCCAGTAATTCCGATTAACGCTCGCACCCTCCGTATTACCGCGGCTGCTGGCACGGAGTTAGCCGGTGCTTCTTCTGTCGCTAACGTCAAGTAATGCAGCTATTAACTACACCACCTTCCTCACGACTGAAAGTGCTTTACAACCCGAAGGCCTTCTTCACACACGCGGCATGGCTGCATCAGGCTTGCGCCCATTGTGCAATATTCCCCACTGCTGCCTCCCGTAGGAGTCTGGACCGTGTCTCAGTTCCAGTGTGGCTGATCATCCTCTCAGACCAGCTAGGGATCGTCGCCTTGGTGAGCCATTACCTCACCAACTAGCTAATCCCACCTAGGCATATCCTGACGCGAGAGGCCCGAAGGTCCCCCTCTTTGGCCCGTAGGCATTATGCGGTATTAGCCATCGTTTCCAATGGTTATCCCCCACATCAGGGCAATTTCCTAGGCATTACTCACCCGTCCGCCGCTCGACGCCGTTATCGTTCCCCGAAGGTTCAGATAACTCGTTTCCGCTCGACTTGCATGTGTTAGGCCTGCCGCCAGCGTTCAATCTGAGCCATGATCAAACTCTTCAATTTAAGATTTTGTTCGGCTCAATGAATACTGAACATTCCTTTCGCTAATAAATAGCAGAAGTAATGTTTGAATTGACTGTGCTGAATCTTTCGATTCAATGGTCACTTCGTTTCATTGAAACCTAATTTGATACCGAAGTATCTAATTGGATTATCATCAACGAGTGCCCACACAGATTGATAGGTTCTTATTTTTAAAGAGCACACTCTGAAGTTCTCTTCAAAGTGGACGGCCATTTTAGCGAGATAACTTATCGTGTCAAACACTTTTTTAAGTTATTTCTCTGTGAGTTACTTTCTAACTCACTGACCTTGTTATCTCGGCTTCGCTTTGTTTGCTTTCCCGTGACAACGGAGGCGCATTATAGGGAGTTCGTTTAGGAACACAACCCTATTTTTCAAAAAAACTTATCTTTTTGGTTCGTTCGTATAGAAAACAATCAAAACCCGATAAAAGTGCATCAAAAAGGGGGCTATCGCCCCCTAAACCTTGAACTTCGTCCCACTTTTCACTGCATTAGTGAAATTACTGGTGAGCGATAATTTGGTCATTGTTCACAATCAGCTGTACTTTCTTATCTGGCAATATTTGGCCGGCTAAGATTGATTTCGCTAATGGGTTTTCGACATTTTGTTGAATGGCACGTTTTAAAGGACGCGCACCATAGACAGGATCGAAACCAACTTGAGCAATTAAATCGAGTGCTTTCTCGGACACCTCTAACTGATAACCTTTTTCTTCTAGGCGTTTCGCTAGACGCGCTAGCTGAATAGAAGCAATCGACTTAATGTGCTCTTGGCCAAGAGGATGGAAGACCACGCTTTCATCAACACGGTTTAAAAACTCTGGGCGGAAGTGTTTACTGACCACATCCATCACTTCATTCTTAATACCTTGGTAATCTAAAGTAGCAAAGTTCTCTTGGATGCGAGCTGAACCTAAGTTCGATGTCATGATCACTACAGTATTACGGAAATCAACCGTTCTGCCCTGACCATCAGTTAGTCGACCATCATCCAATACTTGCAGCAGAATATTGAACACATCTGGATGTGCCTTCTCTACTTCATCTAATAGGATGACAGAATAAGGTTTACGGCGAACTGCTTCTGTTAGATAACCGCCCTCTTCATAACCAACGTAACCCGGAGGCGCACCAACTAGTCTTGCCACAGAATGCTTCTCCATGAACTCTGACATATCAATGCGTACCATTGCGTCTTCGCTATCGAACATAAAGCTCGCGAGCGTCTTACACAATTCCGTTTTACCCACTCCTGTTGGACCTAAGAATAAGAAGGAACCAATCGGTTTGTTTGGATCGGACAATCCTGCTCGGCTTCGACGGATCGCATTTGATACCACTTCAACCGCCTCCGCCTGACCAATCACGCGTTTGTGCAATACCTCTTCCATGCGGAGCAGTTTTTCTTTTTCTGCTTCGAGCATTTTAGAAACGGGGATACCCGTTTGCTTAGAGAGTACCTCTGCGATCTCATTGTCCGTCACCTTGTTACGCAGCAGCGTCATCTCTTGCATTTCAGCTTGAGTAGCAAGATCGAGCTGTTTTTCAAGCTCAGGAATACGGCCATATTGCAGCTCCGACATGCGGTTTAGATCACCGGCTCGGCGTGCAAAATCCATATCCATTCGGGCTTGCTCTAACTCACTTTTAATATGTTGAGTGCCAGATAGTGCGGCTTTTTCTGCATTCCACACTTCTTCTAGCTCTGCATATTCACGTTCTTTCTCGTTCAACTCGTCGTTAAGCACGTCCAAGCGTTTTTCACTTGCTTCATCATGCTCGTTACTCAGTGCTTGCTGTTCGATCTTAAGCTGAATGATTTTACGTTCGAGTTTATCGAGCGATTCTGGTTTAGAGTCGATCTGTAGACGAATACTAGAAGCGGCTTCATCAATAAGGTCGATCGCTTTATCAGGCAACTGACGGTCCGAAACATAACGATGCGACAAACTTGCCGCTGCCACAATCGCTGGATCGGTAATCTCTACGTGGTGGTGAAGTTCATAACGCTCTTTCAAACCACGAAGAATGGCAATCGTGTCTTCAACCGTTGGTTCATCCACCAGCACTTTTTGGAAACGACGCTCAAGTGCCGCATCTTTCTCTATATATTGGCGGTATTCATCCAATGTAGTTGCACCCACACAGTGGAGCTCACCACGAGCCAATGCTGGTTTTAGCATGTTACCAGCATCCATTGAGCCTTCGCCCTTACCCGCGCCAACCATGGTATGAAGCTCATCAATAAACAGAATAACGTTGCCTTCTTCTTTGGCTAGCTCATTCAATACCGACTTCAAACGCTCTTCAAATTCACCACGGTATTTTGCACCTGCAACAAGTGCGCCCATATCTAACGAAAGTACGCGGCGGCCACGTAGCCCCTCTGGTACTTCATTATTAATGATGCGTTGAGCCAAACCTTCAACGATAGCGGTTTTACCCACACCGGGTTCACCAATGATCACAGGGTTGTTTTTAGTACGGCGCTGCAATACTTGGATGGTGCGGCGGATTTCATCATCACGGCCGATAACCGGATCCAACTTACCCTGCTCTGCCCGTTCGGTAAGGTCTATAGTGAACTTTTCCAATGCTTGGCGTAGTTCTTCCGCGTTCGGGTCATTAACCTTTTGACCACCTCTGATCTTTTCGATCGCTTGGCTGACTTTTTGCTCGGTTAAGCCCATCTCTTTTAATAGCTGACCAAGTGGGCCACGGTCTTCTAATGCCGCAAGCAAAAAGACTTCGGAAGAGATGTAGGAGTCCTGACGCTTTTGAGCCACTTTGTCGCACAAATTGAAAAGTGTACCCATGGAGCTAGACAGCTGAACATCACCGCCGATGCCACTGACTTTAGGCAGTCGGTCTAACATTTCGCTCAATTTAGAGCGTAGATGAGTTACGTCGACATCTAACATGGTTAGTAGTGGACGGATTGGGCTACCGTTCTGATCAAGCAATGCCACCATTAGGTGCACTGGTTCGATATATTGATGATCGCGCCCTAACGCTAGTGACTGAGCATCAGAGATAGCGATTTGAAACTTACTTGTGAATCTATCAAGACGCATATCTTTCTTCCTAACCTCAACTTAAGGAATTTCTTTTGACAGTTAGAAAGATGGATACGCAGAGAGGGAATTTCAAGGGAGTGAATTAATAAAGATAGCTTTGCAAAAATGAAGCTATGCATCTCAACACTTTTGCGTTGTAGTGATCAGTCCTCAATCCAAATAAAAGTGGCTTGTCGACCTGTCACACCATCACGGCGGTAGGAATAAAAGTCATTTTTGTCTTGGAAAGTACACAGGCCAGAGTCAAATACTTGAGTGACACCAAGTTTGTTGAGACGTTGAGTTGCAAGCTTAGACATATCCGCCAGCCACTTCCCTTCAATATCACGAGGTGTAAAGGCTTGATGAGCTTGTGAATCAAAATCCACAAAGGCTTGCAGAACATCTTCACCAACTTCAAATGCTTGAGGGCCAATTGCAGGACCAAGCCACGCCATTACCTCACCAGAAAACAACTCTAGTGCATTTTCAACGATGCCATTTGCTAAGCCGCGCCAACCAGCGTGAACAGCCGCCACTTGGGTACCTTGCGTATTGGTTAATAGAACAGGCAAACAATCCGCTGTCATGGCCGAGCACACAACCTGA
Source organism: Vibrio owensii (assembly GCF_002021755.1). NCBI lineage: Bacteria > Pseudomonadati > Pseudomonadota > Gammaproteobacteria > Vibrionales > Vibrionaceae > Vibrio > Vibrio owensii. The sequence goes on from NZ_CP019959.1 coordinate 1,261,271, forward strand.
CTTGAAGAGGTAAACACACCATCCGCATTCAGTACTTGCTTTGTAGGAGCGCTTGCTTGAGCTACCACTGTAGAATGGGTTTGGTTCAACCAGATTGGCGCACTAGGCATCTTTGCTTGTTGCGCCAACCAGTCACGGTTCTTTTCTACGATGGACAAGTCATCCCCTACATGCGCACCCAAATTTAGCCCTTGATAAGGCGCCGTCGAAAAACCACCGACTCTGGTAGAGGCGAAGGCTTTTACGTTTTTTGGTGCTGGCCAGTTAGGAATAATTGTCTTCATATTAGAACTCGTCAGGTAGACCGAACTCTTCTGTATCTTTACGCAGCGCTTCTGTCATTTCTACCATGTCGTCAGGCACTGGAGCGTGGAATTCTAGCTCTTCACCAGTAACAGGGTGTTCAAAACGAAGCATTACCGCGTGCAGAGCTTGGCGGTCAAAGCCACGGATCATTTCCGTTAACTCTTGTGATGCGCCAGTTGGGATACGAGCACGACCACCGTAAGCAGTATCACCTAATAGTGGATGCTGTAAGTAAGACATGTGCACACGAATTTGGTGTGTACGACCCGTTTCTAGACGCAAGCGAATACGTGTGTGCTCACGGAAATGTTCTGCCACACGGTAGTGAGTAACAGCATGTTTACCCATTGGAGCAACCGCCATTAGCGTACGTTTAGTAGAGTGACGACCAATTGGCTTATCTACTTTACCGCCCGCCGTCATACGACCGATTGCAATCGCTTCATACTCACGAGTGATGTTACGTTTTTGCAGAGCGCGTACTAGACGAGTTTGTGCTGGTACGGTTTTCGCTACCACCATTAGGCCTGTTGTATCTTTATCTAGACGATGCACAATACCTGCACGAGGTACTTCGGCGATGTCTGGGTAATGATGCAACAATGCGTTTAGTACAGTGCCATCTGGCGTACCCGCACCTGGGTGTACTACAAAATCACGAGGCTTGTTGATTACGATGATGTCTTCATCTTCGTAGACGATATCGAGAGGGATATCTTGTGCTTCCCAGCGTTCTTCATCTTCCAGCTCGGCTTGCAAGGTAATTTCCTCGCCACCCATTACTTTGGTGCGAGGTTTAGTGACAACTTCACCATTCACTTGTACTTTCCCTGCAAGCAACCACTCTTTCAAGCGAGAGCGAGAGAAGTCCGCGAATAATTCGGCGATAGCTTGGTCTAAACGTTGACCTAATTGGCTATCTTTTACGGTGTTGGTTAAAACAATCTGCTGAGCCATATCGAACTTTTTTAAAAACTGTGAGACTAATGCTCACGACTGTGGAAAAATAGACTATTACGTCATTGTATCTGTTACTGGAAAGAAAGTAACGGCAGCTTAAGAAATATTTAGATTCAAGGAACAGACTCCTGATATGAAACATCAGACTTTAACAGGCCTTTTAGCGGTATCCCTTCTGTTTGGCTGTGCAAGCAAAGAAGAAATCGTTCCTGATGTGCCACCTTCTGAACTGTATGCAGACGCGCAAACTTCTCTGCAAAGCGGTAACTGGCTTTCTGCCATCGAGAAATTAGAAGCTTTGGATTCGCGTTACCCGTTTGGTGCCTACTCTGAGCAGGTACAACTTGACCTTATCTACGCGTACTACAAAAACGATGACCTAGCACTAGGTCTGGCAACAATCTCTCGCTTTATGCGTTTGAACCCAACTCACGAAAAAATGGACTGGGTTTTATACATGCGCGGTTTGAGCCACATGGCACAAGACCGTAACTTCATGCATGACCTGTTCAACGTAGACCGTAGTGACCGTGACCCAGAGCCAGTAAAGAAAGCATTTGATGATTTCAAAAAGCTGCTCGATCGTTACCCGAATAGCCCTTATGCGGAAGACTCGCAAAAACGCATGGTGGCATTGAAGAACCGTCTTGCTGACTACGATCTTGCAACCGCAGACTTCTACTTACGTCGTGAAGCATGGATTGCAGCAATCAACCGTGCACAAGAACTGCAAAAAGCGTTTCCTGACACAGAAGCCGCTCGTAAGTCACTTGAGATTCAGCTAGAAGCTTACAAACAGTTGAAACTGGATGATTCAGTTGCCAGAACTGAAGAGCTGATAAAGCTCAACCCAGTTAACTAATCTTAAGCCGCCACAGCCCTAAACTGTGGCGGTTTTGTTTTATTCCGCATTAATTTTTGTTTTATCCTTTCTCGTTATCACATTCACTTCCTTGATGATTTTTTAAGCCACACATATGCTTAAAGTTCTCCTTCACCATCAACATGGATGTGAACGTGACACTATCAAAGTTATGGACGGGACTGTTGATCCTACTCTCCGCGTCGAGTTTTGCTCTCGAGCTATCTCCTCTTAGACAGCCGCCTTACACGGGCGATCTCGATGTCATCAAAGAGAAAAACGTCTTGCGCGTGTTGGTATCAGCCGATTTGGGTTTCTATTACATAGAGGGAGGAGAGCCAAAAGGGATTGGCGCTGAGTTGCTTGCGCATTTTGAGAAAGATTTACGCAAACTCAAACCTAAGATCAATATTCAAATCATTCCCGTATCTCGTGATGAGCTACTTCCCTCCCTTGAACAAGGATTAGGAGATTTGGTTGTTGCGAATCTCACCATTACCGACGCACGTAAGAAGTTGGTTGATTTTAGTGATCCTGCCATCACGGGAATTGAAGAATGGGTAATCACCAATAAGAAAACACCAGTGATGACCAAGCTTGATCAGCTAAGCGGCAAAGAAATATGGGTACGTGCCAGTTCAAGTTACTTCGAGAGCATTCAGGCATTAAACAAACAACTTAATAAGAAAGGCTTACCACCTGTTGTTGTGCATTTCATAGAAGAAACACTACAAGACTACGAACTGGTAGGAATGCTCAACAATGGCTATGTCAAAGCCATCGTTCTTGATAGCCACAAAGCCAAGTTGTGGATGAGCTTTATGGACGATATCCGTGCTCATACCAAAATCCCAATCCGCAAAGGCGGTGAGATCGCCTGGGCAATGCGTCACGACAGCCCTGAGCTAATGAAAGTGGTGAACAAATTCATTCGCACAGCCAAATCTGGCACCTTACTTGGGAACGTCATTTACGGTAAATACATCGACAACACCAATTGGCTGAACAAGGCATTGAACCCGAAAAAGATTGCTCAGCTTGAAAAGCTCTCTGCTCTGTTTTCTAAATATGGGGAGAAGTACGACTTTGATTATCTGCTGATCGCTGCAGTGGCTTATCAAGAGTCAGGGTTCGATAACAACTTAGCGTCTAGCCGTGGCGCTGTCGGTATCATGCAAATCTTACCAAGCACAGCGAGTGACCCGAACGTAAACATAAAAAACATTCGTAACTTGGAAAACAATGTTCATGCAGGAGTGAAATACATGGCGTTCCTGCGCCGCTACTACTTCAGTGATGAAGCAATCAGCAAAGAGAACAAACTCTACTTAACACTCGCGGCATACAATGCCGGGCCAGGAAACGTTGAAAGAATGCGTAAGCGTGCGGCTCAACAAGGCTACGATCCCAATGTTTGGTTTAACAACGTTGAGGTGGTGACGCGTAGGAGCTTGGGGGAAACGGTGAGATATGTGACCAATGTGAATCGATACTACGTGATCTACAAGCAGCTAGAGAGCCTTGATCTCGCGAAAACGCTGGATAACGTTTTACTTGTTCCAGACGATCCCGTTTTTATGACGCCGCTGAGAAGAGTCAGTCAAACCCCATAAACAGAGAAACTCTAAATAGAAAACCAAAAACGCCGCTCAACGAATTAAGCGGCGTTTTTGAATCTAACTTACTGTGCACTTTAAGAGTGATCTGATTCACATCTTTGTTCTGGTTAATTTTTAACTAACTAGAATTACAGGCCGTATAACTCCCCTAAAAACGGGTTAGTTTTCAGCTCAGTACTCTATCCAATCTAATGATTTCGAATCCGATAACAAGCAATTTTCACATAAATCTCAGCAGTTCTTGAGTGAGATCACATTCATTTTCCATCTCCAAAAAGCCGCTCAAAATAGTGATCGAGATCACACTCTTTTATCCTCAAAGCGGTAATCTGAATTCAACCCATGAGGGATGAAACAGAGGAAAAACATTTATGACAATGAACATCACTGGTAAAAACATCGAAATCACCTCTGCAATCCGTGCTCATATTGAGAGCAAATTTAAAAAGCTGGAGAAATGGCAAGTAGACATCATTGGATGCCAAGCAACTTTCAGTGAGGAACCAAACAAACAGAAGAAATTCGAAGCCGTTATCAAAGTTCCTAAAGGCCAGCTAATCGCCTCAGCAACTCACGAAGATCTTTACGCAGCTATCAATGAAGTGGAGCAAAAACTAGAACGACAACTGAATAAGCTGACCCACAAACCTGAAGCTCGACGTGCGAATAAGCCAGAGCTAGTGGAAGAAGAAGAGTAAACCGTCCAGATTGAGGAAGTAGCGCCGAAAGGCGCTATTTTTTTGCTTGACGCTCCCCGCCTGCTTGCTTATTGTGTTTAAACACTCACAAATTAAGCACTATTTATGCATTCAACAAACCTGTTTCTTTTTGACTTCTTTTTCCTTCCATAGTTGGAGGGGCTAACTCGTTTGTGAAAGAAAAGTCAAAAACAAACAGAAAGCCTCCCAAATCGGGGGGCTTTTTTTATAAGGAAAGAATTGATGACTGACCAACCTATTTCCCTGGAAGAAATTCGTTTACGTTTGAATGAGCTAGATGACGAGCTACTAAGCCTGTTGTCAGAACGCCGAAAGCTCAGTATTGAAGTCGCTAAAAGCAAAGTTCAAACGTCGAAGCCTGTTCGTGATGCAGTCCGTGAACAACAACTTCTAGTAAAACTGATCACCAACGGCCGTGATAAATACGAACTCGACGCTCAGTACATCACCAAACTTTTCCATACCATCATTGAAGATTCTGTTCTTCTTCAGCAAAGCTACTTGCAGAACCTGGTTAATCCGCAGCAAAGTCGCAAGCCTCTTGCTCGCGTTGCTTTCCTTGGTGCAAAAGGCTCGTACTCTCACCTTGCGAGTCGTGAATACTTCAGCCGTAAGAATACAGAACTGATTGAACTCAACTGTGAACACTTCAAAGAAGTGACTCAAACGGTGGAATCTGGCCATGCAGACTACGGCGTACTTCCAATTGAAAACACTAGCTCTGGCTCGATCAACGAAGTTTACGATCTGCTACAACACACAACGCTGTACATTGTTGGTGAACTAACCCAACCAATTGAGCACTGCCTCGTAGCGACCAAAGACATTCGTCTTGAGAACATCAAAACACTTTACTCACATCCGCAACCACACCAGCAATGCAGCGAGTTCTTAAGCCGCATGAAAGGCGTGAAGCTAGAGTCCTGCGCAAGTACTGCAGATGCAATGCAAAAGGTACAAGAGCTTAACCGTGATGACGTTGCGGCAATTGGCAATGCATCAAGCGGTAAGCTTTACGGCTTACAAGCCATTCAAGGCAATATCGCAAACCAAACAGAAAACCACACTCGCTTTATCGTTGTCGCGCGTAAACCTGTAGAAGTATCGACGCAGATTCCAGCGAAGACCACATTGATCATGTCAACGTCGCAACAAGCTGGCTCTCTAGTTCAGACACTCTTGGTGCTTCAGCGTTACGACATCAACATGACCAAACTAGAATCACGTCCAATTATGGGTAACCCATGGGAAGAGATGTTCTACGTAGACCTTGAATCTCACTTAGGTTCTAACGAGATGCAGCAAGCGATTGATGAGCTAACTAAGATCACTAAGCACTTGAAAGTATTAGGTTGCTACCCAAGCGAGAATGTAAAACCCACTCAAGTAAAACTGAGCTAAGGGATTATTGTAAGTAAAAAGAACATGGTAGGTAAAAAGATCATGGCAACCCAAAAAGTCGTTATCGCGTCCCTAAACCCAGCGAAAATCAAGGCTGTAGAGAGTGCTTTTCAAAGCGCTTTCTCAGAACAAGATTTTGAGTTTGTTGGTGTCAGTGTTCCAAGTGAAGTAGCAGACCAACCGATGTCTAACGATGAAACGCATCTTGGCGCATTGAACCGAGTTCGTAACGCCAAAGCAGAAATGCCAAATGCGGATTTCTATGTCGGTTTAGAGGCTGGAATTGAAGGCAAAGTAACATTTGCTTGGATGGTGATTGAGTCTGACACGCATCGTGGGGAGTCTCGCTCTGCTAGCTTGATGCTACCACCAGAAGTGCTCCAAAAACTTGAACATGCCAATGAGCTTGGCGATGTGATGGATGATGTATTTGGTACCGACAACATCAAACAGAAAGGTGGCGCAATTGGTCTACTGACTCAAAACCAACTGACGCGTAGTTCGGTCTACCATCAAGCTTTGATTCTGGCGTTGATTCCTTTTTCCAACCCTGAACATTTCCCGGCGAATCTATAACTGCGCGGGGCTTATTGCGAGCTTTAAAGCTCATAGCAGCGAATAGCACACATTAAAAAGGGCGGAGATTCCGCCCTTTTTGCTGCCTGTAACTCAGAGAGTTCAACTCAAAGATTATTGAGCCCCCTGCTCTAGCAATGTCTTGAGTTTGTCTTTGTCCACATCAGATTTCGACTTTAACTCATTCGAACCACGAGTGATGGTGGCAATACCCACGCCAAGCATTTGACTGATTTGACGCTGAGACAGCTCACCTTTGAGCAACTCATTCAGAATGTTAACGCGTGCGGTGAGCGATTCTCTTTCATCCGGAGTCATTAACATGGTCAACAACATCTCGTGTTGCTGGTTATCCACGCTAGAACGGATCAGTTCGACAATCTGTTGCCAGTCTTTGTACTCAGGTTCGTGTGACATCAAGTTACCTCACTCAATACTTGGTATTGATCTCATTTGGGGTCAAGAACGAACCATCTACACCTAAAAGGTCGCGGTAGTAAGTTTCAAACATCAAAATGTTCTGCACATAACCACGCGTCTCTTTAAATGAAATTGCTTCAATAAAGGAATAAGCGTCGACTTTTCCTTGTGTTCGATCTCGCCACATTTTTACTCGGTTAGGTCCTGCATTATAAGCAGCGAGCGCGAAAATACGATTATTATCGTAATCCTCCATCAAACCTTGTAAGTAGTGGCTGCCAATCTCGATGTTCTTACCCACGTTGTAAAGGTCTTGCGTACCTTGATACTTGAGCTTGTACTTGTTCGCCGTGTACTTAGCCGTCGCGGGCATAATTTGCATTAGGCCACGAGCACCTACAGGCGAACGCGCCTCCGAATCCAACGCACTTTCTTGTCGAGCGAGTGACATCATCGTAATCGGGTCGATGTTGTGTTTCTCAGCGTAGAAGTTAAACCACCAGCGATGCGCCACGGGGAAACGCAATGGGATGTTATCCCACATCTCCGCCTGAATACTCGCAATCACGGTGAGATTGTGCCAACGCTTAGAAGCAGCATAAGCGGCAAGTTGCGTTTTCTCTTCTTTGCTCACACGACGAAGCAAATGAGTCCATTCACTCTTCGCTGCAGCAATTTTGTCGGTCGCGATAAGCTCTTCAATACGTGCCAAAGATTTCTGGTATGGCTGAACGGCTTTCTTGTCTAACTTAACGGAACTTGATGGGTACTTAATTGACTGACCAATCGCATTGGCCGCAGCAACGCTGTAAAAGTTACGTTGGCCGACCAATTTCGACAAACGTTGCTTGCCCGCAGTAGCATCACCCAAAGCGATTTCACTACGACCTAGCCAGTATTGCCACCGAAGCGTTGCCTGTTCCTTGTCATTTAAAACCGCAATCCACTTCTGTACGCCTTTCCAATCGCCGTTTTGGATCGACAAACGAATGCGGCTTTCAATCAAGGGTAAATTCTTACTCGACTTCGTTTTATCATCACGCCAATTTGCTAATGAGTCCGACTCAGTACGAATCAAACGGATCGCAATGTAGTCAGCCAGAGCTTGCGCTTTCTCAGGGGAGAACTTTTGGCCTTTCACAACCGCAGCATACGCATCTTGCGCTTGCTTGGTATTTTTACGAGCCAACTTCTCTAACGCATATTCACTCTGAGCGCGGTTGAAATCATTAGCAGGTTGTTTCTTAGCAAATGCAGCGACCGTTTCTGGTTTATCAAACAGCGCTTTCATTGCTTTAGCTTGCTGCTTCGCTTTGGCTGATTCTGGCAGTTTCTGCAGGTAACTCATCAAGCCACCATTACGAGCATCAAACGCCAGCAACATACGCTGAAGAATCAGATCATCGGTGCGCTCACCCGCTTTGTCCCACGCAGAGAACAATGGGTCACACTCGTCGGCGATGCTTTTGCCGCGCAGCCACATGTGCTCTGCGCCTTTAAAGGCAGCAACTTGTTTACCCTGCTCTAATTGAGCGACATAAAAAATACACTGGTAACGCTCACCACTTGGCTCCACTTTTTGGAACTCGGTAATGGTTTTCCAATCTTTCTGACGATAAAGGTTATCTAAGTAAGGGGCGCGAATTCGACGTGAGAATGGAAAAGCCTCGTGGTCATTAATAAATTCGTCTACCTGTTGTGGAGACTTACTCGATAATTGCCTCAGAAACACCCGGTAATCCACATAAGGTGTCAGTGGATAGTCGGCGATTTTAGAACGGATAGATAAGTAACCATCAATGTCGTTCTTATCTAATAAATCCTGAGCTTGCTCATAGACTTGGCGCTGTTTTTCAAGGCTCAGCGCAGCGTTTGCTGATACGCTTACCGCACATAAAGCGGCTGCGTAGCATACTCTTTTAGCCAATTCAGATACGTTGAATCTCATGTGCGTCATTTTCCCCAGACGTTTATCGCTTCACTTCTTACCACTGGTGAATACAAGACGCGGTAAGTCATAAAGCATATGCATCTATTTACACCGTATTAAGTTCTTATTGTAAAGCGACTTGATGTAATAAATGTTGTACTCGTAAAACTTTAGAACCCTTCATGACAAATAGATTCCCGACAATTCATCCATCCCGATGAAGAGTGGGTATTTGAATTAAAGGTGAACAAGAAAAGTGTATACCCTAAAGTTGGGAGTTTCCGGTCAGCGATGAAGAAGAAATCACACAAGATGCTAATTTCTTGCAATCCGGTAACAAAACTCAAGGAGTTGGTATAAAATAGAGCCTTTGAATGACAGTTAATTTAGGAACGATCGGCAATGGCTGAATACGTATATACCATGTCGCGGGTGAGCAAAATTGTGCCACCTAAGCGTCAAATTCTTAAAGACATCTCTCTAAGCTTCTTCCCAGGTGCAAAAATCGGTGTTCTAGGTCTGAACGGTGCAGGTAAATCTACGCTGCTACGTATCATGGCGGGTATCGATACTGATATCGATGGTGAAGCGCGCCCACAACCGGGACTAAACGTAGGTTACCTACCACAGGAACCTGTTCTGGACGAGTCAAAGACCGTTCGTGAAATCGTTGAAGAAGCCGTTGCAGATGTTGCTGGCGCACTTAAGCGCTTGGATGCGGTATACGCTGCGTATGCAGAACCAGATGCCGATTTTGATGCACTAGCAAAAGAACAGGGTGAACTAGAAGCGCTAATCCAAGCGAAAGATGGTCACAACCTAGATAACGCGCTAGAACGTGCTGCTGATGCACTTCGCCTTCCTGAATGGGATCAAAAGATCCAACATTTATCAGGTGGTGAGCGTCGCCGTGTTGCTATCTGTCGTCTTCTTCTTGAAAAGCCAGACATGCTGCTACTTGACGAACCAACCAACCACTTGGATGCGGAGTCTGTTGCATGGCTAGAACGCTTCCTAGTTGATTACACTGGTACTGTAGTTGCGATTACCCACGACCGTTACTTCCTAGATAACGCTGCGGGTTGGATCCTAGAACTTGACCGTGGTGAAGGTATTCCATGGGAAGGTAACTACACGTCTTGGCTAGAGCAAAAAGATGCACGTCTACAACAAGAAGCGTCGCAAGAAAAAGCTCGTCAAAAGACCATCGAGAAAGAACTTGAATGGGTACGTCAAAACCCTAAAGGTCGTCAGGCGAAATCTAAAGCACGTATGGCGCGCTTTGAAGAGCTACAAAACACTGACCACCAAAAACGTAACGAAACCAACGAACTGTTCATCCCGCCAGGTGAGCGTCTAGGTGATAAAGTTATCGAAGTGAACAACCTGACTAAGTCATTCGACGGTCGTGTTCTTATCGATGACCTATCGTTCAGCATGCCTAAGGGTGCAATCGTAGGTATCATCGGTGCTAACGGTGCAGGTAAATCGACTCTATTCAAGATGCTGAGCGGCACTGAGCAGCCAGACTCAGGTACGATTGAGCTTGGTGAAACAGTGAAATTAGCGTCTGTTGAGCAGTTCCGTGACTCAATGAACGACAAGAACACGGTATTCCAAGAGATTTCTGAAGGCGCTGACATCATCAAGATCAACAACTTCGAAATCCCAGCTCGTGCTTACTGTTCTCGCTTTAACTTCAAAGGCTCTGATCAACAGAAAGTTATCGGCGAGCTTTCTGGTGGTGAGCGTAACCGTGTCCACCTTGCTAAGCTGCTTAAAGCTGGCGGTAACGTACTGCTACTCGATGAGCCAACCAACGACCTTGACGTTGAAACACTGCGTGCACTAGAAGAAGCACTACTAGAGTTCCCTGGCTGTGCAATGGTTATCTCGCACGACCGTTGGTTCCTAGACCGTATTGCAACGCACATCATCGACTACCGCGATGAAGGCCAAGTTAACTTCTACGAAGGTAACTACAACGAGTACATGGAATGGCTGAAGAAGACCCTTGGTCCTGAAGCAGCTGAACCACACCGCATCAAATACAAGCGCGTATCGAAATAATTTCGGTTATAAGATGAGTGTGCGGTATATCACCTTACACTCACCTTTGCTTGTAATTCGTACAAAGGTCGCTATCATAGCGGCCTTTGTTGTATGTGTTGCATAAATGGCTCAAATTGGCATTTTTTCAATTAAGAGCTTGACCTTTAGCAATCGTAACTCTGTGCTAGCTCGATATTTTAAGAACAAAAATTGAACAGTTTTTGTTCTATTTGATATAGTCTTCGACTGATTTGACGACTTAATGAGAAAGCTCTATGACGGAGAGACGACGCTTTTCACGCATTATCTATCAAGTTTCAGCTTTATTGGAACAAGGTGACTTGGCATTACAAGCCACGATTCAAGATCTCTCATTACATGGCTTGTTATTAAAAGCTGAAAATGCAAGTTCACTTGAACCGTCACGTAAGGTAGATGTTGCGTTCTCGTTTGCTCAATCAGAGCAAGTGATGCAGCTAACCGCCAACATCATATCGATTATAGATAACGAGATTAGGCTAAAGATCAACAACATAGACATCGATAGTATTAGCCAACTAAAACGATTTATAGAATTGAATGTAGGCAATAACGAGCTTCTGAATCGAGAGTTAGAGCATCTTTCAGATTTAGGGGAAGAATAAATTGAACGCCTACTTTAGTAACAATAACCATGTCTAAAAAAATCATCATGCAGATCCCGACGAAAGACGGGAATCAGCAATTTCATTTGGGTCGCCTTTCGATCCTAGCTATCTGTGCGTCAGTCGTTGCACTACCCGCTGTTGTTGGTGGTGCTTGGTACCTGCATCAAAAGCAGATTCACGACACACAAGCACTCAATCAAACCATCGCAAAGCTAGAGAGCGAGAAAGCTGAAATCTCCGTGTTGTACGAAGAGCAGTTAGATACCAACCACTCTCTTTCTCAGTCCTTAACCGATAAAAACAACCAGATTCAATTGCTAGGCAAGCGTGTATTTGATGTTGAGTCTGTGTTGGGTTTAGCAGATGAAGAGCTGAGCACCGATGAACACGCACTAGAGGAACGTATTGATGCTGCGGCAATCGATTCTGCAGTTCGTGCGACCATGTTCCGTTTGATTCCAAACGACAGCCCAATGACTTATCAACGTATCTCCTCTCCTTTTGGCAGTCGTATCAATCCAATCACGGGCAAACGTCATGTTCATACAGGGATCGACCTAACGTGTAAGCGTGGAGAACAGATCCTTGCACCGGCAGACGGTGTGGTAGAAACGGTACGTCCAGGTAACCGTGGGTATGGTAACTACCTCACGCTGCGTCACTCGTTTGGCTTTTCTAGCTCCTTTGCTCACTTAAGCAAGTTCAGCGTGAAGAGCGGAGAGTTCGTCAGTAAAGGCGATGTGATTGCGAAGTGTGGTAACTCAGGTAACTCAACCGGCCCGCATCTGCACTATGAAGTGCGCTTCTTAGGCCGAGCATTGAACCCACAATACTTAATGGATTGGACGCCAGAAAACTTTAACTACGCGTTCGAGAAAGAGAAGAAGGTGAAGTGGGGTCCGTTGGTTCAGTTGATCGATAACGTGGTTCGCCTGCAAATCAACCTTACTAACTCACCATACCGTGATACCAGCATCAGCACAGTATCGAGTGAAGATAACAGTGCCACATCAACCAATTGATCATTACGAAACATACGAATAAAAAAGAGCAGCGAATAAGCTGCTCTTTTTACATTCAAAATCGGTTTTTATCCACGATGGATATTGTCATTAGCCTGTTTGAGCAAGTTCTGACTTTCGTTCATAAACTGCTGCGAGTAATCACCAAACCAGTCACTCACTTGCTCGAAGCTTTCGACAAACTCAGCCTTGTCTTTACTGTCTAAAACAGACAAAGCTTCACCAAAGCGTTGGTGGAAACGCTTAATCATGTCGATGTTTTCTTGTGATGAAAGAATGATGTCACCGTATAGATTTGGGTCTTGACCAAACAGACGCCCTACCATCGCTAGTTCCAAACGGTAAATCGGCGAGCTCAGCTTTAATAGTTGTTCAATGTTCGGATTCTCTTTGCTTAGGTGCATACCGTAAGCGAAAGAAGTGAAGTGGCGCAGCGCCTGAATCAAAGTCATGCCATGATCGTGCTCTTGCGCATCGATTTGGCACAAGCTTGCGCCCCAAATTCCAAACTGTTGCAATAGCCATTGGTATTGCTCGCTACCACGGCCGTCACAGTAGACAATCACCTGCTTCGCTAGGCTCGGTACATCTGGGCCAAACATTGGGTGCAAACCAACAACCGGACCTTGGTGCACATTCAACATTGCTTGCAGCGGCTTAGACTTAATCGAAGTCAGGTCACAAAGAATGCAATCTTGTGGCAGGTTACCGAGCTTCTCAATCACACCTTCTGTTAGGTGAATCGGCACAGTAACTACCACTAACCCCGCATCTTTTAGGATGTCATCGGCCTGATCCCAGTCTTTGCTGCCCAGTACTTTAACTTGGTAACCAGATAGTTTGAACATTCGACCAAACAGACCACCTAATTGACCATTACCACCAATAATGACCACTGAGCGCAGTTCTGGGTTCAAACACTTAAAACCAGAATCTTTCTCGCTGGCATAAGACTCACGCATTGTTCGACGAAGAATGTCTTCAATTAGCTGTGGGGGAATTCCCATTTTTTCAGCTTCAGCTCGTCGTGATGCCAGCATTGCGGCTTCACGATCTGGGGCATAAATTGGCAAACCGTGTTCGCTTTTTACTTCGCCCACTTTCTCTACTAGCGCTAAACGCTGAGCAAGTAGCTCTAGCATTTGCTTGTCGACTGCATCAATCTGATCGCGTAATGCGTTAAGTTCAACTGCCATTGATGTTCCTTAAATCCCGTGTTGTTAGCCTTTTAGACGATTCTCTAAGAAAGGCACCAGCTCTTCGTGTGCATGACGTAATAGTGCCTCAGTTGAATCCCAATTGATACATGCGTCGGTGATAGATACGCCGTATTTCATCTCTTCAAGAGCTAGGTCAGAAGATTGGTTACCTTCATTGATATGGCTCTCAATCATCAAGCCAATAATCGACTTATTGCCTTCACGGATTTGGTGAATCACGTCTTCTGCGACCAATGGCTGACGACGGTAATCTTTACGTGAGTTTGCATGGCTACAATCCACCATCAGTGAAGCGTCCAGACCAGACTTCGCCATCTCTTGCTCACACTCGTTAACAGACACTGAATCGTAGTTAGTTTGCTTGCCGCCACGCAGAATCACGTGACCATTCGGGTTACCTTGCGTAGTCAGAAGCGCTACTTGGCCTTCACGGTTAATACCCATGAAACGGTGGCTAGAAGAAGCCGCTTGCATCGCGTTAACAGCAGTAGCCAAGCTACCATCCGTACCATTCTTAAAGCCGATAGGCATAGAAAGACCACTTGCCATCTCACGGTGTGTTTGTGACTCAGTCGTACGAGCACCGATCGCTGCCCAGCTAAAGGTATCCGCAAGGTATTGCGGGCTGATTGGGTCAAGAGCTTCTGTTGCCAGTGGGATTTCCATCTCTGCCAATTCAACCAGCAATTCACGACCAACATGCAGACCATGTTCAATGTCGAAGCTGCCGTCTAGGTGTGGGTCATTGATTAGGCCTTTCCAACCAACGGTGGTTCGAGGCTTCTCAAAGTAAACACGCATTACAATATACAGTTGGTCGCTTAGTTGTTCAGAAAGAGCTTTGAGACGTTTAGCGTAATCCTTCGCAGCTTCTACGTCATGGATAGAACATGGTCCACATACAACGAGTAGACGATGATCTTTTTTGTGAATGATGTCAGCGATGGTTTGACGAGACTCTTGAATAAAACGACGCGCTTTTTCACTTAGAGGAAGCTTCACTTTTAGCTCCTCTGGCGTGATCAGAACTTGTTCTTCGCTGATGTTGATGTTGCTCAATTCACTTCTTTGCATAACTTTGACCCGTATATTTTTGTTTACACCCAACCAATTCCTTGGTGAGACAACTAAGCTTTATCGACAAGATAACAGGCTAAAATAGAATTACAACCGTACACAATAAAAAACATTCAGTGTAAATTAAAGTTTACACCAAAGGAAAAAGCCGAAATGCAGAGCACTTCGGCTTTAAATGGATGTTTTAGAAAGTTTACGTCTCACCCTGAACGAACCATTATTCAGGAGTGAGATGGCTAGCCAACCAATCGCTTCATCGCTTCAGATGCGTCTTTCCACTCTTGCGAAAGTTTTAGCTCGCTTAGAGAAAAGCTTTGCTTTTTCAACAAGGCATCTGCTCGAGGAACAGAAGTGATTGGTAGATTATCAAGCACCTCAACTTGCGCATCGCGCTTGTTGCAAACCAGCAGCATATCGCAGCCAGCGTTTAGTGCTTGTGCGCCACGCTGAGCAGGACCACCCATGATCGCAGCTCCCTCCATGGTCAAATCATCAGAGAAGATCAAACCGTTAAAACCAAGTTGCTGGCGCAGGATTTGTTTAAGCCAATACTCAGAGCCACTAGCAGGCTGGTCATCATAATTTGGGAAAATGACGTGAGCAGGCATCATCGCGTCTAAGATTCCTGCATCGATTTGCGCTTTGAAGATAGCCATGTCTTGCTCAAAGATATCGCTACGCTCATCGTACGGTGTCTCTAAGTGTGAATCAGCAATCACACCACCATGACCCGGGAAGTGCTTACCTGTTGTTGCCATACCGACACTCTTCATGCCCTGCATATACGCGCTGCTGTGACGTAAAATGGTGTCCAGATCCTCACCAAAGGCACGGCTGCCAATCGCTTTACACTGGTGGCCTTTATCCAGAACTGGTGCGAAGCTTAGGTCGATGTCATGAGCAATCAACTCAGCAGCCATCAACCAACCGCCCAAGCGAGCCAGCTCTTCACTGTTTTGGTGTTTTGCGTATTCGTCTGCCGCAGGAATCAGAGAAAAGCCTTCACGGAAACGCTGAACGCGCCCGCCTTCTTGGTCAACACCAATCAAAATCGGACGTTTCGCCGCTTTGCGGATAGATTGGGTAAGAGCTTGAAGCTGCTTGCTATCGTGGTAGTTACGCGTAAATAAAATCAAACCACCAACCGTTGGATGCTCCAAAATTTCTCTGTCTTCTGCAGTCAGTTCATAGCCTGCAACATCAACCCATAACGGTCCCATTTTTTCTCCTCAAAATCGGCTGAATATCTCGTATTCGATGAGGTTATTCGCTTCAGAATTGCTTTACAATAAGTGAATCAAAGAATTGACGGAATTGGCTGTGAATCTTAACAAACTGTATATCGGTGTGATGTCTGGAACCAGTATGGACGGTGTAGATACCGCACTGGTTGAAATTGAAGATAACCGTGTTCGCTTACTCGCACACGATGATTACCCAATGCCCGCTCATATTAAGCAGACGCTTTTGTCGGTTTGCACTGGGCAAGACACGAATCTAAAAGCCATTGGTGAGCTCGACCATCAACTTGGGCATCTGTTTGCCGATGCGGTTTTACAGCTACTGGATAAATCCGGCTATTCCGCTGAGCAAATCCGAGCCATTGGCAATCATGGTCAAACCGTGTTCCACCAGCCAACAGGCAATCTGCCCTTCACCACCCAACTGGGTGATGCCAACATCATTGCAGTCAAAACTGGCATTGATACCGTGGCAGATTTTCGTCGTAAAGACATGGCGTTAGGTGGCCAAGGTGCACCTCTCGTCCCTGCTTTCCATAAGAGTATTTTTGCCATGCAAGATTCCACCACCGTGGTGCTTAACATCGGTGGAATTGCCAATATCTCGGTACTGCATCCTGAGCAAGCAGTGATCGGCTACGATACGGGTCCGGGCAACATGTTGATGGATGCATGGTGTGAACAACACACCGGACGAGGCTTCGACAAAGACGCGCGATTTGCTCTACAAGGCAACACCGATGCAGCACTACTAACTCAACTCTTAGCAGAACCTTACCTCGCTATGTCGGCGCCTAAGAGCACCGGCCGAGAGCTGTTCAATATCGATTGGCTGCATCATCAGTTAGCTGACCACAATACCTCAAAACAAGATGTGCAACGCACGCTGTGTGAATACTCGGCGAAGACCATTGCAAACGAAGTGGAGAAATTCACGTATGGCCAGCAGCCACAGCTGTTGGTGTGTGGAGGTGGGGCGAGAAACCCCCTACTGATGCAACGTTTAGCGGAACTTCTGCCGCAGTGGCAAGTCGCAACAACGGATGATAAAGGTGTCGATGGCGATTACATGGAAGCCATGGCGTTTGCTTGGCTTGCTCAGCGACATATTGACGGGCTACCAAGCAACTTACCTGAAGTAACCGGTGCGAGCCGTCTTGCTTCGCTGGGTGTGCTCTATCCTAAAAACTAAATACGTTGTGCTAGCCACAGCGAAAAAACAAATCGAAATCAGTATTCAAAAGGCTTAAACCACTATGACAAATGACGCGCTTATTGCTGCTCTTGCCCATCTAGTATCAGAAGGTCGTAACCCAGATACGATGGACATCGATTTACTGCCCTCTCTGGACATTGTTCAGCGACTTAATCAGCAAGATAAGCTCGTACCACTTGCGGTTGAGAAGGTTTTACCCGAAATCGCACTCGCGGTGGATAAGATCACCGACGCATTTAAAGTCGGCGGTCGTCTAGTTTACATGGGCGCAGGCACCAGCGGCCGTTTAGGTGTACTTGATGCATCGGAATGTCCGCCAACATTTGGCGTATCTGACAAGATGGTGGTTGGTCTGATTGCGGGTGGTCCAGAGGCGATTCTAAAAGCAAAAGAAGGTGCGGAAGATTCGCCGGTTTTAGGTGAGCAAGACCTAAAAGACATCAAATTCACAAATCTCGATGTTGTCGTCGGTATCGCTGCAAGTGGCCGAACACCTTATGTTATTGGTGGTTTGGAGTACGCCAACGAGATCGGTGCAACCACGATTGCGCTATCTTGTAATCCAGATTCGCCAATCGCCGACATAGCCGACGTCGCAATTAGCCCTGTTGTAGGCCCTGAAGCATTGACTGGCTCAACACGTTTGAAATCAGGTACCGCGCAGAAACTGGTGCTAAACATGCTAACAACCGCAAGCATGATCCGTTTGGGCAAGAGCTATCAAAACCTGATGGTTGATGTGAAAGCAACCAACAATAAACTCGTCGCACGCGCAGCGCGAATTGTGATGCAAGCGACCGATTGCAGCAAAGAACAAGCAACCGAAGTGCTTAAGCAGACGGATTATGAGGTGAAACTGGCGATCTTAATGATCCTGACCGATCTTGATATTGATTCTGCTCGTGCCCACCTACACCACCAAGACGGCTTCTTACGCAAAGCAGTGGAAACCACCAGCCGAAATAAATCTTGAGTCCGGCAACTCAAACCTGTAGATACAAGACAAACAAAAAGGAGACCTCGTGGTCTCCTTTTTTATTTTAGATATCAAGATTTAGTCTTCATACAACCATTCATCAAACTCTTGGTTAAGCTTGTCATTTGCTTTACGTTTGATGTGATCAGGATTCGTTATGTTCTTAACGTTCTCTACTTTATTGGTGTACTTGCGAGTGGTTTGGTTTACTTCTCGCTTCACTTGGTTCTCGACATAAGTACCGTCAGTGACTTCTTTAATATTGCGCTTGGTATTGTTGATGGTATTGGTAATACGATGCTTATCGTGATCGTATTTACGCTTCATCTTAATCGACTCTTTCAACACGTTGGTCGCACCGACCGTTAAGGGCAACAATGCTAATGCGACCAAAAAATACTTCTTCATGTTTTCATTTCACTTCTGATTGAATCTCAAGCCATAAGTACAGCAAAGCAATAAAATTCAAATGTCAGAAGATCAACAAGCAAAACCACAGTCTTGATTATGAAACAGATCTAGTTGCTGTATTCGTTCCAGCCACGTTGCCATTCCATACGGAACTTTTGTGCCCCAGGCGTTCCCTCACATACACCTTCATAATACTGACCAGATAAGCCCATTTGGTAAGCAAAATCAGGATTACAATATTCCGTCACCCCTTCAAGGTAACCTTGGTCATAATCGCCTTGCTTTACATTTCCTAACGAGCGAAGTTCTTTCATGGTACGAGAGGTATGCCCAGCGACACCATCTTGATAACCGATCTGGTACCAATCTCCGGACTGCGCCAGTTCTTCCGTTGTTGCAGCACACCCTGCTAGTAAAGCCAGCGCCAAGCCTAACGTTGCCTTTTTCATCATTCTTCCTTAACTAATTGTTTTCAAAACAAGCTTACCACTAAAGCCTGTGCTTTGCCGCTTATCTGTTGATTTCACCACTTAACTCTTGAGTTCGCCACTCACCCTTAATAGCCACCGCTTAATGGTTAATAGAACCACTCAGTCCTGAGCACGACCACTAGGCAAACGATAAAACCACTTAACCGTTATATCGACCACTCGCTTCTCTATTCGACCACTCATCCACAGAGCGAATGCACTTAACAAAAGAGATGAATACCATACATCCTGAGCTTAAAAAATTACCCTACCTAACAAACCAAGGACAATTGCTATGATATGGTTTCTAACCTGTGTCGCAGCCCTCATCGGCGGATACTTCATCTACGGTGCTTTCGTTGAGAAGATTTTCGGCATCAATGAGAATCGTCAAACGCCAGCTCATACTAAAACGGACGGCGTTGACTACGTTCCAATGTCAACCAAGCGTGTTTACCTTGTTCAGCTTCTGAACATCGCAGGTGTTGGTCCTATCTTTGGCCCAATCATGGGTGCCCTATACGGTCCTGCTGCAATGCTTTGGATTGTTGTTGGCTGTATCTTTGCAGGTGCGGTACACGATTACTTCTCAGGCATGCTTTCTGTTCGTAACGGCGGTGCATCAGTACCAACGATTACGGGTCGCTACCTAGGTAATGGCGCAAAACACTTTATGAACATCTTTGCCATTGTCCTATTGCTTCTTGTTGGTGTGGTATTCGTATCAGCGCCAGCAGGCATGATCACGAACCTAATCAACGACCAAACTAGCTTTAGCGTAAGCATGACAACTATGGTTGTGTTGATTTTCGCTTACTACATCATCGCGACAATTGTTCCTGTAGACAAAATCATCGGTCGCTTCTACCCATTGTTTGGCGCGCTACTGATCTTCATGTCTGTAGGTTTAATGACTGCTATTGCTTTCTCTAGCGAACACACTGTGATGGGTGACTTCCAAGTAAGCGACATGCTAACTAACTTGAACCCGAACGATATGCCTCTATGGCCTGCACTATTTATCACTATCGCATGTGGTGCTATCTCTGGCTTCCACGCAACTCAGTCTCCACTGATGGCGCGTTGTATGGAGAATGAGAAGAACGGTCGCTTCGTATTCTACGGTGCAATGATTGGTGAAGGCGTTATCGCGCTAATCTGGTGTGCTATCGCTCTGTCTTTCTTCGGTACACTTGACGGTCTTGCAGAAGCAGTGAAAAACGGTGGCCCTGGTAACGTGGTATACAGCGCTTCATTCGGTCTACTGGGTGTATTCGGTGGTGTGATTGCTTTCCTTGGTGTTGTTATTCTGCCAATCACATCAGGTGACACAGCATTCCGCTCAAGCCGCCTGATTCTTGCTGAGTACTTCGGTATGGAACAGAAAACACTGCGTAACCGTCTTCTAATGGCTCTACCATTGTTCGTTATCGGTGGCATTCTGACTCAAGTAGACTTCGGTATCATCTGGCGCTACTTCGGCTTCGCAAACCAAACAACAGCAGTAATGATGCTTTGGACTGCATCGGCTTACCTACTACGTCACAACAAACTGCATTGGATTACGACTATCCCAGCAGTATTCATGACAACCGTGTGTGTAACTTTCATTCTAAACAACAGCACGCTAGGTTTTGGTCTGCCAATGCAAATCTCAACCATCGTAGGTATTGTGTTCTCACTAGCGGTAACGGCTTACGTTATCAAGATTTCTAAAGGCAAAGGTGAGACTGAGCTAGCAGATGACGAGAAGCCACAAGCAGCCTCAGAAACCGCATAATGAATACCTTCGCTTGCTAACCGATTCATTATCGATATCTGGATAAAACCAAGAGCCTGCCCTTCGCAGGCTCTTTTTGTTTCTCTTCGAAGATTTAATTCACTTACAATAAAAACATCATTTTTAGGTTAGGTTCGTTATGGAACTGGTCATCTCCCTTCTACAACAAATGTGTGTTTACTTAGTGCTGGCTTACATGCTGAGTAAAACGCCGATCATTTTGCCTCTGCTGAGTATCTCTTCACGCCTCAGCCATCGGCTCATTTGTTATGTGCTCTTTTCTGGCTTTTGTATCCTAGGCACCTACTTCGGCTTACAGATTAACGACGCCATCGCCAACACTCGTGCTATTGGTGCGGTAATGGGCGGATTATTTGGCGGGCCGGTTGTCGGCTTTGCGGTTGGTTTTACTGGCGGCATCCATCGCTACACATTAGGGGGGTTTACAGACTTAGCCTGTGCTATATCGACCACAGCTGAAGGCTTAATTGGCGGCTTATTGCACGTTTACCTGATTAAGCGCAACAAAGGCGCAATGCTGTTTAATCCAAGCGTGGTATTCAGCGTGACCTTCGTAGCAGAGATCGTACAGATGATTCTGTTGCTTGCCGTTGCAAAACCATTCGACCAAGCCTATGAACTCGTTTCAGCGATTGCAGCCCCAATGATCATCGCGAACTCCGTTGGTGCTGCTCTGTTTATGAGTATTCTGCAAGATCGTAAAACCATTTTTGAAAAGTATTCGGCGACCTTTTCCCGCCGAGCATTAAGCATTGCCGACCGCTCAGTTGGTATTCTCAGCACCGGATTTAACAGCGAAAATGCCGATAAGATCGCCCGCATCATTTATGAAGAAACCAAAGTAGGCGCGGTCGCTATTACTGACCAAGAAAAGATTCTGGCTTTCGTTGGCATCGGTGATGATCACCATAGGCCAAATACTCCAATCTCATCGCAAAGCACACTCGATTCAATGGAGAAGAATGACATTATCTACCTTGATGGCAGTGAGCGCCCTTACCAATGCTCATTAGCGAAAGATTGTAAGTTGGGCTCTGCGCTGATCATTCCTTTGCGCGCAGGTAAAGAGGTAGTGGGAACTATCAAACTCTATGAGCCAAAACGCAAACTGTTCTCTACTGCGAACATGTCAATGGCAGAAGGCATTGCTCAGCTTCTATCGAGCCAAATCTTGTATGGCGATTATCAGCAGCAGCAAACCCTACTGGCTCAAGCAGAAATCAAACTGCTGCACGCTCAAGTGAACCCACACTTTTTGTTCAATGCACTTAATACCATCAGTGCCATTACTCGTCGTAACCCTGATAAAGCACGAGAACTGATCCAAAACTTGTCGCACTTCTTCCGCAGTAACTTAAAACAGAACATCAATACGGTGACGCTGAAAGAAGAGTTAGCACATGTGGATTCTTACCTTTCTATTGAGAAAGCGCGCTTTACTGATCGATTGGAAGTCGAGATCAACATTGAACCAGAACTGCTCGATATCAAGTTACCGAGCTTTACTCTTCAACCGCTAGTTGAGAACGCCATCAAACATGGTATTTCCAATATGCTAGAAGGTGGCAAAGTAAAGATTTACAGCCAAACACACCCGCAAGGCGCACTGATAACGGTTGAGGACAACGCAGGAAGCTACCAGCCGCCAAAAGAGAATCATTCTGGTTTAGGCATGGAAATTGTCGACAAGCGCTTATCGAATCAATTTGGGCGTGATTCAGCGCTAAAAATTACCTATCAGCAGCACCAATTTACTAAAATGAGTTTTATCATTCCCCACTCGCGATAAGCACAGTTAAAACGCATAAAGGTAATTTTGGATGTTAACCGCTCTCGTCATTGATGATGAACAGTTTGCTCGTGAAGAGTTGGCAGAACTATTGGCTGAAACGGGTCACATAGAAGTGATTGGCGATGCGTCAAACGCCATCATGGGGCTTAAGAAAATCAATGAGCTGAAACCGGATGTGGTTTTCCTAGATATCCAAATGCCTCAGGTGACGGGCATCGAGCTACTGGGTATGTTAGATCCAGAGACCATGCCCTACGTGGTATTTGTGACCGCTTACGACCAATATGCGATTCAAGCTTTCGAAGACAATGCGTTTGATTACCTGCTGAAACCCGTCGATCCATGTCGTTTGACGAAAACAGTAAAACGCCTTAATAAAGTCATGAGTCAATCCGCGCTCACTCAGCAACTGTCTGCCATCGCCCCAGAGAGCCTAGATCAGATTCCTTGCATTGGACACAACCGCATTGTGATCATGGCAACCGAAACGGTTGAGTGTGCTTACAGTGACATCAGTGGAGTACATGTACGTTCCACCAGCCAAACAGCCAGCACACAGCTCACGCTAAAAACCTTGGAAGAGAAAACCCCATTGGTGCGTTGTCATCGACAGTATCTGGTTAGCATCAAAGCCATCAGCGAGATTAAGCTGTTAGAAAACGGATTGGCCGAAATCATTACCAAAACAGGTTTTGAGATCCCGGTGAGCCGTCGTTACCTAAAGGTGCTCAAAGAGCTATTAGGTATCAGTCACTAAGCTCAAATTCTGGCGAAATCATGTAGAAATTACCAATGAAAAAGGCGACCTTGTGGTCGCCTTTTTGGTGTTTGACTCGTCTTAATCGACTTGCTTGATTTGCAGTTCTTTTGGTACTTCGAAGAACATGTTCTCTTCACGACCAAGCACTTCATCAACCGCTTCTGCGCCAACCAACTCTTTAATGCGATCTAAGATTTGATTCACCAACTCTTCTGGTGCAGATGCCCCCGCCGTCACGCCAACTTTTACCTTACCCTCAAACCACTCAGGCATAATGTCTTCTGGGCAGTCTGTTAGGTAACCTGGTGTGCCTAGTTTTTCAGCCAGCTCTTTTAAGCGCGTTGAGTTCGATGAGTTTTTAGAACCCACGACAACCATCACATCAACATCAGCAGAAAGCTCACGCACGGCATCTTGACGGTTTTGCGTCGCGTAGCAGATGTCGTCTTTACGAGGACCTTGGATGTCTGGGAATACGCGACGTAGCTCTTCAATTACGTCAGCAGTTTCATCAACAGACAGTGTCGTTTGGCTCACGTAGTGCAGATCCGATGGATCTTTCACGATCGCTTTTAGCTTCTCAACATCGGCTGGCGTTTCCACAAGGTACATGCCGCCTGTATCACTTGAATACTGACCCATCGTGCCTTCCACTTCTGGGTGACCAGCGTGACCAATCAGTACCACTTCCATATTGCGACGGCTTGCACGCGCTACTTCCATATGTACTTTGGTTACCAGCGGACAGGTCGCATCGAATACCGTTAGGTCACGAGACTTCGCTTCTTGACGAACAGCTTGGGATACACCATGAGCGGAGAAAATCACAATGTTGTTGTCTGGCACTTCGTGCAGTTCTTCAACGAAGATAGCACCACGCTGTTTTAGACCTTCAACCACAAAACGGTTATGCACCACTTCATGTCGAACATAGATAGGTGGCTGGTACATCTCTAGCGCACGCTCTACGATGCTAATCGCGCGGTCAACACCAGCACAGAAACCACGTGGGTTAGCTAACAGGATTTTCATTTCATTGCTCATGGAAGTTATCTTTTATTTGGTTCGCTATTCTACTGACAAAATTTCGACTTCGAAAGTCACGTCTTGTCCCGCGAGTGGATGGTTGAAGTCCACAGTTACTGAGTCGCCAGCAATCTCAGTAATGATGCCCGGGATTTCCATTCCATCAGGACCGCTAAATGCCATGATCGTGCCGACTTCAACTTCCGCTTCGCCAACAAATTTAGTGCGGTCCATATGGTGGATATGGTCTGGGTTTGGCATACCAAAAGCGTCCGCCGCTTTTAGTTCAATTGCCTTTTGCTCGCCTACTTGTAAGCCTAGTAGGCATTGCTCAAAGTTCTCACTCAAGCTGCCATCGCCCATAATGAACTTAGCAGGCTTGCCCATATTATGCGTGCTGTCCGCTACAGAGCCATCTTGCATTTTGATGGTGAAGTGCAGCGTTACTGCTGAATCTTGATTTATTGTTGTCACGTTACTGCTTCCTTGTTCTTGGGTTTCCTGCGCCCTATCTGATCACGTACTGTGATTGCTTTTTATTGTACGAAGATGCGCGGATTGGGCTCCAACATAATAAAAAGCGTCGTCCGAATCAACGGACGACGCTTAGGGTTATTCGATATATCGCAAAAGATTACTTGTCAGCGTCCTTTTTGCGGAAGCCATCAAGAATGATCATTGCCGCACCAATACAGATCGTTGTATCTGCAAGGTTGAATGCTGGCCAGTGGTAGTTACCCCAGAAGAAGTCTAGGTAATCAACAACAAAGCCGTGAACAACACGGTCAAACACGTTGCCCACTGCACCACCAATAATCAGTGCGTAAGCGATGTTGTTCCACTTTTCTTTGGCTGGAAGCTTGCTCATCCAGTAGGTCAAAAGACCTGTCACAACAAACGCGATACCTGTAAACAACCAGCGCTGCCAACCTGCTTGATCGCTCAAGAAGCTGAATGCTGCACCGTAGTTATGAACATAAAGTAGGTTGAAGAATGGCAGCACCTCAATTCGGTTTGCCCATCCGTAGCCCATGTTGTCCATCACCACCAATTTGATGCCAATATCTGCAATAAATACCAGAATTGCTAACCACAGCCAGCGAACTCCAGATTGCTTTAACGTCAGTGCTTTTTCACTCATTACTTTACCTACAAACAGCCCCAGTAAATACTGGGGCTGTTAATTTAAAAAAAAGTTCAGTCGTTCTAGGCAATTACGCGAATTTACGTACTTCACCTTCGCCGTCTACGTTAGACACACAACGACCACAGATCTTCTCGTGACCTTCGATTGTGCCTACGTCTGGCGTGTGGTGCCAACAACGGTCACACTTCTCGCCTTCAGCAGCTGCTACTTCAACAAACAAGCCTTCGATATCTGTCGCTTGTGCTGCACCCGTCTTCTCACCTAGAGGCTTAACTTTCGCAGCAGATGTTAGTAGAACAAAGCGCAGTTCATCTTCAAGTTTGTTGATCTTCGCCGCTAGTGCGTCATCAGCAAATAGAGTCACTTCAGCTTGTAGTGCACCACCAATGGTTTTCTCTTTACGCGCATCTTCTAGAAGTTTGTTAACCGCACCACGAACCGCTTGGATCTCAGTCCAGAATTCGTTGTTCAGCTCTTCACCTTCAGCAAGACCGAATAAGCCGTCGAACCACTCACCAGTGAATACGAACTTGTCGCGTTGACCTGGCATTTCGTTCCAGATTTCATCTGCTGTGAACGACATGATTGGCGCCATCCAACGAACTAGCGCTTCTACGATGTAGTAAAGTGCTGTCTGACAGCTACGTTGAGCGTTGCTGCCACGTTTTGCTGTGTACTGACGGTCTTTAATTACGTCTAGGTAGAAAGAGCCCATTTCGATTGAACAGAATTGCATTAGACGCTGAGTTACACCGTGTGTGTTGTACTCTTCGTATGCTTTAACAATCTCTTCTTGTGCTGCTAGTGCACGACCAACCGCCCAGCGGTCTAGCGCAACCATCTCTTCAACAGGAACGATGTCTGTTTCAGGGTTGAAGCCGCTTAGGTTAGCAAGGAAGAAACGCGCTGTGTTACGGATACGACGGTAAGCATCTGCACTACGTTTTAGGATTTCATCAGAAACCGCAACTTCACCAGTGTAATCTGTAGAAGCAACCCATAGACGAAGAATGTCAGCACCTAGCTTGTTAGTTACGTCTTTTGGCGCAACCACGTTACCGATAGATTTAGACATCTTACGACCGTGACCGTCAACCACGAAACCGTGTGTCAGTACTTGTTTGTAAGGCGCTTCGTCTTTCATCGCGATAGATGAAATTAGAGAAGACTGGAACCAACCACGGTGTTGGTCAGAACCTTCTAAGTATAGGTCTGCACTGTTGCCGTTGTACTCTTCACGAGCATCAACAACAGAGAAGTGAGTCACACCTGAATCGAACCATACGTCTAGCGTATCTAGTACTTTTTCGTATTGGTCAGCGTCTGCACCTAGTAGTTCAGCTGCATCGACATCCCACCATGCTTGGATGCCTTTCTCTTCAACCAGCTTAGCGACTTTCTCGATCAGCTCTAGCGTGTTTGGATGAAGTTCTGCTGTTTCTTTATGAACAAACAGAGCAATTGGCACACCCCAAGTACGTTGACGAGAGATACACCACTCAGGGCGACCTTCGATCATACCTTCGATGCGGCTTTGACCCCACTCAGGCATCCACTCTACGTTCTTGATTGACTCTAGTGCTTTAGCACGTAGGCCAGCTTGGTCCATAGAAACGAACCATTGAGGCGTAGCACGGAAGATGATTGGAGTCTTATGACGCCAACAGTGCGGGTAGCTGTGCTCGTAAGCGTGGTGGTGTAGTAGTGCACCTTTTTCTTTCAGTACTTCTACTACCGCATCGTTCGCTTTAAATACGTGCTGACCAGCAAATAGCTCTGTATCTGGTAGGTAAACGCCGTTTGAGCCAACTGGGTTTGCTACTTCTAGGTTGTACTTATTACCAACCGCGAAGTCTTCTTGACCATGACCAGGTGCAGTGTGAACAACACCAGTACCTGAATCAGTCGTAACGTGATCACCAAGGATCGCCGGTACAGTGAAATCGTAGAATGGGTGTTGGAATTGAGAAAGCTCAAGATCCGCACCTTTAGCAAAGCCAAGGTTGTGGAAGTGCTCGATACCTGCACGGTCCATTACGTCTTTCGCCAGCTCAGCAGCAACGATGATACGCTCAGCGTTGTCGCCTTCTGTTTGGATAAGTACGTACTCTAGATCATCACGTAGACATACTGCGCGGTTTGCTGGCAGTGTCCAAGGTGTTGTTGTCCAGATAACGATAGATACGTCACCGTGACCTTCATGACCTTCTGTCAGTTCAAACTTAGATAGCAGCGCCGCTTCGTCAGCCGCTTTAAAACGAACGTCGATAGATGGCGATACTTTATCTTTGTACTCAACTTCCGCTTCAGCAAGAGCTGAGCCACAGTCTGTACACCAGTGAACTGGTTTAAAACCTTTCAGTAGGTGACCTTTGCTTGCGATCTTACCAAGTGCACGGATGATGTTCGCTTCAGTTGCGAAATCCATAGTGCGGTATGGCTTGTCCCATTCACCCATGATGCCAAGACGCTTGAAGCTCTCTTTTTGACCTTCAACCTGACCTGCAGCGTACTCACGACATTTCTCGCGGAACTCAGCTGCTGTCACTTTTTGACCTGGTTTGCCGACTTTCTTCTCTACCATCAATTCGATTGGTAGACCGTGGCAGTCCCAGCCTGGGATGTAAGGTGCGTCAAAACCTGAAAGTGTTTTGGATTTAATAATAATGTCTTTAAGAATCTTGTTTAGTGCGTGACCAATGTGAATGTCACCGTTCGCATAAGGAGGGCCATCGTGCAGTACGAATGACTTTTTGCCTTTTTTAGCTTTACGGATTTCACCGTAAAGATCTTCTTTGTACCAACGCTTAAGCATTTCTGGCTCACGATTAGCCAGGTTGCCGCGCATTGGAAACCCTGTTTCAGGTAAGTTCAGGGTATCTTTATACTCACTCATCGATTCTTAATTCCGTTATATTGGGCGAAAATTAGACATTATGTTGAACGGTGGAATAAACCGCTCAACGCTTAAGCTGACGCAGCCACACCCTTGCTGCTTCAGCATCCAATACGATTTGTTGTTTAAGTGCTTCAAACGACTCAAACTTTTGCTCGTCTCTAAGTTTATGCAAAAGTTTCACTTCTAGCTGTTTACCATATAAATCAGCATGAAAGTCGAATAAGTGTACTTCTAACTGTTGGCGAACACCATTAACTGTCGGTCGTTGACCAATGTTAGCAACGCCACCAATCGGCTTATCTCCTAAGCCAAGCGCTTGAACAACATAGACTCCGGAAACCGGAGAAACACAGCGCTTCAACGGAATATTTGCCGTTGGGAACCCAATGGTTCGACCTAGCTTTCTTCCGTGTGAAACACGACCGCTGATGCTGTAATCTCTTCCCAGCATCTCTTGTGCGGAATGCAGATCATCACGAGCCAGCGCTTTGCGAATCGCAGTGCTACTCACTCGTAATTGCTGTAAACAAAAGCTTTGGGTACTTACGACTTCAAAGCCGTATTTTTCCCCTGCTTCTTGTAACATTGCAAAATTACCTGTTCGACCTTTGCCGAAACAGAAATCATCGCCAATGACAAGAAACTTAACACCCAATCGACCAACCAACAAGTCACGGATAAACTCTTCCGCCGTTAGGTCAGCAAAATGACGATTGAAGTTAACGCAAAGCAAGCGATCAATGTCGAGCTTACTCAGCTGAACAAACTTATCACGCAGTCGCGTTAACCTCGCAGGTGCCTTATCTCGAGCAAACAGCTCCATAGGCTGAGGTTCAAAGGTCATCACAACCGAAGGCAACGAAAGTTTCTCCGCTTGCTCAGACACTTGCTGCAATACTTGTTGATGGCCTCTATGTACGCCATCGAAATTGCCAATAGTCAGCACGCAACCATGATGGCGCGACTTGATATTGTGAATGCCTCTGATCAGTTCCATTGGATACTGCTTTATGCCTCTGTTTTTACTTTGCACTGTGTGAAACTGACGGATTATATACCAATCAACCTTATTCTGTCCCAGCTTTTAGGTCTTTTAAACGTACGCCGAGTAAAAACACAACGGCTAGGTAAACGACAGCACCAAGTCCAATCAACATTCCTAGCACGCCACTACGGTGAGCAAAGCTCCAATCCAGCCACACAGACATGTCTTCAAGTTGCCATAAGATAGCCGCAACCATCGCTGCGCCAGCTATCACCAAACGTATAATAAAGAAGACAGTTCGCTTAGTGATTTGGTACACACCGGCAATGTGCAAGCCGCGGTATAGCAGCGCCATGTTTACAAAAGCAGAAAGCGCCGTTGCGATAGCAAGACCAACGTAACCGTAGAAGTATGCAAAGATCGCGTTGAAGACCATATTCGTCACCATCGCAATGATGCCGTACTTCACTGGGGTTTTGGTGTCTTGACGCGAGTAGTAACCTGGCGCAAGCACTTTAATCAGCATGAAGTTAAGCAGACCTGATGCATACGCCAATAAAGAGAGAGAGGCTTGATGTACGTCTTGCGGAGAAAACTCACCGCGCATGAATAGCACCATCAACATTGGCTTCGCTAGTACCATCAAACCAAGCATTGCAGGAATACCGAGTAAGGTAACCATGCGTACGCCCCAATCCATGGTGTGTGCAAAACCTTCACTATGTGCGTCTACGTGTTTACGTGACAATGCAGGAAGAATCACCGTGGCAATCGCGATACCAAACAAACCTAATGGGAATTCCAATAAGCGATCGGAATAGTACAACCAACTGATCGAACCGGTTTGTAGGAAACTGGCAATAAAGGTATCAAACAGTAAGTTGATTTGGCTTACCGACACACCAAACAGAGCAGGAATCATTAGGGTACGGATCTTCACCACACCCGGATCGCGCCAGCCCCATTTAGGCTTAACCATCACTCCCGCTTTAATAAGGAAGGGAATCTGGAATAGAAACTGAACAAGGCCACCTAGCAATACGCCAATCGCAAGACCGATTTCTGGTTGCGACATCTGAGGCGAAATAAACCACGCCGCCAAAATGATCATCACGTTGAGGAAGACAGGCGTAAAAGAAGAGACTGCAAACTTACCTAAGGTATTGAGAATCGCACCAGAAAGCGCAACAAAAGTGATGAACCATAAATAAGGAAAGGTAATCTTGAGCATGACGCTAGCAAGTTCGAATTTCTCAGCTGCCGGGCCGCCATGCATCCAGTCTAGGAACCAACCAAAACCAAACAGCGCCGTTACTACACCAGAACCCAAAACCCCGAGTATGGTAACAATAGAAACAATCACGCCTAGCGTACCGGCCGCACGAGCAATCAACTCGCGGGTTTTATCCATATCCCCTTGTGCGTGACTTTCGGTTAGTACTGGCACAAAAGCTTGAGAAAACGCGCCTTCAGCAAACAGACGGCGTAAAAAGTTAGGGATTTTATTGGCAAAGAAGAAGACGTCGGCACTCGCGCCTGCACCCATCAAGTTTGCTACTACCACATCACGAACTAAACCTAGGACGCGCGAAATTAATGTCATGGCACTGACGATCATGCCAGACTTGAGCAGTCGTTTACTCACTGTAACCTCGGAATATCACCAAAAGATAGCCAACCCTATTCCTCTAAGCCTTTGAAAGCTACAAATGGGCGTTAAAAATATATCCGTTTATTGTTAGATCTAGGCGGATAATTATTAGCAATGGTCTAAAAATGCTGTTAGAATCCCCGCCATCTTAACCGCGATGACCTTTGTTACCAAAATTTGTTTTGGTTTCGATTGGTTTTTGCACAAATCATTTGACATTTAGGCGCAAATGAGGGATAGTCCTCGCCCTTAAATTGTCATAGAAATAAGTTTTTGGGAGTTAGACCCTTGGCAAATAGTAAATCTGCTAAGAAGCGCGCTATCCAAGCTGAGAAACGTCGTCAGCACAATGCTAGCCGTCGCTCAATGATGCGTACTTACATGAAGAAAACTGTTGCTGCTATCGAAGCAGGCGACAAAGAAGCTGCAACTGCTGCATTCGCTGCAGTTACACCTATCCTAGACCGTATGGCGACTAAAGGCCTTGTTCATAAGAACAAAGCAGCACGTCATAAGTCTCGTTTCGCTGCACAAATCAAAGCTCTTTAATAGAAACTTGATTTTACAGTGAAGAAAAAACCGGCTCTTGCCGGTTTTTTTATATCTAAAATTCGTGTAGCTCGAATTCAAGACAATAAAAAAGCTGGCAATGCCAGCTTTTCTTGTATGTGACCTGTCATCACATGGCTTCTGCACAATAAAGGCCATGAAGTGTTTGGATTAATGCCTTCACTTCATCACTCTTTAATGTGTAGTACACCGTTTGTGCTTCTTTTCGTGTCGCAACCAATTCATCGCGTCGAAGCCAAGCTAAGTGTTGAGACAATGCCGACTGGCTCAACTCTAGTTTTGCGCAAAGTTCTCCAACCGAAAGCTCTTGGTTATGCAGCATGCACAGGATTTGTAGGCGTCTCTCATTTGCCATTGCTTTGAGCAACACGACAGCTTTAGCGGAGTTTTTCTCCATTTCTTGTAGATTCATCTGCAGGACCTCTAGCTACAACTTACTTTCCCCAACCCTGGCCAGTTTGTTGTGTTACAAAGATTTTATAATTTCGAGTTATAATTTTGTCGATAGTAATCTATTTATTTGCGCAACGGAACGTGTTCATTCAAACATTTGGCTAAAATCTGCATCGCAAACGTTCTTTACTGCTGGGTGTTGGATCATTCGCTCAGCAAAGATGACGTAATACTCTTCTTTAAGGTCGTCTACATGACCGATCAGCTGCAAATTACGGTCATCTTCGATCTCCGACATATAAACCGTCGGTGCCAAGAAAATCACATCATCACGGTAACGAGCAAAAGCTTTCATTAGCGCTACGTCATCAAACTCACCGAGGACATCAGGTTGCAATCCTTGGCGATCAAACCACTGAAGAACTTTACGTCCCATTGCGGTTCGGCTAGCAGGAATGAGCAGTTTTTTCTTTTCAAGGATTTCAGGGAACTTCACATCGGCGATTTCAGAGGAAGCAAAAAAGCTCATACTGCTTTCGCCAAGCTTTTTACTGTACAAGCCAGGGCTTTGTGTCGAATCTACCGGGCAATCGGAAAGTATCATGTCGAGCTTATGTTGCGACAAACGTTCTAGTAGTAGTTCGTGCGTCGACTCGTAACAGCGTAAGTGAATGCTGTTATCTTCCGGAACTGTCGTCATTAATACTTTGCTAACGAGTCGCTTTGACAATGCATCGGCGACACCGACTTCAAATAGGATATTGGAATGCTGACTATAGTTGACGATATCAAGCATCTCGTAGCTCAAACCAAACATACGATCCGCATATTTAAATACCAATTGTCCAAGCTCTGTTGGCTCAACCGTTCGCCCGTTCCGCTTGGTCAACTTCCCCTTCATACGGTCTTCAAGTGCTTTAATTTGCCCTGTAACAGTTTGCGGCGTGAGAAATAATGCATCTGCTGCTTTTGTTACTGACCCTTGTTTGCACACCATCCAGAAGTAATAAAGGTGGTTGTAATTTAAATGTGACATAGCCAAGCCCTATAAAGAAGATGACACTTTTTATATCAAATGTGACAACGACAAACAATAAGTTCGACAAAACCTACATAAAACTCGAATTAAA
This sequence comes from Vibrio owensii, assembly GCF_002021755.1. NCBI lineage: Bacteria > Pseudomonadati > Pseudomonadota > Gammaproteobacteria > Vibrionales > Vibrionaceae > Vibrio > Vibrio owensii. The sequence continues at coordinate 1,294,550 of NZ_CP019959.1, forward strand.
AGAGTTTTACCGAATATATCAGTTTCACACTGTCATAAAACTTGAAGCCAAACGCACTTTTTTAATCTTCTCTTAAAACTCGTTAACAAAACAAAACCCAAACAAAAACAAACAAAATCAATGGCTTATTTGTTTGTGAATTTTTCTTCACGAACAACTATTAAAAAGAATAATAAAAATTCTCCATAGAAACCGAACTGTAATATTACTGAAATATTTCATCTCTAACATCGCCCTCAGTTTCAACAACAGACCAAATAAACGAACTGAAAGGTCCACGGAGAAAATTATGATGAACCAAGCTACTTCTACAGCAGCACCAATCTCGAGCACGACTCGCTGGTTACGCTGGGCTAACTTGGCATTCATGTTGTATCTGCTTCTTCTAGCAGTATCTATGGTTGGTAGCGGCTTCAAATGGGCAACTGGCGATCAAGCTAAAGTACTCTTTGAATTTGCGTCTCACCCAGTCGCAGGTCTAATGATCGGTTTGGTGGCTACGGCACTGATCCAATCTTCAAGTACCGTAACTTCTATTATTGTAGGTTTGGTTGCAGGTGGTCTACCTGTAGAAACCGCTATCCCTATGGTAATGGGTGCTAACATCGGTACAACCGTAACGAACACACTTGTTTCGCTTGGCCACGTACGTTGTAAAGAAGAATTCAAACGTGCATTCGCTAGCGCAACAATCCACGACTTCTTCAACCTACTTGCGGTACTGATCTTCCTACCATTGGAAATGATGTTCGGCATCCTAGAGAAAATTTCTCACTGGTTGGTATCACCTCTACTAAAAACAGGTGATATGAGCATGGGTGGTTTTGACTTCATCAAGCCAATCACTAAACCTGTAGTAAGCGCGATTAAAGAGCCTCTATCTACATTTGGTGACACCATGGGTGGTGTAGCACTGATCGCTCTAGGTATCGGTACTATCTTCGTAGCTATCACTGTTATGGGTAAGCTAATGAAGAGCCTAATGGTTGGTCGTGCTCGTGACATCCTTAAGAACGCAATCGGTCGTGGTCCTATTCACGGTATCGTATCGGGTTCTGTAGTGACTGTTCTTGTTCAGTCTTCATCTACGACAACAAGTCTAATGGTTCCGCTAGTAGGCTCAGGTGTTCTAAAAGTACGTGACATCTACCCGTTCACTCTAGGTGCAAACATCGGTACATGTATCACGGCTCTACTAGCAGCAACAGCGGTATCTGGCGAGTTCGCAGTATTCGCACTACAGATTGCACTAGTACACCTAACGTTCAACATTCTGGCGACACTGTTCATCTTCGGTATCCCGTTCCTACGTGAGATTCCAGTGAAATGTGCAGAAGTGATTTCAGAAATGGCTATTAAGAACAAAGCAGTTGTAGCAGGTTACCTACTAGCAGTGTTCATCGTGCTACCAGGCTCTATCCTTGCTCTGACAGCATAATAATAAGATTACCATCGCTTATTTAGGCTCCACTTCGGTGGAGCCTTTTTTCGTTTTGGGGAAGCGAGAAGCGAGAAGCGAGAAGCGAGAAGCGAGAAGCGAGAAGCGAGAAGCGAGAAGCGAGAAGCGAGAAGCGAGAAGCGAGAAGCGAGAAGCGAGAAGCGAGCTTATTTTGTCTTTCTAGGGACAAGTCCCGTCAACACCTTCGGAGCCAAACGGCTTTCATGAACCCTTCAGCATTCACCTCTCGACTCCTAGATCGAAGCGCTCTCATTTCTTAATCACGCAGTAAACTGTGGTAAAAGAGATTCCCGACGACGCTCCTTCGTCGCTTTCGGGAATGACTCCGTTTGATTTGAGAGTGACTGAACGTCATCCTCAAGAGCGAGGCACGAGCGAGTTGGGGATCTTTTATTCCCTCTCACATCTCGGAGCGAAGCGTTCCTAAGGGCGAAACCCGCACCTCCTTTCCCCACCCTTCGGGCGTAAAAAAGCCGCCCATAAAGGCGGCTTAGAAAATTCAATATAGTCGTTAAACTGAGAACGGGTACTGAATTGGGTCGTGATGCTCGTAACCTTCCACCCAGAAGTCATCTAGGGTTACCCATGTTTCCAAATCTTCTAGCGATTTGATTTCTGGGTTGATGTGGAAAGTTGCAGCTTTTAATGGCTCACGCTTCAACTGGATGTCACGCATTGGTGCAAGCTGATCTTCGTAGATATGTGCGTTAACAATCTTGTGGTACGCCTGACCAGGTTTCTTGCCCGTGATTTGCGCCATGATTGCCAAGAACACATACACTTGAACCATATTAAAGTTCAGACCCAGAGGAACGTCACAAGAGCGCTGCGTGCTGTTTAGGTACAGCGTGTCACCTAACAGTGAGAAGTGGTGGCTGTACATACACGGGCGCAAACAGCCCATGTGGAATTCGCCAGGGTTGTAGAAGTTTAGGATTTCACCACGGTCATCAACACCGCGCGTCAAATCATCCACAATCTTACGCAGCTGGTCGATATGACCGCCATCTGGCTTCGCCCATGAACGACCTTGAACGCCGTATACGCGTCCCATGTCGTCTTCACCCTTACGGAATGGGTTGTTCAACCATGCTTCATTTAGGTTTGCGTTCGCATCCCATGTTTTCGTACCTAGCTTACGGAAATCTTCAGCGTTGTCGTAGCCACGGATATAACCAAGTAGCTCAGCAACTGCCGCTTTCCAAAAGCTCTTACGTGTCGTTACTAATGGGAATTGGTTGTTAGCAACATCGTAGGTCAAGTCTGCGTTGATCACCGTTAGGCAGCGTTTGCCTGTGCGTTCGTTTTCAACCCAAGTGCCTTGGTCAACGATACGCTGACACAAATCTAAATACTGTTTCACACCAATTCCTTACTTCGTTTCTGCTTGGACTTTGTCTTGGTAAAGACCACGTTTGTACGCCCAAACCATCATTAGAACACCCAGAATGATCATCGGTGAGGATAGGATTTGTCCCATCGAAATGTAACCACCAAATAGACCAAGCTGTGCATCCGGTTCGCGGACAAACTCAACTAGGAAACGGAATGTACCATATCCAGCTAAAAATAGCCCTGATACCGCACCTAAAGGACGAGGCTTTTTGATGAACCAGTTCAGAATGAAGAACAGCACAATGCCCTCTAAGAACATCTCATAAAGCTGAGATGGGTGACGAGGCAATGGACCGCCATTCGGGAAGATGATCGCCCATGGCACATCTGTTACGCGTCCCCAAAGTTCGCTGTTCATGAAGTTACCCATACGGCCCATGCCAAGGCCAAATGGAACCAATGGCGCGACAAAGTCTGCTACACCAAAGAAAGTGCGACCATTCTTATGTGCGTACCAGAACATGGCAGTGATAACACCTAACAGACCGCCGTGGAATGACATACCACCAGTCCAAACTTTGAATAGGTATAACGGGTCTGCTAAGAACAAATCAAAGTTGTAGAAAATCACATAGCCAACACGGCCACCAATCACTACCCCAAGGAAACCCGCAAACAACAAGTCAGAAACTTGCTCACGCGTCCAACCACTACCCGGCTTATCTGCACGACGATTTGCCAACCATAGTGCGAACATGAAGCCGACTAGGTACATCAAACCGTACCAACGAACAGAAACAGGACCAATAGAGACTAAAACCGGATCAATATTGGGAAATTCAAAGTATCCCTGAGACATAAATCATTCTCTTCTTATTACTAATAAAACAGGTGGACTTTACAGCAGCATGGTCGCTGCAACAAACATCAAGAACACAGCAAAAATCTTCTTCAAGACCGCTGTTGGAAGGTTGGTTGCCATCTTCGCGCCGACTTTCGTCGTGAGCATCGACGTCATAGCAATCGCCGCTAAAGCTGGCAGGTAAACATAACCCACACTGTAGTCAGGTAACCCTTCTACCTTGTAGCCATGTAAGATGAATCCAATCATGCCTGAAATGGCAATCACGCAGCCGCACACCGAAGAGGAGCCAACCGCTTTACGCATTTCAATACCATGCTTGTTTAAGAAAGGCACCGACAGCGAACCACCGCCAATACCAGCAAGACTTGATACCACACCAATTCCCGTTCCGTACATTACAGTGACCGGACTACTCGGCATTGGCTTCTCACTTTTGGTTTTAATGGAGCGAAACATCTGTATTGCCAAACACAACACAATCACACCGAACACTTTCGGCAAGTAATGAGTTGGGATCCACTCGGCAATATTGGCACCAACAAAACCGCCAATCACCACGCCAGGCATCAGCCATTTGACGACGAACATATCGACGTTACCAAGCTTGAGGTGATTAAGCGCCGATGAGCCAGAAGTGACGATGATGCTCGCTAATGACGTTGCTAACGCCATGTGCATGCTCATCTCTGGAGAGATACCAGCAAGAGGAAGAAGATAAAGTAGTGCAGGTACAACAATTAGCCCGCCTCCGATACCAAGAAGCCCAGCCATCACGCCTACAAAAGCGCCCAGCGCGAGCAATAATATGAATAAAGAGATGGTCACAATTACCTACTTCTTACCTGCACGAATAAAGCCGGCAAAACCTTGTTGAATAAAGAAATCATGCATCATTTGATGGATTTCTTGCCCGTAAGAGCATGACATGGCTTTTTCGACGAGTTTTTCTAATTCTTTTTTCTGGCTATGGCGAATCAAATATTTCACCTTAGCTACGTTTGAGGTGTTCATACTTAAACTGTTGTAACCTAAGCCCAACAATAAGAGCGCACCAAATGGGTCACCTGCTAGCTCACCACAAATACACACAGGTACTTGATACTGGTGGCAGACATCATGAATTTGTTTTAACGCCAACAACACCGCAGGATGCATGGATTCATAGACATCCGCAACACGGGAATTGTTCCGATCGACGGCCAACAAATATTGCGTTAAGTCGTTGGTACCGACAGAAACGAAGTCGACACGATGCGCAATAGCAGGTAGCAAGTACACCATTGAAGGCACTTCGATCATTACCCCAACTTTTGGCGCTTGAATGCGTTCATCCAACAGTACCACTTCACTGTAGGCTTGATTGATAAGCGTAATCGCATCATCGAGTTCTTTAATACCAGACACCATCGGCAACAGAATACTCAGATTGCCACTTTCAGCACTCGCCCTTAGCATCGCACGCAATTGGATCAAAAAGATGTCCGGATGATCCAACGTAAAGCGAATACCACGCCAGCCTAAGAATGGGTTGTCTTCATCAATTGGCAGATACGGTAATGGTTTATCGCCGCCAATATCCAAAGTACGCATAACCACGCGCTGATTAGCGTAGCTATTGAGGATGGCTTGATACTGATGATACTGCTCATCTTCTGATGGAAAGTGATGCTGAAGTAAAAAAGCGATTTCAGTTCGGTACAAACCCACACCATCCACACCAGAGTTGATGGCGATATTGCTATCCGCACTCAAGCCCGCGTTGAGCATGACTTCAATGTGGCAATCATCTTGAGTGATCGCTGGCAATGCCAAATCTTTGTTCACCATGGCGAACAATTCGGACTCTTCACTAACTAAGCTGCGATACTCGCGCAGAAGCTGTCTGTTTGGCTCAAGATAAATCTCGCCAGTGTAGCCATCTACAATCCCTTTCTTGCCATTGACAACGCTGGTATTGATGTTCGCGCCCATAATGGCAGGCACACCTAACGCACGAGACAAAATCGCGGCGTGAGAGTTTGCTGCGCCTTCAAGTGAGACAACAGCAAGTAGATGCTGCTTTGGAATCGAAGCAAGTAATGTGGCGGTGAGTTCATTCGCAACCAAGATAACCGGACGGTCAATGGAAGCATGTTCTTGTTCACTGTTGTGCAAGAAGTACAACAGACGTTGCCCAAGTTCACGGATGTCTTGCGCACGTTCACGCAGGTAAACATCAGACATTCGAGCAAAACGGTTGGAATAGGTTTCGACAACCTGACGCAGTGCCCAGTCCGCACGATCACCTTTCTCGATCTGCTTCTTAAGATCACCACGCAACATAGGATCGTTCAGCAAGTGAGTAAAGAGATCGAAGATCGCTAACGCGTCTTTGTTAATTTCACTATCGAACTTCTTCCGCATACGGCGGAAATCACCCAAAGCTCGCTCGACGGCAACCGCAAGCAATTCATGTTCACGTTCTTTATCTAATGTCGATGTTGGAAATACGTCGTTTAGGTTTGGCTGCGTATCATCAAACCAAAACTCACCGATTGCGACACCAGTCGAAGCTGGAAGCCCCTTGATGACAGTGGGCTTAGAGGCAAGCTGCCAGTGACCTAAATTTTGGGCATGTGCAATCAACACCGCAAGCTGCGCAGACAAGGTCACAAGGAAAGACTCTTCCATCTCACTAAACAAACGTGGGGTTTTCTGCTGGATAACCAAAACGCCAAGCACTTGTTTACGATGAATGATCGGTGTGCCTAGGAAGGAGTGGTACACCTGCTCACCCAACTGAGGGAAGAATTTAAAATCAGGGTGAGTAGAAGCCTCAGCAAGGTTTAATGGCTCAGCACTGCGCTTTACCAAACCGACTAAGCCTTCATTGAAGTTGATATGGATGCTATCGCCTTCAAAAATCAGGCCTTGAGTTGCCATTAACTCAAGGCGCTGCATTTCGTCGTTAGCAAGATAGATAGTACAACATTCAGTACATAGGGCTGCGCAAGTCTCTTTTACTAATATGTCGAGCGCCAGATGGACGTCATCGACTCTGGAGACTTTCTCAACTATTTCCCTTAGCTGACTGAGCATGTTGATCCTCTATCTACGTTGCTTTTTTCTTTTCCCTTTCGTCTTACGCTCTCGAAAAGGCATGGCTAAAGATGCAAACTCTTTCATTGCGCGACGGTAAACATCTCGCTTGAAAGAAACAACTTGCCTAACTGGATACCAGTAACTTACCCAGCGCCAACCATCAAATTCAGGGGATTTCCCACGCTGCATATTGATGCGGGATTCGTCGCATTCCAATCGCAGCAGAAACCATTTCTGTTTTTGGCCGATACAAACAGGCTTGGAGTCCCAACGCACCAATCGCTTTGGTAGCTTATATCTTAACCAATGACGACTTGTTGCGATGATCTTAACGTCTTTTTTCGTCAGACCGACTTCTTCATATAACTCCCTGAACATGGCTTGTTCAGGTGTTTCACCTTCGTCAATCCCACCTTGTGGAAATTGCCATGAGTGTTGCCCGTATCGTTTAGCCCAGAAGACCTGACCATGGTTATTACATATCACAATACCAACATTGAGTCGGTAACCATCGCCATCTATCACTGGCTAACCTCTATGAATAATTTTTTATTACCGTGATTTTTCCACATATCCCCATTACTAGCAAACTTACTGATGTGATATGAGCAAGATTTATTACCTTTCGGCCAGTTTTGGATATCTTTTGAACAAATATTATTTTATCAACACAAGACTGAGACATAGCCCACATTTATTCACCTTTTCTGTGAATAACTTTGTGAAGAAAACGCTATCAACAAAGAATTTTGTTCAAAACCATTATTGGCAACATTTATAAAGACTTAAACCAAAAAACATAAGAATATGATTAATAAAGATTTAAATCTAAAACTGATGATTTATTGATCTTATTTTTCCTGATGATCTTTTCATCAAATACAGATCGGTCAAAGATCGCACAATCGGTTATTTATCCACATTAGACAGGTAAGACTTCATGATATCTTAATAAAATCAAGTCTCAATCACGTATCAAACCCCTGTTTATTCATCCAGCCCACCTAGAGATCCTATTGGTCACTTCCTAATCTGTGGATAAGTTATGGATTGATCATTCTTAATCCAGCTCGATGAAATCTTCGACAGAGGATTTTATTCAAATTTGTTAGACTAGATGTTTTCCAACACCACCTTGTCATTATGAAACCAGAACCACAATCTGAAGCAGAACTCATGGAACGCGCGCACGACATTGCGGGCTTAAGCTTCACAGAGCTTGCCGAAGAGGCAGGCATGACTGTTCCTGAAAACTTAAAACGCGATAAAGGCTGGGTTGGGCAATTACTGGAATGGCACTTAGGTGCGCCAGCTGGCAGTAAACCGCAACAAGATTTCGCTAAGCTTGGGATCGAGCTAAAAAGCATTCCGATCAGTTATTCTGGCAAACCATTAGAAACCACCTTTGTCTCTGTTGCGCCACTGACAGGAGTACAAGGCTTAACATGGGAAACCAGTCACGTGCGTAACAAGCTATCTCGTGTGCTTTGGGTTCCAGTGGAGGGAGAACGTGAGATTCCGTTAGCTGAACGCCGCGTCGGTAGCCCTTTGATTTGGTCACCGGATCAAGAAGAAGAGTTAATTCTGAAAAACGACTGGGAAGAATTGATGGAATTGATCGTTTTGGGTAAGTTTGATCAAATTTCCGCCAGACACGGAGAAGCGCTTCATCTGCGCCCTAAAGCCGCGAACGCAAAAGCACTGACGGAAGCTTACAGTTCAAATGGCAAGCCGATAAAAACCCTGCCCCGCGGTTTCTACCTCAGGACACAATTCACCGAACAGATACTATTGAAGCACTACATCAACGCTCAATCAGAGTGATCAATGCGTTACGAGTGACAATTCAATATCGCAGTAAGAGGCTGTACCCTCACTACCGAACTCATCGTATGCGTTGTGCAGTCTCAAATACGCTTTATCAATCCCCAACCTCAGCAGCTCTTCTTTCACCAAATCTAACGATCCAAAATGAATCGGATCTTCGCCGTCTTTGATTGGCTCTAGTTGGTGTTTGTACTCCACTGCTAACAGATAGTCAGAGACATCAGAACAACCTATCACAAAGACCTTCGGAGTTTTATAGGAGTCTTTGTGGTGGCCATGCAACCACATGTCGAGTTGATGCTTCTGCATAATGCACCTCCTTCACAAGATCCTTTAAGTCTAGTTACCGTATTGATAAGTTTCGAGTTAACTACAAAGCGAAACTTAAATCATTTGCGACAGCAACTAAAAATCCCCTATATTGGAATGACTTATTCAGTCGGTAACTCTTCAAGGATGTGAAATGCAATATACAAAACTACCGCACTCATCACTCGAGATCAGTAAGATCTGCCTTGGCACTATGACGTTTGGTGAGCAAAATACCGAACAAGAAGCTTTTCAACAGCTCGACTTTGCCCTCGATCATGGGGTGAACTTCATCGATACTGCCGAGATGTATCCCGTACCACCGAAAGCAGAAACACAAGGACTCACCGAGCAGTACATTGGCAATTGGTTAGCGAAAAGCGGTAAACGCGAGAAAGTGGTTTTAGCAACGAAAGTCGCTGGTCCGCGCAACGTCCCATACATTCGTGAAAACATGAGCCTTAACCGTCGCCATATTCACACTGCGATCGACGATAGCTTAAAACGCCTGCAAACCGATTATGTCGATCTATACCAATTGCATTGGCCGCAGCGTCAGACCAACTGCTTTGGCCAGCTCAACTACCCTTACCCAGATAAGCAAGAAGAGGTCACGCTGATCGAGACCCTTGAAGCTCTCACAGAGTTAGTCAACGCAGGTAAAGTGCGTTACATCGGTGTTTCAAACGAAACGCCATGGGGCGTGATGTCACTGCTACGTTTGGCAGAAAAACATGATTTACCGAGAATCGTCTCCATTCAGAACCCATATAACTTATTAAACCGCAGCTTCGAAGTCGGCTTATCTGAAATTAGCCATTACGAAGGCGTTCAGCTACTCGCATACTCACCGCTGGCATTTGGCTGCTTAAGTGGTAAATACCTCAACGGAGCAAAACCAGAAGGTGCGCGTTGCACGATTTGGGAACGCTTTGCTCGCTACTTCACACCACAAGGCGTTAAAGCGACAGAAGCATACGTCAACCTAGCTCGTGACCACGGTTTAGACCCTTCGCAAATGGCGCTTGCCTTCGTGAATCAGCGTCCATTTGTTGGCTCTAACATCATTGGTGCGACTAACCTAGAACAGCTGAAGTCCAATATCGACAGCATCAATGTTCATCTAAGTGAAGAGTTGCTTAATGACATCCAAGCGATTGGTACGACTTACTCGAATCCTTGCCCATAGTGAGCGCCGAGCAAACAATACAATACCAAACGTAATAACGAAAAAGGCTGACCATGATGGTCAGCCTTTTTTCTTAGCCCAAATTGAATCGAATGTGTGTGGGAGTTTCAACTTGGGCTTTCGATTACGTCAGTATTCGCGAAGTTAACACACGACGAAGGTGACGAACTCGACGTTCAACTTTTACCGCGTCAGGTACGCTAGCTTGTGTTGAACGGCCATCTTTATCCAGACCAATGTCTTTTAGTAAGTGCTCGTTAGTCCATGGAATATCATGAGAACTACGACGAACCATACGTTGCCATTGCTTTTCTTCACGTTTCAGATCGGCTTTCAAAAGCACCGTGGCCAGTTTTAGATAGATAGAGTGACGCATAATTTTTCTCCAAATAGCGATAGATAATCGACTGGGAAAAATAGTGGGATAATTAAACAGAGAGATTCTGTTGAGACTAAGCCGCTACTTTTCCGCAGCCTAGTAAAATAGAAAGGTTACGGATTAATTTAATCTAATGAGCCAGTAAAATCTGGTTTGGTCGCATCAAAGGTTGAGCGAGCATCAGACATACGATCAGCGCAAGCAGTGGTGTTAGCAACGTAATGTTTCATCTTGCGCCTCCTAGCTAAAAATTAATCCGTGATTGATGTGGTATAACTCTTTGAGTTACGGCTAAATTGTAAGCAACAGAGGATATTTATCAAACAATTTTTATCCTTTCGATTAAAAACAAACCAATAGGCTAAAATTAGGTTGCATATAGTTTTTTGAATAACATATTCAACTAAGGAATATATAAAATATCGAGTTTTATAAATATCAGGTCGTTGAGTACAAAAAAGGAGCGCATCAGCACTCCCTTTCTCTTAAGCTTGTTATCGATTAAACCGTTTGGTCTGAAATCAAATTGTGTTTATTCAGCAGTCGATACATGGTTGCACGTGATACACCGAGCTCTTTTGCTGCGTTAGAGACCTGACCTGAGTGCGACTCTAACACCACCAGTAACGCATCTCTTTCGCTCTTTTCACGAATAGACTTCAAGCTACGTTTCGAGTCATTTCGTTGAGGAAGATCTAAATGATGCTCTTCAATCAGTACGCTATCAGACATCAAAACCGCACGTTTCACTTGGTTCATCAACTCTCGTACGTTACCTGGCCAGAAGTAACGAGTCAGCGATTTCAAAGCGTCTTCAGAAAAGCTCTTAGCTTGCGAGTTGTACTCTTTTGAAAACTCTTGAAGATAGAAACGTGCCAGCATGCCGATGTCGCTTGCTCTTTCTTTTAGGCTCGGTACGTTGATGCGCAGCACATTGATGTAATGGTAAAGCTCTTCGTTAAAGTCACCATCAATCAGCGCCTTTTCAACGTCTGAAGAGTTAGCAGCAAGAACACGAACATTAACGTTCTTCGCACCATCACGAGTTTCAATTGTGCCTTCTTGCAAGAAACGTAGCAGGTTCATCTGCTGTTCTTTTGAAATGGTTAGGATGTCATTGAAAAGAACCGTACCGCCATCCGCTTGCTCAAGCAGGCTTTGGCCCATGTCCTCATCGGCTTGAATACCAAACACTTCCGCTTGGAAGCGTTGTTCATTAAGCGCACGACAGTTGATTGACAAGAACGGCTTATGCGAACGTGACGACACTTTGTGAATTGCACGAGCGACAGCTTCTTTTCCTGTGCCACTCTCGCCATAGATAAGGATACTCACATCCGTTGGACCGATACGCTTTACTTGGTCACGCAGGCGTTTCATTGGGATAGATTCGCCAATCAGCCCCATATCTAGGCTGTTACCAAAGCTCGGCCATACTTTCTTCTCTAGTTTCAGCATACCCAATTGGTGACCAATGGTGCTGAGTAGTTGCGCATCTGGGATTGGCGCAGTAAAGAAGTCGATACAGAAGTTCACGATGAACTGACAGATGGTATCAGTTCCGAGTTGAGATTCTCGGATGAACGCTAACCAGCGCACGTGTTTATGAGAACTCACTAAATTTGCTAAACCATTAAGGCTGAACTCATCATGGCTGAGGTCAACTATACCGATGCATGGTCCAATATCTTCTAACAATGTGTTGGCTTTACGTAAGTCACCCACTTGGTGACACTTCCATCCCACTTGTTCTAGTACTGATAACCAAGGTTCATAAGTACCGCCAACTACGACTAGCGATCCCGGAATGGAATCCATCTTAAACTGCCCAGCCATTCTCTAACCCTTATTGATTGTTGATAGAAATTTCGCTCCACAAACCCATCTTTGCGAACGGGTAACATTATCGAGACTACGACTTACGAAGTCTGTCTCAATATTAAGACTATGCAACAGATTGAGATTTGGCGAATGCTTATTTACCTTTCCTATCCAAACTTAAATGCAAATAGTTGAATTGGTTCAAATTAAAGATACAAAAAAACCACCCGAAGGTGGTTTTTTCATTACTCAGTGAGGAGATTACGCTTGTGGGCGCATCGCTGGGAATAGGATCACGTCACGGATAGTGTGCGTGTTAGTCAGCAGCATAACTAGGCGGTCGATACCGATACCTTGACCTGCTGTTGGCGGTAGGCCGTGCTCTAGAGCAGTGATGTAGTCTGCATCGTAGAACATTGCTTCGTCGTCACCAGACTCTTTCGCTTCAACCTGTGCTTTAAAGCGTGCATCTTGGTCTTCTGCATCGTTAAGCTCTGAGAAGCCGTTCGCTACTTCACGGCCACCGATGAAGAATTCAAAGCGGTCTGTGAAGAATGGGTTGTCATCGCTACGACGAGCCAGTGGAGAGATATCTGCTGGGTAGCCAGTGATGAACGTTGGCTGCATTAGCTTAGGTTCTGCTGTTTCACCAAAGATCTCTTCAAGAAGCTGACCACATGTCCAGAAAGGTTCTACTTCAACGTGAACAGATTTCGCGATAGAAACCATTAGGTCACGGTTTTGAATGTCTTCTTCTGTTAGCGCTTGGATTTGCGCGTGGTCTGGGTTGTAGTGCTTGATTGCTTCGAACATGCTCATACGAGTGTAAGTGCCACCAAACTCAACCGTGTCTTCACCGTAAGGCATTGACGTTGAACCTAGAACTTCTAGAGCAACAGAGCTTAGTAGTTCTTCAGTTAGGTCCATCAGATCTTTGTAGTCTGCGTACGCCATGTAGAATTCCATCATTGTGAATTCTGGGTTGTGACGTGGAGAAAGACCTTCGTTACGGAAGTTACGGTTGATTTCGAATACGCGATCGAAACCACCAACAACTAGACGCTTCAGGTATAGCTCTGGCGCGATACGTAGGTACATTGGCATGTCTAGTGCGTTGTGGTGCGTGATGAATGGACGCGCACTCGCACCGCCAGGGATAACGTGCATCATTGGCGTTTCAACTTCCATGAACTGTTTAGAGATCATGAAGTTACGGATTGCAGACATTACTTTAGAACGTACTACGAACGCTTGACGAGAATCTTCGTTAACGATTAGGTCAACGTAACGTTGACGGTAACGCATCTCTTGGTCAGTTAGACCGTGGAATTTCTCTGGAAGTGGACGTAGTGCTTTAGTTAGCAACTCGTACTCTTCCATGTTCACGTATAGGTCGCCTTTACCAGACTTGTGAAGTGCACCTTTCACACCGATGATGTCACCGATATCTAGGCCTTGGTATTGGTCTTTCAGTACTTTTTGTACTGCTTTGTCAGCGTAAGCTTGGATACGGCCAGAAGTTTCTTGGATTACCAAGAATGGACCACGTTTAGCCATGATACGGCCAGCGATTGCTACTACGTGGTTAAGCTCTTCTAGCTCTTCCTTCGTCTTTTCACCGAACTCTTTCTGAAGGTCGCCCGCTAGTGCGTCACGACGGAAGTCGTTTGGATGGCCGTTCGCTTTGCAGCTCTTTCGGATTGCATCCAGTTTAGCGCGGCGTTCAGCAATTAGCTTGTTCTCTTCTTGTGCAGAGGCTTCTTGTACAGTTTCGTTTTGAACAGCATCAGTCATTTTCGATGTATCCTGTTTTTTGTCGGTGAAAAGCTTTATAGACCTGATTTCAGGCTAGCTTCAATAAATTTGTCCAGATCGCCATCAAGAACCGCTTGAGTATTGCGGTTTTCAACGCCCGTACGGAGGTCTTTAATGCGTGAGTCATCCAATACGTAAGAACGGATCTGGCTACCCCAGCCAATGTCAGACTTAGCGTCTTCATTAGCTTGTTTTTCCGCGTTTTGCTTTTGCAATTCAAGCTCAAATAGCTTCGCTCGAAGCTGTTTCATTGCCTGATCTTTGTTCTTATGTTGAGAACGGTCGTTCTGACATTGCACTACTGTATTCGTTGGAACGTGCGTAATACGTACCGCAGATTCAGTGGTGTTAACGTGCTGACCACCAGCACCGGACGCACGGTAAACGTCGATACGTAGGTCAGAAGGGTTAATGTCGATAGCGATGTTTTCATCAATCTCTGGGTAGATAAACGCAGAAGCAAATGACGTGTGACGACGGCCGCCTGAATCGAATGGCGATTTACGTACTAGGCGGTGAACGCCTGTTTCTGTACGTAGCCAACCGTAAGCGTACTCACCAGAAATCTTAACTGTCGCGCCTTTAAGGCCGGCAACTTCACCTTCAGATACTTCGATAACCTCTGCCTTGAAGCCTTTTGCTTCAGCCCAACGCAGGTACATACGTAGCATCATGTTGGTCCAGTCTTGTGCCTCGGTACCACCTGAGCCTGCTTGCAAGTCAATGTAGCAATCAGAGCTGTCGTGGTCACCAGAGAACATACGACGGAATTCAAGCTGTTCTAGCTTCTGTTCTAACTCAGCAAGTTCTGGTTCGATTTCGTCAAACGTTTCTTGATCTTCTTCTTCAACCGCAAGCTCTAGAAGACCATCAACGTCTTCTACACCTTGTTCTAGTTGAACGATAGTTTCAACAACCGCTTCTAGTGATGCACGCTCTTTGCCTAGTGCTTGTGCACGTTCTGGCTCGTTCCATACATCCGGCTGTTCAAGTTCTGCGTTGACTTCTTCTAGACGCTCTTTCTTAGCGTCATAGTCAAAGATACCCCCTCAGGACATTCGTGCGCTCAGACACGTCCTGCAGACGGTTTTTAATTGGATTGATTTCAAACATGTTGGCTCAACATTTTAGAATAGAATTTAACCGAGAAATTCTACTCAAAAATGTGACGGAGATACAGGAAAATTTCGGCTGGGAAATCAGATTGCAATTAGAGAGAGCACGGTCATGAAATTTTTGCCCCACTTAAAGGCGACCGTACTCTATAAGAAGTGATTTTCTCGGTATTACTTGGCTTCGATGTGATCAATCATTAGCTGTAATGATTGATTGCCACGAAATTCATTCACATCCAACTTATACGCGAGACGTACTGTTTTGACCGATGCATCCGGCCAACGACGCAAATCAACGTTAAACGCAATCCCATCAATCATCACATTGGTTGGATGACCTTTGTAAAGCGGTTCTAGCATCAGCTTAAGATGCTTCTCACCCACGAGCTTTTGATGCAGCACTTTAAATTCGCCATCAAAGATGGGTTCTGGGAACGCTTGACCAAAAGGACCACCAGAGCGCAATTGCTCCGCAACGTGCATTGAAAACTCTTCAGGCTTAAGCTCACCATCGGACATGATCACGCCTTTTAGCGCTGCTTCATCCAACTCTTTCTTCACGACGTCATCAAACAAACGACTGAAACGCTCAAAGTCTTGCTCTTTGATGGTTAAACCTGCCGCCATTGCGTGACCACCAAATTTGATGATCAAACCTGGGTTTTGCG
This sequence comes from Vibrio owensii, assembly GCF_002021755.1. Classification (NCBI taxonomy): domain Bacteria; kingdom Pseudomonadati; phylum Pseudomonadota; class Gammaproteobacteria; order Vibrionales; family Vibrionaceae; genus Vibrio; species Vibrio owensii. Next base: position 1,310,413 of record NZ_CP019959.1, read on the forward strand.
TATCGATAAAGTCCAACGCATCACGCATGTGTAAGCCAGGAATCGAACGACAAGAACCTTTGATCGTCCCTTCTCCACCATCAGCAAAAGCAATAACAGGACGGTGGAACTTCTCTTTAATGCGTGAAGCCAGAATACCAATCACACCTTGGTGCCAATCGCGTTGGAATAAAGCTAAGCCGTAAGGCAGTTCACTGTTTTCACCAAACTGAAGACGCTCACAAAAAGCCATCGCTTCTTGCTTCATGCCTTCCTCAATCTCTTTGCGAGTTTGGTTCAAACCGTCTAACTCACTCGCCATGCGACGAGCAGCATGGATGTTGTTACACATCAGCAGTTCAACACCGAATGACATGTCATCAAGGCGACCTGCGGCGTTAATACGCGGGCCTAAGGCAAAACCAAAATCTGATGCAACTAAACGACGAGCATCGCGCTTCGCCACTTCAATCAACGCTTGAATCCCCGGACGTGCTTTACCTGCACGGATGCGCTGCAAACCTTGGTGTACAAGAATGCGGTTGTTCTCATCAAGTGGAACAACGTCGGCGACCGTACCAAGTGCAACAAGGTCAATCAGTTCCATCAATTTAGGCTCTTGCATGCCTTGCTGCTCGAACCAATTCTGTTTGCGCATGTACACACACAGCGCCATCATCAGATAGAAAGCAACGCCAACCCCCGCCAACGCTTTCGATGGGAAAGCACAACTGTCGAGGTTCGGGTTCACCATGGCATCCACATCCGGTAGCACTTGCCCCGGTAAGTGGTGGTCAGTCACCAGTACAGTAATGCCGTTTTCTTTGGCGTAGCGGACACCTTCAATTGACGATACACCATTGTCCACCGTCATGATCATCTCAGCACCCAGCTCTAACGCTTGATCTACTACTTCCGGACTGAGGCCGTAGCCATCTTCAAAACGGTTTGGCACTAGGTAATCGACATTGTTACTGCCAAGCATACGCAATGCGAGAACAGACAGAGCCGAGCTGGTTGCGCCATCAGCGTCAAAGTCACCTACGACAATAATGCGTTTTTTCTTATCAATCGCTTGGAATAAGAGCTCGACCGCTTTATCAATACCGCCAAGTTGTTGGTAAGAGTGCAAGCCACGCGCAGAGGTCTCTAGCTGTGCTACATCCGTAATACCACGGTTGATGTAAATACGCTTAAGAATGGCAGGAATAGAATCGGGAAGAAGAGAAAGATCCGGTTCGGGACGTCGTTGAATTTCTATCATGTTTGAAAAGAGCCAGCGAATATCACTGGCTCTGCTCCTTAAAGGATTATTGTTGCTCTAAACGTTTTAGCAGATCTGCCGGTGGAAGGTAACCACCTACTAGCTCACCGTTTGGTAGGAAGATCGCTGGTGTACCAGAAATACCAAGCTCACGACCTAGGTTGTAATGCGCTTGGATTGTCTCTTTACACTGCTTAAGATCTTTCGCTGGATTATCAAACGTGCGATCTACTTTTGCGTTGTGCATTGCTGATTTCGGATCTTCTGCACACCAAATTGTCGCCATCTGTTCAGCAACCGGACCTGTTGCTCCTTGGCGAGGGTAAGCCATGTAACGAACCGTAATACCTAGGTCATTGTAACCTTGCATTTGGCTGTGTAGGCGCACACAGTAACCACAAGTGATGTCAGTGAATACCGTCACAACGTATTTCTCGTTGTCCGCTTTGTATTCGATCACGCTGTCAGAGAACTTCGCGATTTTTGCTGCATTCAAAGGTGCTTGACGTTCAGCAATTACATCTTTGTAACCGCCGTTATCATCGATGGCGTAAAGTGTACCGGCAATAAAGTGATTACCATCGTTTGATGCGAACAGCACACCACCATTAGTTTGAATTTCTAAAAGACCAGCAACGTCTGATGGTTGGATATCAAGAATAGACACACCCAACTTAGAAAACTTCGCTTTTAGCGCTGCTTCATCAAAGTTCTGTTTTGCCGCTGGCGCGACTTGTTGTGCAGGAGTTTCCGTTTTTGCCTGACTTTCTTCAGCACCACAAGCGGCAACGAAAAACGGTAAAGTCAGCAGAGTTAGTCGGCGTAATACGCTCATTAAATTCACCTTAAAATAAAATCCTTTCATCCAATGAGATAATGGATGAACCAAACCATCATTATGCTCTTGGGTGGTGTTGACTGTGGATCTGTTTCAATCGCTCAGTCGCCACGTGAGTATAAATTTGCGTGGTCGATAAGTCACTATGCCCCAACAGCATCTGTACGACCCTGAGATCTGCGCCATAGTTCAATAAGTGCGTTGCAAAAGCATGGCGCAATACGTGCGGTGACAACTGGTCAGTATCAATACCCGCAATCACAGCGTAGTACTTAATACGGTGCCAAAAGGTTTGGCGAGTCATTTGTCTTGCACGCTTGCTTGGGAATACCACATCCGACGTAGTCTCTCCCAATAGAGCAGACCGACCTTGCTGGATAAAAGTTTCAATCCAATCGACCGCGTTTTCTCCCATAGGAACCAGGCGTTCTTTACCACCTTTACCGGTCACGCGCACTACCCCTTGGCGTAAACTGACGTTTTCCATTGTCAGACTGACCAACTCTGTCACACGCAAACCCGTAGCATAAAGCAGCTCTAACATGGCTTTATCACGCAGTTCGACCGGGTCATTTGGGTCTGGTGCATCGAGCAGTGCGTCCACTTGTTCTTCACTGATGTCTTTAGGTAGGCGCTGTGGCAACTTTGGGCTTACCAGCAATGCACTCGGATCATCCGCGCGTACTTTTTCGCGGTGAATGTATTGGAACAAACGGCGAATCGCCGACAGCATACGCGCTCGGGATGTCTGCTTGTAATCTAAATCGACTAGGTAGCTTTGGTACTCTTGCAAGCCAGACAGGCTGATGAAATCAAGTCGGTAGCTGTGTTGCTCCATCCACGTGAGCAGTTTCATTAAATCATTTCGGTAGGAAGCCAACGTGTTCTCCGATAGACCACGCTCCATCCACATCGCATCTAAGAATTGCTCAACAAGACCAAAATCTTGTTGATTGACAGGCTGTTGTGCCGTCATGAACGCTTCCTTATCTGTTTATATTTACAGTATTGAGAGTAAGGCAAGTGCCCAACCAATACCATAAAAAAATCATCTCCCTCGGGATATTCGCTGCAATCTTCCCCGTTTTATGGTTAGAATCTGCCACAACAGCAACACAAAAAACGACGAATATAATGAAAATCGGACTCTTTTACGGCTCAACAACCTGCTACACAGAAATGGCAGCAGAGAAAATTCGCAATATCATTGGTGAAGACCTTGTCGACATTCACAACGTGAAAGAGACACCGCTGTCACTGATGGCAGACTACGATTTACTGCTGATTGGTATCTCGACTTGGGACTTCGGTGAAATCCAAGAAGACTGGAGTGCCATTTGGGAAAACATTGCAACCACGCCACTAAAAGGCAAAGTGGTAGCCCTGTTTGGCTTAGGTGACCAAGAAGGCTACGGCGAATGGTACCTTGATGCGATGGGCCTACTGCATGACGAGCTAAAAGCAACGGGCGCGCAGTTTATCGGTTACTGGCCAAATGAAGGTTATGAGTTCGAAGCATCGAAAGCACTAACAGAAGATGGCAGCCAATTTGTCGGCTTAGCGCTGGATGAAGATTCCCAATACGAACTGAGTGACGAACGCATCGAGAAATGGTGTGAGCAAGTGTTGGTTGAGTTTCACGACACGCTATAAGTCGGTATCAACTTACTGAACGACAGACAAACAAAAAGCCCGGTGAATCGCTTCACCGGGCTTTTTTAATCTTGCGAGTCAGCAATTATGCCGCTTCTTCTGTCAAATCAGGTTGAGAAGATTTAGCAACAAAGAACATGCAAACAATCGCTGCAAACGTTGGTAGAACCCAACCCATGCCCACTTCGAACAGTGGCAGCATGTTAAATGCTGAAACGTCGAGACCTGCTACTTTCGCTGCATCAATCAATGCAAACAGCAGTGATACTAGCAATACAGCGCGGTACGCTACACGCGGGTTTGGTAGCTTGCTGCGTACGAATGTTAGCGCAACCAAGGCTACTGCAACTGGGTACAACGCAAACAGTACAGGAACTGATAGTGAAATTAGCTGAGACAGACCTACGTTTGCAATCAGTGCACAAGCGGCACCGTTGATGATAACCCACTGCTTGTATGTCAGTTTCGTCTTAGAGCTGAAGAAATCTGAACATGCAGAGATAAGGCCGATAGCCGTAGTCAAACATGCAAGCAATACGATGATTGAAAGTACAATCTGACCGTAAGGGCCAAATAGCGCTTGAACGTACTGGCTTAGTACTGCACCACCGTTGTCTGCACCTGCTGCGATAGTTGCACTCGTCGCACCTAGGTAGAACAATGAGATGTAAACGAACGCAAGACCTGCAGCTGCAATACAACCTGCGCAGATTAGGTATTTTGTCGTTGCTGCACGCTCAGTGATGCCTTTGCTACGAAGTGCGTCTACCATTAGCATACCGAACATCAACGATGCGAACGTATCCATGGTGTTGTAGCCTTCAAGGAAGCCTTTGGTCAGCGGCTGAGTTAGGTACTCACCGTGCGCACCCATCATCTCGCCTTGCGGGTCAACGAATACCGCAATTGCTAGAACGATAAGGCCAAGGAAAAGCACAGGCGTTAGCACTTTACCAATCAAGTCAATCAAACGACCTTGGAACCAAGCGAAAGTCATTGCTACCGCGAAGAACAAGATTGAGAATGACGTCAGATGCGCTTGAGAAGCATCTAGGAAGAATGGTTTCACTGCCATCTCGTAAGCCACAAGGCCAGTACGAGGCGCAGCAAATGCAGGACCGATGATGATGAAGATCAACGCCGCCATCAGAACCGCTGCTTTCTTAGGAAGATCTTGAGTCAAGTGATCCCAAGATCCGCCCGCTACAGCAATAGCAACAATAGTAATAAGAGGTAGACCTACCGCTGTTAGCAAGAAACCGAACATTGCTGGCATCAGATGATCACCCGCTAGCTGACCCGCTAGTGGTGGAAAAATGATGTTGCCGGCACCCAAAAAGAACGCAAATAGCATAAAGCCTACTGCGATAATATCTGTTAGTTTTAACGTCTGCTTCACAGATAACCCTTTTTCTGAATTGATGAATGTTGTGTATGCATCGACCACTTTTTGTATACCCAAAGTTAATGAGTACCTGTGGTTCAATCTATAAATTTCCGCCGCATAATGACGAAGTAACCATCATTTGGCAACCTTTAAGAAAAAAACACCATATTAATTTAGTTCACCAACTTAAAAGCAGTGGAAATCACTACCTTGAGTTTTATGACTAGTTCTTTGTCTCGATCAATTGAGAATACAATTTAATAACCAACAAGATAACAATCTATACAATTAAGAAACAATAGAGCATTTATCTCCATTATTGAGTAAATATAAAACAATCATGAAGAGCGAAAGATTTCAGACTAAGGGCTTCAAGTTCAAGCAATTTTCCATTCACGGTGGTGAGAGCGGCATGCCCGTCAGTACCGATGGCGTGATGCTCGGCGCTTGGGCAAATTGCTCACCACAGAGTAAAATTTTGGACATTGGCACTGGCACTGGGTTGCTGGCATTAATGTGCGCTCAGCGGTTTCCTAACGCACAGATCACTGCCCTTGATATTGAAATCTCGGCGATCGAAGCGGCACAGAAAAACTTCACCCAATCTCCGTGGTCAGACAGACTCTGCGTTCGCCACACCGATGTATTGCAGTTTGAATCAGAGCAACGCTTTGAACACATCATCTGCAACCCGCCCTACTTCAACAGTGGCGAGCAATCGAAACAAAGCCAACGAGCAACGGCAAGACACACTGATACCTTGCAACACGCCGCATTACTCAAATGTTGTTATGAGCTACTTGAACAAGATGGTAACGCCAGTTTTGTTCTGCCAATTACCGAGGGCGAACAATTTATTGCCATGGCGCAACAACAAGGGTGGCACTTATCGCGTATCTGTCGCGTGCAACCATCACAGAAAAAGCCCGTGCACCGTTTACTGTTTGAATTAGCCAAACAAGCTTGTGATACTCAGGAAACGCATTTGATCATCCATTCAAGCGAGGGTTATAGCGACGACTTTACTCAGCTAACTCGCGAGTTTTATCTTAAGATGTGAAATAACATGTGATCCTTGTCACCAATCACTTTATAATGTGCGACCTTTTTATATTCTATGCTGCTGTGGCGAACCATTAACCAAGCTTTGCTTGTGGAGAACTCATTGTGATCAGAACCTTTGCTGAACTTGATCTAGACCAAAACCTACTAGAAGCCATCGAAGAGATGGGCTACGAACGCCCAACTAAAATTCAGGCAGAAGCGATTCCACAAGCGTTAGATGGTCGTGACATTCTAGCGTCAGCACCAACTGGTACTGGTAAAACGGCAGCGTTCGTCCTGCCAGCACTGCAATACCTGCAAGATTTCCCACGTCGTAAACCTGGGCCTGCACGTATTCTGATCCTAACGCCAACTCGTGAACTTGCGATGCAGGTAGCGGATCAAGCTCGCGCTCTGGCGAAAAACACCAAGCTAAACATCTTCACCATCACTGGTGGCGTTCAATACCAAGAGCACGCAGACATCCTAGCAACCACACAAGATATCGTGGTAGCAACACCAGGCCGTCTACGCGAATACATTGACGCAGAGCGTTTTGACTGTCGTGCGATTGAATGGTTAATCCTTGATGAAGCAGACCGCATGCTAGACATGGGCTTTGCGCCAACGGTTGACCGTCTGTCTAACGAATGTCGCTGGCGTAAACAAACCCTTCTGTTTTCTGCAACACTAGAAGGCAAAGGCGTAGAAGGTTTCACAGCAGACCTACTGAACGAACCAGCAGAGATCGACGCAAAATCACCACTGCGTGAACGTAAAAAGATTGCACAGTGGTACCACCGTGCTGATGACGCTGAGCATAAACTTGCCCTGCTAAAACACATCATCACAGAGCAAGCAGAACGCACTATCGTGTTCTTGAAAACTCGTGAGCGTTTAGCAGAGCTTCGTGCTCAACTAGAAAGCGCACAGATTCCATGTTCTTGGATTCAAGGTGAAATGCCTCAAGATCGCCGTAACAACGCCATTGCTCGTTTCCGTGAAGGCACTGTAAACGTGCTACTAGCGACTGACGTAGCTGCACGTGGTATCGACCTTCCAGACGTATCACACGTAATCAACTACGACATGCCACGTACGGCAGACGTGTACCTTCACCGTATCGGCCGTACGGCTCGTGCAGGTAAGAAAGGTAATGCTATCTCAATCGTAGAAGCGCACGACCAACCAATGATGGATCGCGTTGCACGTTACGTAAAAGAAGACATCAAAGAGCGTTTCGTGAAAGAAATGCGCCCTAAACACAAAAAACCAGTGTTTAAGAAGAAAAAGAAAAAAGACGACAAGAAGAAAGTAGCGAAAAAGAAAACCGCTAAGAAGAAGTAATCACGTCTGATTGATTCCAAATCTAAAAGAGCCGCAATCGCGGCTCTTTTTGTTTTTCATCTATAGTTGGTGGGCAGGAAGAGTTTTGTCTTCATAAGCATCAGCAAAGCCATGGTTACGGTCACGGTGCCCCGCTTCATCCTCTCGAATACGCAAAATCACATCTCTTAGCACCGCATCAGTTGGCAGCTTGTAGTAATCAATCGCCAGAGTCGGGGCTGGTACGTTCTCCACTTCCCCGCTATCAATTTTCTCTAGGTACTCAGTGTAGCTATTACACGCTTCTTCTTCGAAGTAACCAACAACACGGTGAGCGATTTTAGAAGACAGCAGATAGATGAAGCTGTACACAACAATGAAAACACCTTGTCCCAGCAACACCAACAAACGCTCGACCAAACTTGGCTTGGCAATATCGAGGAAAATCATTAGGTGCATGCGCTCGTTTTCGGCCTCATCGAGGAGTTCTCGGATCCAACCTTCATCGTCTTTCATTCGACGCAACGCTTTAAGGTGATTGAACATCCCAGCCACCATACCTGGCACAGCAGCGATCGTTTCGAGAATCACAGCGCGCTTCGCGTATTTCTTGCCATAAAAGATGTTCAGAGTGAATTTCAGCAACTTGGTAATACGCAGTGCAATGTACTCCGATAACTTAGAGGCTTTTTTATGTGTGAGCTTGAAGTCTGACATAGGAGAACTCCTTTATTTTTAAAGTCGTATTTAAAATACAACTTTAAACTTTATTACTCAACTATTTTTTAATATATAAACTTTTTATGTAAGAACTTCGATTAAGATCAGATCGAACAGGCATAAAAAAAGCCGGATAACTATCCGGCTTTTTGGCGTACTTTACTTCGCTGAGTCATCCACTCGCGATTAACTTACTTAAATCAGTTTTGCTCTTCTCGTTTGAACACCAAATCAGTTGGGGTCGACTCTTCTTCAACGAAGTAGTAACCCGCAACATCAAACTTAGTGAGGTCAGCAACGCTTTCGATACGGTTTTCGATGATGTAGCGAGCCATCATGCCGCGCGCTTTCTTCGCGTAGAAGCTGATCACCTTGTATTGACCATTCTTACAATCTTTGAAGATTGGCGTGATCACTTGTGCATCCAAGTTCTTTGGCTTCACCGCTTTGAAGTATTCGTTCGATGCTAGGTTGATCAGTACGTTGTCGCCTTGCGCAGCAATCGCTTCATTCAGCTTATCGGTAATGACATTACCCCAGAACTGGTAAAGGTTAGTGCCCTTGTCGTTTGCTAGCTTAGTGCCCATTTCAAGACGGTATGGCTGCATCAAATCAAGCGGCTTAAGCAGACCGTAAAGGCCAGATAGCATTCGTAGATGATCTTGCGCGTAATCGAAATCGGCATCAGAAAGAGTTTCCGCTTCAAGACCAGTGTACACATCACCTTTAAACGCAAGAATCGCTTGGCGCGCATTATCGGTAGTGAAGGTTTCACTCCACTCTTGGAAACGACCAACGTTCAAATCAGCGATTTTATCGCTCACTTTCATCAATGATGAAACATCGGCAGGTGTTAATTTACGGCATACCTCGATCAGCTCTTTTGAATAGCTAACCAAGTCTGGTTGAGTAAACTTCTCGGTTGCAAGTGGAGACTCGTAATCAAGCGTTTTAGCTGGAGAAACGACGATAAGCATGACTTTAACTTCCCTAATTTTGTTTTCCATTAGGGTACAAAAAAAGCCATGCATTGTCTGCATGGCTTTTTGAATCGTGTTGATAGCTTTCAACGATGATTGGACATCAATTAGCTATCTTTCTTGTTGTTATCCCAGATACCTTCCTCTAGCTGAGATTTCAGCTCAGGGAAATCATTCGGATCAAACGTTGGTACTTTGCCTTCGCTTAACTGACGGTTGTAGTCTTTCGCCAGTTTAATCACGATGCCAGATAGCAAGATGATCGCCACCAAGTTCACAATCGCCATCAGCCCCATAGAGACGTCAGCAAGCGACCAAACCACAGGTAGAGAAGCTAGCGCACCAAACATCACCATACCTAGTACAACGATACGGAAGATTCCTAGACCCGCTTTGTGGTTGTGCTCTAGGAAGATTAGGTTTGTTTCAGCGTACGAGTAGTTAGCAATGATTGAGGTGAATGCGAAGAAGAAGATCGCAACCGCAACAAAGATGCCGCCCCAATCACCCACTTGCGAGCTCAATGCACGCTGAGTTAGCTCAATACCCGTCACTTCTGTTGCTTGACCTACGTACTCACCTGACATCAGGATGATAGCAACTGTCGCCGAACAGATAACGATCGTATCCATGAACACGCCTAGCATCTGTACATAACCTTGAGATGCAGGGTGTGGTGGGTAAGGCGTTGCTGATGCTGCCGCGTTTGGCGCAGAACCCATACCCGCTTCATTCGAGAATAGACCACGTTTGATGCCGTTGATCATCGCTTGTGCGATGGCATAGCCAAGACCACCAGCAGCTGCTTCTTGCAGGCCGAATGCGCTCTTGAAGATAAGCATTAGAACGTCTGGTAGTTTCTCTAAGTTAGAAAGCATCACGAACATCGCAAGAACGAGGTAAGCCAGAGCCATTACAGGAACAACCAACTCAGCAACTTTCGCGATACGCTTAATACCACCAAAGATTACGACAGCGGACAAAGCAACAACTGCGATACCTACGTAAAGGTCATCCCAACCAAATGCGTTGCTCATTGCATTCGCGATAGAGTTTGCTTGAACGGCGTTAAATACCAAACCAAAAGCGATGATTAGGAAAATCGAGAACAACACGCCCATCCAGCGCATGCCCAAGCCTTTTTCCATGTAGTAAGCAGGACCACCGCGGTAGTTGCCATCATCATCTTTGGTTTTGTATAGCTGCGCCAGTGTGCTTTCTGCAAACGACGTCGCCATACCAAGCATCGCAATCAACCACATCCAGAAGATTGCACCAGGGCCACCCGCAGTCAGTGCAACTGCAACACCCGCCATATTACCCGTACCAACACGTGCAGCAAGACTAGTACAAAGCGCTTGGAAAGAAGAGATACCAGCTTTGTCTGCTTTACGACTGTTCTTTAGAACAGAGAACATGTGGCCAAAATGGCGGAATTGAATGAATCCCAATCGAACGGTGAAGTAGATTCCTACACCAACAAGAAGATAAACAAGAATCGAGCCCCAAAGGAGGTCGTTCATCAAATTGATTAAGTCTGTCATGTGTACCTCAAAGTGAGTTGCGCCGGTCTTTGCTTCCGAGCCATCCACCAGATTGCATGCTAAGTGTCAAAGTCTGCTTAGCTTTTTGAATAATGTTTATTGCGCAATCTAGAATCGTAAACGTCGCTTCATGCATCCATTTTACGTACCAGCGTATTTTTTGACGGGCGGATAATGCAGCCTCAACAAGCAAAAATCAATATGCAACCAGTAAAATAACCTTGTTATTTTTCACTATAAAGTCACCAAAAGTTAACATAAAAGGAAAACTTAACGCTCACAAACAGCAACATCTTGTTTATCAAAACTTAACATAAAAAGCACCAACACCGTTAACAAAATGACATACCATTTATTTTTGATGAGGCTAGTAATCACAAGGTATCTGATAAAAATTTCCTGTGTTGGTTTGTTACCATTGGATACATTTTCATCAAAGCGATGCTATGCAACCTTAGTATTCAAAAATTGAGTAAAATAAGCCGTTCGAATTAACATACCAAATCTCTTCATTTAATCGTTTTCGTGAGATCGTTCGCTTATTTTTTGTGCATTTTCAACGCATGCAAAATGTGATTCTGTAAGTATTTTTGCACGAAAATGTCATGTTACCGACACAAATGCGAAATATATCATGGTTATCCTCACGCCTATTGTGGTACTAAAAAAGCTCCACAAGGACTGGTTACAACAGTTTAGATAGAAAAAGGTAAAGGTGGCTTATGGAAGGCTTTCAACTCGACGACCTGTTTGGTCTGGATACTACCTCAACAAGCAAATCTCGCGCGAAACCAGTGAAGCGTAAGTGGCGAGAAATTGAAGAAATGAACGATAGACGCAACTTGCTCAAGGAGCTGCGTGAACTGGACGTCTGTCACGACATCACTCTGGATGACATCAAACTATAATTTGCGCAAAAGGCACCTCAATGGTGCCTTTTGTCTTTTATAGATACAGCAAAATTGGGTGACTTTTATGCGAGTTTCATAAGCATGTCACCCATTCTTACCTATTGAGAATTTCCCTCTGTTTTCACTCATATTTGTAACGAAGTAATTTCCAAACAATTCTCACCAAATAAGAAAGCGGCAAAATAAACCACACAAACGCAATCGTTTACTTTGCCATTTTTCTGGTTTAGACGAACTCAACATCGTTTTGATGCACTCGAGCGGCAAGTTGTTTATATCGATCCGCGATGGTGTTACCAAAGACTGGGTCATCTTCATTCTCATGCCACAAGCTTTCAACGTATTGCCAATCTTGGGAAGTAAATAACTCTTCAATCAAAGGTAAAACCTGGCGCTCTTCCAACTCAAGGTGGCGTTTTTGCGTCACAATAAAGTCTTCTAGCTGGTTTATGAACATTTCTTGAGGGACAACCGCATCCTGCAAGATCATCTCTATCAACAGTGAGAACTCTTTGGTTTTGCTCGCCAGCACTTGGTGTTCTAACTCCAAGTCTTCCATGGTCTTTTGCTGACCATAGTGTTCGAGGAAATAGTGATAGAGGATATCTTCTTTAGGGTGGTGAATTTTTTCAGAATGGTTAGAGAGGTAATCCACGATCTCACTCACCAACGCATAGTTGATGGCGCGTTCTTGTTTAATCTCATTTAATTTGTGGCGCAATATCGCCAGCAGACGGACCATATAGCCGTGTTCGCGTCGAATTCTTTCGATCATCATAGCGTCTCTCCTTAACACCTACTTTTTATAAGTGTATATGAGAAACCCAATACCTGACTCGACGGTGTTCAAAAAAACAGCGATCGTCTTCCCACGATCGCTGTACTGATTTATTTCTATATATATAAGAAGGAAATTTTACACCGTCATAGGTAAATGCCAATTGATGGCTTCTTTACCTTGCTGAAGCAGAATCTGGTTCGCTTGCGAGAATGGCTTACTACCAAAGAATCCACGATGCGCCGATAACGGCGATGGATGCGGCGCTGCCAAGACATGGTGTTTATTGCGATCGATAAAACGACCTTTCTTCTGCGCATGTGAGCCCCACAGCAGGAACACCACACCTTCTTGATGCTGGTTAATGGCTTCAATAACGCGGTCAGTAAAGGTTTCCCAACCGGTTTTCGAATGTGAGTGTGCTTTGCCCTGCTCTACTGTTAATACGGTATTGAGTAGCAACACCCCTTGTTCAGCCCAGCTTTGTAGAAAGCCATGTTGAGGAATTTGGAAACCCTCAATATCCTGCGCCAGTTCTTTGTACATATTCACCAAAGATGGTGGCGTTTTAATGCCAGGCAGCACAGAGAAACACAAACCATGCGCTTGATTAGGACCGTGGTAAGGGTCTTGCCCCAGAATCACTACTTTAACGTCTTTGAACTCGGTAAAACGAAACGCATTAAATACGTCTTTCGCTGGCGGATAAATGGCTTTGCCTGTCGCTCGTTCTGCTTCAACAAAATTCAAAGTATCGACAAAGTAGCTCTGCTCTTTCTCTTCGCCGATCACATCGTGCCACGTGGGTAACTGATTCATGGAAAGTTCCTGTCCTAATATTTCCCTCTATTCTAACGAGCGAAACTCAAACAAACAAAAACTTACCACCAGCTTGAGACGGCTTCTCAAAAACTGATGAACAGACAATCCGCATTGACCTTGCTGGTTTGGCTAAAACCAAAGTAACCAATACTAATAATGATGACGCTAATTACGCTGCGGCGTTCGAAAGTGTCCTTGTCCTGATATATGGCGGTTTGGAGTAGGTAAACGTAATACTCGTCGAGAGTGTGTCGCTGGGATAAAAGAAACTGGTCGAGACATATTGTCATCCTCCTAACTAGCTTCGCCTAATTACAACGTTGAGTTCAGGCGTTTAAAACAAGCGCATAACCGCTCAATGTACTTAGCTAAGAAAGAAGGATGCCAACTTTGCCATCCCGTTAGGAATTAACCATTTCTTCCATGTGGAATTGGCGTAAGGTGTTGATTTCTTGCTGCCAAATATCTGGGTCAATTGTTTCTAAAATCAGAGGGATACCATCAAAACGTGGATCTTTAGCGATGTACTCAAAACAGCTCCAGCCGATCTCGCCTTTGCCTAATGAGTGGTGACGGTCAACCTTGCTAGCGAACTCGACTTTTGAATCATTTAGATGCATTGCTCTTAAATAGTGCATGCCTACGATACGGTCGAACTCAGCAAAGGTATGCTCGCAATCCTCTTTAGTACGCAGATCGTAACCTGCGGTAAACGTGTGGCAAGTATCGAGACACACACCAACACGTTCTTTATCTTCTACTTGCTCGATGATTTCAGCCAAATGCTCAAACTTCCAACCTAAGTTAGTGCCTTGACCTGCCGTATTCTCAATCACAGCGATCACATTCGGCACTGCTTTGTGCGCGAGGTTGATCGACTCGGCGATCGTCGCCAAACACTCTTGTTCCGACACTTTCTTTAAGTGGCTACCAGGGTGGAAGTTGAGCAAGGTTAAACCTAATTGGTTACAACGCTCCATCTCATCAATAAATGCCGCGCGGGATTTATTCAGCTTTTCTTCTTCTGGAGCGCCCAAGTTAATCAGATAAGAGTCATGGGGAAGAATGTGTTCGGCGCCGAAACCAAGCATTTTGCAGTTTGCTTTGAACGCACTAATGGTTTTTTCTTCGAGTGGTTTTGCAACCCATTGACGTTGGTTCTTAGTAAACAGAGCAAACGCATTCGCACCAATTTCACGAGCACGAAGAGGCGCTTGATCAACCCCTCCAGCCGCAGATACGTGAGCACCAATAAATTTGTTTCCAAACTTGTTTTTCATGTTTGTCATTTAATCACTTTAGACTTTCAGTATGACTACCTAAATACAGGCAGTTGCGTAAACAAGGTTAAGTTTTGAGCTCATTTTGTAGTAAATTTACAACAAAATTAACTTTTAAATATTTTTTATATTATCAAATAAATTGTAAATAGTATGTTTTCAAACGTTTTATTGATTTAACTCAAGAAAATCACCTTCAAAAAATTAAGGTTTTTGGTTGTTTTTTGACTTAAATCAATATTAAAATAATGGATATTGGCTATATAATACTTAGCTCGACAAAAATTCGAAAATTAACACCAATAATCACCACGTAAGTGGTCTAGGAGATAGTGATGATCCAAGGTATCCAAATTACTAAAGCAGCTAACGACGAACTACTAAACTCAATCTGGCTACTAGATAGCGAGAAGAACGAAGCGCGTTGTGTTGCAGCAGCATCAACTTACGAAGCTGACCAAGTTATCGCAATCAGCGACCTAGGTGAATACGAAAGCCGTGAAGTAGCAATCGAAACTGCTCCTCGCATCGAAGGTGGTCAACACCTAAACGTGAACGTTCTTAAGCGTGAAACTCTAGAAGACGCAGTTGCACACCCAGAGAACTACCCACAGCTAACTATCCGTGTTTCTGGTTACGCAGTACGTTTCAACTCGCTAACTCCAGAACAGCAACGTGACGTAATCGCTCGTACTTTTACTGAGTCTCTATAATCTCTCAGTAAGCTAGCTTGCTAGAATTTAAAAAGCTTGGTCAGCAATGACCAAGCTTTTTTTGTTTCTGGATCCTTCGAAACCCTTCCGATAATAGAAAGCAACTCGTCCTAAGGTGCATTTCTTTGCGAAGGATCTTTCTGAAACGCTTGTGCCAACGAGGTTGGATCAAGCCTATCTCTTTGCAGTGACGCCCCTTCTGCCCACCAAATCAATTGATGCATAGTGCGATTCATATAGCTGTCCCACTGCACCTGCTCCGACTCATCCGCAGCCACGCCTTGTTCATCAAACACTTCTTGCGCTTTCGGAATGTGGATCATTGCCGACACAGGCAAGCACCCCAACTCGGATAAGAAAGTACGCATCGACACTGCAGCACGAGCACCACCCCATTGCCCAGCAGAGTAGGTCACGATAGCACTTGGCTTATAGGAAAACAGCGAACTGCCAAAATGGTTAAGCATGTTTGCCAAGGCAGGACTCATCGAATGGTTGTATTCCGGGCTAACCATCACATAACCATCGGCATGTTTAATTTTGTCTGCCAGCTCACTTAGGTGCTCCGGCACTTTAGAGCGGTGATATGCAAACTCGGGCTTAAACACATCGCCAAAGTCATAGTCCAATGGGTCAATAATTTCGACAGTATGTTGCGAATGCTGACTCACGATGAGTTTTTCACACGCTCTACTGACTCGCATTCCTAAACGGGCTGGTCGTGGTGGCGTGCTGTCTCTCACTGAGCCAAGAAAAATCAAAAAATGCATGCTTCTCTTTCCATCTCATTTAGTTAAGTTCGTTTCTCAATCATAAAGAGAGTTAAAACTTACCGGCAATAAAAAAGGTGAATGATTGCTCATTCACCTCTCGTTATTTGTGTTTTTGATACTGACTGTACTTTTTTAGCTTACTGCACGCGGCGCAGTACTTGCTTCAGTGCGTCAAAGTCTGCGTCGAGATCTTCCGATAGCAGCTCCATCGCAGCGTGCTTCGCTAGTGGCGCAGGAAGGTCGATATCTGATTCTAGAATATCATCCACCACTTCTTTGAACTTCGCAGGGTGAGCAGTGCATAGGAACAGACCGGTTTCACCGTCTTGCAGTTGTTCTTCAAGCACTCGGTAAGCAATAGCACCGTGCGGTTCACACAGGTAACCCATGGCGTATAGATCTTTTACTGACTGTGCGCTTTGCTCATCAGATACTGCACCTTTACCTAGCGTCTCCAAGCCCCACTCTTTAACGCGACACAGCTCTTCTATACGAGGCCAGTTGTTTGGTTGGCTCACGTCCATCGCGTTCGATGTTGTTGCAACTGTTGGTTTTGGCTCCCACTTACCTGTTTGTAGGTAGCGCGGAACCGTGTCATTGGCATTCGTTGCAGCGATAAAGCGTTTGATAGGCAAGCCCAGCGCTTTTGCCAGTAGACCAGCAGTTAGGTTACCAAAGTTACCACTTGGTACTGATACCACTAGGTTTTCACGCTCTTGCTTGCTCATTTGCGCAGCTGCTTCAAAGTAGTAACAGATTTGCGCCATCAAACGGCTGATATTGATTGAGTTTGCTGAGTTCAGACCGATCTCTTCACGCAGTGCAGAATCATCAAAAGCTTGCTTAACCAGAGCCTGACACGCATCGAAGTCACCATCGATCGCGACAGTATGGATGTTCTTGCCAAGCGTACAGAATAGCTTCTCTTGCAGTGGGCTGATCTTGCCTTTCGGGTAAAGAATCACAACGTTGATGTCTTCCATACCGTAGAAAGCATGCGCAACGGCTGCGCCAGTATCGCCAGAAGTTGCAGTCAGAATAGTGATCTTGCCGCCATCCGAAACCGCAGCAAGAGATTGCGCCATAAAGCGGCCACCAAAGTCTTTAAACGCAAGCGTTGGACCATGGAACAGCTCCAGTGCATAGACACCGTCTTTTACTTGGTTGATAGGCGCAGGGAATTGGAACGCAGCATCAACAAGAGCATTCACTTGCTCTTCTGCAAGTTCATCTCCAATTAATGCCGATAGAATCTTAGTGCTACGAGAGACAAAGTCTTCTGCAAGCAGCGCATCGATATCTTCAAATTTTGGTAATTCCGATGGGAAAAATAGGCCTTGATTGCGACCTAACCCTTGGCGAACGGCTTGGCCAAAGGAAACTTGTTCATCATTTTCTTTTATATTGTAAAGCTTCATAGCTCACTTCCTGTTACTTTCGAACCCTGCTTATCTAGACGACAAACGTGGACGAATCCTTCTTCGTTTTGTACGTAGTTCTGTTCTAACCAGCGAGCAACTCGCTCAGCGACATCTTTCTCTTTGCAAATACTGAACAGTGTCGGCCCACTGCCAGAAATACCGGTAGCCAATGCACCCGCAGACGCTGCATATTGACGTGCATTCGCAAAACCCGGAAGCAGTTTCTCACGATACGGTTCTGCGATCACGTCTTTGATCATTTTTGCAGCAAGTTCTGGCTGACCAGAATGACACGCATGGATAAAGCCTGCAAGGTGACGACCATGGGCAATGATATCTTGTCGACGGTATTGAGATGGTAGGATCTCACGCGCTTCTGCTGTGGATACTTTGATACCCGGATATGCCATCACCCAGTACCAATCATCAAAGCAAGGCACTTCTTGACTGATGATACCCAACTCTTCAAGCATCAATTGCACACCGCCAAGGTAACATGGTGCGACGTTGTCGTAGTGAATACCACCAGAGATCTTGCCTTCCATTTCTCCCATCAGTGCCAGTAACTCTGTCTCGTTAAGTGGCTGTCCATGGAATCGGTTCAATGCATCTAATGCCGCAACGATAGAACACGCACTTGAGCCTAAACCAGAGCCAATTGGCATGTTCTTTTCTAGCGTCATCTCAAGTGGTTTTAGCTCGACGCCTTTTTTGTCTAGCTCACGAGCAAACACCACCCAACAATCGTAAACGATGTTCTCTTTCGGCTCGGTTGGCAGCTTCTCAACAAAATCACCCGCCGTCTTTAGACTGAACGGCTCAGCTCCGGACTTAACCAATACTCGGTCGCCCAATAGTGTGCCATCAACTGGGGACACCGCCGCCCCCAGAACGTCGAAACCAACGCTTACATTACCAATTGACGCAGGAGCATAAACCACTACATCCATATCACTTGAACTCATTGTTGTTATACCCCTAGCTTCCAACCTAAAGTACGCATCACATCCGAGAATACGCCAGCAGCCGTAACCTCTGTACCCGCACCGTAACCACGCAATACCAGTGGAATTGGTTGGTAGTAGCGGCTGTAGAATGCCAGTGCGTTTTCACCGTCTTTAATCTTAAACATCGGGTCGTTTTCATCGACTGCAGCAATGCTTACTGTGCATTTACCGTCAACGATTTCACCCACGTAGCGCAGTACTTTGCCTTCTTCCGCTGCTTTAGCTGACAGCTCTTTAAAGTATGCATCCGCCTCTGGCAGGCGTTCCATGAATTCTTCAACACTGCCTGAGTCATCAAAACCTGGTGGCAGAGCTTGATCAACCACAACGTCTTCTAGTTCTAGAGACATGCCAGCTTCACGAGCAAGGATCAGAAGCTTACGCGCCACATCCATACCCGATAGATCGTCACGCGGATCTGGTTCCGTAAAGCCGTTTTGTTTCGCGATGTTTGTCGCTTCACTCAGGCTCATACCTTCATCTAACTTACCGAAGATGTATGACAGAGAGCCTGAAAGGATGCCACTGAAGCGCTCTAATTCATCACCCGCTGAAATTAGGTTTTGTAGGTTTTCGATAACTGGTAGACCTGCGCCTACGGTTGTTTCGTACATCAATTTACGACGAGAGCTGCGCGCTACATCGCGAAGTTGATGGTAGTAAGCCATGCTGGCTGTGTTTGCTTTCTTGTTTGGTGTTACGACGTGGAAGCCTGCAGCTAGGAAGTCAGCGTATTGATTCGCAATGCTCTCACTTGAAGTACAGTCAACTAACACTGGGTTAATGATGTGATTACGTTGCACCAGTGAAATCAGGCGCGCTAGGCTGAATTCTTCAGTTGAAGCCGACATACGGTCACGCCAATGCTCTAGCGGCAGACCTTCACTATCAAGCAGAAGACCTTTGCTGTTTGCCAAGCCACACACGCGGATCACGATGCCTTTCTCTGCAAGCTTCGCTTGTTGACGCTCGATCTGATCCACAAGCTCACCACCAACGCCACCAATACCAACCACGAAGACATCTAGGAAGTGCTTAGAGTTGAATAGGTTCTCGTGACACGCTTTGATTGCTTCAGAGATTTTGTCTTCAGGAATCACAGCTGAGATAGCACGCTCAGATGAGCCTTGAGCAATAGCGACAATGTTTACGTTCACTTCAGCAAGAGATGAGAAGAAGCGAGATGCAACACCACGAGAGGTACGCATACCATCACCCACTAGCGTCACGATAGAAACATCATCAATAAAATCGACAGGTTCAAGAAGGCCGTCTTTCAGTTCCAACTCAAATGCATCCGCTAACACTTGCTGCGCTTTTGCCTTGTCTTGAGCTTCGATACAGAAACTGATGCTGTATTCAGAAGAAGACTGAGTGATAAGTACAATAGACACGCCCGCTGATGACATTGCACCGAATACTCGGCTTGCCATGCCAACCATGCCCTTCATACCCGGGCCAGACACGTTAACCATTGTCAGGTCGTTTAGTGTCGTGATGCCTTTGATGGCTAGGTTATCTTCGCCTGTGTCTTGACCAATCAGCGTACCCGCACCTTGCGGGTTAAAGCTGTTTTTGATCAGACATGGGATATGGAATTGTGCGATTGGAGCGATGGTTTTCGGGTGCAGAACGGAAGCACCGAAGTAAGAAAGCTCCATCGCTTCTTGGTAGCTAAGAGATTTAAGCAGGCGAGCATCTTCTACTAAACGAGGGTCACAGTTGTACACACCATCTACATCTGTCCAGATCTCACAGCAATCTGCGCGCAAACACGCCGCAAGAACCGCCGCTGAGTAGTCAGAGCCATTACGACCAAGCGTTACTAACTCACCTTTCTCATTACCGGCAGTAAAACCAGGCATGATGTTCACATGACCTTGAGGAAGAGGATTTTGGCGGAAGTTCTGAGTCGAAACTTCAACATCGACCATCGCTTCTAAGTGATCGCCTTTAGCGTAGAGGTACTCGACTGGGTCGATAAGATGCGCAGGCTGACCTTTAGCTTCAAGCACTGCCTTCATCAATTGAATCGAAACGCGTTCGCCTTTACTGATGATGCGTGCATTGACGTTATTTGGGCACATGCCAAGAAGGTTGATGCCATGAACGAACTGGCGTAGTTGAGAAAGCGACGTTTTAACTTGGTTGTCAAACGCTGCGCCATCAATGTTCGGCAACACTGCTTGAATATCACCAAACAGAGCTTTAAAAGAAGCTTCTAGCTCATTGATTTGCAGCTCAGCTTCACCATTACGGAGTGCACCTTCAATCACCGCAACCAGCTTATTAGTCGTTTTACCTGGTGCAGAAAGTACGACTGCGACTTCTTCTTGTTGCGCATTATTGGCGATGATATCCGCCGCTCTCAAAAAGCGATCTGCATCTGCTAATGATGAACCGCCAAACTTTAATACTCGCATCCCTTCCTCCGATGTATCTTCTTAGATCTGTCTAAATTCTGTATAAAAAAGCATAAAAAAAGGCCTGTATCTTGTTGGATACAGGCCTTTTTTGTGAATTTCTTTCGCTCAGCAGCCTGCCCCAACATTGGTCGTGTCGGTAATAATAATGGTTGTGGTCATTACTAGTTGGCTGTGAGATGTCATAAATAAATATTCAACGATAATTATGTGTTTGCTTAACTCTACGTTTACCGAGTTTCGTAAACAGAGTCAACAAAAAATTGTTTATTTTCCGGCCTTGTAGAGATTTATGCTACGCAATGTCATTGATATTTCAATGTAATTACAATGATTTACCAAGATGACACTAGAGATGACTTTTTTCTACAACCAACTCATCTAACTTAAAACCGAGTCTTCTAACCATCTTTCATCTGATCTTGAACGCTGCGCGTAAGATCAAAGTGTCGATCTTTACTGATGCTAATTAACAAACACTTAACTGTGATCAATGTTCCTAGGATCGAATTAAAAGGAAAATAAATGAGCTGGCTTTCATATTCTATGCTTTAATAGTGAGAAGCTTTTAGCACATACTAATAACAAAGTTAGACACAAGGAGTGGTCAACATGAAAAAATGGATTTTTCTGTTACTGTTCGCCGTGCCTAGCGTTTGTCTAGCGACTGATCTTCCGCCTCTTCCGGGCAAAACATCTTCGTCCCCACACAAACTTTTCATCTCTAGTGAAAACTACCAAGCCGACAGTTTTGATGTTTGGAATATCGATGGCGGCTACGCATACGAGCTGTTTGATTCCGTTGATCTTTATGTGGGTGCTCGCGTTAATAACTCACCAACTCAAAATCAAAGTGGTCTTCTTAGTGGTATCAGCTACCACTTTAATGATCGTGTAACGGTGAAGAGTACGGTCCGTTCTTACAAAGGCGAAACAACAGAAGGCATCCGAGAAGAAGAAAGCAGCCTTGCTGCAGAAGTCTCTAGCCGCGTAAAAATCACTGAAAATTTAGATCTTCACGCCACACTCGACTATCAAGATTGGCAACAAGGCTTCGAAGTTGGATTAGGTTTCCGCTTCTAGAAATCCAGCGCCTCTTTCGAGATCAACACCCCATTCCAATCCGCATACACGTAATGCTTAGGCTGGACGATCTGGTTCTGCATTGTCAGGGTCACATTGACTTCACCCACATCGCGTTTCTCCGTTTTAAACGGACAAGTCCCTAACGCTTGAACACCAATATCCATTTGTGACATCTGCGCCACATCACGAATTGCGCCGTAAACAATGATGCCTTCCCAGCCATTTTCAATCCCTAGAATTGCCAGTTGGTCGCCAAGCAGCGCTTTTTGGCAGGAGCCGTGGCCATCCACTATCAACACTTTTCCGGTGCCGTCTTCGCTGAGAACTTCGCGCACTTTTGAATTATCGTGGTAGCAGCGCACAGTCACAATTTCGCCATGGAAAGCGGTACGTTGACCGAAGTTCTGCAACGGTAAATTTAGCAAGGTGACTTGGTCTTCAAACTGGTCACAAATGTCTGGTGTTATGTCTCTCATAGTTCCTCCGTGAATTGTCCCACTCAAGCTGGTGCTCAAGTGAGTAATATCCTTTTATACGAGCCGCAATGTTATCGCTCCTAGATTGTGCATTACCTCTGGGTTAGCACAAGCAATCAGGTAAAGTTCGTCATCAATGACGTAATAGATGGCATTTTGCTGGTACTGATTCGCCAATGCTATCGCTGCTTTTGGAGTGAGCTCCGCTGCGTAACTCTCCTCAAACCATTCAAAAGCTTGATCGCCTACCGTGACAGGCACGTATTTAACGTGGTTTAATTGTTTTTCGAGCTTATGATTACTTATGCAATTCTCTTCTTTTGACCGTAAATTACTGTAAGGGTTCCAAGCAGTTATCACTGCGTAGCTGGTAACCTTCCATTCGGCATGAAAACGAAAGAAAGATTCTGAATAAGCATTCCATAACGATGCGTCTATGTTCGTATTACTTTTTTCTATCATAACTCTTAAACGATTAATAACAGTTACATTTCATCAATTGATGTAAATCAACAAAGTGAATGGAATTAACATTTGAGCATTGTTAGCATGCTGTTAACAATATAAAATCCGCTCCATATCTTAGGGTGTTTACGTTTCAGGCCCCGTAAATACAGGGAATCGAAAGGTAAACAAGCCCTATAGAATAAACGTCGCCATCGGATACTGGTGAGTTGGCAAAATTCCAAGGAAGGCGGATAACTGAAAGAAGTGTTTTTTTGATCAACTTGATTTATTATCAAAATCACATTACCTGTATGTTATATTTTTGCCTAGAATTTATTCTATTAGCACAATTTTGTCACAAATTTAGGTACCGCCAATGCAAACCCCGCAGATTCTTATCGTAGAAGATGAGCAAGTAACTCGTAACACTCTTAAGAGTATTTTTGAAGCAGAGGGATACGCTGTTTTTGAAGCCAGTGACGGTGAAGAGATGCACCAAGTGTTGTCTGAAAATTCAATCAACTTGGTAATTATGGACATTAATCTTCCAGGCAAGAATGGTCTTCTTCTAGCACGTGAACTTCGCGAACAGGCGAACATCGCTCTGATGTTCCTAACTGGTCGTGACAATGAAGTAGACAAGATCCTAGGTCTTGAAATCGGTGCTGATGACTACATCACTAAACCATTCAACCCACGTGAATTGACTATCCGTGCTCGTAACCTGCTAAGCCGCTCTATGAGCACTAACGCAGTACAAGAAGAGAAACGCTCGGTAGAAAAATACGAATTCAACGGTTGGGTTCTAGACATCAACAGCCGCTCTCTAGTGAGCCCAGCTGGTGATAGCTACAAACTGCCTCGCTCTGAGTTCCGTGCACTACTGCACTTCTGTGAGAACCCAGGCAAGATTCAAACTCGTGCTGATCTTCTTAAGAAGATGACTGGCCGTGAGCTTAAGCCACACGACCGTACTGTAGACGTAACGATTCGTCGTATTCGTAAGCACTTTGAATCTGTATCAGGTACACCTGAAATCATCGCGACAATTCACGGTGAAGGTTACCGCTTCTGTGGCGATCTAGAAGACTAATCCCCCTTAGCATAAACAATAAGGGCTTGCTCTATGAGCAAGCCCTTTTTCTATCTGCTGTTTGGCTGTGTTAGTAGACTTTGTCGATCTTAATGCCTTTCTCAACCAGCCAACCTTTCTTGCCTGCATCATCGAGCAGCAGTGCTAAATCAACGCGCTTTTCCATATCAGCTTCAATTTGCCATACGAATGCCACTTCCCACTGATTCTCACTGTGCGTGCGCAGCTCTAGCAAGTCTCCATCGATTTCCCATTCAGAGTCACCCTGCTTAACGATAAGCGAATCAACGGTCAAGTTTGCTGGAAGTTCTTTGTCGGCCTTCAAGTACAATGCGCCATGCACATTCTGCTCTTGAACTTCACCGATAGTTGGCATCAGATTTACCCATAAGTTGCTTTTCAACTCAACATTCATCTTGTTCATGGTGATTTGACTGTCTTCTTGCCAATCCACTTGAGGAGCAGAACTACAACCTGCCAGTAGTGCAATTGCCAATGCTGCCGATGCAAATTTCTTCATGTTATTTCCTCTGTTCCAACCAACTTTTTAATACTTGTATATCGTTTTGATACTCGTTTTTAATTTCTTCTACCCAATCTGATATGTTCTCCCACCATGCGGGCATATCTGGAGACTGCGCTTTCTGTGCAACGCTCTGAATGTGTTTAAGACCAATTGAGCCTGCGGCACCTTTGATTTTGTGTGCTTCAGAGACAATGCCATCTTGGTCTTTGGCCGTCATATTTGAATCAAGTACTTCGATGTAATCTGGCATCATGTCTTCAAACATCTTGATGCTATCGTAAACAGGCTTCACACCCACGATATCCACGTAAGATTCGAGCATATCTAAATCGAGTAAATGCGTATTGAGCACTGGTGATGGCGTTGGGGCGACTTCTTCAATCACCTCAGGTTCTGCAACCACTTCCTGCTCACTCTCAATACGTTCAACAAAGAACTTATCAATCACGGCTTGCATTGCTTGAACTGCAAGTGGCTTGCTGATGGCATCGTCCATGCCGTTATCTAGGTACTCACGACGATCTTTCATCACATTCGCAGTGAGCGCCACCAGCGGTGGTAAGTTGTCGTAGTGTTCGCGGTAGTACTTAGCCACATCGAAGCCCGTCATGTCTGGCAATTGGATGTCTAGCAGTGCTAAGTCATATTCATCAGGCACAAAGTTCACTAGTGCTTCTTCACCGGTCATTGCTACGGTAACGGTGTGACCTAAGCTCTCAAGTAAGGACTTAGCAACAGTCACGTTAAGTTCGATGTCTTCGACCATAAAGATGTTGAGGTGCACTTTATCGCGCTTAGCATCGATAATTGGCTCTTCTAACTCAACGATAGGTACATGAATCGATACGGTAAAGGTACTACCAAAGCCTTCTTCACTTGCTACCGTAATGTCACCATCCATCATATTGATCAGTTGCTTAGATACCGCTAAACCAATGCCTGTACCAACCGCATGTAAGTTGTCTTTGCCTGATTTCACTTGGTAGTACATCGCAAAGATCTTATCGAGCTCTTCGTCTGGAATACCAATACCGGTGTCTTCCACTTCCATAATGATGGTCGCGTAATCTTCTTCAACATCGGCGCTCACCGTCATCACCACACCACCTTCTTTGGTGAACTTCATGGCGTTGCTGACAAGGTTCCAAATGACCTGACGCAGACGTGTGGCATCGACTTCAATCGCTTTAGGCAATGAACTTAAACGCTCTAGGTCAAAGCGCAGCCCTTTTTGCTCTGCCATCAGTGCTGAGATGCTTTCGATTTCAGCGACGAAGTCTTCAAAGTTCAACGGCGCAGGCAACAGCTCCAATTTACGACGGTCGAATTTGTCCATATCGATGATGTCGTTGAAGATGTTGCCCAAAGTAATGGCACTGACGTTGATAGTTTGCATGTGCTTGCGCTGCTCGTCCGTCAGTTGGCTATCAAGCAACATACGGCTCAGACCAACGATGCCGTTTAATGGCGTACGAAGCTCATGACTGATTGTAGAAATAAACGTGGTTTTATCTCGGCTGGCTTTTTCTAGAGACTCTTCATGGCGTTTACGCTCAGTGATATCACGACCGAAGCCCACTAGACCAAGGTGGCGGCCATCTTTGCTGTAAAACGGCACCTTACGCAGTTCAAAGTAATGCTTACGTCCATCTGGGTATTCCAGCCATTGCTCGTAAGTAATCGCTTGATTGTCGGCAAAGACTTTTTGGTCAGTATCGACGATATGCTCCGCTACTTCTTTACTGTAGACATCCCACGGGCTTAACCCCACCAATTGATGTTCTTTCTTACCGGTTAGCTCTTCCATCGCACGGTTACAGCCAGAGAAAACACCATCGGCATTGCGGTAGTAAATAAGGTCTGGAGAGGCATCAATAAAAGAACGTAATAGTGCGGTACGCTCAGCAAGCTCTAGCTGAGTGCGTTCGCGTTGAAAGACTTCATTCTCGAGGTCTTGCATCGCTTCTTCACGAGCTTCTTCCGCTTTAATACGCTCTTCAATCTCTTGGTTGAGCTTTTCAATGTTCTGTTGCAGTTGAAAGTTCAACTCTTGGTCACGCGAGCGCATGTCTTTCAGTTTGGAGACTAACTTCGTCAACCTTTGACGTGATTCTTCTAGTTGATCGACAACCACTGATAAGAAGTA
This sequence comes from Vibrio owensii, assembly GCF_002021755.1. Classification (NCBI taxonomy): domain Bacteria; kingdom Pseudomonadati; phylum Pseudomonadota; class Gammaproteobacteria; order Vibrionales; family Vibrionaceae; genus Vibrio; species Vibrio owensii. The sequence goes on from NZ_CP019959.1 coordinate 1,337,050, forward strand.
AACGGCCCACGGCGTAATAAGAAGACCAAAGAATACCGAACGAACGATATCGATGTCATCGACATTACCTTTGAGCGCGAGGGTAATACCCACTTGCACCACGACAGCTAAGGCGACCAGCGCAAGTGCCAGTAATATCGAGAAACGGACAATCCCCAGCTTAACCAAAAGGTCAACGTAATACTGGGCGAGATTTTTCATGGGCTTCATTCACTACTCCATGGAACAAGCTAGATACCGAGCCCTGATGATTGGAAAAGTAAAACCGCAAAGAAACGGAGTCTCTACGGTTTAAATGTTTGAAATACACACAGATGAAATAGCGATGCTTCAGGGCTCTTCAACACCTCATACTATGTAGTTGCAGTTTAGCGTGTTTAATACGGTGATTTAAACCGCCTGCTCTCAACTTAGAGCAAGCGGTCACAAAGCGTTAGTAAGAACTTGGGTGAAGATGAGTTCGATCTCGACCATCTGCCTTCGCTTGGTAAAGCGCGCTGTCAGCCATAGCGACACCCATTTCAGGTTCATCACCGTGATGAGGGACATAAGAAACGAAGCCAATGCTGACCGTCAGTCGATTTGAAACATTCGAACAACCATGCTCAATTGCCAACTCGTGGATTTGCTCGTGAATACGTTGGGCGACTTTATGCGCCCCCTCAGTTGTTGTATTTGGCAGGATAAATGCAAACTCTTCTCCGCCGTATCGAGCCACACAATCGGAAGATCGACTCACCACTTGTTGGAATACCGCAGCCACTTTGACGAGGGCTTCATCACCTTGTTGGTGACCATAACAGTCGTTGTAATCTTTGAAGAAATCGATATCACACAACATGATTGTCAGTGGTAACTTCTCACGAATGTGGTGATACCAAAGGGTATGAAGCTGCTCATCAAAACGACGACGGTTGGCCACTTTGGTAAGACTGTCAGAGAAGCTCAGTTTCTCTAGCTCAAGGTTCGCCTCTTCGAGCTTTTGCTCAGCAAGATAACGCTCTGAGATATCACGAGCCATGATCAACACGCCATTAGTGCCGGACGCTTTATCTTTGAACGGCGACTTCACCACATCAAACCACGTGTAATAGCCATCGCTGCTGCTCACTTTATCGATGTAGCGTATAGGCTGAGTTTGCTTCAAAGCTTGCAAATCACTTGCTTCTAAGCGGATGTAGATATCTTCAGGAATAACGTCTTGTAGGCGCTTACCAATAAGGTCGCTCACATCAGGAATCCCGAGTGCATTCACAAATGGCTTGTTGCATGCCTGATAAACCATGTTCTCATTGAAGATACCGATTGAATCTGGACTCGCGTCTAGAATCGTTTGTAGGATCGTATCACGCTGTGCCAATGCAACCTCGGTGTCTTTACGACGCTCCATTTCATCACGAAGGTTTTGTTGCATCTTGTGCCATTCCGTCACGTCATGGCTGATGGATAGCGTGCCGATCATCTCACCGGCTTGCGAAACCAGCGAGCTTTGGTTCACTTCAAGTAAACAACTTCGGCCCTGAGGATCGGTTGTCCAACGGCGTTCACTTTTACGAGTCGCGAGTGGGCGAGCTTTGGACGTACACGCCTCTTCTCTGCGCCCTTCCCAAAACAGATCAAATGCGCGGTTGGTCGTTAATACTTTACCTTGTTGATCTTGCAAACAGATCAGCTCAGACAGAGAGTCGATAGCAGAGCGAGCTATGCCCAGTTGTTCAAGCTCTTGCTGGTGTTCTGTATGAGTCACTTGATGTGGCTGAGCATACACAATCCAAACTCGGTGACCGCGAAGCAAACTCTTTCGACCCGACAACTCAACTTTGATGCTCTCTGTCTCGGACAATCGCCAGCCGAACAATTGTTGACGGAAGTGTCGACTAGAAAAGCTATCAAGTAGTGTTACCAGTTCTTCAGTATGAAAGGAAGCAGGATAAAGAAAGCCAGAACCTAATGAACGAATGCCAAGTAATTGCATGGCTGAGTCATTAGAAAGCAATAACTGTCCGTGACTAGCATCGATCACTAGTACGGGATAAGGAGAGTCAGTAACCAGCTGTTTCAAGCCGGACTGGAAGCGTATATAGATCAGTGTGACAGCGATTACACATACCACAGAGAGCAGGACCACAAATCCGTAGTCGCCCTGCCCATCCCAGAGCCAATTGAGTAACTGATCCATTTTTCCGACCTTTAAAGCAAATCGGAAGAAATATAACAGTTCTTAATCGATCATTCCGCTTTTAATTCTGGTTTGCTATAGATGAAAGCATCGCCGGTTAAGCTACCTTGTGCGCCATCTTTATCTAATGCACGGCCAATTTCAGTCATCGCCAACCAGCGGTTCTCACACCATAATGGTGATAATAAGGTTGGACGACGCGCAGCAGAAGAAACACGGTGGTAGATCACCTCTTTTGGTGTCATGCGGATCAATTCACTGGCAGTTGCGACGTAAGTTTCCAACTCTGGCGCTTCCAACCTTCCGGCACGCCATGCTTTTGCCATGGTGCTCCCTTCGACAATGTGCAAACCGTGCAGCTTAATGCCATCGGTGCCAACTTCGAGTACTTTACGCATCGTTTCAATGTTGTCGTCGCGAGTTTCTTTCGGTAAACCAACGATCAGATGGGTACAAACTTTAATACCCAAAGCACGAGCGCGTTTGGTGATTTCTGCATAGCACTCAAAATCATGACCACGGTTGATACGCTTGAGGGTGTCATTGTTGGCAGTTTGAAGACCGAGCTCTAGCCAAATCTCATAACCTTGATTCACATAGTCCGACAACAGATCTAATACTGCATCAGGAACGCAATCTGGACGAGTGCCCACACAAAGGCCAACAATGTCTGCCGCCTTCAGAGCTTCCTCGTACATGTTTTTTAGGACTTGTACTTCTGCATAGGTACTGGTGTACGCCTGAAAATATGCCAGATACTTCTTCGCTCGATGGATCTCTCCCGCGCGATCTTTCAGTTGATCGTGGATGCTTTTGATCTGTACTTCTTCGTCAGCAAACGAAGCCACATTACAGAATGTACAACCACCTCGGCCAATCGTGCCGTCGCGGTTTGGGCAACTAAAGCCACCATGTAAAGTCAGCTTATGGACTTTTTCGCCGTAACGACGCTGAAGGTCTTGGCCTAATGTGTTGACCAACTCATGTAACTGCATAGATTCTCACCAATAGTAAACCGTAATAAATCTCACTACGATTCATGTAACTAAATTACATCCCTGCAAGAAAAAACAAATAATTCTAGTCAATTCAAACAAACAGGTAGCGGTGTGAAATCAATAAAACTGCATAAAACCAACTTAAAACCTGCAATGTTGCGCAAGTGTTAAACAAAAAGTGAATATTTAAACGAAAAAATTGGGTCACAAAAGCGACTTTTCGTTGCATTCTCAAGTCACAAAATTGTAGGATACTTACACAACCCCGTCGTTTTTGTGACTTTTATTACAACATCAACTGCGGGAATTGTCGGCGATACCCCGCTCCCACCTATATAAGTCACTAAATTGTGGCAATAAATAAAGGGATATCACCAAGGATTGTTTTTCTCGCAAAATTTTTCCTGCGAGATACGGAAAGGAATCAAGACTGGTCAACCTCGGCCAGTGGCGAATCATAAATATAAAGGACAAGACGCAAAGAGCGCACCTAAGGCAGTCGAGATCTGTCCGGGATTCTTGCGTCGACATTGAACTGGAAGGATGTATCTATGGTAGATAGAGAGCAAAATTCACAGGGTCTGTACACTCCGGAGCTGGAGCATGACGCTTGTGGTATCGGTTTTGTTGCTCACCTTAAAAACCGTAAATCTCATGAAGTAGTGACTCAAGCATTGGATATGCTGGCTCGCATGGAACACCGTGGTGGTCAAGGTTGTGACCCATGCAGCGGTGACGGTGCGGGTATCTTGCTACAAAAACCTCATGAATTCCTATTAGAAGAAGCCGTTAAGTTAGGCATTAAATTGCCTTCGTTTGAAAAGTATGGTGTTGGTGTCGTTCTTTTCCCGAAAGACGAATACAAACGCGAACAATGCCGTGACATTCTAGAACGTAACGCACAGCGTCTAGATCTTGAAGTTATCGGCTACCGTGTATTGCCAACCGACAACTCAATGATCGGTGCAGACCCACTAAGCACAGAACCTCAGTTTGAGCATGTGTTTATCTCTGGTGGCCCTGGCATCACACCTGAAGAGCTAGAGCGCAAACTGTACGTACTTCGTAACTACACTGTACGTGTTTGCCTAGAAAGCGTTTCGAACATTGGTGACGACTTCTACATTAACTCCATGTCTTACAAGACATTAGTGTACAAAGGTCAGTTAACGACCGAGCAAGTACCTCAGTACTTCCTTGATCTGCAAAACCCGACCATGGTGACTGCACTAGCACTTGTACACTCTCGTTTCTCTACCAATACCTTCCCGAAATGGCGTCTTGCACAGCCTTTCCGTTACATTGCCCACAACGGTGAAATCAATACAGTTCGCGGTAACTTGAACTGGATGAAAGCCCGTGAAGCAATCCTAGAATCAGACCTATTTACTCAGGCTGAAATCGACATGCTTCTTCCAATCTGTCAGGAAGGCAGCTCGGATTCATCTAACTTCGATATGGCACTTGAGCTCCTAGTTCTTTCTGGTCGCAGCCTGCCACACGCATTGATGATGATGATCCCGGAAGCATGGCAAGAAAACAAAAACATGGATCCTAAACGTCGCGCGTTCTATCAGTACCACGCGAACATCATGGAACCATGGGATGGTCCAGCTTCAGTATGTTTTACTGATGGTGTTCAAGTGGGTGCGACACTAGACCGTAACGGTCTGCGCCCTTCTCGCTACACAGTGACCAAAGATAACTTCCTAGTGATGGCATCTGAATCTGGTGTTGTGGATATTGAACCAGAGAACGTAGAGTTCCGCGGTCGTCTACAACCAGGTCGTATCTTCGTTGCAGACCTAGAGCAAGGTCGCATCATCTCTGATGAAGAAGTGAAAGACACCATCGCAACGGCGCAGCCTTACGAAAAGTGGGTAGAAGAAAACCTGCTGAGCTTGAAGAAGCTACCAGATGCGAGCAACCAGTTCAGCCAACCTTCTCCAGAGCGTTTGTTGCACCGTCAGCAAGCTTTCGGTGTGAGCACTGAAGAAGTGAACGAAATCATCGTTCCAATGGCGAATGATGCGAAAGAGCCATTATCGGCAATGGGTGCTGACTGGCCTCTTGCGGTTCTATCTCATCAATCTCAGCACCTTTCAAACTACTTCAAGCAGCTGTTTGCACAGGTAACTAACCCACCGATCGACCCGATCCGTGAGCGTATGGTTATGTCGCTGAACACTTACTTGGGTAAAGACCAAAACCTTCTGACTGAAACACCACTTCACTGTCAGAAAGTAGAATTGGAATCACCTGTTCTGGCGAACTCAGAGCTTGAAAAACTGCGTGCGATCGATAACGAGCACCTACAAGCGAAGACGCTGGATATCGTATTCCAAGCTAATGAAGATCAAGGCAAGCTTGAGCGAGCACTAAAACGTATCTGCCAATACGCAGAAGACGCGGTTATCGATGGTTACTCAATCATCCTTCTAACTGACCGTGCAGTGAACTCAAACCACGCGGCGATCCCAGCAATGCTGGCAGTTGGCGCAGTGCACCACCACTTGATCCGTAAAGGTCTACGTGCGAAGTGTGACATCGTGGTTGAAACCGGTGACGCGCGTGAAACGCACCACTTTGCAACGCTACTTGGTTACGGTGCGAATGCGGTTAACCCTTACCTAGTGATTGAAACCATCATTGAGCTTCAACGTACTAAGAAGTTGGATCCAGAAGCGAACCCTCGCGACCTGTTCAACAACTACCGTAAAGCGATCAATGGCGGTCTCCTGAAGATCTTCTCGAAGATGGGTATCTCAACACTACAGTCGTACCATGGTGCGCAAATCTTCGAAGCCTTGGGCATCCACAAGTCAGTGGTCGACAAATACTTCACAGGTACAGTTTCTCGTATCCAAGGTCTAACCCTTGATGATATCGCCAAAGAAGTGCTGATCCGTCATCGCATCGGTTACCCACAACGCGAAATCCCAATTCAAATGCTGGATGTTGGTGGTGTTTACCAATGGAAACAGCGTGGTGAGAAGCACCTATTCAACCCAGAGACTATTTCTCTACTGCAAGAGTCTACGCGCAACAAGAACTACGATCAGTTCAAGCAGTACGCGACAGCCGTAGATAAGCAAGGCGACAACGCGGTAACTCTGCGTAGTCAACTTGAGTTCATTAAGAACCCTGCTGGTTCTATCTCTATCGACGAAGTCGAGCCAATTGAAAGCATCGTGAAACGCTTCGCGACGGGTGCAATGTCATTCGGTTCTATTTCTTACGAAGCACACTCCACACTAGCTGTTGCGATGAACCGTCTTGGCGCGAAATCGAACTCAGGTGAAGGTGGTGAAGACCCAATGCGTTTCGAGCGTAAAGAAAACGGCGATTGGGAACGCTCTGCAATCAAGCAGGTGGCTTCAGGTCGTTTCGGCGTAACCTCTTACTACCTAACTAACGCTGAAGAGCTGCAAATCAAAATGGCTCAAGGTGCGAAGCCAGGTGAAGGTGGTCAGCTACCAGGCGATAAAGTAGATGACTGGATCGGTGCAACACGTCACTCGACTCCGGGCGTTGGCCTTATCTCACCACCGCCACACCACGATATCTACTCAATCGAAGATTTGGCTCAGCTGATCTACGACTTGAAGAACGCGAACCGCGCGGGCCGTGTAAACGTGAAGCTGGTATCAGAAGCAGGCGTAGGTACGATCGCTTCTGGTGTAGCGAAAGCGAAAGCGGACGTTGTACTTATCGCAGGTTTTGACGGTGGTACTGGTGCATCCCCAATGTCTTCAATCCGTCATACCGGTCTTCCTTGGGAACTTGGTTTGGCAGAAACACACCAAACGCTACTGAAGAACGGTCTGCGTAACCGTATCGTGGTTCAAGCAGATGGTCAGATGAAGACACCTCGTGACCTTGCAGTGGCAACGCTACTTGGTGCAGAAGAATGGGGCGTGGCAACCGCAGCCTTGGTGGTTGAAGGTTGTATCATGATGCGTAAGTGTCATAAGAACACCTGTCCTGTTGGTATCGCAACTCAGAACAAGACGCTTCGCGAGCGCTTTGATGGCCGCGTAGAAGACGTCGTAACCTTCTTCCAATACATGGCACAAGGTCTGCGTGAAATCATGGCTGAACTTGGCTTCCGCACTATCGATGAGATGGTCGGTCAAGGTCAGAAACTGAAGATTCGCCAAGACGTTTCTCACTGGAAATACAAGAACCTAGATCTGTCTCCTGTTCTCCACGTTGAGCAACCACGTGAAGCTGATGGTGTATTCAACCAAGCTCAGCAGAACCACAACCTAGAAGAAGTGCTAGACCGCAAGCTGATTCAAGCGGCGATTCCTGCACTCGAGAAAGGCGAAGCGGTGAATGCCGAGTTCCCTATCGTCAACACGGATCGCTCTGCAGGTACCATGTTGTCGAACGAAATCTCGAAAGTGTACAAAGATGCGGGTCTACCTCAACCAATGAACGTGAAGTTCAAAGGTTCTGCAGGTCAGTCATTCGGCGCATTCCTAGCTAAGGGCGTGAAGTTCGAAGTAGAAGGCGACGCGAACGACTACTGGGGTAAAGGCTTATCTGGCGGTACCTTAGTACTTTATCCAGATGCGAAATCAAGCATTGTCGCGGAAGACAACATCGTGGTTGGTAACGTGTGTTTCTACGGTGCAACTTCGGGTGAGTCTTTCATTCGCGGTATGGCTGGTGAACGTTTCTGTGTTCGTAACTCAGGTGCGAAAGTAGTAGTAGAAGGCGTCGGTGACCACGGTTGTGAATACATGACGGGCGGTGCAGCAATTATCCTTGGTTCAACAGGTCGTAACTTTGCCGCAGGTATGAGTGGCGGCGTGGCGTACGTATGGGATAAATCAGGCGACTTTGAGTCAAAACTGAACCCAGAGCTAGTAGACCTAGATCCAATCGAGCAAGAAGACAGAGATCTATTACTCGACATGCTAACTAAGCATGTTCAATTCACAGGAAGTGAAGTCGCTCAGTCTTTCCTAGACAACTTTGAAGTTAGCCTAGCCTCTATGGTTAAGGTAATGCCGCGTGACTACAAAGCGGTTCTTCAAAAGCGTAAAGCTGAAGCACAGTCTCAAGGAAACGAAACTCAAGTGGAGGCCGTATAATGGGTAAGCCTACTGGATTTTTAGAGCATGGTCGTGAACTACCACAGAAGATCGACCCAGCTGAACGTATCAAGAACAACAAAGAGTTCGTTCTGAACGAGGAGTTTGGTGACAAGATCAATACTCAAGCTTCTCGTTGTATGGATTGTGGTGTGCCGTTTTGTCATAACGGCTGCCCTATCGGTAACATCATCCCAGAGTTTAACGATGCGGTTTATCGTGATAGCTGGGAAGAAGCATGGAACATTCTAAGCTCGACGAATAACTTCCCTGAGTTTACTGGTCGAGTTTGTCCTGCTCCGTGTGAAAGTGCTTGTGTACTTGGCATCAACCAAGACCCAATCACTATCTGTAATATCGAGAAAACCATCGTAGAAACAGCGTATCGTGAAGGGTACGCCAAACCAAAAACACCACGTTCTCGCACTGGCAAAACCGTTGCGATCATCGGTTCAGGTCCTGCTGGCCTTGCGGCTGCTGAGCAGCTAAACAGTGCCGGTCATACTGTGACGGTATTCGAGCGAGACGAGAAAGTAGGCGGTCTGCTGCGTTTTGGTATCCCAGATTTCAAACTGGGTATGGACGTGATTGATCGTAAGATCAACCTGATGGCAGAAGCGGGTATTGAATTCAAAGTTAACCAACACGTTGGTGTTGATGTGAATGCTCAGCAGTTGCGTCAAGAATTCGATGTGGTTCTACTAACGGGTGGTTCAACCGTTCCTCGTGATTTGCCAGTTCCGGGTCGTGAACTAAAAGGCGTTCACTTCGCAATGGAATTCCTAGGTCAAAACAACCGCCGAGCCAACGACATGGATCTTAAGGGTGAAGAACTTCACGCCGCAGGTAAACATGTTGTCGTTATCGGTGGTGGTGATACGGGTTCTGACTGTGTAGGTACCTCAAACCGACATGGCGCAGCAAGCATCACTCAGGTTGAAATCATGCCGATTCCACCAGAGAAACGCCCTGCCAATATGCCATGGCCACAGTACCCAATGATCCTGCGTACTTCGACGTCTCATGAAGAAGGTGTTGATCGTCACTGGAACATCCTAACCAAAGAGTTCATCGGCAATGACAAAGGTGAAGTTACAGGCCTTCGTTTAGCTGATATCGTTTGGCAAGATGCGAAACCAGGCGAGCGTCCAAGCTTCAAAGAAGTAGAAGGCAGCGAACGTGTGATTCCATGTGATATGGCATTCTTAGCGATGGGCTTCCTGCACCCAGAACCAACAGGTGTGCTTGCTCAACTGGATATTGCACTAGATGATCGCGGTAACGTAGCAACTCAAGGTTTTGCTACTAACCAAGAAGGTGTATTTGCTGCTGGTGATATGCGAACAGGCCAATCTTTGGTGGTTCGTTGTATCAATGAAGGCCGCGAATGTGCCCGTGCTATCGATGATTACCTAATGGGTGGCACAAACCTAGAAGCAAAAGCAGATTCACTGATGCTTTCTGCTTAAAGGGAGTGCGCTCACTTCCTCTTTTCGAGGCATAAACCCAGTCATCAGTACTATCGATGGCTGGTCGTCAGGAAAGAAAACAGTTCCTTCCAATCTTTTTATTTTGACCAGCATTTTGTGCTGGTCTTTTTTATTCCCGCCAGAATCAAATGTTACTTTTTTGTAACAATCATTTTTCTATCTCACTGTTTTCATTGAACTATTTCAGCCAATTAAATGGTAAATCGCATATTCACGCGATGATTCACTAATAACTTGACCTTTTTTACAATAAGCTATAGCTTGTGAAGTTGGTGAAAATAAAACACACAATTTTTGTTAATATATTTGACGAATTTTATTGAATAGATATACATAAAACTTAGAAAGTGACGCATAGTTAGTCATCATTATCAACTTGAGCAGTGTTGATATATCTGTCGGGATGACAGATAAGCAAAGGGAGAATTGCAATGGCTCTTTATGATCCAAGTCTTGAGAAAGACAACTGTGGATTTGGCTTGATCGCGCACATGGAAGGCGAGCAAAGTCACAAGCTGGTACGTACAGCAATTTCTGCACTTGACCGCATGACCCACCGTGGTGGTATCGCCGCCGATGGTAAAACCGGTGATGGTTGTGGTCTTCTTCTACAAAAGCCCGATTCCTATTTACGCCTTATCGCTGAAGAAAATGGCTTCAACCTTGGCAAGCAATACGCCGTAGGGATGATTTTCTTCAACCAAGACCCGGTGAAAGCTCAACTCGCCAAAGACATCATCAACAAAGAGCTCGCACAAGAGACTTTGACGGTAGCAGGGTGGCGTGAAGTACCAACCAATTCAGAAGTACTCGGCCCAATCGCCGCCGATTCACTTCCAGACATTCAACAAGTCTTTATCTCTGCTCCGGCAGGTTGGCGCGAGCGTGACATTGAGCGTCGTCTCTACATCGCACGCCGTCGTATCGAGAAACAAATCACCGAAGATCCTGATTTCTACATCTGTAGCTTGTCGACACAAGTTTTGGTGTATAAAGGCTTATGCATGCCTGCGGACTTACCGCGCTTCTATCTTGATCTTGCTGATCTACGCATGGAATCTGCTATCTGCCTTTTCCACCAGCGTTTTTCTACCAACACTCAACCGCGTTGGCCATTAGCTCAACCGTTCCGTTACCTTGCTCATAATGGTGAGATCAACACCATTGAAGGTAACCGCCAATGGGCACGAGCGCGAGCTTACAAGTTCTCGTCACCACTGCTGCCAGACCTACAAACCGCAGCACCGTTTGTGAACGAGACAGGTTCAGATTCTTCCAGCTTAGATAATATGTTGGATCTATTCCTTTCTGGCGGTATGGATATCTTCCGTGCCATGCGCATGCTTGTGCCACCAGCATGGCAAAACCACCCAGACATGGACCCGGATCTGCGAGCGTTTTACGACTTCAACTCCAAGCACATGGAGCCATGGGATGGTCCGGCAGGTATCGTATTGTCCGACGGCCGTTACGCTGCCTGTAACCTAGACCGAAATGGTCTGCGCCCTGCACGTTATGTGATTACTAAAGACAAATTTATCACCCTAGCATCAGAGGTAGGGATTTGGGATTACGCTCCCGATGAAGTTGCCGAGAAAGGCCGTGTTGGTCCGGGTGAACTGCTGGTTGTCGATACTCGTAAAGGGAAGCTTTGGCAGTCTAGCGAGATCGATAACGATCTGAAATCCCGCCACCCTTACCGCGAATGGATGGAAAACAACGTTCGCAAACTCACTCCTTTTGCTCAGCTACCTGAAGATCAAGTGGGTGAGCGCAGCTTTGATGAAGACTTACTCAAGACTTATCAAAAGCAATTTGCCATGAGCAATGAAGAGGTAGATCAAGTACTGCGTGTTCTTGGCGATATGGGCCAAGAAGCGGTCGGCTCTATGGGTGATGACACCCCAATGGCCGTTCTCTCGTCGAAAGAGCGCTTGGTGACTGATTACTTCCGTCAGAAGTTCGCTCAGGTAACCAACCCGCCAATCGATCCATTGCGTGAGAAACACGTAATGTCACTGGCGACCAGTATCGGTCAGGAGATGAACGTCTTCTGTGAAACCGATGGCCACGCCTACCGAGTGACCTTTGATTCGCCAGTATTACTTTACTCAGACATGCAGCAATTGCTTGAGCTTGGTGACGATCACTACCGTAATACCATTCTCGATATCAACTACGATCCACAACAGAAAGATCTCAAACAAGCCATTGATGATCTGTGTGAACAAGCAGAACAGGTCGTACGTGAAGGCACGGTTCTAGTCGTGCTTTCAGATCGCGCTTTAGTCAAAGGCAAGCTGCCAATTCCTGCAGCAATGGCGGTCGGTGCGGTTCAAACTCGCTTGATCGATGCCAACTTACGTTGTGATGCCAACATTGTTGTTGAGACCGCAACAGCTCGTGACCCACACCAATTTGCTGTCTTGCTTGGCTTTGGTGCTACTGCGGTTTATCCATACCTTGCTTATGAAGCACTAGGTAAGCTGATTGATGATAAAGCGCTAGAAAAAGACTATCGCGATGTGATGCAAAACTACCAATACGGCATCAACAAGGGTCTGTACAAGATCATGTCGAAAATGGGGATTTCTACCATCGCCTCTTACCGTTGCTCGCAACTGTTTGAAGCGGTTGGCTTGAGCCAAGAAGTGGTCGATTTGTGCTTTAAAGGCGTGACGACTCGTATTGAAGGCGCGAACTTCGACGACTTCCAACAAGATTTGTACAACCTTGCTCGTAAAGCCTGGGCGAAACGTAAAGCTATCGAACATGGCGGCTTATTGAAATACGTCCACGGTGGTGAATATCACGCCTACAACCCAGATGTAGTTGGCACACTGCAAACTGCAGTTAAATCAGGCGAAAGCAACGATTATCAGAGCTTTGCTAAACAAGTAAACCAACGCCCTGTTGCCATGCTGCGTGACTTAATGACGCTGAAAAAAATAGACTCTCCACTACCACTTGAGCAAATCGAGCCAAGTACAGAACTGTTCAAACGCTTTGATTCTGCAGCGATGTCCATTGGTGCACTTAGCCCAGAAGCGCACGAAGCACTTGCAACAGCGATGAACCGTCTTGGTGGTTACTCCAACTCGGGTGAAGGTGGTGAAGATCCACGTCGCTTCGGTACCGAGCGTAACTCGCGTATCAAACAGATTGCTTCTGGGCGATTTGGTGTCACGCCTCACTACCTAACCAATGCAGACGTACTGCAGATCAAAGTCGCACAGGGTGCGAAGCCGGGTGAAGGTGGTCAGTTACCGGGACACAAAGTTACCGCAGAAATCGCAAAACTGCGTTATTCGGTACAGGGTGTGACTCTGATCTCCCCTCCTCCGCACCACGATATTTATTCGATTGAAGATTTAGCCCAGCTGATCTTCGACCTAAAACAGGTCAACCCAAATGCGCTAGTTTCGGTGAAATTAGTATCTGAGCCTGGTGTCGGCACCATCGCAACAGGTGTCGCAAAAGCTTACGCTGATCTCATTACCATTTCGGGTTACGACGGCGGTACCGCGGCAAGCCCGCTAACCTCAGTGAAATACGCAGGTAGCCCTTGGGAATTGGGACTGGCAGAGACACAACAAGCATTGGTTGCCAATGGTCTACGCCATAAGATCCGTCTGCAAGTAGATGGTGGTCTAAAAACTGGTCTAGACGTGGTGAAAGCGGCGATTCTCGGTGCGGAAAGCTTCGGTTTTGGTACTGCGCCAATGGTGGCAATGGGTTGTAAGTTCCTACGTATTTGTCACCTCAACAACTGTGCCACAGGGGTTGCAACTCAAGACGAGACATTGCGTAAAGAGTACTTCAAAGGCCTACCGGAAATGGTGATGAACTACTTCATTGGTCTGGCGGACGAAGTGCGCGGATTACTCTCTGAACTTGGTGTTGAAAAACTGACTGATTTGATTGGTCGTACCGATTTATTGGAAACCGTTGAAGGTATGACAGCAAAACAAACCAAGCTGGATTTGTCGAATATTCTCGAGGCACCAGTCTCTCCAGAAGGACACCCTCTTTACTGGACACAGCCAAATACACCATTTGATAAAGCAGAGCTAAACAACAAGATCATCGAAGACGCACTGCAAGCGGTTGAAAAACGTCAATCTGCCAGCTTCTTCTACAACGTGATCAACACCGACCGCTCTGTGGGTGCTCGCCTATCTGGTGAAATCGCTCAGCGTTACGGCAACCAAGGCATGGCGGCAACGCCAATCAAACTGCACTTGGATGGCACTGCAGGCCAGTCATTTGGCGTTTGGAACGCGGGGGGCGTAGAGCTTTACCTCACTGGTGATGCCAACGACTACGTAGGTAAAGGCATGGCTGGCGGTAAGGTGGTTATCAAACCTCACCTTGGCACTGCATTTAAGTGTAATGAAGCGACCATCATTGGTAACACCTGTTTGTACGGCGCGACCGGCGGTAAGCTGTTTGCGGCAGGTAAAGCAGGTGAGCGTTTCGGCGTACGTAACTCAGGTACGATTGCCGTTATTGAAGGTGCTGGCGATAACGCTTGTGAGTACATGACCGGTGGTATTGTTGCCATTCTTGGCGCAACAGGCGTGAACTTTGGCGCCGGCATGACTGGCGGTTTTGCTTACGTATTGGATGAGAACCAAGACTTCCAAGGTCGCGTGAACAATGAGTCTGTTGAAGCGATTTCTCTGTCGGATCTCTACATCCATCAAGAGCACTTACGTGGTCTGATTGCCGAACATCTTGAAGAAACCGGCTCCAGCCACGCAGAAGATATCTTGGCGAACTTTGATGAATGGATTCCAAAGTTCTACTTGGTTAAACCACAAGCGGCGGACTTACGCACGCTACTTGGTCACCAGAGTCGCAGTGCCGCAGAACTGCGCGTTCAAGCCCAGTAATCATGGAGGATGTTTGAATCATGAGTCAGAACGTTTATCAATTTATCGATGTTCAACGCGTAGATCCTGCGAAGAAGCCTATCAAAGTTCGTAAGATCGAGTTCGTTGAAATCTATGAACCGTTTACCAAACAACAAGCGACTGCGCAGGCGGATCGCTGCTTAGATTGTGGTAACCCATATTGTGAATGGAAGTGCCCAGTCCACAACTACATCCCGCAATGGCTAAAGTTAGCCAATGAAGGTCGTATCCTTGAAGCTGTTGAATTGTCGCACCAAACTAACAGCTTGCCTGAAGTTTGTGGCCGAGTATGTCCACAAGATCGTCTATGTGAGGGCTCTTGTACTCTCAATGAGGACTTTGGTGCTGTCACTATAGGTAACGTTGAAAAATACATTACCGACAAAGCCTTCGAAATGGGCTGGAAGCCTGACATGTCTAAGGTGGAGTGGACCGATAAAAAGGTTGCCATCATTGGTGCAGGTCCAGCAGGCTTGGCTGCTGCCGATATCCTAGTACGCAATGGCGTGAAACCTGTGGTATTTGACCGCTATCCTGAAATTGGAGGCCTACTGACCTTCGGTATCCCTTCATTCAAGCTTGAAAAAGGCGTGATGGAAAACCGCCGCCGCGTCTTCACCGAGATGGGCGTAGAGTTCCAGATGAATGTCGAAGTAGGTAAAGATGTGCAGATGCAAGAACTACTTGATGAGTACGATGCCGTCTTTTTGGGTGTTGGTACTTACAAGTACATGCGTGCAGGACTAGAAAATGAAGGTGCGCCGGGCGTTTACGATGCTCTGCCATTCTTGATTTCAAATACTTACAAGGTCATGGGCTTGGAGCACGACAAACCTTTTATCGACATGGCAAAGCAGCGCGTAGTGGTACTCGGTGGTGGTGATACCGCGATGGACTGTGTTCGTACCTCTATCCGCCAAGGCGCATCAAACGTGGTATGTGCTTACCGTCGTGATGAAGCCAATATGCCCGGCTCACGCCGTGAGGTGAAAAACGCCAAGGAAGAAGGCGTGAAGTTCATGTTCAACCTTCAGCCTTTAGGAATTGAAGTCGATGCGTCAGGCAAAGTCTCAGGGGTCAAAGTGGTGAAAACTGCTCTTGGTGAGCCTGATGAAGCAGGCCGCCGACGTCCAGAACCAGTAGAAGGCAGCGAGCACGTTCTACCAGCAGACGTTGTGATCATGGCGTTTGGTTTCCAGCCACACAAAATGGACTGGCTAACTCCGTTTGATGTCGAGTTGGATCAATGGGGTCGTATCAAAGCTCCTGCGAAACAAGAGTTCCAATTCCAGACCAGCAACAAAAAGATCTTCGCTGGTGGCGATGCGGTACGAGGCTCAGATCTGGTCGTGACCGCGATTGATGAAGGTCGAAAAGCCGCAGAAGGTATTCTCGATTACCTTGAAGTTTAATCACTGTTAACGTCTCAAAAAGGATCCTACTATTGGATCCTTTTTTCTTTTATTACATATAATTAAATTCCTAAGATAAGGGATAAAACCAATGAAAAAAGCCGCTCTCCTTTCCATTACTTTGCTCGGCTTAACCGCTTGTAGCCAAGGAGTCACAACCATGACTGATCGTTCTCAATCACCTTGTGGTGACAAACCAAACTGTGTCTCCACCCAAGACACGCGTGAAGAATACAACCTAACACCATTCACCCTAACCGAATCCACCAACATCGATGCAATTGAGCAAGTGGCGCTTGAACTGCCAGGCGCGAAGACTGCCGTCAAAGAAGGCAATTACCTACGTATCGAATGCACATCTAAAATAATGCGCTTTGTGGACGATTTAGAACTTAAGATCGAAGGCGACCAGCTTATTGTTCGTTCAGAATCTCGCGTTGGCTATTCAGACTTTGGCGTGAACCGTAAGCGTGCTGAACAATTACGTTCACTGTTGGCGAATGCTGAGTTAATCAAATAACGACCACATATTGGTGCAGAGTGGTATACTCTCGCCAACTTAAATTTTTATCGAAAGAGAGTGTTATGAAAGTTGGTATCATCGGTGCGATGGAACAAGAAGTCACCATCCTGAAAGAAGCAATGACAAACTGCCAAACAGTAAGCAAAGCAGGTTGTACGTTTTTCTCTGGTCAGATTAACGACGTTGATGTGGTACTGCTTCAATCTGGCATCGGTAAAGTAGCGGCTGCAGTAGGTACAACTATTCTGCTAGACGAGTACCAACCAGATGTGGTTATCAACACTGGCTCTGCGGGTGGCTTCGATTCAAGCCTAAACCTAGGCGACGTTGTAATCTCAACAGAAGTTCGTCACCACGATGCAGACGTAACTGCGTTTGGCTACGAAATGGGTCAAATGGCAGGCCAACCAGCGGCATTCAAAGCGGATGAGAAGTTAATGGACCTTGCTGAAAAAGCTCTGGATCAGATGGAAAACACTCACGCCGTTCGCGGCCTGATCTGTACTGGTGATGCTTTTGTTTGCACAGCAGAACGCCAAGAGTTTATCCGTAAACACTTCCCTTCAGTTATCGCTGTAGAAATGGAAGCATCTGCTATCGCTCAAACTTGCCACCAATTCAACACACCGTTTGTTGTTGTTCGTGCTATCTCTGACGTAGCAGACAAAGAATCACCAATGAGCTTCGAAGAGTTCCTACCGCTAGCAGCGAAAAGCTCTTCAGAAATGGTATGCAAAATGTTGGAACTGACTAAGTAAGTCCCCAGAATTTCATGGAAGAAATATTTCAACAGCTCTATGCCAATGGTGCGCTCCTCGTCATGTGGGGCGCATTACTATTCCACTTATTAATCCCTATTCCTCACACTGCTCATCCTGTGACTTTGTGGCATAAATTCGCAGAACAACTGGCGAACAAAGTTAATAACAACCATGCCTACTCACAAAGCATTCTCTCTGGCGGGCTCGCACTGCTTCTTATGCTTGTACCTTGCTTGATATTACTGCTCGCGATGAAACCTTTAGTTTGGCAAGCGCCCTTATTTGAGCTGGCATTACTGCTTATTGCTCTTGACTGGCGAAACAACGAGTCACTTGCGAAACAACTCGTCACCGCGATGTCGAATGAGAACAAAGTGCAGTGCCGAGCGTTACTCAAGCCTTACCTTAATCGAGATACCGAGAGCTTGTCACTGCTTGGCATTGGTAAAGCAGGTGCAGAGACCATCATCATGGGTTACGGACGTAACGTTGTGTGCGTGTTGTTCTGGTATGGATTGACTGGTGGAATTGGCGCGTTAATGTATCGCCTAACGGCAGAGCTCGCTCGTGCTTGGTCCCCAAGTCGCCGTCAGTATTCACCTTTTGGTAAGCCTGCTGTTCAGCTAACGGCTGCATTGGAGATTGTTCCTTTACGCTTGTTTGCCGTGTTCATTAGCATGGGTAAAAACCTATCGAGTGTTTCGACTGCCATGTTTCAACAAGCGAAGTCTTGGCCACTTCCAGGGCCAGCTTGGTTGTTGTGCTCGATTGGTAACAAGCTTCAATTGTCACTTGGCGGCCCAGCGCTGTACCAAGGTCAAAGAGCTGAACGAGCGAAAATTGGTGGTCGTATAGCACCATCTGCTATTCATTTAGCACAAATCCAAACCCTCATTGTATGGCGTATTTTTGCTTGGATCGTTATCCAAAGCCTGATTCTCGGACTCATTTATCAAGGACTATGATGAACAAACTTTGCTTTGCTCTTCCTCTTATCTTCTCTGCCGCTTCTTTTGCCAATGAACCAGCTCAACGCGTCATCAGCCTGGCACCACACTCAACAGAAATCGCCTATGCTGCAGGTCTTGGTGACAAACTGATTGCGGTCAGCGAGATGAGTGACTACCCAGAGCAAGCTAAAGATTTAGAGAAAGTATCAAACTATCAAGGCATCAAGTTAGAGCGCATCATTGCCCTTCAACCCGATTTGGTTATCGCTTGGCCGGCAGGTAATCCAGCCAAAGAACTTGAAAAGCTCAAGCAGTTTGGCATTCCTATCTACTACTCAACTACTGGAACGTTAGAAGACATCGCTACGAACATTGAGCAACTTAGCCAGTACAGTGAGAAGCCAGAAGTTGGGCAAAAAGCTGCCGCAGAATTCCGCGCGCAGTTAGAAGCATTAAAAGAGAAATACAATACCGAGGATAAAGTCAGTTACTTCTATCAATTGAGTGAGAAGCCGATCATCACCGTTGCGGGCAAGAACTGGCCAAGTGAAGTCTTCACCTTCTGTGGTGGTGAGAATATCTTTGCCAAAGGCAGTGCCCCCTACCCACAAGTTAGCATCGAGCAAGTGATTACTCGCCAACCCGAAGTCCTGTTTACCTCTCGCCATGCCATGAGTAATGATGGCATGTGGTCAGAGTGGAAAAACGACATCCCTGCGTTAAAAAACGACCACGTTTGGTCACTCAATTCCGATTGGATCAACCGCCCAACCCCAAGAACCTTAAACGCGATCACAGAGGTGTGTGAACACTTTGAAACCGTTCGGCAAAAACGCTAACGTTTTCGTTGGAAATCCCGTACAATTTCCGTCCCATTTCTGTTCCCCCACAATTTGTTTAAAAGGTACCAAGTAACATGGACTCCATGCTGCTTTATATGATCGATTTATTCGGTACTGCTGTCTTTGCGGTTTCTGGCGTTTTACTCGCAGGCCGATTAAAGATGGATCCCTTCGGTGTGATCGTACTCGGTAGTGTGACAGCTATTGGCGGCGGCACTATTCGTGATATGGCGCTTGGCGCAACCCCGGTCTTCTGGATCACTGACACCACTTATCTTTGGGTAATTTTCATCACTTGTTTACTCACGATGATTCTCATTCGTCGCCCTAAGCGCTTGCCTTGGTGGGTTCTACCTGTCTGTGACGCCATTGGTTTGGCGGTATTCGTCGGTATCGGTGTCGAGAAAGCTCTCGCCTACAATGCTTCGGGCATGGTTGCGGTGATCATGGGCGTTATCACTGGCTGCGGTGGCGGCATTATCCGTGATGTGCTGGCTCGCGAGGTACCCATGGTACTGCGAAGTGAAGTCTATGCGACCGCATGTATCATTGGCGGAATTTTCCATACAACTGCATTGAGTATGGGACACGACCATTCAGTCGCCCTACTCGCAGGTGTCATCTCAACTTTGATTATTCGCCTTGGTGCGATTCGCTGGCACTTGTCACTGCCAACCTTTGCTATCAATCGTTGATCGATACGAATCAATTTACGCAAAAGAGCTGACTGAAACGTCGGCTCTTTTTGTTTGTAAAATCACCTGTCGCTTCTCATCTCAAGCTTGGCTATATTAGGCCTATTATTCCCAACATTCATGGATAGACATGTTACTGGAAGGCATCGAAACACTATTAGTTTTAAGTAAAGCGAAAACGATGAGTCGCACTGGGAGTTTACTGTATATCAGCCAATCTGCGGTGAGTAAACGTATCGCGAACCTAGAGAAAAAACTGGGAAAGAAGCTAGTAGAACCGTCAGGGAGAACCATTAGACTCACACCTGATGGCATGGCTTTGATCGAGAATATTGGCCCCTCTTTTAACGAGTTACGTGGCCTTATCTATGAACAGCAGGAGCTAGAGGACACATCATTAATCACCCTCGATAGCTCAAAGTCTCTTATTGCGGGTTATCTTGGAAAAACCATTGGTGATTACCTCAAGCAAGATCAGTACTTAACCATAACCACCAACCACAGCCCTAGAATCGTTGAGCGAGTTCAATCCGGTAAAGCGACCATTGGGCTTTGTGCTGGGCTATTGCCACCACATCATGGCTTGATGGCTTTCCACTTATGTGATGAACCTTTTTTCCTCGTTAGTGATCAGCCACTGAATGAACTACCGAAAAAAGTCATCACAAATGATTTAACCAACCCCTCAAATAGCTACCAACTGCCTGCATTAGAGAAAATCGGCATCAAACCATTGATGGAAATGGATGCCTATACTGCAGCTGCACAACTTGCACTTGGAGGGGCTGCGCCAGCATTAATCCCGTTATCGATCGTTAGAGCGTTAAAGATCCCTGACCATAACTGCTTTATGTTCGAACAACTGACCTCTTTAATTCGACCGATTCATATCTGCGTTAGGCAAAACGTGTACCAGTCACCAAGAGTTAAAACAGTGATAGAAACCATTGGTGATGTTGTTGCCAAAGAAGTTTTGTCGCCATCAGCATAGACATGGTAATCACTAAAGGTCGAATC
The DNA here is from genome assembly GCF_002021755.1 of Vibrio owensii. Lineage (NCBI taxonomy): Bacteria > Pseudomonadati > Pseudomonadota > Gammaproteobacteria > Vibrionales > Vibrionaceae > Vibrio > Vibrio owensii. The sequence continues at coordinate 1,357,935 of NZ_CP019959.1, forward strand.
CATTTTTGACCTTTAGTGACAACAACTTTGGCACCAAGTTGAGCACCAATAAAGCCACCTACCGCCATGGTCAGACCGATTTCCCACACAGGCAAACCGGCAAGAATAAAGAACAGCAGAGCCGCGATATTTGAGGTGAAGTTGAGAATCTTAGTACGAGCGGTCGCATCAACCAAAGAGAAGTGACCAAGTGCGACAAAGCAAAGCGCAAAGATAGAGCCGGTACCTGGACCAAAAAAGCCATCGTAAAAGCCCACGCCACCACCAACACATAAAGCAAACATCGCTTCAGAGAGCTTTGGCTCTCCTTCAGCTGTTTTATTAGTTGAAGAGAGCAAAAAATAGAGTGAAATCGCGATAAGCAATACAGGGATAAGGCTGGTGAGTACACCGGCATCGATAAACTGTACGGCCTCAGCACCAATGGCAGAACCAATAAAGGTACATAGAATCGCTAGGCGCATCTCTTTAAGGCTAACAATGCCATTACGCACAAAGTACCAACTGGCAGAAAAGCTTCCGAAAGAGCTTTGGAGTTTGTTGGTCGCTAATGCTTGAGTCGGGCTTAGCCCCGCAGCCAACAAAGCAGGTAGAGTCAAGAGACCACCGCCACCAGCCATAGCATCAATAAATCCCGCAGCGGATGCGACAAAAAACAATGCAATTAAGATTTCGAACGTAACTTCCACTTGTGCGCCCTTGTAAATATTTGTAACCAAGATGGAACAACGATAGCACTGCCACGCAAACGCACAAAAGGAAACTCAAGACACCAACCTATTCCATATTTTCATCAATTAGAAAGTTCTAAGAAATGATACGTTAAATGTATCAATTACATTTCCAATAGAATTGACTCTCAAGAGCATTTCAATTTTTTGATGGGAAAGAAAAACACTGGCCTAATTTGGTAAATTCAATCTCATAGAAAGTGAAAACAATGGATGCTTTAGGGATTCGCCCATCAATAAAAGAGCAACAGCTACGCTCTCGTATCGAACAGACCGTAAATCTAAAACAGCTTTTCAAAGTCATAGATTCTAGGCCTGAAACTTCGGGCGCTGGAGTTATTTATATCGCGGGTGATTCAACGATAATCTCTCTTCGAAAGTTCAACTCCAGTTGTCGCGTCAACCCTATCAGCATTATTTTAAAAGAGCCGACGTCTCCTATGTCTGCTGATAGCTACGCTAAAGAACTGAAGTCTTCGCATAGAGAATCTAAGGTAGTTGGCGAGATTATCGGGATGACTCTAAGCTGTGCATCCGCCGTACTTGGCTGGCTAGTTGTATTTGGAGGCGCCGCTGCAATCCCCCTCTCTGGGGGAACAAGTGCTGCAGTAACATACCTCGGAACCTCTGCAGCACTCGCGTCTTCAGCTCAATGTGGTATAGGTTTGGCACGGGTGGGCACAGAAATATACGCGCCAGAAAAACTAGATGAATTCGATTCAAATGAATGGTACCAAACAACCTCCAAAGCACTGGATTACATATCTTTAGCTGGTGTTGGGGCGGCAGGTTCGACAACTATAAAGGCACTTTCAAACTTAAAAAAAATCTCAGGTAAAAGTACGATTGATGCATTGAAAACGTTGAATCGTCACGAAAGAGCAAGGCTAACTAAAGAAATATCACGTCAAAACATTCCAAACCTCTCTTCAAAAGCCTACAAAAGGCTAATTAAAAGTGGGCAAGCTAAAAGACGTTATTCACCAACGGAAATCAATCATGCAATTAGGATTCAATTAAAAGATGCAATTGGCGCTACATTGAGTTTTACAGGAAGTGCTATATCTGGGAATGTTAGATCTATTGCTATCGGCATATACGAGGAAATGCAATTTGAGTAAGCATCAAAGCGAAGCATTAGTTCTTGGCGTAAGAAGTCTCACTACAGCCCTTTTTATAGTAATGGCTTTAATCGCGGGTGGCGGGTTAAATTCTTTTTTCTTAGATCAAATGATCGATATATCTGGTCGATATGGAAGCTTTTACTTTTGGATTGTAATGATTGGCATCGCAACACTTTTGACTTGGTTTCCCTTTACAATGATTGCGATACGTGGCTCAAAGTCCCTATCTAAAGTAAATACTTGTAATGCATTACTTCAAGTATCAATAGCACTTTGCTACTGCATTATAAATACAGCTTTTAACGAGCCTCTAGCATTGATGGCACTTACACTACCATTAGTAGCTTTCATTCTCTTAAAAACAAACGCTTACTTAAATTTTGTAGAGTTTTACTACGAGTTACAAAAAGCACGAAGGCTCTAAGAGTACCCTGATATAGAGGTTCAACACATTTTTATCGGTCATATGCATAACCTAATTGCAACTAAAAGGTGCCTGTGAATAGTAAAGAAAAAGAAGCCTTCGTTCCGTCCGCTAAAAGCATCGCTACAGCTTTAAGTGCAATAATGCTTTTAACAATGGGGGGAGGGTTAAATATTTTCTTTCTGGATCAACTAATCGATATTTCAACCACTTACGGTCCATTCTACTTTTGGGTAGTAATGATGGGTATTGGTGCACTTTTGGTAACGATTCCATTTGGGATGATCATTATTCATGGTTTAAAGTTCTTAAATCCAATCAATATTTTCAATGCCACGATACAGATTTTCATTGCGATATGTTTTGGAGTTTCAGAAGCAAAATTAGGAGACCTATTCTGGTTGGTAGCCCTTGCTCTCCCTATTCTCGCTCTTTATTTGATGAATACTCCTTCCTACAAATGCTTCATGACCTTTTACTATGAACTAGCTCAGAGTAGTAGAGAGCACCGAAGACTAATGAAAAATATCAACAAGTAGAACAAGTTGCTTAATTAAACAAAAAAGCCCGCTCAAATGAGCGGGCAATGAGGTTGTCATATAAGCCCTATTTTTCAGGCTTACTGATTTTTATCTATTACGCTTCTAGGCTAGCTTTCACTTTTGCGTGTAGCTCTTGAACCGAAGTTACTGTGCTCTTCGCGTCTGCAGTGTGTGCCATACAAGTTGCGAATGCAGCGTTTAGCGTTGTCGTGTAGTTCACTTTCTCAGCCAGTGCACCGCGACGCAGAACTTTAGAGTCTTCAATCGCTTGACGGCCAGCTGCAGTGTTCACGATGTAGGTGTACTCGTTGTTCTTGATACGGTCAAGAATGTGAGGACGACCTTCGTGTACTTTGTTTACTAGACGTGGGTTAATACCCGCTTCACCAAGAATGACAGCTGTACCGTGTGTTGCATCCAACTGGTAACCAAGTTTTGTCAGCTTAGACGCTAGGTCCACAACGCGCTCTTTGTCACCAGCACGAACAGACAGTAGTGCACGACCACCTTCTGGGTAAATGTTGCCACAACCCAACTCTGCTTTCGCGTAAGCTTCTGCAAACGTAGCACCAACACCCATAACCTCACCAGTAGAGCGCATTTCTGGACCTAACAGTGGGTCAACACCAGGGAACTTGTTGAATGGAAGTACAACTTCTTTCACTGAGTAGTAAGGTGGAATGATTTCTTTCGTAAAGCCTTGAGCTTCAAGCGATTGACCCGCCATTACACGCGCAGCAATCTTAGCGATTGGTGCACCCGTTGCTTTAGATACGAACGGTACTGTACGCGCTGCACGAGGGTTCACCTCGATTAGGTATACTTGGTTGTTCTTAACCGCAAACTGCGTGTTCATCAGACCACGAACACCCAACTCAAACGCTAGCTTTTCAACTTGCTCGCGCATTACGTCTTGGATTTCTTGGCTTAGCGTGTATGCAGGAAGAGAACATGCTGAGTCACCTGAGTGAACACCCGCTTGTTCGATGTGCTCCATGATACCGCCGATAACCACACGCTCACCGTCACAGATAGCATCGATATCCACTTCAACTGCGTCGTCTAGGAAGCTATCTAGTAGAACTGGAGATTCGTTTGATACGCTTACTGCTTCGTTGAAGTAGCGACGTAGGTCTTGCTCATCGTATACGATTTCCATCGCACGACCACCAAGTACGTAAGAAGGACGTACAACCAGTGGGTAACCGATTTCACGAGATTTCTCTACCGCTTGCTCCATCGTCGTTACTGTCGCGTTTTCTGGCTGTAGAAGACCTAGGCGGTCAACAGCAACTTGGAAACGCTCACGGTCTTCTGCACGGTCGATTGCATCTGGGCTAGTACCGATGATTGGCACGCCAGCCGCTTCAAGTGCGCGAGCCAGTTTCAGTGGTGTTTGACCACCGTATTGAACGATAACGCCTTTTGGCTTCTCAACACGAGCGATTGCTAGTACGTCTTCCAGTGTTACTGGTTCGAAGTACAGACGGTCAGACGTGTCGTAGTCCGTAGAAACAGTCTCAGGGTTACAGTTAACCATGATAGTTTCGTAGCCATCTTCACGCAGTGCTAGCGATGCGTGTACACAACAGTAGTCAAATTCGATACCTTGGCCGATACGGTTTGGACCGCCGCCTAGAATCATGATCTTGTCTTTGTCTGTTGGGCTCGCTTCACACTCGTCATCGTAAGATGAGTACATGTAAGCTGTATCAGAAGAGAATTCAGCCGCACACGTATCAACGCGCTTGTACACTGGGTGAATGTCGTACTGGTCACGTAGACGACGGATTTCGCTTTCCGCAACACCTAGAATCTTAGATAGGCGCGCATCAGCAAAACCTTTACGCTTCAGCTTGTTAAGTTCTTCTTTGTTTAGACCAGCGAAACCTTTTGCTTTTAGCTCTTGCTCAAGCTTCACGATGTCTTCGATTTGAACTAGGAACCAGCGGTCGATTTGCGTTAGGTTGAATACGCCATCTACTGACATACCCGCACGGAATGCATCCGCAATGTACCAAATACGCTCTGCGCCTGCTTCTTTCAGCTCATGACGGATTTTCGTCAGTGCGTCTGGTGCATCTAGGTCAACCATCTCGTCAAAGCCTGTCGCGCCAACTTCTAGACCGCGAAGTGCTTTTTGTAGTGACTCTTGTTGGTTACGACCAATTGCCATAACCTCACCAACTGACTTCATTTGCGTCGTTAGACGGTCGTTAGCACCTGCAAATTTCTCGAAGTTAAAGCGAGGAATCTTAGTTACTACGTAGTCGATGGTTGGTTCGAATGATGCTGGTGTAGCGCCGCCAGTGATGTCGTTCATCAGTTCGTCTAGCGTGAAGCCAACTGCAAGTTTCGCTGCAATCTTAGCGATTGGGAAACCTGTTGCTTTTGAAGCTAGAGCAGAAGAGCGAGATACACGTGGGTTCATCTCGATGATAACCATACGGCCATCTTTCGGGTTGATACCAAACTGTACGTTTGAACCACCAGTTTCAACGCCGATCTCACGCAGTACTGCTAGAGATGCGTTACGCATTAGCTGGTATTCTTTGTCTGTTAGTGTTTGCGCTGGTGCAACCGTGATTGAGTCACCCGTGTGGATGCCCATTGGGTCAAAGTTTTCAATCGCACATACGATGATACAGTTGTCCGCTTTGTCACGAACCACTTCCATCTCGTACTCTTTCCAACCGATAAGCGATTCATCGATAAGAAGCTCGTTAGTTGGCGACAGGTCTAGACCGCGACGACAGATCTCTTCGAACTCTTCTTTGTTGTACGCGATACCACCGCCAGTACCACCCATAGTGAATGATGGGCGGATGATACAAGGGAAGCCAACCATATCGAGTACAGCGTAAGCTTCTTCCATCGTTTTTGCAGTATCAGCACGTGGACACTCAAGGCCGATAGACTTCATCGCCTTATCGAAACGAGAACGGTCTTCTGCTTTGTCGATTGCGTCAGCAGTCGCACCAATCATCTCCACGCCGAACTCTTCCAGAACACCGTACTTCTCTAGGTCTAGTGCACAGTTCAATGCAGTTTGACCACCCATTGTAGGTAGTACTGCATCCGGCTTTTCTTTCGCGATGATGTTGCGAACCACTTCCCATTGGATTGGCTCGATGTAAGTTGCATCCGCCATGTCTGGGTCAGTCATGATGGTTGCAGGGTTAGAGTTCACTAGGATAACTCGGTAACCCTCTTCACGCAGTGCTTTACACGCTTGTGCGCCAGAGTAGTCAAACTCACATGCCTGACCGATAACAATCGGACCAGCACCAAGAATAAGAATACTTTGAATGTCAGTACGTTTTGGCATTATCTACTACTCCGAATTAAGCGCTGTGTTTTTTGATTAGTTCGATAAAGTGGTCAAATAGCGGTGCCGCGTCGTGTGGACCTGGGCTCGCTTCAGGGTGACCTTGGAAGCTAAATGCTGGCTTGTCTGTGCGGTGAATACCTTGTAGAGAGCCATCAAATAGCGATACGTGAGTAGCACGTAGATTTTCAGGTAGTGTTGCTTCGTCTGCTGCAAAACCGTGGTTCTGCGACGTAATCATCACAACATTACGCTCCAAATCTTTTACTGGGTGGTTTGCGCCGTGGTGACCAAACTTCATTTTCACTGTTTGTGCACCCGATGCTAGCGCAAGGATTTGGTGGCCTAGACAGATACCAAAGATTGGTAGGCCTTTTTCTAGGAATACTTTTGTCGCTTCAATCGCGTAAGTACATGGTTCTGGGTCACCAGGGCCGTTTGATAGGAAAACGCCATCTGGGTTTAGAGCCAGAACTTCTTCGGCTGAAGTTTCAGCAGGAACAACCGTTAGGCGGCAGCCTCGGTCAACCAACATGCGCAGGATGTTACGTTTTGCGCCGAAGTCGTAGGCAACAACGTGATATGGCAATTCGCTGTCGTCTTTCGCTTCTGGAAGTCCACCCTCAAGCGTCCACGAACCTTGTTTCCATTGATACGCTTCTTTTGTTGTAACCTCTTTCGCAAGATCCATTCCTTTCAAACCAGGGAATTCTTTTGCTTTCGCTAGTGCCAAAGCTTCGTCTAGGTTGTTACCAGCTACGATACAACCGTTTTGAGCACCTTTTTCACGCAGGATACGAGTTAGCTTACGCGTGTCGATATCTGCAATGCCGACGATGTTTTGCGACTTGAGGTAATCAGAAAGGGATTGTTCATTACGGAAGTTAGAAGCGATAAGAGGGAGATCGCGAATCACAAGGCCTTGTGCGTGGATTGAAGAAGATTCTTCGTCTTCGGAATTGGTTCCGGTATTGCCAATGTGAGGATAAGTAAGAGTAACGATTTGTTGAGAATAGGAAGGATCAGTGAGAATTTCTTGGTACCCCGTCATCGAGGTATTAAAAACAACTTCACCAACGGAAATACCATCTGCTCCAATGGAAACACCGCGGAACACTGTCCCATCTTCTAGGACTAACAGTGCTAATTTACCCAAGACAACCTCCAGAATAAAAATGCATAAAAAATAAATTAAGCTGCAAATTTGCCTTCCTTTACCTTGATTATTTACATAAACAGGTATTTTTGACAAATTGGCGGTATTCTAAAGACGGACTTGGAAACTGTCAACACACATTGAAAAATAAATTATTACTTTCTAGCGAGTAAGGGCATTTCAACAGAAAAAGCCCTAAAAAAGTAAGTTTTACCTATCGACATGCCACTTACCATGACCTTTTTGTGAATTTTACAAATTTGAACTTATTGCAGATCACAAAATTTTGCGAGATTTTTGCGCAAACGTTCATCCGGCAGATTCAACCTTAACTTTTGAGCGTTACAACAAAATAAGCACACCAAAGACCTAAAATAACAAACAAAGTGTCGATGTTAACTCCCTATGACATGCTCATTTTATTTACATAATCTCCTTCAAATACAAAAAAGCCGGCTTACGCCGGCGAATAATTATGTATTTAAAGCTCATTTAGCCCGAGGACATCGGTCATGGTGTAGAAGCCAGCTGGTTTAGAATGTAACCAAACTGCGGCCTTTACAGCACCATTAGCAAAGGTCATACGATCCGTTGCTTTGTGGGTAATTTCGACACGCTCACCGATATCAGCAAACATTGCAGTATGCTCACCGACAATATCACCAGCGCGAATAGTCGCAAAACCGATCTCATCTTTCGTACGTTCGCCCGTGATACCTTCACGTGCATATACCGCAACGTCACTCAGTTTGTTACCCATCGCGCCAGCAATGGCTTCACCCATACCAATCGCGGTACCAGACGGAGCATCAACTTTATGACGGTGATGCGCTTCTACGATTTCTATATCACAGTAATCGCCCATCACTTTGGCTGCTTTTTCAAGAAGCTTAAAGACTAGGTTCACACCTACAGAGTAGTTCGGAGCCATAACAACAGGAATTTGCTTTGCGGCTTCATCAATCAGGTCACGTTCTTCTTCACTAAAGCCCGTAGTACCGATGACAATGCTCTTACCATGTTGTTTACACAGCTCTAGATTCGCTAACGTGCTCACTGGAGCAGTAAAATCGATTACAACGTCAAAGTTGTCGACTTCCTTGGCTAAATCATCCGTCAGAAAGACATCAAACTTACCTTCACCACACAGTTCACCTACATCAACACCAACTAGAGACGATTCTGGACGTTCAGAACCAGCAGTAACGGATGCTTCTGGATTGATATGTGATGCTTTAACTAGGTTGCGACCCATACGGCCGGCAGCTCCTGCGATTGCAATACGAACCATTGCGCTTTCTCTCCTTCTCTGGATAAACGAGGCTTACCTCGCCTTCTCTCGTTTCGCTGTATCTTTTTAAACTAACAATATCCCGTGTTAACCACAAGACAGTTAGATGCAGGTTAAGAAAACTCTTTAACCACACGCTCCAGAATCGGCACGTTCGCCTCAGGAAAGGCGTATTCAGGCAGAGCACTGATATCAACCCAACGTCCTTCTTGACCTTCACGGCCATACGGTTGGTTCTTGAATTGTGAAACGGTCATAAAATCAAACTTCAAAGACTTGTCTGGATAGTCATACTCCAAGTGCTCAAACAAAGCTTGTTCAGTGACGGTAATACCAATCTCTTCCTCAAGCTCACGAATCATCGCTTGCTCAACACTTTCACCTTGCTCAACTTTGCCGCCAGGGAATTCCCAAAAACCACCTTTGTGTTTGTCGCTTGGGCGTTTGGTGATGAAGATTTGCGACTTGTCTTGGTTAAAGATGATCGCCGCAACAATGTGAATTCTTTTCATTAGATTCGTTCCTAGATCTATCGATACAAAAAGAGCCGCCTAAGCGACTCTTTATTTATGTTTTCAGACTGTATTAGTCAATTTTACCGTGGCATTGTTTGTACTTTTTGCCGCTACCACATGGGCAAGGCTCATTACGACCCACTTTACGCTCTTCACGAACCATTGGTTGGTTAGAGCCTTCTTCCGATTCTTCACCTTCCGAAAGTGGGTTCTGTGCTGCCGCGTGTTGAGCTTGTGCACGACGAGCTGCTTCTTCAGCTTGTGCACGACGTTGCTCTTCCATACGCTCAACTTCTTCTTGTTGTTGAACTCGAACACGAGATAGAACAGTGATAACGTCTGTTTTCAGCGCTTCTAGTAAACCTTCAAACAGTTCAAACGATTCACGCTTGTACTCTTGTTTCGGGTTCTTCTGCGCGTAACCACGTAGGTGGATACCTTGACGTAGGTGATCCATTGCCGCTAGGTGCTCTTTCCAAAGTGTGTCTAGCGTTTGAAGCATAACTGACTTCTCAAAGTTACGAAGCACTTGTGCACCCACAACTTCTTCTTTCGCTTTGTAGACTTCAACTGCTAGGTTGATGATCTTCTCACGTAACGCTTCTTCGTATAGCTTGTCGTCTTCCTCAAGCCATTGCTTGATAGGCGCATCTAGATCGAAGTCTGCTTTCAAGCGCTCTTGAAGACCTTCTACATCCCACATATCTTCTAGAGATTGTGGTGGAATGTATTCGTCGATGATCGCAGTAACAACATCTTCACGGTTTTGCTCGATCATGTCGCTAATGTCGTCAACACTCATTAGCTCATCACGCAATTCGTAAACCACTTTACGTTGATCGTTCGCTACGTCATCGTATTCAAGAAGCTGTTTACGGATATCGAAGTTACGACCTTCCACTTTACGCTGTGCTTTTTCGATTGAACGAGACAGCATCTTAGATTCGATCGCTTCACCTTCTTCCATACCGCTTTGGATAAGGCTAGCCATACGGTCCGAAGTAAAGATACGCAGTAGTGAATCTTCCATTGATAGGTAGAAACGAGATGAACCTGCGTCACCTTGACGACCAGAACGACCACGTAGCTGGTTATCGATACGACGAGATTCGTGACGCTCAGTACCGATGATGTGTAGACCACCAGCTTCTAGTACTTGATCGTGAACTTGTTTCCACTCAGCTTTGATAGCATCGATCTGTTCTTTGGTTGGATCTTGAAGCGCTTCTACTTTCGCTTGCCAGCTACCACCCAACACGATATCGGTACCACGACCAGCCATGTTAGTTGCGATGGTTACCGCACCAGGTGTACCTGCTTCTGCAACGATCTCTGCTTCGCGTTCGTGGAACTTAGCGTTTAGTACGTTGTGCTTAATCTTTGCTTTCTTAAGTGCATTAGAAAGAAGCTCTGATTTCTCGATAGAAACCGTACCCACTAGAGATGGTTGACCTTTCTCTACGCGCTCTTTGATGTCTTCGATGATTGCAGCAAATTTCTCAGCTTCAGTACGGTAAACCACATCTGGCATATCGTTACGGATCATAGGTTTGTTGGTTGGGATAACCACTGTCTCTAGACCGTAAATCGATTGGAATTCGAATGCTTCTGTATCTGCTGTACCTGTCATGCCTGACAGTTTTTCGTATAGACGGAAGTAGTTCTGGAAAGTAATCGAAGCCAGCGTTTGGTTTTCGTTTTGAATCTTAACGCCTTCTTTCGCTTCAACCGCTTGGTGAAGACCTTCAGACCAACGACGACCAGCCATTGTACGACCGGTATGTTCATCAACGATAACCACTTCACCGTCATCATTGACGATGTAATCTACGTTGCGCTCGAACAATACGTGTGCACGAAGTGCTGCGTTCACGTGGTGCAGCAGGCTGATGTTAGTTGGAGAGTAAAGTGTATCACCCTCTTCCATCAGACCATTTTTCACCATTAGTTCTTCAACGAATTCTTGACCCGTTTCTGTTAGGTGAACTTGCTTAGATTTCTCATCAACTGTGTAGTGACCGTCGCCGCGGTACTCTTCAGAGTCTTCTTTATCTTGCTTTTGCAGATGTGGAATAAGTAGGTTGATACGAGTATATAGTTCTGAACTGTCTTCAGCAGGACCAGAGATAATCAGTGGAGTACGAGCTTCATCGATAAGGATTGAGTCCACCTCATCGACTACAGCGAAGAAACGCTCACGTTGAACACGGTCTTCATTGCGGAAAGCCATGTTGTCACGCAAGTAGTCAAAGCCAAACTCGTTGTTTGTTCCGTATAGGATATCAGCTTGGTACGCTTCTTTTTTCGCTTGAGGAGGCATGTTTGGCACGTTCACGCCAACGGTCATACCTAAGAATTCAAATAGTGGACGGTTTGTCTCAGCATCACGTGTTGCTAGGTAATCGTTCACCGTTACTACGTGTACACCTTTACCTGGAAGTGCGTTTAGGTAAGCTGGAAGGGTTGCAGTTAGAGTTTTACCTTCACCAGTACGCATTTCCGCGATTTGGCCGCCGTTCAGTACCATACCACCGATAAGCTGAACGTCGAAGTGACGCATACCGTAAACACGCTTAGATGCTTCACGAACAGTAGCAAAAGCTTCTGGAAGTAGCTTATCAAGAGTTTCGCCTTGCTCTAGGCGTTCACGGAACTCAACAGTTTTAGCTTTTAGCTCTTCATCTGAAAGTGCTTCGAACGTTGGTTCGTAGTTATTGATCTCTTTTACAATTTTTCTAAGGCGGCGCAGTGTTCGGTCGTTGCGACTGCCAATTACTTTTGTCAGTAGCTTAGCTATCATTTTTCGTGAATCTCTCTTTAATCAGACCGTTCCCGATCTACTCGTAATGCCTTCAGTCTCTGCCAGTTTGGAACTAAGAATACTGAGATAAATCATTTATCAAAGATATTGAGTTCAAACATCCATATTTCAAGGCTAAATTTTGAATCAATGTGGCTTAGTGTAAGGATTTTTCATCGATACAACCATAAATAGACGTATTTGTTTGAAGCACTCGTAAGTTTTTAGACAAACTGATGGCGGATTAGCCAGTATTGCATAAGGCTCAAGACGTAAAGTCAGCATTTTCAAAACAATCCGCCCTAACTTGCTAAACCCAAATTGTCAGGCTGAACTGAAAATAAAGGCCATAATGTAAACTATACCTAAGCAGAAAGCTGCTCTAGAATACCAATATCTCAACAAAATTAGATTTTACCTATGCGTGATCATCGCCCAACCTCAACAGACGATCTTATTGCTGAATCACAGTTTAAACAGATTCAAGAACATGCTGGAGAGATCCTACAGCTGAATCAAGCAGTTCAAGAGATCTTACCAAAAGGAACAGCAGATCATTGCCGAGTAGCGAATGTGCGTAATGGTCATTTATTGATTGATGTATCGAGTGCTGCGATCAAAATGAAGATCGACTACGATCGCCTAATGATCCTAAATAAATTGCGAACGCAAGGTTTTGCCAAATTGATGAGTGTGGAAGTTCGGATTAATCCGTCTTTATATCGTAATCGGTTTGAGCAAGAGAACAAACCTAAGCGTCCACCATTAACTGAATCGGCGGCAAACTCGTTGTTAATCATTGCGGATATGGCACCACCAAAGATCCAAGAACGTTTGAAACGCCTTGCCGATATGGCAGAAAAGAATAGCGAAAAATAGATAACAAAGCTTCAGATACTAAAAAGCCAGGCATTGCCTGGCTTTATTAATTTGTTTGCGTTGGCGTATTTTACGCTAGAACCATGTTTGGTTGTGCAAAAGCAACTGGTGAACCTTCTTCTTCTTCGAATGTTGTCCATTCCCATGCTTCTTGATCTGCAAGAACAGCACGTAGAAGTTGGTTGTTTAGACCATGGCCTGATTTGAACGCACGGAATTCACCGATAATTGCGTGACCACACATGTAAAGGTCACCAATCGCGTCCAATACTTTATGAGTAACAAACTCATTATCAAAGCGTAGACCTTCTTCATTAAGAATACGGTAATCATCCAGTACGATTGCGTTATCGAAGCTACCACCAAGAACTAGGTTCTGGGATTGTAGATATTCGATATCACGCATGAAACCAAACGTACGTGCACGAGAGATCTCGCGAACGAAACCTTGAGATGAGAAATCAAACAGAAGACGTTGCTCGTCTGATTCGATCGCAGGGTGGTTGAATTCAATTTCGAAGTCCATACGGAAGCCGTTAAATGGAACAAACTCTGCCCACTTATCGCCATCTTCAAAACGAACTGGTTTCTTAATACGGATAAAACGCTTAGGTGCATTTTGCGTTTCGATACCTGCTTGTTGTAGCAAGTATACGAATGGGCTAGCGCTACCATCCATGATTGGAATTTCAGGTGCGTCAACTTCAACAATAATGTTGTCGATGCCCATACCAGCAAGTGCCGCGTTCAAGTGTTCAACAGTTGAAATACGCACGCCTTCGTCGTTCACTAGTGCTGTACATAGCATAGTGTCACGAACAGACGCAGGATCAGCTGGGAAATCTACAGGTGGGTTTACATCTGTACGACGGTAAATGATACCTGTATTAGCAGCAGCTGGGCGCAGAGTAAGTGTGACTTTACGACCAGAGTGGAGACCCACACCAGTTGTTTTCACTATTTCTTTCAGAGTACGTTGTCTGATCATCTGCTTGCCTCTCTAAAATATGCTACAAAACACGGCCGTCTGTAACGTCGACCGTGAATGCTACCATAATTTTGAGCTATGTCAAATTTATGGGTTAAAGATTAATCAGCCTGACGACGCAAAAATGCCGGTATATCTAAATAACCGCTTTCTTTCTCTTGCTTTGGTGCTGCAGAGCTTTGGCTCGCAGAAGAAGCAGGAGATGAAACTGTGTTTGTCGGCTGAGGAGTTACCTGTGGCTTCTCTTGCACTGGAGTAGTTTGCAAGGTCTGTGCCGGTTTCTCTTCAGCTTGTGGCGCTGCAGCTTGCTGTTGTGGTTGAGTTTGCGGAGCAGCTGTTGGAGCTACTTTCGCTTTGCCACCCGCAACTAGCGTGATGTCTGGTTTTTTCTCGTTGCCGATACCCGTAGCAACAACTGTTACACGGATTTCGTCAGTCATATCTGGGTCTAGAGAAGTACCGATAACCACTGTCGCATTGTCAGAAGCAAATGCTTTCACTGTGTTACCCACTGTCTCAAACTCGTCCAGACGCATATCCAAACCAGCAGTGATGTTAACAAGAACACCACGAGCGCCTGCTAGATCGATATCTTCTAGAAGCGGGCTAGAAATTGCCATTTCTGCTGCTTCTTCCGCACGATCTTCGCCTTTCGCGATGCCGCTACCCATCATTGCATGACCCATCTCTGACATCACAGTACGTACGTCTGCGAAGTCGACGTTGATCATGCCAGGACGAGTGATTAGCTCTGCAATACCTTGAACCGCGTTCTTAAGAACGTCGTTCGCGCTTGCAAATGCTTCTAGCAGCGTTACACCACGACCAAGTACTTTAAGTAGCTTCTCGTTTGGAATCGTGATCAAAGAGTCAACGTGCTTAGACAGCTCATCGATACCTTGCTCAGCAAATGCCAAACGTTTTTTGCCTTCAAAGCTGAACGGTTTTGTTACTACCGCAACAGTAAGAATGCCAAGCTCTTTAGCTACTTCAGCAATAACAGGTGCTGCACCAGTACCTGTACCGCCACCCATACCAGCTGCGATAAACACCATATCGGCACCAGTTAGGGAATCTTTAATTCGATCTCTGTCTTCGAGAGCTGCCTCACGGCCGACCTGTGGATTCGCACCTGCACCCAGACCTTTAGTGATATCACCACCAATCTGAATGACATTGCCAACGCTTGTCTTACGAAGTGCTTGCGCATCAGTGTTGACGCTGATGAATTCCACACCTTCGATGGATTCACGCACCATGTGTTCAACAGCGTTACCACCGCCGCCACCAACTCCAACGACCTTGATTACTGCATCGTCAGACATTTCCATCATCGGTTCAAACATGTGTTGTCTCCGTTTATCCTGCAACTCAGGTTAAAACTCTTTTTGTATCCAATTACGCAATTTACCGAAAAAGCCAGTAACAGATGAGCGCTTAGGTTCATTATAATCGCTATCGTCGCTAGACTGCATGTCTCTTGCGTAATGAAGTAATCCAACTGCCGTAGAATGGTACGGCTCTTTTACATAGTCAGTTAAGCCGCTGACTTCGAGCGGTTTGCCGACCCTTACTTGGTTGCGGAATACGCGTTCCGCACATTCTACCACTCCTTCGATTTGCGCAGCACCGCCGGTGAGAACTACACCCGCGGCGAGATGGTGCTTGATGCCCTCTTCGCGCAATTTCGCTTGTACAGAGTCGATAGTTTGGTTAACCAGTCCCATAAGCTCTGAGTATCGCGGCTCAATCACTTCTGACAAAGTCTGACGTTGCAGACTACGTGAAGGTCGGCCACCCACGCTTGGAACGTTAACCGTGTCATCCTTACTGACTAGTTCACTCAAGGCACAGCCATATTTGACTTTTATTTCTTCAGCATCGCTCACTGGCGTACCAAAAGCAAAGGCAATATCGCTAGTTACCGCATTTCCTGCGTAAGAAAATACTTCAGTGTGACGTAACGCACCACCGGTCCAGATAGAAACATCCATCGTACCAGCGCCGATATCGACCACACAAACCCCAAGCTCTCTTTCGTCCTCGGTAATTACCGCATTACTTGCAGCAAGCCCAGAAAACACAAGTTGCTCTACCTTAAGGCCGCAGCGTTCTACTGCCTTAATAATATTGCGTGCCATATCATTATGGCATGAGATCAAATGGACACTCACTTCCATTCTCACTCCTGATAAACCAAGCGGGTTTTTAATGCCCTCTTGGTAGTCGATGGTGAACTCTTGCGGAATCACGTGAAGGATTCGCTGTTCATCACCGATTTTAATCGATTTTGCAGTATGGATAGCGCGATCCATATCTTCTTGAGAAACTTCCTCGTCCGATATAGTGCCCATGCCTTTTTCAATTCGGCTTGCGATATGCTTACCAGACAACGAAATGAATACTCGGCTGATTTGGCATTCCGCCATTAACTCAGCTTGATCAACTGCGCGTTGTACTGATTTTACAACCGACTCCAAATCATTCACGCCGCCTTTATCCATGCCACGTGAAGGGCTGCTACCCGCACCAATAATATTTATTTGGCCATCCGGTAGAATCTCACCCACTAGAGCTGATACGGTTGCAGTGCCTATATCAAGACCAACAATAATGTTGTCATCAGCGGCCTTAGTCATTCGTACTCTCTTGTTCTAACTCATGTTCAGGAAACCACCCAACGGCGGCTCCAGTATCGTACCTAAGATCGATATAACTGATTCTTTGAGTATCACTGCCAAGCTTGTTATAAAGCGAGAAAAAACGCTCTATACGCTCATCCAGAGACTCTTTACCGAGCTCTAGTCGAATACCGTTATCAAGGATGATTTGCCAAGCTCGTCGCTCGTTTAATACTAGAGACGATATAGCTAGACCCAGTGTTTGGAACTTAGGTCGGAGTTCGCGATAGGTTTGCAAGACTTCCGGCCCGGTTTCATTGGGTCCATATAACTTAACTTTCTCTTCCTTTAGCAGGCCGACATCGCCTTCGAATACCAAACCATTATTGTCTAACAGTTCGTTGCCATTCCAGATGGCTACAGGGCGATGTTCTGTCAAAAATACTTTTACCGTGTCCGGCCACTGCTTGCGAATTGCGGCATGCGCAACCCAAGGAATGGCTTCTACACTATGCTGCAGCACATCAATGTCTTGCGACATGAAGGTGCCGATATGATCAATCTGGCTAAACGCCGCTTGAACATCGTCTGCAGTGACGTACTCCAATTTACCTTGAAGCACAATTTTGGAGAGAGGTAACCTTTGGTCATCCCACATCCAACTGATCGCTGAGTACAAAACAGAACTAATTAAGGTCACCACGACAACGAAAAATAGCGCACCTAAAATTTTATCTTGGCGACCACGATTGTTATCCGTGTTAAGTCGCTCTTCATTCAGTGCAATATTCAACAACGTCTTCGTTTCCTGACTTTTGTCCTGTACTTTTCACCGATTTAGCTAACATCGGCAAAAGTATTGACTTTAACCTTGGGATTATACTGAGCTCTTGTAAACTATCAAACACTGATAGCGATAAATCACAACGTTCTTGACGCAAAATCGAGATCTAGGTCTTTCTCTGTGCTTTGCGTCAATCGTCGCTGTTAGCCGAGCATCTTGTTAATGTTTAATTCAAGTGCTGCAAGTTGCTTCGCTACTTTACCGACATCACCCGCGCCTTGCGTCAAAATCAGGTCGCCGTCTTGTATAACGTTAGCTAAAACTGAAGGCAATTGCTCTATTTCAGGAACAAAAATTGGATCCACCTTCCCACGACTGCGGATAGTTCGGCATAAAGCACGGCCATCAGCACCTGCAATTGGCTTTTCACCAGCCGCGTAAACGTCCAACATGATGAGAACGTCAACCTGCTCAAGTACATTCGCAAAGTCATCGTATAAATCACGAGTTCGGCTATAACGGTGCGGTTGGAAAATCATCACCAAACGCTTGTCTTGCCATCCACTGCGCGCAGCATTAATTGTTACGTCCACTTCTGTTGGGTGGTGACCGTAGTCATCAACAAGCATTGCATTGCCGTTGCCAGTATCAAACTCGCCTAAATGATCAAAGCGACGACCTGTACCTTGAGTACCTGCCATTGCTTTTAGGATTGCTTCATCACTGATGTCGTCTTCTGTCGCTACGGCAATCGCTGCTGATGCATTGAGTGCATTGTGACGACCAGGGATGTTTAGTGTGATATCCAGATTCGCACGACCTTCGCGTACCACGGTGAATTTGCCTTGCTGGCCTTCTTGATGGTAATTCTCGATACGTACGTCGGCATCCTCAGAGAAGCCGTAAGTAATCACTTGGCGGCTAATACGCGGAATCAGCTCACGAATCACAGGATCGTCGATGCATACAATCGCTTGACCATAAAACGGTAGGTTGTGAAGGAAATCGATGAAGGTTTGCTTCAAGGTTTCAAAGTCACCACCGTAAGTATCCATGTGGTCAGCTTCGATGTTTGTTACGATGCTCACCATAGGTTGCAGGTGCAAGAATGAAGCATCACTTTCGTCTGCTTCAGCAATCAAAATTCGGCTAGAACCTAGGCGCGCATTTGTACCCGCGCTCTTTACCAGACCACCGTTTACAAACGTTGGATCAAGGCCTGCTTCAGAATAGATCTGAGTGACAAGAGCGGTCGTCGTCGTTTTGCCGTGTGTACCTGCGACAGCAATACCGTGACGGAATCGCATCAATTCAGCCAACATCTCTGCGCGGCGTACGATAGGGATACGTAATTCACGTGCCGCCATCACTTCTGGGTTTTCTTCGTTGATCGCCGTTGACACAACAACCACACTGGCTTTTTCTACATTGCTCGCTTGGTGGCCGATAAATACGGTTGCACCTTTTGATACCAAACGCTCTGTCACTGGGTTCTCTGATAGGTCAGAACCTGTGATTTGGTAGCCTTCGTTCAACAGCACTTCTGCAATGCCGCTCATGCCCGCACCACCAATACCGATGAAGTGGATGGATTTCACGCGGCGCATCTCTGGCACCATTGCGCGAATCTGAGCTAAGTCTTGTGTATGTTGGATTGTCATCAATTCTATTCTCAATAATTCGTTAACGCTTTTCGGTCAAAGCGACAATGGCTTGTGCGACAACTCGGTCAGCATTCAATTTTGCAGCGCCACGCGCTTGCTCAGCCATTGTAAGTAAAGCTTGTCGATCCAATTGTTGGATCTGCTGAGTCAGTGACTCAACGGTTAAATCTGGTTGTTCAATCATTTGCGCCGCGCCGCAATCCACCAAGTGGTCAGCGTTCAGTGCCTGCTGGCGGTCTTTATGCATAAACGGAACAAAAATAGCGCCTACACCTGCTGCTGATACTTCAGAAACGGTTAACGCTCCAGAGCGACAAACTAAAAGGTCAGCCCATGCGTAAGCTTCTGCCACGTCATCAATGAACTCCGTTACTTCTGCATTTACCACACCATTAGCTTGGTATGCTGCGTTCACTTCTTCGGCGGCACCTTTGCCCGCTTGATGACGAATACAGTAATCTTCGCCCAATTTCGCCATCACTTCTGGCAGAGTTTGGTTAAGAATACGTGCGCCTTGGCTGCCACCCATCACCAAAATGCGAATTGGACCTTGGCGTTCTTGCATACGCTCGCTTGGCGCAGCTAATTGAGTCACGTCTTCACGAACTGGGTTACCAACCACTTCAGCATTTGGAAAAGCGCCCGGGAAAGCCTGAAAAACCTTCTTAGCGATTTTTGATAGCCATTGGTTCGTTAAACCTGCTACTGCATTTTGCTCGTGCAGCACTACAGGAATGCCACTCATCCAAGCGGCAATACCACCAGGGCCACTCACATAACCGCCCATGCCAAGCACTGCGTCTGGCTGCCAGCGTTTCATGTGCGCACGAGCCTGCATGATGGCATTGATAATTTGAAATGGTGCCGCAAGAAGACGCTTAACGCCTTGACCTCGTAGACCTTTTACTTTGATAAAGTCGATTTCAATACCGTGTTTTGGCACCAAATCAGCTTCCATTCTATCCGCGGTGCCTAACCAGCGAATCTCCCAACCTTGCTCTTGTAGCTGTTTCGCTACCGCAAGACCTGGGAACACGTGACCGCCAGTACCACCAGCCATCACCATCAAACGTTTATTTTTCTTCATCGATTTGTTGTTCTGATTCTTTCTGACCGCGCTTTAAGCGGCACTCGTGATCGATTCGCAGCAAGATAGATACTGCCACGGACATGATAATAAGACTCGAACCACCGTAACTGATCAGCGGTAGAGTAAGACCTTTGGTTGGAACAATACCAGCAGCCGCGCCGACGTTAACCAAAGTCTGAAAAGCAAACCAAATGCCGATACCAAATGCGAGGTAACCACCAAACATTTCGCCTTCATCAAAAGCGCGCTTGCCGATGTAAACGGCTTTAAGTACCAAGCTGAAGATCAGCATCAACACCAATACTACGCCTACAAAGCCAAGCTCTTCTGCTAACACCGCAAATACGAAGTCAGTGTGTGCTTCTGGTAGATATTCGAGTTTTTGAATTGAGTTACCGAGACCTTGACCAAACCACTCACCTCGACCAAACGCCATGAGTGACTGAGTGAGCTGATAACCGCTGCCGAATGGGTCTTCCCAAGGGTCTAAGAATGACGTCACACGGCGAATACGATATGGCTCTACCAAGATGAGGCCAACTACGGCACCGATACCGGCAATCATCAGAGCTAAGAATTGCGTCAGTTTAGCGCCGGCGATGAATAGCATACCGAACAAGGTCACCAACATTACGACGACGGTACCTAAATCGGGCTGCCCTAGCAGCAACACGGCGAAGAAGGCGAACACCATAATCGGCTTCATGAAACCGCCGAAGAAGGTTTGACGCACTTCATCTTGCTTACGCACCAGATAACCGGACATAAAGACAAACAAGGAGAGCTTCGCCACCTCGGCAGGCTGCAAGTTGAAAAGGCCAAGCGGTATCCAGCGGGATGCACCGTTTACCGATTTACCTGCCACCAATACGATGATGAGCAATCCAAAAGCTATCCATAGAAGGTAGTGACTTCTCTTAAACCATTGCTCTAGAGGTACTTGGAGGATAACGGAGGAAACACCAATCGCCAGCACCAAGAAAGTGGCGTGGCGGAACATGAAGTGAAACGGTTGATCCGTTAAACGTGAGCTGATCGGGAATGATGCCGACGTCACCATCACCAAGCCAGTTAACATCAAACCCAGCGCAATCCAGACAAGTTGACGATCAAAGAGCGCCTCTGGTGCAGGATGCTTAAGCCAAGTGCCAATGCTGCGTTTAACGTTACCTAAACCCACGAAGTGTGTGACCTTTAATTATGCGTATTTCTCAGCAAGAGCTGCAAATGCGTCACCTCTTGCCATAAAGTTGTCGAATTGATCAAAGCTAGCACATGCCGGAGATAGCATCACCATATCGCCCGTTTTTAACTGCGAAGATATCTGTTGAATCACATCTTCCATGGTGTCGAAACGAGTTGCTGATTCATGCAGTGGCATAAATTCATCGCCATCTGCACCGAAGCAGCACAATTGTAGGTTCAGCGTTGCAAAAATCGGTTTTAATGGAGTGAAGTCCGCACCTTTGCCGACACCACCAACGAGTAAGTAAAGTTTACCCGTTGATTCAAGGCCAGAGAGCGCAGCCATAGTGCTCGCAATATTGGTTGCTTTTGAGTCATTCACCCATTTTACGCCACGATTATCCGCAACCACTTGGCATCGATGTGTCAAACCCGTGTAAGTTTTCAGTGCATTCAATGATTTGTGATAATCCACACCCGCCGCTTTAAGCAAAGCAAGCACCACAAGTGCGTTAGCAAGGTTGTGCTTACCAACCAACTTCAATTCATCACTGGCAATCACACGCTGGCCATGATCAAGCAGCCAAGTACGGTTACCGTCAACTTCAAGGCCGTATGCTTGTTCATCACTACCAAACGTCACCAACGGTGTTTCAGTCTCAGGGAAGGTTTCTCGGTCATCACGGTTAACCACTGCCAGTTCTGCGTTATCAAAAATGCGCAGCTTAGCTTGTCGGTAGTCCGCCATACCCTCATAACGGTCCATGTGGTCTTCCGATAGGTTTAGAAACGCCGCGGCTTTAAGCTTCAAACTTGATGTGGTTTCTAGTTGGAAGCTAGACAGTTCAAGGACATACAAATCTGCGTCTTGCTCTAGCAAATCGAGAGCAGGAACCCCGATGTTGCCACCAACACCAACCGTTAACCCGGCAGCTTTTGCTAGCACGCCTGTTAGGTCTGTGACCGTGCTTTTACCATTAGATCCGGTAATCGCAATAACTGGCTTATCGACGGCCCACGCGAAAAGTTCGATATCACCTACGACGGGTGTACCTTTAGCAATGATGGTTTGAATCTCTGGCGTTGCCAGTGCGATGCCAGGGTTAGTCACCACTAGGTCAGCATCTGCCAACCACTGTGTATTCCAACTCCCGCTGTGCAACTCTACCTGCTCAGGTAAACGCTCCGCACCCGGTGGATTCGCACGCGTATCGATGACTTTAACCGCCAGTTGCGGCTGATTTTTTGCAAGGTGTTTAACGACAGAGAGCCCGGTAATACCGAGCCCTACAACGACGACCTTATGTATGTTTTGCCAACGTTCCATATTTGATCACGCAATTTGTCTTGTTCTTGGAAAGTGCGATTAACGCACTTTCAGTGTCGCTAGACCAATCAGAACAAGAACCATAGAAATAATCCAGAAGCGCACGATTACGCGAGGCTCTGGCCAACCTTTTAATTCGTAGTGGTGGTGAATCGGAGCCATGCGGAAAATACGCTGACCGCGCAGTTTGTAAGAACCTACCTGTAGAATTACCGATAGCGTTTCCATTACAAATACACCGCCCATAATCACGAGTACTAGCTCTTGACGAACCAATACTGCGATTGTTCCAAGCGCACCGCCAAGTGCTAGTGAGCCCACATCGCCCATGAACACTTGTGCTGGGTAAGTGTTAAACCACAAGAAACCAAGACCTGCACCAACAATTGCTGTACATACCACAACCAACTCAGAAGCGTGCGGTAGGTAAGGAATGTGAAGGTATTCAGAAAAGTTAACGTTACCCGTCGCCCATGCAATCACAGCAAAACCAGCCGCAACGAGAACCGTTGGCATGATTGCCAAACCATCTAGACCATCGGTCAGGTTTACCGCGTTGCTGGTACCCACAATTACAAAGTAAGTCAGGATAATGTACATCAAACCAAGTTGCGGCATGATGTCTTTAAAGAACGGCACGACAAGTTGAGTTGCGGCAGTGTCTTTGCCGTAAGCGTACAACGCAAACGCCACTACAAACGCAATTAACGATTGCCAAAAATACTTCCAACGAGCAATCAGACCGTCAGTGTTCTTACGCACGACCTTACGATAGTCATCGACAAAGCCGATAGCACCATAACCAAGCAGCACCGTCAGTACCGCCCATACGTATGGGTTCGATAGGTCAGTCCATAAAAGAATAGTGATAGAGATAGCAGCCAAAATCATGATACCGCCCATTGTTGGGGTACCACGTTTGCTAAAGTGGGATTCTGGACCTTCGTTACGAACAACCTGACCAATTTGGAGCATCTGTAGACGCTTGATCATGATAGGTCCCATCCATAGAGAGAGACCTAGAGCGGTAAGTACGCTGAGGATTGCTCGAAAAGACAGGTATTCAAACAATCGGAAAAAAGATAGGTATGGCTGTAGCAGCTCGGCAAGCCAAATAATCATTAATAATACTCCTTCAAAGCAGCAGCGACTTCAAACATACGTGCACCGTTCGCGCCTTTCACCAGCATTGTGTGGTGTTCAGGACCCGCTTGGTCTAGATGCTGCTTGATGTAGTCAATCATCTCTTGATGTGTCTCGAAATGGATGCCATCGCAAAGCTCGCTAATGACCTTCGCATCTGCACCATACGTGAGAACATGTTCAAATTTTTGTGGGGCAGCATGTTCCCCGACTTGACGATGAAGTGCAAGACTTTCCTCACCCAACTCCGCCATATTGCCTAAAATCAACCAACGCTGTCCCTGAAAAGCCGACAATAGATCTACTGCCGCTTTCATTGCTGGAACGCTCGCGTTGTAGCTATCATCAATCAATTTGACGTTATCGCTAAGCTCTTCCACTTCAACACGGCCCTTGACCTTGTTTAGGTGCTTCAGACCCGTTCGAACTTCTTCTAAGGTTGCGCCAAATTGCAACGCGATGATAGAAGCAGCAATCGCATTCGCCACGTTGTGTTGACCAATAATACCCAGAGACAGTTCAATTTCTTGTGAAGTTGCTGCGATATGTAAGTCAAAGCTTGCTTCGCCTGCAGCGTTCAACACGATGTTAGAAGCGTAGAAATCTGCGTCAGTATTATTTTGTGAAAAAGTAATGACTTTCTTATCTGCTAACACTCGGTCCCACTTGGCTTCACCATTGCTGTCTAAGTTAACAATCGCAATGCCACCAGCAGCTAGCCCTTGGTAGATTTCACCTTTAGCTTGTTTAACGCCATCAATAGAACCAAACCCTTCTAGGTGCGCTGCCGCCACGTTGTTTACCATCGCGATGTCAGGCTTAACCAGTTGAGTCGTGTATTCAATTTCACCAACATGGTTCGCACCCAGCTCAATCACTGCGTAGTCATCGTCTTGTTGGGAGCGCAGCAACGTCAGTGGCACGCCGATGTCATTGTTGAAGTTACCTGCAGTAAATAGCACTTTGCCTTTTAGCTGCAAAATACTGGCAACCATCTCTTTCACGGTGGTTTTACCGCAGCTACCTGTGATCGCGACCGTTGGCGTTTGACATGCTTGGTGAATCCAAGCTGCCACTTGACCTAATGCTACCTTACTATCGGCAACAACGACTTGAGGCACATTCACATTAAGCGTTTTTTGTACCAATAAAGCACCCGCTCCCGACTCAACCGCTTGTTGGCAGAAATCGTGAGCATCAAAACGCTCTCCAACCAAAGCAACAAACAGAGCACCTTGTTCGATTGCTCGAGTGTCGGTCGAAACAGATTCAATAGAGAGGTCATTGCCAACCAGTTCACCGCCAGTGATATCGGCAATTTGAGAAAGCGTTACTGTGATCATGATGAAAGCCCCAATAGTGTCATGGCTGACTCGCGGTCAGAGTAATGGATGGTTCCAGAATTTAAAATTTGGTAGTCCTCATGGCCTTTGCCCGCCAGAAGAATAATGTCTTGTGAAGAGGCATGCTCAAGTGCGTAAGACAGCGCTTTAAAACGGTCATGTTGCACAATCGCCTCAGCTGGTTTCGTTAGACCTGCCAACATGTCTTTCATGATCAGCGCTGGATCTTCGCTACGAGGGTTATCGTCGGTAAGTACCACTTTGTCACCCAAACGCTCGGCAATTTCCGCCATCATTGGACGCTTACCAGCATCACGATCACCACCACAACCGAAAATAGCCCAAAGCTCACCTTGGCAATGCACACGCAATGCTTGCAGGGCTTTTTCTAGCGCGTCAGGCGTGTGAGCGTAATCCACCACTACTTTGGCATTGTCGTCAGCTTGGAACAGCTCCATACGACCAAGAACGGGTTGCAATTGACCTGCCGTTGTCAGCAAATCTTGCTTGCTGAAACCTAGACTAAGTAACGTTGTGAATGCCAACATCAGGTTCGCGGCATTGAACTCACCGATAAGTGGCGCATGCAAAGTACCTTCACCAAACTTGCCATCAAACTCAATCGTGATACCAGATTCAGCATAAGCGATGTGGTTTGCATATACGCTTTGAGGAAATTCAGTGTTTGGTTTGAGAGATACAGCAAGCGCGTTAGTCAGTTGTTTGGCCCACGATGCTCCCACCGTATCATCGACATTGATAACAGCGTGACCACATTGATGCTCAGTAAACAGGGTTAACTTAGCGTTGGCATACTCTTCCATCGTGCCATGGTAATCAAGATGATCACGGCTCAGGTTCGTGAACACGCCAGCGGCAAAAGACAGCGCTTTAACACGACCTTGAATCAAACCATGAGAAGACACTTCAAGTGCTGTGTATTGCGCTTTTTGCTCAGCGAGCGAAGACAGTGTTTTTTGGATTTCAACCGCATTACCCGTGGTATTCGCGGCTTCTTGTAGATTATCTAGAAAGCCATTCCCTGTCGTACCCATGACCGCTGCTTTTGAACCGACCAAATCAATCCATTGAGCAATAAGCTGAGTGATGGTGGTTTTGCCGTTGGTACCAGTGACACCAATCAAATCCATCGTCGGGTAGGTATACAAATGACCCGCAATTTCAGATAGGCACTTATCCAGTGCATCAAGGTAAATCACTGGAACATCATCAACAATCTCAATTGTGCCATGCGCTTTTTGCTCACAAGCTTGAGCAATCACCGCATTCGCACCTTGCTGAATCGCGGTTGGGATAAATTTACGTCCATCCACAACATGGCCAATGATAGCTACAAAGGTTGTTCCAGACTGAACTCGTCGGCTGTCGAGCTCTAATTCAGAAACAAGAATGGACGACAAGTTCGGGCAATCGACCCAAGTGGAAAGCAGCGTGTCCATACTGATGGCTTTAGTCATATTTATTCTCCGAGCATTAGCTCAGCTTTCTTCATTTTGTTTCTCAGTACGCTAATAAGCCTACTGTTGGAATTTATTTTCGTCAGGGGCAACGTTCAGAATTTGCAGTGCGCCTTTCATGATTTCAGAGAAAACCGGCGAGGCTACCGAACCACCGTAGTAGTCGTCACCTTGTGGTTCATTAACCACAACCACAAGCGCTAAACGTGGGTCACTTACTGGCGCAACACCTGCCGTATAGTTGATGTACTCATCACTATAGCCACCTGCACTTGCCTTACGCGCAGTACCTGTTTTGGCACCGACTCGGTAACCAGGAACCGCAGCACGACGAGCAGAGCCGCCTTTTTGCGTTACCGTTTCAAGCATGTCTAAGACGAGACGAGCATTCTCTTTGCTCACGACTTGGCGTGCCATATCATTGTCGTTACTTTCGATGATATGAATCGGCTCATATTTACCCAAGTTACCCAACGTCGCATAGGCATGCGCTAACTGGATTGGCGTAACTGACAAACCATAACCAAACGAGATGGTTGCGCGCTCAATTGGAGACCAACGCGAGCGGCTCGGGAAAATACCAACTACTTCACCAACCAAGTTCAAACCTGACAACTCGCCAAGACCAACAGAACTGTACAATCCAAGTAAAGCTTCAACCGGCATTTGCATCGCCAGCTTGGTCACACCGATGTTACTCGATTTCTTTAGAATGGTAGTTAGGCTCGCTTTGCCGACTTTTGGCGCATCACGAACGCGGCTACCACCGAGTTGAAGAATACCGTTACCCGTATCAACGATCGTATCTTTGTCTGCCACCCCATTTTCTAATGCGGCCAAAACAACAAAAGGCTTAATGGTTGAGCCAGGTTCCAATGAGTCAGTAATCACACGGTTACGCATTTTGTAACTTTGCCAATCACTGCGGTTATTCGGGTTGTAAGAAGGTGCATTCACCATCGCGAGAACCGCACCCGTTTTCACATCAAGAATCACAACCGATCCAGATGTTGCACGGTGATCGGCTACAGCCTGCTTGATAGCACGATACGCCACCGCTTGAATGCGCTGATCAATTGTCAGTTGCAGTGGTTTACCTTCTTGTTTCTCTTCAAGAGCAATGTTTTCTACCACGCGCCCATAACGGTCTTTACGGATGGTTTTCTTGCCCGCTGCCCCCGTTAACCATTCGTCGTAGCTTCGTTCCACGCCTTCTAGGCCGTGGCCATCAATGCCAGTTACACCAACTAAGTGAGCACTAACCTCACCGGCCGGGTAATAACGACGAGATTCCGACTTCAAGCCAACACCAGGTAGTTTGAGTTCACGAATGTAGTTCGCCATCGCTGGGCTAACTTGGCGTTGTAGATAGATAAAGCGGCGCTTTTCGTTTTTCTTGATTTTGTTGATCAGGCCTTGACGATCCAAACCAAGTACATCAGCGAGTGCGTACCAGCTCTTAGTTTGCTGCAAAGCGCCTTCTTTGAAGATGGTCTTAGGATCAGCCCAAACAGCCTCAACAGGAACACTCACCGCGAGAGGCTCGCCGTTACGATCAGAGATAATACCGCGCGCCGAAGGAATGGCTTTAACGCGGACAGAACGAAGGTCACCTTGCTTGATCAGGTTATCAGGCTCGATAATTTGAATATAGGCCACTCGCCCAACGAGAAGAGCAAAGGCACAGAAGACAAAAAACAGCAGTAACTGAAAGCGCCAGCGAATCAAAAACGACTCGGGCTCTTCAACGACTTCTGCTTCTTTAGGTTCTTTGGTGGGTTGCGGTTTTGCCGCAGCTACTTTTTTTTCTTTCGCAGCAGGCTTGCGCGTATTTCCTTGTTTAGATTTGGCTTTTTTTCCAATCATTTTAACGTGATAACCACTTCTTTATCGCCATCTGGTCGTTTCATTTCAAGGTCCTTCTTTGCCAAGTCTTGAACGCGACTGTGTTCCGCGAGGGCTGTTTCTTCCAACATTAGGTTGCGCCATTCGCTGTCCAATCGCTCTCGCTCAACCAATGTATGATCTTTTTCAGTGATCGCTTGACGCGCATGATGAGTGGCAAACACCACTCCCATTGCAGTTGCGAAGATCAATATCATCAACAATAACGACCAGCGACCGACGGTAATCAAGTCCGTCGCAATCAACTTAGCAAGATTAGGAGTGGTTTTCGTCATAATAATTAAAGCTTTTCTGCAATTCTTAGCACTGAGCTTCGAGAACGCGGGTTTATGTCAATTTCTTGTTTCGTTGGTTTGTTCGCTTTACCAATCGGCTTCATGTTCGCACTGCCAAGCGCTCGGATTTGTTCTTCCGTCATCGGAATACCGTGTGGCACTTCTGGGCCTTTGCTCTCTTTACGAATGAAGCGTTTCACCATGCGATCTTCCAACGAGTGGAAACTGATCACAGACAATCGTCCTTCAGGAGCCAAAATGCTTGCCGCGCCTTTTAGTGCTGTATCAATTTCTTCTAATTCACTGTTGATGTAAATGCGAAAAGCCTGAAAAGCACGGGTTGCTGGGTGTTTTTTCTCTTTAAAGCTCTTTGGTGCCGCATCTGAGATCAGTTTTGCTAGTTGACCAGTACGAACCATAGGCTCATTTTCTTCATCTTCGCGATAAGCGACAATAGCTTTTGCGATACGGCGAGCATGCTTATCTTCACCAAACTCACGAATCACCCAAGTGATATCATCAAGATCTGCTTCCATTAGCCATTGAGACACAGGGATACCAGATGTTGGGTCCATACGCATGTCTAGTGGGCCGTCTTTCATAAAACTAAAACCACGTTCAGCGTCATCAAGTTGCGGAGACGACACACCAAGGTCTAGCAAGACACCATCAACTTTACCAACAAGACCATAATCTTCTGCGTACTGCGCCATGCCTGAGAATGGGCCATGGATGATGGTGAAGCGAGGATCGTCGATTTTCGCGGCTTCTGCGATAGCCTGTGGGTCACGGTCGATGCTGTAAAGTCGGCCGTTTTCACCGAGTTTCGACAAGATAGTTCGGCTGTGACCGCCACGGCCAAATGTTCCATCGATATAGATACCATCGGGTTTGATAGCCAAGCCATCAATGGATTCATTTAATAACACGGAGATATGTTGAAATGTTTCGGTCATAGCTGTCTCGTTGAATGATCTTGAAGCGATTCTTTAGTGTACTGATTTCCCACATCATCGCCACCTCAAGTCTAAAGTTAGACGTGATTCAGCGCCAAGTTTATTGGTAATGACATAGTTTGCGTCAATTAAATGCAAAAAACCCATCACTACCGAAGTAGAGATGGGTCTCGAATAGGTGGAGCCGACACATAAGCCGGGTTCTGTTCCGCTTGCGCGGCGGTAGCCATTCGTCTAGGCCAGCAATCACTCACTGGCTCGAGCAACCTACCCGCCTCCTTACGCGAGCAACGCAATGTGGAGGCCTATTTGGTCTTGCTTCAGGTGGAGTTTACCCTGCTACGAACTATTACTAGTCGTCCGGTGCGCTCTTACCGCACCCTTTCACCCTTACCTGTGCCCTAGGGCCATCGGCGGTCTTC
Source organism: Vibrio owensii (assembly GCF_002021755.1). Classification (NCBI taxonomy): domain Bacteria; kingdom Pseudomonadati; phylum Pseudomonadota; class Gammaproteobacteria; order Vibrionales; family Vibrionaceae; genus Vibrio; species Vibrio owensii. The sequence goes on from NZ_CP019959.1 coordinate 1,387,906, forward strand.
TCTCTGCTGCACTTGTCGTAGGCTTGCGCCCCCCAGGCGTTACCTGGCACCTTGCTCTATGAAGCCCGGACTTTCCTCCCCTTTGTCAGTCTCCCGAAGGACGTCAACGTCAGTCTCCCAAAGGGACTTCGACGTCAGTCTCCCGAAGGACATCAACAAAGCAGCGACTACCCAGTCAGCTCCGAGGGCGGATTGTATAGAGTTATCCTCCCAGAGTCTAGTGAGATCACAGAAATGCTGAAAACGGTTGGTTAAGTGGTCAAAAAGGCAGCGATAAAAAGGAACGCTGCGCTTCGGGAGACGAGAGTCGAGAACGTTATGCTCTGAGAGAGGCTTTGAAAGTAAAGTTGTAAAATAAATTCACAGCCATATTAACAACGCACTCTCTTAACCATGTCTATGTAAATCTTAAATCTAAAAGCTAACCGCCCTTACACAGGAAACTACCAACGCGCACCTCTCGAAGCGAAGCATTCTAAAAGCGCGAGAGCTCATCAAACAAAAAGGGAGCCGCGTTAACGACTCCCCTTCTTAGTCTTATCTAAATAGCTCTGTAAACTAACGGCTCTTGCACTAAACGACCAAGGCGCACTTCTCGATTCCCGCATCTCGAAGCGAAGCGTTCCCGAAGCGTCAGCGCTCTACAAACTTCTAGCCCAGATTCTCCAAGCCCCACTTATACAATGCGTTTTTCTTTAGGCTGTAGATTTCTGCAGCAAGTGCCGCGGCTTTCTTCAATGGAAGCTCTTTAGTCAAAATACCCAGCGTGCGGGTTGCTTCATCTGGCAGAGTGTCTTCTGTGGAGTCACGGTGTCCGTGGATAAGCAGAACCATCTCACCGCGCTGTTGGTTATCGTCGCTTTTTACCCACTCAATCAGTTCACCCAGAGGCATTCCTTGAATGGTTTCAAAGGTTTTAGTTAACTCTCGCGCCAAGACAACTTCTCGTTCTGGGCCAAGAACGTCTAACATATCTTGTAGAGAGTCTAAAATGCGATGCGGCGATTCATAGAAGATACAAGTGCGTTCCACTGACGCAATTTCCAAGAACTTGTCTTTACGGCCTTTGCTTTTCGGTGGTAGAAAGCCTTCGAAACTAAAGCGATCAGAAGGCAAGCCCGACGCACTTAACGCAGTGATGACCGCACACGCACCAGGAAGAGGCACAACTCTAACGCCCGCTTGACGACATTTTGTCACCAAATGGTATCCTGGATCGCTTATTAGCGGCGTACCAGCATCAGACACCAATGCGATAGATTGACCTGATAATAGCTTTTCAACCAATACTTGCGCTTTTTGCTGCTCGTTATGATCGTGCAACGCGAAAGTTTTGGTTTGGATATTGAAGTGAGACAGTAATTTGCCCGTATGTCGAGTATCCTCAGCGGCAATGATGTCCACATTCGACAGAACTTCGATAGCACGTTGTGTGATATCCGCTAAATTTCCGATTGGAGTCGGTACGATGTAGAGAGTTGGCCCCTCATTCGGCAACTTATTTTTATCTGTCATTTGTTTACCATCACTTCAACGATTAATATAGAGACAATTTTGTACAAAATTATAGAGAACTCACGGCAATGATGAACCATAAGAGACTCAGTGTACCACGCTTACTTACTCCTGTTGCACTGGCAATTACGCTCGCCGCCTGTTCTTCAGGCCCGCGCCAACCAGATAGCGTTGATATTACACTTGAGCCGACACAGTCTGTTCAGAACTACATGATTCAAGCGGATAGCACCGAAGGTAGCTTACAAAACGACTGGTTGATCATGGCAACCAAAGCGGCGATTCAAGCGAACGAATTGGATCAAGCGGAGTTGCTGATCAAGCGTCTTTCTCGTCAGCAATTGACCGAAGTTCAACAAGCAGAGTGGCAATTAGCCCGTGCGACCATACAGCAAAAGAAAGGCAATTACCCACAATTGCTGCAAACGCTGAACTTCCAACCTAACTGGAAACTGCCAAGTGAGCAGTGGAAAGACTACTACGAACTACGTGCAGATGCTTACCAAAGCATGAATCAACCGTTCGAAGCAAACCGCCAGTTGGTTGCGCAGGGTCAATATGCTTCATCAGCAGAACAACGTGAGATCTCTAGCCGTATTTGGATGAACTTTGCCAGCTATTCAGAAAGTGAACTAACGGCACTGCAAACGGCACCGAATGAAGATGTACTTGATGGCTGGTTGCAACTAGCAATCTACTCAAAGACCCTTTCAAGCAACATTCCACAACTAAAGAACACGCTTGAACGTTGGCTAAGTGAAAACCCATCTCATCCAGCAGCGGTTTACACACCAGTTGAAATTCAAAACATTCTGTCTTTAGAAATCGTTAAGCCAAACAACACGGCTCTACTGCTGCCTCTTACAGGCAAGTTTGCTCCGCAAGCACAGCTGATTCGTGATGGTTTCATCTTTGCAATGATGAACGATGACATGCGCGATCCAAGCGCGACACTAACTGTGATCGATACTCACGCTTATTCGGCGGATCAAATCAAACAGCGTCTAATCAACGAGAACATCGACTTTGTTGTTGGTCCTTTGCAAAAAGAAAACGTTGAGAAACTTCAGGCTACTTTGGATGGTTCAGAAACTGGCGTGAAGATCCCAGCTCTAGCATTGAACATTCCAGAAGATGTTCAACCAGGTACAGACATGTGTTACCTAGCACTGTCTCCGGAGCAAGAAGTGGCGCAAGCGGCAAAATACTTGTTCAATCAAGGTTACCAATTCCCAATGATCTTGGCACCGAATGGCGCTTACGGTCAGCGTGTGGTTGAAGCGTTTAATGAAGAATGGCGCAAGTACAGCTCAAATAAAGTGGCTTCGAGCTACTTTGGCGACAAGCGTCAGCTTCAGAAGAACATTAACAACGTATTTGGCCTACAAGAAAGCCAACAACGTATCGCACAAATGCAGTCTCTAATGCGTATTTCTTTAGAGAGCCCACCACGCAGCCGTCGTGATGTGGACGCGGTGTACATTGTTGCTCGCAGCTCTGAACTTACTCTTATTAAGCCATTTATTGAAGTGGCGATTAACCCAGACGCTAAACCACCTAAGTTGTTCTCAAACTCACGCAGTAACAGCGGTGGTGCGACATACGAAGATCTATCAGGCGTGGCTTACAGTGACATTCCAATGCTGATCAATCCAGATCCAACCATCGAAGCAGAGATGAATGAGCTATGGGCAGATCAATCTAACATGGAAAAACGCTTGGAAGCGCTAGGTATGGACGCGTACAAACTGATTGGCGAATTGCCACAAATGAAGCTTCTGCCGGGTTACTCGGTAAGCGGTCAGACGGGCGTGCTTAGCATCGACAACAACTGTGTTGTAGAACGTGAGCTAGACTGGGCTGAGCGTGGGGCTCTTTAGTAAGAGACAAATCGGCAACCAATATGAAACCCTGGCGAAGCAGTATTTGCAGCGCCAGGGTTTGCGCTTTTTAGATCAAAATTTTCTGACTAAAGTCGGTGAAATTGATTTAATCTTCCAACAAGGTGAAACTATCGTCTTTGTTGAGGTCAAATATCGTAAGAATGATAGCTTTGGCTCAGCAGCAGAAATGGTCACCCGCGCAAAAATGCGTAAACTAGTCAAAACAGCCCAAATTTGGCTAAGCCAGCAAAAACGCTCGGCGTACAATATCGATTATCGGTTTGATGTGGTCGCCATTCACGACAATGGTCGAGACATTAACTGGATACAAAATGCAATCTCTGAAGGATAAACGATGCTAGACAGCATTAAAGACAGTTTTACAGAAAGTATTCAAATTCAAATTGCGGCAGCAGAAGCGTTGCCAGATGCCATTACTCACGCCGCTCAAGCTATGGTGTCGAGCCTGCTTAATGGCAACAAAATCCTATGCTGTGGCAACGGTGGCAGTGCATCGAACTCGCAACAGTTTGTCTCTTGCCTTTTGAACCGATTCGAAACTGAGCGCCCTAGCCTTCCAGCAATGGCTTTAACTGCAGATAACACAACATTGACTGCTGTAGCGAACGATTACCACTACCAAGAGATCTTCTCTAAGCAAGTACGCGCCTTTGGTCAGCCTGGCGACATTTTATTAGCCATTTCTACCAGTGGTAACAGCAAAAACGTACTTAAAGCGATGGAAGCAGCTGTAACACGCGATATGACCATCATCGCCCTAACGGGTAAAGACGGTGGTGAAATGGCAGGCCTGCTTGGTGAGAATGATGTTGAAATCCGCATCCCATCACATCGTACAGCGCGCATTCATGAAGTGCACATGGTGACACTTCACTGTCTGTGTGATCTAATCGACCAAGTACTTTTCCCAGCTCACGAAGAATAACCGAATTGAGAGTTTAGAATTATGATACGTAGTCTTGTCATTTTGTGCGCAGCGCTGAGCATGAGCGGCTGTGCAGGTTTGTTTATTGCAGGGGCAGCGACCACTGCCAATCTCGTTACAGATACGCGCACGACCAAAGAAATTTGGCAAGACAACAACATCGAATTCGAAGTCGCTGCGATTGGCAATAAAGCCCCTTTCAAAGGCAAAGCACGCGTCGTTGCAAGCTCATACAACGGTACTGTCGTATTAATGGGCCAAGCCCCAACTCAAGAACTCATCAACGAGTTTGAAAGCAAAGCTCGTGAAGTAAATGGTGTGAAGAACATCCATAACCAAATTAAGCAAAAAGAGCCTCTGAGCGTGACACAAATCAGTAACGACAGCTGGATCACGACTAAAGTGAAATCAGCACTGCTTACCGACAGTGAGCTTAATGGCGTGAAAGTGAAAGTCATCACCGAAGACAGTGATGTATTCTTATTTGGTTATGTAACGCCAGAACAAAGTGAGAGAGCAACAGAGATCACACGCAATATCTCAGGCGTAAAACAAGTAATCAAAGGCTTCCAATATGGTGATGAAAAACCACTAGAAGTTGAAGAGCCAGAAGCGGCAAACACAGTGCCGGCAGAGACAGAAAAAGAGACGCCGGTAAACGAGCTTGGATAAGTTACGAAGCCTGTTATCAAAAAGGCTGAATTAGATAAGAAAAAAGCAGCGTATCGACGCTGCTTTTTTTATTTGATAACTCGTAAGCTTGGTCTGCCTTTCGGGCGAGGTGTTTCTTCCTCTTCAGACTCAGAGTCCACGATTTCAGGTTTATCATTCACCGTGGTGAAGGTTGGAGACTGCTCTTCTTCGACAATCCCTTCCTCTTCAATATGGGTGTATGCTTCTTCTGGTTCAAACATGGTGCCAGCACCATTCTCACGTGCGTAAATCGCTTGTACAGCGTAAACAGGCACGATAACCGAATGCGGACGACCACTAAAACGAGCGTGGAAGGTAATCGCATCATTACCCAACTCAAGTTGACCAACAGCACGTGGAGCAATGTTCAAGATGATTTGACCATCTTGAACAAACTCAACTGGTACACGTACACCTGGCATGGTTGCATCAACCACCAAGTGTGGAGTTAAGTCATTGTCTACTAGCCACTCGTAGAATGCGCGAAGCATGTACGGACGGCGAGCAGTCATTTTTGCAATATCCATAACGTGTTATCTAAATCGCTTAGCGAACTAGACGCATTTCACGTTCAGCTTCAGTTAGAGAAGCAAGGAATGAATCACGTTCAAATACGCGGTTCATGTAAACTTTGATCTCTTTAGAACCAGGGCCTACAAGGTCGATACCTAGTTGAGGTAGACGCCACAATAGTGGAGCCAGGTAACAATCGATTAGGCTGAACTCTTCACTCATGAAGTATTCGTATTCTGCAAAGATTGGTGCAAGAGTCAGAAGATCGTTACGTAGTTTAGTACGTGCTTTTTCTGATTCTTCCGCGTTACCTTTAACAACCTTTTCAGCTAGTGAGTACCAGTTGCGTTCAATACGGTACATCATCAGACGGCTGTTACCACGAGCAACTGGGTAAACAGGCATTAGAGGTGGATGAGGGAAACGCTCGTCCAAGTACTCCATGATGATTTTTGAATCGTAAAGAGCTAGCTCACGGTCCACAAGAGTTGGTACTGACTTGTATGGGTTCAGTTCCACAAGCTCAGCAGGAAGGTTAGCTTCATCAACAAGCTCAACTTCAACACTTACGCCTTTTTCAGCTAATACGATGCGAACCTGATGGCTATACAAATCTGATGCACTTGAGAAAAGAGTCATCACAGAACGTTTATTGGCAGCTACAGCCATGGAGCCCTCCAGCACACTTACAAATAAAAATAATGGAGGCTAAGCCTCCATTATTCGTCAATTAAAATTGGGAATTAGCACGGTATGATAGCACAATTAATGCACATCACGCCAATACTCTTTCTTGAGCATCACGACAACAATTGTTAGTAGAACTAGGAAGCCCATTACCCACCAACCAAGCGCATGACGCTCTAGCTGAACTGGGTCACCAGAGTAAACTAGGAAGTTCACTAGGTCGCCAACTGCTTTATCATACTCGCCAGAGCTTAGCTCACCCGTTCCGTTAGTTTCAGTACCAACAACCACTTGTACTTCTTCACCGTCCACAACTTTTGTGCCGTAAACTGGCGTCGGGATACCTTGAAGCTCTTCAAGAACGTGCGGCATACCAACACTTGGGAAAACAATGTTGTTCACGCCGAATGGACGAGATGGGTCAACATAGAAAGAGCGCAGGTAAGTGTACAGCCAGTCTGCACCACGAACTCGAGCAACAAGTGTTAGATCCGGTGGCGGCGCACCAAACCAGTCACCCGCTTGCTTCGCAGGCATCGCATTAACCATTAGGTCACCGATTTTCGCTTCAGGATCAAAAATCAGGTTTTCCTTCATTAGATCAGCAGGAATATCCAAGTCTGTCGCTACTCGCTCGTAACGCTGGTATTGCGTTGAGTGACAAGCAAAACAGTAGTTCATGAATAGCTTCGCGCCGTTTTGCAGCGAAGCTTTATCCGATAGGTCCACGTTCGCCTTGTCTAGCGGTACGTTGGCACCCGCTGCCATCGCAAGAGATGGCAACATAGCAAATAGAATTACAATCCACTTCTTCATTTGAATGTCACCCTCTCTGGTAATGGTTTGGTTGCTTCATTTTTGCTGTAGAAGAACAGCAGTACAAAGAACATGAAGTAACACAAGCTAAAGATCTGAGACAGAATTGTGTACAGCGGCGTTGCCGGCAGTGCACCCAAAATACCCAGAGCGATAAAGGCGATAGTGAACTGAACAATATTCAACAGGTGCAGTTTGCTACGGTAACGGTATGAACGAACTTTACAACGGTCCAACCAAGGTAGAACAAACAGTACTGCAATTGACGCACCCATTAGGATTACACCCAATAGTTTGTCTGGAACCGCACGCAAGATTGCGTAGAACGGAGTGAAGTACCATACAGGAGCGATGTGCTCAGGTGTCTTCAGTGGGTTTGCAGCTTCAAAGTTAGGCGGCTCAAGGAAGTATCCACCCATCTCTGGGTTGAAGAACAGCACGTAACAGAAGAAGAACAAGAAACCAGCGACACCAACCAAGTCCTTAACCGTACCGTACGGGTGGAAAGGAATCGAATCGATGATGTCGTATTTCTTCGTGTAGTAATCGTGGAACTTGAACTGTGTTTCGTAATCGTCGCCCATTGAGCCTTTTGGTAGCTTAGTCTCGATACCATCCGGGTTGTTAGAGCCAACTTCGTGCAGTGCCAATACGTGCAATACAACAAGAAGAAGCAGAACAATAGGTAGTGCAATAACGTGTAGTGCGAAGAAACGGTTCAGCGTTGCACCAGAGATGATGTAGTCACCACGGATCCAAAGTGTTAAATCGTCACCGATGACAGGAATCGCACCAAACAGAGAAATGATTACCTGAGCACCCCAGTATGACATCTGACCCCATGGTAATAGGTAGCCCATGAAGGCTTCTGCCATTAGAACCAAGAAGATCAACATACCGAAGATCCAAAGTAGCTCACGAGGTTTTTGGTATGAACCGTAAATCAGACCACGGAACATGTGCAGGTAAACAACAACGAAAAACGCTGATGCGCCAGTTGAGTGCATGTAGCGCAGCAACCAGCCGTAATCAACGTCACGCATGATGTATTCGATAGAAGCAAACGCACCATCACCAGATGGAACGTAGTTCATTGTTAACCAGATACCCGTTAGGATTTGGTTAACCAGTACCAACATTGCCAGAGAACCGAAAAGGTACCAAAAGTTGAAGTTCTTAGGCATTGGGTATTCAGACAAATGCTTTTTATAAGCATTCATCGCGGGAATTCGTTTTTCAACCCAGTCTAGTAGTGCTTGCATTATGCGTCTCCCTCATCAACACCGATCATGAGCTTCGTATCACTCAAATACATGTGCTTAGGAACCACAAGGTTCAGAGGTGCAGGAACACCTTGGAACACTCGACCAGCCATATCGAATTTAGAACCATGACATGGACAGAAGAAGCCAGACTTAACGCCTTGGACTTGCTCTGAGAACGTGTCTGGTAGATAGGTCGGTGAACAACCTAAGTGAGTACAGAAGCCAACTGCCACGAAATACTCAGGCTTGATCGAACGATGCGCATTCTGAGCATAAACTGGCTGTTGTTCCATTTCTGATTGTGGGTCACGAAGCTGTCCGTCGATGTTCTTTAGGTTATCCACCACTTCTTGAGTACGACGTACAACCCATACAGGCTTACCTTGCCACTCAACACGAACCATCTGACCGGCTTCGATTTTACTGATATCCACTTCCACCGGTGCACCAGCAGCTTTTGCTTTGGCGCTCGGATTCCATGATTTGATAAAAGGCACGGCGACGGCAGCTGCCCCTAATCCACCAACAACTGCCGTTGTAGCGGTTAGAAAACGCCTGCGACCGTTATTTAAAGGCGCGTTGCTCATCCAAACATTCTCCCATTTGCTCCCTTTGGATCGTTATTATTCCGCTTATAAGAGCATGGCTAACAAATAATGAATTTAGTTCTATTTATTGGGGGGAAATGATAAAGAAAACCCTACTTTTTGACAAGATAAAGCTACCTTTTTGTAACAATTGTGAGGCAAATCGCTCACGCCGTCACAAAAGCGGCAAAATTATAAAAAATAGATGTGATTTGTAACAAGAAAGCGAAACGAAGAATGGCTAGAAACGAGATAAAAAGCCTTGTATTTCGGCTGTTTTCAGCCAATTAGATAGAAAGATCTTTCAAGAATGTGAAGGAGTCCTCCACTTTTGTTATCTCAGCTTTGTAGCACGAAGAAAACCAAAAAACTTGCAGATAAAACGATCAAATGTTGCGAGGATATTAAGCAAGAATGTGAAAACAAATGCGAAAGGAAAAACGGACTTTTTCAGGCTTTAGAAAAACAAAAAGCTCGGCATATAGCCGAGCTTTGATGCACAGTTTCCAAAGTAACTCTGGAACAGCATAAATTTCCGATAAGAGGAAATTAACGCTTAGAGAACTGTGGACGACGACGTGCTTTACGTAGACCAACTTTCTTACGTTCAACGCAACGAGCGTCACGAGTAACGTAACCAGCTGCACGTAGAGTAGGACGTAGAGACTCATCGTACTCCATAAGAGCGCGAGTGATACCGTGACGGATAGCACCAGCTTGACCAGAAATACCGCCACCTTTAACAGTAACGTATAGGTCTAGCTTCTCAGTTAGTTCAACTAGCTCAAGAGGTTGTTTAACAACCATGCGAGAAGTTGGACGACCGAAGTACTCATCAAGGCTACGCTTGTTGATTACGATGTTGCCGCTGCCTGGTTTGATGAAAACACGTGCAGCTGAGCTTTTGCGACGGCCAGTGCCGTAGTATTGATTCTCTGCCATTTTCGAAATCCCCAATTAGATGTCTAGTACTTGTGGTTGTTGAGCAACATGGTTGTGCTCAGCGCCCGCGTAAACTTTAAGCTTACGGTACATAGCACGGCCTAGAGGACCACGTGGAAGCATGCCTTTAACTGCTAGCTCAAGAACCATCTCAGGTTTACGATCGATCAACTTTTCAAAAGTGATAGATTTTAGACCACCTGGGAATTCAGAGTGACGGTAGTACACTTTGCCTTTAGCTTTGTTGCCAGTTACAGCAACTTTCTCAGCGTTGATAACGATGATGTAATCACCAGTGTCAACGTGAGGAGTGTATTCAGCTTTATGTTTGCCACGTAGGCGAGATGCAATTTCACTTGCTAGACGGCCAAGAGTTTTACCCTCTGCGTCTACAACATACCAGTCGCGTTTTACAGTTTCTGGTTTAGCAACGAAAGTTTTCATGCTAATAATAACCCGTTAATTAAATTTTAAACTTTAAAGGAACACAGTATTGTGTTCCCACACTGTCTAAGAGCCCAGTCATCACCCCTTCGAGTCGTTGGTACTCTCGACCCTCTATGCCGAAATAACTTCGATATTCAGGTCTGCAGTAACGGTGGGTCGCAGGATTATAGAGAAGAGCGAAGAAAAAATCACCTTTTTTTGCGCCAAATCACTAATTTTTTCTTCACTTTTTTAAGATGAGTTGCTGTTTTTTACGCCAGATGCTCTCTAGCAAGGTATTCGTGACTCTGCATTTCTGTCAGTCGAGACAAGCAACGTTTAAATTCGAACTCTAACTGTCCTTGTGTGTAAAGGAACTCCATTGCAACTTCAGCAGAAATAATCAACTTAACGTTACGTTCGTAGAATTCATCGACCAATGCAATAAAGCGTCTCGCTGCATCATCTATCTTGCTATCCATTTGCTTCACGTCCGCCAGCAAGACAGTATGGTAGATGCGCGATAATTCAATGTAATCGTTTTGACTGCGTGGAGTTTGACACAGTTGTTCAAAAGAAGCATGTAGCACGCCATCACTGGCTTCTATTACCGTCACTTCTCGATGGTTGATTTCAATGCTGTGCGCCGCAACTTTTCTTTCACCAATCAACTGTTGGTAATACGTATTAAGATTGATAGACGCCTGCTCATCCAACGGATAATGATAGATTTCGGCTTGTTGCAGCGTTCTTAGGCGGTAATCCACGCCACTGTCGACATTAAGCACATCACAGCGCTGAATGATCATGTCTATCGCTGGTAAAAAGCGCGCCCGTTGTAAACCATTACGATACAAGTTCTCAGGCTCAATATTCGATGTCGCGACCAAAATCATTTGTCGCTTAAACATCTCTTGCAACAAGGTCGCTAAGATCATCGCATCTGTGATATCGGAAACGAAGAATTCATCAAAACAGACCACATCCGCTTCTTTCTTGAATAAATCAGCCACTTTTGACAGCGGGTTTTCCACTTCACCTAAACGCTTGAGCTCATCATGCACACGATACATAAAACGGTGAAAATGCACGCGCATCTTTCTTTCTGTCGGCAAGGCGTCAAAAAACGCATCCATGAGGTAAGTTTTGCCCCGCCCTACTCCTCCCCAAAAGTACAGGCCTTTTGGTGGTTCTGGCATTTCAGGCTTTTTACCCAGTAATTTCTGCCAAGTGCTAAGCTGAGGAATAGGCGCAGACTGGAATTCTGCAATCGCATGGTAAAGGTTGTCTAAAGCAACGACAGCATTATGTTGTGCTTCGTCACGCTGGAATCCATGCTCTGCTATGTCTTGTTGGTATCGTTGTAATGGTGTCATGGCGTTGAGTCGTATCAGAGGTCCAGAAAAAATTGTCACCTCGGGGTCAGCTTTTAGAATAGAGAGATATGGATATCAGTCCCCGAAGACTTACCGCTATTTTTCTTTATCGGCTGTTCAAGCCATAGTAACATGGACTAGCACCGCGTGTAACTAAGTAGTAAAAGACTTGTTAAAACAACTATAAGGAGCAGTTATGCCTTGGATTTATGCCATTGTGGGTTTGCTGGTCGGTACAATCGTAGGCGTAGTCATTAGTAGACTAACCACCCCCGAATACAAAAAACAAAAGTCTGTGCAAAAAGAGCTGGAAGCAGCCAAGTTTGAGCTAGAGCAACAACGTCAAGAGCTCGTCGATCACTTTGCACAAACTGCAGAAATGTTGGATACCTTAGGTAAAGACTACACCAAGCTGTACCAACACATGGCGAAGACGTCTTCAGAACTTCTGCCTAACTTGCCTGAGCAAGACAATCCGTTCGATAAGAAGACTGCCATGTCGACTGAACAGATTGAAGAAGACCAATCTAACGTCAACGAACAACCAAAAGACTACGCCAACGGCGCAACGGGTCTTTTAAAGGATCAGGAAAAAGAAATCATCGACGCACCAGAAGCTGTCACTGCTAAAGCGTCTTAACCCCTCCTTTCCTACCTAACTGGGTCAATACATACACATTTCTTATCAATTTGTATTGACCCTTTTTGAACTTTTCTTAAGCAACTCATCTCTAACAACCTGTGTGCTGTCGCCACCTTTTGATTATCCGAATTAATCCCTATATAACTAAATAACCGTATAGAACTAACGGTTCGGATATTTCTTTTTGACAGACCTGTTTCAAGAGGAGTTATTGGATGAAAAAACCATTGCTTGCGCTAACCGTTCTATCTTTAAGCTTGGGTTCAATCATCACCCCAATTACTGCGACTGCGGCGCTGCCGTTAAGTGTGGATGGGGAGCAGTTACCTAGCCTTGCCCCGATGCTCGAAAAAGTGACCCCTGCGGTTGTGAGTATTGCGGTTGAAGGTAAACAAGTTCAAACCAGCCGTATCCCAGAGCAGTTTCAGTTCTTCTTTGGGCCTGAGTTTCCAACAGAGCAAACTCGCGAACGTCCATTCCGAGGCTTAGGCTCTGGCGTTATTATTAACGCCGACAAAGGGCAAATCGTCACAAACTACCATGTAATTAAAGGCGCTGATGACATCCGTGTCCGTTTGTACGATGGTCGAGAGTACGATGCAGAATTAGTGGGTGGAGATGAAATGTCAGACATTGCTCTACTCAAACTAGAGAAAGCAAAAGATCTGACTCAGATTAAAGTCGCCGATTCAGACAAGCTACGCGTTGGTGATTTCACGGTTGCGATTGGTAACCCGTTTGGCCTTGGTCAAACCGTCACTTCGGGTATCGTCTCGGCACTGGGTCGAAGCGGCTTGAATGTGGAGAACTTCGAGAACTTCATCCAAACAGATGCGGCCATCAACAGCGGTAACTCAGGCGGTGCTTTAGTTAACCTCAATGGTGAACTGATCGGTATCAATACAGCAATTCTTGGTCCGAATGGCGGTAATGTTGGTATCGGTTTTGCGATTCCATCTAACATGATGAAAAACTTAACTGACCAAATTCTAGAGTTTGGTGAAGTGAAACGCGGCATGCTCGGCGTACAAGGTGGCGAGGTCACTTCAGAACTGGCAGAAGCATTAGGTTATGAATCGAGTAAAGGTGCGTTTGTTAGCCAAGTAGTGCCTGATAGCGCTGCAGATAAAGCAGGCCTGAAAGCCGGTGATGTGATTACTTCCGTAAACGGTAAGTCGATTGATACCTTCTCCGAGTTACGCGCAAAAGTCGCAACGCTCGGTGCGGGCAAAGAGATCACATTGGGTGTGATTCGTGATGGTAAGAAGAAATCCTTCGATGTGACGTTAGGTGAATCGACCAATGTGAAAGCGAAAGCGGAAACGCTTCACGAAGGCCTTAAAGGTGCAGAACTCAGCAACACCACGCCAAGCGATAAAATCCAAGGTGTTAAGGTGACCAGTGTGGCTGAAAACTCTCCTGCGGCACAATACCAACTTGAGCAAGACGATATCATTATTGGTGTTAACCGTAAGCGTGTGAAGAATTTAGCAGAACTGCGCGCGATTGTTGAAAAACACAAAGGTGTACTCGCGATAAACGTTCAACGTGGTGATCGGACGGTTTACTTAGTTATCCGTTAATAGACATCATTCAACAATCACATAGCAGAAAGCAAACGAGCGCTAGCAACATATTTATCAGTGATAGCGCTCAAATACTTTCCTTCTTATGTCATGGTTTTTTAAAAGGGCAAGACGATCGCGTCTTGCCCTTTTGTTATTTTTCAATGTAATGCTATCCTTCAGTTTTCTATGCCAATTGGGCGCTCAATCATGGAGAGGTTATGCTTAGCTTTTTGTTACGTTCTGTCTTTTTAGGCTTAGCAACTGCCGTTATCGTATTACTCGCCGTTCCATCTTTGCGCAGCAATGTTATCCCAACCGCCCTTGTTGACCCGCAACCGAGCAATATCGCATCGCTAGAAGTGTCTTTTAACCAAGCGGTAAGAAAGGCAGCACCTGCAGTGGTGAATATCTACAGCCGCAAATATGTGGAAAATGATCGCAGCAAGCTATCGACTCAAGGACTAGGTTCTGGGGTTATCGTGAGCGAAAAAGGTTACATCATTACCAACTATCACGTTGTCGCTCAAGCTGACCAAATCGTCGTTGCCTTGCAAGATGGCCGTGTTGCTGCTGCTCAATTGGTAGGTACAGACAAGCGTACAGACATTGCGATCTTACGTGTTGAAGGCTCTAATCTGCCTGTTATCCCATTAAATGCTGACTACAAACCTCAAGTGGGTGATGTGGTGCTTGCCATTGGTAACCCATACAACTTAGGCCAGACGACTACCTTCGGCATTATCTCTGCGACAGGCCGCTCGTCCATCAGTGATGGTCGCCAAGCCTTTATCCAAACCGATGCCGCTATCAATGAAGGTAACTCCGGTGGCGCATTGGTGAATACTCAAGGTGAACTGGTCGGTATCAATACCGCGTCATTCCAACAAGCGACAGATCTTGAGACCTACGGTATCTCATTTGCAATTCCAGCACCGCTAGCAAACAAAATCATGCAGAAGATCATCGCTGATGGTCGCGTGATCCGTGGTTATATCGGTATTGATGGACAAGATATTAATGCGGTAACTGCTCGCTTGCTAGGTAACGAGCACATTGGTGGTATTGTGGTTCTTGGTATTGATCCAAATGGTCCCGCAAGTGCGGCTGGTTTTGAGAAACAAGACATCATCATCAGTATTAACGGCACTAAAGTTCAAGGACGCCAAAGCGTGATGGACATAGTCACTGACCTACGTCCGGGCACCTCCGTCGATGTTGGCATTATCCGCAAGGGTAAAGAAATGAATTTAAAAGTCACCATCGCCGAAGACAAGCAAGAAGCATAAAAAAATCCCAGCCATTGGCTGGGATTTTTGTTTGTGCGTTATTCGCTGTCGCTTGGTTCTTCTGAAACTTCTGAGCTTCCGCCCATCTCGATTTCAATTCGTGTTACGCGCTGTAGACCGCGTGGTAGTAAGCTACCTCGACGTCCACGTTCACCACGGAAGTTTTCTAAGTCTGCTGGTTTCAAACCTAGCTTACGCTTACCCGCATAAAGCGTTAGAGAAGCACCTTGTGGCAATGCCATCAAGTGAGACAGAACCTCTTCACGCTCTTTCGCTTTCGCTGCAGGAATGTTGATGATCTTGTTACCCTTACCTTTCGCCAATTGCGGCAGGTCTTTAATTGGGAACAACAACATGCGGCCTTGGTTGGTAATCGCGAGAATTTCATCAGAATCCAAATCAGCAATCGTCTTCGGTGTCATCACCTCAGAGTTGGCCGGTAGAGTCACCAAGGCTTTACCGCTTCGGTTCTTAGACAGTAGCTCAGAGCCTTTACATACAAAGCCGTAACCCGCGTCAGAGCCAACTAGCCACAGTTGCTCATCTTCACCCATGATCACTTGGCGAATGCTGCTACCCGCTGTGATATTCAAGCGACCTGTAATCGGTTCGCCTTGGCTTCGAGCGGACGGCAATGAATGTGACTCTAATGAGTAGCTTCGACCATCGCTACCGAAGAACACCGCTTGCTGGTTACTCTTACCACGCGCATGCGCTAGGTAGTTATCACCAGATTTATAGCTTAAGCCTTCTGCGTCTACATCGTGACCTTTCGCATGGCGAATCCAGCCTTTCTCTGAAAGTACCACTGTGATTGGCTCACTTGGTACTAGGTCGCGTTCTGTTAGCGCTTTTGCTTCTGCACGCTCAACCAATGGAGAACGACGGTCATCACCGTATTTCTCTGCGTCTGCTTTGATTTCTTTCTTTAGTAGTGTGTTTAGACGACGCTCAGAACCCAATAGCTGCTCTAGCTTCTCACGTTCTTTTTCTAGTTCGTCTTGTTCACCACGAATCTTCATCTCTTCTAGTTTTGCTAGGTGACGAAGTTTGGTATCTAGAATTGCATCCGCTTGGATATCGGTAATACCAAAACGCTCCATCAGCACTGCTTTTGGATCGTCTTCAGTACGAATGATCTCAATCACTTCATCTAGGTTTAGGTAAGCAACTAACAAACCTTCCAAGATGTGTAGACGAGCCATTACTTTGTCTAGGCGGTGTTGTAGACGACGGCGTACAGTAGTACGACGGAATTCAATCCACTCAGACAGAATTTGTACCAGACCTTTAACTTGAGGACGGTTATCCAAACCAATCATGTTCAAGTTAACACGGTAGCTACGCTCAAGATCGGTTGAAGCGAACAAGTGATTCATCAACAAATCACAGTCAACGCGGTTTGACTTTGGCACCACTACGATACGTGTTGGGTTTTCGTGATCCGATTCGTCACGAAGGTCGTCTACCATTGGTAGTTTCTTCGCGCGCATTTGGTTCGCGATTTGCTCTAGTAACTTCGCACCCGAGACTTGGTGTGGCAGAGAGGTAATGACGATGTCAGAACCTTCTTTGTGCCATACCGCACGCATCTTGATGCTGCCGCGACCGTTACGGTAAATCTTCTCGATATCTGCTTGTGGTGAAGTAATTTCAGCTTCTGTTGGGTAATCTGGACCTTTCACAAACTGCATCACATCAGGCAGTTCTGCTTTCGGGTTGTCGATTAAGTGGATGGTTGCATCCGCCACTTCACGAACGTTGTGAGGCGGAATATCCGTCGCCATACCAACCGCGATACCAGTTACACCGTTTAGCAGGATGTGAGGCAGGCGTGCAGGCAACATTTGTGGCTCTTTCATCGTGCCATCAAAGTTAGGTTGCCATTCAACCGTGCCTTGACCCAGTTCACCTAGCAGTACTTCAGCAAACTTAGACAGTTTCGCTTCGGTATAGCGCATTGCCGCGAATGATTTCGGATCATCTGGCGCACCCCAGTTACCTTGACCATCTACCAATGGGTAACGGTAAGAGAATGGCTGAGCCATGAGTACCATCGCTTCGTAACACGCAGAGTCACCATGCGGGTGGTATTTACCCAGTACGTCACCAACGGTACGTGCTGATTTTTTGTATTTCGCTGATGCCGAAAGACCAAGCTCCGACATTGCGTAAATGATGCGTCGTTGAACCGGCTTCAAACCATCGCCAATGTATGGCAATGCGCGGTCCATGATTACGTACATCGAGTAGTTCAGATAAGCGTCTTCAGTGAACTTGCGCATTGGCAACTGTTCAACGCCATCATAAGTAATTTCTGTAGACATCCGTTAAACCTCTGCCATATCGCCGTTGCTTTGTAGCCAAGAACGACGGTCATCTGCTCGTTTCTTACCAAGCAACATGTCCATCATTTCCATGGTCGCCGCTGAGTCATCAATGGTTAACTGAACCAGACGACGCGTATTTGGATCCATGGTTGTTTCGCGCAACTGAAGTGGGTTCATCTCACCCAGACCTTTGAATCGTTGCACATTGATTTTGGCTTTCTTCTTCGACAAGCGCTCTAATACGCCATCTTTTTCATCATCGTCTAGGGCATAGAATACTTCTTTACCACAGTCGATACGATACAGAGGCGGCATCGCTACGTAGATATGACCAGCTTCAACCAGCGCACGGAAGTGACGTGTGAACAGTGCACACAATAGCGTTGCGATGTGCAGACCATCCGAGTCCGCATCGGCAAGGATACAGATCTTACCGTAACGCAGGCTGTCTAGGTTGTCGCTGTCTGGGTCGATACCCAAAGCAACTGAGATATCGTGCACTTCTTGAGAAGCCAAAACTTGGTCTGCAGAGACTTCCCACGTGTTTAGGATCTTACCGCGCAGTGGCATTACCGCTTGGAACTCACGATCACGTGCTTGTTTAGCTGAACCGCCCGCCGAGTCCCCCTCCACGAAGAAGATTTCGGTGCGGTTAAGGTCTTGCACAGAACAGTCTGTCAGCTTACCCGGCAGTGCTGGGCCTGAGGCCACCTTCTTACGCACAACCTTTTTGCTCGCACGCATACGGCGATGGGCATTCGCGATACAAACTTCGGCAAGTTGCTCTGCAAGTTGTGGTTTTTCGTTCAACCAAAGGCTGAATGAGTCTTTCACAACACCTGATACAAACGCAGCGGTTTGACGAGAAGAGAGACGCTCTTTGGTCTGACCCGCAAACTGAGGGTCTTGAATCTTAACCGATAGCACGTATGAACAACGGTCGAAAACGTCATCACCGGTTAGCTTAACGCCACGAGGCAGCAAGTTACGGAATTCACAGAACTCACGCATAGCATCGAGCAAACCTTGGCGCAGGCCATTAACGTGCGTACCACCCTGTGCGGTTGGGATAAGGTTCACGTAACTTTCCGTGATCATCTCACCGCCTTCTGGTTGCCAGATCACCGCCCAGTTAGCCGCTTCGGTTTCCGCTGAGAATTCACCAGTAAATGGTTCTTCTGGCAGAACGGTATAACCTTTTACACCTTCCGCTAGATAGTCTTTCAAACCATCTTCGTAGAACCACTTGTAGTCTTTGTTGTTTACTTTATCTGTGAAAGTAATTTCTAGGCCAGGACAAAGAACTGCTTTCGCTCGTAGGTTATTCACCAGACGAGTTACTGAGAAGTTTGCAGAATCAAAGTACTTCGCGTCTGGCCAGAAGTGCACACTGGTACCACGGTTACGACGACCACATGTGCCGACAACCGTTAGGTCAGAAACTTTATCACCGTGTTCAAAAGCAATCTCATACACCTGACCATCACGACGAACGGTCACTTCAACACGCTTAGACAGCGCGTTTACAACAGAGATACCTACACCGTGCAGACCACCAGAGAATTGGTAGTTCTTATTAGAGAATTTACCACCTGCGTGAAGCTTACATAGGATCAGTTCAACACCTGATACCTTTTCTTCTGGGTGGATATCAACAGGCATGCCTCGACCATCATCGATCACTTCTAGTGATTGGTCAGCATGTAGGATGACTTGTACTTTTGAGGCATGTCCGGCTAGCGCTTCATCGACACTGTTATCGATAACTTCTTGGCCCAAGTGGTTTGGGCGCGCTGTATCCGTATACATCCCTGGTCGGCGACGTACTGGCTCTAAGCCATTCAGTACTTCAATGGCACCAGCATTATATTGTTCAGTCATAATACGGAATTGTTCTCAAAGTTTACTTGTAACCCGAGCCTCGCAATTGTGCGAGCCATACTCGAGAAACGAAAAAGCTACCTCGTCTGCATGCTTATCAAAGATAAGGTCACGCATAACAAAGTAGTCAGGGCTTCATACCCTTAAGATCTTTTTGGCAAAACATAGTCGGAAAGCCTGCCAACTATGTCAAGAAACGGTTGGATATAGCAATGAAAACTATGAGCCTATTCCAATCGTCTCGTTAGTATTACAGTTTTAGGAATTCAATGATTTGAGCAGGATAACGCTCAAAGCCTACAAAACTGTGATCACCGCCTTCTTCTACCGTTTGTTTCGCGTTTACGAACTTTTCTACGGCTTGGCGGTAGTCTAAAACCTCGTCTTCCGTTTGCTGTAAAAGCCAGAAGCTCTCAGGCGACGCGATGCTTTGTACATCAAGTGCTTTTAGCTCGTCAATATGACAGGCCTCAAGTGTATAGGTTTCGTGCGTATATGGGTTAGTTTGTTCACCGAGGTAATCCACCAGCAATTCATAAGGCTTCACTGCTGGGTTAACAACTACAGCAGGAAAGCCAAACTTTGCATTAAGCCAAGTCGACATGTAGCCCCCCAAAGAACTCCCCACTAAACCAATGTTGTAGTCGTCTTTGTATTGCTCAACGATATCCAATAGGCATTGAGCAGCCAATTGAGGGAAACACGGCAATTGAGGCACGATAACCTTGATGTCCGGTCGTTGCTGCTCACAGAACGCTTTCATTAAATTCGCCTTCATCGAAAGCGGCGAACTGTTAAAGCCATGGATATAAAGCAACAAAGAAGGTTTACTCATGATCACCTCAAGTTAAAAAAGTAAGCCCGAACATAAGGTTCGGGCGTGATAATGATTAGTATCCGTTTGAGGTAAAGTCTGGCTGGAATTGGCCATCTGGTAAACGGTTGACCTCAGTCGTAATGTCGCCATTACTGTGCAACTCAAGTTCTCGCCAACCTGGAGATTCAGTATCCAAGGCGAAGTCATCGGAATTCGGTTTGAACTGCACACAAGTTGACGGCGTTGCCATCACACGGATGCCATTATAAAGAACATTCATGTCTTGGTGCACATGACCACATAAAATGCCTTTTACGTTCTCAAAACGGTCCACGACTTGCCAAAATGCTTCTGCATCTTTCAGCGTGTGTTGGTCAAGCCACGCACTACCAACTAAAAGCGGGTGGTGGTGTAAAAGCACCAAAGTGTGTCTTTGCGGGTTTTCCGCTAGCTTTTCTTCCAACAGAGACAATTGCTGATCACTTAAGCGCCCGTGAGGTACGCCTACCACTTGTGAATCCAATAGAATCAACTGCCAATGCTCGCCAAGCATTAGATGCTCAACGGCTTGAATTTGAGGAGATGGCAGTACACTGCCCATGTTTGGCTTGTAGTCGTGGTTACCCGGAAGCCAGAAACAATCTTTTTTCAGCGGCGCGATGCCTTCAGCAAAACGCTGATAAGACTCTGCACTGTGGTCCTGTGAAATATCGCCAGTTGCCAAAATGTATTCAAACTGCACCTGACGATGAAGAACCTCTTGTATCACAGCAGCAAAGCTGTCGGCGGTTCTTACGCTCAGCAAGCTGCCCTCATCTGCTTCAAACAGATGAGTATCCGTGATTTGTAATAGCTTTATGCTGTCACTAGATGATTGCAAAATGAAAACCTGATTCGTCCACTATATTGTTTTTTTGTTATTTTCCCTTAGCGACGTGACAATCAATTGAAGGCAAGTGGCGTTCTACTAATGCCACTTCGTAAACAGAACGTCAGCCATTCACCAAGGAACGTATTAAGCTGATGCTTTTCATCTTTCTGCATCAACTGGTCGTTGGGATAATCATATTTAGCTTTGATGCGAGAAAACTCTCCGCTTGAGCATACTTCGGCGACTCTCGCATCATGATAAAGCCTGACAGACATCGTAGGTAAAGGAAACACTGGTGTTTCATCACTCTGACATATCTCAACAACTGTGGTGTATTTTGTGATTTCATTCACGGTCAGTTGGTAAACCATGTTCGCCGCTTGATAGCAACGAACATCACCAACTTCGGCAGAGACAGGCAGCAAAGCGTTCAGCTTGGCGTAGTTGGTCTCATAAGTTCTCATCAGACCCGCTAAGTCAACATGGTATCGCTGTTTTTCAGCTACTTGCGCCATCATTATTTCTCCACCTTTGAGGTTTGTCCCCATTGTGATGTCAATTCTTGGTGATTCAATTGTAACCATTGAAGTGCAATGATTGAGGCACCATTTTCGAATTTTCCATCCTTCACCCATTTGTACGCAGTTTCACGGCTGATCACATGAACTCGAATATCTTCATTTTCATAGTCTAAACCATGAATGCCATGCGCTTTAGTGGCATCGACTTCACCGATGAACACATCAAGCTTTTCAGAACAGCCACCAGAAGAAGGATAATAAGAGGTAACCGAAGCCACACGTCCGACTTGGATACCCGCTTCTTCTTCCGCTTCTCGACGAATCACTTCTTCTGATGATTCGTCACGATCAATCATGCCAGCGACAATTTCTAGCTGCCAAGGATGCGAATGTTCTAATGCGCCAACGCGGATCTGTTCAATGATCACTACCTGATCAGTCACAGGATCATACGGGAGCATGGCAGCAGCATGACCACGTTCGAACATTTCTCGTTCGACAATCCCACTCCATCCGCCTGCGAATAATCTATGCTTAAAACGGTATTTCACCATTTTAAAGAAGCCTTTAAACACGGTTTCTTTTGAGATTATTTCCACATCTTGGGGAGTAAAATCATTTTGTTGCTTGTCACACTGTTGCATTCAACACCTCTCTGAGTGAATCTTGTAGTTTACTCATTGTTATTCGCTTGCTCAAAGGACTTGGCTCAACTTTTTGTACAATAGTTATAAATTATTTTAAACGTTTCCCAATTATTTATTGCACAAGTGGATAATTACGTGTAAAAAAGTGCAAAGTTTCGAGTAAATATCGTCCAAATTGAGTTAAACTACTGAGAATTAACCAATCTATATACCGCGGGAATGGAAAATGAAAAAACTGCTTCCACTATTTATCAGTGCAGCGCTAGGCAGTATGAGCACATCTGCATGGGCAGACTCTCTTGCTGAAATCTATGACTTAGCAAAACAAAACGACCCTCAATTGCTCAGTGTAGCAGCGCAGCGTGATCAAGCTTTTGAAGCAATCAACTCTAGCCGCAGTGCCCTACTACCACAAATCAACCTAACAGCGGGTTACGACATCGCTCGTGGTGAGACTGACTACAACGAGAACACCGCAACGTTGCGAGATCGTGATAACGACCAAAACGTGTTGTCTGCAGGTGTTGGCTTCTCGCAAGAGTTGTACAACCGTGCATCATGGATCACACTAGACACGGCTGAGAAAACAGCTCGTCGTGCAGACGCAACGTACGCAGCAACACAACAAGGTTTGATCCTTCGTGTTTCTCAAGCTTACTTTGAAGTACTGCGTGCACAAGACAACCTTGTGTTCGTTCGTGCAGAAAAAGCAGCCGTTGGCCGTCAGCTAGAACAAACTAAGCAACGTTTTGAAGTAGGTCTATCGGCAATCACTGACGTACATGATGCACAAGCACAGTACGATGCAGTACTAGCCGATGAAGTATTGGCGGAAAACGATCTGATCAACAGCTACGAATCACTACGTGAAATCACAGGCCAAGAGCACAAGAACCTGAACGTTCTAGACACTGCTCGTTTCTCTGCAAGCCGCTCTTCTGAGCCAGCAGAAGTTCTGATTGAAGAAGCGAAAACAACTAACCTGAGCCTACTGTCTGCACGTATCGCACAAGACATCGCTCGCGACAACATCTCGCTAGCAAGCTCTGGTCACCTACCAACGCTATCTCTTGACGGTGGTTACAACTACTCTGACACAGCAGAGAGCACAGCGGATAACACGACAGATGGCTTCAATGTTGGTGTGAACCTAGCAGTGCCTCTATACACTGGTGGTCGTACAACGTCTGAAGTGAAACAAGCGGAATTCGGTTACGTATCTGCGAGTGAAGATCTAGAAGCAGAATACCGTAGTGTTGTGAAAGAAGTGCGTGCACAGAACAACAACATCAACGCTTCTATCGGCGCACTAAAAGCGTACGAGCAATCTGTAGTGTCAGCACAGTCTGCACTTGAAGCAACAGAAGCTGGTTTCGATGTAGGTACTCGTACTATCGTTGACGTACTAGACGCAACTCGTCGTCTATACGATGCGAACAAGAACTTATCAGACGCTCGTTACAACTACATTCTTGCTGGCCTTCAGCTACGTCAAGCGGTAGGTACACTGAGCGAGCAAGATATCCTAGATGTTGATGCAGGCCTTAAGCCAGTAAAATAAACATCGATAGATAAGTAACACATAAGACGCCAGCTGATTTTTCAGCTGGCGTTTTTTTGTTGGGGTCAATAACCAAGCCAAGTGCGCTTTAGCTCCCCTCACCTTTCTAAGGGAGGGGTTGCTTCTCGATCTAATTGACTACATTGGTTTTCAATTAGACCGAGCATTAACCCCCTCTAACTCCCCCTTGAAAAGGGGAAGAACTGGAATGCGTTTGTGGTTAGACTCACTCCTCCAAAAACAACAAAGGCCGCTCAAAAGCGGCCTTTAATAGTCAGTTTGGTGAGAAAGGAATTAACCTTTACCACCTTTGATAGCGTTGATGATTTCGCTGGTTGAACAACCGTCTTCAAAGTTCAGTACGCGAACTTCACCGCCTGCAGCAATCACTTCTTTACCACCAGCGATCTCTTCTGGTTTGTAGTCACCACCTTTTACTAGCAAGCTTGGCAACACTTCAGAGATCAAACGTTGCGGAGTGTCTTCACTGAAAGGTACTACCCAATCTACCGCGCCAAGACCTGCCAATACCGCCATACGACGATCGGTTGGGTTTACTGGACGGCCAGGGCCTTTTAGGCGCTTAACGGAGTCATCAGTATTTACGGCAACGATTAGGCGATCGCCTAGCTCAGCAGCGTGGTTTAGGTAAGACACATGGCCTGCGTGTAGAATGTCAAAACAACCATTCGTCATCACAACCTTCTCGCCTTTCGCACGTGCTTTCTTCACTGCTTCAATCAGTGCTTGTTCTGAAATCACACCGTAGTCTGTGTCTTGGCTACCGTGAATCGCTTCTGCCAACTCAATCTCAGAAAGCGTTGATGTACCCAGTTTACCAACTACAACACCTGCTGCTGCGTTTGCCAGTGCACACGCTTCTTCAAATGATTTGCCCGCAGCAACAGATGCCGCAAGAACAGAGATAACCGTGTCGCCAGCGCCTGTCACGTCGTACACTTCTTTCGCTTGGGTCGGCAAATGGAACGGCTCTTGGCCACGGCGAATCAAGGTCATACCGTTTTCGCTGCGTGTTACCAACAACGCTTCAAATTCGAACTCTTCAACCAAAGCCAGCGCTTTCTCGACTAACTCTTGGTCAGATTTCACTTTGCCCACTACGTCTTCAAACTCTTTCATGTTTGGAGTAAGCAGTGTTGCGCCGCGGTAGCGTTCAAAATCCGCACCTTTCGGGTCAATGAAGACAGGGATGTTTGCTGCACGTGCTTTCTGGATGTATGCCTGCACGTGTTCTAGAGAGCCTTTCGCGTAGTCAGACATGATCACTGCTTTCACACTTGGTAGCGCAGTTTCCATACGAGACAGCACAGGTTCTGCGTCTGTGTTCTCGAACTTGTCTTCGAAGTCCAGACGAATCAATTGCTGACCACGGCTCATCACACGAAGCTTGGTGATGGTTGGGTACTCTGGCAGCGCCACAAAGTCGCATTTCACTTTTAGCGAGTTCAGCGTTTCCGTCAGTACTTTCGCTGGCTCATCCATACCCGTTAGACCAACAATGTGAGCGTGACCGCCAAGTGAAGCAATGTTCATTGCCACATTCGCAGCACCACCCGGACGCTCTTCATTGTTTTCTACTTTCACAACAGGTACTGGCGCTTCAGGAGAGATACGTCCAGTCGGGCCATACCAGTAACGATCTAGCATGACATCACCGATGATTAGCACACCAGCGCTGTTGTAATCAGGTAGAATTGGTTTCATTATTGGTCTCCAAAAATTAAATCGTGGTGAGTTTAACACAGCCTTTTTCTAGGCTGAACCTTGTGCACTACTTCTGCTTAGGCAAACCATTGATTCCATGCTTGCTTCACCCACTCTCGCTCTGCATCAAATTTCTCTTCTGCCACATCGGCATCCAAGTTGAGCAAGTTTCGACGATGAATCTCATCGCGCATTGATGTGTATGCGCGCGTCAGTTGCATCGCTTGATCTTCTTCCATGACACCTTGTGCAATCAGGGTTTCAAAAATACGCACGTTATCGCACCAGCGAATCAGCTTCGGCTTACTGTGACTGTAGTTGAGCACAAGGTATTGAGCGAGAAATTCAATATCGGTAATACCGCCGTTGTCTTGCTTAAGCATAAAACGACCCGATTTTTTCCCACCCAAGTGGTCTCGCATTTTCTCACGCATATAGACCACGTCTTTCTTCAGCGCGTCTTGGTCACGCTGTTTACACAACACATCATGACGGGTGTTGTGGAAGGCGATAGCCAGAGGCTCATCACCATAAATCATACGCGCACGAACAAGGGCTTGATGCTCCCATGTCCATGCGTCTTTGTGTTGATAGTCATCAAAAGCATCGGTTGGACTAACCAATAACCCCGAAGCGCCAGATGGACGTAAGCGAGTATCCACTTCGTACAGAATGCCTGATGCAGTGCGGGTCGAGAAAATATGGATGATGCGCTGCGCTAAACGAAGATAGAACTGGCGACCATCGATTTCTTTCTTACCATCGGTGTAGACGTTCACTGGGCAATCGTGCATGAACACGATATCAAGGTCTGAGTTATAACCCAGCTCCCAACCGCCAACTTTGCCGTAACCAATCACGGCGAAACCTTTACCTTCACGATCTTTCACATGCGTTGGTTCGCCATATTTTTCCGACACTTGTAACCAAGCTTGGTTCACTACCGCTTCCACAATTGCTTCTGCCAAGTAGGTTAAGTGGTCACTCACTTTCATCACAGGAAGGACACCAGCAATGTCCGCGGCGGCAATACGCAAGATGCAGATCTGCTTGAACTGGCGCAGCGCTTCCATCTGTTGCTCCATATCATCTTCTGGGATGCGGGCAAGGAAATCACGTAGCTCTGTTCGGTAGCTATCAAGTGGAATTGGGTTGTACAGATGCTGAGGATCGATCAACTCATCAAGCAAAATTGGATAACGCGATAGCTGCTCAGAAATCATTGGGCTAGCGGTACACAGGCGAACCAATTGTATTAAAGCCGCTGGATGCTCATCCAACAGCTCAAGGTACGTTGTTCGTGTACAGATGTTATGGAGTAAATGCAAAACTCGCGGCAAGCCAAACTGCGCATCCGGATGAGCAAACACCGCATCAAACACTTTAGGCATTAGCTTGGTCAGCACTTCTCGACCACGAGGTCCAAGCGTCTTCTTCGCCAAGTCCGCTTTGAACTGCATAATGGTTTTCGCCAGCTGTTCTGGATTCTCGGCTTTGATGTCCTCTTGTAGAACGTGTTCGAGCACGTCTTGCTTGGTCGCCATGTCCCACAACTCGTGGAAATGACGAGCGACGGCTTCCGCTTCGTCCTCTTCATCATCACCAATCAAACTTTCAAACACCTTGTGGACATTTGCCATGTGCTGCTGGGTTTGACCAATGAGCGTAGCC
Organism: Vibrio owensii; assembly: GCF_002021755.1. Classification (NCBI taxonomy): domain Bacteria; kingdom Pseudomonadati; phylum Pseudomonadota; class Gammaproteobacteria; order Vibrionales; family Vibrionaceae; genus Vibrio; species Vibrio owensii. Next base: position 1,415,076 of record NZ_CP019959.1, read on the forward strand.
CAACTATCAAAGCGCATCGCAGTAGCAAGTTTTAGCTGCTCGTCTTCGCAATCTGGTAAGGTTTGCGTTTGCTTGTCCGCCATCGCTTGTAGTAGGTTTTCTAACTGGCGCAGGTACTTATAAGCCGCTTCAAGGTTATCGACCTCTGGTTGCGTAAGCTGACCTAGCTCACCAATGGCATTCAAGGTTTCTAGCAGACCACGACCACGTAAAGAAGGTTCACGACCACCACGGATTAACTGGAACACTTGAGCGATAAACTCAATCTCACGAATGCCGCCCGCACCCAACTTGATGTTATTGCTCAAACCACGACGGCGCACTTCACTGCTGATCATGGATTTCATCCGGCGCAGAGATTGAATCGCACTGAAGTCGATATAACGGCGGAAAACAAACGGACGCAGCATCTGGCGCAACTCTTGATATTGCGGATACATTTCACTGCCCATCACGCGCGCTTTGATCATTGCGTAGCGTTCCCAATCCCGCCCTTGTTCTTGGTAGTAATCTTCGAGCGCGGCATAGCTCATCACCAACGGACCACTTTCACCAAATGGACGTAAACGCATATCCACGCGATAACAGAAGCCATCAAAGGTTTGTTGGTCGAGAGCCTTGATGATGCGTTGACCCAAACGAGTAAAGAATTGCGCGTTAGCAATACTGCGGCGCGCGCCTTGCGTCTCACCGTTTTCTGGGTAAGTGAAAATCAAGTCGATGTCAGAAGAGAAGTTAAGCTCACCACCGCCAAGCTTACCCATGCCGATGATCAGCATAGGTTGCGCTTCACCCTCGGCATTGGTTGGCGTGCCCCACTCATTGCAGCAAATCTTGTATTGCCATTGATAGGTTTCGAAGATCATCGCTTCGGCCAATTGAGACAAATGGCTGAGCGACTCTTCTAGTGTCCAAGTGTGGGTAAAGTCTTTCCACGCAATATAGACCATTTCGCGATTACGGAACTGACGCAGCACACGGTGGCCTGCCATTTCATCTTGGCATTCAGCTAAGAGATCGGCGAGGCGTGCACGATAAGCTTGTTGTCGACTGCTTTCTGCCAGCATGCTTGGTAAGTTTTGTGCGAGTGTCTCATCACGATGAATCGCTTCGGTTATGAACTTACTTAACCCAGACACAAAACGAAATTGCTCAGCAATCTCAGTTGGCCATTGTTGAAAGTATCCCGCTTGCTCGGCGTTTTGAACCGCAGAATCCGCGACAGAAATCAGTGACGAAGGCAGCTGCATTTTTCTTCCTTGTGTGAAAAGCACTGTGGTTTGAGAGGTATACACTCTTTTATACCAGAGTTGGCACAAATAAAAACGCCCACAAAAGGTTTGTGGGCGCTTTATCAAAGCTTGCTGAAACTAGACTTCGAAAGATTTAATCTTCTTGTCGAGCTCTTCTGCGTTGTTTTGCATCATCTCTGAGGTCTCTAGCAACTCGCTGACCACCACGACCGATGCTTCCACAAGCTCACGAACATTGGTTAAGTTCTGGCTCATTTCTTCTGCGACGCTGCTTTGCTGACCTGATGCCGTTGCAATCTGGAAGTTCATGTCGTTAATTTGCGTGACTTGACCAACAATGCCGTCAAGCTCAGTGCCAGCATTTGAAACCAGCTCAACACCTTCTGCCGCCTCAACCACACTCTTCTCCATCAACTCTACCGCTGAGGTTGCGCTCGCTTGAAGCTGAGTGATCATCTCTTGGATTTCTACCGTTGCTTGCTGCGTGCGTTGAGCAAGGTTACGAACTTCATCGGCTACTACTGCAAAGCCACGACCCGCTTCACCCGCACGCGCCGCTTCAATTGCCGCATTCAGAGCAAGTAAGTTGGTTTGCTCAGAAATACCTTGGATGGTACCAACCACGCTGCCGATTGCGTCAACACGCTCTTCCACTTGGTTTACCGCGCTTGCTGAAGAAGCGATATCAGAAGACAGTTCGCTCATCTTAGACACGGTTTTCTGTAAGAACTGCTGACCAGTCACAGCTTGAGTCGACGCTTGCTCGGTAAGAGAAGATGCCGTTTGAGCGTGCTCTGCTACCGTTTGCACCGTAGATGACATCTCGCTCATTGCGGTTGCTAGCTGATCAATCTCGTTGAACTCTTCTTGTGCTGATTCTTTGGTTTCTGACATGCTGAGCGTCATCACTTCGGTCAGAGTAGAAAGCTCATCAGAAGCATTGATCTGCATTTGAATCACATCATGCAGCTGACGACGCGTTTTCTCTAGCTCACGCGCGACATCACCATATTCATCTTTACAATCCATACCAAATGGCACCGACAAATTTTTGCTTGCCATCAACTTGATCGCATCATTCAAGTACTGTGTTTGACGCAGCATGACACGAGCTGCGGCGAGCAATAGCACCACAAACACAGCAATGAGTATCGCTGTTTGCCACGCCACTTGCGTTAGGTAGGCTTCGTAATGTTGTTGGGCAACTTGCTCGTTCTGTGTTGCCGCTAATAATGAGTTATAGAACGTGCTCGCGTCCCATAATTGTTTTGCCACAATCAGGATGGTACTGAATACCATCAACATGACCATTTTCGGAACGAGCTTGATGTCGGATATCACCCTTTCCCACGGCTTAAATGCCAGCTTTTCCATTGTCAGTTCTCCACCGAGTCTTATATAGTCTTTATCTTACTTATAGTTATGCTCGCGCTTGATTCTGGTTGCGCGATTTATTTCGAGCTTCGTATGAAAAACTATGATATCAAAGACAGCACTAAACCGATGGGGTTGCTATCACTAATCTTGTCCTTCATGGCGCTATTTGTGATCTCTGGCCTGTTGTTTTTCCCGCTTGATCACGAAACCCGTCAAGTCTTTATCGGTCTGGATTTTATAATCTGTAGTATTTTTATACTGCAGCTCACTATAGATTTGATCCGAGCCACAGATCGCAAGTTGTTTCTTAAGCACCACTGGATCGATTTTGTGGCGAGCATCCCAATGATTGAGCCTTTGCGCTTCGCTCGCTTATTCCATATCTTGCGCGTCATTCTGGTACTGCGCTCTTCCAAATTCATTCTTTTCCAGCTCAAGCAAAACCGTCGTGAAACCACATTAGCGTCCATTCTGTTGTTAATGGTGGTACTGATTACTTTAGGTTCTAGTGCGATGCTGTTTATTGAAGGGCAAAACCCTGATGCCAACATTCAGACAGGAACAGACGCATTGTGGTGGGCCTTTGTTACTATTTCGACCGTTGGCTACGGTGACCATTATCCAGTGACGACAGGTGGCAAGCTGCTTGCTGTGCTGATTATCATTTGCGGTGTTGGTATCTTCGGTATGATTTCAGGTTTAATCACCTCGTTCCTGACCGCTCCCACTCGTCAGCAAGATAACCGTTCGAAGAATAAAGAGAAGCTGTTGGAACAAGTATTGGATAGGCAGGAACAGATCCTAGATAGACTCCAATCCATCGAAGACGAACTCAATAAACAGAAACAACAGACAAAAAAATAGGACCTTGAAGGTCCTATTCTTTGTAGTCATCTTATTCTTGCCAGTAGGGTTCTACTTCCACGCTGATAGCGCGAGTCTGATCCATCGCGTGCAAGATGGAGCGCTCTTGACGGTGCAGCCAACGCTCTAACTGTTCTTGCTCTTCCCCTTCTAGCATGCCAACTAATGGCAGCAAATGGTTGAGCATGAGCAGGTCGTCAATGCCGTGTACCAAGTCCGCCCAAGGTAGACGGAAGCTGGTACGCTCTTCTGCATCATACAAGCTCGCGAAGCCAATGCCAGTGTAGAGGTTACGCAACAGACGGTAACGTTGATCGACATATTCTTGTGCTGACAAATCACGCTCAGCCGGGAAAGCTTCCATCAACTCAGCCCAAGTGCGATCCAGTTGCTTCACCGAGAACGGTTGGATGTTACTCGACATCTTTTCACGCGCTTTGTCATCAAGGAATGGCTGCCAGCCACGCGTTAAGATCCAACGGCTCAAATCCAATAGCAGACCGGTGTAGCGAGCAGAACTTAGCAGCTCTAACACTTCTTCACGGCTTGGTAGCTCGCCCAGTTGTTGAGTTAGCTCAGAAACAAGGAATTTACGTGCGTCAAGTTTGCGCAGTACGTTGCCTTTATCGTCCAGTAGCTCTTCTAAATGCGCGTGCTCATCGAGCCACTCAAGCTCTTCTTCCAACCATTTCATTTCTTGGCGCAGAATCGCGCTTGCTCGACGCGGTACCATGCTGCCAAAGATAGTGAAAGTTTGGCGGATAAAGCGAATGGCGTTGACGATTTCTCTTAGTGATTCGACACAATCACGCTCTGCGTAAATTTGCTCATGGTAATGCCAGTGTGCTAATGCATGCTCTAATGAGTTAATTAGGCAGTATTCCACGGTGTCGTTTTTGCTGCTGTCGACCAATGCCAGCGGTTTCACTTCATCACCCGTGTAGCCACTTGCCAAACGGTAGCCTTTGGCCGCTTTGCTTAAGTTTCCTAGACGCATACCGCCCGCTTCACATAGGCTGCGAGCAAGGGTAAATAGCGCATCTGTTTGACCAGACTTGAGTTCAAGTTCCACTTCACAGATAGGGTCTTGTTTTTCGTCTCCGTCTTCACCTTGGGCAATCACGGCACCTTGGTCAAACGCGACTTCGATTTGGCTGCCATCAGGCATACCAATCAGCCACTGTTCACGAGTGAAGTTAGTAGAGAATAGAGGCGTCAGCTCCGCTTGCAGTGTTGCGATATCTTTACCTGCTGGCCAGATATCAGAAGGATGAAGCGTGAGGTCCGGCTCATTACTGGTGTGCTCGGCATTGTATTCTGGTCTTTGATGAAGGCCTGCAACAACGCGTCCTGCTGTTTTTACAGTCTGGACAAAAACATCATCAAAACGGCGAATTCTTAAACCAATGTCGTGCTTTCTTAACCATTTATCAGCGGTATCAAAGTAGGTGTTACCTAAGTCACGACTACTGTGCTGAAGTACTTTTGTTTCGGAAATTTTAGCTCTTAAAGTTTCTGAAAATTCAGGAGAAACAAAAAACTTCAGTTCTATCTCGGTTTCCATAGCTATACCTTTCAAAGCAGATAGAAACAGGATATTGCCTAATTTCTCACACGGCAAGAAAGAAATATCACCCGAATGATGATCTAAAACAGTTTTAATGAGCGATTTAATGCGTTAACATGCGCGCCTTTATAGCCATCGTTCAACATTTCGCCAAGAAATGGTGTATGTTTTTTTAAGGTTATAGTTATTAGGTTGAATGACCATGCCAGTAAATACAATTATGGGGTTATTTGCAAAGTCCCCAATTAAGCCTTTGCAGCGCCACGTTGTGTGTGTCAACGAATGTTGTTCACACCTGGTTAAGTTCTTTGAAGTTTCTTCAAAGGGTGACTGGGAAAAAGCAGCTGAAATTCGTGCTCAGATTTCTCACCTAGAGAAAGAAGCGGACGTGCTGAAACGTGAAATCCGTCTAAAACTGCCTCGCGGTTTGTTTATGCCAGTCGATCGTACTGACATGCTTGAGCTTCTAACTCAACAAGACAAACTTGCTAACCTGGCAAAAGACATTGCTGGCCGTGTATATGGTCGACAACTTGTCATTCCTGAGGCTCTCCAACCAAACTTCCTCGCATACGTTCAACGTTGTCTTGATGCGGCTGATCAGGCGCAAAAAGTTATCAACGAACTTGATGAACTTCTAGAGACCGGCTTCAAAGGCCGTGAAGTAACGCTCGTTGCTGAAATGATTCATCAGTTGGACGTTATTGAAGATGATACCGATGCAATGCAGATTGAACTTCGCCAACAACTAATGGCGATTGAAGCTGACATGAATCCTATCGATGTCATGTTCTTGTACAAGATTCTTGAATGGGTAGGTGGTATTGCCGACCAAGCGCAGCGCGTAGGTGCTCGTTTGGAAGTCATGCTATCTCGATCTTAAAACATAAGTTAACGACATAACGAAGAGCATTACTAACGCGTGTCAGATGGACGATGACTATTTTCACCGTCTTATGGGCTGACGCGCGCAAAATTTTGCTCCGCTTGTTATAAAACAACTAGGTATTACGATGGATATCCTTGCGAACTACGGCACTGTCCTGATTATTGTTGCAGCGATTTTTGGTTTCATGATGGCGATTGGTATTGGCGCGAACGACGTTGCTAATGCTATGGGTACATCTGTTGGCTCAAAAGCGCTTACCGTTAAACAAGCGATCATTATTGCAATGATCTTTGAATTTGCGGGTGCATATCTTGCAGGCGGTGAAGTAACCGACACTATCCGTAAAGGTGTTATCGAAACATCTCTATTCGCTAGCCAACCTGACATTCTTGTCTACGGCATGATGTCAGCGCTTCTTGCGGCTGGTACTTGGCTTCTACTTGCTTCTTACATGGGCTGGCCTGTATCAACGACTCACTCAATCATCGGTGCAATCATCGGTTTTGCGTGTGTGTCTGTAGGTACAGAAGCAGTTGACTGGAGCAGTGTTCAAGGGATTGTCGGTAGCTGGATTATTACTCCGGTTATCTCAGGCTTCTTTGCTTACGTTATCTTTGTCAGCGCACAGCGTCTGATCTTTGATACTGAGAACCCACTATTCAACGCGAAACGTTTCGTTCCAGTGTACATGTTCATCACGACTATGGTGATTGCGCTTGTAACGATTAAGAAAGGTCTGAAACACGTTGGCCTTCACCTAAGTAATGGTGAAGCGTGGATGTGGGCAGCAATCGTCTCTGCTGCAGTAATGGCAGGTGGTTACTTCTACATTCAGAAGAAATTCGCGAACCGCGAAGAAGACCGCAGCTTTGCTGGCGTAGAAGGCATCTTCAGCGTACTAATGGTTATCACAGCGTGTGCAATGGCATTCGCACACGGTTCAAACGACGTAGCTAACGCGATCGGTCCACTGTCTGCCGTTGTTTCAACGGTTGAACACATGGGTGAAGTTACAGCGAAAAGCACAATCGCATGGTGGATTCTTCCTCTAGGTGGTTTTGGTATCGTAGTTGGTCTAGCAACGCTAGGTCATAAAGTTATGGCTACCGTTGGTACTGGTATTACTGAACTAACACCAAGCCGTGGCTTTGCAGCTCAGCTAGCAACAGCATGTACAGTAGTTCTAGCATCAGGTACTGGTCTACCTATCTCTACTACTCAAACTCTAGTAGGTGCGGTTCTAGGTGTAGGTTTCGCTCGCGGTATCGCAGCACTTAACCTAGGCGTGGTTCGTAACATCGTTGCATCTTGGATCGTTACGCTACCAGCAGGCGCACTATTGGCAGTAGTATTCTTCTACGGCATCCAAGCGATGTTCTCGTAAGACAGACCGTCAATAGATTGTAAGCGCTTTGTCATTATTGACTCAAACGCACAGAAAGGGAGGCTTTGCCTCCCTTCTTTGTTGCACCGAAGTTTGAAACTGCATAATATTCGTCTATTTCCGGCTCCAATCATTCGGTGCCAAAGCTGTATCCAAGAAAATCGTTAAGGGATTTATTGTGAAAAAACTATTCATCACGGTTTTGTTTACTTTGCTAGCAGCGCCAGCGGCACTAGCGGCAGACCGTTATATTTCTGATGACCTATTCACTTTTATGCACTCTGGTCCAAACAACACTTACCGTATTATGGGTAGTGTTAACGCAGGCTCTAAAGTACAACTGCTGCAAGCAAACAAAGACACAGGTTACACACAGATTCGTGACTCACGCGGCCGTACTGGTTGGGTGCAAAGCAAATTCGTAACAAACCAAGAGAGCATGGCTATTCGTATGCCTCGCATTGAGAAAGAGCTGAAAGAAGTGAAATCTCAACTTGCAAACGCACGCCAAAACTCAGACACAGAAAAAGCGGGCCTAGTGACATCACTAGAAACACGCAACCAACAGATTTCTGATCTAGAGAAGAAATACTCTGAAATCAGCGACCAGCTTACTTCTGTTGAAACAGAAAACCGCGAACTTCGCGCTAAGCTAGACACACAAAAAGACGACATGCTACTGAAGTACTTCACTTACGGTGGTGGTGTTGCAGGTCTTGGTCTGCTATTTGGTTTGGTGCTGCCACACCTGATTCCTCGCAGAAAGAAATCGCCAGCAGGTTGGGCATAATTGCCTTCAGCTGAATGGATAAAGAAAAGCCAGTCGTACTCGACTGGCTTAATTATATGGTCCGCCCCACTCTCCAAGCCCTTAAGCTTAGAGTAGGCTCTCAGAATGAGGTGAACCATATGTCTTCTATTCACATTTTAGGTATCGACCTAGGCAAGCACTGTTTCCACGCTATCGCTCATAACCGTTCTGGTGCGGAAGTATTGCGTCGTAAGTTTAATCGAAACCAACTCCAACATTTTCTTTGTAAAATCGAACCAACAACCATTGCTTTCGAAGCTTGTGGCGGTGCTCATTGGCTCGCTCGTAAGTGTGGTGAATACGGCCATCAAGTTCGACTCATTCCTCCCCAGTACGTTAAGCCTTATGTCAAAGGCAACAAAAATGATTTCATAGATGCATCAGCAATTGCAGAAGCGGCTGGTCGACCAACAATGAGGTTTGTCGCGGTAAAAAGTGAAGAAGCCCAAGTCATTGCAGCGATTCATCGTGTCAGAGATGGCTATATCAAGGAGAGAACCGCGGCTATGTCTCGAATTGGGGCTATCTTGCTTGAGTTCGGCCTGAGTTTTCCAAAGGGGCATGCAAAGATGAAGTCTCTCTTCCAATGGTTAGCAGCACAAAAAATGGCACTGCCGGAGAGCTTGCTGTGTGAATTAGTGTCTATCCACGAACACTACAAATACCTTAATGAAAAGGTCAAAGCTCAAGACAGTAAGCTTCAAGTTATTGTTAATAATAATGAAAGTGCACAATTGCTGAAAACTATCCCTGGAGTTGGAGACCTTACCTCAACGTTGTGCGTTGCTGACGTAAGCTCCCCAAACAATTTCACCAATGGTCGGGAAATGGCAGCTTGGTTAGGGCTTGTACCGAGACAATTCTCTACGGGAGGAAAGACCAAGCTACTTGGCATAAGTAAACGAGGCAATAAACATCTCAGAACTCTGTTTATCCATGGAGCAAGAGCCGTTCTCTCAAGGCTAGAAACGACAGGGAAAGTGTTTGGTGAGTGGCTCATCAAACTTCGGGCGACGAAGCCATTTAATGTTGTGGTCGTAGCACTTGCCAACAAGCTAGCAAGAATAGCTTGGGCGGTGTTGTACCACCGCCAAGCTTTTAAGGTTGTATAGCTATAACCAAGTTTGCAACGCCAATGAAAATGATGACAAAAACGGTCAATCGACCAGATTAAGAACCTGACACAAAAAATAGCGTTAAATGCTTTTGGCTTTTTAAGGATAATCTGGCGCAGATATCATCGTGGAGCTGGGAAGCTAGTGCTCCCAACAAGGACTCCGAATACATTAGCGCAAACCAACTCCGTTATGACTTAATTGTAGTTGCAATAACGGGGCGGACCATACATTTTTGTTGGCTTGTTAAGTAGGATTCTTGTTACTCACCCATTGAACTGGATGCTCGGCGTCTGTCCGTTGCCCCGTAAATCTTGCCATCTTTTAGCTCAATGGCGTTCAAACCACTCACAACTGGAATCACGTGTACTGGGTAGCCAAGCTCCATAAACTCCGGTACCAGCATTTCAGCGAACGTTTTCTTCTCCACCAGCAAACCTGTTGGGTCATAAGGCTTAGTACGGTCTATTTTGGTCCCGTACTGAATGTTCGGCAGATCGATAGCCTCTTGCGCAGATAAGTTCCAATCCAGCACCCCAACGACGGTTTTCAACACATAACCCGGGATTTGCGAACTGCCCGGAGAGCCAACCACCAAACGCAGGTTGTCGTCACTGTCCATCACCATTAATGGCGTAATGGCGGAACGTGGACGTTTGCCCGCTTCAATCGAGTTCTGAGTTGGTTTACCGTTGACCGTTGGCTGAGGTGAGAAGTTGGCCATCTGCGCATTCAAAATAACGCCATCAACCATCACGCCAGAACCCATACCGGTGCCTACTGTGCTCGTCATGGCAATAGCATTCCCTTCCCTATCGACGATAGAGATGTGTCCGGTATCTTTACTCTCAAAACCTTGGTACTGCGCATATTGTGTTGCGGTGACGTGCCCTGCTTTTGGATTCTCTTTTGCTACCCCTTTACTTGGAATAAGTCCACGACGCTCATCTAAGTACTCTTTGGACAGCAATTCACCCGTTGGCGCTTCGACAAAATCTGGGTCGCCGGCATACGCGATACGGTCAGCTTTAGCAATACGCATCGCCTCAGTCATTAAGCGCCAAGGTTCAACATCCGTCTTCGCCATTTGTGAGAGTTCATAAGGCTCAAGTAACTCAAGGCTTTGAGAGACCATCAGACCACCAGATGCAGGGTAACCGAACGAAACGATTTTATTCCCACGGTAATCGCTCTCAATAACCTCACGTTGCTTTACTTGATAGTTTTTGAAGTCGTCTAGTGACAACTTCTCATGTTGGTCATCAATGCGGCTATTGACCGTGTCTACGATATGCTTACCAAACTCACCACCATACAAATAGCTATCACCTTGTTGAGCAATGTTTCTCAATGTCTCAGCCATCTTCGGATTCTTCATCAAAGTTCCCGTCGGCTTGATTTCGTCTCCTTGCCAATACAAGGCTTTGACTTCCGGGTCTTGCTCAAGCCGGCTTTGTTCTCGTACAACAATGTCGTAGGTGTAGCTGTTCATCGCGTATCCTTCGCTCGCCAGTTCAATGGCAGGCTTAATGAGCTCTGACCATGGCAGCTTTCCGTATTGCTCGTGAGTGGTGTAAAGCAAGCGCAGCGTTCCCGGCACGGCAATAGAGCGAGGGCCAAGTATCTCATTGCGGCTAAGCACTTCTCCGTTTTCCACAAACATCTCTGGGTTTGCACTAGAAGGTGCTTCATCTCGTCCATCCAAGGCGAGAAACTTTTGTTTATCGTGCTGATAGAACAGAGCGAACGTGCCGCCACCGATACCTGTCATGTCAGGCTCTACAACGGACATCACCATTTGCATCGCAACCATGGCATCGACCGCATTGCCACCTTGCTTCAATACGGAATAGCCCGTACTACTGACGTAAGGGTTGGTTGCACTCACCATAAAATGTTCACCAGTATTATCTGGCGTAATTGGGAAAGGTTCTGGCTTTGCGGCATGGCTCACCGCGGCAATCAAGCTCAAAGAAAAAGTAAGAATACGCATACGTTCCGGATAGACTCCTGTATTTATAAGATGTCTAACGTTGGACTCAATGCTTATTGCGAAGTTCGTCAATATGGCGTTTTTTTACACAACACTGACTGGGAAATACCTATCAATAAATACGCCGTATTGGAGTCATTTAAACGACAGGCATAAGGTATATTTTGTTTCTTTGAACCCTGAGTTGGCATCACTAAAATGGATAAACGAACCGCTCTACAGAGGTAAAAAAAGCCAGCAGCAAAAGCTCACTGGCTAGATTTGATTTGAAAGAAAAGACGGCTTTAGTTTGAAGCTTAGCCTTTCCATTCATAGAGAGCTGGGATACGGATTTTCTCTCCTTGGAATTCGACGATCACCGCTTGCGGTTGGATCTCTTTCAAAGTGATCTGCCCATCAACCACATCACCTTGATGGTACTCAACGTTATTGATCTTCACCCAACGACGATTCACGTCACTCGAATACATGTGCGTTTGCAAGTTCATAGCAGGCAATCGTCCATGCCATTGCCGAGCGTCACGCTCAAGATCATCAGCCGATGATGCATTATCCGCTGATGGTTGATCATTATTTGCTAACGCGTTCTCTACTTTCAATGCTAAGTCTGGAGATAAAGAAGACAAATCAAGATCATCAAGTGACAAGCCGAGATCATCATGGCTTTGCATTTTCGGACTAGTCGGCGCGGTTTTCTGAGGCACTTCTAACAAGTCTTGCTCACCCGGAACCGAATCATTATTGGCATACCCTTGATCAACGAACGTCCCAAACTCTTGTGACAGTTCGGCAGTCGGCCAATCTCGTTGCAACTGTGCCAGCTGTGGCTCCTCGGGGTAACTCAAACTTTCGAACTTAGGCTTAATCACTGGTTTGACTGGCTCAACGATCGGCTGCGCTTTTTCAACCACAACAGGCTCTGGGGCATCTTGGGCAAAGAGATCCAAATACCACGCCGCGCCAACCGCCGTAATGCTCACTGGCAATAGAAAGAGTCCAACATGCTTCATGACTGACATTATGCGTCCTCCTCATCAATTTGCTTTAGCTGTGGTGCATCCATTTGTACGCTCTGCTGCAATCGCTCCAATGTACGTTGCCCTGCGATACCATCAACACCAATGCCTTGCCAACGTTGGAACAACTCCACACGCTCTTTTAGTGCGCCGTCATAGATATCAGAACCTAGCGGTTGCTCATTCACAGCCTGTGCCAAGAGTTGGTCAAGAACATCAATCGCTGGTCCTTCCATATCTAAGCGCAACGTATCCTTGAGCGGCGCTTGCCACAACTCAATGATGTTGCCTTGCCACAATGGTTTAAGCCAAGAAACGGGGAGCCGCAAACGCTGACTGCCGTTGAGCACTTCGACCTTGTCATCACCAATGGCATACAAAACAACATAACCGACTTGGCCTTGATAGTTGAGCTCTAAGATAACCGGACGATTTTGCTGCACCAACAACGGCCATGTCGCCATTTTACGCTCGCATCGCATGGTGGACTGAGGCTCTGATAAACATAAATTATCACGTACCGAAGCACGATAACCCCAAAGCTTATACAGTTCATTCACCGCTAGATTCGATTGTTTTTGTTCTAGCAACATGTTGCGTTGCTCATTGGTCAATTGCTCATTAACCACAGGCGCAGCAATTTGAGGGACTGTCGCTTGAACGACTTGAACAGGCGCAGTGCTTACCGTCGACTTTAAAGGCATTTGCTGCATCACAGCCCAACCAATACCGACAGCAGCGCAAACACCGATAGCAGCCGAGCCCCATGTCGGCCACTCAAAACTGCGGCGAATGGGTTTGTCTTGCTGATAAATCTCTGCTTGGAACTGCATTACCTCTTCACACGCTTGATGAACAGTTTGCTTATCCACGACCACATTGCCTTTGTAATAGCTCATGTTCAGGGATTTATCGCAAATCAAGTTAATCAGACGCGGAATACCGTGACTGTATTTAGCAATAAATTTGGTAGAACTGCGGTCAAACAACTGCTTATCACCACCAGCGGTATGCAAACGGAACGTGATGTAATCTGCGGTTTCTTTCTCATCCAATGGCAGTAAGTGATAACGGCCAGTAATGCGCTGAGCAAGTTGACGCAGTTGCGTAGTTTGCAACAAGCGCTGTAATTCTGGTTGCCCCACCAAAAGCACTTTAAGCAGTTTACGCGTATCCGTTTCTAAGTTGGTTAACAGACGTAATTGCTCAAGCACATCGGCTGCCAAGTGCTGAGCTTCATCAATAACCAACAAGGTTGTCCAACCTGACTTGTGGTTATTCAATAAGTATTCATGAATCACTTGGTTAAGCTGCTTTAGCGTCGCATCTTGCGGATAGGTAACTTTGAATTCATCGCAAACGGCTTCGAGCAAATCTCGACTTGAGAACGTTGGATTGAGGATCAACCCCGCTTTGGTGTTCTCATCTAAGTTCGCCAACATGGCTTTTGCGACCGTGGTTTTACCTGTCCCTACCTCGCCTGTCAGCATGGCAAAACCACCACCATCGCCTAACCCCGCCTGAAGATGCGTAATCGCCTCTTTATGACGTTGGCTCAGATACAGATAACGCGAGTTTGGAACAATCGAAAATGGCAGTTCAACAAACCCGAAAAAGTCCTTATACATTAGGATCTCCAGCTAAAACCCACCCGCAATCAAATCGGGATATTCCTTATTAGACTTAAACAAAGCGCTAAGTTCTTTTAGATGTGAAGAAAAGTACCATTGCTTGCTACAATGTCCAACGTCATATCCATAAATTAAGAGGTAATCCGTGCAAGTTTATTTAGTTGGTGGTGCAGTTCGAGATCATTTGCTCGGAATCGACAGTTATGACAAAGATTGGGTGGTCGTCGGCTCGACACCAGAAATGATGCAAAGCCAAGGCTACACGGCTGTCGGAAAAGACTTCCCTGTGTTTCTTCATCCCAAGACTAAAGAAGAGCACGCCCTTGCACGAACCGAAAGAAAATCTGGCGCGGGTTACACTGGCTTTGAGTGTTTCTTTGATCAAAGCGTCACACTAGAAGAAGACCTCATCCGTCGCGACCTCACTATCAACGCTATGGCGATGGATGAAGATGGCAACTTGTATGACCCATATGGCGGCCAAAAAGATATCGATGCAAAAGTACTTCGTCATGTCTCGCAGGCTTTTGTTGAAGACCCTTTGCGTGTTTTACGTGTTGCTCGCTTCGCGGCTAAGTTAGCGCACTTGGGTTTTAGTGTCGCAGAGGAAACCATGCTGCTGATGCGCGATATGGCAGAATCAGGCGAGCTAAGTACGCTAACGCCAGAACGTGTTTGGCAGGAATGGCATAAGTCGCTTTCTACCTCCCGCCCTGACGTGTTTTTATCCGTTTTAAGAGATTGCGGAGCATTAGCCGTTGTCTTGCCAGAAATTGACGCGCTGTTTGGTGTACCTCAACCAGAAAAATGGCATCCGGAAATCGACACAGGCATTCACACCTTAATGGTGTCACAGCAGGCTGCGAAGCTGAGTGATTCACTGCCCGTTCGATTTGCTGCGCAAGTACATGATTTAGGGAAAGGCGTCACGCCAAAAAGCGAATGGCCAAGTCATAAAATGCACTGTCATACAGGATTAAAACTGATTAAAAAACTGTGCGACCGTGTACGCGTACCAAATGAGTTTCGTGACTTAGCACTAATGGTGTGCGAGCAGCACTCTAACATCCATCGAGCAGCTGAGCTTAAGCCTCAAACCATCATCAAGATCCTCAACAAGTTTGATGTGTGGCGTAAATCAGAACGTTTACAAGATATTTTAATCTGTTGCCAAGCCGATCATGCTGGTCGAAAGGGGCTAGAAGACCAACCTTACCCGCAAGCAGAGCTGTTTATGCAAGCTTACCAAGCTGCGGCATCTGTCGATGTACAAGCGATCATTAAAGACGGCTTCAAAGGCCCAGCAATTCGCGATGAACAAGAGAAGCGTCGCGTTGAAGCGGTAAGAGTCACGCTAGGAAAATAAACCGATAAGTACATAACAGACAAACAAAAACGCCCGCTGTAGAAAGCGGGCGTTTTCATTCGGATTGAGTTTAAGCAGTCAGCAAGAAAGCAAACAAGCCAAAACCTAGAATCAGACGGTAGATAACGAATGGTGTCATGCCCATGCGTGAAATCATCTTCAAGAAGAAGTGAATACAGATGTACGCACTGATAAACGAAGTCACAATACCCGTTAGTAGGAAGCCAACGTGTACTGGTTCACCGCTTGTCACCAACTTCATACCTAGGTAACCACCCGCCAAAGTAATGATTGGGATAGACATTAGGAATGAGAAACGTGCCGCCGCTTCACGAGTGAAGCCAAGGTAAAGTGCCGCCGTGATTGTCGCACCAGAGCGTGAAGTACCAGGAATCATCGCGAGTGCTTGAGCAATACCGATAAACAGAGCCTTCTTCCAGCCCGTTTGGTATTCATCTGCCACTAGCTCTGCATTTTTATCTACCCACCAAAGCAGTAAGCCGAAAATGATAGTTGTGGTTGCAATCACGTAGGCACTACGTAGGTAAACCTCGATGATGTCTTTCATCAACAAGCCAAACACACAGGCAGGGATCGTTGCAATGACGATCATCCATGCCAGTTTGGCTTCTTTGCTGCGATCACCTTTAAAGATCGAAGCAAACAGTGCTTGGAAAAGCGTGATCACTTCTTGACGGAAGTAGATCACCACCGCCATCAACGTACCAACGTGAACGGCAACATCAAAGGCCAAACCTTGGTCTTCCCAACCAAGAATGGCAGAAGGCAGGATCAAGTGCGCAGAGCTGGAAATTGGTAAAAACTCTGTCAGACCCTGAATCAGAGCCAAAATAAAGGCTTCAAAGTAACTCATGTAAACAACTCAGATCAAAGTGAAAAAGAAACTGGTTTGAGTGAATCGACAGGCTGCATCACCTGCCAAATATCTGCGATTGTTCTTCCATCGCCGGGGATCACCAATTGAGGTTCGAGATCATACAGGGGCTTTGTTACAAAAGGATATTTGTAGATATCACTGCGAGGTAGCTCAGGTTTTTGCTGCGAAATACACTCACCAAACAAGACTATATCGAGATCTAAAGTTCGATCCTGATACTTCTGCGCGTTTTCTTCACGCCCCCACTGAAATTCAATCTCGCGTAAGCGGTGACTCAACTCTTCGAGTGATAACTCCGTGGAAAAACTAATCACGAAGTTGTAGAAGTTTTGACTGCTAAAGCCGATTGGCTCGCATTCGTATATCGGCGAAACACTCAGATCACATCCAAGCTTTTGCAGCTCTTGATAAGCCACAAGTGCGTGATGTTCTCGATCAATATTGGTCCCTACACCGATATACGTTTTGATCATGCCTGACCTCGCTCAATCACAACGCCAACAGCGCGTGCTTGAGGTACAGCACCTGGTTTTGCTAAACGGATCTTCACCCAAGGAACAGAGAAACGTTGCATGATAAGCTCTGCGACTTCTTCTGCCACGCGTTCGACCAACAAGAAGCGACCATTTTCGATGTGATTCAACACCGCTTCGCTCACTTGTGAGTAATCCAACGCATCTTGAACATCATCACTCTTGCCCGCCGGCTTGTTGTCGTGCGCCATTTCGATGTCCAGAACCAGCTTCTGCTTGATTTGCTGTTCCCAATCGTAAACGCCGATGGTGGTGATCACTTCTAACTGTTCAATAAAAACTTTATCCAGAGCCATCTTATGTCCTTCTATTACAGAGGTCGGATACCCGATTTGGGCATTTTGATCGTACTATTCTATACCCAAGCAACCTGCTACGGCCTTTAACCACGTCAATTGGTGGCAAAAAGTCGCTTGGGTATAAACTGCGAAGACTCTTTATATACAAGAAATCCCATAATGCAAGCTCTATCGCAGAGAGTATTTTTGCTCACAGCCGAATCGCGGTATGATAGCAATTACTCAGGAACTGAGCATTAAATTCCAATCCATCAAGGACTTCTATGGACGCACTGGCACTAATAATGACAATGGCCGCCTATTTGCTGGGTTCGATCTCCAGTGCGGTTCTAATTTGTCGTTTGCTGAGATTGCCAGATCCACGCAAAGTTGGCTCGAATAATCCAGGCGCCACCAATGTATTACGTATTGGTGGTAAAGGGGCTGCGATTGCCGTATTGCTTTGCGATATGCTCAAAGGCACCATTCCAGTTTGGGGTGGCTACTTCCTTGGTATCGACCCAATAATCCTTGGTGTTATCGCCATCGCGGCCTGTCTTGGGCATATGTATCCGATCTTCTTTCACTTTAAAGGTGGCAAAGGTGTTGCAACGGCACTGGGCGCAATTGCACCTATTGGTTTGGATTTAACTGGACTGGTGATGCTCACTTGGCTCTCTGTTGCGGCTTTATTCCGCTACTCTTCCTTGGCTGCATTGGTGACGGTCCTAGTTACTCCTTTTTATACTTGGATGTTCAAACCCCAATACACTCTGCCTGTAGCCATGTTGTGTTGTTTAATCGTATTTAAGCACCATCAAAACATCCGCCGCTTACTGTCTGGTGAAGAGCCTAAGATTGGCGAGAAGAAACTGATAGAAAAAAACTCGGCTTGATGCCGAGTTTTTTGTATTTGAATCATGCTGTACAAGATTTTATGCATGTGCTTTATTGAGGAAATTCAACAGCATTTGGTTAACGAACTCTGGCTGTTCTAAAGAGCTGATATGTCCCGCTTCAGGAATCTCAACTAACTCACTGCCCGTAATGCAATCATTCATTAAGTAAGATTCAAACACTGGACGTGGCTTATCCTCACGACCAACCGCAATCAACGTTGGCAGTGCGAACATCTCAGAATCTTCAATCACATCACGACGGCCAAACACCATGCGTCCAATGCGAGCAACTTCGACTGCACGCTCACCTTGTAGAGCTTCCAGACTTTGTTTGAATGAAGCGACTAACTCAGGGTTTACTTGCTCAGCATTATTGGCAAAAAACAGCGGAGTGACGGCCTCAACAATTGGCGCGGGCACGGCTTGCACTTGGCTGATGGTATCTAACATCGCAAAGTACTTCTTGTGCGTCACTTCAGGCTCGAGCCCAATGAAGGTATCCATCAACACCAATGACTTCACACGCTGTGGCGCTTGAGAAGTCAGCTCTGCCCCCCACATGCCACCGACCGACAAACCAACAATAGAGAATTGTTCGATCTCCAAATGATCCATCAATGCCAGCATGTGCTGAGCGTAATCCACCAAAGAACGGGTTGAAGCTGGCGCAGAACCTGACTCACCATGCCCCCAAAGGTCTGGCACAATACAACGGTACGATTGGCTCAACACTTCAATTTGTGGAGCCCACATTTGGCAATCCCAAAGGTAGCTGTGACCAAACAGAAGCACAGGACCTTCGCCCTTATCTAAGTAAGCAAGTTCTTGGCCTTCAATTTCAAACTTATTCATTGTTATATCCATTTCTTATTCTTGCGCATCATCCTATCACCAAAACAATATAGAACTGCTCGCATCAGTCAGACTTTCACATTAATTACACGAAGCCTTTCAATTCGTTAGCTAAAAATAAAGGCCTCTGATGAGCAGAGACCTTTATTGTCGTGAATCTATTTCAAACCTTCAGCAGAAGTTTGCTTACGCGATTGGCGTCAGTTGGTCGATTGGCCAACGTGGGCGCGCTTCCACGGCCATGTCTGACACTTCGCCATTCTTCAGGCGCTGCATACCAGCGTAGGCGATCATCGCACCGTTGTCGGTACAAAATTCCGTGCGTGGGTAGTAAACTTCACCACCGACTTTCTTCGCCAGCTTCTCAAGCTCAGCACGCAGACGACGGTTAGCACTTACACCGCCAGCAATAACGATGCGCTTCATGCCTGTTTGCTCTAGTGCACGCTTACATTTGATTGCGAGTGTTGCACACACGGCTTCTTCGAATGCTAAAGCGATGTCCGCACGTGTTTGCTCGTCATCACCGTTTGCCGCAATAGTATTAGCAGTAAAAGTCTTTAGACCAGAGAAGCTCATGTCCAAACCTGGCACGTTGGTCATTGGACGTGGGAACTTAAAGCGACCCGGTGTGCCTTTTTCTGCCAGTTTAGACAGCAGTGGACCACCTGGGTAATCCAAGCCCATTAGCTTGGCGGTTTTATCGAACGCTTCACCCGCTGCGTCATCAATCGATTCGCCTAGGATTTTGTACTCGCCGATGCCTTTCACTTCCACCATCATTGAGTGACCACCTGATACCAATACCGCAACAAACGGGAACGGTGGTGGATTATCTTCCAACATAGGCGCAAGAAGATGACCTTCCATATGGTGAACAGGTACCGCAGGTACGCCCCAAGCGTAAGCGATACTGCGACCAATCGTTGCACCAACAAGCAAAGCACCAACAAGACCAGGGCCTGCCGTGTACGCCACACCATCAATGTCTTTTGGGGTTAGGTTTGCTTCCTTTAACGCCTCTTTAATGAGAGGAATGGTTTTCTTAACGTGGTCACGTGAAGCCAACTCAGGCACCACGCCACCGTAATCCGCGTGAAGTTTTACTTGGCTGTAAAGCTGGTGTGATAGCAGACCTTTTTCATCGTCGTAAATCGCGATGCCAGTCTCGTCACATGAGGTTTCAATACCGATAATGCGCATGGTTTTCTCAGTGGGCTTTCTATATAGAGGAAATTTGGGCGTCATATTACCTTGCCTTGGTGCTTCAAACAAATTTTGTACAGACAATAAGCGATAAAAGGCTTTACAAAGCTTATGTGATCGGATTAAAATTCCGCACCATTTTTGATCAAGCTGGTAATAGACCAAACAATTGTGATTTGGTTTACTGAAATCCAGCGTTAACGAATAACCCCTGAGGTGAAAGGCATATGCCAGTAGTTAAAGTACGTGAAAACGAACCGTTCGACGTTGCTCTACGTCGTTTCAAGCGCTCTTGCGAAAAAGCAGGTATCCTTTCTGAAGTGCGTCGTCGTGAGCACTACGAAAAACCAACTACAGTTCGCAAACGCGCTAAAGCAGCAGCTCAAAAGCGTCACGCTAAGAAGCTTGCTCGCGAAAACGCTCGTCGCGTTCGCCTGTACTAATAACTGAGCTCCGGAAAGGAATTTAGTTATGGCTCTGATTGATAAACTCAAAGAAGAGCAAAAATTAGCGATGAAAGCCAAGGACAAATTGCGCCTTGGTACTATTCGTTTAGCTCTATCAGCAATTAAGCAACGTGAAGTTGACGAACAGATTACTCTGGGCGACGACGACATTCTTGCTGTATTGACTAAGATGGTTAAACAACGTCGCGACTCTGTAACGCAATTTGAAGCAGCGGGTCGTCAAGATCTAGCTGATGCGGAACAAGCTGAAATTACGGTTCTTGAGGACTTTATGCCTCAACCACTGACAGACGAAGAAGTTGCTACTCTTATCGAGAATGCAATTGCGGAATCTGGTGCAGCTGGCATGCAAGACATGGGCAAAGTAATGGGCGTTCTGAAACCGCAAATTCAAGGGCGTGCAGATATGGGTAAAGTAAGCGGTCTAGTTCGCGCTAAATTGGCTTAATACCCCACCCAATTGCAGCAAGCCGTGCTATCCTTTGGAACGCACGGCTTGTTTGTATCTGGCAGAATGGAATAACAAAAAGCCGTACACATGCTTTTCTCTGTAACCCATTCACACCAATCATGATTTTCTTTTTTTGTTAGGTTTTATGGCTGGACACATCCCTCGCAGTTTTATTGATGACCTCCTAGCTCGACTCGATATTGTCGATATCATCGACGCGCGCGTAAAACTTAAGAAAAAAGGCAAAAACTACGGTGCTTGCTGCCCTTTCCATAACGAAAAGACCCCTTCTTTCAGTGTTAGCCAAGAAAAACAGTTTTATCACTGCTTTGGTTGTGGCGCGCACGGCAATGCCATCGACTTCATTATGGAGTTCGAACGTTTAGAGTTTGTCGAAGCGATTGAAGAACTGGCGTCTTACCTTGGTTTGGATGTTCCACGCGAACAGCGCAGTGGTGGCGGTGGTCAGTTTAAATCTGGCCCTCAAGCAAGCAGCAGTGAAAAACGCAGTCTTTACGATTTGATGGGCAGCATTGCTCAGTTCTATCGTAACCAACTCAAGCAGCCAGCAAGCAAAGTGGCGATTGAGTACCTGAAAGATCGCGGTCTATCTGGCGAAATCGTACAGAAGTTTGGCATTGGCTATGTGGCAGATGAATGGGATTTAGTCCGTAAGAACTTCGGCCAGAACAAAGACAACCAAGACATGCTTGTAACTGGTGGCATGTTGATCGAGAACGACAAAGGTAACCGCTATGACCGCTTCCGTGGTCGTATCATGTTTCCGATTCGTGATCGTCGTGGTCGAGTGATTGGATTTGGTGGTCGCGTTCTTGGCGACGGCACTCCGAAATACTTAAACTCACCAGAAACGCCTATCTTCCATAAGGGTAAAGAGCTTTACGGCCTTTATGAAGTTTTACAAGCATATCGTGAACCACCACGAATTTTAGTGGTTGAAGGTTACATGGATGTGGTGGCTTTGGCGCAATATGGCGTAGATTACTCTGTCGCTTCATTGGGCACGTCAACGACCGGTGACCACATTCAAATGCTGTTCCGACAAACCAACACCGTAGTGTGTTGTTATGATGGCGACCGAGCAGGTAAAGAAGCCGCATGGCGCGCATTAGAGAACGCACTTCAATACCTAAAAACAGGTAACACATTGAAGTTCCTGTTCTTGCCTGATGGTGAAGACCCGGACAGCTACGTTCGTAAATACGGCAAACAAGCCTTCGAACAACAAATTGAACAAGCGACACCGCTTTCGAGCTATCTTTTCGATAACCTGATTGAATTGCACCAAATCAACTTGGGCAACAATGAAGGTAAATCCGCACTGCGTGCCTACGCGAGTGCCTTAATCGACAAAATACCTGATCCCTACTTTCAGGAGTTACTCGAAAAGCTGCTTGATGAACGCACGGGCTTTGATAACCGCTTACGCCAGCCGCGTAAGAAGACGAGCGAAACTCGACCTCAGCCGCACAAAGAGATCAAACGAACTCCAATGCGCGAGGTAATCGCTCTACTTATTCAAAATCCGAGCTATGCTCAAATGGTACCTGATTTGTCTTCGGTAAGAGATTTATCAATACCAGGACTAAGTTTATTTGTTGATGTACTTGATAAATGTCAGGCACATCCCCATATCAACACAGGCCAATTATTAGAGCATTGGCGAAATAGCCAAAATGAGACCCTTCTGTCTCGTCTAGCGAGCTGGGATATTCCCCTCGTAGAAGACAACCTAGAAGAAATATTTTTAGACTCACTGGATAAAATTATTGCCCAGTGCGTAGAAAAGCAAATTGAAAACCTGCAGGCCAAAGCAAGAAGTGTCGGTTTATCAGCCGAAGAGAAAAGGGAGCTGCTAGCTTTAATGCTAGATTTAAAAGCGTAACCCTGATTAATTAGTCAGCAACAATTAAATTTGCTATAGTAAGTGGTTTGCATTTCGCATACTAATTCCTTCACCAGATTACGAAGTTGGATACCGTCTATGGATCAAAATCCGCAGTCACAGCTAAAGTTACTTGTTATCAAAGGCAAGGAACAAGGCTATCTGACCTACGCCGAAGTAAATGACCACCTGCCTGCTGAAATCGTAGATTCAGAACAGGTAGAAGACATCATTCAGATGATCAACGATATGGGTATCAAGGTAGTAGAAACTGCCCCTGATGCCGATGATCTAGCACTGAACGATGACACAAACATTACCGATGAAGATGCAGCAGAAGCTGCAGCAGCAGCACTTTCTAGCGTAGAAAGTGAAATTGGTCGTACAACAGACCCAGTACGTATGTACATGCGTGAAATGGGTACTGTAGAGCTGCTGACTCGCGAAGGCGAAATCGACATCGCAAAACGTATTGAAGAAGGTATTAACCAAGTTCAATCGTCTGTTGCTGAATACCCTGGCACTATCCCATACATTCTTGAGCAATTTGACAAAGTTCAAGCAGAAGAACTTCGTCTAACAGACCTAATCTCTGGATTTGTTGACCCTGATGCAGACGACACAGCTGCACCAACAGCAACGCACATCGGTTCTGAACTGACTGAATCTCAGCTAGAAGAAGAAGACGAAGAAGACGTTGATGAAGACGAAGAAAGCGATGACGATTCAGATGATGCTGAAGAAGATGTTGGTATCGACCCAGAGCTAGCGCTTGAGAAATTCAACCAGCTACGCAGCACGTACCAAAACCTTCAGCTTGCAATCAACGAGCACGGTTACGAGAGCCCGAAAGCAACAGTAGCTAACGAGTTGATGCTAGACGTATTCAAAGAATTCCGTCTAACGCCAAAACAGTTTGATCACCTAGTGAATGAACTGCGCACGGCGATGGATCGCGTTCGTACTCAAGAACGTTTGATCATGAAAGCTGCTGTTGAATACGGCAAAATGCCGAAGAAATCATTCATTGCACTGTTCACAGGCAACGAATCAAGCGAAGCATGGTTGGATGAAATCCTATCATCTGACAAGCCATACGCTGAAAAAATCAAACGTAGCGAAGAAGAAATCCGTCGTTCAATCACTAAACTAAAAATGATTGAAGAAGAGACTTCTCTAAACGTTCAAAACATTAAAGACATCAGCCGTCGCATGTCTATCGGTGAAGCAAAAGCTCGCCGTGCGAAGAAAGAGATGGTTGAAGCGAACTTACGTCTAGTAATTTCTATCGCGAAGAAATACACCAACCGTGGTCTACAGTTCTTGGATCTAATCCAAGAAGGTAACATCGGTCTGATGAAAGCGGTAGATAAGTTCGAATACCGTCGTGGTTACAAGTTCTCGACTTACGCAACGTGGTGGATCCGTCAGGCAATCACTCGTTCAATCGCGGACCAAGCACGTACAATTCGTATTCCGGTACACATGATCGAAACGATCAACAAGCTAAACCGTATCTCTCGCCAAATGCTGCAAGAGATGGGTCGTGAGCCGCTACCGGAAGAACTGGCAGAGCGCATGCAGATGCCAGAAGACAAGATTCGTAAAGTACTGAAAATCGCTAAAGAGCCAATCTCTATGGAGACACCAATCGGTGACGACGAAGATTCGCATCTAGGTGATTTCATCGAAGATACTACGCTAGAACTACCGCTAGATTCTGCAACTGCGACAAGCCTGAAAATGGCAACAAAAGACGTACTTGCAGGCCTAACGCCACGTGAAGCAAAAGTTCTTCGTATGCGCTTTGGTATCGACATGAACACTGACCACACTCTAGAAGAAGTTGGTAAGCAGTTCGACGTTACCCGTGAACGTATCCGTCAGATCGAAGCGAAAGCACTACGTAAACTACGTCACCCAAGCCGCTCAGAAACACTGCGCAGCTTCCTAGACGAGTAATCGAAGCGATTAAAATCAAAAAAGGTGACCAACGGTCACCTTTTTTATTATCCGTGAAGCTAAGTGAATAAAAACTAAGCGCAATTGCCCTACCTAGTGGCTAGACACCTTGCAACGCTTCCCCTATAATCGTTGACCTATTAAGGCCCCTTAGCTCAGTGGTTAGAGCAGTCGACTCATAATCGATTGGTCCCCAGTTCAAGTCTGGGAGGGGCCACCAAATTCAGAAGGCTCGTAGAGAAATCTACGGGCCTTTGTTGTATCTGGAAGACAGAGATTCCATCCAATACGACTCAACACTAACTTTAGAGGTAGTTTAGAACTGAGGTTTGTTTAGAGCTAAGGGCGCTCTAACTCAAGCTTGCTGACTTGGTAATCCTCTGTCGCTGCGACTAAGTCAGGGCGATTAATGACTTTCCACAAGAAATAAGGCGGGATCAGAAACGCGACGAAGTAAAACGATTCGTGGAAGAAGATATGCGCGATATTTTCTTGATGCTCGCACAGTGCCGCAAGGGCGCAGAAATCCAATAAGATACTCAAAACCCCGAACACCACAGAGACCACGATGGTCAAGCCCAGTAACTCTCTGAGGTAATGTTTAAATGCCATTCTAGTAATTCCTTCTAGCTAATCAGTGCGGTCAAAATTACGCCTCTAACTCCTTCTCTGAATTGACTTTTATCAACTTCATCGCCAAACAAATAAGAACTTAGTTTTATAAAAGATCACTTGCACAAATCAGAAAAAGAGCGGCAATTAAAATGCAATTAATTGAACATTAAAAAAGCCAGTCAAATGACTGGCTTCTACTGTTATTCAGGGTTAGCAATAAATAGAGTTAATCTGACAAGTAATACTGAACGGTTGAAACAACACGTACTTTCTTAATATATGGCGTGTTGCTATCACGATCGTAAATAGAGAACTGGCCTTGTGTCGCACGCTTGATTTTACCAAGCGAGCTTTGCGAATCTTTGGCGAACTTCTCTGCCACTTCACGAGCGTTCTTGGTCGCTTCCTCAATCATATCTGGCTTGATGTCATTGAGCTTAGTAAAGCTGTACTCAACACGATTAGCATAAGGGTCTTGGTTAAGCAAAACGCCCTGTTTACCTAGCTCACCAATTTCATTGATCGCCGCTCTGACGACATCAATATTCTGGCTATAAACCGTCACCGTTCGATTGGCTAAGTAACGATACTCAATGTCCTGTTCATTGCCGTATTGCTGCGCTTTGCGGTCTGTTACAGCAGGAGAGGAAAGAGAAAAGTTTGATTCATCCAACCCTTTAGCAGCCAGAAAGTCGAGCACCAATTTGGTTTGCAGATCAATCTCATCAAACATCGTCGGCATATCATTACTCGCAACAGTAAACTGAATTGGCCAAATCACCGTATCCGCTGGGTACTCACGCTCAGATAAGCCTTTTACCGTCACGACGCGTTCATAGGCTTTGTATTTTACCGCGGTCTGTTGAATGAAAAAGCCCAACACACCTAACCCAATGATTAAGCACAGCCCTAGCCACAGTGATGACTTATTGGAAATCCGCTCCATTCATCCTCCTAATTTCGTTAAACCAATCAATTTGTTATCTAGATAACATAGCCCAGATACCGCAGGAAAATAGCGACTGAAAGCTAAGTTTTTGTCATATCGCTCGAAATGATAAGCGCAATAGCATAAAATCGAACAGTGTTTTATTTTCGAGTTTCATTACCATGTTAAAAACAAAGTTGATGGTGTTGCTCAGTGGCCTACTCGTCTCCGCGTCTTGTTTGAGTGCTGACGAGATTGCCTCTGAAGAGATGAGTGAAGAACAAGTTGTCGAAAACGCAGCTCTAGACGAGTCAGCGATTGCTTGTACTGAGGAGCATTGCGAAGGCAAGGGCTTTGATGGGCGTATTCTGTTAGACAACGAGCCAACCAAACAGGTATTGAGCTCTCTCGAAAGCCTGGGTGAAACACTGAACTCGCTGAGTTTCTTAATGTTCGCAGGGGATAAAACCTAACGCTACCATTAGTAACTCTCGCCTCAACGCCTTTGGTCAATAAAGCTTCATTGGTTTGTCACCAAAGGCTCATGCTTTTGCCTCTTAACTGTCATCTGTAATTTCTACTATCCAATCAGCAACTTGTACGCTGAGGTAAATATGGATAGTTCGACCCCTTTTCGTCTCCCACGTAAAACGCCGTTTGGCATTGGTGAAAACGTTGCTGAATGGGCAACCGGTTTAAACCAACTTGATAAGTTCTACGCCCAACGCCCTGTTAATGCCGATACCAAAACTTTTCTCCGCTTCACGCTGGATATCTTAGGTATCGACTATCGCATTGCTCATGGTTCACTCGACTCAGTACCTAAACAAGGTGCTACCGTCATTGTGGCGAACCACCCGCTTGGTTGTGTGGAAGGCGTGATCTTGGCTGAACTGCTATTGATGGTCAGAGACGATATCCAAATCCTAGCCAATCAATACCTTAAAACCGTGCCGGAGTTAGATCAGCTCTTTATTGGTGTTGATGTGTTTGAAGGTAAAGACGCCGTCAAATCGAATATGAAAGCGCTCAGAGCGGCCAATAAACACCTCGCAAGTGGCGGCTTATTGCTTGTCTTTCCTGCCGGTGAGGTTTCCCAGTTAGTCGATGCCAAACAGCAACGCTTGGAAGATAAAGCGTGGAGTCGAAGCGTAAGCAGCCTAATCCGAAAAAACAAAGCAACGACAGTTCCAGTGTTCATCAGTGGTCAGAACTCGAAACGCTTCTATATGGCAGGGAAAATCCATCCACTTCTGCGCACCATAATGCTCGGGCGGGAGCTACTGAACAAACAGGCGCAAACCATCGATTTATCTTTTGGCCAAGCGATTAAATTCAAAGAGCTCAGCACACTTAGCGATGATCAAGTGGTGAACTATTTGCGGCTCAACACTTACTTACTCAATCGTGAAATCCAATCGGTGAAGCCCTCTTCCTCATCAGAACGGCTCTCTCCAATAGCGGCAGGGTTACCCGTGGGCGAATTGCTTGAAGAGCTGAACAGCTTACCAAAAGAGTCCAAGCTGCTAACAAGTGGTGAGTTCGATGTCTACTGCACGAAGTCGCAGAATATCCCTTCCCTACTGCATGAAATTGGTCGCCTACGTGAGCTCAATTTTCGACAGGTTGGTGAAGGGACGGGACTAGCAATAGACATTGACCATTTCGATCATGATTACCTGCATCTGTTTGTGTGGGACAGAGAAAACCAATGCTTGGTGGGCGCGTATCGTTTAGGTCTGGTTGATCAACTGATTGAAAAGCGGGGTGTAGCAGGTCTGTATTCACGAACGTTGTTTAACTATGACCAACGCTTTATCGACCAAATGGGTAAATCCATCGAAATGGGGCGCTCAGTGATTGCGCAGCAATATCAAAAGAGCATGAGCGCGCTGCTGCTGCTGTGGAAAGGCATCGCAACCTTCGTGCATCAAAACCCAGATTACACTCACCTATTTGGTCCGGTAAGCATTAGCAACGACTATAGCGATACTGCACGCCAATTGCTGGCTCAATCAATGACACTGCACCACTACGACAACAATTGCGCAGAGTACGTCACGCCTTCTAACCCACTTCCCGAGCACCACCGTGACTGGAACACCAGCATGCTTACTGCTCTGGGAGATTTACAGTTACTATCACGCGTAATTGCCAGAATCGATGAAGGAAAAGGTGTCCCCGTTTTACTGCGTCAGTACTTAAGCCTCAATGGCAAACTGGTGTGCTTTAATGTCGATCCTGCATTCAATAACGCGCTAGATGGGTTGATTACGGTGGATTTGCGCGATGTTCAAGAAAAGACGTTGGCAAGGTATATGGGACGCGAGCAAACTCATGAATACCTCACCTACCATGCTAATAGCAACCATAAGTAAGGGCAGTGAGTAAGAAGGGAGTTGTGAGTCAATAAAAAGCAGTGTAGCGACTCTCTTTTACTTTTCTATCAATTAGATAAGAGCACTTCGTGAAGCACGCCGAAAAGACTCTTATAAATACATTCTATCGAAGAGTCGCAATGACATTGATCACACCAATCCCGTCGCAAACTTTCACAAAACACCAAAAACGACTCAGATCACACTTTATATCCAGACCAAACCAACACAAAATGTGACATTGATCATTACTGGTATTTAATTTGAATTTCAAAAGAAATCAAAAGTGATCAAAGTCACAAAGTATTTTGATTTTAAATTTGTCAGAAGATCGAATTGATCACTAAGATTTTTATTGACAGATTTGAAAGTGGCTTTTTGTTATTAAGTTACAAGTTAATAAATTGAACTTGGTCACTTAAAAACCGTTTCTCAGCCTAAGAAATGCGGGCGTAGATCACGAAAAACCCGTTGTCAGTTCCAATTGGAAAATGTGTGGTAAATTGATTGGGTACTAAGCAATCAAACAAACGGTTTTGGCGAACCGTTTACTACAACAAGATTCATCAGAACATCGAACGGGGAATTGTTATGATATCACCAGATGCCAAGATCAAGATACAAAATTTTGGTCGTTTTCTGTCAAACATGGTAATGCCAAACATCGGCGCGTTTATCGCGTGGGGCTTTATCACTGCTCTATTTATCCCAACTGGATGGCTACCAAACGAAACGTTAGCCTCTATGGTTGGCCCAATGATTACCTACTTGCTGCCACTACTTATCGGTTACACCGGTGGTAAATTAGTTGGTGGCGATCGTGGTGCGGTAGTCGGTGCAATCACAACAATGGGTGTGATTGTCGGCACAGACATCCCAATGTTTATGGGTGCAATGATGGTCGGCCCAATGGGCGGCTGGGCTATCAAGAAATTCGATAACTACATCGATGGTAAAGTAAAAAGTGGCTTCGAGATGTTGGTTAACAACTTCTCTGCGGGCATCATCGGCATGCTATGTGCGATCCTTGCTTTCATCTTTATCGGCCCATTCGTAAAAATTCTTTCTGGTGGCTTGGCGGCAGGCGTTAACTTCCTAGTTTCTGCTCACCTACTACCACTGACTTCAATCTTCGTTGAACCTGCGAAGATCCTGTTCCTAAACAACGCGATCAACCACGGTATCTTCTCTCCACTGGGTATCCAACAAGCGTCTGAGACAGGTCAATCGATCTTCTTCCTAATCGAAGCAAACCCAGGTCCTGGTCTAGGTATCCTGCTGGCTTACATGGTGTTTGGTAAAGGTACGGCTCGTCAAACTGCAGGTGGTGCATCAATCATCCACTTCTTCGGCGGTATCCACGAGATTTACTTCCCATACATCCTAATGAACCCTCGCCTAATCCTAGCGGCTATCGCAGGTGGTATGACTGGCGTATTCGTTCTAACTATCTTTAACGCAGGTATCGTTTCTCCAGCATCGCCAGGTTCAATCTTTGCAATCTTGTTGATGACTCAGAAAGGCTCAATCGTTGGTGTACTAGCGTCTATCGCTGCAGCAACAGGCGTGTCATTCGCCGTAGCAGCACTGCTAATGAAGACACAAACGTCAACAGAAGAAGACGGTGATGAAGCAGCACTAGAGAAAGCAACATCACAAATGAAAGACATGAAATCTGCATCTAAAAACGATGCGGTGGTAAACAGCCAAAGCAAAGGTGACGTAGACCTAGCGACAGTACAAAGCATCATTGTCGCTTGTGATGCGGGCATGGGCTCGAGTGCAATGGGCGCGAGCATGCTACGCAAAAAGGTTCAAGACGCAGGTCTGAACATCCACGTAACCAACCTTGCCATTAACAGCTTACCAGAGAGTGCAGATATCGTGATTACTCATAAAGACTTAACGGATCGTGCACGTAAGCATGCTCCAAACGCACACCACATTTCATTGACTAACTTCCTAGACAGCGAAATGTACAACCAGCTAGTCACCAAACTACTAGCAGCACAAAACCAATCCGCAGCCAATGACGACCAGATGGTAAAAGTGTCCGTCATGGCGGCGAACGACGACAGCTTTGAGCCACAACAGCCATCTGTATTCCAAATCCAGCGTGAGAACATTCACCTAGGTTTGAAAGCAGCCAACAAAGAAGAAGCCATTCGCTTTGCAGGCAACAAATTGGTTGAACTTGGCTACGCAGAACCAGAATACGTAGACGCGATGTTTGAACGTGAAGCGTTGGTTCCAACTTACCTAGGCGAATCTATCGCAGTACCTCACGGTACGGTAGAAGCGAAAGACCGCGTGAAGAAAACCGGCATTGTAATCTGCCAATACCCATCGGGTATCCAATTTACTGAAGACGACGATGATGTAGCGAAACTGGTTATCGGCATTGCCGCTAAGAACGATGAGCACATCCAGGTGATTACCACCATTACAAACGCGCTCGATGAGCCGGAGGCAATTGAGAAGCTAACTAGCACCAACGATGTGGAAGAGATTCTGAACATCCTTGGCGGCCAGCAAGCGGCTTAAACACTCCCTTTTATTTGCTCCTGAGCAAACCGAGGTCAGCTGTCACCCCTTATGCGGTTGGCCTCACCCTAAATTCGTTTAGTCAACATTTCAGACATTGGTAGGTAAGAATTATGAAAAACGCAGTTCATTTTGGCGCAGGTAACATTGGTCGTGGCTTCATCGGTAAACTATTAGCAGACGCAGAAGTCGAGGTGACATTTGCAGACGTTGATGCACCACTCGTCGATCAGCTGAGCCACAAGCAAGAATACAAAGTAAAAGTGGTGGGTACTGAATGCCAAATCGACACAGTAACTCACGTTACCGCGGTTAACTCAGCCAGTGAAGATGTCATCGACCGCATTGTAAAAACCGACTTGGTAACAACAGCAGTGGGCCCTAACGTACTGGACATCATTGCAAAAACCATCGCCACCGGCATTGCTAAACGCTTTGCAGCAGGTAACGATAAACCATTGAACATCATCGCGTGTGAAAACATGGTTCGTGGCACCACACACCTAAAAGGTGAGGTGTACAAACACTTAGATGAATCATTGCATTCAAAAGCAAACGAGTTGGTTGGCTTTGTCGATTCAGCGGTAGACCGCATCGTGCCACCAGCAGAAGCGGCGAACGATGACCCACTAGAAGTGACGGTAGAAAGCTTTAGCGAATGGATTGTGGATGAACAGCAATTCAAGGGCGAAATCCCTGATATCGCAGGCATGGAAAAAACCAACAACCTAATGGCATTTGTAGAACGCAAGCTGTTCACTCTCAATACAGGTCACTGCATTACCGCTTACCTAGGTTGCTTGAAAGGCCATCGCACCATTCGTGAAGCGATTGAAGACCCAAGCATTCATGCTGAAGTAAAACAGGCGATGCAAGAGAGTGGTGAAGTGCTGATCAAACGTTACGGTTTCGACCGTGACATGCACAATGCTTACATCGAGAAGATTCTAGGACGCTTTGCCAACCCATACTTAGTGGATGAGGTTGATCGCGTAGGTCGTCAACCAATTCGTAAATTAGGTGCAAACGATAGATTAGTGAAGCCTTTACTCGGTACAATTGAGTATGGCACTGAAAATAAAACACTTTTGAAAGGCATTGCCGCTGCGTTGAAGTACACTAACGACACTGACCCACAAGCCGTAGAGCTACAAAACTCATTAAAAGAAGTGGGTGTGAAGAAGACGCTAGCGACATACACAGGTCTTGCAGAAAACAGTGCTGAAGTGACTCAAATCGAGACACTTTACAACCAACTTTGATTTACCTAGGGGAGCTTGGCTCCCCTTCTATATCCATCTCCATTGAAGAGTTGGGATAGCTAATAATTAGAAATGTATTCAGTATATGGCAGATAACATCAACGAAACCGAGATCATTGAGCGATTAAACAGCGCACCATCGGTACGAGGCTTTTTCATTGCAGCAGTCGACGTTTTTAACGATTCGATCGACGGGTTAGTGCAACGAATTTTTCGTAAAGATAACTTCGCTGTTCAATCGGTTGTCGGTCCGCTGTTACAAGACTCGGGGCCGCTGGGCGATCTGTCTGTTCGTTTGAAGTTATTGTTTGGCTTGGGTGTGCTTCCCGATGATATTTACCACGACATCGAAGACATCATTAAGCTCAAAAACCATCTCAATAGCGACGCTTCTGACTACGAGTTCACGGACCCTAATATTCTAGATCCAATCAAAAAGCTGCATTTGGTGAAGAAGATGGGCATGGTGCAACTGGAAGTCAACGAACCAGATGACGACATCGACCTTGAGTTTTATCAGCTACAACTGCAACGTCAACAACAAATCATTAAGTCAGGGCTCTCGCTTGCGATTGTCGAGATCTGCAATGAACTCGGCAAAGAGAGCCCATTCTAACGCCACATTTTATACCCAAGCTACCTTCAAAAGGATTCGAGGTTGCTTAGGTATAACAAAATAACAATGTCAGCCGCTCTACACCCAAAAACGTAGGAGCCCTACCCAATGTTAAAAGCTGTACTTTTTGATATGGATGGACTGATTTTCGATACCGAATCCATCTACAAGCAAAGTTGGCAATACGCCGCTACCGAGCAAGGCTTAACCATCACCGATGATTTCTACCAACAGTTTATCGGTGTCCAAGACCCTGAATGTGAAAGAATACTCTCTGAGCATTTTCAAGACGCCATCGATATGCCGCGCTATACAGCTGTGCGAGATGAACACTTCCATAATCTAAGAAATCAAGGCATTGCGCTCAACCCCGGATTCGACGCACTGTTTTATGCCATCAAACAACATGGCTTATTAACCGCGATTGTCACTTCTTCTCACCTTCCAGAGGTGAAGCACAATTTCGCAGGCAGCAAGTACCTTGCACAGTTCGATTTAGTGATTACCGCCGAAGATGTAGAACGTGGCAAACCAAACCCTGATTGCTATCAAATGGCTTATCGCCACTTAGGTGTGGACGCCAAGCAGTGCTTAGTATTGGAAGATTCGAACAACGGCATCAAAGCCGCACTCGCTGCGAAATGCCAAGCTGTAATGATTCCGGATTTACTTCCACCTCTGCCAGAGCTCGAAGACAAAGTCATCATTAAAGCGTCTCTTGAGGAAGTGATTCCACTGCTGAGTCAGCTTTAGCCGCTGGTAGTATCAAACAAAACTGGGTTTGGCCATCTTCTGAAGTAACGCTAATGCTTCCATCATAGGCGTGAACAATCGACTGCGTGATCGACAAACCCAGCCCTGCTCCCACACTACCCGAGTGCTGACGAGACTTGTCGACCCGATAAAAGCGGTCAAACAAATACGGCAGATTTTGCTTGGGGATCGCCTCACCAACGTTGCTGACGGTTATCTTCACAAGTTCACCAACCTGCTCAATATCAACCGAAATCGTCGTCTCGTCATACGCATGGCGAATCGCATTGGACAATAAGTTACTGATTGCGCGCTCAAACATGTTTCGGTCCATATACAGCATCGCCTCACCTGAAGTGGTAATGGCCAGCGCTGAATCTTCCGCCAGTATTTCGAAGTACTCGATCAAATGAGCCACTTGCTCATGAGCCGCGAAGCGCTCGTTGTGTCGGTGAATCAGTTTGTTCTCTGCTTTGGCGATATACAGTAAGTCATTGATGGTTTTGGTTATCCGTTCAAGCTCTTCCAAAGTAGAAGCAATCGCTTCTTGATACTCCTCAGAACTGCGTGCAGCACCAAGGATTACTTGGTTTTGAGTGGTGATGTTAGTCAGCGGCGTTTTAAGCTCATGTGCAATATCAGAGGAGAACTCACTCAAACGATGAAAGCCGGTTTGTAATCGATCCAACATCGCATTGTGCTTTATCGCTAACTCTCTTAGCTCGATCGGCAACGTCTCAGGGTCAATACGAATATCTAATTGTTCAGGGGTAATATGTTGGATGTGTTTGTTTAAGGTAAGAATCGGCCTCAAACCTCGATTTACAATGGTTCGGCTATATAGAGCAGAAGCTAAAAACGCAAAGCCCAACGACCAGAATAGAATCCACCCCAGTTTATTGAGGAACAGTATATGGTGGTTAATGCTGGTGCCTATCACCACAGTGACATCTTTGGCTTTAAAGGCGAAGGCTCGAATATCCAAAGAATCTTCATGCCACTCAATTGCGTTGTTTTGATTCAAAATCTGCGGCGAACTCAGCGTGAGAGACAGTTTGTTAGGAATAGAAAGCGTTGAGTTTTTGTAGGTCTGTTCTCCCTCCTCAAACGCCCACATGTAAGCGGAGCTGTTGTCGATAAGCAGATAAGCCGACTCAGGAGAAACCATCATGGTCTTCTCTATCGCATTATATTTGCTGACCATTTCGTTATAGTCTTGAGTAAAGAAATGGCGCTCGATGGTGTAATAGAGAATAAAGGCTAAAGAGAGGTACACCACCAGCGTCGTGCCGACAAACATCAGCACGAGTTTGTTTTGCATAGACAGGTTGGCTGGGCGTTTAAACATTTGGTGCTTCCAGCTTATACCCCATCCCTCTAATGGTATGAATCAGAGGCGTTTCAAATGGCTTGTCGACTTTATTGCGCAGTCGTTTGATGGCGACATCAATCACGTTCGTATCGCTATCAAAGTTCATGTCCCACACCAATGACGCAATGGTGGTCCTTGATAACACTTGACCTTCTTTGCGCATCAAAAGCTCAAGCAGCGCGTACTCCTTTGCCGTTAGCGTAATACTTTGCCCGCCTCGCGTTGCCACTCGCTTCATCATGTCGAGCTCTAGATCAGCAATTTGCAGCGTCTGAGAGGAGGTCTGTACACGAGAAGAAGTATGATGACGAAAGACATTCTGGATACGTGCCAGCAACTCAGCAAACGCATAAGGTTTTACCACGTAGTCGTTGGCTCCTAACTCAAAGCCACGCACGCGATCTTCTATCTGTTCTTTGGCAGTGAGCATGATAACTGGGGTGTGAATGTCACTACTGCGCAGCGTGTTGAGCACTTGCCAACCGTCGAGTTTGGGCAGCATGATATCGAGAAGAATAAGATCATAAGGTTCACTGGTTGCGTGATATAAGCCATCGACACCGTCGCGAACCCAATCAACAACGTAGCCCGATTCCACCAGCCCTTTTTGCAAGTATTCCCCTGCTTTTACTTCATCTTCTACAATCAGTAGTTTCAATTTCAGCCCTCTATCTCAACGGGATATGCTCAGCATTGACGATCGCAAAAAGAGTACGACACAAATTGCATCATACTCTTTTCATTCAATGTTTTTATCGATTACTGTCGCGCTGTGCGTAGTTCACTTTCACGTTCACAGTACCCAGATATTCCAACTGTCCCTGTTCGTTCATGCGCTCTTGTACCGTAACAAAACCGCCGTCCTGCAGGTGCGTGCTGTTTCTCGCGACATCGAAAGTCACGATGTTCAACTCTTTATTAAGCTCATGAGACGACATGTCTTTTAAGGAGTTTAGTTCAGCTAACGCTTGTTGATAAGCCGCATCCGAGGTTGCCGTTGGCTCAACAGAAATGGTCTTCATTTCTTCACGGCTAATGTATTTTCCACCAGTGAAAGTCGGTTGAGCGAATGCTGATGCGCTAGTGATTGCCATTGTTGTTACAAGGAGAGCGGTTTTCAGTACTTTCATGTTGATGACCTTTGAGTGTGTTTGTTTTCAATGGCTTCATTATTCAACAACACACCTGACACCAACCTATCTCGAAGATGACATTTTTGTCATAAACCAAAATAGTGATTGATTAACTATAAATGCTCAAACTACAGCTCGTAAGTCAGACCAAAATGGAACTTATAGTCGTCTTTCTCTGGCACCACACCTTCCGCATCGGCTTTGGTATCCGAAACATGATCCCAAATCGCTTTAATGCTTAGATCAAGATCATCGACAAGATCGATATCAAAACCGAGCTCGTTGGTATGCCGAGTACCACCAGCATCGTTGCTCGCCCAGTTGAGGTTATAGGTATGACTGAAATCGATGTCATCGGTCAGTTCATACTCAAAGTTGGATTCGAAGGTTAAGGTGTTACTGGTCGCATCGCCAGATTCCCCTTCTTCTACCGTTTTAAAATCGGTGTACTGGTAACCGGGACCGATGGAGACATCCCATTCTGTCTGTGAATTAGCAATGATGAAATAACCCATCTGCATCGAGGCATTAACTTGATAATCAATGTTTTGGAACTCATCCCTGAGCAGCGAGAGCTTAAGTGGCCTAAAGAAGAGTCGGTTACTTAGGTAAATGTCGTAGGAGCCATCAAACGAACTGTTGTTCGCTGTGGTCTCATCATTGGTCTTGGAGTTTTCGTGTTTGGCTTTTAACTTGGTGCGCGAGCCAACGGTATTCCTTTCCGCTTCTACTTCACCAAGGAGTGAGAACTCATCAGTGTTGCCTTTGCTGATATCTAATCCCAAAAAGATCTCAGTCGTCCAGTGGTCTGAGTCTGTCTCTGAACCACGATAGATCGACACAACCTCTGTCACGGGGAATGCGATCTCTTCACCATTATTGCTGAGATATAACTTGTCTTCACGGATCGACAAATAGCCATCGTAGATATCGCCACTGGAAGTTCGGATGGTAAAGAAACTTGCTGTCTCTAGCACCGCAATATCTTCCAGTTCGATCTCTTGATCACCAAGATCATCACTATCGAATTCAACTTCTTGATCGAACGAGTTGGTTTCTTCCTTGATCGTGCCAGTCAGCTCCCCTTTGATCACTTCACCAGATTTGAGTTGTAACCAGTCATCGCTTTCATCGATGAACACTGTTTGGCTTTTGCGCTCTTCTGTTTGTGTTTCTTCCTCTGCCATCACTGATGGATGGTAAAGCGAGGACGCGATACATAAAGCCAAGAGTTTGATTTTCATAATGACCTTTTCAGTTCAATGGAAACCACATCCGTTGGGCTTACGATAGTGATGCTCACCGCTCGGCGTGTCAGAAAGTAAACAATTGAATGTCAACGTATTGCGCATCATAACCATGTCTACAGACATAAAAAAAGCGAAGTCATGTGACTTCGCTTTAGGTTCTCGCTACTTACATAGCGCAACATAAACAAGTGTAATCTTAATCACACCTTGCGTTGCTTACTCTACCGTTACCGCTTTCGCTAGGTTACGAGGTTGGTCTACGTCCGTACCTTTGATCAACGCTACGTAGTAAGACAGTAGCTGCATTGGGATGGTGTAGTAGATCGCCGCCGTGATTTCACTAACGTGTGGCATAGTGATGATCTTCATGGTCTCATCGCCTTCGAAACCTGCGTCAGCATCTGCGAATACGTAAAGCAGACCACCACGAGCACGTACTTCTTCAACGTTTGATTTCAGTTTCTCTAGAAGATCGTTGCTTGGTGCAACAACTACAACTGGCATATCTGCATCGATCAACGCTAGAGGACCGTGTTTCAGCTCACCCGCTGCGTACGCTTCTGCGTGAATGTAAGAGATCTCTTTCAGTTTTAGAGACGCTTCCATCGCGATTGGGTAGAACTCGCCACGACCTAGGAATAGAGTGTGGTGCTTATCAGCAAAGTCTGGTGCTAGTGCTTCGATTTCTTTTTCGAAAGACAGCGCTGCGTTGATTTGCTTCGGTAGAGCGTGAAGCGCTTCTACGATCTCTTTTTCTTTCTCTTTGCTGATGCGGTTTTGTTGCTTACCAAGAGCAGTTACCAGCATCAGTAGTGCTGAAAGCTGAGTCGTGAACGCTTTAGTTGATGCAACACCAATTTCCACACCAGCACGGGTCATAAATGCAAAGTCAGACTCACGAACCAAAGAAGAACCCGCTACGTTACAGATGGTCATTGCCGCCATGTAACCTTTCTCTTTTGCTAGGCGAAGTGCTGCTAGCGTATCGGCGGTTTCACCAGATTGAGAAAGCGTGATCAATAGGCTGTTTGGACGCGTCACAAACTTGCGGTAACGGAATTCAGAAGCGATTTCTACGTCACAGCTTACGCCAGCAATATCTTCGAACCAGTAACGTGCTGTCATACCTGCGTTGTAAGACGTACCACATGCAACGATCTGTACGTGCTCAACTTTGCTTAGGATTTCTGCCGCGTTTACACCGATTGCTTCAGTGACAACAGAATCAGCCGTGATACGACCTTCCATTGTGTTGATCAGCGCAGTTGGTTGCTCGTAAATTTCTTTCTGCATGAAGTGACGGTATTGGCCTTTATCGCCTGCGTCGTGTTCCGCGTTTGATTCTGTGATTTCACGTTCTACGCGCTCACCTGTTGCATCAAATACCGTCACATCACGACGAGTGATTTCTGCCACGTCACCTTCTTCTAGGTACATGAAACGACGTGTCACGTTAAGCAGCGCAAGTTGGTCAGAAGCAAGGAAGTTTTCCCCCACACCAAAACCAATGACGATTGGGCTGCCTGAGCGTGCTACGACGATGCGTGAAGGATCTTTACGATCCAGCGCTACCGTGCCGTATGCGCCATCCAGTTGTTTTGCTGTCTTCTGTACCGCCTCTAGTAGCGTTTCTGAAGTGCGAAGTTCCCACTCAACCATGTGAGCGATAACTTCAGTATCCGTTTGAGATTCAAATACGTAACCACGAGATTGAAGCAGTTCACGTAGCTCTTCGTGGTTTTCAATGATGCCATTGTGTACCACTGCGATGTCACCAGACATGTGTGGGTGTGCGTTCACTTCTGAAGGTTCACCGTGTGTTGCCCAACGAGTGTGCGCAATACCAGTACCACCGATCACCTTTGCTTCGTCTACTGCGTCTGCCAGCTCTTGTACCTTACCTAAACGACGAATACGCGTTAGGTTTGTCTCACCATCAACAATCGCAACGCCCGCAGAGTCGTAACCGCGGTATTCCAAGCGACGTAGGCCTTCAACTAAAATTTCTGCAACATCTCGTTGTGCTACTGCACCTACGATTCCACACATGTGTTTATCTCCGTTTGTAGTTTTGTTCTTCCCTGACCATGATTTCAAATAGAGGCAGCAAGCAAAGGCCTTTATCCAGAGGGAAGTGAAATATGAAACTGTTTACATTATTAGATTAGGCGCAAATGACTTTAACGCCATGTTGTTCAATCTGTATTTTGTGTTCTGGCTGTAACTCTGCATCAGTAACCAACACATTAATTTGGTCCCAAGCGAGTTCTAAGTTCGGGATCTTGCGCCCCACTTTCTCAGACTCGATCATGACGATGACTTCACGAGACACCTCCGCCATGACTTTACTTAAGCCAACCAATTCATTAAACGTTGTGGTTCCGCGCTCTAGATCGATACCATCGGCACCGATAAATAGCTGGTCAAAGTCGTAAGCTCTTAATACAGATTCGGCTACTTTGCCTTGGAAGGATTCTGAGTGCGTATCCCAGGTTCCACCTGTCATTAACAGGGTTGGTTCGCTCTCTAATTCGTTAAGTGCATTGGCGACATGCAACGAGTTGGTCATAACAACCAAGCCTCGTTTGTCGTTTAATTGCTGAATCAGCGCAGCCGTTGTACTGCCACTGTCGATCACAATTCGGTTATGTTCTCGGATCAGTGATGCCGCTGCTTTTGCCAGACTTAACTTTCGACTCGAAACATTCGGACTCATTTCTTCATGGATAACTTCCGTTGGAATCGCAATTGCACCACCGTAACGGCGCAAAAGTTGTCCGTTTTTCTCTAAAGAAGCTAAATCCTTTCTAATCGTGACCTCTGAGGTTTCAAATTTCTGTGCTAGCTCATCTACGCTAACTTCCCCAAGCTCATTTACTAGGTTAGAAATGGCGTGTCTTCTTAGTTGAGTGTTTCGTTTCGACATTTAAATTTTGATTTTAAGTTTCGGTTTGAAATTTATTATAGTCAAAACGAAACTTTTAAGTCCATTTATTTCGATCCAAAAAATTAATATTTCTCGATAAAACCTTGTCCTAAGACAATTCTTAAACAGTGATATTGGATTCATTCGGTGGTAGAATTCGCCACCGAAAAGAAAAAAAATTACAGAATTGACGGTTATTTTTTTGCAACTTTCTGCATATAAAGTGGGATTAGTCACAAAAAGGTAACCATAATCGCCGATCTTTTAGTCATAAAATGACTAAACTTGGTGAAAGACTTTCAGAATCTGAAGTTCCAATAATGTGGCGGAAAATCGGTGGGTGGCAGGCACTAAATGTCATCAAAGCGCCCTAACTTCAGAGTAAACAACCGACTTTCAAATTGTAACTATACTTACCGGAGAGTATCTTCCATGAAAAAGACCAAAATCGTATGTACGATTGGCCCTAAAACTGAATCTGTAGAGAAGCTAACTGAACTAGTAAACGCTGGCATGAACGTTATGCGTCTTAACTTCTCTCACGGTGACTACGCAGAGCACGGCACTCGTATCGCGAACTTCCGCCAAGTAATGGAAGCTACAGGCAAACAACTTGCAATCCTTCTAGACACTAAAGGTCCAGAAATCCGCACTATCAAACTAGAAGACGGCAACGACGTTGATCTAGTAGCTGGTCAAGAATTCACTTTCACAACTGACATCTCAGTTGTAGGTAACAAAGACAAAGTTGCAGTAACTTACGCTGGTTTTGCTAACGACCTAAACGTTGGTGACACTATCCTAGTAGACGACGGTCTAATCGAAATGGAAGTTCTTGCAACTTCTGAAACTGAAGTTAAGTGTAAAGTTCTTAACAACGGTGCTCTAGGCGAAAACAAAGGTGTTAACCTTCCTGGCGTTTCTGTAAACCTACCTGCACTATCTGAAAAAGATAAGAACGACCTTAAATTCGGTTGTGAGCAAGGCGTTGACTTCGTAGCTGCTTCTTTCATCCGTAAAGCTTCTGACGTTCAAGAAATCCGTGAAGTACTTGCTGCAAACGGCGGCGAGAACATCCACATCATCTCTAAGATCGAAAACCAAGAAGGTGTTGATAACTTCGACGAGATCCTAGAGCTTTCTGACGGCATCATGGTTGCTCGTGGTGACCTAGGTGTTGAAATCCCAGCTGAAGAAGTAATCTTCGCTCAGAAAATGATGATCGAGAAGTGTAACCGTGCACGTAAGATGGTTATCACCGCAACTCAAATGCTTGATTCTATGATCAACAACCCACGTCCTACTCGTGCGGAAGCAGGCGACGTTGCTAACGCGGTAATGGACGGTACTGACGCAGTAATGCTTTCTGGTGAAACTGCTAAAGGTAAGTACCCAGTTGAAGCGGTAACTATCATGGCTCAAATCGCGAACCGCACTGATTCAGCTCTAAAAGCTGAGCTAGGTTCTCGTCTAGACAGCCCACGTCTACGCATCACTGAAGCAGTATGTAAAGGCGCAGTAGACACAGCTGAGAAACTAGCTGCTCCACTTATCGTTGTTGCAACTGAAGGTGGTAAGTCTGCACGTTCAGTACGTAAGTACTTCCCAACTGCAAACATCCTAGCACTAACTACTAACACTAAGACTGCTGCACAGCTAGTTCTAACTAAAGGTGTTACTCCAGTAGTTGTTGACTCTATCGCGAACACAGACGCGTTCTACGTAGCAGGTAAAGAACTTGCTCTAGAATCTGGTCTAGGTAACAAAGGCGACATCGTTGTTATGGTTTCTGGTGCTCTAGTAGCTTCAGGTACAACGAACACTGCTTCTGTACACGTTCTATAAGACTGACGTATTCAATCATCAGTTCAATAAAAAAGAGGGCTTCGGCCCTCTTTTTTTATATATTTTATCTTGCCCTCATAATCAGTACGCTGTATTATCAACCACAACCGAACTACGTACTGTTTAGTTGTCGTCACGATAATAAAATTTCATGAGGTTGCTTGTGTCTAGTCCTACCCTAACCGATAAAGTTGCAAAAATGATCTGCCAGGACATCCTGACAGGTGCTCTAAAACCAGGCCAAAAGCTTGTGGTTGCTGACCTGAAAGAGAAATACAACGTTGGTGCATCACCTATCCGCGAAGCCCTTGTGCAACTGTCTTGGAGCAAGTATGTAAAGCTTGAGCCACAAAAAGGCTGTTGGGTTGCACCCGTGTGCAAAAAAGAGTTGAACGATCTATACGAAAGCCTTCGTGTGGTTTCTTCTGTATTGCTTAAGAAAGCAATCTTGGCGGGTGATGAAAGCTGGGAGTTGGATGTACTGACTTCTTACCACAAGCTATCTCGTCTGAACTTTGATGAAACTTTCTGCTGGCAAGAGTGGGAAGAGCGTCATCACCAGTTCCATGTTTCTCTGCTTGAAGGCGCGGATTCAAAGAACATGTTTGAGTTCTTTAGTGACCTGATTAACCAGATCAAGCGTTACCGTTACTTTGCAATGCAAACGTTAAACTCAGAACAAGACGCACTGTTCAACATTGATGAGCATGAGATGATCATGAAGCTTGTTCTTGCGAAGAACAGCGAAGAAGCAATGGACTTACTTGATAAACACTTGTTGAGCTCAATGCAACGCATCGAAACAGCGTTAGAGCTAGAAACCGCTTAATTCGGTTCAGCAGCGAATAGAAAAAAATCGGGGTTATCCCGATTTTTTGTTTTGTAGAAAAGCT
This sequence comes from Vibrio owensii, assembly GCF_002021755.1. Taxonomy (NCBI): domain Bacteria; kingdom Pseudomonadati; phylum Pseudomonadota; class Gammaproteobacteria; order Vibrionales; family Vibrionaceae; genus Vibrio; species Vibrio owensii. The sequence continues at coordinate 1,458,309 of NZ_CP019959.1, forward strand.
TCTGCCTATCTGTTTACCACAACAGCTTCTAAGCAATGTCATCGAAACTGTGACAAATCGACACTCGGTTACGCCCTGCACTCTTTGATTCGTACAGGGCGATATCCGCACACTTATAGCTGCGTGTTCGGTCTCCAGTGAGATCACTGTAACCCACACTCACCGTCACTGCTTTTTCACTGTTTAACTCTACGGCAACTCGAAGTCGATTCAATACCACTTCCGCTTCTTGCGTCGTCGTATGTGGCATGATCACAGCAAATTCTTCTCCGCCGACACGAGCAACAAAGTCGGTATTTCTTACCCCATTCGACAACGTATCTGCCACACCACAAATCACTTTATCACCTTCATCATGGCCCATTTCGTCATTGATACGTTTGAAATGGTCGATATCAAACAGCGCAAGGCAAGTCGTTGGCGTATCCGGATAACGTTCAACCATGTTGGCATATTGCGCGAGCTGCTCTTCAAACTTACGACGATTCCATAAGCTGGTTAAGCCGTCTTTCTCACTCAAGTTACGCAGTTTCTCTTCTAGCTCTTTACGCTCAGAAATATCCACCAGCGAAGTAATGTAGTAGCTAACTTTGCCAGACTTCGCCATGATGGCCTGAATGCGCATGATAGCGGTGAACACGTGGTTGAGCTTAGTGCGACAACGTACTTCCCCTTCCCACACTTGCTCGATACCAAGCTTATTCCAAATCGCCAGAATCTCTTCGATGTCTTCAGGAATGAAGATTAGGTTGTGTGCATTCCAACCACGCAATCGCGAAGAGCTATAGCCCATCATGTTTTCAAACTCTTGGTTCACCATCATGATTCGATGTGACGTGTCCGAAATCATCACAGCCGTCATGCCATCCAATGCGGCGCGGGCAAGTTTAGATTCAATGCTATGACGACGATAATGCAGTGCCAGCGAAGTAATAGGCAGAGCAAACACCAACATTAAACTCAGCACGAAGAAGGCTTCTTGGACTAAGTCATCGATATCTCGGTCAGCTCGCTCCAACAATTGCTCTTGAGAGAGGTCAATGAGCAAGTGAAGAGGTTCACCCGGCACAAATTCAATCGTATTGAAGGCAATCAGGTGTTTACCATCATACTTATAGCCCATCTTCTGTGAGCCTATGTTTTGCCAGATATCAGGATGGAGCAAACCAAAGTTAAATCGAGCACGATCTGGGATAATATCGCCGTACAGCTTGTCGCTGTGAGAGCTTGCTGCGTAATAACCCGATTGGTTTATCAGCTCGATGTTGAAATCTCTGACTGGGGAATAATTCAAACGAGAAGAAAGGTATTTTACGTCGATATTGAGGATCAAATAGCCTTCACGAATGTCATTCATAGCCACTGGCATCATAATGCGAACAGAAGGACTGTACGGATAAACGAGATTACCGTTCTCTTGCTCGAGTTCAATTCCCCAAGAACCTATTTGGTCATTTTTTAAATTCTGAGCATATTGGAAATACTCGCGATCAGATTTGTCTTGCAGAGTACGAGCGGCAGCTGCAGTGCCAGTTTTGAAGTCGTAGTTGATTCTGACATTCTCTTGCCCATTGACGTTAAGGAAGCGAATCTGTCGATACCATTTCTGGTTAACCGCAACAGAACTCCACACCTCTTCTAAAATGGCGAGATTCTTGGGATTTGGGTGGCGCAGGTAGTCGTAAAGGCTTTGGCTATGGCCGAGCAGATCACTGATGGAAGATATTTGGTCTTGAACGTTATTGTATTCACGCTCTGAGTAAGCCAGTTGATGAAGGGCTTCTTTCGCCGTATTTTCTACATTAGCCGCTAACAGAGTCTGGTATTTCTGGTAGTAGTAGATAGAGATGAGCGCGCTAAAAAATAGCGTGGTTGCCAGCAAAGCGCTGACCAACTTCCTTACTTTCACGCGTTCTACTACCCAATTTGTTTACGAAAGCAGCAATTATATCATTAATTGTTATTTTCTAAACAAAAAGCCATCGATGAACGATGGCTTTTCTTAAATGCATTCAGTGTAATTACGGTTTGAGGCAACGCTCTCCGCGTGCCACACCGACCACACCACTTCGAGCGACTTCGACCACTTCGGTAACTTCAGAGATAGCTTGGATAAACGCATCCAGCTTTTCACTCGTACCTGCAAGTTGAACCGTATATTGAGCAGCCGTGACATCAACAATCTGGCCACGGAAGATATCCGCCGTGCGTTTTACTTCTGCACGCGCAAAACCGCTCGCTTTAACCTTCACCATCATCAACTCACGTTCGATGTGATCAAACTCTGTCACTTCTTGCACTTTAAGTACATCAATCAGTTTATGCAGTTGCTTTTGGATCTGCTCAAGCTGCATTTCATCCGAGTTCGTCGTGATGTTTAAGCGCGATAGCGTCTCATCATCGGTTGGTGAAACATTCAGAGACTCGATGTTGTAACCACGCTGAGAAAACAGACCAACAACTCGAGACAACGCACCAGGTTGGTTTTCCATTAACAAAGAAATAATGTGTCTCATATTAAGTACGCTCCGTTTTGCTTAGCCACATCTTGTCCATACCCTCGCCTTTGATCTGCATTGGGTATACGTGTTCGGTTTCGTCTACATTGATGTCAACAAACACCAGACGATCTTTCATGTCTAACGCTTTTTGTAGACCCGCTTCAAGCTGGTCTGGCGTTTCAATACGAATACCGACGTGACCATAAGCTTCTGCAATCGCTGCAAAATCAGGAACAGAACTCATGTATGAGTTAGAGTGACGGCCTTGGTAAATAATGTCTTGCCATTGTTTTACCATGCCTAGGAATCGGTTGTTCAAGTTGATGATCTTCACTGGAATGTCGTATTGCATTGCTGTCGACAGTTCTTGGATGTTCATCTGAATACTGCCGTCACCAGTTACAACCACCACTTCTTCTTCTGGCATCGCGAACTTCACGCCCATACCAGCAGGCAGACCAAAGCCCATCGTGCCTAGACCACCAGAGTTAATCCAACGGCGTGGCTTATTAAATGGGTAGTAAAGCGCAGCGAACATTTGATGCTGGCCTACATCCGACGCCACATAAGCATCACCGTTAGTCAGTTTATGCAGTGTCTCAATAACCTGTTGAGGCTTGATACGTTCAGGCGACGTTTCGTATGCAAGACAGTTACGTTCACGCCAAACTTGAATCTCATCCCACCATTGACCAATTGCTTCTTGGTCATTGTTGCTGCCCTGCTCGTTCAGCAAGCCAACCATGGTCGCTAGCACTTTATCGGCAGAACCTACAATAGGCAGATCCACTTTCACGTTTTTAGAGATTGAAGATGGATCGATGTCGATGTGCATGACTTTCGCGTTAGGACAGTACTTCTCAAGGTTGTTGGTTGTACGGTCATCAAAACGAACACCAATACCGAAGATAAGGTCAGCTTCATGCATTGCCATATTGGCTTCATATGTACCGTGCATCCCGAGCATACCTAGAGAGTTTTTGTGTGTGCCCGGGAATGCCCCCAAGCCCATCAAAGTGCTCACAACGGGTAGATTCAATTCGTCTGACAATGCTTGAATATGCTCGTGGGCACCAGAAATAACGGCACCGCCACCGATGTACAAAACAGGCTTCTTCGCCTCAAGCAAGGCTTTAAGTGCTTTCTTGATTTGGCCTTTGTGGCCAGACGTGGTTGGCTTGTAGGAACGCATGGAGATGCTTTCCGGATACTCGTAAGGGAGCTTGATTTGCGGGTTAAGGATATCCTTTGGCAAATCAATCACAACCGGACCTGGTCGGCCAGTCGTTGAGATATAAAACGCTTTTTTGATCGTCTCTGGAATGTCTTCCGCTTTCTTAACTAAGAAGCTGTGTTTCACCACTGGGCGAGATACACCCACGATGTCACACTCTTGGAATGCATCATTACCAATGAGATTGTTTGGTACGTTACCAGAGATAACGATCATTGGGATTGAGTCCATGTACGCCGTAGCAATACCTGTGATGGTGTTGGTTGCACCAGGACCCGAACATACTAGTACTACACCCGGCTTACCCGTTGCTCGAGCATAACCATCTGCCATATGCGTAGCAGCTTGCTCGTGTCTTACTAATACGTGTTTGATTTGGTCTGTTTTGGCGTGCAGGGCATCGTAGATATCTAAAACGGAACCACCTGGGTAACCAAAGATTTGTTCTACGCTCTCTTCGATCAGAGATTGCACAACCATCTCTGCGCCTGACAACATTGCTGTCATAATTGCTCTCCTTACCAGTTTTCCTCACCGTAAGGCCAACGGTTTGGTCTGGTTTTACATAGTCTAGGTCTTATTCGTAGCCTAATAGAAATACTTCCACTTTTTCAGCTATGTCTTGCGTCTGTCATAACAAAACGCAAGGTAACACAACAAATGTAACGTTTTATTATCAACGGGTCTAATGAGAGTTGAATCAAATTTTAAACAAGATGCTGTAAATCAGAACAAAGGTAGGGTTTGACGCTATCAAGCGCGTTCAATTTGGAATCAATAAAAGAAAGAAGAAGAAAATAAAGTGAATAATTTCACTCAAAATAGCCACTTCGAGTGATTATTTCTCTTTATCAAGGGGAAAGAAGTGTGAAAGACAGTCATAAAAAATCCCCAGCAGCACAATATTAGGCAACTGGGGATAATTTCATCAATCTGAAATCTAAGTCAGCTTAAGTTACTTTTTATCTGACTTTTCGTTGTACATTTCTTCGATTTCATCTTGGTATTTGTCATTAATGACTTTACGACGAAGTTTTTGCGTTGGGGTCAACTCACCATCATCCATCGAGAACGCTTTTGGTAACAGTTTGAATTTCTTAACTTGTTCAAACTTAGCCAGTTCTTTTTGCAGGTCATTAACGCGCTTTTCAAGCATCTCAACGATTTGGTGGTGTTTGATCAATTCCACACGATCGTGATACTTGATGTTCAGCTCTTTCGCGTACTCTTCTAGCGAGTCATAACACGGAACAATAAGCGCTGATACAAACTTACGAGTATCGGCAATAACCGCGATTTGCTCGATGAAATGGTCTTTACCGATCGCACCTTCGACAACTTGAGGCGCAATGTACTTACCGTTTGAGGTCTTCATCAGCTCTTTAATACGGTCAGTAATGAACAAGTTGCCATTTTCATCAATGTAACCGGCATCGCCCGTCTTCAAGAAGCCGTGCTCGTCGAATGTCTTCTCGGTTTCTTCTGGCATTTTGTAGTAGCCACGCATCACCATTGGGCCACGCACCAAGATCTCGTTGTTTTCGCCGATCTTAACTTGTGCACCTGGCATCGCCATACCGATAGAGCTTGGGTCAAAACACTGGTCATCCCAACAAGAAACCGTTGCCGTGGTCTCCGTCATGCCATAACCAAGCTTCACGTTGATGCCAATCGCATGAAAGAAACGACCAATGGTCTCATCCAACTTCGCACCACCACATGGCATGAAGTTAATGCGGCCACCCAGCAATGCACGTAGCTTGCTTAGAACCAGCTTATCCGCTAGAGCGTATGACTTACGCAGCATCAACGATGGTTTGCGACCTTCTTGATGACAAGCCGCCATCTTCGCGCCCATGTTAACGGCCCAAGTGAACATGATCTTACGATGAACAGGTGCTCGTGATACTTTCTCATGAATTGCTGAGAAGATTTTCTCGTAGAAACGAGGGACCGCACTCATGACCGTAGGGCGTACTTCGCTCAGAGCATCACGCACTTGCATGGTGTCTTGTAGATAGCAGTTCGTTGCGCCTTTGTAGAGCACGTAGAACGTCCAAGCACGCTCAAACACATGTGATAACGGAAGGAAACACAAAGACACGTCATCTTCAGTCAAACTTAAACGCTCATCGTGGCCTTCAAGCTGAGCCGAAATGTTCGCGTAATCCAACATAACGCCTTTTGGCTGCCCAGTTGTACCAGAGGTATAAATCAACGTGAGAAGGTCTTCTTCTTGCGCTTGATCTAAACGAGAAGTTAACTCGAGCTGCTGACTATCATCACCTTTGGCAATGAAATCATCCCACTTCATTGCAAACGCGTGTTCGCCGAGTTCAATGTCATCGGACATCGCAACGATCAGTTCTAGCTGCTGGCATTCGTCAAAAATGCTAACGGCTGCGTCAAATTGAGGTTGCTCACCGACAAACAGCACTTTTACGTCTGCATTATCGATGATGTAAGCAGACTGTGCTGCTGTATTGGTTGGGTAGATCGGAACGGTTACACCACGTAACTGCAACGCTGCAAAGTCAGCGATAGTCCACTGCGGCATGTTGTTTGAGAAAATACCGATCTTATCTTGAACGCCCAATCCTTGAGCCAAAAGTGCAAGCGACAAAGCATCCACTTGCTGACCAAATTGCTCCCAAGTAATACCTTGCCATGCGTCGCCTACTTTATGTTTAAGCGCAACACGAGTACCACCCTTCGCAATTTGTTCACGAATACGTTTAACGATATGAAAATCTAACTTGGCCATTCTTTACATTACCTTTTGGCTTACAGGCGTAAGCTATTTGAGCGCACAAGTGTAACCTCGACGCTTAAAAACGCAACTGACCATTATCAAACTTATCATTATTAAGAGAGCACTATCACTAATGAGAGCATAGCTCATGTTTAACTGATGAAGGTTTAATCAACTTAAGTCGCTGTTTCAGCTGTTATTTAGCGGATATAAAAAGACCCCGAGAGACGGCAATCTCTCGGGGCCAAGGAATTGTAAAAATTGATGATTACAAATCCAGTCTGACCAGTTAGTCAGGCTAAAAGTTAGGCTTATTTAAGCGCTACAACTTCACCACAAGTGATCATTAGTTGATCACGTAGCCAGATGTGGCCTTTGTCTTTCTCACTTGATTCGTGCCAGCTTAGGTAACCGCTGATTTCTTTGTTTTCAAATGGGAAATCTAGAATTTGTAGCTGATCGCTGTTTACTGCGTTTTCAGCCATCCAACGTGGTGCGATAGTCACAAGCTCAGACTGGCTTACTACGTATAGTAGGTTGCTTAGGCTTGAACCTTCGTATGCCGCTTGGCAATCAAGTTCACGGTAAGCTTGCTCAGAGAAGCTACGTTGACCATGTACACGTGATAGTTTCGCGTGTTTCTCGTTGATCAGTTGCTCTGCAGATACACCACCTTGGATGCGAGGGTGTGTCTTAGATGCAATCACAACTAGCTCATCTTTGAAGATTTCAGTGCTTGAGAAACCTTGGTCATCGAAACGAGCGTAGTCGATTACGAAGTCGATTTCTTGGTAGCGCATGCGCTCAGAAAGAAGACGATCAAATTCCGCATCTAGGTGAAGCTGTACGCTTGGCGCTTGCTCATTGACGTTAGCCATGATGCGAGGTGCAAAACGCATGTCACATGGGCTACAAATCGCTAGCTTAAATAGACGAGTTGAAGACTCAGGTTGGAATACTGAGCTTGGTAGTTCGTTGCGAATAAGCTGTAGTGCTTGGCGGATTGGGCCAAACAGTTGACGAGCGCGTTGAGTTGGTTGAATACCACGACCCTGACGCATGAATAGCTCATCATTAAACATTACTTTTAGGCGAGCAACCGCGTTACTTACCGCTGGTTGAGACATGCCCAGGTTGTGTGCTGCACGAGTGATATTTTGCTCTTGCATCACAGCATCAAATACAGTCAATAGGTTTAAATCTACACCACGCAATGTGCTTTCCATACGGTAGCTAGCAATTGCGCTCATCGCGTCTTTTTTATCTAACATGGAGTGCGCCTCTTATGTAATCGTCAACTTGGTTCAATGAATTCTTAACGAATAGAATCCCTTTGCGCACAAACGACCGTGGCTGGATTCAAATCATTTTTGAAGGAATAGAAAACCGAATTTGTATTATATTTATCGTCCGGATGTTTCCGGCTTGAACTGTACTATCAACTAATCAATCAAGGTTTCGCAACTAGATTGATATTTAATCATTAAATTTTAGCCAATTAGGTATTTAATCGATATTTATCATAATGTTAAGAAAAACATAAAAAAGTATAAAACAACTAAATCAGAGATTTCTGACAACCTATTTAGCACGTTAATGACAATCTACAGGGGTTATACAATCCATTTGCGGGAATTATTGTTTCCATTTCACTTCAAAAACCAGCATCAATAGTTCCGTTCACAAAACACACAAATCAGTTAAAGAGGCAGCAAAATCGCAGTGAATAGAAATGATTTTGAGGGCATAAAAATGCAGCCAATCAGGTCATGAATGACTGCAAGATAAATATGGGGTGAGAGTTAAATATTGGCTACATAACTTGGAAAATCCACTTGTTCCCAAAGTTGTTCAGAAAGCTTCTCCGGCGCGTCCCATGCACCCTGTAATACCCAACTTGCGATGGCTTTGGCTACATCTGGATACTTTACGCTTTCGGCGTGTTGCTCCTTCAACCATTGACGTACGATCGAAATATCCAGATTATCCATAGAAGTCGCCAAGCCAAGATCTTCTAACGTAGCGACATTACTCTGTTGCTCAAATTGTCCAGCAAGTGGTTTAAGCAGTAACTTCTTACCAAGCGACAGAGCCTCTGAAGGGAGTTCAAACCCACCGTTGGCAATCACACCACTACAACGCTGCAAATGATATTGGAAATTGGTGTGACACAACGGACGCAATTCAATGTTTTCGATACGCTCACACTCAATCACGTTTGGGTGGTAGCAGACGAAAGATTGTTGATTAAGATGAAACAGCAAATCACTGATGTCTTCAATGGACTCAAACGGCAGGTACACCAGAACAAAATCTTCACTGCCTGAGGCATGGTCAAGTGTATGAACAATAGGAGGAAGGATGGGCTGATCAAAGTGGTACCAATGCAAGCCTAGGTGATGTCGCGAAGGAGCAAAGTGTTCAATCACCGATTTATCAAACCAACTCGCTCCTTTCAATGGAACCGGATAGCGAAATGCATTTTGATGACTGATACCAATACAAGGTTTGTTTTGCTTACGAGCCGCCCAAGCCGAAACGGGTTCAAAGTCATTGATAACTAAATCATAAGAAGAAAGATCAAGCTGCTTCACTTCTTTGAAAAACTGAATGAGATTATTGTTCAAAGCGGTTTTGGTGTAGTTCACCGATCCTTTTTCCGTCACAAAGGTGAACCCGCGACGCGTTTGGTAGTCCCCAAATGCTTCCATAGAAAAGTACTTTTCTGGCTCACGTCCTGAAAAAAGAAAATCGACCTGCACATCGTGCTCTTTGAATGCTTGACTCATCGCTCTTGCCCGAGCGATGTGACCATTCCCCGTACCTTGAACACCGTAAAGGATTTTCATCCACTAGCCTCCTACTATAGCAATTGCTAAAGAACCACAAAGGCTACCCAACAAGGCGCCAATAATGATGTCCGTAAAGAAATGCACGCCGAGTAAAATTCGTGACGTGCCAATTAAGCTCGCCCATACAAAGGCGAAAGTTCCAAGCTCTGGGTAAAAGTGATTGATGATGGTCGCCATAACAAAACCGGCAGCGGTGTGACCAGAGGGTAAGCTATAGCGATCAGACGGCGTGATAAATGCAGGTAGAAGTGCACTCAATTCCTCAGGACGACGACGCTTAAAACTGTTTTTAAGCATCCAATAGATCGGCAGTTCAAACGCAAATGCGGTAAGCCCTGCGAGCAAAAACCATTGCCCATGCTGCTTATCGAGGAACCAGGCCAGTAAACCTAACACCAAGTAAAGGTGCCCATCCCCACTGTGGGAAACGCCTTTACTGATATTTGCGACTTGTTGGTTAAAGCGGTGCTGTAAGCACACACTAGAAAACGCCAAATCAAATTTAGCGATGCTTGCCATTGGCTGTGAAATTGTCTCTAAAGATCGCATGTGACTTCCCTATACTTTGACAACGCCCTTGTATGAAAAGTAGGCGCAGAAAGTGACAGCTACATGACGAGAATTTGGACAATTAATGACACGTGATGGCTTAGGAGAAAGAGAGAAATAAACAATGATTAGACGGTACTAAAAAGCTCGGTGATAAATACATTATCAACCGAGCTTTATCATTGAGAGGGGTGGTGACTTAAGATTGGTTCGAGCTCGCCATCGGAACATCGATATACCAGACTTTTCTTTTTTTACGGCACGCTCTGAGTGAGCCCGCAGTTATATGACCGTCTTTCGTCAGCTCATAACTCAAATCACGGCAAGTGTAGTTACCGAACAGCTCACTTTCGGCCGGCTCTACTGGCGCAGGCTCATCACCACATAACAAAGGGTTTGGCTTAATAGAGAGAATATCGTGATTGACCTCGTTGATACGCGCATAGTCCTTATGAACATAACCTCGAACCATGCCCTTTTGCTCGACTAACAGCCAAGGCTCACCCTCAACTTTTGCAATCGCATTAAACTCTTCATCCTTATTTAGCTCCCCAAGCTTTTCTCCGTCTAAGCTTGGCTTTGAGCGTAAATTCAGGTTGGCTTTAGAGCGGTATGACACATCCATAAACTCTAGTGTTTTGGAAGTGTCCACTCCGTCGACGATTGGGCGACTTACTTCCGCCTCTTTCCATTGGTTAGGCTGAACTCGAATCTTCCACCATGAATATGTATCGGGGTCTTTGCCTTTGAACTTGTTACGGTTGTCAGACTCCAACGCCACCAGCATCTGATTCAGAAATGAAGCTCGCCCATCTTCACTCAGGTACTGATCCATCTGTTGATTGATCACCATAACGCTTTCAGCATGATCATTCATCATCACAGAAGAAACCGTATGGGGCTGAGAACCAAACTGCAACAGTTGGCACCCAGATAAAGAAACCACAGCGATTGCCAGCGCAGAACGTCCAAATTGTTTTGCTAAATCCATTAATCCCTGACCTATTTACTTTGAAACTCTATAAATGCATCCGCTCTACTATAAAACGCTCTGATGGAATTATGCCAACCAATTGACCCCTTTGTGTGATACCTCGCAAAGCGTGCGGTATAAAAAGTCATCTCACCCATGTTCCGCTTTCTTGTTCACCCAAGAAACAACTCGTTCTATAAAAAAGCGGCTACCGAAGTAACCGCATTCAGACTTATTAATGGTTGGTGGATGTTCGATTCCACACTTCTGTTGACCAGATGTTATTGCTTCGCTCTCGCTGTACGATACCCTTGCTATCGTAGCTATCGGTCTGACGTTGCCACTCGGTCATATCGTTTAACTTTGTGCCTGATTCATCGAAGTATTCCGATGTGCTGTAGCTAAACTGTTGGCATACCTCAGCCTGATATTGCTGGCCGTCCACATCGTAATTAATCGTTTTCTTGCCCGCGTAGGTTTGGCTGTACATCACGGTACCAGTGCGCCAATCGACGAGCTGGTCGTCATCACTATCGCCGCCATACTGAGTTGAAGGATCATGGATTGAGAATTGACTGTACGTGACATTAGGAATTCGATAATAAGCATTTTCACCCCACGCTAATTGCTTAGTCGTTCGAGAGCCCCATTTAATATCAACGTCACTATTCGGCTCATACCCTTCTACGCCCAGCCAATCTCCGTTTTGACTAGTGTGATAGTGCTCTTTAAACCAAGCAGAACTATCGAGTAACGTCGCAAACAATTGCTCCAGACGAACATTCATGTCATTCCACTGATAGTTTTCATTCACTAACAGGTGCCACTCGTAATTCGCCTCCTGCTCAACATACTCATCAAACTCATTGAAGCGAGAGCGCTGCATTCGGTAGGTGTTGATATCGCCAACCTCTGCGACATATTCACCCTCTTCTAGAGATGCCAAACATTGCTCGAAAGTCGCGAACTCACCTTCTGGGACTTTAGAGAGTATCGGGTCTTTACCATAAGCTTGATTATTGATGGTAAAGCCTTCCAATTGCTTGACGTAGTTACTCCATCCCCAGACAGGCGTCACTTTTTCCTCGTCTGCATACTCCATGTATGAACGTTCACTTTTCACCACAAGATTTTGGCCAGCGGTGTAGTTTGTCGTTGTCTCTAAAATATATACTGGCGCAGGCTCGTTGCTGCCATCGTTGTCTATAAAGGCATAGTTGCCCTCATGTCCTGAAATACACACTTCAACTAGAGTGCCATCCACATTTAAAATATCTTTTCCTTTGTAGAACAAAGTGGTGGCATCTTGATTAAAGGTTGGAGACTCGGCATCGGTGTTCCATTTATGGATGCGAGTGTAATCAACAACTAGTGGAGTATTGAGTACCACGTCATGCTCTTGCTGAATCGTAGGGACAAAACCCCACCAGCGGTAGTAGGTATCATGGAAGCCGTAATACATACCGCTTACCGCGTCGGTATACTCTAACTCTGCAATCGGATCCCATTCGCTGACAGCACCACCAAAATCTGGTGTCACTTGGGTAACATGGAAAGTTCGCTCCGACAGTAATCCATTAGGTAACCCTGATTGCTGACCAAGTAAGATTTCGGTTTGAGAAAACTGTTGGGTGTCGCCATTGTTCATTTCTCGCGTAATGGAATAAAGCTTACTGTCTCGCCTTTCATCAATCCCTACTGTAGAGAACTGATTCTCAGGTAAAGAAGCAACACATTGCGCTAACGTATCCGGTATGTTCAGGGCTTCAAGTGGTTGGTTATCTTCAGCATCTAAGTAACCGTCACCATCATCATCGCTGTCAGCATTGTTGCCTATTCCATCCCCATCGGTATCGAGTGTTTCCGTCGGGTCGTTTGGCAAAGCATCAGCATTGTCGCCTACACCATCTTTATCACTGTCTTTCGATTCTGATGCATCATTTGGGAAAGCATCGCTGTTGTCGCCAACGCCATCTTTATCGCTGTCTTTTGATTCTGTCGCATCAGCTGGGAAAACATCGCTATTGTCACCAACACCATCTTTATCGCTGTCTTTCGATTCTGATGCATCAGTTGGGAAAGCATCACTATTGTTGCCTACACCGTCTTTATCGCTGTCTTTAGATTCTGATGCATCAGTTGGGAAAGCATCACTATTGTTGCCTACACCGTCTTTATCGCTGTCTTTAGACTCTGTAGCATCACTTGGGAAGACATCACTGTTGTCGCCAACACCATCTTTATCGCTGTCTTTAGACTCTAATGGATCATTTGGAAACGCATCGTTATTGTCACCAATACCATCCGTGTCACTGTCTTTAGACTCTGAGGCATCATTTGGGAAGGCATCGCTGTTATCACCGACACCATCTTTATCACTGTCTGTCATTTCTGATGGATCGTTAGGGAAAGCATCAGCATTATCGCCAACAGCGTCTTTATCCGTATCTTTGCTCTCACTTGGGTCGAGAGGGAAAACGTCTTGATTATCCCCAACTTTATCACCGTCGGTGTCGTACCATTCAGTATCATCATTAGGGAAGGCATCAAGCGCATCAATAATAAGATCGCCATCGCTGTCATGAGTAGAAACCAGCATCAGCTCATTCGTTTCAGGATCTTTAATCACGATATGATCATCACTAGCATTCTCGACCAAAAGGTTCACTTGCTCAGAATCTGCGATAATATTTTGGGCTTGTTCAAGCTCTTGAACGGAGGCAGGCATAGCGCCAGAAGCCACTAAAGAGACCGCACTTTTTTGTACTTTCTTCGCCTCTTCTGTTTGGGATGCAATATAGTCAGAGACCACCGACGCTTCACTTACCCCAAGTGCTTGTGCAACCTCGCTTACTGCCTGCTGATAAGCATCCGCTTCACTAGTATTGGTAACGCCCATGCGCATTTTAGCTTCAACCAATGTCGTTAATGGCGTAACAACCTTGCCCTGATAAGCGACCATCAACAGATCTTCAGCAATGGGTTTACCATGATCTAAGTCGATCGCGATACCTGCTTCAGCAAAGGTGATGAGTTGGTAGTCGTTGATGTCATCGATTTGAGTCAAATCCAGAGAAACCGCACCAGTTTCATCAGTGGTACCACTTAGCTCTCCGTCTTCCAAAATGTAGTTAACGCTGTCTTTTCTTTCTAACCATACTTTTGCATTTTGAATGTAGCCATCTATCACCTTAACGGTTAACACATTGTCGGTAACCGTTGGCTGATTGGAATCGTCACCGCCACAGGCAGAAAGAACCAAAGCACTACTGATCGCCAATGCAACTCGGGATTTATAAAACATAACTCACCATCCTTGATTAATTTTCCCTCCATTTTAAATATCTCTCCGCTAGCCGTAAGGCATTCACCCAACTAATAACAAGAGATCGATCGAAAACAATTAAGAAATATTCCGTAACTAAAACGCAGCAAAACAAACGGTTACATTTAGTATCAAAGCGCAATAAACACCTGCATTTAAAAGCTATTATGAGACTGAGAAATCACATCCACTGAGCAAACTAAAAACGATTCACGCTGCGAATAACCGCCAACGCCTGTGTCACCCTAAAAGCCATTAACAGAAATCCACTCATCCGATATGAATAAAAAATCGACTTTAGGGTTGACGTGTTCCATTGAGTGCGGTACTAATTTGTTAACTTAATTTTGTGGAATGCTTAACAACTATGTCAGCACGTTTTTCTATCCTGCTTAGCCTCCTCCTGATCGTGACCAATTCGCGCGGGTAGGCTGTGGAAGAAAAATAACCACACCAATTTCTAAGAAACCCGCATGCAAATGCGGGTTTTTTTATATCTAAATACCGGAAGTAAACGATTAAATTGCACGAAAAGTGCAGAAATCATGAAGGAAGCAAACATGAACGATCAGGTCATTATATTCGACACCACATTGCGTGATGGCGAACAAGCGTTGTCAGCAAGCTTGACGGTTAAAGAAAAACTGCAAATTGCCTATGCGCTGGAAAGGCTAGGCGTTGATGTTATAGAAGCGGGTTTTCCGGTTTCTTCTCCTGGTGATTTCGAGTCCGTACAAACTATTGCAAAACACATTAAAAACAGCCGAGTTTGTGCCCTTTCGCGTGCCGTTGCGAAAGATATCGATGCTGCAGCTGAAGCGCTAAAAGTCGCAGACGCATTCCGAATCCACACCTTCATTTCTACCTCTACCGTCCACGTTCAAGACAAATTGCGCCGTAGCTACGACGATGTTGTAGAAATGGGCGTGAAAGCCGTAAGACACGCACGTAATTACACGGACGACGTTGAGTTTTCTTGTGAAGACGCTGGTCGCACGCCAATCGACAACCTATGTCGCATGGTTGAAGCGGCCATCGATGCTGGCGCAAGCACCATCAATATTCCAGACACCGTTGGCTACACCGTACCAAGCGAGTTTGGTGGCATCATTGAAACCCTATTCAATCGTGTACCAAACATCGACAAAGCGATCATCTCTGTTCACTGTCACGATGACTTGGGCATGTCTGTTGCGAACTCTATCGCAGCGGTTCAAGCAGGCGCTCGACAAGTAGAAGGCACCATCAACGGTATCGGTGAGCGTGCGGGTAACTGTTCTCTTGAAGAAATCGCGATGATCCTAAAAACACGCCAAGAGTTCATGGGTGTGCATACCGGTCTAAAACACGACGAAATCCACCGTACCAGCAAGTTGGTCAGCCAGCTTTGTAACATGCCAATCCAGAGCAACAAAGCTATCGTTGGTGCTAACGCGTTCAGCCACTCTTCAGGTATTCACCAAGATGGCATGCTAAAGAACAAAAACACTTACGAGATCATGACGCCTGAGTCGATTGGTCTTAAGAACCAAGCATTGAACCTAACCAGTCGCAGTGGCCGTGCTGCGGTTAAGAGCCACATGGACGCAATGGGCTACAAAGAAGAAGAGTACAACCTAGATGCGTTGTACGAAGACTTCTTGAAACTTGCTGATCGCAAAGGTCAGGTGTTCGACTACGATCTAGAAGCGCTAATGCACTTCTCTAACTTGCGCGAAGAAGACGACTTCTACAAGTTGAACTACCTAAGCGTTCAATCTGGCAGCGTAATGGCAACCACCAGCGTCAAAATGCAATGTGGCGATGAAGAAATGTGTGAAGCTGCTGTCGGTAATGGTCCAGTTGATGCGCTATACCAATGTATCTACCGCGTGACAGGTTACGAGATCGTCCTAGATAAGTTTGACCTAACCGCAAAAGGCGAAGGTGAAGACGGCCTTGGTCAAGCAGACATCATCGCTAACTATAAAGGCCGTAAGTACCACGGTACCGGCGTTTCTACCGATATCGTAGAAGCATCTGGCCAAGCGCTATTACACGTTATCAACAGCATTCATCGTGCCGATAAGATTGAAGAGATGAAGCAAAAGAGAATTGCGACGGTTTAATCATTAATTCATGGAGCTTGAGCCTCACAACTTAGGCTCCAACCAAATTCGTTTTAGACAAGCTCAAAAATTTAGAAAACTTAAAGGATTACCATGACAGACAAATCATACAAAATCGCCGTTTTACCAGGCGACGGCATCGGCCCAGAAGTAATGGCGCAAGCACACAAGGTGCTAGATGCAATCGAGAAGAAACACGGCATTGCGTTTGAGCGTGACGAGCATGATGTGGGCGGCATTGCGATTGATAATCACGGTTGCCCACTTCCAGAAAGCACCGTGAAAGCGTGTGAAGAGTCTGATGCAGTCCTATTCGGTTCAGTTGGCGGCCCTAAGTGGGAACACTTGCCACCAAATGACCAACCTGAACGCGGTGCCCTACTACCACTACGCAAGCACTTCCAACTGTTCTGTAATCTACGCCCAGCACAAATTCACTCAGGTCTTGAAGCTTTCTCACCACTACGCGCAGACATCTCAGGTCGCGGTTTTGATATCGTTGTTGTTCGTGAACTGACGGGCGGCATCTACTTCGGCCAACCAAAAGGTCGTGAAGGTGAAGGTCCAACAGAGAAAGCGTTCGACACTGAGGTGTACCACCGTTACGAAATCGAACGTATTGCAAAAATCGCTTTTGAGTCTGCTCGCCTACGTCGTAAGAAAGTGTGCTCTATCGACAAAGCGAACGTTCTACAAAGCTCTATCCTATGGCGTGAAGTGGTCGAAGAAATCGCAAAAGACTACCCAGATGTCGAGCTGTCACACATGTACATTGATAACGCAACCATGCAGCTTATCAAAGACCCAGCACAGTTCGACGTGATGCTTTGTTCAAACATCTTCGGCGACATCATTTCTGATGAGTGCGCGATGATCACTGGCTCTATGGGTATGCTGCCTTCAGCGAGCCTAAACGAAAGCAAATTCGGTCTGTACGAGCCAGCAGGCGGCAGTGCACCAGATATCGCAGGTAAAAACATCGCTAACCCAGTGGCACAAATCTTATCTGCTGCACTGATGTTGCGTTACAGCCTAGGTGAAGAAACGGCGGCACAAGACATCGAAACGGCAGTTTCAAAAGCACTATCAGCGGGTGAGCTAACGGGTGACCTTGCTGGTGACAACCCAGCACTTTCGACGTCTGAGATGGGCGATAAGATCGCTGCGTACATTTTAAACTCTTAATACCGCACGAATTGATAATAATTATTTGCTCCTGATAAGCCGTTGTCGGGAGCTATACACGAGATAGCAAACAATGGGCAAAACACTATACGAAAAAGTCTACGACGCACACGTTGCCGTCGCAGCAGAAGGGGAAAACCCAATCTTGTACATCGACCGTCACTTGGTACATGAAGTGACATCTCCGCAAGCATTTGACGGCTTGCGTGAAAAAGGTCGCAAAGTGCGTCAGGTCAGCAAAACTTTTGCCACCATGGACCACAACGTTTCGACAACCACCAAAGACATCAACGCATCCGGTGAGATGGCTCGTATCCAGATGGAGACGCTATCGAAAAACTGTGAAGAGTTTGGCGTTACGCTTTACGACATCAACCATAAATACCAAGGTATTGTGCACGTTATGGGCCCAGAGCTTGGTATTACCCTACCGGGTATGACCATCGTTTGTGGTGACTCGCACACGGCTACACACGGCGCATTCGGCTCTCTAGCTTTTGGTATTGGTACATCAGAAGTTGAGCACGTATTAGCGACTCAAACGCTAAAACAAGCGCGCGCTAAAACGATGAAGATCGAAGTGAAAGGCAAAGTGGCGCCGGGGATCACAGCGAAAGATATCGTGCTAGCGATCATCGGTGAAACTACAGCAGCTGGCGGTACAGGCTACGTGGTTGAATTCTGTGGTGAGGCGATCACCGACCTTTCAATGGAAGGCCGTATGACCGTATGTAACATGGCAATTGAGCTAGGTGCGAAAGCCGGTTTGATTGCACCAGATGAAACCACATTCGAATACATCAAAGGCCGTAAATTCTCACCTCAAGGTGCCGATTTTGATGCAGCAGTAGAATACTGGAAGACATTAAAAACTGACGATGACGCTCAGTTTGATGCGGTTGTGACGCTAAACGCAGCAGACATTAAACCACAAGTCACTTGGGGTACTAACCCAGGCCAAGTTATCGCAGTAGACCAGCCGATCCCAGCACCAGAAAGCTTTGCCGATCCAGTAGAAAAAGCTTCTGCTGAAAAAGCGTTGGCTTACATGGGTCTAGAAGCAGGCAAAGCACTTTCTGATTACAACGTCGATAAAGTCTTCGTTGGTTCTTGTACTAACTCACGTATCGAAGACATGCGCGCAGCCGCTGAAGTAGCGAAAGGTCGCAAAGTCGCGTCTCACGTTCAAGCGCTAATCGTTCCTGGCTCTGAGCAAGTAAAAGCGCAGGCAGAAGCGGAAGGTTTGGACGTTATCTTTAAAGAAGCGGGCTTTGAGTGGCGCCTACCAGGTTGTTCGATGTGTCTAGCAATGAACAACGACCGTTTGGGTCCTCATGAGCGCTGTGCGTCTACTTCAAACCGTAACTTTGAAGGCCGCCAAGGTCGTGATGGCCGTACCCACCTAGTGAGCCCTGCGATGGCAGCGGCGGCAGCAATTGCTGGTCACTTTGTAGATATTCGTGAACTGGACTAAGGAGCAAACCAATGTCAGGCTTTAAACAACACACAGGCTTAGTTGTTCCTCTAGATGCAGCGAACGTAGATACTGATGCCATCATTCCAAAGCAGTTCCTACAAAAGGTCTCTCGCCTAGGGTTTGGTAAGCACCTATTCCATGACTGGCGCTTCCTAGATGATGCTGGCGAACAACCGAACCCAGAGTTCGTGATGAACGCTCCTCGCTACCAAGGTGCATCTATACTGCTAGCGCGTGAAAACTTCGGTTGTGGTTCTTCTCGTGAGCACGCACCGTGGGCACTAGCGGATTACGGCATCAAAGCGATGATCGCACCAAGCTTTGCCGATATTTTTTACGGTAACTCGATCAACAACCAAATGGTGCCAGTTCGTTTGACTGAGCAAGAAGTGGATGAAATCTTCCAGTTTGTTGAGGCGAATGAAGGCGCAGAAATCGAGGTCGACCTAGAAGCGAATGTGGTTCGCGCCAACGGCAAAGAGTACAGCTTTGAAATCGACTCATTCCGTCGTCACTGCCTGCTAAACGGTTTGGACAATATCGGTCTTACCCTTCAACACGAAGATAAGATTGCCGAGTACGAGGCGAATATCCCAAGCTTCTTAAGCTAATTAAAATCGCAATTTAAACAAATAAAAGGTTGGCTTATGCCAGCCTTTTTTCTTTTATTTTCATTGCCTCAAGAAAGAAACTTCGCCTTATGCAGGTCTACAATATCAATAAGGTTTAACCCAAAGGTATCTCTATGAAGCGTCTGTTATTACTCTTGTGTGCGCTCGTTTCTTTCTCGACATTTGCCGCACCTAAACCCGACTTATGGCCGTATTGGAAACAATCGAATCAAGCTAATCAAAGTCAAATCTCTCATCAAGATTGGCAGCAATTGCTCGATGCTTATTTAGTTGAACAAGGCGAGAATACCTTGTTTCGTTACAGCCAAGTCACCTCAGCCGATAAAACTAAGCTGAAACAATACATCCAACGTTTGGCAAAACTCGACCCTCGACAATACAACCGAGCGGAGCAATACGCCTATTGGGTAAACCTTTACAACGCCATCACTGTAGACTTAATCCTAGATAACTATCCTGTCGAATCGATTACCAAACTTGGTGGGCTATTCAGCTTTGGCCCTTGGGGGGATGATGTGGTCGTAGTCAACGGGAAAGATCTGACTTTAAACGATATTGAACATCGCATTTTACGTCCAATTTGGAATGACCCGAGAACACATTACGCAGTTAACTGTGCCAGCCTAGGATGCCCTAATCTGCAGTCTCAAGCATTCACTGCTGACAACACACAAGCTCTACTGGATAGTGCAGCTAAAACATTTATTAACAGCAGCAAAGGCGTATCTATCCAAGGTAACACGGCACAGCTGTCTTCTATTTATGATTGGTTTGCAACGGACTTTGGTGGAGAAAAACAAATCTTCAACCACATCGTAAAGTACGCACCGCAATACAAAAATTTCTCTGGCAAAGTGAAATACGAATACGATTGGGACTTGAATCAGGCCAATTAAACTGGGGGATTTGAGGTCAATTAGCATTAGGATCATGATAGGCCAAAAGCTAAAGACACCGGCAACTCAAAGACTAAGATATGAAAAAAGGGCACTCAGTGCCCTTTTTAAATCCAATACTTGATAGAAAACGTCCGACTACTTAAAGCCTTTGACTTTCTTAATCAGATCGTAAGCATTTTGAATCTCTTGAGATTTCTCTTTCGCGACGTTCATCATCTCTGGTGGCAAACCTTTTGCCATCAATTTATCTGGGTGATGTTCATTCATCAATTTACGGTAAGCACGTTTGACCGTTTTGCCATCCGCATCTGAAGAGACATCAAGGATTTTGTAGGCATCCGCCAATTGATCCGCTTGCGAAGCTTGCTGCCAACCTGCCCCTGAAGATTGATATTGCCCTTGTTGCTGACCATGGAAACCACCTTGGCTTTGAAAACGAAACGCGGCTTCTTGCATGTTCAGGCGACGTTCTAATTGCTCCGAAGAGAACCCTAAACCACGGGCAATTTTGTGCAATACACTGCGTTCACTTGGGTGGATTGAGCCATCAGCAAACGCCGCTGAGATTTGTAGTTCCAAGAAGAACTGCAACAAGTCAAAACGCCCTGCTGAAGAGATTTTCACACGAACCAATACATCTTCAAGTGGGAAATCACTCTCTTTACCATCACGGAACGCTTCTTGTGCTGCACGACGTTGATCGCCATGCAAACTCATGCGGTCCATCATTGCAGACGCAAGTTGAATCTCTTCTTTGGTCACTTGACCTTTGGCTTTTGCCACATGTCCCATAACTGCGAATGCAGCCTTAAAAAATTCTTCTTGGCGCTGGGCTTGGCTTGGACCTTTACCAAAGCCTCCGGTAGAAAACCCCGCTTGGCTTAAACGACGTGCTTTATCGAATTGGTGACCGATAAATAGGCCAAACAACAAACCGAATGGACCACCGAGTAACAAGCCAAAAAAGGCACCCAAAATTTTGCCAAAAATATGCATTATGTGTTCTCTATCAATGAATTTTTATCGACGACGGCGGTCTTATAGTGCCGGACGCAACGATTTCCTTTATGATAATGGAATTAGTTTTTTTATGATCAGGCTATTTCGCCTGCTTATCTTTGCAGCTATTTTATATCGGCATTATGCCACAGCGAATCCATGCTCTGGGATAATTGCAAACTATAGTTGATTCATTTGGCTATAAAGCGAGGGTACAACAAGCCCTATAGCCATCGAGTAGTAGTGACACAGGAAAGTTCAATTCAATGCAACATTTCTCCCGCACATGTTTAGCGGCCTCTATCAGCACCGCCTTGTTTGTACCCACCACTCAAGCTGAAGCGAATATCAATGATAGTGTGCAGGAAATGCCCACCACAGATCAATGTTTGGTCGAAACAAGTGGTGAGGAGGACGCGCTTAACTCCGAAGTCGTAGTACAAGCAGACCGCTTACAAGCCATCAATGGTGACAAAGCTCAGTACTCTGGCAACGTAGAAGTCACGCAAGGTCCGAAGAAAATCACCGCGGATAGCGTAACGCTTCACCAACAAGACAATGTCGTTGTCGCTGAAGGTAACGTAACCTTCAACGATGGCAAAGTAAAAGCACGCTCAGATCGCGTCACCAACGACATTAATCAAGATACTTTCTCGCTAGAAAACACCGATTACCAATTCCTCTGCCAACAAGGTCGCGGTACAGCTGCGTACATTGCACGCACGGGCCAATCTGTTTATGAACTAGAAGATGGTTCAATTACCTCTTGCCCACAAGGCGATAACTCTTGGCGATTAGTGGCATCAGGAATCGATGTTGATCAAGACGAAGAAACCGCAACCCTGCACCACCCTCGTTTTGAGGTGTTGGATGTACCAGTGTTCTACGTGCCTTATTTGACGATGCCAATCGGCGATACACGTAAGACAGGTTTCCTCTTCCCCTCTATGTCGTACGGTTCAAGCGATGGTCTGGAAGTTGAAATTCCGTTCTATTGGAACATTGCCCCTCAATACGACATGACAATTACGCCTCTGTACATGCAAAAGCGTGGTACTAAGCTAGATACTGACTTCCGCTACCTAACCAATGGCTGGGGTGACGGTGAGGTCAAAGGCGAATACATGGGCAGCGATAAACGTTACCAAGACGAATCGCGCTGGGGTTACCAATTCAAACACGATGGTATTATCAATAAACAATGGGTGGTCAGCCTTGATTACTCCAAGGTAAGTGACATCGACTACTTCCGAGATCTCGACTCTGATATTGGTAACCGCGAAGATGGTCAATTGCTACAAGAAGGTGAAGTTCAATACCGTTCTGACTTCTGGGATGCGTCACTGCGAGTACGTGATTTCCAAATCCTACTCCAAGAAGACAACCAACCATATCGCTTGCTTCCTCAGCTCGACCTTAACTACTACACGCCGCTTTGGGGTAACTACGTTAACTTCGATGTGAAGAGCCAAGTGAGCCGCTTCGACACCGATGACGCAGCCAAACCAAACGCAACTCGTGTTCACGTTGAGCCAGGTATTACCATCCCGCTGTCAAACTCGTGGGCAGATTGGACAACTGAAGCACGTATATTATCGACTTACTACTCTCAAGATCTTACTGGGCTAACTGATACCGAATTGCGCAACACACTGGATGAAAACGTGTCACGTGTGATCCCAGAGTTCCGCACGCACGCTCGCATGTACTTAGAGCGTGATACTAGCTGGATCGAAGGTTACACACAGACGTTAGAGCCACAACTACAGTACTTGTATGTACCTGATGAAGATCAGAGCAACATTTACAACTACGACACCACCTTGCTTCAAACCGACTATTACGGTCTATTCCGCAGTCGCAAATACAGTGGCATCGACAAAATTGCTTCAGCAAACCAGTTAAGCTACGGTGCAAGTACTCGCTTTTTCGATGATGACTACAAAGAGCGCTTGAACGTCTCGTTTGGTCAGATCTATTACTTTGATAAGAAGACTAAGATCAGCAACAACCCAAGCTTGCCAGATGAAACATCAAACTACTCATCTTGGGCGGTTGAGACTGACTTCAACTACAACGATTACCTGTTCTACCACGGTGGTATCCAGTACGACATCGACTTGAGCTCGATGCAGCTTGCAAACAGCACGTTGGAATACCAATTTAATGGTGGCTTTATTCAAGGTAACTACCGTTATGTAACGCGTGAATACATTGAAGATACGATCATTGTCGAAAACCTAGATACGATCACTCGTAAAGGTATTTCACAAGCAGGTATCGTGGCGGCATACGAGTTCAACCCGAACTGGTCTGCAAGTGGCCAGTACTACTACGATCTGAATGAAAACATTGATATGGAATGGCTTGCTAGCGTTCGTTACCAATCAGATTGTTGGTACTTTGGTCTGACTTACTCGAACCAACTACTTGGTTGGGATGACAGAGCAATCGGCAGTGATGGTGCATCACCAGAATACGAAAACAACATCAGTGTGAACTTCGGTATTCAAGGCTTTGCAACCAACCAACGCGCAGATTCGGCCGCGAAAGAACTTGATGGCTCAGACAACGCGATTAAATACGGTCGTCCATTCTATTTGAACAATTAATTGAATTAAGCGTCTTACCTATAACAAGACGCTTAAACACCATTACTGACGGAATTTTTAATGAAAATTTGGAAATCACTCTTATTCACCACCCTACTATCTTGTGGTGTAACAGCAGCGCCAGTAGAGCTTGATAAGGTTGCAGTCATCGTTAACGATGGTGTGATTCTACAAAGCGACATCAATACCGCGATGAAAACGCTGCAAGCTAATGCTCGCCAAAGTGGCAAGAGCCTCCCTTCGGCAAGTGTGCTGAAAGACCAAGTGGTAGAGAAGCTGATCATCGACACATTGCAAGGCCAAGAGGCGGAGCGTATCGGTGTTCGTATTGATGACAACCGCCTGAACCAAGCGATCGCTGAAATTGCTCGCAACAACAATCAAAGCGTGGAACAGTTAGCTGCGTCTGTTCAAGCAGAAGGTCTCAGCTACCCAGAATTCCGTGAGCAGATTCGTAAAGAGATTGCTGCATCTGAAGCTCGTAATGCACTGGTTCGTCGTCGTATCAACATTTTGCCAGCTGAAGTCGATAGCCTTGCCGACCAATTAGCGACCGAAACTAACGCTACAGTTCAATACAAGATTGGCCACATCCAACTTCGTTTCTCTGACGATAAAGACAAGTCAGAAGTCGAAGCAGAAGCCAATGCATTGGTTAAGAAACTAAAAGACGGTGCAGACTTCTCTGAAATGGCATACACCTACTCAAAAGGTCCTAAAGCACTACAAGGTGGTGATTGGGGTTGGATGCGTAAAGAAGAAATGCCAACCATCTTTGCAGACCAAATCAAGATGCAAAACAAAGGCAGCATTATTGGCCCATTCCGCAGCGGCATCGGCTTCCACATCCTAAAAGTAGAGGATGTGAAAGGTCTTGAGACCGTAGCAGTAACAGAGGTAAATGCTCGCCACATTCTGATCAAACCAACCGTTATCTTGAGTGACGAAGGTGCACAGAAAGAGCTAAACGAGTTCATTCGTCGCATCAAAGCAGGTGAAGCAACCTTTGCTCAACTGGCAACACAGTACAGCCAAGATCCAGGTTCAGCGGCTCAAAATGGTGAGCTAGGTTACCAAACACCTGATTTATACGTACCAGAATTTAAGCACCAAGTAGAAACACTACCTGTAGGCTCAATCAGTGAACCTTTCAAAACGGTACACGGTTGGCACATTGTTGAAGTTCTAGACCGTCGCCAAGTTGACCGTACAGACTCAGCAATGAAGAACAAAGCTTACCGAATTCTATTTAACCGTAAGTTTAATGAAGAAGCTGGCGCATGGATGCAAGAGCTACGCGCAAGCGCATTCGTTGAAATCGTGGATGACAATGATGGCAACTAATTCGATTCGCAGAATCGTCGTGACCGCAGGGGAACCTGCGGGTATCGGCCCGGATTTGGTACTGGCTCTGTCTAAGGAAGACTGGGCTCATCAAATCGTTGTCTGCGCAGACAAAAATATGCTGTTGGAACGTGCCAACTTGCTTGGCATTGATGTTCAACTGACTGATTACAATCCAGAAGAAGCGCCAAAGGCACAAAAAGCAGGCACCTTGATCGTTGACCATATCGAAATGGCAGAAAATGTCATCGCGGGTCAACTCAATGAAGCCAACGGCCACTACGTGTTAAAAACACTAGAAAGAGCCGCTTTGGGCTGTATGAATGATGAATTTGATGCTATTGTCACCGGCCCTGTACATAAGGGGGTGATCAATCGCTCTGGTGTTGCGTTCAGTGGGCATACTGAATTCTTCGCCGAGAAGTCCAACACACCGTTGGTCGTGATGATGCTAGCCACCGAAGGGCTGCGAGTTGCTCTAGTAACAACGCATATTCCTTTGGCTTACGTATCTAAAGCCGTCACGGAAGAGCGATTAGAAAAAATCATCGATATTCTTCATAAAGATCTTGTAGAAAAATTTGCCATCTCCCAACCAAACATCTATGTTTGCGGGCTAAATCCACATGCGGGAGAAGATGGCTGTTTGGGTCGCGAAGAGATCGAGAC
Organism: Vibrio owensii; assembly: GCF_002021755.1. Lineage (NCBI taxonomy): Bacteria > Pseudomonadati > Pseudomonadota > Gammaproteobacteria > Vibrionales > Vibrionaceae > Vibrio > Vibrio owensii. The sequence continues at coordinate 1,484,420 of NZ_CP019959.1, forward strand.
CATCACTCCAACATTGGAAAAGATTCGACAAGAAAAAGGAATCAATCTGATCGGTCCATTACCGGCAGACACCATTTTCAATGAAAAGTATTTAAACGATGCTGATGCTGTTTTAGGCATGTACCACGATCAAGTATTGCCAGTTTTAAAATACAAAGGCTTTGGTCGTTCAGTAAACATTACTCTTGGTCTACCTTTTATTAGAACATCGGTGGATCACGGTACTGCATTAGAACTGGCAGGGACAGGTCAAGCGGATACAGGGAGCTTCCGAACAGCGCTCACGCATGCGATAGAATTGGTAGAGAAGAAACAATGAGAAATGATGTCCATTTAGGACACAAAGCGCGTAAACGTTTTGGTCAAAACTTCCTGAACGACCCATACATTATTGATGGCATCGTATCAGCAATTAACCCAAGACCAGGGCAAAACCTGGTTGAAATCGGCCCTGGTCTAGGTGCAATCACCGAACCTGTTGGTCGCGAAGTCGACAAGTTCACGGTTATCGAATTGGACCGTGACCTAGCAGAACGTCTACGTAACCACCCTGAATTGGCAGACAAACTTACGATTCATGAAGGCGATGCAATGCGCTTTGACTTCACGCAGTTAGTGAAGCCAAACAACAAGCTACGTATCTTCGGTAACTTGCCATACAACATCTCTACACCATTGATGTTCCACCTATTTGAATTCCATAAAGACATTCAAGACATGCACTTTATGCTTCAAAAAGAAGTGGTAAATCGCTTAGCGGCAGGACCTGGTAGCAAAGCATACGGTCGTCTAACCGTAATGGCACAGTACTACTGTAAAGTGGTACCAGTACTAGAAGTACCGCCAACAGCATTTGTTCCGCCACCGAAAGTAGACTCAGCCGTAGTACGCTTGGTTCCTTACGAAGAGCTGCCACACCCAGCAAAAGACCTACGTTTGTTGGAGCGTGTATGTCGCGAAGGTTTTAACCAACGCCGTAAGACTGTACGTAACTGCTACAAGTCGCTACTAAGTACTGAAGTACTTGAAGAACTGGGTATCAACCCTAGCATGCGTCCAGAGAACCTAACACTACAACAATTCGTCGCCATGGCGAACTGGCTCGCGGACAACCCGCAGCAATAAGAACTCAAACGATAAGCCAAACCCTTGCCGGTTTGGCTTATTATTATTGGGATACAACGTTTCTCGAGGAGTGCACATGGACGTCATTCAACCTTGCATCAAAATCCAAGTTCATACCAAATACATTGAAGAACAGTCCAACCCAGAACTGCAGCGATACGTCTTCGCTTATATCATCACAATAAAAAACCTCAGCCAACAAACTGTTCAATTAGTTAGCCGTCGCTGGTTAATCACCGATTCAAACGGTAAACAAATGACGGTCGAAGGTGAAGGCGTTGTTGGTCAACAGCCTTTTATTCCGGGTAACGACGAATACACTTACAGCAGCGGAACAGCGCTTGAAACACCGGTTGGTGTTATGCAAGGACACTACATGTTGTTGGATGAAAAAGGACAGCAATTTATCACCGAGATTGATCCATTCCGTTTAGCGGTTCCAAACGTCTTAAATTAATCAGGAGATTCAGTGGCGACTTATATTGTTGGTGATATTCAGGGCTGTTTTGATGAGCTTCAGCAGCTACTGGAACAGGTTAGTTTCTCTTCACAACACGACCAGCTTTGGCTAGCGGGAGATCTCGTCGCTCGCGGACCTAAATCTCTAGAAACATTACGTTTTGTTAAGTCTCTGGGTGACAGTGCCAAAGTGGTACTTGGTAATCATGACCTACACCTAATGGCGGTGTCGCACGGACTGAAAAAAGTCAAAGACAAGGATAAGACTGCACCTATTTTTTCCGCTCCGGATAAACAAGAGCTGCTTACTTGGTTGGCTCAGCAACCTCTTATGGCCGAGCATGACGAGTTCGTTATGTGTCACGCTGGTATCTCTCCCTTGTGGGATCTTGATACTGCAAGAGCGTGTGCACGTGAAGTTGAAAGCATCATTCAAAGTGAAAAGCTACCTTGGTTGCTAGAAAACATGTACAGCAACCAACCCGATCTTTGGAATGAATCCTTGTCGGGTCTCGATCTTTATCGCTACACCATCAATGCGTTTACTCGCATGCGTTTTTGCTTTACTGATGGTCGCTTGGATATGGATTGCAAACTACCACCGCAAGAAGTGTCTGAAGATGAACTCGTGCCTTGGTTTAAGCTTCCACAGCGAGTGCCGCTAGAAAAAGCAGTGCTATTTGGGCACTGGGCAGCACTACAAGGTCATATAGATGAAAGCATCATTGGTCTTGATACTGGCTGCGTTTGGGGTGGTTCACTCACCATGATTCGTTGGGAAGACAAGCAAGTCTTCACTCAAGAAGCACTCAGTTAACGGCTCTGATTGCCTGACGAGAAAACAAAAAGCACCGCATTTGCGGTGCTTTTCTCATTCTATCCGATTACTTCTCTAGGACAGTAAAACGCATGTTATAAGCGTTTTTCTCATCCGCTTGGTACGCTTCAGAGTACGTTTCTTTGAACTCAGTTCCCCAATCGGGGAACTGAGTATCTCCATCAATTTCAGCTTCAATATGAGTAACATACAGCTTGTTAGCCATGGGGAGGCACGCGGCATAAATCGCTCCGCCACCAATAATCATGACTTCTTCCACTTCACCAGCAACCTCAAGTGCTTGCTCAATTGACGTGACCGTTGTAACACCTTCAATGGAAAGTGAAGCATCACGGCTGATGACAATGTTCAAACGACCAGGTAATGGACGCCCAATAGACTCATAGGTCTTACGCCCCATAACAACTGGCTTGCCCATGGTGCAACGCTTAAACCATGCAAAATCGGCAGGAAGGTGCCAAGGCATCTGGTTGTCTTTACCGATGATTCGGTTGTCTGCCATCGCGGCAATCATGCTGATGATCATATTGGGTCCTTATACTATGGGTCTGCGGCGATAGAATAACAGCCCCGGAACCGCCAAGCCAACTGCTAAGCCAGCAATAATAAACATCGCCTTAAGGAAGTTTTCCATGCACGTCGCAATAAGCTCAGGTGAGTAACCTAAGTGGTTTATCTCTACCATGGCGATCATAGCCTTATATGCGAATACACCCGGAACCATAGGAATCAAAGCAGCCACAGTGAAGACTTTAGGGTGAGCAAGAAAACGATGGGACCAATGCACTCCGATCAAACCGACTAACGTCGCTGCAAAAAATGTTGCCCATTCAATTGGCAAGCCAAAATGCATCATTAGGTAGCGACTGCCATGACCAATCGCACCACCTACCGCGCAGTACTTGAGTGCTTTTTGCGGCACATTAAACACCATAGCAAAACCAACGGCAGGAATAGCGGCGAAGAACATATCGTTCAACAGCCCTAAGATGAGTTCAAATACGCTCATTAGCTCATCCACCCCCAAATCCCCGTTACTTCCATTGCCGCAACAATACCGAGACAAGTCGCTAAGGTTAATAAACTCGCCATGGTAAATCGTGCAATGCCCATGTTGATATGGCCTTTCAGCATATCGGCAACCGAGTTAATCAGTGGGAAGCCGGGAACTAGCATCAATACCGATGATGCCATCGCAACGGTTGGTAGATTACCAATGTCAAAAATCACCGCTTGAGCAGAGATTAGTGTAGTCACAAACGCCGTGACAGCGAAGTTGAGAAGAGGATTAAAGTGGCGGTGGCCAATTTCTTGTCGAACGGTCATGCCGCCAGCAGAAGCAAGAAACGTCATGACAAATACACCTAAGTCTCCACCCGCTAAATGGCTGAAGGCCGCACAAGAAAGGCCGATCATGAACACCACCAACCAACGGTTATAGCGCTCAGGACTAATGGTGTTGAGTTTCTTCTGCGCCATTCTCACATCGAGCAAGCCCCGCTCCATCATGATACAAATTCGTTGGATCTGGGTGATCACTCGCATGTTGATCCCGCGGTCGGCACAACTTCTGGTCGTTGTAATGCAATGATCGTCTTTGACTGTCGTGACAACCAAAGCATTCGCAGATAATGCCACTGCCACTTCGCTGACACCACAGGCAATACCGATGCGCTGCATGATGTCACTCACAAGCGTACTCTCTGCCCCGTGGGCTAAGAGCATTTGCCCTGCTTGGGCAACGAGCCGAGAAATGGCCCTTTGGTTGGATGCCGTCGTTGCACAAGACGGTATAACTTCCGATGTCATAAATACTTCCTAAATCCGTTAAGCTCATTATTGTGCCGCAAATCACATCGTCTAAACATGATTTAGATACAAAAAAAGCCGCAATAAACATTGCGGCTTAATGAATTAGCTAGCGATTAGTCGCGGACGTAAACAACGTGACCGTCGTCTTCTTCATCGTCCCAATCATCCCAATCGTCATCATCTTCTTCAGTGATAACGTCTTTACCAGCGATTGCGTCTTTATGGTAATCATCCCACATGAAGTTTACTTTATCTTCTTCAGCAACTTCTTCCTCTTCGCGAGGTAGGTTTTCCATAAAGTCAGCTAGCTTGTAGCAAAGCTCTTTTGTACCGTTACGGTTGATCGCTGAGATCTTAAAGAACTCGTCTTCCCAACCTAGCGCGTCCAAGATCTCTTGGATCTTTTCATTCGCTTCTTCTTCTGGCATCAGATCCGTTTTGTTGAAGACTAGCCAACGAGGTTTGCCTGCTAGTTTCTCACTGTACTGCTCTAGTTCATCAATGATGGTTAAGGCATTTTGAATTGGATCTGACTGATCGATAGGCATGATATCAATCATGTGTAGCAGTACGCGGCAACGCTCTAGGTGCTTAAGGAAGCGAATACCTAGACCAGCACCGTCAGCTGCGCCTTCGATTAGACCAGGGATGTCTGCAACCACAAAGCTCTTCTCAGGAACCACACTCACCACACCCAAGCTTGGGATTAGCGTTGTAAATGGGTAATCTGCTACTTTTGGTTTTGCTGCTGATACTGCGCGGATAAAGGTTGATTTACCTGCGTTAGGTAGACCAAGCATACCAACGTCAGCCAATAGCAATAGCTCTAGACGGATTTCACGGATTTCACCTTTAGTACCTAGCGTTCTCTGACGAGGCGCACGGTTTACTGAAGATTTAAAACGCGTGTTACCAAGACCGTGCCAGCCGCCTTTCGCGACCATCACTTTCTTACCGTGTTCTGCTACTTCTGCAACGATTTCGTTAGTGTGGATATCAACCGCGCGAGTACCTACTGGTACGCGAAGTGTGATGTCTTTACCACGTTTACCAGTACAGTTACCGCCGCGACCGTTTTCACCGCGTTCTGCTTCGTAAAAGCGTTGGAAACGGTAATCGATCAGGGTATTTAGGTTTTCATCGGCTTGGATGTATACATCACCACCATCACCACCGTCGCCACCATCTGGGCCACCTTTAGTGATGAATTTTTCACGCCAGAAACTTACAACGCCGCTACCGCCGTCACCAGCCTGAACTTTAACTACCGCTTCATCTACGAACTTCATCTTTTACTCCGACTACTTCGTGCGTGGATTAAATCTGATTTGCCATCAAACAATTTTAGCAGATGACAGATCTAAGCTCCCAGATTCCAACCGCTCAGGGATAAAACGAGAAACTTGAATATGTCGACTGCTACAAATAAAAAACCCCGCCGAATCGGCAGGGCTTTTGAATTCAGCTATAAAGCTTTAGTAATTAACCTAAAAGGTAAAATTACTCAGCTTCGATGCTTACAAACTTACGGTTCTTAGGACCTTTAACCTCGAACTTCACCTTACCTTCAGTAAGAGCGAATAGAGTGTGGTCTTTACCGATACCTACGTTGTTACCAGCGTGGAACTTAGTACCACGTTGACGAACGATGATGTTACCTGCAAGAACAGATTCACCACCGAAACGTTTAACACCTAGACGTTTGCTTTCTGAATCGCGGCCGTTACGAGTAGAACCACCAGCTTTTTTGTGTGCCATTGTTAAACTCTCCTAATAGATTAAGCGTTGATACCAGTGATCTTCACTTCAGTGAACCACTGACGGTGACCCTGTTGCTTACGAGAGTGCTTACGACGACGGAACTTAACGATTTTAACTTTATCGCCACGACCGTGTTGTACTACTTCAGCAACAACTTTGCCGCCCTCTACAAGAGGAGCGCCAACTTGGATTTCTTCGCCGTTAGCAACAAGAAGAACTTTATCAAATTCAACAGTTGCGCCCGTTTCAACGTCTAATTTCTCTAAACGAAGAGTTTGACCTTCGCTTACACGGTGTTGTTTACCACCAGATTGGAAAACAGCGTACATATTTTACTCCGCTTTTTCCGCACAGCCTTTTCATGAGGGTGTGCGCTAAACTAATCATCAATAGGGCGCAGATTCTACAGAAGAGATGCCCCTATGACAAGCCATATTTTGAAAAAATTGGCGAAAAGCTAATCGCCAAAGAAAAGTGCGGCAATCATGCCCTTTAGTAATGTATTAATCAACGTTTTTTAGTGTATTATTCGACAATTATATAAATCGAATAAGCCTTGCAGGGTCTAACTTCAGCCGGATATACGATGGATTTTAAAACTATCCAAGCGCTTACTGCCGATGACATGGCAAAAGTGAATGAAACAATTCAAGCCCAACTAAATTCTGATGTCTCTTTAATCAACCAACTCGGTTTCTATATCGTGAGTGGTGGAGGCAAACGCTTAAGACCACTTCTGGCGATATTGTCAGCACGTGCTCTTGGTTACCAAGGTAACGGCCATACAATGGCAGCTGCGTTTATTGAGTTCATCCATACGGCAACCTTGTTGCACGATGATGTGGTAGACGAATCAGACATGCGCCGTGGTAAAGCGACAGCAAACGCTGCGTTTGGTAATGCCGCTAGCGTGTTAGTTGGGGACTTTATTTATACTCGCTCATTCCAAATGATGACTGAGCTAGGATCAATGAAGATCCTTAAACTGATGAGCGACGCAGTTAATGTGATCGCAGAGGGTGAGGTTCAGCAGTTGATGAACTGTAATGATCCTGACACGACAGAAGAAAGCTACATGCAGGTCATCTACTCTAAGACCGCACGTTTGTTTGAATCCGCTACGCAGATTGGTGCGATTCTTAACGATGCGCCGGAAGAAGTAGAAATGGCATTCCAGAACTACGGTAAATATTTGGGCACAGCATTCCAACTGATCGACGACGTGATGGATTACACGTCTGACGGTGAGGATATGGGTAAGAATGTTGGTGATGATTTGGCTGAAGGCAAACCAACGCTTCCTCTACTTCATGCAATGCGCAATACCACGCCAGAGAATGCGCAGATGATTCGTGAAGCGATTGAGAAGGCCAATGGCATGGATCGACTAGAAGACATTCTAGCGGTAATGCAGGAAGCTGGCTCGCTGGAATACACCACGCAAAAAGCGATGGATGAAGCAGATAAAGCAATTGCAGAACTCGCAATCCTTCCTGAATCTGATTACAAGCAAGCGCTGATTACTCTAGCCCACATGGCGGTTAAGCGTACCAGCTAGTAACGAAAGACCCTGATGAAAAAAGGAAGAGTAATACTCTTCCTTTTCATTATGTTTGGCGCTCAAGCGATATGTCGTTAGTAATAACGGTCACAACTGTCGTGAAGCTGTGGATTGTCTTCTATTTCATCGAAGCTAACTGCAAGTTGCTCTTCTGAACCTTGCTTAGCGAGCAGCACTGTTTCTGCCTCTTGGTCGATGACTAAAATCGTACCAACACCTTGCTGACACTCAACGACCATACCTTTACGGATTCGACTTGCTTCCATCACCCTCTCCTTCACAAAGTTACCTGATTCAGACTCTGTTACGCGAGATAAGGTGAAAGGATCAAAAAAGCCGATCATCAGATCGGCTTTTCATTTAAATTGTCTTCTTTATATAACGAGTATAAAAAGACGCTTATTTCGCAAATTCAACACCAATGTTGATATCGCCATTTAGTGTTTCTAGCATGCCATCTAATGCTGACTTCTCGTAGTCGCTTAGCGCACCGTAGCTTAGAACTTCTTCTACGCCGTCTTTACCTAGCTTCACAGGCTGTGCGAAGTATGGTGCATGTTCGCTGCCACCGTCTACATAAGCACACTCCACTACGCCTTCTTCACCTTGAAGAGCACGTACTAGCGCTAAGCCAAAGCGACATGCAGCTTGGCCCATAGACAGAGTTGCACTACCGCCACCCGCTTTCGCTTCTACTACTTCTGTACCCGCATTCTGGATACGTTTCGTTAGCGCTTCAACTTCTTCAGCAGTAAACTCAACACCTTCTACTTGAGATAGAAGAGGAAGAATAGTCACACCAGAGTGACCACCGATAACAGGAACGCGAACGTCACCTGGATCTTTGTCTTTTAGTTCAGCCACGAAGGTTTCTGAGCGGATAACATCTAGCGTTGTAACACCAAACAGTTTGCGCTTGTCGTAAACGCCTGCTTTTTTCAACACTTCAGCAGCGATTGGCACAGTTGTATTCACTGGGTTAGTGATGATACCAACACATGCTGTTGGACATACAACTGCGATCTTTTCTGCTAGCGACTTAACGATGCCAGCGTTTACGTTGAACAGATCCGCGCGATCCATACCAGGTTTACGAGCTACACCAGCTGAAATTAGAACAACATCCGCACCTTCAAGTGCAGGTGTTGGATCTTCGCCAGCGTAACCTTTAATAGAAACCGGAGTTGGGATGTGGCTTAGATCTGCAGCCACACCAGGAGTTACTGGAGCAATATCGTATAGGGCTAAATCTGAACCTGCAGGAAGACGGTTCTTAAGTAGAAGGGCCAGAGCTTGACCGATGCCGCCAGCGGCACCAATAACGGCTACTTTCATGTAGTTCTCCTTGAGAGTATTTCTCTTATAAACGTATTCGTAGGGTATTTTGTAACCAGCTGAAATAAAGCTATCGGAATCACAACTTGATTACAATCAATTAACGCCAGCTTTGCGACCTCGCGCAACTCGCTGTTACCGTGCTACAAACAAAGGCTTGATTATTCGTTTATTCTGTTGAAATGACAAGAAATTCAGTGCAATAAATAGGTCAACAATTTCATACTTAAAGAACCCTATCCTGTTTAGGGTTTACAGTGATGGAATTAACATAATGTCGTGACTTTTTGGCACTGCATGAATATCTATGCGAGAATATGCAAAATTGCTGACCCTTGATAAGAGAATCATAACGACTATGCGCAATTCAGAAAAACAAGATAACTTAGTTCGCGCTTTTAAAGCCTTATTAAAAGAAGAGAGCTTTGGCTCACAGGGTGAGATCGTTGATGCACTAAAACAACAAGGTTTTGAAAGTATCAACCAATCCAAAGTTTCTCGCATGTTGACTAAGTTTGGTGCCGTACGTACACGTAACGCAAAAATGGAAATGGTTTACTGCCTACCAGCAGAGTTAGGCGTACCAACAGTGAGCAGCTCTTTGCGTGAACTGGTGTTAGATATCGACCATAACGCAGCTCTTGTCGTTATCCACACTGGCCCAGGTGCCGCTCAATTGATTGCTCGCCTACTGGACTCACTAGGCAAATCAGAAGGCATCTTAGGTGTGGTTGCTGGTGATGACACCATCTTCATTACCCCGACAATGCCAGTTTCTACAGAACAATTGTTCAAATCAGTGTGTGAGCTTTTCGAGTACACAGGCTAAGTAACTGTTTGTGGGCTATGAAATTAGTTGAGTTTTGTAGCCCATGAAAAATGTAAATTTTTTGATTTTTTAGCTTATTTTTTACCCATCCTATTTGTGATTTACATCACGCTATTGGTTTTTTTAATACCCTCGCCAACATGCAAGATAAGTAATTGTTCTAAAAGGAATTAGTCTACGAATTTATCCCCACATACCAACGCACACTTTAGACTTATTCGCTATAGTTTTTAACAATCGGATAATTTTCTGCCAATTTTTTGTTATGATTCGCTCGCTTTTTCAAACGATTGGATTGGAAAAGATGCCGTTTCCAAATAGGAAACTCCTGAAGTAATTTTTGGTTATTTCCGGGTTAATAATGAATATAAGGAAGGGAAATTCATGGCATTTAACAAACTTCTTAAAGTAGGCGCTATCGCTGCAGCAGTTATGGGCGCAGGCGCAGTTAACGCTCAAGAGTTTATTACTATCGGTACTGGCTCTGTTACAGGTGTTTACTACCCTACTGGTGGTGCTATTTGTAAATTGGTGAACAAAGGTCGTAAAGATCACAACATCCGTTGTTCAGTAGAATCGACTGGTGGCTCAATTTACAACGTCAACACAATCCGTGCTGGCGAGCTAGACTTTGGTATCGTGCAATCGGATTGGCAGTACCATGGCTACAACGGTACGAGTAAGTTTGCTGAACAAGGCCCGTACAAAAAACTACGTGCAATGTTCTCTCTTCATACCGAACCTTTTAACATCATCGCACGTGCAGATTCTGGCATCGAAAACGTTCAAGACCTTAAAGGTAAGCGTGTAAACATCGGTAACCCTGGTTCTGGTGACCGCGCGACAATGGGCGTAGTGATGGATGCAATGGGCTGGACTAACGACAGCTTTAAACTTGCATCAGAACTAAAAGGTTCAGAACGTTCTCAAGCACTATGTGATAACAAGATCGACGCGTTTATCTACATGGTTGGTCACCCGAACGGTTCAATCAAAGAAGCAACAACCTCTTGTGATGCGAAGCTAGTTCCAGCAACTGGTCCAGAAATCGAGAAGATCGTTGCTGATAACCCTTACTACGCGTTCAGCACAGTGCCTGCTGGTATGTACCGTGGTACAGACAAAGACGTAAACAGCTTTGGTGTTGCGGCAACAATGGTAACGACTTCTGATGTTTCAGATGACGTAGCTTACAACGTTGCAAAAGCGGTATTCGAAAACTTCGATACGTTCAAGCGTCTACACCCTGCATTTGCAAACCTGAAGAAAGAAGACATGGTGAAAGCTGGCCTTTCAATCCCTCTTCACCCAGGTGCAGAGAAATACTACAAAGAAGTAGGCCTGCTTAAGTAAGCAACTACTAACTTCAAGCTCAGACAGAAAAGGATGGTTTTCTGTCTGATTGAGTATGCTGGTCGAGCACCTTCAACCAGCATACTTTGTTCAATTTTGCCGATTTCTCCCGGAAGTCGCGCTCACACACCTAAGAAAAAGAAAACGCACTTTTCCATACCTATGAATCAATGGGTTGAAGGATTGTAGCGATTCACTCGAAAGCAAACTTCGCTCTATTCACTACACTGTTATAGCGAAGGCGGTTCTCGATACGCAATACAGACAGGACCATCAATAATAAGGAAAAAGTACATGGCGACGAACAACACTCCGTCACAAGATGTGCAAGAGATGGTGGCTCAGGCAGATACAGGTGCGCGTAGCCCAATGGGCATGCAAGGTCGAATCTTATGGTTCGTTCCGCTGTGCTGGTCGCTATTTCAATTATGGTATGCCTCTCCGCTACCATTTATTTTTAATTTTGGCGTACTCAACGACACTGAAGCGCGAGCAATTCATCTAACTTTTGCCACTTTTCTCGCTTTCACTGCTTACCCAGCAATGAAGAACTCTCCGCGTGATCGTATCCCACTCATCGACTGGGTATTAGCACTCGCGGGTAGCTTTGCTGCGGCTTACATTTATATTTTCTATACCGAGTTAGCAGGACGTTCCGGAGCACCTACAACAGTAGATATCGTCGTTTCGGTTACTGGTATGGTCTTGCTACTTGAAGCAACCCGCCGTGCATTAGGTCCACCGCTCATGGTGGTTGCAGCGGTATTCTTAACTTACACCTTTGCTGGCCCATACATGCCAGACGTCATTGCCCATAAAGGCGCTAGCTTAAACAAAGCGATGTCGCATCTATGGTTAACGACTGAGGGTGTATTTGGTGTTGCACTTGGCGTATCTACGTCTTTCGTATTCTTGTTCGTACTCTTCGGTGCGATGCTTGAACGTGCCGGCGCTGGCGCTTACTTCATCAAAGTAGCCTTCTCATTACTTGGTCATATGAAGGGTGGCCCTGCAAAAGCCGCAGTTGTTGCGTCTGGTCTATCGGGTTTGGTTTCTGGCTCATCGATTGCCAACGTAGTAACTACAGGTACCTTTACGATTCCGCTGATGAAGCGAGTTGGTTTCCCTGGCACAAAAGCCGGTGCGGTAGAAGTTGCAGCCTCAACTAACGGTCAGCTTACACCACCTATTATGGGTGCAGCGGCCTTCCTAATGGTGGAATACGTTGGTATCTCTTACGTAGAGGTAATTAAAGCAGCCCTGCTTCCTGCACTTATCTCATACATCGCTCTGATTTACATCGTTCACCTTGAAGCATGTAAAGCAGGTATGACTGGTCTTCCTCGTCGCCATAACCCAACCATGTTACAAAGCCTGTTGTCATTCACTGGCACCATCCTCGGCTTGTGCGTGATTAGTGCTTTGGTTTACTACGGTGTGGGTTGGACGAAAGATGTCTTCGGCGATGCAGCAACACCTATCGTAACCGTAGCACTACTCATTGCTTACATCGGACTGGTGAAAATCTCAGCAAACCACGCCAAAGATGGCGCAATTGAAATTGATGCAGAACTCACAGAGGTTCCAGATCCAGGTCCGACGATTAAATCTGGCCTGCACTATCTGCTACCAATCGTTGTGCTGGTTTGGTGTTTAACCGTAGAGCGCTTCTCTCCGGGCCTATCAGCATTCTGGGCAACCGTGTTCATGATCTTTATCTTGCTGACGCAACGCCCATTGATTGCTTTGCTATCCAAACAAGGTGACTTGGTTGAGCAAACGAAAGATGGCTTTGTCGACCTAGCAGAGAGCTTGGTATCTGGTGCGCGCAACATGATCGGCATCGGTGTGGCAACGGCTGCTGCCGGTACGGTAGTTGGTGTAGTAACACTAACCGGTATTGGGCTGGTGATGACAGACTTCGTCGAGTTCATCTCTGGTGGCAGCATCATCCTAATGTTGTTGTTTACTGCAGTGATCAGCTTGATCCTTGGTATGGGTCTGCCAACGACGGCAAACTACATCGTGGTATCAACTCTGATGGCTCCCGTTATCGTAACTCTGGGTGCAGCTCATGGCTTGATCATCCCATTGATTGCGGTGCACTTGTTCGTATTCTATTTCGGTATTCTAGCTGATGATACGCCTCCGGTAGGTTTGGCAGCCTTTGCGGCGGCAGCTATTGCTAAGTCCGACCCGATTCGAACGGGTATTCAAGGCTTTACCTACGATATTCGAACCGCAATTCTGCCATTCATGTTCGTCTTCAACACTCAACTCTTGTTGATGGGTATCGACACTTGGTGGCACCTTGCTCTCACCGTAATCTCCTCAATCATTGCGATGTTGATCTTCTCAGCAGCGACGCAAGGTTGGTGGTTTACACGTAACAAGTGGTGGGAAACCATCTTGTTGCTTGTACTGACGTTCTCTTTCTTCCGTCCAGGATTCTGGTGGGACATGATCTACCCTGCAAAAGTTCTTTCCCCTGGGGTTGAGATAGCTCAAATCACGGAAGGGCTAAATGTAGGAGAATCCATTGAGCTACGAGTCGCAGGTGAAAACCTAGAAGGTGACTACGTAGAGAAAACGGTACGTCTTCCGTTCGAAGATAAAGCAAAAACTGCAGAAGAGCGCATCTCTTCTATGGGCCTAATGCTAACCGAGAACGACGGCAAAATGATCGTAGACATGGTCGAGTTTGGTAGTCCGGCAGAATCGTCTGGCGTCGACTTCGACTGGGAGATCAAATGGATTGTTCAAGACGCAGAGCGCCCAATGAAAGAATGGGTATTTGTGCCTTGCTTAATGATCTTGCTGGTACTTGCCATGAACCAAAAACGTCGTGCTCGTAGGGAACAGTTGAGCGCATAACCGATTAGGCCCCGAGGACAAAGGGGCCATGATGAGAGACACTGAATGTATAAACAAATTCTTGTTCCGGTTGATCTAAATGACCAAGGCTTCTCTGACCGAGCTGTTGAGCTGGCTGTTTGGCAAGCAAAACAAGCCAACGCGGAAGTTCACTTACTGACTGTACTGCCTGGCATTCATATGTCGATGGTCGCAACTTACTTCCCAAAAGATGCGGCTGCGAAGATGAAGCAAGACGTGAAGCAACAACTCAAAACGTTTGCTGACCAGCACATCGATGATGAAGTGATTTACAAAGTACACGTTGCAGAAGGCAAAGCGTATGCAACCATCCTTGATTACGCTGAGCGCTTAGGTGCCGATCTTATCATAATGCCAAGCCACAAACGCTCAAAGATCAACAAAGTGATGTTGGGCTCTGTAGCGAGCAAAGTGGTAGAGAACTCACCAATCAATGTGATGGTAGTGAAGCCACAAGGCTAACGTACTCATTCAAACTCCCAAAACTAAAAAAGGTTGATGCTCGCATCAACCTTTTGTTTTTCTCTCGCCTTATTCATCCAAGATAAACGGCGCTCTACCCTGCCGCTCGCACAAACGCTGCTAAAACATCGCTAGAGTGCGATACTGCCAATTCATCAATGTCACCTGACGCTTCGACCTGACCACCAGCGACAAAAGCAAAATGACTCGCAATCGCTCTTGCATCACTCAAGTGGTGCGTCACCATTAACACGGTAATACCACGATCAGTCGCAAGCTGTTTCACCAGTGTCAGCATCTCTTCGCGCAGCACGGGATCAAGTGCAGAGAAAGGCTCATCGAGTAGCCACATCGGATGCGGCTGAACAAAGCAACGTGCGAGTGCCACACGCTGGCGCTGACCACCAGAAAGGTGTTCAGGTAAGCGATCTAAATACTCAGCAACGCCGACTTGCTTGGCTGCTTGCTCGACAAGAAGCTTTTGGTCTGCAGTAAGCTTTAACCCCGGATGCAACCCTAAACCAATGTTGTCCCTTACTGACAGATGGGCAAACAGATTGTGTTCTTGGAACAGCATTGAAAACGGGCGCTGGTACGGCTCTTTACTCACGATAGATGTGCCATCAACCAAGATATCGCCTAGGTCAGGATTAATGAATCCAGCGACCAAAGCGAGCAACGTTGATTTACCTGCACCGCTCGGTCCCATCAGCGACACGATTTGTCCGCGCTTAATCTCTAAATTAAAGCGAAATAGCTCACGTTGATAGGTGTAATGAACATCATCCAACACTAACATTATGCTTTCCCCTTTGTTTTTAATACTTTTTCAATCACAGCAAAACAGCCTACGCTGAGTAACAGCAAGGTAACCGATACAACCGCTGCTGCATCCATCTGATAACTGCCGAGCAGTTGGAATAGGTACAACGGCAAGGTTCTAAATTCTTGTCCGCCAAATAAGGCGATCGCACTTAAGTCACCAATCGCAAACATAAAGCTAATAGCAAAAGCATGTGCAAACGGCTTACGCAGTGCTTGCCACTCCACGACTTTAAATCGTTGCCAACCACGCATGCCCAAGCTGGCACACACGTACTGATATTGCTGCTCAATGTGCAACATAGGTTGAGATAAAGTCTTGATGACGTAAGGCAATGCCATCAAGCCATTAACCAAAATCACGACAAAAAACGCTAAGCTGAATACATCAGTAAACGAACGCAGCAGTAAAAACAGTCCTGTGCTAATCACCAAACCTGGTGTCACTAAAATGATGGTTCCGATAAGCTCAATTTGATCGGCGCGAGTATTTTTATACTGCAATCGCCAACGTCGACTGGTCAGCAAAATCGATACGCCTGCTGCAACGGCAAGAGAGCTCGCCAGTACCGCAACTTTGAGTGAATAAAGCAGTGCTGACCAAAAACGTTCATCGGTCAGTACCGACCAAACTTGCTGATTGATACCACTGAACACCACCATCACAAGCGGCGGTATGACTAGTAAAAAGGCACCTATGATCCAAAAGCTATCCCAAGCTTTTGACCACCCATGATCCTTCGTTAAATATTGCTGTACCGATGTACTGCCAGCGCTTACTGAAACTGGCCTCGTCAACTTCTGTACGCCAATTGCTAACAAGCCACATAGTAGCATTTGCCACAGTGCCAAAAGCGCCCCAGCTTGCAGATCAAAATCGAACTTAATAGCCTGATAAATGGCGAGTTCAATGGTGGTCGATTTCGGTCCGCCGCCTAATGCCATCACGGTGGCAAAACTGGTAAAGCAAAGCATAAACACCAAGCCGCTTACGTGTGGCAATTGCTGCCTTAGGCGTGGCCATTCCACCCAACGAAACTTGTCCCAATGGCTCATTCCAAGGTGTGCGCACAGTTTATGTTGCTCTGCTGGGATCGATTCTAATGCCTGCAAAAGGAGTCGCGCTGCATAAGGCATATTGAAGAACACGTGCGCAAGTAAAATACCGTTCAGGCCATAGATGGAAAACGGCAGCTCAGCGTCGATACTTTTCAGCCACTGCGCTAATAAGCCGCTGTTACCGTAAATCGCCAATAAGCCAAATACACCGACCAGCACAGGTAGAACTAAGGTAGACGCAAACAACTTGAGTAATAGAGACTTCCCCAAGAACTCACGTCGAGAAAGTGCGTGAGCAACAGGAATAGCAACGCCAACACTCAATAGTGTCGAAAGAAAAGCTTGGTAGAAACTGAACTGGGTGACGTGTTGATAGTATGGGTCTCCCCACACCATAGACACATCGAGTGAAGGCGCTTGAACAATCAAAGCACCTAAGGCAGAAACAACAAAGGTCGCGATAATCATCGCGACCCCTAACCCTATTTTCGGAACAGAATTCAAAAGTAGAACCTATATTAGAACGTCAATGCGCTTTGCCACTCGCGAATCCAAGTCTTGCGCATTTTCGCGACTTCGTCTGCACTAAAGCTAAGTGGTTTGCTTGGTACGCTCAGAGTTTCAAAGCCTTTTGGTAATTCAACGTCAGTCACTGGGTACATCCAGTTACCTGTTGGCATTGCCGATTGGAACTCATCACTCAAGATGAAATTCATAAACTCATCCGCAAGTTCCGCATTCTTTGAGTCTTTCACCTTAGCCGCCACCTCCACTTGCATGTAGTGCCCTTCGGCAAAATCTGCACTTGCGTATTTCGCGTCATCTTCTGCAATCAAATGGTACGCGGGAGAGGTCGTGTAAGACAGCACTAAATCTGACTCACCGTTCAAGAACATCGAGTAAGCTTCTGACCAACCTTTTGTAACCGTAACGGTTTTAGTCGCCAGTCGCTTCCACGCTTGGGTCACATCATCGCCGTAGATGGACTTCATCCACAACATCAAACCTTGTCCCGGCGTCGAAGTGCGAGGGTCTTGATAAATCACTTTTAGATCATCACGCTCTTCCACCAGCTCTTTCATGCTCTTTGGAGGATTCGCCAACTTCTCCTTGTTGTACACAAACGCGAAGTAGCCGTAATCGTACGGTACGAAGGTTTTGTCTTTCCAACCGTTAGGCAAGGTCGTCTTTGAGGTATCAACGTTGTGCTCAGCCAGAAGCCCAGTCTTTTTCGCTTCCGCCATCAGGTTATTATCCAAACCTAACACGATATCCGCTTTGCTGTTGCTTCCTTCCAAGCGAAGGCGGTTAAGGATTGAAACACCGTCATCCAGAGCAACGAAATTAACGTCGCAACCGCATTTGGCTTCGAACGCTTTTTCAACTTTAGGACCCGGTCCCCAATCGGCAGCGAAAGAGTCGTAAGTGTAGACTGTTAGGGTGTTTTCAGCAGCAAACGCTGAAGTAGAAGTGATGGTTGCAAGGGCAATCAGACTAAGAGTGGTTTTCACTGCTCGCTCTCCATTTGCATTATTAACATGAGTTGAGCGGCACAGGGTTGAGGCGGTATTTAGGACTTCCAATATCCAGACTCAATTCCTACGCCAGCATTATCTGGTTCAGGTAATACGGGTCCCTGTCTGCTCAACAATGTTAAACAATTAGGTCTCAGCGCCCCTTGGTATTGATAAGATCAATACCTGATGGGTTTGCTCCCCGATGAGTTGGATGGATTGTAAAGGTCTTTTATTGATTACACAATCAACGTTGGTCATAACCCCAACGTGGCACCAAGCCTTGCTCAATACCGAGGTGATCGAGAATTCTTGCCACCATAAAGTCAACCAAGTCTTCAATGCTCTTAGGCTGATGATAGAAGCCTGGCGCTGCCGGCATAATGGTGACGCCCATTTGCGAGAGCTTGTGCATGTTTTCCAGATGCAGCGTAGAGAAAGGCGTTTCACGCACCACAAGTAATAACTGTCCGCGTTCTTTCATCACCACGTCTGCTGCACGTTCAATTAGGTTATCTGACATGCCATGTGCAATGGCTGCGACACTGCCCGCGGAACATGGACACACCACCATTTGTTTTGGTGCAGCTGAGCCAGACGCCACTGGCGAGAACCAGTCGTCTTTACCACAAACGGTGATGTTATCTGGATTACAGTTGAGATGCTCAACTAACGCCTTTTGCGCCGCTTCAGGGCCGCTTGGTAGTTTCAGGTCATGTTCGGTCGCCATTACCACTCGCGCAGCCGAAGAGATCAGCACATACACGTGGTAGTTCGCGGCAACCAAGCATTCAAGAAGACGGAGCCCATACGGGGCACCAGAGGCGCCCGTTAGTGCTAATGTGATGGCTTTTTTAGGGGTTACTTTTTGCTGCATAGATGTCATTAAGCTTTTTGTTTCAGTTGTTCTAGAAGCTTGCCGTGGATACCACCAAAGCCACCATTACTCATTACGAGGATTTGGTCACCCGGCTGTGCTTGTTCTACGATTTTTGCGACAAAGCTGTCCATCTCTGCATCCACAAAAGCAGGTTGTTTACACTGGTCGGCAATCTCTTGTACCGACCAATCAATGTTGTCTGGTTGGAAGAGGAACACCTCATCAGCACTGTGCAGAGAAGCCGCTAAAGTATTCTTATGAACACCGCGCTTCATCGTCGCTGAGCGTGGCTCCAAAACGGCAAGAATACGTTTTTCGCCAACTTTGTTACGTAAACCGCCCAATGTCAGTTCAATAGCCGTTGGATGATGAGCAAAATCGTCGTAAACCGTCACGCCCTGCTCTTCACCTTTCAGCTCTAAGCGGCGTTTGGTATTGATAAAACGACCGAGAGCCTGACAAGCCAGTTCCGGCGCAACACCAACATGACGTGCAGCTGCAATGGCCATAAGAGCGTTATCCACGTTGTGGTCACCAACAAGGTCCCAATCTACGACCCCCAATTTCTCACCTTGCAGTGACACTTCAAATTTAGAACCATCAACAACCAGTTTGTGTGCTTGCCAATCACCATCCACACCAGAGAACTGCTTTTCAGTCCAACAACCGCGCTCGATCACGTCTTGCAACGACTGATCTTGCTTCGGTGCAAGGATCAAACCGTTCCCCGAAACAGTGCGCACTAAGTGGTGGAATTGACGTTTAATCGCTTCAAGATCGTCGAAGATGTCTGCATGATCAAACTCAAGGTTGTTCATGATCAATGTGCGTGGGTGGTAGTGAACAAACTTAGATCGTTTATCGAAAAAAGCACTGTCGTATTCGTCCGCTTCAACGACGAAAAACATACTTTCACCCAAGCGTGCCGACACACCAAAGTTACCCAACACACCACCGACAAGGAAACCCGGCTGGTAGCCACAGTCTTCTAAGATCCAAGCCAGCATGCTTGAAGTAGTGGTTTTGCCATGGGTACCCGATACCGCCAGAACCCAGCGATCGTGCAATAAGAACTCTTGTAACCATTGTGGGCCAGAGGTGTAACGCATATTGGTATTCAACACATGCTCAACACATGGGTTACCACGGCTCATTGCGTTACCAATCACCACAAGATCAGGTTGAGGGTCAAGCTGAGAAGGGTCAAAGCCTTCAATAATTTCAATACCTTGAGACTCCAGCAGGGTGCTCATTGGTGGATAAACGTTGGCATCCGAACCCGTCACTTTATGACCTAGCTGACGCGCTAAAATTGCCGCACCGCCCATAAACGTGCCGCAGATACCCAAGATATGAATGTGCATAAACTTAACCTTGTAATGCTTTCTTTAATCCTTTCATTATCGTGATAACCACCAGAAAAGCGAGTGCCTTTCGCCCTGTTCGTGCAGTCTCTTTCACAAATCTGACAGGGCTTAGTACTGACTGACCAAGCATTAACCAAGTGACAGACTTCTTATGCAATAAGACAAATAAATTGAGATCTCAGTCGGTTACTTCATTACCATTAATAAGATCCGCGTCATAAACTTACATCTAGCGCAATCGTTTAACATCCATAAAGAGATGACCCATTGCGCGACACCCCCAACGAAATGAAAAATGTAAGGATAAACCATGTCAGGACTGCGCACCCTAGGCGAATTCATTGTTGAGAAACAAGCGGATTTCCCCCACGCTAGCGGTGATCTTTCATCTCTCTTAGCTTCCATTCGTTTAGCTGCCAAAATTGTTAACCGCGAAATCAACGCGGCAGGTCTTGGTGATATCACCGGCGCTGTAGGTACGGAAAACGTACAAGGCGAAGATCAGCAAAAGCTTGATGTATACGCGAACGACAAGTTCAAAGCAGCACTTGAAGCACGTGACCAAGTGTGTGGCGTTGCAAGTGAAGAAGAAGATGAAGCGGTTGCGTTCAACAAAGAACTCAACCAAAACGCAAAGTACGTTGTACTAATGGACCCACTCGATGGCTCATCAAACATCGATGTGAACGTATCAGTCGGTACGATTTTCTCTATTTACCGTCGAGTTTCTCCTATTGGTACCCCGCCAACAGAAGAAGACTTCCTACAGCCTGGTCACAAACAAGTGGCGGCTGGCTACGTGATTTACGGCTCATCTACTATGCTGGTTTACACCACGGGTAATGGCGTAAACGGCTTCACTTACGACCCATCGATTGGCAGCTTCTGTCTTTCTCATGAAAACATGATGATCCCAGAAGACGGCAAAATCTACTCGATCAACGAAGGTAACTACATCCGCTTCCCGCAAGGCGTGAAGAAGTACATCAAGTACTGTCAGGAGAATGTGCCTGAAGATGGTCGCCCATACACTTCTCGCTACATCGGCTCACTGGTTGCGGACTTCCATCGTAACCTGCTGAAAGGCGGCATTTACTTGTACCCAAGCACGCAAAGCCACCCTCAAGGCAAACTACGTCTGTTGTACGAGTGCAACCCAATGGCATTCTTAATTGAGCAAGCTGGCGGTCTGGCGTCTGACGGTGTAAACCGCATTATGGATTTGAAACCGACCGAACTGCACCAGCGTGTGCCTTTCTTTGTGGGTTCAAAGAACATGGTCAACAAAGTCGAAGAGTTTCTTGAGCTGAATCGCGAAGAAGACTAATTTCAGACCTTTGTCCAACGCGGCAGGTGTTTACCTGCCGCGTTTTTGTCGTTAAAGTGAACTGCGTAAATGTTAGCCAGATTAAGCCTCTAAACGCTTAATCCTCAATGAAAAGGAATATTCAAATGAGCTTAAACAACGTACCAGCAGGTAAATCACTGCCTGACGATATCTATGTCGTTATCGAAATCCCTGCTAACGCGGATCCAATCAAATACGAAGTAGATAAAGACACTGGTGCTGTATTTGTCGACCGTTTCATGTCTGCGCCAATGTTCTACCCATGTAACTACGGCTACGTGAACGAGACCCTTTCTCTAGATGGTGACCCAGTTGACGTACTGGTTCCTACTCCTTACCCATTGATGCCAGGTTCTGTGATTCGTTGTCGCCCAGTTGGCGTATTGAAGATGACGGATGAATCGGGTGAAGATGCGAAAGTCTTCGCTGTGCCGCATTCTAAAATCTCGAAAGAGTACGAAGGCATTCAAGATGTGGACGATATTCCAGAACTACTCAAAGCCCAAATCACACAGTTTTTTGAGCGTTACAAAGAGCTTGAAGCAGGTAAATGGGTGAAAGTGGATGGCTGGGCAGATGTGGCTGCAGCGAAAGCAGAAATCCTAGAATCTTACGAGCGTGCGCAAAGCAAATAACCGCGAACGTTAAAAAGAGAAAGAGCTGCACACAGGCAGCTCTTTTTTGTTTTCACGATATATCGTTAGTAACCACCAGCCGTCGATAGCCTACCTGATTCATAATCGTTTTGAAAAAATGGATCAACGTCATCGCAGATACCAAAGTAAGGCGCGCCCTGTACGCCAAGAATGTAAGCACTTTGCTCGCAGTATTCTTGTTTACCTTCTTGATAGCCAGTTTTGTATGCCGTGATGAGTTCAGGAGTAGCACGATTAGTGTCATCTAACTTGGCGATGCGCTCTTCCGATAATTCAATCGCTCCGTCTAACGCTGATTGCTTACCGAAAGCCTGCCAGTTTGTCACGCTCACAGAGGTTGGTAACGTTGTCTGAGCACAAGCGTTGAGGAAAAGTAACATAGCGCCGACCACGAATAATCTCATAATCACTCCTTACTGATTGCTTGCTAGTAACGTTTACTGCCCTTCGCTGTGCGACCCAACTCGTATTCACGACGGAATCGGTCGTCTAGGTCATCACAAATACCACGGTAGTAACGCCTACTTTCACCGAGTGTAAAAGCGTCTTGAGCGCAGTAATTAGCTCGACCACTTTCGTAACCATTACTGTAAGCCATGTATAGCTCATCGCCTTTATTGAACTCTTGCATAGACAGTTTGGTATCGCCCGCTTCTGCACGCTGCATACCATATTGTTTCCATTCCATGCTGTCGTTGCCACTAGGTGGCGCGGTATTTGAACAACCGACCAGTAGCAGCAGTATGATTGGTGAAAGATATTTCATCGCAGACCTCCCAAGTCTTTGTTGTATATATCGTCAATGCATACGTTACTGGTCTAAGTATAGTTCACACGCGTTGGCACCAATCGCCAGATGCTATCTCTTCCGTAAGTTGTTCTGTGTCTTGATATAAGTAGATCCAAGCTTGGCCAAATGGCGTCGCAATGATTTCTCTTCGATACTCAACCGGCACATCTTCCAGCTTATCTAGCTCAACCAAGGTGTCATTATCAATCAAGTACACTTCGCCTTGTATGACTTGCTGCCCCATCGACAAAGCGGGGTAAGGCCCCAAGTCATAAAGCGCGAACTGGGCATCGGTTTGATGATGCCCAAGAAATTCGGCAGTACTCAAAAAGTGATGGTTGTGCTCTCCTTTGCGCAAGGTGCCATACACAAAAACCAAATGCTGCATAACCACTCCTTAGTTATGTTTAAAAGCTAAGCTTAGTTGAATTCAAATTGGTAAAGCAGATCAACCGCACTATCAACACCGGATACCGCTTCTAAGTACAAATCTTTCATCAAACGGTAACGAACAGTGAATTCGCCTAAAGAGGTAAAGATACCCACGCCGTATTTCACTTGAAGACCCGGCAGAATGTAACCACTCACCGTCACCTGAGAATCATCACCAGAGCCTGCCGTATCCAATTGCAGGTCTTGTACACCAAAGGCTTCACCGATTTCACCCACGACTTTACCGCTCTTCGCCAAGCTGAGACCGATCAAGGTTGTGGTCATCGCGTTACCGCCCGACTCCGCATCGATATCTTGACCACGCAATAGGTAAGACAGCGCGTTTGCTTGTGGCATAGCAGGATCCGAGAAGATTTCTACTGTTGGGTCACTCGCAGGGCCCGTCACTCGAACACCTGCCGTCACATCATCTTGCGTGTTGTCTGGGTTACGAATCGCTTTAATCGATACGTAAGGCTGATCCGCTGGACCATTCATCATGATCTTACCTTCTTCAATCACCAAGTCTTGGCCGAATGAACGGTAAGAACCGTCGACGATATTCACTTCACCGACAATGAATGGACCTTTGTCTTTTTGCGTCACGTTCAAGTTACCTTGCAAGTCGCCTTTTAGGCCAAATGCAGATAACTGGAAGTCATCGCCAATCTTAATGTTGATGTCGGTTTCGACATTAAACGGCAGCGCTGGCTCACCATCGACCGGCTGCATGTCTTTGTTCAAAATAACAGTATCGCTCGAGACACCAACTGCGCTTGGCGGCAATTCATCCACCAAGATACGTCCCCACGGTAAATTGATATTACCTTCTACCTTGGCAAGTTTCGGTGTGACATCAATGGTCATATCTGGCTCGACCTTGATTCGCACCATTGGCGGCATATCGACTTTCAGCTCTTTAGCAAACACACGAGCTTTGGTGTGCCAGTTTTCTAGATCGCGCCAATCTGCATCACCGTTAATCTCCAACTTGCCATCCGGCGTAATAATGCCAGCGTCTAAATCCGCTTGGTGACCTTTAAAGTTAATCGCGACTTGGCCAGAGTTGATATCGATTGGCGTCACTTCACCCTGCAGCTTCATTTGGTCAATCAAGAATTGGCCGTTGACCTTCGGGTGCATCACATCACCCGACAGAGCCAGATCCGTATTCATGTTCGCTTTGAACAAGCTGTATTCACCAATCAGCGGGGCTAAGAAATCGAGATGGAACGTCGATAGTGACACTTTACCGTCGATAGTTGGCTTTTCTGAAGAAACGTCATTCAACGCTACCTTACCGGATAAATCACCGTTGTCTGTGATGTCAAGTAGCCACTCAGCATCTAACTTATCCTGAGCTAATTTTGCTTTGAGGCTCACGCTTTCCCAACCGACCTTGATTGGTTGCTCTAGCGTTTGCTCAACCTGACCTTTTGGCATATCCACATTTACCGTGACTTCCGGTTTCATGTCTGGTGCCCATTTCGCAAACGCGTTCGCATTCACCGAACCTTGCAGTTTGGTTTCTGGCGGTAAGAATTGTTTGATTTGGTCAAAGTCAAAGTTGGTGATGGCTAACTTCGCTTCGCCGCTCTTACCAACGCTGATGTCCTCACTCAAACACACGCTCGACTTAGACTGTAACCAACAGTGCGCTTGTACATCAGCTACTTGTTTGTCGATGTTAACTTTCACTGCCGTCGATTTCTGCAGTGCCCAAGGTCCTTGTGGTGTGCTTAGCGTGAGTCGGCGCAATGCACCATCCCAGATCATTTCTGGTTTCTGCTTAAACGTACCTTCAATTTCTAAGCTGCTTGAAACGATGTCTGATACCACATCCAATGTCAGTTGATGCAGTTTCTCATCACCCGTCACTTCAAGATCTGCGCTGTCGATTTTGATGTCATCGTAAGTGATGTTTTTCGCAATCAAACTCACATCAGCTTTCGGTGCAGGCAGAGGTGTCACATCACCCTTCAGGGTAATCGTCTCGACCTTCGCTTGTTGTTGCCAATTCACTTGGTTAAGCGCGAGATCTAAGTTGATATCTGGCTGTTTCAGGCTACCGCGAAGTGCGATATTACCATTCATATTACCGCCAAGATCCGGCACGCTTTTCGCGAAATCAGGGAAGTTAACCTCAACATCCATTAAGATTTGCTTGTCGATCTTACCTTTCGCTCGCAATGAGTTAGGGCCATGAGACAAGGCTAAACCTTGAGTGTTCAGTTGAATGTCTTCGCCTTTACCATTCTTGTCCGCGGCATCTAATTGGCCTTCAATATTTAATGGGTAGCCACGTAGAATACCGTCGATGTCCAGTTTAGGCAGACTCACTTGCCAGCCACCTTGATCGGTTAATGAGCCTGAAGTCGATAGACTACCGCTGATATATCCTTCGGCTTCTGGCCACTGTAAACCTGGTTGAATGTTCTTCAGGTTCAGATCGGCTTGCCAGTTGATTGGCGCCGCCCAGTTAGCCATGACCTTACCCGCTAACTCACCACCTAGCGTTTTGATTACAATGCTGCCTAAATCAATCTGTTCAAGCGTACCTTTGCCGTTCAGCGCCACATCGACTGCTGGGATATCTTTACCCGATGCCTTCGTTTCTAGCGCAACGGTGTAGCCATCTAGTGAGCCTTTTGTTTCTAAACTCGGCACAGAGACTTGATAGTCACTTTTTCCACTTAATGGCCATTGTGCTTCGACATCTTTCAGTTTGATATCAAATGGCAACTCAGGTTTAAGCGGTTGTACTTGACCTTCAATCTTGGCTTTAACCAGATCAGAAAGCGTTGCTTGTAATGACAAATCACCCACAGAGCCAGACGCAGATAACGATAACTTCTGGCCTTTCACGTCCGCTTGTTTAACCAAGGCATCAATCTGCGCTTGAATTGGGTAATCAGCCGATAATGTCACTTGCGTACTTAGCTGACCTTCTACTTCCGGCATATCAAGCTCAAGCGTTTTAACATCGACTTTATCACCGCCCGCCGTTGCTTCGAGTCCTAAGTGATGAACGATAACCGGCGTGTCACCAGATAATTTAAAGTCATGAATATCAAGACGCTGCGCGTCGATGGTCAGTGGAATCCATACCTCTGGTAAAACAATACCTTCAGGCTCAGCTTCTGCCGTTGCTTGAGGCTGTGCCTTATCTTGTTGTTTTGCAGCAACCTCTTGAGTTGAGGCTTGTTCTGATGGTTGCGTTTTTTCTGTCGCTTCAGATGCTGTATTTGCTGACTGTTGAGCCACCTTGGTTTGTGACTCGCCTTTCTCGTCTGCAGCTTTGGCCTCTGGTGCTTGTGTAGATTGCTCTTCTGTCGCCTCTTCGCTTGGTGCAAGAGCCACATTGATGGCTTTCAATGCCGTTGGTGCAATGACTAAACGATCACCCTGCATCGACAACGCCGTTGAGAAATCTTGCCAGTCAATTTTGTTTCCTAAGATGTTGAGGTTGATGTCGTTAAAGCTGACTTTATTAACGAAGATCGGCACTGGAGTGCTGATGGAACGCAGCGGCGGGGTTTCTTCTTCCGGCTCTTCACTTGCAGGAGGCAGTTCCGGCATTTGGAAGTTCACACCTTGCAGAGCTAACTCATCCACACACACTTTCGGATCAAAGAAACAACGGAAGTTGATCGCGAGCGTTAAGCTCTCAACCTTTGCATCAACATTTAGCGACTCGTCAACAAAGCTGACGTTGCGTAAAGCAAATCGAGGGAACAATGAACCTTGAATTTGCTCAACTTTAAGTTGTGGTAAAGCTTTCTCTGCGCCCCAAAGCGCCAGCTTTAAACCTGGATGCGTAAATAGAATGGTGCCGACGAAGATCGCCAGCAAAAGAATTAGACTCAGCAGACCGATTGAGAACCATTTCGTCCACTTCAAGGTTGTTTTCATCATAGCTCAGGCCCCAATGAGAAGTGGATGCGGAATTCTGGATCTGGCTCAGAGTCTAGACCCCAAGCGAAGTCAAAGCTGACCGGACCAACTGGAGATGCCCAGCGAATGCCCACACCCGCGCCTGATTTCCAGACTGGGGTTTCATTAAATGCGTCACCGATATCGTAGAAGACTGCGCCCCACCAGTTACCATGTACGCGATATTGATACTCGAGCGTACTGGTCACCATGTACTTCGCACCAGTCAATGCCCCACTGGCATCTGTTGGCGAGATAGACTCATAACCATAACCACGAATGTTGTTGTCACCACCGGCGAAGAAACGCAGCGATGGCGATAGCTTTTCAAATTCATCAGTGATGTTGGCACCACCTTCTAGGCGGAATAAGCCACGATGGTTCTGACCAATCCCACGAATCCAAGACGTACGTCCAAGAAGACGAAGAACGCGCGTTTCAGACAACAATGCAGGGTCGCCGTATTCAACGGTCACACTCTGCTTATCACCCCACATTGGCATGTTGCCGCCACGAGTTCGTGTACGAGAGAACGACGCCCCCGGCAGAACAAATTGCACACCATCTTCTTGCAAACCTTGCGAGAAGTTTTCGTACAAGTGACGAACGTACAAAGTCTTGTGCCAACCACCATCGGTGATCCAGTGACGCTCTACCGCAAGATTCGATTCCAAACTCTCCGTATCGCGGTTATCAAGGTGCTTCAAACCAAACTGAAGTTGGTAGTACTCATGCAGTACATCATCGAGTGGGATTTTGTAGCCCGCGGTAATGGTTTGTTCTGGTTTCGATAGCGAAAGCGCGGTATCAAAACTGTGGCCACGAGCGCTTACCCATGGCTTTTTCCATTTCAGCGTACCGCGCACACCGGTATCGGTAGAGTAACCAATACCCGTTTCTAATTGGTTTTTCGCTGCAGGAGCAAGAGAGACTTTGATCGGCAAGTCACGACCATCATCCAACTTACTCAGGTCCGGCTCGACAAACACCGAAGAGAACCAATCGGTGTTAGATAAATTTTGGTTGTATTCGCCAACTTCGGAAACCAAGTAAGGCTCACCAGTTTTAAATGGACGCAGAGAGTCTACGCGATCTTCCCAGATCTGACTGCCCAGAATTTCAACCGTACCAAAGTGATAGCGAATACCACTGTCATAGTGCAGACGGACATTCGCTTCGTTTAGCTCTGGTACAATTTCTAGACGACTCAGTTTAAAGTCGCCATTAAAGTAACCGCGTTGCAGCGCTAAGTTGCGAATTCCCGATTTCAAAGCGTCATATTCCCCTTGATTGAGGATACGACCTTCTTTCAATCGTGATTTATTGATGAGATTCGTGAACTCTTCATCTTTCTCGGCTTCACCCGAAATCACCACGTCCATCTTTTTTATTCTGACCGGCTCGCCAGGTTTGACGTTGACGATCAGTTCATCATTATCTTTCGTAATAGTGTATGAAATTTTCGCATGATAATAGCCGAGCGCATTCAACGCTTCAGTGATACTTTGTTCCAATCGCGCCTGAAAGCGCAAAGACGTAGAGTAGTCGTCTTCGGGAATTGAAGACAAATAAGCGTTCACATTATCTTCTAGCGCGCCATCGATGCCCTTAATCGTCAGGGAAACATCGGCGTAAGCGCTATGAGAAAAGGCAAGGAGGCTAGCAATTATCGGGGTAGCTTTTCTTATCATGCTTTTTAGCTGGACGAGGTTAAATAAACGTAAACAATAATAACGCCAATTAAAGGCTAAGTCTGTAATATTAATAGGTTTACTACGGTCTATGTCATCACAACATCATATTCAGACTGAATAAAATAATTCGCAAAATTAAGACACGTATTGAAGGACAAATACCATGCTCAACAAACAGACAATGATCAGTATAGAAGATGCACTGCCTGGTCGAGAGGCATCAATGCAAATCGATGACACTCATTTTGTAAATCAATCGAGTTTAACGGCTCAGCCTCAATCTCACCAACAACAAATTTTATTCGGAATGGGCTGCTTTTGGGGCGCTGAACGCCTGTTTTGGCAACTTGAAGGCGTCGTATCAACATCCGTCGGTTACGCAGGTGGTTACACGCAAAATCCCACTTACGATGAAGTTTGTACAGGCAAAACTGGCCATACCGAAGTGGTTCGCGTCGTATTCGACGAGCGCATAATTTCTCTGGAGCAATTACTGGCAACGTTTTGGGAAAGACACGACCCTACGCAAGGGATGCGCCAAGGTAACGATTTAGGAACTCAGTACCGTTCTGCGATTTATACCTACTCGCCAGAACAACAAGATGTGGCAGAAAAATCAAAAATCCAATATCAACAAGCGTTGCAAGAAGATCAGCGAGCGGCAATCACGACAGAAATCCAAGCTGCGGGCCCTTACTACTTTGCAGAAACCTACCACCAGCAATATCTAGCAAAAAACCCAAACGGTTATTGTGGATTGGGCGGCACAGGCGTTTGCTTCCCACCGAGCCTTCAAGGTTAATCCGAAACGAAAAAGAGCGACGAAAGTCGCTCTTTTACAAATCTTGTCATTATACCGGGAGCGATAATATCGCTTGGTTTACTTCTCTAAATACAGAGAGTTGTTTGGGATTTTTAACGTCAGGTAATAGTACTTTGCCGTTATCAAAACGGAACTCACCCACACCTGCAATTGAAAACTGACCTTTGAATAAAGTCTTTACGAAACGCGCCACCTGACGTGGACGGTAAACAGCAAACTCACGTAGCATAACCAACCTCAACATCCTTTTGAGAAAACACTGATTGCTCTTTCCTTGGCAACCTTTTATGCGCAATTTGCGACGTGGTTCATTCTATCAAATTTCAACGTTAACGCAACAATATTAGACATCATACGTTAAAGAATTGTTATAAACGGTTCTACATTTTTATGCACTGTAAGTATATACTTGGGAAGTCTCACAACCCATATGGAACATAACAATATGAAAACTAAGACTCTCCTCCCTCTTTTCCTTGCTCTTACTCCGGGTCTAGCGCTTGCTCACAACCTGTCTCTTGGAGAGAGTGTACCCGCAGCAAAAGTTGATGCTTACGGTGAAATCGTACTGCAAGGTGAAGGTGTGGCTTACCAACCTTGGGCAACTCAACAGATGCTAGGTAAGGTCCGAGTTATTCAGGCTATTGCAGGACGCAGCAGCTCAAAAGAAATGAATGCACCATTGATGGTCGCACTTACTGACGCAAAATTCCCAGCAGACGCTTACCAAACCACAACCATCATCAATCAAGATGATGCAGTTTGGGGAACAGGCTCGTTTGTGAAGTCTTCAGCACAAGACAGCAAACAAGAATTTCCTTGGTCTTCTATGGTTCTGGATGAAAACGGTGTAGTAGCAAGCTCTTGGGCCCTAAAAGAAGAAAGCTCTGCAATAATTGTGCAAGATAAACAAGGTAAAGTGTTGTTCATCAAAGAAGGCGCACTGACTCCTGATGAAATCACGCAAGTACTTGGACTTATCAAACAAAACATCTAGCTGTTTTACGCTCCTTGCCACACTTGGCAGGGAGCGACTTCCTTATCTCTCCCAGATTACTCTTCTCATAAGCACTTCTTTCACCAAAGATAATTTGCTCTGCACTAACAAAAGAGTGAACTTTTAGCGAAAATGGATGTTATATTATAACACCAAGTATCATTTCGGGCTTTAAGATGCACTATCGCTGGCTAGCAACCACACATCATTGGCGTCGCACTGTTGTCTTGCTCAGTGTTGCGTTACTGATCGTATGGAATTTCGCTACCATTGCCCATGAACTTGACCTAATTCCAGAACATCACAGCCACCATCACTGCCAAATGTTTGCAGGAGCTCATCATGGTCTGGTTAAGGCTCGACCAGAAATTCTCGCTCCAACGTATCAACGTTCAACGCATTCTGACGTTATCGAAAAGCACTTAAATGTCAGTGATGTGCGCTACACAGCACGTGCGCCGCCGATATTTGCTTAAACTTAAGAAGTCCCCATACTAGAAACAAAACTGGTTGCTAACCTCATGATTTAATTCAGCAACCACAGCAAAATAATTAAGCAAATTAGGAAAAAGAAAATGCCATCTAAACACGCTCTAGCTCTTGTTATCGGCCTATCACTAACAGCAACTGCTCACGCAGAAGAATATCGTCAGCACGAAGCGCACGTTCACGGTCACGTAGAATTCAATATTGCTCAAGACGGTAAAGACCTATTGATTGAAATCACTTCTCCAGGCGCTGACGTAGTGGGCTTTGAACACGCACCAGAAAATGCGGAGCAAGAGCAAGCACTTAAACAAGCGATTGCTGCGCTAAAAGATACAGACAAGCTATTTGCTATCAACCAACAAGCAAAATGTGTGATTGAAGATGTTCATGTATCTCACACGCTAGGCCAAGATTCTCACGAAGGTCATGACCACCATGATCATGAAGGCCACGACCACGATAAGCATGACCACGAAGGTCACGATCATGACAAACATGAGCACGACCATGATCACGAGCACAAAGGTCATGATGAGCATGCACATGATGACCATGACGGCCATGAGCACCACGATCACGAAGGTCACGACCATGAAGGCCACGATCATGAACACGGCGGCCACGGTGAGTTTACTGTTGAATACCGTTACCACTGTGATTCAGTCGCAGACCTAAACAGCATTGATACAACTTGGTTCAAGCAGTTCCCAGCGACAGAATCAATCAGCGCAAATCTATTCACTGACACTACTCAGTCAGCGACAACGTTGAACAAAGGCAACACAAAGATCGCAATTAAATAACTCACATGGCGTGTGAGTACTTACTCACACGCCATTGCTTTGGTAATTTATTATGACTGAAACCACGTCAAACGTTGTTGAGCTTGCTAATGCCCAGTTTGTCTGGCCCGGCTCTGAAAACGCGACCATTAATATTCCACACTTACACATCGCTCAAGGTGAACATGTCTTTATCAAAGGCCCTAGCGGCTGTGGTAAATCGACTCTGCTTGCCCTACTGACTGGAATCAATACTCTTACATCGGGTTCTCTGTCTGTACTTGATACCGATCTTGCTAGCTTAAGAGCAAGTCAAAGAGACAAATTTCGTGCCGATCACATTGGCTATATCTTCCAACAATTCAATTTGTTGCCTTACTTGAATGTGATCGAAAACGTCCTAATCCCATGCCAATTCAGCAAAATTCGCCGAGATCGCGTTGCACCAAACGCTTCGACTGCAACGCTTGAAGAGCAAGCAACATCACTGCTAGAACGTTTGCATCTTCCGAAAGCACTGCACCATAAGCCTGTCTCTGAGCTGAGCATTGGCCAGCAACAACGCGTTGCAGCTGCCCGCGCACTGATCGGCCAACCTGAACTGGTTATCGCTGACGAGCCAACTTCAGCCTTGGATCATGACAACCGCAAAGCGTTTATTGAGTTATTGATGGAACAAGCCAATCTTGCCAACGCTACATTGGTTTTTGTTAGCCATGATCCAACTCTGGAATCTCTCTTCCACAGAACACTCAACTTGCCTGAAATCAATCAAGCGCAAACCCTAGGAGCCGCATCATGAGTGCCGTAGTAAAGCTCGCTTGGAAAAGCCTGATGAACCGCAAAGCGACGGCGATTCTTACCATCATGACCGTCGCGATTTCTGTTGTCCTTCTGTTAGGCGTAGAGCGAATTCGCACTCAAGCCAAAGACAGTTTTGCCAACACCATTTCTGGTACTGATTTAATTGTCGGCGGGCGTTCAGGGCAGGTAAACCTGCTGCTGTACTCGGTTTTCAGAATCGGCAACGCAACCAACAACATTGACTGGAAAAGCTATGAAGAATTTGCCAATCACCGAGCAGTTGACTGGGCGATTCCTATTTCATTGGGTGATTCCCATAAAGGCTTCCGAGTCATGGGGACCAATCACAGCTATTTCGAACATTACAAGTACGGAAGTAAGCAACCACTAACCTTCTCAGAAGGTCGAGAATTCAACGGTTTATTCGAAACGGTTCTAGGTTCTGATGTCGCCAAAAAGCTGGGCTATAAAATCGGTAGTGAGATCATCATTGCCCATGGCATCAGCGATGTTGGCTTTAGCCGCCATGACAATTTGCCGTTTAAAGTCGTCGGTATTCTTGCACCAACAGGCACACCCGTCGACAAAACCGTCCACGTCTCATTAGAAGCAATTGAAGCGATACATGTCGGTTGGGAAAGTGGCGCTCGTCTTGGTCCAACACCGAGCGCAGAAGAGCTCAAGGCAAGAGACTTCCAGCCTAAGCAAATTACTGCGATGTTGATCGGCTTGAAATCGCGCATTCAAACCTTCGCCTTACAACGACAAATCAACACCTATCCGCAAGAGCCGCTTAGCGCCATCATGCCGGGTGTCGCCCTACACGAATTGTGGGGAATGATGTCTATTGCTGAGCAAGCGCTAATGGCGGTATCAGGGTTTGTCGTGGTCGCAGGTTTATTGGGGATGCTGAGCAGTCTACTCACTAGCTTACAAGAACGTCGCCGAGAAATGGCCATCCTACGAGCAATGGGGGCAAGACCAAAACACGTGTTCTCTTTGCTGATCAGCGAAGCAAGCTTACTGACATTTGCAGGTATAATTGTTGGGGTCGCGGGTTTGTATTCTATGCTTGCCCTCTTGCAACCGATAATCCAACAAAGTTATGGTATACACCTAACATTAACGGCACTGTCGCCGTATGAATGGATGTTGCTTGGCTTTGTGCAGTGCGCAGGCATTGTGATTGGCTTCATCCCTGCATTCCGTGCTTACCGACAATCGCTCAGTGATGGAATGACAATTAGGATTTAGTAAAGATGTGGAAAAAGATACTCGCTAGCTGCTTGCTACTGATTTCGTTCACTGCGCCAGTATTGGCAAGTGATGAACCGTTGAAACTCGACTGGATTGATCTAGTCCCTGAGAATGAGCGCAAGATGTTCGACAGCGTAGGCATGCCTGCGACTGACCACACCGGTGGCGCGGCATTACAGTCAAAGATTGGTAATGTTCGTCCAGAACTGAACGGTAGCAAGGTAAAAATCCCTGGCTTTGTGATCCCATTAGAAGGTGATGCGAATACAGTGACGGAATTTTTGCTGGTGCCATATTTTGGCGCTTGTATCCACGTTCCACCACCGCCGCCAAACCAGATCATCTACGTGAAGTTTCCGAAAGGAGCGCCAGTACAAGAGTTGTGGGATGTCATTTATGTCGTGGGGACATTAAAGACCGAGACCATAGAACATGAACTGGCAGAAACGGCCTACGTGATTGATGGCTCAGCAATTGAAGCCTACGATGACATGTAGTTTGTAGCTCAATGAGCTCGTATAGCTGATTAAGTAAATACACCAAGGCGTCGATTCGGCGCCTTTTTTCTTTCTGTTAGTTAAACAATGTAGCGCGACAAATACGCTAATACACCAACATATAAAACCAAAAGTAGCGCTATCGACAGGTGCTTTCTCAGTTTGCTTACGTCTGAATATTTCATCACCCCTCCAAAATAACGATAACAATTTTAACAACTCATTATCATTTTGAATAGCCTTTATTCTGTCAATTTCAAGACATGCCTCTCTGGTCGAGAAAACAGGAAAGGTGTAAATTTAAGCAAGCGCTAATCGCCAGTCTTGGTAGGAAATGAAATGGCAGAACCAACAAAGCAACCTGTTGTTATCGAACACGGACCCACACAACAAAAACATACTCACCATGAAAAGAAGTCTGGTTACATTAAAGACAGTGCGAGCCGTGTTCAAAGCATTGCCCAAATCTACGGGTTAGACGCATTGTTGCAAAGTGATCCTCCAGCTAAAACCGCACTTGAGCGAGCTCAATTAAGAGAACAACGTCGCCAAGAACAAAGACAAAAGAACTTAGAGCAAATCCTCAAACTGGCGCACAGTTCATGTCGAGATGAGACCGCTGGTGAACCTGATCAAGACTGGTTGTATCGCTTTTTCGATATGGCTCAGGACATCCACAACAGCTCGATGCAAAAACTCTGGGCTCAAGTCATGAAGCGTGAAGTCACCAACCCCGGTTCAACTTCGATGAAAGCACTTAAAGTACTGAAAGACATGTCGCCGAGAGAAGCCCAAACTCTGCAACGTGCCGCGACGTTAGCGTGCAGTTTTGGTGGTGATTCAAGTAGAAAACTGTTGATTGGCTACAAAGCGCATGGCGGAATATTCAGTTTTGGCAAACGTGATACCACCAGCAATCTCAACATGGGTAGCTTCCAACTTCCTTATTCAAGTTTGTTAGTGTTGATTGAATTGGGGCTGCTACACAGTACTGAATTAGAGTCTGGCGAAATTGGTATTGAAACGCCTCTGATGCTCAGCTACCAAGGTAAGAATTTGTCCTTACAGGTGAATACAAAAGGTGTGCGTCTGCTTTACTACCGCTTTACTCCGACAGGTAATGAGTTGTGTAAGCTGCTTGGTAACAAGCCTAACAATCAATACTATGACCAGATGCTAGCGCTTCTAAATCAAAGGTTTAGCGTTCATAGTGAAGCAAAAACCACAGTAAACCACACCGTTTAGTACATAAAAAAGAGCTTTTGGTCACCTATGATCCAAAAGCTCTTTTAACTGCTCAGTGACTTTTTGGCCACCCATGATCCAAGTGCTTTTTTATCGGATCACACCACGTTGTTTAAGGTCGATTAAACACAACTCCACCAGCTCTTCGACACTCTTTTCGCCCGCTGGCAAATCAATTTCTGGGTTTGCTGGAGCTTGGTATTCAGAGTCAATACCGGTGAAATTCGGGATTTCTCCTGCGCGTGCTTTCTTGTACAAGCCTTTCGGGTCACGGTTTTCACACACTTCTAAAGACGCATTTACGAACACTTCAATAAACTCCCCCTCAGGCAGTAGATCACGCACCAATTGACGCTCTGCGCGATGAGGAGAAATAAATGCCGACAGAACAATCAAACCCGCGTCTGCCATCAGCTTCGCCAGTTCACCAATGCGACGAATGTTCTCGCGACGGTCTTGCTCAGAAAAGCCTAAGTCGCTGCACAAGCCATGACGCACATTGTCGCCATCGAGCAAATAAGTGTGGTAACCCAGTTCTGCTAAGCGATTTTCCAATGCACCAGCCACCGTTGATTTGCCCGCGCCAGACAGCCCAGTAAACCAAAGTACTGCAGGCTTCTGTTTTTTTAATCCAGCACGAAACTGTTTATCAACCGAGTGCTGATGCCAAACGATGTTTTCATCTTTTACCGGAGTTTCGGCAGTCATAACGTATCCTTGTAAATTTACAGATTAAAACGGAAAGAAGACCGGAATCAGCGTCAGTACTAGCACTGAATACACGATAGAAATCGGCACGCCAATTCGCACATAATCGGTCAATTTGTAATTCCCTACGCTGTATACCAATAGGTTGGTTTGGTACCCGTAAGGAGAAATAAAACTGGCGCTAGCGCCAAACAGCACCGCCATAATGAAAGGCATTGGATCAACGCCATAACCTACCGCCATGCTATAGCCAATAGGGAAAGACAGCGCTGCCGCAGCGTTGTTAGTGACAAGCTCGGTTAACACCAGAGTCATGATGTAAGTGGCAACCAACGCACCAAACACACCCCACCCGTTAAATGCCTCAATAAACATATCGCCCATTCGTACCGATAAACCGGATGAAATCATCAGCTGTGCAATAGATAATGCTGAGCCGACAATCACCACGATATCAATTGGGAAACGACGACGAAGCTCAGACAGCTGAATCACGCCAAAAGCAAGTAGCGCAATCAGATAAGCTGCCAGACCTTTGATAATAGGGACAAACTCTAGTAACGCACAGCCAATCACAGCGGCAAAGCCAAACAGCACTAAAGCGGATTTATTCGAGTCCAAGCGCGCGCTGGAATCCAGATCGTTGACTAAAACAAACTCTTTGCGGTGCGCACGTCGCTCTGCCTCAAATCGTTTGCCGGGAACCAAAACCAATGTATCACCCGCCGCTAAAGTGATATTGCCTAAGCCACCTTCAAGGCGTTCATGACCACGACGAATCGCTACGACTACCGCATCAAATCGGTCACGGAAACGGCTTTCTTTAAGGGTTTTATGACAGAAGGTCGCTGATGAACTGACTACCACTTCAATGAAATTCTGACCATTGAGATGTTGATGACCAAACAGCGTTAACCCGGGAATCTCTTGTAATGTCGCCACGCTTTCTACATCACCACAAAACAGCAATCGGTCTTTAGCATTCAGAACAAAATCAGGACCAACAGAAGAAACCGTCACACCATCGCGAATCACTTCAGCAAGGAACAATTTTCTCAGGGCACGTAGGTTATTTTCGGTAATGGTACGACCGACCAAAGGTGAACCGGGCTCAACACGAGACTCTAAGAAGTAAGGTAAGTCCTCTTGGTTTTGGTCATCGTAATTAGGTAATAGATAGCTCAGCGGGATGAGAATAAGCACACCGCCCACCAACACCGCTAAGCCAATCATGGTCGGAGTAAAGAAGCTCAAGCTTGGTAAGCCGGCATCTTCAACAAAACTGTTGATGATTAAGTTGGTCGAGGTACCAATCAACGTCAACGTGCCACCAAAAATCGCCGCATAAGAAAGTGGAATCAAAAGCTTAGATGGTGCATGTTGTTGGTTGCGTTTAATCGCGCCAATTAACGACACCACAACCGCCGTGTTGTTCGTGAAAGAGGAAAGTAAAGCGGTAGAAAAGCCCAACTTGGCAATCACACTACCAAGATGGCCTTCAGAAATACTGCGACTGACCCAGCTGATCAATAAGGTTTTTTCTAATGCGCTCGATGCGAGGATCAGCAGCACTAGGGTCAGAAGTGAAGAATTAGTAAAGTTTGCCGCAATGGTATTGAGCTCAATCATGCCCGCCATAAAGGCGATGAAAGCAGCTCCAGCAAATACGTAACTTGGTTTAATTTTGGTTACGAGTAAACAAGTGATAATGCCAAGCAAAATCGCTAATACAAATCCTTGTTCCCACATAGCCAATCCTTACCAATAAACCCGATACGGGCACAACAACGACTCGTGCAAACTTAGCTGCACGGAGTGACAAACGAGTAACCAGACAAAAAAGCAAAGCAAGCGAAAAAGAACGCCAGAATGCTCGGTTTCTTGGGCTTCCGGAGCATTCTGGATTCGGGGGAAATCAGCCTGACGGGTTTCGCAATCCAGTCAGGCTAGGTGAACCAATTACTTCTTCAATAACTGGCTCAGGTCTTTAGCTTCCCAATGCGGGAAGTGCTTACGAACCAAAGCATTGAGTTCAAGCTCGAACGCTGAAACATCCGCAAGACCACGCTCAACAGCCGCTAGGCTTTCTTTCACCATGCCCGCACCAACCGTTACATTGGTTAGACGATCGATGATGATAAAGCCGCCGGTATCGGCACAATCTTGGTAGTTATCCAACGCGACAGATTCGTTCAGCGACCACTCACACAAACCAATGCCGTTGAGCGGCAATTCGGCTGCACCGTGAGTCGAAAGATTGTTGATGTCGTATTGGTGACGAATGGCTTCAACATGACCAACCGTCTTCTTACCAGCAATCTTAATGTCGTAATCACGACCCGGTTGTAGCGGTTGCTCTGTCATCCACACTACGTCAGCCAACAAGTGGTTAGTTGACTCTACTTGTGCATTTTCCAGCACCAGCAAATCACCACGACTGATGTCGATTTCATCATTCAATGTCAGCGTCACAGCCAGACCTGCTTGTGCTTCCTGTACATCACCATCAAAAGTCACGATACGTGCAACGGTTGAAGTTTTGCCTGATGGCAGCGCCTTGATCGCATCGCCTACTTTCACCGAGCCCGATGAAATCGTGCCAGCAAAGCCGCGGAAGTCGAGGTTAGGACGGTTTACATACTGAACAGGGAAACGGAAGTCGCCTTCGCCTTTCTCATGGTCAATATCCACAGTCTCAAGTAGCTCAAGCAAAGATGGACCCTCGAACCAGCTTAGGTTCTGTCCTTTCTCTACTACGTTGTCGCCCTCTAGCGCTGACAACGGGATGATTTGGATATCCGTCTCACCCGCTAGGTTTTCTGAGAACTGCAGGTACTCATCGCGAATCTCTTCAAAACGTTCTTGTGAGTAATCCACCAAGTCCATTTTGTTGATAGCAACAACGAAGTGTTTCAATCCCAATAGGTTAGAAATGAATGAGTGACGACGGGTTTGGTCCAACACACCTTTACGTGCATCAACCAAAATCACAGCTAAATCACAGGTCGATGCACCTGTTGCCATGTTACGCGTGTACTGCTCATGCCCTGGCGTATCAGCAATGATGAACTTACGTTTCTGCGTCGAGAAGTAACGGTAAGCCACATCAATGGTGATGCCTTGCTCGCGTTCTGCTTGTAGACCATCTACCAGCAATGCCAAATCTGGCTTTTCACCCGTGGTGCCTACGCGTTGGCTATCCGAGTGAACTGCTGCTAGCTGATCTTCATAAATTTGTTTTGAGTCGTGGAGCAAGCGACCGATTAGGGTACTTTTACCGTCATCTACCGAGCCACAAGTCAGGAATCTAAGTAACGACTTGTACTGGTGTTGTTTTAAATAGCCTTCAATACCAAGCTCGGCTAATTGAGCTTCAACTGCACTGTTCATTATCTTTCCTTAGATCCTTTAGAAGTAACCTTGACGTTTCTTAAGTTCCATCGATCCTGACTGATCGTGGTCGATCGCACGACCTTGGCGCTCACTTGAGGTTGCCACCAGCATTTCTTCGATGATGCCTGTTAGCGTGTTTGCTTCAGACTCAATCGCGCCAGTCAGCGGGTAACAACCCAAAGTACGGAAACGCACACTCTTCTCTTCAATCATTTCACCTGGTTCTAGCTTCATGCGGTCGTCATCTACCATGATCAGCATGCCATCACGCTCAACAACAGGTCGCTTGTCTGCAAGGTACAGAGGCACGATCTCGATGTTTTCTAGGTAGATGTATTGCCAGATATCCAGCTCAGTCCAGTTTGAAAGTGGGAACACACGAATGCTCTCCCCTTTGTTTACTTGACCGTTGTATGTTTTCCAAAGCTCCGGACGTTGGTTTTTCGGATCCCAGGTATGGTTCTTATCGCGGAATGAGTAAACGCGCTCTTTTGCACGTGACTTCTCTTCATCACGACGCGCACCACCGAATGCCGCATCAAAACCGTACTTGTTCAGAGCCTGCTTCAAACCTTGAGTCTTCATGATGTCAGTATGCTTTGAAGAGCCGTGCACAAATGGGCTACAACCCATTGCTAGACCTTCTGGGTTCTTATGAACCAAAAGCTCAAAGCCGTATTTCTCAGCGGTACGATCACGAAACTCGATCATCTCGCGGAATTTCCAATCCGTGTCTACGTGCAGTAGTGGGAATGGAATTTTGCCTGGGTAGAAGGCTTTGCGCGCAAGATGCAACATGACTGATGAATCTTTACCAATCGAATACATCATGACTGGGTTATCGAACTCAGCAGCAACTTCGCGGATGATATGAATACTCTCCGCTTCGAGTTGTTTAAGGTGAGTTAAACGTTGTTGGTCCATGTTTTGTCTTTCCTTTTTAAGCTTGAAGGCTCATTACGTCCCTAATCTTTGGTCTGAAATTATATGGAGCTGGCAATAGCACTTTTGTTGAATTCAGTACTAGACAAAAACCAGTCCAACTTTTGAGACAGACGCACAACTTCGCCGACAACAATCAAAGACGGAGCTTGAGCTTCTTTAGATAATTCAGATAGTTGAGAAAGTTCTCCGGTGAAAACTTTTTGCTGGATTTGCGTACCGCGCTCGATGATGGCGATAGGGGTTGAGGCTGCCCTACCATGTTTGATGAGCTGATTCTGAATATAGTGTGATTTCATCAGTCCCATGTAGATCACTAAAGTCTGATTCCCACGCGCGAGCGTCGACCAGTCCATGTCGTCACTTTCTTCTTTCAGATGACCCGTAACAAACAGTGCTGACTGCGCGTAATCTCGGTGCGTCAGCGGGATACCTGCATAAGCGGTCGCCCCCGCAGCAGCTGTGATACCCGGAACCACTTGGAAACGCACACCAGCATCAGCCAAAACTTCCAGTTCTTCACCACCGCGGCCAAACACAAATGGATCGCCACCTTTAATACGCACCACTTTGTAACCTTGCTTAGCAAAGTCCACCAGCAATTGGTTGGTCTTCTCTTGCGGTACACTGTGGTGCCCGGCACGTTTACCCACGCACACCAAAATGGTTTCGCTTGGGATTAACGCCATGATCTCGTCAGCCACTAGGTAGTCGTAAAGCACGACGTCAGCTTGTTGTAGGCAGTTGAGTGCTTTCAGCGTTAATAGCTCAGGGTCACCCGGACCAGCACCAACAAGGGCGACTTCCCCCGGTTGAAGGGACTGCTTGCTGAAACGTGGAAGATCGGCAGCTTGGTTATCCGAAACCAGCCGAGGCTTGTTGATTGGGAAATTCGTTACTGAATCGTTAACTGCCATGTGCTTGCTCATCATCCATTGATATCGTTATGGATGGCATTATGGCGGTGGGTTTATATTACCGGAAATTCTAAAATTTCATTTTTTATTCAAAAAACTGCTAAGAAGCTTTTGTTAGGTCTCATTCAAAATGGTGAAAAAGGCATCACTTTGACACTTTCCTCCGCATTTAATTGCCTAATGTTCACAGTTTTCTGCATCTTGGCCTGAGCTTGCACTAATATTTGTTACATTACGCTGTACGACCCCTCTTCCCATTTAATTGGAGCACCTCATGAAAATGGCAGTTAATCCCGTATCCGTCGCAGTTTTAAGCGGTATGTTGACGCTTGCTGGCCCAGCGATGGCGGACACCATCAAGCTACGTATTATCGAAACCACCGACATTCACACCAATGTGATGGATTACGACTACTACAAAGATCAGCCTTCTCAGCAAATCGGTCTTAGCCGTGCGGCGACACTGGTTAAGCAAGCTCGTGAAGAAGCAGTGAACAGTGTTTTGGTCGACAATGGCGACTTGATTCAAGGCAGCCCGATGGGCGATTACATGGCAGCGAAAGGGATTAACGCTGGCGAAATCCACCCGGTATACAAAGCGATGAACCAGTTGGATTACGATGTGGGTAACATTGGTAACCACGAATTCAACTACGGCCTTGAGTTCCTGAAAAACTCTCTCGACGGTGCGAACTTCCCTTATGTTAGTGCTAACGTTTTCGACAAGAAGACAGGCGAGCACTACTTCAAACCTTATCTAATTAAAACGCACACGTTCAAAGACACTGATGGTCAAAGCCACGAAATCAAAGTGGGTTACATCGGCTTCGTCCCGCCACAAATCATGGTATGGGATAAGAAGAATCTAGAAGGAAAAGTCT
The DNA here is from genome assembly GCF_002021755.1 of Vibrio owensii. Classification (NCBI taxonomy): domain Bacteria; kingdom Pseudomonadati; phylum Pseudomonadota; class Gammaproteobacteria; order Vibrionales; family Vibrionaceae; genus Vibrio; species Vibrio owensii. Next base: position 1,527,080 of record NZ_CP019959.1, read on the forward strand.
TCGCTGAAGACATCACTGAGACTGCGAAGAAGCTGGTTCCTCAGATGAAGAAAGAAGGCGCAGACGTGATTGTGGCGATTCCACACTCGGGCATTTCCACTGATCCATACAAGCTCGGCGCTGAAAACTCGGTTTACTACCTCACAGAAGTTGAAGGTATTGATGCGATTGCATTTGGTCACTCTCACGCTGTTTTCCCGGGTAAAGACTTTGCCAAGCTGCAAGGTGTCGACAACGCAAAAGGTACAATTAATGGTGTAACCGCAGTGATGCCGGGGCGTTGGGGTAGCCACGTTGGCGTAATGGACTTAATGCTGAAAGAAAAAGACGGCAAGTGGCAAGTGGTTGAAGGTCAATCTGAAGCGCGCCCTATCTTCGATAAAGCAAATAAGAAGTCTTTGGCCGAAGCTGATAAAGGCATCGTGGATGCGCTTGTTGATGACCATAAAGGCACACGTGAGTTCGTCAACCAACCAATTGGCAAAGCAAATGACGTGATGTACAGCTTCCTAGCGCTTGTACAAGATGATCCAACGATTCAAATCGTAAACCTAGCGCAGAAAGATTACGTGGAACGCTTTATCCAAGGCGACCCAGATCTTGAAGGCATTCCAGTATTAAGCGCTGCTGCACCATTTAAAGTGGGCGGACGTAAAGACGATCCAAATGGTTTCACCGAAGTAGAATCAGGTCAGCTGACTTTCCGTAATGCCGCAGACCTTTACCTATACCCGAATACGCTTGTCGCGATGAAGGTTAAGGGCAAAGAAGTTCATGAATGGCTAGAGTGTAGTGCAGGTCAGTTCAATCATATTGATGTTAACAGCACCAAACCTCAGTCTTTGATCAACTGGGATAGCTTCCGTACTTACAATTTCGACGTGATTGATGGTGTGAACTACCAAATCGATGTTACTCAACCACCGAAGTACGATGCGGATTGTAAAGTGATCAACCCAGATTCACAGCGCATCGTGAACCTGACTTACAACGGTAAGCCAGTTGATCCAAAACAAGACTTCATCATCGCTACTAACAACTACCGTGCTTACAGCGCAACCTTCCCAGGTACTGGTCCGGACTTCATCGCGTTTGATGCTCCAGATGAGAACCGCTCAGTAGTTGCCGCTTACATCTCTCGCATCAGCAAAGAACAAGGCGAAGTGACACCAAGCGCGGATAACAACTGGTCTTTCGCACCAATCAAATCGGATAACAAACTTGATGTTCGTTTTGAAACCTCACCAAGTGATAAAGCTGCGCAGTTCATCAAAGAGAAAGGACAGTACCCGATGAAACGTGTCGCAACTGACGAAGTTGGTTTCGCGATTTACCAAATTGACCTGAATAAGTAAGACAAGTTTGGCAATGATTTCAAGCGGCTCTCATGAGCCGCTTTTTTGTTGTCAGTAAAAACCGTTAGAATGAGAAAAACCGTTTCTGAGTTATCACATGCACAGCGATCTTTTTTCTGACTTAATCAATCATGGCTTCCTCGAAGATGAAGCGAATCAGCTAATTGAACATGGGCAACAGCTAGAGTTGCCGACACGCCATATTCTCAATCATCAAGGTGAATCCAGCTCGCACATCTACTTTGTGTTAGAAGGTTTATGCCATGCCAGTTATCTGACCGATAAAGGGAAGGAGTTCAGTAAAGAGTTCTACTGGGAAAAGGATTGGGTGATTGGCTTTGAAGGGCTTATTAAGAATCAGCCCTCGCCGTACTTATTAGAAACGCTGACACCTTGTCATCTGTTTTGCTTGCCGATTGAAGTACTACACCAATGGCGTGAAGAAAAGCATCCTATCTACTTAAAGCTGCTCGAAGCGCAATTAATGCATAAAGAAAACAAAGAACGCTTTATGTTGCTCTACTCACCAGAAGAGCGTTACCAACTATTTTGTCAGTATTACCCAGACTTAGAACAGCGTATTACCGATAGCCAGATTGCCGCTTACTTGGGGATTACCGCGATCAGTTTAAGTCGAATAAAAACCCGTTTGAAGCAGCATCACGAAAAGTAAAACTAAAATAATATTGACAAAAAACAATCACTTTCAGTAGTCACACTCTTATTATTAATTAACGCTATTTGTTTGAAGTATAAGCAAAAATCTCAAATCCCATCTGGATATGCATAAGGATATACCACACCCTGCATAGCCAAATTTCATATCACTCGCCTCACATTGTGGGCGAGTGTTTCATCATGAGTTAAGGGAAAAGATTATGTTTGGAAAACTGAAAGCCGCCGCTGGTGATGCCGCAAACAATAAAGCAGCAACACTCATAACGACACACGTAGAACCCGTAATGGAAGAAATCCAAGGCTACTCTCCGGCAGTTATCATGGAAGATGAGACCTACCAGAGCCAAGTGATTGAGCCGACGCTCGTTGCACTTCAAGCGGCTTCGTCAGGCGTGACCTCAATGCTGCCAAACTTTAATGAGAAATTTAGCGCCTGCATGTTCCACCTTCGTGGCGAACTGCTCGAACTATCAGAAGATAAAGTCGCACTGATCGACGACTTCAAACAGCAGCTACCTGCAGCTGTTATGGAAGGCTTAAAGCTATAGCGGTGTACAAAAACAAAAAAACGGCTAAATCGTTAGCCGTTTTTTGCTGTATTGCTGATATTACTTCAATAAACGGGCACGGAACTGACGACCTTTCATCTTGCCGTTACTGATAGTTTGTAGCGCTTTCTTCGCCACTGACTTTTCTACCGCAACATAAGCACGCATTGGGAACAGGTGAATCTTACCCACTTGCGTGCCTGTGATGCCATTTTTACCCGTTAAGCAACCCAGAATGTCGCCTGCGCGCACTTTCTGCTTCTTACCGCCATCAATGTTAATCGTCACCATCTTCGCTTGATATGGCTGCTGATTTGATTTCGCTGGCAGTGTTGCCGGTACTACGTCCATATCTAAATACTCTTCGATACGAGCCACACGTAGGCCGTCTTTTTCACCAAAGAAGCTAAATGCTAAGCCTTTGCTGCCAGCACGACCGGTACGACCAATACGGTGAACGTGGACCTCTGGGTCTCGAGACAATTCGAAGTTAAATACCGCATCTAGGTTGTCAACGTCCAAACCGCGTGCCGCCACATCTGTTGCAACAAGGATTGACACACTCTTGTTAGCAAACTGAACCAAGGCTTGATCACGTTCGCGTTGCTCTAGATCACCATGAAGATCGATAACACTGAATCCTTTGTGATGCAGTTCATCTGCTACATTCTGTACTTCTTTCTTCGTATTACAGAACACCACAGCCGATTCTGGTTGATGTGTCAGTAGTAGGTTAGCCAGAGCTTCATCTCGTGCTTCTGAACCTTCTACGTTGTAAAAGTACTGCGCAATGCTCGACGTATCGTGAGTGGATTCTACTTTGATCATCTCTGGCGATTGCATAATACGTTGAGCAATCTGTTCGATCTTTTCAGGGAACGTTGCACTAAATAGTAAAGTTTGACGCTGCTTTGGTGCAGCTTCAATGATCGCATCGAGTGCATCTTGGAAGCCCATATCTAGCATACGGTCCGCTTCATCCAGAACTAGTGTGTTTAGCTCTTCTAAGTTAATGCGACCTTTCTCTAGGTGATCAAGGATACGACCTGGCGTACCAACAAGAATGTGAGCGCCATGTTCTAGTGAACCGATTTGCGGTCCCATTGGCATACCACCACACAATGTCAGTACTTTAATGTTGTGAATACTACGGCCCAAAGTACGAATTTCTTTTGCCACCTGATCAGCCAGTTCACGCGTCGGACAAAGCACCAAAGATTGCACGCGAAAGCGCTTTACGTTCAAGTTGGATAGTACGCCAAGACCAAACGCTGCTGTTTTACCTGAGCCGGTTTTACCCTGACCAATCACATCACGCTGATTCAAAATCGCAGGTAAGCTCAACGCTTGAATTGGCGTCATATGGGTATAGTTCAATGATTCAAGCGTCTCTAGTAGCGCTGGAGTAAGCCCTACTTGGTCAAAAGTTTGTTTGCTCACAGGGAAATATCCTCAGGTGGGATGAAAAAGAGGGCACATTATCGCCAGATTTCTCACGAAGACCAGTGAAAATTAACCATTGTTAATGAGTAATAGCAGAAAACGACGTAAAGTCAGCTGCATTCGCTTATTAATGGATATTGGAAATGATCAACTGGACTGCCCTACCTTTCTCTCAACTGACAACAACACAACTCTACGAGATGCTGCGCCTGCGCGTTGATGTATTTGTGGTGGAACAAACCTGTCCATATCCAGAGCTAGACGGCAAAGATACGCTAGAAGGCGTGTATCACCTATTGGGCTATCAAGGCGATGAGCTGATTGCCTGCGCACGATTATTGCCTGCTGGAACCACTTACGACAATGTGAGCATCGGTCGTGTGGTAACCAAACAAAGCGCTCGCGGTGGTGGTCTTGGGCATGAACTGCTTGAGCAAGCTTTACAACATTGCCAACAGTTTTGGACAGGCCAAACGATCGATATCGGAGCACAAGAACACCTGATGGCTTTCTATGCGAGCCATGGCTTTGAAGTCATTTCTGAAAGCTACCTTGAAGATGGCATCCCTCATGTCGATATGCGCCGAGTAAGCTAAATGTCGCCTCACCACCTGGCACTATTCTTACTGGTGATCGGAAATTTGGCGGCATCACTCTCCGATGTCGCCGTTAAACTGATTGAAGGTGGTATTAGCCCGTTCCAATATATGTTTGTTCGCCAACTGGCTTCACTGCTGCTCATCTTACCTTTTTACCTCAAGCAAAAACCGGATAACCGTAGCCTGAAGCAAGCGCCTATAACGATTTTACGTGCGCACCTGATATTGATTGGCAGTGGTTGTATGATGGTTGCGGTGACTCACCTCCCTCTGGCAACTGCCAACGCGGTTTTTTACGCCGCCCCTATTCTAATGCTACCACTATCGATATTGTTTCTTAACGAGCACCCACCTCTGAGCAAAATTCTACTAACTTGCTTCGGGTTCCTTGGTGTCTTAGTGGTATTACGGCCGGATCACTTTCATTGGGCAGCACTATTTGCACTCGGCACGGCGACCACACTGGCGATGTTCAATATATTGGTTAGAAAACTACCGAGCGAACAATCTGTCGTTACCACACTTTGGTGGACTACGCTGTTCTCGTTACCAATCTCTGCAGTACTGGCTGGGTTTTACTGGCAACCTATAACGTGGCAAGAACTGGCATTGGTTGTTGCGAGTGCGGTTTGCATCTTAAGTTATAACGGTTTGGCAGTATTGGCTTATCAAAAAGCGCCGGCGGGAGAGATAGCCTTAGCTGAATACTCAGGCTTAGTGTTTGTCACGCTCTTTGGGATATGGTGGTTTGATGAAATTCCAGATTGGCTGACTGCTATCGGGATAATAATGATCGTATTACCGCTCTTACCATGGAATAAAAGAAAACCACTCGCAGGAAAACAAATTAGACGTTAACAGATCAACAGCCATAAAAAAGGCGCGGATCATCGCGCCTTAAGAATAATGGTTATTTAACGTTATTTATTGCGACCAAATGTGCCATCAGATAGACGGAAGAACATCACCGACTCACCACTTTTCTCTAGCTGAAGCATATCTAATTTGCCATCGTCAGCAAGCTTAAAGCGTACCAATTGACCTTGCTTAATTCGACTCAAAGGCTTGTCGCTACCTTCAATTTTAACTAGGGCGTTTAAGTCTGCCATCGGTAGTTGGTTACTGCGGAATACTTGAGCCAAGGTATCGCCATTCTTCACCGTGTATTCTTTCCACTGCTCAGACTTAGGCTCTGAGTTTTGTGCAGAGCGCTGCTCACTTAAGCTTTGCGCGTTCAACTGAATCGCAACACGTTGATTCTCTACTTGAGTGTCTTCAAGCAGTACTTCTGTATCTTTTGGTACTGGGATGATCAAAAGCACCAACACCACTGGTACCAATACCATCAGTGCACGTTGATGTAGTTTTGGAAGACGATGCCAAAACTGAGTCACAGGCTGTAATCTTTCCTGCCACTTCTCTTTATTGAATGGCTGCTTCCAATCGATAGCAGCGAACTTTTGTTTCATCAATTCGACATGGTCGACTTGCTGCTTTTTCTTTCTGCGACGATTCATTCTGATGAGTCCCTTAATACTTCTGATGTCAGTATAAAAATACCAACGCGGAGAGTATATGTTTTTCACCAAAGTAAAATGTAATTTGGCGTAAATTAGCAGAAATTTCACTTGGAGTAAGAGATAAGTCACACCCTCTACTCCTCATAGAGACATTCGAGCGCAATCATTTAAACCTAGCCTCGAACCTGATATCCTGTGCCTTTATCACTCCTAATAAGAGCGACATTCATGTCTGAAATTAAATTTGAAACTGCAGAACAAAAAGCAAGCTACGGTATTGGTCTGCAAATGGGTCAGCAACTTGCTGGTTCTGGTCTAGAAGGTCTTAGCGTTGACGCTATCGCTGCTGGTATTGCAACGGCACTAACTGGTGACATGCCTTCTATCGAAATCGACGAAATCAACAACGCACTGCAAGAGCTACACACTCGTGCAGAAGCAGTTCGTCAAGAAGCAGCTAAAGCTGCAGCGGCTGACGGCGAAGCGTTCCTAAAAGACAACGCTCTACGTCCAGAAGTAAACGTTCTTGAATCTGGTCTTCAGTACGAAATCATCACTGAAGGTACTGGTGAAATCCCAACTGCAGCATCTCAAGTACGTGTTCACTACCACGGTGAGCTAACTGACGGCACTGTATTCGACAGCTCTGTATCTCGCGGTCAACCTGCTGAGTTCCCAGTAACTGGCGTAATCAAAGGTTGGGTTGAAGCTCTTCAACTAATGCCTGTTGGTTCTAAGTGGAAGCTATACATCCCACAAGATCTAGCATACGGTGAGCGTGGCGCAGGTGCTGCTATCCCTCCATTTGCTGCTCTAGTATTCGAAGTAGAACTACTAGACATCCTGTAATTGAGACTCTCCTCAATACAAATTCGAAGCGGCGCTCACTAGCGCCGCTTTTTTTGTCTAAAATAAACAGGCTTAAGCTCAACAACCTTAATGTCTCTGTTATCTTAAGTAGTGAATAAACAATAATAATCGCAAGCCACACGGAGGTATTATGCGTAAAACACTCCTCACCTTAGCGCTGCTTTCAATGAGCATTGGTACAGCCCACGCTTTTCTTGATGCTGTAACTGATAAAGAAAGCCAAGAAGGTCTAATGGACATGGTCAGCCAAGGCATGAAGGCGGAATCATCTCCGCTCACCGATTTACTCACTAGCCAATTGCCCGTGTCAACCGAGCAAGCAGCAGGTGGTACGGGTGCCTTGTTAGCACTTGCACAAAGTCAGTTATCAGACCAAAACAGCAGCGAGCTGAAATCACTAATTCCAGGCATGTCGAGTCTAGATGGTGCGCAAAGCTTATTAGGTAATATTGAAAGTTTAAGTGCAGTACAAAGTACTTTTGATAAATTAGGACTAGACCCATCGATGATCAGTCAGTTTGCGCCGGTGATACTTGGTTATCTAGGTGACCAAGGCGCAAGTGAAGGCTTGCTGAATTCGTTAAGCGGATTGTGGGGCTCAGGCAGCTAGACGTTTCGCCTAAACATAAATTAAGGCTCAACATTCGATTATCGAAGATTAGCTTTGAGAGGGGAGACGGAAAACTGAATGTGTTTTCCCTTTCAAATACAACAGGCACAAAAAAAGCCGAGCTAATGCTCGGCTTTTTTTGTTCTTACGAACTGAGATTACTCAGCAGCTTCTTCAGCAGCTGGGCGATCTACAAGCTCAATGTAAGCCATTGGAGCTTTATCACCAGCACGGAAGCCAGCTTTTAGGATACGAGTGTAACCGCCCTGACGAGCAGCAAAACGTGGACCTAGTTCGTTAAACAGTTTTGCAACTACTTCGTTATCACGAGTACGTGCAAATGCTAGACGACGGTTAGCAACACTGTCAGTCTTAGCTAGTGTAATCAAAGGCTCAACTACGCGACGTAGCTCTTTTGCTTTTGGCAAAGTAGTCTTGATAACTTCATGACGTACTAGAGAGCTAGCCATGTTGCTGAACATCGCTTTACGATGTGAGCTGTTGCGGTTGAGTTGACGACCACTCTTACGATGGCGCATGACCTAATCCTTCTAACTAGTATCGATTAATCTTCAGCGATTGATGCAGGTGGCCAGTTTTCTAGGCGCATGCCCAGAGACAGACCACGTGACGCAAGTACGTCTTTAATCTCAGTAAGAGATTTTTTACCAAGGTTAGGCGTTTTAAGTAGCTCAACCTCAGTACGTTGTACTAGATCACCGATGTAGTGAATCGCTTCTGCTTTCAGACAGTTAGCAGAGCGAACTGTTAGTTCAAGATCGTCTACAGGACGCAGTAGGATCGGATCGAATTCTGGCTTCTCTTCCTTCTCCTCAGGTACACGTACATCACGAAGATCTACGAACGCATCCAATTGCTCAGCTAGGATAGTAGCTGCACGACGGATTGCTTCCTCAGGTTCTAGAGTACCGTTTGTTTCCATATCGATAACAAGCTTGTCTAGATCGGTGCGCTGTTCTACACGAGCGGCTTCTACAGCGTAGGCAATTTTGTCTACAGGGCTGTAAGTAGCATCTACTAGTAGGCGACCGATTGGACGCTCGTCTTCTTCGTTATGGATACGCGCAGAAGCTGGAACATAACCACGACCACGTTCAACTTTGATACGCATTGCGATCTCAGCGTTGTCATCCGTTAGGTGACAAATTACGTGTTCAGGGTTAGCGATCTCTACATCACCATCATGGGTGATGTCACCTGCAACCACAGGGCCCGAGCCTGATTTGTTCAAAGTAATGAACACTTCATCTTTGCCTTCGGCAACGCGCACAGCCAAACCTTTAAGGTTTAGAAGAATCTCAAGAATATCTTCTTGAACGCCTTCTTTCGTGCTGTACTCATGAAGTACGCCTTCAATTTCTACTTCTGTTACAGCACAACCTGGCATAGAAGATAGAAGGATGCGGCGAAGTGCATTACCCAGAGTATGACCAAAGCCACGCTCTAATGGCTCAAGAGTTACTTTTGCGTGAGTCGAGCTGATTTGTTCGATGTCAACTAGACGTGGCTTAAGAAATTCTGTTACAGAACCCTGCATTGTGTCCTCTCTTTAGTTTAAACCTTACTTAGAGTAAAGCTCGACGATCAATTGTTCGTTGATGTCAGCTGATAGATCAGAACGCTCAGGCATACGCTTGAATGTACCTTCCATCTTGCCACCATCTACTTCAATCCAAGTTGGTTTTTCACGTTGTTCAGCAACTTCTAGAGCTGCTTTGATACGAGCTTGCTGTTTAGCTTTCTCGCGGATAGAAACAACGTCATTAGCCGCTACTTTGAAAGAAGGAACGTTTACAACTTTACCGTTAACTAGGATAGCTTTGTGGCTAACTAGCTGACGTGCTTCTGCGCGAGTTGCGCCAAAGCCCATGCGGTAAACTACGTTATCAAGACGACCTTCAAGAAGCTGAAGCAGGTTCTCACCTGTGTTGCCTTTAAGACGTGCAGCTTCTTTGTAGTAGTTACGGAATTGTTTTTCTAGAACGCCGTACATACGACGAACTTTTTGCTTCTCACGAAGCTGAACGCCATACTCAGATAGACGACCGCGACGAGCGCCGTGTACACCTGGTGCGTTATCAATTTTACACTTGGTATCGATCGCGCGAACACCAGACTTAAGGAATAAGTCAGTGCCTTCACGACGGCTAAGCTTCAGCTTAGGACCCAAATATCTTGCCATGATCTTTCTCCAGTAATCTAAAAAACGTTATACGCGACGTTTCTTAGGTGGACGACAACCGTTATGAGGGATTGGTGTAGCATCAACGATGTTTGTGATGCGGAAACCAGCAGCGTTCAGTGCGCGAACAGTAGATTCACGACCTGGACCTGGACCCTTAACCATAACTTCCAAGTTCTTTAGACCGTATTCTTTAGCCATTTCAGCACAACGCTCAGCAGCAACCTGTGCAGCGAACGGAGTAGACTTACGAGAACCACGGAAACCAGAACCACCTGCAGTAGCCCAAGCTAGAGCATTACCTTGACGGTCAGTAATGGTTACGATTGTGTTATTGAAAGAAGCATGGATGTGCGCAACGCCATCTGCAACTTGCTTGCGTACGCGCTTACGAGCGCGAGTTGGTTGTTTAGCCATTGTACTCTACCTTCCCGATTATTTCTTGATCGGCTTACGCGGACCCTTACGGGTGCGAGCATTGGTTTTAGTACGCTGTCCACGTAGTGGTAGACTGCGACGATGACGAAGACCACGGTAACAGCCAAGGTCCATAAGACGCTTGATGTTCATAGATACTTCACGACGTAGATCACCTTCTACAGTGTACTTAGCTACACCATCACGCAGTTGATCGATCTGCTCTTCAGTTAGTTCACTGATCTTAACATCTTCAGCAATACCCACTTCAGCTAGGATAGCTTGAGAGCGAGTTTTACCGATGCCGTAGATTGACGTAAGTGCAATCACAGCATGTTTTTGATCAGGAATGTTAATGCCTGCTATACGGGCCATTATTCACTCCTAAGTGTTTCTATAAAAGAATTAGCCGCAGCAAAGCCCGTTATGGATACGCTGCGGAGTACTACTTCTTTTGCACGCAAAAGGTAGGCCGAGGAATATACTCGACCTAACCTTCGTTTTCAAGTAAAAATTTCTGCTAATTAGCCTTGGCGCTGTTTGTGCTTTGGCTCACTGCAAATCACGCGAACGACACCGTTACGCTTGATTACTTTACAGTTACGGCAGATTTTTTTAACGGAAGCACGAACTTTCATTGCTAAACTCCGTAATTGAAACTGAGTCTACCGCCGTATTAACGACCGTAGCCTTTCAGATTCGCTTTCTTCAACACAGAATCATACTGTTGAGACATCAGATGAGTCTGTACCTGTGCCATAAAGTCCATGATAACAACAACTACGATAAGTAGTGATGTACCGCCGAAGTAGAAACGTACGTTCCACGCGACCATCATGAACTCGGGAATCAGACAGATAAAGGTAATGTACAGTGCGCCCGCAAGGGTTAAACGTGTCATTACTTTATCGATGTACTTCGCTGTCTGCTCACCTGGGCGGATACCGGGTACGAATGCACCGGACTTCTTCAAGTTATCCGCTGTTTCACGCGGGTTGAAAACCAACGCCGTGTAAAAGAAACAGAAGAAGATAATCGCTGCTGCATAAAGCATTACATACAGAGGCTGACCTGGGCTAAGAGCCAAAGACACGTCAGTTAACCAACCGAACGCGCTGCTCTCACCGTTCTGACCAAACCACTGAGCCAGTGTTCCTGGGAACAGGATAATACTTGATGCAAAAATCGCTGGAATAACACCTGCCATATTAATTTTAAGTGGCAGATGCGAGCTTTGTGCAGCAAATACTTTACGACCTTGTTGACGCTTAGCGTAGTTAACGACGATTCGGCGTTGACCACGTTCCATGAAAACAACGAAGTAAATTACTGCGAAAGCTAATACCGCGATTAACAGCAGAAGAAGTACATGCAATTCACCTTGACGCGCTTGCTCGATTGTTTGACCGATTGCAGAAGGCAATCCAGCAACAATACCTGCAAAAATCAGAATGGAAATACCATTACCGATTCCTCGCTCTGTAATTTGTTCACCTAACCACATTAGGAACATGGTACCGGTTACTAAACTTACGGTAGCAATTAGCGTAAACATGGTTTGGTTCATTACAACCAGATTGTCGACCATGTTTGGTAAGCCAGTTGCAATACCAATAGCTTGGAATGTTGCAAGTACAAGCGTGCCGTAGCGTGTATATTGGCTGATCTTACGACGGCCTGCTTCACCCTCTTTCTTGAGTTCCGCTAACGCTGGATGAACTACAGTTAGCAATTGGACAACAATAGATGCCGAAATATACGGCATGATGCCCAATGCTAATATAGATGCACGCTCAAGAGCACCACCGGAGAACATGTTAAACATTTCAACGATGGTACCTTTTTGCTGTTCGAACAAATCGGCAAGTACAGCAGCGTCAATACCAGGAATCGGCACAAATGAGCCGGCTCGGAATACTAAAAGTGCACCAATTACGAATAACAAGCGCGACTTTAGTTCACTTAAGCCGCTCTGAGCACTACGAAAATCTTGTCCTGGTTTCTTAGCCATCTGTACCTCGTTCCTCGAGATTATTCCTCGATTTTACCGCCTGCAGCTTCGATTGCAGCTTTAGCGCCTTTAGTCACACGTAGACCTTTAACAGTCACTGCTTTATCGATTTCACCAGATAGAACAACTTTTACGAATTCGATGTTCTTAGTGATGATGTTAGCAGCTTTAAGGCTGTTTAGATCAACCACGTCACCAGAAACTTTCGCTAGTTCACCTAGACGAACTTCAGCAGACACTAGGCTCTTACGAGAAGTGAAACCGAATTTTGGTAGACGTTGTTTCAGAGGCATCTGACCGCCTTCGAAACCTGGACGAACTTTACCGCCAGAACGTGATTTTTGACCTTTGTGACCACGGCCACCAGTTTTACCTAGGCCAGAACCGATACCACGACCTACACGCTTAGGAGCATGCTTAGAGCCAGCAGCCGGTGCAAGAGTATTCAAACGCATTTCTGATTACTCCTCAACTTTAACCATGTAGTAAACCTTGTTGATCATACCGCGTACGCACGGAGTATCTTCAAGTTCTACTGTGTGGTTGATTTTACGAAGACCTAGACCACGCAAAGTAGCTTTATGCTTTGGTAGGCGGCCAATTGAGCTTTTAGTTTGAGTTACTTTAATAGTTGCCATGGTGTTCTTACTCCGAAATAGCTTCAACAGTTAGACCACGTTTAGCAGCAACCATTTCTGGCGACTTCATGCTACCTAGTGCATCGATCGTTGCACGAACGATGTTGATAGGGTTCGTAGAACCGTATGCTTTAGATAGTACGTTGTGTACGCCAGCAACTTCTAGTACTGCACGCATCGCACCACCTGCGATAACACCAGTACCTTCTGCAGCAGGCTGCATGTAAACTTTAGAGCCCGAATGGCGACCTTTCACTGGGTGGTGAAGAGTGCCTTCGTTTAGCGCGATAGTAGTCATGTTACGACGCGCTTTTTCCATTGCTTTTTGAATCGCTGCAGGTACTTCACGAGCTTTGCCGTAACCGAAACCTACACGACCGTTACCGTCACCAACTACTGTTAGTGCAGTGAAGCTCATGATTCGACCGCCTTTAACCGTTTTAGAAACACGGTTAACTGCGATTAGCTTTTCTTGCAAATCATTCGCTTGAACTTGTTGTTCTTTAGCCATCTTCCAACCCTACCTTAGAATTTCAGACCAGCTTCGCGAGCAGATTCTGCTAGCGCCGCTACTCGACCGTGGTATTGGAAACCAGAACGATCAAATGCAACTGCAGTTACGCCTTTTTCAAGAGCGCGCTCAGCAACAGCTTTACCTACTGCTTTAGCTGCATCAACGTTACCAGTGTATTTCACTTGCTCACGGATCGCTTTTTCTACAGTAGAAGCTGCTGCGATAACCTCAGAGCCATTAGCCGCGATAACCTGTGCGTACACGTGACGAGGAGTACGGTGTACAACTAGGCGAGTCGCACCCAGTTCTGCAATCTTACGACGTGCGCGTGTAGCACGACGGATGCGAGATGCTTTCTTATCCATAGTGTTACCTTACTTCTTCTTAGCTTCTTTAGTACGCACATTTTCATCTGCGTAACGAACACCTTTACCTTTGTAAGGCTCAGGTTGACGGTAAGAACGAATGTCAGCCGCAACTTGACCAACTAGTTGCTTATCACAACCAGTGATGATGATTTCAGTTTGGCTTGGACATTCAGCTTTAATACCCGCTGGCAACTCGTGCTCAACTGGGTGAGAGAAGCCTAGTGTTAGACCTACAGCGTTGCCTTTGATAGCAGCACGGTAACCAACACCTTTAAGAGTTAGCTTCTTAGTAAAGCCTTCAGTAACACCAACAACCATGTTGTTAACTAGAGCGCGAGCTGTACCAGCTTGTGCCCATGCGTTAGCAGCACCTTCTTTAGGACCGAAGGTTAGGTTGTTTTCTTCCTGAGCGATAACCACAGCGCTGTTAAGAACGCGTGATAGTTCGCCCTTAGCACCTTTTACAGTGATTTCTTGGCCGTTTAGTTTCACCTCTACGCCAGCTGGAATAGCGACAGGTGCTTTAGCAACACGAGACATATTCTACTCCTATTAAGCTACGTAGCAGATGATTTCACCACCAAGACCTGCTTTACGTGCAGCGCGGTCTGACATAAGACCCTTGGAAGTAGAAACGATAGCAATACCAAGACCACCCATTACAGAAGGAAGATCATCTTTCTTCTTGTAAACGCGTAGACCTGGACGAGAAACACGTTTAAGTTGCTCGATTACTGGTTTAGCTTGGAAGTACTTAAGTGTAACTTCTAGCTCAGGTTTTGCTTCGCCTTCAACAGCGAAGTCAACGATGTAACCTTCAGCTTTTAGTAGTGCAGCAATTGCAACTTTAAGCTTTGAAGAAGGCATTTTAACAGCAACTTTGTTTGCTGCCTGACCGTTACGAACACGGGTCAGCATATCCGAAATCGGATCTTGCATGCTCATATGATTTACTCCAAATGATTAAGTGGCAATTACCAGCTAGCCTTACGAAGACCCGGAATCTCGCCTTTCATGCAAGCTTCACGAACCTTAATACGGCTTAGACCGAACTTACGTAGGTAACCGTGTGGACGACCAGTTTGGTTACAACGGTTGCGCTGACGTGATGCACTTGAATCACGTGGAAGAGATTGCAGTGTAAGAACCGCATTCCAACGATCTTCTTCAGATGCGTTTACATCGCTGATGATAGCTTTTAGCGCTGCACGCTTTTCAGCGAACTTAGCTACTAGCTTCGCACGCTTTGCTTCACGTGCTTTCATTGAATTTTTAGCCATAACAGTAACCCTTCACCTTACTTACGGAATGGGAAGTTAAAGGCAGCCAGCAGAGCACGGCCTTCCTCATCAGTACCAGCAGACGTCGTAATAGTGATGTCTAGACCGCGTACTCGATCAACTTTATCAAAGTCGATTTCCGGGAAGATGATTTGCTCGCGAACGCCCATGCTGTAGTTACCGCGACCGTCAAAAGACTTAGCGCTAACACCACGGAAGTCACGTACTCGTGGAAGAGCGATGTTAATCAAACGCTCAAGAAAATCCCACATACGTTCGCCACGCAAGGTTACTTTACAACCGATAGGGTAGCCTTCACGGATTTTGAAACCTGCAACAGATTTACGAGCTTTAGTGATAAGTGGCTTTTGACCAGAGATCGTTGCCATATCAGCAGCTGCGTTTTCTAGCAGTTTCTTATCGTTGATTGCTTCACCAACACCCATGTTTAGGGTGATTTTCTCGATTCTAGGGACTTGCATGACGCTTGTGTAGCTAAACTGTTTGGTCAGTTCAGCGACTACAGACGACTTGTAGTAATCATGCAGTTTCGCCATAGTAGAACTCCAAATTACTTCTATTAGTTAGAAACGATTTCGTTGTTAGACTTAAAGAAACGAACTTTCTTACCATCTTCAAAACGGAAACCGATACGGTCAGCTTTACCAGTAGCTGCGTTAAAGATCGCCACGTTAGAAACATCGATAGCTGCTTCTTGCTCTACGATACCGCCTTGGATACCTAGTGCAGGAACAGGTTTCTGGTGTTTCTTAACAAGGTTGATACCTTCAACGATAACTTTACCAGTTGCTAGGACCTTAGTTACTTTACCTTTCTTGCCTTTGTCTTTACCAGCAAGAACGATTACTTCGTCATTACGACGGATTTTAGCTGCCATTTCTACGTGCTCCTTACAGAACTTCTGGAGCCAGTGAAACGATCTTCATGAACTTATCGCCACGAAGTTCGCGTGTCACAGGACCAAAGATACGTGTACCGATTGGTTGCTCAGTGTTGTCGTTCAACAATACACAAGCATTTCGGTCGAAGCGAATGACAGAACCGTCAGGACGACGTACGCCTTTACGGGTGCGCACTACCACCGCCTTCAGAACGTCACCTTTTTTAACTTTACCGCGAGGAATTGCTTCCTTAACAGTAACTTTGATAACGTCACCGATATGTGCATAACGGCGGTGAGAGCCACCCAGAACCTTAATACACATTACGCTGCGTGCGCCTGAGTTATCAGCTGCGTCCAGCATACTTTGCATTTGGATCATGTTAGTGCTCCGCTAAATAATAAAAAAACTAGACCCTCTCGGGTCGGGCTGCCTCTTTAAAAGGGACGCGAATTGTACCACCCTTTTTTCAGATTGGGTAGTCAAAAAATAAACGGCTCCAAAAATTATTTTTGGAGCCGTTTTTAATCATAGAATAGAGAAGATTAGATCTTCGCTTTTTCTAGGACTTTTACCAATGTCCAAGACTTAGTCTTAGACAGTGGACGACACTCAGCGATTTCAACTGTGTCGCCTAGGCCACACTCGTTGTTCTCGTCATGTGCGTGTACTTTAGTCGTGCGCTTTACGAATTTACCGTAAATTGGGTGTTTAACCATGCGCTCGATAGCAACTACGATAGACTTGTCCATCTTGTCGCTAACAACACGACCTTGTTGAGTACGTTTTACTTCGCTCATTATGCGCCTGCCTTCTCAGTCAAAACAGTTTTCACACGTGCGATATCACGGCGTACAGCTTTCAGAGTATGAGTTTGCTGTAGCTGACCAGTTGCAGCTTGCATGCGCAAGTTGAACTGTTCGCGTAGCAAATTCAATAGCTCAGCGTTAAGCTCTTCAACGCTTTTCTCGCGTAGATCTTGTGCTTTCATCACATCACCTGCTTAGTTACAAATGTAGTTTTGAATGGCAGTTTACGAGCCGCTAGGCGGAACGCTTCACGAGCCAATTCTTCAGGTACACCACCCATTTCGTACATAACCTTACCAGGTTGGATTTGGGCTACCCAGTACTCAACGTTACCTTTACCCTTACCTTGACGAACTTCAAGTGGTTTTTCTGTGATTGGTTTGTCTGGGAACACACGGATCCAGATTTTACCTTGACGCTTAACGTGACGTGTCATTGCACGACGTGCCGCTTCAATTTGACGAGCAGTTAGACGACCACGGCCAACAGCTTTAAGACCGAATTCGCCGAAGCTTACATCAGTACCTTTAGCTAGACCACGGTTACGACCTGTCTGAACCTTACGGAACTTAGTACGTTTAGGTTGTAGCATCTGTCGACTCCTTACTTACGGCCTTTACGCTGCTTCTTAGGCTTGTCGCCTTTAGGCTCTACAGCGTTAGCTGCTGGCATACCACCTAGGATCTCACCTTTGAAGATCCAAGTTTTAATGCCGATCACACCGTATTGAGTGTGAGCCGAAGAAGTTGCGTAATCAATGTCTGCACGTAGAGTGTGTAGAGGTACACGACCTTCACGGTACCACTCAGAACGTGCGATTTCAGCGCCGCCTAGACGACCGCTTACTTCCACTTTGATGCCTTTAGCACCTAGACGCATTGCGTTTTGTACCGCGCGCTTCATAGCACGACGGAACATAACACGACGCTCTAGTTGAGACGCGATGCTGTCACCAACAAGCTGTGCATCAAGCTCAGGCTTGCGTACTTCAGCGATGTTAATTTGAGCTGGTACACCTGCAATTTTAGCTACAGCTGCACGTAGTTTCTCAACGTCTTCACCTTTCTTACCGATTACAACGCCTGGACGAGCAGTGTGAATAGTCACACGGATGCTCTTAGCAGGACGCTCGATAACGATACGTGAAAGAGATGCTTTTTGTAGTTCCTTCGTTAGGAACTGACGTACCTTGAAGTCGCCGTCTAGGTTGTCAGCGAAATCTTTGGTGTTAGCAAACCATGTAGCATTCCAAGGCTTAACGATGCCAAGACGAATACCATTAGGATGTACTTTTTGACCCATTGCTTACTCTCCTAGTCTCTAGCGATCTGCTACAACAACAGTGATGTGGCTTGAACGCTTCAAGATACGATCCGCACGACCTTTAGCACGAGGCATAATACGCTTCATGGTTGGGCCTTCATCTACAAAGATTTTTGCGACATTCAGATCGTCAATATCTGCACCTTCGTTGTGCTCCGCGTTAGCGATAGCAGACTCTAGAACTTTCTTAACTAGAGCAGCAGCTTTTTTGTTGCTGAACGTTAGAATTTCTAGAGCTTGGTCAACAGATTTACCACGAATTAGATCCGCAACTAAGCGAGCTTTCTGAGGCGAAATGCGAGCAAAGTTATGTTTAGCAATAGCTTCCATTATTTACTCCTTAACGCTTCTTAGCTTTCTTATCCGCAGCGTGACCGCGGTAAGTACGTGTTGGTGCGAATTCACCTAGTTTGTGACCGATCATTTCTTCGGTAACGAAAACTGGTACGTGCTGACGACCATTATGGACAGCGATGGTCAAACCGATCATCGTAGGGATGATCATTGAACGACGGGACCAAGTCTTAATAGGCTTTTTGTCTCCGCTTTCCACCGCTTTCTCTACCTTCTTCAGCAAGTGTAGGTCAATAAAAGGACCTTTCTTGAGAGAACGTGGCATGGCGATTCCTCTTTATATAGATTACTTGTTACGACGACGTACGATGTACTTGTCAGTGCGTTTGTTCTTACGAGTCTTGAAGCCTTTAGTAGGCATACCCCAAGGAGATACTGGGTGACGGCCACCAGAAGTACGACCTTCACCACCACCGTGTGGGTGGTCAACCGGGTTCATTACTACACCACGTACGGTTGGACGTACGCCGCGCCAGCGTGAAGCACCAGCTTTACCAAGTTCACGTAGCATGTGCTCAGAGTTACCAACTTCACCGATTGTTGCACGGCCTTCAGAAAGAACTTTGCGCATTTCGCCAGAACGTAGACGGATAGTTACGTACGCACCGTCGCGAGCAACGATTTGAGCGTAAGCACCAGCCGAACGAGCTAGCTGACCACCTTTACCAGGTTTTAGTTCAACGTTGTGTACAGTTGAACCTACTGGGATGTTACGCATTGGTAGAGTGTTACCCGCTTTAATCGGTGCATCAACACCAGATTGGATAACATCACCTGCGTTAACACCTTTAGGTGCTAGGATGTAGCGACGCTCACCGTCTTTGTAAAGAACTAGAGCAATGTTTGCGCTACGGTTTGGATCGTATTCTAGACGCTCAACTTTCGCTGGGATGCCATCTTTAGTACGTTTGAAGTCAACTACACGGTAGTGGTGCTTGTGACCACCGCCGATGTGACGTACTGTGATACGACCGTTGTTGTTACGACCACCGTTCTTAGAGTTTTTCTCTAGAAGAGGTGCGTATGGCTTGCCCTTGTGTAGGTCAGCGTTAACAACTTTAACAACGTGACGACGACCAGGGGAAGTCGGCTTACATTTAACAATAGCCATTCTTAACTACTCCTGTTATTCCGCGCCGCCAACGAAGTCAAGATCTTGACCTTCTTTCAAAGTAACGTACGCTTTCTTAACGTCGCTGCGGCGACCTTGGCGTAGACCTTGACGTTTGGTCTTACCCTTAGTGATAAGAGTATTTACAGACTTAACTTCAACTTCAAAAAGCTTTTCTACAGCTGCTTTGATCTCTTTTTTAGTTGCATCTTTAGCTACTTTGAAAACGATAGTGTTCGCTTTCTCAGCTGCCATAGTTGCTTTTTCAGAGATATGCGGAGCACGTAGAACTTTTAGGATACGCTCTTCAGTGATCATGCTAGCATCTCCTCAACTTGCTTAACTGCTTCTGCAGTCATTACAACTTTGTCGAACGCGATTAGTGAAACTGGATCGATACCAGCAACGTCACGTGCGTCAACTTTGTATAGGTTACGAGCAGCTAGGAATAGATTCTCATCTACTTCGCTAGTCACGATTAGAGCGTCAGTTAGCTCAAGCTCTTTAAGCTTAGCAACTAGCTCTTTAGTCTTTGGCGCTTCAACTGAGAAGTTATCAACAACGATTAGACGCTCTTGACGAACTAGCTCAGAAAGAATGCTCTTCATAGCACCGCGGTACATTTTTTTGTTTACTTTTTGGCTGTGATCTTGTGGTTTCGCAGCAAAAGTAACACCACCTGTACGCCAGATTGGGCTACGGATTGTACCAGCACGCGCACGGCCAGTACCTTTTTGACGCCATGGCTTAGCGCCACCGCCAGAAACTTCTGAACGTGTTTTTTGAGCACGAGTACCTTGACGAGCACCTGCTGCAAATGCAACAACTACTTGGTGTACAAGAGCTTCGTTAAACTCACGTCCGAAAGTAGTTTCGGAAACAGTTAGTGCATCAGCACCTTTAACCATTAGTTCCATTACTTACTCCTGAGACGTTATGCTTTAACAGCTGGTTTAACGATCACGTTGCCACCTGTTGAGCCTGGTACTGCACCTTTGATAAGAAGCAGATTGCGCTCAGCGTCAACACGTACGATCTCTAGGTTTTGAGTCGTTACACGCTCAGCACCCATGTGACCTGCCATTTTCTTGCCTTTAAATACGCGACCTGGAGTTTGACATTGGCCAATTGAACCCGGTGCACGGTGAGACAATGAGTTACCGTGAGTCATATCTTGAGTACGGAAGTTCCAACGCTTAACAGCGCCTTGGAAACCTTTACCTTTAGATGTACCAGTAACGTCTACTTTCTTAGTTTCGTTGAATAGTTCAACTGTTAGCTCAGCGCCAACTGCAAACTCTTCACCGTTTTCCAAACGGAATTCCCAAAGACCACGACCAGCTTCAACGCCAGCTTTAGCAAAGTGACCTGCTTCAGCTTTGTTTACGCGGTTAGCTTTCTTAGAACCAGCAGTTACCTGGATTGCAGCGTAGCCATCTGTCTCAAGAGTTTTAACTTGAGATACACGGTTTGCTTCAACTTCAACAACTGTTACTGGGATAGAAACGCCGTCTTCAGTAAATACGCGGGTCATGCCCACTTTACGACCGATTAGACCAATCATTCTTCTAATCTCCCTTAACCTAGGCTAATTTGAACGTCAACGCCCGCAGCAAGGTCTAGACGCATTAGAGCATCAACAGTTTTGTCTGTTGGCTCAACGATGTCGATTAGACGCTTGTGAGTACGAATTTCGTACTGGTCACGTGCTTTCTTGTTAACGTGTGGAGAGATAAGAACTGTGAAACGCTCTTTACGAGTAGGTAGTGGGATTGGACCACGAACCTGTGCGCCAGTGCGCTTAGCTGTTTCAACGATTTCCGCTGTAGAAGCATCGATTAGTTTGTAATCGAAAGCTTTTAGGCGGATACGGATACGTTGGTTCTGCATGAGACAGAGCTCCAATATTAAAAATTACACAAACAATATCGCCACTCAGACTCGTCAAGACGAGAGAATGCCGATTGATTTATGTGAAACCGTAGCGTCCAAGATTAGGACACATTGTCAGTTAATTTTCGATTAACTATCCCTATATGCCAGAGTCACGTCTGGGGATAGTTTTTCCGAAGAAAAGATAGCTAATTGTATTAACCGCGAACATAAGCTGAGTCTACATTACCTCGCAAATCCGAAGATTTACTCGCTCCTCACTGCTCATTGGTTCACAACTGGCTTAACCAGTGCGCTGCATTATACAGATCACACTTTAGGATGCAAGACCTGGATGAAAAATAATCGAACAAAAATAATCATGCGAATTCTTCATTGAGCCATAAACAAAAAGGACGCCGAAGCGTCCTTTTTTAAACTGTAATCGTAATAGCGTCTGCTATTATTTCTTACCGCTTGATAGTGCACCGAAACGCTTGTTGAAGCGATCAACACGGCCGCCTGTATCAACGATACGTTGCTTACCAGTGTAGAATGGGTGACACTTGTCACATACGTCTAGGTGGATAGAATCTTTACCTAGAGTAGAGTTGAACTCGAAAGAGTTGCCGCAAGAACAAGTAGCAGTTACTGCTTTGTATTCTGGGTGGATACCAGCTTTCATGGGATAACCTCAATTGTAGGCCGTGTCGCTATACGAATCTAAGCCGCACACCACACGTAATTAATAATAAAATGCGATACCGCATCGACCATTTGCCGAAGCCATATCTCAAGGCGCAGTATACTAATGAATCGCTAAGCTGGGATCAACACATTTGGCAACTTTTTCGCCACTTTTTTCACCAGTACTTTAGTACTGAGAGCGATCACTTCCCCAAAAATGCATAGCTCTCGAATTCTTCACTGCGTTTTAATAGACTATACCTCTCTTCCCTCTTTTATATAGTAAAGATTCTATGCGTCCATCCATCGCCCGAGTGGCACTACCGGTCCCTCTAGACAAGCAGTTTGACTATGTCATTCCTGGGCACCTGTTTCCGGTGATTGGAGGGCGTGTTTCTGTTCCTTTCGGCCGACAAACCTTGGTTGGTGTGGTCACAGCGATGGTCAATCATTCAGATTTTCCTAAAGAACAACTGAAGCCAATTAAAGCCGTCTTGGATGCACAACCGGTTTGGCCAGAGAAACTTTATTCTTTATTAATATGGTGTAGCCAATTTTATCAGTACCCTCTTGGGGACACTTTGCACAATGCTATGCCGGCAGCTCTGCGAAAGGGTAAGCCCGCGGATTTCGCCACATTACAAGAGTGGCAAATCACCACATCAGGTAAAGACAAGCTAATGCAGGGACTTGGGCGTGCGGTCAAACAACAACGAGCTTTGCAGATGTTGGTCAACGGTGCCGTCCCACACCAAGAGTTTATTGATACAGAGATAGGCTCTGCGGTGCTTAAGTCTTTGGAAGAGAAAGGCTGGGTTGAACGAATAGAGAAAAAGCCAACGGTAACTAAGTGGAACACTCAGGTTGAACGTGACGTCGAAAAACCAAAACTCAACCATGAGCAAGCGCTTGCTATTGCGAGCGTAAACAGCCAAACAGGTTTTGCCTGCTATTTATTAGAAGGTGTAACAGGTTCAGGTAAAACAGAAGTTTACTTGAACCTAATCAAGCCAGTTCTTGAGCAAGGTAAACAAGCTTTGGTTTTAGTACCCGAAATTGGCTTAACTCCACAAACCATCAACCGCTTTAAACATCGATTTAATGTGCCTGTTGATGTCATCCACTCTGGGTTAAATGACACCGAGCGCCTAAACGCTTGGCTATCAGCACGAGATAAAGCAGCTGGTATTATTATTGGTACCCGCTCTGCCCTACTCACTCCCTTTGCGGAGCTGGGCATTATTATTGTCGATGAAGAACACGACTCCTCATATAAGCAGCAAGACAGTTTGCGCTACCACGCCCGTGATGTCGCAGTCATGCGCGCGCACAAGGAACAAGTGCCTATTGTTCTTGGCTCAGCGACCCCAGCTTTAGAAACGCTGCATAATGCGCTCTCGGGCAAATACCATCACTTAACGTTGACTCAACGTGCTGGCTCTGCGGTACCTACCACCAACAAAGTACTCGATGTTAAAGGGCTTTATTTAGACAGTGGTTTGTCCGCGCCTTTGATTGCTGAAATGCGTAGACACCTTAAAGCTGGCAACCAAGTGATGTTGTTCCTAAACCGTCGCGGCTTCTCCCCTGCCTTAATGTGCCATGAGTGTGGTTGGATTGCAGAATGTAAGCGTTGCGATGCTTATTATACGTTTCATCAATACAGCAATGAGATTCGCTGCCATCACTGTGGCTCACAACAACCGGTAATTCATCAATGTCAGGGCTGCGGTTCTACTCAGCTAGTGACGGTTGGCGTAGGTACTGAACAGCTTGAAATGCAATTGGCAGATCTGTTCCCTGAATACAAAGCAATTCGTATTGATAGAGACAGCACTCGCCGTAAAGGCAGCTTGGAAGATGCGCTCGAGTCCATTCGTAAAGGTGAATACCAAATTCTGATAGGGACCCAGATGTTGGCGAAAGGCCACCACTTCCCTAATGTCACCCTTGTTGCACTATTGGATGTCGATGGCTCTCTATATAGTAGCGACTTCCGCGCCTCCGAAAGGCTCGCTCAGCTATTTATTCAAGTTGCGGGGCGTGCAGGCCGTGCAAGCAAGCCTGGCGAAGTGATTCTTCAAACTCACCACCCTGAACACAGCTTACTGCAAGCCCTGCTTCAGAAAGACTATCGTCACTTTGCTATGACAGCGTTGGAAGAGCGCAAACTGGCTCAGCTTCCACCCTATAGTTTCTTAACCTTGTTTAAGGCGGAAGCCAACCAAAGCGAAGTAGTTGAAGACTTTTTGCGTCAGGTTCGTTTTACTCTGGAATCACATCCGTTATTCGATGACTCTTGTATGGTATTAGGCCCAACACCATCACCTTTGGCTAAACGTGCCGGTAAGTATCGTTGGCAGCTTTTACTGCAAACTCAACATCGCTCATTGATGCAAAAGTTATTAACCAGTGCCAAACCTGCTATTGAGTTGTTGCCAAATGCCAAGAAAGTCCGCTGGAATTTAGACATAGAACCACAGGATCTCAGCTAGCAAACGTTTAACTATGTAATGAATTACCTTTTAATGTGATGGAGTTCTCATTAGGATTGCAATTTTTGTTAAACAGACCGTAACTTTCCCTTTAGAAATGAATAGACTATTCAAATTAGTAAAGTCTAAAGTGGATCAGTCACATAGACTTCAATTAGAAAAATGATGAACGTCATCTTGGCAATTATTTTAAGAGGGTAAAAACTATGGCGACAATGAAGGATGTTGCCCAGCTTGCAGGGGTATCTACTGCTACGGTATCGCGAGCATTGATGAATCCAGAAAAAGTCTCTTCATCGACAAGAAAGAGAGTGGAAGATGCCGTACTAGAAGCTGGTTATTCACCGAATTCATTAGCTCGTAACTTACGCAGAAATGAATCAAAGACCATTGTCACTATCGTCCCAGACATTTGCGACCCGTACTTCTCTGAGATTATTCGCGGCATTGAAGACGCAGCAATGGAACACGGCTACCTTGTTCTACTTGGTGATAGCGGTCAGCAGAAAAAGCGTGAAAGCTCATTTGTAAACTTGGTTTTCACCAAGCAAGCTGATGGCATGCTGCTTCTCGGAACCGACCTGCCTTTTGATGTCAGCAAACCGGAACAGAAAAACCTACCACCTATGGTGATGGCGTGTGAGTTCGCACCAGAACTTGAATTGCCAACGGTACACATTGATAACCTTACTTCTGCGTTCGAGGCTGTAAATTACCTGACTCAACTTGGCCATAAGCGTATTGCTCAAATCTCTGGCCCAGACACTGCGGTACTTTGTCAGTTCCGCCAACAGGGTTACCAGCAAGCACTTCGTCGCGCAGGCATTAATAAAGAAGAACAATATAGCGTAATCGCTGACTTCTCTTTTGAAGGCGGCGTGCAAGCAGTCCGTAAACTCCTTGAATTACCGGAACCGCCAACCGCACTCTTCTGCCACTGTGACACCATGGCGATTGGTGCGATTCAAGAAGCGAAACGTTTAGGTTTACGTATTCCTCAAGATTTATCGATCGTGGGCTTTGATGACATTCAGTTCGCACAATACTGCGATCCACCGTTAACGACTATCTCCCAACCTCGTTATGAGATCGGTCGTCAAGCAATGTTGATGATGCTTGAACTATTGAAAGGCCATGACGTTCATTCCGGCTCTCGCTTGCTAGAGACTAAGTTAGTTGTTCGTGGCAGCGCTGCGCCACCGCCATTGCGTTAATCGGTAAATAAACATGAAAGCGATGCTTCCGGCATCGCTTTTTTATGCCTACTTTCCTGTACGTAGCTAACAAGAATGTTCGAATAGGGTGTTTTCTCATTGCGTTCTGGATTAACATATTTGCCAGAATCCTTGATGACCTGAAGTAACCGTGGCAAATAGAGATTATGTAAGACGCGGACGCGGCGCTCCGAAAAAGTCTACAAAAAAACAACCTTCAAGAAAAAAACCTTGGCGTAGTGGTCTACTGGCAATCTTGCTCGTGGGCGGCTTTGGCTATGGACTGTATTTGTTAAGCTCAGATCCAGAACCTGAGCAAACTGTTGTGGTTGAAAAGCCCGTAACGAACACCACCAGCAAACCAAAGGCGAAGAAAGACATCCCACCTCCACCAGAAGAAAAGTGGGAGTACGTGGAATCTTTACCGCAGCGTGAAGTGGAAGTCGTTGCGAAAGAAATTCAAGTATCCAAAGTACCTTACGTGATGCAGTGTGGCGCTTACAAAAAGCAAAGCCAAGCCGAAGAGCGTAAGCTAGCAATTGCCTTCCAAGGCATGACGAGCCGAGTCATTAAGAAAGAAGGCAGCTCTTGGTATCGCGTTGTTCTTGGTCCATACAAGTTCAAACGAGATGCAGAAAAAGATCGTCACAAACTGCAACGCGCGAAGATCGAGCCATGTGCTATTTGGAAAGAGAATCTATAATTCTCACAGTTCGATGAAATACGGAGACCAACCGAGCGATCGATTGGTCTTTTCTTTTAGCTAAAGGGCAGAAAAGCGAGATCCCCTACTCGTTTAGCTTCACTGTAGGGAGTGACACAGATAACACGTCACCAGCACACCTTATCTCCCCCAACGCCATCGCTCTCATTCTTGTTCAGAAAGACAAAACACTCTGTCTATCATCGAAAAACAACTTCCCCTTGAATCCACAATTCATTTGCCCCATATACTTAATTAAATCCAAAGAGAAATAATTAAGAGGTCGACTGTGACTACCATTGTATCTGTACGTCGAAACAATAAAGTCGTCATCGCGGGTGATGGCCAAGTATCGCTAGGCAATACCGTAATGAAAGGCAACGCGCGCAAAGTTCGCCGCCTATACAACAACCAAGTCCTTGCAGGCTTCGCTGGCGGTACAGCAGATGCCTTCACCTTATTCGAGCGCTTCGAAAGCAAGCTGCAAATGCACCAAGGCCATTTAACAAAGGCAGCGGTGGAGCTGGCAAAAGATTGGCGTAGCGACCGCGCACTTCGCAAACTCGAAGCCCTACTAGCAGTAGCAGATGAAACCGCTTCTTTGATCATCACAGGTAACGGTGATGTGGTGCAGCCAGAAAACGATCTGATCGCTATTGGCTCTGGCGGCGCGTACGCACAAGCTGCAGCAACAGCCCTATTAGAAAACACAGACCTAGACGCGCGTGAAATTGCGGAAAAAGCATTGAACATTGCTGGCGACATCTGTGTATTCACCAACCATCACCATACTGTAGAAGAACTAGAATCTACAGTAGAGCTTCCTAAGCCAACGGCTTAAAAGCAATCGTAACGAAGTAAGGAAAGAATATGTCTGAAATGACTCCTCGCGAAATCGTTCATGAACTGAACCGCCACATCATTGGTCAAGACAAAGCAAAACGTTCGGTTGCGATTGCATTACGTAACCGCTGGCGTCGCATGCAGCTTGAAGAAAGCTTGCGTGTTGAAGTCACACCAAAGAACATTCTAATGATTGGTCCTACTGGCGTAGGTAAAACTGAGATCGCACGTCGTCTTGCTAAACTGGCAAACGCGCCATTCATTAAAGTAGAAGCAACCAAATTCACGGAAGTGGGTTATGTGGGTAAAGAAGTGGAAACCATCATCCGCGACCTTACCGACGTTGCAGTGAAGATGACACACCAACAAGCGATGGAAAAAGTAAAATTCCGCGCTGAAGAACAAGCGGAAGAACGTATTCTTGATGCCCTACTGCCACCAGCTCGTGATGCTTGGGGTCAATCTGAGCAAAAAGAAGATACATCGAACACGCGTCAAATCTTCCGCAAGAAACTGCGTGAAGGCCAGCTAGACGACAAAGAAATCGAGATCGATGTAGCTGCACCGCAAATGGGTGTTGAGATCATGGCGCCTCCTGGTATGGAAGAAATGACCAACCAGCTACAAGGCATGTTCCAAAACCTAGCCGGTGACACCAAGAAGAAACGTAAGCTGAAAATCAAAGACGCAATGAAAGCGTTGGCAGAAGAAGAAGCTGCGAAACTAGTTAACCAAGAAGAGCTGAAAGAGTCTGCAATCTTCAACGTAGAGAACAACGGCATCGTATTCATCGACGAAATCGACAAGATTTGTAAGCGTGGTGAAAGCTCTGGTCCAGACGTATCTCGTGAAGGTGTTCAGCGTGACCTACTACCTCTAATCGAAGGTAGCACGGTATCAACGAAGCACGGCATGGTGAAAACTGACCACATCCTATTTGTGGCATCTGGCGCATTCCAAGTAGCGAAACCTTCTGATCTGATCCCAGAACTACAAGGTCGTCTACCAATCCGTGTAGAACTTGAAGCGCTGAGCAGCAACGATTTCAAACGCATCCTAACCGAGCCAAAAGCGTCTCTGACAGAACAGTACATTGCGCTGATGAAAACAGAGAGCGTAGATGTAGAATTCACTGAAGATGGCATCACACAAATCGCGGAAGCGGCATGGACAGTAAACGAAACCACTGAAAACATTGGTGCGCGTCGACTACACACAGTGATGGAGCGTCTGATGGATGAGATTTCTTACGACGCGACTGAAAAAGCCGGTGAGAAGTTCGTCATTAACGCGGCATACGTGAAAGACCGCCTAGGCGATACGATTGAAGATGAAGATCTAAGCCGCTTTATTCTTTAATAACGCTCTATAGAGTCCAAAGCCCAGAACGATGCTTCTGGGCTTTTTCGTGCAGAATAACGGTGACTTTAAGAAGTTCTAAATCAAAAGAGTTCGTCATCCTAGCGAGCCCAAGCGAGACTAAGGATCTAATAACAACGCACTCCAACTCTTCAGCATTGACCTTAAATCAAAGCGCAAACGGACAATAGATTCTGAATCACCTCGTCCCTTGTTGTTCAGAATGACGGTTTACTTTAAGAAGTTCTAAACCAAAAGAGTTCGTCATCCTAGCGAGCCCAAGCGAGACTATGGATCTAATAACAGCAAACCCCAGTTCTTCCCCACTCACCTTAAACCACTGCACAAACGGACAATAGATTCTGAATCGCCTCGTCCCTCGTTGTTCAGAATGACGTTGACTTTTAGAAGCTCTAAGTCGAAAGGGTTCGTCATCCTAGCGAGCTCAGGCGAGACTAAGGATCTAATAACAACGTGCGCCGTACCCTTCCCCAAAAAGCACCTTTTTATTGCCTCAAATATGGAAACTGTGTTCCTTCTCCGTAACCCTTTGACTCTTAATTGACTTGCTTCAGGTCAATAGCGTATTGAGCGCTTTGTGCTTATACTGGGCACATTGGTTACTAGCACGAAATATCCATGAAACAATCATTGCAGATCTGGCTTGAAGCCGCTCGCCCAAAAACATTACCCCTCGCACTGGTGTCTATTTTGACCGGTAGCGTACTCGCCTACTCTGCGGGACACTTCTCGCTGACGATTGCCATTATGGCGTTTATCACGGCGACCCTACTGCAAATTTTGTCGAACCTTGCGAACGACTACGGCGATGCAGTGCAAGGCACGGACAACGACAATCGTTTAGGCCCTCAGCGCGTAATGCAGTCTGGCGCAGTCACAGCACAGCAAATGAAAGTCGCGATCATCTTCAACATCATTCTGACGGCAATTGCTGGCTTAACCCTGGTGTTTTACGCACTGAGTTCTTTTGAAAGCATCATTACCTTTATCGGCTTAGGCATACTTGCCATTATCGCGGCGATTGCTTACACCATGGGTAGCAAGCCATACGGTTACGTCGGCTTAGGCGACCTGTCCGTTTTCATCTTCTTTGGTTTACTTGGTGTGTCTGGTACCTACTTCCTGCACACCGGTCATGTGGATGCGACATTGTTCTTACCTGCATTGGGCTGTGGCTTGCTAGCGGTAGCAGTGCTGAACATCAACAACATGCGTGATATCGAGAACGACAGCGAATGTGGTAAGCGCACCATGGCTGTTCGACTTGGCCAACGCAAAGCAAAGCAATACCACTTCATTTTACTTGGTGGTGCCCTATTGGCTTTCGCGGCTTACCTGCTTATTCAAGACAAGCCAGTGTGGATTAGCCTGCCCTTCTTGATCAGCATTTACGTGGTGGCTCATCACGGTAAAGCGGTTTGGGATACCGAGAAGCCAGCGCAAATCGCACCTATGATGCCAGTTGTTGTGAAGTGCTCACTGGTCACTAACGTTTTATTTGCAACAATTGTGGTAGCTCAAACTCTGATGAGTTAAAAAAGAATTGTCATTGCATTGACTTAATGCCTAGATATACTCAAAGACAACAGTTTCTGTTTAGAAAGGTACGCTATGGAATACAATACCTCAGCACTCTGTGATATCTATCTTGATCAGGTAGATGTAGTTGAACCAATGTTCAGTAACTTTGGCGGTCGAGCGTCGTTTGCCGGGCAAGTGACGACAGTTAAGTGCTTTGAAGACAACGCACTGATCCGCGAAACGTTAGAACAAGATGGTATCGGACGAGTATTGTTGATTGATGGTGGCGGTTCCCTACGCAGAGCCTTAATCGATGCAGAAATCGCAACGCTTGCAGAAGAAAACGAATGGGAAGGAATTGTCGTTTACGGGTGCGTCCGTGAAGTGGACGAACTAGAAGACATGAACCTTGGCATTCAAGCACTCGCGTCTATCCCTGTAGGGGCAGCAAACCAAGGTATCGGTGAAATCGACGTCCCGGTTAACTTCGGCGGTGTTAGCTTCCTACCCGAAGATTACATCTATGCAGACAGCACTGGCATCATTCTCTCTCCTGAGCCATTGAATGTCGACTTAGAGCTCGATGAAGAAGACGACGACGGTGAGGAAGGTTTAAACTAACCTTACTCCATGAGTAGCGACTAACTCCAGCGCTAAAAAAACATCGCCAAATACGCAAACACCCGCCGAAGCGGGTGTTTTTGATTCTGGATACTTAAGTGGATTACTCCACTTCGTCCATCTTGCCAAGTAGTGCACGGATGCGCTCTTGCCACTGAGCATGCTCTTGTTGAGCTTGCTGAGATTTTTGCTCAAGCTCTTCACGTTGAGAACGCATTTCGTTAGCTTCAGCTTCTAATTTCACTTTGTCTTCTTTCAGCTCTTCAACTTCCATCTGAAGAAGAGTGATTGTGTCAACTGCAGTTTGAATTTTCGCTTCTAGTTGTTCTAGTACTTCAAAAGACATCTTGGCCTACCTATTGTTATTCCGTGGGACGATGCGCGAGCGTTCGCTTGCACCTTACCTATGAGGTTCATTCTACTCAGCGTAGCGATGAGAAACACTTACTATATTCGATATTTTGCATCATTCGGTTAAAAAATCAGCGCAATCTCACTAAACGCTGACTTTTCTTATCCTCGAAGCATTTTTGAGCAATGTATTTTCCCATCACTACCCCATAAACTCACCCAAGTATTGATCAAATTCAACTTAGTTAAAGTAAAAGCTCAGCAAAAAGGCAAACGTTTAACTGACGATGTGATAAAATCGCCGCGCAAATTATTCTTCCCTCTTGTTACTTGGAGACATCATGAAACGCGATTTAGCAATGGCATTTTCCCGTGTTACTGAAGGTGCCGCTTTGGCTGGTTACAAATGGCTTGGCCGTGGCGACAAAAACGCAGCGGACGGCGCTGCAGTTGAAGTGATGCGCACCCTGCTGAACAAAACAGACATCAGTGGTGAAATCGTTATTGGTGAAGGTGAAATCGATGATGCACCAATGCTGTATATCGGTGAGCAAGTGGGTATTGGTGGCGACGAAGTCGATATCGCGGTAGACCCAATCGAAGGCACACGCATGACCGCAATGGGCCAATCTAACGCCCTAGCAGTATTGGCAGCGGGTGAGAAAGGCAGCTTCCTTAAAGCGCCAGACATGTACATGGAAAAACTGGTTGTTGGTCCAGGTGCAAAAGGCGTTATCGACCTAGGTAAGCCACTTAAAGAAAACCTAGAAAACGTAGCAAAAGCACTAAACAAGCCTCTTGATACGCTAGTCGTTATTACTCTTGCGAAGCCTCGTCACGATAAAGTGATCGCAGAGATGCAAGCAATGGGCGTTCGCGTATTCGCTGTGCCAGACGGTGATGTAGCTGCTTCAATCCTAACTTGTATGCCAGATAGCGAAGTAGATATGATGTACTGCATCGGCGGCGCACCAGAAGGCGTAGTATCAGCAGCGGTGATTCGCGCACTAGACGGTGACATGCATGGTCGTCTTCTTCCTCGTCACGAAGTAAAAGGTGATACGGAAGAAAACCGCATCTACGGCGCAGCTGAACTACAACGCTGTGAAGAGATGGGCGTAAAAGCGAATGTTGTATTGAAGATGGAAGACATGGCGCGCAGCGACAACGTTGTCTTCTCAGCAACAGGCATCACTAAAGGCGACCTGCTAGAAGGCATCTCTCGCCAAGGCAATATCGCAACAACAGAAACTCTGTTGATCCGTGGCCGTTGTCGTACTATTCGTCGCATCAAGTCTACGCACTACCTAGAGCGTAAAGACCCTGAAGTACGCGATATTATTCTTTAATCTCGACGTAGATTGATTCGCAAGGGTTGGCTAAGTGCCAACCCTTTTTGTTTGTGATTCAACAAATCCACACACAAATTAAGTCAACACTTTTCTTTACTAACCCTATCGCGCATAATATGTACTGACGTATAAATGGTGGGTATATGAAAACCGTAGATAGGATTTTGCAAATCGTTAAGCGTGATGGCTCTGTCACCGCGAAACAACTCTCTTCTGAACTGGGTATGACAACCATGGGTGCGCGTCAGCATCTACAAGGTTTGGAAGATGACGGCGTCCTGTCGATTCATGATGTAAAAGTCAAAGTTGGTCGCCCAACTCGTCATTGGTCTCTGACACAAAAAGGTCATGAGCAATTTGCAGATCGTCACGGCGAACTGACCATCCAGTTTATTGAAGCGGTAGAGCACATCTTCGGTAAAGACGGATTGGAGAAAGTCACGTCCGAGCGTGAGAAACTCACCTTACAAAACTACCAGCAACATCTTGAGCAGTGTGACTCTCTAGAGAGCAAACTAAAGACACTGGTTACTCTGCGTGAGCAAGAAGGCTACATGGCAGAATTAGAGAAAGATGAGCATGGGTTTATTCTCATCGAAAACCACTGCCCTATCTGTAAAGCCGCGACTCGCTGCCCAAGTTTGTGCCAATCTGAGCTCAACGTCTTCCAGTCACTTCTCGGTAGTGACGCCAAAATAGAACGAGCTGAGCACATTATCAGTGGTCAACGTCGCTGCGTGTACCGCATTCAAGCCTAATATCTCGAATCTCTTCCACTTCATTATGAACATACGCTCTTATTAATGAGACGATGTTGTAATTCTTTCTATCTCCGTTTCTGGATGGATTAAGCTTTTATTAATTAGGAGCAACATCCAATGGATTTGGAGATAGCCATGCCAAGCATCCACAAACCACAAGTTTTGCCCTCATTCGATGAAATGGTAAAAATGGCGGAACGCGATCCC
This sequence comes from Vibrio owensii, assembly GCF_002021755.1. Taxonomy (NCBI): domain Bacteria; kingdom Pseudomonadati; phylum Pseudomonadota; class Gammaproteobacteria; order Vibrionales; family Vibrionaceae; genus Vibrio; species Vibrio owensii. Next base: position 1,560,640 of record NZ_CP019959.1, read on the forward strand.
GAAGCCTTTGAACAGTTTCGTCATGATATGGCGAAAGAGATGATTGAAGGAGCCTCAGAGCAGATGCAACCAAGGTTATGGGCACAGCAAAGCCACATAGATAGAGTCATCCACAACTGCAAAAACCCCAACCACACCAATGTTGTGTTGATGAATGAGCTACAAAAACAGGTCGTGAAATTCAGAGAGGCATTACAAGGGGAGTCAACACCAACTCAAAAAGCCGATGTAGTTGAGTTGAGAGCGTTTAAAGGTAGGGATGATTTTTACTAAAACTCATTGGATAAATCGAGAAAGTCAGGATTCGTTTTTCTCACTAAATCTAACTTCCATTCACGCTTCCATTGTTTCAGCTGCTTTTCTCGGTTTATGGCTAAAACCATGTCTTCGAACAGTTCAAAGTAAACGAGCTTATGAACGTGATACTTCTTGGTAAAGCCCTCGACTACGCCATTTTTATGCTGCCATATTCTTTGGGCTAGTTGGCTGGTAACACCAATATAGAGAACAGAGTTATTTTTTGAAGTTAAGATGTAAACGCAAGGTGTTTTGTCGATGGTTCATTTTCCTTAATGACTTATTGTTAGTTTCCTATTGTGACCCACCAGCAAAGTTAGCTTACTTCAAACTCGGAGCACTCGGTGAGTAGATTCTGAATCACGCTCGTCCCTCGCTGTTCAGAATGACGGTTAATTTAACTTACTATTAAATAAAAGAAATCCGTCATTCTAGCGAGCCTCAGCGAGACTAAGAATCTACGTCCAACGAGTTCGGTACCCAAGGACCTTACTTCGGCTCAGGGCCGTAGTTGTTCTGGCCTGCCGTACCTTTCAAGAAACCGCATTCCACCAGAATCCATAGGCCACAAATAAGAGAAATCGAAGCGATCATCATTTGCGGTGTTGATGGGTCTTGTGCTGCTGGATTCGTCATCGGTGTTGCGACTCGACCAATGATCAACGGGATATTTAACGCCAACCAGTAAATCGACTTATTACGGTCATGCCAGCGCTTAGTGGTGATCGCTAAGTCTGGGATAAGAAGAATCAACAAGAAGATAGGTAGAAGAATATAAGAAAACGCAGGGAACAACTTACTGATGCCAGCACCGAAGCCCAAGATCATGATGTAGTAGATGATATTCCACATCCAGTAAGTTTTACGGCCTATACGACCTTGGAAAGAAAACAGTAATTCTTTAATCGACATCGCGTTGATCATCCCAAATATAAAAGGTCATTTTACCCCCTTTAACCAATAAGTTAATAGCAACAAAGTAAGGCAATTAGCCACATATCAAACTCTTTGTGGCGACACCAATACCTTAGAAGCTACTCAGCGCGACCTAATCTTGTTAACTGGTAATCTCTCGACAGTACACGCTGCCACCAAGTTTTATTCTGTAAATACCAAACTACCGTTTTCCTCAACCCGGACTCGAAACTCTCTTTTGGTTTCCAACCAATAGTTCGCTCTATCTTTGATGCATCAATGGCATAACGTATATCGTGCCCAGGACGATTTGCGACATAAGTGATCAGGTCCTGATAATGACTCACTCCTCTAGGTTTATCAGGTACTAATTCTTCAAGTAAACCACATATAGATAAGACCACATCTATATTCTGAACTTCATTTTGACCGCCTACATTATACGTTTCCCCAACACAGCCCTTTGTGATGACGTCATATAAAGCAATGGCGTGATCTTCGACATACAGCCAATCACGTATTTGTTTGCCATCACCATAAATAGGAATCGTTTTGCCAGCTAACGCTTTGAGAATGACATGAGGGATCAGCTTCTCTGGAAACTGGTAAGGTCCATAGTTGTTTGAGCAATTAGTTACGAGGATCGGAAGACCATACGTTCGCCCCCAAGCTCGTACTAGATGGTCGGCCCCTGCTTTGCTTGCTGAATATGGACTACTTGGCTGATATAAGCTTTCCTCAGTAAAGAGAGCAGCTGAGCCGTCAAGATCTCCATATACTTCGTCTGTTGAAATATGATGAAAACGAAAATTCATTTTCTTATCGTTATCTAGAGTCAGCCAATACTCCCGAACGGCTTCCAATAGATTGAAAGTACCGACCAAGTTCGTTTGGATGAAAGCTGCGGGGCCATCAATAGATCGGTCTACGTGGGATTCCGCGGCTAAGTGCATAACCGCATCCGGTTGATATTGAGTAAACACTCGCTGTAGTTCAGATGAACTGCAAATATCGACATGCTCAAAACTATAACGTGAATGATTTTGCACATCCGCTAATGACTCTAAGTTACCGGCATAAGTTAATGCATCAACATTTACGATTGAATCTGAAGTGTTAAGTAAGATATGACGAATGACAGCGGAGCCGATAAACCCAGCACCGCCTGTTATCAAAATTTTCATGGTTTGACCTTGGAGATACTGCTGTTGCTATAGATTAGCAGAACTAAAACTCTCTAGGTGCGGAAAGAACTCTGTCTTTATCCAGTAAAAGAAAAAAGCCAAGCAATTAATTAACCACCTTCTGGAAGCAATCAATATCCATATCTCGAACATTCACGGTCAAACTGCGAACATGGCTCGCTTGTTCTTGCAGTACTACCATAAGTGCTCTTGATAATTCCCGCTTCTGTTCAGGGCTTCTTCCTGCGAGCAAATCAAAGTTGATGTGAATAAAGTCCACACTATCGCCCTCTTCCCCGACCAGCCAATTGTGGCAGCGAAGTGCGCGTGATTTGACGGAAGCAAGCTCGAATAAACCACTGTCTAAAGTCACTTTGTGTAAGTCTTCTAATAGGCCTTGAACATTCACACGCTCATCAACTGAGTTGGAATATTCTAAAACTAAGTTTGGCATTTTGATTCCTTTCTTATTACGGCTAACTTTTAACCTGTAGTAATACCAATCTAAGCGGCAATTTCCGAGGAATGGACTATCATTCTGTCTACGCGATCACCAATCGATTGCTTTTGACAAAAATAACAGAACAAATGCAGCACCGACCAGATGAAGAAAGCCGAATAAGACATGACGCCAATCATGATCTGTTCACATTATTCTGTTATATTCCTACGTAGATTTTTTACATTAATAGACTATTTACATTAAAGATAAGGGAGATATTCCTATGCGTCGTCCTGTAGTGATGGGTAACTGGAAACTAAACGGTAGCAAAGCAATGGTAACTGAGCTGCTAACAGGTATTAACGCTGAGCTTGAAGGCGTTGAAGGTGTAGACGTAGCAGTAGCTCCACCAGCTCTTTACATCGATCTAGCAGAGCGCGTAATCGCTGAAGGCGGTAACAAAGTTATCCTAGGTGCACAAAACACTGACCTAAACAACAGCGGTGCTTTCACTGGCGACATGTCTCCAGAAATGCTGAAAGACTTCGGTGCTTCTCACATCATCATCGGTCACTCAGAGCGTCGTGAATACCACAACGAATCTGACGAGTTCATCGCGAAGAAATTCAACTTCCTAAAAGAAAACGGTCTAACTCCTGTTTTCTGTATCGGTGAATCTGAAGCTCAAAACGAAGCTGGCGAAACTGAAGCAGTGTGTGCACGTCAAATCAACGCAGTTATCGACACTTACGGTGTTGAAGCTCTGAGCGGCGCAATCATCGCTTACGAACCAATCTGGGCTATCGGTACTGGTAAAGCAGCAACAGCTGAAGATGCACAACGCATCCACGCTTCTATCCGCGCACTAATCGCAACGAAAGACGAAGCAGTTGCAGCACAAGTAATCATCCAATACGGCGGTTCTGTTAAACCAGAAAACGCAGAAGCTTACTTCTCACAACCAGACATCGACGGTGCTCTAGTTGGCGGCGCTTCTCTAGACGCTAAGAGCTTCGTAGCTATCGCTAAAGCAGCGGCAGCAGCTAAAGCTTAATATCGCTTTTTATTAAGCAGAAATAACAAAGGGATGCATCACGCATCCCTTTTTGTTTGCCTGCGATCTAATGAGTCTTGTCATTCCGAGGAGCCTAAGCGACATCAGAAATTTGTTACTACGCACTCATAGCCAAACTCACCAAACACCCGGTCAAAAAAGGCCCCTAAAAAGGAGCCCATTTACGAATATCTATTGCTTAATCGCTACCAAACAAGTCGCGAGTGTAAACCTTATCAACCACGTCTTCTAAGTCTTCAACCATGCGGTTCGACACAATTACATCAGAGACTTGTTTGAACTCTTCTAAGTCACGAAGAACACGGGAGTTGAAGAACTCATCCTCTTGCAGCACCGGTTCATAAACCACAACTTCAACGCCTTTCGCTTTGATGCGCTTCATGATGCCTTGGATAGAAGAAGCACGGAAGTTATCAGACCCCGCTTTCATGATAAGGCGATAGATACCAACAACTTTAGGTTCACGCTTCAAGACTGATTCCGCGACAAAGTCTTTGCGCGTACGGTTTGCTTCTACAATTGCACCAATGATGTCGTTCGGTACATCTTGGTAGTTCGCGCGTAGCTGCTTAGTATCTTTTGGCAAACAGTAACCACCGTAACCAAACGAAGGGTTGTTATAGTGATTACCAATACGAGGGTCTAAACCAACACCCTCAATGATCTGGCGAGAGTTAAGGCCATGTGCTTCCGCGTAAGAATCAAGCTCATTAAAGTAAGCAACGCGCATAGCAAGATAGGTATTAGAGAACAGCTTTACTGCTTCTGCTTCCGTTGAGTCCGTGAAAAGAACTTCGATGTTTTCCTTCTCAGCGCCCTCAACTAGCAAATCAGCAAACACCTTCGCACGTTCACTTTGCTCACCAACAATGATGCGAGAAGGATAAAGGTTGTCATACAGCGCTTTACCTTCACGAAGAAACTCTGGAGAGAAGATGATGTTTTCACAGTTCATTTCCTCTTTGATGCGAGCGGTATAACCGACAGGTACCGTCGATTTGATGATCATCACCGCATTTTGGTTAATGCTCATCACATCTCTAATAACTGCCTCAACGGAAGACGTGTTGAAGTAATTCGTTACTGGATCATAATCTGTCGGCGTTGCAATAACGACAAACTCTGCGTTTTCGTAAGCCAACACCTTATCTGTTGTCGCAACAAAATCCAGCGTCTTATTCGCTAGAAAGTCTTCTATTTCACGATCCACAATCGGTGATTGCTTGTTATTCAGCAATTCAACCTTTTCAGCAACAATATCTAGTGCAACAACTTGGTGGTTTTGAGCTAATAACATTGCGTTAGAAAGCCCTACATAACCTGTACCGGCAACCGCTATTTTCATTCTAATGCCCTGAGTTTTATTTCTAATAGTAGGATATCAATAGTTTCAGATTCAAGATAGCTTAATACTCTGCAATCTAATCTTATAGAATGACAGAAAACAAAAAAGCGGCTTTTCGACCGCTTTTTACTATTTCAGAATACATCGCTCGCTGAACTCAATCTCTCATTTACTACCAGATCAACTTTCTGAGCGATAGTTAAGAGAGGGGCGGCTAATCAATTTGAGTCGTTAAGTAACGTAAGTAAGCATTACGCATACGGATTTTGTTCTCTTCGAAGTAATCACTACCGTAACGGCCACGGTTAAAGTAACGGCGTAGCATGCTGTTATCCATCACCAGTTCATCACCTTGTCCTGTGCTTAAGTAGTTCGCATCATTACCAACTCGCGTCGAGACATTAAAGTCGTATGCTTCATTACCTCGAACTTGAAGTAAGCCTGGAGACATATCACGCCAAGGTGTCAGAGGTAGTTTCACCGCAACAGTAACGAACTGCTCTTCATCGGTATCATTAAACTTCGTCACTTGGTAGCTCGCAGAAACTTCAATGTCCTCAAACCAATGTGAGGTAGTGAACTTCGCGCCGACATCCCCTTTCCAAAACTCACCCGCGGTCGCATTAAACTGCCAATCCCATTCCGGCATACTAAAGGTATAACGGGTTAGAAACGTTTGGCGATCCGGGTTCGCGTAACCATTGTTGTCTTTCTCATCCATGTGCTGGAAATAACTCATCTCTAGCCCAAGAGCATGAGCACCAGATGGAGAGAACCAAGCAGATTCACTGCGAGCACCGACATAATCGGTTTTCACCAAACCTAACGACACTTGGTTAACAACATCGACATATGGCAAGCGGAAGAATTGATGTACCATGGCGCGGTCAATTTCGTTTTCGTAGGCGCTATCTTCAAAGTAACCGCCCTCTTCAAAGTCATCGCTTTCCGCTAATGGCAGGATATGGCGAATATCAACAGCTGCACCAGACCACAAGAAGGTATATAGGTTACTCGACATCGCAAACGAGTAATCATAAACACCAAACTCAGTCGCAACACCATGGCGTACCATTGGCGATAACACCAATTGTGAGTCTAAAGCTCCGCTATTTACGCGCTCTGTTTTCCACTCGACTAACTCAAGCTTGTCAGATAGATTTTTGGTACTGAACTGAATGTCATCACATGCTGCAGAACCCTTCACAAAACTCTGGTAACAAGTCGCATCCGTTTGCACGCTCACTACCGGTTTTTGGTTTGCCAATAGCATTAACTCTACACGATCAGAGCTTAAACCCACTTCTTGTGCTGAGTTCGCTCCGAAGTGACTTGAAATGATCCCCATCGCCACACCCAAACCATCCATCTGGTTGTGATTGTAACGGCGGTTCTCTAGAGCTACGACAACCGACTGGTTTAAGGTGCCAACTTGAATATTGACAAAACCTTCGTTGCGCAGTGCGCTTACCAAGGCAGAGATTGACGCATTATTAGCTTTGCTTTGCTCTAGAGAGAGCTTTTCCATCAATGACACATTGCTACGAGCATACTCACGAGAACGGGTGTAATCAGTAATGAGCGGGATGGATAGCGCAGCATTCCACATATTCTGCTCATCCGTTTCATGGCCAGAGTAAATTTGGTAACTCAAAGAAGCCGTCATGTCGTAAGGGAGCAGTTCCTCAGGCGTGAACACTTTCACTGATGAGTTAAACTCGACAGCATCGTATTCACCAATGAGCTGAACAAAATCAAACGGTTGGTATTCAATACCACCAAATGGTCCGTCCATCACACCGAGGGGAATGTCTGATTGCCCATAACCGGCCGAGACTCGCACAGGAACCGAATCAAAAGTGTAATCCGCTACAGCATAGTTTGTACTAAAGTGCTGTAGCGCGCCTCCTAGATCTTGCGCACCAATCGCAACGTTGAATGCCTCATTTCCCCAAAAGTTTGGTAACTGATATTTGAACGACATCGACAGATCGCGAATCCTACCATCTCTCGTTTCAAACAAATTGGAGTGGTAATCTTCTGTAACAACTCTCCCCGTAGCCTCTAGACCTTCTAACAATCCAAAAGAGAACTTAAGTGAATCTAAAGCTTGGATCCGCTCACGCCAAGGTAAACCCTGTGCAAAAGTGAATGAAAAGTCACCATACTCTAATGACTGAGCATTTGGGGTAAACATTAAGCCAGTAAAACTCTGATTAGAGGGTAAGCGCTTTAACTGTTCAGTTGCGTTTGTAGCCTCGACATAAAAAGGCAATGAACAAACCACGGCCCCCGTAGTTACCGTTTTTATCGTTTTTATCGTTTTTATCATTAGTCATGCCACTGCTGATGTTTCAAATTCGAAATAAGGCACTTTATCATATTTATTAAATGATAAATTTTCATTTACTTAAAAATACACCAAGTTTCATTTAAATGTGGGTGATATCTTCCCAAAGTAAGCAAAACCTTCATATGATGCTTCCATATAAATAGCAACAAAAGAAACGTTTTCATGCTCCCAACCTAACTCTTTTACCAAAGCCACTCTCAATGGTAAGATTGTTAGTATTTTTTAATACATCTACACTAGGAGGAATAGAAAAGTCTAACTCTTCTCTTTTTGGCTGATAATATCTAGAAGTTTTAAAAATAAAGGTGAGTTGCTCATTGTTGGTGTTGATACTCTGAGTCGCCCCATTACGACCAAGGTTTAATTTAGTATCTAAAAATAATTCATGAATGAACGCAATTTATCGTCCGCTTATTAAAAATGAGCGACAAAAAAGGGTCACCTTCAAGAGGCTTAACAATTAGGTTTAAAACACTACTGATCGTTAATAACTTCTTTCTTCACATTTTGTGGAGCGTGAGATAGGAAAACTTGACTCATTTTAACGGCCATTAAATCGCGGCTGAAACTAGGTGCTGAAGATATACTTGAAAATCGAATATCCGAGTACAACTTGGCATCAGTATGCAAACGTTCGATCGCTTGGGTTATCTGCTCTACACTCTCACTTTCTACAACAATACCTGACTTGGTTTCTCTAATAATTTGCGTTGCTTCACCTTCAGGCACACTCATGATTGTAGGGATACCCATTCCCATGCATTCAAAAATTTTTGATGGAATAACCGTTCTAAACAGTTCACTATTCACTAAAGGAACTAACGAAACATCGCACAAAGACCAAATCTTTGGCATCATTTCTTTCGGCTGTCTATCAATAAGAATCACGTTGGAAAGATCCTTCTCCTTAACCAAATCAACCACTTTTTGCCTTGCAGCACCTCCACCTGCAAACACAAATCTAATATTGTCATTATGTTTGAGTTTTTCTGCAACTTGAACGATGCGCTCAAGACCATGAGCCATACCATGCGTGCCAACATAGCCCGCTACAAATTTTCCGGTTAGACCATATTGTTTTGCGAGTTCCGCATCTTTGGTGTTTGTTGGCTCATATTTTGTTAAATCAACACCATTTCTAACAACATCAATTTTATGAGGATCAACTCCTCTTTCAACAAGCTCTTTCTTAAATGCATTCGTCACTGCAACAATAGAATCTGCTCGTCGATATAAAAACATTTCTATTTTTTCGAGCATGCGGATGGCAAAGTTTTCTTTCATTGCCCCCACTGCAGTAATAGAAGCTGGCCAAATATCTCTTAATTCAAAAACAAATGGTTTTCTTCTAACCGCAGATAATGCCCACCCTGCACATGCACAGAAAAATTGAGGAGAAGTCGCCACAATAACGTCAGTTTTTTTTTGAAATAAGCCAGCAAAAAAACCGGCTACCATGAAAGACATATAATCCAAAATTCGTTTAACAAATCCTTCGTTAGCCGTAATATAAGTCTTTACACGAACCACACGTATTCCATCAAGTTCAGATACATCGTAAAGCTTGTTTTTAAAGCCATCGAATACCTTACCTTCAGGGAAGTTAGGAGCACATGTAATCACCGTCACTTTATGCCCTTTACTCACCCAACGAATCGCATGTTCATAGGTACGTGTTGCGGGCGCGTTACCCTCTGGTGGAAAGTTATCTGTAAGAAAAAGAATATTCATTGCTAAGCTCGCTTTAGAATGAATTTCACTTCATTCTGTTTAAAATTTAGTACCAATTTTTTATTGGCTACAGCTAACCCAAACTCTGGGTGCCATGTCGTATCAATAACCTTAATATCCGCGCCTTCAGCGTTCACCATATATTGAAAGCCACAAGGCAAGTGAAGCACCACTGTACTGCCAGTTTTGAGTTCATCAACCACAACATCGGGATGAAGATGATAGTGAGCTTCTGCGTGGTTATAGGTACCCGTTAGTCTGTCACAAACAATCAAGTTGCCTTGCTCGACCATCCACTTTCGAGTATGCGTCACTTTACCTGGCAAACGCATATAACCATCATGAGCACATTCAACACTCACATGGCCTTCACGTTCAGTGATGACGGGAGGGCTAGGGTACGCGCGCCTTGCTACACGGAACCCACTCCACACTTCAGATGAATCCATACCATCGACCAGCACGGTATTATGAGTTTCGGTTTTACGCTGCCTTAGTCTTTCTTCACCTAGGCCATAAACCGATGTTCCACTGTTTACAAATACTCGTTGTCCATTAATGCTCAATTCAAATGAGAGCGTATCGGCGTGAGCATGACCGGGGATGTAATCGGGGCCCACTTTAGCAACATCAATCAAGAGTTTATTAATATCGTCCTGAATAACGATATAACCACTTTCTTTTAGATGGGTAACTTGATCTTTATTGGTATCAGGTACCTTTATCCCAATCCCTTCAGCATAGCGTTGCAGATCGGATAGTTTGGGAGCAATCCCCATTGCTGAGTCGTTAAAAAAGGACACTTCACCATCGGGGTGCTGCATGTGTTCTGCCCATGACAACATTCGTCCAATGAGTTCGCGCCAATATTGGCTTGTGATTTTCGGTATCTTATTTGGATAAACAAGGCTTAACTGATACAAATCAAGCATGTCGGCAAGGATGGTATTGTGATACATCGGCGTAAGTTCAAAGTTGCCACCATCAGCCAGAATTTGCTCAGGGATTTCTTTTTCTAAAATTGTAAACCCGCGCTTTAACCATTTATCAGCCAACTCCCCCTTAAAGTAGCAGCCTGAAAATAATAAAGCCTTCGCATTTGTAAATAGATGATTGCCTAATAAATGATATTCTAACTGCTGTTCTAACGCTTGAACTTGTAATGATAAACTGGCCAACCATTCTTCTTTGGGCTCATTACCAGACAAGAACCACTTGATCCAGTTTACTGATCTGAGTGAGATGGTATAAGGCTCCCATCCGTTACCCATCATCTTCGGATTTTGTTCTATCCAGGTATTAATAAGACTATGATGAATTTCAATTCTGTCTTTCCACCCAGACTGGTTTAAATCATCAAAGTAATGCAAATTATAAAGCCAAAGTTTAGCTTTATTCTTATCATTCCAATCGCTAACCGTATCGACAACATTCAAAAACTGGAACTGACCATTGCCTTTATAGCATGATTTTAAAATCGGAAATGTTTGCCACTCAACTGCAAATACCACATCTAAGGTGACTTCTGGTTTTGCAAATGTCACCTTAGTGAATCGTCTCGATATTCGGTTACTGAATTGAATTGGCTTTAAGTACTTGAGGGTGTGGTAAAGCTTTAAAATTTTATGCATATCGCAAAAAAGGGGCCTTAGCCCCTTACTACCCTTTACTGGTGATTTACTTTCTAAGTTGCTCTGCCACTTGGCATGAAACCCGCGCAACTTCGATGATTTCATCAAAGCTAATCGGTGATGCAGAGCCTTGCTTGATACTATCAATAAAGGCTTTAGAACAATCATTCTGCCCTTTATCTTGGCTCGACAATCTCATGCTGCTGAAACCTTTCCAACCAAAACCAGTGAGTTTTCTGAAATTATCGAGTTGCAGAACGGCATCATTAGCGAACACTTCAATACGTTCTTTCGGGAACTCTTTACCGCCATTCGCAAAGTAATGGATAGTGCCGATTGAACCGTCTTCAAATGACAATGTGATGCTCGCTTTATCTTCACGAATTGCAACGCCGGGAGCATCGCCTATACACATCGCATTAAAGCCGGTAATTTTGCATCCAGCTAAATGACGCATTAGGTCGATATAATGACATGCCTCACCGATAATTCGTCCACCACCTACTGAAGGATCTTGGGTCCAGTGATCAGAAGGAATATCACCAGCGTTCATTGTCATGATAAAAGTTTTAGGCCCTTTAACAGAAGACAAGAGCGTTTTCATTTTCACTACATGAGGCGCAAAGCGACGATTATAACCGACCATGACTTTAGGCTTAGTTTGACTCTCGTTATAGGCGGTTTCGATGAGATCAACTTCCGATGCAAGCAGCGCTAGTGGCTTTTCAACAAATACATGCTTCTCAGCAACAATTGCATCAATTGTTTGCTGAGCATGTAGATTATGTTGTGTTGCAATAACAACTGTGTCGATAGCTTTATCTACCAAAACGTCTGCGTAGTCAGTTGACGCTTTAGCAAAGCCTTGCTTTTTACCATGATGAACCGCGCTCATACCTGCGCTAGTCACCACTGTATTTAATCCCGCACCTGCATTTTTAAAAGCGGGCATCAAAACACGTGACGCATAATTCCCTGCACCAACGAATGCACAAGACGCAGAAGATGGCACTGAAGCAATTTCAGAATGTAAAGCAACAGAACGAGAGGTTAAAACTGCTGTGTCATTATTTGGATAATCAAGAACGATACCCAAAGATGATTTATCGTCTAGGCACTTGTATGCTTCTAACGCATCATCAATCGTGTAGCGATGAGTAATGAGCGGTTTAACATTGAGTGCGCCGGAAGCCATCATATCTAGGATAGCTTCAAAATTTCGTTGTTCAGTCCAGCGAACGAAACCTACAGGATAATCATTCCCTTTTTCTTCGTATTCAGTGTCATAACGTCCTGGACCATAAGAACAAGAGACTTGGAATGTAAGTTCTTTAGCAAAGAAGTCTGCTCGTGAAATTTCTTGTCCGATAACACCAACAAGAACGATACGGCCGCGTTGTCTACACATAGTTGCAGCTTGACTTAATGGCTCGCTACTTTTTGTAGAGGCGGTGATGATAACACCATCAACGCCACGTCCTCTTGAAAATGCCGCTGATGCCTTAATTGGATCTTCACCTTTAGAAAGATCAACAGTATCGGCGCCAAGTTGACGTGCAAGCTCACACTTGGAAGAGTCAAAATCGATACCTAAAACACGACAACCATTGGCTCGAAGTAGTTGAATGGTAATAAGGCCAATTAAACCGAGACCAGTGACAACTACGCATTCACCTAAGGTAGGGTTAATGAGGCGAACGCCTTGAAGGCCGATAGCACCTAAAACCGTAAACGCTGCTGATTCATCATCCACATTATCAGGCACTTTAGCGCACAGATTTTTAGGTACACGAACCACTTCTGCATGATTTCCATTGGAAACTACACGAGTGCCCACATCAAATTTTGTTCCACCGCTATCAAGCACCGTGCCGACATTGCAATAACCTAATGGAAGAGGCTGATCAAGCTTGGAGCGCACCGCATCAATCGTTGGCATCAAACCATCTGTTTTGATCTTCCCGAGAACCATCTTGACTTTATCAGGTTGCTGCCGTGCTTTATCTATAAAATTCGCTTTCCCAAAGTCAATTAACATACGTTCAGTACCTGCTGATACAAGGGTCTTAGAGGTGGATATTAGTAAGTTACCATTTTTAACTTGTGGACAAGGCACTTCAACAAGTGAAGTTTCGCCATTAGATATATTTTGCAATACTTGTTTCATGTTAGCGCTCTAAATTAGAAATTACGAATCTCAGCTTTCCGGATTTTGTCCTTGGAATAAAATTTACATATTCAAACTTAATATTTATTTGGTTACCAATTCTTTTAAAAAACTCTTCTTCTATTTTAGTCTCTACATCTTTTGTAAAATCAAACCCCTTTACCAAATTTACGGTTAGCGAATCTATATCATTCTGAACTAACTGAACTTCTTTTACTTGATAGATATCTTTAAATATATGATCCAGACGTCCTAACTTAGTGCCATTCTTTAAAGTTATAAAGTCTTCTTTCCTACCATCAATATCTTTTACAACACGAAACGCGCCCGAAAGTGTATCGCTTTTTGTAACAATATCTCCAGTGTCGTACTTAATAAATGGCGTAGCAGAGTTAAAAAAGCTGCTACCTAAAACTTTATACGAACCACCACCAACATCTACAAAATCAACCAGTGAAAAATCTTCGTCTACAACTAAGTTCTGACTGATATCTTCTGATATATTAACCACACCTTCTGAAAGTCCGTAGTGCTGAACAACTTTACAGGAGAATGCTTTTTCAATAATGGATTTCTGATTGGGCAATAATGACTCAGCACCTATCGTAACAATATCAATTTGACTTGATAAATCTATTCCTTCATCCAGACAAAGCGAGGCAAAACAACTTAAAATAGAAGGATAACCGTGAAGCCATCGAATACCGTGACTCTTTATTCCATTCGCATAATTATTCACACTACTATTATTCAGGTGATAAGCACTAAACATCACTTGCTTAGCCGCTCTATTATATCGGTAAAAAACTCGTTTTTCTCGCAGGGGGACTATAGACCTTCCCCCAAAGTATCCGCATTTTGTATCAAAATCGATTCCATGTGACATTCTATATCGCCACCAAACAGACCACTGATAAGCATCTGCAAGTTTCGATACAGAATAAATCATTCCGCTTCCTGTGGTGCCACTAGTATGGCTTATCAACTGGCCGCTACACTTTTCAACTGGATATAACCTTATTGCTTCTTTAATATCTTCTTTGGTTGTAATACCTAAAACGGAAAGATCAGATAATGTACTAAATTTATCTAGTGAACCATATAAGTGCTCAAAACGTTTTCTTCCCAAAGTATTGTTGGCTACGGCGTTAAGTAAACCAGTGAATTTTTTTTCTTGATATGACTTTAAAGATTCCAAATCACTAAAAGAATTAGATTTTAATTCGGCAAGAGCTGCTTGAAATAACTCAGAATATCGCTCCCTATTAATTAGATGCCCCTTAAAACTTAGCATTTCATTCTGCACGCTTGTGGGCATCTTTAGGTATATACTCTCTAACATCTATAAACCTACCTTTGGTTTTATAATTAAATAAATTAAAATTAATTTTACTGAAAACCGTTTGACTAGGAAACACATTTGAGTAAGTGTAAAACATTCGACCACATTTAATAATCGTTTGTGAAAACTGGAACGACCATATATTAGAGATGAATTTTAAAAATCAATTGACTCACGCCTATTAGAAATCACTCAAAAAATGATACAATCTAGAGGAACAAAATATATACATGAGAAAATTATTTTAATTCATCTACGGTAAGCCAAATAATATAAAAAGTCCGCACGTTCTTTAGCTGTCATAAAAGTATCTAATTGACTTTTCATTTTATCAGTTTTTTTAGCCAACTCCGTTGGAGACATAGCTAAAACAGATTTCAAGCACTCATTGTAACTATCAGAAGAAACGGGATCAAAATAAAACGCGACATCATCGCATGTAATTTTTGCGAAGCTAAGATTAGAACACATAATTGGCTTCTTACAATACATTGCTTCGACGTAGTTAGCACTAAAACATTCAAGAAAGCTTGGCTGAACTACAATATCACTAATTTCATAAGCGTATTTACATTCACTCGGAGAAAGAACACCTATGTTAATAAAATAGTGCTTAATTTCATTTGGAATATTTTCATATTGACTATCTGACAATGTGACTATGTATCTTATATTTCCTATGGTTTCAAAATCCGTATTAAACAACAGTTCAAAGTTTTTATGGTGATACCAATTAGAGAGAAATAGTACGTATCTAAAGTCTCCCTTTCGAAATTTAACTTTATCAACTCCATTAATAAATGAACTAGATATAGTATTTGAAGCCACATATATATTCTTACAAATGTAATCTGCTAAGCGATTTTTAGCATCTTCAGTTTCAACCCAAATAGCGTCACTTTCTACAGAAATCACCATCAATCTCAACCAGTTAAAAACCTTCTTCTTCAACCGCTCAATCACAGATAGCTTAGAATATATTGGAGAATCCGTGTATATGATCCAAGGAAGTGCAAAACCTTCAAGATGAAACACATTTTTAGGTGGAATCCAATATATAGGACCAAAAACACTAAAAACATGAGTAATATTATTATCTTTGACTATTTTAGTTAACTTTGATGCACGGTCAAAAATGTTATTATACTCTAAATACTTGTAAGTATGTACAGTAGACTCTTTAACCTCACCCTGTAGTTTTTTGGGTAGCAAAAAGAAAATAGATTCCGAAAATTTTGACATTTCATTGGCAAGGGATAAGGCAACTTGAATTCCGCCTCCCACGGAGACATTACTAGCATTAAACAATAACATTTTGTCTCCTATACTTTTCTACATATTCACTGACAGAGGATACTCGGACTGCAGGATTGCCAATATATATACCTCCAGATTCTAACCTTCCCCTAACGACACTTCCGGCACCGACAATACAGTTTTTTTCAATATAACTCCCTGGAAGGATTGTCGTTCTTGCGCCAATAAAACAGTTCTCTTCAACTGTAACATTTCTAAATGTACATATTTCCTCATCTTCTACTTTCAAAACTCCTTCAGCTATAAGAGCCCTTGATATAGAAAAATCATGAGTCAAAATACGAACATCCCCAGAAATAACAACTTCATCTCCAATAGTGACACATGATCTTCTAGTTATATCAAAAGTAGATGTAGCTGCTATATACTTCGGTTTTCCTTGTATGAGAACGCCATACTTTGCCAATAAAAAAACCTGAATCTTCATATATTTTTTATGAGATAAAAGCCAAATGATCTTATTCAAATGAAGAAGTATCTTAATTAATTTTCTACTCATACCACTCTCTTAATTAATAAGTATTTTTTCATTAAATTAAAATACCCGATAACACCTACACTTATAAGCATAGGGTATAAAGGTATGATTTTTCTACTTACATCCTCATTTATCAAAGACCCTAATCTTATTGAATCTAAATCAAAAGCAAGTAATGTTCGACTAGAAGATACATAGCCCAAGATCAAGCCAAATATGATAAATGCACATACAAGTCGCTTTTTCATTTCATTATCACTTGAGACCAAGAAAAATGAAACCAGACCAAAGAAAAGAACTATCGACTCTAATGTCAAAAACGGTATGTTCTGCCAGTTAGAAACTCTAAGAAAATTAGGAGCAAAGAAAAGAGCCGCCGTAGATAAGATAGAGTTTTTTATAAGCATTACTACATTACCCACTCCCAATTTTGTTAGCAAACAACCAAACAATAAAGTCATGAATATAAAAACGACTCGATAACTAACATTCGACAAAACAATAATGTAACATGATAGTAGAAGAATATTATATGGTCTTACCAATGTACCAATTAAGGAAAATAAAACCAATAAGACAAGACATACACTGCCTTTATTTCTTATATACTTTGTTATAAAAAGCAATTGTAAAGATAACAGAAAAAGATAGGGAACCTCTTTTAAAATCCATGTTGAAAATTGTGAGACAAGAGGAGATAAAGCCAATAATATTGAAAAAACAAACCTTAATTTAAAATTCTTGCCGAGAAGTAGTGAAAAGAAATAAATCGCATAAAAATATAGTGTATAACTAGCACCAAGCATAAATTTACTCCCCATTGGATAAAACGCCTTGGTTACTAGCATATATATATAAGAGGTCGATTCTACAATATAGCTTATTAAACTACTGTCACTTTTTTTTTCAAACCCTAAATTATCATGAAATCTGTCGTACTCCCTCAAATATTTCACGCTATCCGGAAGTACAAATGGCTCATATATATCTGGTAAATAAGTCAACTTAATTACAAATATAGCCGCCAAAAAAACAAAAGAAACATCCAACACTAATATAGGAAGAACACTTAATAAAAAGAAACATATTATAGTTAACAAACCCCACTCTACTATAAAAAACTGTTCGAAAAGTGAATTAAACGATATCAAAAAAGTCAAACAATAGAGAATTAAAACAACTCTAACTGGACTATCTACTATATCTTTATTAACTTCTATAGTATGAAATATGCTCTTCAATACACTTCTCCATAGAATAGTTATGTCTAAAGAACGAAATGACATCAGCCTTCATTCTTTCAACATCTCCTTTTTTTACTTTTTTAATTTCGTTGAAAACATTTTCGATATCTTTAGCGCTGAATCCCTCTGTAATATACTTCGACTCAAGCCCGTCTAGAATGGTGTCATGTCCATCGAAAGGAGTTAATATAGGTATTAGACCTATAGACATTGATTCTAATAAACTTAATGGTAAACCTTCTTTGTAAGACGACAAACAGAAGAAGTCGCAACTAGAAATGTCTTTTATTACATCATTTGAAAAAGAAATGAATTTAATATCTGTATCGATTTCGTTTTTTACTTCTCTTGAATATTCATAAAACTCTTGATTTTCCGGGCAAATCAATGTTAATGAAATATTCTTAGACTTAGCTGCTTTAATCAACGCCACTTGATTCTTTACTGGGTCTAATCTTCCAACGTGTGCGACTTTTATACCGTCAAATAAGTTACTGTGATTGTCGTAGGACTGGCAACTTAACGGTATTGCATTTTTAATTATCTTGAATTTTTCATTAAAGTATCTAATAAAACTATGTGTTTGATAATTATTAATCAATACCGTTTTTAATCCAGCTTGATTAATAAGAATTTTAATGTACCTTCGTTGCCACTTATTAAACTCATAATTTACATCACGGGAGTGAAGTGTAAAGAATAGTTTGAATCTATTCTTTAATAAAATAAAAGGTGCAACAAAGAAAATGCTTCTTAAATGACAGTGTACAACATTAGGTTTAAGCTTGATTATGTTCTTAGTTAATGAAAACATCATTTTAAGCTTTTCATTTAACGGATAGTTCAGTTGTATTATATTAACACTACTAGAAACCATATTTAAAAGCTTATCACTACCGGGATACTTATATAGTACAATTAATGTTGTCTTAATGTTTGACTTCGCTAATTCATTAGATAAATTTATTGATAGTTTCTCTGCTCCGCCTGCGGACAGAGTAGGTATGATTTGGCAAACATGCATTAGCAGAATTGCCTCTTCCACTGCTCGATCTGTTCACTTTTTATTGTGATATCCATTACAAGGTTAGAGTTCAAAAGTGAGGCTAAAGAGCTCAATCCGCTTCGATCTAATACTGGTATATTAAGATCCTTCTTTTTTTCAATCGCTCTATTGTCCACACCGATAATTAACGTTCGCTTTTTATGCTGCAATGCTCGAATTCCAGCATGAAGCCTTGTCCCAACAAAATCAATATTATTACTTTTTAACACATCATCAAAACTGCTTAGATTAGAGCCAATGGTCTCGATAGATGATATATCCACATTCAAACTATTAATATATTCCAGATCTTTAGAACCCTGCGGCCAAAATATTACAGATTCATATTCTTTAAGAAGAACATTAATAAACTCTACATCTTTAACCTTATCAGGACGGTAATCAGTCAATGTAAATACAACTTTATTCGCTTTTTTTGGCGTTATCGCACAGCAATGTTCCCGAGTCAATCGCCAAGTTGTTGGACAACCAGTATTTATAACATTTTCAACGCCAATGGATTTTAGTTTATCTTTGCTATATTCATCTCTCACCGAATGAACAAATTTTTTAGATAGAACACTTCTATAAAAAATACTAGTTAATAAATTAGGTGCACTTTGATAATCTTGCCAGCCAGTTCCTAACAAGATCAATTCTGGGTTGTGTGAAAGTATGTGATGAAGACGTGTGTATTTCCACTGTCTCTTTCTAACAATATCACTAGTTAGTAGGTTTGTTCCTCCAACAAAGGCTAACTCTGACTCTTTAAGCCTTTTTAATCCATACTTGTTTGGATAATCATGTAGTGGGACTTTAAAAAACTGGCTCATTGAAAAAATATTTTTTAGCTCATGACTTACTGAGTCATAAATTATCTCATCTCCAACATTTAAAGTGAGTACACTGGCGTCAAATATTGATACTTTTTCCATTATTTTTGAAAACCTCTAAAAAAACCATTATTGCAGTAGATGCAAACCAAGAGATAGCCACTGCATATCCGGCCCCTATCACGCCATGAGTAGTTATCAGATAGATACAAAGAGAAATATTTATCAAAAGTGCGCATACATTCCTATAAAGAAGAGCTTTAATCCTTCCTTCTAGGATAAAAACTCGTCCAATAGCAAGCGCTATTGAATAGCCAATCAAAACAAACGCATATATCTTTAGCAGTATCGCTGTGTCAGTATATTCATTGCTATATAACATTTCACTGATGACATCTGAGAAAACAAACATCAACACCGATATTAACGTACTAATTGTTATATTCTTAATATAAAATTTCTTCTTTTCTTTTTTGTAGTCTATTTTACTTGTATAAGAACAAGATAGTTTTGAATAAAATACATTTATCAAAACAGACGTTGACAACGCTAATCCTTCAAATATTCTAGTTGCAGATGCTAACTGCGCAACAGCCTCTGTTCCTTCTATTTTTTCCAATATGAAAATATCTGACTTTGTGAAAAATACGAAGATCAAGCCAGATAGAATAATGGGGAATGCTTCTTTAATATTTTCTCTTATGAAGTGACAACCTCTTATAATACTAATTATTATAGGTCCAGCATGAAGCTTCAAAATAATTAACATCATAAACAACATTGCAAATAGTTCAACTGCCATAGATAACAATACTAAGTTTAGGCTTTTGAATTTAAGCAAGATTAAAATCTTCATTGCCGTAGTAAACAATATTAAAGGAAGTAGTGTTCTAGCATAGTTATACTGCTCCCCTCTGGAGTCAAAGTATATATACAATGAATCATAAGTTAAAAAAATTATTAAAGAACTAGCTATTAATGCTACTATGAAAGAAAATTTAATATATAGGATTAAGAATATTGCAAGAGACATCATCGTGGCCATCAATAACCTAGCCATAAAAAAGTCCCACAATATCTCTCTATCTTTTTTTATCTGATACTGCGCAATAACTCTAGGTGAAAATGATTGTAATGCGAATACACTAAATATTGCCACTAATGCTTGAGAGTAAGTTAGCACCCCTACATCATTTAAATCTAGAAATCTTGTAACGAGAACAAAAAAAATGGCATTTATTAATGCGTAGCTATATCTATATGTCATCACAAAAAATAAAGATTTTATTTCCTTATTTCTCATAAATGTTAACTTCATGATGATTTAGCTCTTCCAGATGCCTTTGGTATCAATAATAAAAGCATCATTAATTTTAATTTTCTTGAATTGTTGATGGTCGACTAACATCACGTGGATATCCGTTTTAGTCAGTGATTCATCAATTGTAACTAAACGTATGTTTTCTTCGTTTAAATGTTTTATATTTGGTTCAACCGCTAGCACTTCGGTAGAATGCTGAATTGCAATCGTCCTCGCGATAGATAATGCTGGGCTTTCACGCAAATCATCAATATCTGGTTTAAATGCTAAACCATAGCAAGTAATAGTTACATCTTTCGCAGTCTTATTCGGATTAGCTTGTAAAAAATCAGCAATCGCAATTTTCACTTTTTCAATAACCCACTCTGGTTTGTAATCATTTACTTTACGAGCGGTGTGAATGATTTGAGCTCGTTTAGGAGTTTTCGAAACAATAAACCACGGATCAACCGCTATACAATGCCCACCAACACCAGGACCTGGTTGTAAAATATTAACGCGAGGATGGCGGTTAGCTAGTGCGATTAATTCCCATACATTAATATCTAATTCATCACAGATAATAGAAAGCTCGTTAGCAAAAGCAATTTGGACGTCACGTGAAGAGTTTTCTGTTAGCTTAGCCATTTCCGCTGTTCGAGCATTAGTTACAACACACTCTCCCATCACAAACGTCTTATACAGTTCAACGCAGCGCTCAGAACAACGCTTGCTCATTCCACCAATTACTCGGTCATTTTGAACCAACTCCGTGACCACTTTACCCGGCAATACACGTTCGGGACAGTGTGCTACATTTATATCTGCAAATTCTCCGGCTGTTTGCGGAAAGGTTAAATCATGGCGAGCTTCTGCAAGCCATGCCGAAAGCTGTTCCGTAGCACCAACTGGAGAAGTAGACTCTAGAATAACTAAATCACCTTTCTTCAAGACCGGGGCAATAGCTTTTGCTGCAGACTCGATATAAGTCAAGTCAGGCTCTGGTATATCTCCAGATTCGCACGCTTTAAAAGGTGTAGGGACCGCAATTAAGAAAGCATCTGCAGGTTCAGGCGTCGTCACTGCTTTCAAATACTCTTGCTGCACCGCCGCGCTTACTAACATATCTAGATCTGGTTCAACGATATGGATTTCACCACGGTTAATGGTATCCACTGCATGCTGGTTAACATCCACACCAATCACTTTCTTCTTGCGTGATGCAAACATCGCCGCTGTCGGTAGTCCAATGTAGCCTAGGCCGATGACTGAAATTGTTTCAAAAGACATAATTTATTCCGATATTAAATTTTATTTTGCTAACGTGTCTAAAATTCTTTGACAAGCTTTACCATCACCATATGGGTTGTGTGCAAAACTCATCGCTTGATACGCACTTTCATCCGTCAGTAGATGATTTAAATTCTGAGTAATCATATCTACATCAGTGCCTACTAATTTGACCGTACGCGCCTCAACCGCCTCTGGCCTTTCTGTGGTATCACGCATCACTAGCACTGGCTTACCTAATGAAGGCGCTTCCTCTTGAATACCACCAGAATCAGTAAGAATAATGTGCGCACGGCTCATCAAATAAATAAATGGTAGGTATTGTTGAGGCTCTATTAAGTGAATGTTATCCATACCTGATAAAATACGATTGACGGGCTCACGTACATTTGGATTTAGATGCATTGGGTAAAGAATTTGTGTATCAGGATGCGCTTTTGCCGTTATCGCCAGAGCTTCACAAATTCGTTCAAACCCACCACCAAAGCTCTCTCGTCTGTGTCCCGTAACTAGAATGAGTCTCTTTTCATCGTCTAGGAAAGGGAATAAGGAGGCAAGTGTTGCGTTCAAATCGCTATTTGACTCGATCTTTTCCTTTACCATGAGTAATGCATCAATGACTGTATTACCGGTGACGGAAATATCTGCTGGATCGAAGTTTTCACGTAGTAGATTTTCTTTAGATGTTTCTGTCGGTGCAAAGTGATACGTAGTAAGGACACCAGTGAGTCGGCGGTTCGCCTCCTCTGGCCATGGTGAATATATGTCACCTGTACGCAGACCCGCTTCAACATGACCAACCTCTATTTGCTCATAGTAGGCAGCCAAGCTAGCCGCAAAAGTTGTCGCGGTATCGCCATGGACTAATACCACATCAGGTTTGAACTCTTGTAGTACAGGCTTAAGCTCTTGAACAATGCGCGCCGTTACATCATTCAGTGTTTGGCCTGCTTTCATGAGATTTAAATCATAGTCTGGCGTGATTTCAAACAGTTCAAGAACTTGATCTAACATTTCACGGTGTTGCGCGGTTACACAACATTTTGATTCGAATCTCTCATCAGCGGCTAATGCATGAACAAGAGGCGCCATTTTAATTGCTTCTGGACGAGTGCCAAAAACCGCCAGTATTTTTTTAGTCACTGTTAATTTTTCCTAGCCAAAATAAAAGTAATCTTTAATTTAAATTCGTTCTGTTGTTATATTTTCCTGCTTGAACCAGCGTTTCAACCATGAAGAGACCCTCCAGATATGGCTAATCAAGGTGAAATAAATGGCAAATGTAGCTAGAAAAGTAATAAACATTACTGATTCGCGTACGTTATATAGATCTGCAACCACACCAAAAGCAGCACTAGTCGCAGCCAAAGAGCAAATTACAATCAAAGTGGAATGGGAAGATAGCCCCAAGCGCTGACAAATATGATGCAAATGCTCTCTGTCTGGTTGGAAAGGTGATTGGCCCTTGCGAATACGGCGGATCATGATGGTCGCCATGTCCATTAAAGGGATTGCAATCAACCAAAGCGCTGTCACTGGTTTGAAGGCGACGGTTTCTGGCTCTTGCGTTCCGCGAATAAGCATCCACACCACTGAGAAGCCGATAAACATACTGCCCGCATCACCCATAAAAATTTTGAAGCGGCGGCCAAGCGGGAAGCCAAGGTTAAGAAGGATGTATGGCACCATCGCCGTTACGATGAGCAAGCAAATGGTAGCTAGGTATTCGTTACCACTGTACGCGAATACTATTCCAAGCGCAGTAAAGGTGACAGAGGCAAGCCCGCCGAGTAATCCGTCAATACCATCAACCATGTTAAAAGCGTTAATTGCACCAATCACTGCAATAAC
The DNA here is from genome assembly GCF_002021755.1 of Vibrio owensii. Taxonomy (NCBI): domain Bacteria; kingdom Pseudomonadati; phylum Pseudomonadota; class Gammaproteobacteria; order Vibrionales; family Vibrionaceae; genus Vibrio; species Vibrio owensii. The sequence goes on from NZ_CP019959.1 coordinate 1,584,480, forward strand.
GGTAATCACGGTACCGGCGAATTCACTAAGGGCGATGGTCTCACTTCCCATTAAATAGCCAAGATCATGCAAACTATGGCCACCAATGTGGATCATCGCGAGAGAAATGCCCGCTTGAATGGCTAGACGAATTTTGAAGCTGACGTCGTAATAGTCATCCAAGGCTCCCAATACAATCAATATCGCTGAACACACAAGGTAAAGCGCCAGGTTATCGTTCATCGGGATAAAGAAAATAAACCCGACGAGTAAGGTAAGGTAAATTGAAATACCTCCAACCAATGGTACGACACCTTGGTGGAGCTTACGCGCATTAGGTTTATCCACTAAACCAACACGCTTTGCGACTTTACGTAAGATAAAGAGCAAGACAAAAGATAAGATAAAGACAAATAGATATGCACTATTCATGTTAGCCAACTGTGTTATTCACTAATTTGAAGTTAATCTATAACGCATCCGACCGCTTTCCCTACTGGGCTGTATTGCATCACAGGTTAGAGAGTACTTAACAAACCGCGACGTTTAAGCCTTACCGCATAAGATGGTCTGTAAGCAGGTAAATTTTGGGCGTGACAAAACCACATCACATGTATGCGATGTCACATCAGCAATTGCTGAAATAAAGATAGAAGTATGGTGACCACGAAGTTTACCAACTTGATGCAGTAAACCTGTGTTTATAGGCGAGCTGATTCCCTAATCATATTTATTGGTGCGTGGATGCTTCAATAGCTATGTTAAGTTCTCAGTTAGTGAACAGATATTTGTACCAATGCCTAACCAACTAAAACTCTTCACTTTGGCAGCGTCGAGTTCCCCCCCACGACGACTGGGGATACACAATTTTGTAATCGTTCTCGTTTTTTCAAGAATCTTCTTGCCAGAAGTGCACCTGGGTGCTTATTATTATTTATACTTTCCGCCTTGCTTGAGTCGCTTTAGGGCTTCTCGCACAACTTGATGACGATTTTTGTACGCTACCGCCCTTAGGTCTGGCTCCTAAAGGCAATCATCCCATCCAAAATGTCTATGGTTTTGTTCTAAAAACCAACGCGCTAAATTGTATAGCAAACCAGTTGCAACGAAAAGCTGCAATTTTACTCTAAATTGGCTTTTTTTTGACAATGATAATCAAATTTCCACAAATCCTAGATAAATAACTGTCAATATTATAAATCAACCAACTTATTATATCTAAAGGCAATCAATTACGTGAGATTGAGCCAAAACTTCAAAGCGCACACAAGTGCATAAATATGAGTTTTATTTCATTATATTGTAAGCTCTATATGTCAATTTTATGACACACCTCTAACTCCATCGTATCAATCTCACTCTTTTCTGTTTAACAAATCGATAAGATCTCTTACGTTATGAGGCGCAAATTTCAGAGCTGTAAAGGTACTCAATTTGGCAAATCTAGTTTCATATCTTTTGCATATATAAAAGCCAGCTGAAGCAGAATGTTTAGGGAGATAGACATTGGAAGTAATTCACCACGGAGGAAAAGAGACTGTCACAGGCTCGTGCCATGAACTCAGGCTACCTAAAGGCAGCGTTTTGATTGATTGTGGGCTTTTTCAAGGAAAGGATGCATTAACCAGCGGGCGAAATCGATCATTAGAGATCGAGTTTTCCGTACACAGAATAAAGGCCTTGGTGCTTACTCACGCTCATATCGATCATATTGGCCGTTTACCTTGGTTATTGGCGGCGGGTTATAAAGGCAAGATCTACTGCACTCATGCAACGGCAGAGCTTGTGCCGCTTATGCTGGAAGATGGGTTGAAGCTTCAATTAGGGCTAAACAAGATACAAAGAGAACAAGTTCTCAACGTGATTAAACAGCGTTTAATACCCTGTGATTACAAGACGTGGTTACCGCTTAAGGAACTTGCCTATCTCCGCTTTCAGCCTGCGGGACACATTCTTGGTTCTGCCTATGTAGAGTTTAAACTTCCTAATAATGAGGTGGTGGTGTTTTCTGGTGACTTAGGGCCAAGTAATACGCCGCTTCTTCCAGACCCTATCTCTCCTACCCGTGCAGATTATCTGTTTATCGAATCCACTTACGGTAACAAAAAGCATGAAAGCGTGGAAAGCAGAAGCCAAAGGTTGCTGGCGATTATCCATCATGCCCTTAAAGATGGCGGTGTCATTATAATTCCGGCGTTTAGCGTAGGTCGAACGCAAGAGCTGCTGTTTGATATTGAACAGCTTATTCATCAGCACGATTTACAAGATTCACTTCCGATTATTCTCGACTCTCCTTTAGCAAAGAAGGTCACTAAGACCTATCGTCGATTTAAGAAGCTTTGGGGGAAAGAAGCAAAACAGCGCTTGGATAACCATCGTCATCCTTTGGCGTTTGAACAATGTATTACTATTGAGAATCATAGTGAACATTTGCACTTAGTAAATCGCCTCGCCAGTACTTCGGAACCGGCTATTGTAGTTGCAGCTTCTGGGATGTGTGAAGGTGGCCGAGTGGTTAATTACCTCAAAGCTTTGCTACCAGATAAACGTAATGATGTGTTGTTTGCAGGCTATCAAGCAGACGGCACGTTAGGTCGAGATATACAGAGCGGAGCTAAAAAAGTGGTGATTGATGATGAGAGAATTACTGTGCAAGCTCAGGTACATACGATGTCAGGTTATTCTGCTCATGCAGACAAGACTGACCTGATTCATTTTGTGGGAGGGATAATACCTCCCCCTAAAGAAGTCCATTTGATTCATGGCGAGACGGAAGCAAAAAAGGAGCTTTATACCAATTTAAAGACTAAGGTGGGCACCATCGTTAAATAAGCTTTGGCGACCAATTAACTATTGACCTTCACATGCGTCTTACCAATCCGAAATAGCTTCCTCAGCCAACAGGTAATGCGCCAAATATAGCTAATGATGAATACATAACAAGTAAATACAAATAGGAATAGCATCAGCATTATATGTTCATGAACCTCGAGTACTTGCCCTAGGATACCAAGCGTTGCAAAAAGCATCGCCCAGAAAGTGATAAACGCCAAGGTTTGTCTTGAAGATAAACCCAATCGCATACATATATGATGAAGGTGCAAGCGGTCAGCTTTGAAAGGAGACTGTTTTTTTCTCATACGACGAAGCATTACCATCGCCATATCCATCAGAGGGACAGCAATAACCCACAAGGCAGTGACTGGTTTCATTAAGGCCGTTTGCACTTCGTCCGTAATACTTTGCGAACTGTGTATTAGAAGCCAAACGATTGTAAAACCAATCAAAAAGCTACCGGAGTCCCCCATGAAGACTTTAAATGAACGTTTTGGTATAAGTTCAAGGTTGCATAATATGTAGGGCAACATGGCCAGAACAAAAATAAAGCAGAATATCGTAAGCTCAATGTCACCAACATAATAAAACATAAAGGCGAGGGCTGCGAATGTGACTGATGCTAGAGAACCCAACAAGCCGTCAATACCATCAACCATATTGAATGCAGTGATACAACCAATAATAGCGAACGTTGTTAGCAGCACATCCCCACTACCTACGTTGAGAACCCCAAATCCAAATAAGTTGCCCAGCTGTGTTAGTGCAATTCCTTCACTAATGGTAAGCCAAACAGATATGGCAATGATGACACACAAGCGGAAGGATGCACTAATGTCTAACTTATCATCGATTGTGCCAATAATGGTAAGAATCAAACCACATGCAAGAAAGTCTTGTTGGTTTGGTAATAGCTGCCCTTCAAACATACTTGCCATAGCAATAGTAACAAACAGAGAAAGTCCACCTATCACGGGTACGTTTCCGGTGTGTTTCTTACGACATGATGGCCTATCAACAAAATCATGGATAAGCGCAAGCTTTCTGAACGCAAACAAGCTAATAAAAGACACACTGACTGTTAGTAAAACGAGAGAAATCAAACTACATTCCGTTATGATAAGTATAGTTATAAGGTGTATTGTTATGACGCGAGCGCTAAGCAACACCCAGTGTAGGTTTGCTCGCACTTTAGTTTTGGTATAGTCAATCTCGCTCCCTGCATTGACTATGCTCGCTCCCTAATTGTATATCAATTAAGTTAGCTTAAATTAGATTTTATGCAAAAAAAAGCAAGTACATGTGTACTTGCTTTGAGCCGGCAATAGGGTTTTATAACTAAAGGTTTTTATAAACTTCAAGAGCTTGCTCTAGATCTGGATAAAACTTAAGTTCGCCTTTGTGAAGAATAATGGCGCTGTCACAAAATTCTTGAATTTCTTTCATATCGTGGCTGACCATGATCACACTTGCCACTTTGCTTTTCTCCAAGAGAGCTTCCTTCGCCTTTTTGCGGAACTTTTGATCGCCGACAGACGTTGCTTCGTCAATAAGATAAATATCAAAGTCAATCGCAACACAACAACCAAACGCTAATCGGGAACGCATACCGCTCGAGTAGCTTTTTACTGGTAAATCGTATTTCACCCCCAACTCAGCAAAGTTTTTTACTTTTTCCTCGTACGCTTTAAGGTCAGCTACGCCATTTACCCGCCCAATGAAGCGTGTATTCTCTCTACCTGTCATCTGAGGATGAATACCAGTAGCCAGCGCGACCGGCCAAGAGATTTCTCTATCGGTAACGACTTTTCCTTTGTTTGGATATTCACTACCTGCCAGTATACGAAAAAGGGTCGACTTACCTGCGCCGTTCGAACCCAATATGGCGATATTATGACCTTCAGGAATGGTAAAGTTAATGTCCTGAAATATGTATTGATTACCCAACTTTGATGGATAGAACTTTGTTAGGTTTTCTAATCTGATCATAATGTAACTCGATCTCTTATGCGCCTCGCTTGCAGCAAAGTAAACAAAGCTAAGTTGAACTTCCCTTTAAGACGCCCTTCTTTTTGCTGAGTTATGCGCTGAATGCTCTGTTCTACGGTACATAGCTGATTGGTTTCGGTGTCAATATAGGTCGGATATAGTATCAAGGCTCCGTAGACCAGCTCCTGTAAACTTAAACGACGTTTCCTGCGACTACAAGTTAAGAGGTCAGTGGTCAGGCCCCAACCAGAATAGAACGGCATTCCGTACGTATAAACCGTTTTACCTCTCAATAGTGCCTCAAAGCCCGTCAAGGATGTCATGGTGTGCACCTCATCAACACGCTCTAGCAGGCTATCCATACTGATGTCTTTTACGATGACATTTGCTTCTGGGTATTCATCGTCTGGGTTTAACCCTAGGTCTCGCTCACCAGCAAGTACATCTGGATGAGGTTTATAGATGATGAAGGCCCGAGGGTGCCTTCGCCTTACAACTTGTAACAAAGACTTATTGGTTTTGAGCTCTGCTGAGCCAAACTGTATGGAAGCATCAGTTTCAACTTGCCCAGGCACAAGAATCACTCGCTGATTAGAAGGCAGCGTTAACTCCTCACTCTTTCCGACATTGTACTTGGTCACTTTGGCTTTTTGTAATCTAGCAATCAGTGCTTGAGTGCGCGCTTTATCCCAATCACTCAAAAGTAATTCGCGATAATTTTTTTCGAGGTCGCTTTCGGTGGTAGCGTCAAAATAGATACCTGTTTTATCGAGCACCAACGATGCAGGTTTAGAGAGTTGCACTCCCAAACCAACCGAGCGAATAAACCCGTCTTCTATACGCCACATTGTTTTAGGGATAGATTGTTTTCGTCCCCATAACGCGGCCACTGAAGCGTGCTTTCTATGAGAGAACTTCCAAGCTCGAAAATAATGGAAAAGTAAATATTTTCGTGTTTTCGATAATTGAGAAAGGTCAATCTGTAGCAATTCTGTGTTGCTTTGTCTCAAGATATCAGAGAAGTAATTTATAATATCTTCAATCTCGCAGCTCTCACCGAGTATTGGGTCAACATATCGTGCATATTGTATATAAGCAGCGTAAAAGACTTGCTCTAAACTACGCGAGACATTTCGACGAGAACATTCTAGATAATCTTGAGTCAGCCCCCACCCGGCATAAAATGGCATTCCAAAACAATGGACATTAACCCCTCCCATTAACCCTTCGTAGCCCATGAGGCTAGAAACAGTATAAAGATCAGAGACTGACTCTAAAAAGTCCCATGGATTTGCAGCATCTGAGCATATTTTGATTCGTTCATTTTGGACCGGCAACGGGAATAAAAAGCCCTGTTTTTTACCCGATAATACGTCAGGATGCACTTTCAGCCAGATAGTGTCATCCGGATGATCGTCTAAAGCTTGTTTTAACATGGTGACGAATCTTGCTTCGTCTGCCATTGCCCCTTCTACAGAAGCGTCTCCTTTAGTTTGGTCTATCACTACAACCTTGGGTGATGCTCCAAACTTAGAGGATTGGTTGACATTGTACTTCGATAAGCGCTTTTCTTTAATCGCTCCAATACAAGCTCGAGCGCGAGTTAATTGTTCGGCAGTAAGCTGGTTTGCTTTGAGAATCAGCTTCTCAAGGTCTGAAGGTTGTCGAGAGTCGTAATAGATCCCTGAGGTATCAACAACAAGACTTGCAGCGTTCGCTCCCTCAACACCAAGGCCTACAGAACGTAGAAAACCGTCTTCTAGTGCTATATATGGCAGCTTGTTTTTACTTGCATACTCCCGAGCTTTCTTCGCTGTCGCCTTAAAACCCCACCCAATAACTGCTTCTTCTGAGGAAGATACAATACCAAGCTCAGGAATGAATGCAGCGAGGTGCGGAATTTTCCTAATTCCTCTGGAAAAGCACTTAACTTGCGTCTTCTCTATGTTATTCATAACTACTGTTTGAGATAGGCTTCGATTTTTTGTATATCAGCTAATGTATCAACATCAAGTGAGCGCTCTTCTTCCATCACGTAGGGAAATACTCCAAATTTTGGAATACATTGACTCTGAGTAAAACCTTCGACAGAAAATAGGTAAATCGCCCCATTAGGCTGAAAGCAACGCGGTAAATCTTGTCTACGCGTGTACGGAGCATCTGCACTGACTAAACCTGTAATCTCACCACTTTCTAAAATCTTATAAGCTTTTGCAGGAGTGTTGTCCGGCTCATACACAGAAATAACGCAGCTACATGCATCATTTTGTTCATAAACTTCGAACGACTTCTCTATATCAGCGGCATTTCTGAGTGGAGACGTTGGTTGTAATAACATCACACTATCGGTGCTTACTAAACTAAGAACTTTAATTGCATGTGATATTACAACATGGGAAGAGGCATTATCCGTTGCAAGTTCTGCAGGACGTTTAATGACTTTTGCTCCAAACTTTTCGGCAATACTTGCTATGTCAGAGCAGTCAGTAGAAACGTAAACATCTTCAAATAATCCACTTTCTTTTGCTGCATCAATACTCCAAGCTATCAACGGTTTGCCAGATAAAGGGTAAATATTTTTTCCAGGAAGACCTTTAGATCCGCCTCGTGCCGTAATTAATGCGATGTTCATCGGTTGTTACTTCTCTGTTGTTCCAAGTATATTTTATGATACCTATGAAAGAAAACCATGTTTTTAATCGAATAGCGAATAAAATCTTTATTTATTCTGCCAAAATGTATGTAATTGGCTTTTAATATCCTACTAATATTTCCGACATCTAGTTTAAAGTCAAAAAAGTCATTACCATTAGTATTAATAAACTCTTTTTCATATTCAGGGTTAATGTGAAGAGCTTTCCAATTGGCATCAACTTCATTTGTCGGAAATTTAATGTCAGCGCAGATCACACCGGAGCCTTCAAAAATAGCTTGACCATAGAAATCACTTTTGGGAATTTTTAAGATTGATATATCCTTATTGTTATATATTGCATCCAACAAAACACTAGAAGTAATAGATATTACATGTTTTGCTCGCGGCAACCAATATTCCGATCGACCAACGACAACCTTCATGTTGTTAGGAATAGAGATACAATGCTTTTCTATAATATATTGAAAAGTAGCTTTGGGCTTATGTGGACTATTTTTATAGTCTCGCAAGCATACAACTATCTCCCTTTCGGGATTTTCTCTTGCAAACTTAACAAGCTTATTGATCACATCGAGCCTTTCAATCTCTTCATATGGAACAATAGATTGCTCAAAAAAAACTGAAAGATCATTATTTTCAAGTTCAGCTTCAGTTCCAAACTCACTCAGAAGGTAGGGACACAACACAATCTCTTTCTTTATGTTAAAAAGGTCTAACACTTCTTTACACTTAAGATATGAATATCTGTTGTAAACATATATTCGCTTAGCATTACTCCGAGATAGCAGACATAGAACGGCATCCTTAAAAAAGATGCCGGGAAAGATAGCGCTATAGTGAAAAGGGGATGTGAAACACTCTTTTACGAGACTCCTTCCTCCAAAACTCAACACATTATTATCATATAACTTTAACCTAGATATTGCATGAGAGTATGAGTCTAGTTTTGGCTTAGTTTTCATTATAGAACTCGAACATGCTCAAAGTTAGAAATAACTTTAGAGTCAGCTACCATATTACTATCAAGTTTACTACCCATACGGTTACTAATAGAGTCAAATATACTAATAACATCAATTGATGAAGAAAACATTCTTGCATATATTAAAGAGGTACTGGTTATACTTATAATCTTGTTAAACTTGTTTGTAGCTATAACTTCTTCTAGCGTAAAAGAATTAATTTCATCACGAAAAACTTCTACATTAATATTCGAGTTAATCTCAATGCATGAAATTAATTTCTCTATATTTGAAGGGCTTTCTTTAGGATGAAACTTTATAGCTATGACATCATTTCCATTATCTTCACACCATGAAATCAAAGAACTGGCAACTGATTCATAATATAAATCTGAGCCTTTTGAATACTTTTGAGAAGCAAAAATTGCTGTAGCCTTAACGTCAGAAAGTAGCGACAAACATTTTTCTATCGAGTTATCATTTAATGTACAAGATAAATCTAACTTATAGCTATCTTTATATTCCAAGTTAGGCACTTTTTCTGGAAATGATAAAGCTGCACCAGAAAAATCTTGGTGGTTATCATAATACTTTGATACTTGTTTATTTAGTTTTCCACCAAATTTTTTCCACATTGTAGAACAAAAAACTTGATTTGAGAAAACTACATATGTATTTTTAAATAAAAGAAACAATCCGTAAGCACTAAGGAATGGGAAAATAACAATATTTAAAATCCATTGAACAAGATAAAATATCTTAAACTTCTTCTTTCTATTGTTAATGAACTTATCAGTTAGTTTGTATATATTTTTTAAGCTAACAATATTAGATTGCCAAGAGAAATTAGACTCTGACTTATATGTACCAACCCCCTCTTCGAAAAAACAAACAGGAAGATTTTTCTCGTAACACAAGTCTATTAATAATCGATAATGTGTATTTCGATTGGAAACCCAAACATCTTTCACATACTCTTTTGATTCAAGAATTCCACTATACACCTTTTTCATCTTTCGAATGGTTCTAGGTGAGGGAATTGTAACTCGATTTGGAAGCTGAACTAAAGAGTAATTCATATTATTATCAGTCAAGTAGTCTTGTATTGCATCCCTAACTTTAACATTACTTGAATATAAAACTACTATTTCGATATTTAAATTATTTACTAAACTTACGCTCACAGCAGTACGAGCTTGCCCTAACGTAGTAACAAAAAAAAGTGATGTCATATAAAACTCAAATATTCATAAACTCATTACAGTCATATCTAGGTAAAGATAGTCGCTTACAATCAAGATCGTTCTGTGTTATATCTCTACTTTCGACACTAAAAGAAAAATCAGTGTCAATATCATTTAGAATCCTATGTGTAAAATCATTAAATACATGATCTCCCCCATAAGGGTAGCAGAATGTATTAATCTCCTGCTTACCTAATGACCTAATAAATTGGTGAGTTTTACAAATCTCTTCGGTTTGAGAACTCTCGCTTAGAGAAGAGAGAACTTGGTGAGAAAATGTATGATTCCCGATGATCTGTCCGCTTTCAATAAATTCTTTCAAGTTCTCTTCTTTTATATAAAAATCCCAAAGTAGTTCTTTTTCATCAATACAATAATGAGAGAAAATTCGGTCTAATAATACAGTCTTCTCGATAGGAGACATATAATAATTAAGAATTCTTTTTATTTCTGTAATGTTACTGTCATTATTTTGCTTTAAATACGTTTTATCTAAGAAATGATTTTCATTGATATTCATACCGCCACACAGATTAATTATATCATCAAGCAACAGTTTAGAATCAAAATTTGCGATTAAGTAATGTACTCGATGAACATCAATAAGTCTTTTTTGTTCATACGGGTAAGATGATATATAAAAGATACCTGTAATCTTTCTTTTCACCAATTCTGGAAGAACAAAATCATAATGATCAGATAAGCCATCATCGAACGTTAAAATGACTTTGTTTTTAGTAGGCTTCTTACCCAAAGCAAGCTCTTGGAAGTCTTCCATACGGAAAATTCCATACTCTTTTTCAAAGAAGTCTAATTGTTTACAGAAGACATCAAAATCTAAATAGTTTCTAATTTTTAACTTAGGACTTTTATCTCTGACATAGTGATACATTATTGATTTCATGAGATTCCCTTTTGCTCCAGTATAGGTTTATCATCAGAGTGACATCTATTGTTGTTTTGAGGATTCTCAATAAAGTGCTCAATCCTTTTAGTAAACATTCTGTAATATTCAATTGTAGATTCGTGCGTGAAATCTTTGTTTTTATACACTAAATCTTGAGGAGAAGAAGGGATTTGTTCCAATTCTTCCAGAGAATCTAGTTTTAATACGATGTTGGCTAACACTGGTACCATATTTTTAATAAGTCGATTACCGACCACAACTGGGTGATCTACATCAAAATGAGAAGCTCGCATTTGGTGTATCACTTTTCCCGTATCGATACCTGTGTCAATATGCATAAAAGTGACACCACATAAATCTGGCTCATTATTAATAAATGGCCAGAAGTTTGTTCCACTCCCCTTGTAATAAGGAGAAAGTCCCAAATGAATATTAATAAACCTTCCTTTGAATGCATTGATTAAAGGTTCTTTGATGATTGAAGAACCATAGGAGACTATGCAATCAGGATTCAGAGCAATTATCTTGCTTATCACTCTTTCGGAGTTCACTTCTCCTTTTTCTACAAACTCTGCGTTGCTCTTGTCTTCAGAATAATTCACAAGATCTTCAAAAAAATCTTTTTCACTTTGTTCTCTGAACTTTAAGTGTGCTTGTTCTATGTCTGAGCCTGTTAAAGTAACTTTATTTTGAAGGACGTTATTATCCTCACAAATAGTAGACAGAATATTAATATTAGGCATCTGAGCAAGTTTAATTCTAAAATACTGGTGCCTTAATTGGTTACCAGTCAATACGACAACATTTTTCATATTTATTACTTCTCAAAATCTACAAAAACTTTCTGCTTTTCAGTTTCCCATAATGCATCATCGCATAGTGAAGCAGTGAAAAGGCTATCACTTTCGCCGCTCCCAAACTCATGGAATGCATCATATTTTTTGCCATACTCCTTATTTAAGCAAGAAAGTATCTCATCCGCATTATTTGGCAAGTTAGTAATCGAACGTGCAGTTGCACGGTTTTTTTGCCTAGTTCCTATATCCAATGATGGTATTCCATAAAATGGAGCTTCTCTTACACCAGCACTGGAGTTACCAATTACAACCTTTGAATATTTCAAGAGCGTTAAGAAGCACTCAAAACGTACACTTGGAAAAATTCGAATATTATCACGCCCGTCAAGACGCTTATATTCATTAATAATGACATCTGTTCCGTGATCGTTGTTCGGGTAGATCACCACAAAATTTCTATTCGATGCTATGACTGCATCGACTACACATTTTATGTTTTCAGCTAATGCATCTAATTCTGTTGTAACAGGGTGATACATCAAAACACCAAAGTCATTAAATGGGATCTCATAACGATCCAAAGCTTCTTCCAACGTTGGTAAACTTCCCGAAGACATAATGTCTAAGTCTGGAGAGCCAATTACATTAATTGACTTATCTGTCTCACCTAATTGAAGAAGCCGCTTCTTGGCTGTTTCATTGGAAACATAGTGTAAATGAGCCATCTTGCTTACCGCATGGCGAATAAGCTCATCGATAGTCCCAGAAACTTCACCACCTTCGATATGTGAAACAAGTATATTATTCAAACTACCTACAATCGCACCAGCCATGGCTTCGACACGATCACCGTGAACAACAATCATGTCAGGCTGCACTTCTTTAACGTAATCTGACAGTCCTGTGATTGTCTTCGCTAGTATTACGTCCATGGTGTCCGCAGCGTGCTGGTTGATGTATTTGTAGACATTTTTGTAACCCGATTTCTCAACTTCTTGTACTGTAAAGCCGTACTTATGAAGCATGTGCATACCGGTAACAAAAATATGCGCCTGAAAATCAGGCGCTGTTTCTACCATAGTAATGAGAGACTTGAGTTTGCCGTAATCTGCCCGTGTACCTGTTAAGAAAACTATCTTCTTCATTATTGAACATCCGACTTTTTAAGTTGGATATCTGCAACAATATCTACTTTAGCTTTCTTTCCAAGAAGGCTTTCATAATCATCGGCTAGAAAATCACCTGTTCCCGGACGCTTAACCCAAAGGTTGTCACGAGTGAATTCTTCTCCAGCTTCAATCTCTGCAATTGTAACAACACTCGCATACGCGAAGTCGATCGTTACTTGCTCTTCTTTTGCAGGTTCTTTCTTACCACCACGCATTTTTGCCATGCGTTTAGACTGAGCGATAAGTTCCGCGCACTCCGCTGCATCCATTGAACAGACGATATCTGGGCCAGGGCGATCTTTACTATCTGTGAAGTGACGCTCTAGTACAGAAGCACCCGCGGCGACAGCACCTAAGCATGCTAGGTTATCAATACTGTGGTCAGACAAACCAACAACGGCATCAGAGAAAGCTTCCTGAAGCTGCTCCATTGCACCAATGCGGATTAAGTGATCTGGTGTAGGATATAGGTTAGTCGTGTGAAGCAAACAGAACGGTGTTTGATGCTTTCTGAAGATATCTACGGCTTTTTGAATAGATGGAATGTCATTCATACCAGTGCTCAGAATAACAGGCTTTCCGTAGCTTGCAATTAGATCAAGAAGAGGGTAATTGTTACATTCACCAGAGCCAATTTTGTAAGCTGGCACATTCATTCTCTCAAGACGTTCTGCAGCAGCACGAGAAAAAGGCGTACTAATGAAGATGGCACCTTTAGACTCCACGTACTCTTTAAGCTTAGTTTCATCTTCTTCGTTTAGTGAGCAACGCTCCATAATTTCATAAATCGAGACATCTGCATTACCAGGAATTACATTTTTCGCTTCACCACTCATTTCGTCTTCTACTACGTGAGTTTGATGCTTGATGACTTCAGCGCCACCTTCAATAGCTGCATCAACCATTTCAAATGCGACTTTTAATGACCCTTCGTGGTTAATACCGATTTCTGCAATAACTAGTGGATCGTAATCTAAGCCTACTTTACGACCGGCAATTTCAAATACTGGGTTGCTCATTATTAAATCTCTTTATTTAAGTTCATGTACGGTTGCAATGATGATTCTCATAATACCAAAGAAAATCACCAACAATAAGGAGAACAAAGATATGTTGTAGAAAACTTCTGGATACTTGCTTTCTTGAGGTCGTTTAACCTCTTCGACTACAACTAAAAACTTAAGTTTTCGATATGCTTCTATCCTTGATTTTTCTAAAGATATCGTTGAAGAGGTGTAAGCAGATAGCGCCATTTCTAACTCTATCTTTAAATCTGAAAATTGACTCAATACCTCATTTATTGAATTGCTCTCAGTGCCATTTGTTAATCTCGATTTTTCTAACGCTAGCTGTGACTTTAATGCCTGAATTTCGTTATTCAGCATTAATACTTGTGGGGCATCTGAGGTCATCGTAGCTAACATAGCCTTCAATTCAGCATTTTTAATTGCGATTTGCCCTTCAATACCATATGCAATTTGACTCAAAGCCGAACCTTCTTTTTCGGGGTCTAACAGACGATGTTTAGTTTGAAAATCAATTAACTTCGCTTTTGTATTCTGCAAGCGTAATTCAGCACTTTTATGTTCTTTTTTTATAAAATCTAACTGAGCTTCCGCGAGTTGATGTCCTATATTATTAATGAACCACTCTGCTTTTTCAGCGATAGCGCGTGTAATTTCATAAGATGCTTGAGGAGTATACGCTTGAACAAAAACACTAATGACGGAAGATTTTTCATCGATTTCTACCCTTAACATACTGTTGTAGTAGCGGAGAAACTCTTCATTAGACGCATCTTTTGCAAGTCGGCTGAAAAAATCGTACTTAGCGCTCGAATAGTGCTCTTTAATGGACAACTTCTTCTCTAAATATGTCAGCATGTCATTTGAGAATATGTAGGCTTTGACTAATTGAGTGTCTTGATTTCCCGTCGGAACTCCTAAGCCACTCAACAAAGCCATGCTTGCATCCATAGTAGCCATACCATCGGGTTGCTGCACAATCAGTTGTGTTTTGCTTTCATATCTGGGAGAAGCCAGGATTATTTGATAAAAAGAGAATATAAGCGCAGGTAATACGACTAGTGAAATGAATAGGTTCGATTTTATTTTATTTAACAGTTCTTTCATTTTATTATCGACTTATTGCTGATTTCCACAAGGCGTGATAACAGCAAAGTGAAAAGAAGAAAATTACTAAAGTAGAAATATCTAAGTAGTTAATATTAACTCCTACGGTCCCGTAAGTTGGATAAGCATAATACCTAGTGTATTCAACAGCATGGAGAAGAGGATTCCATATCATATACTTCCACGCCTCTTGGGGAATGTCTCTTAAACTAAAAAACGCACCAGATATAAATAACAGAGGCCTAAGAGCTAAGGTTCTGACCTTATCGACCTCAGGGATATAACAGCGTGTTATTGCAAATAACATACCTATACTTGTCCCTAACAACCAAACTTGAAAAAAGGTGAACAAGATACCGATGGGATTATGTACAGCTAAATCAACCCTCATAAAATATGCAATGATTATAATCACTATCGCAACAAAGAAACGTGATAATAACTCAAAACCAGCAACAGCGATAATTGCACTTATTGGCTGAACCTGACGAAAAGCAAATAGTGCTTTATTGCTTTTTATAGCACCGGCTACTGAGCTTACTGTAGTAATAAAGAACTGAGTCAACAGTATACCATAGACCATAAAGAAAAAGGTTGGCATTGTGTGAGTTGTACCACCATCAACGTTGTTACGCATTAGTGTCAATATCATAATAAACGCAAGAGGTGACGCCACTGACCAACTAATTCCAAGCTTGTCGTTAAATTTACTACGAATTTCCCTTAAAAAAATGGCAAATATTACATCTTTCCAAACAGATAAAGTAGATCGTTTTTTTACTAATGCCATAATTAATCTAACAACTGCTTTAGTTTATTTTTTAACAATAATGGGCAATAGTCATAACCTGCACCAATTAATAAGTAGTTATCTTTTAACTTTTTTAAATAATTTTGACGCTCAATATCACACTGTTTTTTTTCAAGATTTATCATTTCTATTTGGCAATTTTCTAGAGCCAGTCCAAATTTGTACATTGATTCACCAATAACGAAAAGTGGTGT
This sequence comes from Vibrio owensii, assembly GCF_002021755.1. Lineage (NCBI taxonomy): Bacteria > Pseudomonadati > Pseudomonadota > Gammaproteobacteria > Vibrionales > Vibrionaceae > Vibrio > Vibrio owensii. Next base: position 1,600,155 of record NZ_CP019959.1, read on the forward strand.
CTGAGATTTTAAGACTGTTACGATTGCACTAGAGTTAATAGTTATTACTAATTTTGACTCATTGATTAAGTCAACAAGATTACCATCAACAAAATAAGCACTATTCCCGAGCAGATAATCATTAAAGTCTAAGGGATGCTTTTTAATAGCAAGTTTCAACCCAAGTTCGCGACATTTTTCACAAGCCCGATCAATTACGTCTTGATTTGAATAAAAATCACTGTACATCAAAAATTGTGAGTCATGCTCAAGTTGTAGTAGAAACAATGCGCTATTTTCTTCAAGGCGCTCAATGGCTTTATTATTTTGATTATTATTTTTTAGTTTTCTAACCAAGCGTTTATAGTACTTTCTCACACTATATCCGTTATGCATATAACGGAGTACTGTTCTTCGTCCAAACCATCTTTCTAACGAAAAAGAAAGAATAAAAACGGCAAAAAACATCATAGATACCAAAGAATCATGGGTATTTCTAGGCAAGAATGAATTATTGTCGGCAGTGTCGATTTCTTTATTAAGCAAATTAATATTCGCTTTCGCATTTACACCTTTATTATCTATTACTGTAGTAAAAGGTCTCAATAGCCCTTGCTCTGTCACAAGGTAAGGTATTTTCAATTCATTACAAAGCAGTATCGCGATAGCATGATACCAACGGGTATCATTGTGCAAAATTACTAGGTCTATATTCTTTTCTGCGATAAACCCCTTTAACCCGATATAGAACTTAGCCATGTATTCAAGTTCTGATAATGACAAGCTTCTCAACTCCACCTTCTTTGCATAAGCGTGGTGATAGGTGGAAAGTGACTTAATTTTCATGATCAAGTCGTTATCAATTGGCTCTTTGATAGATGCAATTAAAGATGTTGCCAGACTCAGCTTAAAGGTGGGTAAATACACTTTTTTCGATAAACACGAAGTTATCGCAAACTTCCTTCTTGCGACGAGACTCGCCACTTTCTCGTGAAGTGGCGAGTACATTGGATCCAAGGATAAAAGGTTATATCTTTTTTCCATTTAGTCTATCACTACGTTAGCTGCCACAGCGATTTGGTAGATGATTTGTGTAATATCTTTTACTGCTTGCATGGTTTTCGTGTCAACTTTCGGCAGCACCAAAATTTGGTCCCCTTTTCGGATCGGTTTTGAACTATCAAATTCGACTAAACCATTTGCCCTAACAATAGCAATACGTTCATCTTCAGCCCTGTCTGTAAATCCACCAGCCCAGGCGACATAATCATCAATCGTTGCATTTGGATTGTAAACTACAGCTTGCGGCATTAATACTTCACCACCAATTTGGATCAAGTCTGTTTTATTTGGAATAACGACTTCATCTCCCTGCTCCAATAAGATATTTGCAACTCGACCGTCGTCAGAAACAATAACCTTACCAAGAGGCTGAATTTTACGAGCTCTTTCCGTAAATTGGAGAACCATTTCTGCTTCTTTTGCTCTTATCGCTGCCTCACCATCTGACGATGCGGGTGCAGTAAAAATACTCCGCTCTAGGCGATCAAGTGATTCGTCAATCATTTCTTTTTGCTTCTTAGCTACGCTATCTCGCAATACATAAATTGACTGATAATCAGCAAGTAATGGATCGATTGGAATGTTATTTAACAGATCATGTAATTTCGTGCTTTTTGTTACAGCAAAATAAGACGGACCTAAGTAACTACCGGAGACCTGAACATCTATAACTTGCGCATGCAAGTCATCATTAAAGATAACTTTGTCCCCATCTTGCAACTCAAACTTCTGAAATTCTTGATATGTGATATAACGAGAGAAAGGACCGTCAGCTCGATTCCCTACAATTCCAACATGAGATACTTTAGCAAGTGGTTTTGCATACGCTGCTAATTGTTCTCCAAACTCACTGGAATTCTCTAACTCGAAACGAAATGGATTGCGAGCGCCGCCAGAAACTGTAATAGCGGCTTTTTGTGGTGCTACTAAAATTACATCACCGTCTTTAAAGCTAATCTTCGGCATAACTCCGGATTGCATAAAATCATAAAGGTCAACGTTCGCTATGGTTTTACCATTGCGAAGAACTTGAATTTCACGATAACTGCCACGTTCAGAGTCAATACCTCCTGCACGTTTGAGAAAGTACAGAATAGAGTCGGAAGCCATTCCTGCATATTGGCCAGGTCGAATAACAGGCCCACTTAAAAATACGCTCACAGGAGTAGCCGTAAGAAGGTTTACGTACACATTGACGTTGGCAGTATATACCTGCTTAATCTTTTTTGTCACAAGCTGATTGATCTGACTAGCTTTAACTCCTAAGACGTTAATAGGCCCAACTTCTGGTATGAAGATGTTCCCTTGGTTATCCACTGTTACTACATTTGAATAACTCACAGCGCCCCATAACCAAATATTAATTTTATCTCCGGCTGCAATTAAGTAATTTTCACTCAAGCCATCTGTTCTTTCTGTCTCATATCCACCAGCAAAAATATTTGCCGCATAAGGAGGAGGTAACTCTTCTCCAGAAGAAGGAAGTAGCTGCCTTACATCCACTTCACCAGGCAAAAGAAGGTTATTTCTGTTCTCTTTATTAAATGAACCAGCAGAGAGTTTTTCGTTGGGAGGTGTTTGGGATTGGTTTAAAGTTCCATTGGAGGGAAATGGAGGATTAACTGCATTGAGGTCTAAAGTCTTACGATCAAGTGCGAAAGCTGAATTGATACAAGCAAAACTCGTAACAGCAACTAGCCATTGAGCTGCTTTATTTGTCATCTTCATCATTTTTTAAAGCTTTTTCTCTAGTTTATCTTTAACAAGCCCATTGACCCAATACCAAACATTTTTTGTATTGCTCTTATCTGACTTTATCGAGCACACTACATTAGAAGTGGAGTCAATGTTGACTTCTCGACAGTATAGGCCTAACGCAGAGAAGTAAATCGGCCCAACAGCAACATAATAATTTGGATGCGATATGGAAACCACTTCGGGTCTGTTCAAATCCTCCCAATATTGTTCAGGAACTTCCTCCATCATTTCAATCGAAGAGGACTCTTGCGTAACGAGTGGAAGATCAGCCTTAACGCGACGAGGTTCACTTGCACATGCACTTAGTACTGTAATAGATACTAGAGAGATAAAAATATGTTTATGTCTGAAAAGTAGATGTTTTTTCATTTTATGCACGCTACCGCCCTATGGTTAAACACGTTATCCATAACACGTATATATTCTTGGCAAATAAGATGCTTTGGGCACTCTATGTGTTGGGTAGACTATAAGCCCTTTCCCATCAAGTGAATCCCCCCTTTTTGTGCGTACTAGGGTACAAGATAACTCGCACTTTAGGCAAGTCTGCACCTGCAGATGAAGTAGACTCGATGTAACACAATTGAAATTTCCCAATTGATTAAGCACACGTGATTTTTTTGTAAAAAAACCAACAATTTCAAAAGTGAAACAAAACCTCTCTTTATAAGAAACTATTTACAGTCTGCCTAACTTTTAACTAGAATATGAGCTGAAACCCTAAAATAGAGTTTCAAACATCGATGTTTTTAACTAGTTAATACAAGGATTAATAATGAAGAACACAGCTCTAGCTATTCTTATGGCTCTAAGTGCATCAACTGCATTTGCAGCAGATACTGGTGCTGAAGCCGGTGCAAACGCGTCAGGCGCAGCAGCAGGTACAGCATCAACTACAGCGGTAGCTGTTGGTGCAGCAGCAGCAGTAACAGTAGTAGCTGTAGCAGCTAGCGACAGCGATGCTGGTACTGGCTCTACAGGTACTGGTGGTTCTGGTTCTGGTTCAGCTGAATAATTGTCAGCAACCACATAATAACCCTTGGCATTAATGCCAAGGGTTATTTTTTCCTATCAAAGAAATCCAAACTCTCATGATGAAAAATGCTCTAGTTTTCTTGCTTACTATGGTAACAACGGCTTGCACCCAAAGCTTCCAAAATATTAATGCCACCCTAGAAGAAGCGATATGGGGGTTTGAAGATGTTAATCTGAGCAAAGAAGAAATCAAACGCCTGCCCTATGCCAGCGCATATGTAAGAATAAATGACGGACAGCAGATTTTTATGGTTTTAGGTTATGCGGATCAATCTTCTTTTAAACAACCTGTATTGAAGTGGATCTCTGCAGACAATGCGATGATTGCCACCATAAATGGACGAGTTGTAAAAACCCTTAACCTACCGGAGGCTAACTTAGCTTCTGTTAATTTTGAAGCTGACACGCTTCCAAGATTTATGCCTAGTGTTTGGCAAGCCACCTATGACTGGCAGGAACAATACCGTTATGGGTTTCAAGCTAACGGCGTCATTGAAGCAGTTGGTACTGAAACCATTACAACGCCAATATGGCATCAACATACGACGATTTGGCAAGAAAATGTAAAGTTTGACGGCATTAACTCTGCCATCAACAATACATTTTGGGTCAACGATTCTGGTCAAGTAATCAAATCTATACAGTACATTGGGCCAGATATGACCAAAGTAGAAATACAATTCTTGAAATTTTTCTCGGAGTAACCCTTGTGACTAAGTCTTTGTTCTCGAGAGTAATCTTATTACTTCCCCTTTTTCTTATTTCTATTCAATTACATGCGTCAAATAAACTAGAAGTGTTAGTTGATAATTTTAATTTAACCTATGACGAGCCTACGCGTCTCCAGCAAGTATTATCAGACTCATCAATTTATCTTCCCAAAGAGAGCACTCCTCTAACGATAAAATTATACCGTAATGGCAATGGCAATTTAGACAAGTTAAAAGAACAAGTTATTGCTCAGTTGAATAAATCAAAGAGTATCAACGGTGATCTAGGGAATATCAAAACACTTATCACCATGATAGAAGAGCTGCACTATCAAACTCGTATATTGAATACGTTGGACATAGACTTAGTCAGGCTAGATATCAAGAACAACCCCCTTCTTGAGGGTAAATTTGAGATCGTGGCAACAAAACGCCCTACGAAAGTATCTGTAGTGGGTTTGGTCACTGAACCGATTGATGTTCTTCACTCTCCTTTCTATGAAGTATCTGATTACCTACAGCAAACAAAGATCAGTGAAGGAGGTAACAATAGTTTTGCATGGGTTATCTTCCCAGATGGCAAGGTGAAAAAAAGTGGTTTCGCTTACTGGAATAATGAGCATACAACAGTTCCTCCTGGCTCAACGATTTTCGTCGGTTTGGATGATGATAATGAAAATTCAATAAAGCTAGAGCAAGCAATTATAACCTTGCTAATTTCTAAGAAAGGTTAAATATGAATAGTAAGATTCGACCAATCAATTACACCTTGTTGGCGCTTAGCTCGGTCACGTTTAGTTTTTCTGCTACAGCATCTCCTGAAGAGTTTCAAGTTGTTACGTTACGCCCTTCCCAGTCTGATTTCGGAGGAGTTGGATTAATGCAAATGCCAACTGCTCGCATGGCGCCTGAGGGAGAGTTTAACATTGGCGTAAATATCAATAATGAATACCATCATTACTACACGTCTTTACAGCTATTACCATGGTTTGAAACCACTATTCGCTATACCCGTATGCCAGATACTATTTTTAGTGACAACCCTGACTACAGCAACGACAACGTTTATACCGACAAAGGCATCGATTTTAAAATTCGATTACTTGAAGAGAGCTACTGGCTACCAGAAACCTCTGTCGGCATACGCGATTTTGGTGGCAGTGGTAAGTTCGATGGTGAATTTTTAGCAGCAACAAAGAACTTTGGTAATTTTGACCTCACACTTGGTATTGGCTGGGGTTACATAGGACAAAGCGGAAACATTTCGAACCCATTCTGCAAGGTGAGTGATAAGTTTTGCGATCGTTATGGCGATTACGAAGATGGCGAACCTCCTCGGAAGGGAGAAGGCGGTGCGGTTGATTTTGAGCGTTGGTTCAAAGGCCCTGCAGCGTTGTATGGTGGCATCGAATATCAAACTCCTTATCAACCTTTAAGACTAAAGTTAGAGTACGATGCAAATGATTACAGTGAAGACTTTCCTGCATCTGATAGCCCCAAAGTCCCCAACCCTAAGGATATGACACAACATACACCATGGAACTTCGGTGTACTATATCAATTAGGTAATTGGGGAGACCTAAAACTAAGTTACCAAAGAGGCGATACGCTAACCTTTGGTATGAACTTATATACAAACTTCAATGAGCTAAAGGCGACATGGCGCGACGAACCTAAACAAACTCCTATCAATCGCCCGACGTCAAAAGAACTTGATGATACGGACTGGAGTTCAGTGTCAGAAGATCTGAAATCTAACGCCGGCTATAAGAGAAACTCGATCACAGTAAATAATGATGTGTTGATTGTACAAGGTGAACAAACTAAATATAGAGATCGAGAAGAGGCGCTAGACAGAACGGCAGCAATCTTAAACAACAACACACCAAATGACATTAACGAGTTTAAAGTTGTAGAAACACTCAAAGGAGTTCCCATTACAGAAACTGTTATTGATAGGGAGAAGTATATCAAGGTAACCAATAATGAATACATTGGTGCTGATGTTACTGACGCACTATCAGCGCAGTCGCTGTCAAAAGAGAGTGGCAAGACTCTTGCCGAATCAGATGATAGATTGCGTTACGGTCTAGCTCCTGAGCTAAAACAATCTCTCGGTGGACCAGAGTCATTTTACTTCTTTAACTTTGGTGTAAGTGCTCATGCAAATTACTGGTTGACAAACAACTTAGAAGCAAGCGGCTCTATTTATTTCAATATTGCAGATAATTACGACAAGTTTAACTATATCGAGAAAGATCCACACGTGAATAACTTTGCAGTACCTCGCGTTAGAACCATGGTCCGTGCGTACATTCATGACAACCCTGTGCGTATGAATAATTTGCAATTAACTTGGTTCGAGCAACCATTCAATGACGTATACACTCAAGTATATGGTGGTTACTTAGAAATGATGTTCGCGGGTGTTGGTTCTGAGGTTCTGTATAGACCAACTGGCTCCAACTGGGCTATCGGGGCAGACTTCAATTTGATTAGTCAAAGGGATCCTGATAGCTGGTTTGCAACTTATGATGATGAGTTCTTCTATTATGATGGTTACGACTCTACGAACTGCAATCCAGGCAAAGTATCTTGCCAAGCCTACGTGTTAGATAAGGGCACAACAGGCCAAGTGACAGGCTACTACATGCCCGAGTGGGATTGGCTACCTGGTTCTTTGCTCAAAGTAAGTGCAGGTAAATTCTTAGCGGGCGATATTGGTGCTAGATTTGAGTTTGCAAAACAATTCAAATCCGGTGTAACGGTTGGTGCATACGCCACATTTACAGATCTCACTCCTGAAGAGTACGGTGAAGGCAGCTACAATAAAGGTTTCTATATTTCGATACCATTTGACATCATGACGGTCAAGCCTAGCACTAGCCACGCTGTTATTGGCTGGCAACCACTAACACGAGATGGTGGACAAACATTAGATCGCAAATACAACTTATTTGGCGTTACCGATGGGCGTTACCCTTGGTTCCAACGCCCAAGTGGGGTAAAATAACGTATTGATAAGGAGGCCTCATGCCTCCTTTTTATATATCTTATCCCCCTAGCACCTAAACGCTTAACTCTGCTAAACTTCCCGAGAACATTTTAATCTATGGTGGAAGTCTTATGATCATCGTAACTGGTGGTGCTGGCATGATCGGCAGCAACATTGTTAAAGCTCTGAACGAAGCAGGTATTAACGATATTCTGGTTGTCGACAACCTAAAAAATGGCAAGAAGTTTAAAAACTTAGTTGATCTTGATATCACAGACTACATGGATCGTGATGACTTTCTGACCCAAATCATGGCGGGTGATGACTTCGGCCCTATCGAAGCTATCTTCCATGAAGGTGCTTGTTCTGCTACGACTGAATGGGATGGCAAGTACATGATGCTAAATAACTATGAGTATTCAAAAGAATTACTTCATTACTGTCTAGATCGTGAAATTCCATTCCTTTACGCGTCATCAGCTGCGACATACGGTGAGACAGAAACGTTTGTTGAAGAGCGTGAATACGAAGGAGCACTAAACGTATACGGTTATTCAAAACAGCAGTTTGATAACTATGTACGCCGTCTATGGCAAGACGCTGAAGAACATGGTGAACAGCTTTCTCAGATCACAGGTTTCCGTTACTTCAATGTTTACGGCCCGCGCGAAGACCATAAAGGCAGCATGGCTTCAGTAGCGTTTCATTTGAACAACCAGATCAACGCTGGCGAAAACCCTAAATTGTTTGCTGGTAGTGAATCTTTCAAGCGTGACTTTATCTACGTTGGTGACGTGAGCAAAGTGAACCTATGGTTCTTAGAAAGTGGTGTTTCAGGCATTTTTAACTGTGGCACCGGCAATGCGGAATCATTCGAAGAAGTGGCAAAAGCAGTGATCAAACATCACAGCAAAGGGGAAATCCAAACCATTCCATTTCCTGAACACCTAAAAGGTGCTTACCAAGAGTTCACTCAAGCTGACCTTACTAAGCTTCGTGCTGCTGGCTGCGATGTAGAATTCAAGACGGTAGCAGAGGGGGTTGCTGAATACCTTGCGATTCAGAATCGTTAATACCTGTCAAAGGTGGTAGTGAAGTCTCTGCCACCTTTACTCTGATACGTTTACGAGAATCATTTCTAAACATCTCCAGTTATCTCTTCCGAAAATAGGTGCTTACAACCGCATGACTGTTCAACGTGATGATTTCGACCCAAAAGCTTATAACCCTGAATTTGAGCGTCACTTTCTTGCGCCTAAATATTGGGGAACTTGGCTCGGTGCTCTACTATCGATGCCGTTGGCACTGCTTCCACTAGGAGTGCAAAAATGGCTAGCCAAAGCAATTGCAAAAAAATTGGCTAAATCACACAAAGGCCCAGCCCACCGAGCTCGCGTTAACTTTGAGCTGTGTTTCCCAGACAAAACCTTTGAAGAGCGTGAAGCGCTCATCGAACAAACGCTTTACACAGCCGCTTTATTCTTTTTCCGCTTTAGCCTACTTACCTTACGTCCTCCAAAGTGGTTGCAGCAACGCTGCCAAATTCGCGGTTTAGATATTTTGCAGAAGCATATCGAAAATGATGAAAAAGTCATTTTGATGGTACCGCACTCATGGGCGATCGACATTCCAGCTATTTTGTTGGCCTCTATGGGAATGCCGGTTTCTGCAATGGCTAAAAAGCAGAAAAATGAAGTCGGCGATTGGTTGATGCACAAGCAGAGAGTTCAGTATGGCGGTCGAGTTTATGAACGCTCTGGTGGTATAAAGCCTTTCTTAAAGTCTATTCGAGATGGCTATATTGGTTACTACTTACCAGACCAAGACCACGGCCCAGAGCACAGTGTGTTCGTGGACTTTTTTGCCACCCGAAAAGCAACCCTTCCCGGCCTTGGAAAAATTGCAAAACTATCACGCTCTAAAGTGCTCCCTATGTTTGCTTCTATGAATACAGAAGATGGGTCGTTCGATATCGAAATTTTGCCAGCATTTGAGCTAGACAAAGGTGAAGAGCAAGATGCACGCACTTCGAATGAAGCGATTGAGTACTTTGTTTCCACTAAGCCTGAGCAATATATGTGGGTGTTACAGCTATTACACTCTCAAGAAGATGGCAATAACTATTACAATATCTTCAAGCCGAGATATGACACTGACTGGCAAGTAGAAAAATGAAAAAGATCTTAATTATCGGCCCATCTTGGGTTGGCGATATGGTGATGTCACAATCACTGTACATCGTTTTAAAGCAACAACATCCAGAAAGCCAAATTGATGTGATTGCTCCAGGCTGGTGTAAACCGATCCTCGAGCGTATGCCTGAAATCCATCAAGCAATTGAGATGCCTCTTGGCCATGGTGAGTTCAATCTTCTTGGCCGAAGAGAGATTGGTAAGTCACTGCGTGAAAAGCAATACGATCATGCTTACGTACTGCCAAACTCAGCTAAGTCTGCTTTGATACCTTGGTTTGCAAACATCCCACAGCGTACGGGCTGGAAAGGAGAAATGCGTTATGGGCTACTCAATGACCTTCGCCCTAACAAAAAGTCTTTTCAATACATGGTAGAGCGTTATGTCGCTTTAGCCAACCCAAAGGTTGAAATGTTGGATTCGTCCTCCTTGGGAGGCTTAGAGACACTTCCTAGACCTAGCTTGTCTATCGATAAAAAGGCTCAACAAGAGGCGCTTAACAAATTCTCACTCAAGCAAACACTTCCTGTCACGGGCCTGTGTCCAGGTGCCGAATTTGGCCCTGCTAAAAAGTGGCCAGAAACACATTACGCAGAAGTCGCTATTCAAATGGCGACTGGCGGCCATCAAGTCTGGCTATTTGGTTCTCAGAAGGACCTTGATACCTGTAATAACATTAAGCAGCTCGTGCCGGCTGAGCTTCAACAGAGAATTCACGTTCTCGCAGGTCAAACCAGCTTGATTGAAGCAGTAGATCTACTGGCAGCCTGCCAAACTGTCGTAGCCAATGACTCTGGTCTTATGCACGTAGCGGCATCTGTTGGCTGCAATGTTGTTGCAGTCTACGGTTCAACCTCACCAAAATACACACCACCGCTTGCGGAAAAGGTAGAAATTGTTCACACCGATATTGACTGCCGCCCTTGCTTTAAACGTGAATGTCAATTTAAGCACCTCAAGTGTTTAACTGAACTATCCCCAAAGCAAGTGCTAGACAGCATTCAAAAACTTGAAGCAATCACTGTAAACTCATGCTAATTCGTATTCTTTATACTTTATTACTCGCTCTTGCGTCCCCTTTCCTATTGTTTGGTTTGTATAAAAGCAAACCAAACAAGCCCAAGTTTGGTCAACGATGGAGAGAGCATTTTGGTGTTACACCAAAGCTAGAGGCAACTGAGCGCCCCATTTGGATTCATGCGGTTTCAGTAGGCGAAAGCATCGCCGCTACCCCCCTAATTAAAGAGTTGAAAAAGCAAAACCCAGCTCTACCTATTTTGGTCACCACCACAACCAGCACTGGTGCGGAACAAATTGCTAAGTTAGGCGGGTTAGTTGAACACCGCTATATGCCTATCGATTTTGGCTTTGCGGTGAAAGGCTTTCTTAAAGCAATACGACCAAAGCAAATGTTGGTCATAGAAACTGAGCTTTGGCCAAACACTCTTCGTACTGTCCATGACTCAGAAATACCGATTACTATTGTTAACGCTCGCCTTTCTGAAAAGTCATGTAAGAACTACGCAAAAGTGCAGCTTCTATTTGACCTATTAGCTCCTTGCTTGGATAAAGTACTTTGTCAGACGGAGTCTGATGCGGAACGTTTCGAACGCTTAGGCATTGAAAAGAAAAAGCTTTTTGTTACTGGCTCGATAAAGTTTGATATTCAGATATCCGAGGAAGTAAAAGAGAAAGGAAAAGCGCTACGGACTGAACTTGGGATAAAGCGACCAATTTGGATTGCTGCCAGTACTCATAAAGGTGAGGATGAGCAAGTGTTAGAAGCTCATAAGAAAATCTTAGAATCTCACCCGAACGCACTTTTAATCCTTGTTCCACGCCACCCGGAGCGATTCGATAATGTATTTGAGCTATGTCAAAAGCTAGGTTTTGAAGCCGCTCGACGCACAAGTCAAACAGAAGTAACGGAGTCGACCCAAGTTTACCTTGGAGACACCATGGGTGAAATGTTGGTCTTGATGGGCGCTGCGGATATCTGCTTTATGGGCGGTAGTTTAGTTGGTGATAAAGTTGGTGGGCACAATGTTTTGGAGCCAGCGGCTTTGGATGTTCCAACCATTACTGGTCCGAGCTACTTTAACTTCGAGGAGATTGCACATGAACTTATTGGCAGCTCTCAACTCACAGTTGTCAATGACGGTATAGAGCTTGCTGAACACATTCGAAAGTACTACAAATCTCCGACCAAGCCTGAAGATAAAAAAAGCAACTTTCAAAGTAAAGGCAGCTTAGAAAAAGTGATAGGACTCCTTGCATCATGACCATACCTTTTGATCAAAGTATTATATATGTTGAATCTCCATTACAGATCTTATCTGCACTTGAATACTGTAATGAATACAAAGAAAAGCCTATTTTTATCGTTAACTTTGGCAACAAAAAAAGAGTCAAGAATAAAGAGCAAATGCTCAATCTTTTAGAGAAAATCCCAGCTAATAGAAAGCTAGTGTACAAACACTTTAGAAACTCTCTAATCAGCGATATATATTCATTTTTCTTTATGATAAAAATGAGAAGAATGCCGATATCAAAACGATTTATTATTGGTGACTTCCGTAGCAAAGTTGCTTGTAATTTGTTTCTAGCTAATCGAGCCAAAGAGCGCGTTTATATGGACGATGGTGCGGCTACGATTGTCACCCAACTGGACTATATACAAAAAGGGATTTATGCTCCAAAGCTAAGAAGTAAACGTCAGAAGGTATTCCAACGTTTTTATGACTTTGTTTTCAATTTCAAATATTCTGAGCTAAAGTGCCCTAATTTGTATTCGTTTTTCGCAGGAGAGGGGTTACTGAGACTTGGCCAAAAAAACTTAAGAAAGCCCAAACCACTTATCAGCAAAGAAAAACTCAACAACACTTGCTTCTTCTTCGGCTCTAAGTACTCAGAATCCCGAATAATGCTTCTTGAAGACGAAATAGAATCTTTACGCCGAATAAATGAATATTACCAACACAAAAATATTGATTTCTTTTACATTCCACACAGAGACGAATCCAAAGAAAAGCTTTCTATAATAAGAGACTTAAACATAAAAATAAAAGATCTTGGTGTCCCTGCTGAAACATATTTTAGTAACACAGAAAAAATTCCGAGCCATATTGCAGCCTGCTGGAGTACTGTTATATACAGTATAGGAAAAGCATATGAACTAGAAAGTGTCATTTCTTTCAATATTCTTAGCAAGATGAAAGAAGGTACGACTCGCGAGAGAGCTCATACCATATATAATTTTTATCAACAAAGCGGTATAGATCTAATTAAACCATAATAAAGCGTATGAATAGTTGAAAGCTAACGACTTCAACTATTCATAGCAAAGTCTTATATATTATTAGCAAGTCGGTCATAGTGCTCCTTATCTCTATATGAAAAAACCTTTGCAGGGTGGCCACCAGCAATAGCCATTGGAGGGATATCACTTACAACAACACTTCCTGCCTGAATGATAGCGCCATCGCCGATCCTCACACCACCTAACACAATGACATTAATCCCTAGCCAGACGTTTTTCCCTATAAAAACTGGCTTTTCAATATAAGTATCATCGTATGGAAGGTTGGTTCCGTGGTAGTTATGAATCTCAGAAATAATATGGCAACCAACACCAGAGTGAAAGTTATCCCCAATCACAACTTTCCCCTTACCTCGAATCATCATTCCATTAAAATGGCAATTTGATCCAATATGACTAGTTTTAGTGAATGCAGATTTTCCATTCACAAATACATTATCTCCGACACTCCCAACTTTTCTTAATGCCCTTTTATAAAGCCATTTTTTGATTTTTCTCTTTAATCCCATGTGCACTACCTTGATTTACTCATGACCGTAATATCCATTCAAAAGAGCAGTAAACTCTTCTTCACTCCAGTAGATGTTATTTCTCAGTTTCTCTTTATTAAAAGACCTTAAGAGCCTGTTCAAATTGCTTTCTTTCCACTGTTGACCCGATTGTTGCTTGCACTTGTCAAAATCGATAATCCAGACCTTACCTTCACTATCTAAAAGGATGTTATGAATATTCAGATCGGTATGATTAACACCAACATCGTGCATTTTACGGATTTCTAGGCCGATTTTTTTGTAGTCTTCATTAGATAAGTGTTCCACCTGTAGCTTATCAACAAGATCGCTTGCCTCTGATATTTTTTCACTCAATAAGTCTGCTCGATAAAACAAGCCTGTTTGTTCTACTTTAGCGGCAATAGGACGAGGAACATTAACGCCAGCGCCACGTAATTTTTGAAGCAGAGTGAACTCGGCGTAACTGCGAGTTCTTTCTAAGCCTAGGAACAAATATTGGTCTCGGACGATCTTTCCGAACAAGCCACCTCGGTGGTAGTGTCGTAGCGCTGCAATCGTACTTTGAAGCTTGATAAACCACGTAGTGCCTCGCCCACTAGCGCTGCCAACGATGGCATTACAACTCCGCCAGTAGTTGATATCAAACAAACTCTCTATGGGCTCAGTGATCAAGCTTTCGTCGTACCATAAATGCGTATTGTTTTCTTGATAGTGCTTCATCACGCCCCTCAGAAAAAGAGAATATAAGACCATGTAAAGGCAGCAAATAGTAATGCTACAAAAACAGCAGCAGAACCAATATCTTTTGCTCGACCGCTTAATTCGTGTTTTTCCACACCAATCCTATCCACAACCGCCTCAATCGCAGAATTAATCAGTTCAACAATCAACACCAAAACAACAGTACCGAGCATCACGATACGTTGTATTTGCGAAACGTCTAACCAGCAGAGCAGCAACACAGCGGCCATCAGCAAAGCTAATTCTTGTCGAACCGCGGCTTCATGTTTCACTGCAGCCTTCAAACCTTGAAGTGAATAGACGCTGGCTTTTAAGATCCTTTGAATGCCCGTATTTCCAGGCTTTCCTGAAACGGTTTCTGTTTTCTTCTTGTCCTTATTCACTTGAATTTCTCGTGCTTACATCATAGCGCCATTTTACATTGTTCTATTGGGGGAACAATCCAGTAAGGAGCTTTTGCTGCTCTTCGTCGGTGCAAGACCTCGTCAACTGACTTCTTTCAGAAAATGAAGGCTTCAAGTAACATAACAACCAATACCAAACGAATTACTGGATTACTTATGAAGATTGCATTGGTCCATTTAAGACACGCATACTCTGGCGGAGTTGAGCTGTACCTCAATCAAATGGCGAGATACATGGCAGAGAAAGGGGAAGAAGTCACCATTATCTGCCGCTCTCATGCCGATACACCTCCTCACCCTGACGTTAAGTTTGTGAAGCTGCGCGGCTTTAGTATCGGTAAAAGCCATCGCCTTTGGAAATTTGCGAAAGCAGTAGAAAAGCACGTCAATGAATCTGACTATGATCTGGTGTACGGCTTAGCTCACGCGTGGACACACGATGTCTTAAGAATTGGAGCAGGTACAAGCCTTCATATGGCACGCTCCTTAAATAAGCCAATGCGTATTAAAGATAGAGTGACACATCTGATTGAGCAAAAAGCAATGGCCCCCGGAGCCTACTACCATGTCATTAGTAATTCACATAAGAGTGCTCAAGAAATCCAAGAAGCGCATCACGTGCCTAAAGAAAAAATCACGGTAATCCACAACTTTGTCGATACGAACCGCTTTGATGCACAACGAATCGAAAAAGGGGCGTTAGAGCTTAAGCAACAAATGGAGCTTGATCCTAACAAACCAATTTTCTTATTTTTAGGTACTGGCTACGAGAGGAAAGGGCTAAAGCAAACCCTCACTGCATTTTCCAAACTGAACATTGATGCTCAATTGGTGATTGTTGGTCGAGAGACTCACGAGGGCGAGTACATTAAATTTGCGGAAAACCTTGGGATACAAGACAAATGTAAGTTTATGGGAGAAGACAAACGACCAGAGCTCTACTTTACGCTAGCTGATTGCTACGTGCTACCAACTCTCTATGAACCTTTTGGCTTTACGGTGATCGAATCTCTCGCATGTGGCACACCGTCTATTACCACTGAAAACTGTGGTGCGAAGGAGGTCCTCAATCCAGAAGTGTCGAGCGTCATTGGAGCCGACGTGAACCCAGATGAACTAGCAAAAGCTATGGCGTTCTGGGCTGATAAAAAACGTACGACCAATGTTAGTGAACAATGCAGAGCATTGGCCTTAACAATGGATGTCGACACTGTATTGGAGAAAAACTACCAACAGCTGTTGGCGGTATACAAAATGAAGCAGCAGTCAGCGAACACCTAATTTAGGGTTTAGCTGATGCACCTGTAAAATCGTATTACTCTCTTAGCCTATTATTGTTGGCTAAGAGAGATTCTCTAACATCTTATCGAGCTTTTCTTGCACCTGCTCAACGGTAATTGCAGCCATTAAGTTATCCCCTTTCGCACGCGTGCCCCACGTGAGTGAGTCTACGGACTGGCCTTTTTGTTCTTCAACGTGTTGTTGGTAAACACTTACGACGTTCTCTAAATCGTTATAAGGCCCAGTGCGTCTCGGATCACTATGCGCATATAAACCAATCACAGGTGTCATTTGAGTCGTTGCCAAGTGAGCAGGACCAGAATCAGGGCTAATGACAACCGTGGCTTCACGCAATACAGCTGTCAGTTGCTTTAAGCTTGTGTCTCCGACAATATTAGTGACCGGTTGCTCACATAGTGATTCAATCTTATGTGCTAATTGCTTTTCTCTTTCCGCAGGTGAGCCACATAGGATCACATGAAGTCCCAAAGACGATGCGTAATCGGCGATGGCTGCATATCGCTCCACTAACCAGTTACGAGAATCCTTGCTTGCTGCAGCAGAAATCACAACACACTTTCTACCTTGGGTAATGCCTTTCGCGTAATCGACTGATTCACTGGGTAATGGGATATTCCACGTTGGATGGCTGAATGGAACACCAATGTACTTAGCAAATTCAGCCATGTTATCTAACACGTGCATTGCCGTTGTGTTGGGTAAGTGACGATTAGTGAACCACCACTGCCCTTCTCTCGTCCTATTCTTGCTAAAACCCACTTTGTATTTTGCTTTGATCCCTAAAGACAAAACACTCGACCTCAAGGCTGCCTGCATGTGCAGCAAAACATCAAACTTAGTGCCTTTTAGTTGCTTCCACACGGCCTTCATTCCTTTAAGACCTTGTGACTTATCAAAAACAATCACGTTAATGTTGGGCAAATCGCCAATCAGTTGCGCCTCTATTTTACCGGTAATCCAGGTTATCTTGGTTTGCGGCCAATGCTTTTGAATCGCCTGAACCACTGAGATCGCATGGCAAACATCGCCAATAGCCGACAAACGCAATACACACAAATGAGACGGAGGTGAAGTGAATAAACTCATGATAATTTAGGCTTTTGGTTTAAGAGCATTACTGACATAGCTTGAAGTATTTATCGAGCGTCTTGATACAAATTAAGCTTTCCAATTGTTCATCCTGAAATTGGGCCACATGTCGATGCGCATTTTCAATCATAGCTTCAGCTTTATCAGGGTTTTCAAGGTAATAATTAATTTTCTCATCAAAGTCAGACCAATCATCTTTCACTTCAACATAATGAACACCTGGTTGTAATGTACCTTCCATAAACCACGTTTCAAAACGCATCTTAGGCGTCACTACGACAGAGTTCGAAGACATTGCCCACTTTAAATTGGTTGCAACATCGTTGCCTTCAAGGCAAATGATAAACTTGTACTTCAATTGCTCTTGAATGGACATAAAGTCTTTTTGCCATTCTGGGTGCTCTTGAGAAGGGTTGGATTGACCAGCATCCATCATAGGATTTTCAAACATTGCTTCCATAAATCGAATACGATGAACCCGTTTCACAAAACCACGGAAAACCGCCATATCTTTCTTATCGTGAAAGTCTAATGCGTCGTTTACAAACTGGAAGTGTCTACGCTTATTGAGTTTGAACAGAACCGAATTGTCGTTGTTACCCTCAATCGGCCTAGCCTTATAAAGCGTTGGGCAATCTTCTACGGCGACTTCATCCCCAAAGTAATAACAAAACGGATTAGTATCAGGGAAGTAACGGAGGAACTCTTTAAGATCATACGTATATGCACTTTGCCCTTTGTGTGAGAAACGACTCAAACTGGTCGATTTACTGGAATCCAGCTCGCTCGGAGTATTTACCTTACAATAGTAATCCACTCGTTCTTGAACCAACTCCGTTTGACCTTGAAACTTCTTTTCTAGTTTGTTTTTGTTGTAAGCAAAATACGCTCGTGGAGCAATGGTCAACAGCAGGTTTTTTATATAGTAAAAAAGTTTCATTAAAACGTTATGCCCTTATCAAACCTATGTTTGTAGGTGTTATCTATTCTCGATTCGATGATGTATCATATTACTACTTTTAAGCGTTTTTTGACACTTTTGACAAACACAACGAGCTGCATATGAAACAACAAGGTCATAGTGCCACACACGTCATTTATCCGGGAACCTTCGACCCTATCACAAACGGCCACCTTAACCTCATAGAGCGAGCAGCCCAAATGTTCGACTCTATCACTATTGGTGTTGCCGCTAGCCCTTCAAAGAAGACGATGTTCACACTGGAAGAACGAGTACAGCTGGTAGAGTGCTCTATTAGCCACCTTTCAAATGTCAATGTAGAGGGCTTTACTGGCCTACTCGTCGATTTTGCAAAAGTGCAAAACGCGAACATTTTAATTCGAGGCCTGAGAACTACTGTTGACTTCGAATATGAGTTTGGCTTAACCAGTATGTATAGAAAACTGCTACCTGGCCTAGAAAGTGTCTTTCTCACTCCGGATGACGAATACGCATTCTTATCCTCAACTATCGTGAGAGAAGTTGCTTTACATGGTGGTGAGATTAGCCGATTTGTTCCAGCTCCTGTTGAACTCGCACTTGCTCAAAAAACAAAGAAATAATTACTCGAATAAGAGAAAAGAATTGTTATGAACGTCTTAATTGTGTGCAAAGGCACGCTACCACCAGTGACATATGGCGGCACAGAGCGTGTTGTTTGGAGCCTTATCAAAGCGCTTCACCAACAAGGACATGGAGTTTTTATTCTTAACCCTGAACCTGTTGAATGCCCGTGGGCAACATGCATTACTCAACAGCCAAGCCTGTCTATTGATGAACAAATTCCTGATGAAGTGGATATCGTTCACTTCCATGTTGGTGGTAGCTGCACTAAAAAGCCTTATGTTATTACCCGTCATGGTAATAACACTGTTACCAAGAAAAACGATCCCAACTCAATTTTCGTTTCTCAAAAACATGCCCTAAACCATGGTTGTGAGGCTTTTGTATATAACGGCTTAGATTGGAGTGATTATCGCCAGCCAAGCCTAGATCCTAACAAGCGAATCAACCGTTATCATTTTTTAGGTAAAGCAGCGTGGCGCTTAAAAAACGTTCAGGGAGCGATAGACATTACGAGAAAAGCCAATGTCGCTTTAGATGTGCTAGGCGGACATCGCTTGAATTTCAAAATGGGCTTTCGTCTCACATTAGATCGCCATGTTAAATTTCACGGCATGGTAAATAACGAAGATAAATGTGACGTATTAGAAAAGTCTAAAGGGCTTGTGTTCCCTGTCACTTGGGAGGAGCCATTTGGGCTAGCCGTTACTGAAAGTCTGTTTATGGGGACACCCGTTTTTGCTACACCGTATGGTTCACTATCTGAGTTAATTAGTACACCTGATTTTGGCTCGCTATCAAATATTGAAGATGAACTTGCAGACGCTATCCAACATGGTGATTACAATCCAACATTGTGTCACGAATATGCTCGAGATACTTTTGATCATATTTCTATGGCCAAGGCTTACATAGAGAAGTACGAAAAAGTACTCAATGGAGAGGCTCTAAATAAGTTTCTTTCTAAGCCAGCAAAACAAGTTAAAAAGTTACCGTACTTTAGATAGCACACCAATTTTTGAGTCAACATGAAAGCATTTTGTATCACTTTAAAAGGCTGTGAAGACAGGCAAGAAACAACATTAAACACCCTAAAGAGAATCGGTTTAGACTGTGAAGTTTTCTATGGTGTCGATGCACGCAAAGACACTCATCCATTGTTGGATCACTTAGATCGACGTCAATTTGAATTCAACATGGGACGCCCATGTATCATCGGTGAGGCGGGTTGTTATGCGAGCCATTATCTACTATGGCAAAAATGCGTTGAATTAAACGAACCTATTATCATTTTTGAAGATGATCTCAGCATTGAAGACGAGTTATTCCTAAACACATTAAAGATCGTTAAAGAGAATATAGAAAATTGTGGTTATATTCGTACCGAAAACACCAGTAGTCGCGGCATGTTCTACGATACAAAACAATATGGCTCCCAACGCTTGGTTAAGTACTTAAAAGTACCACAATGTACAACCTCTTACGCCATAAGCCCCGAGGCGGCCCAAGCGTTTATCGAAGCAAGTAAGTCGTTCCAATTCCCTGTTGACGTATTTTTACGTAATACTTGGCTACATAAACAAGCCATGTTTGGAGTAAGACAAGCAGGCTTACGTGGCGGCAATAAACCATCTGTCATTGGTAATAGAAAACGCCAAGGCGATAAAGACTACCTCGTTGCTACAATGAAGCTGCTTAATAAAGCGAAAAGTATGACTCTAAATCTAGTGATGAATGGTTACCACCTCATCAAAATGGGCCGAGAGTACGGCCCAAAGAAGTTTAATAGCTAACACATTCTACTTCTGACATTCCCCACAAAAGAAGGTATTACGTTGGCCTATCTTTTGTTCTTGGAGAGCTTCGCCGCATTCTGGGCATGGCTCTCCGGCTTTTCCGTAAACTAATAACTCTTGTGCGAAGTAACCTGGTTTGCCATCTGCTTGGGCAAAGTCTTTCAGTGTGGTTCCGCCTTGTTGGATGGCGATCTCTAGCGTGGCTTTGATGTTCTCCACCAGCAATCGCCACTCCTTCTTGGCTAGCTTACCTGCGGGGCGAGTGGGATGGATGCGTGATTTAAACAAAGATTCGTTGGCGTAGATGTTTCCGACTCCGACGACGATTTTGTTGTCCATGATGAACTGCTTAACCGCAACACGCTTACCTTTGGCTTTCTCTGCTACGTAGTCCGCGTTGAACTCTTCGGTTAAAGGCTCTGGTCCCATATGACCTAAAACTGCATGTGGCTCATTGGGCGCGCTCCACAGCCATGCGCCAAAACGACGTGGATCGTTGTAGCGCAGCACTTTGCCATTGCTTAGTTTGAGATCCACATGATCGTGCTTTGCTGGAGGAAAATCAGCATCTAACACACGCAATGAGCCCGACATACCTAAGTGAACAATCGCAGTTCCTTCGTCTGTTTCTATCAACAGATACTTAGCGCGGCGACTGATATTACGAATCACCTGCCCTTCTAGCTTTTTAAGTTCTTGCGGGATATCCCAACGCAGCTTCGGAGTTCTGAATACAAATGCTTTGATCGTTTGGCCAATCATATGTGGGCTGATGCCCATTCGGCTTACTTCAACTTCAGGTAATTCAGGCATTTGATTCTCCTTACAACGCTAAGAACTTTGATACTGGGTGGCTAGCATAATCGAAAAAAGTTAAGACAAATACAGGTTATGCAAAGGGTTATTGGCAATAACGTTACTTGGTATCAAGCTAGTTAGCTATTAAGTTACTTGGGCATGATGTAATTGCCATCGACAGAAATCGCAATCCATTTCCCTTGCCAGTTTTTAAACAACCAAAAATCATCAAGACGATAGAACGTCACTCGCTGTGGCTCCTCGAGCCCTTGATACCAAATTTCGATGCTTTCCGGTGATGATAAACGCGGCTTTAACTGCTCGTATTGCTCTGATGTCAGCTCAGTACCTTCCAATGACTGCCAGCGAGTCACAAGCTCTTGTACGGGAATATTGGCTTTAATGTTCGATTGCCATTGGCCATTCTGCTTATCTAATTCCCAACCGGCATAGTAGATAGCACTGACGTCATGATCGGAGCGCAGCAAGTTTGGGTAAGGATCCGCTGGTTCTTCAATAAGGTAAGATTTGATCCATGTTGGTGCATTGAGGATCAGCATAAATACGATGATGCCTAGGATAAGAATGTTGTTCCAACGGCGGCGGCGAGCCGGACTTACACGCATAGTGGTTCCTAATCTCAAGTAGTTAGAGACAAACTATCAAAGCTCATCAATCTTGACTAGAACATCTGTATGCAAACGTGGTGAGGATGGAAATGAAGGGGAGATGGAGGAATTTGAGGTAATAAAAAACCCAACTCGAAAGCTGGGTTTTTCAAATCATCAAAGAGATAAAACCAATTATTTGATTTTAGCTTCTTTGTACATAACGTGCTGGCGTACAACTGGATCAAATTTCTTGATCTCAAATTTGCCTGGCATGTTACGCTTGTTCTTATCAGTTGTGTAGAAGTGGCCTGTACCTGCTGAAGATACTAGACGGATTTTCTCACGAACGCCTTTCTTTGCCATTGCCTATTTCCTCTTAAACGTTTTCGCCACGTGCACGCATATCAGCAAGAACAGTATCAATACCCTTCTTGTCGATGATACGCATACCTTTTGCAGATAGGCGTAGTTTAACAAAACGTTTTTCGCTCTCTACCCAGAAACGATGAGTTTGTAGGTTCGGCAGAAAACGACGCTTAGTAGCATTTCGTGCGTGTGAACGGTTGTTACCCGTTACTGGACGCTTACCAGTTACTTGGCATACTCGTGACATGAATGTCTTCTCCAAAATCGTTTCAGCTCGATATCAACCTTGGTGGCCGAACCTCTCTATTTCTTGGAAAGAAGTTAGAGGTTAAGAACCGCTATGGAAAATCCATACAAGGCTATCAAAGGTCGCGCATTATACTAACTTGATATGCATTGCTCAAGACCCGAACAGATCCTTTTTACAGGTTTTCGTGATCTTTTTTTAGACAGCAGGTTTTTTCTAGCAGTCCAAGCTGAATTCAGTTAAAAATTTAGTGGCGAGGATGATAGCAGATTTTTAGCAACTAACAACCTAAAAAACGCACAGTTATATCCAACCTCTTTCGGCAAAAGAGACGCTTTCCCCATCTCCGATAACGAAATGGTCCAAAATTCGAATATCCACCAGCGCTAAAGCGTCGATTAAACGCCGGGTAATCCTTCTATCTGCTTGGCTAGGTTCCGCCACACCTGATGGGTGGTTGTGGGCCAGAATCAATGCAGCAGCGTTGTGGTGTAAGGCGCGTTTGACGACTTCTCTCGGATAAACCGATGCGGCATCGAGTGTTCCTTCGAATAAAATCTCATCTTTTATTACCCGATGTTGGTTATCTAAGAAAAGAATGTAAAAAGCCTCTCTTTGTCGGTCTCTTAATATAGAAGAAAGATAAAGTTTGGTTTGTTCTGGGCTGGTTAACGCATCACCACGCTTTAATGTCTCGGCTAAATAACGTTGCGTCATTTCCAAAACGGCTTGTAACTGCACGTATTTCGCTTGCCCTAGCCCTTTATGTTGGCAAAACTCTTTCTCTGAGGCAGAAAACAACTGGCGAAGCGATCCAAAGTCTTGGATCAGAAAGTCCGCTAATTCGATGACGTTCATACCTTGTGTACCGGTGCGCAGGAAAATAGCCAGTAATTCGGCATCCGACAACGCTTGAGGTCCGCGTTTAAGTAATTTCTCTCTGGGCATGGACTCGTTGGGCAAGGTTTTCAGTGTCATTAGGCGGTTCTCTCTATATGTGAGCGCCTATTGCACAAAATAAAAAGCGAAAGTCGAACCTGACTTTCGCTTTTTTCGTTAACCACTGCTTTTCTATGTAATCGAGCGATCCATCAAAGCTTGAAGTTTCCAACCAGATCGTGAATTTCAGATCCTGACTGCGACAACTGAGTACTGATGCCTTCCGCATGCTGAAGCGTGTCATTAATACGATTCACGATTTGCTGAATCGCCACTAGATTCTGGTTGATGTCCTCAGCAACCGCACTTTGCTCTTCTGCTGCAGAAGCGGTTTGGATACCCATATCTCGAATTGTACCAATAGAATGGTGCACGCCAGACAGCGATTGCTGAATCATAGAGGACTCTTCAACCGTCTTCGCTCCACGCTCTTGGCTCGCCGCCATGGTAGTCACTGCTCTTGATACACCCGTTTGTAACTGCTTGAGCATATCGCCAATCTCATGAGTACTGTTCTGAGTTCGACTTGCTAGCGAGCGAACCTCATCAGCCACCACGGCAAAACCACGACCTTGTTCACCGGCACGCGCAGCTTCTATCGCTGCATTCAATGCGAGTAAGTTGGTCTGCTCGGCAATTTCTCCAATTACATCGAGCACCTTGGTAATTTGCTCGGTTTGTTGACTCAGTTCTGCAATCGCCTCAGAGGTGCTGTTCACTTCATCGACTAACTTGCTAATGCCATCAATCGCTTGATCGACTTCGCGCTGCGCTTCAGTAACTTGTCCATTCGCATCATCAATCGCCTGCGCCGTAGCATTGGTATTACTAGCGACTTCTTTAGCTGTCATGCTCATTTGCGTTACGGCCGTCACCACCTTATCGGTTTCCAGACAATGGTTTTGCATTTGAGCACTGGCTTGAGAGGTTTGCTGATCCAATTGTCCAGAGACGCTTTGGACTGTATCGGCAGAGCGCTGAATGTCCTGCATAAGCGGATGCAACTTATCCATAAACTCATTAAATGCCGAGGCCACCTCACCGACTTCAT
Source organism: Vibrio owensii (assembly GCF_002021755.1). Lineage (NCBI taxonomy): Bacteria > Pseudomonadati > Pseudomonadota > Gammaproteobacteria > Vibrionales > Vibrionaceae > Vibrio > Vibrio owensii. The sequence goes on from NZ_CP019959.1 coordinate 1,624,625, forward strand.
CTTTACTCTCAATTTTCAGACGAGCCGTCAGATCACCGCCACCCGCAGCCACATCTTGTAATGAGGCCGCAATGTGTTGCAATGGTTGAATGCCTTTCGACACGATAATACTGGTAAGCACGCTAGTGATAATAAGACCAATGACCGAGATGGTTACCGCAGAGAGCGTATGTTCATTCAACTCTTGTGTGCGCAGTTCACGCTGCATCGCCACTTGCTGATCAATATCATCAATATAGATGCCCGTACCCAGCACCCAGTCCCACTTAGACAAGTACTCGGCATAACCTAATTTTGGAGCTTGCGCATCGATGGTTGGTTTATGCCAAGAGAAATAAAGGAAGCCATCGCCGTTCTTAGATGCATCAATCAACCCACCAATCACTGCTACGCCATTTTCATCTTTCAAACCGATAAGGTTTTTACCTTCTAGAGACGGCTTAATCGCGTGCAGCGTGTTGACACCTTTCGAATCATAAGCGAAGAAATAACCGTCACTTTCAAAACGCATCGCTTTGAGAATTTCTTTTGCTGCTTGTTTGTTATTGCCGTTTACGTCCGTATCGTAAAGCGGCTTTATCGCTGTAACCCCCATCATCATGTAGGCTTGCAGCTCTTTCTTGCGTGTATCAATTAACTCTTGTCTATCTCGAGCTAACTCTGCTTCTAAGCTATTACTGCCGTTGATGTAATAGACCACCGAGATCAATGTGGTGATCAACAACAAAGGGATCAGAGTCACCAGCAGCAATTTACTTCGACTTTTCAGCACCATCTTATTCCACTACCTCATTATTGTTATTTTTCCCCTTCTATCTTGCAGAGCGGGCAAAGATTGTCTGTGAAGTAAGCAAAAGTTTTATATAAGGCTCAGCAATTAATATTCTGTAGTTTGATATGGATTAGCTTCTCATCAGATTTGCTTGGGCGATGAGAGATTCAGTTGTGCTAAACTCGTCGCCAGAAAAATTGGAGATCTCACATGCAAACACTAGCAGGAAAGAAAATTCTACTCGGCATCAGTGGCGGTATTGCCGCGTATAAATGTGCGGAGCTAACCCGTCGCCTAATAGAAAGAGGCGCGCAAGTTCAAGTAGTGATGACCAAAGCAGCGAAGGAGTTCATTACTCCCTTAACCATGCAGGCAGTCTCTGGGCGTCCGGTGTCGGACAGCTTGTTAGACCCAGCAGCAGAAGCGTCGATGGGTCACATTGAACTGGCAAAATGGGCAGATTTGGTTCTTCTTGCACCTGCAACCGCAGATTTGATTGCACGTATGTCGGCAGGCATGGGTAATGATTTGCTCACCACGTTAGTACTTGCGACAGATTCACCAGTAGCGGTATCTCCGGCGATGAATCAACAGATGTACCGCAATGTCGCAACTCAAGAAAACATCGCGACACTGGCACGCCGTGGTATGCACATCTGGGGCCCTGCGGCCGGTGAGCAAGCATGTGGCGATGTTGGCCCTGGTCGAATGCTAGAGCCAATGCAGTTAGTGCATCTGTGTGAGCAGTTCTTCCAACCGAAACTATTGGCAGGAAAATCAGTATTGATCACCGCAGGTCCAACTCGTGAAGCGATTGACCCAGTGCGTTACATTTCTAACCACAGCTCAGGAAAGATGGGCTTTGCACTAGCAAATGCAGCAGCACAACTAGGTGCGAAAGTCACACTAGTCAGTGGGCCTGTCAGCTTGAATACGCCAGCAGGTGTTGAGCGTATCAATGTTGCGAGTGCACAAGAGATGCATGATGCAGTAATGGCTCACGCGCCTAGCCACGATGCTTTCATTAGCTGCGCCGCCGTAGCCGATTACCGTCCAGAAAACGTGGCGTCTCAAAAGTTGAAAAAGACCGAAAACAACGATCAGATGACCATCAACATGGTCAAGAATCCTGATATCGTAGCGACCGTCGCCAATATGACTGAGCAACGTCCATTCACAGTTGGTTTTGCAGCAGAGACCAACGACGTAGAAACCTACGCTCGCGGTAAACTGGTAAAGAAAAACCTCGATATGATTTGTGCGAACGATGTTTCTGTTGAAGGCCAAGGTTTTAACAGTAACGACAACGCCATCACTTTATTCTGGCCAGAAGGCGAGCAGGCGTTGGCACTAGAATCCAAAGAAGCGCTAAGTTTCAGAATTTTGGAAAAAATGCACGAATTGATGTAATTGCCATTCGCTTTTCATAGAAAACTGGCACAAATTTGGTACAAACATGACAAGTGAGGGTGTTAAAGCTCCCATTACCTCCTCACTGGTCTAGTTTGATGCCAAAGAGCGTCTTATAATCCCCTCCGCTCAACTTTGTATTTTGAAAGGAAGTAACTAAATGGCCGGCAGTAAAAAATCCAATCGTCGTGAAGAAATCTTGCAAGCTCTCGCGCAGATGCTTGAATCTACAGAAGGCGCTTCACGCATTACTACGGCAAAATTGGCGAAACAAGTCGGTGTTTCAGAAGCGGCACTTTACCGCCACTTCCCAAGTAAAGCTCGCATGTTTGAAGGCTTGATTGAGTTCATTGAAGAAGCACTCATGACTCGCATCAACCGCATTTTGGATGATGAGAAAGACACGCTAGAGCGCATTCGTATGGTAATGCACCTTATTCTGGCATTCTCAGAACGTAACCCAGGTTTGACACGCATTCTTTCTGGCCATGCTCTAATGTTTGAAAATGAGCGCCTACGCGATCGCATCAACCAACTGTTTGAACGCATTGAAACACAGCTTCGTCAGATCCTGCGTGAACGTAAGATCCGTGAAGGCAAATCGTTCCCAGTGGAAGAGCGCATTTTGGCGGCTCAAATCCTAGGACAAGTTGAAGGCAGCTTGAACCGCTTTGTTCGTAGTGATTTCAAATACCAACCAACTGCGAACTTTGACGAGTATTGGGCACTTCTTAGCGCACAAATTAAGTAGAGATTATGAGTAAAGACAAATTCACTAAGCCGGAGTTTTCTCTTTCCCTTCTCCATCCTCGTAACTGGGGCGTTTGGCTCGGCTTTGGCTTTTTGGCTATCGTGGTCAATATCCTTCCATACCGCATGCTGCTATCGTTAGGTCGCACACTTGGTCACCTTGGTATGCGTTACGGCAAAGGTCGTGTCCATGTTGCGACACGTAACCTTGAGTTAGCTTTCCCAGATAAAACGCCTGAAGAGATCCAACATATCGTTGAAGAGAACTTCAAAAACACCGGTATGGCGCTGATCGAAACCGGCATCACTTGGTTCTGGCCAACGTGGCGCTTCAAAACTCTGATTATCGAGAAAGATCTGGGTGCGCTGCATGAGAAAAATGCAGAAGGCAAAGGCGTATTGCTGTGCTGCGTGCACGCACTCAATCTTGAAATCACGGCGCGTGCCTTTGCAGTACTTGGTGTGGCGGGTTACGGCGCATTTCGTCCGCACAACAACCCTGCATACAACTTCATTCAGTACTGGGGTCGCACGCACAACGGCAACAAGCTGATTGATCGTAAAGACGTTAAACAGATGATTCGTGTTCTACGTAGCGGTGAGCGTTTGTTCTACTTACCGGACCACGATTACGGTCGTAACAAGTCGGTATTCGTGCCTTTCTTCGCAGTTGAAGACGCTTGTACTACAACTGGCACCAGCATTCTGGCTTACACGTCTAAGTGCTCGATTATTCCGGGCTCAGGCTTCCGTAATGAAGATGGCAAGTATGAAATCATCGCTGATAAGTGCATTGAGGACGACTACCCGCAAAAAGACGAAGTTGCGGCAGCGGCTTACATGAACACTTTTGTGGAAGAAGTGATTCTGCGCGCACCAGAGCAGTGGATGTGGCTGCACAAACGCTACAAGACCATGGCTGATGAAAATGCGCCAAAAGGCATTCGCTATAAGTAAGTGATAAAGACAAAAGAAAGGGGCTGATGGATATCCACCAGCCCCTTTTTCTTTAATGATGAAACAACAATTAAATGCCGTATTCTGCGCGGTACGCTTTTACTGCTTCTAGGTGCTCTTTGTCTGTACCTTTCTCTTCAAGGAAAGTCACAAGGTCAGTCAGGCTTACGATTGAGATGATTGCACAACCAAAGTCACGCTCTACTTCTTGAATCGCAGACAGCTCACCTTTGCCTTTTTCTTGGCGGTCAATCGCAACTAACACACCTGCTAGGTCCGCACCATTTGCTTGGATGATTTCCATTGATTCACGAATCGCGGTACCTGCTGTGATTACGTCATCTACTAGCATGATACGACCTTCAAGCGCCGAGCCTACAAGGTTACCGCCTTCGCCGTGGTCTTTTGCTTCTTTACGGTTGAAGCAGTAAGGCGTGTCGATGTCATGGTGATCCGCTAGCGCTACTGCAGTTGTCGTCGCGATTGGGATGCCTTTGTACGCAGGGCCAAACAGTACATCAAACTCAATGCCTGAATCTGCAAGCGCTGCTGCGTAAAAACGACCAAGACGCGCTAGGTCACGACCAGTATTGAAAAGACCAGCGTTAAAGAAGTACGGGCTTTTACGGCCAGATTTCAAAGTAAACTCACCAAACTTAAGAACTTCTTTCTCAAGTGCAAACTCAATAAATTCACGCTGGTATGCTTTCATTATTTTCTCTCTAAATACAGGCTTGGTATCCATATTCCCAAGCAGTTAATAAACACTAATGCGTTATCTCCTAAGTAGATGGATTTACAGCTAGGCAGCAAGTTTTTCTATCCCTATGAGCATAGTCTTCCTATGTAAATAGGTCGGACTGGCGCTCCAGTAGAAAAGCGCAGCGAACAACGCTGTAGATTCATATACGACGGAGATAAAAAAATAGCCCCCATAATGGGAGCTATCTAAATCAATTGGCTAACGCCGCCTTCTGCGCTGCGACAATTTCTGTAATGCCGACTTTCGCCGACTCTAACAGTGCCATCAGCTGCTCATGACTGAACGGTTCACCTTCTGCGGTGCCCTGAATTTCAATCATCTTGCCTTCTTCCGTCATTACGACGTTCATGTCTGTGTCTGCCGCTGAATCTTCAACGTACTCAAGGTCACACAGAACATCATCACCTAGCAAACCAACTGAAACTGCCGCTACGTGGCCTTTCATTGGGTTTGCTTTTAGCTTGCCGCTATCGACTAGGTGTTGGAACGCATCTGCCATTGCAACGCTTGCGCCGCTGATAGATGCAGTGCGAGTGCCGCCGTCTGCTTGGATAACATCACAGTCAACTGTGATCATAAACTCACCCATCGCTTGCAGATCAACCACAGCGCGTAGGCTGCGTGCGATCAAGCGTTGGATTTCCATTGTACGACCACCTTGCTTACCGTTCGCTGCTTCACGACGCGTACGAGAGTGAGTCGCACGAGGTAGCATGCCGTATTCAGCCGTTACCCAGCCTTTACCTTGACCTTTTAGCCAACGAGGCACAGATTCTTCAACGGTCGCATTACACAACACTTTGGTGTTACCAAATTCAACTAACACTGAGCCTTCAGCGTAAGCTGTGTAGTTACGAGTAATTTTGATTGGGCGAACTTGATCCGCCTTGCGATCGTTTGGACGCATGGGCATCTACCTTAAGTAATGAGGAGAAGACGATTTGGTTGGGCGCAGATTATAACGGAATCGATTAAATAAAGCTATCTGGACAATCTCGACTCAGAATAGCAAAGCCACTGCCATCTTGCTGTGCTACTATTGCGGGGTAATTTTCAGCAAATTAGAAGACAGGAAAATTCAATGATTTACAGTATGACAGCGTACGCGCGTAAAGAAGTGAAAGGCGATTGGGGCAGCGCAGTGTGGGAAATCCGCAGTGTAAACCAACGCTACCTAGAAACTTACTTCCGTATGCCTGAGCAATTCCGTGCTCTTGAACCAGTACTGCGTGAGCGTTTTCGTAAGCGCCTAGCACGCGGCAAAGTAGAATGTAGCCTGCGTTTTGAAGCGAACCCAGCAGCAAAAGCTGAACTAAGCATCAATGAAACACTGGCAAACCAAGTGATCAAAGCCGCTGAGCAAGTGATGCACATGACTGGCGAGCTAAGCCGCATCAACCCATTCCAAGTAATGCAATGGCCTGGTGTGATGGAAACGCCAGAGCAAAACATGGATGAAGTTAACAAAGAACTGCTTGCTGCTTTTGACGAAGCAATCAGCGAGTTCATCGAAGCGCGTGGTCGTGAAGGCGACAACATGAAAGCACTTATCGAGCAACGCCTAGAAGCGATCACATCAGAAGTTGTGAAAGTGCGCGCACGCATGCCAGAAATCCTAGAGTGGCAACGTGAGCGTCTGTTCTCGAAATTTGGAGATGCGAAAGTAGAGCTAGACCCATCTCGCGTTGAGCAAGAGCTTATCCTTCTGGCACAGAAATCAGACGTAGCAGAAGAGCTAGATCGTCTTGATTCTCACGTGAAAGAGACCACAAACATCCTGAAGAAAGGTGGCGCAGTCGGTCGTCGTCTAGATTTCATGATGCAAGAGTTCAACCGTGAATCGAACACGCTAGCGTCAAAATCTATCAGCACAGACATCACTGCGTCAGGTGTTGAACTGAAAGTTCTGATTGAGCAAATGCGTGAACAGATCCAGAACATCGAATAATAAAAGACCTCGATGAGATATCTAAAGAGCCTCGCACTGCGGGGCTTTTTATTTGCTAATGCTTCACTTGCTTCCTATATATAAAACCAATAGTCTTGTGTGGTTACTTCTAAACCATTGAATCGCTATGACTCGTCCGCATTGCTTCGTCCTGCAACATGACTCCCCTATTTCTTTCTATCCTGATAAAAATCAGTTGATGATTGATGGTGAGGAGATTCATTTAGAGCCGTTGCAAGCAAGACTGCTGAGCTACTTTATTGAGAACCGTGGGAAAGTACTGAGTACCCAGAAAATCGCCGATGATGTCTGGCAAAGGACGCAAGTTTCCGACAACTTGGTGAGACAAGTCATTAGTCTACTGCGCAGTCAGCTTCATGACAAAACGCGTCCGTATCGCATCATTCAGACCATACCTAAGCAAGGTTACTTATTTGATATCGAAGTGACTGAGCCAAGCATAACGCCCACTCCAATCACTGAAGAAGCCGTTGTATTTACTCGCACCTCTAAGCCTAAAAACAAGCGCTTAGTTTTAGCTGTAACGGCAATCCTGACTGTTGGAATTATTGCGGCTTGGGCAGTGCAAAATGGTGACACCACTGATGACACAACGGTGATAACAGCACAACAAAGTGACGTAGTGCCCGTTTATATTCATGATATTACGCTTGATTCCACCAGCGACTTTGAAATGGCAGAAAGCGTATATAACTATCTCTTCTATGGGCTAAATTCAGCCAAAAACCTATCCGGTTATCACTATTCTCAGTTATCCCAACAAAGTAAGCAGTCTCTTGCCAATCACGGTGTTGAGCTCAAAAGTTGGATTAAGAAAGTAGAAGGCAATTATGTGCTTAGCGTCTTGGTGCAAAACAACCATCAACCCAACCAGAGCCAAAAGGTTGAAAAGACCTTTAACCAAGATAATTTCTTCGATGCTATAGGCGATGTGATTTTAGAAATCAAAGCCATCATTGCACCAATGAGTTCCGATTACGAAGTGGCTAGCCACCGCGTGACGTCCATCAGTAACTATGACGATTGGAAAGTGATCTCTAAAGGGATTTCTCTTTTCTATCAAGGTAAAGGTGGTCCCGCTTTTTCGGATATTGCTCAGCAGCTTAATGCGATTCAACAGCAAGGGCGAGACAGCTATTTGGTTAGTGCTTTATTGTCCTACTCTGAATCTTTAGCTTACTTACGCGAGCACAAACAAGAAGACCGAGAACAAGCACTTCACTCGGCTAAGCAGGCGTTCGAACTGAACCCACGTTGTGATATTGCCAACCTCACTCTGGGGCTTGCTTTGCTTATCAACCAGCACCCTAATCAAGCTTTCCCGTACTTGTTTTATGCAGCAGAAAGCACGCCAAGTCCAATCAGTTTTTACTTACTCAGCATGGCTGATAAACTCGCAGATAACCCGAAAGGCTCGCAATACAATTACCAACGCTATACTGAGATGAAAAAAGAACATAATGGGCAACTATTTGATCTTATTGAATCTTCACAAAAAGCAAACCTATTCCAAACAGCAAAGTAGCCTCAAATAAAGCGGAGTGAAAAATCGCTGCTCTCGCCTATTGTTCAGTCATCCTCCCCAATGTTGATGGGTATTCTGGATGTTTGATTTTTGTTTGGAGTTCAACTCGCTTGCCTTGCATCAAGCGTAAAAAACGTGCCTTCCACATACTTGTAAACCAAATCATTCATTTCTTGGGATACACACATGTTGAAGAAGTTTGCCTTTCAGATCATTCCAATCCAGATCTTTCTGTTCGTCTTTTGGTTCAAAAATGGCTTTATCGATAAAGTGATGGGCGTGCTACTTGGCATCATAACGCCTGATACCGCCTATGCAGGTGATACTTGGGCTGGCTGGAAAGGTTATATCGTTGGAACTTGGGATAAGAGCCAAGTCGGTCATGCACTGCTGAGCCCAACGTTTGACTTTATGTTCCCGATTCTCATTGCTTTGCAGTGCTTACCGTTTTTATTGGTAATTCGCTCGGTGCTGACAGGTGAGTTTATGGCTGGTAAAGAACGTCCGTGGCTACTCTATGCGGCTTTTGCATCTCTGTTCGTAACGGGTTGTATGGCTTTCACCCAAACCATTACAGGTGCAAGTGATGGACAATATCTCTGGCAATTTATTGGCTTTAACATGGTTGCCATCATGTATCTGCGTAACGAGCAAGGTAAATAGCATTACGTCAAAAGCCCCTATCGAATGGGGCTTTTTCATGGTGTTTAGTCGGTGTTAAGCATTGGTGTTCTTCATACAATGTTCACATAGCACAGGCTTTTGCTCTGCAGACTTCAGGCGAAAACGCTGCCAGAAAGCAGGCTCAGCTTTAGTCACAAAAATACCGCCCAGTAATGGCAGCAGCAGAGCGACAGAAACCAACGACAAACTGTTACCCGCAATCCATGTTGAAAGGCTCAGCGCAATCAAAGGGAAAAACAGAAAGCAGATCGAGGCGGTAAACGGCGTCGACACTTGTCCAAGCTTAAAGTACGCCACGATGCCACCGACGCTAGCAAACATACCGAGATAAATCACAGCGGCAATCGAATCCATCGAGAACTGAGAAAGATCCGGCTGTTCGACGATCAGTGAAGTGATAAAGAGCAACGCAGAGGCAACAAAGCTTGGAAAGGCGTTGTAAGTCAGCACTGGAATGCCTTTACAGAACTTTTCAACAAACACGTACATCACCGAATGAATCGCGACCGCCCCACCTAAAGCGAGAAAACCCAGCAGGTAATCCTCTCCACCCAAACTCATCTCTTTCGCTAAAATCAAAACTAAGCTCAACACCGCGACTAAAAGACCAGCAATCTGAGATTTACGTAACCTAAGTCCAAGGAACAGGCTCGATGTCACCATCACCGCAATCGGCATGTTGGCGAAGATGATCGAAGCAAGACCCGATGAAATGTATTGTTCACCAAAAATCATTAAGGTAAATGGAATCGCGAAATAGAAAATCGCAACGACGAACATCCAGAACACTTTGCCTTTCGGGAAGAACAGAGGTTGTTTAAGGTGTTTCGCCAACATGATTAATAACGGCGCGGCAATCAGAAATCGCAGTCCGGTCGCAAAGATAGGCGGAATAGTTTGCACTGCCACTTCCATCGCAAACCACGTGGTGCCCCAAATCAAGCACACAGACACAAACAAGACAATTGGTAGATGCTTATACGTCATGGCGACCTCCCGCTTGTCGGTTGATAACAAGGTTTGGTAGGCACGCAGCAAGATGCTCGGTACGAGCAATTAGATTGGTTTTCATTTTTCATTCCCATCACAGGATGGTGCAAATAGAGAGCTATTTACACGCATAACAAATTCACACGACAATTCGTGCAGTAACATTGTTGGCAGCGAAACGCTGCGAGATAGGAATTAAGCTATCGGAGGGCGATAGTGAGAGTGCATGTCAGCACTGGTGTAGAGCGTGGCTTTGCTTACCGCCAACTCATCTCGGAATGGAGCTTCATAAGATCTTGGCTGAGTTTCGACAACAGCCGTACCCGATGCGTGACCATGGGAACAACACTGCTTCTCAAAGCATGTTCCGCCCGGCTCGCAACACCCCGGCTCACTCTTTTCTGCCGAGCTAAAGGTCAAATCACAAAAACTGATATGCAAAGACTCTGTTGCTGATGCAATGTGATTTGCTGCGCTTGATGGCGTTTCTGCACGAGCAATACCGCTTGAAAGCGCAAATGCAATCAAGACACTCAGCAGAAAATACATTGTCGATGTGCATTTCGCTAGCATCACAATCTCTCATCAAAGCAGTTATAAAGGGTTAGCGTGAAGATACTCATCAACAAGACAAGAAACAAGATGGCTTGAGATGACTTTACACTTTTTTACCCCCACGCCATCAAGGTGTGATTTCCCTTCACACAAAAACAAAGCCTCGCATTAGGCGAGGCTTCACGTTATTCGTCTTTTTCAGCGGTTTGATTATCTATATACGGCCAATAATGATGGCCTACTCGAATAACCAAGGTTGCCGCCGCCAAGATAAACGCGGCTAACGAGAGCCATACAATCATCACCGAATCGAGCTCTTTCATACCAAGTGTGATGTAGCGAGCAATCGCCATCATGGCAATGTAGATCGGGTATCGAACCGGTATCTTACCGTTCATCACGAACTGCCCAACCATAGCGAGCACTTCCAGATAGATGAACATTAATAAGATGTCATCGAGTGCAACACGCTTCTGGACGTAAATGTGGACAAACTCTTCCACCATCGCCCACACAGTTGCCAGAGTAATGGCGACTAAAAGCACAGCTTCGAGCAGATGAAAGACTTTCAGAAAGGGACGACTGAATGATTTAGGTAAATGCGACGGCATGGCCAACTATCCAAACAAATCAAAGGAATAAGTTTGCAGTGTAGCACGCTATTTTAAAGAAGCTGAAGACAGAAAATTATCGGAAATAAAAACGCTCCAACCCAGTGGAGCACTTTTATCTTTTAAGTTGGTTTTATTTGGATGGTGGCGTTACGCCACTTGCTGCTTTTTTTCTGCCAAGCGCTTTTTCTTACGATACTTAGGATGCGTGATTGGGATCGCCGACAACAGCTTCTTGGTGTAATCGTTCTGAGGATTCGCGTAAATTTCTTTCGCGTTACCCGCTTCCACGACTTTACCAAAGTACATCACCGCAACCTTATCAGACACATGCTTCACGACAGACAAGTCATGCGAGATAAAGATAATCGCAAGGTTCATCTCTTGTTGCAGTTGCAACAGCAGGTTTAGGATTTGCGCTTGAACCGATACGTCCAACGCGGATACCGACTCATCACAAATCAGCAATTTAGGCTTAAGGGCAATCGCACGAGCAATACCAATACGTTGGCGCTGACCACCGGAGAACTCATGCGGATAGCGGTTTACCGCGGTTTCTGGCAAGCCAACTTTAACAAGTAGCTCTTTCACCCACTGCTTGCGCTCTGAAGACGTACCGATGTTGTGAATCACATACGGCTCTTCGAGAATCATGCCAATCGTATGGCGTTGGTTTAGCGATTCCATTGGGTCTTGGAAGACAATCTGCATGTCCTTACGCAATGAGCGCATTTGCTTCACAGACAATTTGGTGATGTCTTTGCCTTCAAAGAAAATTTTACCTTCAGTTGGCTCGTACAATTTCAAAATAGTACGACCTAGGGTACTTTTACCACAGCCTGATTCACCTACTAGGCCAAGAGTTTCCCCTTCACCTACTGATAGCGACACACCATCAACGGCTTTAATGGTGTAGCCTTTCTTAAACAGTCCCTTACCAGATACAAAGTGCTGCTTAAGATCTTCAATTCTTAATACTTCTTTTGCCATAACATCCTCTTTTATGACTTGTTCACTTTGCACCAGTTAGCTAGCAAACATACTGGCATCGATCGGTTTAATGTCGATCATCTGCTTAGGCTCATTATCTAAACTTGGCATCAAGCCCATCAAACGCTCTGTATATGGGTGCTGTGGGTTATCGAATAGCTCGAAAATCTCGGCCTTTTCAACAATACGACCACCGTACATCACGGCTACGTCATCACACACTTCTGCAACCACACCAAGATCGTGAGTGATGAAGATCATCGCCATGCCTGTTTCTTCTTGAAGCTCGTTCATTAATTCAAGAATAGACGCCTGAACCGTTACATCCAGTGCAGTGGTTGGCTCATCACAAATCAAAATGTCAGGTTTACACGCCAATGCCATCGCAATCATCACACGCTGACGCATGCCGCCGGATAGATTATGCGGGTACTCGTTCAAGCGTTTCTCCGGCATCGGAATTTTTACTTTCGCCAGCATTTCAACAGCGTAAGATTCGCGCGCTTTTTTATCCAACTCTGGACGGTGCAGCTCAAGCACTTCGCAAAGCTGACGACCAATAGAATGCACTGGGTTCAGCGCGGTCATTGGGTCTTGGAAGATAATAGAAATGCGGTCACCGCGCATTGCGTACATTTCTTCTGCTGGTAGCGTGACCAAGTTCGTACCGCGGTAATCAATCTCGCCATTGACGATATTACCGTAAGGTTTCGGCAACAAACCCATGATGGACATGGAAGTAACACTCTTACCACTGCCGGATTCGCCTACAAGACCAAGGGTACGCCCAGCGCGAACATCAAAGTTCACGCCATGCAGCACTTTTACCGGACCATCGTCCGTGGTGAACTCAACTTCTAGATCTTTAACACTCAGGATTACATCGTTTTCCATAACACATCCTTACAACTTGTACGTGTCATCAACGACAACAACCGGTTCAAAAGTCTTACCCGACTTCATTGCCTTCTGGGTTTCTTTCTTGATGTCTTTATCAATCCAGTACGTTCCATCACCAATAATGCCGCCGCTAAATAGTGCTTCGGTCATACGGTTCATTGGTTTCTCTGGCAATTTCAACCAACGCCAATGGCCGTAACGAACGTAAGGCACCATGTAACCCGGAACAATCACATGTGCATCAATGATGTCACGTTGGATTTCATGACCCAGTTGGATCTTCTTATCCATGTCCATGTTGAAACGGTACTCAATGATTTTCTCATCAAGCTCTGGCGTGCTGTAGTTCGTGAAAGAGTTAGTTTGTGGCTTATTGGCATTCACTGAGTGGAAGTATTCCCAATACGTTGGGATCTCAGAAGTGCCCATATCTAGGAACGCTAAATCGTGCTTTTTCTCACGTACGTATTTGAACATTGATGAGCCATCGATCAGTTTAAGTTCGATGTCTAAACCGGCCAACTTAGCTTGTTCACGCACAAATGCGATACGAGGCGTGTGCACTGGCGTTGCGTAGGTCAACTCGAAACTCAAACGCTGACCTTTGTCGTTAACACGGATACCGTCGGAACCAATCTTATCAAAACCAGCTGCTGCAAATGCTTCAGCCGCTTTTTCTGGATCAAACTTTGGTGCTTTCGCGTCTGGCAGGGTGTATTTACCATGCCCGTAGCCTGTTGGGTTAGGTTTACGGCTGTAGTCACCACGCATGATGTTTTCGATCATGCCATCGAAGTCGATCGCGTAAGTGATGCCTTTACGAATGTTTAAGTCATCCAATAATGGCATTGCGGTATTCATCCAAACGCCGCCAGCACCTACAGGGTATTGGTTGTAGCCCCAAAACTTCTGAATATAGCCCTTTTTATAAGGCGCAGTATCAGACTTATCGTGCCAAAGGTTAGGTAAAACCAAGCCAAATGAATCTAGGCTGCCTTTTTCAAAGTGCTTCTTAGCAATGTCGTTATCACGAATAACCGTGATACGAATCTTGTCGACGTTATAACGGTTTTCATAATACTTATTGGTGTATCCCCACCAATCTTCGCCAACGTGCTTAAAGGTAACACTCTTACCTTTTTTGATATCAGCTAGATAGTAAGCGCTAGTGGTTGGTTCACTTTTGAAGTTGTAGTAACGAACGAAGTCATCATGAATGCCATCGCCGTTTTCATCTTTCTTAGGGTTGGCATAGAAGTGAGCAGGACGAGGACGCAGTGCCCCCATTCTTAACAACAGCTCTTCAGGGTTAAGTTCTTTCGCTGCTTTCACCGCAAACGTTAGGTCGTCGAACTTAATCACATCTTCAACAGTCTTGTTGTAGTAATCGTTGTACCAAGGCTCGAGAATGTCTTTGGAGCGGTAGAACTTCAACATAAAGACAAAGTCGTCGGCAGTAACGGGTTTACCATCCGACCATTTTGCTTCTGGATTCAGTTTGAAATAAACGGTTTTGTTATCACCTGCAAGTGCCCACTCATTCGCTAGCTCAGGGATGAATTCCAGAGTATCTGGGTGACGTACCACCAAACCCGGTGTTTCATCCAGTATATAAGAACGCAAACCTGAGTTCGCATCAGGGCCAACGCTGCGCAAAGTCTGCGGAAAGCTCGACATATACGCTCGGAAAGTACCACCACGTTTTGCTTCAGGAGAGCCGTATTGTGGCTCATCCCAGTTTGTTTGCCAGTTTAAGTCAGTCGGAAGCGTTGCTGACATCGCACCAAAACTCAGGGCGCTCAGCGTTGACGCTAGTAATAATTTTTTCATAAAACTTCCCTTTTTTATGTTTTGCTCACAATGCTTGCTTAAACATAGCGTGTGAATTTTTTCGGGTCGAATGCCGCTCGGATCGCTTCACCAATGAAGGTCACCATCACCAATACCAGTACGATAGAGCTTACTACTGAAGAAACAATCCATGGCGAGTCTAAGTTTGACTTACCTTGTTGTAGCAACTCACCCCAACTTGGCGTTGGAGGCATCAAACCAAGACCGAGATAATCAAGAGCGGTCAGAGCGGTGATGTTGGCTGCAATGGTAAACGGTGCGAGTGTCACGATCATTACCATGGTGTTTGGCAGAATGTGGTTAAACAAGATACGCCCAGTCGATGCACCTAATGCACGGGCCGCCATTACGTATTCACGCGCTGACTCCTTGTAGGTCATGGTTCGCATGTACCAGGTCATCCCCATCCACCCAAAGAGTACGTTAATACCGACGAACAGAGTAAAGGTTGGTTGCACTATCGAGACGAGGATCATGATGACGTATAAAAAAGGCACCATTGACCAGACCTCGATCAAGCGCTGAACAAATAAGTCAAACTTGCCACCCCAGAACCCCATCGCACAACCAACAGCAGTGCCAATCGCGTACGAGATCGCCATGGTAAGTAGCGCAAATCCCATCGCAGTACGGAAGCCGTAAACCAGTCGAGCTAAGATGTCTCGACCAATCACATCAGTGCCTAGGTAGTGCTTATCTTCAGCGCTTGGTGCTGTCGGAGGGAAATCACCACTAAAGTCTTGCTCATATGGGTTCCAAGGAACAATCGGTAGAATAACGAAGTTATCGCCGCCTTCCGCTTCAAATACTTTCTGCAGCTCTCGGTAATCGGCCTCACTCGAGGACGCTTGGCCAAACTCGCTACCCAAACGCACATCGCTTACGACCGGGAAGTAATAACTGCCATCGTATTTAACGACCAAAGCTTTACTGTTGATCAACAGTTCAGCAAAGAGAGACAAGATCAACATGGTTGATAAGATCAAAAACGACCAGTAACCACGTTTGATTTCTTTAAAATGACGGATTTTCTTTTGAGTTAACGGGCTCACTTTAATCATATTACGCTCCAAACTTCACACGTGGGTCGACTAAAGCAACACAGATATCTGAAATGATATTGCCGATTAGTAGCAATACCGCGTTGATAGCTACAATGCCCATAACCACTGGGTAATCGCGCTCCATGATGGATTCATAACCAAGCAGACCGATACCATCAATATTAAAGATTACTTCGATAAGGAAAGCGCCCGTCATGAAGAACAGCAGCGAGTTACCAAAGTGGGAGGCAATCGGAATCAAGCTGTTACGCAGAGCATGTTTACGCACTGCTTTCTTAAATGGCAGACCTTTAGCAATCGCGGTACGGATGTAATCGGATGACAGGTTTTCCATTAGGTTATTTTTCATTGTCATCGTTAGCGTTGCGAAGTCACCAATGAGGTAACAGATCAAAGGCAATACTGCGTGCCACATGATGTCTTTTGCGCGCTCAAAGAAGGTTTCATAGTCATCAAAGTCGTCTCCGACAAAGCCCCCCATCGGGAACCATTCTAGGTGATAACTGAACAAGGTAATCAGTAGGACACCAACGACGTATCCGGGGAGTGCATACCCGACAAAGATGAGAATAGAAGAAGCGGAGTCAAATACGGAGCCGTGTTTGAGCGCTTTATAGTAGCCGAGCGGAATCGAAATAAAGTAACTGATAAAGAAGGTCATTCCGCCATAAAACAAAGACACCGGTAAGCGCTCTGCGATCATGTCAGATACAGGTTCGTAGTATCGAGTCGATTCACCTAAATCTAACGTCACCAAACGGCTTAACCATTCTACGTAGGCTTCCATTACGGGTTTATCCAGTCCGTAAAAAGCGTTTAGCTCTGCAATTTGGTCATCAGATAAGGCAGTGTTACCACCAGCTGATGTCATAGATGCGGCACCATCACCTTGCGCCTGCATTTGTGAAAGCATGCGCTCTACCGGGCCACCAGGCACGAATCGAGTGATAGCAAAGATAAGAATGGTAATCCCGAGAAACGTTGGAATAACCAACGCTAAACGGCGTAAAAAGTACGACAGCATATACAACTTGCTCCTTGTCTACTGTCCATTATTAGGCGGGTTTGGAGAGGAGAATTCCGGCCCAAAATGGTGCATCTCTATCCCGTAGTAACTAAAGCTGTTGAAACACACTCCCTGAGTTTCAAAAGCTAGTTTTTTCCACTACTGCAATAATTTCAGCGTCATATTTATCTTGAATCCAAGTAAGCTTCAAGTGTTTGAATCCAAAACATGACAAACTTCCTCCGATGTCCAAAAACAGAAATGTTTTTGTAAATAATTATAAAAAACCACAAAACCAATTCATACAGAATATCAATCTAGGCACTTTAGAGCCAAAACCCCATATAAACATGCATATATGCAGAATAATTAGACAAAAGACCCCCACTACCATTTGACCTCAAAATACTAGTGAGCCCTTTTATAACGGTGGGTATCATATTCTGATACCACCTTGTGCGATCGAGTTAACATGCCCAGCATTCCATAAAAACCCTCAAGCAGAACAATCATCTAGATTAACGTTTAAATTCAGTGCCAATCGCCCACTTAAAAAGCATAGGCGATATAAGTCATTAGACTTTACAAGAAACACAAAATACGGTGTTTTATTAAAATTTAATCTCAATTTATAAACATCATGCAGTAAATTATTCTGTGATTTATGTCACTTTTGGTTTTTTACATCTTTTTTACATTTCTTTATCTCTGTTTACCACTGGTTTGACTTCCTTTTTTCATCTCAGGTATACATGTCCGGAACGTTAACGAAATATTAACGTCATAATTGGCCGTTATGGCCAGACATAGGAATAATAATAATCGGAGCAACAAGGATGTATAAAAACACAACCGCTTTATCTGTTGCGATCAGCCTTGCACTGGGGACGGCAGCAGTGGCCCCTCTAGCAGCGCAGGCAGAAGAGCAGCAAGTTGAAAAACTACAAAAAATGAAAGTTACTGGTTCGCGTCTAACGCGAGCGTCTATGGAAGGAAGCACCCCAGTAGCTGTTATCGGCCGTGCAGAAATTGAACGAGCTGGTGACGTATCTATCGCTGATGTACTACGTAAATCTTCATTTAACTCTTTTGGTTCACACAGCGAACGTTCAGGCAGCTCGGCACAAAGCCAAGCAACCATCTCTCTACGAGGTCTAGGTTCTGAACGTACTCTAGTTCTAATTAACGGCAAACGTCTTCCTGGCTCAGCAGCTATGGGTGGCGGTGCTGCCAACATCAACGTAATCCCTTCTGCAATCGTAGAACGTGTTGAAGTAATGGCCGACGGTGGTTCTGCTGTATACGGTTCAGATGCTGTTGCAGGTGTAGTTAACATCATCTTGAAAGATGAGTTCGATGGCATCAACGTCACGGTTGGTTCAGGTATCCCTAGCCAAGAAGGCGGCGATGAGCAGAATGTTGCTTTCGTGATGGGTACAAGTGGTGAGAAAGGCAACATCATGTTCTCGTTTGAGCATGATAGTAAAGACGAAATCTACCAACGCGATCGTGACTACCTAAGCTCAACCAATACTGGTGCAGACAACTACTTTGATATGTCTGGTGTAAGTATCTACGGCCGAAACGTTTACCATAACGGTGAGCTGAAAGCGCTGAAAGGTTACGATACAGACGCAACTTGTGATTCATCAAAAGGCTTTGTTGGTTTAACCAACTACCCAGGTCTGGGTGATATCTGTGGTTACGACTACACGGCTGATGCTGCGCAGACTGCTTCTCTAGAGCGTAATACTGTTTTTGTTAACGGTAATATTTTCCTGAATGACGACACAACGTTCAATGCACAAGTGCTTTTGAACCGCAACGAAAGCTTCGGTCGTTACGCTCCTGCAGCAGGTTGGTTTGAAGTTGACCCAACAACGTCTGGTGGTTCTGATTTCTTCACAGAGAATGGTCTAGATCCAGCAGCAGGTCCAGCTCGTGTTTACTACCGTTTCAACAACGTAGGTACACGTGACAACAATGTAACTGACTTCCAAGCTGATTTGAAAGCAGGCCTAGACGGCACACTTTACACAGATAGCTTCGGTGATGTGGTTTGGGAAACGGGTTACCAGCTTAACTTCTCGAACAGTAACGAAATTGGTACAGGTTACGTGTTCCGCTCACCGGCTGAGCAGCTAGCGAACTCAGGCGAGTTTGTTGATGGCGAGTTCAGCGCTGATGCAACGAGTGACCTAGCAGCCGGAACAAGCCGCGAAACACAAATGGAAATGCACAACTTCTACGGTGGTCTTCAGTTTGACCTAGCAGAAATCGGTGACGTTACTATTCCTGTGTATATTGGTGCAGAGTTCACAACTTACGACTACTTTGACAAATACGATCCACAAAGTGAAGCAGGTAACATCATCGGTAGTTCTGGTAACTCAGCAGGTGGTGACCGTGAAACTTACGCGCTTTACGCAGAGTCTCTGATCGCGTTTACCGATGAGCTAGAGATGAACATTGCGGCACGTTACGACCACTACAGTGACTTTGGTAGTGAGATTTCACCAAAAGCATCATTCCGTTACCAACCTCTTGATAACCTAATGTTCCGTACAGGTGCGGGTATGGGCTTCCGTGCGCCAACATTAGCAAACCTTTACGGTGCGGATAGCTTCTCTGCAGATAGCGCAAAAGATTACGTTTACTGTCAAGCAAACGGCATCTCTGACGCAGACTGTCCAGAAACTCAGTACGACGTAACTCGTACATCAAACGAAGATCTAGATGCTGAAACATCTGTGTCATTTAACTTCGGTGTAAGTTACTCACCAATCGAAGATCTAGATCTGACACTTGATTACTACAACATCAGTATCGATGATGTAATCACGCTTAACTCTCTACAAAGCATGATCGACCAAGAGCGTAGCAGTGGGGTTGCGAACCCGAACATCGACCGTGATGCAACAGGCCGTATTACGCACGCAACAGCAGGCCTAGAAAACTTAGGTACTCTAGATACTTCTGGTCTTGACCTGAAAGTTGGCTACCGTTACGACTTCGACTCAGCCGTTCTACGTTACGACTTCATGGGTAGCTATGTTCTTGACTACAGCGCACCTGAATACGTGAATGGTCCAGTGAACAACCAAGTTGGCCGTAATGGTCTACCTGAGTACCGTTTCAACACAGGTGTTGGTCTTAACTTCCTAGAAGAGCACGATGTTTACCTATCAGCAGACTACATCGCGTCACAAGCACAAGACGTTGATGAGAACTACAACAAGACAGGTAACATCCCATCGCAAACAATCTGGAACGTAGCATACAACTACCTAGCTCCATGGGATGCGAAGTTCACTGCAGGTGTACGTAACCTTACCGATGAAGACCCAGCGTTTGAGTCTGATGGTGTGACTTACGATGCTGACCTATACAGCATTCAAGGCCGCGTTTACTTCGTGAAATACTCTCAAAACTTTTAATTAAAACCTTTGGCGCAGGAGCTTTTCCTGCGCCCCTCTCGACTGACTTTTATACACTGACAAGGATGCAACTATGACGTTAAAGGAATTTGGCGTAAGTGCAGTTACTGCCGCGATACTAACGGTAAGTGGAGCAGCTGTTGCTGCGGACTCTGGTACCGTTGTCGCTAACCAAGCAAAGACAACGAAGTCTTCTCAGGCTTCACAACAAAAAATCGACACCTATGCTGAAAGCACTGAAGGCATGTTGGCTGAATACAAAGGCCTACTGCGTCAGATCGACAGCATGAAAGTCTACAATGAGCAAATCAACCGCATGGTTCAATCTCAGCAGGGAGAGCTGGATTCATTGAACAGCCAGATTGCTCAAATCGACCAAACAGCAACAGAGGTTGTGCCTCTTACGCTAAAAATGATCGATGCCCTAGATGAATTCGTTACTCTGGATCTACCATTCCAAAAAGAAGAGCGTACTAAACGTGTTGTTGAGTTACGTGACCTAATGGATCGTGCAGACGTAACAACTTCAGAGAAATTCCGTAAAGTGATGGAAGCCTACCAAATCGAAGAAGGCTTCTCTCGCTCAATTGAATCTTACAAAGCTAGCCTAGAGCGCAACGGTGAAACCGTGACTTACGACTTCCTACGTATTGGTCGTACTGCGCTTCTATTCCAATCTCCGGATGGCGGTGAAACAGGCATGTGGAACCAACAAACTCGTCAATGGGAATCACTACCTGAGAACTACCGTATCGCTGTACAGCAAGGCCTTCGTATCGCTAAGAAACAAGCGCCACCAGCGCTGATCAAACTGCCTGTATTTGCTGGGGAGGAATAAGAAATGAAAGGATTCAAAACTCTAGCCGCTGGTTTGCTAGCGAGCTTATTCATGATTTCTGGTGCACAAGCTGAAGCACCTAAGAACCTATCTGAACTACTGAAAAACGTAAAATCAGAAAGTATCGTTGAATCAAAAGAGAACAAAGCTCGTGAAGCTGAGTTCAAAAACAACCGCGATCAACAAGCTGCACTTCTTGAAAAAGCTCGTGCAGAACTTGCAGCGCAACAAGCACTTGGTGATGAGCTGAAAGCCACGTTTGACGAAAACGACAAACAGCTAACCGAACTGACAGAAACACTTCGCGTTCGCTCAGGTACGCTAGGTGAGATGTTTGGTGTGGTTCGTCAGTATGCGGGTGAATTTAAAGGTCTATTTGCGGCTTCGCAAAATGCCGTTCTTTTCCCTGAGCGTGACGCGCTGCTTTCTAAACTAGCAGAAAGTAAAGAACTGCCATCAACGCAAGAACTTGAAGCATTTTGGCACACGATCCTACAACAAGTCGTAGCTTCAGGCGATACAACAACAGCACCAGCAACCGTTGTATACGGTGAAGGTAAAGAAGCGGTCCGTGACGTAACCTTAGTGGGTGAGTTTAACGCAATCGCAGATGGCAAATACGTAACTTACGTACCTCAAACAGGTAAGTTCGAAGAGCTATCACGTCAACCAAGCAAAAACATCACTCGTCTAGTGGGTGGTTTTGAATCAGCGGACGGCACATACGAACCACTGTTTATCGACCCATCTCGTGGTGTGATTCTGTCTCTATTAGTACAAAGCCCTACTGTTCAGGAACGTATTGACCAAGGTGGTATCGTTGGTTACGTCATCCTAGGTATGGGTGCAATTGGTGCACTTATCGCTCTCGTTTGTTACCTACGCCTATTGGTTATCGGTGGCAAAATGCGCAAACAAGCGAAATCTGACACTGTTATCCCTGGCAACCCATTGGGTGAAGTTATCCAAGCTTACCAAGAACATAAAGGTGACAACCTTGAAGATCTTGAAGCGAAGCTGGACGAAATCATCCTACGTAACGCACCGAGCATTGAACGCTTTATCAGCTCAATCAAACTATTCGCTTCTGTAGCACCTCTTCTAGGTCTACTAGGTACGGTTATGGGTATGATCGGTACGTTCCAAGCAATCACACTATTTGGTACAGGTGATCCGAAGCTAATGGCTGGCGGTATCTCAGAAGCACTTGTTACTACCATGCTTGGTCTGGTTGTCGCAATTCCTCTGCTGTTCCTGTACACAATCGTACACAGTAAAGGTCGTCGTTTGGTTCAAACTCTTGAAGAACAGAGTGCAGGCTTCATCGCTCGCTATCAGGAAAAACTGCATAAAGCCGAAAGCTAAGGAGGCGTTATGTGGTGGTTAGTTGGAGAACTTGAATCAATTAGGCGCTTCTTGGGAATGGGTGGTGATGTACTTGTCGCCATCTTTATCCTCAGCTTCATGTTATGGGCAGTCTTACTAGAACGTTGGTTTTACTTCGCTGCCGTCGCTCCCAAAGCAATGAAAAAAGCCGTTAGCTTATGGGAAGAGCGTTCAGAACATAAAAGCTGGAACGCAAAGATGATCCGACAAGAAATGGTTTCTCGTCAGGATATTGAGAATAAAAAGGGACTGCCAATCGTCAAAGTATTGATTGCACTTTGTCCCCTACTTGGCTTGCTTGGCACCGTTGTCGGCATGATTCAAGTATTCGACATCTTAGCGGTAACAGGAACAGGAAGCCCTCGAGCAATGGCCTCGGGGATCTCAAAGGCAACAATCCCAACACTAGCGGGAATGGTGGCTTCACTATCAGGACTTTTCTTTAGTACACGTCTTGATCATTTAGCCAAAGTCACCACGCAGAAGCTTGAAGACAAGCTAAAGCACATTGCCTGAGTAAACGGAATTAGAGGTATAGGTCATGAAGAGACGCTATAGCAATGACAGCAGCGACGAAGCTGCTATCGATATGACCCCGATGCTAGACATCGTGTTCATCATGTTGATCTTCTTTATCGTAACAACATCGTTTGTTAAAGAAGCAGGTCTTGAAGTAAATCGTCCGACGGCGAGCTCAGCGCAAACCGTTAAGAAAGGTAACATCATGGTTGCCATCGGTGCTGCGGGTGATGTTTGGGTTGATAAACGTCGTATTGAAGTTGACGCCGTACGTGCCAACATCGAACGTCTACGTGCAGAAAGCCCAGATGGCGCGGTTGTTATCCAAGCGGATACAGAAGCTAACGCTGGCGTAGTCGTGAAGGTTATGGACCAGATTAAGATGGCAGGTGTAGAAAGCATCTCCATTGCCGCAACCAATAAGGATTAAGCCTATGCGGTATCTGGCCTCAATTGCACTGGCGCTCATTGTCTCCCTCGGATTGTTCTGGGGGATGGACAAGCTAGTAAACAAAGAGCGCCACGAGCTAGTGTCGAATGATGACCTACGTATGGTTGAATTCATTCGCATTAAACCGGACGAAAAAATACAGGAGAAAAAACGCGAACTTCCGAAACCGCCACCACCGAAGCGTCCGCCACCACCTCCAGAAATGAAGGTAACGGCAACGGTAAAACCGGTGATGGATCAAATCCCAATGGACATGCCAAAACTTGATCTTCCAGTTAACGTAACCGGCGGTTCAGTACTTGGACACTACACCCAAGGTGGTGGTGCTAAGTTGGCAGGTAGCGGAGGCCCAGTTCCTCTTGCGACTTTCCAGCCTCAAATGCCTCGTAAAGCAGCGAGATCGGGATTAGAAAAAGGTATCGTACTCGTAGAGTTTACGGTTAACGAGCGTGGTGGCGTACAAGACGTCAAAGTCTTAAAAGAATCTCCACGTAAGTTGGGCTTGGGTAAAGCGGCGAAGAAAACTGTATCAAAGTGGACATTCAAACCAAAAATGGTTGATGGCCAAGCGGTTAGCTCTCGTCTTTCTCAGGAAATCGAGTTCTCTACGAACTAAGGAGTCGCAATATGAAAGCATATACTAAGTTGTTGGCTTCTCTGGTGTTTATCTCAGGCGCGTATGGCGCGCCTGCTTTTGCCAATACTCCTGAGTTGTCTGACAGAACATTCCGAACCGTGAACAAAGTTCAGGAACTGATTGCAACTGAAAAATACTCGGATGCAATCTCTAAACTGAACTCTGCCTTGGGAAGTACCAAGAAAAAGAAATACGACCGCGCCGTGTTACTGCAACAGATGGGCTTTCTGTATTCTTTAAAGGACGATTACCCAAAAGCAGCGAAATACTTTGCTGAAGCACTCAAGTTAGATGCTTTACCAGTACCCGTAGCTCAACAGGTTCGTTATAGCCTTGCACAGCTTTATCTAGCAGAAGGCAAATTTAAGCAATCCGTTAATACAATGAACGAGTGGTTCAAGATTGCTGAAACAACAGAGGAAAAACCTCAAGCACATGCTTACATCACATTGGCAAGTGCTTACATTCAACTAGAAGATTACCGCAACGCAATTCCACCAACCAAAAAGGCAATTGCAATGACGAAGAATCCTAGTGAATCTTGGTATCAACTGTTGATGTCTGCTCACTATGAATTAAAGCAATTCAAAAGTGTTGCTGGCGTGCTAAAAATCTTGACTACGAAGTACCCGCAAAATAAGCGTTACTGGACTCAATTGTCTGGTATTTACATGGAGCTCAAGCAAGAGCGTAATGCCCTTTCGACTTTAGAAATGGCTCATAAAATGGGTCTTTTAGAGGGAGAGAAAGAGTATCTACGTTTAGTGAACTTCCAAGCTTATCAAGGAGTACCTTTCCGTGCGGCTAAAACAATGCAAACGTCGATGGAAGAAGGTCATGTTGCACGTAATGCTGAAAACTTAGAGAAACTAGCGTCTTTCTGGCAACAAGCTCAGGAACTGGATAAGTCGATTGAAACCTATGTAGCGGCTTACCAATTAGCACCAAAAGCCAAAACGCAGATCAAGATTGCTCGTTTGATGATCTTGGATAAGCAGTACTCTGCAGCAACCAAGTTTGCAAAGAATGCAGCTCCAGACGCCAAACGCGATGATAAAGGTGAACTGAACTACATTCGAGGCATGGCTTATTTTGAGCTCAACCAGCCAAGTAATGCCCTCAAAGCAATGAAGAGTGCAGCGCAATCTCCTGATATGAAAGCGGTAGCTAGCCCTTGGATAAACTTCTTAGAGTCACAAGGCTAGTCCCTGAAAAGCAGTAACGTGCAACGCTAAAGTTGCTCCGAAGATTAAGTGTGAGTCAGTCGCACGCCTGGGGAAGTGAAAGCTTCCCCTTTTTTCGCCTCTATATATAGAGGGAGAAGTCATCCCACACGTCAAAGATCAAAAAGATCGGCTAGCAACCACAGGGAGTTCATGATACTCTTCGCCTCCATTTTTCTGGCGGGTTTATCACCAATCCTGAGTGGTTTGGTGGAGAAATCATCAACGTCAGTGCTATCGTTATATCAATCTCGCTGATAAGCATCATTGGCATAACTACAAGGTCGAGACTTCTTTTCGGCATTCACTCAATCCAACCAAAAGTGGAACAGTACAATGGGCAAAGGTACTCTCTATATCGTATCTGCACCTAGCGGCGCAGGTAAATCTAGCTTGATCTCAGCAATGTTGGAACGTAACCCAACATACGCAATGAAAGTGTCTGTGTCTCATACTACTCGTGGCATGCGCCCTGGCGAAGAAAACGGTATCCACTACCATTTCGTCGCAAAAGAAGAGTTTGAAGCTCTGATTGCACAAGGCGACTTCCTAGAATACGCAGAAGTGTTTGGTAACTACTACGGCACATCACGCGTATGGATTGAAGAAACGCTAAACAAAGGCATCGACGTTTTCCTAGACATCGACTGGCAAGGCGCGCGTCAAATCCGCGAACAAATGTCAGAAGCGAAAAGCATCTTTATCTTGCCGCCATCAAATGGCGAACTTGAGCGCCGCCTAACCACTCGTGGTCAAGACAGCGATGACGTTATCGCAAAACGCATGGCAGAAGCAAAGTCAGAAATCTCGCACTACAACGAGTACGATTATGTGATCGTAAACGACGATTTCGATACTGCATTGATGGACTTTAAAGCCATCCTACGTGCGGAAAGATTGAAGGAAGAAAAGCAAGCTGCTAAATATAAAGGTATGCTTGACGCACTTCTAGCAGAGTAATTCTGCGCAGAAATACAAATTTTCGCTTCTTTATTACGGTAAGGAAGCTTATATTGCTTATATAGAAAGTCATTGTTGTTGCACGTCTTATCGCTAGTAAATATTACGCTGAGACTGTATACTTTCTCGTCATTCAAAATTTAGTTAACTATTTGGAGTCCTCATGGCACGCGTAACTGTTCAAGACGCTGTTGAAAAAGTTGGCAACCGTTTCGACCTAGTACTGATTGCGGCTCGCCGCGCTCGTCAAATGCAAACTGGCGGTAAAGATGCACTAGTGCCAGAAGAGAACGATAAGCCAACGGTTATCGCTCTACGCGAAATCGAAGAAGGTTTAATTACTAAAGAAGTTCTAGACGCCCGTGAACGTCAAGAACAGCAAGAGCAAGAAGCGGCAGAGCTAGCGGCAGTAAGCAGCATCGCTCACAACCGTTAATTCTGACTTTAGAATTCAACAACCTCCCGGGCCTATAATTTGTATCTATTCGATAGCCTCAAAGACGTTGCCCAAGAATACCTAACAGAGCCTCAAATTGAGGCTCTGCGTCAATCTTATGTGGTAGCAAGAGATGCCCATGAAGGGCAAACCCGCTCAAGCGGTGAACCATACATCATCCACCCAGTCGCTGTGGCTCGAATCTTGGCCGAAATGCGCCTCGATATCGAAACCCTCCAAGCTGCTTTGCTGCATGACGTCATCGAAGACTGTGACGTTACAAAAGAAGATCTCGAAGAGAAATTCGGCAATACCGTCGCTGAGCTGGTTGATGGTGTATCTAAACTGGACAAACTCAAATTCCGCGATAGGAAAGAGGCTCAAGCCGAGAACTTCCGTAAGATGGTTCTGGCGATGGTGCAAGACATCCGCGTTATCCTGATCAAACTGGCTGACCGTACGCACAACATGCGCACGTTAGGTGCTCTGCGCCCCGACAAAAAACGCCGTATTGCTCGCGAAACACTGGAAATCTACGCGCCACTGGCTCACCGTCTTGGTATTCACAATATCAAAACGGAACTTGAGGAGCTTGGCTTCGAAGCGCTTTACCCGAACCGCTACCGCGTTCTAAAAGAAGTGGTAAGAGCGGCACGTGGTAATCGTAAAGAGATGATCCAACGTATTCACAGCGAAATTGAAGGTCGACTCGAAGATGTTGGCTTGAATGCGCGCGTGTTAGGTCGTGAAAAGAACCTGTTCTCCATCTATAACAAGATGAAAACCAAAGAACAGCGTTTCCACACCATCATGGATATCTACGCTTTCCGAGTGGTTGTTGATACTGCCGATACTTGTTATCGCGTTCTAGGCCAAGTACACAGCTTGTATAAGCCGCGTCCTGGTCGTATGAAAGATTACATTGCGGTACCAAAAGCGAACGGCTACCAATCGCTACATACTTCTATGGTTGGCCCACATGGCGTGCCAGTTGAAGTTCAGATCCGTACCGAAGATATGGATCAAATGGCGGACAAAGGTGTCGCTGCGCACTGGTCATACAAAGACAAGGGCGATAAGTCTGGCACAACAGCGCAAGTGAAAGCTCAGCGTTGGATGCAAAGCCTGCTTGAGCTACAACAAAGCGCTGGTAACTCATTCGAATTCATCGAAAACGTAAAATCGGATCTTTTCCCAGATGAGATTTACGTCTTCACACCAAAAGGTCGTATCGTTGAATTGCCATTAGGCGCAACGGCTGTCGACTTTGCCTATGCCGTACATACTGATGTCGGTAACTCTTGTGTTGGTGCTCGTGTTGACCGCAACCCTTACCCACTAAGTAAGGCACTGAAGAACGGTCAAACAGTAGAAATCATCAGTGCACCTGGCGCTCGTCCAAACGCGGCTTGGTTAAACTATGTCGTGACTTCTCGCGCTCGCACTAAGATTCGTCAAGTATTGAAGACCATGCGTCGTGAAGAGTCGATTACCTTAGGTCGTCGTCTACTGAATCACGCTTTGGGTCGTCATTCGATTGATTCAATCTACCCTGAAAACATCCAAGAAGTGCTGACTGATCTGCGCCTAGAAAGCGTCGATGATCTGTTAGCAGCCATTGGTTTGGGTGAATTGATGAGTATCGTCATCGCACGTCGCTTATTGGGTGACACTGATGAATTAACCACCACAAGCTCAATTCCAAACGAGTCTAACAAGAAACTGCCAATCCGTGGTGCAGAAGGTCTGCTACTGACTTTCGCAAATTGTTGTCACCCTATCCCGGATGACCACATTATTGCTCACGTATCGCCAGGTCGTGGTCTTGTGGTTCACCGTGAAACGTGTCCAAACGTTCGCGGATACCAGAAAGAACCAGACAAATACATGGCTGTCGCTTGGTCTGAAGAGTACGACAAAGAGTTCATTGCTGAACTGAAAGTCGATATGCTCAACAACCAAGGTGCGCTAGCGGAATTGACCAATGTGATTTCGAAAACCGGTTCGAACATTCACGGTCTTTCAACCGAAGAACGCGACGGTCGCTTATACACCGTTACCGTTCTGCTAACCACCAAAGATCGTGTTCACCTTGCTGGCATCATGCGTAAGATTAAGACCATGCCACAGGCGACTCGAGTCAGACGAAGAAAGAACTAAACTCTATCGCCACCCACACTCTGGGTGGCGATTTTTTTATATCCCTATTTATTATGAATTTAGAACGTTACAACCGCATCCATCAGGTGCTAAAAGCACGCCAAACCGACCTCACTCTGTGCCTTGAAGAAGTCCATAAGCCGAACAACGTTTCTGCAGTGATCCGCACTGCAGACGCAACAGGCTTACACAAAGTTCATGCGATTTGGCCCGACAAAATGCGCACACTGACTCACACCTCAGCAGGTGCTCGTAACTGGGTTGAAGTGGATACTCACGATTCGATTGAAACTGCGATTACCGAGCTCAAAGCGCAAGGCATGCAAGTTCTGGTCACTAACCTTTCGGACACCGCGGTCGATTTTCGTGAAATCGACTACACCAAGCCAACGGCGATCATTCTTGGTAGCGAAAAAATTGGCGCTTCAGAGCAAGCGAAGAAACTCGCAGACCAAGACATCATTATTCCAATGATCGGTATGGTGCAGTCTTTGAATGTCTCAGTCGCCAGTGCCGTAATTCTTTATGAAGCGCAGCGTCAGCGTGAAGCCGTTGGCATGTACGAACGTGAAGAGAGTGCACTGCCAAAAGAGACCATCAACCGCATTCTGTTTGAGCGTGGTCATCCAGTCTTAGCAAAGGTAGCGAAACGCAAAGGGCTAGAATATCCACAACTTGATGACGAAGGCCAAATTGTGGCTGACGAATCATGGTGGAAAGAGATGCAGAAGAAATAAATAGACTCGAGAGGCGAGAACGCTTTGCTTCAAGATAACATCATATCGTCAATCGATATGGCTCTTTCTCGCCTCACTGGTTAAGTTTGTTTCCGCGTTCTCGAATCTCAGAGCGTAAGCGTTCCCATATCCCTTTCTCTAACTTAATCCTGTACAAAAACACAGCTTAGTGGTTAACATACTGCTATGTTAACTATTTTCTTGAGCCCACTATGTCTGCCCAAATGTTATCTGCTGTTCCTTTAACCTCTCTGTCTGGAGTTGGCGCCAAAGTCGCAGAAAAACTCGCCAAAGTTGGCTTACATAGCGTTCAAGATCTACTGTTTCATCTTCCTCTTCGTTACGAAGATCGCACTCGCATTTACCCAATCGCCAAACTGCATGCCGGACTTTGGGCGGCAGTACAGGGCAAAGTCATGGCTGTCGATACTACTTTCGGCAAACGCAAAATGCTGACGGTAAAAATCAGCGACGGCAATGGCACCATTACCCTACGTTTTTTTAACTTTACTGCCGCGATGAAGAACAATTTCTCGAATGGTAAGTTAGTACACGCTTACGGCGAAATTAAGCGTGGCGGTATGGGCTTAGAGATTGTGCACCCTGACTACAAGTTTTATGTAAGTGAGCAAAAGCCGGATGTGGAACAGAGCTTAACCCCCGTTTATCCAACCACCGATGGGTTACGCCAAATCACTTTGCGTAACCTGACGGAACAAGCCTTAACACTCCTCGATAAAGCTGCTGTACAAGAGTTGCTGCCTTCTGGTTTGTACAATCACCAGATCACTATGTCGCAAGCGCTGCATACGATTCATCGACCGCCTCCAACCATTAATTTGGATGAATTTGATGAAGGTAAACACCCAGCTCAAATTCGTTTGATCATGGAAGAGTTACTGGCGCAGAACCTCTCTATGTTGGCAGTGCGCAGCAAAGGGCAACAAGACGTTGCATTACCTTTGGCGTCGTGTGATTCGCTGAAAAAGCAGTTACTGGCTCAATTACCTTTCTCGCCGACTAATGCTCAGGCACGAGTCGTTAAAGAAATTGAAGCCGATTTGGAAAAAAACCACCCTATGATGCGCCTTGTTCAAGGTGACGTAGGCTCGGGGAAAACTTTAGTTGCCGCGCTTGCTGCCGTCAGAGCCATTGAACACGGCTATCAAGTCGCTTTAATGGCACCGACCGAGCTGCTCGCCGAACAGCACGCGATTAACTTCGCTAATTGGTTCGAGAAAATGGGCATTCAGGTCGGTTGGCTTGCGGGTAAATTGAAAGGTAAAGCCAAAGAAGCCGAACTAGCCCGAATTGCCAGTGGTGAAGCGCAAATGGTCGTGGGCACTCACGCTCTTTTCCAAGAGCATGTTGAGTTTCATCATCTTGCTTTGGTCATTATTGATGAACAGCACCGCTTTGGTGTCCACCAGCGCTTAGAGCTGCGCGAGAAAGGCGCGAAACAAGGCGCTTATCCACATCAGCTCATCATGACAGCAACGCCAATTCCGCGAACATTAGCCATGACAGCTTATGCTGACTTAGAAACGTCAGTGATTGATGAATTACCGCCAGGTCGAACACCAATCCAGACGGTCGCAATTCCAGACACCAAACGCGATGATATCGTCGAACGAGTGCGCAATGCCTGCTTAAACGAAGGCAAACAAGCGTATTGGGTATGTACCTTGATTGATGAGTCCGAAGTCTTGGAGGCTCAAGCTGCCGCTGATACCGCAGAAGAGCTGCAACGTAAACTGCCTGACGTAAAAATTGGTCTAGTGCACGGACGAATGAAGCCCGCAGAGAAACAAGCGGTGATGCAGGATTTCAAAGACAACAAGCTGCATTTGCTGGTCGCAACTACGGTGATTGAAGTGGGCGTGGACGTGCCCAATTCCAGTTTGATGATCATCGAGAACCCAGAGCGCTTAGGTTTAGCGCAGTTGCACCAGTTGAGAGGTCGTGTTGGTCGAGGTTCAGTGGCGAGCCATTGTGTGTTGCTGTATCACTCACCACTATCAAAAACCGCCCAAAAACGTTTAGGCGTATTACGTGAAAGCAACGACGGCTTCGTGATTGCACAGAAAGACTTAGAGATTCGTGGACCGGGTGAGCTTCTTGGTACCAAACAAACTGGCTTGGCAGATTTTAAAATTGCCGACTTAGTGCGAGATCAGCGCTTAATTCCGGAAGTTCAACGCATCGCGCGTTACATTCATGACAACTACCCAACGAATGCGACAGCAATTATTGACCGTTGGTTAGGTGAGCGTGACATTTACTCCAAGGCGTAAGCTCTTCTTTTCTCACCTACCCTCGCTCCATCAATAAACCTCCTTACAGACACTGTTCTGTAAGGTTGGTTTCGCATACATTCATTGCACCAATGAATATCTCATTTAATAAAAGCCAACTCGACTTTATTCAATAATTACGACAAGTTAGAGCAAGTAAACTCGACATAAAGTTAATACTCCAAGCGGATATAAAAAACGTCATAAATACACAATGTCATCAAGGATAGATGCATGAAAAAACGTACCTTGCTTGCGGTAACAGCAGCATTAGTTGGCTCTGTAAACTCCGCCCCCATAGCAGCGCAAGATAAACAGAGCGCGATTCTTCCGTCGGCTGAGCTTTTTGCCAAAAGTTCGGCTTACTTTAATCCAAAAATATCACCTGACGGCAAGCACTTAGCCTTTGAATCCAGTATCGATGGTAAAGATGCTTTGGTTATACTCGACAGTAAAACCATGCAGCCGAGCAGTGTGCTGCGCTTCTCAGGTAACGAGCAAGTGGGTGATTATTATTGGGTCAATAATGAACGTGTTGTCGCATCCAAAGAATATTTAAAGAGTTGGTCTACCGCTCCTCGCTACTATGGCGAACTCGTCTCGGCTAATGTGGATGGAAACAAATACGCTTATATTTTTGGTTATAACCCTCCTCAAACTAGCCGCCTAGTACGAGCATCTTCTATCGTGAGAGCTTACGGTGATGTCTTAGATATTCTGCCTGAAGACGACCGCCATATCTTAGTTTCTGCTCTTCCTTTCGGTGAATACAGTTTCAACTTGGAAGCGCCAAGAGAGGTGTACCGCGTTAACGTATACACCGGTAGACGCTCAAAGATAACGACAGCACCCATCCCGTTTAGTCGGTTTCTCACCGACCATGATGGTGAAGTTCGCTTTGTTTCAGGCTTGAATAGCAATAACAAAGTCGAGCTTTATTATCGCGTCAACGATCAATGGAAAAGCTCCGATAAATTGGCGGCTTTAAAAAACTTCGAAGAGTTCTATCCTATCTCCTTTGCAGAGAATCAAGATTCCGTTTATGCCGCGATAAGTCAGTCAGGTGAGCCAAGAGCAATCCATCACCTCAACTTAAAAACCGGTAAAAGTACAAAAGTTGCTTCGGATGATACCGTCGATCCGAAGGAATATTGGTTAGATCCAGACTCAAAACAGCTTTACGCCGTCGAGTTTGAAAGTGATTACCCTACTTATGCCTTTGTTGATCCAAAAAACAAACGAAGCGAATACCTAAAGCAAATCCTCACTTCTCTACCTGGTCATCAAGTTCGCCTAGTCAGTGAAACTGAAGCTGGTGATGCTTACGTCATTATGGCCTTTAACGATAGAAACCCTGGGGATTACTACTTATTTACCACCGAGCCAAAAGAAATTCGTTATCTGTTCTCGGCACGAGAGTGGTTAGACCCAGAGAAAATGGCTGAAGTGAAGCCTTTTGAGTTCACCAGTCGAGACGGGAAAACCATCTCAGGTTATCTGACATTGCCACCAAATACTGAAGCAAAAAACCTCCCTCTGATCGTCAATCCGCATGGCGGTCCTCATGGTCCACGAGATTGGTGGCGTTTTACCGAGGAGAATCAGTTTCTCGCGAACAATGGTTATGCTGTTATGCAAGTAAACTTCCGTGGCAGTGGTGGTTTCGGTAAGCAGTTTGAAGAGGCTGGCTATCGTAAATGGGGAACGAACATTCAATATGACATCATCGACGCCACCAAACACATTGTCGCAGAAGGCATCGCAGATAAAGAACGCATCTGTATTTCTGGCGGAAGCTTTGGTGGATACAGTGCATTGCAATCAGCCACCCTTGCACCTGAGTTGTTTCAGTGCGCCGTGGGCAGTGCCGGTGTTTATGACCTTGAGTTGATGTTCACCGAAGGTGATGTGCCCGATAGCCGCATGGGATTAAGCTTTTTGAAAGAAGTACTGGGAACCGACCCTAAAGTCTGGAAAGCCATGTCTCCAACTCATAATGCAGACAAGTTAAAAGCTTCTATTCTTCTCGTACATGGGGGAAAAGATCAACGTGCGCCGATTGAACATTATGAGGCAATGGCTAAAGCACTCGACAAGCTCAACTATCCATACGAATCTTTTGTGTTAGACGATGAAGGACATGGCTTTTACAAAGATGAACACCGAGCTAAATATTACGCTCATGTGTTGGGCTTCTTCGATAAGCACTTAAAAAACTAACCTCCCAAAGTAAAACCTCAAAGGCGATAACCATTCCGTTATCGCCTTTTCTTTCCAGCCCAAAGCAAACGTTTGCTTTTTGAATAAATCCCTCTATAATCGCGCTCAAAATTTATGGTGTGCACCTTGTCACATCAAACCAACCTGAGTTGACACTGATTAACAGCAATCACAGGTCATAACGTCAACTCCACCCAGCACTCCCATTCAGCGAGCTATGGGGCAAGAATTATTGCGACTAGCGAGACAAACATGACAACTTCAAACCGAACTTCGGAACTGGTCTATCAGTTAAACGATCGTCCACCACTACCTCAGACCATTTTTGCTGCACTTCAGCACTTATTGGCGATGTTCGTAGCCGTTATTACCCCTTCTCTGATCATTTGTCAGTCTTTGGGTGTGCCTGCTGACCAAACCAACACCATCATCAGCATGTCACTGTTTGCATCTGGCGTGTCTTCCTTTATTCAAATTCGTACCTTTGGCCCTATCGGCTCTGGTTTGCTTTCAGTGCAAGGCACCAGCTTTAACTTCTTAGGTCCAATCATTGGTGCGGGTCTTTCTCTTAAGGCAGGCGGCGCTGATCTTAGCACCATGATGGCAGCGATTTTCGGTACTATCTTGGTGGCGTCTTTTGCTGAAATCCTGCTATCTCGCGTCCTAGAACACGCACGCCGCATCATCACGCCATTAGTATCTGGCATTGTCGTGACGCTTATCGGTCTGACACTTATCCAAGTAGGTTTGGTGTCAATGGGCGGTGGCTACGCGGCAATGAGCGATGGCTCTTTCGGTAGCCTAGACAAGTTAGCTCTAGCTGGCACAGTACTTGGCTTGATCGTAATTCTTAACCGTTCAAAGAACCCTTACCTACGCGTAGCTTCTATCGTGATTGCAATGCTAGTTGGCTATGTCATGGCGTACTTCATGGGCATGGTCGATACCTCAACACTGGGCGAAACTGACCTCATCGCACTGCCGATCCCAATGCAATACGGCTTAAGCTTCGACTGGTCGCTGTTTATTCCACTGGTTCTGATTTTCTTCATTACGGCACTAGAAGCAATTGGTGACATCACCGCAACGTCTGAGGTTTCCGGTGAGCCAGTGAAAGGTCCGGTTTACATGAAGCGCATCAAAGGCGGCGTATTAGCTGACGGTCTGAACTCAGCGATTGCAGCAGTATTCAACAGCTTCCCGAACTCTACCTTTAGCCAAAACAACGGCATCATCATGCTCACTGGTGTAGCAAGCCGTTACGTGGGTTACTTCATTTCAGGCATGTTGGTGATTCTGGGTCTTTTCCCAGGTGTGGCAAGCTTTGTTCAGCTGATTCCTGAGCCAGTTCTGGGCGGCGCGACTATCGTGATGTTCGGTACCATTGCCGCAGCGGGCGTACGCATCATCTCTCGTGTCGACCTCGATCGCCGCGCAATCCTAATTATGGCGCTGTCGTTCTCAATGGGTTTGGGCATTGCACAAAAACCTGAAATTCTGCAATTTATGCCTGAGTTCATTAAGAGTATTTTCTCAACAGGCGTGGCGGCAGGCGGCATCACCGCTATCGTATTGAACCTATTGCTTCCAGAGAAATTGGAAGAGGAAGATGAGCTGGTTGCTCAAGAGGTAAAAGAATCCTAACCTTGCACTAGGATGATCGGAAAGCCCAACCACACTTTGGTTGGGCTTTTTTATTGGAATCGATTGAGCGAAGAACGCTTACTTGGTTGGGAAACTGATTTGTGCGCTTAACCCGCCTTCACTGCGGTTACGTACCACAACCGAACCAGAATGTTGGCTAACGATACGCTTCACAATGGCTAAACCCAATCCGGTCCCTTCACTGCCTCGCGCCGTGTCACCACGAGTAAAAGGTTCAAACAGCTTGGCGATTTGCGACTGCTCGATGCCCGGGCCGTTGTCTTCAACGCACACCCACACCAACTGTTTGTCGGCAGTGACGCCCGTACTGATTTTCACCCAGCCATTACCATAACGCAGAGCATTGACCACAAGGTTACTCACCGCACGTTTGATTGCGATTGGGCTGCCTTTTGCGGTTGGCATCGTTGGGTTGAGGTCCGTTTCAATTTCGACTTCATAACCCCCTTCCGACGTTGCTACATCGCTGGTGATAGTATTGATGTCCACCTGCTCAAACGACTCTTTATTTACTGGCTTGAGGTAGTCCATGAACTGGCTGATGATCTCGTTACATTCTTCGGTATCACTGATGATGCCTTCGGCTAGGTAACTGTCTTCAGGTGACATCATTTCTGTCGCGAGGCGAATACGCGTCAGTGGCGTGCGTAAGTCGTGGCTAATGCCTGCCATCAGTAGCGCACGGTCTTCTTCAAGTTCTTGAATGCCTTTCGACATCTGGTTGAAGGCACGAGTTACTGAGCGGATTTCTGAAGCACCTTTCTCTGGCAATGGCGGTGGAATTTCACCTCGACCTACTCCTTTCGCGGCTTTTTCTAGCGCAATCAAAGGTCTGTTTTGCAAACGGATAAACAACCAGCCACCAGCAATAATAAGAAGCGCCATGATCAAGCTGTTACGGAACAGCGGAGCAAAATCTTCTTCTTGCAGTTCAGAGAGCGGAATACGGATGATGGAGTTCGGCAACTGATCGATACGCATCCACAAAATGTAGCTTTCACTGCCAAGCAGCAAACGTACTTCTGTTGGTGAGCCGAGCTCTTGAGTCATCTCTTCCGACATCAAATCAATCGACATCGCATGATTGAACTCATTCATCATCTCGCTATCAACGCTGTGTACCGTCACACCCAAGTTTTCTAGCAGTTGATGGCGCAGCGGCGCGTCAGCCTTGAGTAGACCATCTTCATCGAGTACCAGATTCAATTCATGGGCGAGAATTTTGTTGAACTGCTGCAAACTTGGCATCAACGCGTAGTTAAAAACGGCGTAGTAAGAAAAGACTTGGCTAGCGAGAAGCAAAGAGATGAACAGCAGAATGGATTGTGTAAATGAACTTCGGATTCGCATGGAGGATCCCTAATGGACTGTTCCTAGTGAACAACATTAATTGCGAGTTTCCAGCCCTCAAACAGGAAGGAGGCTTGAGGGTGGAATATGAGCAGCCGAGTATTATCGGCAGGCCTTAGAAGGTATTACGCTTCTTTGCCGTCTGGGACGAACACGTAACCCAAGCCCCATACCGTTTGGATGTAGCGTGGCTTGCTTGGATCGTCTTCTAGCATGCGGCGTAGACGTGAGATTTGAACGTCGATAGAACGCTCCATCGCTGAGTATTCACGACCACGAGCCATGTTCATCAGCTTATCACGCGACATCGGCTCACGAGCGTTGGTCACTAGCGCTTTCAGCACTGCGAATTCACCCGACGTCAGTGGCATCGCTTCGTCACCACGGAACATTTCACGCGTACCTAGGTTCAGACGGAAGTCACCGAACTCAACCACTTTCTCTTCCGTGCTTGGTGCACCTGGCAGTTCAACCGTTTGGCGGCGAAGTACTGCTTTAATACGAGCCAGCAGTTCACGCGGGTTAAACGGTTTTGGTAGGTAATCGTCTGCACCCACTTCAAGGCCAACAATACGATCGACTTCATCGCCTTTCGCTGTCAGCATCAGAATAGGTAACATGTTGTTAGCATGACGTAGACGACGACAAATCGATAAGCCATCTTCGCCCGGCAACATTAAATCCAACACCATAAGGTGGAAGTTTTCACGGGTCAGAAGACGGTCCATCTGCTCGCCGTTAGCGACACTTCTCACTTGAAAACCTTGCTCAGAAAGGTAACGCTCCAACAGAGCACGCAAACGAGCATCGTCATCAACCACTAATATTTTATGATTTTCCTGCATTGAAACATCCTTTCAGAGGCATCTATAGTCAAAAATGTATCACTGTTTTTTCAAACGTGCTTGTTCAAATTGT
This sequence comes from Vibrio owensii, assembly GCF_002021755.1. Lineage (NCBI taxonomy): Bacteria > Pseudomonadati > Pseudomonadota > Gammaproteobacteria > Vibrionales > Vibrionaceae > Vibrio > Vibrio owensii. Next base: position 1,662,653 of record NZ_CP019959.1, read on the forward strand.
TACTCTTTTTATCTTAGCCACGGTTTTGATGAATTATTTCGATGTTTCGCATTATTTTTCTCCTCATCACAACAATTTACAGTCAGACAAAATCAAGGCTAATATGATCAACAGAATCCAATAACGGCTGATTTACTTCTAATGAAAACCAATTTAATTACCCGTGAAGGCTACAATCGCCTAAAAACAGAACTCGATTTTTTATGGCGAGAAGAACGCCCAGAAGTCACCAAAAAAGTTACTTGGGCAGCAAGTTTGGGCGACCGAAGCGAAAACGCAGATTATCAGTACAACAAAAAACGCCTACGTGAAATTGACCGCCGTGTCAGATACTTACGTAAGCGCCTAGAGCAAGTCAAAGTGGTGGATTACTCACCTCAGCAAGAAGGCAAAGTGTTCTTTGGTGCTTGGGTGGAAATTGAGAATGAAGCGGGCGATGTGAAGAATTTCCGTATCGTTGGTCCCGATGAAATCTATGGTGATGCAAAAGGCTATATCTCGATTGATTCCCCAATGGCTCGCGCGCTACTAAAAAAAGAAGTAGATGACGAGTTCGCAGTAAGAACGCCGGAAGGCTACAAAGAATGGTTTATCAATAGTATTCGCTACCAAGCCGAAGAAAACTGATTGAATGACCCGATAAAAAGAAAGCCGCACTCTTTAGTGCGGCTTTTACGTTTTGGAATATCAACCTTGAAGGTTACTCTTCGTAGTCAGGCTTCTCGGTCACAATGTAGTTGGTATCGCTGGCAACGATCGCACCGTGCTTCAAGAAGTTCTTACCCAGAATCATGCTGTAATGGAAGCGGCTACGGTCTTGCAAGTTAACGCGAATCTTCTTCTCTAATTCGCCAAGCTTAACGTGCATCTCCACTACAGGGCGTACGTTGGCTTTCTCACCTTTCTTGGCTTTAATGCGCATCACGTCGACAACGGGCTTGGTAAACTCTTTCTTCATACCGCTGTCGTTCTCGTAAGTGAAGCTCACCATGTCTTTGCCATCTTTCTTGAACTGTTTGATGTTCTTGGCATTAATTGAGCTCACATCCGCGCCCGTATCCAATTTCACAGGGAAAGACATGCCTTCCACTTCTGCCACTTCAATGTGACCAGCTTTAAACAGTGGACGCGCATCGAGTAAGTGGTCTGCGCGTGTATTCAGCAGTACACCACCTTTCGCCATGTTGTGGCCGAAGACAAAGAACGGCTGCTCTTGGTCGTCTTTCTCTAAAACATCAATCGCGAAGTCGATGGTCTTCTCTTCATCACCAAACAGGAATTCCCCCTCAACAACTGGGCGAACCGAATCTCCTACTTTGAGCTTCTTCAGTACGCGTTTAGTGATTTTCTCTTCCTTGCCTTTCGAGCTTGGCAGGTAGAAGGTCACGACTTCTTTTTTGTCTTTCTCGGTCAGTTCAAAACCATCCACGCGCAATAACGGCGTTTTAACCGCAAAAGTGGGATAAGCAGATAGCACGTGACCATCGATATTCACTGTCTCTTCAGGAGAGATAACCAATGGTTTTGATTTAAGCGCGCTCTTGAATGATTTCTCGACCCCGCCTAGCAAGTTCTCTTTGTCGGTATCAATCACGAAGTGCTGGCTTGCCACGTCTTTGCCCAAACGGATTTGCGAACTAAAGCCGCTGCGATCACGCAGATAGACCAGCCATTGTTGCGTCTCGGTTTCACTCACTTGCACTGGTAGATACACCAAAGGACGCTCACTCTTACTGGTTTTCAGCATACGGACAAGAGGCAGTGTCATTGGGTGACGCTTACCGTTTTCGCCTTCAAGGGTGAAAGAGACTTGTTTTTTCTTCTTATCGACCTTGATGTTCAGCGCATGGACGTTGGTGTAGCGACTGGTAGTAGAAATACTGATGCGATATGGCACGCCTTCAACATTCACCGTTTCTTTCTTACCGATCATTTGTGCATTTGGCTGCTCTTGCAGGTAGTCGTAACCAGCAAACACCCATGCATTGTTATCGAGGTAAGTTTTACCAATCAAAATCGGCGCTGAGAATTGAGTACGCTTGGTTAGGTTCACTACCGTATCGACGGTGTGTCCTGCAATGGTCATCGGCATTTTTACCGTCGGGCGCAAAATTGGTTTTTCACTGGTACGGCTACGGATCGCACTGATGCGTTCAAGATCATCGGTGATCTTAATTTCTTTGCCCGTGTACGGATGATGAATCGTAAAGCTCACAGTCACTTGGTAGGGTTTGAAGCTGTCTGAATCCCACTTGGCTTTCGTCCCCCCAAGGTCATCGATGATCGCCCACATCAATTTATCGTCTTTCAGACTTTTGTATTCAGGGTTGCTACTGCTGACGTGGATGTTTTCAGCGTGCATTGACGTGGTATCGGCGCCAGTATCAATCTTACCGATAAATGGCACATCGCTTAGCTCAGGAATGTCGCTGTAGTAAACACTTTCTACACGACCTAAAACCAGTTTGTCATCAAGTTGATAGATAGGATCTTGAGTGGTCGCAGAAAGGGGTTGCGACCAAGCGAACGGCGTCGCTAATAAGGCACTAGAGAGCGCCAAAGCCAAAGACATTTTCTTCATCATTGTTTTCCGTATGAGCTAAGGTACAGGGGTTAGTCGATAACCAAATGTATAAGTTCTCAATTTAATTACAGTTTTGACACAAATCTGACTGATGTCCACCAGCGCTCGGTAAATTTTTGAGTTACTAGTTTAAAACATTGCAAATTCCATGAATGACCCCAATGTTCTATACACAACCAATACCCAAACAGAATTAAAGAGAATACACGGATGAGCCAAGCTATCTGTCGCATGATTGCTCAAGAGCTGAATGTTCGCCCTGAGCAAGTCAACGCTGCTGTAACCCTTATTGATGACGGTAACACGGTCCCATTTATTGCACGTTACCGTAAAGAGGTGACGGGCGGCCTTGATGATACCCAACTGCGTACTCTAGACAGCCGTCTGTCTTACCTTCGTGAACTGGACGATCGCCGTCAAACCATCCTGAAATCGATCCAAGAGCAAGGCAAACTTACGCCAGAGCTAGAACAAGAGATCACTCAGGCAGACAGCAAGACTCGTCTTGAAGACTTGTACCTACCTTACAAACCAAAGCGTCGCACCAAAGGTCAGATCGCGATTGAAGCCGGTCTTGAGCCGCTCGCAGACCAGCTTTGGAATCATCCGCAAACTGAGCCAGAAAGCGAAGCAAGTAAATACCTTGATGCAGACAAAGGCGTGGCAGACACCAAAGCCGCACTGGATGGCGCTCGCGCGATCATCATGGAACGCATTGCGGAAGACGCAAACCTGCTAGAGAAAATCCGTGGTCACCTAAACCGTAATGCGGAAATGGGTGCTCGCGTCGTTGAAGGCAAAGAGCAAGAAGGTGAGAAGTTTAAAGATTACTTCAACCACAACGAGCCATTAAGCAAAGTACCATCGCACCGCGCACTTGCGATGCTACGTGGTCGTAACGAAGGCTTCCTGACATTGGCAATGAATGCCGATCCAGAACAGGAAGAAAGCGCTCGTCAGTCTTACTGCGAAACCATCATTGCTGACCACTATGGCGTGACTCTCAGCAGCGCACCTGCGGATACATGGCGTAAGCAAGTGATCAGCTGGGCATGGCGCATCAAAGTATCGATGCACATGGAAACCGAGCTAATGAGCGCAATGAAAGAGCGCGCAGAGATCGAAGCGATTGAAGTATTTGCCACCAACTTAAAAGACTTGTTGATGGCAGCACCGGCTGGTCCTCGTGCAACACTTGGTCTCGATCCGGGTCTGCGCACAGGCTCGAAGATCGCCATTGTCGATCCGACTGGTAAAGTGCTTGCAACCGAAACCATCTACCCTCACCCACCACAAAAGCAATACGACAAATCAGCACAAATCGTTGATCAGTTAGTGCGCAAGTACAACGTCGATTTGATTGCTATCGGTAACGGCACGGCTTCACGTGAAACCGACAGCTTTGTCGCAGACGTCATCAAACGTGGCAACCTGAAAGTTCAGAAAATCATCGTGAGTGAAGCGGGTGCATCGGTTTACTCAGCATCCGAGCTTGCAGCGAAAGAATTCCCGAATATGGATGTGTCTCTGCGTGGTGCGGTGTCGATTGCTCGTCGTCTACAAGACCCACTGGCTGAGCTAGTGAAAATCGATCCTAAATCGATTGGTGTGGGTCAGTACCAGCACGATGTTAGCCAATCAATGCTAGCAAAACGCCTAGATGCGATTGTGGAAGACTGTGTAAACGCGGTCGGTGTTGATGTAAACACCGCCTCTGCAGCACTACTGACGCGCGTAGCGGGCTTGTCGAGCACCATCGCGCAGAACATTGTCGACTTCCGTGATGAAAACGGTCGTTTCGAAGCACGTACAACCTTGAAGAAAGTACCTCGTTTAGGTCCTAAGGCGTTCGAGCAGTGTGCAGGCTTCCTACGTATTATGGATGGTAAGAACCCACTTGATGCGTCTGCCGTTCACCCAGAAGCGTACCCAGTGGTAAAAGCGATTTCTGAGAAGAACAACAAAGACATCAAAGCACTGATTGGTGATTCAAGCTTCCTAAAAGGTCTGCATGCGGTCGATTACACCGACGATAACTTCGGTGTGCCAACCATTACAGACATCATCAAAGAGCTAGATAAGCCGGGTCGTGACCCGCGTCCAGAATTCAAAACGGCGACGTTTGCAGAAGGCGTAAACTCGGTATCTGATTTGGAACCAGGCATGATTCTAGAAGGCGTGGTGTCTAACGTAGCCAACTTCGGTGCCTTCGTTGATATCGGCGTTCACCAAGACGGTCTCGTACATATCTCTGCACTGACAGACCGCTTTGTGTCGGATCCACGTGAAGTGGTGAAAGCGGGCGACATCGTTAAAGTGAAAGTGATGGAAGTGGACGTGCAGCGTAAGCGTATTGGCCTATCGATGCGTATGAACGACGAACCGGGTCAAGACAACCGTAGCCAACGCTCATCAGCAGCGCCGCGTCGTAATGACCAACCGCAACGTCGTCAGCCTCGCCGTGATGACTCGTCATCTAACAGCGCAATGGGCGGTGCTTTTGCAGCAGCGTTTGCTAAAGCGAAAAAGTAATCTCGCCTAGGCTTCACCACTAACAACGAGGCTTCACCGCTAACGAGCTTTCATAGCTAAAAAGAAAACGCTCCAATCAGTCAATCTGCTAGGAGCGTTTTTATTTGAGTAGGATATTGAGTCGTCATAATACTGCTATCACTTCTGACGGTGTATGGGGCGCGACCGAGTGACCATAATGAAACTTAATCACCTTCCTGCGCTTTTCCATCAATCCCTCTTTGACCGCAGCATCCAAAATGCGCTTAGGTAATCGAAAGCGTATCGCGTAGCCCTTACCCTGATCTTCGCTGTAACTCTTGAGCGCAAGCAAACCGAAAAGACGTTCTAGCGTGTCTTCCGGTTCTTCGTGATAACGGGTATCCACCTCGGGTTCCACTTCGTAGTCTGGATGCTCCGATGGATCCCACGAGGATTGGCGTCGCCGCTTCTCATCACTTTTTACTTTGCGCTCCGCATTGGTTTTCGCCAGTGCGACTGTTGGCGTCACAGGTTCTCGGACTTTATTGTCACGAGCAGCTTGTTCCGTCTGCACATTAACGGATGGGGCGATCAGTGGCACGCTTACGTTAGCCGGTGACACAATCATTGCGAACCCTCCTCAGAGTCGCCCAACTCGTCAATACAGCAAACTCCTCCCACAAGAAGAGTTCGCTAAAACTTATATCGACCAATTTTTAAGCAGCTTTAGGGTTTTATTCGCTTAGATTTGTAGGCTCGCTAATTAAGCAGCAAATTCTCGCACTTGGAGACAAAACGCTTCATGTTCGGTCATGAACGGCGCATGAGAAGATTGGTTGAAAACAAACTGCTGAGTAGTTGGCAACTGCTCACTCAAGTCACTTGCCACTTTGATTGGCACTAAACCATCAAGTCGACCATAAAGGCGCAGCATCGGCATCGAAAGAGAGGCCAAAGCATCGCGCAGATCCACATCAGCAAGAATATTCAAACCAACCAACAATGAAGCAGGATTCGGCTGCGGACGTGATAGTACCGCTTGTTTGAGTTGTTTAACGTCTTTGCGTGCAGACGGACTGCCCATCGCTTGCAGCGCCATAAAACGCTCAATAGTGACAGAGAAGTCTTCCAGCAATTGATCGGTGAATGCGGTTAACACGTTAGGTTGAATGCCACGCCAAGGACGTTCAGCAGCAAATTTTGGTGAACTGGCTACCGTGATTAACTTGCTCACACGCTGCGGAGCGTTAAGTGCAATGTGGGTTGCCACCAAGCCACCTAATGACCAGCCAAGCCAAACTGCTTTCTCTGGCGCGTCTTGCAGAACAAGCTCAGCAATTTTGGCTAAGTCTTCGGCGTGAGATTCCGCGCTATGCCCGTACCCCGGAAGGTCGACCACATGAACTCGGAAATAAGGTTGAAGAGACTCGACCGTCTGCTGCCATACCGCACCATTCATGCCCCATCCATGAAGCAACACCAAATCTGGTCCTTGACCAAATGACTGCCAGTGTAAATTCGTGCTCATGCTCTCGTTCTCTCCCACTTATCTTATTCCTTACCACGCAATCCAAGCTTTACTCTGATGACTCGCTCACCTTGGATGGATTGTATGTTATCTCATCAATGGCAAAACATCATGCACCGCGTACTTGGCAGCCAATGTGGTTTATGCCGATTTCCGATCTCCGTTGAACAGAAACCAAACCCAATGCGGTGGTGCGACCGTTGTTTTGAACACCTCACGCCCATCAAACGCTGCACTCGTTGTGGTTTAAAAATGACAGAAGAGGAATCACATACCTCAACAGAGTGCGGTGAGTGCCTGAAAGAGCCACCACCTTGGCAACGTTTGTATACGTTGGGAGATTATGACTTCCCTCTGTCTAACCAAGTGCAACGCTTTAAAGATCATGGTGAGGCATGGCATGTCGGCGCACTCACTCAATTACTGGCCGAACGAATTGAACACCCAGCTCCAGTGATTACTTGTGTACCAATACATTGGCAACGCTATTTAAAACGAGGATTTAACCAAAGCCATTTCCTAGCCAAACATCTCGCCCACCATTTAAATGTGCGATATGAAGATAAGGTATTTAAACGCGCAAAAAGCGTCGAATCGCAACGAGGAAATAAAAAAGCCAGTCGTGAACAGAATTTAAAAGGGGCATTTACCCTACAAGGTGAGGTGAACTTTTCCCACGTAGCGATTGTGGATGATGTGGTTACAACAGGTAGTACGGTCCGACAATTATGTCATTTACTACTTGAAGTTGGCGTAGAAAGCATCGATATTTACTGCATCTGCAGAACTCCTGCCCCAGGCTCACTCTAGATCGCTTCGCCATGTCTTAGCATCAAAAAGACTAGACCGAGCCGTCAACAGGAGTAGAATAGCAGCAATAGCCTACAAATTTACTCAGGTATTCGTCGTGTCAAATATTACTATTACAGAAACTGCGCAAACGCATTTCGCCAACCTTTTAGGCCAACAGCCTGAAGGCACTAACATTCGAGTTTTCGTTGTTAACCCAGGAACACAAAACGCAGAGTGTGGCGTGTCTTACTGCCCACCAGAAGCGGTTGAAGGCACTGACACTGAAATCCCTTACAGCGGTTTCTCTGCATTCATTGATGAGCTAAGCCTTCCTTTCCTTGAAGACGCTGAAATCGATTTTGTTACTGACAAAATGGGTTCTCAACTAACGCTAAAAGCGCCAAACGCAAAAATGCGTAAAGTCGCGGATGACGCTCCACTTGTAGAACGTGTTGAGTACGTAATCCAAACTCAAGTGAACCCACAACTTGCAGGTCACGGTGGCCACGTAAACCTAGTTGAAATCACAGACGACGGCATCGCTATCGTTGCATTCGGTGGTGGTTGTAACGGTTGTTCAATGGTTGATGTGACTCTAAAAGAAGGCATCGAGAAAGAGCTTTTGAACCAATTCGTTGGTGAGCTAACAGCTGTTCGTGATGCTACCGAGCACGACCGTGGCGATCACTCTTACTACTAAGTCGCTGATGACTTACTAGCAATGCATATCGACGAGAAATGGGAGGCACTTGCCTCCCATTTTTGTTTTCAATTGCGTTATGCTGAATCATCACGCTAGAAACTCGAGCTTTCTTCTCATATATTAAGAAATCTCATTTCTTCGATGAGTTAACGATACTAAGGAGCCAGCGTTATGTCGAAAAGGACCCCACCAGAGATCCTCTCTTGTCAGACGGTCGCACAATCTAAACTGTTTACTGTGGAAGCCCTCGACCTTCGCTTCTCTAATGGCGAACTACGTACTTATGAACGCATGAAACCGAGTGGGCGTGATGCCGTGATGGTTGTTCCTGTGACTGAACAAGGCGACTTACTCTTGGTTCGTGAATACGCTGCAGGTACAGAACGCTACGAACTCGGCTTTCCAAAAGGCTTGATCGACCCAGGTGAAACACCACAACAAGCGGCTGACCGAGAGTTAAAAGAAGAGATCGGTTTTGGTTCTAATGACCTGACACCACTCAAACAAGTGATTCTTGCTCCTTCTTATTTCTCGAGCAAAATGACACTGTTTTTGGGGCAGAACCTTTATCCAGAAAAACAAGAAGGCGATGAGCCTGAGCCACTAGACATTGTTCGTTGGCCACTCGCTCAAGCAGAAGAGCTTTTAACACACTTAGATTTTTGTGAAGCAAGAAGCATCACAGCGTTGATGTTGGCACTAAGACACTTACAAAACACCACTCACAACCAATAACAGCCGAAGAGCTGATTCATAATAGTGAGGAAGGACCATTACCTATGCCAATGACAAAAGATTTATCTCACCTGCTCCCGCAAGTCATCGAAATTGCGCGCAGTGCAGGTCAATTGATTCTCGATATCTACGAGAAAAAGCAGTACGAAGCCTACACCAAAAGTGACGAGACCCCAGTCACCAGCGCTGATATCGCGGCGCATAAACTGATTACTGAACGCTTGAGCGAACTCACCCCAGATATCCCTGTCCTCTCTGAAGAAGCGGCGGATATCAGCTTAGAGCAGCGTGGGCAATGGGAGCGTTACTGGCTTGTCGACCCGCTAGATGGCACCCAAGAATTCATCGCACGCAGTGGTGACTTCGCGACTATTATTGCGCTAATCGACAACAACAAACCAACTATGGGTGTAGTTTATGGCCCGGTTTCTGGCGTGACTTACTACGCATACAGCGGCAAAGGCGCTTGGAAGATTCCAGACATGTCAGAGAGCGTGAAAATCCACACTCACAAACATGAGCAGCCTGGACAAAACATCGCTATCGCAATCAGCCGTCGCCAAGACATCAACCGCATCACGAGCCGCATGAGTAGCGCTTGGAACTATGACTTGATTCCTCTTGGTTCTGCCGCACTCAAAGCCTGTCTTGTCGCTGAAGGTGCTGTGGACTGTTACTTACGTCTAGGTCCAACTGGCGAGTGGGATACCGCGGCTACACAATGCATTGTTGAAGAAGCGGGCGGACGCATTCTCAGCACGCAACTTGAGCCGCTTTCTTACAATGAGCGCGAGACGTTGGAGAATCCAAACTTCATCGTACTGGGCGATGCGGATTTGCCTTGGGATGAGATTCTACAGCGCAAAGACTGACCCTAATCCAATCTGCATAGCTAGATTTTAAAGAGGCCACGAATCGACTTCGTGGCCTTTCTTTTTTCTTCTTGTACAGCGTTAGGAGTATTTGGCCTACCATAATCTAAATACTCCCATAGCTGTACGAATTTACATTATTAAATAAAAATCAAACACTTAAGCTTAAAGAAAATAATCCTTGGATTTCTTGTACAGCAAATGGAGGGTTTGGCCTACTATGATCCAAAAACAAAAAGAGCTGCACATTGGCAGCTCTTTAAAGATGTTATGGTTTCTGAGTGTGGCTAAAAACGCCCTTTGTAATCAAACTCGTATTGACCTTGAGCGTTTGGATTGCCCAGCCATTTAAGTTGATCGCTCATGCCTGATGGGAACTCTGCCCCCGGCTTAAACCACGCTTTGGTGGAGTAACGTTGATTTGGCATTAGCTCAGCAGAAAACGCCGCTGAGACTTGCTTGCTCTTTTGCTCACCCGATGCCGATAGCACGCTGTCTTTACAGTTTAAATCAGCAATGACAGGACCAAGTTCAAGACTACCAAGTGGGCTTTGAATGCCACTCGCACTCCAAACTAACGTACCTTCTGCTGTCTTACACCAAGGCGCTGCGTAAGTCGCATGACGGATGTTCAACTCAAGTTGACCTTCAACACCAACCGGTACAGGAAGACGTGCTTGCTCCACCACTTTTGCCGCAGGAATCGACGCGACTAAGTTTTCCGCGTATGGGCCGCCAGTTAAGCTGTAGCCAACCAAGCCACGACCACGTACGTCCATATCGCTCCCGCGACCGAAACGGACGGCGAATTCCGCTTTACCGGTAAACAGACTGGAAAGTTGGAAATCCCAGTTCACTTCACCGAAGTTCTGACGCTGCCAACGTACGCTTGATGCACGACCTTGCCAAACTGTGCCTTGCGCACCTTGAATGTCGAGACCTCTCACGCTTGGCACTTGTTGTAGCACCCAAGAAATTGGCAAACCAGCAATCAAACTGGTTGAGAAAAAGGCAATAAAAATCACCACATAAAGAACGGCTTTCTTCACCTTAACCTCGCTTAAATTGCAGGCGGTTTACGTCAATCATACCCGCTTGGTCGGTACGATCGATGTCTAGGAATTCCACCTCAATCCCTTGTTGTTCTTTTAGATAACGCAGCCAATCGACCATTTGGTTAAATGCCAAAGGTTTAATCCATACTTGAACACTGTCATTACGTGGTTGTACACGGATCAACTCCACCTTGTAACGACGAGCGGATGAAGACACCACTTGGTTCAATGGCTGATTAGAAAAGCTTACACCACCACTTTTACGCAATGCGCTGATATCATCGGCTTTATCTTGTACCCACGTCAGCAGTTGTTTTTCACTTTGGATTCGGGATTGAGCTAGCTCAGCACGTTGATTCATTGGTTGTAATACTCCCCAATAGATCATCCCGATAATGGCAATAATGCCACCACCCATCACCAAACGCTGCTCACGTTGTGAGATGCTGCTCCACCAAGTCTGAGCTTGTGCGATTAAATTCTTCATCATCACCTCACTGACGCTTCAACACAAAACTGCCCATCACAACATTGCCGTTGCGGTTCAGTTGGCCTTGTTCAACGTTAAACTTCTCCGCCAATTTGACTCGAGCTTGCTCGAATGGCTGGAAGTCAGAACTGCTCGCTTGAATGCGAACCTCACCACGTTGACCGTCGTATTTGAAACTGGTGATTTGTAGGTCATTAACCTGTCCCAATGTTGCTGGCAAAGCCGCGATCCAAGACAACATCGCCACATCACTTGATCCACCAGACAGACGACGTTCTTCGTCTGTCATTTGGCGCTTCAAGTAACTAACTGTTGGGATGCGTCGTTTGTCTGGGAAGATTTGACGGAAGATACGCTCACTCTCTTCACGATAAGCTTGAGCTTGCGCTTCGTATTTATGCACCATTAACAGCTGCTGACCAACCAAAACAACCAGCAACACACCAGCGGCTATTGCGGCTTTCTGCCAAACCTTAACGTACTTGCCCCAAGACGATTTCGGCTTAAACGCGCCAGAAAGTAGGTTAACCTTGCTTTCTGTTGTGCCCTTTGCCAACAACGCCATGGTCATTTCTTCAGGCTTTGATACCCAAATGTCTGGCACGCTTGATTCAGGCAGCGAACTGTAACAGTCCAGCTTCCAACCTTCGTGGCTTTGTAAGTAGGCAGATAAGTAAAGGTCTAGCCATGAAGCATCAACCGCTGCACCTTGAGTTTGAGAGTGGCGAATCAACCATTGCTCACCCAACAGTGCTGCAGAGCTCGCTTCTGCGTCCACAGGCATAGCTAATACGTCAGGTAGCATGCGCTTTATTACAAGACCTTGGCTGGCAAAACGCTGCAAAATGGTTTGAATCCAAGCTCGCTCCACGGCACACACTTGTGCGCTTTCTGCTTGCTTATCTAAAACGGTGAAATGCAGGTTGTCCACGTCTTGCGCGACTTCATCTTCCACCAAGTAAGGCAGCATACTGTCAAACTGACGTGCAGCACCCGGTGGGATATCCACTTCTGTTAACACAACATCATGGCTTGCTAATAGCGCGATAATTTGTCGCTGATCGGCATACGCGACCAGTTCATCCAGATGTTCCCACCCGGCAATCTCACCACTGGCAATCACTTCTTGCTGTTGTGTCGACCACACCAACCATGGAATGGTACTTTGTTGTTCGCTACTCAGCCGAACGGTCAGAAACTCGCTCACTGATTCCTCCAAAACGACGGCGAACGACAGTCACCGTTTCTCTATCTGTACTTTGCAAAAGGCTTCGGATACGTACACGGGATTCATCCACCAGCACTTGTGCATCCAATTCAAAAAAGGAGCTATCGACTCCTAAGTAGCCTCGGGCATTTTTCTTTACATCATCGCTCAGGCCAGCTAATTCTGACTCTGACAAAAATTCATCGACGCTTTCCCAGCCATCGAAAGGACGCTTTTCTATCAGCTGAACAGCATCGCTACTGCTCAACCCTGGGGTAAACATGGCAACCAAAATAGGCGCTTGCTCGACTTCTATGGTGTTGACGTTTAAGCGCCAATCGTCGCTCGGAAGCGCACAAATCATCGGAGCAATTTTTTGGTAGATGTCCCCACTAACTTGGTACACCGCGCGCAGTTCACTGGCATCCGCCATCCAACCGTTGGGTGGCAAATACTGCGGCTTCATCGCTTCGTAAGTACTATCTTCCACACCCGCGGTTGAACGCACGGTACTGTCACTATCAACGTATTCCCACGTCGAATCGGCGATCACTTCAGCTTGGTAAGGTTCCACGTCCATTTCTTCCATCAAACGTTGGAAAACTTGCACTAAGTATGGACGCGTCGTTTGTTCACCCGTTGGCTGTACGCTCGCTAGGACGTTCATATTGAAGCAGGCTTGCTTATCAACAATGCGACCTAAAGCCTGCCCGTAATCAAGCGGATAAACTTGTTCTTTAATTGCCCAAGGCTGGCTTAAGTTGATGGTATCGTCGTCTTCATAGCTCTGTTCGATACCAATCTCAGCCAACGCTTCCACTCCCAAGCTATACCAATAAGCTTGTTGGTAGTTAATCTGGTTCGAACCGCGCTGGAACTGCAAAAACAACCGCTCTGACATACTCGCGGCTACTGTTGTCATAATCGCAAGCAGCATCAGGACAATTAGGAGCGCAACACCGCGCTGACGATTAGCCATCATTGTTGCCCCCTGATGAGTCATTGCCCGAAGAATCATCTTCTCCACCCGGATTGAGCTTGCCATCCGGCGTCAGGTAAGTGCGAGTAATCTCACCATAATCTTTCAGCTTCAATATCACTGAAACGGCTTTTGGCAGTTCACGGCCGTTTTCCCACGTTTTCTTCCACGATTTTCCATCGTAAAAGCGCATATCAAACTCTTCGACCTGTGTTAGCAGCGGTGTAATCACACCTTCTTGCCCTGTTGGAGTGTCAGGGTATCGCCACCATACACGCTGTAAGACTTCATCTTTGATGCGATAGCCAACCTTAGTCACTTCACCGCGTGGAAATTGCTGCTGTGGGTTATGCCAACCCAAACGCGCAAACATCACGCCTTTCGCATCAGAATCGAGCAAGTAATCTGACCAAAACAGTAATTGGCTTGAAGGCTCTTCACCGTTAGTACGCATTTGACGCATTGCCATTTGACGGAAATCGTTATCCATCATGACCATCGCGCGCTGTAGCTCATTGAGACGTTGAGTTCGCTCTTGAGACAACACATTACTGCGCTGCACTTGCGATACCACTTGGTAAGCGGCGACACTCATGCTGGCAAAAATCGCAATCGATACCAGCACTTCAATCAACGTAAAACCTCGATTGGACTTTGAGTTGCGAGCTTTATATCGCTTGTTATTCAGCAACATAACTTCTCACCGTGACAACTGGGCTCGCTTTTTTATCTGTCGCGACACTGACATCAAATGCTTTCAGCAATGGCTGCGCAGTGGCTACCGGTGTGACTTTCCAATACCAAGTGCGCCCTGCTAATTCTTCTGTACCGTTTTTCGCTTTAAGCTTTTCGGTCGAGAGCATCACATTGGCCATTTGGTTATCCACAACCATGGCTGCAAACATTTTTTCTTCTAAATAACTGACAGTATTGATGTGCTGACTCACTGAGCGAATCACACTGATCGCTGCCGTTGCGAAGATCGCTAGGGCGACCAGCACTTCAAGTAATGTCATACCTCGTGTGTTGCGGTGCGACGAGCCAATACGGCTTGGCTTAGAATATCGAATTGTCATCGTCTTCCGCTTCTTCCCCAGGCGCTAACAATTTGATTTCGCCTGTTTCTTTACCAATGATTCGCCAACCATCGTTGAATGCATCTCCTTCTTCAGGAAAGAAAGATAGAGAGAATGGTGTAATCTCAGCACTTGAGAAAATGAACACTTGAGGTGGTTTCACTTTCTTCTTCTCTTTGTCCTCTTCCTCAGCAAACATGTCTTCATCAAACAGAGAGCCAGGCTCGAACAATCGATCGTCTTTATCCCAAGCACCACCGCCTAAATCCAATTGCAATGAAATATCCCCTTCGAGTTTTGTCTCACTTGGGATTTGCTTTAACTCAAGTGGCTGCCAACCATCTTGGGTCAAGCTCAACAAGGTGTAGGTGGATTTAACATCATCAACGCGCAGACCAAAGTCTTTGCCACTTAACACGGCTTCTTCATTAAGCAGTTGTAAGCGTTGAAAAAAACTGTGCGCATATTGTTTAGAAAGGTCTTTCTGACTAGTAGGCAAGGTAGCGATCACCGCCACGGCGGTAAGAGATAACAAAACCAGCACCAATAGAATTTCTATCAATGTAAAACCGAGATGTTTTTGCATTTGCTTCATTAGTGCTGGTTTCAGCTAGCGCTTATTGGAAATCTTGCATGTTCCAGTTGCCGATATCTGCAGCTGGACCTTCACCGCCCTCTTGGCCATCAGCGCCCAGAGTAAAGATATCAATCGTGCCATTATCGCCAGGGCTCAGATATTGGTACTCGTTGCCCCATGGATCAGATGGAAGACGCTTGATGTAACCACCGTCACGGTAGTTGCGCGGCTCTGGGTTAGAAGGTTTGTTCACCAATGCGTCTAGACCTTGGTCAGTCGTTGGGTAAACGCTGTTATCCAACTTGTACATGTCCAACGCGTTTTCCAATGCCACGATGTCTGTGATCGCTTTCTGTTGGTCTGCTTTTTCTTTGTTGCCTAGCAAGTTAGGAACAACAACACTCGCCAAAATACCTAGGATAACCACAACAACCATCACTTCTAGAAGTGTAAAGCCTTGTTGCTTACTGCGTTTAAATTTCATTATTTTCTCCGAAAGTTAGATTCAAGCCATGCCTTCAATAGACACGTCTTAACTCGAATTCTATCCGCTCATTAAGTTATTCATTTCCAACATTGGCATCAATGTCGCCATTACGATGAAAAGTACCAAGCCCGCCATCAGGGCAATCAATACTGGAGTAAAAATGCCAAGTGCAATGTTGACCGTCGATTCAAAGTTTTGGTCTTGGTTGTCCGCCGCTCGCGTCAACATGCTTTCAAGCTCACCACTTTGCTCACCACTGGAAATCATGTGCAGCATCATTGGTGGGAACAAGCGAGTTTGATCAAGGGCTTTGCGCAGACTTGCACCTTCTCGTACGTTGTCTGCCGCAACTAAGACCTGTTGTTTTACATAACGGTTCGACATAACGTCGACCGCGACTCGCATCCCTTCAAGAATAGGAATTGCACTTGAGGTACAAATCGACAAGGTGCGAGCAAATCGTGAGGTATTCAGACCGCGAGAAATCTTACCAATCAACGGCAGGCTGAGAATTTTTTGGTCCCAAGCCAAGCGAAAATTTGGTTTCTGTAATGCGAGTTTAAGGCCATAGAAGAGCACCACCACCACGACAAAGATGATAAGCCCCCATTCTTGGACAAACTCACTGGCAGACAACAAGAATTGCGTCGATTGAGGCAACTCTTGTCCCATTTGAATAATCGGTTCAATGATTTTAGGTACGACAGAAGACAGCAACAGAGAAACGATACCAACGGCAAACACCACCAATACCACAGGGTAAATCATGGCTTGCAGCAACTTAGAACGCATCTTTTGGCGGTTTTCTACATAATCAGCCAAGCGTTCTAGCACTGTATCCAAGTGACCCGATTTTTCACCCGCTGCCACCATCGAAAGGTAAAGCTCATCGAAAACATGTGGGTAGTCACCCAAACTGTCGGCCAGAGGGTAACCCTCGGTGACTTTTGAGCGCACCGCGGCAATCATCGAACGAATACGTGGCTTTTCAGCTTGCTCTGAAACGGCCTTCAAACATTCTTCCAGTGGCATCCCCGATTGAACCAAGGTCGAAAGCTGACGCGTAATCAACGCCAGTTCTGCGGTTTTGATGCCTCGTTTGAACCCAACTGACCCGCCTGAAGACTTAGCGGCTTTCGCTTTGGCTTCCATCACCTCGACAGGAATCATACCCTGCTCTTTTAGGCGTTGGCGCACCTGACGAGCGTTATCCCCCTCGATGGTGCCTTTCTTCTGTTTGCCTTTCGCGTCCAGCGCTTTGTATTCAAATGCTGCCATTACGCTTCCTTGGTCACTCGCATGACTTCTTCAAGAGAAGTGATACCACGACTGACTTTACTCAGGCCGTCGCTACGAATACTTGGCGTATGCTGACGAACTGTTTTCTCAATCTCTTGCTCACCCGCTTCGCTGTGGATCAGCTCTTGGACTTTTTCATCCACCATCAAGAGTTCGTGAATACCAGTACGGCCACGGTACCCTTTGTGGTTACATACTTCACAGCCTTTCGCTCGATGCAAAATGAGCGATTCATGCTCTTCCAAACCAAACAGTTTCTTCTGCTCTTTGTCCGCTTCGTATGGTTCTTTACAGTCAGAACAAAGTGTACGAACAAGACGCTGTGCAAGCACGCCCAGTAATGAAGAAGAAATCAGGAATGGCTCAATACCCATGTCGCGCAGACGAGTAATCGCACCCACAGCCGTGTTGGTGTGCAGTGTCGACATAACCAAGTGACCAGTCAAAGAGGCTTGCACCGCAATCTGTGCTGTCTCTAAGTCACGGATCTCACCGACCATAACTACATCCGGGTCTTGACGAAGAATCGCACGCAGACCACGCGCAAAAGTCATATCAACTTTCGGGTTTACCTGCGTTTGGCCGATGCCATCAATATCGAATTCGATAGGGTCTTCAACCGTTAGAATGTTGCGTTCGTTGCTGTTGATCTCCTGCAAGCCCGCGTACAAGGTCGTCGACTTACCCGAACCTGTCGGACCGGTCACCAAAATGATGCCGTGAGGACGACCAATCAGGTGACGGAAGTTGTCATGCACTGAAGGCGTCATACCCAAACTATGCAAATCAAGACGAGTGGCGTTCTTATCCAATAGACGCATTACCACGCGCTCACCATGCGACGAAGGCATGGTAGATACACGAACGTCTACCGCACGACCACCGATACGCAGAGAAATACGACCATCTTGAGGTACGCGTTTTTCAGCAATGTCGAGTTTCGCCATAACCTTCACACGAGAAACCAGCAAAGGCGCTAGTTTGCGGCTTGGGGTTAGAACTTCACGCAATACACCATCAACACGGAAACGAATCGAAAGGGTTTTCTCGAACGTCTCGATATGGATATCCGACGCCCCTTCTTTGATCGCTTCACCCAACATGGCGTTGATCAATTTGATGATTGGCGCATCATCTTCAGATTCCAGCAAGTCCTCATCATGAGGTAGCTCTTCTGCTAAGGAGAAGAAGTCATCGCTGTCTGCGCCAATGTCTTCCATCAACTGACGAGCTTCAGAAGAGTCACGTTGATACGCTTCCGTGAGCTTTTTATCGAATGCTTCTTTGTCCATCACTTGAGGAATAAAGTTTTGTTTCAGTACTCGGCGTACTTCAACCAGAGCCGCAGGGTTAAGCGGCTCTACGTAATACAGAATTGGAGGGCGCTCAGGGTGCTCCGTCTCCAAAACCAGTTTAAAGCGATTGGCAAAACTGAATGGCAGACGGCGCATACTTGGCGCTGTGTCTAACATATCAACCATTATTCTTTACCATCTGATCAATGAACGCTTGGATTTCAGCAGGATGCTTACGATCTTGGCCAAACTCAGGAATCACTGGGATATTTGAGTCATCCATCAACTTCAAGCCTTCTTGTGCTTTGTAAAGCTGCTCCGCACGAATGAAGTTGTATTTACGCTGAGTAATACCATCTGCCGTCATACCATCGCGGATGATGGTTGGCTTGATGAATACCATCAGGTTACGCTTCTCAGTTTGCGTGCTGGTTGACTTGAACAATTGACCAATCACAGGGATATCACCCAATAGTGGCACTTTTGATTCACTTTCTAGTGCACGCTCATCAACCAAGCCACCAAGAACCAGCATTTGACCATCTTGGATCATCACAGAGGTGTTTAGCTGACGCTTAGCAAAACGTACGTCAACCGCACCATTTGCACCTAGAACGTTAGACACTTCTTGTTCGATATTCAGCTGAACTGAGTCGCCTTCGTTGATTTGAGGCACGACTTTCAGTTTGATACCGACTTCTTTACGGTCAACCGTTTGGAATGGGTTGTCATTGTTCGAGCCTGCAGTCGAGCCTGTAATTACCGGTACTTCTTCACCAACGATGAACGACGCTTCACCGTTATCCATCACTGTAATGCTTGGAGAAGACAGAATGTTTGAATTTGAATCCGATGATACAGCAGTAATCAATGCTGTCCAGTCACCCATCATGATGCTCATTGCTGCGCCGTTAACACCACCAAGTGCTGCCGCTAGAGTCGAATAGTCACCTTCCTCGGTATAGCGACGAGTTTCGAAACCACCAGTTCCATCCTCACCGCCGTTTGCATTCCAGTAACTCTCTTCTTTAGTTGTATCTTTTGCTTCTTCAAGACCAACCATTACGTTACCAATTTGCGCACCAGTGTTGCCGTATTGGATTACCGCACCTGTTTCTAGGTTACCCCATTGAACACCAAGGTTGATGCCGTCACCTTCTGACATTTCAACGATAAGTGCTTCAATCAGAACCTGTGCACGACGGATATCCAGTTGAGAAATCACATCTTGCAGCGCCATCATGATATCTGGCGGAGCAGTCAAAACTAGCGAGTTAGTCGCTTCGTGAGCTGCGATCACCACTTCTCCACGTTGCGCATTTGATGCGCCTTTTTGACCCGCTTGCTTTTCCGCTTGTAGGTTGTCAGATACACCTTTTAGTACATCAACTAGGTCTTCTGCTTTCGCATACTTCAGGTAAACCACGCGGTTATTACCTTTGGTTGCCATTTCTACGTCAAGTTGGCGAATCAAACGTTTCAAGCGCGCGCGAACTTTAGGGTCGCCAGAAATCAGGATTGAGTTGGTACGCTCATCCGCAACGATTTTTGGCTCAAGGAATTCAGGCGTGCTCTTTTGATTGGTCGTTTTGTTCAGAGCGTCAACAATACGCACCATTTCAGACGCAGAAGCATTTCTCAGCTCTACGACTTCAATTTCTTTATCACCCGCTTGGTCAACACGTTTGATGATTTCAGCCAAACGATTTACGACCGCAGCACGGCCGGTGATCAAGATGATGTTGGCTGGATCGTAGTGCACCACGTTACCCGCACCTGCGTTATCAATCAGTTGGCGCAGTAGTGGAGAAAGTTCACGAACCGATACGTTACGCACCGCAACTACACGTGTAATCACGCTGTCGCCTTTTGCACTGTCATCACCCAAAACAGGAATTGCAGAAGTTTTTGAATCTTTCGATTTGATGACTTTTAGTACACCGTTATCCATTTCAACAACAGCGTAACCGTAAACCTCTAGTACGTTTAAAAAGAAGCTGTAGTATTGCTCTTCGTTTAAAACGTCATAGCTGCGCACGTCGATCTTGCCGCGTACAGACGGGTCAACAATGATGGTCTTCTCTAAGTTACGACCTACAATGTTGATGAATTCTTGAATGTCAGTGCCTTTGAAACTTGCACTAAACTCGTTCGCCATCGCACCCGGAGCGCAGAGTAGTGTCCCTGCAAGTAACCAAGCACTTTTGCTAAACCAATGTTTCACGTATGTCTCCCTGAACTTACGCAGCTTGCCTAAGTATTACAATTGGATATAGATGTCGTACTGCTGGCCATCGCGCTCAACAGTCAAATTCAGTTCTTGCGGATCGTTCATCACTTGCATCAGTTCTACTGAAGATGAAGGATCACTTAAATCGATCCCGTTTAATTGCACCGCAATATCACCAGGTTTTAGACCGACATCATTAAACAACGCCGCATCACGACCTGGTGAGACGCGATAGCCGATGATTCCTCCGTCTTTCTTAACCGGAGAAATGTTGATGTACTTGAATACGCTTTGCGGATCTTTAGCAATTTCCGCACGAATTTGGTCGACCTTTTCACTCACTGCGGATGAGTTATCCGCTTTCGCTGCTTTTGGTCGAGTTGCCGGACGACTCTCAGACAACTTGCTGTACTCGATGCCTTCCAACATAAGGGTTTCATCACGACCTTGGTTATCAATGATCACTCGATCAACCAAAACCGCTTTTAATTCTGCACGCGTGCCGTCAATTTCTTCACCGATGCCGTAAGTTGCCTGCTTACCTCGGTTTGCAATCACCGCTAAGCTCGTTTTTGCGTTGCTGCTCGCAACAGCACCAACAAGTGTTAGGTTTAGGCGGGTTTTAGGCGCATCTTGCACGACAGGTTGTTCTACTACGACCGGCTTTTGCTCGGTGTACTTTCCGAACAAGTTGGCATTTTGGAGGGCATTGAAATCAATCGCGTCTTTTTTATTAGTTGACGCAACAGCGTTTGCTGATGGCTTCCATTGAGTCACACCAGAGGTTTGAGGCATTGCTAACCACACCACTTTACCAAGTATCCAACCTGTCATTGCTATAAATAGACAAGTTAAGAGCAAACTTAGTTTCGCTTGAATGACGTGATTGTTGGACTTAATCTGAGCCAGTAGCGGGCTGCTTGATAATCCTGCACTTAGCTCTAAACGCTTCACTGAATTGATTCCTTTATTCTTACGTCCGTCGACTTTCACTATGAATGAAAGCGTGTCGACTCTATCTTGCTAAAATTGCAATAAAATTACTACTCAACAAAGAGCAGTGAACTATATCACAAGTTCCTTTTCATACCTTTTTCTTATGCAGTTTTTGCCAACTCCCTTGAAAAAAAACAGCCTTGGCTCCATCTGTAGGTGAATAATCCACCAGTCACTGCATCATTCTTGCAGTGATTAGATAGTGTAGAGTCGTATGAGTTCCACAAATGAAGCCGTAAGGCTAGATAAATGGCTATGGGCTGCCAGATTTTATAAAACCCGTTCCATCGCACGCAATATGGTCGATGGCGGTAAAGTCCACTATAATGGGCAACGAAGCAAACCAAGCAAAACCGTTGAGTTGGGCGCTGAGATTCGTCTTCGTCAAGGTAATGAAGAGAAGACGGTGATCATCGAGAAAATCTCTGATCGTCGAATGGGCGCACCAATCGCTCAAACGCTCTATCGCGAAACTGACGAAAGCGTCAGCCAACGCGAAGAGTTCGCGAAACAGCGTAAACTCAACGCCCACAACCCTAGTCCGGAACGCCGCCCAGACAAAAAGCAGCGCCGCGACATCATTAAGTTCAAACACCAATAAAAGCCGGAATTACCGACGAGGAAAGCACTCCATGGCAAATAATGTTTTAAACCGCTACCTATTTGAAGATCTTTCTGTACGTGGCGAGTTGGTTCAATTGGATGAAGCATACCAACGTATTATCTCCAGCAAGGAATATCCGGCAGCACTGCAAAAACTGTTGGGTGAGCTACTCGTTTCAACCACACTTTTAACTGCAACTTTGAAGTTCGAAGGCTCAATCACTATCCAACTACAAGGTGATGGCCCTGTATCTTTGGCAGTCATCAATGGCGACCACGATCAGAAGATCCGTGGCGTAGCTCGTTGGGAAGGCGACATTGCTGATGACGCAACGCTGCACGAAATGATGGGCAAAGGTTACCTAGTGATCACCATCGAGCCGAAAAAAGGCGAACGCTACCAAGGCGTGGTTGGCCTAGAAGGTGAAACACTGGCTGACGTTATCGAAGGCTACTTCGCAAACTCAGAGCAGCTAAAAACGCGTTTGTGGATCCGCACTGGCGAGCACGAAGGCAAAAAGCATGCGGCAGGTATGATGATTCAGGTAATGCCAGACGGTACAGGTACTCCTGAAGACTTTGAACACCTAGAGCAACTAACAGCAACGGTTAAGAACGAAGAGCTGTTCACGCTACCAGCAAACGAACTGCTTTACCGTCTATACAACCAAGACTCTGTTCGCCTATACGAGCCACAACCTGTGGAGTTCCACTGTGGTTGTTCTCGCGAGCGCAGTGGCGCGGCGATCATCACAGTTGATAAATCTGAAATTTATGACATTTTGGCGGAAGAAGGTACAATTTCTTTACATTGTGATTACTGCGGCACGTCATACACGTTCGACGAACCTGAAATTACCGAACTGTATACGCAAGCAACTTCCGGCAATAAAACCGTGCATTAATTTTCATAGCTTAACAAGCATGTAATTTTCCTATCAAAAGGCCAGCATCACGCTGGCCTTTTTGTGATCAACCCCTCGTATACCTTAGCCTCCAACGTAATAAAGCAACCGCTTAATTTTAAATAATTAATAATTCTTTTGCCCTAGCGCAAAGGTTTGCGGCCACGATAAACTATTCGCACCAATATGTGACGGGTTACCTAAAACCACACTGAAATCATGGATAATTTTTGAACTATATCCCTGTTTTCTCCCCGCCCCGTTGCTAGCATGGTGAGCAGATAAAAATTAAAACATTCTTACAAAATCCCTACAAAAATCCTTATAAGGAGCACCTATGACCGTTATGGAACATACAAAGGCTGCAACACTTGATCTAACCAAACACGGACTGCACAACGTTAAAGAGGTTGTTCGCAACCCAAGCTACGAAATGCTGTTTGAGGAAGAGACCCGTGCTGACCTAACAGGTTATGAACGTGGTGTGGTTACAGAACTCGGCGCGGTTGCCGTAGACACTGGTATCTTTACTGGTCGCTCACCAAAAGATAAGTACATTGTTAAAGATGCAACGACAGAAGAGCACATGTGGTGGACTTCTGACGCGGTGAAAAACGACAACAAACCAATCAACAAAGAAGTATGGGACGACCTAAAAGAGCTAGTGACCAACCAGCTTTCAGGCAAGCGTCTATTTGTGATTGACGGTTATTGTGGTGCAAACCCAGACACTCGTTTGAGCATTCGAGTGATCACTGAAGTAGCGTGGCAAGCGCACTTCGTGAAAAACATGTTCATCCGTCCAACAGAAGAAGAGTTGGCAACGTTTGAACCTGATTTTGTGGTAATGAACGGTGCGAAGTGCACCAACGAGAAGTGGGAAGAGCATGGTCTGAACTCTGAAAACTTCACTGTGTTCAACCTAACAGAGCGCACTCAGTTGATCGGTGGTACTTGGTACGGCGGCGAAATGAAGAAAGGCATGTTCGCAATGATGAACTACTTCCTTCCGCTAAAAGACATCGCATCAATGCACTGTAGTGCAAACATGGGTGAAGAAGGCGATGTTGCGATCTTCTTCGGTCTATCTGGCACAGGTAAAACGACCCTATCAACTGATCCTAAACGTGCACTGATTGGTGATGACGAGCACGGTTGGGATGACGACGGCGTGTTCAACTTCGAAGGCGGCTGTTACGCGAAAACCATCAAGCTATCGAAAGAAGCTGAGCCTGATATCTACAACGCTATCCGCCGTGATGCGCTGTTAGAGAACGTAACGGTTCGTAGCGATGGTTCTATCGACTTTGATGACGGTTCTAAGACTGAGAACACTCGTGTGTCTTACCCACTGCATCACATCGACAACATCGTTAAGCCAGTATCGAAAGGTGGTCACGCAAACAAAGTGATTTTCCTATCGGCTGATGCGTTCGGCGTACTTCCTCCGGTTTCTAAACTGACTCCTGAGCAAACTAAATACCACTTCTTGTCTGGCTTTACCGCTAAGCTAGCAGGTACTGAGCGTGGCATCACTGAACCAACGCCAACGTTCTCAGCGTGTTTTGGTGCAGCGTTCCTAACTCTACACCCAACTAAGTACGCAGAAGTACTAGTGAAACGCATGGAAGCAGCCGGTGCAGAAGCTTACCTAGTCAACACCGGCTGGAACGGCAGCGGCAAACGTATCTCTATCCAAGATACACGCGGCATCATTGATGCGATCCTTGATGGTTCGATTGAAGAAGCGAAAACTAAGCACATTCCAATCTTCAACCTAGAAGTGCCAACTTCACTACCAGGTGTGGATCCAAGCATCCTTGACCCACGTGATACCTATGTTGACCCACTACAATGGGAAAGCAAAGCAAAAGACTTGGCAGAGCGCTTCATCAACAACTTTGATAAGTACACTGACAACGCAGAAGGCAAATCACTAGTGGCAGCTGGCCCTCAGCTAGACTAAGCCACTCGTTAAGCCTTCGTGACTTAGCTACAAAAATAATCTTCAAGCCCCTCTTTTGAGGGGCTTTTTATTGAATCCAACCAGAGATTGATACAAGCTTAAGCCTATCTAAGTAAGTCGATACTCACTTACCCCAATTTACAGACAGGTTTTGGCAGGGATGAAAACAGCAGGTCGAATTCTACTTCTTATCGTCATACTGGCGATCGCGATTCCAGCCGTCTTTGTGGGCATGCTGACCACCTCTTATTCTCGTCAAACATGGAACCTGTTTTCTGATCTAGTCGACTTGCCATTGCAAGCAGAAAACGTTCAATACGAGTTTCCCTACCACCTAACCCTGAGTGGGATAGCGACCAAACAAGACCAATTACCCTTCATCGAGCAAGTCGATCTATGGCTAAACCCTGATGTTCGCCGCGATGGAATATGGATTGTCGATAGCCTGTTGATTGATGGACTGAGCCTGCAGCAAGGTATGCCAACAATGCCAGAGCTCAACAATGTTTATTTCCATCAAATCGCCTTGAAGAACATCGATTACGCCGATGATGCATTCAGCATTAATGGTTTGAACGTCCAAATCCAAGACCCTACTTGGTCGAGTGACACGCAGCAAATGCCTTATGGTGAGGTTCAGCTCTCTGCCGAACAATTGTATTGGAATGGTGAAGCTTTCAATAAACTGCTTGTCGATGTGGACTACAAAGCGCAAGACAGCACACTTTATGGCGCATCGTTTAAATGGCGTGGCAGTGAAGTCTCTGGTCAGGGTGAACAATACCCACAAGGTTGGTCGTTGATTAACGTGACCGTTGATAAGCTGAAAATCGACAATCTACAACTGCAATCCTTACTCGCCAAACCATGGCAAGCGTTGCCCGTTAATATCAACCATCTCAACAGCCTCGATTTGCTCAATGCGGATATCGAATACGGAGACTGGCATTGGCAAAACCTTGAGTTATCGGTAGAAAACGCTTCGCTCCCGCTGTCATTATGGAGCACAACGGCGCAGATTTCTCTGCAAGCTGACAGTGTCAGTTTCCAAGACCAAACCGCGGTTGAGCCTCGTTTAAACGCCCAACTCAAGCCAGGGGCTGTCAAATTGAAAGAACTGAGCTTGGATTGGCAGCAAGGTAGCGTTCAGGTATCTGGCGACTTCGAACCTGACCATTGGAAAATCAACAATGCGACCATCAGCGGCTTAAAATGGGCTATCCAACCAGATGACAAGACTGACTGGTGGCAAAAAGCCACAGAGAAGCTCCAGCAAGTCGATGTGAAGCAGTTAGAGATAGAACGCAGCCAAGTAATCCAGTTATCCAAACAACCTTACTGGCAGCTTTCTGGCTTGAATTTGGAAGGTGACCAGCTCGAAGTAAAACACAGCAATGGTCAGTGGGGCATTTGGAGCGGCAAGCTTGATGCCAGCGTCGTCAACGCGAGTTACGACCAAGTCATCACCTCACACGCAGCAATTACAACACAGAGTGAAAACGGCTTCTGGCAACTGACACGCTTATTTGCCCCGTTAGAGCAAGGCTATATCGAAGGCTTGGGTCAAATCGATCTCAGCACCACCAGCCAACCTTGGGCGCTTAACCTCAATGCGGATGGTATTCCACTGCAATTACTTCATCCATACTTACCAATGGCACTTGCGGTCAATGGCTTCTCAGACTTAAGTCTTGATTTAAAAGGCTTAGCAGGCGATCAAAACATGCTTGCTTACAGCTTGTCGGGAGAAGTGGAAGCTAACCTGCGCGATACCACCTTGAAGTCACAAGCAGATGATTCGCTCAAGGTAATCACCTTCAGCCCATTGCGCTTAGAGGCTCAGCGCGGCGAAGTGAAGCTAGAACCCGTGACCATTTCCGGCAAAGCTATCTCAGGTAAGCTATCTGGAGAGTTTGATATGGCGAACAACCCACTGAGCGGTGTGAACTATCAACTTAAAGAATCGTGTGGAATGATCAAAGGTGATGTACTGAGTGGCGAAGTGGAAACAAATGAGTGCCTAAATAAGCCAAAGCAGACAGAGCCGGTGGAGCCAGAACAGAGCGCTCCCGAAGCGACCGGCGTGACAAACATCGACGCAATCAACATCGAACAACCTGAAGAAGAGTTAAGTGAGGAAGTGGCAGAAGAAAAAGAGTCGACCACAGCTGCGCACTCTGAAGAGCAACTTATCACAGAACAAAAAGACTCAGACCTTGTAGAAAAATCATCGAAAGAAAGCGAGAACTCAGCTATCGATGAAACCAAGGCAGAACAAAGCGCATCTGAAAACCAAGATGCGCCACAAGAAATACCAAAGTCTGAGAATCTAACAGCTGAGTAACTTAGAGTAATTCGGTAGTAGCATGTACGTACCGACAAAATCCACCGCTGGCACATCTCCACTGTAAATCACTACGTGGATAACGATACGCGCTTTACGCCCTGAAGCGAGCCTATCCAAGTCACCACTAATGCCATCTAATGACGTGCTCGCGACTGGGTTCTCTTCAACAGGATGGCGATAACGAATCGAGCTATCCGCCAACACAATATCACCGTGCAAACCGCGTTCTTTCATCAGCAACCACGTCATGCCCCAACCAGTTAGCGTTGCTAAGGTAAACGCAGAACCTGCAAACATGGTGTTATGCGGGTTCAGGTTTGGGTTGAGCTGCGCGCTGCATTCAAACTGATAACCAGTGTACTGGTTGATTTTGATGCCCATTTTGTCTGCAATCGGGATCTGTGCCTCCCAACGCTGTTGCAGCTCGGTACACCAATCTGGGCGACGCAATACATCGGCCATTGGATCAAGCTGTTTGACCATTTGTTGGTGACGCACCGGGCCACGCTCGTCGGTCAGTTCGCCGCGACGCTCAAAGCCATTCTTTTCATAGAAAGCAATCGCGTCTTCACGGGCATTACATACCAGACGCTTCGCCCCTTCCTGACGAGCTAACGACTCAAGCGCCACCAGCACTAATGAGCCCATACCTTTGCTACGACGATTGTTCTTCACCGCCATGTAGCGGATCTGACCATCATTATCAGGAGTGATGTATAAACGACCAATCGCCATCGGACGACCACGACTGTCGGTAATCATGCGGTGATGGCTCATGCCATCGTACTCATCACGCTCGGAGCCTACTGGCATACGCCAAGGTTCGCGCAGCAACTGCCAACGAAATTGATAGTACTTGTTGAGCTGATTTTCTGTTTTTGGAGTTATGAGTTTGAACATATCAATCCTTTGAAAGTACAAATCAAATGAAAGCCTTAGAGGAAAATACCCAAGCAAATTCAATTTACTTGGGCTTAAAGCTTAGACCATGATGTTGTGGTTGCCAGATTAGACCTGTAGCCAAAAAGTCACTGGACCGTCATTAATTAATGACACTTTCATATCCGCTGCGAAGCGGCCGCGTTGTGTTGGCAGTTCTTGCTCACACAAGTCAGAAAAGTAGTCATACAGACGTTCTGCATCCGCAGGGGGCGCGCCACGAGAAAAGCCTGCGCGAGTGCCTTTTTTGGTATCCGCTGGTAACGTAAATTGAGACACCACCAAAACCTTACCGTTCACTTGTTTAACGTTAAGGTTCATTTTGCCTTCATCGTCTTCAAACACACGATAAGTGGTTACGCGCTCCATCAAACGTTTTGCTTTTGCTTCATCATCGTCCTTCTCTACGCCAAGTAGGACAAGTAGACCTTGGTCGATTTCACCGACAACTTCACCGTCTACACGGACGGCGGCTTCACTGACTCGTTGAATTAGCGCTATCACGACTCTCGCTTCCTTCATCTGTTAATTGCAATTCAGCGGTCGAGTGTATCATTTCTAGGTCGTCACTCCAGTGCTCTCTTTCGCCTAGAGCAGCAGTGACTTCCGCGCCAATCAATACGATCAGCCAACACAAATACACCCACACAAACAGGATCGGAATCGCAGCGAGCGCACCGTAAATCAGCTGATATGACGGGAATTGAGTAATGTAGAAGGCAAAACCTTTCTTACTCAGTTCAAACAGCACGGCAGCAATAGCAGCACCAACCGCGCCATGGGATAGATAAACCTTTTTATTTGGTACTAAGAAGTACAGGCCCATGAAAGCAAAGAAGGACAGCAGTAAAGGTAACCAACGTAAAAACAGGTTATATGCGCCCGATAAGGTTTCGTTTTCAATCAGCTTTAGCGATGTCACATAGGATGTTGCAGCAATACTCGCACCCACTAAGATAGGGCCAAGCGTCAACACCATCCAATACATAGAGAAAGAGAACACAGGACGACGTTTGTCTTTCACTCGCCAAATGTAGTTTAAGTTTTTGTCGATATTAGAAATCAGCATCAAAGCCGCGACAAACAAGAAAGCACCACCCACGGCGGTCATTTTGCCTGTGTTTGAGACGAACTCTTGTAGCGCAGTTCTTACTGCATCTCCAGAAGCTGGGACAAAGTTATCAATGATGTAACCTTGCAAGGTTTCACCCACATTCTCAAACACCGGAAACTTCGACAATATCGATAAAAGTACCGTCAACATTGGCACAATAGACAACAAAGTGATGTAAGCTAGATAGCCTGCATTAACGTTAACGCGATCGTGCGTCATACGCTTGAGCAAATATTTGAAAAACGCGACGCTCCCCGGCACGAGCTTGCTCAATCTCACCTTGTAACTCTCTGATAACTGGTTCATAGTTCATCCCATAAATTAGCGTCGAGGACATAAGAATGCCTTATTTATTAGCAATTGTACTATCAATTTTCACTTTGACAGGATGTCAGTCCGCATATTATTCAGCAATGGAACAAGTGGGTTACCACAAACGTGACATTATGGTTGATCGCGTAGAAGACGCCAAAGAATCGCAACAAGACGCACAAGAAGAGTTCACCAGCGCGCTAGAAGCCCTTTCTGCTCTAACCAACTTTGACGGCGGTGAACTAGAAAGCGTCTACAACAACATTAACGATAAATACGAAGACAGCGAAAAAGCGGCGCAAGATGTGCGCGACCGCATTGCTGCAATTGAAGATGTATCGGATGCTCTGTTTGAGGAATGGCAAGGCGAATTAGACCTGTACACCAGTGCGAAACTACGTCGCTCTAGCGAACAAAAACTGCGTGAGACGAAAGCATCTTACAAAACCATGCTTAGCGCGATGAAGCGTGCAGAAGACAAGATGACGCCAGTATTGAACACGCTGCGTGACAACACGCTTTATCTGAAGCATAACTTGAACGCAAGCGCGATTGGTTCATTGAAAGGCGAATTTTCTAGCCTAGAGAAAGACATTCAATACGCGATTAAGCAGATGAATGCTGCGATTGCTGAGTCAGATAAGTTCTTGCAACAGCTGAGTCAAAAGTAATTCGATAAAGCCTCCTCCTCGTGAGGAGGTTTTGCTATCTAGTGACCAAACTCAGTTCTTCGCTAGGTGAGCTGAATACCTACCGAGCTCTAATCACCTTCCTCACCTTCTACCTCGACCACTAAGCCCATTACTTGTCGAACAAACGCCACTCGTTCTTCCACACTTCCCCATGGTACTTCGACGACTTCATAGCCCAGTTCCGCATAGGTATCGACTAGGGTTTGATGGATTTGTAGCGCTTCTTCAAAGCTATGTGGACGCACATCGTCTTGAACATAGATAGAGGCCTCAGGTCGACAAGTAAGCACCTTACTCTGGTACCCAGCACTCTCAGTCAAGAAGGCTTGCTCAACAGGACAACCTCCAACTTGTAGGTATGCCACGATGTCTGGGATAGCACGGTCAACGAAGGCAACCTCATGACTCAGTGCTTCTTGCTTCTGCTTCCCCATTAACTCAAGGCACAAGTTGGCAAACTCAGGTAGGTTGGTCCAAGGCAAGACACCGTTGTCCAACTGGCTTTGCTGCTCAATTAAGGTGCGAGAGCCCTCAGCAAAGATGGCGTAACCCAACTCTCCCAACGCATTCAATAAAGTGGTTTTGCCCGCTCCAGGACCACCCGTAATCACAATTGGCTTCATAACCTCATTCCTTTAGATACAAAAAAACCCGAGCGAAACTCGGGTTTTTTCTTAATAGAATCCGTTACAGCAGATTATTTTGCTGAACGTGAAGCACGCTTACGATCGCTTTCCGTTAGGAATTTCTTACGGATACGGATGCTTTCAGGTGTTACTTCTACTAGTTCGTCATCATCGATGAACTCTAGTGCTTGCTCAAGAGTCATCTTGATTGGCGGAGTAAGAACCTGTGCGTCATCTGTACCAGATGCACGAACGTTAGTTAGCTGCTTACCTTTCAGTGCGTTTACTGTTAGGTCGTTGTCGCGGCTGTGAATACCGATAACCATGCCTTCGTAAACTTCAACACCGTGACCGATGAATAGACGACCACGTTCTTGTAGGTTAAACAGTGCGTTTGTTAGCGCTTTACCCATCGCGTTCGCGATTAGTACACCGTTAACACGTTGACCGATGTTACCGCCTTTGTGTGGGCCGTAGTGGTCAAATGTATGGTATAGAAGACCAGAACCTGAAGTCAGTGTCATGAACTCAGTTTGGAAACCGATAAGACCACGTGATGGCATTTCGAAGTCCATACGTACACGGCCTTTACCATCTGGAGACATGTCTTTCAGCTCACCTTTACGTAGGCCGATGTTCTCCATGATGCCGCCTTGGTGCTCTTCCATAACGTCGATCGTTACAGTCTCGAACGGTTCCATTAGCTGACCATCTTCTTCTTTGATGATTACTTCTGGACGAGATACAGCAAGCTCGAAGCCTTCACGACGCATGTTTTCGATCAGGATAGAAAGGTGAAGTTCACCACGACCTGATACGCGGAATTTGTCTGGATCGTCTGTTTGCTCAACACGTAGTGCAACGTTGTGTACCAATTCTTTCTCTAGACGCTCAAGGATGTTACGTGAAGTCACGAACTTACCTTCTTTACCAGCGAATGGAGACGTGTTTACTTGGAACGTCATCGTTACTGTTGGTTCATCAACAGAAAGCGCAGGTAGTGCTTCTACTGCGTTTTGTGCACAGATAGTGTCAGAGATTTTTAGCTCACCAAGGCCAGTGATTGCAACAATATCACCCGCGTTCGCTTGCTCAACTTCGTGACGATCTAGGCCTAGGTAGCCCATTACTGTGCCCACTTTACCGTTGCGAGTTTTACCGTCAGCACCGATAACTGTTACTTGTTGGTTTGGCTTAACGCTACCACGAGTTACACGAGCAACACCGATAACACCAACGTAAGAGCTGTAATCTAGCTGAGAAACTTGCATCTGTAGAGGACCATCTAGGTCAACTTGAGGTGCAGTCACTTCTTCAACGATAGTTTGGAACAGTGGTTCCATGTTCTCGCCAGTTTCGCCTTCTTCTAGCGCAGCCCAACCGTTAAGTGCTGAAGCGTAAACTACTTTAAAGTCTAGCTGTTCGTCAGTTGCACCTAGGTTGTCGAATAGGTCGAATACTTGGTCCATAACCCAATCAGGACGAGCACCAGGACGGTCAATCTTGTTGATTACAACGATTGGCTTAAGACCGTGAGCGAATGCTTTTTGAGTTACGAAACGCGTTTGCGGCATTGGGCCGTCAACTGCGTCAACGATAAGTAGTACTGAATCTACCATCGACATGATACGTTCTACTTCACCACCGAAGTCCGCGTGTCCCGGAGTATCTACGATGTTGATGCGGTAGTCATTCCAGTTAATTGCTGTGTTTTTAGCAAGAATGGTAATGCCACGCTCTTTCTCAATGTCGTTCGAGTCCATGACTCGCTCTTCAGCTTCACCGCGAGACTCTAGCGTGCCTGATTGTTGTAGCAGCTTGTCAACCAACGTTGTTTTACCGTGGTCAACGTGCGCGATAATCGCGATATTTCTTAATTTATCAATCTGTGGAGTAGCCATGGATATTGATTCACTTAGATAGATGAAATGCCCCCATGCCGAGAACGGGTGCTCTCTGGCGACATTTGCTGATTAAAAAAACGGCCATAATGTACCAGATTTTAGCAAAAAGCCTAGAAATATGTGATCTACTCCTTAGCTTTTCTATCAATTTTACGCTTAGCGCCCACTTTCTTCCGTTACTCGAATTGATTCAACGCAATTTTATTCCAATCGTTGCTTATTACAAATTGACTCTTGCTCAAAATCTGGGCTAGATAAGCAACGTGATTGTCACATTGTGGTGCAATAATTTAAATTAGCACCAATATGGTGCATTCAGAGATCATTTTGGTGCAAACGTTTGCACCAAACTAGCATCTAAAAACTTAATTCCTTGAAATTAATGGAATAATTTTTTTGGCACGGTTTTGGCTTTAGAGAAACCAGCATCGATTAATAAAATGTCAAACAGATTAATCAATGCTGGATTTAATCAAATTTTCATAAATCGAGCTTACCGCTTTATTAACACTGGAGGTTATCCAAGATGTCAGTAGAAAACGTTTTATCACTGATCCAAGAAAACGAAGTTAAGTTTGTTGACCTACGCTTCACTGATACAAAAGGTAAAGAGCAGCACATCTCTATCCCTGCTCACCAAATCG
Source organism: Vibrio owensii (assembly GCF_002021755.1). Taxonomy (NCBI): domain Bacteria; kingdom Pseudomonadati; phylum Pseudomonadota; class Gammaproteobacteria; order Vibrionales; family Vibrionaceae; genus Vibrio; species Vibrio owensii. The sequence continues at coordinate 1,696,103 of NZ_CP019959.1, forward strand.
ACGCAGACTTCTTCGAAGAAGGTAAAATGTTCGATGGTTCATCAGTTGCTGGCTGGAAAGGCATTAACGAATCAGACATGGTTATGATGCCAGACGCATCTTCTGCAGTGCTTGACCCATTCACTGAAGATGCAACGCTAAACATCCGTTGTGACATCCTTGAGCCTGCAACAATGCAAGGCTACGACCGTGACCCTCGCTCTATCGCTAAACGCGCTGAAGACTTCATGCGTTCTACTGGCATTGCAGACACTGTACTTATCGGTCCTGAGCCAGAGTTCTTCCTATTTGACGACGTTAAGTTCGCGACTGACATGTCTGGTTCTTTCTTTAAGATTGACGACGTAGAAGCAGCGTGGAACACAGGTTCTGATTACGAAGAAGGTAACAAAGGTCACCGTCCAGGCGTTAAAGGTGGTTACTTCCCAGTAGCTCCTGTAGATTCATCTCAAGACATCCGTTCTGCTATGTGTCTAGTAATGGAAGAGATGGGCCTAGTTGTTGAAGCGCACCACCACGAAGTAGCAACTGCGGGTCAAAACGAAATCGCAACTCGCTTCAACACGCTAACAACGAAAGCTGACGAAATCCAAATCTACAAGTACGTTGTACACAACGTTGCTCACGCGTTTGGTAAGACTGCGACATTCATGCCTAAGCCACTAGTTGGTGACAACGGTAGCGGTATGCACGTTCACCAATCTCTAGCAAAAGACGGTGTAAACCTATTTGCTGGTGACAAGTACGGCGGCCTATCTGAAACTGCACTTTACTACATCGGCGGTATCATCAAGCACGCTCGCGCAATCAACGCATTTGCTAACCCAGCAACTAACTCGTACAAGCGTCTTGTACCAGGCTTCGAAGCACCAGTAATGCTAGCTTACTCCGCTCGTAACCGTTCTGCTTCTATCCGTATTCCAGTGGTACCAAGCCCTAAAGCGCGTCGTATCGAAGTTCGTTTCGGTGACCCAGCGGCTAACCCATACCTATGTTTCGCAGCAATGCTAATGGCTGGTCTTGACGGTATTAAGAACAAGATCCACCCAGGCGAAGCGATGGATAAAGACCTTTACGACCTACCAGCTGAAGAAGCAGCAGAAATCCCAACAGTTGCATACTCACTGAAAGACGCACTAGATGAACTAGATGCTGACCGTGAGTTCCTAACAGCAGGCGGCGTATTCTCTGACGACTTCATCGATTCTTACATCGGTCTTAAAGCTCAAGACGTAGAGAAAGTAAACATGACAACTCACCCACTAGAGTTCGAACTTTACTACTCTGTATAAGGTCTCAACTGTGTAAAATGTAAACACAGAAACAAAATATTAGGCTCGCCTCGCAGGCGGGCCTTTTTTGTATTCGCTCGCCCTATATGGGCGTTTAACATGGAGGGATAATTAAAATACGCTCAAACTCTTTTTCCTTATTGGTCAAGGAGCTAAGCACTCAAACGTGAAATCATCTATCAAAAGAAGGTGAGCAATGAAAGTTCAGCTTTTACCATCGCTATGCGCCTTAAGTGGCCTTTTAATGGCGTCCACTGTCTCATCACAAGTTGCCTATACTTGGGTGGATAAAGACGGCGTGGTGCACTTTAGCGACACCCCAAGTCAAGGTGCGAAAGCCATCTCTCTACCTAACCTTGAATCCAGTGCCCCAGCGCCAAGAGTGGAGAGTACCGAGTCTCTCGCTCCTCAAGCTAAAAACACATCAGAACCTCAAACCGATGAGAAACCAAAAGCAGACAAGCCTCTTCCGCTCTCCTTATCCATGCTGACACCAAAGCACGATGAAACCATTCGTAGCAACCCTGGCTCCATCAATATCCAACTCGAAGCCAACCGCAAGCTAGGCATTGGTGAACAACTGCAACTCTTCCTTGATGGCAAGCCATACGGTGCGCCACAAAGCCGATTAACATGGCAATTGAATAACATCGACCGTGGAACTCACACCCTTGCGGTACAAGCCAAAAGAAGCGGCAAGCTTATTGCATCTACTAGCCCTATAACGGTGCATTTACATAGAGCGAGTATCAAGCCGACCATTAAAGGGGCAAAGTAGAATATTAAGTGAAAAAAACCGCACTCTGATGGCGCTTTTCACTTTTTCTTCTGAGGTTTATTCGCCATACTTACGTTCTATTGCACCAATATAGTGCAGCGCACAAATACAACGCAAACAAGGACGTAATGTGGATACTAGTCTCTCCAGTGCCATTCTCAATAACATGGTGACAGCGACGCTGATTCTCGATGATGGATTAGCCGTCCGCTACGCCAACCCAGCGGCTGAACTCTTGTTCTCGCAAAGTGCTAAGCGCATTGTCGAGCAGTCGTTGTCTCAGCTGATTCAGCATGCATCATTAGATCTTGCGCTCCTCACTCAGCCATTGCAGAGCGGACAAAGCATCACGGACAGTGACGTGACTTTTGTGGTTGATGGCCGCCCTTTGATGCTAGAAGTGACTGTCAGTCCGATCACATGGCAGAAGCAGTTAATGCTGTTGGTTGAGATGCGTAAGATTGACCAACAACGCCGACTCACTCAAGAGCTTAACCAACATGCCCAACAGCAGGCGGCGAAGCTTTTGGTGCGTGGTTTAGCGCATGAAATCAAAAACCCACTTGGCGGTTTACGCGGCGCAGCACAGTTACTGGAGAAAATGCTGCCCGATCCTTCTTTGACGGAATACACCCACATCATTATTGAACAAGCCGACCGCTTGAGAGCATTAGTCGATCGCTTGCTAGGGCCTCAAAAACCGGGCAAAAAGACCCAAGAGAACCTACACCAAGTGCTTGAAAAAGTGCGTCAATTGGTTGAGTTAGAATCTCAGCATTCGGTTGTGATTGAGCGTGATTACGATCCGAGCTTGCCAGAGATTTTAATGGACGCTGACCAAATCGAACAGGCGATGCTCAACATTGTAAGCAATGCGGCGCAAATCCTCTCTCACCAAGAGCATGGCAAAATAACCATACGCACCAGAACGGTGCATCAAGCCAATATTCATGGTCAGCGTTGCAAACTCGCGGCGCGTGTAGAGATCACCGACAACGGTCCGGGTATCCCGCCAGAACTACAAGACACGCTTTTCTACCCGATGGTCAGTGGCCGTGAGGGCGGAACAGGACTTGGCTTGTCTATTTCACAAAATTTGATCGACCAGCACAACGGCAAGATTGATGTCGAGAGTTGGCCAGGTCACACCACTTTTACAATTTATTTGCCAATCTGACTTGATTAAATGGCTTTTCGATTCGTCAGTTTTTAGGCTTTTGCTGCAAGGATTTATTACATGAGTAAAGGATATGTTTGGGTCGTCGATGACGACAGTTCGATTCGTTGGGTAATGGAGAAAACCCTCTCCTCTGCCAACATAAAATGCGAAACCTATGCGGACGGAGAAAGCGTGTTAATGGCGCTAGAGCGTGAAGTACCAGACGTTTTGGTCTCAGACATTCGCATGCCGGGTATCGATGGCTTGGAGCTACTAAAGCAGGTTCAGCGTGATTACCCCGACCTGCCCGTAATCATCATGACGGCGCACTCCGATTTGGATGCGGCGGTGAACGCTTATCAAAAAGGCGCTTTCGAATACCTACCAAAGCCATTTGATATTGATGAAACTCTAACGCTAGTAGAACGTGCGATAGCCCATAGCCAAGAGAACAAACGCGAGCAACTTCTGCCTGATGATATCCCAACCGACACGCCTGAAATTATTGGTGAAGCTCCTGCGATGCAGGAAGTGTTTCGTGCCATCGGTCGTTTATCGCGTTCTTCGATTTCCGTTCTGATCAATGGTGAATCCGGTACTGGTAAAGAACTGGTTGCTCACGCCCTACACCGCCACAGCCCGCGCGCCAACAAACCTTTTATTGCCCTCAATATGGCCGCGATCCCAAAAGACTTAATTGAATCGGAGTTGTTTGGTCACGAGAAAGGCGCATTTACTGGTGCAAATAGCGTTCGCCAAGGTCGTTTTGAGCAAGCTAATGGCGGTACCCTGTTTTTGGATGAAATCGGTGACATGCCGCTGGATATCCAAACGCGTTTATTGCGTGTTTTGGCGGACGGTCAGTTCTATCGAGTCGGTGGCCACTCTCCAATTCGCGTGGATGTTCGCATCGTGGCGGCAACCCACCAAAACCTAGAAAAGCTGGTTCACGAAGGCGATTTCCGTGAGGATTTATTCCACCGTTTAAACGTCATTCGTGTACAGATCCCAGCACTGAGAGAACGTAAGCAAGACATCGAAAAGCTGACACAGCACTTCTTGGTTCGTGCAGCTGATGAGCTCGGTGTCGAAACCAAAACACTGCACCCTTCTTCGGTCGAAATTCTTAACCGTCTCGATTGGCCGGGTAACGTACGTCAGTTAGAAAACATCTGTCGTTGGCTGACTGTGATGGCAAGCGGTAGCGAAGTCTTGCCAAGTGACTTGCCTGCAGAGCTGCTGGAAGAGAAGAAAATCGTCACCGAAGCCACCAGCGGCAGTTGGCAAGAACAATTAGCGGATTGGGCACGCCATGCGCTAGAAGCTGGGGATAAAGAACTGCTCTCCTACGCTTTGCCAGAATTTGAACGCATTTTATTGGAAGCGGCGTTAGAACACACTAAAGGTCACAAGCAAGATGCCGCTAAAGTACTTGGATGGGGACGCAATACCCTAACTCGGAAATTAAAAGAATTGTACTGATCTCGAACGGTTACGAGTTTGACAAATGGTTATCAAGCGCACACTTTTTCGCTCGCTTGATAACCTAAGTGTCAGTACAATTATGGTACGACACCCCTTATGTGACTAGGCAATGTCAAACGCGACGACTCAAATTACACTACGCACTGCTGTTCTCATCCCATTTGTGATGATTTTTTTGCTGGCTATCGGTGTGATTGTCTACGTCCAAAAACAGAGCTACGAAGAAGTCGTCACCGACATCAGTGACAAACAGCTTTCTGTCCTCACGGAGAGTGTTCACGACCACCTCAATGACTACCTGCGCAAGCCTTTCACTGCCGTTAACGCTCTAGGGCACAACGTCAGTTATCACAACCTTTACCACCCAAACGACACCAAAGACGTTCAAGCTTATCTGCTTAGTGCCTTCAAAGACTTGTACCACTCGATGCCACAACTGGATGTGATTGCCTTTGGCTCAGAAACGGGTGACTTTACCGGCTTTCGACGTGAGTCAGCTGACGCCTATACCCTCATGGTGCAAGACCACCGAACCGATGGCAACTTAGTGATTTACGGCAGTGAAGAAATCAGTGACGATATTCGCACGGTTATTGCGTCGTATGACCCTCGCACTCGCCCTTGGTATCAGCCTGTCGCGCAAGATAAAAAGCCACATTGGTCACCGATTTACGCCAATGCAGACGAGCGCCAAGACATTACGCTATCTGCCATGACTCCGGTATTTGAGCAGGGTAAATTTGCTGGTGTGTTAGTAACCGATGTGCGCATTAATACCTTCAATCAGTTCCTACAAGAGCTCAAACAAGAGACCAACGCCTCTGTTTATATCATGGACCAAGCACATCGCTTAGTCGCTCATTCGGGGCAAGGCAGCGTGATTTCATGGGGAACAAAGTTTTCAGACAAAGGGCAGCGCCTGCTAGCAGAAGAAAGCATCGACCCAATTATTCAAATGAGCGCTGCACGTGTAAGTGGACAATCACTCACTTACAGCGACCAACCCTACACATTCGAATTCGATTTTAATGGCCAACGTACCTTTAGCCGTATCACACCGTACTACGATGCCAATGGCTTAACTTGGTTTATTGGCACTTCAATCTCAGAAACAGAGCTACTCGGTACGCTTCCGAAAAGCCAACAAAAGAGTTGGATAGTCGGCTTTTTAGTCAGTTTATTTGGCATCGTTATTAGCATGCTGATATTCAATCGGGTTACTCGCCCTATCAATGCCACCGCAACGGCCGCACAGCATTTAGCCAAAGGGGATTGGGATAGCACCATGCCTAAGCCGGGCTACGTGTACGAAACCACCGTTCTGGTACAAGCCTTTAATGAAATGAAGGGAAATCTAAAAGCCTCATTTAAAGCACTACGTGAACAGCTTGAATTTGATTCTCTTACCCGCTTATACAGTCGCCAAGGTTTGATAGAAGTGAGCGAAACGTTGACTCATTCGGGCCAAGGTAGCTTGTATCTTATTGGGATCAACAAATTTAGGGATATCAACGACAGTATCGGCCATCACAATGGCGATCAGCTGCTGATTCATATTGCAGAGAGACTCAAACAGCAACTTCATGACGAAGCGACACTCGCTCGAATTGGTGGTGATGAATTTGCGGTATTCATGCCAACGACACACTCAGATGAAGACATCCGCTTGACCGAGCGACGCCTACAACAGCTGCTGGCAGCGCCATTCATGCTTGATGGTGAAACTGTGGTCATCAAGATTTCTGTTGGTGTCGTTCGCACACAACCAGAGCAAACCATGTCGCTATGGCTGCGTAACGCCAGTATTGCGCTCAGCTATGCCAAACAAGATTCCCGCACCAGCGTTTGCCATTACAGCCCAGAGATGGCGAGTGCTTCTAAGTTCAGAACTCAGATGTTGGCAAAGATCCAGACGGGTATTGATAACCGAGAGTTTGTACCTTTTTATCAGCCGATCATTGACCTCGCAACGGGCAACATTTGTGGTGCGGAGGCATTGGCTCGCTGGCACAGTGAATCTGGCATGATTTCACCACTCGACTTCATCCCTATCGCAGAAGAAAGCGGCATGATCAAAACCATTGGTCAGCAAATCCTTTTCCAAGCTTGTAGTGACACTCGAAAAGCCATCGACAACAAACAATGGCCGCATGACTTCCAACTGCACGTCAATGTGTCGGTTCATCAGTTGTCGAGCCCTAACTTCGTTGAGTCCGTTGCGAAAGTTCTGCACACAACTGGCCTTGCAGCAAATAACGTGACGTTAGAGATCACCGAGTCGCGTATTATTGACAGCGCACCAACGACATTGGATAACTTACTCAAGCTGAGAGAGATGGGACTGGGTATTGCGATTGATGACTTCGGTACAGGTTACTCGTCATTAGCTTACTTACATGCGTTGCCGTTTACCTGCTTGAAAATAGATCGCACCTTCATTAATCGCCTTACCAAAGAGAACCTCGACAGCTCTGTGGTTGCGGCGATCATCAACATCACCAAGGGCATGAAAACCAATGTTGTGGCAGAAGGGGTAGAAACCGCTGCGCAAGCACAATTGCTCAGCTCGCTTGGATGTAATCAAGTGCAAGGCTTCTATTACAGCCGCCCTATGCCGATGGAAGAATGGCCAACACATTTGGTTAACATGAAGTAGAAAACAACGGAAATCGTTGAATTCCTAGTCATCCTCTACTGACAATCTACCTAACTGTTATTTATACTTAACTGCAAATCTTCCCCATGTATTGTCATTGATAATGTTTGGGCTGAGTTCCTGTTCACAACAAACAACCCGGATCGACATAATGATAACTAAGAATCTTCCCCTAACTGATTTGCACCGTCACCTTGACGGTAACATTCGTACTAAGACTATTCTTGAGCTTGGTCAGCAATTTGGTATTGCTCTGCCTGCTTACGATATCGAATCGCTAACACCACACGTTCAAATTGTTGAAGCTGAGCCATCTCTTGTAGCCTTCCTTTCTAAGCTTGATTGGGGTGTGGCGGTACTGGGCGATCTAGACGCATGTCGCCGCGTTGCTTACGAAAACGTAGAAGACGCACTGAACGCGCAAATCGACTACGCCGAACTTCGCTTCTCTCCTTACTACATGGCAATGAAACATAAACTGCCAGTGGCAGGCGTTGTGGAAGCCGTGGTTGATGGCGTGCAAGCGGGTATGCGCGATTTTGGCATCAAGGCAAACCTAATCGGTATCATGAGCCGTACTTTCGGTACTGATGCTTGTCAGCAAGAGCTGGATGCAATCCTTAGCCAAAAAGACCACATGGTCGCTGTTGACCTAGCTGGTGATGAGCTTGGCCAACCGGGTGATCGTTTTGTTTCTCACTTCAAGCAAGTGCGCGACGCAGGTCTGAATGTGACTGTCCACGCTGGTGAAGCGGCGGGTGCAGAAAGCATGTGGCAAGCAATCCAAGAACTTGGTGCTACGCGTATCGGTCACGGCGTGAAAGCAATTCACGACCCTAAACTGATGGATTACCTTGCAGAAAATCGCATTGGTATTGAATCGTGCCTGACGTCTAACTTCCAAACCAGCACGGTTGAGTCATTAGCAAACCACCCACTGAAACAGTTCCTAGATCACGGTGTACTTGCGTGTCTGAACACAGACGATCCAGCTGTGGAAGGTATTGAACTGCCTTACGAATACGAAGTGGCGGCTCCAGCAGCAGGTCTAACTCAAGAACAGATTCGCCAAGCGCAAATCAACGGCCTAGATATCGCTTTCCTATCAGACGCAGAGAAAACTGAGCTGAAAGAAAAAGTGAAAGATCGCGTTTAATTGCCGCGAAAGACATAAAAAATGCCAGCATCTGCTGGCATTTTTTGTATTCGAAATCTGCTTAGAGGTTAGATAACGCGAGAAAACTGCTGCTGACGCGCTTTCGCTCGTAGGTACTTATCGAAGCACATGCAGATGTTGCGAATCAGAAGGCGGCCACGCAGGGTAACGCGAATTTCGCTGTCATCCACTTCTACCAATTGATCATTGATAAAGGTTTGCAGTAGACCTAAATCTTCTTTGAAGTATTGATCGAACTTCACGCCGAACTCAGACTCAATGGCCTTCTTGTCCAACTTAAAGTTACAGATAAGCTGTTTGATCACTTCACGGCGCAATAGGTCATCCGCATCCAGTGATACGCCTTTCCACAATGCATGGCGAGATTCATTCACTTGTGCGTAGTATTTCTTCAACTCTTTTTGGTTTTGCGCGTACGCATCACCAATCATTGAAATTGCAGAAACACCAAAGCCGACCAAGTCACATTCACCTTGCGTCGTGTAGCCTTGGAAATTGCGATGCAAAATACCTTCACGCTGAGCCACAGCAAGCTCATCATCCGGCATTGCAAAGTGGTCCATGCCGATGAACTGGTAACCAGCGCCTGTTAGCGTTGCGATGGTGTCTTGCAGAATAGCCATCTTCTCTTCCGCTTTTGGCAAATCGTCGTCTTTAATCTTACGCTGCGCAGCGAACAATTGCGGCATGTGTGCGTAGTTAAACACAGACAAACGACCCGGTTGCATTTCTAGCACTTGCTCTAATGTTTTCGCAAAAGACGCCTTAGTTTGTTTCGGTAAGCCGTAAATCAAATCAAGGTTAGTCGAGCGGAAGCCAAGCTCTTTCGCACGTGCGACCATGGCAAAGATAAATTCTTCATCTTGCTCACGGTTCACAAGCTGCTGAACTTCTTTGTTGAAGTCCTGCACACCAATGCTCAGACGGTTGAAGCCTTCACCACGAAGGTGATCCAGCATAGTTAGCTCAATTTCACGAGGGTCAACTTCAATACTGATTTCCGCATCCGCACTAAAGGTGAACTCTTGGCGTAGCAAGTCCATCACACGTGTGATTTGTTTTTCAGATAGGAAAGTTGGTGTACCACCACCAAAATGCAATTGAGTCACAGTGCGCTCACCCAATAACGAAGCGCGTTGGCGAATCTCGTGCTCAAGCACATCTAGGTATTCGTCTGCTTTGTGCGAATGGCGAGTAATGACTTTATTACAGCCACAGTAGTAGCAAAGCTTATGACAGAACGGAATGTGAACGTACAGAGATAGCGGGCGTTCTGGGTACTGAGTGCATGCCATATCGTAGTCCGAGATGGTAAACGCTTCATGAAATTCCAGCGCAGTCGGGTACGACGTGTAGCGCGGACCAGAGTAGTTGTACTTATCCAACACCGCTTGATCCCAGACGATTTGCTGTTTCGATTCAGTATGTTGATTCGACATGGTGGTACTTTCCGTTAAATGCTAGGGAGACGTATATCGCCACCCGATATTCAGAAACCGCTATTTTGCCATACGACGATGGCAACTACGGTAGCCGTTGGCGGCTTTTTAAGTATAAAACCAAAGAAGTGCTAGCGTGATCACGATACCCCCAATGGTGATAGGGAAACCATCAGGGGTACGAATTAGATCATCTGAATATTGATTTGGTTATTCAGTGGCTGGACGTTTTTTTGCAACACTTTGAGTTCTTCTATGATCGCATCCGTTAAGCGCTGCTCCGCTTTATGGCGATCTAAGTTTTGTTGCATACGCTCTTTCTTAGCAAGGTTCTGACGGTCTTCACCGCGCGCCATATCTTTCACAACATGATACAGCTCAGAAATCGCAGGGTATGTTTTATCAAAATCAACTCGGTCTTCACCCTGAACATAGTCCATGATGTTGTAAACACGGATGCTGATTTCAGACAAATCACACTGACCTTGGATGCCTGCCTGACATAAGGTATGCACGTTCTCAAAAATGTTGGCGTTACGTTTATCGATCGCCAATTTTTTGTGCTTCAGTTGCAATTCCTTTTGCTTTTTCAATTGAAGCAGAAGGTAACCTGCATAAGAAGCCAGCGCGATAATGATCACTGCACCTGCAATCGCTAATAAGGTTACGTTCATGAGTTACTTATCCTTTGTAGTCGTCGAAGTTGATGTCATCGAAGTCTGCCAGTAGGTCATCGTCGTTACGAGTACCTTTAGCAGCAGGAGCGGTAAAGTCTTCCTCTTCTTCCGGCTCAAGCAGACCCAGTTGGTCCATCAGTTTTTCGATGCGATCTAGCTTCTCATCTACGTATTTCTGTAGACCTGTGCCTAGGTTCTCACCCGCTTCAATACGATCCAACAATACGTTCAATTGCGCATCGTTTTCTAGCATCTCTAGCTCTTGTGCAGCTGATAAACGACGCTCTTGCTTCGTTTGCTTCTTCACAGGCTCAACGATCAGAGGAATCTTCTTCTTGCTACCTAAACGCGGATCGCGATTTTGTGCAGCAGATTGCTTCTTCTGTTCGTTTACTTCTGAGTTACGGTTACCGGTCTTCAAGCCTTTACGCTTTTTAGCGCGCTTGCGCAGACGGCCTTGAACGTCAGATTCTGTACGGTTACGAGTTACAACAAACTCAGGTGCGCCAGCGGCACCTGGCTTTCTAGATTTTTTACTACGGCTCATTACTGGGCTTTCCTCAGTAAAATTACATCATTACCAATAAATTCGAGTTCGAGCTTATCCCGCTCAGCTAGGAACTGGAACGTTTCACGGCTAAAGAACACCACATGAGTTGGATCGTTCTTGTAGTGCCATGATTGAAAGGCTTCAACATCGATGACCATTTTCGTCATCAGGCCTATCCAGCCACCTGGCTTAACTAAATTCAACCATTGCTTCCACACCATATCAGGGTGGTAGAGGTGTTCGATCACCTCTGTTGCTGTCATGAAGTCATACTGTCTTTCTAGCACCGATGTATCAGGGTGATAGTAAAGATCATACAACGCCATGTTGTGCCCCGCCTCTTCTAACATTAATGAAAGCGTTGGGCCTGGACCACAACCAAAGTCGATTCCGTTCGATTGTGGTGAAATTCGCTCTGCGATTGGGTCAGCAATTCGCGACAAAAAATGTCGATATCCCATATCTTCGGGATTGTTCTCATGCAGATCATAGTGAGCTTTTTCAGTTTCCGCATCCAAACGTTGGTCTGGATTGACGAATACCAAACTGCACTGCTCACACTGAAGATACTCGCGTCGCTTGTCTTCAAAAAAGTGGTGAGTGCGCTGATTCTGGCATAAAGGACAGGTGTGCATGCTGACTTCCTCAAACAGGGATGCGAAACATACCAGAAAGTGGACACAGATTGGAGTGTTGTTGGATACTTTTTCAGCAGTTTTTGTTAAAAAACTTTGATTGGCAAAAATGAATATAAAAAAAGCGACAGTGAGACTGTCGCTTTCTGAATGCCACCAATAAGTGGCGAAACTGTGTTGCACACATCGGGTGCACCAAGAATCCTTTTGTTTTTCGAGCTTTCCCTGCCAAAAAGTGTTGTTCTTCATCGTCCTGATGAGTTTTGGCTATCCTTTCACTTCCTGTTTACTGAGCTACTTCCTGAAGCCTGATCCGTTTCGCTGTCTTAACCGTTAGACTAGATGACCATCCATATCTGATAGGCTCCTTGCCTATCTAAGTCCCTTTTCCGACTACCAAACGTCCTTCGTTTGCGTCCTTGGAGACCTTATATCCATGGTCTAAATTCCTGAGATTCACTCCTTGTGAACAGCTTCTACTTTACGGATTGGATAAAAACCAACAAGTCATTGAAAGAAATTATTGATAGGATTTTTTCGTCAAAAATAATTAACTATTTTTATCAATAACTTAAAAACAAAAGAGAGAAATAGTATCGACCAAGTATGGCAAATGTCTCACAAAGCACCGAGCTAACTATCTCTTCATCCCCAAAAACCATGTGTGATTGATATCACTAATAAATAGGTATTAAGAAAATAAGACCGTGATTAAGTAAGGTCACTAACAAAAATGCCCCAGCGAAAGCGCTAGGGCATTTTTGTGTAACTGTGCTCGAACTTTGTAGGGGTTTAGTGCAGACCGCCAACGTATTTCGACAGAACTTCGATGTCTTCGTCTGTCATTTTCTTCGCGATGTCACGCATCATGGCATTCATGTCGTTACCACGGTTACCATCACGGAACTTCTCTAGCTGAGCTTTGATGTAGTCAGAGTGCTGACCAGAAATTTTAGGGAAACCTGAAAGCTCAGTGCCGTTACCACGAGGACCGTGACATGCGATACATGCGGTTAGACCGCGCTCTGCATCACCAGCGGTGTACAGTACTTTACCTTTCTCAACAACGTCTTCTGGTGTTGAGCTCTCTGAGATTGGTAGAGAGGCGTAGTATGCAGACAGATCAGCGATATCTTCATCGCTCAGTGGCATTGCCATACCACTCATTACAGGGTCGTAACGACCTTGTTTACCACCACTAGTCATACCTAGTTTTAGATCTTTTAACTGCTTCTCAAGATACTTAGCGTGTTGGCCTGCAAGTTTCGGGTACATTGCGATTGCACTGTTACCGTCCGCTCCGTGACAGGCGACACAAGTTTGTGATTTTGCTTTACCAGCTTCAATATTACCTTGGGCCCATACTGAGCAACTGGCTAAAAGACTCAAAATTAGCGCTAATTTCTTCATGACATTCCATTATAATTATCAAGCTTCCAGTACCACGGAATGTGAACATACCGCGTACACTCATGGTACAATAGGCGACCTTATGCCGAGCACGGTTATTTTACACAATTTCACAAAAAAGTAATCAATCGACTACACAAAGTCGAGATGGAGTTAACAGTGAGCGTAAAAATTCATTACCAAAACACGCATTTCATCACCAGCGCACCCGATATTCGTCACTTACCTGAGGACGAAGGTGTCGAAATTGCGTTTGCAGGACGCTCAAACGCTGGTAAATCGAGTGCACTTAACCGTCTTACTAACCAAAAAAGCTTAGCGAAGACATCAAAGACCCCAGGTCGCACTCAATTGATCAACCTTTTCAAAGTGGAAGAAGGTTGTCACATTGTCGATTTGCCAGGATATGGCTTCGCTCAAGTACCGATTGAGATGAAGAACAAATGGCAAAAATCATTGGGTGAATACCTGCAGAAACGCGAGTGCCTAAAAGGCTTGGTGGTTCTGATGGATATCCGTCACCCAATGAAAGATCTCGACCAACAAATGATTTTCTGGGCGATCGACAGCCGCATCCCTGTTCAAGTTCTTCTGACTAAAGCAGACAAACTGAAAAGCGGTGCTCGCAAACAAACGCTACTGAAAATCCGCAAACAAGTAGAAACTTTTGGTGGTGACGTATCGGTTGATGTGTTCTCTTCACTAAAAGGCCTAGGCGTAGATCAGCTACGTGCCAAACTCGACACATGGTTTGCACCAGCATTTGCGCACTTGCTTGAAGAAGACGAGCAAGACGCTCACGAGAGCGGCGAAGAATAATTAACAAAATTTGTTAAATTTTTTCGATACAGCCCTGCCTTTTGGTGGGGCTTTTGTTTATTCGTCATCCAAAACCGTGAATTTCAGGCAATAAAAATCCCCACCTTCCTGGCAGGGATAACGGGAGAGAAAAATTGGTAATTATTGTTATGTGGCGAAGCATTACTGAACTGAGATTCGATTTCAATAGGTTAAAAAGCAATCTTATTTCCTGCCCACCGACAAATAGTTCCTCTCACACATCTCAATAGCTTTAATATTCAGATAGTTAAGTTAAATAAAGCATCAAAAAGACGTAACTTAGTTTCTTTCAAGAAAAAATAATAGTGTGACTGGCGTAAATTTACAGGATGAATAACGCAATAAATTTGAAGGAAAAATCGAGATTTTGCAGTGACTTAGAGAGGTCAAAAGAGAAGATTTTTGAGGGCTTATTTTAACTTACTGATCCAAAAGAAAAATTTTCTTTCGCCCAATAAAAAACGCCCCAGTCAAAAACTGACTGGGGCGGCTGAATCAGCCTAATCCAATAACGTGAAACAAAAGGTCTGAAAGATAGAACATCTTACCTCTGTACCCTACGAGAGATAATGTACAACAATTGGTCAGATTTGCAAAGAACTTTTGTAGTTTTTTTTCATGAAAGTTTTATTAAGCAACATTAAATCTCAGATGTGATTTGCTTTTTTAATGACACAAAAAAGCCAGCGTTTGTGCGCTGGCTCATACTAAATAGGCTAAATTGGCTTAAAAATGACTAGTGTGCTTGATCCCAGTTGTCACCGTGACCCGCTTCCGCCACTAGAGGCACTTTCAGTTCTGCTGCAGATTCCATCAAATTCTGTACTTTACTTTCAATTTCGGACAAAGACGACTCTTCAACTTCAAATACCAGTTCATCGTGTACTTGCATCAGAAGTTTCACTCGACCGTTGCCTTCTTCTTGAATCCACTGATCAACTAACAACATCGCTTTCTTGATGATGTCCGCAGCGGTGCCTTGCATCGGTGCGTTGATCGCTGCACGCTCTGCCGCTTTACGACGCATGCCGTTACGAGATTGAATTTCAGGAAGATGTAGACGACGACCAAAGATAGTCTCGACGAAGCCTTGCTCTGAAGCCGCACTGCGCGTGTCTTCCATGTACTGCATCACGCCAGGGTAGCGCTCGAAGTACTTGTCCATGTAGGCTTGTGCTTCACCACGAGGAATACCCAGTTGCTTCGCCAAACCAAACGCACTCATGCCGTAGATTAGACCGAAGTTAACCGCTTTCGCACGGCGACGTTGCTCACTTGAAACGTCTTCAATAGAAACGCCCATGATTTCTGCTGCGGTTGCCGCGTGGATATCTTTGCCGTCACGGAACGCATCAAGCAGCGCTTGGTCACCAGATAGGTGCGCCATAATACGCAATTCAATCTGAGAGTAGTCGACTGCCAGAATCTTATAACCCGTAGGGGCAACGAATGCCTGACGAATACGACGACCTTCTTCATTACGAATTGGGATGTTCTGCAAGTTAGGATCGGTTGAAGATAGACGCCCCGTTGCAGTCACCGCTTGGTGGTAAGAAGTATGCACACGACCCGTTGATGGGTTGATCATCTTCGGTAGTTTGTCGGTGTACGTTGATTTTAGCTTCGCCAGGCCACGGTATTCCAAAATCAGTTTTGGTAGTGGGTAATCCAGAGCCAGCTCTTGCAGCACTTCTTCATTAGTAGAAGGTGTGCCTGATGGCGTCTTCTTGATAACTGGTAGACCCATTTTTTCAAACAGAAGCGCTTGCAGTTGCTTCGGTGAGTTCATGTTGAACTCTTGTTCTGCAATCTCGTACGCCTTTTGCTCAAGCTCATCCAGACGTGCGGCAATCTCTACCGATTGTGCGCTAAGCTTCATGTCATCAATCAACACACCTGTACGCTCTATGCGAGACAGCACTGGTACAAGTGGCATTTCGATTTCTTCGTATACCGTTTTTAGCTTTTCATCTTGTTCGATGTTGGCAAACAAACGGTTATGTAGGCGAAGTGTCACGTCCGCATCTTCTGCAGCATATGGTGAAGCTTCATCCAGTTCGATTTGGTTGAAGGTCAATTGGTTCTTACCTTTACCTGCGATTTGCTCGAATGAAATGCAGCTGTGCTGTAGGAAGCGCAGTGCCAAGCTGTCCATATCGTGCTTGCCGCCTACACTGTTGTACACGTAAGACGCCAACATGGTGTCGTGCTTGATGCCTTTCATCTCAATGCCGTATCGAGCCAGCACCGACGCATCGTATTTTAGGTTCTGACCGACTTTGGCTTGAGCCTCATCTTCAAGAATCGGCTTTAGCTGTGCCAATACCCAATCACGATCTAGTTGCTGCGGCGCATCTAGGTAGTCGTGAGCCACTGGTACATAAGCAGCAATGCCTTCATCTGTTGCAAATGACAAACCAACCAAGTTTGCCACCATGTAATCTAGGCTGTCGGTTTCGGTATCAAACGCAAATAATTCAGACGCTTTTAGCTTGTCTAACCAAGCATTAAATGAAGCTTCATCTAGGATGGTTTCGTACTGGCTACGATCGATTTTTACTGCTGAAATGTCCATATCTGCTTTAGATGAAGCAGAACCACCACGCGCAGCGCCGGTTGATTCATCCGCTTCTACTACACCAGTGCCACCTTCTAATAGCTCGTTCAACCAAGACTTAAACGTCAACTGACCATACAGTTTGATCAGCTCATCTGTGCTTGGTTCTGCTTTTAGCAATGATTCTGGCGTCTCTTCCAGCTCCACATCCAGCTTGATGGTCGCTAGTTCGTAAGACAGCATCGCGTTGTCTTTGTTGTCGACTAGCTTCTTAGCCATGGTTTTTGAACCACGGAAGCCAAGCGCAGCGATATCGTCGAGATTTTCATACAGCTTTGTCAGGCCGCCAATGCCTTGCAGCAAAGCCGTTGCCGTTTTATCACCCACACCCGGAACGCCAGGAATGTTATCGACTTTATCGCCCATCAACGCTAGGTAGTCGATAATCAATTCTGGTGGGATACCAAACTTCTCAACCACGCCTTCGCGATCCATCACAACGTTGGTCATGGTGTTGATCAACGTAACGTTATCATCCACCAATTGCGCCATATCTTTATCGCCAGTACTGATCAAAACAGGCATGCCTTGTTGGGATGCTTGATAAGCCAGAGTGCCAATCACGTCATCGGCTTCTACGCCTGGAATACAGATCAATGGCAGACCCATCGCACGAATAACGTTATGCAGAGGTTCAATCTGGCAACGAAGATCATCCGGCATTGGTGGACGATTCGCTTTGTATTCCGGGTACATATCGTCACGGAAGGTTTTACCCTTCGCATCGAAAACCACTGCGATACGATCAGAAGCAAACTGACGCATCATGCTGCGTAACATGTTCACTACACCGTAAACTGCGTTAGTTGGAATTTCACCGTTACTCATCGTGCCTGGGTAAGCGTGAAAAGCGCGATATAGGTAAGAAGAGCCGTCGATCAGAATCAACGGATTTTCAGGAATACTTGCCATAATTGTCTGTATCCAAATCAGTACTTAATAGATCTGCTTAGAATGCCATGACTGCTGATCCGAATCTATCTTGTTCGCTCGATCGAGGTCGCGGAAATTTTCCGATGTTATTCACGAAATTTGCACCTTCTTGTGGATAACTCTGTTTATAGAAATTATCCACTGGTTATCCAACGGAAATAAAACCTTCAAACAACAAACATAAGACACTGTTATTAAAGAAAATAAATACCAACAGGTGAGAAGATCAACGATCCTAAAATGATCATGACATGTGGAAAAGTTGCCAAGAGAGGCGTCAATTAGAAATCTCAGAAAAGAAAAAAGCGACCCAATTGGGTCGCCTAGCAGAAGTGGTGAAGCTATTTCCATTTGTATGGCAGCTTAACCAAGAAGCTATAAATTACACTGGAAGCAATGTGAGCAATGTCGTGTCAAAAAGAATTCGTGCAAGTTCTGGGGAAAATGTTTCATTACCTTCTCAACACTCAGTTAATAAACCGCAGTTAATTAGCAATTCAACGTCCTTGTGAACTTTCCTCATTCCCTAAGACAGGTTTAATAATAATGATTCTCATTTAACAGTCAACACCTAAATGAGAAAAAATCTCATTTATTTTTTATAGTGCCTTAATAAAGTGGACTCGAGACTCACGTAGGTTCGGCTTTTCTTCAAACTTTTCAATGATGTATTCATTTCTTAGCAACAAGCGAAGCATGGCTGGAAATTGATTACGAGATTTCACTTTTAAGGTTTTGTAGCCCTGCTCAGCGACCCAATCTTCTTGTGCTTCCAACAGCATCTGTGCCACACCTTCATTACGCGCTTCTGGGGTCACGCCACCAAACCAGCTGTAGAAGGTGTAATCATCTAATTCGTAGCCAATTTTAAAACCAAGGATCGCCCCAGCTTTCTCAGCCACTAAGATTAAGCTCTTTTTCTCTCCTAGGCGCTCCGCCATGGATTCAACCGTCTCACCACGTGCAAACTCAGTAACACGAGCCACCACTTGGATCGCTTCTTCCAGCGTGCCTTCACGAATCAGCATTGTCATTGTCTTACTCTCCAGAAATAAATATACCCAAGTAACTTCAAGCCGTGTGTATTCCGTCTTGAGGGTACTTGGGTATATTCAGACCGACAACAATTGTCGGTCTGGTTTTTCTCATTGAGCGATAATTACTCGTCTGTCGCTTCTTGAGCCTTTACTAGGTGCTCTGCAGCTTGTGCGTGTTCTTCCGCTAGCCACTCTGCTACATCTTTCGCAAAGTAAGTCAGGATGCCATCCGCGCCTGCGCGTTTGAAGCAAAGCAGAGATTCCATTACGGTCTCGCGCTCTTTTAGCCAACCATTCATGATGGCTGCTTTATGCATCGCGTACTCACCAGAAACTTGGTAAGCGAATGTTGGAACTTGAAGTTCAGTCTTAACTCGGCGAACCACATCAAGGTAAGGCATGCCTGGTTTAACCATCACCATGTCCGCGCCTTCATTGATATCAAGAGCCACTTCATGTAGCGCTTCATCCGTATTCGCAGGGTCCATTTGGTAGTTTTTCTTGTTGCCACCTTTTAGGTTCGCTGATGAACCAACTGCATCACGGAATGGACCGTAGTAGTTTGATGCGTACTTCGCAGAGTAAGCCATGATTTGAGTATGGATGTGACCCGCTTCTTCTAGGGCTTCACGGATTTTACCGATACGGCCATCCATCATGTCTGATGGTGCAACCACGTCTGCACCCGCTTCTGCGTGAGACAGCGCTTGTTTTACGAGAACTTCGGTTGTCTCATCATTCATCACGTAGCCATCTTCATCGATGATGCCATCTTGGCCGTGAGTAGTGAACGGGTCGAGTGCCACATCTGTGATCACACCGATTTGAGGCACATGCTCTTTTAATGCACGCACTGCGCGCTGAACCAAACCTTCTGGGTTGTAAGCTTCAGCAGCACATAAGCTTTTAGCGTCTTGGTTTACGACAGGGAAAAGCGCGATTGCTGGTACGCCTAGGTTTGCTAGGTATTGTGCTTCTTCTAGCATTAAATCAATCGACAAACGTTCTACACCCGGCATCGATTCAACACTTTCACGACGATCTTTACCCATCAGAATGAACATTGGGTAAATTAAATCGTTTACTGAAACTTGGTTTTCAGCCATCAGACGACGACTAAAATCGTGCTTACGCATACGACGCATACGGCGCGCAGGGAATGGACCTTGAATTGATACAGACACCACTTTCTCCTTGTCTGGAAGGTTACGATGATCAAATCATCTGGTGGCAAAATCATATCACTCTTGATGCACCTTGCGAGCAGCAATATGGAAAAACGGCATGAAAAAAACCGAAAATGACCCCGCACTCACACTCAAGTATACTTCTCACTAATTCCATACACCGATAAACCATAGAGACCAACCATGATCGATACTCACGCTCATATTTACGCTAGCGAATTTGATAACGACCGCGACGAGGTGGTGAAGCGCGCTTTAGAACAAGGCATTGATAAAATTCTGCTGCCGAACATCGATCTTGAGTCTATTGAGCCGATGCTAAAAGCCGAAGCGGCTTATCCTGAGATTTGTCGTTCAATGATGGGTCTGCATCCATGTTACGTCGATAGCAATGTTGAGCAAACACTGGAAATCATCCGCGGCTGGTTTGAAAAGCATAACTTCATTGCAGTGGGTGAAATCGGGATCGATCTGTACTGGGATAAAACTTTCCGCGCAGAACAAGAGATGGCGTTTGTGACTCAGTTAAACTGGGCGAAAGAGATGAATTTACCTGTCGTTATCCACACACGTGACTCAATTGAAGAAACGCTGACTTTACTTCGTCAAGAACAAGACGGCAGCTTGCGTGGTGTATTCCACTGTTTTGGTGGCAGCGTAGAAGAAGCACAAGCAATCAATGAGCTAGGCTTCCACTTAGGCCTAGGCGGCGTATCAACATTTAAAAATGGTGGTATGGATAAGGTTATCCCACATCTGGACATGAGTTGGGTGATTCTAGAGACAGACTGTCCTTACCTTGCACCGGTACCACATCGTGGTAAACGCAACGAGCCAGCTTACACTTCTCTAGTGGCGGCGCGCGTGGCTGAATTGCGTGGGGAAAGCCTTGAAGCGATTGATGCTCTGACGACCAAAAACGCAGAAGCGCTGTTTAACTTAAGCTAAGATCTGCACTTATATAAGTTACAATCAAACATTCTCTTATATTTCATAGCATTATATTTGAAAGTATAAATAACGTGCTATTGAGATGTAACTCCTGCCCTTCTTAAAATATTGCCCACACATTCGACAAGGTGGGCAATCGATGAATACTTGCCAACATGGTATTTACTTAAAACGTCAAAAACGCACCCTACTGCAAAAGCTTATGGGCATCAAAGAGCTCTACGTGTGCACTAAATGCGGATATATCATTAAAGTGAAGTAACAACGAGACAATGGTTCAGAATTGTTATGTAAGTTAGTGACAAACAAGACACTTACACAAAAACATAATGAACATCGCATACGTTAAGAGAGAGTCTTAACAAATTCCTCAGTCTCGTAAACAAGACAAAATCTTTACCTATACTTGCTCACGCATACTCATAAAAATGAATATGGAAGTCATATAATGTGTGAACATGGAATCTACCTAAAACGTCGGCAACGAACTTTTCTAGAAAAAATCTTAGGCATTAAGGAAGTATATGTCTGCTCTAAATGTGGGCATGTCCTTAAGCTGAGATGATTGGCTCAGTCCAATCCAACCGCAATAAGGCGGCTCTTCATGGGTCGCCTTTCCCGCTATCTCACACCTTCAATAATTACAAGTCGTTACACAGTCAAACTCACTCCACCTAACAACCTTTAAACTCGTTTAAAACGTGCACCACACTTCCACCCCAACTAATTAGAACTTTATTCTGTTAAATGTGACCGTATTGATTTGGTAGATAACCTACTGAATCGCATATAGAAGCCCCATTTAACATTGGAACTAACGTCACATAAAGTCTTCCAAATAAACAACAATAAAAGTAGGGATATGTATGTGCAAACATGGAGGTTACTTACAACGTCGTCAGCGCAGGCTTTGGGAGAAATTAGTGGGGATTAAAGAGGTGTATGTTTGCTCACGATGCGGATACATAAAGCGCGTGAGATAACTTGGCTAGGTTTTGAAAATACAAAAAAAGCGGCTATAACAAAGCCGCTTTTCTATAGTACGAAGCAAAGGTTACTCTTCAGCTTCCGTCTCTTCTGCTTCATCTTTACGGGTGTAGAAACGAGCGAAGAACAAACCCACCTCAAACAGCAAACACATAGGGATTGCCAGTAGGGTCTGAGAGATCATGTCTGGTGGTGTCAGTAACATACCGACAATAAACGCACACACGATAATGTATGGACGTTTCTCTTTCAGATCTTGTGGTGTGGTCGCGCCAGTCCAACATAGCAAGATGATCGCCACAGGTACTTCAAACGCGATACCAAACGCCATAAACAGCGCCAGTACAAAGTCGAGGTAACTCGAGATATCGGTTGCGAACTCCACCCCACCAAGGGAGATAGCGGTAAAGAAGCCAAACACCAGTGGGAATACCACGAAGTAAGCAAACGCCACACCGCAGTAGAACAACAATGAGCTAGAGAACAGCAATGGCATGATCAATCGACGTTCATGCTTGTACAAACCTGGCGCTACAAAGGCCCATACTTGGTACAAGATAAACGGCACCGCAATAAACACCGAAGCAATCAAGGTTAGCTTCAAAGGTGTGAAAAACGGTGAAGCCACATCAGTTGCGATCATCGTTGCACCTTCAGGTAGGCGTTCTACCAAAGGCGCTGAAACAAACTCGTAGATGTGGTTAGAGAAGTAAATTAGTCCAACAAACACCACCAGTACTGCAGCAATGGCTTTGAGCAGTCGGTTGCGAAGTTCTAATAAATGACTAATTAAAGGTTGTGTCTGCTCGACGGTAGACATGGCAAACCTCTTTTTTAAAACCTGATCAAAAAGGAGCTACCAATCACTAGTAGCTCCTCCTAATGAGACTATTCGGCTTTCTTATCTGCCGCTGTAACCTTAATCTCTTCCGCTTTCTCAACGGTTTCAGTCGCAGGTGCCTCTTGTTTAGGCTCCGCTTCTGATTTGGTTGGTTCCGCGTAAGGGCGGTTTACAGATTGCGCCGCTTTCTTCAATTCTTCGACCGAAGATTTCAACTCAGGAGATAGATCATCCATCCCCATTTGCTCAGCTTTGCGCAAGTTTTCTTGCAGTTCTTGAACTTTCAGCTCGTGTGACAACTCGTCTTTGACGCTATTTGCCATACTCTTCGCTGCTCCGACAAAACGAGAGACACTGCGGATGGCATGTGGCAAACGCTCTGGACCAAGAACAACCAGACCAACAACAGATATTAATACCAGTTCCCAAAAACCGATATCAAACACGTTTTACGCCTGCTCTTTGTCTTTTTTCGATTCAGGAGCTGCTTCTTTCTTTTGCTGCTCTTCTAGACTTTTTGGCTCGAAGTCTGCGTCTTTGTCGTCTTTCTTCGCAGGCTCATCTTCGCTCATTGCTTTTTTGAAGCCCTTAACGGCACCACCCAGATCGCCACCGATACCGCGTAGTTTCTTAGTTCCGAATAGCAATACAACAATTACAGCAATGATTAGAAGTTGCCAAACACTGATACCACCCATTCTTTTTACCTCGGGTCTTTAAACAAAATTATTTCAAGAGTTTAACGTCTATCGACGATAAGCTCGCCAACTAAGCAACCAAAATGTGACCCCTGCGATACCGCTAGCGATCGATAGCTGCTCATAAGCGTTATCCACCAATATTGCCGAGCATACGACTAAAGTGGCTCCAACGCCAAATAAAAACTTTCCTGTCGCCTGCTGACGCTTGCTGTGACGGTAACCTTGATAAAGCTGATCCATGCGTTGATTCATGGCTTTACCTTGTTTAAGGCTATCGTAAAGCAGCTCCGGCAGTTCCGGTAACTTCTCTGCCCAAAACGGTGCACGGTCTTTAATGGCATTCACTAAAGCTTGCGGACCGACTTGGTTCATCATCCATTCTTCAAGGAAAGGTTTCGCGGTCTCCCACAAATCTAGTTGCGGGTACAACTGGCGACCCAGTCCTTCGACGTACAACAGCGTTTTTTGTAGCAATACAAGCTGCGGCTGCACTTCCATATTGAATCGACGCGCAGTGTTGAACAGGTTCAACAGTACGTGACCGAAAGAGATTTCACACAGTGGTTTAGCAAAAATTGGCTCACACACAATGCGAATCGCAAATTCAAATTCATCGACATTGGTATCGGCAGGTACCCACCCCGAATCAACGTGCAATTCCGCTACGCGGCGGTAGTCACGATTGAAGAAAGCGAGGAAGTTTTCCGCCAGATAGCGTTTGTCTTCACTATTAAGTGTACCAACGATCCCGCAATCCAGCCCAATCCACATCGGATTCTCTGGATGCTCCGGTTTAACGAACACGTTGCCCGGGTGCATGTCGGCATGGAAAAAGCTGTCTCGGAACACCTGAGTGAAAAACACACTCACACCGCGTTCCGCGAGCAATTTCATATTGGTGCCATTCGCTTCCAAGCCTTCAATATCAGAGACTTGGATGCCATATATTCGCTCAGAAACCATGACAGTTTCATTACTAAAGTCAGGAAAAACTTCTGGTACGTAAAGCTCTTCACTGCCTTCGAAGTTACGACGCAGTTGAATCGCGTTCGCCGCTTCACGACGCAAATCGAGTTCATCAAGTAAGGTTTTTTCGTACTCGCGAACCACTTCAACTGGTTTTAAACGACGTGCTTCAGGCATCGCTCCGGCGACTATACGCGCCATTCGGTGCATCAGTTTTAGATCTGAATCAATGACCGGACGAATATCTGGACGGATGACCTTTAATACCACTTCTTGGTTAGTGTCTTTTAATCGCGCTGTATGCACCTGAGCAATCGACGCAGACGCTAACGGTTTGATATCAAATTCAGTAAACCAGTTTTCTAATGGACCGCCCAGAGCGAGTTCCATTTGTTCTTTCGCTAACTGCCCATCAAATGGCGCAACTTGGTCTTGCAAAAGCGCAAGAGGATCAGCGATATGCGGAGGGAAAAGGTCGCGGCGAGTCGACATCATCTGACCGAACTTAATCCAAACTGGACCAAGTTCTTGTAGAGCGAGACGAAGGCGTTCACCCAGCGGTTTTTCTGGGTGCTTGTTCTTCATCCAGAATAGGCTTTTGCGCATCAAAAGCGGCGCTTTGGTCAGTTGATGATCAGGCAACAACTCATCCAAGCCGTATTCCAGCTGAACTTTAATGATGTGGTATAAGCGCTTTATTTCTGCTGGCGTCATGAGTTCTCCAGCGCAGGCTTATCCGAATCGAACTTGTTTAGTAGTGCGTTTAGACGCGCTTCAACGCGAGAAGCTTGGCTACGAACGTCATCCACTTGGTCACAGAAGTGGGCAATTTCTAGCGGTGCTGGCGCCAGTTTCCACTCTTCTGTTACCACTTGAGCAAGATGGCGCTGGTGTTTTTCTGCTTGAGAAGCAAAGAAACCGCCGACGTTTTTGGTGCCTTGCACAAAAGTATGTGCCACGACATCACCCGTCACGCGAGACAGCCACTCTTCGATATCAGGTTTGCAATCCACCATCAATTGAGAGAATTTCTGTGCCAATTGAATGTCACCTTCAAGCTCAAGTTTGTCTTGCTTGATAAGGCGAGTGATGTTGGCTTGATCGCGCAACTCAGGCAGGACGCTTAGATTCAGCGACAGATAACAATCTGGCTGACCTTCGTAGTTACCCAAAACATCGATTTGCTGGCTAAAGATGAACGTCAGCGTCTTATTGATTTCTTTCAGGTGAATTTGAATCACCTGACCTTTAAGACGTGACAAACGACGACCCAATTCAGGATCGTCTTTAATCAGAGTATTTAGCGTCGTTTCAATAACGGCAGTGATAAGTGGTTCAAATGGCATACCGCTTATCCTTAGAATTTGTAGCCGCGGTGCAGCGCCACAATACCACCCGTTAGGTTGTAGTATTTGGTGTTTTCGAAGCCCGCTTCTTTCATCATGCCTTCCAACGTATCTTGGTCTGGGTGCATGCGGATAGATTCAGCTAGGTAACGGTAGCTGTCTGCGTCGTTCGCTACTAGCTCACCCATTTTTGGCAATAGGTGGAATGAGTACGCGTCGTACACTTTTGATAGCGGGTCTAGGATTGGTTTTGAGAACTCAAGTACCAACAAACGACCACCAGGCTTCAACACGCGGAACATAGAGCGCAGTGCTTTGTCTTTATCGGTTACGTTACGTAGACAGAAGCTAATCGTGATCACGTCAAAGTAATCATCTGGGAACGGCAGTTCTTCTGCGTTCGCTTGAACGTAATGCACGTTACCCACAATGCCGTTGTCGCGTAGTTTGTCACGACCCACATTCAGCATTGAGTTGTTGATGTCCGCTAGGATCACGTGACCTTGGTCGCCAACAATGCGCGAGAATTTCGCCGTCAGGTCACCAGTACCACCACCTAGGTCGAGAACGCGTTGTCCCGGACGAGCGCCACTGCAATCAATAGTAAAACGCTTCCAAAGGCGATGAACGCCACCTGACATCAAGTCATTCATGATGTCGTATTTTGCTGCCACTGAGTGGAAAACTTCGGCAACTTTGGTCACTTTTTCGTCTTTTGCCACTGTGGTAAAACCAAAGTGGGTAGTGTCGTTATCTAACGCTGTATTTGATTGCACACTTGTGTCCGTCATTCTGATTCCTCTTGGGCAGCACTTTCTCACTACGGGGCGGTTGATAACAAATAGGGTCGCCCACTGTACTGCGGGCGATTAGTTTACTTTATCCTCAGCCGGATGTCTTTCTACTAAAGAAGCATTTTCCGAAAATGACTCTGTCTGCGCCAACTGAGCAAGATCTGGCGAGATTGGACGTTTTACTTCCACTCCTAGTTGCTTAAAGCTTTCAGCCTGACGAATCACGTTGCCACGCCCTGTCGCTAGTTTATTCATTGCCCCTTGGTACGTTTGGTTGGCTTTGTCTAATGCGCCGCCCAGCCCTTCCATGTCATCAATGAACAAACGTAGTTTGTCGTACAACTTCGCCGCTCGTTCCGCGATCAATTGGGCGTTTTCGTTTTGGCGTTCGTTACGCCACAAGTTATCTATCGTACGTAGCGCCACCAGCAAAGTGGTAGGGCTGACCAAAATAATGTTTTGTTCCATTGCGTCTTTAACCAAGCTTGGGTCGGCTTGAATCGCAACTTGGAATGCAGGCTCCACCGGAATAAACATCAACACATAATCTAAGCTTTGGATGCCTTTTAACTGGTGGTAATCCTTAAGGCTCAAACCTTTGATGTGCGCGCGCAGCGCGGCTAGGTGATCGCTCAGCGCCTGTTCACGTTGAATGTCGTTCTCTGCGTTGAAGTAACGTTCGTACGCCACCAGCGCCATTTTCGAATCAACCACTACTTGTTTGTTTTGCGGCAAGTGAACTATCACATCCGGCTGATAGCGTTTGCCCGCCTCGTTTTGCAAGCTCACTTGAGTTTGGTACTCGTGCCCTTCACGCAAACCAGACTCTGCTAATACGCGAGCCAGAACCACTTCACCCCAGTTGCCCTGCTGCTTGTTGTCACCTTTCAGAGCTTGAGTCAGATTGACTGCTTCTCGGGTCATGTGCTCGTTCAAGCGTTGCAGGTTCTTCAACTCATGCACCAAGGTGTGACGCTCTTTGGCTTCTTGGCTAAAACTGTCGTTAACTTGTTTTTTGAACCCTTCCAGCTGCTCTTTGAGTGGAGACAGCAAACCTTCCAAGCTCTGACGGTTTTGCATGTCGACTTTGGCGGTTTTCTCTTCAAACAACTGATTCGCTAAGTGTTCAAACTGCTGCTTCAAACGCACTTCTGCTTGCTCAAGAATTTGCAGCTTTTCTGCATTAGCTTGGTTGATTTGTTCGTGACGCGCTTGCTGCTCACCAAGTTGGGTTTCAAGGCGTGATTTGTGCTCTCGCATCTGCCCTAGCTCATCAAAATACTGCTGACGCTCTTGCTTCACTGCTTCGAAATAGCGCAGTTTTTCCATCGCCGCCATCAATTTACCGTGAGTTTGGCGCACCTCGAAAGCCGCTTTATCGCGCTCGTCATCAAGCTCATCCAATTCTTGCTGTGCTTCGGCGAGGCTTTGCTTCACCTGTTCAAGTTGTTGTTGATGAAGCTGTTTTTCAGAGGAGAGCTGTTGTTCGAGCAATTGAGTTTGCGTGGCAAAGCGTTGTTTAACCCACCAACCCACTGCAACACCGCTGATGGTCGCGGTAAAAAGAGAAGACAGAATGAGAGATTGATGCTCAAGAATCCATTGCATAATAGCGAGTTAGCCTGTGTTTTTTATCTTTAATAATGGTATTTGCATACTGGATAAATGTCCAGTTTGTTGGATGAAAAATCCTCGCATACACTAGGCGCTCCGTACAACATACTCACACCTGCTCAAACCAACAGCGATGAGCGGTACATCATCACACAGAGGCATCATGAACGAGCGTCGCGCCCTAGGATTTGGGCTATCAGCGGTATTACTTTGGTCAACAGTAGCGACCGCATTTAAATTGACTTTGGCGGAATTCTCACCGATTCAGATGCTGACCATGGCGAGTATTGTCTCAGCCATCGCGCTCATCGTGGTATGTGGCGTGCAGGGCAAGCTGAATCAGCTCAGTTCAACGTTTCTTGCCAATCCTTGGTACTACTTACTGCTCGGATTGATTAACCCACTGGCGTACTACCTCATCTTGTTTAAAGCATACGACTTATTGCCAGCCTCCCAAGCGCAGGCGATCAACTACAGTTGGGCGATCACACTCACCTTGATGGCGGCGGTTTTCTTGGGTCAGAAGATCCGCAATAAAGACTGGATCGCTTGTGGTTTTAGTTATTTGGGCGTCATCGTGATTGCCACCAAAGGCAACGTGCTCGGACTGGAATTCGAAAGCCCGCTTGGTGTGGGATTAGCGCTCCTTTCAACATTGCTTTGGGCAAGTTACTGGATTCTCAACACCAAAAACAAAGCCGATCCAGTGGTGGGCGTGCTATTGGGCTTTCTGGTTGCGATTCCGTTTGCGATTGGTTTAAGCATTTATGAAGGCGCGGACTGGAGCCAAATCACCGCGAAAGGTTGGGCTGCAGTGACTTATGTTGGTCTGTTTGAAATGGGCGTAACCTTCGTGTTGTGGCTAACGGCACTCAAACTCACCGAGAACACCGCACGCATCAGCAACCTTATTTTCGCTTCACCATTCATCTCGCTCATGCTGCTTGCCACCATCATTGGTGAAGAGATTCACCCATCCACTTTGATTGGCTTAGTGCTGATCATCAGCGGCTTGGTGATTCAACAAGTCAAGTTTGGCAAAAAGCAAAAACAGGCGAATACCGCTCAATGATGACGTCCGAAACTATTGCAAAAATGAGACACGATTTATAAAAAAGAGAGCTAGCTAACAGTTTACTCGATTAATGAAGTGTTCCTTGCTTGGATTTGTTCGGGCTTTGGATACGATATAGCCAAAGCCCGATATGAACGCTGAGTCAGATGTTCACCATACTATTCCAAGGGCGTTTCAGGATGCTTTATTAATTATGTTTCGCTTCGCTATCTCCCCTGCATTGATGACAGACTGGAAACAGGCTCTGCAACAATGCTGTGATGCCACACAGGCGCACGGTCAGCTTTATACTTTCAGCTACACTCGCCAATGGCGCTTGAGTGAAGTAGCGACGTCGCCGCAACATCATCGTGAAATCGTCGCGATTCTCGAACCCGCCACTGAGCACTTTATCTATCCTCAGCTTGTTGTTGAACAAACGCCCTTTCAAAACCAAACCTTGAGTTACTGCCCGATATGGTTGCCGAGTGGTGAGCTGTTTGCTGCCTTCGCATTGGTTCATCCAACCGAGCAAGGTATTGTCATGTCTGGATGGTTAAGCGCATTGGCAGGACGCGTCGGCTTTGATGTTGCTCAGACTTACCATAAAGAGCAGCAGCGTCACGATGTTCAATTGCCCGACTTACTGCCATCCCTACAAGAATTCATTGATTGCTTAGAAGACCACACGTGGATAAAAAGCACCGATGGTCGCTACGCGATGACCAACCGCAGCGTTGAAGACTCTTGGCAAATGACCGGCAGTGAAATCGTCGGCAAGAATGACTTCGAGTTATTCAGCAGTCGTCGAGCGAAGAAGTTCATTGATACCGACCAGTTAGTGATCGCTACGGGCAGCCAAAACACGGTGGAAGAGTGCACTCTCATTGATGACAACAACAATCCGACTTGGCTGGAAACCATCAAATCGCCAATCCGCAATCAAACCGGAGAGCTAATTGGTATTTTGGGTATGACACGCAACGTCACTCGTCGAAAAATGGTAGAAACTCAGTTGTCATTGGCGTCGAAAATCTTCGATAACTCCCACGAAGGGATGGTAATCACCGACCGCAAAGCCAACATTCTTGATGTAAACAGCGCCTTCACTCACATCACTGGTTACGCAGCAGAAGAAGTGATAGGTAAGAACCCAAATATCTTGCGTTCTGGACATCACGACCGCGAGTTTTATCAACAATTGTGGCGTCAGTTGGAAAGCAAAGGGCAATGGAAAGGCGAGTTCATCAACCGCAAAAAAGATGGCAGTATTTACCCACAACTCGCCACCATCAGCGCGGTGATGGACGATAAGAACCATCTGATCAACTACATCTGTGTATTCGAAGACATCTCGGTACGAAAAGCGCACGAAGAAAAGCTACAACGCATGGCGTTTTACGATCCATTGACCAACCTTCCTAACCGTACTCATTTGATCAGCTTGCTAGAACAGCACATTGAGAACGGTCAGAAGCATCAACACGCGTTTGCGACTCTATTCCTCGATATCGACCACTTCAAGCACATCAACGACAGCATGGGACACTTCTGTGGTGACCAGCTGCTGACTAAACTCGCTGAACGTCTGCAAGATGTGTTACATTTACGCGCCCATGTGGCACGTATTGGTGGCGATGAGTTTGTCATCATATTGCCGAATATCGAGTCGGATTCGCAGCTTATCGACACTATTGAGGACATACTCTGCCTGTTCAACCGTCCTTTTGAAGTCAGTAAGAACGAGTCTCTGCGCATCTCCACCAGCGTGGGCGTGGCTCGTTATCCTCAAGACGGACAAGACAGCGAAACCTTGCTCAAGAATGCCGATACTGCCATGTACTTGGCGAAGAAAAACGGTCGTAACGGCTACGCGTTCTACTCACCGGATTTAACCGATAAATCCGTGTCTCACGTGCGTATGCAGTCCGCTTTGCATGAAGCGATTGAGAAAAACCAACTTCATTTAGCGTACCAACCGCAATACAACTTAAGTGCAAACGAACTGGTTGGCGTAGAAGCCCTGCTACGCTGGCAACATCCTGATCTTGGAATGATTTCTCCGGCAGATTTTATCCCGATTGCAGAGAAAACTGGCTTGATTCAAAGCATTGGTAAATGGGTCTTAGAGCAAGCTTGCTTGCAAGGTCGCGCATGGCTGGATAACGGCATTGAATTTGGCAAGCTCGCGGTAAACGTATCGGCTCTTCAGCTACAACAATCAGACTTCATCAGCAAACTTGGGGTGATTCTCAAAGAGACCGAATTCCCGGCGCACCGTCTAGAGCTGGAAATCACCGAAAGCTTCCTACTGATCGATCCACAACAAGCCATCGCATCACTCAACTTGCTGCGCGAGCTTGGCATTGAGATCTCTCTTGATGACTTTGGTACCGGTTACTCGTCACTGTCTTACCTCAAAGGTTTGCCAATTAACAAATTGAAGATTGACCGCTCTTTCGTAAGCGACGTTCCAAGCAATACCGACAGCAATGCGATCGTGAATGCCATCATCGCGATGGGACAAACCCTGTCATTGAAAGTGGTCGCCGAAGGCATCGAAACCGACGAGCAAGCTCAATACCTATTCGAGCGCGGCTGCATCTACGGACAAGGCTTCCGCTTTAGCGCCCCTGTTCGCGCCGAGAAGTTGTTTAAATAAAAAAGACCGATCACTGGCTCGGTTTTTCCTTTCTTCAGAAAAGCTTTCCTCACTGTACAGTGAGATTATTTTTAGCGAAATACAAAAAATTTTTGCTTACCTGCATCCAATCGATCATTTCTTTCGTCTCCTACGCGCATCTTTCATTTAATGATTAGGAGAACACATGAAACGTCACATGCTCGCCGCAGGGTTGGCCGTACTGGTCACAAGCGCTTCAACATTGGCATCACCAGAGCTCGACCCCAACATCACTCATCAGCCAAAAGATGAGGAAATCAATGTTTATGGCCCAGGAGGCCCAGACACTGCTCTGCGCCATGCCGCTGAAGCTTTTAGTAAAAAAAACGGGATAGCGGTGAACGTTATAGCAGGCCCTGAATCAAAGTGGACAAAAGATGCACAGAGAAATGCAGACCTTATTTTCGGATCCGCAGAACAATCCATGAGCGCTTTTGTTGAAACCTACCCCTTTATTTCGGATCAAAACGTAGAACCAGTTTACTTACGCCGTGCGGTGATTGCGGTTCCAAAAGGTAACCCAAAAAATATCACCGGGATTAAAGACCTAATCGAGAAACCAGCACGAATCGTCGTTACTGAAGGTTTGGGGGTTTACAACACTTCCGGAACGGGCGTTTGGGAAGACGTGGTTGGACGCACTGGTTCACTTGCTGACGTACAGAACTTTCGCAAAAAAATCATTGCTTACGCGAAAGGTAGCGGAGCAAGTTTCAAAGCCTTTCAGCAACAGAAGGCTGATGCGTGGATTACTTGGATTCACTGGCCACTCAATCATGCCGATAAAGTCGACTATGTAGAAATAGAACCAGAAAGACGAATCTACCGAGATCTCACGCTAGCAAAAGCAAAAGGCGCAGATCCACAAACTCAAGCTTTCATTGATTTCGTTAACAGCATTGAAGGAGAACCTTTTTTCACTCGTGAAGGCTGGACTCGTTGATGAGGAAAATGACTGTGAAAACAATATTATTTTCAACCTTACTGTTTGCTTCTACTAGCTTTGCAGCACCGACAGTAAATACATCCGTTGGAGAAGTCTATGCAGATGCTTCAGGCAAATCGCTTTATACCTTCCACAAAGACCCCGTGGGTAAATCTGTGTGTATTGGAAAGTGCGAAAAGTTATGGCCCCCTCTTCTTGTGACAGAACAATCCAGCAAACGCTTCGCAAAACAGACTGGTTTCAGCCAAATAATGAGAGAAGACGGTGACAAACAATGGGCTTTGAACGGGAAACCACTTTACCGTTGGCTTAAAGACTCTCAGGCGGGGGAGATCAAAGGTGCAGGAATAAAAGGCGTTTGGCCTCTAGCCAGAACAGATGATGTCACCATCAAACTGTTTAACGATGGCAAGCAACGTTATCTGGTCGACAGTCAAAACCAAACCCTTTATACCTTTGATAAAGACAAACCAAATCAATCCGTTTGCTATAACGATTGCGCCTCCAAGTGGCCCCCAGCTTATGTGGACAAAGGAATAATTCAAAACGGAACAGAGGATCTCAAGTTGACGGGAGGATTTGGTGTTATCCAACGCAACGACAACTCGTATCAATGGACATATAACAACAAACCACTTTATCGTTGGGTAAACGACCAAAAGCCCGGAGACACCGGTGGCAATGGTATAAAACAACTCTGGCACATCGTGGTTCAATAATGAGGAAAGCGTGAACACCAATAAGCATCAGATCGGTTTACTGCTTTCCAAAGTAGCGCTTCGAGACCAAATGGCTTTCGAAGCGCTCTACCAGTTGACCAGTACCCGGCTTTTCAACGTAATTCTTGGTGTTGTCAAAGACGAACACCTTGCAGCGGATCTACTTCAGGAGGGGTTCGTAAAACTCTGGCACAGCAACCAACAATACCCAGTAAATCACCCTTGGGCTTGGTTATGCCAAAGCATGAGGAATCTCGCCATCGATGAGTTAAGGCAGCGGAATTCGCGAAGAGAGGAGCCTCTGGTAAAGCCACCAGAAGAGGTTGACCTAGAAATAACCTCAACCGCAGATAAAAGCTTAGAGTACTGCTTACAGGCACTTGCTGAAGATAAAAGAAATGCGATTGTCTTGGCTTACCAACATGGCATGAGTCACCAAGAAATCGTCCACCATGTGAGCACCCCACTCGGCACAGTGAAGTCGTGGATTCGCCGAGGTTTACAGGAGTTAAAACGATGTCTGACCCATTAAAAAGCGCGCGTTATCAAAGCTCTGATCTGAGAGACAAACTGGCTGGCGAATACGTGCTTGGCACTCTTACTCCAAGAGTCCGCCAAAGATTGGAAGCATTAATGCGCTCAGACCCAACATGGTGGGAGCACATCGAACAATGGCAACAGCACCTATCAGGGCTAAGCCCAGCCATCAATTTTGAAACGCCTACAGATGATTTAATACCACCACCAATTCAAACTTGGACCAAAATAGAATCCAAAACCACCAACAAGCAAAAACCAACTAAGTATATGCGTTGGTGGTGGATACCTATTAGCATGGCTTTTTCTCTACTACTTGGTGTGTGGCTGCAACCTCTTGTATCGCCAACCTCGCAACCCATAGAGGTAGCACAGGTACGCCCTATTAGTTATTTAGCCATGATGTCTTCTGAAACCCAGAAAAACCATTTTGCATTAGTTGCCTATCAAGGCGATCAGCCTGGTCAATCGAGCATTCGGATGCAGCGCAACCTAGCGATGACGAAAATCTCAATGGACAGAGCAATGGTATGGATGAGAGACGGCGAGACTGGTGAACTCAAACTGATTGATAGCCTGAAAAATGTAAATAACGTTCGCTATATGTCGCCAAGCGAGTGGAAAATACTTAAAAACAGTTCTGAGTTGTTAGTGACCGCAAATCGTGATCCAAATAGCGAGGTCTTATATCGAGGACGTTGTGTAGAGCTAAGCAACCCGTCATTAAGCCAAGAGTCATAATACCTCTGGCTTCAGGCACAGCCTAAGATGATCATCCGCGACTAGCGATGGACTTCCATATGACTCCATCGCTACAGCGCATCATGATTTGAGTATTACACCCACTGACCAGCAACAAAGCCGCTCGACCAGCACCATTGGAAGTTATAGCCACCTAACCATCCGGTTACGTCCATCACTTCGCCAATGAAGTACAAGCCTTTGATGTTCTTACATTCCATGGTTTTTGAAGACAGGTGATCAGTATCTACGCCGCCTAGAGTCACTTCTGCAGTGCGGTAACCTTCTGTGCCGTTCGGTGCTACTGCCCAGTTTTCTAGACGCTCAACGATGGTTGCCATCTCTTTCTGGTTGAACTGCTTAAGAGGTTTGTCTGCTAATTCTTTACGTTCAATCAGCACTTCAACCAAACGCTTTGGTAGCACTTTTGCTAGCGTGTTCTTCAACGATTGGTTTGGATGCTTCTCACGGCTGCGTTCCAGTAGTTCAGCGATGTCGTCGTTTGGTACGAGGTTAATCGTCACCTTCTGACCCGCTTTCCAGAATGACGAGATTTGCAGTACCGATGGGCCAGACAAGCCGCGGTGAGTAAACAGCAACGCTTCTTTGAACATGGTGCCGTCTTGCGCGGTGATTTCTGCCGGGATTGCGATGCCCGATAGTTCAGCGAAATCTTCTTTGTCTTCTTTGTGCAGCGTAAACGGCACCAGACCTGCTGTAGTGGTAATTACCGGGATCTCGAACTGTTCAGCAATCTTGTAGCCGAATGGCGTCGCGCCCAGTTTAGGCATCGACAGACCACCCGTTGCTACCACCAAAGATTCACATTCGATATTTTCAGTACCAGCATGCAGACGGAAGCCCGCATCGGTTTTCTCGATCGAATGTACATCACATTGGTAGCGTTGTTGGATGTTTGGCATATCGCATTCTGCTAGTAGCATCTTAACGATGTCTTTTGCAGTAAACGCATCAACACAGAACAACTGTCCGTGATCGCGCTCTTCAAACTCGATGCCATGCTTGCTGACCATTGAGATAAAGTCCCAGTTGGTATACTGAGACAACGCCGATTTCACGAAGTGTGGGTTTTGGCATAAGTAGTTGCTCGCTGAGACGTCGTAGTTAGTGAAGTTACAACGACCACCACCTGAGATAAGGATTTTACGTCCTGGCTTTTTCGCATGATCCAGCACGAGCACACTGCGTCCGCGTTTGCCTGCTTCTGCTGCACACATCAAACCCGCCGCACCTGCGCCGATTACAACAACATCAAATTTCTTACTCATGGGTAACGCTCAATTACTTATTTAGATTGGTTTGTCCAAAATCCAAAAATAAAAAAGGATGTGCGTAATGCACATCCTTGCTTTCTGCGGGCGCTATTCTAACGACAAAAGTCGAGCGGGAAAAGCGCTTAAATTCCAAGCACAGCTTGCTGGCTTAAAGAATGAAGGCAGCCAGTAGGGTCACACCAAGTAAAGCGGTCGATAAAATGAATAACCCGCGCACCCTTTCGCATTTGCCAGTAAAGATCTCATCATGATGATGGTGATACTCTTTACTCTTAATGTAATGGTACAGCCGCACCTGTTTGGTGACGTTACCATGGGTGGTGAAAAATCCATTGCCATCCACTTGCTGATAAAGCAAAGGATGCGCTTCACGCATGATGTAAATTAAAGAACGAAGAGCGGTGAGATAACGGACCATGTTTACTCCCGTTACTACCATTAGCGCAAATAAGATTGTGTCTCCACTGATCATCTTTTCCTCCCTACATCTTCAACGATGCTCAAGAGATAAAGACGACCAATGCTTCGTCCTTAACCCGCTGCTTACCGCGTCGGGAACACGTTATGCAGCTGGAGCACCCATAATTGAAGATGAACCTTCTTTTGCCATTTGTGCTAGATCTTTATCGATGAAGAACAATGCTTTACCGTCTTCACCAACTAGTTCGATCTTATCTAAAATCCCTTTAAACAACTTCTCTTCTTCGTGCTGTTCAGCCACGTACCACTGTAGGAAGTTAAACGTTGAGTAGTCTTGGCTTGTAAATGCAACATGCGCCAATTTGTTGATCTTTTCCGTGATCATTTGCTCATGTTCGTAGGTTTCACGGAAAACATCGCCAAGGCTAGCAAAGTCATGCTTAGGTGCTTCAATCGCACCTAGGATTGGCATTGAGCCAGTTTCACTTACATAAGTGAAAAGACGTTGCATGTGCTCCATTTCTTCTACGGCGTGAGCGCGTAAAAATTCAGCCGCACCTTCAAAACCTTTGTCTTCACACCAAGCACTCATTTGTAAGTATAGATTGGATGAGAAAAATTCTAGGTTAATTTGCTCATTCAATTGTTCAACCATAGTTTGAGACAGCATGTTAACTCCTATTTATGTGCATGCGTTTTGCGCCACTATAACATGATTACTGTGGCAACACTTTGTACCTACGATATTGATATGAGATCACTTCAGCAAAATTATCTGAGACTTAGTGCTAATCTGACACTATGACCTTATCAAGGAGATAGCAATATGAGTTACAAACACGTACTTGTGGCAGTCGACCTCTCAGACGACAGTAAAGTGTTGATTAAGAAAGCCGTGTCACTGGCTAAACCTCTGGATGCGAAAGTCTCTTTCATTCATATCGATGTGAATTACGCCGAGCTTTACACCGGGCTTATCGACATCAACATGGCGGAGGCGCAACACCAAGCGATGGAAGCGTCTCGTACACAGTTAGCGAATTTTGAAGAATACGCAGAGTACCCAATCACGCATACGTTAGTCGGTAGCGGTGATTTGAGTAACGAGCTGTGCGATACCATTCAGGACTACAATATTGATTTGGTGGTTTGTGGTCATCACCAAGATTTCTGGAGCAAGATTCTTTCGTCGACGCGTCAGCTTATTAACTGCTCACCTGTCGATATGCTGGTCGTACCGCTAAAAGACTGATTTGCGTTGGCGTGACCTTAAAACTTGGTTAGACTGCGGGCACATTTGTTGTTGATAAAGATTCTCATCCATGGCTTATCTATCCGCAGTTACCCTACTTTGGGCATTCTCATTTAGCCTGATCGGCGTTTACCTTGCCGGTCAGGTTGACTCTTGGTTCTCTGTTTTTATGCGCGTTGCGCTGGCGAGCCTAGTCTTCATTCCTTTCTTAAAATTCCGTGGCGTAAGCAAATCTCTGATCGCGAAATTGATGATCGTGGGCGGCTTCCAACTCGGCTTAATGTATTGCTTCTACTACCAGTCTTTCCTACTCCTTTCTGTACCAGAAGTACTGCTGTTCACCGTATTTACCCCTATTTACGTCACCTTGATTTATGACTTCTTGAAAGGTCGATTCTCGCCTTGGTATTTGGTCACGGCGGCGATTGCAGTGCTGGGCGCGGCGTGGATTAAGTTTGCAGGCATCAATGAAAACTTCTTGATGGGCTTTTTGGTCGTACAAGGGGCGAACCTGTGTTTTGCCATCGGTCAGGTCGGCTATAAATACATTATGGAAACCGAGTCGGTTGAACTGCCGCAGCACACGGTATTTGGCTACTTCTACTTAGGCGCATTATGCGTAGCGACCGTCGCTTTTGCTTTGATGGGTAACTTAGACAAGATGCCAACCACAGCTACGCAATGGGGCATTCTGACTTACCTTGGTTTGATTGCATCAGGCTTTGGTTACTTTGCGTGGAACAAAGGCGCAACCATGGTCAACGCGGGTGCACTTGCAGTAATGAACAATGCGCTCGTCCCTGCTGGTTTGATTGTGAATATCGTAATTTGGAACCGCGATGTTGATGTGACGCGACTTGCCATTGGTGGTGCGATCATCATGCTATCACTGTGGATTAACGAAACTTGGGTGAAAAAACGCGTAGAGATGAGTTACGCCAACAAGTAACACAGCTAACCCTAAAAACATTTCGACAATAAAAAACGCTCTCCAACTGGAGAGCGTTTTTTTTGATTCGATTAATGCACTTTGGCTTGCGAGCTTGTGCTCAACAACGTGTTTGGTGGCGTTGGCAGCAACACCTCTAGTTTGGCATTTCGCGCTTCAAGCTTACGCTGGCGTTTGAGCAATTTTTGCTGCTTTTTGGCTAACTTAAGCAACTTTTTCTGCTGCTTGTAATGTTTCTTAACCGCTTTCTTCGCCTTTTTCAGCGCTTTCTTATCTGATAAATCAAACATATCTGGCGCCTCTAGCTTAGTGGTTGAGGTTACGGCTGCGACTTTTGCTGCCAGTTTTTTCTCTTTCACTCGTTCCACAACACGTTTAACGATCGCGGCTTTCTCAGCGCTTTGCTCTGGCGTCATGATGATTGGGGTATCTTGAGTTAGAGATGGGGTTGGCAGTGCTTCCGCCAATAGACCACAAGCCTGTTGCTCGGACAGCGGTTTGTCTTGGCACTTTTGAGGTGGAATCGCGGCAGGCTTACACAAGGTGTTTTTAGAGGCAGAAGAACGAGCACAAGAGCGGCAGACAAACTTAGGTGCTACCACCAAGCGGTGAATATCACCCAAACTCTCAGCAATCTGTTTGCGGCTCATCTTACATAAACGTTTCGCCATGCTTCTACTCCAGCTTCCCAATTCTCGACTGTTTTACTCTACAGCATCACACAAGTGAAATAATAATAATTCTTAGTTAGATATACAGTTAGTATGCCGAATTAGCAAGAGAAAAGTATCAATAAGCAGAGCAAACACCAGATACAAACACAGCGCCAAATTAGGCACTGTGAGAAGAAGTTTTTTGTCGTCAGACGTTTAGTCGAATTACGCCATTGATGCCTTCACATACACATCGAAACGGTTCTTTTTGGTTTCGATTGCCATGCTCGGCTTTTGCTCATCAAGCCAGTTGGCGTAATCAGGGCGTTTGACCACCACACGCTTACTCGCCAATGCCATTGCAGGCGCCAGCAAGCCATCCGCATCAAGATCTGCACCAACCAGAGATTGGAAGACGCGCATCTCTTTTTTCACTAATGCCGATTTCTTTTTGTTTTCAGGGTGCGGGTACATTGGGTCGAGATAAACCACATCTGGCTGGATAAAGTCTTTATCTTGCGCCAATTGTTCTAACGCATCATGGCTAGAAGCGTGAATCAAAGACATGCGCTCTGATACCCAAGTACCGATCTCTGGATCGTGTTTCGCACGAGCCAAACCGTCATCCAACAATGCAGCGACCACTGGGTGACGCTCAACCATCTGGACTTTACAGCCTAGCGACGCCAATACGAACGCATCACGCCCTAAGCCCGCTGTGCCATCAAGCACGGTTGGGGTTGCGCCTTTGTTCAAACCTGCGGCTTTCGCGATAGCCTGACCTTTACCGCCACCGAATTTGCGACGATGACCTACTGCACCACCAATCAAATCCACAAAGATTGCACCCAGCTTTGGCTCATCCACTTTACGCAGCTCTAAACGCTCTGTCGTTAGGACTAAGGCAAAGTCACTGTCATCAGTGTGAGAAAGCTGCCAACGCGCAGCGAGTTCATCAAGGTGAGACTGTTGAGATGGGTCTTCACAAATCAATTGCAGTTGCAAAAGGAGGCTCCAGTAAAAATCGGTTTAACTGGCGCTGAGTGTATACCCAACCCACCTCTAATTGCTAGGTTGGGGAGAAGTTAGATGGCGTTCGTCTGGATAGCTAAAGCTGTTGGAGTTCGTCGACCAGTTCAGCCAGAGGTTTAGGATGCCCAATGCCATAACCTTGCCCATAGTCGACACCAAGCTCGATCAGCAGCTCTCTGACTTGGTCATTCTCAACAAATTCCGCCACCGTGACTTTGCCCATCTGCTTGGCTAAGTCGTTGATTGAACGCACCATCACACGATCCATCTCGTTTACGTTGATATCTCGCACGAAAAGACCATCAATTTTCACGATATCGACAGGAAGTTGCTTTAAGTAGCCAAAAGAAGACAAGCCAGAACCAAAATCGTCCAACGCAATCAAACAGCCCAGCGTGCGTACGCGAGTGAAGAAGCCAAGCGCTTGGTCGATATTGCTCATCGCTGCAGTTTCGGTAATTTCTAAACAGATCTTCTCACAAGGAATCGAGGACGACTGCAAACGCTCCAGCAGGAAGTCAATAAACTCTTGATTCCCCATCGACTGACCGGACAAGTTGATCGCGCAGCGTCCGAGTTTTTCTACTATCTCTGGGCGAGCTTCAAACCATTCTAGGGTTTGGGTGATTACTTGTTTATCAATCCAGTGCGCGATGTTGTAGCGCTCAGAAGCTGGGATAAAAACACCAGGAGACAAGTAATTGCCCTGTGCATCACGAATACGTACCAGAATCTCAAAGCACAATGGTGAACCTTCACCGCTTAAGTTAACAATGCGCTGAGCAAACAGTTCAAGACGCTTACTCGACAGCGCTTCGTGCACTAGATTAACGCTCTGCATTTCTAACTGGCGACGCTGCAGCTCTTCGTTATCTAAGCTGAATAGGTTGTAACGATTCCGTCCCTGCTCTTTGGCAACATGACACGCTGAATCTGCTTGAGCGTGGACCATTTGTGGCGTTTCGGCGGTGTGGTCGATAATACGAATGCCCACTGAGCAACTCATAAATAGTTGCGTGTCTTCCCAACGGAAAAGCTGTTCGCTCAAGGTCGTGATAATCTGCTTCGCCACATTAATCGCACCGTGCTCATCGCAATCTTTCAACAACACAGCAAATTCATCACCGCCCATGCGCGCCAAGACTGCATTGTATGGCAGTACCTCTTCCAACATGCTGGCACAGAACTGAATAGCCGCATCACCGGCATCGTGACCCACGGTATCGTTAAGCACTTTGAGCTGGTCGAGATCGAGGTACAACATTGCATGCACACGACGGTGGCTTTCTACTTCTCGCAGTGCAGTTTGCAGCTCTAACTCGAAATAGTTGCGGTTGTAGGTGTCAGTGAGCAAATCGTAACGTGCTTGATACTCTAGCTGTTTGGCGAGCTTCTTAGTCTCAGTGATGTCTTCACCTACGATCAGCAGTTGGTCGGAATCTCTTAATGGGCGAATGTTTTCACGCACCCAAACGCGGTGACCATCCGCATGACGATATTCGATTTCGCGACGCCAAACGCCGTGCATCACTTGCTGCGGTTGTAATAGCACTTGGCGTGGGATCAGCGCTTTTTCATCCGAATAGAACTCACGTAGGCGATGCCCCAACATATCCAACGGTTGATAACCCAAAAGCTGCTGAGCAAAGCGGTTCACTTCCTGAATGCGGTTATTGTTATCTAACGTCACCATCATTACCGGTTGCTGCTCGTAGTAGTTACGCAAACTCGATTCACGTTGGTAGAGCTTGTCTTCCATCGCTTTACGGCTGGTGATATCACGCGCTTCAAACAAGTATTGCTCTTGGTTTGCCACTTGCTGAGAAAACGGTTTGAGCGACACTTCCAGCACCATAGCGCCATGTTCTTTACTCCAGATCTCCGTTTCAAAAGTGGAGACTTGGCGATGGCTGGATTGGAAGTAATTGGCAAGTAACTGGCGTGCGTCTTCGCTCCAGTTTTTATGATGCCAAAGCGGACGATCGAGACGCATATCCTGATGATTGAGTAACGATTGCAGACGATCGTTACCAGATTTAAGCAAACCATGTTGGTCGAGAATGCCCATGTACTGCATGCTTTGGTCAAACACCGACTCTAAAATCGTCTGGCTCTCGCGAGCAATACTTTCGCTGCGACGAATGCGATGTAAGTAGTAACTAAGCAGCATAATCACGATGGTCATCGCCACCAACACACTGCCAAACAGCTTGATTTCTCGGGCGTAACGCTCAGTAAATTCCACCGGCTTATTGAAGAACACCGACGAGGCTTCTTGTTCTGCGCCTAAACCCCAACGCACAACCGATTGATAGTCGAGTTTAATGTCCGATTCTGCACGCACAATTGCAGGTAAAGGTTGCTGTGGGTTATCCAGCACTTGCGCCAATAACTTCGCAGCTTCAAAACCTTGGCGATAACCGGTTTGAATCACACCGCCGACTGCACCATGCCCAAGTCCAATATCGTGCACCATAAACAGCGGTGCGTTAGAGGCTTGGTTGATGTCACGCCAGTCTTTATCGGTCGCAACGTTACCGTGAATATCGCGGTAGTAAGTCCAAAACAGCACTACGTTATCGATGTTCATTTGCGACACTTGTTGTTTTAAGTCGTCTACTGTTTCCGGCACTAAATGACGGATTTTGTCGCGATATGCTGGATTATCATCAAGAAAGTCTTCGATCTGAGCACGAAGTGCCGCCCCAGTAACAGAATGGTCACTAACAATAAGGATTTGTTTGTGGGTCGGATGCAAACGCTCAATTAAGGCGAGGTTGGCGGACAGATCGACATCCTCAATCACACCTGTCGCCTTCAACCCCTGATGCAGTGCAGGATGATAGTTGTTGATGCCGCTGAAAATCACTGGTGTATCTTTGATAACCGAAGACAAACGCTGCATCAAAGCAAGTGCATTGTTATCGCTGACCACGATCGCGTCGAAATGCTCTTCGCTCAGTTTGGTACGGTAAAGGGACTCCAGCTGACTGAAGAAGTGCTGGCTTTGGCTACGCTTGGAATCGAGATACAAGACGCGCGTATCGAGCTGATGCCCTTCAAGCTGCTGGGTGAAACCACGCTGGATAGAGTCAGTCCAGAAGAAACCTTGGTGGTAAGAGTGAACAACGAGGACTTTTTGTTCTTGCGCCGCAGCGACAGCACTGAACATGATCGCTATGCAAAACAGAAAAAATGGCACATCAACTCCATGACTTCAGAGCTACCTCGCGGTTATCCCTGCGTAAACCTTGTGAATCCTGTCCGCTGTGAGTATAAAATGAACTTTAAACCTCATACCCAACGGAAATAATTGTATGAATGCGAGCTTGCCTAAACTCGACGATCTTGATCGCGCTATTCTCAAAACTCTGATGGCAGATGCGCGTAAGCCTTACGCGGAAATGGCAAAACAGTTTAATGTCA
Organism: Vibrio owensii; assembly: GCF_002021755.1. Taxonomy (NCBI): domain Bacteria; kingdom Pseudomonadati; phylum Pseudomonadota; class Gammaproteobacteria; order Vibrionales; family Vibrionaceae; genus Vibrio; species Vibrio owensii. Next base: position 1,739,882 of record NZ_CP019959.1, read on the forward strand.
GTCCAGCGACCATCCACGTTCGTATCGAGAAAATGAAAGCGGCGGACATCATCGAAGGTACTGAGGTAATCGTCAATACCAAAAAGCTAGGATATGACGTATGTTGCTTTATCGGCATCAACTTGAATGCCGCGCGCGACTATCATTCAGCGCTAGAAAAGCTCAATGCCCTCGATGAAGTGGTAGAAGCTTACTACACCACGGGCGCGTATAACATATTCGTCAAATTGATGTGCAAGTCGATTGAAGAGCTGCAATTTGTATTGATTGATAAGCTTCAAGCGATCGACGAAGTGCAATCCACCGAGACGCTGATTTCGCTGCAAAACCCGATCAATCGCAGCGTAAATCCATAACGCCCTGAATCAGATGCTAAAAGCTGAATCTAAGAACAAAAAAATGGGCAGCCACTTGGCTGCCCATTTTCATTCTCAATCGAGATTACGCTGCGATACCAGAATGGCGCAGTAGCGCATCGATTTCTGGCTCACGACCACGGAAGCGCTTAAATAGCTCCATTGGTTCTTCACTGCCACCCATTTCTAGGATGTTGTTCAAGAAACTCAGACCGGTTTCTTTGTTGAAGATGCCTTCTTCTTCAAAGCGAGAGAACGCGTCTGAAGACAGCACTTCTGCCCATAGGTAGCTGTAGTAACCTGCGCTGTAACCACCAGCGAAGATGTGACCAAAGCTGTGTGAGAAACGCGCCCACTCTACCGCTGGTACAACTGCCACTTTCTCTTTCACTTCAGCCAAGGTTTCAAGCACACGAGCACCCACTTCTGGGTCGTATTCTGTGTGCAGAGTGAAGTCGAACAAGCCGAACTCTAGCTGACGTAGGATGCCCATCGCCGACTGGAAGTTCTTCGCTGCTAGCATTTTATCTAGCATCGCTTTTGGTAGCGGCTCGCCAGTCTCGTAGTGACCAGAAATAAACGCCAGCGCGTCTTCTTCCCAACACCAGTTTTCTAGGAACTGACTTGGTAGCTCAACCGCATCCCAAGGTACACCGTTGATGCCCGATACCGCGCCTGTTTCTACTTGCGTCAGCATGTGGTGGATACCGTGACCAAACTCGTGGAATAGTGTCACCACTTCATCGTGCGTAAACAGTGCAGGCTTATCGCCCACAGGACGGTTGAAGTTACACGTTAGGTAAGCAACTGGTGTTTGTAGCTCGCCTGATAGCGTTACACGACGACCACGGCAATCGTCCATCCACGCACCGCCACGTTTGTGTTCGCGTGCGTATAGATCTAGGTAGAAGCTGCCGCGCAGTGTGCCTTCGCCATCGAAGATATCGAAGAAACGCACGGATTCGTGCCAAGTATCCACGCCTTCACGCTCTGTCACAGTCATACCAAACACGCGGTTTAGTACTTCAAACAGACCACTTACTGCTTTTGATTCAGGGAAGTAAGGACGCAGTTCTTCATCCGAGATTTGGAACAAGTGCTGCTTTTGCTTCTCGCTGTAGTACGCAATGTCCCACACGTTTAGCTCGCTAACACCAAATTCTGCGTTAGCAAACTGGCGTAGCTCTTCAATTTCGCGCTCACCTTGTGGCTTCGCTTTGGTTGCCAAATCGTTCAAGAAACCAAGAACTTGCGCTGGGTTCTCTGCCATTTTGGTTGCCAGAGATTTCTCGCTGTAAGTGTTGAAACCCAACATACGAGAGATTTCATGACGCAGTTTTAGCTGCTCAGTGATGATTTCTGTGTTGTCCCACTTACCTGCGTTTGGACCACGGTCAGAAGCGCGCGTTACGTACGCTTCGTACACTTCTTTACGTAGGTCTTGGTTATCACAGTACGTCATAACTGGCAGGTAAGATGGGATATCTAGCGTGATTAGGTAGCCATCGAGCTCTTTTGCTTCTGCTGCCGCTTTTGCTGCTGCAAGTGCAGATTCTGGCATACCCGCTAGGTCTTTTTCGTCGGCAACGTGCTTAGTCCAACCCATGGTTGCATCCAGCACATTGTTAGAGAATTTCGAGCTCAGCTCTGACATGCGCTTGCTGATTTCGCCGTAGCGATGTTGCTCGTCTGATGGTAGACCGATGCCCGAAAGCTCGAAGTCGCGTAGTGAATCCGAAATGGTCTTTTGCTGTGCACGCGTTAGCGTCGCGTACTCTTCGCTTGCTTTGATCGCTTTGTACGCTTCGTAAAGACCTTTGTGCTGACCAACCCAAGTACCGTACTCAGACAGGATTGGTAGACAGCTTTCGTAAGCTTCACGTAGCGCTTCGCTGTTCACTACTGAGTTCATGTGACCCACTGGTGACCAAATGCGGCTCAAGCGGTCATCCGCTTCTTCAATTGGCGCGATCACACTGGTCCAGCTTGGGTTTGCGTTGTCTTTAAGTACCTCGTCAATCTTGGCACGACAATCCGCAATCGCCTGCTCCACTGCAGGTTTAATGTGTTCTGGTTTGATTTGCGAAAACGGAGGAAGATCCGTAAACGTAAGAAGTGGATTAGACATGAATAATTCCTTTTGTGTTTTGGCTCTGTATTTGCCTATTCGTATTTGCAAAGAACCTATTGGTATTTGCAAAACAGTAGGCGAACTCAATGCACAGGCAAGCCGACAACATGGATGGGGGATTTCCGTTCCCTTTCTCGATGCAGCAATGACCGAATGGGTCAAAGAGCGCTTACTCTGTCCTTGAGTCTTGTTATGCCTAAGTTTGGTTTGGCACTCTATTGGAGCGGCACAATCCCACTTAGGTTCAATTTGTTTACTCATACTAAGTATGGGTGACTTAAAGAAATTTCAATAGCGAATCCCCATCAGTGATACTGATTTGAATCGAAGTTCTACTTCTTTAAGTTACTTGAGTATAATACCGCCATATCGCGAAAATCACAGACCACACTCAGTCAAAGAGTGTTTCGAGAGTTTAATTTGTTAAGTTACCGCCACAGCTTCCACGCTGGCAACCATGCTGACGTGGTAAAACACATCGTTCAAAGCCTCATTCTTGATGCACTAAAGCAGAAAGATAAGCCGTTTGTTTATCACGATACCCACTCGGGTGTGGGACGTTACGATCTGACTCACGAATGGTCTGAGAAAACGGGCGAATACAAACAAGGCATCGCACGCATTTGGGATAACTCAAACATCCCTGAAGAGATCGCAAGCTACATCGATTCAATCAAAACATTGAACAACGGTGAGAATCTGCGTTACTACCCAGGCTCACCGCGTGTTGCACGTGCGCAAATCCGCCCACAAGACCGCATGGTTCTGACTGAGCTGCACCCAGCCGATCACCCGCTACTAGAACAAGAGTTCCACCGCGATCGTCAAGTGAACATCTACAAAGAAGATGGCTTTAAGCGTCTAAAAGGCAGTCTGCCACCGCAAGAGCGTCGTGGTTTGGTGCTGATTGACCCACCATACGAGCTAGCAAAAGAGTACCGCGACGTCGTGCAAGCGATTTACCAAAGCCATAAACGTTGGGCAACGGGTATCTATGCGATTTGGTACCCAGTAGTAAACCGCCATGACATCGAAGACATGATTGAAGGTTTGGAAGGGCTTGGCATTCGCAAAATTCTGCAAATCGAATTGGGCGTATCTCCAGACACCAACGAGCGCGGCATGACGGCATCGGGCATGATCGTGATTAACCCACCGTGGAAACTGGAAAGCCAGATGAAAGAAATTCTGCCATTCCTACAAGAAGCGATCGCGCCAGCAACGGGGCACTGGAAAGTTGACTGGATCGTTCCAGAATAAAAAATACTGAATTTCAGAAACTTAAAGCGCAACGATGACCTCGTTGCGCTTTTTTTTATTTATTTTCTAAAAAATTTTCGCCTGCGCTTCGTCTTTTCTTTTTTGCCTGCGTCTTAGGGATGTAAACAAGCTAAAACATAGAGAGAAATGACCATGCTTAAAGTTATCAGTTTTAAAATTTGCCCATTTGTTCAACGCGTAACTGCGGCACTAGAAGCAAAACAGATCCCTTACGAGATTGAATACATCAACCTAAAAGACAAGCCACAATGGTTCCTAGACATCTCACCAAACGGTCAAGTACCCGTGATGGTGACAGAGTCTGGCACCGCACTGTTTGAGTCGGATGCAATCATCGAATACATCGAAGACGAATACGGTCCGTTAGAGCAAGGCGTGACAAACGAACAACGCGCACTAGACCGAGCTTGGAGCTACCTAGGTTCTAAACACTACTTGGCACAATGCGGCACGATGAGCAGCAAGGACCAAGCAACCTTTGAAGAACGAGCAGAGAAGCTGATCAAAGCGTTCCAAAAAGCAGAAAACCAACTGTCAGGTGAAACCAAGTTCTTTAAATCCGATGAACTAAGCAATGTAGACATGGCGTGGTTGCCGCTTCTGCACCGCGCTGCCATCGTCAAAGCGCATTCTGGTTACGACTTCTTCTGTGGTCTGCCAAAAATGCAGGCATGGCAAAAGCACATCCTAGAATCAGGATTGGTAGAGAAGACTGTGTCGGAAGATTTCGTGCAGCTATTTAGCGACTTCTACCTCACCAACACTTATCTAGCAGATGGTAAGGACGTGCAAGCCCAGTCAGGCTGTGGCACATCAAGCTGCTGCGGTTAATGGTTTTCCCCTCCCCTGAGTATGAAAAACACTAAGCGGAATAGCGCCTTATTCCGCTTTGCTATCCTTTCATCGCTATTTGTCATAAGCAATGTCACTTTTTCCCATTTAGTAAATTGCTAGACTCGATTTATGATAGGGACATGGAATTAACAACAATTCCGTTGGGCTGTTGAGTTCATCACCCACCACCCCAATGTAATTATTGTCAGACAAAATTAATAAGCTCTTGGAGAAAGTAATGGCGACTCATTTTGATTATATCTGTATCGGCGGCGGCAGCGGCGGTATCGCATCAGCAAACCGTGCGGCAATGTACGGTGCTAAAGTAGCGCTTATCGAAGCTCAAGACCTTGGCGGTACCTGTGTAAACGTTGGTTGTGTGCCTAAGAAAGTGATGTGGCACGGCGCGCAAGTTGCAGAAGCAATGAACCTGTACGCAGAAGACTACGGCTTCGATGTAGATGTAAAAGGTTTCGACTGGAGCAAACTGGTTGAGAGTCGTCAGGCTTACATTGGTCGTATCCACCAATCTTACGACCGCGTTCTTGGCAACAACAAAGTAAACGTTATCAAAGGCTTTGCTAAGTTTGTTGACGAGAAAACAGTTGAAGTAAACGGTGAACACTACACAGCGGATCACATCCTGATCGCAGTGGGTGGTCGTCCAACGATTCCAAACATCCCTGGCGCAGAATACGGCATCGATTCAAACGGCTTCTTCGAACTTGCTGAGCAACCAAAACGCGTTGCAGTGATCGGTGCAGGTTACATCGCGGTAGAAATCGCCGGCGTACTGCATGCACTTGGCACAGAAACGCACCTATTCGTTCGTAAAGAATCACCGCTACGTAGCTTCGATCCAATGATCATCGAAACGCTGGTAGAAGTGATGGACGCAGAAGGTCCGACTCTGCACACCCACTCTGTGCCAAAAGAAGTAGTAAAAGAAGCAGACGGCAGTCTAACTCTGCACCTAGAAAACGGTGAGAGCCAAAACGTTGATACCCTAATCTGGGCAATCGGTCGTCATCCAGCAACTGACGCTATCAACCTAGCATCAACTGGCGTTGCAACGAACGATCGTGGCTACATCAAGGTAGACGAATACCAAGAAACGAACGTGAAAGGCATCTACTGTGTAGGTGACATCATGGAAGGTGGTATCGAGCTAACACCAGTGGCGGTGAAAGCGGGTCGTCAACTTTCTGAGCGTCTGTTCAACAACAAACCAAACGCGAAGATGGACTACGATCTTGTTCCTACTGTTGTATTCAGCCACCCACCAATCGGCACTATCGGTCTAACGACTCAAGAAGCAGAAGAGAAGTACGGCAAAGACAACATCAAAGTCTACACGTCTGGCTTTACTGCGATGTACACAGCGGTTACTAAGCACCGTCAACCATGTAAGATGAAGCTAGTATGTGCTGGCGAAGAAGAAACGGTTGTTGGTCTACACGGCATCGGCTTTACCGTTGATGAAATGATTCAAGGCTTTGGCGTAGCAATGAAGATGGGCGCAACCAAAGCAGACTTCGACTCTGTTGTGGCTATCCACCCAACAGGCTCTGAAGAGTTCGTGACGATGCGTTAATCACGCGTGAATCACTTTGCGATTTAAGCAGATAAACAAAAAGGGTCATCAATTACTTGATGACCCTTTTTCTATTCACGTTTTAAAACGTTCGGGGGTATTTCGGAGCCGTTTGCGCGTTTTACTTAACTGCACGAACCAATTCAGCAATACCTTCCCAATCGCCGTTGTCCATCATAGCGGTTGGCACCATCCAAGTACCGCCACACGCTACAACCGATTTCAGCGCTAGGTAATCTTCCACGTTAGATGGGCTTACACCACCAGTTGGCATGAATTCCACAGGGTAAACCGCCGTTAGTGCTTTAAGCATGTTTACGCCGCCTGATGGCTCAGCAGGGAAGAACTTCAGGGTACGTAGACCCATTTCCATCGCTTGCTCAACCAAGCTTGGGTTGTTCACACCCGGTACGATTGTCACGTTGCGTTGCTGACAGTATTTCACTGTCGTTGGGTTGAAACCTGGGCTCACGATAAAGTCCACGCCCGCTTCAATCGCGATGTCCACTTGCTCTGTTGTCAGCACTGTACCAGCACCGATCAGCAGTTCTGGGTACGCTTCACGCATGATACGGATCGACTCAGCCGCCGCTTCAGTGCGGAATGTTACTTCCGCACATGGTAAACCGTTTTCTACCAACACTTTTGCCAGTGGCAGAGCGTGTGCTACATCGTTGATTGCGATAACTGGGACGATTTTGATTTCTCTTAATCGTTGTTCAAGTGTTGTCATGGGTAACCTCTAAAGAATAAAGCTTAATGTTGCTACGATAATAAATGCGATACCACCAAGTAAAGTTTCCATTACCGTCCAAGTTTTTAGCGTTGTTTTCTCATCCATCTCTAGTAGACGAGATACTAGCCAGAAACCAGAGTCGTTGAAGTGAGAAAGCACTGTTGCACCACCTGCAATCGCGATAACGATAAAGCATAGGTCTAGCTCGCTCAAACCAGTTGATGCTGCCACTACTGGTGCGATAAGTGCTGCTGTTGTCGTTAGTGCTACGGTTGCTGAGCCTTGAGCAACACGCAGGCAGGTAGAGATAACAAACGCTGCTACGATCACTGGCATGCCTGTGTCAGTCAGAACGTCTGCTAGTGCATCACCGATACCACTTGCACGCAGTACGCCACCAAACATGCCGCCCGCACCTGTTACTAGGATAACGCCACAGATCGGAGCCAATGAGTCACCACACAGCTTCTCAAGTTTTGCCATGCCGTAGTCTTTCGCGAATACCGCAAGAGACACAAGCAGAGTAATCAGAAGGGCTACCGGTGTTTTACCTAGCATACGTAGGAACTCAACCAGTGCTGTTTTGCCATCAATCACACCCGCAACCGCTAGTGTGTTCAGTACTGTGTCTAAACAGATTAGCAGTACAGGCAGCACTAGGATGGTCATTACTGTGCCAAATTTTGGCAGCTTAGATTCATCAACTTGTGTTTCACCGTTGAAGAACGCTTTTGATAGTGGGATATCGAATTTCTTGCCCGCGTACAGACCAAATAGGTAAGCGCCTAGGTACCAAGTTGGGATAGCCACTAGGATACCAACAACAAGCAGTAGACCAATGTTTGCGCCTAGGAATTCTGCTGCTGCAACAGGACCTGGGTGCGGAGGAACAAAGCCGTGCATTACGGCAAATGCACCCGCTGCTGGTAGTGCGTATTTGATTGGCGAACCACCAAAGCGTGCTGCCACACTTAGGATGATTGGCATCATTACCACTAGACCAGCATCAAAGAAGATTGGGAAACCGAACAGTAGTGAAGCCACACCCAATGCAAATGGTGCGCGCTCTTTACCGAAGCGTCCAATCAAAGTATCTGCCAGCACTTGCGCACCGCCAGTTACTTCCAAAATCTTACCGATCATTGCGCCAAGACCAACCAACAATGCTACTGAAGCCAGCGTGCCACCAAAACCACTCATCATGGTTGGGACAACTTGGTCAGAAGAAACGCCAGTCGCAATCGCAGTACCTAAACTCACCATAGTTAGGGAAGCAAAAGCGTGCACTTTTAGCTTAATAATCAATACAAGTAACGCCGCAATCGCGAGGACTGCAATCGTTAATAGGAACGTAGGGTCTGGAGCTTGGGTTAGCTGTTCCATGGGTTCACCTTTAAAAATTATTGTTTGTGTTGTGGTTCACATTTATTTGAGTTACCGGTAACATGTTACCGATAACATGAATAAGATAAACCCATATTTTAAAGTGAATTCAAAAATTGAGATCACGCGCAAATTTGTTATGAGGATAAGTTATGGCTGGTAGTAGTGTCGTCGTTATGGGCGTTTGTGCGAGTGGCAAAACCACAATTGGTGAGCACTTGGCGAAAAAGCTGGGACGTAAATTCATTGATGGTGATGATCTTCACCCACGAGCAAACATTCAGAAGATGGCGTCGGGCCAACCTCTGAACGACGACGACCGCAAACCTTGGCTAGAACGTATCCGCGACGCTGCTTATAGCTTAGAAAGCAAAAACGAGCACGGCATTATTGTCTGCTCGGCACTAAAAAAGATTTATCGTGACCAAATCCGCGAAGGCAACGAGAACGTGACCTTCCTTTTCCTAGACGGCAGCAAAGAACTGATCCTTGAGCGTATGCGTGCTCGCCAAGGTCACTTCATGAAAGAGAACATGGTCAACAGCCAGTTCGAAGCCCTAGAGCGCCCAGAAAATGAGCCTCGCACCATTTTCGTCAGCATTGATGCAACCATCGAAGACGTTGTGTCGAATGCCGCTGAGTTAATCCTAGTGCAAGACGAGGCAATGGCATGACTCATCAAGTAATTTTAGACGTTACTCAACGCTTAGTTGAGCGCAGCAAAGAAGCGCGTGCGGCGTTTCTTGCTCGCACTGAAGTCCAAGCAGAAGCAGGTAAAGGTCGTGTCGGTCTGTCTTGCGGTAACTTGGCTCACGCTGTTGCGGCATCTTGTTCTTCAGAAAAGAAAAGCATTCTGGATTTCACGCATTCGAATGTAGCGCTGATCAGTGCTTACAACGATATGCTGAGTGCCCACCAGCCTTACCAACACTACCCTGATCAAATCAAACAAGTGCTGTCTGGTTACGGTCACACTGCGCAAGTCGCTGGTTGTGTTCCGGCAATGTGTGATGGCGTGACTCAAGGTCAAGCGGGCATGGACATGTCACTGTTTTCTCGTGACTTAATTGCTCAATCAACAGCGCTTTCACTGAGCCACAACGTATTCGATGCGACCTTGCTTCTGGGTATCTGCGACAAAATCGCACCGGGACAATTAATGGGCGCGCTGTCTTACGCACACCTACCAACGGCGTTTGTGCCAGCAGGTTTGATGGCAACGGGCATCAGCAATGAAGAGAAAGTCGACGTTCGCCAAAAATACGCGGCGGGTGAAGTAGGTAAAGACGCACTGCTTGACATGGAGTGTCGTGCTTACCACTCGGCAGGCACGTGTACCTTCTACGGCACGGCAAACACCAACCAGCTTGTATTTGAAGCTATGGGTTTGATGCTGCCAGGCTCGGCATTCATCCATCCACATACTGAACTACGTAAGGCGCTGACCGATCATGCAGCTCTGAAAATTGCGGCTATGAATGCAGGCTCAGCAAACTTCCGTCCATTGTCTGAAGTCGTCACAGAAAAGAGCCTGATCAACGGTATTATTGCGCTGTTGGCATCGGGCGGCAGCACCAACCACACCATCCACATGTTGGCGGTGGCGCGTGCAGCGGGTTTGATTCTGACATGGCAAGACATCAGTGACCTATCTGAAGTAGTGCCACTATTAGCGCGCGTTTACCCGAACGGTCCAGCAGACATGAACGCGTTCCAAGAAGCGGGTGGCGTACCTGCGCTATTGCATCGTTTAGACGAGTCAGGCTTGCTTCATCGTGACGTGAAACCGGTATTCGGCGAATTCGAAGACCAAATGACGCTACCTACACTAGTCGACGGCAAACTGACTTGGACACCATGTGGTGGCAGCCAAGACAGCGAAGTGATTGCTGCGCCAACGCAAGCTTTCCAAAACACTGGTGGTACTCGCGTACTTAACGGTAACTTGGGTAAGGCAGTGGTGAAAGTCTCTGCGGTGAAAGAAGATCAGCGCATCATCGAAGCCCCTGCGATCGTATTCCAATGCCAACACGAAGTGGAAGCTGCGTACAAACGTGGTGAGCTAAACCAAGATTGCATCGTAGTCGTGACGCACAACGGTCCTGCAGCGAACGGCATGCCAGAGCTACATAAACTGATGCCAATCCTCGGCAACGTGCAGAAAGCGGGCTTTAAAGTCGCGCTAGTGACGGACGGTCGACTATCGGGTGCATCCGGTAAGATTCCATCAGCAATCCACGTTTCTCCAGAAGCAATTCGTGGCGGCACGATTGGCTTAGTCCGCAATGGCGACATCATCCGCGTTGACTGCCAAACTGGCGAGCTGAACAACCTAAGCGATGTTACTGACCGTGAATTGTTAGAGATGGATACTGAAGCGAAACAACAGACTTGGGGTCGTGGTTTCTTTAGCGTGATTCGTCAAAGCGTTTCGAGCGCAGAAGAAGGCGCAAGCTTTATTGTGTAGGTAGGGAAGCCCCTCAAAAACAGAAAAAGCGGAGTGTTTTGCACTCCGCTTTTTTGTTTCGTTGATTACTTTCAATCATCAAGCTGTCTTCATCACCACAACCGCTGCAATCACCACGAAGATACCAAACCAGCCAATCGGCTTAAGCTTTTGTTTGAACAGCAAAGCACCACCAATCGCGGTACCTAAGATACCAATCGCACCCCAAGAGGCGTATGCGATCGCAAGGTCGATTTCTTTTACTGCTTGAGCAAGCAAAGTAAACGCCGCCATCACCAACACAATCGCAGTGATGCCCCACCCTCTGTGCTTAAAGCCTTTAGAGCGAGTCAGCGCCATATTCGCCATGATGTCGACCAACGCCGCCATGACAACAAACCCAAATGAAACAGTAAAAAATTGGCTCATGATTAACACCTCGCATTCGATGAGCTTAGCAACTCATCTTTTTGTTGAGGCTGACCGTGTGATTCGCCTAGCGTCACACACACGATACCGACAACTGCCAGCGCCAAACCAAGCAACTGCTGCTTACTTAAGTTGGCATCAAATAAGACGATAGAAACCAAGGTAATCAAGGCGATACCCAAACCTTCCCATGTTGCGTACGCGACACCGATAGAGATTTTCTTTGCCGCTTTCGACAAGAAGTAATAGGAAATGGCGATCAGAACGTACATCACCAGATAGCCTTCCCACGCATTACTTTCACCAATAAACGACATCGTACTGGTACCGGCCACTTCGGCAACGATGGCGAGCAATAAAAATAGACGTGCAATGAGCATGATTCATCCTCCCCAGAAATTAAAAAACTGCATAACGGAGAATGGTGAATGTCCTTTAAGAATCAGACATTCAAAGAATTGATAAGATAAAAAGAGCCGCTTCTCCTGACTATTTGTAGTCAGATTAGCCCTTCTTCAGTAAAACAGATAGGTAATTGAGATATTCATTTTTGAATATCTTAAAGGACAGTTTGTTTATCCGATCACGTTAATGGCGTATTGAGGGTTTGCTGCACCACTTGGTGCAAATGGCGGTGCAATGGGTGGTTACGGTAGGTCTGTAAATAACCACCAGAAACAACAAATTGGCTGAACTCTCGGTTGACCATCGGCATTGGATAAGAGGCAAGCTCGTGCATCAAATGTGCAGTACTTTGGCTGGCATACATGATGGCATCGGTCTCAAGCAACATTTGGCAAGCGACACGCAAGTTGTAGGACTTGAGCAATACAACGGGTTCGTAACCCATGCGGCGATATTCTGACTCCACCGTACACAGCGGATTGTAGGATGCTGGTGCAGGCAAAGAGACCAGTGGCAATTCCGACACCGTGTCCCAATCATTGCTGATTTGCGACAACGTCGGGTGGTCTTTACGCGCCAAAATCACGCGCTTTTCAACAAACAATGGGCGCATATAGATGTCTTTCGACAACTCGGTTTCTTGGTCGAGAATGCAGTAATCGTGTTCGCCCTCTAGCATCTCGTCTTGGGAATAAATGTTCCAACTTGAGAAAGCGAACGAGGCTTGAGGGAAGGCTTGATGGCAACCGCGCAATAAACGCTGACCTTGCTCGTCCATCAAATAAGGGTCAGTCACAATCGCAATCTGACCTTGGTATTCGAGTGGGTCAAAGTCCGAAAACTCCTGCACTACTTTTTCTAGCGGCGACAGCATGTTATCGAACTCCGCCGCTAAGCGAATCGCCATTGGGGATGGCTCTACCCCATGCGCTTTACGCACAAATAGCGGATCATCAAACACGTCTTTGAGTTTCATCACCCCGCGACTGGCGCTGGGTTGCGAAATGCCAAGCTGCATCGCCGCCAACTTGATACTGCGGTTATCCACCACGGCTTTAAGTAAGCGCATTAAATTCAGATCTAACGCATCAAGTTGATGTGGCATGCCCGTGTCCTTATCAGAAACGAATGATGAAAGATAAACGTGAGTGAGTTAGACGCTTTCGCCCGCAGTAATTTGGTAGCCCATGTCGACTTTGGTCTCTGTTTGCTCTTCACCCTTTAGGCGTGCAATCAGTAACTCGGCACTTTTCTCACCAATCTCGAAACGCGGTGTATCCACACTGGTCAGTTTCGGGCTAATAGTTTGCCCGATGTCTAATGCGTTGTAGCCCACCACCGCAAGTTGCTCTGGCACTTTGATGCCGCGTTGCTGAGCACTTAATAAGGTACCAATCGCGATGTCATCGTTGGTACAAAATACGCCATCAAGTTCTGGGTACGTTGCCAGTGCGCGCTCCAATAAATCATGCGCTAGCGAGAAGCTTGAGTGATCGCCCGTTAGCACGTGCTTTGGCTCCAATCCTGCTTCTGTCATCGCGCGATCGTAGCCTTGCATACGCAATTTAGTACGCGTATCCAAGCGAGCACCGAAGTAAACAATCGTACGTTTACCCGACTCCAACATGTGCTTTACGACGCTGTAAGAAGCGTCTTCGTGGTCCATACCAACCGCCATATCAATCGGCTGCTCTGGCAGTTCCATGGTCTCTACCACAGGAATACCTGCGTTTTTGATCATCTGCAAAGTGCGTTGAGTGTGGTGGCTTTCGGTTAGGATTAAGCCGTCAACTTGATAGGAAAGCAGTGACGCGATTTTTCGTTCTTCTTCCAGCTCGTCATAACTAAAGTGCCCAAGTAGCGTTTCGTAGCCATTGGCTTTAGTGACCGTTTCAATGCCCTGAACAAAAGACGCAAAAATTTGGTTGGACAGTGAAGGCAACAAAATACCAATTGCTTTACTGGAAGACTTCGACAACATCGCCGGAGCACGGTTTTCGATGTAGCCCATCTCTTCAATTACAGCGGCAATTTTCACTCGTGTTTTTTCTGCCACTGAGTCTGGATTGCGCATGTAACGCGAGACGGTCATCTTTGTTACGCCAACTTTGTCTGCGACATCCTGTAATGTCGTTCGTGCTTTCTTATTCTGCTGAGCCATAAATATCTAATTTATCAGTAATGTTACTAGTAACATTATGACGAATAGACTCCTCGCCGACAAGCTTAGTAAAAACCATCCACTACATCATTAATAAAATCATAACCTTAGTGCTTAAATAACCATCAAGATGCAAACTTAACATTGTGACTCAAAGCCGAATAAATAAATGACATTAATATTGAGTTTCTTATAAGATAGCGTACCTAAAACAATAAGATATAAAGCACCGTGCAGTTAGGCTCCAGCGAAACCCAGATTTACTATCACCTGCTTGATCTGGACGACTCTCAAAAGCAGCAATACCTCAAAGAATTGCAGCAGAGTCAGCCTGAGCTTTACCTCCAAGTCGCCCCTCTTTTAGCCAGTGAAAACGAAGAAGAACACCTCACAGAGTTGCTCGGCTTCGGCGCTAGTTTGGCCACCACACAAGAGGTCGACCTAACAGGCGAAGAGGTCAACAAGTACCGCCTTACCCATGAGTTAGGGCGTGGAGGTATGGGGGTGGTGTATGCGGCACTGCGCGCTGACGAGACGTTCGAGCAAGACCTTGCGATCAAGTTCATTCAAACCAATCTCAGTAATGTATTAGGTAAACGCGCCCTGTTTGATGAAGCTCAGCTTCTGGCTCGTTTGAACCACCCTTATATTGCCAAAGTGTTTGATGGCGGCTTGCACGGTGATTTGGTTTACATCGTAATGGAACGCGTTTTTGGCCAAACCTTAGACACGTATTTGTTGCTCACGCCAATGGAAGACGATGACAAGTTATTGCTGTTCAAGCAGATTTGTCAGGCAATGGAACACGCCCACCAGCATCAAGTCCTACATGCGGATCTCAAACCAGAAAACATCCTCATTGATCGCAATAAACGGCCAAAGCTGCTCGATTTCAACCTGACGCAAAAGGTGCAATCCAACAGTAATGATTCGTCTCCCGCATTGATTGCCTTCAGTGAAAAATACGCCAGTCCAGAGCAACAAGCCGGGCAGTTTTTAACCGAGCAAAGTGATGTGTATTCACTGGGTAAGATTCTGGCTCTGATGTTTCCTGATCAGCCGATGTGGTCAGACATTTATTGGGTGGTGAGACGCGCGACACGAGCGAAAGCAAAGCATCGCTACCTCAATGTTCGAACACTATGCCAAGATATTGAATGTATTTTGGAACGACGTCCGATAGAGCAAAAGAAGCACTGGCCGCTGTACAGTACGCTTCGTTTGGTACAACGCCGACCGCTGCCATCGGTGTTGTCCGCAATCTTAGTGTTATCTGGCTTGCTGTTTGGTAACACTCTGATTCAAAAGAACATACAACTGCAACAAGAGAAGAAGATTGCAGAAGACATCATGTACGAAGTGACGCGCCTTGTCTTTCACGCCAAGGGACAAAACGTCGAGCATATGTCCGTCAGTGCCATGATGGAACTGACACGCAGGCGGATTCTGTCTAACCCAGATATCCCCAAACACATAAAACAGAAAATGTTGTTGGCGATGATGACGCCGGTGCCAGAGAAGCACCTTACAAAATCAATAAGTTGTCAGCCAAATTGTGCACCAAAGGACCGCACTCAACAGTAAGGCTAAACACGAAAAAGGCTTAAAATTTAAGATGTACACACGTTCCGTTGCGATCTGGCTATCGGCTTTAGCGATAGCACCAGCATGGGCGAACTCCACTTCTACGACTCCGTCGGCAGAAGCGACAGCGCCTACCATAAAGCAAGGTTTCTTCATCGATTCACCGGTGACTGGTCTGTATTATAAAACCAGTTCCAACCTATCTGGCCACACCGATAAAGGCGCATTTCAATATCGCCCTGGTGATGTCATCAGCTTCTTCCTAGGCAATGACGATAACGGCTACTTGCTCACGACGATGTCGAGCCAGGAAGTGCTTACTCCGACGATGGCGACCACCAAGCCAAGTCGCAGCATCAACATGACCCGCTTGTTGCTCTCTCTCGACAGCACACCAGAAAACCGCCAAGAAATCGTGCTAGCTAACAAGGTGTTATCCGACCCTGCCTTCCAAGCGCAGCTCAAGCGTCTTGACCTCAACTTCTTAGATGACGCTAAACACCAATTCAATTTGGATTGGGTTTCGGTACAAGAAGCGGTTGAACACCTAAATGAAAGCCAACGCTACATCGAAAAAAACTTCGCCTCAGATGAAATCATTTTCGAGCCTCGTGATGTGCGCTTTAAGAACATCATCATCAAGAAAAAAGACTGGCAAGGTCGTGCCTGCGCATTCGATATTCGCTACCAACACCACCCGCGTTACCGCCCACCGATTGGTGAGGTCAATTTCACCATTACTGAAGAAAACCTAATTCAGCACCCAAGCATTGGCGACTACTTCCAAGGCTGCTTCTTAGCACTCAATCACAGTGTGACTGAAGACATTATCGAACCGATTGAAAAATTTTCAGAGTGGGAAAGCTTGGTTGGTTGCGCGGATAAGGGCTGTACTCGTAATGATCTCAATGGCTTCTCATTAGAAGATTACAACGATGATGGCGACTGGAAATATCGCTCTGTCGCGCTCAACTTCGACCCTAGTACCCAGCTTTTGATGGAAAAAGTGCAAGGTTTAGGGCAAAACGAGCACGTTAAGCACCACAACCGCACTGAAATGTTGTGGTTCACTTACCCTGACTCCATCGATAGCCAGATTGTCTACCAAGGCGTGTGGCAACAAACTCAATACCTGCAGGACTCGATGAAGCAATCGTGTCTACTGATGCGTCATAACCAAGTATTGCGTCTACCTGTTGATGCCGTTACCTGCCCGACAGATACCAGTCTATATACCCAAGATGTCACCAACGAGTATTTGGATATGTGGTGGATCAACAATGATCAGGCGAGCGCCGAGTTGGCACAGATGAACGTGATGGTGCGCTGGTCGTCAAAACCTTCTGAGATCAACTACACCACGTGGGAATACCTGCCTGCTGGCAAGAGCTGGGAGCAAGGTATTTTGTATCGCTACCAGCAAGACATCAGTCGTAATCGTGATGGGTCTGACCGCATTGAAACCCATTCTATCTCTGAGTTTGTAAAAGTAAGTGAGGACGTATAGCCATGGCTTCTAAATCTACCCTGACGCAAATTATCCAGCAGTGGCAAGCCGGCGATAAAAAAGCGGAAAGTGAGTTGTACCAATTCGCTTACCTACAACTGCGTAAGATTGCTCAGCAAGAACGTGAGCGCAACGCAGAGAAATACGGCACCGACAACAAGGTACTGGCCGATAGCGTAAACAGCACCACCGCTCTGATCCATGACGCGTATTTAAAAATGTCTAGCTGCGACATGAGTGAGATTGAAACCAAGCGTGATTTCTTCTTAATGGCAGCCAAAGTGATGCGCCAGATCCTGATCGACAATGCACGCGCCCATCAAGCGCAGAAGCGCCAACACATCACCTTGATGAAGGAGGAAGAAGATCGCTTCGAGCAACTCATCATCATGGACAAAGCGCTCGACAACTTTAGTGTGCGCTATCCACGCCAATCTAACGCGCTAAAGCTCAAGTACCTGATGGGCATGAAAAACCAAGAGATCTGTGAACTGCTCGAATGCAGCGCCAGTTTGATTGAAAAAGACCTTAAGTTCTCGCGCAGTTGGCTGCAATCAAGAATGGCGCACGCGTAATATCATGACGAAAAAATACTGGATTGCAGGCGCACTGGGTGTCTGCTTGATGGCAAGCTACTGGCTTTCAGATGAACAAACAGCCGCTGCGGCTGCCAATATAGAACCAGCACAAAATGGCCTAGATAAGAGAAAAACGTCCCAAGGTGAGCGCACTTCGTTGATTGAAGTGAAGCAAGCCTTAACCTCCTCAGCACTAGAGAGAAACAACGATCTCGCCTTTGAAAAAGCACTCGAATCGACCTTGTCAGATCAGCCTGAACAGGTTCAAGATGCTTTTGGATCATCGGTGGTCAATTACTCCGGAGACCTGACTCAAACCTACGTGAGTAGCAACGCAAACAATGATGCGACTAACAATGGCAAACCAATCATTAACCTCGCGGTGGAACAGCAATTACAAACCATCATCTTTGGTTGGGAGTTGACGCAAAACAACCCTATCAACTACTCATTGGGATTGGAACAATTGTTTGAAGACCCCGAGGGGGACCTTCTCACGACCCGAATCTGGTTGGAAAACGCCAATGGACTGAGTGTTCTCAACCAAGGACAGATCATGTTGCAAGGTGCACCAAAAGCGTTCGACCAAACCACTTACTTAGCGGTATCTGCGCGCGATGACCATCATGGTACAGAAGACCATGCTTGGGTTACCACGCGCTTTGAACTGCCAGCAGTAACCGAAGAACAAAATGATACTGAACACCCTCTGATCGATGGCATTGTGTATCGCCTTGAATCCACAACATTGCTTGGTGGGAAAAAGTACGCCTATGAAGTGGTGTACTGCGAGGCATTTAAATTTGTCGAAGAAGAGGTCTTTTATGCGGCTGCCAACAACAAAACTCGTTGTCCTGAAGAGCATGAACTAAAGAAGGTCGGCCAGTATCAGATCAGCGATGAATCATTAATCGTGCAAGCAAACGGCTCACAACAAATTTGGACCACGAAAAAGGTCTATACCTCACGCGTGCACAAAGAGACCGAAAACTATTTCATTACCGTCTTCGATGATAATCGTTTCGAAAGCTACACCATGCAAAAAAACAAACGCTCAATGGAAGAACGTTTGAACGTCAATACAGGGGAGAAGCTATATCAAACCACACTATTTGATTTGCTTATCCCTACTGCGGGAGGTTACCGTCTTGCTACCGCTAGCAACTACATTTTTGACCGAAACTTCGCTCAAGATAGTGAGTGGTATGACAGCTTTGACTCGGATCTCAACGTAGTGACGTCATACAGCGACCTATTTGGTCATGAGATGTGCCCATTTTGGGATGTCTCTATCATCGCAGGAGAAGGTATGTTCAGTGATATCATCTCCTACTCCGATAAGGCCGATTGTCAGACGGCTCCCAAACTGTCTACGTACGCATTCGTCATATTTAATAATGAGTATCATCCCAATGATGTATTTCTCCACGGCGAAACGTACAGCTACATTTTGCGCCCGCTCCCTCAATACGCCAGTGAAGTTGAAGAGTTTAAAATCAATATGATTTATCACGATCCGATTGGGACAAAAACCACTCAGAAATTAACTAAAAACTCAAAATAAGTCTTTGTATTCCATAACCAGCACCCTTATTGACAATTCAAACAATTAATCTAACCAACAAAAAAATATTCAAAGTTTTTTTACGGTTTTTTTTCGGTTTTTCGTATCTTGAAGCTGCTTCCAAAAACGATCCAAAATGCGCTGCTTTTCCAATCTCACTAGTGAGATTGGAAGATAAAACAATAAAAAGCGACTTTCTCATTCGGAAACGAAACAAGGATTAAAACAATGAATAAGGTGAGTTTACTAGCAGCGTCAGTGGCTATCGCGCTAACAGGTTGTGGTGGTTCAGATGGTGGCTCAAACGGCGGTAATGCTGGCGTAGTGATCACAGGCTTTGATGGCTACTTCAAAAATGCAGTTGTGTTTGAAGATCTGAACAACAATGGCCAATGGGACACCAATGATACATTCCTTGGTCTAACCGATGAGAAAGGTCAGCTTAAAATCAAAGCAAAACCAGAGACAACTCTGGCTCTACAAACCATCACACCGAACGGTGCGAAACAGAAACAGCTAATCGCTTTAGATCCGACTTACGCAGGTACTTACACTGTAGATATGGATCACCCAAGCCAAGCGATGGCTCACGAACTGGTTTTCCGCGCACCAAACTCGTCTAACGTTATCTCACCAATCACAGACCTTGTGGCGATTGAGATGGCAAACAACAGCTCGCTAACAGAAGAAGAAGCGGCAGCAAAAGTAAACCAAGCACTTGGTGGTACAGAAGAAGCTCCTATCGATCTGTACAGTGACTTCGTTTCGGGTGTAGATAAAAGCGCCGAGCTACATAAAACCGCTCAGATTCTGACTGAGTCAAAAGCGCAAAACCCAGCAAACTACGAGAAGAAAGCAACTGAATTCGCTAAAGAAGCGGATGCTATCGTAGGCGAAATGACGCAAGAGCAAATCACGGATGTGAACAACAAACCAGTGATTGAAGACTCAACGCCAAACAGCAACGAGCTGTCTCCGGTTCCGGTATACAACAACAAGCTTGTGGTTAACGAAGACGTTGAAGAAGCAGCAGAAGATAAGCTAGAGAACCTACCTGAGCTCGTTAAAGGCGCAGGTTTCGATGGTGTAGACCTCAACATTGAAGGTCTATTCAAAGACAAAGACCAAAACCTTGTCACACCTAAATTGACTCATAACCTTGCTGGTACAGGTATCGAAGCTCGCATCGAAGGCAACCAATTGGTTCTTTCACCAGCGGCTGAAGTCACCAAAGCCGGTGAGTTTGAAATCATCCTAACGGCTGAAGATAAAGACTCTTCAGGCAAAACACTTGCTACTGTAAGCACAGTATTCGAGTTGGATATCGAAACCGCGAACCAAGCGCCAACCATCATTGAAGCAGAACAAAAACGTCTGCAAAGCATCATTGACGACTGGCAACTACAGCAAGGTGAAGCTTTTGAGCAAACTCTAGACATTTCAGGTCTTTTCAAAGACGAAGATGGCCAACTAGAAGAATATTCTGCTGAATCGATCTCTATCGCTGGATTGTCTATCGATGAAGACGACAACGCAATCATCACTATCGAAGGCACACCAGAAAAAGCTTACGCTGCAGGCCAAACTTTTACCGTTAGCGTAGAAGACAACGAAGATGGCAAAACTCGCGTAACCTTTAAGCTGCCAGAAGTGAAAGAAGGCGCTACGCCACCGCCAGTCGTACCAACGCTAGGCTTCACTATCGACCACTTTAACGGCAAAGCGGCAAAAATGGGCAGCTTCGCGCGCAACGATGGCGAAATCGGCCATGCGATTCTTATGAAAGATGCCGAAGGCCTACTATGGTGTTGGGGCTCAAACGATGATGAGCAAGGCGAAGAATACTCGGCAAACATCAGTGATAACCTAAGCAACTCTTGGGAATCAGAGTACGACCCATACGCGATTTTGGCAAAACTGGACAAGCTACCAAACTACGCGGCTTACCAAAACAAAGATTGTTGGGACGTAGAGATCAAAGACGGCAAATTGTACGACGATGAAGGTTCTGAGTATGAAATGCTATACCAAAACAAAACCACACAAGGCGACTACCAAATCCTTGTGAAAATCGATGGTGATGAGTTGTTCTGGTTTGATTCAACCGATACACCTTTCGCACAAGCACTACCAGTGAGCGAAAAGGTTGCGAACGGTAAGGTTGAATTTGATATGACGGTAGAAAGCGAGACCGTTGCTCAAGACGAGACTGAGCTATTTTATGCAGCAGGTAAGTTTGAGTACGCAAACGGTGCTTACGAGTACGAGTCTATCAAACCAGAAGGATTCTACACTCCAGGTAACTGGACTATCTCTCTAGATAGCGAAACAAATCGTGAAACTCTGATTCTAGAAGAAACGGGGGCAGATTCTGATTACAAGACCCGCCACCGTAACGTGAACCGTGAGTTTGGTAACTTCTACATCGGCATCAACTCAAGCGTTGAACAAAACGGTTGGGTATCAGCCCCAGAGTTCGGTCTGTACTCACACTCTCAAGAAGCAATGGAAAAAGTGATGGAATCACTACCTTTAATTGAAGACTAATGAGTAAAGACAAACAAATACTATCGAAACCTTGTTGTAGCCAGATTCATCTGCATCGCCGACGCAGAACCTTCTGGGAAAAGTGCAAAGGCATCAAAGAAGTATACTGTTGCGCTAACTGCCACAAGGAAACCCAACTCAAATAGCTCCTCTATTTGAGGCCGCAAAAAAGCCCCGCTCAAGCGGGGCTCTTTTGTATCTGTTTAATTACTTCACACAAATCACATTGAGTAAGGATGTACCGGTAAGCTGATTCGGTTCTCGGTCGGCAAACAAGCCCTTTTTATCTTTACCCCAATAAGGCAACTGCAGCGGCCAGTTGTTTTTCTCCATCACTCCAGACGCACGCAGCGTTTTGAATTCCGAGACACTCGCCAAGTCCATACTTAGTTGCTGACAGACCTTTTTCGAACTCGCATAATTTAGGCGATTCCAAGGTTTTCCATGTTCCATGTAGAACTGGTTGTTGTTCTCGACCAAGTAAGGCACCACAAACGTTTTACCTTGCAGAATCGTCTTCAATCGTACCTGCACTGTATCGTTACTGATAATAGGCTGAGCAGGTTTAGGCGCTTGGGTAGGTTTCGCCGTTGGTTGAGAAGCTTGCTTCGGTACTGCCTTAGCAGGCGCCTCTTTAGCTTTGAAAGCGTCCGTATTCGGGCGAGTCGCGGCTACTGGAGCAACGGGTGTCACAGGCTTTGCCTTCGCAGCAGGCTTCGGCATCGGCTTAGTTTGCTTCACTGGCTCTGACGTACCTTTGCCTACCACACGAATAAAGGCTTCTTTATAGGTCGACAAGGTTTTGACTCGCTGTAAATCCTGCGAGGCTTTGGCAAATTCAGTATAAGGACCAATAAGACATCGGTAGCCTTTTTGCTCTGGCTTCATCCAAACATCGGTGGTGATTTTGCCGTAGATCGGTTTGGCTTTGGCTAAAGACATCGGTTTTGGCAACAAACCACATTGAATCCAGAAGAAATCATTGCCTCCCTGCGGCACTTTCTTTCCCCATACCCCTTTCCCGATCGGACAAGATTGCTCAAGTACTGGCAGTTCTTTATTACTCGCTTGAGAGGCTTGGCAAAGAAAACCCTCCGCGAATACCGGTGTCGAAAATTGGGCGCACGCCAACAGCAATCCAAGGCTCAAGCCGGATTGGACGATACGAGAGGAGTGTTGTGCCTTCTTCATTTCCATACGCTTCACTCTGAACAGTAGGTGATGAAATTATCGCGACAAAGCGTCAATAAAACATGAATAAAAAGTGATAAGCAAAAAAAGAGCCGGAATTGCATCCGGCTCTCAGTTTAGAAAGAATTTTATGAAATAGGCAACGTATAGGTGCGTATTTTCGTGATTAACCCTTGTAGATTTTCGGGTTGAACACGTCACGTAACCAGTCACCTAATAGGTTGATAACCAGTACCAGCGTTACTAGCACGATACCTGGGAAGGCCGTAATCCACCACGCTCCAGAGAAGATGTAGTTAAAGCCGATGCTGATTAGCGCGCCTAGAGATGGTTGGTCTACCGGAAGACCTAAGCCTAGGAATGACAGTGCCGCTTCCGACATAATTGCGTTCGCTACCTGTACTGTCGAGATAACCAGGATTGGTGATAGACAGTTCGGCAGAATATGACGGAACATGATGCGAGGCGCTTTAAAGCCCATCACACGCGCCGCTTCGACGTATTCTTTCTTCTTCTCAGCCAATACCGAGGCGCGAATAGTACGTGCGTATTGCGGCCATTCTGCCACGCCGATGATCACCACCAGCATGACTACTGCATATTGACTGTAAAAATCACTGCCAAAGCTGGCTTTGAAGATAGCTGACACGATGATCGCCACCATCATAGTCGAGAACGACAACTGTACGTCTGCAAAGCGCATCAAGAAGCTATCAATACGGCCGCCGAAGTAACCCGCAGACAAGCCAATGATGATGCCCAGCACCAACTGAAGACCAACCGCAAGAAAGCCGATAGTCAAAGACAAGCGAGAGCCGTAAAGAATGGTCGATAAAATATCGCGGCCTTGCTCATCAGTACCTAACACAAAGCGCTCATCGCCATCTTCCATCCAAGACGGTGGCAACTCAGAATCCATAATGTCGATGGACGTCAGATCGTACGGATCTGTCGGTGCCAGAATTGGCGCAGCCAACGCCAACACTAAGAACATCATAAAGACGGTAAAACTTGCCATCGCAACTTTGTCGCGCTTGAAGTAATACAAGAAATCCGACTCTTTGAAACGCTGCCACGCTGACGGTGCGGCTGCAGGAGCTGGTGTTACATTTGATTGGCTCATGATTAAGCTCCTTTTCCGGTTAAGTTCACAGTTGGGTTGATGATGCCGTACAGCAAGTCAACGATGGTATTGGTTACCACGAAGATCAGACCAACAAAGATAACGTAGGCAGTGATCAGCGGTGTATCTACACGGTTGATTGCCTCTAGGAAAAGGAAGCCAGTGCCCGGCCATTGGAACACGGTTTCAGTAAGAATGGTGTAAGCCACCATAGTACCAATCTGCACACCACCGACCGTCAATACAGGTAGCATGGTGTTCTTAAGTGCATGTTGGTAATAAATCTTTTGTAAGTTCAGGCCTTTTGCTTTGGCGAACTTAATGTATTCCGAGCTCAGTACTTCCAGCATTTCTGAACGTACCAGACGGATGAACAACGGCAGCATGATAGACGCTAGCGCAATACACGGCAGGATAAGGTGCTTGATACCATCAATGGTAAAGAAGCCAGATTCCCAACCGAGCACATTAGCGGTCTCGCCCCGTCCGTAGGAAGGGAGCCAACCGAGTTCTATGGAGAAGACGTACATCAGCATGATTGCGGTTAAGAACACCGGAATCGAGATACCAACACTACTCATCGCCATAACGAATTTAGTAAAGATGCTCTTCGGGTGGATCGCGGAATACACCCCAAGTGGTATAGAGAAAACAATAATGATGAGCGTCGCACCAAACACGAGCTCTAGCGTTGCCACCAGCTTATCGAGAATCACCTCAACCGCAGGTCGCTTGAAGAAGTAAGATGTACCTAAATCACCTTGTAGCGCATTGCCCACAAAGCGAGTGTACTTTGTGATAAAGGGATCGTTCAGGCCCAGTTCGTCACGTAGCGCTTGACGCTCCGCTTCTGAAACCGACTGACCTACAAGCTCACGCAGCGGGTCACCCAGGTTATCCTGAATGGCAAACGCCACCAAACTGATCACAAACATCACTATCAGTGCCTGAAACAGGCGCTTGACCAGAAACGAAAACATTCCTTGCCCCTTAACTATCCATAGATCTCTATTCAGAGAGAAAATTCAGTCTGTAAAACCAACTCAGTCCGACTGAAACAAAACTGAGTCGAGTGCTTTAAGTTGAGGAGGGACATCCATCCCTCCTCAAAATCGACTAACCGTGATTATTCAACCACTAGGTCACCGAAGTAAGGCATTACCATTGGGTTAACGATGTCTGCCGCTTTCACGTTAGACTTCGCACCCCACGCTTCACTTTGCCAGTGTAGCGGTACGAATGCTGCGTCGTTGTATAGTGTAGCTTCTACACCTTTCAGCATTTCTGCACGTTTCGCAGGATCCGTTTCTACGTTCGCAGCTTCAACCACTTTGTCCATTTCTGGGTTTGAGTAGTAACCACAGTTGTACTGACCACGGCCCGTTTCTTCGTTACGAGTCATGGTTAGGAACTCGTTGAAGTTCGCCGAATCTTCCGTATCTGAGTGCCAACCGATCATCAGCATGTCTGCCGCACACTTGTCGAACTCTGGCCAGTATTGCGCTTTTGGCATGGTCTTCAGATCAACCTTGATGCCGATCTTAGACAGCATTGCCGCCGCCGCTTGCGCTACTTTCGCATCGTTCACGTAACGGTTGTTCGGTGCGATCATCGTTAGCGTTAGGCCATCTTCGTAGCCCGCTTCTTTCATCAGTTCTTTCGCTTTCTTCAGATCGTAGCGAGGAACCAGTTTGTCATCGTGACCTACATAACCTGCCGGGCTTTGCTGACCAGCTGCCGTTGCGAAGCCTTTCATGATTTTCTTCACGATGCCTTCGTTATTGATTGCGTGAACAATCGCTTGGCGAACGCGAACGTCTTTCAGTGCTTCGTTGCTGTTTTGGTTTAGTTGGAACGTGATGATACGAGTACCAGGTAGCGTTACTAGATCGATGCCGTCCGCATCTTTCACACGTTTGTGATCGTTTGGCGCAACAGGGTGAATCATGTCAACGCCGCCAGAAAGTAGCGCAGCTACACGAGTTGCGTCTTCTTTGATTGGTACAAGCGTTAGCTTATCAACGTTACCTTTCGACTCTTTGTCCCAGTAATCTTTAAAGCGTTCGAATTCCACTTTTACGCCCTGCTCACGAGAAGTCACAATGAATGGACCCGTGCCAGATACGTTAGTCGATGCAAATGAGTTACCGTGCTTCACTAGCTCAGACTTGTCTTTACCATCTTCTGTCTTACCAGAGTAGAACTTGCTGTCCATTGGGAAGATGTAAGTCGCCGTTTGCAGCACAAGTGGGTAAGGACCTTTAGTCACCAGATCCACTGTGTAGTCGTCAACCTTCACGATTTTTTCGTACGGGTCGAAGATAGCTTTGAAATCTGGAGAGCTTTGTAGACGTTCGAAAGTCCATACTACGTCGTCCGCCGTCATGTCGTTACCAGAGTGGAACTTAACACCTTGGCGTAGCTTGAAACGTACCGTTGTATCGTTCACACGTTCCCAGCTTTCTGCTAGACGAGGTTCAAAGTCCATGTCTTGTGTGAAACGAACTAGTGGGTCAAATACCATGTGTGACATTTGCAGCGTACCGCCTGATAGCTGCTCATGCGGGTCTAGCGATACTGGGTCAGCTGCGTAGCCAACTTTGATATCTGCTGCCATTGCGTTAAAGCTTAGGCCCGCTGCCATTAGCGCCACTGCTAATTTGCTTTTCATGGTTTTCATTTGCATAACTCCTTCATGCGGGAATTCGAATCCCTTGTTGTGTTTGCGTCTTTGTTATGACTAAGGTTTGTTGACCTTGATGGTCAGCCAAGCGAAAAACTTGGTTTATGCCGTTTTGATTTCTTCTCTCAAACCTGTGAATTCAGGCATCAGAGAAATCAGTTTCTTGCTGTATTCATGCTGAGGAGCGGTAAATAGCTGCTCAGTTGGCGCCACTTCCAGTAGCGTACCCATCTGCATCACACCCACTCGGTCACACATTTGGCGAATAACCGGTAAGTCGTGGCTGATAAACAACATGGTGAGGTTGAGCTCACTTTGCAGATCTTTTAGCAAGTTCAGAATTTGTGCCTGTACCGATACATCCAACGCAGATGTCGGTTCGTCACAAATCAGTAGTCGAGGACGGGTCGCCAGTGCACGCGCAATAGAAATACGCTGACGCTGACCACCGGAGAATTCATGAGGGTATTTCACACCCGCCATTTTGCCCAAACCTACGTGATCAAGCAGGTCATTCACAATCTGACGCGTTTCCGCTTCATTCTTAGTGAGCTTATGGAAACGAATTGGCTCCGCGATGATGTCGAAAATCTTCATACGCGGATTCATTGAAGTGTATGGGTTTTGGAAGACCATTTGCATTTGACGACGCAGTGGACGACGCGCTTTTTCTGATTTCAGCGCCGTTAAGTCAATGCCTTCAAAACTTACTTGGCCTGAGTTTGGTTCATACAAACCTGCAATTACACGTGCGATGGTCGATTTACCTGAGCCAGATTCACCTACCAAGCCAAACGTCTCGCCTTCGTGCACTTCAAAACTGACATTGTTTGAGGCCTGCACGTATTCGCGGCGGCTTTCAAACAACGAATCTTTGGTCACAAAGCGTAGGTTTACGTTCTTCACATCCAATAGAGGGCCGGTGTACTCGCGTTGGTCTTGGCTTTGACCTAGCCAATGGTTCTTGATGTCCAGTTCTTGTAGCTCTGTTGCTTCTTCGATGTAGCTCACTAGCGGGAAGCGATCGAGTTTAATGTCAGAACGAGGAACCGCGGAAATCAAGCTGCGTGTGTATGGGTGATCAGGATCGCCCAATACCTTAGCGGTTGGGCCAAATTCAACCAAATCACCACGGTACATAACTGCCACACGGTCAGTCACGTTTGAAACCACGCCCATGTCGTGTGTCACCAACATACAACCTACGTTGTTCTTGATACACAGTTCACGGATTAGGTTTAGGATTTGGTCTTGGATTGATACGTCGAGTGCCGTAGTTGGCTCATCGGCAATGATCAGATCTGGCTCACCAGCCAGTGCGATAGCAATAACCACACGCTGACGCATACCGCCAGAGAATTGGTGTGGGTACTGTTTAAGACGGTTTTCAGGTTGCGGGATACCAACCTGCTGCATAAGAGAAAGCGCGCGTTGATACGCCTCTTCATCCGATACCTTCATATTGGCGTGGATGGTCTCTTTTAGTTGCTGCTCAACCGTAAATAGAGGGTTAAGCGAGGTCATTGGGTCTTGAAAGATAAAGCCAATCTTAGAGCCGCGAACCTTACGCATCGCTTCTGGCGTCAAACCAGAAATTTTCTCCCCATCAAGGTACACATCGCCGCTGGCAACACGACCCGGAGGACTAAGCAAATCAATAACGGCGTTACCAACGGTGGATTTACCCGCACCTGATTCGCCAACAACACCCACAATTTCGCCACGATCGATATGAAAAGAAAGCGATTTCACGGCCGCATGGACACCGTGACGGGATGGATATTCAATACGAAGGTTTTTCACCTCTAATAGTGACATTTCAGACCTCTACTGCCTTGTCTGTGGTATCGAATCGCGCAATGAAAGCGCCATTCATCACCTGAATGAATCCGTTCAAATTCAGAATAATACTCTGAAATCTTAATGCGGAGACAATTTGGCAAAAATTACACAAAAAAGCAACAATTAAAGTATATTCCGCCTAAAAAACATTATTTACACGCACAATGAGCGAATAAAAATGCATTAACAAGTATTTAACCATTTTCATAGCACACCATTTTTGTGCGTTACGCACCAATAAAAACAGAAAAATGCTCTAAATTTACGCATAAAATCACTATTGATAGTATCCCTATTATTCACACGCCATTATTAACATTTACCAAACAATATTCCGTTCTTATTGGGATTTTTCGACATAAAATGTTACTAACAAAATAGTCTGCATACATAAAAAGCCAAAATTCCCCTACACACATAGAGGTGAAAACGTGAGCAGATCTGCAAAACAAATGAAATCTGTCACCTAACCTAGGTTATGCGTCAGTTATGCGATTTTGTGATTAAGCTAATTTTCTATCGATTGAAAACGCTCTCTGAACTGGGGGCTTTGGTAGGGGAAAAGAGAAGATCAGCCACCAGTTTTGCGCTTTCCACTGTCATTTTGAGTGAGATAAGAGATAATCAAACTCTAACGTCGAGTAGTGAATGAAGGAGCCCCTGTGCTTAAAGCGATATTTTTTGATATGGACGAGACTTTATGTGGCACATCTCAAGCCGATAAAGTAGCAGGACAAGAGTTTGCCGATTGGATTGCTCAAACTTACCCTCAGGTCGCTGACTCCACAGCCTTCGTGCAACGCTACTTACAAGGTGTGTATAAGAAGCTAAACGACGAATTCCCTCAGCTTATTGCTCTACTGCCAGATGAAAATGCATTCCGCTGCGGTTTAATCCAAACCATCTTGGCAGAACAAGGTATCGAGATCGATGCAGAACAAGCGCAGCAGGCACAAAGCTTCTTCGATTCAGCTCGAATGGGTGCTTTTACCTTCTTCCCAGGCGTGAAGGAAATGCTGACTGAGCTACGCCAACACTACAAATTGGTGGTAATCACTAACGGTCCTATCTTCTCCCAACATCCAAAACTCAAAGCAACACAAATGAGCGAATGGGTTGATCACATTATCGTTGGTGGCGAAGAGCCCGAAGAGAAGCCTGCTGCAAGTATCTTCCATAAAGCACTCAACCTTGTTGACGCAAAACCAGAAGAAGCGATTCATATTGGTGATTCTCTACCAGCCGATATTGCGGGTGCCAACAACATGGGTATTCTGAGTGTGTGGGTTAACGAGGCAGGCACAGCAAATCCAACCGATATCAAGCCAAACTACGAAGTGAAAGAGACGGTTGAGCTCAAAGAAATTCTAAAAACGCTCGCTCAATAAAACGCTTAACTCAAGAAACACAAAGCCCTAGCTATCGTGCTGGGGTTTCTTTTATCAGCTCGAAAAGCATTTGGATCATGGATGGTCAAAAGCTCCCAGAGCTGTACATTTTTGGCAGAATTGAAAGTGGTGTGAGAGTTTTTGAGGATGAGAAACGTAAAAAAGCCCCTGTCTTTCAACTGGGGCTTTAAATAGCGGTCGATGGAGAGCCATATTCTAGCTTCAGGCGAACCCCACTTGGGTTCAAATCCATTGAAATATCGCCGACTCATCTAGTCCAAGTAAGATCATAAGCTCTAAAACGACGAAAGCCTGCTAAAAAGTAGGCTTTCTAATGGTGGTCGGTAAAGAGGATTCGACGCGGCAGGGCTCCCTGCGGACTGGCGCTCCAGCCCACAACCCTCTGGTCCCAACATTCTAAATTTCAAACGTAAAAAAGCCCCAGTCTTTCGACTGAGGCTTTAAATAGTGGTCGATGAAGAGCCATATTCTAACTTCAGGCGAACCCCACTTGGGTTCAAACCCATTGAAATACTGCCGACTCATCTAGTCCAAGCAAGATCATAAGCTCTAAAACGACGAAAGCCTGCTAAAAAGCAGGCTTTCTAATAGTGGTCGGTGAAGAGGGATTCGAACCCCCGACCCTCTGGTCCCAAACCAGATGCGCTACCAAGCTGCGCTATTCACCGAACTGTATTTGCTGATTCTCTCAAATCAGACAGGATACTTCAACTAAGAAGTCACCTTAATTAATGGGGTGGCTAACGAGATTCGAACTCGCGACCACCGGAATCACAATCCAGGGCTCTACCAACTGAGCTATAGCCACCATCAATTTTTGCTGTTTACCGCTCTATTATAGCCATAAACTAAATAGTGGTCGGTGAAGAGGGATTCGAACCCCCGACCCTCTGGTCCCAAACCAGATGCGCTACCAAGCTGCGCTATTCACCGACAAATTTTGTTTCGACTCTTGGGATATCTGAATCAAAACTGGAAACTTCATTAACTTAATGAGTTACCGAAATAATGGGGTGGCTAACGAGATTCGAACTCGCGACCACCGGAATCACAATCCAGGGCTCTACCAACTGAGCTATAGCCACCACTATGTTCGTGCCTTTGATTTGTATTCCGGAATGGCACGCCCGAAAGGATTCGAACCTTCGACCTTTGGCTCCGGAGGCCAACGCTCTATCCAACTGAGCTACGGGCGCATGCCCCATCGGCGGAGAGGAATAATACGGATATCACACTATGCCGTCTAGTACTTTTTTTACTTTTTTTCTCGTTTGGTCTCTTTTTCGACAGTTATCTGCCTTTAAAGAGAATTTTTGATGTGATTCACGCCCTGTCATGGATAACTTGTTGTTTATTGCAACAAGTTATCGGGATATAATCACCCATTATTTACATTGATTTAACAGCTGCAACTTGGTTGTTTAATCACTCTAGACCGTTAGATAAGGTTTTCTGCTCACTATAGAAGCAATCGCGTAAAACTTTCTCCAACGGCTCTAAATACTCTAACTATATAAATAGGTAAGTCACTTACCTCGGGAATGTGAAGTGGGTTTAATGGATATGTCTCGACGAATGATTAGCGTTTTGTTCGCTGCCTTAACTTTCTCTACGGCAGCTTTAGCTTCTGACATCAGCCAAACTGAATACGATGCGATCGCAGAACGCATCAAACCTGTCGGTGATGTTTATCTTGCAGGAGCAGAACCAGTAAAAGCAGAGCCAACTGGTCCACGTGATGGTGCGTCAGTTTACGGTACTTTCTGTATTGCTTGTCACGCATCTGGCGTGAACGGCGCGCCGAAAACTGGTGATGCTGCAGATTGGGCACCACGTATTGCACAAGGCAAAGACGTGCTGACCAACCATGCAATCCAAGGCTTCAACGCGATGCCAGCTAAAGGTACGTGTATGGACTGTTCTGATGACGAAATCATCGCAGCCATCGACCACATGATTGAAGGTCTATAATAAAGACATCAACGAAAAAGGCTTGCCACATGGCAAGCCTTTTTGTTTTTAGTCAGTCGTCACAACGCTGCACTACTTCTTAAACATTGCTCGAATATTGGCGATGTGTGCTTGGCCTTTTGCCATACGCTCTTCTGCCGATACTGGCTTTTTGTTTACTTCCCATTCAACATCATCAAATGGCAGCTCATCTAAGAAGCGACTTTGCGTCGGCTTGATCAATTCACCAAACTGTCGACGTTCCTTACACATGGTAAAAGTCAGCTCGCGCTGCGCACGGGTAATACCCACGTACATTAGGCGGCGTTCTTCTTCAACGTTGTCCTCATCAATACTGGTTTGGTGCGGCAGGATGCCCTCTTCCGAACCAATCAAGTACACGAACGGGAACTCAAGGCCTTTCGAAGCGTGCAGTGTCATTAATTGAACCGCATCACTATCTTCATCTTCTTCACCACGCTCCATCATATCGCGTAGGGTAAGACGTTGAACCACCTCTTTTAGCGTCTTCTCTTCTTGGTCGTAGTTGTCGCCTTCTAGATCGGCCACAATCCAAGAATAAAGGTCAGAAACGTTCTTCATGCGCATTTCAGCCGCTTTCGGGCTTGCTGACGTTTCGTATAGCCAATCTTCGTAATGAATATCACGTACAAGTGAACGCACCGCTTCAACCGTATCACCTCGCTCAGCTTGATCAGCAATAGCTACCAACCATTGCGTGAAACGGCGTAGGTTCTCTAGGCCACGGCCGGTTAGGTGCTGTTCCAATCCCATTTCAAAGCTGACTTCAAACAAGCTCTTACCACGCATGTTGGCGTAGCTACCCAGCTTCTCTAGAGTCACGGGACCAATTTCACGACGCGGCGTATTCACAATACGTAGGAACGCGTTGTCATCATCTGGGTTCACCAATACACGTAGGTAAGCCATGATGTCTTTGATCTCTGCTCGAGCGAAGAAAGACGTGCCGCCAGACAGTTTGTATGGCACACGGTTTTGCATCAGAGACTTTTCAATCAAACGTGATTGGTGGTTACCACGATACAAAATCGCGTAGTCTTTATATTCGGTGCGGTTTAGGAACTTGTGCGCAATCAATTCACCCGTTACGCGCTCTGCTTCGTGCTCTTCATTTTTAGCCAGCAACACTTTGAGCTTTTCGCCGTCAGGAATTTCCGAGAACAGCGATTTCTCATACACGTGTGGGTTATTCGCAATCAAGATGTTAGCTGCACGGAGAATACGGCTAGTCGAACGGTAATTCTGCTCCAACTTAATCAAGCGCAAATTTGGATAGTCTTCACCAAGCAACACCAAGTTTTGCGGCTTAGCGCCACGCCATGAATAGATGGATTGGTCATCGTCGCCTACAACAGTTAAACGACCGCACTCGCCAACGATGAGCTTCACCAAATCGTATTGGCTAGTGTTGGTATCTTGATATTCATCCACCAATAAGTAGCGAATGCGATTTTGCCAGCGTTGACGCACTTCTTCGTTATTACGCAGCAGTTGCACGGGTAGGGAAATCAAGTCGTCAAAATCAAGCGCGTTATACGCCTTCATCTGCTTTTGGTACATCTCAAAGCAGAACGCAAATAGTTGTTGTTGCTCACCTTGAGCCAGCGCTTTGGCTTGCTCCGGTGTCAGCATGTCGTTCTTCCAGTTCGAGATTGAACTCAAAAGTTGGCGCAACAAGTCTTTGTCACCATCAAGCTGCTTCTCTGTTAACTCTTTGAGTAGCGCAAGCTGGTCTTGATCATCAAACAATGAGAAGCCCGCTTTCAAGCCAAGGTGCTTGTACTCTCGCTTGATGATGTTCAGCCCTAACGTGTGAAACGTCGAGACCATCAGACCTTTCGATTCAGATTTACCTAACGTTTGGCCAACACGCTCTTTCATCTCGCGTGCCGCCTTGTTGGTAAAGGTTACCGCAGCAATATTGCGTGCCTTGTAGCCACACTGCTGAACCAAATAAGCGATTTTATTGGTAATAACACGAGTTTTACCCGAACCAGCGCCCGCTAGCACCAAGCATGGGCCTGATACGTACTTAACGGCTTCATCTTGTCTGGGGTTCAGCTTCATAAAAATTCTCTGCGGGTGGAAATAGTGGCGCCTATGATAAAGGGGTGAGTGTGTGAAAGCTACGGTCATTTTCACGTAATTTTTACACAGAGAGTTGCAACATTTTGTTGCATAACTGACCAGTCTTTGCGCTATAATGAATGAACGTTCATTCATTGGGTGGTGTGGTTATGACCTATAACACTACTGGAGATAAATACGAGCAAATCATCGCAGCTGCCGAACGCTTAATTGCTGAATCGGGTTTTCATGGTCTATCCATGCAAAAGCTCGCAACTGAAGCAGGTGTCGCAGCAGGCACGATTTATCGATATTTCTCAGATAAAGAACATCTTTTAGAAGAAGTCCGCCTTACCGTTACTAAACGTATCGCGGAGGCCGTTCAAGCGGATGTTCATGACGATATGCCCCTGAAAGAGCGTTACCGCACTATGTGGCTCAATATTTGGCACCTTGCTGGATCAAATTTAGACACCTTAAGTAATCGTGTCCAATATGAATCACTGCCTTGTGGAAATCGTAAAAGTACTCGGGAACTTGAAAGGCAAATGTTTGCCCAAGTAGATCGTCTTTTTAATCAAGGCAAAGTGGAAGGGGTATTTAAACCTCTCGATAACGAAATTCTTTCAGGGTTAAGTTTCGAAGCTAGTGTTGCGCTTGCTAGAAAACATGCTTTGGGATTTTATCAGTTGGATGAAGACGCGTTGGAAGCAGCCGTTGAAGCCAGCTGGGATGCAATTATTAAACACTAACTTGGAGTTCTTAATAGAATGAAAAAGTGGACTTTCTTTATGTTACTTATCGCGATTCTTCTGTTCGGAAGCGTGATAGGTTTCAACTTATTCAAGCAACAGAAAATTGCTGAATACATGGCGAATCGTCCGGAACCAGAATTCCCAGTAACCGTAACAGAAGTACAAGCGGTTGATTGGGTTCCTGTTATCGAGGCGATCGGCTTCATTGAACCTAACCAAGGTGTCACTGTTGCGAACGAAACCAGCGGTGTGATCGATAAGATTTCTTTCGACTCTGGTACTCAAGTTGAAGAGGGCCAACCTTTGGTTCTTCTAGACTCTGAAGTAGAAATCGCAAACCTTAAGAGTTCTCAAGCTAAACTGCCAGCGGCTCAAGCTAAGTACAAACGCTACCAAGGCCTTTTCAAAAAAGGTTCTATCTCTAAAGAAGCGTATGACGAAGCAGAAGCAAACTACTTCTCACTGAAAGCGGATATCGAAAGTCTTAAAGCGACCATCGACCGCCGTGAAATCAAAGCGCCTTTCGCTGGTGTAGTTGGTATTCGTAACGTTTATCTTGGTCAATACCTACAAGCTGGTACTGACATCGTGCGTCTTGAAGACACAACGGTAATGCGCCTGCGTTTCACCGTGCCTCAAACAGACATCTCTCGCATCAAGCTAGACCAAGAAGTAGACATCTTTGTTGATGCTTACCCTGATAAGCCATTCAAAGGTTCTATCTCTGCTATCGAGCCTGCGGTTAACGTTCAAAGTGGTCTGATCCAAGTTCAAGCTGACATTCCAAACAGCGATGGCAAACTTCGTAGCGGTATGTTCGCTCGTGCAAACATCATTCTACCGAAGTTAGAGAACCAAGTAACACTGCCACAAACAGCTATCACCTTTACCCTATATGGCGACAACGTGTACATCGTAACTGAAGAAGACGGTGAAAAACGCGTTAAGCAACACGTGGTAAAAGTGGGCGAACGTACTAAAGACATCGCGCATATTCTAGAAGGCGTGAAACCAGGTGATGTAGTGGTAACGTCGGGTCAAATCCGTCTAAGTAACCACTCGAAAGTGACCATCGTTGAAGATTCGGCACTGACACCACCTGCTGAAACACCAATGCTTTAATTGGAGGCATCATGCGCTTTACTGATGTTTTTATTAAACGTCCAGTTTTAGCGGTATCGATCAGCTTTTTGATTGCGTTGCTTGGTTTACAAGCCGTATTCAAGATGCAGGTTCGAGAATACCCTGAAATGACAAACACGGTGGTTACCGTAACCACCAGTTATTACGGTGCAAGTGCTGACTTGATCCAAGGCTTTATTACTCAGCCTTTGGAGCAAGCCGTCGCGCAGGCCGATAATATTGACTATATGACTTCATCCTCGGTTCTAGGTACGTCTACCATTACCGTAAACATGAAGTTGAACACCGACCCGAATGCGGCGCTGTCTGACATTCTGGCGAAAACCAACTCGGTTCGTTCACAGCTTCCAAAAGAAGCAGAAGACCCGACAGTAACCATGTCGACAGGTTCGACTACCGCGGTACTGTACATTGGTTTCACCAGTGATGAACTGTCTTCGAGCCAGATCACCGACTACCTTGAGCGTGTAATCAACCCGCAGCTATTTACGGTAAACGGTGTATCGAAAGTTGACCTATACGGTGGTATGAAATACGCACTGCGCGTATGGCTAGATCCAGCGAAAATGGGTGCACTTAAGCTGACTGCGACAGATGTGATGGGCGTGTTGAATGCCAACAACTACCAATCTGCAACTGGTCAGGCAACAGGTGAGTTCGTTCTTTACAACGGTAGCGCAGATACTCAGGTATCCAACGTTGCTGAGCTCGAAGCTCTGGTTGTTAAAACT
Organism: Vibrio owensii; assembly: GCF_002021755.1. Classification (NCBI taxonomy): domain Bacteria; kingdom Pseudomonadati; phylum Pseudomonadota; class Gammaproteobacteria; order Vibrionales; family Vibrionaceae; genus Vibrio; species Vibrio owensii. The sequence continues at coordinate 1,776,354 of NZ_CP019959.1, forward strand.
GGCGACGGTGATGTGATTCGTCTTGGCGATATTGCGAAAGTAACGCTAGAAAAGAGCCACGATATCTACCGTGCAAGTGCGAACGGTCAGGAAGCAGTAGTTGCAGCAATTAACGCGGCACCGAGTGCTAACCCGATTAACATCGCAGCTGATGTTCTTGCGCTATTGCCTCAATTAGAGCGTAACTTGCCAAGTAATATCAAAATGAACGTGATGTATGACTCAACCATCGCAATCAACGAATCAATTCACGAAGTTGTGAAAACCATTCTTGAAGCAGCGGTGATCGTACTTGTGGTTATCACCCTATTCCTAGGTTCATTCCGTGCGGTTGTGATTCCTATCGTTACCATCCCGCTATCACTGATTGGCGTAGCTATGGTGATGCAGGCAATGGGTTTCTCGTGGAACTTGATGACACTTCTGGCAATGGTACTCGCCATCGGTCTGGTGGTGGATGACGCGATCGTTGTTCTTGAAAACGTCGACCGTCACATTAAAGAAGGCGAATCCCCGTTCCGTGCAGCCATTATCGGTACACGTGAAATTGCGGTACCAGTAATTGCAATGACCCTAACGCTGGGTGCGGTATATGCGCCAATCGCGTTGATGGGTGGTATTACAGGTTCGCTATTTAAAGAGTTCGCGTTAACCCTAGCGGGTGCGGTATTTGTATCCGGTATTATCGCATTAACTCTATCACCGATGATGTGTTCAAAGATGCTTAAGGCAAATGAAGAGCCAAGCAAATTTGAGCAGAAAGTACATCACGTATTGGATGGCATGACCAACCGTTACGAGAAAATGCTGACATCAGTGATGGCACACCGTCCTGTGATCATCGCGTTTGCGATCATTGTATTTGCAAGTTTGCCGATTCTGTTCAAGTTCATTCCAAGTGAACTGGCACCTTCGGAAGATAAAGGTGTAGTTGTACTAATGGGTACTGCGCCATCAAACGCGAACTTGGACTACATCCAAAACACCATGAACGACGTAAACAAGATTCTATCTGACCAACCAGAAGTAGAATACGCTCAGGTGTTTAACGGTGTACCAAACTCGAACCAAGCATTCGGCCTAGCAACTCTGAAACCTTGGAGTGAGCGTGAAGCAAGCCAAGCAGACATCACTAAACGTGTAGGTGACCTTGTTTCTCATGTACCAGGTATGTCAGTAACTGCCTTCCAAATGCCAGAACTTCCTGGTGCAGGTTCAGGTCTGCCGATTCAGTTCGTTATCACTACACCAAACAGCTTCGAAAGCCTGTTTACTATCGCTAGTGATATCTTGACTGACGTATCGAAGAGTCCAATGTTCGTCTACTCGGATCTGGATCTGAACTACGATTCAGCAACGATGAAGATCAGCATCGACAAAGACAAAGCTGGTGCATACGGCGTGACCATGCAAGACATTGGTGTGACGCTAAGTACCATGATGGCGGATGGTTACGTAAACCGTATCGACCTAAATGGACGTTCATATGAGGTTATCCCTCAAGTAGAACGTAAGTGGCGTCTAAACCCAGAGTCGATGAAGAACTACTACGTACGCTCAGTTGACGGTAAAGCAGTGCCACTTGGCAGCTTGATCACGATTGATGTTGTCGCAGAGCCTCGCTCACTGCCTCACTTCAACCAGCTAAACTCAGCAACGGTTGGTGCAGTACCAGCACCTGGTGTAGCAATGGGTGATGCAATCAACTGGTTCGAAGACGTGGCACAAAACAAACTGCCATCAGGCTACAACCATGACTACATGGGTGAAGCGCGTCAGTTTGTAACGGAAGGTAGCGCACTATACGCAACATTTGGTTTGGCACTGGCGATCATCTTCCTAGTACTGGCGATTCAGTTTGAATCTATCCGCGATCCAATTGTAATCATGGTATCGGTACCGCTAGCGGTATGTGGTGCATTGATTGCTCTGGCGTGGGGTACGGCATCGATGAACATCTACTCGCAGGTTGGTTTGATTACCCTGGTTGGTCTGATTACCAAACACGGTATCTTGATCTGTGAGGTGGCGAAAGAAGAGCAGTTACATAACAAACTGTCTCGTATCGATGCGGTAATGGAAGCGGCGAAAGTTCGTCTTCGTCCAATCCTGATGACGACGGCAGCGATGATTGCAGGTCTTATCCCACTGATGTACGCAACAGGCGCAGGTGCTGAACAGCGCTTTAGTATCGGTATCGTAATCGTTGCTGGCCTGGCGATCGGTACGCTGTTTACGCTATTCGTACTGCCTGTGATTTACAGCTACCTAGCTGAGAAACACAAGCCACTGCCAGTGTTTGTTGAAGACAAAGACTTGGAAAAGCTAGCTCGAGTGGATGAAGCGAAAGCCGCTCACCGCGAATTAGCAGATAACAAGTAAGCATAAAGCACTAAGAAAAAGGTCACTCCGGTGACCTTTTTTATTGCTGCTCTCTTTTTTGCCATCTAAATGGCGACTTTCCCGTATCATTTACATAGAATGTGGGCAAATCAAAAGGAGTTTTAGCCACTATGTTTGACCCAAAGAAATTAGAGCAAATCGCTAAACAAATTCACGAATCAATGCCACAGCCAGTAAAAGAGCTAGGTGCGGATGTTGATCAAAAAGTTCGCCAAGTAATCCAAGGTCAGCTAAACAAGCTAGACGTTGTTAGCCGTGAAGAATTCGACGTACAAACTCAAGTTCTGCTGCGTACACGTCAAAAGCTGACAGAGATGGAAAGGAAATTGGCTGAGCTTGAAGAAAAGCTAGCTGATAAATAAGCGAGAAGCGAGAAGCGAGAAGCGAGAAGCGAGAAGCGAGAAGCGAGAAGCGAGAAAATTCTTAAGGGTTGGCGTGTGCACGTCAACCCTTTTTGTTTTTTGGGATTCAGGATTCAGGATTCAGGATTCAGGATTCAGGATTCAGGATTCAGGATTCAGGATTCAGGATTCAGGATTCAGGATTCAGGATTCAGGATTCAGGATTCAGGATTCAGGATTCAGGATTCACTTCAATTTTGTCTTCTTAAGGACAAATTCGGTCAACACTTACTGCACCTCAACTTCTTTCAATTCTATCCCAACGAACACTTCCGATTTTAACAGCGAAGCACTCCCACGGTTCAAAGGAAAAAGCCCATCTTCATAAAAGTAAATTACCACCTTCTAAAGAAGGTGGCTTTGTGTGAGCCCCCTAAAAGGGGGCCTTTGTTTAATCCAACGCCAACTGGTGCTGCTCTACTCGCTCTTGCTTCTCTTGATGTCTTACATATCGGCGTATGATTTCTTCATTGATTCCAACACTATCGACAAAATAGCCTCTTTGCCAAAAGTGATTACCCCAAAGCCTGTTCTTCCTAAGATGAGGAAACTTACTAAATAGCTTTAAGGCTATTTTGCCTTTCAATACCCCCATCAACTTGGATATCGATAGCTTTGGTGGAATCTTTACTACTAAATGCACGTGGTCAACTTGTATGTTTAACTCTACTACTTCAAATCCAAGTTGATTACAGTAAACATAAATACATCGATAAACTTCTTTACCTATATTGTTCTTCAAGATCCTAAATCGATACTTTGGAGTCCACACTATATGGTATTGACATCGCCAAAATACGTGGGAAGCTTGATTGAATCTACTCATGTTATTTGTCCTCTTTGACTTCTGGAAAAATCAAAGACGCATTTAGCATGAGTAGTTTTACAGGCAAAGCCGAAACGGATGATAACCACCTACTGAAGTAGGTGGTTTAGGGCTGAAAATAAAAAGGCTTGGTCAACGGCGACCAAGCCTTTTAATTAGATGTTGTGTTGTATGTTGTATTTATTGACCCCAGTCTATCTGGAGTTCTTTACTAATTTATATAGAAATTAGCCGCCTACTGCGATGTTCTTCATATCAGTCATGTAACCACGTAGCTCTTCACCGATGTACTCTACTGGGTGGTTACGAATCGCTTCGTTTACTGCGATTAGCGTAGCGTTATCTACTTGGTTAGACGACTCGCCTAGGCCTTTACCGATTACGTCGGTGCTTACTGATGGCATGAACTTCTCACGTAGTAGCGGTGTTGCTACGTTAGCGAATAGGTAGTTACCGTACTCCGCTGTATCTGAAATTACCACGTTCATTTCGTACAGGCGCTTACGGGCAACTGTGTTTGCGATTAGCGGTAGCTCGTGTAGTGACTCGTAGTATGCAGATTCATCGATGATGCCTGATGCTGTCATTGCTTCGAACGCTAGCTCAACACCGGCACGAACCATAGCTACCAATAGAATGCCGTTGTCGAAGTACTCTTGCTCAGAGATTTCGATATCGCCTGCTGGGTAGTTTTCGAAAGCAGTTTCGCCCGTTTCTTCACGCCAGCCTAGTAGGTTTGCATCGTCGTTTGCCCAGTCAGCCATCATAGTGCTTGAGAATTCACCTGTGATGATGTCATCCATGTGCTTGTTGTATAGCGGACGCATCAGCTCTTTTAGCTCTTCAGAAAGCTCAAATGCTTTTACTTTTGCTGGGTTTGATAGACGATCCATCATGTGAGTGATACCACCAAACTTCAGTGCTTCAGTGATGGTTTCCCAACCGTATTGAAGAAGCTTACCTGCATAGCTTGGGTCGATGCCGTCAGCAACCATCTTCTCGTAAGAAACGATAGAACCAGCTTGTAGCATGCCACATAGGATAGTTTGCTCACCCATTAGGTCAGATTTAACTTCTGCTACGAATGAAGACTCTAGACAACCTGCGCGGTGACCACCTGTACCTGCAGCCCAAGCTTTCGCGATATCCCAACCTTCACCTTTTGGATCATTCTCTGGGTGAACCGCGATTAGTGTTGGTACACCGAAACCACGCTTGTACTCTTCACGCACTTCTGTACCCGGACACTTAGGCGCAACCATAACAACTGTTAGGTCTTTACGGATTTGCATGCCTTCTTCAACAACGTTGAAACCGTGTGAGTAGCCCAGTGCTGCGCCTTCTTTCATTAACGGCATTACCGTTTCAACAACGTTCGTGTGTTGCTTGTCTGGGGTTAGGTTGATTACTAGGTCAGCTTCTGGGATTAGCGTTTCGTAGCTGCCTACTTCAAAGCCATTATCTTTTGCGTTTTTGAACGATTGACGTTGCTCGTCGATCGCAGCTTGGCGTAGAGCGTAAGCAACGTCTAGGCCAGAGTCACGCATGTTCAGACCTTGGTTAAGGCCTTGAGCACCACAACCTACGATGACCACTTTCTTACCTTTTAGGTAATCTGCTTCTGATGCGAATTCTTCGCGGTCCATAAAGCGACAACGACCAAGTTGGTCCAATTGCTCACGCAAGTTTAGGGTATTGAAATAGTTAGCCATCTGGGTGCTCCTTAACATTCTTCCATAGAGGTCGGTATTTGTGTTACCGAATGAGTTCATACTAAAACAGACATTCTGTTGCTGAAAGTGATATATTCACAATTACTTATTGCAATTAATGCAACATGGAAGTGAAGATTTAATGAACATCAAAAGCCTGCAACTATTCATTCACCTATGTGATAGTAAAAGCTTCGCTAAGACAGCGGCAGCAATGCATATCAGCCCTTCCGCGCTGAGTCGGCAGATCCAGAAATTGGAAGAAGAAACACACCAACAGCTGTTCTTGCGTGATAACCGAAGTGTCGAATTAACGGTTCAAGGAAAGAAGCTGTTGCCTGTTGCACTAAAGATCTTGGGGGAATGGCAGCAATACCAAAGCTACGTCAAAGGAACAGAAGACGAGTTAAAAGGGGAGATACGTTTATTTTGCTCGGTAACGGCAAGTTACAGCCACCTCCCAGAACTTATTTCCGAATTCCGCATACAACACCCATTTATTGAGTTTAAGCTCTCTACCGGGGATCCAGCCCAAGCCATCGATAAGATTTTGGTGGATGAAGCAGATATCGCGATCTCTGCAAAGCCAGACCAACTACCCGCTAAAGTTGCTTTTGAACCAATCAGCGAGATACCTCTATCGGTTATTGCCCCAGTTGGAGTCAGCAGTTTTGCTGAAGAGCTACAGAAAGAAACCCCAGATTGGTCAACGATCCCTTTTATTCTCCCAGAAGCAGGCACAGCAAGAGAAAGAGCGAATGTTTGGTTTAAGCAAATGAAGATCAAACCAAACATCTATGCACAAGTGGCAGGGCACGAAGCCATTGTCAGTATGGTGGCTTTAGGTTGTGGCGTCGGTATCGCACCGGATGTGGTAATCAACAACAGTCCTGTTAGAGAGAAGATAAATCGACTCAAGGTTCTACCTATAAAACCATTTGAGCTCGGGGTCTGTTGCATCAAGAGCCAACTAGAAAATCCATTAGTGAAAGCCCTATGGGAAGTCGCAGAAAGTAAGTATATCTCCCTGTAGACATGCCTCATTCAAATGAAATAAAAATATAGAACTACGCTTGAGAGAAACTAGCGTCACTACTCACATAACAAAGACATTATTAGCAAAGCGAGCAGATTAAGTAAGTACTTACCTTTAAATGCTTTTTAGATTTAGAAAATGGACGCTGACAAAAGAGAAATAAGATCTTTATCTGACAGATCAAACTCCGCAACAGACACAGGGAGCTGAGGATATCAGAAACGACAAAGTCTAGTCCAAAGACTGGGTTTCTATATAAGTAGCAGAATGGTGAGGATGCCTAGTCGTCCGGGCTTGCGGACAACTAGCTCTCACTCTCTGAAAAGGAAAAATCTCTTTGCTTTTAAACGACAAAGTCCAGTCAGAAGACTGGGTTTCTAAATAAATAATAGAGTGGCTGGGCTTGCACACGAGCGGAACTCGTTGGTCGTAGACCAAATAATAGCGCAAACGAAAAAGCCCTAGCATTTCTGCTAGGGCTTTGTCTGAATAAGTGGCGGAGCGGACGGGACTCGAACCCGCGACCCCCGGCGTGACAGGCCGGTATTCTAACCAACTGAACTACCGCTCCGCACTGGTTAGACATTTAAGTCTAAATTTAAAGCCTGGCGATGTCCTACTCTCACATGGGGAAGCCCCACACTACCATCGGCGCTAATTCGTTTCACTTCTGAGTTCGGAATGGAAGTCAGGTGGGTCCAAATCGCTATGGTCGCCAAGCAAATTCTTTAATTCGGAAAACTGATGTTAAGTTCTATTTATACACATTCAATGTTCTTACATCGAGTCCATCAAAACCCCTTGGGTGTTGTATGGTTAAGCCTCACGGGCAATTAGTACAGGTTAGCTCAACGCCTCACAACGCTTACACACCCTGCCTATCAACGTTCTAGTCTCGAACAACCCTTTAGGATACTTAAAGTATCAGGGAAGACTCATCTCAGGGCTCGCTTCCCGCTTAGATGCTTTCAGCGGTTATCGATTCCGAACTTAGCTACCGGGCAATGCGTCTGGCGACACAACCCGAACACCAGAGGTTCGTCCACTCCGGTCCTCTCGTACTAGGAGCAGCCCCCTTCAATCTTCCAACGCCCACGGCAGATAGGGACCGAACTGTCTCACGACGTTCTAAACCCAGCTCGCGTACCACTTTAAATGGCGAACAGCCATACCCTTGGGACCGACTTCAGCCCCAGGATGTGATGAGCCGACATCGAGGTGCCAAACACCGCCGTCGATATGAACTCTTGGGCGGTATCAGCCTGTTATCCCCGGAGTACCTTTTATCCGTTGAGCGATGGCCCTTCCATTCAGAACCACCGGATCACTATGACCTGCTTTCGCACCTGCTCGAATTGTCATTCTCGCAGTCAAGCGGGCTTATGCCATTGCACTAACCTCACGATGTCCAACCGTGATTAGCCCACCTTCGTGCTCCTCCGTTACTCTTTGGGAGGAGACCGCCCCAGTCAAACTACCCACCAGGCACTGTCCGCAACCCCGATCAGGGGTCAACGTTAGAACATCAACACTACAAGGGTGGTATTTCAAGGACGGCTCCACAAATACTGGCGTACTTGCTTCAAAGCCTCCACCTATCCTACACATGTAGGGTCAATGTTCAGTGCCAAGCTGTAGTAAAGGTTCACGGGGTCTTTCCGTCTAGCCGCGGGTACACTGCATCTTCACAGCGATTTCAATTTCACTGAGTCTCGGGTGGAGACAGCGTGGCCATCATTACGCCATTCGTGCAGGTCGGAACTTACCCGACAAGGAATTTCGCTACCTTAGGACCGTTATAGTTACGGCCGCCGTTTACCGGGGCTTCGATCAAGAGCTTCGACCGAAGTCTAACCCCATCAATTAACCTTCCGGCACCGGGCAGGCGTCACACCGTATACGTCATCTTACGATTTTGCACAGTGCTGTGTTTTTAATAAACAGTTGCAGCCACCTGGTATCTGCGACTCTCGTCAGCTCCATCCGCAAGGGACTTCACCATCAAGAGCGTACCTTCTCCCGAAGTTACGGTACCATTTTGCCTAGTTCCTTCACCCGAGTTCTCTCAAGCGCCTTGGTATTCTCTACCCGACCACCTGTGTCGGTTTGGGGTACGATTCCTTACAATCTGAAGCTTAGAGGCTTTTCCTGGAAGCATGGCATCAATGACTTCACTACCGTAGTAGCTCGACGTCGTGTCTCAGCCTTAAGAGAAACCGGATTTACCTAATTTCTCAGCCTACGCACTTGAACCTGGACAACCGTCGCCAGGCCCACCTAGCCTTCTCCGTCCCCCATCGCAATTGTAAGAAGTACGGGAATATTAACCCGTTTCCCATCGACTACGCCTTTCGGCCTCGCCTTAGGGGTCGACTTACCCTGCCCGATTAACGTTGGACAGGAACCCTTGGTCTTCCGGCGAGGAGGTTTTTCACCCCCTTTATCGTTACTCATGTCAGCATTCGCACTTCTGATACGTCCAGCATGCGTTACCACACACCTTCAACCGCTTACAGAACGCTCCCCTACCCAATGCACTAAAGTGCATTGCCGCAGCTTCGGTTTACTACTTAGCCCCGTTACATCTTCCGCGCAGGCCGACTCGACCAGTGAGCTATTACGCTTTCTTTAAATGATGGCTGCTTCTAAGCCAACATCCTGGCTGTCTGAGCCTTCCCACATCGTTTCCCACTTAGTAGTAATTTGGGACCTTAGCTGGCGGTCTGGGTTGTTTCCCTCTCCACGACGGACGTTAGCACCCGCCGTGTGTCTCCCGGATAGTACTTACTGGTATTCGGAGTTTGCAAAGGGTTGGTAAGTCGGGATGACCCCCTAGCCTTAACAGTGCTCTACCCCCAGTAGTATTCGTCCGAGGCGCTACCTAAATAGCTTTCGGGGAGAACCAGCTATCTCCAGGTTTGATTGGCCTTTCACCCCTAGCCACAAGTCATCCGCTAATTTTTCAACATTAGTCGGTTCGGTCCTCCAATTGATGTTACTCAATCTTCAACCTGCCCATGGCTAGATCACCTGGTTTCGGGTCTATATCCAGCGACTGAGTCGCGCAGTTAACACTCGCTTTCGCTACGGCTCCCCTAGATGGTTAACCTTGCCACTGAATATAAGTCGCTGACCCATTATACAAAAGGTACGCAGTCACACCACGAAGGTGCTCCTACTGCTTGTACGTACACGGTTTCAGGTTCTATTTCACTCCCCTCACAGGGGTTCTTTTCGCCTTTCCCTCACGGTACTGGTTCACTATCGGTCAGTCAGTAGTATTTAGCCTTGGAGGATGGTCCCCCATATTCAGACAGGATATCACGTGTCCCGCCCTACTCGATTTCACTTTATATGCGTTGCCAGTTACGGGGCTATCACCCTGTATCGCACAACTTTCCAGAAGTTTCACCTGACGCATAAAAAGCTTAAGGGCTAGTCCAATTTCGCTCGCCGCTACTTTCGGAATCTCGGTTGATTTCTTTTCCTCGGGGTACTTAGATGTTTCAGTTCCCCCGGTTCGCCTCGCTGCGCTATGTATTCACGCAGCGATACTTACTTATGTAAGTGGGTTTCCCCATTCGGAAATCCCAGACTCAAATGGTTTTTACTACCTAATCTGGGCTTATCGCAAGTTAATACGTCCTTCATCGCCTCTGACTGCCAAGGCATCCACCGTGTACGCTTAGTCACTTAACCATACAACCCGAAGGAGTTTCGAGTTGATAATCAAATCACCAAAGTTGTCTCTCATTATTTGAATGAGCGAGAGACATTTCGATTTTGCCGGACTCAATTTCGAATAATCACTTAAAAGTGATATTCCCAAGAACACTTGAATGTGTTTGTTGGTGTTTGTCTTAAAGACAAACATTGAGAACTTTACAATCAACAATAAATTGTTGATTTGTCAGCTTTCCAAATTGTTAAAGAGCTAATCACTTCTTATGAAGTAACCATTTTTAAAAACTCTCAAGAGAGAATGTTTAAAGATGGTGGGCGATACCGGGCTCGAACCAGTGACCCCCTGCTTGTAAGGCAGGTGCTCTCCCAACTGAGCTAATCGCCCACATAAGTTTTTCGTCTTGTGGTAGACGTCAAGAATGGTGGAGCTATGCGGGATCGAACCGCAGACCTCCTGCGTGCAAGGCAGGCGCTCTCCCAGCTGAGCTATAGCCCCATCTTGAGAGTCATTCTTAAAGAATGGTGGGTCGTGCAGGATTCGAACCTGCGACCAATTGATTAAAAGTCAACTGCTCTACCAACTGAGCTAACGACCCAATGGTATCCCGTAGGGGAGTCGAACCCCTGTTACCGCCGTGAAAGGGCGGTGTCCTAGGCCTCTAGACGAACGGGACACTGGATTGAAGATATTGGGATATCTTCGTCTCTTTTACTTATAAACCGTATCAATCTGTGTGGACACTCATCGTGAGTAATCATCGTTTAAGGAGGTGATCCAGCGCCAGGTTCCCCTAGCGCTACCTTGTTACGACTTCACCCCAGTCATGAACCACAAAGTGGTAAGCGTCCTCCCGAAGGTTAAACTACCTACTTCTTTTGCAGCCCACTCCCATGGTGTGACGGGCGGTGTGTACAAGGCCCGGGAACGTATTCACCGTGGCATTCTGATCCACGATTACTAGCGATTCCGACTTCATGGAGTCGAGTTGCAGACTCCAATCCGGACTACGACGCACTTTTTGGGATTCGCTCACTATCGCTAGCTTGCTGCCCTCTGTATGCGCCATTGTAGCACGTGTGTAGCCCTACTCGTAAGGGCCATGATGACTTGACGTCGTCCCCACCTTCCTCCGGTTTATCACCGGCAGTCTCCCTGGAGTTCCCGACATTACTCGCTGGCAAACAAGGATAAGGGTTGCGCTCGTTGCGGGACTTAACCCAACATTTCACAACACGAGCTGACGACAGCCATGCAGCACCTGTCTCAGAGTTCCCGAAGGCACCAATTCATCTCTGAAAAGTTCTCTGGATGTCAAGAGTAGGTAAGGTTCTTCGCGTTGCATCGAATTAAACCACATGCTCCACCGCTTGTGCGGGCCCCCGTCAATTCATTTGAGTTTTAATCTTGCGACCGTACTCCCCAGGCGGTCTACTTAACGCGTTAGCTCCGAAAGCCACGGCTCAAGGCCACAACCTCCAAGTAGACATCGTTTACGGCGTGGACTACCAGGGTATCTAATCCTGTTTGCTCCCCACGCTTTCGCATCTGAGTGTCAGTATCTGTCCAGGGGGCCGCCTTCGCCACCGGTATTCCTTCAGATCTCTACGCATTTCACCGCTACACCTGAAATTCTACCCCCTCTACAGTACTCTAGTCTGCCAGTTTCAAATGCTATTCCGAGGTTGAGCCCCGGGCTTTCACATCTGACTTAACAAACCACCTGCATGCGCTTTACGCCCAGTAATTCCGATTAACGCTCGCACCCTCCGTATTACCGCGGCTGCTGGCACGGAGTTAGCCGGTGCTTCTTCTGTCGCTAACGTCAAATAATGCAGCTATTAACTACACTACCTTCCTCACGACTGAAAGTGCTTTACAACCCGAAGGCCTTCTTCACACACGCGGCATGGCTGCATCAGGCTTGCGCCCATTGTGCAATATTCCCCACTGCTGCCTCCCGTAGGAGTCTGGACCGTGTCTCAGTTCCAGTGTGGCTGATCATCCTCTCAGACCAGCTAGGGATCGTCGCCTTGGTGAGCCATTACCTCACCAACTAGCTAATCCCACCTAGGCATATCCTGACGCGAGAGGCCCGAAGGTCCCCCTCTTTGGCCCGTAGACATTATGCGGTATTAGCCATCGTTTCCAATGGTTATCCCCCACATCAGGGCAATTTCCTAGGCATTACTCACCCGTCCGCCGCTCGACGCCGTTATCGTTCCCCGAAGGTTCAGATAACTCGTTTCCGCTCGACTTGCATGTGTTAGGCCTGCCGCCAGCGTTCAATCTGAGCCATGATCAAACTCTTCAATTTAAGATTTTGTTCGGCTCAATGAATACTGAACATTACATAATGTAATGTTTGAATTGACTGTGCTGAATCTTTCGATTCAATGGTCACTTCGTATCATTGAAACCTAATTTGAAGCCGAAGCTTCTAATTGGATTATCATCAACGAGTGCCCACACAGATTGATAGGTCTATATTGTTAAAGAGCTTTCCGATTGAGCTTTGCTCAAATCGGACGGCCATTTTAGCGAGTTAAAGTTTAGTGTCAATCACTTTTTTCAAACTTTTTTCAAGCGTTTCCGCCTAGCTAATTGGCTTGCTAACTTGGCTTCTTACTTTCGAAACCTAAGCTTCGAAGCGTTGCCGTGTCAGCGAGGTGGCATTATAGAGATTGCGATCACATTGGCAAGCCCTTTTTCTCGTTTTTTTTGATTTTTTTATCGTTTGAATGTTTTTTATTCTAAAAGGCGAGTTTTTGCTACTCTTCTCACCAGATATCACCGTTATTAACGCTTTATAAGGAGTAAAGATGAGTTCAATGAGAAGTTATAAAGGTATACGTCCTCAGTTGGGCGAACGTGTATACGTCGACTCAACCTCTGTTTTAGTCGGTGATATCCGAATTGGCGATGATTCTAGTATCTGGCCATTGGTTGCAGCTCGGGGTGATGTAAACCATATCCATATTGGAGAGCGAACCAACATTCAAGATGGCAGCGTACTTCATGTAACTCATAAAAACGCAGAAAACCCCAAAGGCTACCCACTCACCATTGGTAATGATGTCACCATAGGTCACAAAGTGATGTTGCATGGCTGCGAGATCCACGATCGCGTCCTAGTCGGTATGGGCGCTATTATCTTAGACAACGTGGTAGTGGAATCAGATGTGATGATTGGGGCAGGAAGTTTGGTGCCACCAGGGAAGATATTAGAAAGTGGCTACTTATATGTTGGAAGCCCTGTTAAGCAAGCTCGCCCTCTATCAGATAAAGAACGAGCTTTCTTGCAAAAGTCTGCCAACAACTATGTGCAGAACAAAGACGACTACATTAACGAAGTAGAAGACATCAATGAGTAGTCAGGTATAGTCGGCTAATCGATAATGATATGGCCTTCTTCATCGAAGGCTTCATCTTCTATTAGCTCTTCAGCGATTTCTTCTAGGTCGAATCGGTAATCAGTAAACACTTTAATTGCCGCTTGCTCAGTTTCAATCAGTGAACCACTGAGCTTTTCTAACTTTTGTTTTGTTACATAGCACTCAATCAACGCACCAGATTGCTGCGCAGCAAAATTTACCGATTGTGATGCTTCATCCCAAGACTGCATGTCAGGGAATAGGATAGATTGATTCATTGATTATTGACCTTCAAGGTTCTTTCTTAGTTCTCTGAGAATTTGTTTAGCACCGGGACGTAAGCCGCGCCAGAGCATGAAGCTTTCTGCAGCCTGCCCAACTAGCATTCCAAGACCGTCATACGCATGAGCGGCACCATTTTCTCTTGCCCATAAGTTAAAGCTCGTCACCCCTTTGCCATAAATCATGTCATAGCTTGTACTGTTAGCGGCAAAGATAGAGGAAGAGATAGCAGGCAGTTCACCACTAAGAGAAGCGGAAGTGGAATTAATGATGACATCATACTTTTCATCAATACTTTCCATCTCTTTGGCTACTATAGGGCCATGAGAGACAAACAACTCTGCAAGCTCCTGTGCTTTACTAAAGGTACGGTTGGTAATGGTTAAAGAAGCCGACTTTTGATCAAGCAGTGGCTTAATAACACCACGAGCGGCACCACCAGCACCAATAATTAGGATTCGAGCACCTTCCAATACAACTTGGTGCTGAAGCAAATCTTGCACTAGACCTGCCCCATCGGTGTTGTCACCAATGATTTCACCATCATCTAACTTCTTGAGAGTGTTCACTGCGCCCGCCAACTGAGCACGCTCAGTCAGACGGTTAGCAAATTGATAAGCGTCTTCTTTAAATGGCATGGTAATGTTGCACCCCTTGCCACCTTCAGCAAAAAACACCTTAGCTGCATCAATAAAGCCATCAACAGGTGCACTTTCTGCGGTGTACACCAAAGACTGATTGGTTTGACGGGCAAACAAGGTGTGAATGAATGGCGACTTACTGTGTCCGATAGGGTTACCAAACACGGCATAGCGATCAATTTGCTGAGTCATTTCCTTACCTTTATTCCTTACTTATATAGAAAAAACAGGGCCACCTGATTACAGATGACCCTATCACTATCTATCTATATAGAAAAGGAGATTCAGCGCCTACCACTCTCGGGGCGTTAGGTATCGCTCGTAAAGCTCGGCCTCTGGAGAACCTGCTTGCGGCACATAGCTGTATTCCCAACGCGCAAGTGGTGGCATTGACATAAGAATCGACTCGGTACGACCACCACTTTGCAAACCAAACAGAGTGCCACGGTCATACACTAGGTTGAACTCTACGTAACGACCACGTCGGTACAGTTGGAACTCGCGCTCACGTTCACCAAATTCAATGTCTTTACGACGAGAAACGATCGGTAGGTAAGCTTGACAGTATCCCTCACCAACCGCTTTGATGTAGTCAAAGCACTTATCAAATTCCCACTGGTTTAGGTCATCAAAGAACAGACCGCCGACACCGCGAGTTTCATTTCGATGTGGTAGGAAGAAGTATTTATCACACCATGCTTTGTGCTCTGCGTAAACGTCTTCACCAAATGGTGCACAAAGCTGTTTTGCTGTGTCGTGCCATGATTGGCAATCTTCTTCAAATGGGTAGAAAGGCGTGAGGTCAAAACCACCACCAAACCACCAAATTGGGTCTTCACCGTCTTTCTCTGCAATAAAGAAGCGGACATTAGCGTGCGAAGTCGGTACATAAGGGTTTTTAGGGTGAATAACCAAAGAAACACCCATCGCTTCAAAACGACGACCCGCTAACTCTGGACGATGTGCTGTCGCTGATGCTGGCATTTCATTACCTTCTACATGAGAGAAGTTCACTCCTCCTTGCTCGAAGATAAGACCATCACGCAATACGCGAGTGCGGCCACCGCCACCAAGACGCTCTCCTTTTTCACGTTGCCAAGCATCTTCGACAAAGACGGCCTTTCCATCTTCTTGTTCTAGTTGCTGACAAATGGAATCCTGAAGTGACATCAAGAACTGCTTTACGGCGTGCTTATCGATTGCTGACATACGTGTAGTACCTATTGATTGCTGACTAGCAGGGTTAGCCCTGTCTTAATATTTGCGAGGTTTTAGCATCACGGATTTCACTAGGCTTGTCACGACCGCTGGTTTCACCACGTAAGATCGCCACAAGTCGGTCACCTAACTGTTCTTCAACTTCTTCCGTCGTCATACAAGGAGGCAGACCTGTAAGATTCGCGCTAGTAGAGGTTAGCGGCTTTCCGAATGCATTACACATCTTTTGTACTAAAGGATGATCAGTCACACGTACTGCAATCGAATCAAATTGACCCGATACCCAGTGAGAGACTTTGTCACTCGCAGGCATGATCCAAGTGTATGGCCCTGGCCAAGTTGCGTGGACTTTATCTAACTGATCTTGAGTCAACTGAGATTCATCAACATAAGGCAAAAGCTGCTCATAGCTCGCAGCAATAAGAATGAGCCCCTTCTCTACTGGGCGCTGCTTTAGCTCTAGCAACTTTTGAATCGCTTCTGGGTTATCTGGATCACAGCCGACACCAAATACGCCTTCTGTTGGATAGGCAATCACTTCGCCTTTTTGTAGTGCTTCAAGCACCTGTTCAAAGTTATCCACCAATTACTTCCTGATAGTCTTATCTGTTGTGTTTGCACTAAGTGTACAAATATTCATTCTCAGAGACTAAATCAATTTGTTTATAAAATGTATCAATACCATTTACAAACACACGCAAACGTTTGCTTGAGGTAAAAATCCCCGTATAATGCGCACAAATTTATCAGCTCACCTAATTTTGCAGCTTGAAGGAGTTTGAGATGAAAGTCGGTATCATCATGGGTTCTAAATCAGATTGGCCAACCATGAAACTAGCAGCAGACATGCTGGATCAATTTGGCGTGTCTTACGAAACAAAGGTGGTGTCAGCTCACCGTACTCCTCAATTATTGGCTGATTACGCAAGCAGTGCCAAAGAACGCGGTATTAAAGTCATCATCGCGGGTGCAGGCGGAGCCGCCCACCTACCAGGTATGGCAGCAGCGTTTACCAGCGTACCTGTGCTTGGCGTTCCAGTTCAGTCTCGTGCACTGAAAGGCATGGATTCACTGCTTTCTATCGTACAAATGCCAAAGGGTATTGCGGTTGGTACATTGGCGATTGGCGAAGCAGGCGCAGCAAACGCTGGCATCCTAGCAGCTCAAATCCTTGGTACACATGATGAAGCGATCATGGCAAAAGTCGAAGCGTTCCGTAACGAACAAACGGAAACCGTATTGGCGAACCCAAACCCTGCTGAGGATTAATCAGATGCATGTACTGGTTCTTGGTGCGGGTCAACTAGCTCGTATGATGTCTCTGGCTGGTGCGCCACTGAATATTCAAATATCAGCTTACGATGTGGGCAGCGGTAACATCGTTCATCCACTGACTCAGCACGTACTAGGCAACGGCTTAGAGAATGCAATTGAACAAGTAGACGTCATTACTGCTGAGTTCGAGCATATCCCACATGATGTGCTCGATGTTTGCGAAGCGAGCGGTAAGTTCTTACCAAGTACGCAAGCCATCAAAGCAGGTGGTGATCGCCGCATTGAAAAGGCATTACTTGATGATGCTGGCGTGCGTAACGCGAAATACTACGTAATCGAAACTCGTGAAGACTTTGATCGCGCAATTGAACACGTTGGTATGCCAATGGTTCTGAAAAGTGCATTGGGTGGTTACGATGGTAAAGGCCAGTGGCGCTTAAAAGAGACTTCTCAAGTCGAAGATATTTGGACAGAGATGGCAGAGTGCATCGCGGCAACACCAACTCAAGCGATTGTTGCTGAGGAATTTGTCCCTTTTAATCGCGAAGTTTCACTGGTTGGTGCCCGTGGTAAAGATGGCAGCGTTGAAGTATACCCTCTGGCAGAGAACGTCCACACCAATGGTGTATTGAGCCTTTCTACCGCGATTGATGCACCAGAGTTGCAAGAGCAAGCAAAACAGATGTTCACGGCCGTTGCCAACAGCTTGAATTACGTTGGTGTGCTAGCGCTGGAGTTCTTCGATGTTGACGGTACTTTGCTAGTTAATGAAATCGCACCACGCGTACACAACTCTGGTCACTGGACTCAACAAGGTGCAGAAACCTGTCAGTTTGAGAACCACCTACGCGCCGTGTGTGGCATGCCTTTGGGTAGCACTAAGCTGGTTCGTGAAACCTCGATGATTAATATTCTTGGTGAAGACACACTGCCAGAAGCATTGCTAGCGATGGATGGTTGTCACATTCATTGGTATGGCAAAGAAAAACGTGCGGGTCGCAAGATGGGCCACATCAACGTATGTGGTGACTACACTGGCGAACTTAATCGCAAACTTTGTGCATTAGCAGATGTTTTGGATGAACAGGCTTTCCCTGCTGTGCATGAATTTGCCAAGCAGTGGCAAGCATAGAAAAGCAGCGGAATAAATAGCAAAAGGGTCGCATGATGCGACCCTTTTTAATTCGTACTGAAGGTTATTGTGATTGAGTATGCTGGCACTTCCGGCTCGCGCATTGCAGTTTAACCCCGCTGGCCAGTTTCTTTTCTACCAACAAGGTAAATCCACATTCCTCGCAGCGGCCTCTAACAGGTGGCAAGTTCACCGCAAACTTGCACTTCGGATAGTTATCACACGCGTAGAATGTTTTCCCAAATCGGGTTTTACGCTCAACCAAATGTCCTTTGCCACATTCAGGGCAAGCGTGTTGCTCTTTCGCTTGCTGCTCTGGCTCAGGTTGGTTAATCGACTCAATATGATGGCATGCTGGGTAATGGCTACAACCAACGAACATACCGTAGCGCCCTTGGCGAAGTACCAATTCATTGCCACACTCAGGGCAAGGCACACCCAACTCTTTCACGATGTGACCGTCATTGCTGTGTAGCGGCTTAATGTAATCGCAACTTGGGTATTGGCTACAACCTAAAAAAGGACCGTGTTTACCGTGCTTAAGCGACACTTCCCCACCGCATTTAGGGCAAGGTTCGCGCTCAAGCGCATGCTCGTGTGCCGAGAAAAGGTTGTGATCGATTTTACTACTCATACTCACCGCTCAAGCGAAGATATTAATGAAGAATACCTTGTTCCTTGGTGTACAGCAGCTCTTCCATCAGCGTGTAGGCGTTTTCGTTGCCTGGAACATTAAACAGCACCATAAGAATGATCCATTTGAGGTCCTCAAGCTCAAACTCATTGGTTTCAAGCCCCATTACACGGTCGATAACCATCTCACGCGTTTCGGTGGTCAGAACATTGATTTGCTCTAGGAACAACAAGAACCCACGACATTCGAGGTCCAGTCGCTGCATTTCTGAAGCGGTATAGATACGTGTCGATGCCGATGCAATGCAGGTTGAAATGGCTGAATGTTCATCGCTTTGTTGCAATGCCGCCAGCTCTTCTAACCAGACAAGGGCTTTGTAGATGTCTTTTTGCTGGAAGCCTGCACGAAGCAATTCATCTTCCAATTCGTCTTGTTCGACTTGTAACTCTGCATCGCTATGGATGTAGGTTTCGAATAGATACATAAGTATATCCATCATCATAGCTAGCCCCTCCCCTTTCGAATATAGCCACCGGATACTGCAACAACATGCCCTGAAAGCTCAAGCTCTAAGAGCTGCATCATGACTTCTTGGACAGGTATATTGGTCCTGCTTGCAAGAATATCAACTGGTGTAGCCTCATTTCCTACGTTAGCTAACAGCTGAGGAAATGGCAATTCTTCTTCATCAATTGGCGCAGAAAATAAATCTAAGCTCTGATTAATAGACCAGTCGAGTAAAGACTGTATTTCATTCAGCACCTCTTGAGTATTTTGTACGAGGCAAGCCCCGTTACGAATCAATTGATTACCACCACTGGCGTTAGGAGCATTAATCGAAGCTGGCAGAGCGAAAACTTCTCGACCTTGCTCAAGGGCATAGCGAGCAGTGATTAAGGAACCACTTTTTTCAGCCGCTTCCACCACCAAAACACCCAGCGACAAACCACTGATAATTCGATTACGACGTGGGAAGTTTTCTGCGCGAGGTTTAGCATCAGGACGAAACTCAGAGACAAGCGCACCATTTTCCATCACTCGCTGCGCTAAACCTCGGTGTCTTGCTGGGTACACTTGTTCCAACCCAGAACCAAGCACTGCGATGGTTTTACCGCCAGCTAAAAGCGCGCCATCATGAGCATGACCATCAATACCTAATGCTAAACCACTGGTGACGATCAGATCGTGTTGTACCAAGTCTGATGCAAAGCTTCTTGCATGTTGTAGTCCATCCACGCTGGCATTACGACTGCCAACCATGGCTATTTGTGGCTGAGACAAGCAGCTCGCGTCTCCCTTTACGAATAATAAAGGAGGCGGTGCGACGGTTTGTTTGAGAAGTGGCGGGTACAAAGCATCCGCCAAAGTAAGAATATGATGATGAGAAGATGCTGCAGCCCAAGTCAGACAAGCATCGACTTCTTTATCGACCTGTGACCACGCTTGCAGTTGTTTTGCCGTTAAGCCCAAAAGCTGAAGCTGCTCCGTGGAATATTGGACAATATTACTCGGCGTGTCTTTGCTCAGTAGCTTACTCAGCTTGACCCCGCCAATGCCTGGCAAACAACTCAGCTTTAGCCAGGCAGCGAGATCCGTATCATTGCGTGGTTTCATTGGTGGTTGATTCCTCTACCAGAGGAGAAACCACAGATACCTCTTTATTGATTGGTTTGGTGCTATTGGTGATCAGAGCAAGGCTGAAATATTCATAAGGGCGAATCACGAGTAATTCACCAACTTTACTCTGTGGCAAAGTGATCTTAGAGTCGAGAAAACCGTTGTCCTTGGCAAAGTCATCACCATCTTTATAAACAGGATGCGCATCTTCTTTAAGATCGAACACACTGCCTTGGCGAAGTTCGTCCGATGTGCCTTTATCGATCACCACCACTTGGTTGGTCGAGCTAAAGCGAATGCCTTCAATATTCCCCAATAACTTAGCAGAACTGCCTTGCGGAGAAGGTAATGGATAGAAGGTGGCCGTGAAATCCCCGTTTTCTAATGCTTGAACCGGCAAAGCAATATCATTACGGATAATCTCTTGCAGTTGAGTGGTGATTTTCAGTCCTGAAAATTCATCCGACGCCTCGATCAACTCACCTTTGGCAATCAAACGTAATGCCGTGATTTGTTGTGATACATCATCTCGAGAGAAAGTTTCCACAGGTCGATAGATTGCCCAATCTGTCCATGCTTGCTTGCCACTGATATACAGCGTGTCTTCTGCAGTCAGGTATTTACTGCCTTTACTGCTGCCCATCACCTTCGCCGCGTTTTCTAATGTCTCATCATCCACTAAGCGATCGGATTTTAAGTACGGCATTACCAAACCTTCGGCTACGGTAGGTACCGCTTTCTTTTCAGTGATGCGAGCTTTAGGGCTGAGTTTTTTGACGGGTTTTAAGCTCAAGACTGGCTGACCGTTAATCCACACCAGCGATAACTTGTCTCCCGGATAAATCAGGTGCGGGTTATCGATTTCTGGGTTCACTTGCCACAAACGAGGCCACAACCAAGGGCTATCAAGGTACATCGCTGAAATATCCCAAAGCGTATCACCTTTCACCACAACGTAAGTTTTGGGTGCATCATCTTTAACGGTAAGTGGTTGGGAGTCCGTATTTGCTACAACATTGAAAGAGAAAAGTAACGGCAACGTAATACGAGAAACGTTGCGGAAAATTCGATTCATGACCCTCGTCCTTGGTCTATTAGGCAGTTACCAGAATGGAAATTGGTATCAGGATGCTGTCATTTAGGTCATAAAATGTCTAGAATTGAGCCAACAAGGTTTGTGCTGTTACGGCACAGTTCAATATTTCGAGTGAATATGTCTGTATTACAAGTATTAACATTCCCAGATGATCGCCTGCGTACCGTTGCAAAACCTGTAGAAGAGGTGACACCTGAGATTCAAAAAATCGTCGATGACATGATTGAAACCATGTACGACGAAGAAGGTATTGGCCTTGCGGCAACGCAGGTTGATGTCCACAAACGGATCGTAGTTATCGATATTTCAGAGACTCGCGATGAGCCGATGGTGCTTATCAACCCAGAGATTCTGGAAAAGCGTGGCGAAGACGGCATCGAAGAAGGCTGTCTATCGGTACCAGGTGCTCGCGCACTTGTGCCTCGCGCTGCTGAAGTTACGGTTAAAGCCCTAGATCGCGACGGCAAAGAATACACATTTGACGCTGACGATCTGCTAGCAATCTGCGTTCAACACGAACTAGACCACCTAATGGGTAAACTGTTCGTTGATTACCTATCGCCACTTAAGCGTAAGCGTATTCAAGACAAGCTAGCGAAAATCAAACGCTTTAACGAGAAACAGCAAAACGCTTAATCTCGATACAATTTAATTAGAAGGAAGCCTACCTTGAGTCAGTCTTTACGTATTGTCTTTGCAGGTACTCCGGATTTCGCCGCCCGTCACTTGGCGGCGTTGTTGTCTTCGGAGCACGAAGTAATTGCGGTATACACTCAACCAGACCGCCCAGCAGGTCGTGGTAAGAAGCTTACTGCCAGCCCAGTGAAAACCATCGCGCTTGAGCACGATATTCCGGTATACCAGCCAGAAAACTTCAAATCAGATGAAGCCAAGCAAGAGCTTGCTGATCTGAACGCCGACATCATGGTGGTTGTGGCTTACGGTCTATTGCTTCCACAAGTCGTGCTAGATACGCCTAAACTGGGCTGTATTAACGTGCACGGTTCGATTCTTCCTCGCTGGCGTGGTGCAGCTCCTATCCAACGCTCAATTTGGGCTGGTGATGCAGAAACAGGTGTAACCATCATGCAGATGGACATTGGCTTGGATACAGGTGACATGCTGAAAATCGCAACATTGCCGATTGAAGCAAGTGACACCAGCGCATCTATGTACGAAAAACTTGCAGGCTTAGGCCCTGATGCTCTGATTGACTGCCTAGCAGACATCGCAACAGGTAAAGCTGAGCCAGTGAAGCAAGATGACGAGCTTGCAAACTACGCGAAGAAGCTAAGCAAAGAAGAAGCACGCATTAATTGGAATGACGACGCGGCACACATCGAGCGTTGCGTTCGCGCATTCAACCCATGGCCAATGAGCCACTTTGAAGCGGCTGAAAACAGCATCAAAGTATGGCAAAGCCGTGTGGCGGAACAAACCAGTGACAAGCCAGCGGGTACTATTGTGCAAGCAGATAAAACCGGCATTTATGTTGCGACAGGCAATGGCACACTGGTACTGGAACAACTGCAAGTTCCGGGTAAAAAAGCCATGTCAGTTCAAGATATTTTGAACTCACGTGCATCTTGGTTTGAAGTTGGCACCCAACTGGTTTAAAAAGCCAGACAATAGTGTCAAAGACCAATAATACGAACTTTTAGAGGGCAGAGATGCCCTCCTTTACTTTAAGGTACTCATCATGAATGTTCGCGCTGCGGCTGCCAACGTCTTGTATCTTGTCGTCGACAAGGGCCACTCACTTTCAAGCGCTCTTCCAGCGGCTCAACAAAACGTACGACCACGTGACCACGCTCTTCTACAAGAGATCTGTTACGGCGCTCTACGTTACCTCCCTCGCCTAGAAATGATTGCAAACCAATTGATGGATAAGCCGTTAAAAGGCAAACAACGCGTTTTCCATCACCTTATTTTGGTTGGCATTTATCAACTAAGCTTCATGCGTATTCCTGCGCACGCTGCAGTCGGTGAAACGGTTGAAGGTACTAAAGAGCTGAAAGGTCCTCGTCTGCGCGGTCTTATCAACGCGGTATTGCGTAACTACCAGCGCAACCAAGAAGAACTAGACCAAATGGCGGTCAGCAACAATGCGGGCAAGTACGGCCACCCAAGCTGGTTACTTAAACTGCTGCAAGAAGCTTACCCAGAACAGTGGGAAAGCATTGTTGAAGCCAACAACCAAAAAGCGCCAATGTGGCTGCGTGTAAACCACCAGCACCACACTCGTGATGAATACCTAACGCTACTCAAAAATGAAAACATTGATAGCACGCCACACACACAAGCAATGGACGCCCTAAAATTGGCCGCGCCATGCGATGTGATGAAACTACCAGGCTTTGAAAAAGGTTGGGTATCGGTGCAAGATGCGGCAGCACAGCTGTCGATTAACTATCTTGAACCAAAAGATGGCGAACTGATCCTAGACTGCTGTGCAGCACCGGGCGGTAAGACAGCACATATTCTTGAGCGTACGTCTGGCAGCGAAGTGGTAGCGATTGACTGCGACGACACACGTCTTAAGCGTGTGCACGAAAACCTGAAGCGTCTCAACCTTCAGGCAAAAGTGGTTTGCGGCGATGCGCGTAATCCTCAAGAATGGTGGCAAGGTGAACAATTTGATCGCATTTTGCTGGACGCTCCATGTTCTGCAACGGGCGTAATTCGTCGTCACCCAGACATCAAATGGCTACGTCGTGCTGATGATATTGCCGCACTTGCGGAACTACAGAGCGAAATTTTTGATGCAATGTGGACGCAACTGAAACCGGGCGGCACCATGGTTTACGCGACTTGCTCAATCACACCACAAGAAAACGTAGAGCAAGTAAAAGCGTTCTTAGCACGTACTGCGGATGCGCAACTAGTGGACTCTGATCCCGAACAACCTGGTCGTCAAATTCTACCAGGTGAAGAAGATATGGATGGTTTCTACTACGCAGTGCTAACGAAAAAACACGCGTAACAGCATGCTAAATAGGGCGATTGAAGCAAATTCAATCGCCTTTTTCAGATAACGAGTAAAGAGTATGAAAATCATTATTCTTGGTGCTGGTCAGGTTGGCGGCACATTGGCAGAAAACCTCGTTGGTGAGAATAACGACATCACCATCGTCGACAAAAATGGCGACCGACTGCGAGAGTTGCAAGACAAGTACGATCTTCGTGTTGTTAATGGTCACGCGAGTCACCCAGATGTGTTGCGTGAAGCCGGTGCGCAAGACGCCGACATGCTAGTTGCGGTGACCAACACCGATGAGACCAATATGGCGGCGTGTCAGGTTGCCTTCACTCTGTACAATACCCCAAACCGTGTTGCACGTATTCGTTCTCCAGAGTATCTGGCAGAAAAAGAAGCGCTATTCAAATCTGGTGCAATCCCTGTCGATCACCTTATCGCACCTGAAGAGCTGGTAACCAGTTACATCGAACGCCTCATCCAATATCCTGGCGCATTGCAAGTCGTCAGCTTTGCCGAGCAAAAAGTCAGCCTAGTCGCAGTAAAAGCCTACTATGGTGGCCCGCTGGTTGGTAACGCTCTATCTGCTCTGCGTGAACACATGCCACACATCGATACTCGTGTTGCTGCAATTTTCCGTCAAGGTCGCCCTATTCGCCCACAAGGCACCACCATCATAGAAGCCGATGATGAAGTCTTCTTTGTTGCAGCAAGTAACCACATTCGCTCGGTAATGAGTGAACTTCAGCGCCTTGAGAAACCTTACCGCCGCATCATGATTGTCGGTGGTGGTAACATCGGTGCCAGCTTAGCAAAACGCCTAGAGCAAGCTTACAGTGTGAAGTTGATTGAGCGTAACTATCAGCGTGCAGAAAAACTGTCTGAGCAGCTAGAAAACACCATCGTCTTTTGTGGTGATGCTGCGGATCAAGAACTGCTGACCGAAGAAAACATCGACCAAGTAGATGTGTTCATCGCGTTAACCAACGAGGATGAAACCAACATCATGTCAGCGATGTTGGCAAAACGCATGGGCGCGAAGAAAGTGATGGTGCTGATCCAGCGCGGCGCTTATGTCGACCTAGTACAAGGCGGCGTGATTGATGTGGCGATCTCACCACAGCAAGCGACGATTTCTGCTCTACTCACGCACGTTCGTCGTGCTGACATCGTTAACGTATCTTCTCTGCGTCGTGGCGCGGCAGAAGCCATCGAAGCCGTTGCGCACGGTGACGAAACCACATCAAAAGTGGTCGGTCGCGCGATTGGTGATATCAAACTCCCACCAGGAACCACCATTGGTGCTATCGTTCGTGGCGAAGAAGTCCTTATCGCACACGATCGTACCGTCATCGAACAAGATGACCACGTCGTGATGTTCCTGGTCGACAAAAAGTACGTACCAGACGTCGAAGCGCTGTTCCAGCCGAGTCCATTCTTCCTCTAGGATTTTCCTATGGTCAACTTACGTCCCGTACTGTTTGTTATCGGGCTGGTTTTATCCAAACTGGCCCTTTTTATGTACGTGCCGACTTTGGTCGCGTTTTTCACTGGTACGGGCGGATTCCTCGATTTCGCCCAAGCCGTTGTGATCACCCACCTAGCCGCATTCATCTGTTTGACGATTGGTCGAACCGCCAAGTTCAAACTCAGTGTGCGTGATATGTTCCTTATCACCAGTTTGGTATGGACCATCGCCAGTGCGTTTGCTGCATTGCCGTTTGTGTTTATCAACCACATTAGCTTTACCGACGCCTACTTCGAAACCATGTCTGGCATCACCACCACAGGCTCTACTGTACTCAGTGGTTTAGACAACATGGCACCGAGTATCTTGTTGTGGCGTTCCATCTTGCAATGGTTGGGTGGTATTGGCTTTATCGTAATGGCGGTAGCTATTCTACCAATGCTTAACGTTGGTGGTATGAAGCTATTCCAAACCGAATCGTCTGATTGGTCTGATAAGAGCAGCCCGAGAGCCAAGACCGTCGCGAAGAACATCGTATTGGTGTACCTGATGCTGACAGGCTTGTGTATTGTGGGTTATTTGCTGACTGGCATGAACCTGTTTGAAGCAATCAACCACGCGTTTACAACCCTATCTACGGGTGGATACTCAACATCAGACGGTTCGATGAACCACTTCTCTAATGGTGCGCACTGGGTCGCGACCACCTTTATGTTCCTTGGTGGCCTGCCATTCCTGTTGTTTGTTGCCGCGCTACGCAAGCGCAGTGTCGAAGTATTAATTAGAGATGCTCAGGTACGCGGTTTTGCCTACTTGTTCTTATTCTCTAGCTTAGTGATTTCTGCTTGGTTGGTGATTCGCGATGGTTACACCATTTTGGATGCACTGCGCGTTTCAATGTTCAACATCGTATCGGTGGTGACGACAACTGGGTTTGGTCTAGAAGACTTCACCGCATGGGGCGCTCTACCTACCACGCTGTTTGCTTTCTTAATGATGGCGGGCGCGTGTTCGGGCTCGACCTCCGGCGGGATTAAAATCTTCCGCTTCCAGATCGCGATGACGCTGCTTAACAAGCAAATCATGAAGCTGATTCATCCATCTGGCGTGTTCGTTCAGCGCTACAACCAACGCCCAGTGAATGACGATATTGTTCGTTCAGTGGTGGCATTTGGTTTGATGTTCTTTATCACCATCATCTTTATCGCAGGCTGCTTAAGTGCACTTGGCCTAGACCCTGTGACCAGTATTTCTGGTTCCATTACCGCAGTAGCGAACGTGGGTCCGGGTATGGGCAGCGTGATTGGCCCAACTGGTAACTTTGCACCTTTACCAGACGCAGCTAAGTGGCTACTAAGCTTTGGTATGTTGATGGGCCGTTTGGAAATTCTGACTATTCTTGTACTGTTCTTCCCTGCGTTTTGGCGCCGTTAAACAGACTCAAATAAAAGGTATAACAATGAAAACATGGATCACTCTGGCGACCCTACTCGCCTCTTCATCGGTTTACGCAGCCGAAGTTGTGAAACTGGCGGATGGACGCGAAGTAAAACTGAACGACGACTTCACGTGGGAATATGTCGTGAAAAAGGCCACACCAAAAGCCGCAGATACCACACTAGAGAAAGTTGAAGCAGTAGAAGCTGCGGCTGTCGTAGCCTCAACCACCGCCGTTGAAGCCGTGGCAACATCAGCTCCTGCAACAACGAAGATGGCGACAATTCCAGTTGTGACCAAGAAAGTCGGTACCACCGTTGTTGTAAACGCGAAGAAGCCAACCATGCAGCTGTCTGATTCAGGTGTGGATGTATTGATTGGCTCGGCAAGCTACGAGGATGGTGAACTGATCTTCCCTACTTCTATCACGAACCAAAGCTCACAATCAGTGATTCAGGTAGAAGTGGAAGTGCAGGTATTCGATATGACTGGCAAACAATTGGCGAAAGAAAACATCACGGTTTGGCAATCTATCAAACGCATGGCAGATACCTACCTTCGCCCACAACAGGCCGAGCAAGGTAAAGCGGTTAAACTGGCAGTGCCACAGTCGCAGCAATACCAGTTCTCAGCAGAAGTATTAGAAGTGAAAACTCGCTAATACGATAAGACATGCTTTGTCGGGTTTATCTCTATCAGTTAGATAGGCTCGACAAAGTAATAAATCGCGAAGAAGTGACACACACAACCCGCCAACACAAAGCCGTGCCAAATTGCGTGATTAAATGGGATTCGCTTGGCAACGTAGAAAATCACCCCGATCGAATACACCAATCCACCCGCGGCTAAAAGCGTCAAACCACCAATATCCAGATTTATCGCCAGTTGGTAAATCACGATCAACGATAACCAGCCCATCACCAAATACGTCATCAAAGACAATTTTTTGAATCGGTAGACAAACGCGACTTTCATGATGATGCCGATCAGCGCGATGGTCCAAATCACAATCATCAATCCAATCGCCAATGGGGTCCGCAGGCTCACCAATAGAAACGGTGTGTAGCTACCGGCAATCAAAAGATAGATGGCGCAGTGGTCGAAGGTTTTCAGCCAACGCTTAGCTTTTGGATATGGGATCGCATGGTAGAGCGTAGAGGCCAGAAACAGGACTATCATGCTAGAACCATAGATCGCCATACTGGTAATGGTTAACGCGTCGGCTTGGTGGTCGACAGCTTTAATCAATAGTAGTACCAAGCCAACAATACCGAAAATCATTCCGATACCATGGGTAATGGAGTTGGCCAGTTCTTCGCCCTGACTGTATTGTGCTTTCTGAGGTGAGGACATGAACGTGCCTATACTAGAGTTTTGAATATTCACTCTAGTATGGCACATTAAGCGTACACGTGTAAGCTTAAATTAAGACTCGTGTGCAGCCGTGGTTTGTTCGAGGTAATTCAGGATTAATGGGCCAACGTCATCCAGTTTAGTGTTCACCGGGATGCTCAGTTCGCGTTTTAGTTTGCCACTCCCGAGTAAGCTTGCCAGCATGCCACTTGCTCCGCTGCGGGTGCGGTCCACTTCAAACCACAGTTTGAGGTTCTGCTCGTCGCGGTGAGCAACAAATTCCAACTCTCGCCATACGCCATGATACGGGCCATCGGTTGGCACCATTTCAAACTCTTGTACAAATGGCAGGTCAAAGCCTTTGACTTCTTCGCACTCTACTTGGCGAATGCGCAAACCTTGCGATTCAAAAGCAGACAAAACGGCATCCATAAGTGGGTCAGGTCTAACGGTGAGAATGTCTTTGTCGGTAGGATCGAGAGCCATCGCAACGTCCAAACCCGTTTCTAACCAGACTTTGGCATCACCGATGGTGACAGGGGTATTCCACGGCACATCAAGTTTAACTTCGAAGGTTCGATCTTCGCCGGGATGGATAGTAAATGCGTATGGGAGGTTCCACTTTGCCAGAACATGCGTTTGGGGTACGCGTCGCATGCTGTGCCCTTCTCTTGCTCCGCGATCGTCTGGCGCTTCCGCGATATAACGGCA
The DNA here is from genome assembly GCF_002021755.1 of Vibrio owensii. Lineage (NCBI taxonomy): Bacteria > Pseudomonadati > Pseudomonadota > Gammaproteobacteria > Vibrionales > Vibrionaceae > Vibrio > Vibrio owensii. The sequence goes on from NZ_CP019959.1 coordinate 1,805,629, forward strand.
ACACAGCTTGAGATCGATGTTATCGATCGCTTGTTCGGTCGCTCCGCCATAAACGTGGATAGAAACATCCACACTCTGACCGGGAAACAGCACGTCTTGGTTTAGGATCGAATCGACCTTAGCACTGCCGATCCCAAAACTCGCAAGTGTCTTCTTCAAAAATGACATATGCACCTCCTTGGTAGAGATCTCATACTACTACTGCTGATCATGGGATCAAAACAAATTTTCGTCTCGAATTCGCACAGAAAACCATAAATTCCATACAATTCAACTGCTCAACTATCGACCAATTATGACAGGAGTGCTAACCTATACATGATATGCATGCATATCGTTATTCCTGATTCATTATTTGGATTGGCGAGAGCCAGAAGAGCCACCCTTCAAGCAGTTGAAGCTCAACTCATAGTGAGTTAGGCCATTACATCGGCAATGGATATGCCTGGCAGTTAGGTATCTAAATGCGCCCAACAACAGTCAGGTTCGCACATACAAATCGTAGTGCAATGCGCCGTCGCAGTGGTTTTACTACTGCGCCAAAGGCAAAACTAGTTGCGCCAGCAATGACTCTGGTTGAGAAGACAGCGATTGTGCCAAGTGTTCCAAACAAAGTTATCAAAGCAGCTTAATTAAAAAGCGCGGCAATCACCGCGCTTTTTTCTTTTCTCTCCGCCCTTTCCTATTTGGTGTTCGCCAAGCAATTTGATACCTTTAGTAGCAAATAACACCTATAAATTCTGTGGAGAAAGAAATGAAGTGTCATCGTATTGAAGAGCTGCTTGAGCTACTAGAGCCTGAGTGGCATAAAGACCAAGAAATGAACCTGCTACAGTTCATCATGAAACTGGCAAACGAAGCGGGTTACGAAGGTAAACTGGAAGATCTCACCGATGACGTGTTGATCTATCACCTAAAAATGCGCAACAGCGGCAAAGATGAAATGATTCCAGGTCTTAAGAAAGACCAAGAAGATGATTTCAAAACAGCGATCCTACGCGCACGCGGTATCATCAAGTAAACCGCCCAACACCCAGCATTGATAAGCGACTCATTTGAGTCGCTTTTTTTATAACTAAATCAAACAGTTCAAAAAGGTATTTATAACTGTTCAGTCATTTATCAGGTTAACTGTACTGACTTTTGTTGTTAAACGTTGACTGCGTTAAAGAAACGGAATTGTTATTGATTGTATAATCGCCGTTCATCAGTATTTACTAAAATAATTATGTCCAGTCATGAATAATGATATGGGCGAAGCAGCAATGTCATCGAGTGACATCATTAGAAATGTCGCCGTACATTATAAGAAAGCCTAAAGAAGGATGAGTGCATGAGTCAGGATAAGATTGATATCAAAGATGTGACTCCAAAAACCTTTAACCCGAAAACCCACAAAGGGAACGGGGATCGTTTCAACCCAAGTAATCGAATCTATGTACGTGAGAGTAAAGGCACGTTTCAAAAGCTACGTCGTTATGGCGGTTGGTTTTTGTTGCTGTTGTTTGCATTGGTTCCATGGATTCCTTACGGCGAGCGCCAAGCCATTTTGCTGGACATCGGTAACCAGCAGTTCAACTTTTTCGGCACAACGCTGTATCCACAAGACCTTACCCTACTCGCACTGCTGTTTGTAATCGCCGCGTTTGGATTGTTCTTTATCACCACCTTCTTGGGGCGGGTTTGGTGTGGCTACTTATGCCCGCAAACCGTGTGGACCTTCATTTATATTTGGTTTGAGGAAAAGCTCGAAGGCAGTGCTAATAAGCGCCGTAAGCAGGACTCCAATAAACTGACGGCCAATTTAGCGATGCGCAAAACCCTCAAGCATATAGCATGGTTTGCGATAGCCCTCGCCACTGGCTTCACCTTTGTCGGTTATTTCGTGCCGATGAAGCAGCTGGTTATCGACTTTTTCACCTTTAATGCCAACTTCTGGCCAGTCTTCTGGGTGATGTTCTTTGCCATTTGTACCTACGGCAATGCAGGCTGGATGCGCTCTATCATGTGTATTCACATGTGTCCTTACGCGCGTTTCCAATCCGCAATGTTCGACAAAGACACCTTCATCGTGGGCTACGACACCAAGCGTGGTGAAAAGCGTGGCCCTCGTTCACGTAAAGCTGATCCAAAGCAGCTTGGTTTAGGTGACTGTATCGATTGTGACTTGTGTGTTCAGGTATGTCCGACCGGCATCGATATCCGCGATGGCTTGCAGTATGAGTGTATCAACTGTGGTGCATGTATTGATGCGTGTGACAACACTATGGAGCGCATGGGTTACGAGAAAGGTCTGATCAACTACACCACAGAGCATCGCCTCTCAGGTAAGAGCACCAAAGTCATGCGTCCAAAACTGCTTGGCTATGGCGCTGTACTGTTAGTCATGATTGGTCTGTTCTTCCTACAAATCGCATCGGTTGATCCAGCAGGCATGAGTGTTCTACGTGACCGTAACCAATTGTTCCGAGTGAACAGCTCTGGCGAAGTAGAAAACACCTATACCTTGAAAGTGATCAACAAAACTCAACAAGTTCAAGAGTACGACTTGAACGTCGAAGGTTTGAGTGATGTCAGTTGGTATGGCAAACAAACCATTCAAGTTGAACCAGGAGAAGTATTGAACTTACCGATGAGCCTTGGCGCAGATCCTGACAAGCTAGACTCTGCGATCACGACAATTCAGTTTATACTCACCGATAAGAGCAACGAATTCACCATTGAAGTGGAAAGCCGATTTATTAAGAAGCTATAACTTCAATGACCAATGGAAAAAGGCTCAGTAATGAGCCTTTTTATTTATATGTCCCAAGGTACTTTCAACTTTGATGCCCTCACGCCTGACTTTATGTGGTACGCGCTAGAGAGCATCGGCATTCGAGCAGAATCGGGCTTTCTAGCACTCAACAGCTACGAAAACCGCGTTTACCAATTCACAGACGAAGAGCGTCAGCGCTACGTGGTGAAGTTCTACCGCCCTGAACGTTGGAGCAACGAGCAAATTCAAGAAGAGCATGATTTCACGCTTGAATTGATCGACAACGAAATACCGGTCGCTCCACCCGTTCGCATTAATGGTCATACTCTGCATCATTACCAAGGCTACGGCTTTGCTTTGTTTGAGAGCGTGGGTGGCCGTCAGTATGAAGTCGACAACTTAGATCAGCTCGAAGGCGTAGGTCGTTTCCTTGGCCGCATCCACAAAGTCGGTAGCCGCCAAGCCTTCCAACACCGACCAACCATAGGCTTGCAAGAATATCTCTATCAACCAAGAGATATTCTGCAAAACGCCAACATGATTCCGATGCATTTGGAGAACAGCTTCTTCAATGATTTGGATATGCTGATCAAGTCGATTGAAAGCCACTGGCAAGAAGGCTTCAACACGATTCGTCTGCATGGCGATTGCCATCCGGGGAACATCTTATGGCGCGATGGCCCAATGTTTGTCGATTTGGATGACTCACGTAATGGCCCAGCAGTACAAGACTTATGGATGCTGCTCAATGGCGAACGCCAAGACAAGCTAATGCAATTAGATATTGTTTTAGAAGGTTACCAAGAGTTTTGCGATTTTAACTCGGCAGAATTGAAACTAATCGAACCACTTCGCGGTCTACGAATGGTGCACTATATGGCATGGCTAGCAAAACGTTGGCACGACCCGGCATTTCCGCTCGCTTTTCCATGGTTTAATGAGCCAAAATACTGGGAAGGTCAGGTCCTTGCATTTAAAGAGCAGATTGCCAACTTAGAAGAAGCACCGCTATCTTTAATGCCTCAATGGTAAGTCAGGCCGAACAATTCAAAATGGAGATAATTAAATGAAAAAGCTGTTCGCACTGTTTTCTATGCTGATGCTAAGCCTGTCGGCACATGCAGCGCAATTCAAAGAAGGTGAACATTACAAAGTATTGGATCTAGAGGCATCGAAAAAGCCTGTAGTGACTGAGTTCTTCTCTTTCTACTGCCCACACTGTCATTCTTTCGAGCCGATCATTCAGCAACTGAAGAAGCAGCTACCTGAAGGTGTGAAACTGCAAAAGAACCACGTGTCATTCATGGGTGGCAATATGGGTCCTTCAATGAGCAAAGCTTACGCGACCATGGTTGCGCTTAAAATTGAAGACAAGATGGTACCAGTGATGTTTAACCGCATTCACAACATGCGTAAAGCACCACGTGACGATGCAGAACTTCGTCAAATCTTCCTAGATGAAGGCGTAGATGCGAAGAAATTCGATGCTGCATTCAAAGGCTTCGCAGTTGATTCAATGGTTCGCCGTATGGACAAGCAATTTGAAAACAGCGGTCTAACTGGTGTTCCAGCGGTTATCGTTAACAACAAATACCTAGTTCAAGCACAGGGCATTAAGTCTACTGACGAGTACTTTGCGCTAGTGAACTACTTGCTGACGCTGAAGTAATTCAGACCATCATTAAAAAGGGGAGCACATTGCTCCCCTTTCTATTTATGAATCTCTTGCAGCACTTGGTCTTTCTCTTGCCAAACATCGCCTAACCATTGTTGGAACTGACGTTTGTACGGCTTGTCATTGAAGTAATCACCTAACACTCGCTCATCTACTGGCAGAACCTTCACTCGCACTACAATTTTGGTCATACGCCCCATCAGCATATCTTTAAAGGGTTTATGGGTGTTTTCTGGATACGCTAAGGTCACATCGATGATGTTCTCAAACTGCTCCCCCATGGCCGCTAACGTATAAGCAATGCCACCAGATTTAGGTTGCAACAAATGTTGATAACCCGCTCGGCTCTTACGCTGCTTATCTTGAGTAAAGCGTGTGCCCTCTACATAGTTCACCACCGTGGTGGGCGTATGTTTAAACTTGGCGCACGAACGGCGCGTGGTTTGCAGATCTTGCCCACGTTTGTCTGGATTACGAAGCAAATACTCTCGCGAATAGCGACGCATGAACGGCATATCTAACGCCCAGCATGCCATTCCGATAAAAGGCACATATAATAGCTGCTGCTTAAGGAAAAATTTTGGCATCGGAATGCGATCTTTAAACACGCAACACAGTACAACAATGTCAGTCCAACTAAGATGATTACTGATCAGTAAGTACCAGCCATCTTTCTTTAGGTTTTCACCGCCTTGAACATCCCATTCGACGCGATTAGAGAGCGCAAGAATACCGGCGTTGACCGTTGCCCACACCCACATCATTTTGTTGGCAGCCTCGGTGCCTTTGGCTTTGAGCTTCGCAGTTGGAAGCAACAGCTTAAAAATTGCGATGATACAAATTGCGATGGAACAAACCGCAGAATTTATAATCACAAAAGAAGCGTTAAAAATGAGTAACAAATATGCCAACATGGTAACCAATCAGTAACTATAGCGCGTGAGTAATAAAACAGCGTGTAATTATACGAATCCGTTGCCACATTGAAACATTTGTAAGAATGGTCAGATTTGTTTCACTGTAAAACTGGACCAACGCTCAAATAACATCTTTCATTCGACAAACAAGGAGAAAGCGAATGAATCCAAGGCTAACCTTACTGCCTTTGGCCTTTATCGTCAGTTCAGCACAAGCTCAACTTGCAGAAACAGCAGGTTTTAGCGGTGAGATTTCGTTGAACGCAGGCTTCGTCTCATCAGAATCCAACTTCAATACAGACAGCAACAGCACTATCACGTCATTGAATCAGCGTGCCGAAAGTGATGAATCTTTTATCGTTGCACCGCTAGGCAGCGCAGCGTATACCTTTGGTAACAAACTCAATCACCAAGTGTATGCCGGTACCACTCGTTCCGATATTGCGATCGGTACTCTCGCCTTCCAACTTGGTTACAAATACCAACTGGCTTCAGGCACTGTGCTCGATTTTTCCTACTTACCAACCATCTTGGAGGGAGAAACTTGGCAAGATCCGTACTTAATGGGGCAGACGAGAAACACCACCGATGAGGGCGGCAATGCGTTTCGTCTCCAAATCAATCGCTTCTTAGACGACAACTTTAATCTTGATTTGGCGTACGCAGATAAAGACGTAGAAAAAGACACCGTGACCGATTCATCTTTGCTACGTGATGCAAAGATCTACCACATCAAAGGCGACTACCGTATACCGCTTAGCCGCACGTCGATGCTGCAACCTGCATTTACTTATGTCTATCAAGATGCAGATGGCGAAGCGGAATCCTTCGACTCTTACCGATTCGAATTAAGTTGGTTCCAGTTCGTCAATCGCCATCGTTTTGCAGTTACGGCAGGTTACACGCTGAAAAACTACGAAGCAGCCAGTGACACATTCGATAAGACACGTGATGACGGTAAGCTCAGCTTGTTTGCGGCCTACGAGTACAAGAATGTATTCGATTGGCAAAACTGGTCACTCATCTCTCTGGCAGGTTACGGGAACAACGATTCCAACATCACCTTCTACGATGAGAAAGAATACCTGCTGTCTGTCGGTTTGAACTACGACTTCTAGACACGTAAATCGCAGTGAGCAAAACCGCTCACTGCGATTTCTGTATTCCTTATACCGCTTGAGCCGTCAACTGCTTGAGAAGCCTATCCATTGCTCGATAACCCAAAGCTTCTGCCAGATGAGTTCGCTCAATTTGCGGTGAGCCTTCGAGATCAGCAATAGTACGCGCGACTTTGATGATGCGATGGTAAGCTCGAATCGATAATCCAAGTCGATGCAGCGCATTTTCTAAAAACTCAGCGTCGCTTTTTTGCAGCGGGCAAAAGGCTTCAATCTCTCGACTACCCAATAATGCGTTCACTTTCCCACTGCGTTTCACCATGCTTTCTCTGGCCTGATTGACTCTTTGCTTAACCACAGCGGTAGGCTCTCCTCGATCGCCCCCTTCAGCAAGTGTGCCTTTTGGCAATGCGGGAATCTCTAACGACATATCAAAGCGGTCAAGAAGCGGGCCTGATAACCGACCAAGGTAACGCAGGATGGCTTGCGGGTTTGTCCGAACTTGATTGCCCTCGTAATACCCTGTCGGGCTTGGATTTAATGCGCCAACCAATTGGAATCGAGCTGGAAAGCGGGTTTTACCCTGCGCGCGAGAGATAATGATTTCACCAGACTCCAATGGCTCACGTAAAGAGTCGAGCACCTTACGGTCAAACTCAGGCATCTCATCTAGGAACAGTAACCCATTGTGCGCTAATGAAATCTCACCCGGCCTAGGCACAGAACCGCCCCCCACGAGCGCTGCCATTGAGCTAGAATGGTGCGGCGCGCGAAACGGTCGCGTCTTCCAGTTGTGCTCGTTGATTTCACTTTGGGTCAGTGATGCCACAGAAGCGGTTTCCATTGCCTCTTCAACATTCATCTCAGGTAACAAGTCACACAGGCGTGATGCCAGCATGGTTTTTCCCGTACCAGGCGGGCCAAGAAACAATAGATTGTGATTGCCTGCTGCAGCGATCTCTAAAGCGCGTTTACCTTGCTGTTGACCGATGATGTCTTGCAAATCTCGGCTGTGTTTTTTGATCTCTTTTTTCTTCGGGGTTTGATACAAATTCAATTGATGCTGACCACACAACTCAGCACAAACTTCCAATAGCGATTGAGCAGATTTGTGCTGATCTTTACCCACTAATGCCGCTTGATCACCATTGGCATGAGGCACTACTAAACGGCGCTGTTTTTTGTTCGCAGCCAACGCAGCGGGCAGCACGCCTTTTACAGCTCTTAATCCACCAGAAAGGGCTAATTCACCAACAAATTCGTAGTTTTTGAGCTTATCTGTCGCGATTTGTTCTGAAGCTGCCAAAATCCCTAATGCAATCGGCAGATCGAAGCGTCCACCTTCTTTGGGCAGATCCGCAGGTGCCAAATTTACCGTAATTCGCTTGGCAGGGAATTGAAAGTTGGAATTAACGATCGCACTGCGGACGCGATCTTTCGATTCTTTTACTGTGGTTTCCGGTAGACCCACTAGCGTAAAGCCCGGCATCCCATTACTGATGTGGACTTCCACGCTTACCGACGGCGCTTGCACACCCACACTTGCTCGACTATGAATGATTGCCAGCCCCATAATTTCCTCAAATTTTTGTACGTTATATAACCAGATGTTTTCTATATGGATATGTTATATAGCCTGTCCAGATTGGTACTTAATGTGAAAAAAGAATGACTTTTTGCTTGTCATGCAGCAGATTTGTGTGTTACCACTAGTGACGCAAACATTTTCGTAGAACATTACACAATACTTATTAACGAAAACAGAACGACAGACAGATGAACTTATTCGCTCACATCAACTCACTGCTAGCCCTGATTATCGTGGTCATTATTGGCACCGCGCGGGGGATTGTGGGCGAAAGATAACCACAAATTACAAAAAACCCCCGCACTGAGAAGTCCGGGGGTTTTTTTACAACTACAAGTTGTCATCTGTCTAACCCTTAGACAGCTTAACGGGAAGAATGGGAGTGCACATGAAGTGCAAAACACATGGCGATAGCTACGAGCCACAACGTAGCAAAGGAGGTTTACGATGACCGGTGCAGAACTAGTCGTAGCCGCTTTAAGACAGCAAGGCATCGAGACGGTGTTTGGGTATCCTGGTGGAGCCATCATGCCAATCTACGATGCGTTGTATGACGGAGGTGTAGAACACATCTTATGCCGTCATGAACAAGGGGCTGCAATGGCCGCCATCGGGATGGCTCGAGCGACGCAAGACGTTGCCGTTTGTATGGCCACTTCCGGCCCAGGCGCCACCAACCTCGTTACTGGCCTTGCCGACGCCTTCCTCGATTCCGTTCCTCTAGTAGCCATCACAGGTCAGGTTGCTAGCTCTCATATCGGTACTGATGCGTTCCAAGAAATGGACGTGATCGGAATGTCTCTAGCCTGTACCAAACACAGTTATCTAGTGACTGAGATTGAAGACCTTGCCCCAACGCTAGCCGAAGCGTTCGAAGTAGCAAAAACTGGTCGTCCTGGCCCAGTGATTGTTGATATCGCCAAAGACGTTCAGCTTGCTCAAGCACCAACCGAATTACTGCCTCCTTTTGTTCCACCAGCTGCACCTTTAGTTACTGATGCTGATATCCAGCACGCTCAAGAAGTGCTTGCCGCTTCAACTCGACCAGTTCTATACGTCGGTGGTGGCGTACAGATTGCCAAAGCGACAGACTCAGTACGCGAGTTCCTACGTTTAAACCCAATGCCAGCGGTAAGCACGCTAAAAGGTTTGGGCACCATTGAACGTCACGACCCACACTACCTAGGTATGCTGGGCATGCATGGCACCAAAGCCGCAAACCTTGTGGTTCAAGAATGTGACCTTTTGATTGTAGTTGGGGCACGTTTTGATGACCGCGTGACCGGTAAGCTCGACACGTTTGCGCCAAACGCGAAAGTCATTCATATCGACATCGATGCGGCTGAAATCCATAAGCTTCGCCACGCCAATGCACCTCTTCGTGGTGAGATCAGCAAGATTCTTCCTCAATTAGAACTAACTCAAGATATCACTCCTTGGGTACATCACAGTGAAAGCCTGCGTAGCGGATTCAAATGGCGTTACGACCATCCGGGCGAGTTGATCTACGCTCCGCTGCTACTTAAACAGTTGTCAGACATGATGCCGGATAGCTCAATTGTCTCGACCGACGTAGGTCAGCATCAGATGTGGGCAGCACAACATATCCAACCACGCGATCCACAAAACTTCATCACTTCTGCTGGCCTTGGCACTATGGGCTTTGGCCTACCAGCGGCGATGGGCGCTGCAGTCGCACGTCCTGATGATCAGTCTATCCTTATTACAGGTGACGGTTCATTTATGATGAACGTGCAGGAATTGGGCACGCTAAAGCGTCGTCAGATTCCAGTGAAGATTGTCCTTCTTAATAACCAACGTCTTGGCATGGTTCGCCAATGGCAGTCATTGTTCTTTGACGGCCGCCACAGCGAAACCATTCTTGATGACAACCCAGACTTCGTAATGCTTGCCAAAGCGTTCGATATCCCGGGCAAAACCATCACCAAGAAAGAAGAAGTCGAACCGGCTCTCAAAGAGATGCTAGAAAGTAAGACTTCTTACATGCTTCACGTTTTAATCGACGAAGAAGAGAACGTGTGGCCACTTGTACCACCTGGTGCATCAAACAGTGATATGTTGGAAAACACTTAGGAGACAATCGCATGGACAGATATTTACTCGACATCAAAGCCGACGATAAACCGGTATTGTTGGAGCGCGTTCTTCGTGTGATTCGTCACCGAGGCTTTGTGATCAAACAAGTCGCGGCTACCCAAAACCACGAAAGCAAAGTAGCCAGCGTAGAGATCATCGTCGACAGCGATCGACCTATCTCGTTTTTGGTCAATCAAATTGAGAAGTTGTGGGACATTCGCACCGTTGAGGTACTTAAGATTCGCAACGATGAACTCCCAAATCACAACTTACAACAACACGTGAGTGCATAAGGAAGGCAATAAATGGCAACGAAAACTGCAGATTTCATTTGGTTTAATGGCGAGATGGTTCCGTGGGCAGAGGCGAACGTTCACGTTCTAACTCACGCAATGCACTACGGCACCTCTGTATTTGAAGGCGTACGCTGCTACAACACGCCAAAAGGACCAATTGTCTTCCGTCACCGTGAGCATGCACAACGTTTAAAAGACTCTGCCAAGATTTACCGCTTCCCGATTCCATACACAGTGGAAGAAATCATGGAAGCAACACGCGAAACACTGCGCCAGAACAAACTCGACAGCGCTTACATTCGTCCATTAGGTTTTGTTGGTAATGTTGGCTTGGGCGTGTGCCCACCTGTTGGTACTGAGATGGACCTGATCATTGCTGCATTCCCTTGGGGCTCTTACCTAGGTGAAGAAGCGCTAGAAGCTGGCGTTGATGCCATGATCTCGAGTTGGAATCGCGCAGCACCAAACACCATCCCAACGGCAGCTAAAGCTGGCGGTAACTACCTATCTTCACTGCTCGTTGGCGGTGAAGCTCGTCGTCACGGCTATGACGAAGGTATCGCACTGAGCGTAGATGGCTACTTATCGGAAGGCGCCGGTGAAAACATCTTTGTTATCAAAGACGGCGTGATCACGACACCGCCAGCAACGAGCGCGATTCTACCGGGTATTACTCGTGATTCGATCATGACTATTGCACGCGATAAAGGTTATGAAGTGCGTGAAGCCAATATTGCACGTGAAGCGCTTTACCTTGCCGATGAAGTCTTTATGACAGGTACCGCAGCTGAAGTTGTGCCAGTCGCAACTATCGACAAAATTGAAGTGGGCACCGGTAAACGCGGCCCAATCACTAAAGAACTACAAGCGGCCTACTTTGGCCTATTTAACGGCACCACGGAAGATAAGTGGGGCTGGTTAGACTATGTGTACCCAGAACAGAAGTAAGAAGGATTAGGAAATGCCAAAATATAGATCAGCAACCACAACACATGGTCGTAACATGGCGGGTGCACGAGCACTATGGCGTGCAACGGGTGTGAAAGAAGAAGACTTCGGTAAACCAATCATCGCCGTCGTAAACTCGTTTACTCAATTTGTTCCGGGTCACGTACACCTAAAAGACATGGGTCAGCTTGTAGCACGTGAAATCGAAAAAGCCGGCGGCATCGCAAAAGAATTCAACACCATCGCGGTTGATGATGGTATCGCAATGGGTCACGGCGGCATGCTGTACTCACTGCCTTCACGCGAACTGATCGCAGACTCAGTAGAATACATGGTCAACGCGCACTGTGCCGATGCCATGGTATGTATCTCTAACTGTGACAAAATCACTCCGGGAATGTTGATGGCATCTATGCGTCTTAACATCCCTGTTATCTTTGTTTCTGGTGGTCCAATGGAAGCGGGTAAAACCAAGCTTTCTGATCAGATCATCAAGCTAGACCTTGTTGATGCAATGATCCAAGGTGCGGATCCAAAAGTGTCTGACGAGCAAAGTGAGCAGATCGAACGTAGTGCATGTCCAACGTGTGGATCGTGTTCAGGCATGTTCACTGCAAACTCAATGAACTGTCTAACGGAAGCACTGGGTCTTTCTCAACCGGGCAACGGTTCTATGCTGGCAACACACGCTGACCGTGAACAACTGTTCCTCAATGCAGGTCGTCGTATCGTTGAACTAACTCGTCGTTACTACGAGCAAGATGACGAATCAGCACTACCTCGCAACATCGCTACGTTTGATGCGTTCGAAAATGCGATGGCGCTGGATATTGCAATGGGTGGCTCGACCAACACTATTTTGCACCTATTGGCTGCAGCGCAAGAAGGCGAAGTGGATTTCGATATGGAAGATATCGATCGCCTGTCTCGCCAAGTACCACACTTGTGTAAAGTGGCACCATCTACCCAAAAATATCACATGGAAGACGTACACCGCGCTGGTGGCGTAATGGCGATTCTTGGTGAGCTTGACCGTGCAGGTCTACTGCACAACGATGCTCGCACCGTGCTTGGCCTTTCGATGAAAGAGCAACTGGCAAAATACGACATCATCCAAACTGAAGACGAAGACGTACTTAAGTTCTACCGCGCAGGTCCTGCGGGTATTCGTACCACTCAAGCGTTCTCACAAGATTGCCGCTGGGATCGCCTTGATGACGACCGTGCAGAAGGTTGTATTCGCACCAAAGAAAATGCCTTTAGCCAAGAAGGTGGCCTCGCCGTTCTATCAGGCAACATCGCACTGGATGGTTGTATCGTTAAGACAGCTGGTGTTGATGAGAGCATTCATAAGTTCACTGGCCCAGCCGTAGTATTTGAAAGCCAAGAAGACGCCGTAGAAGGTATCTTGGGCGGCAAAGTAAAAGCTGGCGACGTGGTAATTATCCGCTACGAAGGTCCTAAAGGTGGCCCGGGCATGCAAGAAATGCTGTACCCAACCACTTACCTAAAATCGATGGGTCTTGGTAAAGAGTGTGCGCTTCTGACTGACGGCCGTTTCTCTGGCGGTACATCAGGTCTGTCTATCGGCCACGCCTCTCCTGAAGCAGCAAACGGCGGTGCAATTGGTTTGGTGAAGCAAGGCGACATTATTGCGATTGATATTCCAAACCGTTCAATTTCACTCCAAGTGTCTGAACAAGAACTTGCTGAGCGCCGTGCGAAACAAGACGAGTTAGGCTGGAAACCGGTAGACCGCCAACGTGAAGTTTCATTTGCACTCAAAGCTTACGCAAGTATGGCGACCAGTGCTGACAAAGGTGCAGTACGAGACAAATCTAAGCTCGAGGGCTAGCTTTATGAGTCAACCCTTTCCCTTAAAACAGGAAAACCAATCTGGTGCAGATTATCTGCGCCAGATCTTGCGTGCTCCTGTGTATGAAGTCGCAACTGTCACACCTTTGCAAGAGATGCCTCGCCTTGCTGCTCGTATTGGCAACAATGTGCAAATCAAGCGCGAAGATCGCCAACCCGTGCACTCGTTCAAATTGCGCGGTGCATACAACATGGTGGCAAGCCTGTCTGAAGAGCAAAAAGCTGCAGGTGTCATCGCAGCATCTGCAGGTAACCACGCTCAAGGCATGGCGCTTTCTGGTACTAAGCTAGGCATCAAGACCACTATCGTGATGCCAAAAACCACACCTGACATCAAAGTTGATGCGGTACGTGGCTTTGGTGGCAATGTGGTGTTGCACGGCAGTAACTTTGATGAGGCAAAAGCCGAGGCAGAGCGTCTATCCGAGTTAAACGGGTACACCTTTGTTCCTCCCTTCGATCATCCACTGGTGATTGCAGGTCAAGGCACCATCGGCATGGAAATGCTGCAGCAAAATGGTCACCTTGATTACATCTTCGTCCCTGTCGGTGGTGGCGGTTTGGCTGCAGGTGTTGCGGTACTTGTGAAACAGCTCATGCCAGAAATCAAAGTGATTGCGGTTGAGCCAGAAGATTCGTCATGCCTCAAAGCAGCATTGGATGCTGGTGAGCCAGTGGTACTAGACCAAGTCAGCATGTTTGCCGATGGTGTCGCTGTAAAACGCATTGGCGAAGAGACTTTCCGTCTGTGCCAAAAGTACATTGATGGCCATATTGCGGTCTCTAGCGATGAAATCTGCGCAGCCGTGAAAGACATCTTTGAAGACACTCGCGCCATTGCTGAGCCTTCTGGCGCGCTTGCTCTGGCGGGTTTGAAGAAATTTGCTGAGCAAAACAAACTGCAAGGTAAGAATCTAGGTACTGTACTGTCTGGTGCAAACACGAACTTCCATGGCTTACGTTATGTTTCTGAGCGTTGCGAGCTTGGTGAGAAACGTGAAGGTTTGCTTGCCGTCACCATTCCTGAGCGTCAAGGTGCCTTCTTTGAGTTCTGTAACCTCATTGGCGGCCGCGCCGTAACGGAGTTTAACTACCGCTACAACGATGACGCATTGGCAAATATCTTTGTCGGTGTTCGTTTGCAAGGCGGTCAGGAAGAGCTAGAAAACATCATTCATGATTTACGTGATGGTGGCTACCCTGTGGTTGACCTGTCTGATGACGAAATGGCAAAACTGCACGTGCGCTACATGATTGGTGGTAAGCCGTCTAAGCCGCTTAAAGAGCGCCTCTACAGCTTTGAATTCCCAGAATATCCGGGAGCGCTACTTAAGTTCTTAAGTACACTCGGTACTCATTGGAATATCAGCTTGTTCAACTACCGTAACCACGGCGCTGACTACGGGCGCGTTTTATGTGGTTTCGAGTTAGATGAAAGCGACTTAGCTCAATTTTCTGCACATTTGCGCGAACTTGGCTATCAATGCAAAGACGAAACAGACAACCCGTCTTACAAGTTCTTCTTGTCGTAACCAGTATCACGCAATAAAAAATCCCTCGTTTGACGAGGGATTTTTTTATCAACTTTGAATCAACGCAATCTCTGCTGTTTCCGGCTCTGGTGCTTTGAACTCGCTGTATTGCTGATAGTTGACGACACGATCTCGGCCTTGGTCTTTCGCAAGGTACAGCGCCTTATCCGCCATCTTCACCAGTCCCTCAATATCCGAAGCCGGTTCTGGATACGTTGCAACACCAATCGACACACTTAACTGCCCTAACGACAAACCTTTGTGCTCAAGATGCAATGCTCTAATCTGGTCAACAATGTTTTGCGCGTAATCGGTCGCAGACGCCATATCGCAATGAGGTAGAATCACGGCTAGCTCTTCCCCACCGAGACGACACGCCGTTTCATCTTCTGACACAGTACGCTTCAGCAATGCACTGATCTCTTTCAGCACGTAATCACCGGCATCATGGCCGAAGTTGTCGTTAAATCGCTTGAAGTGGTCGAGATCGAGCATCAATAGAGACATGTCTTCTGTACTGGTTGCCGAGTTGTTCACGTGTTCAGTCAGCTTCTGCTCGAAGAAGCGGCGATTGTACAACCCCGTCAATGGGTCGCTCAGTGCTTGCGAGCGCAGTTTTTCTTGCAGACTCAGGTTAGCCAATGCCAAACCAAGGTGCTCCGCCACACTGTAAGCAAGCTGCATGGTCATCTCGTCAACCTTGATATCACCTTGGCCAAAGTACAAATGCATAATGCCAATGGTGTTCCCATGCGCTGTCAGAGGAATGCACAACGTTTGGTTATTCTCAACCGATGCCATGTGCTCACACGTCAGGTTATGGAAAGATTCAATCGACAAGTGACTGCGACCTTTGCGCAATGACCAGCATTCATCCGGAGCGAAAGAACGGCTGCCCGGCCAACTCTCTCCCCAATCAAGTTGAGTAACCAACTGGTTGCGCGAAGAACGCATCAGGGAAATACTGCCATTCACCTTGCCAAGGATACGCGGCACGATGTCTTCCACCACCATTTGCGCTTCTACTAGGTTGTTACAAGCTGCCAGCATATTCGCTAGGCGATGCATTAGCTCGATTTCTAGAGTACGTTGACGAATGCGCTCGTCCTGCTTTTTCTGCTCTTCAGAGACTTTATGGATAATTTGGCGATGACTGAAGATCGAGGTCGCGATAAGAAAACCAATACTCAACACAACCATCACACCTAAGATTGCCATTAACTCCGAAGTCATGGTTTTAAGGTGATGCATAGGGACGGATAACACGACCACAAATTCCTGAGCATCAAATTCAATCTTGCGTGAAACGTAAAATAGGTCGACCGACAGCACTTCACTAAAACGCACATCGTAGCCAGATCCGTTTTCCCAAGCCTGAATAAACTCCGGACGATCGCCGTGACTCTCCAAGCCAATCAGAGCACGATCAGAAAGTGCGGTATCGCCTACCACCGTCCCTTGCTGATCTATCACTTGAATACGAGCGTCCGCATCCGCTTGCGTGAGATCGCCAATGTAGTCGTCGATATCTGACTCACTAGCAAAGTGAGGGTTGTCTTCCTTAATTTCATAAATAACGTCAGTGAGCAATGACTCGGTAGTGCGTTGAACTGAATCATGCACAGAACGCTCAAGCGTCATATAAAAACCGTAAAGCCCCACCAACATAAACACAGACAATGCAATGATCGGTAAGATTTGCCATTTTCGATCCACTAGCTTTGACATAATCCTTCATCCTAAATTTACCGAACTTTGTTTTGATTGTTAATAAATTGACCATGTTGTCAACAGGTGTTTAAAGCAATTTCCATTTTTATGAATGTTGTAGCCAATCTCGATGTAGTTGACTTGACGAACCAAGATAATCCACCATCCATTGGATCAACTTGTGATTATCGTCTTTACGCCATACCAAGCAGCATTGGCTCAATGGCTTATCATCCTGCAGAACTTTTTCCACCAGCACGCCTTCATGGATAAGAGGCATCGCAATATGGCGTGGCATGTAACCCACTCCGACCCCGTTTTTCAGACATTCAATTGCGCTGTACCAGTTAGGCAGTAATAAGCGTCGCTGTTTGGGGTAGTGCCCTGTGTGGCGTTTTGGCAACACGTTAGAAGTATCATCAAGACAGATCGCCGGAAATTGACTGACAAACTCTTCAGTTAGGGTTTGTTGGCGAACACAAGGATGTGCAGGAGACATTACAAATGCCCAGTCCAACATCCCCATGTCTTTGACTTCAAAGTCACCACCTACCGGGATAGCAGACGTGGCTCCAACAACAATATCAGCACGCCCTTGAGCAATGGCTTCCCAAGAGCCGTTAAACACTTCCATGTTGATTTGCAGCTCTGCAAATTCAAATTCTCGGTAGAAATCCTCAACCAGAGGCTTGAGCTTATCGAGCTTAACTACGTTATCCAGTGTGAGCTTAAGTGTTGATTGCCAACCATGTGCCGCACGGCGAGTTTGCGCTTTCACTTCTGCCATTTGCCTGAGCAGTAAGCGCGCCTCTTCGATAAACAACTCACCAGCAGGCGTCAATTCAACCTTTCTCGGTAATCGACGAAACAAAACCACATCTAACTCTTGCTCAACTTGGCGCACGCCATAGCTAATTGCAGAAGGCACTTTATGCAGCACCTCTGCTGCCGCAGTAAAACTACCCAAACGAGCAACGGTATCGAGCATTTCCAGTGAAGACTTGGAGAACACGATTTCTACCTTTCAAAAAATTTGATTGATAACCAACAATTTTAGCGTTTTATTTTCTCAAAATCGAAAAATAGAATGGCGAGGTAAATAAATCAGGGTTGGCGCCAACTGATACTGAACAAAAAATGATTAAATAATTTGATTGGTTGAATCATGAAAATATCAAAACTACAGCTTGTTTATCTAGCAGCCCTATCTATGCTCGGCTTTATCGCCACAGATATGTACTTACCTGCCTTCAAAGCGATGGAAATCGACTTTGCTACAGGTCCAGAACAAATCGCACTTTCTCTGACCGTCTTTCTTGTTGGTATGGCTTTTGGTCAGTTGATGTGGGGTCTGGCTTCAGACAAATTTGGTCATCGTAATACGCTAGCCGCAGGTTTAGCGCTGTTTACTGTTGCTTCATTCGGTCTCGCATTCAGTGAGCAAGTATGGCAATTATTAGCACTGCGCTTTGTACAGGCTATCGGTGTATGTGCTCCAGCCGTTATTTGGCAAGCGATGGTAATCAAACGCCACTCTAGCCAAAGCCAACAAATCTTTGCCACTATCATGCCGCTTGTAGCACTTTCTCCAGCACTTGCTCCTCAGCTAGGTGTATTGCTGGCAAACAACTTCGGTTGGCACAGCATTTTTGTTGCATTGACACTGATGGGTGTACTGCTTGTCGTTGCGACAATGGCGCAAAAAGATGAAAAAGTAGAAGTAAAACAAACCAGCATGTCTTCAGACATCAAATCATTACTAGGTTCTAAAACTTACCTAGGTAACGTGTTTATGTTTGCTACTGCGTCTGCGGCTTTCTTTGCTTACCTAACTGGTATGCCAGAGATCATGTCTCAACTTGGCTATGAAGCAAAAGACATCGGCTTGAGCTTTATCCCACAGACTATTGCTTTCATGGTTGGTGGTTACTTAGGTAAGGTCGGCGTTCGTAAATATGGTGATGAAAAGATTCTGCGTCAGTTGATTGGCCTGTTTAGTGTTGCAGCACTGCTTATCTTCGCTGCGTCACAATGGCAACTGACCTCTATCTGGCCAATCCTAGCGCCATTCTGTTTGATTGCGGTGGCTAACGGTGCGCTTTACCCAATCGTAGTAAACCGCGCCTTAGCAAGTGCTCAGCAAAGTCCAGCGACGGCGGCAGGCCTACAAAACAGCCTGCAAATTACCGTGAGCAGCCTATCAAGCGCACTGGTTGCAGCAATGGCGAGCCAAGCACAAATGGTGACAGGTGTTGCTATTGTGATTTGTATGGGTGGTCTGTGGATGGGTTACATTCTGTCTAACCGTGAATTGTCTCAGCACTTCACGACACCTGACAACGCTCGTGTGGTGAGTGAAGACGAGCTCTAATTTTTCGTCAAACTCAACCCCACTACATAATAAAGAAGAGCCGCTTAATGCGGCTCTTTGTCTTTTATCGGCGAAAGAATAAGGCAAAACCTTACATACTCTTCAAGCCCCATTTTTCAGCCGTTTGCTTAAAGAAACCTTGAGTCTTCTTAAGCTCAACCCAGTGGTTGATGTAGTTAATCCATACTTGGTCATCTTGCGGCAAGAGCATCGCAATTGGAGTTGGTTTACGCGGCTCTTTAACTGGAACAATCGCCAACTGTTTAAACTTCTCCACCAGCGTGGCCGCTTCTACGTTTGATGTTACCGATACGTCGGCACGGCGAGCTAGCAATTCTTGGAAGTCGCGCGCTGGCGCTTCAATCACAATATGCTGCGCTGATGGAAAAAAGTCTTTGACCAACTTCTCTTGAACCGTTCCCAGCGTTGCCGCTACTTTCACATCTGGCTTATCGAAATCAGCCCAATCAGAGAATTTTGCTAGGTCTTTCTTTTGCACTACAGGTACAAACGCAAGATAGAAATACGGTTGGCTATAACCTGCGACTTTTGCACGTGACATGTTCAATGATGCGCTACCAGTAATATCGTACTTGTTGGCCGTGATACCGTTAACCAGTGTTTTCCAGTCGGTCGCAACGTATTCCACCTTAACGCCCAGATCTTTAGCAAGCTCAGTGGTGACATCAATATCAAAACCACGATAGCTATTGGTCGCAGGATCTTTCATCGTCATCGGGTTCCAATCCCCTGTTGTCCCGACACGCAACACACCTTTGTCCAAGATCTCTTGTAGACGGCTTTCTGCATGAGCGACTTGAGCCATCGCGAGCAGACACATTCCCAACGCAAGCAACGTTTTTTTCATTTTCTATTCCCTTAAAAGAATGACGGTAGGAGATATTCCCTTTAATTATTAACCATTAGTACGGCTTCATTGATAACATAGCAGCAACAAAGGAAGTTTTTTAGTCAGTTCAGGGAGTAAATGTGAACTATCGACATCTATGCCTCGTTTCATTGCTTTTTCTCACCGGTTGCTCCGACTACCAATGGGGCTGGTATGTTCTTGATCCATCGACTGAGCAAGGGCTGACAAACATCAAGTTTCTGATCGCTGGCTTTAATGACACGATCCAAGTGTCACTGCTCAGTATGCTGTTTGCGATGACGATTGGTTTGATCATTGCTCTTCCCGCTCTTTCTGACTCTCCAGTGCTCAAGTGGATCAACCGTGTTTACGTGGAAGTGATCCGCTCTATTCCAGTTTTGGTATTGTTGCTATGGGTGTATTACGGAATGCCAACACTACTCGATGTATCCCTAAACCACTTTTGGGCAGGTGTCATTGCGTTAACCATTGCAGAGAGTGCCTTCATGGCGGAAGTGTTTAGAGGAGGAATCCAAGCCATCAGTCGCGGACAACATGAAGCAGCAGAGTCGCTTGGGCTAAACTACTGGCAAAAAATGCGCTTAGTGATCCTTCCCCAAGCATTTCGCCAAATCTTACCGCCGCTGGGGAATCAATTCGTTTATATCCTTAAGATGAGTTCGTTAGTCAGCGTAATCGGTCTAAGCGACTTAACAAGGCGTGCTAATGAATTGGTCGTGAATGAGTACTTACCATTAGAGATCTATACATTTCTCGTCTTAGAGTATTTGGTGCTGATTCTTTTGGTCTCTCAAGCGGTGCGCTGGTTAGAGAAGCGTATAGCTATCCCAAGTCACTAAACCCTATCTTTCACAACACCAGATACAACAAAGCCGCTCATCAAGAGCGGCTTTGGTTTTTATTCTTTTAAATAAGCGAATTAAGCTTACTTTTTCTTAACTGGACGCTGCCAGCCGGTAATTTTGCGCTCTTTCGCACGAGAGATCACAAGCTCACCTTCAGCGACATCTTTGGTTAACGTAGTACCAGCACCGATGGTCGCACCATCCGCAACTGTCACTGGCGCGATAAGTTGGCTGTCAGAACCAACGAAGACGTCGTTACCAATGATGGTCTTAAACTTGTTCGCACCGTCGTAGTTACAAGTGATGGTACCAGCACCGATGTTAGTACGTTGACCGATTTCTGCATCACCTAGGTAAGTTAGGTGGTTCGCTTTAGAACCTTCACCGATACGCGCGTTTTTCACTTCAACGAAGTTACCCACGTGAGAGTCGTTACGCATCTCTGCGCCTGGGCGTAGGCGTGTGAATGGACCAACTGTACATTCTTCACCAACTGTTGCGCCTTCAATTACGCTGTATGGGCGAACGATGGTGTTATCGTCGATTTCACAGTCTTTCAGTACACAACCAGCGCCGATTACAACGTTATCACCCAGTGATACTTTACCTTCGATGATTACGTTCGCATCAATTTCACAATCCATACCACATTGCAGTTCACCACGTAGGTCGAAACGTGCTGGGTCTCGCAGCATCACGCCTTGCTCTAGTAATTTTTGTGCTTGCATTGATTGGAATGCACGCTCAAGACGAGCCAATTGTGCACGGTCGTTAACGCCTTCCACTTCAATCGCGTTTACTGGGTGTACCGCCTCAACAGCGCGACCTTCATCGTGCGCTGCTGCGATAACGTCTGTTAAGTAGTATTCGCCTTGTGCGTTTTCATTATTTAGACCAGCAAGCCAGCGTTTCAGGTCACCACCTGTCGCCACCAGCACACCAGTATTACATTCTTTGATGAGCTTCTGCTCTTCTGTCGCATCTTTTTGCTCAACGATCGCCACTACTGGACCGTTTTTACGAATGATACGACCGTAGCCCATTGGGTTATCTAGCATCACCGTTAATAGTGCAATGCCGCCCGTTGGCTGTGCATCTAATAGATTTTCAATCGTTTCAGCTGAAATCAGTGGAACATCACCGTAAAGCACCAGTACTTTTTCATCGTCTTCAAACTTTGGAGACGCTTGATCAACCGCATGACCTGTACCTAGTTGCTCCGCTTGCAGAACCCAGTTAACTGGCTCTGCAGCTAGCGTTTGCTGCATTTGATCACCACCGTGACCATATACTAGGTGGATGTTTTGTGCGCCAAGACCTGTACATGTATCGATAACATGTTTTGCCATTGGCTTCCCTGCCAAAGTGTGTAGCACTTTAGGCATGTTCGAATACATACGGGTACCTTTACCCGCAGCAAGAATCACAGCACTGAATTTCATTGATAACCTATTGACGTTTTATATTAAATGGCCGTTATTTTAAACAGCTTGAAAGGAATAGTTAATGGTGGGATGTAAATTTCCAACTAAAATTAATCAAAAAGGCGACCAAATGGCCGCCTTTTTCATGCAACGTTGCTAATTGAGCTTAGCGACGCTTTTTGGTCAGCTCGATAACTCGTAGCTGAGCAATGGCTTTAGCCAGTTCACTGGCCGCTTGTGCGAAGTCCATATCACCGTGCTGATTCTGGATTTGCTCCTCAGCGCGACGCTTGGCTTCTTCTGCCTTCGCTGCGTCTAGATCTTCACCACGAATCGCAGTATCAGCCAGTACTGTAGCAGTACCAGGCTGAACTTCGACCATACCACCAGAGACATAAATGAACTCTTCGTGGCCGTGCTGTTTCACAATACGCACCATACCAGGCTTAATAGCGGACAGCAGCGGTGTGTGGCCGTGGAAAATACCCAGCTCACCTTCGCTACCGGTCACCTGAAACGTTTCTACACGACCGGAGAAAATACGTTTCTCAGCGCTTACTACGTCTAGGTGAAAGGTTATTGGTGCCATATCGCCTCCTAGTTAGCCTTATAGCTTCTTCGCATTCTCGATAGCATCGTCAATCGTACCGCAGTACATGAACGCTTGCTCTGGAATGTCATCGTATTCACCAGCTAGTAGACCTTTGAAGCCACGTAGTGTCTCTTTAAGAGGTACGTAAACGCCTGGGTCACCTGTAAATACTTCCGCTACGTGGTAAGGCTGAGTTAGGAAACGCTCAATCTTACGTGCACGAGATACAACTTGCTTATCTTCTTCAGATAGCTCGTCCATACCTAGAATCGCGATGATATCTTTCAGCTCTTTGTAGCGCTGAAGTGTCTGCTGAACGCCACGAGCTGTGTCGTAGTGCTCTTGACCAACTACTAGTGGGTCTAGCTGACGAGAAGTCGAATCTAGTGGGTCGATCGCTGGGTATAGACCCATAGCTGCGATGTTACGGTTAAGTACAACCGTTGCATCCAAGTGCGCGAACGTTGTTGCTGGAGACGGGTCAGTCAAGTCATCCGCAGGTACGTATACCGCCTGTACAGACGTGATAGAACCTTGCTTAGTTGACGTGATACGCTCCTGTAGTACACCCATCTCTTCTGCAAGAGTTGGCTGGTAACCTACCGCAGAAGGCATACGACCTAGAAGTGCTGATACCTCAGTACCTGCAAGCGTGTAACGGTAGATGTTATCAACGAACAGAAGTACGTCACGACCTTCGTCACGGAAACGTTCTGCCATTGTTAGGCCAGTCAGTGCAACACGTAGACGGTTACCTGGTGGCTCGTTCATCTGACCGTAAACCATCGCTACTTTAGATTCTTCAGGCTTCTCAACGTTTACAACGCCCGCTTCCTGCATCTCGAAGTAGAAATCGTTACCTTCACGAGTACGTTCACCAACACCAGCAAATACTGATAGACCTGAGTGTTGAAGTGCGATGTTGTTGATAAGCTCCATCATGTTAACGGTCTTACCTACACCTGCACCACCGAATAGACCGATTTTACCCCCCTTAGCGAATGGACAAACCAAGTCGATTACTTTAACACCAGTTTCTAGAAGTGCTGTTTCGTTTGATTGCTCTTCGTAGCTTGGTGCTTCACGGTGAATAGAGTAAACCTCTTCTGCACCGATCTCACCACGCTCATCAATCGCGTCACCTAGGACGTTCATGATACGACCTAGAGTTTTAGTACCTACTGGTACTGAAATTGGAGCGCCAGTGTTAACCACTTCAACGCCACGACGTAAACCATCAGAGCTACCCATTACGATACAACGAACTACGCCACCGCCTAGCTGTTGTTGAACCTCAAGAACTAGACGCTCTTTAGATTCTGTAACGTTTAGAGCGTCATATACACTTGGTACTTCGCTCTGTGGGAACTCTACGTCGACTACCGCACCGATGATCTGTACGATCTTACCTGTAGCCATCGTTAATCCTCTAAACTATTTCGTTTTACCTAAGCTTAAACCGCAGATGCACCACCAACGATTTCCGATAGTTCTTGTGTGATCGCAGCCTGACGGGCTTTGTTGTACACAAGTTCTAAATCTTCAATCAAGTTGGTTGCGTTATCCGTTGCAGCCTTCATCGCAATCATTCGAGCCGCTTGCTCACAAGCAAGGTTCTCAACCACACCTTGGTATACCTGAGACTCTACGTAACGCACTAGAAGTGTGTCTAATAGAGGTTTTGGCTCAGGCTCATAGATGTAGTCCCATGAGTGCTCACGCTGCATCTCTTCGCTGTCCGATTTAGGCAAAGGTAGCAATTGATCGATCGTTGGTTGCTGAATCATAGTGTTCACAAACTTGTTGAACACCACATATAGACGATCCAGTTCACCTTCATCGTATTTCTTAAGCATTACGCCAACAGAACCGATTAGGTCTTCTAGGCTTGGGCTATCACCCAGACCAGAAACCTGTGCCGCAACTTTTGCGCCACCATGTTTGAAGAAAGCTGTTGCTTTTGAACCAATTACAGCCAGTTCAACTTCAGCACCTTTCTCTTTCCATGATTGCATGTCTGTAACGGCTTTTTTGAACACGTTAATGTTCAAACCACCACACAGACCACGGTCTGTCGAAACGATGATGTAACCAACACGTTTAGCTTCACGCTCTTCTAGGTACGGATGACGGTACTCTAGATTTGCATTAGCCACATGACCGATCACTTTACGCATTGTTTCAGCGTATGGACGAGAAGCTTCCATTGCGTCTTGAGAACGACGCATTTTTGAAGCTGCTACCATTTCCATCGCTTTCGTAATTTTCTGAGTGCTTTTAACACTACCGATTTTATTACGTATCTCTTTTGCGCCGGCCATCGTTACTCTCCGTTAGTTGGTGGCAGAAACTGCCACCGACCTAATTACCAAGTTTGGGTTGCTACGAAGTCGTCAGTCAGTTTCTTCAACTGAGCTTCAACTTCATCGTTGTATGCACCCGTCTTGTCGATCTCAGCTGCGAATTCAGCGTATTGACCGCGAGCGTACGATAGTAGAGACGCTTCGAAATCTAGCAGTTTGCTTAGTTCAACATCTGCTAAATAGCCGCGCTCTGCCGCGAAGATTACTAGTGCTTGGTCAAATACAGACATTGGAGCGTACTGCTTCTGCTTCATTAGTTCTGTAACTTTTTGACCATGGTCTAGCTGTTTCTTCGTCGCTTCATCAAGGTCAGACGAGAACTGTGCGAATGCCGCTAGTTCACGGTACTGAGCTAGTGCAGTACGGATACCGCCAGATAGCTTCTTGATGATTTTCGTCTGAGCTGAACCACCTACACGAGATACTGAGATACCTGGGTCAACCGCTGGACGTACGCCCGCGTTGAATAGCTCAGTTTGTAGGAAGATCTGACCATCGGTAATCGAGATTACGTTAGTCGGTACGAATGCTGAAACGTCACCTGCTTGAGTTTCGATGATAGGAAGAGCAGTTAGAGAACCAGTCTTACCTTTCACTTCACCGTTAGTGAAACGCTCTACGTACTCTTCGTTTACACGAGCTGCACGCTCTAGTAGACGCGAGTGTAGGTAGAATACGTCACCTGGGAATGCCTCACGGCCTGGTGGACGTTTTAGTAGTAGAGAGATCTGACGGTAAGCTACCGCTTGCTTAGATAGATCATCGTAAACAATCAGTGCGTCTTCACCGCGATCGCGGAAGTATTCACCCATCGCACAACCTGCGTATGGCGCTAGGTATTGTAGCGCTGCAGATTCAGAAGCAGATGCAACAACAACGATAGTGTTAGCTAGCGCGCCGTGCTCTTCTAGTTTGCGAACTACGTTAGCGATAGTCGATGCTTTCTGACCGATTGCTACGTAGATTGAGAAAATACCAGAGTCTTTCTGGTTGATAATCGCATCGATCGCCATTGCTGTTTTACCAGTCTGACGGTCACCGATTACAAGCTCACGCTGACCACGACCGATTGGGATCATTGAGTCAACTGATTTGTAGCCAGTTTGTACAGGTTGGTCTACCGATTTACGGTCGATTACACCTGGTGCGATTACTTCTACAGGCGAAGTCAATTTAGCTTCGATTGGACCTTTACCATCGATAGGCTCACCTAGTGTGTTCACTACGCGACCTAGAAGTTCTGGGCCAACTGGCACTTCAAGAATGCGGCCAGTACCTGTAACTTTCATGCCTTCCTTAAGGTCAGCATATGGGCCCATTACTACCGCACCAACCGAGTCACGCTCAAGGTTAAGTGCTAGTGCATAACGGCCACCCGGTAATTCAATCATTTCACCTTGCATCACGTCCGCTAGGCCGTGGATGCGGATGATACCATCGCTTACCGATACGATAGTACCCTCGTTGCGAGCTTCACTAACAACGTCGAAAGATTCGATACGTTGTTTGATTAGATCGCTAATTTCCGTGGAATTAAGTTGCATGCTCCAATCCCCATTAAGACTGCAATGCATCGCTCAGGCGGTTCAAACGACCTCGCGCTGAGTCATCGATGACTAGGTCTCCGGCTCGAATAATAACCCCACCAAGTAGGGTCTCATCTACGCTGCAATTCAGCTTCACTTTACGTTCAAGACGCACTTCAAGTTTGCTGCCAATGTTTGCTAGCTGTTCATCAGAAAGTTCGCTTGCTGAAATCACTTCAACATCGATTTCTTTCTCATGCTCTTTCTTCAATAAGAAGAATTGCTCACAAACATCTGGAAGGGCCGTTAGACGACCATTCTCAGCCATAACCTTAATCAGGTTTTGACCGTGTGCATCAACTTGTTCACCGCAAACTGCAACAAAAATCTCCGCCAATTTGTCAGCAGAAACAGAACCCGTTAGAAGTTCATTCATTTGTTCGTTTTTGGCAACTTCAGTAGCGAAAGACAACATTTGGCCCCATTGGTCCAATTGGTCTTTGTCTACAGCAAAGTCAAAAGCTGCTTTAGCATAGGGGCGTGCGATTGTAGTCATATCAGACATATGCGCCCCCAGACTTAAAGTTTTGCAGTAATGTTGTCGAGAATATCTTTCTGAGCGTCTTTATCGATAGTACGCTCAAGGATTTTCTCGGCACCAGCTACAGCCAGAGTAGCAACTTGTTTGCGCAGCTCATCGCGGGCACGATTACGTTCAGCTTCAAGTTCTGCTTCCGCTTGCGCTAGGATTTTCTGGCGTTCTGCCTGAGCTTCCTCGCGAGCTTCATCAATAATTTGAGACTTACGCTTGTTCGCTTGGTCGATGATCTCAGTTGCTGTGCGCTTCGCTTCTTTCATCTGATCAGAAGCGTTGGCTTGTGCTAGATCCAAGTCTTTTGCAGCACGTTCTGCTGCTTGAAGACCGTCAGCAATTTTCTTCTGACGTTCTTCGATCGCTTGCATCAACGGTGGCCATACATACTTCATGCAGAACCACACAAATAGTGCGAACGAGATTGCTTGACCTAGCAGAGTTGCGTTTATATTCACAACAGCTACTCCCTTTTAAGAATCAACTACAAAAATACAATTAACAGAGTTGTTAATTAGCCTGCTAGTTGACCCACAAATGGGTTTGCGAAAGTGAATAGTAGCGCGATTACGATACCGATCATTGGAACCGCATCAAGTAGACCTGCGATGATGAACATCTTAACTTGTAGCATAGGAGCCATTTCTGGTTGACGTGCTGCACCTTCTAGGAATTTACCACCTAGTAGTGCGAAACCAATCGCTGTACCAAGAGAAGCAAGACCGACGATAATACCTACGGCGATTGCAGAAAAGCTCAGTAAAGTTTCCATTACTATCTCCAATTTATAGTTGTTGGCTTAGTGCCCAAATAAAAAGCTTAAAAAATTAATGATCAGCGTCTTCGTGTGCCATTGACAGGTAAACAATTGTCAACATCATGAATACGAAGGCTTGAATCGTAATAACCAAGATATGGAAGATTGCCCACGGTAGTGAACCCATCCATTGTAAGTACCATGGTAGCATTGCCGCACAAAGAATGAATACAACCTCACCCGCGAACATGTTACCGAATAGACGCATACCAAGAGAAAGAGGCTTCGCTAGTAGCGATACCACTTCGATCAGTAGGTTAAACGGAATCATTAGTGGGTGATTGAATGGATGTAGTGCAAGTTCTTTTGCGAATCCACCTAGACCTTTCACTTTGATGCTGTAGTAAATCATCAATGCGAAAACGCCTAGAGCCATAGCCATGGTGATATTCACATCAGCAGACGGTACAACCTTAAGATAAGGGATACCTAGCCAATGCTCTGCTGGGTAAGGTAAGAAGTCGATCGGGACTAAGTCCATCACGTTCATCAAAAATACCCAACAAAAGATAGTCAGTGCTAAAGGCGCGATCAGTGGGTTGCGTCCATGGAACGTGTCTTTGACGTTTTCCGCGACAAATTCAACGATCATTTCTACAGCACACTGAAGCTTACCCGGTACACCCGCTGTTGTTCTCTTCGCTACTTTGTAAAAAATTCCGAGGAAGATTAAACCAGTAAACCAAGAAAAAAACAGGCTATCGATATGTACGTTCCAGAAACTTGCTTCATCCGCTACCAAGCCTAACTTAGCTAAAGAAAGGTTTGATAAGTGGTGGGCAATGTAACCGGACGATGTTAGCGCTTCACCTGGCGCAGCCATAACTCATCCTATTTTTTGTTGTTAATGAATAGCACTGGTGCACAGATATTAATACCTAGTACCAGCAAATAGGTTAGTTTGAGGGGAACAAGTTCCACCTGCATATACATGTAGGCTACGTAGAACAACACAACCGTGATGAGGATTTTCAGAACTTCGCCTGTATAGAAAGACGCCGCGATGCGTTTGGCAGCACGAGCCCCACTAAACATAAAAGCACATAGCGCAAAGACAGCATTGGCAACAACAAAGATGCCTCCACCTACCAGCGCTGAAATTCCCCATTCAGGATTCACGGCTATCGCCATTCCTGCAGCCACAAAAATAACCGCGCCAGACTGGATCATTAACAATTGCTTTGCGAGCTCTCGTCCTGGTCTAGCTAACGCAGCTACCATGTATTCGTACCTCTAGTAATATCCACTTTGCACTAAACTCTCTGTGCAGGGAAATTGGCGAAAATTATACGGTGCGAACAATTGAATGCAATTATATTGCATCAAAAACTTACAGTTTTGTTTACAATCCGACAACTTTCACACAAAATTCGATTATTTTAATTAATTGACCTAAATCAATTATCTCATTTAGGCCTCTAGCTTGGCAATCAGTTGATCCAATTTGTGAGGCTCATCAAGACTTATCGTCACTTTCGCTTTGCCGTTTGCAGAACGGACCAAAGAAACCTTAGCATCAAGCAGTTGACTCAATTTATGCGACATTTGCTCCGCTTCGGTATCTTCTTGTTGAGCTTTTTGCTCATTTTGTGGGGCTAAGCACTTTTTTACTAACTGTTCGGTTTGGCGAACGGTCATTTGCTTCTTAGCCACTTGTTGAGCCACTTCAACCTGCTGCTCGCCTTCCAAGGCTAACAGAGCTCGAGCATGACCCATTTCTAATTTTTTGTCTGCAACCAGACCTTTTACATCAATTTCTAACTGATTTAGACGTAATAGGTTACTTACTGTGGTTCTTGATTTGCCAATCACATCGGCCACTTGCTGATGCGTTAGCGTGAATTCATCCTGTAGACGCTCAAGCGCTTGAGCTTCTTCAATCACATTCAAATCTTCACGTTGAATGTTCTCGATAAGCGCCATCGCAATTGCAGCGCGGTCTTCGACCTTTTTCACCAAACAAGGTACTCGTTTTAGACCGGCTTGCTTTGCTGCGCGCCAACGGCGTTCACCAGCGATAATTTCAAACTGACCACTCGCCACTTGGCGAACCACGATTGGCTGAATGATGCCTTGCGATTGAATTGAAGCTGCGAGTTCTTCTAGCGCTTCTGGCGCCATATCTTTGCGCGGTTGGTAAACACCAGGCTGCAATTGACCAATCGCCAAATCAGTCAGTTCACCGTCTGCCGACAATGCTTGGCTGTGCGATGCAATGTGCTGTTTTTCACGAGCCAACGAACTGGTCGACAACAACGCATCCAGTCCTTTTCCTAGACCACGCTTAGACATAGGAGGAATTCCTTAGGTTAGAGAGTTAAACTGGGATTTCTTCGCGGCGGAGCATTTCGCCCGCTAGAGCAAGATACGCTTTGGCGCCCGCAGAGTACTTGTCATAGTACATTGCAGGTTTACCATGGCTCGGCGCTTCGGCCAAACGCACATTACGTGGGATCACAGTACGGTAAACTTTACTACCAAAGTGTTTTTTAAGTTGATCGGATACTTCATTAGACAGGCGGTTACGTGGATCGTACATGGTACGCAGTAAACCTTCGATTTTGAGGTTTTCATTGACCACGGCCGCTAACTTGCTGATTGTATCCATAAGAGCAGTTAAACCTTCTAACGCAAAGTATTCACATTGCATCGGCACCAGCACAGAGTCGGCTGCGGCCATAGCATTGATTGTAAGAAGGTTTAGAGAAGGAGGACAATCAATAAAGATGAAATCATAGTTATCGCGAACTGACGCAAGGGCGTTTTTCAGACGCACCTCGCGCGCGAATACTTCCATCAGTTTGATTTCTGCAGCAGTGACGTCGCCGTTCGCTGCAATCAGATCGTATTTCCCTGTGGTTTCAGTACAAACCACTTGATCAAACG
Organism: Vibrio owensii; assembly: GCF_002021755.1. Taxonomy (NCBI): domain Bacteria; kingdom Pseudomonadati; phylum Pseudomonadota; class Gammaproteobacteria; order Vibrionales; family Vibrionaceae; genus Vibrio; species Vibrio owensii. The sequence continues at coordinate 1,836,451 of NZ_CP019959.1, forward strand.
GGGTATCTTCAACCAGAAGATCATACGCCGTCGCGTCAACCATGTACTTGTCGACGCCACTGGCCATCGTAGCATTGCCTTGAGGGTCGAGATCGATCACCAAAACCTTGCGCTTTGTTGCCGCCATCGAAGCTGCTAAGTTAATGCACGTTGTTGTTTTGCCGACCCCACCTTTCTGGTTGGCGATTGCTACAATTTTACCCACGATTACCTCGCTAATTTTCCTTGCGCGATAAGATTACTAGATGACGATCACCTTCCAACTCAGGAACAGCTAAAGATATGATCTCCGTCACACTACACCATTCAGGAAGCAGATCTATTTCATCTTTAGGGTGAAGACCTTTCAAAGCCAAGAACACCCCAGAATCTTGTTTAGGCAGATGATGACACCATTCCACCATGTCCGTCATTGAAGCAAAAGCTCGACTCAAAACGCCATCAAATTTTTCTTCTGGCTGGAATTCTTCGACGCGACTTTGAATTGCCGTCACATTTTTCAGCCCTAGCGTGTGCACAACTTGCTTGATAAAGCGGATGCGTTTGCCAAGGCTATCGAGCAAGAAGAAGGTCTTCTCTGGATTCATGATTGCCAATGGAATTCCTGGCAAACCTGGTCCTGTGCCAACATCGATAAAACGCTCACCTGGTAAGTGAGTGCTAACGACGATGCTATCAAGGATATGTTTCACTAGCATCTCAAGTGGGTCACGAACCGACGTTAGGTTGTATGCTTTGTTCCACTTGTCGAGCAGTTCGACGTAACCGACTAACTGCTCGCGTTGTTTTTCAGACACTTCCAAATCAGTTTGGGCGATCAGAGCATCCAATCTTGTGCGTAAAGCGCTCATTACTCTTCCTCACCTTTTTTCAGCAAGCCGTGCTTCTTCAGGTGAACAAGCAGAATCGAAATCGCAGCCGGCGTAATACCAGAAATACGTGATGCTATCCCGATGCTTTCTGGTTTCGCTTCTGTCAGCTTAGCGACTACTTCGTTGGACAGACCTTTCACGTCTTTGTAATCCAAGTCCGCTGGCAGCTTAGTGTGCTCATGGCGCAGTGATTTTTCGATCTCTTCTTGCTGACGCTTGATGTAACCATCGTACTTGACTTGAATTTCAACTTGCTCTGACGCTTGTTGATCTTCTAGAGCAGGAGCAAAAGCATCCAGTTGCGTCAATTGTGAGTATGAGATCTCTGGACGACGAAGAAGATCTTCACCGCTTGCTTCACGTGCCATTGGTGTTTTCAATAGCTTGTTCAGCTCATCGATACCTGCAGAATTTGGGTTCATCCACGTCGATTTCAGACGTTGACGCTCGGTTTCCATGTTCTCGATTTTTTCATTGAAGCGTGCCCAACGCACATCATCAATCAAACCAAGTTCACGCGCTTTTTCCGTCAAACGTAGATCTGCATTGTCTTCACGAAGCAACAGACGGTATTCCGCACGAGATGTGAACATGCGGTACGGTTCTTTGGTACCCATGGTCGACAAGTCGTCAATCAATACACCCATGTAAGCTTGGTCACGGCGTGGGCTCCAGCCTTCTTTGCCTTGACTGTGCAAACTTGCGTTCAAGCCTGCCATCAAACCTTGTGCTGCCGCTTCTTCGTAGCCAGTTGTACCGTTGATTTGACCCGCAAAGAACAGACCGCTGATGAATTTAGTCTCGTAAGTTTGCTTCAAATCTCGTGGGTCGAAGAAATCGTACTCAATCGCGTAACCTGGGCGAACGATGTGTGCGTTTTCAAAACCTTTCATTGAACGAACGATTTGTACTTGCACGTCAAACGGCAAGCTGGTGGAAATACCATTCGGGTATAACTCGTGCGTGGTTAGGCCTTCTGGCTCAATGAAGATTTGGTGACTGTTTTTATCCGCAAAACGCATCACTTTGTCTTCGATAGACGGGCAGTAGCGCGGACCAATACCTTCGATCACGCCTGCGTACATTGGGCTGCGATCAAGGTTATTGCGGATCACATCATGAGTTTGCTCATTGGTGTGAGTAATAAAACATGGGATTTGGCGCGGTTGATGCTCACGTTTACCCATGAATGAGAATACTGGTGTTGGGTTGTCACCGTGCTGTGCTTCTAACACAGAGAAATCGACACTGCGCGCATCGATACGTGGTGGTGTACCCGTTTTCAGACGATCCACACGGAATGGGAGTTCACGTAATCGATCCGCTAATGCGATCGATGGTGGATCCCCAGCGCGACCGCCTGAAGAGCTTTCCATACCAATATGGATCTTACCGCCAAGGAAAGTACCTACGGTTAAAACCACAGCTTTTGCGTGGAATTTCAGACCCATTTGAGTCACAACGCCAACCACACGATCTTGGTCCACAATCAGATCATCAACCGATTGTTGGAACAGAGTTAGGTTTGATGCGTTTTCTAGCGCGTTGCGTACGTACGCCTTGTACAATGCACGGTCAGCCTGCGCGCGAGTTGCACGAACAGCTGGACCTTTAGAGGCATTTAGCGTTCGGAATTGAATACCCGCATGGTCAATGGCTTCTGCCATCAGACCGCCCATAGCATCCACTTCTTTTACTAAGTGACCTTTACCGATACCACCAATCGCCGGATTACATGACATCTGGCCTAATGTATCGATGTTATGGGTAAGAAGGAGTGTTTTTTGTCCTGTGCGTGCAGATGCGAGCGCGGCTTCCGTTCCTGCGTGTCCGCCACCGACAACAATGACGTCAAAGTTTTCGTGATAAAGCATGAACTGACCTCAGGTATTCAAAGGATTTAATGGACAGATAAAAAAGAGCGGTATTTTACCTTTTTTCTCTGTGAGAGAGAATCGTTTTCTCGCTTTACAAATTTTAGTCCCTAAGACTATATATATAAGATCTATATATATGATCTTTTATTGGATCTATTATTAGGATCGACCGTTTCTGTGGATAACTAGAAAATGATCAACAAGATCATGGATCTTCTTTGGATCATATCTTGTGATCATGACTTGATCAGTTCGAGGATTTCCTGAGATCAAAATGCGGGGTTATACACAGGGGGGTAAATATATCAAAGTTGTTCTTGGGATAACTAAAGGAAAGTCACCGGATCTTACCTTACTTATCCACAGATGGTTTGGGTGTTTTTTGAGCGGTTGAACAAAAAGTTTTGTAGGAAGTTATTCACAAAGAGGAGAAACAGAGCCGCGATGCGACTCTGTAAGAGAGGTATTAAGCGGTAAAGCGTGCCAGATTCTCCTTCAACCACACCTCTGCAGCGTCTTCAGGTACATCATGGCTGAGTACATCAATCTTCAAGCAGTCAGTGATTGGCGTTGCACCAATGTCTTCTAACAGGTCATAAGCATGCTGACCTGCTGCGCAGAATGTATCGTAGCTTGAATCTCCAATCGCAATCACCGCGAACTTCACATCGGCCATCTTAGGCGGTGTGTTTTGTAATGCAGCAATAAAAGGTTGGATATTATCTGGGTATTCACCTGCGCCGTGAGTTGAAGTGATCACTAGCCAAGTGCCTTGGTTCTCGATCGATGACAACTCTGGTTGGTTGTGGATCGTCGTTTCTAAACCGTTTTCATTGAGCAGATCACTCAGGTGATCACCTACGTATTCTGCGCCACCTAGCGTACTGCCTGTAATAATGTGGATCATGTGTCTTCCTTTATTGAGCCATACTCACGCCTTGGGTAACCACAGTGCGTCAGTACAAAAAGAAACGCGGCGTTAAACTTATGCTTAACACCGCGCGTTTTGATTATTTACCGATACAGAATGAGGAGAAGATTCTGCCGAGGAGGTCATCAGAGCTGAACTCGCCAGTAATCTCATTCAAGTGCTGCTGAGTAATACGCAGCTCTTCTGCCAAGATTTCCCCTGCCATATAGCCTTCAAGCTGTTCTTGGCCGATTTGAAGATGCTGAGCAGCACGTTCTAGCGCATCTAGGTGACGACGACGAGCCATAAAGCCGCCTTCGGTATTGCCTGAGAAGCCCATGCATTCTTTTAAGTGAGTACGCAAAGCATCCACACCTGCGCCTGTTTTTGCTGAGAGGCGAATCAGTGTCGGATCATTTACATGGCAGATCCCCATATCTTCGCCCGTTTGATCCGCTTTGTTGCGGATCACCGTCATGCCAATACTGTTTGGCAAGCGATCAACGAAGTCTGGCCAAATGTCTTTTGGATCAGTTGCGTCAGTTGTGGTGCCATCAACCATAAACAGAACACGGTCTGCTTGGGCGATTTCATCCCATGCACGCTCGATACCGATTTTCTCTACTTCATCAGAAGCATCACGCAGACCAGCGGTATCGATGATGTGTAAAGGCATGCCATCGATATGGATGTGTTCACGCAATACGTCACGCGTAGTACCGGCGATATCCGTAACGATAGCGGATTCTTTGCCAGATAGAGCGTTCAGTAGGCTTGATTTACCAGCATTAGGACGGCCTGCAATTACGACTTTCATGCCTTCACGCATGATCGCGCCTTGGTTGGCTTCTTTACGTACCGCATCTAGGTTATCGATGATCGTTTGTAGGTCACCAGACACTTTACCATCGGCCAAAAAGTCGATTTCTTCTTCTGGGAAGTCAATGGCCGCTTCCACGTAGATACGTAAGTGGATCAGAGATTCCACCAGCGTTTGGATACGTTGTGAGAACTGGCCTTGCAATGATTGCAGTGCTGATTTTGCTGCTTCTTCTGAGCTGGCATCAATCAGGTCGGCAATCGCTTCTGCTTGAGTTAGGTCCATCTTGTCGTTTAAGAAGGCGCGCTCTGAGAACTCACCAGGTCGAGCGGCACGTACGCCGTCGATACCTAAGATACGCTTAATCAGCATATCCATTACCACAGGGCCACCGTGGCCTTGCAGTTCAAGTACGTCTTCGCCTGTAAACGAATGAGGGTTAGGGAAGTACAGGGCAATGCCTTGGTCTAGCACGGTGCCATCTTCCGCTTGAAATGGCAGATACTCTGCGTAGCGAGGCTTTAGCGTCTTACCTGTGACTTCTAGCGCCACTTGATTGGCCTTAGGGCCAGAAACACGAATAATGCCGACACCACCACGACCGGGTGCGGTAGCCTGAGCGACAATCGTATCTGTAGTCATAATCTTGCCTTTTGAGCTGGGCTATAGGGTTTACACCCCTAGGGAGCCAGAACCAATTAATTAGCTGAATTGTAATCAGCCAAAAACAAAAAGGCGACCTTTTGGCCGCCTTTCTTATGCTTTTCTATCAAGGTTACTTAGTGTGTAAGCCTTTTTTCTCCAGCGCTTTGTAAATCAAAGTTTGCTGGATAAGCGTAACGATGTTCGACACCAACCAGTATAGAACTAGGCCTGATGGGAAGAACAAGAAGAAGAAGGTAAACATAACCGGCATAAAGGTCATGATCTTCTGCTGCATTGGATCCGTTACTGTTGTTGGGCTCATCTTCTGGATTAGGAACATTGACGCACCCATCAGTAGAGGCAGGATGTAGTAAGGGTCCTGCGCTGAAAGGTCATGAATCCAACCGAAGAATGGAGAGTGACGTAGCTCAACCGATTCCATTAGTGCCCAGTATAGAGCGATGAAGATAGGCATCTGTAGGATAAGAGGTAGACAGCCGCCCAGAGGGTTCACTTTCTCTTTCTTATACAGTTCCATCATCTCTTGGCTCATGCGCTGACGGTCATCACCGATGCGCTCACGCATAGCTTGCAGCTTAGGCTGTAGCATACGCATTTTCGCCATAGACGTGTATTGCGCTTTCGTTAGTGGGTACATTGCACCACGAACGATGAAGGTCAAACAGATGATTGCCACACCCCAGTTACCCACGAAGCTTTGGATGAAAGCAAGCAATGAGTGAAGTGGTTTAGCGATGAACCATAGCCAGCCGTAGTCCACTACCAGGTCTAGGTTTGGTGCTACTGCAGCCATTTCTTTTTGTAGCTTAGGACCAACCCATAGTGTTGCTTCAAACTTCGCTTGGTCACCCGTTGCGATAGTTTTGTTTGGCATACGTACGCCGATGTCACCTAGGTTACCAATCACGCGAGTGTACAGGTTAGTACCTGGTTCGTTGCGTGGGATCCAAGCTGCAGCGAAGTAGTGTTGGATCATTGCTGCCCAACCTTGGCCATCTGCTAGGTTGATAGACAGGTTACGATCCTGCATATCTTCAAAGCTGTATTTCTTGTAACGAACGTCTTCTGTTGAGTAAGCACCACCACGGTAAGTCGGCATTGTGATGCTACCACCAGCGTCCATTAGGTTTTGACGCAAGTGAGCGTACATACCAAATGTTGCGTTGTTACCAGAGTTGTTCACAACATCGTATTCTACGTTCAGCGCGTAACTGCCACGTTTGAATACGTAAGTCTTGATGTATTCGATACCGTTTGCAGTGAATGTCATTGGAACGCGTAGTTCGTCTTGACCGTCAGCTAGAGTAAAGCTGTCTGCGCTCACGTTGTAGTGAGGACGGTTAGTGCTGCTAAGGTCGATACCTTGAGGACCCACTAGACCGCTTTGCGCGATGAACTGGTGGCCTTTAGTGTCTTTTAGCAGAACGAATGGGTCTGATGAATCAAGTTCAGCAGCGTATTTGTTCAGGTCGGCATGTACCACATCGCCACCAACGGTGTCGATCGACAGAGTTAAAACATCAGTCGTTACTGTGATAGTTTTTGCAGAAGCTTGCTGTTGGCCAGGAACTGGATCCAAGTCATCAGCAAAAGATGGTGCAGGTAGAGTACTGCTTGATTGAGCCTGTTCAACCGCTTGAGGTGCTGGATTCTTTGCTACTTGCCATTGTTGAAACAGCAAGAAAGAAACCAGTGCCAGAGCGATAAGCAGGATATTACGTTGAGAATCCATCGTTAGTTATCTCTGTCTTGTTTTTGGACTGGTGGAACGGGGTCATACCCCCCTTCATTCAAAGGGTGGCATTTTAATAGACGTTTGCCTGATAACCAACATCCTTTTACAAAACCGTGAGCTCTCAAAGCTTCTAGCGCGTAAGTGGAACAAGTTGGAGTGAACCGGCAACGAGGACCAATCAGAGGGCTGATAAACCAGCGATATAGATTAATGAGCCCAATGGCTATCCACGTGAAGGGCGAGACAGGCGATGCCATAGCTTATCAAACAACTTAAATAATTCCTCATTGCTTAAATCTTGCGCGCTTTTCTTCGCAATCACAACAAAATCTTTATTTGGAAGTTGATGTTGATTGTTACGAAAGCTTTCACGAGCCAAACGCTTAAAGCGGTTACGACCAACAGCAGTTTTGATTTGCTTTTTCGGAACAGCTAAACCTAATCGAGGATGAGAAAGTTTGTTATTGCGTGCAATGATGGTGAAATGAGGCGAGCCAGCTCGATGAGCTTGCTGGAAGACGTTTTGATAATGCTCGGGAGTTAACAAGCGTAACTCCCGATTAAACGCGTACGTGTTCAAAATAAACTAGCGATTATTTTGATAGGCGCGCACGGCCTTTTGCACGACGTGCGTTGATAACTTTACGACCGTTCTTAGTTGCCATGCGAGCACGGAAGCCGTGAGTACGCTTGCGCTTTAGAACTGTAGGTTGAAAAGTGCGTTTCATGATAATTACCTTTACTGATCAGTAGTTTTAGGTTCTTGTTAAACCCGGCGTGGGCATTTTGCTTTCTTTATATAAAGAAGCTCTTTATTAAAGAAGAACAACCGACGCCTCTCAACAAAGAGGCGGAATTGTAATCACACTCACATAATGTGTCAATGACTCATGAGTACGAAATTCCGGCCGGGCGATTATACGTAGTGTGAGTAAAATCTCAAGGATCGATTGATCTTGATGCTTGATCTTTACTCTATTCCAACTTGGTTAAGGAATTTTTTCAAACGAGGATCTTGTGGATTATCGAAGATATCTTGTGGAGAACCTTGTTCAACGATGTTGCCTTCAGCCATAAAGATCACTCTATCCGCCACTTCTTTGGCAAATTGCATCTCGTGCGTGACCACTAACATGGTTTGATGCTGATTGGCTAACTTCTTCATTAATGAGAGAACTTCTCCAACCCATTCCGGATCCAATGCAGAAGTTGGCTCATCAAAAAGCAGCAGTTCTGGTTGCAGCGCCATCGCTCGGCCGATACCCACACGTTGTTGTTGGCCACCAGACAGAGCCGCTGGATAACTTTCTCCTTTATCGCCAAGGCCGATGTCATCCAGAATTTCTTGAGCACGCTTGAGAGCGTCTTCTTTTTTCCAACCGCGTACCGTGATCAAGCCTTCTGCGATGTTCTGACGCGCGTTCATATGAGCAAATAGGGCATAGTTTTGGAAAACGAACCCAGTTCGGCGGCGCAGAGCCAATACTTCGGCTTTGGTATGCTTTTGTGTGTCGACGGAGATGTCATCGATGGTAATGCGACCTTCGTCTGCTTGCTCTAAGAAGTTAACAGTACGTAGAAGTGTCGATTTACCCGTACCACTTGAGCCAATAATAACGATGATCTCACCTTGCTTGATATCGAGATCAATACCTTTGAGGACTTCTGTTTCGCCAAAGCGTTTGTGGATATTTTCTAATTTGATCATCGTACGTACGCCTTATTCAATTTCGCTTCTGCCCAAATTTGTACTCGAGTCAGAATCACCACCACACCCCAGTAGATAAGAGCGACGGCAAGGAAAGCTTCGAAGAAGCGGAAGCTAGAAGAGGCCTCCATCTGCGCTTTAGCCATGATTTCAGCCACACCCAGCGTGAAGGCGAGGGAAGTGGACTTAATCATATCGATGAAATAGTTCATTAAAGAAGGCAGTGCGACGCGCGTTGCTTGTGGCAAAATCACCCGACGCATCGCTTGAGGTGTTGTCATCCCCACTGACAAGCTCGCTTCCATCTGACTGCGATCGATACCAATAATGGCGGCACGAATACTCTCTGCCATATAAGCAGCAAAGTGGAGCGTTAAGCCAATCACTGCTGCAGAAAAGGCATCAATGCCCACCATGAATGGGAAGATTTGCGGTAAGCCGTAGTAGAGCAAAAACAGTTGTACCAAAAGCGGAGTACCACGGAAGAAGCTGATGTAAAGTTGACTCAATTGGTCGAAAACTGGCAGCTTAAATACGCGAATGTTCGCTAAAATAACGGCTAGAATCAGTGAAAAGACCAATCCCCATGTGGCCATTTCCATGGTTGTGCCAAGATACTTGAGCAGTATTGGCAGCAGTTCCAACATGTAATTAAAATCAAATCCCATACGACTTACCTTGAGAAAAGAAAAGGTGGAATACGAAGTTCCACCTTGTCATTGAGTTAAAAAAGGACGCGAGATAAAGCTCTGCGTCCTAAAAGAAGAGAAGTTTTACTTAGTGATGTCGGCACCAAACCATTTCACAGAAATCTTCTCTACTGTTCCGTCGGCACGCATCTCTTCAAGCGCTTTATTCACTTCTGCCTGTAGCTTACGACCTTTTTCGTTATCAACGAATGGCCAAGCGTTTTGAATCGTTTCAAATGGTTCACCCGCGAGTTGTAGTGGTAAACCAGTTTTCTTAATCAGTTCTAATGCAGACAGACGGTCCATAACGAACGCATCAGCACGGCCTAGCGCTACATCGTGCTCAATACCAGTATCGTAAGTCTTGATGTTGATCTTGCCGTCTTTGTCGTAGCTGCGAAGCAACTGCTCAAAGTTAGAGCCTAGGTTAACCGCAACGGTTTTGCCTGCTAGATCTTCTACACCTTGGATGCTGTCGTTGCCTTTACGTACGGTAATTTGCGCACCATCTACCACGTATGGGTCTGCAAACAGGTATTTCGCTTTACGTGCGTCTGTCATGGTGATCTGGTTTGAGATGGTATCAATACGGCCCGTTTCTAGAAGGCCAAACAAACCAGAAAAGTTCGCTGTTACGTATTCGATCTTGTAATCGTTACGTTTACCGATCTCATCCCACATATCCACTTCAAAACCTTGTAGCTTATCTTGCTTCACAAAGGTGAATGGGAAGTAACGGCCAGACATGCCTACTTTTACTTCAGTAGCAGCTTGAACGGTCGCGGCAGACAAAGCAATGGCTGCAACGGCAACCTTAATCCAGTTTTTCATAATACATCTCCATACTTTTATGGTTGGAAATACTACTGTCAGTTAGCTCAATTAAAGAAATAACCAAGTGCAATAACCTAGACCTCAGAGTAATAAGATCTTATTTGGTATAGATAGTAGCCAAGATATAGGGATAAATGATGAAAAAACGATCGGAAAGAGCAGAAATAACGATCGAAAAAAATCGATGAACCGAAATTCATTCACAGAGTTATCACCAATTGCTCGATCTGGCTGATTTTGCCCAAATGTGGATCAATGTGTGGGCAAATTTGGGGCAAGATGTGTTGATCTCGCTTAGTTGGGCGAAATAATTGTGAATAACTTAGATCTTATTCACTGGATCATCGATCAATTGCTGGCGATCTTGGTTATCAACAGGTAAAATTGCCAGTCTTTTCCGATAATTCAAATACTCAGTGGGGGCACCGTGTCATCTTCGCTTTGGTTGCAATGTTTGCAGCAGCTTCAAGAAGAGCTACCAGCTACAGAATTCAGCATGTGGGTTCGTCCGTTACAAGCGGAGCTCAATGACAATACTCTCACTCTGTTCGCTCCAAACCGCTTTGTTTTGGATTGGGTTCGCGACAAGTACCTGAACAGCATCAACCGTCTACTGCAGGAATACTGCGGTAACGACGTCCCTAGCTTGCGCTTTGAAGTGGGCAGTCGCCCAGTTGCAGCTCCTAAGCCGGCACCGACACGCACGCCAGCTGATGTGGCCGCTGAATCTTCAGCACCAGCGCAATTGCAAGCTCGTAAGCCTGTACATAAAACGTGGGATGACGACGCTCAAGCGATCGCGAACATCAACCACCGCTCAAACGTGAACCCAAAGCACAAGTTCAACAACTTCGTGGAAGGTAAGTCGAACCAACTCGGTTTGGCTGCAGCACGTCAGGTTTCAGATAATCCGGGCGCAGCTTACAACCCGTTGTTCCTATACGGTGGCACGGGTTTAGGTAAAACGCACTTGTTGCATGCTGTGGGCAACGCGATTGTGGATAACAAGCCAAACGCGAAAGTGGTGTACATGCACTCTGAGCGTTTTGTTCAAGACATGGTAAAAGCACTGCAAAACAATGCGATTGAAGAATTCAAACGTTACTACCGCAGTGTTGATGCGCTTCTTATCGATGACATTCAGTTTTTTGCTAATAAAGAGCGTTCACAGGAAGAATTCTTCCATACCTTCAACGCGTTATTGGAAGGTAACCAACAGATCATTCTTACTTCAGACCGTTATCCAAAAGAGATCAGCGGTGTGGAAGATCGTCTAAAATCACGTTTTGGTTGGGGTCTAACGGTTGCGATCGAGCCGCCTGAATTAGAAACCCGCGTAGCGATCTTGATGAAGAAAGCCGAAGACCACCAAATCCACCTAGCGGATGAAGTGGCGTTCTTTATTGCCAAGCGTCTACGTTCTAACGTTCGTGAACTGGAAGGTGCGCTGAACCGCGTTATTGCAAACGCCAACTTCACAGGTCGCCCAATTACGATTGATTTTGTTCGTGAAGCGCTGCGCGATCTGCTTGCTCTACAAGAGAAGCTTGTAACGATCGACAACATTCAAAAGACGGTCGCTGAATATTACAAGATTAAGGTTGCTGACCTACTATCTAAACGTCGCTCTCGCTCGGTTGCTCGTCCTCGTCAGTTGGCGATGGCGTTGGCAAAAGAGCTGACCAATCACAGCTTGCCAGAAATTGGTGATGCGTTTGGTGGTCGTGACCACACCACGGTACTGCATGCATGTCGCAAGATTGAGCAGCTGCGTGAAGAGAGCCACGATATTAAAGAAGATTACTCTAACTTGATTCGCACCCTGTCTTCGTAATCGGTTAGAATGACAGTATTCTAAGCAAATCATTAATTGAGCTGACAGCGTAAAGAGCCAAGCATGAAATTTACCATTGAACGTAGTCATTTAATCAAACCGCTACAACAGGTTTCGGGTGCACTAGGTGGCCGACCAACCCTACCAATTCTTGGTAACCTACTGATTAAAGTAGAAGAGAACGTGTTATCCATGACCGCAACCGATTTGGAAGTGGAATTGGTGAGCAAAGTGGCTCTAGAAGGGGATTTTGAAGCGGGCAGCATTACCGTTCCTTCTCGTAAATTTCTTGATATCTGCCGTGGTCTACCAGATGACTCTATTATCACCTTCGTACTAGAAGGCGATCGCGTACAAGTTCGTTCTGGCCGTAGCCGTTTCTCATTGGCAACACTCCCAGCGAACGATTTTCCTAACATTGAAGATTGGCAGAGTGAAGTGGAAGTATCACTGACTCAGTCTGATCTGCGTACACTGATCGAGAAAACACAATTCTCAATGGCGAACCAAGACGTTCGTTACTACCTCAACGGTATGTTGTTTGAAATCGACGGTACGACGCTACGTAGCGTGGCAACTGACGGTCACCGTATGGCGGTATCTCAAACACAACTTGGTGCAGATTTCGCACAGAAGCAAATCATCGTGCCGCGTAAGGGTGTACAAGAACTTGTGAAGCTAATGGACGCACCAGAGCAACCTGTAGTGCTACAAATTGGTAGCTCAAATGTGCGTGCAGAAGTGAATAACTTTATCTTCACTTCTAAGCTTGTTGATGGTCGTTTCCCTGACTATCGCCGCGTAATGCCACAAAGTACGACCAAAACACTAGAAGCAAGCTGTGATGAATTACGCCAAGCGTTTTCTCGTGCAGCGATTCTTTCTAATGAAAAATTCCGTGGTGTTCGTGTGAATCTTGCGGGTAGTGAAATGCGCATTACTGCTAATAACCCAGAGCAAGAAGAAGCAGAAGAAATGCTCGACGTGACCTTTGAAGGTGACGCTATCGAGATCGGCTTCAACGTTAGCTACGTGCTTGATGTGCTTAATACACTGCGTTGCGATAACGTACGTGTGTCGATGTCAGATGCGAACGCAAGTGCGTTGATTGAAAACGCAGACGACGACAGTGCCATGTACGTGGTGATGCCAATTCGTCTATAAGCCATCTGAATGCCACTTTCTCGCCTCATCATTCAGCAGTTTCGAAACATTAAAGCCTGTGATATTGACCTATCAGCAGGCTTTAACTTTCTTATTGGGCCGAACGGCAGCGGTAAAACCAGTGTTCTAGAAGCGATTTACTTGCTCGGACACGGACGCTCTTTCAAGAGTTCGCTGACGGGTCGAGTTATCCAAAATGAGTGTGACGAACTGTTTGTTCATGGTCGTTTTTTGAACTCGGATCAATTTGAGCTACCTATCGGCATTAATAAGCAGCGTGATGGCTCAACAGAGGTTAAAATAGGCGGTCAATCTGGACAAAAACTGGCGCAACTTGCACAAGTTTTGCCTTTACAGTTGATACATCCAGAAGGATTTGATCTACTAACGGATGGTCCAAAACATCGTCGTGCATTCATCGACTGGGGTGTGTTTCACACCGAGCCTGCTTTTTATGATGCATGGGGGCGTTTCAAGCGTCTTAACAAGCAACGCAATGCTCTGCTTAAAACGGCCAGAAGTTATCGTGAACTCAGTTATTGGGATCAAGAAATGGCACATTTGGCTGAAAACATCAGTCAATGGCGAGCGCTATACATCGAACAGATGAAAACCGTAGCGGAAACTATCTGTCAGACGTTTTTGCCAGAATTTGAGATCCAATTAAAGTATTATCGTGGTTGGGACAAAGACACCCCTTATCATGAGATACTAGAAAAGAATTTCGAGCGTGATCAGTCGTTGGGCTACACCTTTAGCGGTCCGAATAAGGCTGATCTGCGCATTAAAGTGAACGGAACGCCCGTTGAGGATGTTTTGTCACGCGGTCAATTAAAACTCATGGTGTGTGCATTGCGTGTCGCGCAGGGACAACACCTTACCGAAATGACCGGAAAACAATGTATTTACCTAATTGACGACTTTGCGTCGGAATTAGACAGCCAACGTCGCAAGCGTCTTGCTGACTGCTTGAAAGAGACGGGCGCACAAGTATTTGTAAGCTCTATCACTGAAAGCCAAATCGCCGATATGTTGGACGGTACGGGCAAATTGTTTCATGTGGAACATGGCAGGATAGAGTCAAACTAGAAGAGAGAAACTCATGTCTGAAAATTACGATTCATCGAGTATTAAGGTACTGAAGGGTCTGGATGCGGTACGTAAGCGTCCAGGTATGTACATCGGCGACACGGACGACGGCACTGGTCTTCACCACATGGTCTTCGAGGTGGTGGATAACTCAATTGATGAAGCGTTGGCAGGTCACTGTAAAGACATCGTTGTGACAATTCATGAGGACAACTCGGTTTCAGTTACGGATGATGGTCGTGGCATTCCAACAGAAATGCACCCAGAAGAAAAAGTATCTGCTGCAGAAGTTATCATGACGGTACTTCACGCTGGTGGTAAGTTCGATGATAACTCATACAAAGTATCAGGCGGTCTACACGGCGTAGGTGTTTCAGTAGTAAACGCACTGTCTGAGAAAGTGGTTCTGACTATCCACCGCGGCGGTCATATCCATACGCAAACTTACCATCATGGTGAGCCTCAAGCGCCACTAGCAGTAATTGGTGATACTGACCAAACTGGTACACAAATCCGTTTCTGGCCAAGTGCAGAAACATTCTCGAACACAGAATTTCACTACGACATCCTAGCGAAGCGTTTACGTGAACTTTCTTTCCTGAACTCTGGTGTTTCAATCAAACTGGTTGATGAGCGCGAAGCAGACAAGAGCGACCACTTCATGTTTGAAGGTGGTATCCAAGCGTTCGTTGAGCACCTAAACACCAATAAAACACCAATTATCGAGAAAATCTTCCACTTCGACTTTGAGCGCGAAGATGGTATCTCGGTAGAAGTGGCGATGCAGTGGAATGACGGTTTCCAAGAGAACATCTACTGTTTCACTAACAACATCCCACAACGCGACGGTGGTACTCACCTTGCCGGTTTCCGTGCAGCGCTAACGCGTACACTGAACTCTTTCATGGACAAAGAAGGCTTCTCTAAGAAAGCGAAAACAGCAACTTCTGGTGATGACGCGCGTGAAGGTCTAACTGCGGTTGTTTCGGTTAAAGTGCCTGATCCTAAGTTCTCAAGCCAAACTAAAGACAAACTGGTTTCTTCTGAAGTGAAGTCAGCGGTTGAATCAGCAATGGGTGAGAAACTGTCTGAGTTCCTAATTGAGAACCCGGCAGAAGCGAAGATGGTTTGTTCGAAAATCATCGATGCAGCTCGTGCTCGTGAAGCAGCGCGTAAAGCTCGTGAAATGACTCGCCGTAAAGGCGCACTAGACCTAGCAGGTCTGCCAGGCAAACTTGCAGACTGTCAGGAAAAAGATCCAGCACTCTCTGAACTATACATAGTGGAGGGTGATTCGGCAGGCGGCTCCGCAAAACAAGGCCGTAACCGTAAGAACCAAGCAATCCTACCGTTAAAAGGTAAGATTCTTAACGTAGAAAAAGCGCGTTTCGACAAGATGCTTTCTTCTCAAGAAGTAGCAACGCTGATCACGGCACTAGGCTGTGGTATCGGTCGTGACGAGTACAACCCGGATAAACTGCGTTACCACAACATCATCATCATGACCGATGCCGACGTCGATGGTTCGCACATCCGTACGCTACTGTTGACCTTCTTCTACCGTCAAATGCCAGAGCTTATCGAGCGTGGCTATGTGTACATTGCTCAGCCACCGCTTTACAAAGTGAAGAAAGGCAAACAAGAGCAGTACATCAAAGACGAAGATGCGATGAACCAATACCAAGTTGCTTTGGCACTTGATAACGCATCGCTACACGTAAACGCAGAAGCACCAGCATTGGCAGGCGAAGCGCTAGAGAAGCTAGTTCAGCAATACAATGCTGGTATCAAGCTAGCGGATCGCATGAGCCGCCGTTACCCAAGCGCGCTAGTTCATGAGCTAATCTACACGCCGCGTCTAACGGCAGAGCAATGTCACGATGCTGCAGCAGTAGAAGCGTGGACAAAACAGCTAGTTGAACAGCTAAACGCGAAAGAAGTGGGCGCAAGCCAATACAGCTTCGAAGTTGAGCAACACGAAGAGCTAGGTCTAAACCTACCTAAGATCATCGTACGTACTCACGGTGTGACTCATGACTACGCACTAAGCATCGACCTACTGAACTCGAAAGAGTACGGCAAGCTAGCGGATCTATCTGAAGCACTAGACGGCCTGCTAGAAGAAGGCGCTTACATCAAACGTGGTGAGCGTACTCAGCCAGTATCAAGCTTTGCATCGGCACTTGAGTGGCTAATCAAAGAGTCGCGTCGTGGTCTAAGCCTACAGCGCTACAAAGGTCTAGGTGAGATGAACCCAGATCAGCTTTGGGAAACCACAATGGACCCAGAGACACGTCGCATGATGCAAGTAACCATTGAAGATGCGGTAGGCGCAGACCAATTGTTCACAACGCTAATGGGTGACCAAGTTGAGCCGCGTCGTAACTTCATCGAAGAGAACGCACTGAAAGTAGCAAACCTAGACGTGTAGTCGGACAGACTCAGTCAAATCATACTGAAAACGCCATCTCGCAAGAGGTGGCGTTTTTTTATGGGGATAGAAACAAGATAAAAGAGGTGAGATACGAGAACGGCTGCGCTCTGTGGAGGCAAGAATGCTCGGCTTCAAGAGGGTTACACCTACTAAAGAGCTGGTGGTAAGTAGTGTCTTTCATTATCAATATATTAGGGCGTCATCCTCGAGAGGGAGAAACGACCGAGTCGGGGATCTAAAAATATTTTCACCGGAGCCCTTGAAAGCCCATTTTTCGACCTTATATCTAGTTATGAAGAGGGATGGCTAACTTGCTCAACAAGAGAAGAACAGCGCCTCTGGAATCGCTAAACGAGATCGCTCAGGAGAGGATACTCTGTTTTAGCACACAACTTGACCCTAGATTCGACATCATGTCCCCGCACCTAAAGAGTAGGTCAGAGGAATGAATCATCGGATCCCTTAGCTCGGCGTTTTCTTGCATAAATGCGCCACGTGGATGACCTTCATCTGGGCTAAGACTATTGCTTAAAAGAGGATAGATTATGCGTAATGTAGATTTCTCACCACTATACCGTAATGCAATTGGCTTCGACCGTCTGTTTAACCTGATGGAAGCAAGCTCTGCGAAGAACACTTCTGGCGGTTACCCTCCATACAACATCGAGCAAAAAGACGAGCACAACTACCGTATTACTATGGCAGTCGCTGGCTTTGCTGAAGATCAGCTCGATTTGACTCAAAACGAAAACATGTTGATCGTGAAGGGTGAGCGTAAAGCTGAAGAAGGTAAAAACTACGTTTACCAAGGCATTGCAGAACGCGATTTTGAACGTAAATTCCAACTTGCGGATTACGTAAAAGTCGTTGGCGCATCAATGGAAAATGGTCTACTTCATGTTGATTTAGTTCGTGAAATTCCAGAAGCGATGCAACCGCGTAAGATTGCTATCGGTGGCAACAACCTGATTGAAAACAGCTAATCAGCTAAAGACATTTCAGTTAACCACACGGTTATAGAATGAGAAAGAGCGCCTTCCATATGGAAAAGGGCGCTCTTTTTAGTTTGGGGCTTTCAAAGCCACTATTGCAAGGCCGTAATTTCAAAGAGAAGCGGCTGAGTTTTATCGGTCTATTTGCCTTCGCGGTAAGCCTTTTCCACTTCTTCTGCGATAATCGCAATGCCTTTTTGCATCATCTCATCGTCTTGAACGTAGTTCATACGCAAGCATTGGTGTGCATGATCCCACTCGTCT
Organism: Vibrio owensii; assembly: GCF_002021755.1. Taxonomy (NCBI): domain Bacteria; kingdom Pseudomonadati; phylum Pseudomonadota; class Gammaproteobacteria; order Vibrionales; family Vibrionaceae; genus Vibrio; species Vibrio owensii. Next base: position 1,854,339 of record NZ_CP019959.1, read on the forward strand.
TTCTGACCAATAAAGAAGTATTCACCCGGAACAATCAAGACCCCACGCGCTTTCAAGCGTTGGTACAGTTCCATTGTCGTAATTGGCAGTTCATCAAACCATAGCCATAAGAAGATAGCGCCTTCTGGTTTGTGAATACGGAAGCGCTCATCGGTAATCGCTTCTTGGAGTAGTTCAACTGCACGTTGCGACTTCTGCTTGTAGAACGGCTTAATTACCTCTGAGCTCAGTTTAAGCAGATCGCCTTTACCAATGATGTGGTTTGCTAGCGCTGGACCAACACTGCCCGGTGCTAGGCTGATGATGCCGTTCATATTGGTCAACGCTTGCGTGATTTCTTCACTCGCAATCACAATGCCACAACGCACGCCCGGCAAGCCAAGTTTAGATAAGCTCATGCACAGGATGGTGTTTTCATTCCAGAACGGTTCGACATCTTCAAAAATGATATTCGGGAACGGCAGACCGTAGGCGTTATCAATGATCAGCGGAATGTTGTTCTCACGTGCTAGCTTGTCCAGCTTACGTACTTCTTCATCTGTCAGTACGTTACCCGTTGGGTTGGTTGGGCGAGAGGCGCAGATTGCCGCAACAGAGTCATCGACGGTGAGCTGCTCAAAATCGACGTGGTATTTAAACAGACCGTTATCTAGCAGCTCGATTTCTGGGTGGTAAGAGACAAAGATATCTTCATCAATGCCTGCATCACCATAGCCGATGTACTCAGGCGCGATAGGCAGTAGCACTTTCTTGTGCGAACCGTCTGGCTGTTTACCTGCCAACAAGTTGAACAAGTAGAAAAAGCCACTTTGGCTGCCGTTAGTTAGGCTGATGTTCTTCTCGGAAATATCCCAGCCGTAAGTTTCACGGAATAACTGAGCCAGCGCTTTAACGAACGCGTCTTTACCCTGCGGGCCATCGTAGTTGGCAAGGGCGGCGACGAGCTCTCCGCTGGCGAGCATTTCCTCACTGGCTTGGCGAAAGTAATCGAGCATGGCAGGAATGGCGGCTGGGTTACCTCCACCGAGCATGATGGCACCTGGTGTGCGCAGACCATCATTCAAATCGTCCATTAACTGCGTGATACCTGAATACTGATTAAATTTTTCACCAAACTTAGAGAACTGCATTTGTCGTTATACCTAATTCATTGTGATTGCTTTGTGTATGTTTGTGCCGATGTTTTATCGGCTTATCGAGTAATCCTTGACCTTACCTCAATGCGTAATTAACGCAAAGTGTGAATTAAGCCGAAAAAGAAAAAAGTGTGTCATCAGACCAGAGGTACGAGATAAAAAGGCAAAAAGAGCAATAAAAAAGGGAAGCTTATGCTTCCCTTGCTGGTGGAGAGAGTGTGATTTACTCACCGGTGTAAACAATCAGCACCTTATCGTCTTGGTATTGGCGTTCGAATGCGTAGTAACCTTCTTGGTTGCGAGTGATGTGCTTACCTTGAGCAACCGCTGGGTGGCGTTTACGGAATTCCCCCAACTTTTGCCAATGTTGCAGTAGATCTTCACGTTCGCCATGAATCTTATCCCATGGCATATCTGAGCGTGTGCCTTGGTGAGCATCTGAACCAGTAATGCCAAAATCACGAGCTATCTCATCACCGTAATAGATCTGTACTGCACCCGGAGCCAACATCAGTGCATTCGCGGCACGTGCTTGGTCATCAAAGCTGCGGCTGCGCGCTGACCAAAACAGCTGTGTATCGTGTGAAGACAAGTAGCTCAACACGTTGAACTCAGGATCGTTATTGATGCGCTCTGCATAGCGGCGGTAATCATTATCAAGTTGAGCGAAACACTTCAGCGCTTTTGGTGCTACATCAGATTGGAACTCGAAGTTGATGATGGAATCGAAGCCGTTATCGAAATACGGGCTCTTCACTACGCTGTGTGCCCACACTTCACCTGTCATCCAGAAAGGTAGGTCATCCAAGGCTTTGTCCGGGTTGTTTTGCTTCCACTGAGCAAGCGCCTGAGTGGTGCTGGCTTTCAACTCTGCCCACGCTTCCATTTCTACGTGTTTGGCAGTGTCGACACGGAAGCCATCAATGCCATAGTCGCGCACCCAATCGGATAACCACGTAATTAGATGCTCACGTGGGGTTTGCAGCTCATCTTGCGCATTGGTGTCTTTATTGCGGAAGAAGTTTGGTAGTCCGGTTTTTTGAGTTGATTCGGTTTTGAGATCCGGTAGGTAGTTCAAAGACATGGTGATGTCGTTGTAGCCCGGAGCATCGTAGTCACCAATGTCGGTGCGGATCCAATCTTTGCCCCACCATTTATCCCACGCTTCGCTATCACCGTATTTGATGTAATCGTTGAAGCTGTGCCAGCTTTGTCCTGATTTTGGCTGCCAGTCGGTCCATTTTTCACCGAGGACTTCTTTGGCTTCTTGCTCATCCAGGTAAAGCTGACCAAAGCCGAATTCCTGCATGTCTGCTAATGTTGCGTAGCCTGTGTGGTTCATGACTACATCCCAAATCACGCGAATGCCTTTCTTGTGGGCAGTATCGACGAAGGTTCTGAGTTCATCTTCGGTACCCATGTTGGCATCAAGCTTGGTCCAATCTTGGTGATAGTAGCCGTGGTAGCCATAGTGCTTAAAGTCGCCTTTATCGCCGCCGCCAACCCAGCCGTGGATTTGTTCCAGTGGTGAAGTTATCCAGATAGCATTCACACCAAGTGATTCGATGTAATCGAGTTTTTTCGTCAGACCCGCTAAGTCACCACCGTGGAAGGTGCCAATCTCGTATTTTCCATCTTTGCTGCGACCGTAGCTGTTGTCGTTGTCTGGGTTGCCATTGTAGAAGCGGTCAGTCATGACGAAGTACACCGTCGCGTTATCCCAGCTGAACGGTTTATCGGCTTGCTGTTCAACTTCTTCTAGCAGCAATAGACCTTGGCTCATAGGACCTGGCTGCATGGTGACGCTGCCATTGGCGACTGTGGCTTCTTGTCCGGTTAAGGCATCGCGAACGACAGTGCCATCATTAAAGGTTTGAGCAACATTGATGGTTTTTGGCGTGTCAGTTGCGACAGGGCAAGAGTAGGTGATGTCCTGAGTCTGTTTTGGTTTGATTTTGACCGTCAGCTCATTGGTGGTTGGGTTGAGCGTAAATTGATAGGTATTGGCTTTGAAAATGCGCAGCGGCATTTGTGCATCAGTGGCGCAGTTATCCATTTTTAATGGACGATTGAACTTGATGCGATCTTCTTCTGCTAGGGCAAAGCTACTGCCGCAGCTTTGCTTGCTGTCAGCAATGGTAAAGGTATAACTGCCTTTTTCGAGTTTTTGCTCGGCGATAAGTAAGCCTTGTGAGTTTTCTTCAAAAACAGAGGTGTCATCACCAACGCTTAATACGATGGCATTTTCTGGAATCTGGCTGCAGGCGCTCAGTAGACCGATAGAGAGTGCGAGAATTGTTTTTTTCATTGTGTCCTTCCCCCGAATAAACAGTCCAGTTATAGCAAAACTGTGCCTCTACAATCCGAGCTCTAAACCAACAAGTTAAACGCGTCTCACCCTACAAATTTTAGTCTTGTTCACAAAATGAATAATAAGCGTCACTGTCATCGGTTTGAAGGCAACAAAAAAGGGAAGCATCTGCTTCCCTTTTACTTATTTCTTAATCACTTCTAAGAGTAATGAATTACTTTTGAAGCAAAGAAATGTCTGCGATCTGTAGGAACAGGTTACGCAGGTTGTTCAGTAGTGTCAGACGGTTCTTCTTAAGTGCTTCGTCGTCTGCCATTACCATTACGTTATCAAAGAACGCATCAACTGGTTCACGTAGGTCAGCTAGCTTGCTTAGGGCTTCTTGGTAGTTACCTGTAGCAAATGCTGGCTCTAGCGCTTCTGTCATTACTTCAACGCTTTCTGCTAGTGCTTTCTCTGCGTCTTCTTGTAGAAGTGCTAGGTCGATGTCTGCTGCTAGTTCGCCGTCGAATTTCGCTAGGATGTTACCTACACGTTTGTTCGCTGCTGCTAGAGACTCTGCCGCTTCTAGCTCACGGAAGTGAGAAACCGCTTTAACTCGTTGGTCAAAGTCTGCTGGTTTTGTAGGACGACGCGCTAGAACCGCTTGAATGATGTCTACGCTGAAGCCTTCGTCTTGGTACCAAGCACGGAAACGACCAAGCATGAACTCGATAACGTCTTGTTCAACGTTGTCGTTGGTTAGGCGGTCGCCAAACAGTGACTTCGCTTTCGCTACTAGGTCAACAAGATCTAGGTTGTAGCCGTATTCAACGATGATACGTAGTACACCTAGAGATGCGCGGCGTAGTGCGAATGGGTCGCTGCCTTTAGGTGCTTGACCAATACCGAAGATACCTACGATAGTGTCTAGCTTGTCTGCCATTGCAACTGCAGTTGAAACGCCGTTAGATGGCAGTTCATCACCTGCGAAACGAGGCATGTATTGCTCGTTCAGTGCTACTGCAACTTCTTCTGCTTCACCGTCGTGGCGAGCGTAGTGCATACCCATAACACCTTGAGTATCCGTGAATTCGAATACCATTGAGGTCATTAGGTCACATTTTGCTAGTAGACCAGCACGCTTTGATTTCTCAACGTCAGCACCGATTTGTTCAGCAATGTAGCCAGCAAGTTCTGTGATGCGGTCTGTTTTGTCTTTGATCGTACCCAGTTGCTTTTGGAAGATCGCTTGTTCTAGTTCTGGCAGACGGTCGATAAGCGGACGCTTACGGTCTGTATTGAAGAAGAACTCTGCGTCAGCAAGGCGAGGGCGAACTACTTTCTCGTTACCTTCGATTACGTAACGAGGCTCTTTTGATTCGATGTTCGATACGAAGATGAAGTTAGGTAGTAGCTTCTTGTTTTCGTCATAAACAGGGAAGTACTTCTGGTCACCTTTCATGGTGTAAACCAACGCTTCAGAAGGCACTTTTAGGAACTCTTCTTCGAACTTCGCTGTTAGTACTACTGGCCATTCAACCAGAGACGTTACTTCTTCTACTAGGTCATCTTCTAGGTCAGCGATACCGCCAACCGCTGCTGCTGCTTTTTGTGCGTCAGCTAGGATGATTGCTTTACGCGCTTCGTAATCTGCCATTACTTTACCGCGCTCTTCTAAGATCGCAGGGTATTGTTCAGCAGAATCGATAGTGAACTCTTGCTCACCCATGAAGCGGTGACCACGGATAGTGCGGTCAGAAGCGACACCAAGGATCTCGCCTTCGATTAGGTCGCTGCCCATTAGCATGGTTAGCGTCTTAACTGGACGGATAAATTGAGTCGTTTTGTTACCCCAGCGCATTGGTTTTGCGATAGGTAGGTTTGCTAGTGCTTTCGCTGCAAGTTCAACTACGATCTCAGACGTTGGCTGACCTTTCACTTCTTGTTTGAACAGTAGCCATTCACCTTTGTCTGTAACCATGCGCTCTGCTTGGTCAACTGTGATGCCACAACCGCGAGCCCAGCCTTGAGCCGCTTTTGTTGGGTTGCCTTCCGCGTCAAACGCTGCAGAAACCGCAGGGCCACGTTTTTCAACAACTTTGTCAGACTGGCTGTCTGCCAGTGCTGCTACTTTAAGTGCAAGACGACGAGGCGCTGCGAACCATTTAACGCCTTCGTGAGCAAGCTCAGCGCCTTTCAGTTCTGCTTCGAAGTTTGCTGCGAATGCTTCAGCTAGAGTGCGAAGTTGCGTTGGTGGTAGCTCTTCTGTACCTAGCTCGATTAGAAATTCTTTTGCCATGTTACTCTACCCCTTACGCTTGTTCTTTCTTACACATTGGGAAGCCAAGAGCTTCACGCGATGCGTAGTATGCTTCTGCAACTGCTTTCGTCAGGTTGCGGATGCGTAGGATGTAACGTTGGCGTTCAGTTACTGAGATCGCTTTACGCGCGTCTAGTAGGTTGAATGCGTGACCCGCTTTTAGAATGCGCTCGTAAGCAGGCAGTGGCAGTGGCTTTTCAAGCTCAAGCAGCTCTTTACACTCTTTCTCACACTGTTCGAAGAAACCAAATAGGAATTCAACGTCTGCGTGCTCGAAGTTGTAAGTTGATTGCTCTACTTCGTTTTGGTGGAAGATGTCACCGTAAGTCACTTTGCTGCCGTCTGGTGCGATGTTCCAAACTAGGTCGTAAACAGAGTCTACCTCTTGGATGTACATTGCTAGACGTTCGATACCGTAAGTGATCTCACCAGTTACTGGCTTACACTCAAGACCACCAACTTGCTGGAAGTAAGTAAACTGAGTCACTTCCATGCCGTTTAGCCAAACTTCCCAGCCTAGACCCCATGCGCCTAGTGTTGGGTTTTCCCAGTTGTCTTCTACGAAACGGATGTCGTGAACAAGTGGGTCGACACCAAGAACCTCTAGAGAACCTAGGTACAACTCTTGGATATTGTCTGGCGATGGTTTTAGCGCTACTTGGAATTGGTAGTAGTGCTGAAGACGGTTAGGGTTTTCACCGTAACGGCCATCAGTAGGACGACGTGAAGGTTGTACGTAAGCTGTAGACATTGGCTCTGGGCCAAGTGCTCGTAGACAGGTCATTGGGTGAGAGGTACCCGCACCAACTTCCATATCTAGTGGTTGAACAATGGTACAACCATTTTGAGCCCAATAATCCTGCAGCGCGAGGATCATTCCCTGGAAGGTTTTGATATCGTATTTTTGCATAAGTCAGGTTCGCGCGATTCTCTTATTACTCGTGAATTCGTCTCTTTTTTGTTGGGTTTTCTTGCCTCAACAATGGCGATTCAAAGTAATTACGGTTGAATAAATTAACAATCAAGTATACCCAGATATTGAGCATGGGAGTAGAGCTAATCTTGATTAATTCGTGGGCAATTTTCTCCTTTAATGGATTTTTACCGCTTTATCTGCTGAATTTTTCCTAAAAGGGAGTTTTCACTGGCTTTCACTCTTGAGGTGATGAGGAAACATGGCTAGAATTGCGCCTGTCTTTGGGGAGTAGCTTACTCGATGAAATGTCTATTTCATCTGGTTCGTTCGTCAACATAATTGGTGCAAAATCACCATGGCGTTCGAGACTCATCAGCCCGATGAGTTTAGCAAGACCTTAGACAAATCATCATGAACCGGGGTGGGGCGTGAGATTTGTCTTAGGTTAAAAATAATTATCCCGCCCCAATGAGCATGTCGTGAGCGTTTTAGCTATTTCAATTACTACTGTAGCGTTAGCAGAAATTGGCGATAAGACCCAATTGCTATCTCTATTACTTGCCAGTCGTTACCGCAAGCCAATCCCTATTATTGCAGCAATCTTTTTGGCAACCATTGCCAACCACGCTTTGGCTGCATGGTTAGGTGTGGTGGTGGCCGATTATCTTTCGCCTGAAGTTCTCAAATGGGTGCTGGTGGTCAGTTTTGTCGCCATGGCGGCTTGGGTGTTGATCCCAGATAAACTGGATGACGATGAGCAGATCTCCAACCGTGGCCCATTTATTGCCAGCTTTATTGCTTTCTTCGTTGCGGAGATTGGCGACAAGACTCAGATTGCGACTTCTATCTTGGGTGCGCAATACGCAGATGCATTGAGTTGGGTGATTCTTGGCACCACGATCGGTATGCTGCTGGCGAATGTACCTGTTGTCCTGATTGGTAAGTTGTCGGCTGATAAGATGCCTTTAGGGCTGATTCGTAAGGTGACCGCATTCCTGTTTATCGCGCTAGCTATCGGAGCGGCAATGTTCTGATTTGTTGCACGTAAAATGGTGTGAATTATCAATAACTAGAGAAGTGATACACAGCGTCAAACTCTGACTCAAAATCGTTCAAGACCGTGACGGATGACATATTAGTGTCATACTTGTCATGGTAATTTAATGGTGTGAATGATAGCGAGAGGGCAAAGGTATGCTTACACGTTACATGGGGATGACCCCAAAGAGTCAGAGTTATTTATTCACCTTTGGTTTGGCACTTTGCTTACTAGCAATGGTGCTGACTGATATGTGGCTGCCGATTGTGGCAGGGTCCTTCATTCTTACCGGTTTAACGGTAGAAGCGTGGATTCGAGTGGCTCATATCATTCCGATGCATGAGGAAATGCGTGCAATGCGGAAACAATTAAACAAGCTACAATCTGAAGTTCGCACACTAGAATACGATGAATAAACAAACGGCAGCCTTTTGGGCTGCCGTTTTTGATCTTGCTGAGATTATTCCAAACCTTTCTTAATTAGGTACTGGTATGGAAGCTGCTCCGTTTGTGCCGCAATCAACTGGTGATCCATAAATCGGCAGAAGCTCGGGATATCTCGAGTTGTGGATGGGTCGTCCGCTTTAACCAGCAACACCTCACCATCTTGCATGTTTCGAATTGTCTTCCTGACCATCATCACTGGCTCTGGGCAGCGTAATCCTTCCGCCTCTAATGTCTTGGTCGCCAGTTCAGGATTAAAACTCATAATGTGATTCTCGTAACTAACTGAGCGGTGAATTTTACTTTCGTTGAAAAAATATTCAATAACCACTTGGCAAACCGAATTTTTTGATTTACCTTAAATTAACAATTTGGTAACAACTGGTAAGGAGACACGATGTTAACAGCGTTAGACAGACTAACCATCTATTCGGTTTTGTGTTTCATCTCGTTCTGCGCATTAGTACTCAGAACACCAGCTGAAACCTCATTGCTGCCTCTTGTAGGCATGAGTGCAACGATTATTGGGATTTGGATTGAGATGCACAAATGGTCAGGTGCATCTGAGCAAGAAAATTAGCGCTTCTTGCTGTAATCGGAACCTATTGATACACCGCTCACCAAGTTTAACGACACTTCATTCCGACACTATCCCCATTTTTCTTGGGCTTCCCCGCTGAAAGGCGGGATTTTTTTTGCCTGAAGAGTACAATTTACCTAAATCCCCTACATGGTAAGTGGCAAATCGTGGAATTAGAAGACATCTATCGTCGAGATCTGAACTTATTGGTCGCATTACGTGTGTTGATCGAAGAGAGCAGTGTCAGTAAAGCAGCAACTCGTCTCAATTTAAGCCAATCTGCAATGAGTCGTGTGCTAGGGCGTTTACGCGACCTGCTTGGTGATCCGCTGTTTACGCGTCAAGGTCAGCATTTGATCCCAACTCAAAAAGCGTTGGAAATTGATCGCTCTTTGGGTGAGCCTTTGGAGTCACTACGCCAATTACTTTCTCCACGTGAGTTTGATCCACGCAGTTGCGATCAGACGTTTAATATCGCCACGACTGACTACGCGATGCAAACCATTCTGCCTTTTGCATTGCCACGTATCTATCAGGAAGCGCCTAACGTGTCGTTTAACTTCTTGCCGTTGCAACATGACCGTTTATCTGATCAATTAACATATGAAGGCGCGGACTTAGCGATTTGTCGTCCTACAGGTCCTGTGGAGCCACTACGCAGTGAAGTGTTAGGACGAGTCGGTGTGCTATGTATGCTCTCCAAGCAACATCCATTAGCCGATAAAGAGATGAGTCTGGATGATTATCTCAGTCACCCGCATGCCATGATTGCCATCAGTGATGGGGTTAAGGCGCTGATTGAGCAAGCGCTGGTGGAGAAGCCGCAACGCCAGATGGTATTACGCGCTTATCACTTGGAAGCGGCGCTGGCGATTGTCGATACTTTGCCCATTATCATTACCGTACCGGCCGATTTAGCGTACTTGGTTGCTGATCGCTATGACTTAGTGGTGAAGCCATTACCATTCCAATTCACGCCGTTTGAATATTCGATGATTTGGCATGCGCGTTGCGAGCACTCTCCCGCTCAAGAATGGTTGCGTGCCGTGGTTCGTGAAGAATGTAGTCGTCTGATTGCTAAGCGAATTGAAGATATGGGATTGGACTAATTTTTCCGATGATCGAAAAAGCAAAAAGCCGGGCATGACCCGGCTTTGTTTATTCTATCGAAGGGTTAACGCTTATAGCTTGATAACCACGCGACCAGTTACTTGGCCGTTTGTGATGTCTTCAGCGTATTTTGGTGCTTCCGCTAGTTCAACTTCAGTACAAGCTTGTTCGAAGTAGCTGTCTGGTAGTAGCTCAACCAATTTTTCCCATGCTGCAGTACGTTTTTCAAATGGGCATGAAACAGAATCCACACCTTGTAGACGAACGTTACGTAGGATGAACGGCATCACTGTGGTTGGTAGATCGAAGCCACCTGCAAGACCACAAGCTGCAACTGCACTGTTGTAATCCATTTGCGCCAATACTTTTGCTAGCACTTTGCTGCCCACAGTATCAACCGCACCTGCCCATACTTGCTTTTCAAGCGGACGTGCTGGCTCTTCAAATTCAACGCGGTCGATGATGCGGCTAGCACCAAGTTTTTCTAGTAGTGGACCGTTTTTCTCTACGCGACCTGTCACTGCAGCAACTTTGTAGCCAAGTTGTGCTAGAAGCGTTACTGCTACTGAGCCTACACCGCCACTTGCGCCAGTTACTAGGATTTCGCCGTTTTCAGGTTTGATGCCTGCATCAAGCAGTGCTTGAACACATAGCATGCCAGTGAAGCCCGCTGTACCCACCATCATTGCTTTCTTGCTGTCTAGACCTTTTGGTAGTGGTACTAGCCAATCCGCTTTTAGACGAGCACGTTGAGACATACCGCCCCAATGGTTTTCACCTACGCCCCAACCAGTAAGAACAACTTTGTCGCCTGCTTGGTAGCGGTCGTCTTCTGAGCTTACTACCGTACCTGCTAGGTCAATACCCGGCACCATCGGGAAGTTACGGATGATTTTACCTTTACCTGTAATTGCAAGACCGTCTTTGTAGTTCAACGATGAGTAATCAACGTCAATCAGAACGTCGCCTTCAGGCAGTTGTGTTTCATCGATTTGCTCGATGCTAGCGATAGTACGTTTGTCTTCTTGATTTAGAACTAGAGCATTAAACATAAGGTTCTCCGATTGTGCGGTAGCGTGACTCTGGGTCACATGCAGCAAGATATCAACTGTTGCTAAGTGTATGTCTTCTTTGTCTATGAATAAAATGAAACTTGAGCATTTAATGTATGCTTTTTGTGCATGTAAGCAATGTTTGGTGTAAAACAAAGGGCGACATCAGATGCCGCCCTTAAGTGTAATACTAAAAATTTTCAGTATTGGTTCATTTGCTCGTGATTGTTGGATTGGTCACTACAACCTAGCGTTTCTCAAGCAAACTATGGTCGTTCAAATACCGTCGCAATACCCTGACCTAAACCGATACACATGGTTGCCAGACCGTATTTCGCGTCTTTGGCTTCCATTAGGTTGATTAATGTCGTTGAGATACGTGAGCCAGAACAACCAAGTGGGTGACCCAATGCAATCGCACCACCGTTAAGGTTGACCTTCTCATCCATAACATCAAGCAGACCCAAGTCTTTAGCACATGGTAGAGACTGCGCAGCAAATGCTTCGTTTAGCTCAACCACATCCATGTCTTCAATTGAAAGACCAGCACGCTTGAGCGCTTTTTGCGTCGCAGGTACAGGACCGTAACCCATAATGGAAGGATCACAACCCGCAATGGCCATACCTTTAATGCGTGCACGAATCTTCAAACCAAGTTCATTGGCTTTTTCTTCGCTCATGATCAACATCGCTGATGCACCATCAGACAGCGCCGATGATGTACCGGCTGTTACTGTGCCGTTTGTTGGGTCGAAAACAGGACGAAGTTGGGACAGACCTTCAACAGATGTTTCAGGGCGAATCACTTCATCGTAATCCAGAGTGAACAGCGTGCCGTCAGCCGCATGACCTTCAATTGGTAGGATTTCGTTTTTAAAACGACCCTCTACGGTTGCAGCATGTGCACGAGCATGAGAACGCGCAGCAAACTCGTCTTGTTGTTCACGGCTAATGCCATGCAGCTTACCAAGCATTTCAGCCGTTAAGCCCATCATGCCTGCTGCTTTTGCAACCGTCTTTGACATGCCAGGGTGGAAGTCCACGCCGTGGTTCATTGGTACGTGTCCCATGTGCTCAACGCCACCAATTAGGCAGATTTCAGCATCACCCGTCATGATGGCACGTGTACCGTCGTGAAGCGCTTGCATTGATGAACCACACAAGCGGTTAACCGTCACGGCGCCAATCTCAATTGGTAGGCCAGCAAGCAGCGCCGCATTACGAGCAACGTTAAAGCCTTGTTCTAGTGTTTGTTGTACACAGCCCCAGTAGATATCTTCAATCTCGCTTGGGTTTACCTGTGGGTTACGCGCAAGAATACCTTTCATTAGGCGCGCAGACAGATCTTCTGCTCGTGTATGACGGAAAGCACCACCTTTAGAGCGACCCATTGGAGTACGTAGACAATCGACTACGACAACATTTCTTGTTTGATTAGTCATTTTAGAATCCCTCCTTAGATAGAACCTTGCTGTTGTGCACCGTAAAAGCTTTCACCTTTCGCCGCCATATCAATCAGCATCTGTGGTACTTGGTACATCGCACCAAGCTCTGAGTATTGTTTTGCCATTGCAACAAACTCAGCAATACCTACGCTATCTAGGTAGCGGAATACGCCGCCGCGGAATGGAGGGAAACCAAGACCGTAAACCAGTGCCATGTCCGCTTCTTGTGGAGTGGCAATGATGCCTTCTTGTAGACACAGTACCACTTCGTTGATCATTGGAATCATCATACGTTGAATGATGGTTTGTTCGTCAAAGTCCTGTTTATCGGCACAAACGTCAGCGAGTACCGGCAAGATTTCTTCAGAGAAGGTTTTCTTCGGCTTACCTTTTCTATCAATGGTGTAGCTGTAGAAGCCACTGCCATTCTTCTGACCGTATTTGCTTGCTTCGAATAGTGCATCGATCGCGTCACGGCCTTGTTTACCCATACGCTCTGGGAAACCTTGTGCCATAACGGCCTGTGCGTGGTGAGCGGTATCAATACCAACGACATCGAGCAAGTATGCAGGTCCCATCGGCCAGCCAAACTTACGTTCCATGATTTTGTCGATTTTCGTAAAGTCCGCACCATCACGAAGTAGCATGCTGAAGCCGCCAAAGTATGGGAACAATACGCGGTTTACAAAGAACCCAGGGCAGTCATTAACGACAATTGGTGATTTGCCCATTTTCGCTGCGTAGGCAACAACACGATTGATGGTTTCATCAGAGGTGTGTTCACCACGGATGATCTCAACAAGAGGCATACGGTGCACTGGGTTGAAGAAGTGCATGCCACAGAAATTTTCTGGGCGTTTCAGCGATTTTGCCAACAGGTTGATAGGAATTGTCGAGGTGTTTGAGGTGATAACCGTGTCTTCACCGACATGCGATTCGACTTCACTCAGCACTGCTGCTTTTACTTTCGGGTTTTCTACTACGGCTTCAACAATCACGTCTGATTCTTCGATGCCTGCGTAATGAAGGCTCGGTGTGATAGACGCTAAAATACCAGCCATCTTAAAGCCATCAATGCGACCACGAGATAAGCGTTTATTTAGCAGCTTAGATGCTTCAGTCATGCCTAAATCGAGTGAAGGTTGCGCGATGTCTTTCATTAACACCGGTACGCCTTTGAGTGCAGATTGGTAAGCAATGCCGCCGCCCATGATACCCGCACCAAGCACAGCTGCACGTTGCGTGTCTTTACTTGCTGACTTCGCTGATTTTTTCGCAAGCCCTTTAATGTATTGGTCGTTAAGGAACAAACCAACCAGTGATTTTGCTTCTTCAGACTTAGCCAGTTTTACAAAGTGCTTACGTTCAATGTCGAGTGCTTCGTTACGAGCAAAGCGAGCGCCTTCTTCAATGGTAATAACGGCTGTCATTGGAGCTGGGTAATGAGGACCCGCTTTCTGAGCCACTAGACCCTTCGCCATGGTAAAGCTCATCATTGATTCAAGCTTACTTAACGTTAGAGGCGATGTTTTTTGCTTGCGACGAGCTTGCCAGTCCAGCTTCTCGTTGATTGCCGAGGTCAGTGTCTTGAGTGCTGACTCGTAAAGTGCGTCGCTATCGACAACCGCATCCAGAAGACCAATCTTTAATGCCTCATCCGCACGACACGCTTTACCTTGTGTGATCACTTCCATCGCACTGTCGGCACCGATAACACGTGGCAGACGCACACAACCACCAAAGCCCGGCATGATGCCTAATTTCGTTTCTGGTAGACCGATGCTGGTGGTCTTGTCACCAATTCTCATGTCAGTTGCAAGCACACACTCACAACCGCCACCTAACGTGTGACCTTTAAGTACCGAAATCGTCGGGACGGGTAAGTCTTCCAGCTTGTTGAAGATGCTGTTAGCAAATTGCAGCCACTGATCGAGCTCAGCGTCTGTCTTGGCAAAAAGACCTAAGAATTCGGTGATATCAGCGCCAACAATGAACGCGTCTTTATCTGAGGTGAGCATCAAGCCCTTCAGTCCTTGGTGCGCTTTTAGTGCATCAAGGGCTTTGTCGAGTGACTCTAGTGTCGCTAGGTCGAGCTTGTTAACGGATTTTGGAGAGCAGAAGCTTAGCTCTGCAATACCATCTTGTACTTCCTTTACCTGTAGGGTTTCGGCTTGGTAAATCATTGTCTATCTCCATGACATACAATCTTGGATTGTCTGTATACCAATTTGATGCGGGCTGAGCGCCTGTAGGGCAGCAAATCGATATAGAGGAAAGTCGTTTTATTTATTGTTCTGGTTAGACCAGTGAAGTTAGTTTGGACTTCGGATTGGTTAATTTCAATACATTTTTTAAACAAGTGTTTAACATTGTGCGCTAAGGCAGATCTTATGCGACTCACAATTACCTCTCGTGATAGACTCTGAACAAAGAGAAAAGTGACTTAATCCTATGAATGACCTGCCTTATCTGATTCCTGCTCAGCCTGCTCAATTTGAAGAAGAGATCAAAAAGAGTGTCTTTATTACTTACTTAGCACACACGCCAAGTGTGGAAGCGGCGAAAGCATTCGTTGAGCAGATCAAAACCAAGCATGCTGATGCAAGACACAACTGCTGGGGATTTGTTGCTGGTCGACCAGAAGATTCGATGAAGTGGGGCTTTAGTGATGATGGGGAACCTTCAGGGACGGCAGGTAAACCGATCCTTGCTCAGCTGTCTGGCTCCGGAGTTGGAGAGATTACAGCTGTAGTGACTCGATATTCTGGCGGCATTAAGCTTGGTACAGGTGGTTTGGTCAAAGCTTATGGTGGCGGCGTGCAACAAGCGCTCAAGCTGCTTCAAACAATTGAGAAAAAAATAACCACAAAACTCCGACTAGAGTTAGACTATGGGTTTATGCCTATCGCACAGTCGCTTATGCCCCAATTTGGTGCGGTTGAAGTGGATGCTGAATACAGCGATCAGGTGGTATTAGTGGTGGAAATTGAGCTACGTGAAGTGAGCGCGTTTACCCAAGCTATCATCAACAAAAGTGGTGCAAAGGCAGTTGTCACCCCACTAGACGGACAATAATGAAAAATAGGAAGCCACAGGGACAGCTTCGCTAGTCAATCAATCCATGCAATTTCGTTCAATTATTCGAATCGTCGGGCTATTGCTCGCACTTTTTAGTGTCACAATGCTCGCGCCTGCGCTGGTTGCGCTTATCTATCGAGATGGTGCGGGTGTACCTTTTGTCACGACTTTCTTCGTACTTCTTGTATGCGGTGGGATCTGTTGGTTCCCAAACCGCAGGCACAAACACGAGCTTAAAGCGCGTGATGGCTTCCTTATCGTTGTTCTTTTCTGGACTGTACTTGGCAGTGCTGGCTCTATTCCTTTTCTGATCTCAGATAACCCCAATGTATCTGTGACTGACGCCTTTTTTGAGTCCTTCTCTGCTTTAACGACAACGGGTGCGACGGTGATCGTCGGGCTCGACGAGTTGCCAAAAGCGATTCTCTTTTATCGCCAGCTCCTGCAATGGTTTGGTGGTATGGGTATCATCGTGTTGGCGGTTGCCATTCTTCCTGTTCTTGGTATCGGTGGTATGCAGTTGTATCGAGCCGAAATACCAGGACCAGTAAAAGACACTAAGATGACCCCACGTATTGCTGAGACAGCAAAAGCACTGTGGTACATCTATTTGAGTTTGACTATCGCATGTGCCGTGGCATTTTGGTTGGCTGGTATGACGCCATTTGATGCCATTAGCCATAGCTTCTCCACCATTGCTATCGGTGGCTTCTCTACGCACGATGCCAGCATGGGCTATTTCGATAGCTATGCCATCAACATGATTACCGTTGTCTTCTTGTTAATCTCAGCATGTAACTATTCTTTGCACTTCGCCGCGTTTGCATCTGGCGGCGTGCATCCTAAATACTATTGGAAAGATCCAGAGTTCCGCGCGTTCATCTTTATACAAGTTGTTTTGTTCTTGGTGTGCTTCTTATTATTGTTGAATCACCATTCTTACGACTCTACCTATGATGCATTCGATCAAGCGCTTTTTCAGACCGTGTCCATCTCAACTACGGCTGGCTTTACCACAACCGGCTTTGCTGATTGGCCATTATTCTTACCAGTGCTGTTGTTGTTCTCTTCTTTTATAGGTGGTTGTGCTGGTTCGACTGGCGGCGGCATGAAAGTGATCCGTATTCTGCTACTGACCTTACAAGGTGCGCGTGAGCTGAAGCGTTTGGTGCACCCTCGAGCGGTGTACACCATCAAAGTGGGTGGTAGTGCGCTACCGCAAAGAGTCGTTGATGCGGTTTGGGGATTCTTCTCTGCTTACGCTTTGGTGTTCGTGGTTTGTATGTTGGGCTTGATTGCTACAGGGATGGATGAGCTAAGCGCGTTTTCTGCGGTTGCAGCAACGCTCAACAACTTAGGTCCAGGCTTGGGTGAAGTTGCGCTTCACTTTGGCGATGTGAACGACAAAGCAAAATGGGTATTGATTATTTCTATGCTGTTTGGACGTTTGGAAATCTTTACCTTACTTATTCTACTTACGCCGACGTTTTGGCGTAGCTAAGGGGAAATCGTGGCAAAAGCATTATTTCTATATTCCTCCCGTGAAGGGCAGACTAAAAAAATTCTCCACTATATAGATGAGAAGCTAACAGACTTCGAATGCGAGCTGGTGGATTTACATAATGTTGAGACGATTGATTTTAGCCAATACGACAGGGTATTGATTGGAGCGTCTATTCGTTATGGTCATCTTAATAAGAAGCTGTACCAGTTTATTGAGCGAAACCTCAATCAACTTGAACAAAGTAAAGTGGCGTTTTTCTGCGTAAACCTAACCGCTCGTAAAGAAGACCAAGGAAAGGATACGCCAGAAGGAAGCGCTTACATTCGCAAGTTCCTAATGAAGTCACCCTGGAAACCAAGCTTAATCGGTGTTTTTGCTGGTGCTCTTTATTATCCTCGTTATGGTTGGTTCGACAAAACTATGATTAAGTTCATTATGTCGATGACAGGTGGTGAAACCGATACGACCAAAGAAGTGGAATACACCAATTGGGAAAAAGTGGCTCTTTTCGCAGATAAATTCAAAGAACTGTAGAAATAACGTGCTCTTTTGACCGCTTTTGACGCAAATTTATCCGAACGATAAAAAAATCAAAAAAAACGAGAAAAAGGGCTTGCCAATGTGATCGCAATCTCTATAATGCCACCTCGCTGACACGGCAACGCTTCGAAAGAAACGAAAGCCAAGTTAGCAAGCCAATTAGCCAAGCGGAAACGCTTGAAAAAAGTTTGAAAAAAGTGATTGACACTAAACTTTAACTCGCTAAAATGGCCGTCCGATTTGAGCAAAGCTCAATAGGAAAGCTCTTTAACAATATAGACCTATCAATCTGTGTGGGCACTCGTTGATGATAATCCAATTAGATACTTCGGTATCAAATTAGGTTTCAATGATACGAAGTGACCATTGAATCGAAAGGTTCAGCACAGTCAATTCAAACATTACTTATGTAATGTTCAGTATTCATTGAGCCGACAAAAACTTAAATTGAAGAGTTTGATCATGGCTCAGATTGAACGCTGGCGGCAGGCCTAACACATGCAAGTCGAGCGGAAACGAGTTATCTGAACCTTCGGGGGACGATAACGGCGTCGAGCGGCGGACGGGTGAGTAATGCCTAGGAAATTGCCCTGATGTGGGGGATAACCATTGGAAACGATGGCTAATACCGCATAATGCCTACGGGCCAAAGAGGGGGACCTTCGGGCCTCTCGCGTCAGGATATGCCTAGGTGGGATTAGCTAGTTGGTGAGGTAATGGCTCACCAAGGCGACGATCCCTAGCTGGTCTGAGAGGATGATCAGCCACACTGGAACTGAGACACGGTCCAGACTCCTACGGAGGCAGCAGTGGGGAATATTGCACAATGGGCGCAAGCCTGATGCAGCCATGCCGCGTGTGTGAAGAAGGCCTTCGGGTTGTAAAGCACTTTCAGTCGTGAGGAAGGTGGTGTAGTTAATAGCTGCATTATTTGACGTTAGCGACAGAAGAAGCACCGGCTAACTCCGTGCCAGCAGCCGCGGTAATACGGAGGGTGCGAGCGTTAATCGGAATTACTGGGCGTAAAGCGCATGCAGGTGGTTTGTTAAGTCAGATGTGAAAGCCCGGGGCTCAACCTCGGAATAGCATTTGAAACTGGCAGACTAGAGTACTGTAGAGGGGGGTAGAATTTCAGGTGTAGCGGTGAAATGCGTAGAGATCTGAAGGAATACCGGTGGCGAAGGCGGCCCCCTGGACAGATACTGACACTCAGATGCGAAAGCGTGGGGAGCAAACAGGATTAGATACCCTGGTAGTCCACGCCGTAAACGATGTCTACTTGGAGGTTGTGGCCTTGAGCTGTGGCTTTCGGAGCTAACGCGTTAAGTAGACCGCCTGGGGAGTACGGTCGCAAGATTAAAACTCAAATGAATTGACGGGGGCCCGCACAAGCGGTGGAGCATGTGGTTTAATTCGATGCAACGCGAAGAACCTTACCTACTCTTGACATCCAGAGAACTTTCCAGAGATGGATTGGTGCCTTCGGGAACTCTGAGACAGGTGCTGCATGGCTGTCGTCAGCTCGTGTTGTGAAATGTTGGGTTAAGTCCCGCAACGAGCGCAACCCTTATCCTTGTTTGCCAGCGAGTAATGTCGGGAACTCCAGGGAGACTGCCGGTGATAAACCGGAGGAAGGTGGGGACGACGTCAAGTCATCATGGCCCTTACGAGTAGGGCTACACACGTGCTACAATGGCGCATACAGAGGGCAGCAAGCTAGCGATAGTGAGCGAATCCCAAAAAGTGCGTCGTAGTCCGGATTGGAGTCTGCAACTCGACTCCATGAAGTCGGAATCGCTAGTAATCGTGGATCAGAATGCCACGGTGAATACGTTCCCGGGCCTTGTACACACCGCCCGTCACACCATGGGAGTGGGCTGCAAAAGAAGTAGGTAGTTTAACCTTCGGGAGGACGCTTACCACTTTGTGGTTCATGACTGGGGTGAAGTCGTAACAAGGTAGCGCTAGGGGAACCTGGCGCTGGATCACCTCCTTAAACGATGATTATACACGATGAGTGTCCACACAGATTGATACGGTTTATAAGTAAAAGAGACGAAGATATCCCAATATCTTCAATCCAGTGTCCCGTTCGTCTAGAGGCCTAGGACACCGCCCTTTCACGGCGGTAACAGGGGTTCGACTCCCCTACGGGATACCATTGGGTCGTTAGCTCAGTTGGTAGAGCAGTTGACTTTTAATCAATTGGTCGCAGGTTCGAATCCTGCACGACCCACCATTCTTCTCCACGAAGAATTAAAACTTATGTGGGCGATTAGCTCAGTTGGGAGAGCACCTGCCTTACAAGCAGGGGGTCACTGGTTCGAGCCCGGTATCGCCCACCATTCTCTAAGTATTTTTGGATAGGAATTCCAAACCACTTCAGTAAAACGTACGTGGTTAGAATCTTCGACTCTGAAAGTCTTTAGAAAATGACTTCTTAGGAAGTGATTAGCTCTTTAACAATTTGGAAAGCTGACAAAACAATCTTTAAGATTGTTTGTAAAGTTCTCAATGTTTGTCTTTATGACAAACACCAAAAAACACATTCAAGTGTTCTTGGGAATATCACTTTTACAGTGATTATTCGAAATTGAGTCCGGCAAAATCGAAATGTCTCTCGCTCATTCAAATAATGAGAGACAACTTTGGTGATTTGAACATCAACTCGAAACTCCTTCGGGTTGTATGGTTAAGTGACTAAGCGTACACGGTGGATGCCTTGGCAGTCAGAGGCGATGAAGGACGTATTAACTTGCGATAAGCCCAGATTAGGTAGTAAAAACCATTTGAGTCTGGGATTTCCGAATGGGGAAACCCACTTACATAAGTAAGTATCGCTGCGTGAATACATAGCGCAGCGAGGCGAACCGGGGAACTGAAACATCTAAGTACCCCGAGGAAAAGAAATCAACCGAGATTCCGAAAGTAGCGGCGAGCGAAATTGGACTAGCCCTTAAGCTTTTTATGCGTCAGGTGAAACTTCTGGAAAGTTGTGCGATACAGGGTGATAGCCCCGTAACCGGCAACGCATATAAAGTGAAATCGAGTAGGGCGGGACACGTGATATCCTGTCTGAATATGGGGGGACCATCCTCCAAGGCTAAATACTACTGACTGACCGATAGTGAACCAGTACCGTGAGGGAAAGGCGAAAAGAACCCCTGTGAGGGGAGTGAAATAGAACCTGAAACCGTGTACGTACAAGCAGTAGGAGCACCTTCGTGGTGTGACTGCGTACCTTTTGTATAATGGGTCAGCGACTTATATTCAGTGGCAAGGTTAACCATCTAGGGGAGCCGTAGCGAAAGCGAGTGTTAACTGCGCGACTCAGTCGCTGGATATAGACCCGAAACCAGGTGATCTAGCCATGGGCAGGTTGAAGATTGAGTAACATCAATTGGAGGACCGAACCGACTAATGTTGAAAAATTAGCGGATGACTTGTGGCTAGGGGTGAAAGGCCAATCAAACCTGGAGATAGCTGGTTCTCCCCGAAAGCTATTTAGGTAGCGCCTCGGACGAATACTACTGGGGTAGAGCACTGTTAAGGCTAGGGGGTCATCCCGACTTACCAACCCTTTGCAAACTCCGAATACCAGTAAGTACTATCCGGGAGACACACGGCGGGTGCTAACGTCCGTCGTGGAGAGGGAAACAACCCAGACCGCCAGCTAAGGTCCCAAATTACTACTAAGTGGGAAACGATGTGGGAAGGCTCAGACAGCCAGGATGTTGGCTTAGAAGCAGCCATCATTTAAAGAAAGCGTAATAGCTCACTGGTCGAGTCGGCCTGCGCGGAAGATGTAACGGGGCTAAGTAGTAAACCGAAGCTGCGGCAATGCACTTTGTGCATTGGGTAGGGGAGCGTTCTGTAAGCGGTTGAAGGTGTGTGGTAACGCATGCTGGACGTATCAGAAGTGCGAATGCTGACATGAGTAACGATAAAGGGGGTGAAAAACCTCCTCGCCGGAAGACCAAGGGTTCCTGTCCAACGTTAATCGGGGCAGGGTAAGTCGACCCCTAAGGCGAGGCCGAAAGGCGTAGTCGATGGGAAACGGGTTAATATTCCCGTACTTCTTACAATTGCGATGGGGGACGGAGAAGGCTAGGTGGGCCTGGCGACGGTTGTCCAGGTTCAAGTGCGTAGGCTGAAGAGTTAGGTAAATCCGGCTCTTCTTAAGGCTGAGACACGACGTCGAGCTACTACGGTAGTGAAGTCATTGATGCCATGCTTCCAGGAAAAGCCTCTAAGCTTCAGATTGTAAGGAATCGTACCCCAAACCGACACAGGTGGTCGGGTAGAGAATACCAAGGCGCTTGAGAGAACTCGGGTGAAGGAACTAGGCAAAATGGTACCGTAACTTCGGGAGAAGGTACGCTCTTGATGGTGAAGTCCCTCGCGGATGGAGCTGACGAGAGTCGCAGATACCAGGTGGCTGCAACTGTTTATTAAAAACACAGCACTGTGCAAAATCGTAAGATGACGTATACGGTGTGACGCCTGCCCGGTGCCGGAAGGTTAATTGATGGGGTTAGACTTCGGTCGAAGCTCTTGATCGAAGCCCCGGTAAACGGCGGCCGTAACTATAACGGTCCTAAGGTAGCGAAATTCCTTGTCGGGTAAGTTCCGACCTGCACGAATGGCGTAATGATGGCCACGCTGTCTCCACCCGAGACTCAGTGAAATTGAAATCGCTGTGAAGATGCAGTGTACCCGCGGCTAGACGGAAAGACCCCGTGAACCTTTACTACAGCTTGGCACTGAACATTGACCCTACATGTGTAGGATAGGTGGGAGGCTTTGAAGCAAGTACGCCAGTATTTGTGGAGCCGTCCTTGAAATACCACCCTTGTAGTGTTGATGTTCTAACGTTGACCCCTGATCGGGGTTGCGGACAGTGCCTGGTGGGTAGTTTGACTGGGGCGGTCTCCTCCCAAAGAGTAACGGAGGAGCACGAAGGTGGGCTAATCACGGTTGGACATCGTGAGGTTAGTGCAATGGCATAAGCCCGCTTGACTGCGAGAATGACAATTCGAGCAGGTGCGAAAGCAGGTCATAGTGATCCGGTGGTTCTGAATGGAAGGGCCATCGCTCAACGGATAAAAGGTACTCCGGGATAACAGGCTGATACCGCCCAAGAGTTCATATCGACGGCGGTGTTTGGCACCTCGATGTCGGCTCATCACATCCTGGGGCTGAAGTCGGTCCCAAGGGTATGGCTGTTCGCCATTTAAAGTGGTACGCGAGCTGGGTTTAGAACGTCGTGAGACAGTTCGGTCCCTATCTGCCGTGGGCGTTGGAAGATTGAAGGGGGCTGCTCCTAGTACGAGAGGACCGGAGTGGACGAACCTCTGGTGTTCGGGTTGTGTCGCCAGACGCATTGCCCGGTAGCTAAGTTCGGAATCGATAACCGCTGAAAGCATCTAAGCGGGAAGCGAGCCCTGAGATGAGTCTTCCCTGATACTTTAAGTATCCTAAAGGGTTGTTCGAGACTAGAACGTTGATAGGCAGGGTGTGTAAGCGTTGTGAGGCGTTGAGCTAACCTGTACTAATTGCCCGTGAGGCTTAACCATACAACACCCAAGGGGTTTTGATGGACTCAATGCAAGAACATTGAATGTGTAAATAGAACTTAAAACAGCTTTCCGAATTAAAGAATTTGCTTGGCGACCATAGCGATTTGGACCCACCTGACTTCCATTCCGAACTCAGAAGTGAAACGAATTAGCGCCGATGGTAGTGTGGGGTTTCCCCATGTGAGAGTAGGACATCGCCAGGCTTTAAATTTAGACTTAAATGTCTAACCAGTGCGGAGCGGTAGTTCAGTTGGTTAGAATACCGGCCTGTCACGCCGGGGGTCGCGGGTTCGAGTCCCGTCCGCTCCGCCACTTATTTAGAAAGCCTTGCTAGAAATAGCAAGGCTTTCGTCGTTTCTAGAGCCTTCAATTTCCTACTTGCTTTAGCCTTATTTACCATTAAGCTCCCTCCTTCTTAAACCGATCTCTTTTACTTGCTTGTTATATGTGTGTAGGTGCTTACTATCTTTTTAGTGACCATTAAATATAGATCTTCATTTATAATCTTTGAATCTAAGCATTATGACTGCACATCTTTAAAAGATAACTGAGAATCATTATTAATATTTAGTTACACTCACATCAATTGGAATAATGGGTGACTAAATACATGGATATATCTCGTCGACGCTTTCTTCAATCTTCCTTAGCGATCTCTGCGCTTACCGTTCTGCCTGCATGTTCTCTATCTAGGGGCACTAACAAACAAGGTCAGCATATATACGACATCACTGCAGAGCCTTCTATTGCTGAATTAGTACCAGGATTTAATACGGATGTACTCGCGTTTAATGGATCGATTCCAGCTCCTACGATTCGTTGTCGCCAAGGCGAGAAAGTTATTATCCGATTTACCAACAAGCTTTCAGAGCCAACTACAATCCACTGGCATGGCTTGCGAATCCCTATTGAAATGGATGGTGTCCCTTTCTTGAGCCAGCCGCCTATCATGCCGGGTGAAACATTCGTTTATGAATTTACACCGCCAGATGCGGGTACGTTTTGGTATCACCCACATATGAATAGCGTTAAGCAGCTTGGTATGGGGTTAGTTGGTCTAATTATCGTTGAAGAGGCTGAGCCTGTTCAGTTTAATGAAGAGCATGAAGTCGTTCTCAAGCATTGGCATTTAGACAAACAAGGTCAGTGGAAGAATCTAATGGTGCCGCGCTTGAGTGCACGCATGGGAACGCCAGGAGAGTGGAGTAGTGTTAATGGTGTTCATGAACCTGTTTATGCGTTGAAGCAGAATGCTACCACACGATTAAGAATTGCTAATGTCGATAACACCATTACTTACCCGATCGCTATAGAAGGAGCAGAGGCTTGGGTTATTGCTATTGATGGGAATCCTGTTAAAACGCCTTATAAGCTCACTCAACACAAAATTGGTCCGGGAATGAGGTTAGATGTCGGATTGATTGCTCCAAGGGCAGGAGAACGTGTTTATGTGCGTCAAATGAAAGGGCGCTTCCCATTCCCTTTGTGTGAGTTCGAAGTTGTTGAGTCTGACCTGCCGACCAATCAGAAACTGCCTTTATTGCCTCTTAACCCTGTGCCTGATCTTGATTTGGAAAATGCTGAGCAAATTGATTATGTGTTTGAATGGGAGGGGGCAGTCACTCCTGCCGATAAATCGGGCAAAGCGATACCTAAGTTTTGGCTAATGAATAAACGAGCTTGGGAGGGGATGAGTAAAGATAATATTCCAGCGCCGCTTTCAACATTGGAGGTGGGAAAAACCTATATCTTCAACCTTAAGAACGTCACCCAATATCATCATCCTATTCATCTTCATGGACATACATTTACCGTTCTTGAATTAGATGGCAAAAAACTCGATGAGCCGTTTCATACCGATACGGTCTTACTTGGAAAAAATGGCAGTGCGAAAGCGGCATTTGTTGCAGATAACCTAGGGCGTTGGATGTACCATTGTCATGTGATCGAACACATGAAGACGGGGTTGATGGGTTATATTGAAGTAAAGTGACTCCTGTAACTTTTTAAATCTTGATAAGTTTTAAGCGCTATACTTTGCTGAATTCTAAGATTGTATAATCACTATTGCCGTAAATTTGATTACAATGTCGCCATTAACTTTTCTGGGGGAATTATGGGGCAACTATCCGTTTTGGGTTTTATTGCATTGGGTGGGGCATTTGGTGCATGTTCTCGTTACTTAATTTCTGAACTTTGTGTGATGCTACTTGGTCGTGGTTTTCCATACGGTACATTAACGGTTAACGTTGTTGGCTCATTTATTATGGGTCTACTAATTGCTGCGTTTGAAACTGAGTTAATGGTCTCTGACCCATGGCGTCAAATTATCGGGCTTGGCTTTTTGGGCGCATTAACTACGTTCTCGACTTTCTCAATGGATAACGTGTTGCTTATGCAGCAGGGAGCTTTCTTTAAGATGGGATTGAACGTATTGCTGAATGTCGTGTTAAGCATTTCAGCTGCGTGGATTGGTTTCCAATTATTGATGCGTAGCTAGCAAAAACACTCAAATCTTCATCAGGTCGGCTTGGTTTAACCAAGCCGTTTTTATATACTGATTTCACTTGTCGGAGTGCCATAAGGCTGAGACCGTTAATTCGGGATCCGTTGAACCTGATCAGATTAGAATCTGCGAAGGGAACAAGAGAAGATATCTACACCAGAGTTCTATCTGGTCGATCTATCAAATAGTCGAATGTTGTTATAGACGAAGAGCATCCGCTCAACTTGTCCTTAATTCGATTCCTCTTGTCGCATCTATCCGCCAAGCATTTTTATCCCAATACTTTTTATCTAAGCATAACAAAGCAAGGAAAAATGCTATGTCGAGTCGCAAGCAAGCGAGACTGGAAGCAAAACAGTTCATTGATACACTCTCGGTACAACCGTACCCAAATTCAAGCAAAGTCTACGTAGAGGGTTCACGTCCCGATATTCGTGTGCCAATGCGTGAAATATCACTCGCTGATAGCCTTATTGGAGGTACAAAAGAAGCGCCTATTTTCGAGCCTAATGAGCCAGTACGCGTTTACGATACCTCGGGTGTATACACAGACCCAAATCACACCATAGACCTCTACAACGGTTTACCTAAGCTGAGAGAAGAGTGGATTGAAGAGCGCTCTGATACTGAGCTACTTGATGAAGTAAGCTCGGTGTACACCAAAGAGCGCTTAGAAGACGAAACGCTAGACGAGCTTCGTTACGGAAATCTGCCACGTATTCGACGTGCCAAAAATGGGCAGTGCGTGACTCAATTGCACTATGCTCGCAAGGGTATAATCACCCCGGAAATGGAATATATCGCTCTACGTGAAAATATGGGGCGTGCTCAATACCGCGATGAAGTGTTAAATCAACAGCATCCGGGTCAAAGCTTCGGAGCAAATCTTCCAAAAGACATTACTGCCGAGTTTGTGCGTAAAGAAGTCGCCGAAGGTCGCGCAATTATCCCTTCTAATATCAACCACCCAGAATCTGAACCAATGATCATTGGGCGTAACTTTTTGGTCAAAGTGAACGCCAACATCGGTAACTCATCGGTCACTTCTTCGATTGAAGAAGAAGTAGAGAAGTTAGTATGGGCAACGCGCTGGGGTGGCGATACCGTTATGGATCTATCTACTGGACGTAATATTCACGAAACTCGCGAGTGGATTCTACGTAACAGCCCGGTTCCGATCGGTACCGTACCAATGTACCAAGCGCTTGAGAAAGTGAATGGTGTTGCTGAAAACCTTAACTGGGAAGTGATGCGCGATACTTTGATCGAGCAAGCAGAGCAGGGTGTTGACTACTTCACTATCCATGCCGGTTTACTACTTCGTTATGTTCCAATGACTGCAAAACGTGTGACTGGTATCGTCTCTCGTGGTGGTTCTATCATCGCGAAATGGTGTTTAGCACACCACCAAGAAAGCTTCTTATACACCCATTTCCGAGAGATCTGTGAAATCTGTGCTAAGTACGATGTCGCACTATCTCTTGGTGATGGTCTGCGTCCTGGCTCGGTTGCTGATGCTAACGATGAAGCGCAATTTGCAGAGCTTCGTACTCTTGGCGAATTGACCAAGGTTGCTTGGGAATACGACGTACAGGTGATTATTGAAGGCCCTGGTCATGTTCCAATGCATATGATCAAAGAGAACATGGAAGAGCAGTTAGAGCACTGTCATGAGGCTCCTTTCTATACCCTTGGTCCGCTGACGACAGACGTCGCTCCTGGTTACGACCATATTACTTCAGGCATCGGCGCTGCCATGATTGGTTGGTATGGCTGTGCAATGCTTTGCTACGTAACTCCTAAAGAGCATCTTGGCTTACCAAACAAAGAAGACGTGAAAGTAGGCATGATCACTTACAAGCTTGCTGCGCACGCCGCTGATTTAGCGAAAGGGCACCCTGGCGCTCAAGTTCGTGATAATGCGCTTTCTAAAGCTCGCTTCGAGTTCCGTTGGGAAGATCAATTTAACTTGTCGCTCGACCCAGATACTGCTCGTGCTTTCCATGATGAAACCTTGCCTCAAGAGTCCGGCAAAGTTGCTCACTTCTGTTCGATGTGTGGACCAAAGTTCTGCTCGATGAAGATCTCGCAAGAGGTACGAGAGTATGCGAAAGACACTGAGCAAGTTGCTGCGGACCAAGCTATATCGATCAAAATGCTGGATGATCCTCTTGAGGGGATGCGTCAGAAATCGCAAGAATTTAGAGATACAGGTTCTGAACTATACCACCCAGCAGCACATGCCGAGGTAAGTGACTAATGAGCAAAATCCTTATTCCGTCATCATTGATTGAACTGACTGGTTTAGTTCAGCAATGTTTGTTGTTGGCGAAAGAACAGGGTTTTAGCATCGAAGACATTGAGTTGGGTGTGAGCCCAACTCAATCTATTCAGCTTGTTCGCGACCAACAGACCACACGCATAACGACAGATCTTACTGATGGTTATGACTCTGAGCATGAGACTTCATTTGTGCTCTATTACCGCTCTGCGTTATCGGTAGAAGCGTGTGCTAAGCAACCGTCGAAAGCGATTTATATTGGCATTGCTGATACGCAGGTATCCGATGAAAAGGAGAAAGTGCTTCAGCTTGATATCTGGCGTCACCCAATTAACAACGAAGTGAGAGCGCTTTCCGTTAAGTCCAAATTCAACGCAATGTTCGATCCTGAACATCACCTTGCTTGGATAGTAACGCTGACAGTACTCGATTTTCCTATCGAAGATGCGTTAACACTTGCTCGAGGAATGCTAACTCAACAAGCGAATGTTTCACGTGAAACACTGTTGAATGACAACCTTAACGAGGAAAGATCTACTCAGTGGGCTGACCAATTTGATGATTTCCCCACACCTGTACTGGAGGATAACCGACTAGGTATTCAAGTTGGTTGGTCTGCACAAGGCGAAAGCGTTAGCTTTCCAACTCTAACCAAGCAAAGTCTAGGGCTCTATCCAGTCGTTGATGATGTTGCTTGGATTGAGCGTCTACTGCCACTAGGCATCAACACTATTCAACTGCGAATCAAGAACCCACAACAAGCCGATTTAGAACAACAGATCATTCGAGCAATTGAGCTAGGCCGTCAGTATCAAGCACAAGTGTTCATCAATGACTATTGGCAGTTGGCAATCAAGC
Source organism: Vibrio owensii (assembly GCF_002021755.1). Taxonomy (NCBI): domain Bacteria; kingdom Pseudomonadati; phylum Pseudomonadota; class Gammaproteobacteria; order Vibrionales; family Vibrionaceae; genus Vibrio; species Vibrio owensii. The sequence goes on from NZ_CP019959.1 coordinate 1,883,020, forward strand.
ATGGCGCTTATGGCGTTCACCTAGGACAAGAAGACATAGAAGAATCGAACTTGGCTCAGCTAACCAAAGCCGGCATTCGTCTTGGTCTTTCTACGCATGGTTATTACGAACTACTGCGCATCGTACAAATTCATCCTAGTTACATCGCGCTAGGGCATATTTTCCCAACCACCACTAAACAGATGCCATCGAAACCACAAGGTTTGGTGCGCTTAGCTTTGTATCAAAAGTTGATTGATAGCATTCCTTATACAAATACAGAGGCTGCTTTCCGTCCTTCAAAAGACAAAGTAGGTAGTGACTATGTGCTTGGCTTTCCGACGGTTGCGATTGGTGGTATTGACCAATCTAATGCAGCCCAAGTTTGGCAAACAGGTGTTTCTAGTTTGGCAGTTGTGCGAGCTATTACGTTGGCAGAATCACCTCAGTCCGTCATCGAGTTCTTTACACAACTGATGAAAGAAAGACAACTAACGTTTACTGAGCAGAATAGTGAATTAGCGCATAACAAGAGAGGCGAGCATGCTCACGGATAAGCAGTTCCTTCGCTATCAACGCCAAGTCGCTCTGCCTGAAATTGCTGAAAGTGGGCAAGAGCGCTTGAGCAAATCGCATGTGCTGATCATCGGTTGTGGTGGGTTAGGGAGCGCAGCGAGTTTGTACTTGGCATCAGCGGGTGTTGGTAAATTGGTTGTGGTCGATGACGATGAAGTTGATAGCAGTAACCTGCAACGCCAGATCATTTATCGTGAACAAGACCTCCAAGTTGCGAAAACAAAAGCGACTGTAAAGCAACTCACTGAACTTAATTCTATGGTCCAAGTTCGTGCTCTCAATAGGCGATTAGACAAAGCACAGCTGCAGCTTGAGGTGATGCTAGCGGATGTGGTGCTCGACTGCACCGATAACATGCCAACGCGCCAGCTCATTAACCAAGTTTGTTTCGAGCAAAATACGCCACTTATCTCGGCGGCGGCAATTGGTTGGCAAGGGCAATTCGCTGTTTTTGATTACCAAACATCAAGTGAACAAGAAGTACAGAGTAAAGCCTGTTACCGCTGTTTATATCCGTTTGACGAATTACCGCAAACGCAAAAGTGCAGTGAGAGCGGTGTCGTCGGCCCGGTGGTGGGCACACTAGGCAACTACCAAGCGATAGCGGCAATTCAAAAACTGGCGACGGGAAAGTTTCATGTCGAGACTGCCAAGTTACACCTGTTCGATGGATTGAAGCTGCAATGGCAAACCATGGCGATAAGTAAAGATAAACAGTGCCAAGTGTGTACTCAGATTTAGCTTACGAGTAATGGGCAGAATTAAGAGAGTTGGAAGCAATGACGTTATCAGAACAACAAACAACACAAATGACCGCTGCTGACTTAGATGTGATCACTATTGTCATCAATGACCAGTCACATCAAGTTGCCAGTGAGTCAAATCTACAGCAAATCATTAGTCAATTTGCGCTGCCTGAAATGGGCTGTGTTTTTGCAATTAATAACAATGTTGTGCCGCGCAGTGAGTGGGCTAGCACAGTTCTTTCACAGGGAGATAGCATCTCTTTGTTTCAAGCGATCGCAGGGGGTTAAAGTCGATGCTTAAAATTGGTGATAAACAATTCGAATCAAGACTGTTCACGGGAACAGGGAAGTTTGCCAACAGCCGATTAATGGCAGAAGCGATTCAAGTATCGGGTTCTCAACTTGCGACCATGGCGTTGAAGCGTGTGGATGTGAACGACCAACAAGACGATATTTTGCTGCCGTTAGTAGAAGCGGGTGTGAACTTATTGCCGAACACCTCAGGTGCAAAGAATGCTAAAGATGCTGTGTTTGCAGCACAATTGGCGAGAGAAGCGTTGGGTACTAACTGGTTAAAACTAGAAATTCATCCAGACCCGAAGTACTTGATGCCCGATCCAATTGAGACACTAGCAGCCGCTGAGCAACTGGTTCGTGAGGGTTTCATTGTCCTTCCTTATTGTCATGCTGACCCGGTTCTGTGTAAACGATTGGAAGAAGTAGGCTGTGCTGCAGTCATGCCATTAGGTGCGCCGATCGGTTCTAACAAAGGGATAGTTTCTCACGATTTCCTAGAGATTATCATCGACCAAGCTAATGTTCCTGTCGTTGTTGATGCGGGTATTGGTGCTCCTTCACATGCCGCGCGTGCGATGGAAATGGGCGCGGATGCCGTGCTCGTCAATACAGCGATTGCAGCTTCGAGCGATCCCGTTGCGATGGCGAAGGCATTTAAGTTGGCGGTAGAGTCCGGGCGTATGGCTTATGAAGCTGGACTTGCCGGTAAGGTTTCTCATGCGGTTGCGTCGAGTCCACTGACGTCATTCCTAGATGAGCTTTAGTACTAGATTGGTTTAGCTATTAAGCGAGGAAAACATGAGCTTCGTTGAACAATTTAAGCAGCTTAATTGGGATGACATTTCGATGTCGATCTACGCGAAAACGGCACAAGATGTTGAGCGAGCATTGAATAAACCCAAGCGTGATTTGGAAGACTTTAAAGCGCTAATTTCACCAGCTGCTGAAGCGTACTTAGAGCAGATGGCACAACTGTCATACTCGGCCACTCGCAAGCGTTTTGGTAATACCATGTCGCTTTATATTCCATTGTACCTTTCTAACTTGTGCGCCAATGCTTGTACTTATTGTGGCTTCTCAATGGAGAATAGAATCAAGCGTCGTACCTTGAATCGGGACGAAGTGGCAGCAGAAGTCGAAGCCATCAAGCGCATGAAGTTTGATAGCGTATTGCTGGTGACTGGCGAGCACGAAACTAAAGTGGGTATGAAATACTTCCGCGAAATGGTGCCTATGATTAAGAAGCGCTTTAACTATTTGGCGATGGAAGTACAGCCACTTGATCAAGACGAATACGCTGAGCTCAAGACATTGGGTTTGGATGCGGTGATGGTCTATCAAGAAACGTATCATCCTTCGACTTACGCCGAGCACCATTTGCGTGGTAATAAGATGGATTTCGAATACCGATTGGATACACCCGATCGTCTTGCAAAAGCGGGCATCGATAAGATTGGTATTGGCGCATTGATAGGGTTGGAAGAGTGGCGTACCGACTGTTTTTATGTGGCAGCGCACTTGGACTATCTTGAGCGCACGTATTGGCAGACTCGTTACTCGATTTCTTTCCCGCGTTTGCGTCCTTGTGAGGGTGCGCTCCAACCCAAATCAGTCATGACGGATAAGCAACTTGTTCAGCTGATTTGCGCTTATCGTTTGTTGAATCCAGAAGTGGAGTTGTCATTATCGACTCGTGAATCACCGAAGTTCAGAGACAATGCATTGCCGTTAGGTATTACCAGTATGTCTGCGGCATCGAAAACTCAGCCGGGTGGTTATGCGATGGATGATGTTGAACTCGAGCAGTTTGAGATCAGCGATGAGCGAAGCGCGGGTTCTGTGGAAGATATGATTCGAGCGAAAGGATTTGACCCAGTATGGCGAGATTGGCACTCGGCGTATTCTGGTTAAGTAGCAAAGAAAGCCACTGGTCATCGTTATGTTTCACGTGAAACATAAGCAAAAAAAGAGGGTTGATGTAAAACATCAACCCTCTACTTTTTCTAGCTTCTAGCTTCTAGCTTCTAGCTTCTAGCTTCTAGCTGTGTGCTACTGGTAGCGTTGCTTGACGAAGCCACTCTTTCACATCACCTTCAACCAGCGGGCTGATCTCATCCCATACTTTCTGATGGTAATTATTCAGCCAAGCAAGTTCTGGACGAGTTAGCATATCAACGTTGATGTTGCGCTTGTCGATTGGGCAGCGTGTTAGCGACTCAAATGACAGAACAGGGAAGTCACCGTTAGTTGGTGTTTCAACAACAAGCTCTAGGTTTTCAATACGGATACCAAATGCATCTGCACGGTAGTAGCCTGGCTCGTTGGATAGCACCATACCTTCTGTTAGAGGCACATCGATTTGCTTCTTAGAAATGCTCGCCGGACCTTCATGAACACTTAGGAAGTGACCAACACCGTGACCAGTACCATGATCGTAATCGTAGCCTTCCGCCCATAGGTGCTGACGAGCTAGCGTATCGATTTGGTAACCACGTGTGCCTTTCGGGAAACGTGCACGTGCAACACCGATGTGACCTTTTAGCGCGAGAGTGAATTGTTTAATCATCTCTTGTGAAGGCTGACCAATCGCAATTGTACGCGTGATGTCTGTCGTGCCATCTAGGTACTGACCGCCTGAATCCACTAGGTAAAGCGTGTTCAGTTCTAGCTTGCCAGGTTCAGGTTGGTTCTCGTGGTTGTAGTGACACATTGCTGCGTTTCCGCCCGCAGCTGAAATAGTATCGAAGCTAAGGTCCATAAGCGTTGGGTCTTCGCTACGGAACGCTTCCAGTTTGTCTGCCAGCGTTGCTTCATCATGCAGATTACCTGCAACGACTTCTGCATCTAACCAAGATAGGAACTTACTCATCGCCACGCCATCACGGATATGGCATGCTTTCATGCCTGCGATTTCAACTGCATTCTTCGCTGCTTTTGGCATTAGGCATGGGTCAGCTTTACTTACCACTGATGCACCAGCATTTTGTAGAACCAGCTTAAACCACGCGTTACTTGTCGCAGGATCAACCAGTACATTCTTGCCAGTTAGAGTTTCTAGTCGTGCTTGTAATGCTTCTGGGTGATGAACTGTTACGCCAGAACCAACGTGAACGTCAAACTCAGCAGGTAGGCGCGCTGGATCTAGGAAGTATTCCACGCTTGAGTCTGAATGCAGAATCGCGTGAGAAAGCAGAACTGGTAGGCGTGATACATCAAGACCACGAACGTTGAGCAACCAACAGATAGAGTCAAGTGCTGTGATCACTGCGCTGTCTGCGCCGGCTTTTTTCACGAGCTCTGCGATTTCTTGGCGTTTGCTTTTACTTGATTGTCCTACTGCTTCTGTTGCCATTAGGCGAACATCAGAAACCACAGGTGCAGGGCGGTCGTGCCACAGCTCATCAATTGGGTTGCTGTCGAGAATCTTAAGCTCAAGTGCACCTGCAAGTTTTGCTTGTGCCATGTCTAACCAAGCAGAGTTATGCATGCGAGGGTCGATTGCCACAGACGCGCCATTTGCAAGATGGTCTTTAATCCAATCTAGTGCAGGCTCTTCAATTAGGTGACGGTATTCGAATAGATCAGCAGGAACCTGCTTAGTTACTTGTACCGTATAGCGACCATCAACAAAGATAGCGGCTTTGTCTTTGGTGATTACCGCAGCACCAGCAGAACCGGTAAAACCAGTTAGCCAATGTAAACGCTCGTTGTGCGCTGGTACGTATTCGCCCAAGTACTCGTCTTCATGAGGGACAAGTAGGGCATCAATATTATGTTGTGCTAGCCATTCGCGAATTGCATTCACGCGGCTTTGGGTATCGTTGTGCATCTGTGTTATTCCTTCAAATTACCGCTCCTTCATGCTCAGGTGTGGGAGCTGTTTCCATCTGCTTCATGCAGTTTACGATTCCATTGAGGTTCGCAATCACTTCAATAGAGTCGGAGTACAACAGGCCATAGATGAGCCAAAAAGGACTATCGACTGTTAAGCTACTCATTTTACCGTAAGAGCGCAAATCGCGTCCGGGATTTTTATCTAAGATGATCGGTTTTTTGCGTGATCATGGTACGTAGCCAAGTTAAAGCTGGGTCATTTTCTCTGTCTCGGTGCCAGAACAAAGTGTAAGCCATTGGCGGGAATTCGAGTGGCAGCGGCAGCAATGCCATGTCGTGTTGCTTGGCTGCCAGCTTCACAAAGTGGCTTGGCGCGGTAAACACAAAATCAGTGTAAGAACACAAACTGGCGGCGCTGTTAAAGTCCGGTACGGTGACTGCGATATCACGTTCTCGACCAATGTCGGCTAAACGATAGTCGAGCAACCAACGGTCGTTGCCATCACAACGTACCTGAACATGGCGAAGGGCTAGATAAGCTTCTAAGTTCCAATTACCTCGCAAAGCAGGATGGTCTTTACGTACGATACACATTTGGTGGTCACGATAGATTTCCTGCTCACAAATGTCATCTGGCGGCAGCATAGTCAGCTTGGCGTCGTTGATGTCGATATCTCGACCTGTCATGCCTAAATCGATTTCACCGCGCTGAATCATCTTGAACGTTTGTTCCGACCAAGAGTGGGTGCTGATGGTCACGCCTGGTGCTTGTTGGAATATTGCTGGCAAGAAGTGGGGCAGAATGAGCGGGTAGACACTCTCTACCGCTGCAATTTGAAAACGGTACTCACTGCTCTGTGGCGAGAACTCTTCGGGTTGAGTCAGTACCTCAAGTTGGTTTATCAACAGATCCAGTTTCGGTTTAAGGAACAATGCGCGCGGTGTTGGCGTTAATCCGTGTGAGTTTCGAGTGAATAGGGGATCCTCAAACTGGGTACGTAATTTCGCTAAGGATTTGCTCACTGCAGACTGACTCAAGCACAGTCGGTGGGCGGCTCGGGTGACATTCAACTCTTCAATCAGCACTTTAAAACAGACCAGCAAATTGAGGTCGATGCGTGCCAGTTTCTCTACGTTCACAGTGATTTTCCCCATTGGAATAATGGTCATGAGTATACATCATTTCCATTCATATCATCAGATGATTAAGCTTTGCTCAAAAGTTCTTGTTCAATTTGGAGTGTTTTGTGTCTAGCCATATTACAAATAGCAAAAAACAGATGGCGCTGTTGACCATGTTAGTTCTGTTCAGTCCGCTTGCGATTGATATCTATCTACCTGCTTTGCCTCTTATCGCGTCCACTTTTCAGGTAGAAAATGCATTGGCACAAGACACCATCACTTGGTTCCTATTTGCTATGGGTGTTGGTCAGCTATTCGCTGGTCCCTTGGCAGATAAACTCGGACGTCGAACTGTTGCATTGGGAGGCATCACCATCTACGCATTGAGCGCTTTATTGGCGTGGAGTGCTCAAAATATTGAGTGGATGTTGGCGGCTCGCTTGCTACAAGGCTTAGGTGCATGTGCAACATCTGTAGCAGCCTTTGCAACAGTTCGCGATATCTTTGGTCCGGAAAAAAGCGGCAAAATGATCAGCTACCTTAACGGTGCGATCTGCTTTATCCCGGCATTGGCACCGATTCTTGGGAGCTGGCTAACCCAACAATTTGATTGGCGTGCAAACTTCAGCTTTATGGCCGGTTTCGCTGTGATTGCAGGTGCGATGATGTTCCTTGGAATGAAGGAAACCAACCCTACAACAGAAAAGCAGGCGGTATTTAAGCTGAGCCGTTACTGGGCAGTCTTGAGCACTCCATCATTCATCTTCCACGCTTCACTGTGTTTGATGGCGATGGCCGTCATTCTTGCTTACGTGACTTCAGCTCCTGGCGTTCTAATGACAGGCATGGGCTTGTCGATGAATGAATTCACCTTCTGGTTTGGTCTGAATGCAGCGTTCAACATTGCAGCTTGTATGCTTGCGCCTAAGTTCATGGATCGTTGGGGCACACACAATTCACTGGTTGTTGGTATCAGCTTACTGGCGATTTCTGGTGTGATCATGATGGTGATGAAAGAGCACAACACAGCACTGTCTTTCATGTTGCCAATCTTTATCTCATCGGTTGGCTTCGCTTGGATTCTTGGCGCAGCAGCTGGTAAAGCGTTAGAACCGTTTGGTGATAAAGCGGGTACTGCGGCTGCACTACTTGGTTTGTTCCAAATGAGCGGCTCTGGCTTGTTGGTTGGTACGCTACAGCGTTTATCACTGGATCCACAAACCCTGATTGCGATTCATATGTGGGTATTGCTTCCAGCTTTGGTGATTCTGTTTAGCAAAGCAGGTAAGAACTGGCATGCGAAATTGGCGAATGCGTAAAACTCGGTAATTTAGTATTTTCCAATGTACCTAACGCGTGTATATTTGTCGTTCAAACTTTTCTCGACACCATAACGGAACTCATAAAGTAATGTCGTTAACCACGTATGAAATGGCTCGTATCCTAGAGCAAATGGAAGAGTCACCAGAAAAGGTGATGTTTGGTAAGTTGCTTAACGAATTAGGTAACCAAAGCTCTGAGCGCATTCGTAGCGCGGCAAAACAAGTTCCAGTGCCAGTATTACGTGATCTTGTGTATCAATTTCAGCAAGTGATCGAATCGCGTAAAGGCGAGCAAGTAGAGCAGATGGCAAAAGACCTCGCGAAGCAAGGTATCTCAGCTGAAGAGCTACTGGCTTACTTGAACAAATAATAAAAAAATCCCCGCATCATGCGGGGATTTTTTTAGTGAGTGAGTTTCTTCTTCAGTATGTGGTCGAGGGACAATGGTCCCGGTCCCCACACAATCACTACAAGAATCATCAATCCCCAGAGTTGGTGATCATAGAAACCTTTCTCCCACAGCAGCGGGTAAGAAACTACAGCGATGATGTTGAACACAAACAGAATCGCAGCCATCGGACGGGTAATTAATCCTAGTGCTAAGAACACCGGTAGAACCAATTCTGCAGCCGTACCTAAGTAAGCCGCCAATTCCCATGGCAGTATTGGCACTTGGTATTCCAGCTCAAATAAATACAGTGTGCTATCCCAAGACGAGAGTTTGATTAGCCCTGAATTGAAGAACACCCATGCAACCCACAAGCGACAAAAGAGAAGTAGTAAAGGGACAAAGCCAGCTTGTAGGGTACTGATTAAATCGTCGTACCGATTCACTAAGTTTTTAACCGTATCCGTCATAGAGTGCTCCTTAGATTGATTTCAATGTAAAGCCGTCAACGAGATCGAGTGCCATGATGCTATTGAGATGAGCGAGTAAAACTTCAGGTATTTCGCTCAAACTCTGTTTCTGCTCTAAACATTGCAGCAGTTGGAACACATCGGCATCGAGTGCGTGACACAAGGCTTCTCCATTGGCTTGAATCGAGATGACACCTTGCTGTAATTGGTTGATATTAAGTTGTTCGAATTGGCCAGTTTGAATCGCGCTGAACAAATCAAATACTGCGTAGCTGGAGTCAAAGCTTCGGCAGCCTTGTTTAAGGTGCAAAACCAAAGCGGGTTGCTCCTCCTCACTCACTTCGCCAAGTAACGCAAGCGGTTTTAATTCTGCCGCATTGGGTTGTTCATACTGTGCTTGACGAGCGAGGTCGATATGCCACTCGAAGCGCGCGACTTCAGGGCTGTAAGGTGCTTGTGCGATCACCTGACTAAACTGCATGATGGTGTCTTGAAAGCCGTCGCCATAATGCACCACATTTCCTTCTTCTAATGGATAAGTGAGAACATGCTGGCGAGCCATCTGTTCAAAGCACTCTTCACCAAGCAGCGCTTCAACCATCGGATAGGTCGCGGATAACACCTCGCTCAAGCTAACGATAAAGTTATTGCGGTAAATCTGCATGCGTTCATCAGCGGTAAACTCATCACTGGCAATATCGCAATCTTCACCGAGTGCTTGATAGTGTAGGGCTTTAGCAAACTGGTTTTGTAAGGTGGCTAGATTCATGATGCCTTCCTTGGTTCGCTTTGTTCACTTGGGAGTGTGCCTTGCAATAGCAGTTGCGATGCTTTCTGCGCTTCTCCGAGCAAGACTTCTGGCGCAGGGATATCCAAGTCCCATTCAATCAGCGCATGGCGCGGACCGTGTTTTTTGGTCCACTGCGCGAACAGTTGCCAAACTTCGTCACTAACTGGGCGGCTATGGGTATCAATCCATATCTCACCTTTGTCGAGTTGTTTGATGGTAAAACCTGCCAAGTGAACCTCATCCACTTTGTCGGCTGGAATTGCATCTAGGTATGTGTCGCAATCAAAACCGTGGTTGAATGCCGAAACATAAACATTGTTTAAATCGAGCAATAAACGACAGTCAGTGCGCTTTTGCACTTCGGTAAGGAACTCCCATTCGCTGATGGTCGAATGTTGAAACTTCACATAACTAGATGGGTTCTCTATCAAGATCTCGCGTTGCAAATAATCCTGCACTTCATTCACGTTACGAGTGAACACTTTGAGCGCTTCTTCCGTATACGGAAGTGGAAGCAGGTCATTAAAGTAGTGACCGCCGTTTTCACTCCAACTCAAATGGTCAGAAACAAGAATCGGGTCGATTGAGTCAATCAGCGCTTTAAGTTGAGCAAGGTGCTTTTGATTCACACGTTCCACCGAACCTAATGACAGACCAATGCCGTGACAGCTAATTTGATACTGCTCGCGTAATGCCTGTAATTGATTGCGCTCTGCAGCGTTGGGTTGAAAATAGTTTTCACTGTGGATTTCTAACCAAGATAACTTGGGTTTATTTTGGCTAAAGTAATCGAGGTGAGGGGTTCTTAATCCAACTCCAACAAGGTCGTGGAAGGTGTGGTGTTTCACGTGAAACTCCTTTTCAAAGCGGGCGGGAAGAGAAGGATGCGCTGGTTGAGCGTCAACGCATCCTTGCAGTAGCTAGCGATAAAAAATTATGAAGAAGAAGTGCTACCGCCAACGAGTTTGTCACATAGACCTTTTGGTACGACTACGAATGCGTCTTTTTGGTTATCTTCTTTAGAAGTACCAGCACATGAGCTGCTTTTCGTTGCACAGTCGTTTTTACCTGCTTTAGAAACGCCGTAGCACTTCTCTTTATCAGCAGCGACAGCTGGAGCTGCAGTTAGCATTGTGCCACCAAGAGCTAGAAGACCAGTAACAGCAGCAGTAACAGCTAGATTCGACTTTTTCATAATAAATTCCTCTGAATGATTTCCTTTACTTTAAGTTGGCAAGATGAATCGCCTGTTTTGGCGTTTTTGTTATCAACTTGCTTAACTTAAAAGATAGGAAACTGGCTAAAAAACTTTCAGAAAAATTTTCGAAACAAATGGTTTTAAAGAATGGAATTTATATAACTTATTGATGTGTAGAGTAAAAAAACGACGAATTTTTTATGAATTTTTGTCTAATCTGAAGAGGTTGTTTAGGTTATAATCTATTTTTATGTATAAATAACCAGTAGCTCTCATCATGATGGATCCATCTCTATTACTCGACGGTTTGAACGACAAACAACGTGAAGCCGTTGCAGCACCTCTAGAAAACTTGCTCGTCCTTGCTGGTGCAGGGAGTGGTAAGACACGCGTTCTTGTTCACCGTATCGCTTGGTTGATGTCGGTCGAGCAATCATCTCCGTTCTCAATCATGTCGGTAACCTTTACCAATAAGGCGGCGGCAGAGATGCGTGGACGTATCGAAGAGCTAATGATGGGCAGTGCAGGCGGTATGTGGAATGGTACTTTCCACGGCATTTGTCACCGTATTCTGCGTGCGCACTATCTTGATGCCAAGCTACCGGAAGATTTCCAAATCATCGATAGTGACGACCAACAGCGTCTACTAAAGCGTTTGATCAAAGCGCAAAACCTCGATGAGAAGCAGTGGCCAGCACGCCAAGTGGCATGGTGGATTAACGGCAAGAAAGACGAAGGTCTGCGTCCGTCGCACATTGATGCGTACCACGATCCAGTGACCAAGACATATCTGCAGCTTTACACCGCTTATCAAGAGGCGTGTGATCGTGCTGGTTTAGTCGATTTTGCGGAAATCTTGCTGCGCGCACATGAGCTACTGCGTGATAACAAGTTCGTCCGTGAACACTACCAAGCACGCTTTAAGCATATCTTGGTGGACGAATTCCAAGATACCAACAACATTCAATATGCTTGGCTACGTATGATGGCGGGTCCTGAGTGTCACGTGATGATCGTAGGTGATGACGATCAGTCGATTTACGGCTGGCGTGGTGCAAAAGTCGAAAACATTGAGAAATTTACGCTGGAATTCCCAAGCGTGAATACCATTCGTCTTGAACAAAACTACCGTTCAACCAAGACCATTCTGGAAGCGTCCAACGCTCTGATCGCGAATAACACCGAGCGTATGGGTAAAGAGCTTTGGACTGATGGCGTTGTCGGTGAGCCTATCTCGATTTATAGCGCTTACAACGAACTAGACGAAGCCCGTTTTGCGGTAAACAAAATCAAAGAGTGGCAAGACAAGGGCGGTGCTCTGAATGACGCTGCAATGCTTTACCGAAATAACGCCCAGTCGCGTGTTCTTGAAGAAGCACTAATCCAAGCAGGTCTGCCTTACCGTATCTACGGCGGCATGCGATTCTTCGAACGTCAGGAAATCAAAGATGCCTTGAGCTACATGCGTCTGATTGCAAACCGTAATGATGATGCGGCATTTGAACGTGTAGTGAATACGCCAACGCGTGGTTTGGGTGATAAGACGCTTGAAACCATCCGTTTTGCGGCTCGTGACCGTGGTTGCACCATGTGGGAAGCGAGTGTGGCTATGTTGGATGAGAAGGTGCTTGCAGGTCGTGCTGCTGGTGCTCTGAGCCGTTTTATCGAGCTTGTTACGGCACTAGAAGACGACACCATCGAGATGCCGCTGCATCACCAAACTGACCATGTCATCAAATACTCTGGCTTGTTCGCGATGTACGAGCAAGAGAAGGGCGAAAAGTCTAAGGCACGTATTGAGAACTTGGAGGAATTGGTGACTGCAACTCGCCAATTCGAGAAACCAGAAGAAGCTGAAGACATGTCACTGCTGACGGCATTCCTAACCCACGCGGCACTAGAAGCGGGCGAAGGACAAGCGGACGAGTTTGAAGATGCGGTTCAGCTCATGACATTGCACAGTGCGAAAGGTCTAGAGTTCCCGTTGGTGTTTATGGTTGGTGTGGAAGAAGGCATGTTCCCAAGCCAAATGTCGGCAGAAGAAGCAGGGCGTTTAGAAGAAGAACGTCGTCTGTGTTACGTAGGCATGACCCGTGCGATGCAGAAACTGTACATCACTTATGCTGAAATGCGCCGTTTGTACGGTCAGGATAAGTACCATAAACCGTCTCGCTTTATCCGTGAACTGCCAGAAACTTGTCTAGATGAAGTACGCATGAAGGCGCAAGTTAGCCGTCCTGCAAGCAGCGGTCGATTTAGCCAAACGGCAGTGAAAGAGAGCTTCAATGAAACTGGCTTTACGCTAGGTTCTCGTGTGATGCATCCTAAGTTTGGTGAAGGCACCATCATCAACTTCGAAGGCAGTGGTCCACAGAGCCGCGTACAGATTGCCTTTAATGGTGAGGGCATCAAATGGTTGGTGACTGCTTACGCTCGACTAGAGAAACTGTAAGGCTTCACCAAAACTAATCAACTTAAGATCTGCTTCGGCGGCTCTTTTTGTTTGTGCTGTTTTTGTGTCGCTAATGCAGTAAAAAATGGAATGATAAATGGAATGCGAGAGCGCGATTTAACGATGCTGTTTGAAGGGAAAGTCTGGTGTTGTTGGTGAATGTCTGTTTTCAGTAGAGCTGCTGAGAAAAATTTTAGGCAAAGAAAAACCCCGAGGGCTTGCGCCCATCGGGGTTATAGTCTTACTCGCAGCAATCCGGCTACTAAGAGTGCTCCATGCATCTAATCCATGATAGTGTGCTGAATCCGTCAGCTTAATCCTTACGTCGCCTTCCTAGCGGTGTCCTTAATGACCTTATCCTGGTCTGCTAACCATCCTCGTTAGCTCTCATCACTTGTTCCCTGAGCGGTGTCCCTGACATCATCCTGATGTTCAAATCCTTGCCTCGTCCAGAGGTGTCCATTTCCCGTCCTTAGTAGCAACCATCCTAGTCACTATTGATTCCGTTCAATGTCCAATTTTGCAATCCATGCCCGACTATTCATCCTGAATAACCGTTTCTTCTTCCTGAAGTTCACCAAGTCCGTGGTGTTTCCTGTTCCGTGTCAGCATCCTTCCGACAGGTTTAATATTACGTGTTTAACGATTTCCAACAACGGGCTAATCTCACATTTTTTCACTCTCTTAGCGTTCAAAAAAGACACATAAATATTAAATTCAATGACTTATGCTCTTTGTTGTACGGTTTTACCATTAAAAAAGAGAGGTTTGCTCAACCCTTTGTGAGAGATCTCGCACAAGGGGTCGAGCGAAAGACTCTTACTGCCCGATAGCGGCACCTTCACGCCTTGGATCGGCTGCGCCCTCAAGACCGTCTTTTGTTATACGTATCGCATGCAGTCCAGAGTTCAAATCACGAACATCAGTTTTAAAACCCATCTTTTCCAACTCAGGCTGTAAGCCTTCTGCAGCGGTACCTTGCTCAATATCTAAGGTACCAAAACGGTTCAGTAATCGTGGCTGATTAATCGCGCTTTGGATGTCCATATCCCATTGCGTGTGGGCGATAATGGCTTGTGCGACGTAACCAATGATGCGGCTGCCACCCGGTGAGCCAATTGCCATGTAAGGTTTGTCATCCTTCATCATAATGGTTGGTGCCATGGATGAGCGTGGGCGTTTACCCGGTTCTAAGCGGTTCGCGATTGGCACTCCATCTTGATGAGTGCGGAAAGAGAAATCAGTCAGTTCGTTATTGAGCAAGAAGCCACGCACCATCAAGCGTGAGCCAAAGGCGTTCTCAATGGTCGTTGTCATTGAAACCACATTGCCTTGCTTATCGACGATATTGAAATGGCTGGTGGAAGGCAGCTCGATCGATTGATCCATGCTTAAGTTCATCGCGTGCCACCAAGGAGGGTTGCCGGCTTCAACCTTACTCAAGGCTTTACCGACTTGAATGAGCTCAGCACGTTGTTTGAGATAATCTTTATCAAGCAAGCCTTCGGTTGGCATTGGCACATAATCTTGGTCAGCCATGTATTTACCGCGATCCGCGAACGCAAGGCGCGATGCATCAGCGATCACTTGCCATGATTTCGCGCTTTCGGCTCCCCAACCTTTAAGATCGTATTGCTCGGTGATCGCGAGAATCTGTCCAACCGTCAATGCGCCAGAGCTTGGTGGTCCCATACCGCAGATGTCATAGCTTTGGTAAGCCGCACAAACCGGTTCACGTTGCTTGATTTGGAACGCATCAAAGTCAGGTTGTGCCAATACGCCAGGATTGCCCGGTGCATTTTGTACGGTCTTGATAATGTCTGTGGCGATATCGCCTTGATAGAAAGCTTTTGCCCCTTGCTCTGCAATTGCCGTCAGAGTTTGCGCGTATTCAGGGTTCTTCAACAACGTGCCTTCGGCTTTTGGTGAGCCGTCTGGATTAAAGAAGTAAGCCTTAGTCGCAGGGAAGCGTGATAGGCGCTTGGCATCTTTCTCAATCAGGCTCGCGAGACGAGGACTGACCTCGAAACCTTGCTCAGCCAAGGTAATCACAGGTTGGATGATCTTCTTCCATTCCAACTTGCCGTATTTCTGGTGCGTGTCCCACAGTAGTTTCACTGTGCCGGGAGTGGCAACGGAAAGCCCACCGACAACCGCATCGTAAAACTGCAGTGGTTGTCCTTTGTCATCTAGGAAGAGTTTCGGCGTCGCGGCGAGCGGTGCGGTTTCGCGTCCATCATACGTGGTCAGTTTTTGTTTCTCACTGTCCCAATACACTAAGAAGGCACCGCCACCAATACCTGATGATTGCGGCTCTACCAAGCCTAGCATCAGCTGTACGGCAACCATGGCATCAATAGCATTGCCCCCTTGTGCAAGAACATCCGCCCCAGCTTGGGTGGCAAGTGGGTTGGCTGCTGTGACCATATAATCTTTGGCTTTGACCAATTGCTTTTGCTCGAAGCCAGTACTGTGCTCCGGTGCAACCGCATCTGCTGCTTGGTTAGCAAAGGCTGAGGTAGATAAGACGAGTGGGGAAGTAAGAAAAAGACCCGTGGTCACGAGTCGGTTGAACGTCCAATGCATGATGACTCTCCATGTTGCCAGTTTTGTGCTTTCAGCTTGGCAGTCATGAAGAGTCACGTCGAGTCAGCAATCTTAGAAATGTCGATTGTGCTACGCTTTTAAATCAGTACTTTATCCGATAAAAGTGCTGATGGTTTGGTACAAAATACTGCCGCCCACGAGAGTAAAGACCACCCCACACAGACCGTCGATGTAGATGCCTGCTTGTTGCAATTTACGTTGTAAGCGCTGTGTCGACAGCATCCATGCAAGGCTAGAGAACCAGAATAGCGACAAGCCAAACAAGATGATCAAAGCAATACCTTTGCCAGTGATCGACATACCTGCAGGGACTAAGCTCGACATCAAACTGATAAAGAACACCAAGGCTTTTGGGTTAAGAATGTTGGTCGCAAATCCTTTCGCAAATGCCTGACGCTTATTGCTGATCACTAGGTTGTTTTGCTTCTTAGGTTGATCCGCCTGTGGGTTTTTGATCATCGAGATCACGGCACGTAATGCGCCAATACCTAAATAGAGCAGGTAACTACCACCGAGCAGTTGCACCACCGAATACAACACTGGGTGCTGGTGGACGATATAACTTACGCCTGTCAGGCTGAACAAAGAGTGCAGCAAAATACCGACAGACAATCCCAACGCAATGTACAAGCCAGTTTGACGACCATGACGCGTCGCGTTTTGTACAACCAGCGCAAAGTCGGGACCGGGACTCATTAGGGCAATAAAGTGAATGCTGGCGAGCGTCAGCAATATGGTGGATTCATTCATAACACATCTCAAATATAACCAATACGGCTATTGTCGTGGCAAGTCACCTGTGGCGCTTGTAAAAAACTGACAGCTTTCTCGGTAAATGAAATTAACGAGTCACTTGAGAAGGGGAAACGCCGTAGGTTTGCTTAAACGCTTTGCTGAAATGCGCTTGATCGTAGAAACCGATTTGATGGGCGACGTCGGTACCACATTGACCAGCTTGCAGTAACTTCATGCCTTGTTCGAGTCGTAGGCGTGCGAACCATGCGTAAGGCGTCATGCCAGTTTGCGCTTTAAAGTGGCGCTGGAACTGAGTGGGGCTCAGTTGGCACAGCTCTGAAAGTGAATCCAAACGCACCGCTTGGTCGAGGTTTGCCATTAGATAATCTTTTAACGTCCCAAGCGATTGATTCCCAAGTGGTACTACTTTTTGTCGCTCAAGCGATCCGTAGCGATCAAAAAGCTGGTTAAATCCTTCAAAAGGAAGGCAATCTTTGGTGAGTTGGCTGAGGTTTTCACGACGAAGTAGCCCATGTAAGTTACTAAGTTGTGAAAATATCTGTGGATCCGAGATGATCAGCTCGTTGAAGTGTATTATTTGACCGTTTTGCTTAAGATCAGCCAGATCGCTCAATAGGTGAGGTTCGATCGCAAATACATTCACTTCATAGCCACTTTCGAGCTTAGATTGCCCGTCGTGCAGCTCATCTGGCGGCATTATCACAATTTGCCCGTGACCAACTTGGTGGCTGTTACCTTGGTATTGGAACTTCTGCGCACCATGCGTGATCAGACCGAGATGAAAATCCAGGTGGTAATGCCTTTGAAAAGCAAATTTCTGGTATTTCGCCTCTATCAGACTCAAGTTGTCATGGTCGGTTGCGTAGTACTGAATATGTTCCATTAAATAAAAAAAGCTTGGTCACATTATGACCAAGCTTATCCATCAATTTCTTAAATGTCTTGTAAAAAACGATCAGGCAGCACGAGCCGCTTTGCGTGACTTGCGGTTATTACGCAGACCATCAAAGCTAAATACCAACAAGGCACCCCAAATAAAGGCGAAGGTGATGGCTTTATCGCTAGTGAACGGTTCGCCGTAGATCAGCACTGCAAGCAAGAACATCAGACTTGGACCAATGTATTGGAAGAAGCCCAACGTTGATAGCTTTAGACGGGTTGCAGCGCCAGTAAAACACAATAGCGGTAGGGTAGTGATCACGCCTGCAGCAATCAACAAGGTATTCAGCTTCATTGGGTTATCTAGCATGTTGGACGTCGGTGAACTCGCAATAAACAGCAAGTAAATTGCTGTGGCAGGTAACATCACCAAGGTTTCAATGAATAGTCCGGTTTGTGCTTCCACACTGACTTTCTTACGCAGCAAACCATAAAAGCCGAAGCTCATTGCCAGCGCTATCGCGACCACAGGCACCGAGCCAAAGACGATCAGCTGAACTAATACGCCACAAGCAGCAAGGACAACCGCGAACCACTGAAGCTTACGTAGACGCTCACCAAGGAAGACCATCCCGAGTAAGACGTTGATCAGTGGGTTAATGTAATAACCTAAGCTGGCATCGAGCATGTGATTCGAGTTCACCGCCCAAATGAAGATCAACCAGTTTGCACCCACCAAAATGGCAGTAGAAACCAGAAACATCATCTTGGTTTTGTTTTTAATGATGTCGCGAACCGAGCGCCAATGGCGACCAAAATGGAGGAGTGCGGCTAGCAAAAAGAAAGACCAAATCACTCGGTGGCTTAAGATCTCTAGTGGCGAGACTTCAGCAATCGATTTGAAGTAAATGGGTGCGATGCCCCACATGGTGTACGCGCCAATAGCAAGCAAGACGCCTTGCCGTGAGCGTTGTTGTTCTTCTGGTGTCATGGGATGTCACCTAATTGAGTTTTTATAGAGCAGAAAATCAGTATACGAGTCGTGAGCTGAATCACCTAACAATTTGCGGTTTTATTCACCATGAAACCCCATTACAATGTGCCCTCACTTTGCGTGCTAGTAGCATGCATAAGCACCTCTTTTTAAGACCCAATCTGAGATTTTTCATGACCTCTACCTTGTTAGCCGAACAATCAGACTCGCCTGTAACGCCTCAACGTGTGTTGGAGGATGTGTTTGGTTACCAAGAGTTCCGTGATGGTCAGCAGTTGGTGATTGACGCTGCAGTAGAAGGTCGCGACAGCTTAGTTATCCTGCCTACTGGTGGCGGTAAGTCGCTGTGCTATCAAATTCCTGCTTTGGTTCGCTCTGGCATTACTTTGGTCATTTCTCCGCTTATCTCGCTGATGAAGGACCAAGTGGACCAGCTTAAAGCCAACGGTGTAGCGGCTGAGTGCATCAACTCGACCATGCCTCGTGAAGAGCTACTCAGCGTGTATAACCGCATGCACACTGGGAATCTTAAGTTGGTGTACGTCTCGCCAGAACGCGTATTGATGCGTGACTTCATTGAGCGTTTGGAAAACTTGCCGCTATCGATGATTGCCGTCGATGAAGCGCACTGCATTTCCCAGTGGGGACACGACTTCCGTCCAGAATACGCCGCGCTTGGTCAACTCAAGCAGCAGTTTTCCCATGTGCCATTTATGGCGCTGACGGCAACGGCGGATGATGCAACGCGCCGAGATATTCTTGAGCGTCTGCAACTGAATAATCCAGAGGTTTACTTAGGCAGCTTCGACCGTCCCAACATTCGCTATAACTTAGTTGAGAAGCACAAGCCGGTTTCGCAAATCGTTCGTTATCTTGAAACCCAAAAAGGGAATTGCGGCATCATCTATTGTGGTAGCCGTAAGAAAGTTGAGATGGTGACCGAGAAGCTGTGTAACAACCACATTCGTGCTGCTGGTTATCACGCAGGTATGGATGCTGATGAGCGCGCTTACGTTCAAGAAGCTTTCCAACGTGATGACATCCAAATCGTAGTGGCGACCGTGGCATTCGGTATGGGCATCAACAAACCAAACGTGCGCTTTGTGGTCCACTTTGATATCCCGCGCAATATCGAGTCCTACTATCAGGAAACGGGTCGTGCAGGGCGTGATGGTTTACCTGCGGAAGCCATGATGTTGTATGACCCAGCGGACATCAGTTGGCTGCGCCGTATGTTGGATGAGAAAGACGATGGTCCACAGAAGCAGGTGGAAACCCACAAACTGAATGCGATGAGTGCCTTTGCTGAGGCGCAGACTTGTCGCCGTCAGGTGCTATTGAATTACTTTGGTGAGTATCGTGAGAAGCCATGTGGCAACTGCGATATTTGCTTAGATCCACCGAAACACTTTGATGCCACGGAAGAAGCGCGTAAGGCATTGTCTTGTGTGTATCGTGTTAATCAGAGCTTTGGTATGGGCTACGTAGTGGAAGTACTACGTGGCATGCAAAATATTCGTGTACGTGAGAACGGGCACGATAAGATTTCTACCTACGCGATAGGTCGCGACCACAGTCACGACTATTGGGTGAGTATCTTCCGTCAGTTAATCCACAAAGGGCTGCTGTTCCAAAACATCACGCGTAACTCAACGCTGCAACTTACCGAAGAAGCGCGTCCGCTGCTACGTGGCGATGTGACTCTGGAGTTAGCGGTTCCGCGTTTAGACACTGCAGCACGTGCGGCGAAGTCGGACAAACTGACTAGCAAGAACTACGACAAAAAACTGTTTGCTAAGTTACGTAAGCTGCGTAAGTCGATTGCTGATGAAGATGGTTTGCCACCATACGTGGTCTTCAGTGACGCGACTCTGATTGATATGGCGGAAATTCTGCCAACGTCTTACGGCGAAATGCTGGCAGTTAGCGGCGTTGGTCAGCGCAAACTAGAGAAGTACGCCGACCCATTCCTCGATTTGATTCAAGAACACATTACTCACCACGGATAAGGAACCAAGATGCAAAAGGAATTTGGCTTAGCGGATTACATGGCACAAGAAGGGCGCTTAATCATTACCGCGCCGAGCTTTGACCTTGATAGTTTTCCTGCTTTAGGTGAGCGTTTAATAGGGCTGCTTTCTGCTACTGTGGTGGAAAAACAGTGGGATGCGGACATTCACTCTTGGTTGATTGACTTTGAAGGTTGCCGACTGTTTATGAAAGCAGAGCATTACAGCGAAGCGATTTGGTTTGAAGCTTTAGCGATTGAAGAGAGCAGGGAAGAGCTGGATTATCTCGCAGGATTGTTCCTGCGCGGTTTCTAAAAATTGAATTTTTCTTGAAAGGGTGTTTCACATGAAACACCCTTTTTTATGCTCAAACGTTTGCGTAAAACAGACGACTTGCGGCAAAAAGTGGTTAATGTATAATCGCCCACCGCTTCGCTCAGAATGAGCCAAGCCAGTTTATTTTTCATTTTACATTATTGGTAAGAGCCACTTTATTCAGTGACTCGATTTGGGTTCCCTCACCCCCAAACCAAACTAAAAAGGTATCGCATGAGTAACTTTACCCCTGCGCAGCAGCGCAACGCCCTTATCTATCTGGTTCTATTCCACCTAGTCATTATTGCATCTAGCAATTACCTAGTTCAGCTACCGTTTACTATTTTCGGTTTCCATACCACTTGGGGTGCATTCACTTTCCCATTTATCTTCTTAGCGACTGACTTAACCGTGCGTATTTTCGGCGCTCAGTTGGCGCGTAAGATTATCTTCTTAGTGATGTTGCCTGCTTTGGCAGTGTCTTACTTCTTATCGGTGGTGTTCTTCGAAGGTCAATTCCAAGGTTTTGGTCACCTAGGGGAATTTAACTTATTCGTTGCTCGTATCGCGATTGCTAGCTTCATGGCGTACCTACTTGGTCAGATCATGGATGTGCACGTGTTCAACCGCTTACGTCAAATGAAGCAATGGTGGGTGGCACCAACGTGTTCAACGCTTTTCGGTAATGCACTTGATACCATCGCTTTCTTCGCCATTGCGTTCTACCAAAGTCCAGATCCATTCATGGCGGAGCATTGGACGGAAATCGCGCTGGTGGATTACGGCTTCAAACTGATTATCAGTCTTGGTTTGTTCGTTCCTATGTACGGCGTATTACTGAATTACCTAATTAAGAAGCTGACTGCGGTGAACCCTGACTTTAAGGTGACGACAAGCGTTCAGTCTTAATATCAGTGGGAACCCCGAAAGCCGCTTGCTTAAATCAAGCGGCTTTTTTGTACCTGCTTACTGGGATTTAGAGGGTTTTGTACAGCGTGGGGAGCAATTAGATCATGGGTGTCCAAAAGCTCCCTAAGCTGTACGAAGGTAAAAATGAGCAATAAAAAAGGTCCCGAGTGAGACCTTTTTATCGAAGTTACGGAACGTAGAGGAAGCTCGTTGGTGAAATGGCTAACGGAGCATCTTCTCAATCAAAATGGCTTTTTGCGCATCGAAGGCGCCAAGTTGCAGGCCGTTCTCCCAACTGATGCTTTGATTGAACATCGCCAGCATCAAACCGACACTGCGTTGATTGGCGTCCTGCCAGCAATCAGACTCGCTGTACTCTCCATCATTTATCGCGTTGCCATTAACGAGAATGGGCTCGAAACGCCACTTTTCGCCGACACGGTAGTAGCCTTTACTGGTTAAGGTCTGGTTGGATTGAATCGTTAAAATGTGCTCGATGCCCGGCTCACCTGTTAATTCAAATACAAATCTTAGCTGGTGGTCGCCACATTGCAGCTCAACGATCAGTTGGCCGTTTTCCTCAATCAGTGTTGACTGAGAATAGTCTCCGAAGCAGTGCAGCAACCAAGAAATAGGGTGACTGGCTGTTTCAAGAAACCACTCTTTAAGTGTGAAGGTGCCCGGTAGGTTAACTTGGATGATTAGATTGACCACACAAGGTTGGGTTTGCGAGGTGAGCCATTTCTCTATCGTCTTGGCGGTCTCTAGCTGAGCAAAGGCGTAATTAACCAATAGGTTGGAGTTGTGTTGCTGCCAGTTAGTGATGTCGGAATTCAATCCTAGCAATGGCTTTTCACAAATCAGCTTGGTTGAATCTAACGTCTTTATGATCTCTGCATGAGTATGCGCAGGTGTCGCGATGGTCACGACATCAAGTTGCTTGAGTGCGCTGATGCTTGTTTCTGCCTTTGGGATTGCTTCTTCACTGCACGCTTGTTGAAGAGGTTCTATTTGGTTGGCGCATAACGTCGTGACCGATACACCATTGTTTCGATAGTGGGGAATGTGTGTCCGTCCCCAGTTGATTCCTATGATGCCAGCTTGTTGGATTTGCTCTGGCTTGTTGAAACGTTCACTCAATGGCGGCAAGGCAATTCGTTCATCTGTTAAACGTTGGTCATGGTGATAGTCATTGCTTGGCAGCACTTGCCATGGCTTGTTGTAATGCTGCTTGAGTGCACAAACGAGTTCGTAGAAATTCCACTTATCCTTTAAGTTGCTATCAAGGTGATATAAGCCGGCTTCGTTCCGCTCAATAAGCTGCAAAAAGGCGAGTGCAGTATCGTCCATATGAGAAGTCGCGGGATACCAAGCCGTGCTAGCGGTAATAACGCCTTTCTCTTCATGTTGGCGGTCGAGATGCGCCAACATGTTATTGCCTTCTGCTTGATGATGGAGTTGCCAACCGATTCGAGCAATCATCGCATCCGGGTTTGCTTGCCAGATTGCATCTTCACAACGAACTTTGTATTTGCCGTATTCATCTTGGGTGTTTCTTTCTTCAAAGATGCCATAAGGCCCATTTTTTGTGGCATCAAATACCATTGCTGTGCTGACAAAAAGGTAAGGAATGTTGCGCTGTTTGCAGTGCTCACCAAGCCACGCTGCCCACGCTTCACTCCCCATCGCCATATGGCACACCGCATCAATATGGTGCTGTTGCCAAAATTGCTCACTTTGCTGTAGATCATCCGGCGGGATTTGATGGTGATTCCATTCCAATACATTCCACCCGCGGAGGTGGAACTGATGAGCAACTTTAGGGGCGAGGGTGCCAGTTAAGCCAGTCATTAAAACGGTTTTCATGATGGTACATCTTGGTTGGCTAAATCGTGTTTATCAATAAAGCATGGCTGTTTTTCGATGTAGAGCGGAGAAGCTGAGATTTTTGCTGAGCAGCACGTTTTGTTGGGGTAAAAGTTCGATACAAAAAGCCCAAGCGAGTGCTTGGGCTTAATACGTTATGACAGAAGTGGTCGATTATATTGCTACGACGCTTAACGGCCAGCCGATGTCTGTCTGACGGTTGGATTCAATTTCCAACTCAGCGGCTGTCAGTGGGTTTGCCTCTAGCCACTGCGCATCAATGTTGAGCGTCAGTTTGTCGCCTTCTGCTGTTAGAGTCACATTTGGCTCCAGATCAGGGTTGCGACGATGGCTGAGTAGAACCGCAAGGCGCAATAGACGCAGTACGCGTTTACCACTGGTGCCTGACAGAGCATGTTGCTCCGGCAGTGAGGTCAGCTGTTCACGGTAACGGCGAGCAATTTCACCGATAAAGAACTTCTGCGCGCGTGTGTAACCAGGCAAATCCAAGTGCTGAAGCAGATAAGCGCTGTGTGCACCACCTTTTTTGAAATCGATAGTCAGACCGATTTCATGCAGCTTCGCTGTTGTTTCTAGCAGCACTTTACCTTGAGGTTCAGTAACCCACGCTTCACCGCCAACTTGCTCAAGCAGTTTGCCCGCAAGTTTTGCGACTTGTTCACCGTAATGGCAATCAAGTTGGTAACGGCTTTGTACGCTACGAATAGTGCGTGCACGGATGTCGTTTTGACGAAGCTCGTCAACCATCTCGTACACCAAGCCTTCACGTAGTGCGCCGCCAGCCAGTGTCATAGCATCGATTTCTAGTAGCTCAAAGATCGCAATTAAAATGGATAAGCCACTTGGGAATACCAAAGCACGTTCTAGGGTAAGGCCTTCAATATCGAGCTCTTCCAAGTGATCAGCAAGCATCGCCTGCTTTTGCAGACGCTTAAGTTTGGAGTGAGTAATCACTTCGTCCATACCTTGCGCTAGCATTATCTCTTGTAGTGCTTGAACGGTACCCGATGCGCCAACACACACATCCCAACCTAGGTCGGTGTACTGTTCTAAGATTGGCATCAGAGTTTGCTTCGCACCTTCAATTGCGGCTTCGAAGTTACGTGCATTTAATTGGCGGTCTTTGAAGAAGTTCTCTAACCAAGTGACACAGCCCATTTTTAGACTGGTCAGTGCTTTGGCTTCGAAACCTTCACCGATAATCAGTTCGGTACTCGCACCGCCGATATCGACCACAAGGCGACGACCGCTGCCACCGGAGGTGTGAGCAACACCTTTATATATAGTGGCGGCTTCTTCTTCGCCGGTAATCACTTCGATAGGCTGACCTAAGATTTGGTTCGCCTTCTCTAGAAAAACATCCACATTGGTCGCGGTACGCAATGTCGCGGTACCCACAATGCGGATGTTCTGTTTAGGAATATCCTGCAAGCGTTCTGCAAATAGACTTAAGCAGTCCCATCCTCGCTGCATAGCTTCCATACTAAGAGAGTTATGTTCATCTAAGCCCGCGGCTAGACGAACTTTGCGCTTAATTTTAGCCATAGTTTGAACGCTGCCATCGATGTGACGCACAACGAGCATGTGAAAACTGTTCGACCCGAGGTCGATGGCGGCGTATAGCGGTGATGATCCTGCTTGACTCATAAACGACTTCAGTTTCCTTTTATGATTGTTTTGGCGCTGATTGACGCGGCTGACGAGGACGACGTCCTTGCGGCTTACGGTTACCAGAGCGAGTGCCACCTGTATTGGTGCGACGTTGCTGAGTACGAGGTGCGCGCATACGAAGTGGTGCAGGCAAGTCTTGGATTAGAGCTGAAGCATCGTAATCAGAAACTGGAATTGCGTGCTCAATGTATTCTTCGATTGGTGGCAGGTTGATTGCGTAGTCTTCACAAGCAAAGCTAATAGAGTGACCGCTTGCGCCAGCACGGCCTGTACGACCGATACGGTGAACGTAATCTTCACAATCATCTGGTAGGTCGAAGTTGAATACGTGTGTTACTTGAGGAATATGAAGACCACGTGCTGCAACGTCGGTTGCGACTAGTAGGTCAACTTCACCACGAGTGAATTGCTCAAGAATCTTTTCACGCTTCTTCTGTGGTACATCACCAGTCAGTAGACCAACACGGTGACCATCTGCTGCTAGGTGACCCCAAATTGATTCACACTTGTGCTTAGTGTTAGCAAAAACGATCGCGCGGTCTGGCCATTCTTCTTCAATTAGCGTTTGAAGCAGTGCCATCTTGTCTTCATTAGAAGGGTAGAAAAGCTCTTCTTGGATGCGGTGACCCGTTTTTTGCTCTGGCTCAACCACAACATGCTCAGGGTTGTGCATGTGTTCGAATGCCAATTCTTGTACGCGGTAAGACAGCGTTGCTGAGAACAGCATGTTCAAACGCTCTTTTGGCTCAGGCATACGACGGAACAAGAAGCGAATGTCTTTAATAAAGCCAAGATCGAACATGCGGTCTGCTTCATCCAGAACAACTGCTTGAATGTTGTTTAGGTTGAATACGCGTTGCTTGTAGAAATCGATGATACGGCCTGTGGTGCCGATAAGAATGTCTACACCGTCTTGCAGTTTAGCAAGTTGCTTGTCGTAGCTTTCGCCACCGTAAGCTAATGCTGCTTTAAGACCAGTGCTCGCAATCAAAGGTTCAGCATCGTTAAAGATCTGAATCGCTAGCTCACGCGTTGGCGCCATAATGATTGCGCGCGGTTGAGTTGGCTTGCGACCTTCGTGCTCTGGTGTCGTTAGAAGGTGGTTGAAGGTAGCAGTAAGAAACGCGAGGGTTTTACCAGTACCCGTTTGGGCCTGGCCTGCAATGTCTTGGCCGGTGAGCAGTACCGGCAACGCCAAGGCTTGGATAGGGGTACAATATTCGAACCCTTTTTTTTCCAATCCTTCAATAACTTGGGGCTTTAAATCCAAATCGGCGAACTTTTGCTCTGTGATATGCGTCTTTTTCATAGCGATAGAATATCAGCTAAAGCTTGCAATAAGAAAGTAAATACATTCCAATAGGGCATCTATTTACTGGTTATCATCCAACCAGTTTCGAAAAACACATTGGAGTGGAAGATGAGTGATAAGATTTTGCAGCTTACTGATGACGGTTTTGAAAACGATGTAATCAACGCTGCAGGCCCGGTTCTAGTTGATTTTTGGGCAGAATGGTGTGGTCCTTGTAAAATGATCGCTCCTATCCTGGACGAAATCGCTGACGAGTACGAAGGCAAACTCACTATCGGTAAACTAAACATTGACCATAACGCAGGTACACCACCTAAGTTTGGCATTCGCGGTATTCCAACGCTACTGTTATTCAAAGACGGTAACGTAGCGGCAACGAAAGTTGGTGCTTTGTCTAAGACTCAACTAAAAGAGTTCCTAGACGCAAACCTATAATCACCAAGTGATTACAAACAAAACCGTGCAATATGACAATGCGCGGTTTTGTTTTTCTAACTCTGGACTAGAATATTAATTAGTGCTAACTTATCGCGCGTTAATTGAACAAATTTCTCTTCTTGGTCGATCCTGAGACCAAATCCATCTTAACTAGAAAACAGATCTTATTTTGACTAAACAAGCATCCACCACCATGAATCTTACTGAACTGAAGAACAGACCTGTGTCTGACCTTGTAAAGCTTGGCGAAAGCCTGGGTCTTGAGAACCTAGCTCGTCTAAGAAAACAAGACATCATCTTCGCAATTCTTAAAGCGCACGCAAAAGGCGGCGAAGACATCTTTGGCGATGGGGTTCTGGAGATTCTGCAAGACGGCTTTGGTTTCCTACGTAGCGCGGACAGCTCATACCTTGCTGGTCCAGACGATATCTACGTTTCGCCAAGTCAGATTCGTCGCTTCAACCTACGTACTGGTGACTCAATTGCTGGTAAGATTCGCCCACCAAAAGACGGTGAGCGCTACTTTGCCCTGCTAAAAGTCAACACAGTTAACGACGACAAACCAGACAACGCTCGTAACAAGATCCTATTCGAGAACTTAACGCCTCTGCACGCTAACGAGCGTATGGTAATGGAGCGCGGTAACGGTTCTACAGAAGACATCACAGCACGTGTTTTAGACTTGGCATCGCCAATTGGTAAAGGTCAACGTGGTCTGATTGTTGCTCCGCCTAAAGCGGGTAAGACAATGCTTCTGCAAAACATCGCTCAAAGCATCGCATACAACCACCCAGAGTGTGAGTTGATGGTACTTCTTATCGACGAACGTCCAGAAGAAGTAACAGAGATGCAGCGTCTAGTTAAAGGTGAAGTAGTGGCGTCAACATTCGATGAGCCAGCTTCTCGCCACGTACAAGTAGCGGAAATGGTAATCGAGAAAGCAAAACGTCTTGTTGAACACAAGAAAGACGTGGTTATCCTGCTTGACTCTATCACTCGTCTAGCTCGTGCATACAACACCGTAGTACCTTCATCAGGTAAAGTGTTAACTGGTGGTGTGGATGCAAACGCACTACACCGTCCTAAGCGTTTCTTCGGTGCAGCACGTAACGTAGAAGAAGGTGGCAGCCTAACTATCCTTGCTACTGCTCTAGTTGATACTGGTTCTAAGATGGACGAAGTTATCTACGAAGAGTTCAAGGGTACAGGTAACATGGAAATCCACTTGAACCGTAAGATCGCAGAGAAGCGTGTATTCCCAGCGATTGACTTCAACCGCAGTGGCACACGTCGTGAAGAGCTTCTAACTAAGAACGAAGAGCTTCAGAAGATGTGGATTCTACGTAAGATTGTTCACCCAATGGGCGAAATCGATGCAATGGAATTCCTAATCGACAAGCTAGCGATGACGAAGACCAACGACGAATTCTTTGATGCAATGCGTCGTCAGTAGTCTCAGATAAGTAATTCTGCGAAGGGCCACCGTATATCGGTGGCTTTTTTATTGCTTTCTCCCGATAGAAGTATCAGAATGAAGGAAATGTTATCGGGAGGTTAACATGCAACAAGGAATGTTGTCGTCATTACTCCTGAGCTTGTCACTTATCACATTACCCGCGACGTTATCTGCCAAGGAAATGCAGGAAACCGTAGTAGAACAGTGGCTTCAGGATACCCATATACAGACCAAAGTATCTGAATTGCTCGATTATGCAGTCAGAGACGAAGTCGACTCTCTCAAATTCGCCCTCGACCGATTGGCTTTTCCTCAACAAGAAGTCGTACGCTTCCTATTGCTCGAAAAACTAGAGCAGCAAGAAATCATCCTCACGCCGAGAATGGCTATTTTTGTCGAATCTCAGATCAGTATTACGCCGACTTACCAAGTACTTGAACGTGGTGATGGTTACGAATTTAGTGTGCCTGCGTTTAATTTCCCTGCGATCGCCAGTCGTCTGATTAAGCGCTGGAAGCAAGACCAAAGTACGTTGGAGTTTGTTTTAGCGGCAGAGCGACAAGAGCTTGATTTGAAAGATTGGCTTACTGGCACTTCACAGCAAGTACAAACCAGAGAGGCGCTGCTTATTCGCGAGCTAGACAGTTTGTCTCCCAACGCACTTGAAGCGCTCACCAAGCAGTTAACTCATGCAAACGTAACGAGCTGGTTGCCTTCAACAGCCGTTGTGGTGCGTTTGGCGCAAGTCAGCCAAGATGAGGCCATGTATGATCTGCTATGGCGAATGCGCGCAGATTACAATAGCCAGACAGAGCTTGAAAGATTGGCTGAGGTGAGCGATGAATTCTCACTACAACAATTGATGAATGCCACCGTCAATCCAACCTTAAAACCTTACGCGATTGAGTTGCTCACGAGATCCAATCCACTTACTCCGAACGTAAAACAATTCCTAGTAGCCAAGATGGCGCTTTCAGAAGAAGCCACTTTGGTTGCAAGAGAGTTAGCGAAGCAGGGGCATCAATCTTGGTTGGAAGAGCTTGTTTCAAGCAATCGCCAAGTGAAGGCGCGGCAAATTCAGGAATTCCTGAAGTGATAGCACTTCAAAAGGCCTCTCTTCGTCTTGTTTCTATTGAAGCAATCTAGCTCACATACCCACACAAAATAGGAGGATCTTAGCGTCCTCCTATTTGTTATACTGCAGACAGTTTAATCAGCCAGCATGAAGGCCTATGAGTTTTAAGGATTTACGCGAATTTATCGACCACCTAGAACAGAAAGGTCGACTTAAACGCATCACTCACCCCGTCGATCCCGCTTACGAAATGACAGAGATCAGTGACCGCACCTTGCGTGCTGGTGGTCCTGCATTGTTGTTTGAGAACCCAATCGGCTACGACGTACCTGTTTTGACGAACCTATTTGGTACGCCAGAGCGTGTCGCAATCGGCATGGGACGCGAAGACGTTAAAGAATTAAGAGAAGTCGGTAAGCTGCTGGCTTATTTAAAAGAACCTGAGCCACCAAAAGGCTTCAAAGACGCTTTAGAAAAGCTGCCTGTGTTCAAGCAAGTATTGAACATGCCGGCTAAGCGTTTACGTAAAGCACCATGCCAAGACATTGTTTGGCAAGGTGATGAAGTCGATTTGGATAAGATTCCGGTAATGAGCTGCTGGGCAGAAGATGTTGCGCCACTGCTTACTTGGGGCTTAACCGTAACCAAAGGTCCAAACAAGAAACGCCAGAACCTAGGTATTTACCGTCAGCAGAAAATTGCTAAGAACAAAATCATCATGCGTTGGTTAGCCCATCGTGGTGGTGCGCTTGATCTGCGCGATTGGATGGAAAACAATCCAGGTAAACCTTTCCCAGTTTCGGTTGCGTTTGGTGCAGACCCTGCAACCATTCTTGGCGCAGTAACACCAGTGCCAGATACGCTATCGGAATATGCATTTGCAGGTTTGTTGCGTGGAAGCAAAACGGAAGTCGTGAAGTCAGTCAGTAATGATTTGGAAGTGCCAGCGAGCGCGGAAATCGTGATGGAAGGCTATATCGACCCGAACGAGTTTGCTGATGAAGGTCCTTACGGCGACCACACTGGCTACTATAACGAAAAAGAAAAGCACCACGTATTTACCATTACGCACATTACTATGCGTAAAGACCCTATTTATCACAGCACCTACACAGGTCGTCCGCCTGATGAACCAGCTGTATTGGGTGTGGCATTAAACGAAGTGTTTGTGCCGATTTTGCAAAAGCAATTCCCAGAGATTGAAGACTTCTATCTACCGCCAGAAGGTTGTTCGTACCGAATGGCAGTCGTCACCATGAAGAAGCAGTATCCGGGGCATGCCAAGCGAGTAATGATGGGCGTGTGGTCTTTCTTACGTCAATTCATGTATACCAAGTTTGTTATTGTGTGCGATGAATCGGTAAACGCACGAGATTGGAATGATGTCGTGAAAGCCATGTCAGAGCATATGGATCCTGTGCGTGATACCTTGATGATAGATAACACGCCAATCGACTCGCTCGACTTTGCTTCACCTGTGGTTGGGCTTGGCTCCAAGATGGGTTTAGATGCAACCATTAAATGGGATGCTGAACTGGCGACACGAACTAAAGTTACCGAGCGAGATAATAAAGCGATTACCCAATCTGATTTGGATGCGTTGAAACAGCAGCGTCCTGAAATTGTCGATGTTTATCTACCGGCCACAGCAAACAACCAATTTGTTGTCGTGACAATGAAGAAAGACCAAGCCGGTCAATCTCAAGCATTGATGGAATACTTGTGGGACTTCTTCGCTCAGTACACGGATAACAAATTCATTATTTTGTGCGACGATGACGTCAATGCACAAGATTGGAATGACATCATTTGGGCAGTGACAACTCGAATGGATCCAGACAGAGATACCACTCAAGTTCGTGGTAAGGCGGATAGTTCATCTAAACTTGGGCTCGATGCGACCAATAAGTTTGAATCTGAAGCCACGCGCGAGTGGGGCACGCCTATCAAAAAAGATCCTAAACTTGTGGCTAAAGTCGATGAGATTTGGGACCAGTTAGGTATTCTATGAGTCATCAAGTCCACCTTCTACCAATGGACGTTACGTTCCAAGTAAAAGAAGGGGAGACGGTGTTGGAAGCTGCGCTCAACAACAATATTCGCTTCCCGCACCGTTGCCAAGTTGGCGCTTGCGCCATGTGCATGTGTAAAAAGCTAACGGGCGAGGTGAGCTATCACCTCGAACCTATGCTAACCGAAAAAGAGCAACAGCAAGGTTGGATATTCCCTTGCCAAGCCTATACAGAAAGTAATTTAGTGCTTACTTTTGACGAGTAAGCGAGAGGAACACCATGACCATCCAATGTAAAGTAAAGTCTATTCAGCCGTTAGCTTGTAATACTTACCAAATCCTTCTTCACCCAGAATCACCAGTGCCTTTTAAAGCCGGTCAGTACCTAATGGTCGTGATGGGTGAAAAAGACAAACGTCCTTTCTCTATTGCGAGCAGTCCTTGTCGTCATGAAGGTGAGCTTGAACTGCACATCGGCGCGGCAGAACACAATGCTTATGCACTAGAAGTCGTTGAAGCAATGCAAGCCGCCCTAGAAACAGATGGTCATATCGAGATTGATGCACCACATGGTGATGCTTGGGTTCAAGAAGAAAGCGAACGCCCGCTATTATTGATTGCTGGTGGTACTGGCTTTAGTTACGTGCGTTCGATTCTGGATCACTGTGTTGCACAGAACAAAACCAACCCTATCTATTTATACTGGGGTGCACGAGACAACTGCCAGCTTTATGCTAAAGAAGAACTGGTCGAGATTGCCGATAAGTTTGCTAACGTTCACTTTGTTCCAGTAGTAGAAGAGGCACCTGCAGACTGGCAAGGTAAAGTTGGTAACGTGCTACAAGCAGTAGCCGAAGATTTCGAAAGCTTAGAAAACTACGATATTTATATTGCAGGCCGCTTTGAAATGGCTGGTGCAGCACGTGAACAGTTCACTCAGAACAAGAAAGCGAAGAGCGAACGTATGTTCGCAGACGCGTACGCTTTCATTTAAATACGGCTTTTAAGGCAGAAAAAGAGGGTTTTTTACCCTCTTTTTTGCTTTTTTGATGAAATAGTCATCGAACAGTCAGTTTTTTCCATTTTTTTTCAAAAAAGGGTTGCGAACGGATCTGAGTTCCCTATAATGCGCATCCACCGACACGGCAGACGCGATAAGGCTTCAGCAGGGTCGGAGAGGTGAAAAGCTTCTGAGAAAATAAATTGAAAAAAGTGTTTGACACTCTCAATTATCTCGTTAGAATGCACCTCCGCTTTGAGAGAAAAACTTCTCGATAAGCAAGCTCTTTAACAATATAGACCTATCAATCTGTGTGGGCACTCGTTGATGATAATCCAATTAGATATTTCGGTATCAAATTAGGTTTCAATGAAACGAAGTGACCATTGAATCGAAAGATTCAGCACAGTCAATTCAAACATTACTTATGTAATGTTCAGTATTCATTGAGCCGAACAAAATCTTAAATTGAAGAGTTTGATCATGGCTCAGATTGAACGCTGGCGGCAGGCCTAACACATGCAAGTCGAGCGGAAACGAGTTATCTGAACCTTCGGGGAACGATAACGGCGTCGAGCGGCGGACGGGTGAGTAATGCCTAGGAAATTGCCCTGATGTGGGGGATAACCATTGGAAACGATGGCTAATACCGCATAATGTCTACGGGCCAAAGAGGGGGACCTTCGGGCCTCTCGCGTCAGGATATGCCTAGGTGGGATTAGCTAGTTGGTGAGGTAATGGCTCACCAAGGCGACGATCCCTAGCTGGTCTGAGAGGATGATCAGCCACACTGGAACTGAGACACGGTCCAGACTCCTACGGGAGGCAGCAGTGGGGAATATTGCACAATGGGCGCAAGCCTGATGCAGCCATGCCGCGTGTGTGAAGAAGGCCTTCGGGTTGTAAAGCACTTTCAGTCGTGAGGAAGGTAGTGTAGTTAATAGCTGCATTATTTGACGTTAGCGACAGAAGAAGCACCGGCTAACTCCGTGCCAGCAGCCGCGGTAATACGGAGGGTGCGAGCGTTAATCGGAATTACTGGGCGTAAAGCGCATGCAGGTGGTTTGTTAAGTCAGATGTGAAAGCCCGGGGCTCAACCTCGGAATAGCATTTGAAACTGGCAGACTAGAGTACTGTAGAGGGGGGTAGAATTTCAGGTGTAGCGGTGAAATGCGTAGAGATCTGAAGGAATACCGGTGGCGAAGGCGACCCCCTGGACAGATACTGACACTCAGATGCGAAAGCGTGGGGAGCAAACAGGATTAGATACCCTGGTAGTCCACGCCGTAAACGATGTCTACTTGGAGGTTGTGGCCTTGAGCCGTGGCTTTCGGAGCTAACGCGTTAAGTAGACCGCCTGGGGAGTACGGTCGCAAGATTAAAACTCAAATGAATTGACGGGGGCCCGCACAAGCGGTGGAGCATGTGGTTTAATTCGATGCAACGCGAAGAACCTTACCTACTCTTGACATCCAGAGAACTTTCCAGAGATGGATTGGTGCCTTCGGGAACTCTGAGACAGGTGCTGCATGGCTGTCGTCAGCTCGTGTTGTGAAATGTTGGGTTAAGTCCCGCAACGAGCGCAACCCTTATCCTTGTTTGCCAGCGAGTAATGTCGGGAACTCCAGGGAGACTGCCGGTGATAAACCGGAGGAAGGTGGGGACGACGTCAAGTCATCATGGCCCTTACGAGTAGGGCTACACACGTGCTACAATGGCGCATACAGAGGGCAGCAAGCTAGCGATAGTGAGCGAATCCCAAAAAGTGCGTCGTAGTCCGGATTGGAGTCTGCAACTCGACTCCATGAAGTCGGAATCGCTAGTAATCGTGGATCAGAATGCCACGGTGAATACGTTCCCGGGCCTTGTACACACCGCCCGTCACACCATGGGAGTGGGCTGCAAAAGAAGTAGGTAGTTTAACCTTCGGGAGGACGCTTACCACTTTGTGGTTCATGACTGGGGTGAAGTCGTAACAAGGTAGCGCTAGGGGAACCTGGCGCTGGATCACCTCCTTAAACGATGATTATACACGATGAGTGTCCA
Source organism: Vibrio owensii (assembly GCF_002021755.1). Taxonomy (NCBI): domain Bacteria; kingdom Pseudomonadati; phylum Pseudomonadota; class Gammaproteobacteria; order Vibrionales; family Vibrionaceae; genus Vibrio; species Vibrio owensii. The sequence goes on from NZ_CP019959.1 coordinate 1,917,559, forward strand.
CACAGATTGATACGGTTTATAAGTAAAAGAGACGATACTGGGTCTGTAGCTCAGGTGGTTAGAGCGTTCGCCTGATAAGCGAGAGGTCGGTGGTTCGAGTCCACTCAGACCCACCAATTTCTTTTGAAATTGGCATGCAGTATCGACACCTTGATGGGGCTATAGCTCAGCTGGGAGAGCGCCTGCCTTGCACGCAGGAGGTCTGCGGTTCGATCCCGCATAGCTCCACCATCTTTAAGTGTTCTTGAAAAAGAATCTTTAAAAATGGTTTCATTAAGAAATCTAGCTCTTTAACAATTTGGAAAGCTGACAAAACAATCTTTAAGATTGTTTGTAAAGTTCTCAATGTTTGTCTTTATGACAAACACCAAAAAACACATTCAAGTGTTCTTGGGAATATCACTTTTACAGTGATTATTCGAAATTGAGTCCGGCAAAATCGAAATGTCTCTCGCTCATTCAAATAATGAGAGACAACTTTGGTGATTTGAACATCAACTCGAAACTCCTTCGGGTTGTATGGTTAAGTGACTAAGCGTACACGGTGGATGCCTTGGCAGTCAGAGGCGATGAAGGACGTATTAACTTGCGATAAGCCCAGATTAGGTAGTAAAAACCATTTGAGTCTGGGATTTCCGAATGGGGAAACCCACTTACATAAGTAAGTATCGCTGCGTGAATACATAGCGCAGCGAGGCGAACCGGGGGAACTGAAACATCTAAGTACCCCGAGGAAAAGAAATCAACCGAGATTCCGAAAGTAGCGGCGAGCGAAATTGGACTAGCCCTTAAGCTTTTTATGCGTCAGGTGAAACTTCTGGAAAGTTGTGCGATACAGGGTGATAGCCCCGTAACCGGCAACGCATATAAAGTGAAATCGAGTAGGGCGGGACACGTGATATCCTGTCTGAATATGGGGGGACCATCCTCCAAGGCTAAATACTACTGACTGACCGATAGTGAACCAGTACCGTGAGGGAAAGGCGAAAAGAACCCCTGTGAGGGGAGTGAAATAGAACCTGAAACCGTGTACGTACAAGCAGTAGGAGCACCTTCGTGGTGTGACTGCGTACCTTTTGTATAATGGGTCAGCGACTTATATTCAGTGGCAAGGTTAACCATCTAGGGGAGCCGTAGCGAAAGCGAGTGTTAACTGCGCGACTCAGTCGCTGGATATAGACCCGAAACCAGGTGATCTAGCCATGGGCAGGTTGAAGATTGAGTAACATCAATTGGAGGACCGAACCGACTAATGTTGAAAAATTAGCGGATGACTTGTGGCTAGGGGTGAAAGGCCAATCAAACCTGGAGATAGCTGGTTCTCCCCGAAAGCTATTTAGGTAGCGCCTCGGACGAATACTACTGGGGGTAGAGCACTGTTAAGGCTAGGGGGTCATCCCGACTTACCAACCCTTTGCAAACTCCGAATACCAGTAAGTACTATCCGGGAGACACACGGCGGGTGCTAACGTCCGTCGTGGAGAGGGAAACAACCCAGACCGCCAGCTAAGGTCCCAAATTACTACTAAGTGGGAAACGATGTGGGAAGGCTCAGACAGCCAGGATGTTGGCTTAGAAGCAGCCATCATTTAAAGAAAGCGTAATAGCTCACTGGTCGAGTCGGCCTGCGCGGAAGATGTAACGGGGCTAAGTAGTAAACCGAAGCTGCGGCAATGCACTTTAGTGCATTGGGTAGGGGAGCGTTCTGTAAGCGGTTGAAGGTGTGTGGTAACGCATGCTGGACGTATCAGAAGTGCGAATGCTGACATGAGTAACGATAAAGGGGGTGAAAAACCTCCTCGCCGGAAGACCAAGGGTTCCTGTCCAACGTTAATCGGGGCAGGGTAAGTCGACCCCTAAGGCGAGGCCGAAAGGCGTAGTCGATGGGAAACGGGTTAATATTCCCGTACTTCTTACAATTGCGATGGGGGGACGGAGAAGGCTAGGTGGGCCTGGCGACGGTTGTCCAGGTTCAAGTGCGTAGGCTGAGAAATTAGGTAAATCCGGTTTCTCTTAAGGCTGAGACACGACGTCGAGCTACTACGGTAGTGAAGTCATTGATGCCATGCTTCCAGGAAAAGCCTCTAAGCTTCAGATTGTAAGGAATCGTACCCCAAACCGACACAGGTGGTCGGGTAGAGAATACCAAGGCGCTTGAGAGAACTCGGGTGAAGGAACTAGGCAAAATGGTACCGTAACTTCGGGAGAAGGTACGCTCTTGATGGTGAAGTCCCTTGCGGATGGAGCTGACGAGAGTCGCAGATACCAGGTGGCTGCAACTGTTTATTAAAAACACAGCACTGTGCAAAATCGTAAGATGACGTATACGGTGTGACGCCTGCCCGGTGCCGGAAGGTTAATTGATGGGGTTAGACTTCGGTCGAAGCTCTTGATCGAAGCCCCGGTAAACGGCGGCCGTAACTATAACGGTCCTAAGGTAGCGAAATTCCTTGTCGGGTAAGTTCCGACCTGCACGAATGGCGTAATGATGGCCACGCTGTCTCCACCCGAGACTCAGTGAAATTGAAATCGCTGTGAAGATGCAGTGTACCCGCGGCTAGACGGAAAGACCCCGTGAACCTTTACTACAGCTTGGCACTGAACATTGACCCTACATGTGTAGGATAGGTGGGAGGCTTTGAAGCAAGTACGCCAGTATTTGTGGAGCCGTCCTTGAAATACCACCCTTGTAGTGTTGATGTTCTAACGTCGACCCCTAATCGGGGTTGCGGACAGTGCCTGGTGGGTAGTTTGACTGGGGCGGTCTCCTCCCAAAGAGTAACGGAGGAGCACGAAGGTGGGCTAATCACGGTTGGACATCGTGAGGTTAGTGCAATGGCATAAGCCCGCTTGACTGCGAGAATGACAATTCGAGCAGGTGCGAAAGCAGGTCATAGTGATCCGGTGGTTCTGAATGGAAGGGCCATCGCTCAACGGATAAAAGGTACTCCGGGGATAACAGGCTGATACCGCCCAAGAGTTCATATCGACGGCGGTGTTTGGCACCTCGATGTCGGCTCATCACATCCTGGGGCTGAAGTCGGTCCCAAGGGTATGGCTGTTCGCCATTTAAAGTGGTACGCGAGCTGGGTTTAGAACGTCGTGAGACAGTTCGGTCCCTATCTGCCGTGGGCGTTGGAAGATTGAAGGGGGCTGCTCCTAGTACGAGAGGACCGGAGTGGACGAACCTCTGGTGTTCGGGTTGTGTCGCCAGACGCATTGCCCGGTAGCTAAGTTCGGAATCGATAACCGCTGAAAGCATCTAAGCGGGAAGCGAGCCCTGAGATGAGTCTTCCCTGATACTTTAAGTATCCTAAAGGGTTGTTCGAGACTAGAACGTTGATAGGCAGGGTGTGTAAGCGTTGTGAGGCGTTGAGCTAACCTGTACTAATTGCCCGTGAGGCTTAACCATACAACACCCAAGGGGTTTTGATGGACTCGATGTAAGAACATTGAATGTGTATAAATAGAACTTAACATCAGTTTTCCAGATTAAAGAATTTGCTTGGCGACCATAGCGATTTGGACCCACCTGACTTCCATTCCGAACTCAGAAGTGAAACGAATTAGCGCCGATGGTAGTGTGGGGCTTCCCCATGTGAGAGTAGGACATCGCCAGGCTTTAACATCATTACTGGTCTTAGACGAGTAATAACATCATCAGTGTACTAATCTGACGATGACAATTTGTGGAGAGATGGCTGAGTGGTTGAAAGCACCGGTCTTGAAAACCGGCATACGTTAATAGCGTATCTAGGGTTCAAATCCCTATCTCTCCGCCACTATTAAGAAGCCTCGCTAGAAATAGCGAGGCTTTTTTCATTTCTGGCGTTTGTGAATTAGACGGGATTTGCATCAAGTCCTAAGTCAGTCGCGACCCCGGATTAGTTGCCCCTGAACTCAGACACTACATAGAAAGCCTGTTGAGAAACCAACGGGCTTTTGTCGTTTCTGGTACTTGGGAGGTAGTTCAAGGCATCTGAATCAACCTCCTAACCGAGTACAGCTCCAAACTAGCGCTTCTGCTCTCCACTCAATAAGCAGCCCAGTGTTAAGTCGTACTTTGAGGCCTTCTATTTTCTCTGTCTGAAGGATTATAGAAGCCGCCGTCTAGCGAAAGTGATTGAGCTTTCTCCTCGCCATTCCTATCCCTATCTTCTCAACAAAAGAGAGTTTCTACTCGCTGTAGTATTCAATATGTATTAGAGCGTCTGAGCACCTTTTAATACTTATTACCGATGAACATGACTCTTTGCTTTAGCTTTTATAACAAACGCTACCCAAGCGCTGTATGGGGCCTTTCTCATTGAAATGAGTACATAACATTACTCTAATTATTTCTTTTGCCATTACTACGCTTTACTGTGCTCTGAAGGAGGTTTTCCCTCCTAACCATTTAGAACCAATCTCTCTATCTTGTAGGAAGTGCTCGCGGCTGTTTCACGTGGTTCTTAATGACACGAAGAAGAGCAGCTTGGAATGAACGACAGAAGCTTTGATGATTATTTCTAATCAGGTGTAGGCAGTAGAGGGTTCTCTGCTCTTAGGGGAGTCAGTCGTTACGATGATAGGGTGTGAGAAATTGCAGGCAATAAAAAAGCCGACAGTAAACTGTCGGCTTTTTACTTTCTGAATCGCTTAGTTGTTTTGAACTAGCGTTAGCGCTTTACGAGAGACCTCGTGAGCCGCTTTTGTCAGGTTTTGCTTCTCTAGTGTGTCTGCTAGGTAAGCATAGTCAGAAACGTCTGAGCGAAGTTTTAGCGCAACCTCAAAGTGCTCTTGCGCTTCTTGCCATTTTTCTTGGCGGAAGAAGAAGTGCGCTAATGCACTTTGTGCCGCTGCGTTTTCTGGTTCACGCTTCAAGACACCTTCCAAGAATACGATGACTGGGTGACTATCCGGTAGGTTTAGCTCTGGCAGTAATTGGTAGAGCTCTGGTGTTGGGCTTTTCTTCAGTGCTTCTTTGATTACTGTGAATGCTTCGTTATCTGCTTTACGTGAGATGAGCTCGTGAGCAAAACAACCGATCAAATGAGCGTCTTGTTTTACCTTACGTGGCAAACCATTCCAGTGTGAGATAAGACCTTCGCTGCCTTGCTGCTGAGCCACTTCGTGTAGCAAGCCGCATTGTGCTTTCTGAACCAGCTCCGCTTGCTCTTCTTCCGTAACCAGTTTGGCTTTGCTTAGCTGAGGCATCAGGTCTATCAGCGGTTGCCATAGCTTAAGTTGCATGTAAGTGGTTTTAAGCAGGTTAAGAACAATCGAGTTATTCGCGTACTGACCTTTCAGTGTTTGCAGTGTGTCGAATGCAGATTCGAATTCGTTATCACGAATAAACTGTTTTGCACGAGTCAGTTCTACTGCTAGGTGCGCATTTTCTTGCTGGCTTGCTAGCTCTAGGTACTGGTCACGCTTCGCTTTGTCACCTTGACCTTGTGCTGCTTCTGAAGCCACTAGGTAACACAGGAGAGGCATGTCGTGGTGGTTTGCCCAACGTGTCACTTTCTTCTCTGCACCTTTCCAGTCACCTTCAAGTAGCTTGATGATGCCTTCGTTGGTGTAACGACGAGAGCGACGCATTTTGCGCACACTGAAATAGTTCCAAGTGCTTGAGCTTGCGTACACCAACTTCTTGACTAGGTACTCTAAGAAGAACAACGCTGCCAATGCGGCAATCACAAAGATCACCAGAGTAGTGACACTCATCTCTATCGTTGTATTCGCGATTGAGATCAGGACATAACCTTGCTGACCTGAGAACTGAGTGCCAACGAACAGACCAGCACCAAGAACAACAAATAGGAAAATAAGACGAACCATTACTTATCCTCCGTACCTGTCATAGTGGTCACTTCACGACGTAGGCGTTCACGAATCACGTCAGAGAGTTGGTTTTGGCTTTCTAGCTTCGCAGGGTATTCAACTTGAATGTCTTGCTTACTCAGTTGGCTCAGTGTCTTGTTGAATTCTTTCACCGAGTTGTCGTCTTGGTTGAAGAATGCCATTGCCCATTTGTCTGCTGTTTCTAAAGAGGTGGTGTAGATTTCACCTTGCTCTTGGTAAACCGCTTTGATTGCCGTCTCTAACTTCGCTTTGATGTTTTCTTTCAAGTAGAAGTGTTGTTGTGGTGACAATAGAGGGATTACGTTGCCGTCACGAGTGCGGAAGGTAATGAAGTTTTCTGAGAAGTCTTTTAATGACGTCATCAAGTTATCTTGCCAGTTTGCAATGTCTTCAGACACTTGTTGTTTCTCTACCGCAGCCGCTTCTGGTAGCAAAGCATTCGCAAGTGGCAGCTTGTCTACTTGCTGTTGTAGCGCAGTGAGGCGCAATACCAAGCCATCACGGTCTACTAAAGGAACAACACGCAGCTTAGTAATGTCGTTTGCCATGGCTTTACGCAGACCGACCAAGCTTGGATCGTTCAGCGCGGCGATACGTTGATCCGCGCTTTCCATCAATTGAGTCGCGCTTTCTACATCGTGCTCTAAGAACAATTTACGACCTGCCAGTTTTACTAGGTAGTCAGCTTCTGCTAGTAGCCAGTCGTTTGGACGACGACCTTTCACATCAGCGACAGCCAGTTGTAGGCTTTCGATGCTCTTTTGTTGCTGACCCAGTACCACTTCTGCTTTGTGAGTGACAGTGGTCGCTTTTTCAATGGTTTCTTCTTTTACTTGGCTAAGCTCTTGCTTCATTGCTGATTGAGCTTGTTCCAGTTGGCTTTGCAGTTGAGCGATCTGAGTTTGGTATTCAGATTGCTGCTCAAGCATTTTGTAAGTGAGACCGCCACCAAAAATCAGTGATAAGACGATAGCAACAGTACCTAGCTTGACGCCGCGTTTGCCTTGCTTCTCTTCAAATTCAACTTTGTTTGGTTGTTCTGGTTTGGTTGGCTCAGCAGGCTTTGATTCTGCCTTGCTTGGTTCAGATTCCTTCTTAGGCGTGTCTTTTTCAGCTAGCGGTGCCGATGTGGTTTCTTCGGAAAGGTTTTTATCGTTATTCTTTTGGTCGTTATTTTTACTTGTCATGCCTATATCCTGTGTAGCTAGGGCTGGAGAGCAGCCAGTAATTCTTGGTTGGATGCGCTTCCTGTGCACCTGACCTGAGTGAAGCCCCGTTGAATTGCGATGTCAGCGATTCGCTGACTGGGGATATACAACTCTTGTTGATTAAGCCAAGTCAATTGCTCTGACGTCAATTGGCTGCACAAATAATCCAGTTGTTCACCACTGGTGACGATAACCTGGTCGATTTGTTGGGTTTTCCATAGTGAGACACAGCTTACTGGATCGAATGGGATAAATTCTCTCTTATAAGTCTCACTATAGTGAACTTTTGCTCCACGTCTCACCAATGCATCTTTTATCAGCTCTCGACCACCGTTGCCACGGAGGATCAGAACTGTTTGTTTTTCTACATTGTTTAGCTCGGGAAGCTGCAACAAGTGCTCACTATCACTGACTTGTGGATAGTGTACTTTCTGTTGGGTACATTTGCTCAAATAGTGTGCTGTTTTTTGACCAACGGCAAGGTATATAGCCTGCTTAGACCATGATTTAGCGTGGTTCTGCAAGATTTGCTCTGCGCATTGCACCGCATGTTGGCTAACAGCAATGATGATTTGAGCGGTTTCAATGTATTTGGAGAGTTGTGTGTCGCTGAGATCGGCGACGATGTCGATCAGAGGATGATGAATTGCAGTTTTGCCGTGCCTTTCGAGCAGAGAGCAAAGCGCCATGCCTTGCTCTCCCGGACGAGTGACCAACACTGCCATGATTATTCGTGGTCTGCGTACAGTTTGGTTAGGATGTCGCGCGCACCGTTTTCAAGTAGCTCGTTAGCCAGTTGAACACCGAGTGCTTCGGCATCGTTACGGTGACCGCGAATTTCACCACGCACAATTAGGCTGCCGTCTGGTTCGCCAACCAATGCGCGTAGCCAAATGTTGTCACCATCAAGCAGTGAGTAACTGCCGATAGGCACCTGACAGCCGCCTTCAAGCGTGAGGTTCATCGCGCGCTCACATCTTACGCGGTCTGCCGTATCTTGGTGGTTTAGTGGCTCAAGCAGTTTAAGTAGACGTTCGTCATCCACACGGCACTCAATACCTACTGCACCTTGGCCTACTGCTGGTAGCGATTGCTCTGGCTCGATAAAGCTACGGATGCGCTCTTCTAGCTCAAGGCGTTTCAGACCTGCAGCAGCAAGAATGATTGCATCGTATTCACCTGCATCTAGCTTACCTAGACGAGTACCTACGTTACCACGCAGCTCTTTGATAACTAGGTCTGGGCGGTATTCTTTTAACTGACACTGACGACGCAGGCTACAAGTACCTACAACTGCACCTTGTGGCAGCTCATCAATGTTGTTGTAAGTGTTAGAAACGAATGCATCACGTGGGTCTTCACGCTCACAAATCGTCACCAAGCCAAGACCTTCAGGGAAGTCTACTGGTACATCTTTCATTGAGTGCACCGCAAGGTCTGCGCGACCTTCAAGCATTGCCACTTCTAGCTCTTTCACAAACAAGCCTTTACCACCGACTTTGGCTAGCGGTGTATCCAAAATGATGTCGCCTTTGGTCACCATAGTAACCAGCTCAACTTCCAGACCTGGATGAGCGGCTTGAAGTGCGTCTTTTACATAGTGAGCTTGCCATAGGGCAAGAGGGCTTTTTCGAGTTGCAATGCGAATTGGCGTAGATTGTGTCATGGTCTTCTCAATGCTGTTTTAGTTTTGCCTAATCCTACCACTCAACGCGTGAAAGTCTTAATGTTAGTTAGGCTTCTCTTGGTGTCATGAATCGAATTACATGACGTTATGAAAATAGTGTGACTGGATTCTCATTTAGGCTAAGGACTATTATTAGTTATAGGTGAATACAAGCGACACTACTGCGCTATCGATTTTTGCGACTAGTGTGGGGTTTTCAGACCACAACTATTTGCGGGTGGAAATCTTTACCAACCCTGATGAAAGTGTTAAATTGATCACGTTTTTACACCATTTTGGTTTAAAACATCAGCAGATTTTCGTGATTGTTCAACCAAGGAACTTCCCTTGCAGGCTTACACCCAAAAACTTATTCAGCGATTAGATAACCTGAACCAGCAACGGATCGACCGTGCGCTGGCGCTTATGGATTCGCAAAGCCAGCAAGTCTTCCACTTGATTCCAGCCTTGTTGAACTACAACCACCCTGTTATTCCCGGCTACTACGATGCAGACGTCCCTTATGGTGTGTTTGGTCTAGAGCTGAACGAGCTCCAACAGCAATTCCTTGATGATACCCAACTGACAATCGGTCAACCGCTTAAGACGGCAGAGCAACCTGCGATCTTAGGTTTGTACACCATGGGCAGTACGTCTTCTATTGGTCAAAGTACTTCAAGTGATTTGGATATTTGGGTGTGTATCTCACCGGAGATGGATAACGACCAACGTGAACTGCTGACCAACAAATGCTTGCTGATCACCGATTGGGCACAAAGCCAAGGTGTAGAAGCGAACTTCTTCTTAATGGATGAAGAGCGTTTTCGTAGTAACCGTTCTGAAGAGATGACCGGCGATAACTGTGGTTCTTCTCAGCATCTATTACTGCTGGATGAATTCTACCGTTCTGCGGTTCGTCTGGCAGGACAGCGCTTGTTGTGGCAAATCGTGCCACCAGAAATGGAAGAGTGTTACGACGAGTACGTTGCACTGCTTTGTAAAGATGGCTACATCAACTGTGATGAGTGGATCAACTTTGGTCAGCTTAACCGCATTCCTGCTGAAGAATACTTCGGTTCGAACTTGTGGCAGCTGTACAAGAGTATCGATTCCCCTTACAAGTCCGTGTTGAAAGCGATCCTGCTTGAAGCTTACTCGTGGGAATACCCGCACACACAACTTCTCAGTATCGACACCAAACGTCGCTTCTTTGCCCACGAGCCTGACTTGTACGGCATGGATGCGTACTACTTGATGCTAGAGAAAGTAACGCGTTACCTAGAGCGAATCCAAGACGACACACGTTTGGATTTAGTTCGCCGCTGTTTCTACCTTAAAACCCATGAAAAACTGTCTCGCGAACCTGATGTAGGTTCTGTAGCTTGGCGTCGTGAAGCCTTGAGCGACATGATTGCGAAATGGGATTGGGATGAAGCGGTATTGGCAGAGCTCGACGATCGCCGTAACTGGAAAGTAGAACAAGTGAAAGTGGTGCACCATGCATTGTTGGATGCTTTGATGCAAAGCTACCGTAACTTGATTCAGTTTGCGCGTCGCAACGACATTACTTCGGCGATCAGCCCGCAAGATATTAGCATTCTTGCCCGTAAGCTGTACGCGGCATTCGAAGTGCTGCCGGGTAAAGTTACCTTGCTTAACCCTCAGATCTCGCCAGATTTGCACGAACCCGACTTAAGCTTCATTGAAGTAAAAGAGGGTGGGGTGAACAAATCAGGTTGGTACTTGTACAAGCAACCACTGATTGCGCACCGCATTCTTGGGCAACCTTGTCTTGAGCACCATGAGTACTTGAGTAAGTTGGTTTCTTGGGCGTTCTTCAATGGTTTGATTACGGAATCTACTCGCCTGCATGCCGTTGTTCGTGAGGCGCAGTTAGACATCGATAAGTTCTACCAAATGGTGAGTGACCTACGTAACACCTTCTCGTTACGCAAGCGTCGCCCAACCATGCAAGCGCTCGGTAGCCCGTGCGAAATTAGTCAGATGGCGATGTTCATCAACTTTGAAAATGATCCTACGGCAGAGCTGTCTGGCCGCTCACTCAAAGTGGATGTGAAGAACACTGATATCTTCAGCTTTGGTCCTGAGCAAATTAACTTGGTCGGCAGTGTCGATTTGGTTTATCGCAACTCATGGCACGAAGTGCGTACCCTGCACTTCAAAGGCGAAACTGCGATGCTAGATGCGTTGAAGACCATCCTTGGTAAAATGCACCAAGATGCGATTCCGCCAGAGTCGGTGGATGTATTCTGCTACGCGAAGAACATGCGTGGTGTGATGCGCAATATGGTGTATCAGCTATTGGCAGAGTGTATCGACTTACGTTTGAAGCCAGTTGAACAAGAGAAACGCCGTCGCTTTAAAGCCATGCGCCTTGCTAACCAAACTTACGGTTTGTTCTTTGAACGTCGTGGCGTATCGGTTCAGAAACTGGAAAACTCGGTCGATTTCTACCGCAGCATTTCAACCAACAAGCTGAAAGGTTCACCGCTGTTGATGCTGGATCGTGAGCAAGAGTATCAACTACCAGAAGTAGTGGATGGCTTTGCCAGTGAAGGTTTGGTGCAGTTCTTCTTTGAAGACACTGACGATGGTTTCAATATCTACGTACTGGATGAGTCAAACCAAGTTGAGGTTTATCATCAATTCAGTGGTTCGAAAGATGAAATGATTGCGTCTGTGAACAGCTTTTACACCTCGGTGAAAGATGATAATCGTGTATCGTCCAAGTTTATTAACTTTAACTTGCCGCAGTACTACCAAATTATTCATCCAGAAGAAGGGAACACCTACATTATCCCTTACCGTAATGATGGCTGTACGCCGACTCGCCCAACCAAAGCGGTGAACGCGTAAACCGAACAACAAAAAAGAGCACCTCGGTGCTCTTTTTTCGTTTAGGTGACTGGTCGTCAAGAAGACCCATTTGGCTTATGCCCAATCGATCGTTTCACCAGCGTGTTTTTCACACTCTTCTTTCACCATTTCAAACAGTTCCATGCCCGTTTTAGAGCAAGTCCATTTGTTGTCGACTAGCTTGAAGTGGAAGCCACCAGACTTCGATGCCAACCAGATCTCATGCATTGGCTCTTGGCGGTTAATGATGATTTGGCTGCGGTCTTCAAACTCTAATGTCATTACGTTGCCAGTGACTTCGTAATCAATGTCTGCACCTGAATCATCGATGGATTCTTCGATGAGTTGCATCTGCGCATCCACGAGTTGATGAAATTCAGTATCGTTCATCCGTCTATCCTATTGCTTTTCCTGAGTGTGGTGCGATTATAGGGGGCATTGGTTTAATAATCACGATATGCAAAATGAAAAAATTACTTACTGTGTTGTTTGTGATGGTTGCAGCGACACTTGCTGGTTGCGGTCAATCAGGTTCACTTTACATCCCAGATGACGCTCAGCAGAACGAGCAGTCACAATAATTAGCCACCCTTAGGGTGAAATCAGGGTTTAGCAGTCGAATTAATTAAGGGAAGCAAATTTTGGATTACTTCAACTATCAGGATGATGGCCAGCTTTGGGCCGAAGACGTCTCACTTCAAGCTCTTGCCGAGCAGCATGGCACTCCTCTTTATGTTTACTCACGCGCGACGTTAGAGCGTCATTGGAATGCGTTCGATAGCGCTGTGGGTCAGCATCCTCATCTTGTTTGTTACGCAGTAAAAGCAAACTCAAACCTTGGCGTATTGAACGCACTGGCTCGTTTGGGCTCAGGCTTTGATATCGTATCTGGTGGTGAGCTTGAGCGTGTTATCGCGGCTGGCGGTGATGCGAAGAAGGTGGTGTTCTCGGGTGTTGGTAAAACGCCTGCAGAGATGAAACGCGCACTGGAACTGGGCATTAAATGCTTCAACGTGGAATCAGAGCCTGAGCTTGAGCGCTTGAACAAAGTCGCGGGCGAGCTAGGCGTGGTTGCACCGATTTCTCTACGAATTAACCCTGACGTAGACGCTAAGACTCACCCTTACATTTCGACTGGTCTACGTGACAATAAATTTGGTATCGCGTTTGACCGTGCGCCTGCGGTATATAAATTTGCTCAGAGCCTACCAAACCTAAACGTTCAAGGTATCGACTGCCACATCGGTTCTCAGCTGACTGAGATTGAACCTTTCATCGACGCAACAGATCGTCTACTAGCGTTGATTGATGACTTGAAAGCACAAGGCATCAACATCCGTCACTTGGACGTTGGTGGTGGTCTAGGCGTGGTATATCGTGATGAATTGCCACCACAGCCTTCTGATTACGCGAAAGCACTGTTAGGTCGTCTTGAGAACCATCAAGATCTTGAACTGATTTTCGAACCAGGCCGTGCGATTGCAGCTAACGCCGGTATCTTGCTAACGCGTGTGGAATTCCTTAAGCACACAGAGCACAAGAACTTTGCGATTATCGATGCGGCAATGAACGATTTAATGCGTCCTGCGCTGTACCAAGCATGGCAAGATATTGTTCCTGTAGTACCACGTGAAGGTGAAGCACAGACTTACGATTTGGTCGGTCCTATCTGTGAAACGGGCGATTTCTTGGGCAAAGATCGAGCACTAGTGCTGCAAGAAGGTGATCTACTCGCGGTTCGCTCTGCTGGCGCCTATGGTTTTGTGATGTCTTCGAACTACAATACTCGTACCCGAGCGGCGGAAGTGATGGTGGATGGCAATCAAAGCCACCTTGTTCGCCAGCGTGAGGAGCTGACCAGTTTGTGGCAGCTGGAACAGATTCTACCGGAGTAACACACAACAAATGCATTTCCACTTTTCCAAAATGCACGGTTTGGGCAACGACTTTATGGTCGTCGACTGCATTACCCAGAACGTGTTTTTCTCGCAAGATTTGATCCGTCGTTTGGCGGATCGTCACACGGGCGTTGGTTTTGACCAATTGCTCGTGGTTGAAGCGCCTTATGATCCTGAAAGCGACTTCCATTATCGCATTTTTAATGCCGATGGCAGTGAAGTTGAGCAGTGTGGTAATGGCGCTCGCTGTTTCGCACGTTTCGTCCGTTTGAAAGGCTTGACCAACAAGTACAGCATCAGCGTGAGCACCAAGAAAGGTAAGATGATTCTTGATGTTGAAGACGATGGTGAAGTTACGGTGAACATGGGCGTACCTGAGTTCGAGCCGAACAAGATCCCTTTCAAAGCGAAGCAGAAAGAGAAAACCTACATCATGCGTGCAGGCGATAAGACCCTGTTCTGTGGCGCAGTGAGCATGGGTAACCCGCATGTGGTGACCGTGGTTGACGATGTGGATACGGCTGAAGTGGAAACACTTGGCCCGCTACTAGAATCACATGAGCGCTTCCCTGAGCGTGTGAACGCGGGCTTTATGCAAGTTGTGAATCGCAATCACATTCGTCTGCGCGTGTATGAGCGTGGCGCGGGTGAAACGCAAGCTTGCGGCAGCGGTGCCTGTGGCGCAGTTGCGGTGGGCATCCTGCAAGGTCTACTGGATGAAAACGTGAAAGTTTCACTTCCTGGTGGTGACCTACGCATCTCTTGGCAAGGTCCAGGCAAACCGCTGTTTATGACTGGTCCTGCAACTCACGTATTTGATGGTCAATTGTCGTGCTAGTTGAAGAGCAAGAAAACCAGATCTCAGAAGTTGAAGCGGATGCGCTGACTGCAGAAGTGGTGGCGCAGTATTTAAAAGACCACCCAGACTTCTTTGTTCAGCGCCCTGAATTGGTCGATCGCCTATCTTTGCCACATACAGATTTAGGTACGGTTTCTTTGGTTCACATTCAAATGAACCGCCAGCGCCAGCGTATAGAAGAGCTAGAAGAAGAAATCACTACTCTGATGTCTTTGGCGGCGAACAACGATCGCACCTTCTACGAGTTCATGGATCTGCAAGGGCAAATCCTTAAGTGTGGTGACTTCAAGCAAGTCATCAACGCCATTGAACTCAAAGCCAAAGACCTTGGTTTGAAGGCTTATGTGCGTCTATTGAGCCAGTGTGATGCTGCGACTCAATTGAGTAAGGAAAGCTACCAACGTTTTGCTACCAACCACTTAAACGGCAAAGAGGCGTACTTAGGTCGTCTGCGTAAAGTGGATCGTGAAGCGTTGTTTGGGGATATGGACGTTCCAGAAATGGGTTCCTATGTGGTGTTACCGCTTGTGAAAAAACAGACGCTTGGCGTACTGGCATTTTCTAGCGAGGATGGCGGTCATTTCCAACCAGATATGGATACCTTGTTTTTGCGTCACCTATCCTTAGTAGTGGCACATCTCGCTCAAACATTGGTATGGCAAAGTCACGATGACGACAACTCCCAACACTCCTCTGCCAAATAGTCTTCAAAAGCCTCTTGAACGCTTCTACGAATTCCTGCGAAGCGAAAAGGGGCTTAGCCTGCACACCCAACGCAACTACAAACAACAATTGGAAACCATGGCTCACCACTTGGCTGAGATGGGGTTGAAAGATTGGTCGCAAGTTGATGCGGGTTGGGTGCGTCAACTGGCAGGTAAAGGCATGCGTGAAGGCATGAAAGCCAGCAGCTTAGCGACACGCTTATCTTCTCTACGCAGCTTTTTCGATTTCCTGATCCTACGTGGAGAAATGTCAGCGAACCCAGCCAAAGGGGTTTCGGCGCCACGTAAGAAACGTCCACTACCAAAGAACCTTGATGTGGATGAAGTAAACCAATTGCTCGAAGTAAACGAGGACGACCCGTTAGCGGTGCGCGATCGTGCCATGATGGAGCTAATGTACGGCGCTGGTCTGCGTTTGGCAGAACTGGTTAGCGTCGATGTGCGTGATGTTCAGTTACGTAGTGGCGAATTACGAGTGATTGGTAAAGGTGACAAAGAGCGTAAAGTGCCATTCTCTGGTATGGCAACCGAATGGGTTGGCAAGTGGTTGCGTGTACGTGGTGATTTAGCTGCGCCGGGTGAACCTGCCTTGTTTGTATCTAAGCTGGGTACACGAATCTCACATCGCAGTGTGCAAAAGCGCATGGCGGAGTGGGGGCAGAAACAGTCCGTCGCGAGTCACATTAGCCCGCACAAACTGCGACACTCGTTTGCAACGCACATGCTGGAATCGAGCAATAACTTACGTGCGGTGCAAGAGTTATTGGGGCATGAAAACATCTCCACCACCCAAATCTATACCCACTTGGATTTCCAACATTTAGCGCAAGCTTATGATCAGGCGCATCCAAGAGCGCGTAAGAGAAACGACGACAAGTCGGATTAACCAAGGAATCCCATGAAATTCTACCGCCGTATTGCGCCTGTAAAGGCGATGACGTTTGACCTTGATGACACCCTCTATGACAACTACCCAGTGATAGTTCGTATGGAGCGTGAGTTGTTATCTTGGCTTAAACACCATCATCCGGCGGTCGCTCACATGGATAAAACCGATTGGTTTGCACTCAAGCAGCGTGTCGTGCAGCAACAACCTGAGCTGAAGAGTGATGTCACTTTGTGGCGTTTAGTGCAGCTCAAGCAAGCTTTCTCTCAAGTTGGGTACGATAACGAAGCGGCGCATACCGCTGCGCAAGCCGCAGTCGAGGTCGCTTTAGATTGGCGTAACCGTTTTGAAGTACCACAGCAAAGCCTCGATGTACTTGCTGAACTCGAGCAAGAAATCCCGCTGGTAGCGATCACCAACGGTAATGTCGATTTAGATAGAATTGGTCTTACGCCTTATTTCCAGCAAGTGCTGAAAGCAGGGCCAGATGGCAGCGCGAAACCTGCGCCGGACATGTTCACCAAAGCGCAGCAGTTTCTGGATTTGCCTAGTGAGCACATTCTTCATGTCGGTGACCACTTAGTAACAGACGTTCAAGGCGCGAAACTCGCGGGTTTTGCCGCATGCTGGTTCAATGATATGAATAAAAATGTCATTACTCAGGCAAAAACGCGAACGTTACCTGACATTGAAATCAATAACTTGCAGTCGTTACTCGCGCTTTTGTAATCGCTTTCGCATTAATCCATGCAATCTTAATTCTGACCCTAGAAAAGCCGCCTAAAGCCACGTAAATTACTCTCATCAAAGTAAAATAATAAAACCACTTTCATGTGGTGTGGCTTGATGACGGCAGTGGTAGGGTAAATGCGAGCATTCTCTCAACTGGTTCAAAATGTGGATCAGCTTAATGACTTTTTAGTCACTTCTCAGTGTTGTGCAGATAAACGTTATCTGGTGCAACTCTTATCCACCCAATCACGCGACTCCGCCGTCTCGCTCGCTCGGGCAATACTCGAAAGATTACCCAACACGCACATCATCGGTCACAGCACCCGTCACGTTATCTTGGAAGGTGAAATCATCAACCATGGCTGCTTAGTGTGTGTGATGGAGTTTGAACAAACCACGCTCACGTCTGCGGTTCAGCATTATTCCTTCTCGCCAGATATCGACGGCTACGATCTCAAGCAAGCTTTACAGCTGCAAGATAACTCCAAAGCCATTATTAGCTTTTCTGTCCAAATCGAACGCCGTGACTATCCGGTGTATCGCGTATTTGATGCCGACGGTCCGAAGGTTTCTGGCGGCTTGGCTCAAACCATCGATGACGGTTGTTGGGTTTTGCATCAAGACCAAGTTTATGACGAAGCGGTTGTCGCGGTTGCCTTGCACAGCAATACTTTGAAAACATGGACGAGTGCGTATTCTGAGTGGAACCCAATCGGTATGCCGCACAAGGTTACTCACGCCAAAGGGACGCGCTTGTATCGCTTAGGAGAGCGTAAAGCGCTGGATGTGTACAAACATTACCTTGCTGATGGGCACGACCTGACGCTTAATCAACTGCTGAATTTTCCACTTTATCGCGAATCTATTGGGCGCAAAGAGGTGTGTGCCGTGACGGAAATCCATCCCGACGGCAGCATGAGCTTCGATCGCCCTTGGTGCTTGGGTGATGAAGTGCAGTTCTGTTACAACCATCCTTCGTTAACGCTTGAGCAAGTTCGCCATGGGGTGGTGGAGCTTTCCATGCATCAACCTGAAGCCGTGATGATTTATAACTGCGCATCGCGACTTGATTTTATTGATAGCAGCGATGAAGTTCGTGCCTTCACGGACATTTCTCACACGTCGGGCAGTTACTGCATGGGCGAGTTGTACGGCGAGAATCACCAACAAGAAATTCTGCACCATAGCCTGACTTATTTGGCGATGCGTGAAGGGGATGAAGTTGCTGCGCTTAACATGCCACAGCAAGAAGTGAGCACTTCTATCTCTCCCTTGTTTAGCCTGATCCGCAATGCGATTGGCGATCTCAACAACATGAATGCTCATATGGGCTATCAACTCGATCGCCAAGCGAAAAAGCTAGAACAGAGCTTCCGCCGAGATAGCCGCACAGGATTACAAAATCGCGTTGCGTTGCAAGAGCGTTTGATCAGCATTGATACCGATGAGCATTTACTGACACTTAAACTGCTTAACTTTAGCCATATCAACGAAAAGTACGGCTATCGCGTTGGCGACCAACTGTTGAAAGACTTGTCGATGCACTTTAGCAATCGCCTGCGTAAACGCCTTGGTAAACCGGCTGCGCTACAGCTTTATAGCATTGGTGTTGGTGAGTGGGCGTTCTTATTCAAAGCTGACACCAGTAGCGAAGCGATCAAGCAACACTTTACTCGCTTTGCTGACGCGGTCGAGCAAACCAACTTTGAGCCAAGTGGCTTACGAGACATTGATTACCTTTCGATTTCGCTGTGTGGTGGTTTAGTCAGCCGTCGTGATTTTCCAACTGCATCGCCGGATGAATTGCTCCTCAAAGGCATTGAAGCGCGAAGAGCTGGGGTGCGAAGTAATACTCACATCTGTAATGCCAAAGACATTGAGGTTAATGAAGATGTGCGGAAAGAGCAGTTGGGTTGGTTGAGTTGTGTGAGCCGCGCCATTCTCAAGCAGAACATCATTACCTACAGTCAGCCAATTGTGCACGCTTACAACCATCGTCCCGCGAGCCAAGAGTGTTTGGTGCGCATCATGGAAGAGGATGGCAGCATCATTGCGCCGGGGCGTTTCTTCCCCATCATTTCTGATACGCATTTGTACACGCGCTTGAGTCGTCACATGATTCGCTCAACACTCAACTACATGAAAGACCAGCATGGTGACTTCTCAATTAACTTGTCACCTCAGGATTTACTCAGTGATAAAACCTTGATGTTGCTTGAACATGCCATTACCAAACTTAACGACCCAAGACGGATTGGTTTGGAAGTGTTGGAGTCAGAGCAAATCAAAGATTACGGACGAATGATTGAGGTGTGCAGTCACTTTAGAAGCCTAGGTGCACGCATCATTGTGGATGATTTTGGTTCGGGTTACTCCAATATTGATGAGATCCTCAAGTTAGAGCCGGAAGTCATTAAGCTTGATGGCAGTTTGATTCGCTACATCGACAAAGACCAAAAGCAGCGCAAGATTGCTTCGCAGTTGGTGCGTTTGTGTCAGGTGTTTAACGCCAAGACCGTCGCTGAGTTCGTGCACAACAAAGAGGTGTGTGACATTGCTCAGGACATGGGTGTGGACTATCTGCAAGGTTATTACTTAGGTGAACCGACACGTTTGTTTTAATGTGCTTTGCTCTAATTGAGCTTAAGAGCTCTAACGTTTTGTTTCACGTGAAACAGCATCCAATAAAAAACGCAGCGTTAAAGCTGCGTTTTTTTGATTCTTAAGGGCGTTAGACTTTGAGCTCGTGACCACTTTTCTCGGCTTGGAAACGAGGAAGGTATTGCTCGAAGAAGTCCAGCATCTGTTGCTGGTTTTGCTCTTCAGCAAGTTGTCCGAGCAATTGCGCAGCTACTTCAAAGGTACATAGGTTACCTTCTTGTTGGTTGCGACGCAGTTGATACTGGGAATCGACTTGAGTGGTTAAGCCCATCATCGCGATACCTTCTAGCCATCGGCTTTTGTTGATCATCTTGCGCGCCTCTTGCCAAGTTGCATCAAGAATGATGTACAACGGTTGTCTGTCTTGCTCGGTACTTTGTTGCTGTACTTGTTCAAGCGTTAGGCTCTCTTCACTTGGGAATAGCAGTACTGGCAGCAGGCTTGGATTCGCTAGCGTTTCTAACAACTCTGCTGGTGGCGTTTTTCGGTCCCAAACGACTTGAGTGACATTCAGTTGGCACTGGGCGAGCAGTTTGCCAGTGTTGGTATCGCGCGTCAGTTCATTAGGGTGCATTAACAGCATCAGCGATTGTTCACTGCTTAACTTAGGCAGCAGTGAACAGATGCAGTTGAACTGGAAGCCACAATGTGGACAAGGCTGCACCATTACAAGCGCACTCCATCGCGAACAGGGCTGATGCCGTCTGAGAACAGACGTACGCCGCTGACTTGCTCTTTGTTCGCTTTTGGCGCCAAGCTTGGGTTGATTGGGTAGCTCACGCCTGTGTATTGCATCACGTGTTGCCCAGGCGTTGCGCCGCCACCGCTGACATTGAAAATGAGATCACGCCAGCCGTGCGAGGTTTGTTGACCAAGCATAATTGGGCTTTGTACTAACGTC
The DNA here is from genome assembly GCF_002021755.1 of Vibrio owensii. Lineage (NCBI taxonomy): Bacteria > Pseudomonadati > Pseudomonadota > Gammaproteobacteria > Vibrionales > Vibrionaceae > Vibrio > Vibrio owensii. The sequence continues at coordinate 1,937,816 of NZ_CP019959.1, forward strand.
ATACGGCTGTTGAAGCGCCACTCTTTTTCGTAGTTTTCGAAGACGAGTAGAGTACAACCGCCAGAGCCACACCAATCAAGTTGCACCAGTAATTCTTCATCACCATCGCCATTCAGATCGTAGGTCAGCCAACGGTATTGGTTATTGCTTGGGTTGGTTTGATTAATGAAAAAGTAGTTACGTACCGCCGCATCCACTTTTGAATTAAATTCGGCACTGGATGGAATGTCCGCAGCTGCAATTGGCGCACTACCGCGTTCAGGAGCCGCTTGTTCAATACCTGAGTTACGCACTGCTGCTGGGTATAGCACTAAACCGCCATCGGCAATGGGATAAACCAAATTGCCCACTTTCTCTTTGACTGCTTTCAGCTGGTTGCCTTCGCGAGTAAATAGGCGCTCGGTCATTAAGCGTTGTTGCTGGTGGTGAGTCATCAATACTTGTACTTGCGATGGGCTCAGTTGTTGCCAGTAGCCGCGTTCAATCAATGGCGGTTGCCCGTCTGAATAGCTGTATTTGGTGATGGCACTGTGGTCGCTGTTGAGTGTCATTTGCACTTCGAACCCTTGCGACTGGGTTGATGTTGCCACGTAAGTGTTCACCCACTCGAGTGTTGAGTCTACGTTGGCCGCCATACCGCAGCCTTGGTAGGTTTTATCGTCATGCTCTAGCGTCGCTTTCCAGCCGTAGAGAGAGTTGCTCATGGTGTCTGAACACAAGTTCTCGGTCATGCGTAGCTCACCATCGTTAAGTTGATAGGTGCGTTGGCGAGGCTGCAGTTTGCTGCTGTCGATTTCGAGCGTTTGTGTCGACTTGCCCATTTGCTGGAACTTGAGTGTGTTGCCTTCAAAGCTGGCTGACCACGATGGCTCGTTACCAAAGACTCGTGTTGGTTTACTGGTTTGTTTGCAGCGTTGTGGGTTTTCTGTGGTGAGGAAGTTTACTTGCTCTACTACGAAGTTCGCGTCGAAGTCTGCAGAGAAACCATCAACACCAGGAGGATTGAGATGACCAATCACTTCTCCATACATGGTTTGATAAGGTTCATTGGTTAATGCGATGGCTCGTTGCACCTGTTGTGGTGACAGTTGCAGCCAGTATTGTTTGTCGCTACCACAAGGTGTGATGTACTGGCTTTCATGCCCAATCACGACTTCACCACGCAGCATAAAGGTTTGAGGTAAGATGGTTTCTGGCTTATCTAAGGATGCAGGCGGAGTTGTTGGTGTGTCTGCATCGGACTGCTGTGGTTGCATGCTACATGCTTGCAGCACCAGCAGTGTGGCTAATGCCACTGGGTTTTTCAAAGCCTTCATGTTATATCTTCCTCATTACTCAATCTGCATCGGATGGCATTATGGCATATTGGTTATTTAAAACAGAACCAGATACCTTTTCTATTGACACGCTTCGAACCCAAAAGGTTTCATGTTGGGAGGGAGTTCGTAATTATCAGGCGCGTAATATGATGCGTGACCAAGTCAAATTGGGCGACTTGGTGCTGATTTACCATTCCTCTTGTAAGAACGTGGGTGTGGCTGGTATTGCCAAAGTGACCCGTGAAGCCTATCCCGATCATTTCCAGTTTGACCTAGAGAGCGATTATTACGACCCGAAATCCGACCCAGAAAATCCGCGTTGGATAATGGTGGATATTGAGTTTGTGCGTAAGACTGAACGCTTGATCCCGTTATCGGTTATGAAGGCGATGCCAGAGCTAGAAAACATGCCATTAGTGAAACGCGGCAATCGCTTATCGATCATGCCGGTGAGCGAAGAAGAGTGGCAAGCAATCCTCGGTAAAGAGAAGTTGCCGAGTCAGCGATAAAAGAAAAAGGGCTGCATAGTGCAGCCCTTTGTGATTTTGCTAATAACCTACTGTTGATATCTAATACAGGTTATAGCAGATGATCTTGCAGGTAGTGTGCAACCGCATCGTCGGCGTTGCTGCCGATCACTTCATTGTTTGGTAGTGCTTTCATCACTTTCTCGTGAGAAGTGCCCATCACCAAACCTTTACCCGCCATGGATAGCATTTCTACGTCGTTCATGCCGTCACCAAACGCGATGGTGTTTTCTAGTGTCAAACCAATTGATTCTGCCACTGCTTTTAGAGCGTCACCTTTAGAAACACCCGCACTCATTACTTCCAGACACCAAGGTGTTGAGAATGCGATATTTAGTCGGTCGCCAAATTGTTCACGCAGCTTCGTTTCGAAGGTAACAAGATGTTCATGGTCTTGCGCTGGGTGGGTGAAGAACACTTTTGCAATGCCGTCAGTTGGCGCATTGTCTTGGTCGTACAATTTGTAAGTGAACTCTTCGTGGAAATCACGCAGTTGTTCGTCGTCTTTGTTCAGCAACCAGTCGTCGTTTTGATACATGTGGATAAGTATTTCAGGATCCGTTTTGATCGTGTCGATCACTGGCTGAACCAAATCTTCCGGTACGTTCTGGCTGTACATCTCTTGATCATTTTGGTCGTGCACACGAGCGCCGTTTGAAGTGATCATATAAGCCGGAATACCTACCGTGCGACGAATGCTTGCGACGTCTACGTGGTGGCGACCCGTTGCAAAGACAAATGTGTAGCCTTGTTCATGCAGCGCTTTGAGCGTCTCTTTCGAGTAAGCGCTTAGCTGGTGGTTTGGTGCGAGTAAAGTGCCATCCAGATCTGAGGCAACGATTTTAGTGATCTCTTTGCAAGGTAGCGATGTGCTCATGAAGCCCTCGTAAACGGTTCGGATAGAGTAGAACAGGTTGATTGCACACGGAGCGCAGTAGATTGACTAGGTCGTACTGCTCCGAGTGCGGGGAACATGATGAAGTTTACGCCAAAATAAGGAGGAAAAAGAGGGTAAATCGCAGACCTCGTATTTCCTCTTTAATTCTTTTTATGCGCTTTGAGCACGCATAAAGGAAAAGACAGCGTCCAGAGCTTGGTTACGGTATTGGTCTTTTTCGAACAAAATTTCGTGCTCTGCACCAGCAATCGAAACTAGGCTGGCATTGGGGTTGGTCTTACTTAGCTTATCGATAAAGCGTTGCTGCGCGGCGTTACTCACGATGCGATCATTGCCTGACTGAACCAATAAAACCGGAACTTTAATTTGGCGTGTCAGCAAAATACATTGCTTAGCAGCCATTAAACCTTGCCAAACCCAGCGGGTGCTTGGCCCACCGACTTGCAGCTCGGGTTTGTCGTTGTATAAACCACGGAACCAATGATAACGATCGTAGCTTTGGCTAAGAGGGTTATCTTCAAACGGTTTTGTGTAATACGCTTTATGTCCCGGAGCATAGCTAGGCTTTGTCGAAACTGCCGCTAAGATTTGGCTGACCGGAATCGCGATAGGGCTGAGATACCAAGGTAGGTTGATACCAAACATTGGGGAACTCAGAATCAAACCATCAAAGTTGTGTTCTGGATGTGTTTGCAGGTAGCGTGTGGCAATTGCACCGCCCATTGAGTGAGCAATGATAAAGCGTTGCCGATATCCGCTTAAATCAAGCTGCTGCAGCACCAATTCCATATCTTCAATGTAATCATTAAAGTCATAGACGTGACCCATGTCTGAGTCTGGAATTAGGCGATCTGATAAACCTTGTCCTCGGTGGTCAAACGAATAAACGTCATAACCCTGTCGGTACAGGTCGTAGAACAGTTCTTGGTATTTCCAGGAAGCTTCAATGCGACCGTTGACGATCAGCACGGCTTTTGTGTGCTCAGGATTGGTGAGTTTGCACCAGTAGATTTTCTTTTTCTCTGTCCCTTTTACAAAGCCTTCTTGGCGTTCTTGCCAAAGTGCTGCGATCGGACCACCTATTGCTTGCTCAAATAAAGTCTCTTGAGTATAAGTCAAAGGTGAATGGTTAATAGCCATTAGTCGATTACCTGAAGATACGTTGTTTACGCGATGTATCATCGAAGAATTATTGAGGAAATGCAATGGATACCCACGTTTGGTTAGCCTATGTGGTAACAGCAATCGTTTTTAGTCTGGCTCCGGGATCTGGTACCGTCAACTCAATCAGCAATGGTTTGAGTTACGGCACGCGCAAGTCATTGGGTGCTATCGTTGGTTTACAAATCGGTTTGGCGATTCATATTGCTCTGGTTGGTGCTGGTATCGGTGCGTTGGTCGCACAATCGGCAACGGCATTTACCGTGATCAAGTGGGTGGGTGCGGCTTACCTTGTGTGGCTTGGCATTCAAAAGTGGCGTGATACGTCCGGCTTGGTTGCAACCGAAAGCCACAAAGCCATGTCAGGCACTTCTCTGTTGTACAAAGCCATTCTTATTAACCTGACAAACCCAAAATCGATCGTCTTCTTGGTGGCACTGTTTCCACAGTTTATCGACCCAGCGAAAGACCAATTGACGCAGCTATTGGTATTGGGTGTGACCACAGTAACCATTGATGCGTTTGTGATGCTGGGTTACACCAGTTTGGCTGCACAAATGGGGCGCTTTATTCGCTCAGATAAGATCATGGGCAAAATTAATAAAGTATTCGGTTCAATGTTCATGGGATGTGGTGCATTATTAGCGGCAGCTAAGTAACAAATTATAAAAAGCACAATAATTTCGAATGAAAAATGCGTATGTCGCCCGCCAGCCTATCTTTAATCGAAAAAGACAGACGCTGGGATATGAGTTGTTGTTCCGTGATGGTGAAAGTAATGCCTATCCTGCACACATCGATTCAAACAGGGCGACATACCGATTGATAGTAGAGAACTTTCTCTCTGTCGGAACCAATCCTCTGATTGCATCTTCGCGATGCTTCATCAATTTTCCTCATCAAAGTTTGCTGCGTCGGCTGCCAAGAAGTTTGCCGAAAAACAAAATCGTGGTTGAGGTACTCGAAACCTGCCAACCAACCGATGAACTGCTTGAAGCCATTCGCGAACTGTACCGTGAAGGCTACTTGATCGCGCTCGATGATTTCACTTTGACTGACGAATGGCGTCGTTTTCTGCCTTATGTTCATATCGTGAAACTCGACATCATGGCGATGGGGCTGAAAAATGCGTGCGATTTAGTTAAGAAGCACACCAAAAAGCGCACCAAATACCACTTCTTGGCTGAGCGGGTCGAAACCGAAGCCGAGTTTGAAGCGACTAAAGAGGCGGGCTTTAAATTCTTCCAAGGCTATTTCTTCAGTAAGCCGGAAGTGATGCAGACTAAATACGTCAGCCCCGAGCAAGTACTGGCGCTTAAGTTATTTAGAGAAGTGTGTGTTCCCGATCCTGACTTCGACCGGATTGAAAACATCATTACTCAAGATGTCACGCTGTCGTACAAGTTACTGCGTTTTGTGAACACACAATCGACCACATTAGAAGTGACCATTACTTCATTCCGCCAAGCTTTGATTTACCTTGGGCAAGAGAAGCTCAAAATGTTTGTCTCGCTGGTGGTGGCGTCTTATATCTCCAGTAAGAAGCCGCGTGAGTTGTACAACTTATCTTTGCAACGCGCTCAATTCTGCGAAGCCATGTCGCGCTATCAACCTCTTTCGCATCTCAACGAGCAGGGGTTTATGGTTGGCTTGTTATCGATTCTCGATGCCATGCTCGATTTGTCTGTCGAATCTTTAGTTGGGCAGTTGCCGTTAAGTCCTTCCGTGCAGCAAGCTTTGTTGCATCGCCAAGGTGAATACGGTGCGTTACTGGCCATTGAAGAGTGCTACGAGCGTGCAGACTGGGCTGGCGTGGAGCAATTCTCCCAGCAACTCGGTCTTTCTGTCGATGACGTGAAGTCTGAACTTGGCGAAGCCGTTCGCTGGAGTCAGACCTTTTCTGGCGCCTAATCTGATCAAATATTAAACTTTTATTACAGTCGAGCACGATCGCTTGACGGCATCCCATTTTTAAATAACTATATACGCATATCCATATATAGGTATGTAAGTATGCTTCCACATCAGTTCTTCAAACTTCTTTCCGACGAGACTCGTGTGCGTTGCTTAATGCTGGTGGTTCGTGAAGGGGAAACCTGTGTTGGTGATTTAGCCCATGCGCTACAAGAAAGCCAACCAAAGATTTCTCGCCATCTGGCTCAGCTAAGATCAAATGGTATTTTAGTTGATAAACGCCAGGGGCAATGGGTGTACTACGAGCTGTCAGATCAATTACCGGGATGGATGCAAAAATTGATTGATGACTTGGTGGCCTCGAACTGCTTGAAGCAAGAGTACCAAGACGATATTTCACGTTTGCAAGACAAAGCTCGTGCAGCGTGCTGTTAACCAGCGAAAGCTTAAAGGTAGAAGATTATGACGATTAAAGTAGGTATTAACGGTTTCGGTCGAATTGGTCGTTTGGCATTACGCGCAGCGTTTGATTGGCCAGAGCTAGAGTTCGTACACATCAACGATGTAGCGGGTGATGCAGCGACGCTTGGCCACTTACTTGAGTTCGATTCAGTCCAAGGTCGTTGGAACCATGCAGTGCAAGTTGAAGGCACAGACATGGTGATCAATGGTAAGCGCATCACGACTTCACAAGAGCGTGATATCGATGCTGTGAACTGGGGTCAATGTGATGTTGTGATTGAAGCAACGGGCGTTCATCGCAAAACCTCATTCCTAAACAAATACCTAGAACAAGGCGTAAAACGTGTTGTTGTTAGCGCACCAGTAAAAGAAGACGGCGTAGCTAACATCGTAGTGGGTGTGAACGACCACATCTTCGACCCAGCGCAGCACCGCATCGTAACCGCAGCGTCTTGTACAACGAACTGTATTGCACCTGTCGTGAAAGTGATTCACGAGAAACTGGGCATTGAACAATCGTCATTCACAACGATTCACGATTTAACTAACACACAAACGATTCTGGATGCGCCGCACAAAGACCTACGTCGTGCACGTGCATGTGGCATGAGCCTAATCCCGACCACAACGGGCAGTGCAAAAGCGATTGTTGAAATCTTCCCTGAATTGAAAGACAAGATTAACGGTCACGCGGTTCGTGTTCCTCTGGCAAACGCCTCACTCACTGACATCATTTTTGATGTGAAACGTGATACCACGGCTGAAGAGGTTAACGCACTGCTGAAAGAAGCTTCTGAAGGCGAGCTAAAAGGCATCCTTGGCTTTGAAGAGCGTCCATTGGTTTCTATCGATTACAAAGGCGACCAACGTTCAACGATCGTTGATGCGCAATCAACCATGGTTGTGGGCTCTCGTATGGTGAAGATTTACGCTTGGTACGATAACGAAATGGGTTACGCGACGCGTACTGCAGAATTGGTTCGTAACGTTGGTATGGCATAAGGAGTTTTAAGATGTCTCATCCTACATGGCAATTAGATTTAGAAACGGGCGCTTTAGTACTGACTCCATGTCCTGGTACCAAAGGTGTTGAACTGCAAGCTTCGTTAGAGCAGCTAAAAGCGCAAGGCGTAGAAGCGATTGTTACTGCTCTGGATAATGCTGAACTAGCAGCAAAAGACGTGTCTGCGTTGGGTGAATTGACTCAACAATTGGGCATGAAATGGTTCCAAATTGAGATTGAAGATGACTGTGCTCCGGGCGAAGAGTTCGCTGAAAAATGGTCACAAGCGAGTCCTGAACTGCACGCGATTCTTGCTCAAGGTGGCAAGGTTGCAATGCACTGCATGGGTGGCTCTGGTCGCACAGGTTTGTTCGCTGCGCACCTACTGCTAGAGAAAGATTGGGCGCTAGAAGACATCGTACGTGAAGTGCAAGCGCTGCGTCCTGGTGCTTTTACTAAACCAGTACAAGTTGAGTACATCGAGCGTGTAGCTCAAAACGCTTGATCAGCTCATAGAGCTTTTGGAACATCATGATCTAAAAGCTCTCTTTATGCCGTAATGGCTTACCAATTTATGTGATTCTTGCTTACTGATTATATGTTTAACTCATTGTTTATTAATAAATAATGTTTATATTTCTTATCAGTTCTTGTTTCACAATTTAGCGCCAGTATTGAGATTACTCAATGCTGGTGTTCAGGTCATAGAGCATTTGGAACATCATGATCTAAATACTCTAAACGCTGTACATCTGAGGTCGTTATGATTTCAAAACTAAGCAAAAGTATCCGTCAGTATATGCTGGTGACGTTCAACTACTGGAACTTCACTGTGACGGATGGTGCACTCCGTATGCTGGTGGTGCTTTACTTCCATGACTTAGGCTACTCAAGCTTAGCCATTGCTTCGCTGTTCCTTTTCTATGAATTTTTTGGCGTAGTGACCAACTTGGTTGGTGGCTGGCTAGGTGCTCGACTTGGTTTGAACAAAACCATGAACGTCGGCTTAGGGATGCAGATTTTTGCCTTGCTGATGTTGGCAGTGCCCAATGCTTGGTTGACCATTCCTTGGGTAATGGCGGCGCAGGCAATTTCAGGTATTGCCAAAGACTTAAATAAGATGAGTGCCAAGAGCGCGATCAAAACTTTGGTGCCAGACGAGCAGCAAGGTGCACTTTATAAGTGGGTTGCGATCTTAACGGGCTCGAAGAATGCGCTGAAAGGTGCGGGTTTCTTTGTTGGTGGTTTGCTGTTGTCGGCGTTTGGTTTCCAAACTTCGATGGTCATCATGGCCAGTGTGCTGGCTGTTGTGTTTGTATGCAGCTTGATCTGGCTAGAAGCGGATATGGGTAAGGCGAAGAGCAAACCTAAGTTCCGTCAGATTTTCTCTAAGTCAGAATCGGTGAACATTCTTTCCGCTGCACGTATGTTCCTATTTGGCGCTCGTGATGTGTGGTTTGTTGTTGCACTCCCGATTTATCTTGGCAGCGTGTTTGGTTGGGATCACTTGATGGTGGGTGGTTTCCTTGCGGCTTGGGTGATTGCTTACGGATTCGTTCAAGGCTTTGCGCCTCGTATTACCGGCAAAGCGCAAGGTCGAGTGCCAGATGGCAGCGCGGCATTAATTTGGGCAGGTATTCTTGCCGTCATCACTGGTGCGATTGCTTATGGCGTGCAAATCGGTTGGCAACCAGAGCTTGTTATTGTGGTGGGCTTGATGATTTTCGGCGCTGTATTCGCGGTGAACTCATCTCTGCACTCTTACCTGATCGTTAGTTATGCGAAAGGCGATGGAGTATCACTGGATGTTGGCTTCTACTATATGGCGAATGCGATGGGACGTTTGATCGGTACGGTTCTGTCTGGTTGGATTTACCAAGAAGCGGGTCTAGCGGCATGTCTGTGGGTGTCATTTGCTTTCTTAGCACTAACAACGCTAATTTCTATCAAGCTACCAAAGGCCAAAGTGGCTACGGCTTAAATCGGCTTACGACTTAGAAATAAAAAATGGCTCCATATTGGGAGCCATTTTGTTTTTACGATTCAGTATCGCAAATCAGCAAGTCTTGCTTATGGGCAAAGACGACCTTGTTGTGCAGGTTGCGTCATTTCCATATCACCTTTCAGTGAGCGGTAAACGATGGTGTTCCATACTTCACCATTGTCCATTTCGAATTCAATGGCGTAGTTAAGACCATTCACCACTTGAGTTCGTACGCTTAAGATCTCTTTTAGCTTAGCCGCGGTATTCATCTGACCAAGTACAAAGTCGAGTGCTTGCTGAGCTTCTGGGGTTACTTCACCTTGTGACCAGCCGCCAGCAAGGTTTTCAGCGCTGCAGATAGGGTTCGCTTCCGGTTGCGATTGTGTTGGTGCCACGGTCTCTTCCTTTTGATTACATCCAGCTAAAGCCACTACACAAACCAGTGACGCTAATAATGTTTTCTTCATAAAGACCTCTCTTAATAATCTGTCCAGCATCCTAATGGAATAAAACGGTTAAATCTGTTTCATATCCGAGAAAGCTTAGGGGTGCTGATCCTATTTGTACAATAGGATTTATCGCTAACCATTGTGCAAATCAATGATATTGGTGCGTCATCGCTGAGTTAAAAATAAGCAAAAACAGATTGTTAACTATTTCACTGGATGAAAATTACCCTATGCTATAGACGTAAAGCCAATCAAAGTAGGTAAGGGTATGAGAGAAAGGGTTCTGTTTTTCGACTTATTACGTTGTGTCGCTGCGGTCGCGGTGATTGCCATTCATGTGTTAGCGCCATATCGTAATGAGTTGGGAGTGATTCCATTTGACCAATGGTTGACAGCGGTAGGCGTAAACAGTGTGACTCGCTGGGCGGTGCCCGTATTCATTTTGATCACTGGTGCGCTGATGCTCAGTGATACTCGTCCTTTTGATGCCAAGTACTACGTTAAACGGCGTTTAGGTAAAGTGTTAGTGCCTTTCTTAGTTTGGTCGATGTTCTACGCCTATCTATCCGGTTGGACAGCGCAAGGTTTTGATTTCGAGACCGTCAAAGAAGTCGTTGGTAATAGCCCACATCATGCGACTTACTACCACCTTGGATTCTTCTACTACTTTATCCCGCTCTATTTTGTTATTCCGTTATTCCAATGGGTGGTCCGCAATTGCGATGATAACGTCCTCTATGCGTATCTTGCTGTTTGGCTACTGACCAGCACTTTGTTCCTATTTAAGATTGATGGTCCATGGAGCAATCAATACTGGCTTTACATGGGGTATTTGCCGCTCGGCTATGTGCTTTTTAAAAAGATGCCTCTCAGTCGCTCTACCGTTTCGATCTTTACTGGCTTAGGGTTAGTCGCTTTGGCCGTGACTTTCACCATGGTGGTGACCAACAGTTTGGAATTGGATAAGTACACCGTAGGGCGCTGGTTCTCTTACAAAACATTGAATGTGATTTTAGCGGCATCAATGATCTTTATGTTATGTCGCTACTTCGGGGAAGGTTTGGCTCCGAAGAAACAAAAAGTAGTGAGTTTTATTAGCCAGCACAGCTTAGGGATTTATTTGTTACACCCAATCTTCTTGTGGCCGATGAAAGCGTTTGGTTGGTATGAAGGTCACCCTGCATGGGTGATTCCGGTGTGGATTGTTTTGAGTGGTGCAGGAGCCTTGGGGATGAGTTATCTATTCTCGAAATCCGCCAAGACTCGTTGGCTGTTGCCGTAGGTTAGCGTTTTAGGGCGAAGTGTAAAAACTTGTCGCCACGGTAGGTCAGTGTGCCTTTATCACCAGGATTCAGCGCGTGGTAATAGTGCACACCGATTTGGAATTCGCGCTTAGGGCCAATAGCGCCACGTTGAACGTAGATCCAATATTCTTGGTCGTCTTGACCTAACTCGGCATCCGGAACTTCTATGGCTTGCTTGTCTAAGATGGTCACTTGTGCGCTTTGTTCTGGCGCATCTTCACCAAAGTAATGTTTGCTATAGAAGCGGAAAAATGCCCATGCACCGAGTGCGATCAGGGCGAACAGAGCCAAAATAAGTGAGATTGGCATGATAACCTCCAATGTTTCATTGGTGCCTATTTTACAGAACTCCCTGATTAAACTATGAGTTGAGATAAATTATTCGTGATCTAGTAAAAGTGTCGTAGATTTTATTCGGCGCACTTCACATTTTATATGCGTGCAAGAGCACAATTTAAAAGGAAATTTGCACCTAACCGCTCGAAAAAGCTCTAAATTTATAGAAGAATGAAATGACGGACAAAGGAAAGGTCAGTAAGGAGGGTTACGATGTCAGATATTGAGAAAGTAGTCATGCGTACCCGAACGATCGAAAAACTTCTGCGCACGCAATACCATGCAGAAGGGAAAGGGCTACATCAATTGATCACTAGCTGCGAGGAGCGCTTACCACATGATGTGGTAGCAAAGCTGCGTTTTATCGCAACAGTGCGGAATAAGGTTGTTCACGAAGAGGATTATAAACTGGACGATCGAAAAGGCTTTTTAGCGGCATGTGATGCATGCGAAAAAGAGCTGACACCGAGAAGTTCACGCTTTATTTGGCGAGCGGCGATTTTGTTAATGGCCTTGATAACGCTTGCTGCGCTCGGCTTTTACTACATGCATTGGGACATTCTAGTTAAGCATTTGTAGACAGTAAAATTTGAATAATAAAAAAGGGACGCGAAAGCGTCCCTTTTTTATTGGAAACAGTAACTTAGTACATCATTGGCAGTGTCATTAAACCAACAACCACTGCAATCATTACCAGCCCTTGTTTTTGAGAAGAAGAAATCATAACACTACCCCTAAAATCATTGATGAACTCGATGTAAATAATATAGCACTGTTTTTGAGCTTTGATCAACTTCAAAGCGGAAAAGTTTTCAAAACTCGCACTTAACTTAAGTGTTTTTACCCTGAATTGACTAATAAAACTGTGTTTTTTGTGCTGTTCTTTAAGTGTTCGACTTGTTGTTTTTATCTTCTTTTCTGTTTTAAGTGTATGATTTTTATTTGTTAAATATGAGTAATCTTATGATGAAATAGTGTTTCTTGTGTCAGTGGGGAGGTTGGTTGACTATTTTTACTGAATTTCTCAAAAGTTGAGAAAATTGGCTTTTATGCTAATGAGGTTCACATTTGTGGACGTCCATCTTGTTCGCTTTTTCCTATTCAATGAGAAAATCTCAGCACCAAAAGGGTTTAGCTTTAATCCACAATAGCTAAGTTGAGGTTTTTATTGTTTTTCTGGATTATGCTTTGTTATATCAGTTAGTTAAGTGTGATCATTTGAATTTTTACTCTACACAATTGTTGAGCCAATAGTTGTTTATCTTGTTATGGGACGGTGTTTTTACCTTTCTGAGTGGTCAGAGGTGGTGGATCTAGCTTTTGTGTCGGTTATTTGCTCATAACGGTTGTATGGCGAACAGATTGGCGGTTTGTTTTTCAATTTCTGAAGGTTAGGTCTTTTGATGAAATTATCCATAACATTCAAAGTCAGATAGTTGGGCTCAATAATTGTGAGAAAAACGATAATCACTAATTGAGTAAGTTCCGTTTACAAAATGTCGTGATTCGCTATCGAGATCCAACTTTCACTGATTGTGTCTTTACATCAAGATTGGTCTACCTAGACTAGCGGCGAGATTACGTGAAAGGTGTATCGGCATGTGGAGTTGGTTAGCGATAGGGCTATCAGGAGTATATTCCGTGTTGGGGGCGAAACAGGCCAATCCGACACAGTCTCTGGCATTTAAAATTTTTACTCTGCTATTGCTTCTGATTCTGGCACTCACGGAGGGGGCTTCGGCACCTCACACCTATTGGATTGCTGGTGGCTTATTGGTTTCAATGTTCGCCGATACCCTCCATTCGTTTAAATCTCGAAAGCCTCTCTATTTTGCCGGTTATCTATTGGCACAAATCTGTTACAGCAAATCGTTCTGGGTTCAGCTCAATGGTGACATCGTTTGGTGGCTGTTAGCTTTGCTTCTTGCAGCGAGTATCGTGGCCTTCTTCTTGTTGCTCCCTCAACTGGATTCCATGGTCTTTCCTGTCGTTATCATGGGTATCATGTTGGTTCAGCTAGCTTGGGCAGCAGGAGAGGTGTGGTTACAAGTGCCGAGCTTTGCCAATGCTCTCGGCTTTAGTGGCACTCTAGTCATGATATATTCCGCCTTAGCCTACGCGATACATGGATATCGTAAACCGATGAAGCGAGCGTATGTTTGGGTAAGTGGCAGTTACTTCTTGGCTCATGCACTTATTGTTGCCTCTATCATTTACTAACTTAGGTCAAAGTCAGCGGCTCCGTTTTGAGTAAACTGGGTGGATTCCATTTAATGACTGGAGTCGATAATGACTGAAATTCATGCTCACAACTTACTGAACCTACTTCGTGAAACCCCAATGAATCGTGATGAGCTGGCGGCTCACTTCGGTAGTGAAGTGCGTTTTCATACCTGCAAGCTGAATGATCTAGACTTAGATGCATTGCTAGAGTTTTTACTAAAGCGTGAAAAAGTACGCGAACTGGAAGGTAAGTTTATCGTCAATATGGCGCGCGTTTGTAATCACTAAGCGGCGGCTAACCCATCATCAATGAAGGCGATACATTCATTTCGCCTTCAACCATATATTCACTCAATCACTTTGTTATACTGGCCGCCAATTTTTCCGTCGAGGTCAGAACATGGACATTCTTTCTGCAGCGACCATGCTGTTTCTTATTATGGATCCGCTCGGTAACTTGCCGATTGTGCTCTCCATTCTTAAACACCTTGATGCGAAGCGTCGCCGCAAAGTATTGATCAGAGAGTTGCTGTTCGCCTTGATGATTTTGATGCTGTTCTTGTTCGCAGGACAGAGCATCATGAGCTTCCTTCACGTTCAGCCTGAAACCTTGAGTATTTCTGGCGGTATCATCCTGTTTATCATTGCGATTAAGATGATTTTCCCAAGCGCAGGCAGCATTACCGGGCTTGCAGCAGGTGAAGAGCCGTTTATTGTGCCGATGGCGATTCCGATGATTGCGGGGCCATCTGTGATTGCAGCGTTGCTTTTGCTCTCCTCTCAACACCCAGACAAAATTATGGAGCTTTCCGCTGCGGTCTTGATTGCGTGGGGAGCGACGTTCTTTATCTTGATGTTCTACAGTTTCTTCCACCGTATTTTGGGTGAGCGTGGCTTAAAAGCCGTCGAGCGTTTGATGGGTTTGCTGTTGGTCATGATTTCTACCCAAATGTTCCTTGATGGTGTGAAAAGCTACCTAGGCTAGCGCCAAACAAATACAAAAAAGCCGCTCTTGTGAGCGGCTTTTGTTTATCTGAGGCTTTTACATCATATGCTTGCGGCGAATGTCGAGCAGAGCAAAGATGCCAAAAATCAAAATCGAATACTTTTCCCATGCGCTCATCTTAATCTTGTCACCAAATGCACCAATAAAGATGGCCATTTGCAGACCGTGCATGATGAACAAGAAAGCGGTCATGATGTACAACGCAATCGCCGCTTTACCAGGGAATGGCATAAAGAAGTTGAGGATTAACACGAACCATACGAAGGCGATGGCCGCTTTAGCCAGTATCAATAGTGCTTTCATTTAACTATCCTTTTAAATCGAGGCTTTAAGCTGGTGAGCGTTCGTATAAACGATAACTCACTTGGCCTGCCGTTTTTTCACGGTGCAAGCGCCAGCTTTCTGGCAGCCCAGCAATGCTTAGCTCTTTTTCCGTTTCAATATAAATCATCGCATCTTCAGCAAGCCAGCCGTTTTGCTCCAGCAAGGTCACGGTTTCATCCAATAATCCTTTGCGGAACGGCGGATCGATGAATACTACGTGGTGCGGTGTCCCCGGTTGCTTCAAAAAGCTGAGAGCGTCGGTGTTCACAACGTGAATGTTATTGGCATTCAAAGAGGACACATTTTTTTGCAGTTGCTGAAATGCTTGTGGGTTTAGCTCAATCATAGTCACAAGTTCGGCTTGGCGAGAAGCGGATTCGAAGCCAAGGCCACCAGAGCCAGCGAACAAATCAAGACACTTCGCTTGTGGGACATCTTGAGCCAACCAGTTAAACAGGGTTTCTTTTACGCGATCCGTGGTTGGGCGTAAGCCTTCTGCATCATGAACAGGGAGCTTTCTGCCTCTCCATAAGCCACTAATAATGCGCACAAAGCCTGTTGTTGGCTTTTTTTGTGATGAGTTTTGCTGGCGACGTCTTACCATAGATTTTTTGACCGCTAATAAAGTGATACTATATCCAATCGCCCAAGCTTTGAGCTTGGATACAGCCCAGAATATTCAAGATGACAGAGTGTAACACTAATAAGATTAGATTCACCTAATTGGAAAGTTTTCATAACTTTGTCATTCGCCTTTTCAGTAAAGATAATAATCTTGTCAGAAAAGAGTCATTAATAGATAAGAAGACAATCTAGGATAGCCCCAGATGACGGAAAAAAAGAAGCGCGGATTACTTTCGTGGCTAGGTTTTGGTGATGAAGAGCAAAGCCAAAAACCGACAACTGAAGAATCAGTAAAAGAAGAAGCTGTGGAAGCACCTGCCGCCGAGCAACAACCAACAGAAGACGTTGCCGAGCAAGCAGAAGAAAAAACAACGGTTGAACAAGAACCAGAGAATGTTGAGGCTGTCCTAGCAGAAGCAGAAGCAGAAGCAGAAGCAGAAGCAGAAGCAGAAGCAGAAGCAGAAGCAGAAGAGCCACAAGTGCCGGTTGCGCCTCGTGTCCAAGAACAAGAAAAGCCAACCGAAAGCTTCTTTGCTCGCCTTAAGCGCAGCCTAAGTCGCACTAAGGCAAACATTGGTGCGGGTTTCTTCGGCTTGTTCAGCGGTAAAAAAATCGATGAAGACCTTTTCGAAGAATTAGAAGAACAGTTGCTTATCGCCGACGTGGGTATGAATACCACCACGAAAATCATCAATAACCTGACAGAGAAAGCCTCTCGCGGTGATTTGAAAGATGGCGAAGCGCTTTACGGCTTGCTAAAAGAAGAGATGGCCGAAATCCTATCTAAAGTAGAGCAACCGCTTGAGATCGATACCAACAAAACGCCTTACGTTATCTTAATGGTCGGTGTGAATGGTGTTGGTAAGACAACGACAATCGGTAAGCTAGCGAAGCAATTCCAAAGCCAAGGTAAAAAAGTCATGCTTGCAGCGGGCGATACTTTCCGCGCTGCAGCCGTAGAGCAACTACAAGTTTGGGGTGAGCGTAATAACGTTCCTGTGATTGCTCAGCATACAGGTGCTGACAGTGCTTCCGTTATCTACGATGCAATTGAAGCGGCAAAAGCACGCGGTGTGGATGTCGTTATTGCCGATACCGCTGGTCGTCTACAAAACAAAGCCAACCTAATGGAAGAGCTGCGTAAGATCGTACGTGTGATGAAGAAGATTGATGACTCGGCACCACACGAGATCATGCTGACGCTAGACGCAGGTACAGGTCAAAATGCGATTAGCCAAGCGAAACTTTTCAGTGATGTTGCCCCTCTAACCGGGATTACATTGACTAAGCTGGATGGTACGGCGAAAGGTGGCGTTATCTTTGCTATTGCTGATCAGTTCGAAATCCCAATTCGCTATATTGGTGTAGGCGAAGGCATTGAAGACTTGCGTCCATTTGAAACTCAAGAGTTCATTGACGCTCTGTTTAGTCGCGAAGAATAACAAGAGTTAGAGGAAATCAACGGTGATCAAATTTCAGCAAGTGAGCAAAGCTTACCGAGGTGGTCGACAAGCCTTGCAGAAAGTCGACTTTCACCTTCGACGCGGAGAAATGGCGTTTTTAGGCGGACATTCCGGAGCAGGTAAAAGTACCTTGTTGAAACTGATATGTGCGATAGAGCGTCCAACCGATGGCAAAGTCCATTTTAATGGCCACGACATCACGCGTATCCCAAACAAAGACATTCCTTTCTTGCGTCGCAACATCGGGATTGTTTTCCAAGATCACCGTTTATTGATGGATCGCAGCGTCTTCGACAATGTCGCGCTACCAATGCGCATCGAGTCGATTTCTGAAAACGAAATCAAACGCCGTGTTTCTGCGGCGTTGGATAAAACGGGCTTGCTTGATAAAGCCCGTTGTTTGCCAAGCCAGCTCTCGGGTGGTGAACAACAACGTGTTGGTATCGCACGCGCTGTCGTGAATCGACCAACCTTACTGGTGGCGGATGAGCCAACTGGTAACCTCGATCCAGAATTGTCTAACCGTGTGTTACGACTATTCGAAGAATTTAACCGTGCAGGCGTAACGATCCTTCTTGCGACGCACGATATCGGGTTAGTAAACACTCGCCCACAATATCGCCATTTTGAATTGAACCAAGGCTTCCTAAGTGAGGTAGAAGACTATGGTAGGTAACAAGCGCACCCAGAAAAAAGGGAAAGGTCGCAGTGCCAAGCGTGCAAATACCGATGGTTTTTTCTCTGTCCATGTAAAACAAGCAAAATCTTCTTTTGGCGCATTATGGCGTCGTCCATTAGGTAACATTCTTACCTTAGCCGTCATCTCGGTAGCGTTAGCGATGCCGGCTTGTTTGTATTTGCTGGGTAAAAACGTGGCGAGTGCTGCGCAAGACGTCGCGTCACCATCCCAAGTCAGTGCTTACTTAGTCGAAGGCATGCCTGATGCGCGAGTGATGGTGCTAAAAGATCAGATTGAAACTTGGCCTTTGGTAAAAGAGGTGGAATATATTTCGCCGCAACAAGGTCTATCTGATTTAAGCCAATATGCTGGCTTTGACCAAGCGCTGAGCTTATTGAGTGGTTATGCGCTCCCTGGTGTGTTGGTGATTACGCCAGATTCAGAACAAAAAAGTGATATTCAGTCGCTTGCTAAAGAAGTTCGTGAGCAACAAGACGTTACCGACGTTAGGCTCGATGAAGACTGGCTAGCGCGCCTTGATGCAATAAAAACCCTTGCTAGCATTATTGTCATCACCCTGACAGTGCTGATGTTGGGTGCTGTATTTTTAATCGTCGGCAATACATTGCGCTTTAATGTGCTGGCGAACAAAGAAGAGATTCAAACCATGAAGCTGATTGGTGCAACCGACAGTTTCATTCTGCGCCCTTACTTATACACTGGCATGTGGTTCGGTGTGCTTGGGGCAAGCATTGCGTGGCTAGTGACGGCATTGATTACGGTTGTTATGAACAATGCAGTTGAGCAATTAGCCTCGCTTTACGACAGTCAATTCCGCTTGATTGGCTTGAGTTGGGATGAATCTCTGCTACTAATCATGACTGGTAGTCTATTAGGTTGTATCGCCGCTCGAGTATCTGCGCAGCGTCACCTGAAAGAAATTGAACCAGTTTAGGTGATAAAGGTCTTATACTTGGAATTTATTAGCACAAGCTAATTTTTACCCCTTGTATAGACTATTTGTTTATGGATAATTACTCGCCCTTCTTGAAACTTGTTCATTTTGAGTTCAAGATGGCCAAGCTAAATTGCAATGTAATGCTCCAGATCAGAGATTGATGAGGAATTGAATGACAAAAGAAGCGTATCCGATGGCTCTAGTCACGCAAGATAGCCTTGATAGCTATATCCGTTCTGTAAACAGCTACCCAATGCTGACACCAGAAGAAGAGCGTGGGCTGGCAGAAAGATTACACTACAACGGTGAGATAGATGCGGCGAAAGGCCTGATCTTGTCACACCTACGATTCGTTGTTCACGTTGCTCGTGGCTACTCAGGCTACGGCTTGCCAATGGCAGACCTAGTGCAAGAGGGCAACATCGGCCTTATGAAGGCTGTTAAGCGCTTCAACCCAGAAGTGGGTGTGCGTTTGGTGTCTTTCGCTGTTCACTGGATCAAAGCTGAGATCCATGAATACGTACTGCGTAACTGGCGTATCGTTAAGATCGCGACAACCAAGGCACAGCGTAAGTTGTTCTTCAATCTACGTAAGTCGAAAAAGCGTCTAGGTTGGTTCAACAACGGTGAAGTTGAAACGGTTGCACGTGAGCTAGGTGTCGAGCCTTCTGAAGTTCGCGAAATGGAATCTCGTCTAGCGGCTGTAGACTCTACGTTTGATATGCCAATGGACGATGACGACAGCGCAAACTCGTACACAGCGCCAATGGTATACCTAGAAGATAAGTCTTCTGATGTTGCCGATAACATTGAAGCTGCAAACTGGGAAACACACACCAATAACCGTCTAGGTCATGCGCTTGCAAGTCTAGATGAGCGCAGCCAGCGCATTGTTCGTTCTCGTTGGTTAGATGACGAGAAAGCAACCTTGCAAGACCTTGCCGATGAGTTTGGTGTTTCTGCTGAACGTATTCGTCAGCTAGAAAAGAACGCGATGAAGAAATTGAAACTTGCTGTTGGTGAGTTCTAACTTTCGCTTCTAATCTCAAGTAAGATTTTCATAGAAAGCCGAGATCATGTGATCTCGGCTTTTTTATTTTCGATCGAAAATAGACAGCGTTTGCGATCTAATTTATCTGTGCTACCTGTGTATAACTCTGTGAAGTAATTATTCATCAACTGTTCGAAAGCCGGACAAAATAAGGCTTTGAAGCGGTTTTTGGTTTGGGGATAGTTGTGAATATACACACAGTTAGATCAAGATCATTACTACATATTGTGGATCAAATGATCCAAATACACTTTATCAACGCAATTCACAGATTTATCCACAAACGGTGCGAATATGTACAGCGTTTAATGCCCTGACTATCTCTGTGTCTAAGTTTGGCTTTGGATAGGTTACAATGGCGTCAATAACGAAAACGACATAGAGAAAGTAAATGGACCAGTTTCAACATATCGATGTACAAGGCGCTCAAGCATTGCTCGAAGAAGGAGAGGCAAGGCTTGTTGATATTCGTGACCCACAATCTTTTGCTGTGGCGCATGCCGAGTCCGCTTTTCATCTGACTAATGATTCGATCGTTCCTTTCATGAACGATGTGGAATTCGAACAACCAATCCTAGTGATGTGCTACCACGGCATCAGTAGCCAAGGTGCGGCGCAATATTTGGTTAACCAAGGCTTCGAACAGGTGTACAGTGTGGATGGTGGCTTTGAAGCCTGGCAACGAGCAGAACTACCGATAGTGAGAAGTTAATGAAGAGATTGGTAACGTTAAATAATCCACGTATGGCGCAAGCCTTCATTGATTACATGGCATCGCGCAAGATAGATATCCAAATGATGCCAGAAGGTGAAGGGCAGTTTGCACTTTGGCTGGCGGATGCACAGCATGAAATTGAAGTCGAAGCAGAACTAAAGCAGTTTTTAGCGAACCCCTCTGCTTCGAAATACAGCGCCGCCTCGTGGGACGTTGCCGATACTCGTAAGAGTAAATTCCATTATTCCAGCCCAAGCATCATGGGCATGGTGAAAGCCAAAGCGGGCCCCGTGACCTTATTGATCATGGCTGTTTGTACGGTTATCTACTTTTTGCAGATGTTCGGTTTTGGTGATGGCGTGTTTGCTCTGCTCCATTTCCCAGCTTTCGAAGGACAACAGTGGCAGCTCTGGCGTTGGGTTAGTCATGCACTGCTGCACTTCTCTGTTACCCATATTGTGTTCAACCTCTTGTGGTGGTGGCAATTGGGCGGGGATATCGAGCGCCGTTTGAGTTCTGGTAAGTTACTGCAAATCTTCTTTATTTCTGCGGCACTATCTGGTGCTGGGCAGTTTTATGTGGAAGGGGCGAACTTCGGTGGTTTATCTGGTGTGGTTTATGCGCTGCTTGGTTACTTGTGGATCCTTGGTTACCGCTGCCCACATCTCGGTTTAACACTGCCTAAACCTATTATTGGCTTTATGTTGGTGTGGTTGGTTCTTGGTTTTGTTCAGCCATTTATGGCGATTGCCAATACGGCACACTTGGTGGGTTTGCTTTCAGGTATGGCGATTGCGCTGTTTGATTCCGGCAAGCAGAAATATCAACAAGCCTCCTGAGTTAATGATTTATAGATACCAACAAAAAAAGACCGCCAATTGGCGGTCTTTTGTTTATCTGTCTTTCATTTATCGATATGAGTTCATCAGCTTTAGCTGTTCACACTATTGATAAAGGTATTTAGTAAACAGCAAATCAGCAATGATGGTTTTGCCAGTCTCTGGCAGCAAGGTCTCGTTAAGCTCTTTCACCAGAGTTTTGCGCAGATCTTCACGGCCAGACAAAGACTTAATCGTATCTTCTGTTTGCTTGCCTAGAAGCTCAATCACCGCATCGCGGATCAGGGGTTGATGATGTTCTACAACCGCAAGGTCTTGTTGGCTCATGACCATGATGTCGATACGTACTTGCACATAACCCAGTTTGTTGCCTTTGGTGTAGAAGTTTGTGGTCAAATCGGGTTCTAGCGTGAAGTAGGCTAACTTAGGTGCAGCTTCTTCTGATTCAGCCCAACTTGGTGCTGAAATAAGCAGACTTAGCGCGAAAATAATTTGGGCTACATAACGTTTGTACATATTTCTAACTTTTCTTTCTCTGGATCGCGATATTCGAATCGCTTCAGTCTTGATACAATAGACCGTCTAAAACAAATAACGGAACTTACGGTTTCAATAAGACGGTAAGTTGTTGCTTTATTGTACGCATAAAGCCTCCAATTGAATACTAGTATGAATCAGCCGACATCACTCTATCTTACTTCTTTATTGGAAGTAGAGTGGCAAAACCCCGAAGATTTTGAATTCCCTAGCGAATTCGCCAAGCATTGGCTTGAAGAACAGGGCTCTTTGTCACGTCGTTTAGGTCAGCATTGCCAACGCTTAACAGTGGAATTGCTGCACAATCAGATCGTCACAGCCAAGACGTTAAAACAGGATGAGAGCCAGCTATTGTCTGAGCAAGATTGCCTATTGAGAGAGGTGATTTTATGTGGCGACAATACGGATTGGGTCATTGGCCGCACGCTCATTCCTCGTTCAACCTTGGTCGATCAACAATATGACTTAGCTCAGCAAGGAGATATCCCGCTGGGTTTAACTGTGTTCAGCGCCGATAACGTTGAACGCGATGCTCTGCAAATGGGATGGGTTAGTTTGCCACAGGGGCGCTTTTTAGCGCGACGCTCAAGACTGTGGATGAATCACAAACCCATGCTGGTTGCTGAGTTATTCTTACCAAATTCACCAGTTTACGCTAAGGAGAAGGTGTAAATGTCCGCAGACAAAGCCAAAGCATATTGGCAGCTGATGCGAATGGACCGCCCAATTGGCTCACTCTTGTTATTGTGGCCGACGGTTTGGGCACTTGTGATTGCCGCCCAAGGCATACCAAGTTGGAATGTACTCATCGTGTTTGTGTTAGGCGTGTTCCTAATGCGTAGCGCCGGTTGTGTGATTAACGACTTTGCCGACCGTAAAGTTGATGGGCATGTGAAACGCACCAAACAGCGCCCTTTACCATCGGGTAAAGTGACCTCGAAAGAAGCGATTGGTCTGTTTTTGGTTTTGGGTATCAGTTCTTTCTTATTAGTGCTGACCATGAACCCACTGACGATCAAGCTTTCCTTTGCGGGCATCTTTTTGGCTTTCATTTATCCATTTATGAAGCGTTACACCCATTTGCCGCAGCTGTTTTTAGGTTTGGCTTTTAGTTGGGCGATTCCGATGGCGTGGGCAGCACAAACAGGCGAATTGCCTTTGATTGTGTGGTTTGTGTTTGCGATTAATGCTTTGTGGACTATTGCCTACGACACTCAATACGCGATGGTCGACCGCGATGATGATTTAAAGATTGGCATCAAATCAACGGCTATCTTATTTGGTCGCCACGATAAACTGGTGATTGGCGTTCTACAGTTGATTACCTTGGCGATGTTGGTGTTGCTTGGTCAGCACTATGAACTTGGCCAAAGCTACTACTGGACGATTCTGGTGGCTGCTTCATTGTTTGTGTACCAACAACATTTGATTCGCCATCGAGATCGCGACTTGTGTTTCAGAGCCTTCCTTAACAATAACTATGTGGGAATGGTGATTGCAGTCGGCCTGGTCATCGCTTTCTGGTAACGGCATAGTACAGACATTCAGATAGAAAAAAGGCATCCGATTGGATGCCTTTTGTGTTTTTGTCGAGTGAGTATCGAGCTTAAGCGAACTATGCTTGCAACTGGTGGATACTCTCTTCGATGGTCAACTTCACTTCTGGGTAAAGCAGAGCAAACAACAGTTTGGCAAATTGCTGTGTCTTCTCAAGGTCACAGTTACCGTCGCTATCTAGGTATTGCTGCTCTTTCAGCGTATTGAACATTGCAGTAAATACACCTTTATCGAAGAACTCTGGCGCGTTAATACCGTGCAGACGCCCCAAACGCTGTGCAATGTCTTGGCTCTTCTGCTCAAGGTCAGATTTACCCAGCTCTTGGTCTGCTACCAGTAGGTTCATTGCGATAGAGTAACGTTGTAGTGTTTCTGTGATAGTACGACCCAACAGAACCAATGATTGGTTGTTTGACTGGTTAATTTCCAGTTTGTCACCATCTTGGCAAACCATCTTCTGTTCAATGAACTCGTTCAAAATCTTCACGACTAGCTCGTTCAACTCTTCTTCCTTGTAGCTTAGGAACAGCTCTTTTTTAAGGAATGGATAGATTTGAGCGACGTTTTCTTGAATTTTCTCTACGGTCACGTTGCGCTGACGAATAATCATCTGAGCAATCAATGAAGGTAGGGCGAACAGGTGAATGATGTTGTTGCGGTAGTAAGTCATCAGAATCGACTGGCTACGATCCAGCGAAATGATGTCACCCATGGTGTCGGTTTCAATCACAAACTTATCAAGTGAGATAGCGTGATCTACCAACTCTTCAGCCGTTTCTGTTGGAACCGTTGAAGTGTTTGAGTATGGGTTGTTCTTAAGTAGCTTCAGGTAGCACTCAATCTGGTTGATCAAAGAGTCACGAGATAATGCACGCTGACGAGACGCCAATAGCGCGGTTGCACATAGAGTTAGCGCGTTAGTCGCTGCCGCGTCGTTAATGTGCGTCATCATCTTGTTTGCCAGACCGTTCACCACAGGGTTCATCCATTGCGGTTTGCTGCCGCCCATGCGATCGATGTCTTTCGTCCATTCTGGCGCATGTTCGTTCAGGTATTGGTTTAGCTGAATTGGCTCACCGAAGTTCACGTAACCAAGACCAAAATTGCGCAGCTTACGCAGAGTACGCAGTACAAGACCCGCATTCTCTTTCTCTTTGCGTGAACCGCGAAGCTCTTTGGCGTAAGTGCCCACTTCCATTACGTGTTCGTAACCGATGTACACAGGCACTAACGTTACTGGACGGTTTAGACCGCGTAGCATGGCTTGAATCGTCATTGCCAACATACCGGTTTTTGCTTGCAGCAGACGACCAGTACGTGAACGACCACCTTCACTGAAGTACTCAACTGAGTAACCTTTAGCAAACAGCTCTGATAGGTATTCACGGAAAATCGTGGAGTACAGCTTGTTGCCTTTAAAGCTACGGCGAATAAAGAACGCACCACCACGACGGAAGATTGGACCCGCTGGGAAGAAGTTCAGGTTAATACCCGCAGCAATGTGCGGTGGCACCATACCTTCATGGTATAGAACGTAAGAAAGCAGTAGGTAGTCCATGTGACTGCGGTGACATGGCACATACACGATCTCATGACCATCTTGCGCTAAGCGACGAACGGTCGAAGCGTTGTTGATGTGCAGACCTTGGTACAGCTTGGTCCACAGCCAGCCAAGAATACGATCGCCGTTTTTCACTAAACCATAAGAGAAGTCCGCTGCAATCTCGTCCATGATGTCATGGGCTTCTTTGCGTGCTTTCTCGATAGAAATGTTTTTACTTTGCGCTTCGTCTTCAATTGCTTTTTCAATCGCTGGCGATTTCATTAAGCGTGCAAACAGCACTTGGCGTTGAGGCAGGTTTGGACCGGATGCCGCAAGCTTCTGGCGAGAGAAGTGGATACGTGCAACACGAGCAAGCTTGTGCGCAATCGCACTGTCTGTACCGTGAGAGTCTGCCATGTAACGCAGTGAAACCACTGGGCTAAAGCGCACCAAACAGTCGCGACCTGCTGCCATTACCGCTTTTGCTTTTTGCGGACCATTCATTGGTTGCAGGTACGGCTTATGGTTTTCTTCTTTACCTGGTTTACGACCCCAAAGCACAGTTGCAGGGATCATTTGCACGTCTAACTCGCTGTCGAGTTTGTGCAGTTCTAGTAACTCTGTAAATAGAGAAACAGACTCGCTCGGTACATCGTTATCGTTGCTCATCACGGTTGGACGAGACGCGATAAACACGTAACGAGTTAATGTCTTTCCATTGATTTCCAATGGACTGAGCGGGTCAGGCAGACCAAGACTCAAAGCTTGTTTTTGCAGTGTCAGCAAATCCACGTTCGAACGGAACGGCAAGGCATACACAATCGGTTTAGTGAGGTCGATGTTGAGATCATCAATCGGATTCGATGGGATTGTGGTGCCCTTTACCATTACCGATAAAGGTAGTTTTAGTAATGAACGTGAAAATGATTGTCCAGAAGACATAAAGTTCACAGCCTCAATAGGTATTCAAACAAGCCTAACCTTATTTCAGTGTCCGCTTTGCCTTCTTCTAAAGAGAAGGTAATAGATACGGCTATAGAAATAAGCCTAGGCGATAAAATTTAAGCGCAGCAAGGATACCAGAAACTGGTCAAACCTTTTAATTTTATTGAGCGGAAATTAGTCGAACCCCTAGGTTGTTGCTTTCATTAGACGAATTGCTTAGTGCGTGTTTAAAACGCATGCTCACTTGAGGTTTGTGGATGGGATCTGAAACTGGCGTAAATAAATTAAAAAACAACCAATTGGGTTTTCATTTGTCCATTTACTGGATATACTCACAGTTAACTGTATAAAAAGACAGGTGACATATGAAGCCGTTAACGCCACGCCAACAACAAGTCTTCGATTTGATTAAAAGCAAAATCGAAGACACCGGAATGCCACCAACTCGTGCAGAGATTGCGCGTGAGCTTGGCTTCCGCTCTGCGAATGCCGCAGAAGAACACCTAAAAGCGCTTGCTCGTAAACAAGCTATTGAAATTATTCCAGGCGCATCTCGCGGGATCCGAATCCTACTTGAAGATGCGGCAAACGACGATCAAGGTCTGCCTTTGATTGGTCAAGTTGCTGCTGGTGAGCCTATTCTGGCTCAAGAGCATGTGGAATCTCACTACCAAGTGGATCCTGCTATGTTCAAACCAAAAGCAGACTTCTTACTTCGCGTAAACGGCGAAAGTATGAAAGACATCGGTATTATGGACGGCGACTTGCTAGCTGTGCACAAAACCCAAGATGTGCGCGACGGTCAAGTTGTAGTTGCACGTGTTGATGATGATGTGACGGTGAAGCGTCTAGAGCGCAAAGGTTCTACGGTTCTGCTGCATGCAGAGAACGAAGAGTTTTCACCAATCCAAGTTGACCTAACATCGCAACATCTGACGATTGAAGGTCTGGCGGTTGGCATCATCCGTAACACCGACTGGATGTAGGTTTTTACCTCAAGCATTCTAATAAAGCCCAGCGTTCTGCTGGGCTTTGTGTTTTCTGCACTTGCTATTCCATTTTTTGTCTTCAAAGCATATTTCTTTTCTTCAAAGCATAGTTACGCTCGGCCTGATTCAGAGCGTTTGGCTGTTACGTTAAAACTTGCAAGTGATATTGAGATTTATTATCATCTAGTTCCATTTAACCATTTTCTTTTCGGCGCAAGGAAATGCCCATGTCCAAGCCTCAACATCACGTACCTAATCATCTGTTGAAACCGTTGTTTTTGCGCAGCCGTGAAAGCTTGGTCGATAACGGCTTGGTGTACGATCCGATCGCTGCAAAAGCGTGCTTGAGCTGCAAGATGGCACCAGATTGCATCAGTGGTGACGTCGATCAGAAGCAGCTGCTGCACGTGACCTTAACTCAGCTGTGCGATCAGCAGGTTAGTCACTTTCTTCAACAACACTCAGACGCTTGGATCATTAACGTTGGTGCGGGCTTAGATACGCGCTTCTACCGTTTGGACAATGGTCGTTGTCACTGGATTGAACTGGATGTCACCGAGAATCTGGTTTGGCGTCAGCGATTGTTCCATAAAAACGAACGTTACGAGCATCGTTGCGGTAGCGTAGAAGACATGAGTTGGTTAGATGAACTGCGTATCCCTGAAAAAGCACCAGTATTGATTCTATGTGAGATGGCTTTACTTGATTGCGATGAATCGCGCGTTGCGACTTTCATCCAAACACTGGGCCGTCATTTTGTTTCAGCAGAAGTGTGTATGGTACTAGCAGGTGACTTAACCGAAAGCAAATGGGGTCAGAAGCTCGGTTCAGATACTTATGCACATGGTTTTGAAGCACCAGCACAACAAGTACTGCATTGGCTGCCATGGGCGCAATGGGTCAAAGCCTTCTCGCCATTCGACCGATTTTGCTCACGCTGGAAAGCATGGCAGCGCTGGCTGAATAAGATCCCAATGTTGAAGCATCGCCTCACGCCAGTCCTCGTTCACATCAAGTGGTAATTGGCTAGGCATTGAACACTCAGGTACACTCGCTGATCTAAACAACGAGGTGCCTGTGACAAACTCTATCTTCTCTCCTTTATCGAATCCTCAAGTGCATCGCCAAGTGTTAGCGCTCGCTATCCCTATGGTGCTGTCGAATATTACTGTTCCACTCTTGGGCTTGGTTGACGCTGCGGTGATCGGTCACCTTGAACACGCTTGGTATCTGGGTGGTGTCGCGTTGGGCAGCACCATGATCAGTGTGACGTTTTGGTTGCTTGGCTTCTTACGTATGTCGACTACTGGACTAGCGGCGCAGTCCTACGGTAGTGAAGACCGAAAACAACTCGCGTTGGTGTTTATGCAAGGCTCGCTCATGGCACTGCTGTTTGCGTTAGTCTTCCTTATTGCCCATAACCCGATCGCGGATCTGATCTTTGGTTGGAGTGATGCCAGTGCGGAAGTGAAGCACTATGGTATGCAGTATTTTGCTATCCGTGTATGGAGCGCCCCCGCTGCGCTGATGAATTTTGTGTTGTTGGGCTGGCTGCTCGGCACGCAAAACTCCAAAGCCCCAATGTGGATGGTGATCATCACCAACGTGACCAATATTGCGCTCGATTTACTGTTTGTGATTGGCTTAGGCTGGAAGGTAGAAGGCGCAGCGCTGGCATCGGTAATAGCTGATTACTCAGGCATGGCGTTTGGCTTGATGTGTGTATGGAAAACATGGCGTGCCCGTCAATTACCATCTCCTAAGAGCCTGCTAACCGATACTCAACATGGGCTAGGGCGGTTCGTAAAACTCAATCGCGATATCTTCTTACGCTCGCTCTGTTTACAAGCTACGTTTAGCTTTATGACTTTCCAAGGTGCGAGCTTTGGTGATGATGTGGTTGCGGCTAAT
Organism: Vibrio owensii; assembly: GCF_002021755.1. Taxonomy (NCBI): domain Bacteria; kingdom Pseudomonadati; phylum Pseudomonadota; class Gammaproteobacteria; order Vibrionales; family Vibrionaceae; genus Vibrio; species Vibrio owensii. Next base: position 1,966,537 of record NZ_CP019959.1, read on the forward strand.
GCGGTATTGATGAGTTTCTTGATGATGATTTCCTATGGCATGGACGGATTTGCCTATGCCATGGAGGCCATGGTTGGCAAAGCGATTGGTGCCAAAGACCGAGCGCAACTCAGTGCATCATTGATTGGTACTTTCTTCTGGAGTCTGATCATCTGCTTAGGTTTGACTGCGGTATTTGGTTTGGCGGGATCGCACTTGATCGCCATGATCACTTCGATTGAAGCGGTGCAGCAGCAAGCTTCAGTGTATCTGCCTTGGTTGGTGGTCATGCCATTAGCATCGATGTGGTGTTTCCTGTTTGATGGCATATTTGTTGGTGCCACTAAAGGTAAAGACATGCGAAACAGTATGTTCGTAGCGACTTGTTGTTTCTTTGCGATTTTCTTTTTGTTCTCAGGCTGGCAAAACCATGCGCTGTGGTTTGCGATGACTAGTTTCATGGCAATGCGAGGGATTGGACTCGGCGCTATCTTTTTCTATCAATGGCGCAAGGGAAGCTTTCTTGCCTAGTTACACATAAAAAAACAGCAGGTCGAAACCTGCTGTTTTTGCTTTTGGATCATGGCAACCCAATTGAATTAGAATAATCGGTTCAAACCGTTCAGTGCTGCTACGCGATACGCTTCTGCCATCGTTGGGTAGTTGAAGGTAGTATTGACGAAGTATTCAATCGTATTGGCTTCACCTTTTTGTTCCATGATGGCTTGACCGATGTGGATGATTTCTGCAGCGCGCTCACCAAAGCAGTGAATACCAAGAATCTCTTTGGTTTCGCGATGGAAGAGGATTTTCAAGCTGCCGATGTCTTTACCTGCAATCTGTGCTCGAGCTAGATGCTTGAACGAAGAGCGTCCTACCTCGTAAGGCACTTTCGCCGCAGTCAGTTCTTGCTCGGTTTTACCCACTGAGCTGATTTCTGGAATGGTGTAGATACCCGTTGGGATATCATCAATCAGATTGCCGTCAGCTTGTCCCTTGGTGATGGCTTGTGCCACGAAACGACCTTGGTCATATGCTGCACTTGCTAGGCTAGGGTAGCCAATCACATCACCGACGGCGTAGATGTGTTCCACTTCTGTACGGTAGTTACCATCTACTTTGAGTTGTCCGCGAGAATCACCTTCAAGTCCAACCGCAGGTAAGTTGAGTTTGTCTGTGTTACCCGTTCGACCGTTAGCATACAGTAGGCAATCGGCTTTCATCTTCTTGCCAGATTGAAGATGCACGATAACACCATCTTCAGTGCCTTCGATTTTCTCGAATGTTTCATCGTTACGAATCACCACGCCACTGTTCCAGAAGTGGTAAGACAGAGCATCTGAGACTTCGTTATCTAGGAAAGAGAGCAGACGGTCGCGAGTGTTAATCAAATCGGTCTTCACGCCTAAACCGCGGAAAATAGATGCGTATTCACAACCAATCACGCCCGCACCGTAAATGATGATGTGGCGAGGGTCGTGTTTCAGGCTCAGGATAGAGTCGCTGTCGTAGATGCGTTCATGCAAAAAGTCGACGTCATTTGGTTGGTATGGACGAGATCCTGTCGCGATAACAAATTTATCCGCTGAGTACACTTCTTCCGTACCGTCACTTTGCATGACGGCGATGGAGTAGTTATCGATAAAGCGCGCAGTACCAAACAACAGTGTGCATGAATTGCGGTCATAAAAGCCCTGACGAAGTCGAGTTTGCTTATCAATGACCGATTTCGCATGACCTAAAATGTCAGAAAATGTTGCATGAAGGCTGGTGTTATTACGGCAGAATAATGGGTTGCTATTGAATTCGATGATACGGCTAACCGCATGACGCAATGCCTTGGATGGTATGGTTCCCCAGTGCGTACAACCGCCACCAACACTGCTTTCCTTTTCTACGATGGCAACATTCAGTCCGGCTTTGGTCAATCCCATTGCCGCCCCTTCACCGCCCGGGCCACTACCAATTACGATCACGTCATAGTGATTAGCATGCGCCATGATGTCTTCCTTGTTATATTTGCTTAACATTGCTGTAGCGGGATTTTAACTCATTTACTCTATTGGGAACACGTAATGCCTGCTAGAGAGTGGAAGTGATCACGCAGAATCGCCCAAAAGAACTAATTGGTATGCTGTATGTCTACTATTTGAAGCGAGACAATTGCAATTGGGTGCATGGCAATAGTAACGTGCTCGCCGCTTATCGGCAGATAACGTCGCTTTATACGTGGGTGCGATATGCGTTATATTGAAGCTCTCGTACCCAATAGAAAAAGAGCAAGTTAAAGAATGAAATCGATGGGAATCCGCGCGCAGCAAAAAGAAAAAACACGTCGATCGTTGATCGATGCGGCATTTAATCAACTCAGTGCGGATCGCAGCTTTTCCAATCTCAGCTTGCGTGAGGTTGCCCGAGAGGCAGGAATTGCACCGACTTCTTTTTACCGTCACTTCAAAGACATGGATGAGCTGGGCTTAACCATGGTTGATGAAGGTGGTTTGTTGTTGCGCCAACTGATGCGTCAGGCGCGTCAGCGTATTGTCAAAGAAGGCAGTGTGATTCGAACTTCAGTTGAAACCTTCATGGAATTCATTGAAAGTAGTCCTAACGTTTTCCGCTTATTGTTGCGTGAGCGCTCCGGCACTTCCTCTGAATTTCGTACTGCCGTCGCTCGAGAAATTCAGCATTTTGCGGCAGAATTAACTGAGTACTTAATGAGCACCGGTATGACCAAAGAAGAGGCGTTCACTCAAGCAGAGGCGTCGGTTACTTTGGTGTTTAGCTCTGGTGCGGAAGCTTTAGATTTAGATCGACGCGAGCGCGATGAACTCGCCGAGCGATTGATCATGCAATTGCGAATGATAGCCAAAGGGGCCTATTGGTATCGCAAAGAACGTGAACGTAACCGATTAAAAGGCGGGATAGAATAATGTCGAATGGAAATAAATCTGAAAAGAAAACGCTGATTTTGGCACTGGTTGCAGGTATGTGTGGTGATGCTTTGTTGTCATGGTTGACCATGAGCGAAGTGTCTTTTTCAATCTTCCCTCTGATTGCACTCGTGCTAGCTGTACAGGCGCTGTACCAAGAATACCTTAACAACCCAGTATCAGAAGATATCCCACTTGTTGGTCTGGCGTGTTTCTTCGTAGGTGCATTTGGTCACTCTGCGTTTATCAAAGCGCAATACCCAGAAGCAGGCTCTAACTTCTTCGCAATTCTGGTTTCAATGATTCTCCTAGCGTGGATCGGTAAGAAGCTGGGTTTCATGGAAAAGAAGACCACCGCTGAATAAGCAAAACGAATCCAATAAAAAAGCGAGCCATTGAGCTCGCTTTTTTATGTCTGGTGCTGGTGGATTACGCTTTACGTTCCAACAGTACACCTGCTTCCATGTGGTGTGTGTAAGGGAATTGGTCAAACAGAGCAAAACGCGTCACGTTGTGAGTTTCGCATAGAATGTCCAAGTTCTCTTTTAGTGTCTCTGGGTTACAAGAGATGTACATGATGCGCTCGTAACCTTGCACCATCTTACAAGTGTCGACATCCATACCTGAGCGTGGTGGATCGACAAAAATCGTGTTGCAGTTGTAGCTCTTCAGATCCACACCTGCATCTTGTAGGCGGCGGAATTCACGCTTACCTTCGATTGCTTGAGTAAACTCTTCTGCTGATAGACGTAGGATTTGCACGTTATCAATCTCGTTTGCTGCGATGTTGTATTGCGCAGAAACCACAGATGGCTTCGCCAATTCAGTTGCGAGAACGCGGTCGAAGTTTTGTGCCAACGCCAGAGAGAAGTTACCGTTACCACAGTAAAGTTCTAGTAGGTCGCCAGTGCTTTCTTGAGTGCAGTCGACTGCCCATTCCAACATCTTCTCTGCCACTTTACCGTTCGGTTGAGTGAAGCTGTTTTCAACTTGTTGGTAGATGTAGCTTTGGCCATTCACGTCTAGCTTCTCGATCACGTAGTCACGGTCTAAGACAATCTTCATCTTACGAGCACGACCAATGATGTTTAGGTTGAAGCCTTCATCATTCAAACGCTGCTTAAGGGCTTTCGCGTTTTCAATCCACTCTTCATCAAGCTGGCGATGGTAAAGCAGTGAAACCAGAATCTCACCGCTTAGCGTCGATAGAAAATCGACTTGGAACAGTTTGCGACGTAGCGATTCGTTGTCTTTCATCGCTTCAACCAATAGTGGCATCAGGTCGTTGATCAGACGGCTTGCTGCTGGGAATTGGTCAACGCGGTATTTCTCACGAGTTTCTTGGTTGAACATGATGTAGTAAAGGTCTTCACCCTCATGCCAAACACGGAACTCAGCACGCATACGGTAGTGCTGCTCTGGTGATTCAAACACTTCCAGTTCTGGCACGTTGTATGGCGCGAACATATCAGTGAGACGTTCGACTTTTTCAGCCAGTTGTTCTTGGTAGCGTTGTGGATTTACATCAAGAGTAGCCATGATCTTACCTTTTATGGTGCATTCAATTTAAGAGCGCAGATTTTATTCAATCTCAATAGGATGTCCAGTTTTGTGCCCCAATTGATTTAAAGATAGTGTGTTCTGTGTCAGTTGAGGACGAAATGAACCAAAACGTTACAATTGTGAGGGCTAATATTGGCTGGACAAATAATCAATAGCTTAATAGTATTTGCCCCAAGCTGGTGCTATCTAGCAATCTAGATGGCTGAAATGGGAATCTGGTGGAAATCCAGAACTGACGCGCAGCGGTAAAAGAGAACGAACGCTCATCAAGACACTGCATTAGTTTATGTGGGAAGTCGAGCAAGTAGGATGGTGTAACCTCGCTCTTAAGTCCGAATACCTGCCAGCAACTGAGCCACAGCACTGGACTGCTCAATACGAGTAGGGCTCAGTAGGAATTACGCGACTTAGGACAATACAATGAGAAAAACATTTCTTGCGATCACGTGTGCATCGCTGCTTTCACCTACCTTTTATTTACAGGCTCAAGAAGCCTCCGCAGACGAAACGGTTGTGGTTACGGCAAACCGCTTCAAGCAAATTGATGGTGCTGTTCTTGCACAAACCGTTACGGTAACCAAAGAAGACATTAAACGCCTGCAAGCAAATAGTCTGTTTGATGTGTTCCGTACACTGCCGAGTGTTGAAGTTGCTCAGTACGGTGGGCGTGGTCAATCCGCATCTATCTACGTTCGAGGTGGTAGCTCGTCTCAAGTACTCGTTCTAGTTGATGGGGTGCGTATGCCTCGTGCAATCATGGGTGGTATCGACTTTAACCAATTTCCAATCAACTCTGTCGAACGTATCGATTACATTCGTGGTGCACGAGCCTCTATCTATGGTTCAGAAGCGATCTCTGGCGTAATCAACATTATTACTCGTGCGCCTATTAATGACGATTCAGGTCGAGTGTCTGCAGGTTATGGCTCAAATAACCATAAAAAAGGCACGTTTGTGGTCTCTAAACCTGTGGGTGAAGGTAAACACTTTAAGGGTGTCTTAGGATACGAGAAAACCGATGGTTTTAATGTTAAGCCTCAGCCAGGGTTGAATGATGGCGATGAGCATGGCTTCGAAACGCTAAACCTGAAGTTGGGTTACCAACAAAACTTTTCTGACAACTTGTCTGGTTACGTTGGGGTGAGTGCTTACAACAATGAATACGATTACGACAACAGTAGTATTTGGAGTGGTCATGAGAAAAAAACTGGTGAAGTAGAGTATGTAGGTACCGACTTATCGCTGGAATACAACAAAGACGTTTACTCATCTGAATTAAAATTGGCTTATGGTCAACAAGACAACTACGACCATAAATCAGGTCAAAACAAATCTACTGGCGATCATGTTGCTATTGAGCAGTTCAACGCGATTTGGTTGAACTCGTACAGCGTTAACGAAGAACTGAGTATTGGTGGCGGTTTGGATTACCGTACTGAGAAGCTAGCAAAAGGCTACATTGCGGCGAACAGTTGGGGACCAGCTAAAGACTATGATCCAGAGAAGAACCCAAGAACTAACTTTGGTGTTAGTGCCATTGCTCAATATGTTTATGACGTATGGACGTTAGAAGCAAGCGTACGTAATGACGACAACAATCAATTTGGTAACAACACCACATGGCAAACCGCTGCGGGTTGGAGTTTTTACGAAGGTTATGAGTTAACCCTGAGCCACGGTACTGCTTTCCGTGCGCCGAGCTTTGTTGACTTGTACTATCCGGGTTACGAAATGCCAAACCTAAAACCGGAAGAGTCAGAAAACACGGAGATCTCTGTCTCTGGAGGCGTATCAATTGTTGATTGGACGGTGACGGGTTACTACAACCAAATTGAAAACATGTTGATTTGGGAAGGCTCCGGCATGCAAAACGTCGGTGAAGCCGAGATCAAAGGCGTCGAACTAGAAGTGAAGCTCGATACAGATATCGTATCTCATGAGTTCTACCTAGATTATAAAGACCCTGTCGATAAATCTGGTGCAGAAGATACCCAGCTAGCATACCGCTCTAAGCGTGGTGCTAAGTGGAACGCTTACGCGACGTTTGACCAATGGACGTTGGGCTCGCAGTACCTTTACCAAGGTGAACGCTTTAATGGCAACACAAGACTGCCGAATTACAGCCTATGGAACTTCACTGCGTCTTATGCGGTGAACCAAAACTGGGATGTGAATGCGAAACTAAGTAACGCCTTTGATAAAGATTACGAGATGTACACTGGTTACGCCACACCAGGACGTCAGTACTTTGTCTCTGCGGATTACCGCTTCTAATTGATTCCAACAAGACCGCCACATCGGCGGTCTTTCTTATTGTGAGTCGGGTCCGAGTGGAAATAGGTAACAAGGAAAAAAGATGACAGAACCGAAACGTGTCGTGATCAGTTGGTCGAGTGGAAAAGACTCCACGTTAGCGTTAGAGCGACTAAACGAAAATCCGCACTATCAGGTCGTAGGTTTGTACACCACCTATGTAGATGAAGAAGTGCCTTTCCAAGCAACCCCGCTTGAGGTCGTGCAAATGCAGGCTGATTTACTTGGCCTTCCGCTCATAACTATCGAACTGCCTGAAGTGTTTCCGAGTAACGACATTTATCAATCAACTATTGTTAATGCATTACAAAGCAGCGGACTGAATGTAGAAGCGGTCGCGTTTGGCGATATGTTCTGTAATGGCATTGCAGACTATCGTCGCAGCTATATTGAACCTGCCGGTTGGGAGTGCGTATTCCCATTACTGGGGGAAGAGAGCAAGGCATTGGCATTTGAAATTGTCGAGCGTGGTATTCAAACCATGTTAATTACCACCGATGGAGAGGTGTTGCCGCCCGAGTGGTGTGGACGTTGGTATGACAAAGCGCTGATTGAGTCATTGCCCGGTCATATTGATCCCTGCGGAGAAGATGGTGAATTCCATACATTGGTGACATCAACCCCATCATTTCAAGGACATATAGAATTGACTAAGCTTGAAGTGGAAATAGGGGAGCGATTCAGCCATCAAAGATACCAAGCCAAAGCATTGCCAAAACAAATCTAACCAGTATGATCGCCGAGTCTCTAATTTGCAGGTAAGACTCGTGCGAACATCAAGTAAGAAAAAAGTCCTAGTGTTTGATTCCGGTGTCGGAGGGCTATCGGTCTTCCAAGAAATCCACCGACTTCTACCACACATGGATTACTTGTATCTGTTCGATAACGAAGCCTATCCGTATGGCGAACTCGACCAAGATGTGCTGATTACTCGCGTTAATAAGCTGGTGGCAGCATTGGTCGAAGAGCATCAAGCTGACATTGTCGTCATCGCCTGCAATACAGCAAGTACCATAGTGCTGCCATCACTGCGTGCGAATCTATCTATTCCAGTTGTCGGTGTGGTGCCTGCGATTAAGCCTGCCTCGTTACTCGCTTCTCAAGGTGTAGGACTCATTGCTACGCCTGCGACCGTAACTCGTCAATATACCCATGAACTTATCCGCGACTTTGCCCAAGGTAAACCAGTCGAGTTATTAGGCTCTACTCGATTAGTGGATATGGCAGAAGAAAAGCTACGTGGTGAAAGCATCTCTCTTCCAGAGTTGGAAAGCATTCTTCTCCCACTGCGTAATAAAGTGGACGTTGCAGTGCTAGGTTGTACTCACTTTCCTCTAATAAAAGACGAAATCCATCAAGCGTTAGGTGGAGAGGTTACGTTAGTTGATTCTGGTGAGGCCATTGCTCGTCGAGTAAAGGCATTACTAATAAGTGATATGAAGGAAGAAAGTAAAGAGGAGGGGAGCAAGAAGATTTATGCCAGTGCACCTCCTTGGCAAGAAGATGCACTGAATACCTGTTTGGCGAATTTAGGATTTAATCCTGTTCAGGTTTACCGCCATCCGGGTGTTTAGGGTCGTTAGCGATACGTACTTTAAGCGTACGATCCATATATTCCTTCTCATTGAGTTTAGCGATAGCAGGTTTTGCATCTGCCGCAGCCATCACTACAAAACCGAACCCTCTTCTTTTACCAGTGCGCTTATCTTTCATTAAGCGTACTGCATAAACCTGACCATACTCAGCAAACAAATCACGAACGTGACTCTCATTTGCCTTATAAGGAAGGTTGCCGACATACAGCGTTTTAGTTGAAGGATCGGAATCCGAAGATTGAAGAACAGGTGTTTTGCTAGAAAGTGAAAAAAGAAAAGCAGTAGCGACAACACCGATAACAAAGCTCAAGGCAGGTGGCACAGGTAACTGAGAGAAGATGATTCCCCCAATGACCGCCAACCCAGCACACAAGATCAGATTTTTTTTAGACGTCATTTTGATTACTACATATAGATGATAAAGAGATTGGCTGCCTATTAACAAAATAGACACATGAATCTTACGTATATGGTTGGTGTTTTTCCAACCAATTGCTGTGATATGTCTCAAATGTGACGAAGAAATATGCAGATATTACGCATTTGATGGATAAGTAACCGCTTGGAATGTTTTTTTCAAAAAAAGGGTTGCGCTCATTTCTGGATTCCCTATACTGCGCATCCACCGACACGGAGTGAGACGAAAGTCACACAGCGAGTCGGGAAGAGAGAAAAAGAATTTGAAAAAATGCTTGACTCTCAAATTGGGAAGCGTAAGATACGCACCCCTAACGACGAGGCGCTGAGGCGGTGAGTTAGTTAGAAAAGTTCTTTAAAAATATAGACCTATCAATCTGTGTGGGCACTCGTTGATGATAATCCAATTAGATACTTCGGTATCAAATTAGGTTTCAATGAAACGAAGTGACCATTGAGTCGAAAGACTCAGCACAGTCAATTCAAACATTACTTATGTAATGTTCAGTATTCATTGAGCCGAACAAAATCTTAAATTGAAGAGTTTGATCATGGCTCAGATTGAACGCTGGCGGCAGGCCTAACACATGCAAGTCGAGCGGAAACGAGTTATCTGAACCTTCGGGGGATGATAACGGCGTCGAGCGGCGGACGGGTGAGTAATGCCTAGGAAATTGCCCTGATGTGGGGGATAACCATTGGAAACGATGGCTAATACCGCATAATGCCTACGGGCCAAAGAGGGGGACCTTCGGGCCTCTCGCGTCAGGATATGCCTAGGTGGGATTAGCTAGTTGGTGAGGTAATGGCTCACCAAGGCGACGATCCCTAGCTGGTCTGAGAGGATGATCAGCCACACTGGAACTGAGACACGGTCCAGACTCCTACGGGAGGCAGCAGTGGGGAATATTGCACAATGGGCGCAAGCCTGATGCAGCCATGCCGCGTGTGTGAAGAAGGCCTTCGGGTTGTAAAGCACTTTCAGTCGTGAGGAAGGTAGTGTAGTTAATAGCTGCATTATTTGACGTTAGCGACAGAAGAAGCACCGGCTAACTCCGTGCCAGCAGCCGCGGTAATACGGAGGGTGCGAGCGTTAATCGGAATTACTGGGCGTAAAGCGCATGCAGGTGGTTTGTTAAGTCAGATGTGAAAGCCCGGGGCTCAACCTCGGAATAGCATTTGAAACTGGCAGACTAGAGTACTGTAGAGGGGGGTAGAATTTCAGGTGTAGCGGTGAAATGCGTAGAGATCTGAAGGAATACCGGTGGCGAAGGCGGCCCCCTGGACAGATACTGACACTCAGATGCGAAAGCGTGGGGAGCAAACAGGATTAGATACCCTGGTAGTCCACGCCGTAAACGATGTCTACTTGGAGGTTGTGGCCTTGAGCCGTGGCTTTCGGAGCTAACGCGTTAAGTAGACCGCCTGGGGAGTACGGTCGCAAGATTAAAACTCAAATGAATTGACGGGGGCCCGCACAAGCGGTGGAGCATGTGGTTTAATTCGATGCAACGCGAAGAACCTTACCTACTCTTGACATCCAGAGAACTTTCCAGAGATGGATTGGTGCCTTCGGGAACTCTGAGACAGGTGCTGCATGGCTGTCGTCAGCTCGTGTTGTGAAATGTTGGGTTAAGTCCCGCAACGAGCGCAACCCTTATCCTTGTTTGCCAGCGAGTAATGTCGGGAACTCCAGGGAGACTGCCGGTGATAAACCGGAGGAAGGTGGGGACGACGTCAAGTCATCATGGCCCTTACGAGTAGGGCTACACACGTGCTACAATGGCGCATACAGAGGGCAGCAAGCTAGCGATAGTGAGCGAATCCCAAAAAGTGCGTCGTAGTCCGGATTGGAGTCTGCAACTCGACTCCATGAAGTCGGAATCGCTAGTAATCGTGGATCAGAATGCCACGGTGAATACGTTCCCGGGCCTTGTACACACCGCCCGTCACACCATGGGAGTGGGCTGCAAAAGAAGTAGGTAGTTTAACCTTCGGGAGGACGCTTACCACTTTGTGGTTCATGACTGGGGTGAAGTCGTAACAAGGTAGCGCTAGGGGAACCTGGCGCTGGATCACCTCCTTAAACGATGATTATACACGATGAGTGTCCACACAGATTGATACGGTTTATAAGTAAAAGAGACGAAGATATCCCAATATCTTCAATCCAGTGTCCCGTTCGTCTAGAGGCCTAGGACACCGCCCTTTCACGGCGGTAACAGGGGTTCGACTCCCCTACGGGATACCATCTTTAAACATTCTCTCTTGAGAGTTTTTAAAAATGGTTACTTCATAAGAAGTGATTAGCTCTTTAACAATTTGGAAAGCTGACAAATCAACAAGTTATTGTTGATTGTAAAGTTCTCAATGTTTGTCTTTAAGACAAACACCAAAAAACACATTCAAGTGTTCTTGGGAATATCACTTTTAAGTGATTATTCGAAATTGAGTCCGGCAAAATCGAAATGTCTCTCGCTCATTCAAATAATGAGAGACAACTTTGGTGATTTGATTATCAACTCGAAACTCCTTCGGGTTGTATGGTTAAGTGACTAAGCGTACACGGTGGATGCCTTGGCAGTCAGAGGCGATGAAGGACGTATTAACTTGCGATAAGCCCAGATTAGGTAGTAAAAACCATTTGAGTCTGGGATTTCCGAATGGGGAAACCCACTTACATAAGTAAGTATCGCTGCGTGAATACATAGCGCAGCGAGGCGAACCGGGGGAACTGAAACATCTAAGTACCCCGAGGAAAAGAAATCAACCGAGATTCCGAAAGTAGCGGCGAGCGAAATTGGACTAGCCCTTAAGCTTTTTATGCGTCAGGTGAAACTTCTGGAAAGTTGTGCGATACAGGGTGATAGCCCCGTAACCGGCAACGCATTTAAAGTGAAATCGAGTAGGGCGGGACACGTGATATCCTGTCTGAATATGGGGGGACCATCCTCCAAGGCTAAATACTACTGACTGACCGATAGTGAACCAGTACCGTGAGGGAAAGGCGAAAAGAACCCCTGTGAGGGGAGTGAAATAGAACCTGAAACCGTGTACGTACAAGCAGTAGGAGCACCTTCGTGGTGTGACTGCGTACCTTTTGTATAATGGGTCAGCGACTTATATTCAGTGGCAAGGTTAACCATCTAGGGGAGCCGTAGCGAAAGCGAGTGTTAACTGCGCGACTCAGTCGCTGGATATAGACCCGAAACCAGGTGATCTAGCCATGGGCAGGTTGAAGATTGAGTAACATCAATTGGAGGACCGAACCGACTAATGTTGAAAAATTAGCGGATGACTTGTGGCTAGGGGTGAAAGGCCAATCAAACCTGGAGATAGCTGGTTCTCCCCGAAAGCTATTTAGGTAGCGCCTCGGACGAATACTACTGGGGGTAGAGCACTGTTAAGGCTAGGGGGTCATCCCGACTTACCAACCCTTTGCAAACTCCGAATACCAGTAAGTACTATCCGGGAGACACACGGCGGGTGCTAACGTCCGTCGTGGAGAGGGAAACAACCCAGACCGCCAGCTAAGGTCCCAAATTACTACTAAGTGGGAAACGATGTGGGAAGGCTCAGACAGCCAGGATGTTGGCTTAGAAGCAGCCATCATTTAAAGAAAGCGTAATAGCTCACTGGTCGAGTCGGCCTGCGCGGAAGATGTAACGGGGCTAAGTAGTAAACCGAAGCTGCGGCAATGCACTTTAGTGCATTGGGTAGGGGAGCGTTCTGTAAGCGGTTGAAGGTGTGTGGTAACGCATGCTGGACGTATCAGAAGTGCGAATGCTGACATGAGTAACGATAAAGGGGGTGAAAAACCTCCTCGCCGGAAGACCAAGGGTTCCTGTCCAACGTTAATCGGGGCAGGGTAAGTCGACCCCTAAGGCGAGGCCGAAAGGCGTAGTCGATGGGAAACGGGTTAATATTCCCGTACTTCTTACAATTGCGATGGGGGGACGGAGAAGGCTAGGTGGGCCTGGCGACGGTTGTCCAGGTTCAAGTGCGTAGGCTGAGAAATTAGGTAAATCCGGTTTCTCTTAAGGCTGAGACACGACGTCGAGCTACTACGGTAGTGAAGTCATTGATGCCATGCTTCCAGGAAAAGCCTCTAAGCTTCAGATTGTAAGGAATCGTACCCCAAACCGACACAGGTGGTCGGGTAGAGAATACCAAGGCGCTTGAGAGAACTCGGGTGAAGGAACTAGGCAAAATGGTACCGTAACTTCGGGAGAAGGTACGCTCTTGATGGTGAAGTCCCTTGCGGATGGAGCTGACGAGAGTCGCAGATACCAGGTGGCTGCAACTGTTTATTAAAAACACAGCACTGTGCAAAATCGTAAGATGACGTATACGGTGTGACGCCTGCCCGGTGCCGGAAGGTTAATTGATGGGGTTAGACTTCGGTCGAAGCTCTTGATCGAAGCCCCGGTAAACGGCGGCCGTAACTATAACGGTCCTAAGGTAGCGAAATTCCTTGTCGGGTAAGTTCCGACCTGCACGAATGGCGTAATGATGGCCACGCTGTCTCCACCCGAGACTCAGTGAAATTGAAATCGCTGTGAAGATGCAGTGTACCCGCGGCTAGACGGAAAGACCCCGTGAACCTTTACTACAGCTTGGCACTGAACATTGACCCTACATGTGTAGGATAGGTGGGAGGCTTTGAAGCAAGTACGCCAGTATTTGTGGAGCCGTCCTTGAAATACCACCCTTGTAGTGTTGATGTTCTAACGTTGACCCCTGATCGGGGTTGCGGACAGTGCCTGGTGGGTAGTTTGACTGGGGCGGTCTCCTCCCAAAGAGTAACGGAGGAGCACGAAGGTGGGCTAATCACGGTTGGACATCGTGAGGTTAGTGCAATGGCATAAGCCCGCTTGACTGCGAGAATGACAATTCGAGCAGGTGCGAAAGCAGGTCATAGTGATCCGGTGGTTCTGAATGGAAGGGCCATCGCTCAACGGATAAAAGGTACTCCGGGGATAACAGGCTGATACCGCCCAAGAGTTCATATCGACGGCGGTGTTTGGCACCTCGATGTCGGCTCATCACATCCTGGGGCTGAAGTCGGTCCCAAGGGTATGGCTGTTCGCCATTTAAAGTGGTACGCGAGCTGGGTTTAGAACGTCGTGAGACAGTTCGGTCCCTATCTGCCGTGGGCGTTGGAAGATTGAAGGGGGCTGCTCCTAGTACGAGAGGACCGGAGTGGACGAACCTCTGGTGTTCGGGTTGTGTCGCCAGACGCATTGCCCGGTAGCTAAGTTCGGAATCGATAACCGCTGAAAGCATCTAAGCGGGAAGCGAGCCCTGAGATGAGTCTTCCCTGATACTTTAAGTATCCTAAAGGGTTGTTCGAGACTAGAACGTTGATAGGCAGGGTGTGTAAGCGTTGTGAGGCGTTGAGCTAACCTGTACTAATTGCCCGTGAGGCTTAACCATACAACACCCAAGGGGTTTTGATGGACTCAATGTAAGAACATTGAATGTGTAAATAGAACTTAAAACAGTTTTCCAAGTTTTTTGCCTTCAGTTTTTAGAAAAAGCTGAAAGTAAAAGCAAGAATTTGCTTGGCGACCATAGCGATTTGGACCCACCTGACTTCCATTCCGAACTCAGAAGTGAAACGAATTAGCGCCGATGGTAGTGTGGGGCTTCCCCATGTGAGAGTAGGACATCGCCAGGCTTTATTTCGCACTTGCTTATTTAATAAGCAAGTCACCATAAAGTTCTAAATTATTTTAGAGTTTTATGTTGACTTTCAAAGTGGAAAGCGTATTATACGCACCTCGCTTAAGTGCTAAGGCACTGAAAGCCAAGCTCTTTAACAATATAGACCTATCAATCTGTGTGGGCACTCGTTGATGATAATCCAATTAGATACTTCGGTATCAAATTAGGTTTCAATGAAACGAAGTGACCATTGAGTCGAAAGACTCAGCACAGTCAATTCAAACATTACTTATGTAATGTTCAGTATTCATTGAGCCGAACAAAATCTTAAATTGAAGAGTTTGATCATGGCTCAGATTGAACGCTGGCGGCAGGCCTAACACATGCAAGTCGAGCGGAAACGAGTTATCTGAACCTTCGGGGGATGATAACGGCGTCGAGCGGCGGACGGGTGAGTAATGCCTAGGAAATTGCCCTGATGTGGGGGATAACCATTGGAAACGATGGCTAATACCGCATAATGCCTACGGGCCAAAGAGGGGGACCTTCGGGCCTCTCGCGTCAGGATATGCCTAGGTGGGATTAGCTAGTTGGTGAGGTAATGGCTCACCAAGGCGACGATCCCTAGCTGGTCTGAGAGGATGATCAGCCACACTGGAACTGAGACACGGTCCAGACTCCTACGGGAGGCAGCAGTGGGGAATATTGCACAATGGGCGCAAGCCTGATGCAGCCATGCCGCGTGTGTGAAGAAGGCCTTCGGGTTGTAAAGCACTTTCAGTCGTGAGGAAGGTAGTGTAGTTAATAGCTGCATTATTTGACGTTAGCGACAGAAGAAGCACCGGCTAACTCCGTGCCAGCAGCCGCGGTAATACGGAGGGTGCGAGCGTTAATCGGAATTACTGGGCGTAAAGCGCATGCAGGTGGTTTGTTAAGTCAGATGTGAAAGCCCGGGGCTCAACCTCGGAATAGCATTTGAAACTGGCAGACTAGAGTACTGTAGAGGGGGGTAGAATTTCAGGTGTAGCGGTGAAATGCGTAGAGATCTGAAGGAATACCGGTGGCGAAGGCGGCCCCCTGGACAGATACTGACACTCAGATGCGAAAGCGTGGGGAGCAAACAGGATTAGATACCCTGGTAGTCCACGCCGTAAACGATGTCTACTTGGAGGTTGTGGCCTTGAGCCGTGGCTTTCGGAGCTAACGCGTTAAGTAGACCGCCTGGGGAGTACGGTCGCAAGATTAAAACTCAAATGAATTGACGGGGGCCCGCACAAGCGGTGGAGCATGTGGTTTAATTCGATGCAACGCGAAGAACCTTACCTACTCTTGACATCCAGAGAACTTTCCAGAGATGGATTGGTGCCTTCGGGAACTCTGAGACAGGTGCTGCATGGCTGTCGTCAGCTCGTGTTGTGAAATGTTGGGTTAAGTCCCGCAACGAGCGCAACCCTTATCCTTGTTTGCCAGCGAGTAATGTCGGGAACTCCAGGGAGACTGCCGGTGATAAACCGGAGGAAGGTGGGGACGACGTCAAGTCATCATGGCCCTTACGAGTAGGGCTACACACGTGCTACAATGGCGCATACAGAGGGCAGCAAGCTAGCGATAGTGAGCGAATCCCAAAAAGTGCGTCGTAGTCCGGATTGGAGTCTGCAACTCGACTCCATGAAGTCGGAATCGCTAGTAATCGTGGATCAGAATGCCACGGTGAATACGTTCCCGGGCCTTGTACACACCGCCCGTCACACCATGGGAGTGGGCTGCAAAAGAAGTAGGTAGTTTAACCTTCGGGAGGACGCTTACCACTTTGTGGTTCATGACTGGGGTGAAGTCGTAACAAGGTAGCGCTAGGGGAACCTGGCGCTGGATCACCTCCTTAAACGATGATTATACACGATGAGTGTCCACACAGATTGATACGGTTTATAAGTAAAAGAGACGAAGATATCCCAATATCTTCAATCCAGTGTCCCGTTCGTCTAGAGGCCTAGGACACCGCCCTTTCACGGCGGTAACAGGGGTTCGACTCCCCTACGGGATACCATTGGGTCGTTAGCTCAGTTGGTAGAGCAGTTGACTTTTAATCAATTGGTCGCAGGTTCGAATCCTGCACGACCCACCATTCTTCTCCACGAAGAATCAAAACTTATGTGGGCGATTAGCTCAGTTGGGAGAGCACCTGCCTTACAAGCAGGGGGTCACTGGTTCGAGCCCGGTATCGCCCACCATTCTCTAAGTATTTTTGGATAGGAATTCCAAACCACTTCAGTAAAACGTACGTGGTTAGAATCTTCGACTCTGAAAGTCTTTAGAAAATGACTTCTTAGGAAGTGATTAGCTCTTTAACAATTTGGAAAGCTGACAAAACAAACTTTTAAGTTTGTTTGTAAAGTTCTCAATGTTTGTCTTTATGACAAACACCAAAAAACACATTCAAGTGTTCTTGGGAATATCACTTTTAAGTGATTATTCGAAATTGAGTCCGGCAAAATCGAAATGTCTCTCGCTCATTCAAATAATGAGAGACAACTTTGGTGATTTGATTATCAACTCGAAACTCCTTCGGGTTGTATGGTTAAGTGACTAAGCGTACACGGTGGATGCCTTGGCAGTCAGAGGCGATGAAGGACGTATTAACTTGCGATAAGCCCAGATTAGGTAGTAAAAACCATTTGAGTCTGGGATTTCCGAATGGGGAAACCCACTTACATAAGTAAGTATCGCTGCGTGAATACATAGCGCAGCGAGGCGAACCGGGGGAACTGAAACATCTAAGTACCCCGAGGAAAAGAAATCAACCGAGATTCCGAAAGTAGCGGCGAGCGAAATTGGACTAGCCCTTAAGCTTTTTATGCGTCAGGTGAAACTTCTGGAAAGTTGTGCGATACAGGGTGATAGCCCCGTAACCGGCAACGCATTTAAAGTGAAATCGAGTAGGGCGGGACACGTGATATCCTGTCTGAATATGGGGGGACCATCCTCCAAGGCTAAATACTACTGACTGACCGATAGTGAACCAGTACCGTGAGGGAAAGGCGAAAAGAACCCCTGTGAGGGGAGTGAAATAGAACCTGAAACCGTGTACGTACAAGCAGTAGGAGCACCTTCGTGGTGTGACTGCGTACCTTTTGTATAATGGGTCAGCGACTTATATTCAGTGGCAAGGTTAACCATCTAGGGGAGCCGTAGCGAAAGCGAGTGTTAACTGCGCGACTCAGTCGCTGGATATAGACCCGAAACCAGGTGATCTAGCCATGGGCAGGTTGAAGATTGAGTAACATCAATTGGAGGACCGAACCGACTAATGTTGAAAAATTAGCGGATGACTTGTGGCTAGGGGTGAAAGGCCAATCAAACCTGGAGATAGCTGGTTCTCCCCGAAAGCTATTTAGGTAGCGCCTCGGACGAATACTACTGGGGGTAGAGCACTGTTAAGGCTAGGGGGTCATCCCGACTTACCAACCCTTTGCAAACTCCGAATACCAGTAAGTACTATCCGGGAGACACACGGCGGGTGCTAACGTCCGTCGTGGAGAGGGAAACAACCCAGACCGCCAGCTAAGGTCCCAAATTACTACTAAGTGGGAAACGATGTGGGAAGGCTCAGACAGCCAGGATGTTGGCTTAGAAGCAGCCATCATTTAAAGAAAGCGTAATAGCTCACTGGTCGAGTCGGCCTGCGCGGAAGATGTAACGGGGCTAAGTAGTAAACCGAAGCTGCGGCAATGCACTTTAGTGCATTGGGTAGGGGAGCGTTCTGTAAGCGGTTGAAGGTGTGTGGTAACGCATGCTGGACGTATCAGAAGTGCGAATGCTGACATGAGTAACGATAAAGGGGGTGAAAAACCTCCTCGCCGGAAGACCAAGGGTTCCTGTCCAACGTTAATCGGGGCAGGGTAAGTCGACCCCTAAGGCGAGGCCGAAAGGCGTAGTCGATGGGAAACGGGTTAATATTCCCGTACTTCTTACAATTGCGATGGGGGGACGGAGAAGGCTAGGTGGGCCTGGCGACGGTTGTCCAGGTTCAAGTGCGTAGGCTGAGAAATTAGGTAAATCCGGTTTCTCTTAAGGCTGAGACACGACGTCGAGCTACTACGGTAGTGAAGTCATTGATGCCATGCTTCCAGGAAAAGCCTCTAAGCTTCAGATTGTAAGGAATCGTACCCCAAACCGACACAGGTGGTCGGGTAGAGAATACCAAGGCGCTTGAGAGAACTCGGGTGAAGGAACTAGGCAAAATGGTACCGTAACTTCGGGAGAAGGTACGCTCTTGATGGTGAAGTCCCTTGCGGATGGAGCTGACGAGAGTCGCAGATACCAGGTGGCTGCAACTGTTTATTAAAAACACAGCACTGTGCAAAATCGTAAGATGACGTATACGGTGTGACGCCTGCCCGGTGCCGGAAGGTTAATTGATGGGGTTAGACTTCGGTCGAAGCTCTTGATCGAAGCCCCGGTAAACGGCGGCCGTAACTATAACGGTCCTAAGGTAGCGAAATTCCTTGTCGGGTAAGTTCCGACCTGCACGAATGGCGTAATGATGGCCACGCTGTCTCCACCCGAGACTCAGTGAAATTGAAATCGCTGTGAAGATGCAGTGTACCCGCGGCTAGACGGAAAGACCCCGTGAACCTTTACTACAGCTTGGCACTGAACATTGACCCTACATGTGTAGGATAGGTGGGAGGCTTTGAAGCAAGTACGCCAGTATTTGTGGAGCCGTCCTTGAAATACCACCCTTGTAGTGTTGATGTTCTAACGTTGACCCCTAATCGGGGTTGCGGACAGTGCCTGGTGGGTAGTTTGACTGGGGCGGTCTCCTCCCAAAGAGTAACGGAGGAGCACGAAGGTGGGCTAATCACGGTTGGACATCGTGAGGTTAGTGCAATGGCATAAGCCCGCTTGACTGCGAGAATGACAATTCGAGCAGGTGCGAAAGCAGGTCATAGTGATCCGGTGGTTCTGAATGGAAGGGCCATCGCTCAACGGATAAAAGGTACTCCGGGGATAACAGGCTGATACCGCCCAAGAGTTCATATCGACGGCGGTGTTTGGCACCTCGATGTCGGCTCATCACATCCTGGGGCTGAAGTCGGTCCCAAGGGTATGGCTGTTCGCCATTTAAAGTGGTACGCGAGCTGGGTTTAGAACGTCGTGAGACAGTTCGGTCCCTATCTGCCGTGGGCGTTGGAAGATTGAAGGGGGCTGCTCCTAGTACGAGAGGACCGGAGTGGACGAACCTCTGGTGTTCGGGTTGTGTCGCCAGACGCATTGCCCGGTAGCTAAGTTCGGAATCGATAACCGCTGAAAGCATCTAAGCGGGAAGCGAGCCCTGAGATGAGTCTTCCCTGATACTTTAAGTATCCTAAAGGGTTGTTCGAGACTAGAACGTTGATAGGCAGGGTGTGTAAGCGTTGTGAGGCGTTGAGCTAACCTGTACTAATTGCCCGTGAGGCTTAACCATACAACACCCAAGGGGTTTTGATGGACTCGATGTAAGAACATTGAATGTGTATAAATAGAACTTAACATCAGTTTTCCGAATTAAAGAATTTGCTTGGCGACCATAGCGATTTGGACCCACCTGACTTCCATTCCGAACTCAGAAGTGAAACGAATTAGCGCCGATGGTAGTGTGGGGCTTCCCCATGTGAGAGTAGGACATCGCCAGGCTTTAAATTTAGACTTAAATGTCTAACCAGTGCGGAGCGGTAGTTCAGTTGGTTAGAATACCGGCCTGTCACGCCGGGGGTCGCGGGTTCGAGTCCCGTCCGCTCCGCCACTTATTTCGAAGACCTCGCTTTTGCGAGGTTTTTTTGAATCTACAATGTGATAAACTGTAGTTTCTACAGGGGTGTAGCTCCAATTGGCAGAGCAGCGGATTCCAAATCCGCGTGTTGGGAGTTCGAATCTCTCCACCCCTGCCATATTTAAGGCTCTAGTCGAAAGACTATAGCCTTTTTCGTATCTGGAGAAAAGAATTCCAGCCTATTGGAAGAGCAACGGATTCCTCTAATATCAAAATAGCGCGTGTTGGGAATTAAATCGCCAGCCCGCCCTAATCTCTGAATCCAACCCCTGAAATATTTATGGCTCTAGCAGAAATTCAGGAGCCATTTCGCTTCTTTCTCTTTCCCTGAAGCTGCAAAATGAATCGAATCCTTGGCGTTATCACTTACCCTCCCGCTTAAAGTACTCAAGTCTCCCGATAGAAACGTCGAAGCTAGGAAATACTAAACGTCTTCTTACTTGTTGGCTCCTCTAACTATTCCTTTCTAAAAACAATTTAAGCCCATAGATTAATGATCCTTTAGAAAGGGTTAGGGGAACGTGGACAGCTACGTTTTTTGGTGTTGCCGAGATAGAGTAGGGTGCTTACTGTCTGTTCTCTGTGGTGGTTTACTAATCCCTGATTAAGTAACAAAAAAAGCCCAGTATTTTCATACTGGGCTTCCTTATCACTTAAGTAAGCGTCTTAAAGAATACGTTTAAGCACGCCATCTGCTTTAATTCGTGTGATCTTGCGAACCAGCTTCTGAACGCTTACTGGATAGTCTTCAACTTTTTCTAATTGTCTATATGTACAGATAAGCTGAGTATGTTCAAGAATGTTTGCTACTTCTTGCTCAAACTTGTCAGTCATCTTCGCGTAGTTATCTTGCACTAATAGACCATTTTCTAGGTCTAGAGACCATGCACGAGGATTCAAGTTATTACCAGTCATCAGCATGTAGCGCTTATCAACCCAGATACCTTTTAGGTGGAAGCTATTATTGTCATGCTTCCAAAGGTGGATAGACAGTTTGCGTGCAGCAATGCTCGCCTCGTTGGCTTTCGCAAATCGGCGTAAATTGAGTTCGTATAGGTATGGTAGGCCACCTATGGTCTTGAACTCTTCTTCCGGAGAGATGTAGAAGTCGTTTGCCGTTTTATCACCCACTACGATAGTGACTTTTACACCACGCTTCATTGCGCGTTTCACTTCGCGATTAATGGCTTTAGGGAAGTTAAAGTAAGGGGTGCAGATGAAAATTTCGTTCTGAGCGGCAGCAAGCAGCTTAACGATTTTTTGATTGAGTAAATTACGACGTTTGCCTAGGCCAACAAGCGGTGTGACTTTTACATCTTCTTCGCTAGCTAGCTCAGTTTCGAACTCATAGTTAGCACGTGCTAATGAAGAACGAAGTTGGCGGATGTCTGCTTTGATTTCTTTTGTTTCAGGCTTATCTTTGCCTGCTAGGTCGTTGACTGCAGGGTGAGCGATCATTTCATCTTGGATGAATCTCACCATAGAGTCAGCTAATGTTTTGTGCTGAATGACATGGTAGCGGTCGAAGCGGTAACGATCATTGTAGTGTAAATACACGTTATTGAGGCTAGCGCCGCTGTAAATCACGGTGTCATCAACGATAAATCCTTTAAGGTGAAGTACTCCAAAGACTTCCCTTCCACGCACTGGAATTCCGTAGACGGGAATTGAGTGTTGGTATTTCTTTGCGAACGCTTTGTAAAGTGCTGCGTTGCCTTCTGATGACTCTGCACCAATAAGACCTCGTTGCGCTCGGTGCCAATCTACACAGATATTGATGTCCAACCCAGGATTGCGCTGTTTCGCTTCATAGAGCGCTGTGAAGATTTCACGGCCAGCTTCATCATCTTCCAGATATAGAGCGACTAGGTAAATTCGCGACGTTGCTTTGCTGATCGCATCAAGAAGACGAGTTCTGAAAGTCTCTGCAGCATGCAGAACTTCGAAGTCTTCAGGCTTAACAGCGAGACTTGGCAACTGTTCGAATGGGTTCCTACTTACTATCATACCGGTGTGAGTACCTTAATTAAGTGCAATATTGCGAACCTGATATTTTACCAAAGATATGAATTCTATGGCTACAAAACCACGCTGTTTGGAGTGTCAGAAGTAATGAATTGCATTGGAATGAGATCTTTACCACTGTCTACATAGCGCAGATACGCCATTTTTAGAGAGTTGGGGAGTGCAGAGCTATCAATGGTTTTGAATCCATGTTGAGCGTAATAGTGTTCTAAATGGTTAAAAGCAAAGCAATAATCGCCATCGTTGAAAACTGTGTTTTCACAATGAGTAAGCAAGGCATTCCCTACGCCTGTCCCTCTGTATTCCGGGATCACGAGCATACCTGTCAATAAGCGTGATTGCTCAATGGTCTTCAATCTTAGTAAAGCAATGATACTCCCCTCTAAGGTGGCGGTTACGATCAATTCGTCTCGCTTTGCTCTCCCTGCGGGATAATGAGCTTTGTACAGCCTCTTGATGAGAGGTAGTTTGATCGGATTTAACACTTCTATGATTAATGAGCTAGGTATTGTCACTGCGGCTAAAAGATAACTAATGTAGAATGTTCATAGTTTAAGAGAATCTCATCTGGCGTTGCAAATCCACTATGGAAATTAAGAAACACGCGAGCCTTAAGGCTTTTCACACATTTGGTATAGAACAAACTTGTGCGTATTTAGCGATCGTTGAATCTGTTGACGACGTGATACAACTCTTCCAAGACAAAGCTTATCAGGACATACCTAAGCTCTTCTTAGGTAAAGGCAGTAATATGCTGTTCACTCAGCACTATGAAGGCATGGTGATAATCAACCGTTTAATGGGTAAAACCGTGACTGAAACGGATGAGCATTACTTACTG
The DNA here is from genome assembly GCF_002021755.1 of Vibrio owensii. Taxonomy (NCBI): domain Bacteria; kingdom Pseudomonadati; phylum Pseudomonadota; class Gammaproteobacteria; order Vibrionales; family Vibrionaceae; genus Vibrio; species Vibrio owensii. Next base: position 1,989,682 of record NZ_CP019959.1, read on the forward strand.
CATATTGAGGGGGGAGAAGATTGGCCTGATTTGGTCGAATGGAGTGTTAAGCAAGAGATGGGCGGCATGGAAAACCTTGCGCTTATCCCAGGGTGTGCGGGTTCGGCGCCAATTCAAAATATCGGTGCTTATGGTTTAGAGCTACAAGATATTTGTGAATATGTCGACATTCTTGATTTGACTAGTTTTGATACTAAACGAATGAGTGCCGAAGAGTGCTTGTTTGGTTATCGCGACTCTATCTTCAAGCATGAACTATATGAGAAGTGTTTTATTACTGCGGTTGGTCTCAAGTTGCCTAAGCAATGGCAAGCTATTAATCAATATGGCCCTCTACAAAGTATTCCAGAAGAAGAGCTCACCCCACTCGCTATTTTTGAACGTGTTTGCCAAGTGCGCATGGAAAAATTACCGGATCCTGCAAAAGTGGGCAATGCGGGAAGCTTCTTCAAAAATCCCGTGATCAGCCAAGATCATTATGATCAACTCATTCAGAAACATAGCAACATGGTGGCTTATCCAGCAAAAGAGGGGATGAAGGTTGCGGCTGGTTGGTTGATTGACCAATGTGGACTCAAAGGCTTGTCAGTCAATGGGGCTCAGGTGAACCCATTGCAAGCTTTAGTATTAACCAATGTAGATAATTGCAGTGCTAGCGATGTGGTCGAGTTGGCTTCTTTAGTGAAGAAGACTGTTTGGGATAAATACCAAATTGAACTTGAACATGAAGTCCGCTTTATGAATAACAAGGGCGAGACCAATCTGGCTGAAATTGAGGCAATGCAATGAGAAAAGAACACTCAGTAAAATTGCATATTCTCAAGGCGCTCAGTGACGGAGATTTCCATTCAGGAGAAGCGCTAGGGCAGGAGTTAGGTATCTCTCGAGCTGCCATTGCTAAGCATATCAAAGGGCTTAATGACTGGGGGGTGGATATCTACCGTATCCAAGGGCGAGGCTATCAGCTAGCCCAGCCTTTGCAGTTGCTCGATGAGACTCAATTGCAAGCCAAAGTAGAGACGCCAATAGAGTTGATCTCGGTTATTGACTCTACTAACCAATACTTGCTTGATAAAGTGAATGAGTCAGACAAAGGGCGAGTTTGTCTTGCAGAGTATCAGGCAAAAGGGCGAGGAAGGCGTGGACGCCAGTGGATATCTCCCTTTGGAACAAACCTTTACTTATCGATGTACTGGCGATTGGATGCTGGTATGGCTGCAGCGATGGGCTTGAGCTTGGTTGTTGGTATCGCTGCTGTAGAGGCAATAGAAAGCCTTGGTATCGATGGCGTCAAATTGAAGTGGCCGAATGACATCTATTACCAAGATAAGAAATTGGCGGGCATTTTGGTGGAAATGTCGGGTCAGGCCGGTGGAGCAGCGCATTTGGTGATCGGCATGGGGTTAAATATCGGAATGCCAGATATGCAGCCAGAAATTGATCAACCTTGGACGACTCTGAACCAAGTGAGTGATGGTGTTTTGATTGACCGCACTCAGCTAGCGATAAAGCTAATCGAGCATTGGAAGAACGCGCTAGAAGAATATGAAATGGCAGGACTGGCAGGTTTTGTTGACCGCTGGAATCGTTTAGATAATTTTATTGGACGCTCAGTTAAGCTGCTGATGGGGCCAAGAGAGATTCATGGAGTAGTGAAAGGCATCGACCAGCAAGGTGGGGTAGTGCTTGAAACTGAAAATGGATTGGAGACCTATGTTGGCGGAGAGATCTCCTTAAGAAAAAATGACTAGCCCCGTCATTAAGGATAAGGTTACTTTCTCAAAGAAACCTTATCCACCAAATGGCTTGGGCCTTTATGCAGAATCAGATGAGCCCTTTCACGAGTTGGAAGGATATTGTGTTCTAAGTTCAGCCCGTTGATTGAATACCATATGTCTTTAGCTTTATTTTTCGCCTCTTCTACAGATAGCTGGGTATAGTGGCTAAAGTAAGAGCCTGGCTTAGTAAAGGCACCTCTACGAAACTTCAAGAATCTTTCTATATACCATTGCTCAATGGTGTCTGTTTCTGCATCCACATAGATAGAAAAATCTAAGAAGTCAGAAACAAATACGCGATGCGGATCGTGAGGGTAATCCATACCGCTCTGTAAAACGTTTAACCCTTCAATGATTAACACATCAGGACGATCCACCTTTTTCTTTTCGTCTGTAATGTCGTAAGTGATATGCGAATAGACAGGCACTTCTAAGTTAGGCTGGCCAGCTTTTACATCAGAAACGAATTCTACCAAGCGTTTGATATCGTAAGACTCGGGAAAGCCTTTACGATGCATGATGCCTTTATCTTCTAATACTTTCTTTGGATATAAGAAACCGTCTGTTGTCACTAAGGCGACTTTAGGGTGGTTCTCCCAGCGAGAAAGCAGGGCTTTAAGAAGTCTCGCTGTCGTGCTTTTTCCTACAGCAACACTTCCCGCAATACCAATCACGAATGGTGGAGCGTGCTCTTCCGTATTCAGGAATTCCTGTAGGACGGAGTTTCGACTTTGACGGGCTTGAACGTATAAATTCAATAGACGAGACAAAGGAAGGTAGATCTCTACCGCTTCCTCCATAGTGAGGTTTTCATTAATGCCTTGAAGCGCTTTTAAGTCGTCTTCAGAGAGTGTCATAGGAACAGAATTACGTAACTCTGCCCATTCAGCACGGTCAAATGACAAAAATGGACTCATGGATCTCTTTTATCCTTGGTTTCATAGAGAGCAAGAACATACAACAAGCTCCGAGCAAAGCAAACGACAAAGCTCGAAAGTTTGCTTTAAAAAGCGAGGTTTGTATGATTTTGCAGCAATCGATTCTAAAAAGTCGAATTTTACGATTTTTTTTAAAATAGCTATTGCAACCTAGAAAATCATTCAATAGAATGCGCACCACTTATGCCGACTTAGCTCAGTAGGTAGAGCAACTGACTTGTAATCAGTAGGTCACCAGTTCGATTCCGGTAGTCGGCACCATTCTTTCCTGTTTCATTAGAAGCAATTGTAGTAAGAATGGCATGAAATTTTGGAGGGGTTCCCGAGTGGCCAAAGGGAGCAGACTGTAAATCTGCCGGCACTGCCTTCGATGGTTCGAATCCGTCCCCCTCCACCATATTCTTTAGGAAATAGCTCTCAGAGTTACGTGTTGCGGGCATCGTATAATGGCTATTACCTCAGCCTTCCAAGCTGATGATGCGGGTTCGATTCCCGCTGCCCGCTCCACTCTAATTTGAGTGCTGATATAGCTCAGGTGGTAGAGCGCATCCTTGGTAAGGATGAGGTCGGCAGTTCGAGTCTGCCTATCAGCACCAGCTCTTAAAGTTATTTCCTTTTGATATAAGATTTACCAATTATCTTTTTTGGTTGCGTGGTCAATTCGGGCCACCTAAATCCGTACCTAGAGGGACTACTCATGTCTAAAGAAAAATTTGAACGTGTAAAACCGCACGTAAACGTTGGTACTATCGGCCACGTTGACCACGGTAAAACTACTCTAACAGCTGCTATCTGTACAACACTTGCTAAAGTGTACGGCGGTGCTGCTCGTGACTTCGCATCTATCGATAACGCTCCAGAAGAGCGTGAGCGCGGTATCACAATCGCTACTTCTCACGTAGAGTACGACACTCCAACTCGCCACTACGCGCACGTTGACTGTCCAGGACACGCGGATTATGTTAAAAACATGATCACTGGTGCTGCACAGATGGACGGCGGTATCCTTGTAGTTGCTGCTACAGATGGTCCAATGCCACAAACTCGTGAGCACATCCTACTAGGCCGTCAGGTTGGTATCCCATACATCATCGTATTCATGAACAAATGTGACATGGTTGATGATGAAGAGCTACTAGAACTAGTAGAAATGGAAGTTCGTGAACTTCTATCTGAGTACGATTTCCCAGGTGATGACCTACCAGTTATCCAAGGTTCAGCTCTAGGCGCACTAAACGGCGAAGAGCAATGGGAAGCTAAGATTGTTGAACTAGCAGAAGCGCTAGATTCATACATCCCTGAGCCAGAGCGTGCAGTAGATATGCCATTCCTAATGCCTATCGAAGACGTATTCTCAATCCAAGGTCGTGGTACAGTAGTAACTGGCCGTATCGAACGTGGTATCCTAAACGTAGGTGACGAAGTTGCTATCGTAGGTATCAAAGACACTACTACTACTACATGTACTGGTGTTGAAATGTTCCGCAAGCTTCTTGACGAAGGTCGCGCTGGTGAGAACGTTGGTGCACTTCTACGTGGTACTAAGCGTGATGAAGTTGAACGTGGTCAAGTACTAGCTAAGCCTGGTTCAATCACTCCACACACTAAGTTCGAGTCAGAAGTATACGTACTTTCTAAAGATGAAGGTGGTCGTCACACTCCATTCTTCAAAGGCTACCGTCCACAGTTCTACTTCCGTACAACTGACGTAACTGGTGACATCTCTCTACCAGAAGGCGTAGAAATGGTAATGCCAGGCGACAACATCCAAATGCAAGTTGAGCTAATCGCTCCTATCGCTATGGATGAAGGCCTACGTTTCGCTATCCGTGAAGGTGGCCGTACTGTAGGTGCTGGTGTTGTTGCTAAGATCTTCGACTAATTCTTAACGAATTAAACGAATGTCTTCGGAAAATCTTGAATTAGATTTGACGAACCAGTATCAAAAAGGGCATCATTTGATGCCCTTTTTCTGCACTCAATATTATTTTAGCTGTTTTCTTGTTCAAAATTTGGTTGAGAGTAGAGCAAGATTAAGCGGAGAGGCTTAATCTTAAGAGAGTAACGCTGATTTTATCAGCGATATGGAGTTTGCCCTGCAACAGCGGGGTTATTGTCGTCTATATTAAGACTTGTGACAGGTTGGTTTATGAAAGCAAATAATGCTGAAACTCCTGATAGCTCAAACGCAGCAGATACGTTTAAGTGGATTGCCGCTTTCGTATTGGCAGCGGCCGCTGTTGTGGGTAATTACCTGTATGGTGAAATGTCTGTAGTTGTTCGTGCTGCAGGCGTTGTTGTTCTTATTGCAGCTGCCCTAGGCGTTGCTGCGACAACGACTAAAGGTAAAGCAGCGATCAGTTTTGCAAAAGAATCTCGTATGGAAGTTCGTAAGGTTGTTTGGCCTACACGCCAAGAAACCATGCAAACGACACTGATTGTTTTAGCTGTAAGTATTGTAATGGCTCTAGTGCTATGGGGAATTGACGGCATCATGGTTCGTTTAGTTGCTCTAGCAACTGGGGTATAGAGGGTAGTGATTCATGAGTGAAGCTCCAAAAAAACGCTGGTATGTAGTTCAAGCCTTCTCTGGATTTGAAGGTCGTGTAGCTCAGTCTCTACGTGAGCATATCAAAATGCACGCTATGGAAGAGCTATTCGGTGAAGTACTAGTTCCTACTGAAGAAGTAGTGGAAATGCGCGCGGGTCAGCGTCGTAAATCTGAACGTAAGTTTTTCCCAGGCTACGTCCTTGTTCAGATGATTATGAACGATGAATCATGGCACCTAGTACGCAGTGTGCCGCGTGTCATGGGCTTCATTGGTGGTACCTCAGACCGTCCAGCACCTATCACAGATAAAGAAGCTGACGCGATTCTTAACCGTCTCGAGAAAGCGAGTGAGTCTCCTCGTCCTCGTACAATGTACGAAGCGGGTGAAGTGGTACGTGTTAACGAAGGTCCATTTGCTGACTTCAATGGTACTGTTGAAGAAGTGGATTACGAGAAGAGCCGCCTGAAAGTGTCTGTATCGATCTTTGGTCGTGCAACACCAGTTGAGCTTGAATTTGGTCAAGTTGAAAAACTTGATTAAAAAAACACCTTTTTAAGGGTTGTCTAAGGCGCGAATTATGACTATAATTTCGCGCCTTTTTACTTCTCATGAAGTAAAGAGATTTTACGTAAACGGGGAGCTGGTCAGCAGACTAGCGTTTGAACCCAAACTTTAGGAAATATCATGGCTAAGAAAGTTGAAGCTTACATCAAGCTACAAGTTGCTGCTGGCGCTGCGAACCCAAGTCCACCAGTTGGTCCTGCTCTAGGTCAACACGGTGTGAACATCATGGAATTCTGTAAAGCGTTCAACGCAAAAACAGAATCTATTGAGAAAGGTCTACCAACTCCAGTAGTTATTACAGTATACAGCGACCGTTCTTTCACGTTCGTAACTAAGACTCCACCTGCTGCTGTTCTTCTTAAGAAAGCTGCTGGCGTTAAGTCTGGTTCTGGTCGTCCAAACACTGAAAAAGTGGGCACTGTAACTGACGCTCAAATCCAAGAAATCGCAGAAACTAAAGCTGCTGATATGACTGGTGCTGACATCGAAGCGATGAAGCGTTCTATCGCTGGTACTGCTCGTTCAATGGGCCTAGTGGTAGAGGGTTAATAAGATGGCAAAACTAACTAAGCGCATGCGCGTAATCCGCGAAAAAGTTGACGTAACTAAAGAATACGAAATCAACGAAGCTGTTGCTCTTCTTCAAGAACTAGCTACTGCTAAATTCGTTGAGTCTGTAGACGTTGCTGTTAACCTAGGCATCGATGCTCGTAAATCTGACCAGAACGTACGTGGTGCAACTGTACTACCTCACGGTACTGGTCGCGAAATCCGCGTTGCAGTGTTCACTCAAGGTGCAAACGCTGAAGCAGCTAAAGAAGCTGGCGCAGACATCGTTGGTATGGAAGATCTTGCTGAGCAAGTTAAGAAAGGCGAAATGAACTTCGACGTTGTTGTTGCTTCTCCAGATGCAATGCGCGTTGTAGGTCAACTAGGTACTATCCTAGGTCCTCGCGGTCTAATGCCAAACCCTAAAGTTGGTACTGTAACTCCTAACGTTGCTGAAGCGGTTAAGAACGCTAAAGCTGGTCAGGTTCGTTACCGTAACGACAAAAACGGCATCATCCACACTACTATCGGTAAAGCAAACTTCTCTGCTGAGCAGATCAAAGAAAACCTAGAAGCTCTTCTAGTTGCTCTGAAGAAAGCTAAGCCATCTTCAGCGAAAGGTACTTTCCTGAAGAAAGTAAGCATCTCTACTACTATGGGTGCTGGTGTTGCTGTTGATCAGGCTAGCCTGAACACTCAAGCATAATTTATTTGCTTAGGCGCAAAATTTGTGTATAATTTTGCGCCTAATATTTGTGGTTGGGGCTGAACATTGGTTCTTTGAACTGTCTCCTAGTTCGAAATGAATTAAGACCCAGTCTCCGTCCAAGACCGTAGGTGTTTGTTCTCAAAACAAACTTAATCATCCTACGTAGATGGTGCCCGAACTGACAGAAAGCTCTATGTAAATAGTTAACTTTCTTCTGGGAATGCACCTCAATAGCTCTCACTGTCGTGATGATAGTGAGTGGTGTAACGACAACCAGGAGTAAATCCAAGATGGCTTTAAACCTTCAAGACAAAAAAGCAATTGTTGCTGAAGTCAACGAAGCTGCCAGTGGTGCACTTTCTGCAGTTGTAGCTGATTCTCGTGGCGTTGAAGTTGGCGCGATGACTTCTCTACGTAAACAAGCTCGCGAAGCGGGTGTTTACATGAAAGTCGTGCGTAACACTCTAGCACGTCGTGCGGTTCAGGGTACAGACTACGAGTGTCTAACTGACACTTTCACTGGTCCTACTCTAATCGCGTTCTCTAACGAGCACCCAGGTGCTGCAGCGCGTCTTTTCAAAGACTTCGCTAAAGAGAACAAAGACTTCGAGATCAAAGCTGCTGCATTTGAAGGCGCTTTAACTGACGCTGAAGTACTAGCAACACTACCAACTTACGACGAAGCAATCGCACGCCTAATGATGTGCATGAAAGAAGCTTCTGCTGGCAAGCTGGTACGTACTATCGCTGCTATCCGCGATCAAAAAGAAGAAGCAGCGGCTTAAGCCTTGCTTTTTACTGGTTGCAAAATAAACTTATTGTTGACTTAAAAGAGAATTGTTATGTCTATTACTAACGAGCAAATCCTAGACGCAGTTGCAGAAATGTCTGTAATGCAAGTTGTTGAACTAATCGAAGCTATGGAAGAGAAATTCGGTGTATCTGCTGCTGCTGCAGTAGTTGCAGGTGGCGCAGCAGGCGGCGAAGCTGCAGCTGAGCAAACTGAATTTGACGTAATCCTAACTGCAGCTGGCGGCAACAAAGTTGCTGTTATCAAAGCAGTACGTGGCGCAACTGGCCTAGGTCTTAAAGAAGCTAAAGCTCTTGTAGACGGCGCTCCAGCACCTCTAAAAGAAGGCGTTGAGAAAGCTGAAGCTGAAGCTCTTAAAGCTCAGCTAGAAGAAGCAGGCGCTTCTGTTGAAGTTAAGTAATTATTACTTAATTTCATAGCCTAACGGCTAATGGCTGGTGGTTTTTTAACCACCGGCCTTTTTGCGCTGTAGGGCATGAGCGAATTTTCCCGCTGTTTAAGCGTCTCATGTCCATGCAAAAAACATTTCATTCCTACGCAATGAGATGTCACTACAGTAAACAGCTATTTAGTCACTGTCCCTTCCCCCCCTTAAGTAACTAGGTGCGGGCGGACGGTTTGGGTCACTTATCAGCGAGCTGAGGAACCCCATGGTTTACTCTTATACCGAGAAAAAGCGCATCCGTAAGGACTTTGGTACTCGTCCACAAGTTTTGGACATTCCATACCTGCTATCGATCCAGCTCGATTCGTTCGACAAATTCATCGAACAGGATCCTGAAGGTCAATACGGTCTTGAAGCTGCTTTCCGTTCTGTATTTCCAATTCAGAGCTACAACGGCAATTCTGAGCTGCAATACGTTAGCTACCGTCTTGGTGAGCCAGTTTTTGACGTTAAAGAATGTCAAATCCGCGGTGTAACTTACTCAAAGCCACTACGTGTAAAACTACGCCTAGTTATCTTTGATAAAGACGCGCCAGCAGGTACTGTAAAAGACATTAAAGAACAAGAAGTCTACATGGGCGAAATTCCGCTTATGACAGACAATGGTACCTTCGTAATTAACGGTACCGAGAGGGTTATCGTATCCCAGCTGCACCGAAGCCCAGGCGTGTTCTTCGACAGCGATAAGGGTAAGACCCACTCTTCAGGTAAAGTTCTATACAACGCACGTGTAATTCCTTACCGTGGCTCATGGTTAGACTTTGAGTTCGATCCTAAGGATAACTTATACGTACGTATTGACCGTCGTCGTAAGCTACCAGCTTCGATCATCCTTCGTGCACTTGGTAAAACGTCAGAAGAAATCCTAGATATCTTCTTCGAGAAAGTGAACTTCGAAGTGAAAGACCAAACTCTACTAATGGAGTTGGTTCCTGATCGTCTACGTGGTGAAACTGCGTCATTCGACATCGAAGCGAACGGTAAAACTTACGTTGAGCAAGGTCGTCGCGTAACAGCTCGTCATATCCGCCAACTAGAAAAAGATGGCGTTGATCACATCGAAGTACCAGTTGAGTACATCGTTGGTAAAGTTGCATCGAAAGATTACATCAACGAAGCAACAGGCGAGATCATTGTTAACGCTAACCAGGAAATTAGCCTGGAAGCACTAGCGAACCTATCTCAGGCTGGCCACAAATCACTAGAAACGTTGTTCACCAACGATCTAGACCACGGTCCATTCATGTCAGAAACACTACGTATCGACAGCACTGTTGATCGTATTTCTGCATTGGTAGAAATCTACCGCATGATGCGCCCTGGCGAGCCACCAACAAAAGAAGCTGCAGAAGCACTATTCGAAAGCCTATTCTTCTCTGAAGAGCGTTACGATCTATCGACTGTTGGTCGTATGAAGTTCAACAGCTCTATCGGCCGTGAAGATGCTCAAGAGCAAGGCACACTTGACGAGCTAGATATCGTTGAAGTGATGAAGAAGCTTATCGCGATCCGTAACGGTAAAGGCGAAGTGGACGATATCGACCACCTTGGCAACCGTCGTATCCGTTCTGTAGGCGAAATGGCTGAGAACCAGTTCCGTGTAGGTCTAGTACGTGTTGAGCGCGCAGTTAAAGAGCGTCTAAGCCTAGGCGATCTTGACGCAATCATGCCTCAAGACCTGATCAACGCGAAACCAATCTCTGCAGCTGTTAAAGAATTCTTTGGCTCTTCACAGCTTTCACAGTTCATGGACCAAAACAACCCGCTATCAGAAGTAACGCACAAGCGTCGTATTTCTGCATTGGGTCCTGGCGGTCTAACTCGTGAACGTGCTGGCTTCGAAGTACGTGACGTACACGTAACGCACTACGGTCGTCTATGTCCTATCGAAACGCCGGAAGGTCCAAACATCGGTCTGATCAACTCTCTATCTGCGTTTGCGCGTTGTAACGAGTACGGTTTCCTAGAGACACCATACCGTCGCGTTGTAGATGGCGTTGTTACAGACGAAGTAGATTACCTATCTGCAATCGAAGAAGGCCAATTCGTTATCGCACAGGCTAACGCTGCGCTAACTGAAGAAGGCGGTTTTGCAGATGAGCTGATCACAGCTCGTCAAAAAGGTGAATCTGGTCTACACCCTCGTGAGCACGCTCAGTACATGGACGTTGCGACAAACCAGGTTGTATCTATCGCTGCATCGCTTATCCCGTTCCTAGAACACGATGATGCGAACCGTGCATTGATGGGTGCGAACATGCAACGTCAGGCAGTTCCAACACTGAAAGCTGACAAACCGCTTGTTGGTACTGGTATTGAACGTAACGTAGCAGTTGACTCAGGTGTAACTGCAGTTGCTAAACGTGGTGGTGTAATCCAGTCAGTAGATGCTTCTCGTATCGTTGTTAAAGTGAACGAAGAAGAGCTAGTACCAGGCGAAGCTGGTATCGACATCTACAACCTGACTAAATACACACGTTCTAACCAGAACACATGTATTAACCAGCGCCCATGTGTGATGCCAGGTGAACCTGTATCACGCGGTGACGTTCTTGCTGATGGTCCTTCAACAGACCTTGGTGAACTAGCGCTTGGTCAAAACATGCGTATCGCGTTCATGCCTTGGAACGGTTACAACTTCGAAGACTCGATCTTAGTATCTGAGCGCGTAGTTCAAGAAGACCGTTTCACGACTATCCACATCCAAGAACTTACTTGTGTGGCGCGTGATACTAAGCTTGGTTCTGAAGAGATCACTGCTGATATTCCAAACGTAGGTGAATCTGCTCTGTCTAAACTAGACGAGTCAGGTATCGTTTACATCGGTGCTGAAGTTAAGGGTGGCGACATCCTAGTTGGTAAAGTAACCCCTAAAGGTGAAACTCAGCTAACGCCTGAAGAGAAGCTACTACGTGCAATCTTCGGTGAAAAAGCATCTGACGTTAAAGATACTTCACTACGTGTACCTAACTCTGTATCAGGTACGATTATCGACGTTCAAGTCTTCACTCGCGATGGCGTAGAGAAAGACAAGCGTGCGCTTGAAATCGAACAAATGCAGCTTAAAGAAGCGAAGAAAGACCTAACTGAAGAATTCCAGATTCTTGAGGGTGGCCTTCTAAACCGCGTTAAAGCTGTACTGATCGATGGTGGTTACTCTGAAGCGAAACTAGACACGACTGATCGTAAGAAGTGGCTAGAACTAACGCTAGAAGACGATGCACTACAATCACAGCTTGAGCAACTTGCTGAGCAGTGGGACGAGCTAAAAGCTGACTTCGATAAGAAATTCGAAACTAAGCGTCGCAAGATCACTCAAGGTGATGATCTAGCACCTGGCGTACTGAAGATCGTTAAGGTTTACCTAGCGGTTAAACGTCGCATCCAGCCTGGTGATAAGATGGCGGGTCGTCACGGTAACAAGGGTGTAATCTCTAAGATCAACCCTGTTGAAGACATGCCATACGATGAGAAAGGTCAGCCTGTAGACATCGTACTTAACCCACTGGGTGTACCTTCGCGTATGAACATCGGTCAGATCCTAGAAGTACACTTAGGTCTGGCAGCGAAAGGTATCGGTGACAAGATCAACCAGATGGTTAAAGAGCAGCAAGAACTAGCGAAATTCCGCGAGTTCCTACAAAAAGTTTACGACCTAGGCGAAACTCGCCAGAAAGTAGACATTGCTTCTCTATCTGATGACGAAGTTCGTACTCTGATCAAGAACCTACGTGGCGGTCTACCAATCGCGACTCCAGTATTTGACGGTGCACCAGAAGCGTCTATTAAAGCGCTACTGAAACTAGCAGACCTACCAGAATCTGGTCAGCTAAAACTGTTTGATGGTCGCACGGGTGACCAGTTTGAGCGTCCTGTAACTGTAGGTTACATGTACATGCTGAAACTGAACCACCTTGTTGATGACAAGATGCACGCTCGTTCAACTGGTTCGTACAGCCTAGTAACTCAGCAACCACTTGGTGGTAAAGCTCAGTTCGGTGGTCAGCGTTTCGGTGAGATGGAAGTATGGGCACTAGAAGCATACGGTGCTGCTTACACTCTACAAGAAATGCTAACGGTTAAGTCGGATGACGTTAACGGCCGTACTAAGATGTACAAAAACATCGTAGACGGTAACCACAGCATGGAACCTGGTATGCCAGAATCGTTCAACGTACTGTTGAAAGAGATTCGCTCGCTAGGTATCAACATCGAGCTAGAAGACGAAGAGTAATCTCTTTTCTCTTGACCAAGGTTGAGAGAATCAAAAAGCGATTATTTGGTAGAAGGTGCTCACTTTAGCGAGTGAGCTCCTTTTAACTCCTTACAGGAGCTGATTGTGAAAGACTTATTAAACTTTCTAAAAGCACAGCATAAGACCGAAGAATTTGATGCTATCAAAATCGGTCTATCTTCTCCGGACATGATCCGTTCATGGTCTTTCGGTGAAGTTAAAAAACCTGAAACGATCAACTATCGTACGTTCAAACCTGAGCGCGATGGTCTTTTCTGTGCGCGTATCTTTGGTCCAGTTAAAGACTACGAATGTCTTTGTGGTAAATACAAGCGCCTGAAGCACCGTGGTGTTATCTGTGAGAAGTGTGGTGTAGAAGTTACACAAACTAAAGTTCGTCGTGACCGTATGGGCCACATCGAGCTAGCATCACCAGTAGCTCACATCTGGTTCCTAAAATCGCTACCGTCTCGTATCGGTCTACTAATGGATATCCCACTACGTGATATCGAGCGTGTTCTTTACTTCGAAATGTACGTAGTAACTGAACCAGGTATGACTGATCTAGAAAAATCTCAGATGCTTACTGAAGAAGAGTATCTGGATCGTCTAGAAGAGTGGGGCGACGAGTTCACTGCTAAGATGGGTGCAGAAGCTATCAAGGACCTACTAGGTTCTATGGATATGCACGCTGAAGCTGAACAAATGCGCGAAGAGCTAGAAACAACTAACTCTGAAACTAAGCGTAAGAAAGTCACTAAGCGCCTGAAACTGGTAGAAGCGTTTATTCAATCTGGTAACAACCCAGAGTGGATGATCCTGACTGTACTTCCAGTTCTTCCGCCAGATCTACGTCCTCTAGTACCACTAGATGGCGGTCGTTTTGCGACTTCAGATCTGAACGACCTATACCGTCGTGTGATCAACCGTAACAACCGTTTGAAGCGTCTTCTAGAGCTAGCGGCTCCGGACATCATCGTACGTAACGAAAAACGTATGCTGCAAGAGTCTGTTGATGCGCTACTAGATAACGGTCGTCGTGGTCGTGCGATCACAGGTTCTAACAAACGTCCTCTGAAATCTCTTGCTGATATGATCAAGGGTAAACAAGGTCGTTTCCGTCAGAACCTTCTAGGTAAACGTGTAGACTACTCTGGCCGTTCTGTAATCACAGTAGGTCCATACCTTCGTCTACACCAGTGTGGTCTTCCTAAGAAGATGGCACTTGAGCTATTCAAACCATTCATCTACAGCAAGCTAGAGACTCGTGGTCTTGCGACTACAATCAAAGCTGCTAAGAAGATGGTAGAGCGTGAAGAAGCGGTAGTTTGGGATATCCTAGACGAAGTAATCCGCGAACACCCAGTACTATTGAACCGTGCACCTACACTTCACCGTCTAGGTATCCAGGCGTTCGAACCAGTACTAATCGAAGGTAAAGCGATCCAGCTACACCCACTAGTGTGTGCGGCGTACAACGCGGACTTCGATGGTGACCAAATGGCGGTTCACGTACCTCTAACTCTAGAGGCACAGCTTGAAGCTCGTACTCTGATGATGTCGACAAACAACATTCTGTCGCCAGCGTCAGGTGATCCGATCATCGTACCTTCTCAGGACGTTGTATTGGGTCTGTACTACATGACTCGTGACAAGATCAACGTGAAAGGTGAAGGCATGTACCTTTCTGGCCCAGCAGAGGCTGAGAAAGCATACCGCACTAAGACCGCTGAACTACACGCACGCGTTAAAGTACGTATTACAGAAACAGTTGTAGACGAAGACGGCAACAGCACAACAGAGACTAAGATGGTTGATACAACTATCGGTCGTGCAATGCTATGGCAAATCGTGCCAGCTGGTCTACCGTACAGCATCGTTAACCAAAAGCTAGGTAAGAAGCAAATCTCTAACCTACTAAACGAGGCGTACCGTAAGCTAGGTCTGAAAGACACTGTAATCTTCGCTGACCAAATCATGTACACAGGTTTCGCATACGCGGCACTATCTGGTGTATCTGTTGGTATCGACGATATGGTTGTACCGCCAGCTAAGTACACTGAAATCGCAGAAGCGGAAGAAGAAGTACGTGAAATCCAGGAGCAATACCAATCTGGTCTTGTTACTGCGGGCGAACGATACAACAAAGTTATCGATATCTGGGCATCTACCAACGATCGCGTAGCGAAAGCGATGATGGCAAACCTTTCATCTGAAACGGTAGTTAACCGTGACGGTGAAGAAGAGCAACAAGAATCGTTTAACAGCATCTACATGATGGCTGACTCGGGTGCTCGTGGTTCTGCAGCTCAGATTCGTCAGCTAGCGGGTATGCGTGGTCTGATGGCGCGTCCAGATGGTTCAATCATCGAAACGCCGATCACAGCGAACTTTAAAGAAGGTCTAAACGTACTTCAGTACTTTATCTCAACGCACGGTGCTCGTAAGGGTCTTGCGGATACGGCACTGAAAACAGCGAACTCGGGTTACCTAACTCGTCGTCTAGTAGACGTTGCTCAAGACGTTGTTGTAACTGAACATGACTGTGGCACTCATGAGGGTGTTGACATGATGCCTCACATCGAGGGTGGTGATGTTAAAGTTGCACTAACTGAGCTAGCGCTAGGTCGTGTAGTAGCTGAAGACGTTCTTAAGCCAGGTACAGAAGATGTTCTGATCCCACGTAACACTCTAATTGATGAGAAGTGGTGTCAGATCATGGAAGAGAACTCAGTAGACAGCATGAAAGTGCGCTCTGTAGTTACTTGTGATTCTGACTTCGGTTGTTGTGCACAGTGTTACGGTCGTGACCTAGCACGTGGTCACCTAGTGAACCAAGGTGAAGCAGTAGGTGTTATCGCTGCTCAGTCTATCGGTGAACCGGGTACACAGCTTACGATGCGTACGTTCCACATCGGTGGTGCAGCATCTACTGCAGCAGCAGAGAACAGCATCCAAGCGAAGACAACTGGTACAGTTAAACTGCACAACGCTAAGTTCGTAATCAACAAAGATAAGAAGCTAGTAATCACGTCTCGTGCATCTGAGCTAACTATCATTGATGAATTCGGTCGTACTAAAGAGAAGCACAAACTTCCTTACGGTTCGATGCTAAGCAAAGGCGACAACGACGCAGTAACAGCTGGTGAAGTTGTTGCTAACTGGGAAGCGCACACCATGCCAATCATCACTGAAGTGGCAGGTCGCATCCAGTTCGTAGACATGATCGACGGTGTTACAGTTTCTCGTCAAACAGATGACCTAACAGGTCTATCTTCAAGCGAAGTAACTGATCCAGCAGCTCGCCCAGCAGCAGGTAAAGATATGCGTCCAGCTATCAAACTTGTTGATGAGCAAGGTAACGATGTAATGATCCCTGGTACAGAAATGCCAGCTCACTACTTCCTACCTGGTAAAGCGATTGTAAACATCGAAGATGGCGCTGAAGTTGGCATTGGTGACACACTATCTCGTATCCCTCAGAAATCTGGCGGTAACAAAGATATCACCGGTGGTCTACCACGCGTAGCTGACCTATTCGAAGCTCGTAAGCCTAAAGAGCCTGCGATCCTTGCTGAGCACACAGGTACTGTGAGCTTTGGTAAAGAAACGAAAGGTAAGCGTCGTCTAGTTATCACTCGCGACAGCGGTGATACTTACGAAGAGATGATTCCTAAGCATCGTCAGTTGAACGTATTTGAAGGTGAGCGTGTTGAACGTGGTGACGTGATCGCAGATGGTCCAGAGTCTCCACATGACATCCTACGTCTACGTGGCGTACACGCTGTAACTCAGTACATCGCTAACGAAGTACAAGAAGTTTACCGTCTACAAGGCGTTAAGATTAACGATAAGCACATCGAGACTATCGTTCGTCAAATGCTACGTAAGTGTACAATTACTCACGCTGGTGACTCTGAGTTCCTACCTGGTGAGCAAGTTGAATACTCACAAGTTAAGATTGCTAACCGTAACCTAGAAGCTGAAGGCAAAGAGCCTGCACGTTTCGAGCGTGAGCTACTAGGTATTACTAAGGCATCTCTAGCGACTGAGTCGTTCATCTCTGCGGCATCGTTCCAGGAGACAACTCGCGTACTAACAGAAGCTGCGGTTTCTGGTAAGCGTGATGACCTACGTGGTCTGAAAGAGAACGTAATTGTTGGTCGTCTGATCCCAGCTGGTACTGGTTTCGCATACCACCAAGATCGTCAAGCTAAACGTGCTGAAGCGCAAGAAGGTCCATCTGCTGAACAAGCAACAGATAACCTAGCTGCACTTCTAAACGCAGGCTTCTCTTCTGACGAGTAATCGTTAAAAGCTTAAAAGAAAAGGCACCCTCGGGTGCCTTTTTTGTTTTTGGAAGTAGAGCTTAGAACGCTGCGCTTCGAGAGGCGAGGATGCCTCGCTTACGGAATCTAGAGTTGTGCCTGGGTGAGTCGTGAAAATTATTTTGACTAAGAGGACGTTGACAGGACTTGTTCTTAAAAAGACAAAATGAATCCCGAATCTCAAAAAACAAAAAGGGTTGACGTGCATACGCCAACCCTTAAGAATTTTCTCGCTTCTCGCTTCTCGCTTCTCGCTTCTCGCTTCTCGCTTCTCGCTTCTCGCTTCTCGCTTCTCGCTTCTCGCTTCTCGCTTCTCGCTTCTCGCTTCTCGCTTCTCGCTTCTCGCTTCTCGCTTCTCGCTATGCGCCAGGCGGCATCGCTAAACTGTCAGCAATCAACTGAATCAAGTGGTCTTCTACCGCGAAGCGTGTCTCAATGATTTCCCCAATCAAAGACATATCTTCATCAAAATCAGCCAGTTCATCTTCGGCTGAAACATCAGAGTATTTGTCGGTAAAGTTCAACAACGGCTCAGTAGTGAGGACGATCTTCGCGTAAGTCTGGTTTATTTCATCTGTCGCGACAAAGCCCGTGGCTTTCCACTTATCCATCACCATATCGTAGATTTTAAAGTGACCTTCGGAGATATAATCAACAAGGTGTTGGCAGAAGTGCTGAAGTTCGTCAGGGGAAGGGAGTTCAATGACATTGGATTTCGAACAAGGTTGCAGTGCTGCAAGCTTACAATATTCGACAATCAGAGATTGTCTCGTTTCCAGCCAATGGTCAATAACGTCACTGGAACCGCCCCATTGGTCTTGTGTTTGTTTGAATTTTTTTAGCATGACCATGCCCTCATGATCTGATCGCCCATTGGCGAACGTATCCTTTGCAAAGCAAAGTTAGTAAAGTGATTACAAACTCTTGTCCTTACTAGAATTTATAGTTGCAAATTTGGCGAACGACAAACTCTGGTATGAAATTAGATTGCCAGTAAAATGAATGAACTTCAAGCAAAGGGACGCTGTAATGTTAAGAAAAGGTGAAGTTAACCGTACGAAAAACGCCTATTGGTGTGTTGTCTCAGGAAGCGATGTTTGGCTGGTGGATGGTGCTATACCATTTGGCAATGCAGAGCAGTTCTCACTGCCAGAAGCGAGTGCAAGGCAGATAGGTGAATACCAAAATGCCCCAGTGATGTGGGTAAATCTGTCGGATTTAGACCACGATTTAGAACTGGTGTCTCTGCGTGATTGTCTGCATTTCCCAGAGGCACTCTTCTTGCTGATCAGCAAAGCGATTCAATATGGGCACATGACACAAAGCCTTCGTTTTTGCCCTCAGTGTGGTGGTCGAAACTTTCTCAATAACAACCAGCTAGCGATGCAGTGTGGTGAGTGCCGTACTTTGCACTATCCGCGTATTTTCCCGTGCATCATTGTCGCTGTACGCAAAGATAACCAGATTTTGTTGGCACAGCACCCTCGTCATCGAAATGGCATGTACACCGTCATTGCGGGCTTTTTAGAAGTGGGAGAAACCCTAGAAGACTGTGTCGCTCGTGAAGTACACGAAGAAACCGGCGTACACGTTAAAAATATTCGCTATTTTGGCAGCCAACCATGGGCCTTTCCATCCAGCATGATGATGGCATTTCTTGCTGATTACGAGTCTGGTGAATTGAATCCTGATTACACCGAGCTGTCCGATGCACAATGGTTTGGCATTGACGAGATGCCGCCGGTTGCACCAGAAGGGACAATTGCTCGAGCTCTTATCGAGCAAACGCGACAAGATATCGAGTCTAATTAGCTGAAAAATAGATAAAAAAAACCCTCCGAGAGGGAGGGGGTAAGTAAGATGTCGTTATGAGATGCTGAGTACCGGGTACTCAGTTTATAATTGTAGTTTTCGCTAGCGAACAAATTTTTAACACTGATACCGACTGGGTGCAAATTAAGCACTGATTTAAAAGTTAATAACTTGATCCAGGTTGCAAAGCACACAGCTATTAGCCTTAAATCAGTGATAGAATACCCCCTTTCAAAGAAAGCCTAACAATTGGAATTACGGAATGACTGAATTAAAAAATGATCGTTATCTGCGTGCCCTTCTAAAAGAGCCAGTAGATTACACGCCAGTATGGATGATGCGTCAGGCAGGTCGTTACCTACCAGAATACAAAGCAACTCGTGCGCAAGCGGGCGATTTCATGTCTTTGTGTAAAAACGCGGAGTTGGCGTCAGAAGTAACGCTTCAACCACTACGCCGTTTTCCTCTTGATGCAGCGATCTTGTTCTCTGACATCCTAACTATCCCAGATGCAATGGGCTTAGAACTTCGCTTTGCTGCGGGTGAAGGTCCGGTTTTCGATAAGCCTATCACTTGCAAAGCTGACGTAGAAAAGATCGGCCTGCCAGATCCAGAAGGCGAGCTGCAATACGTAATGAACGCAGTGCGTCAAATCCGTAAAGACTTGAACGGTGACGTTCCACTGATTGGCTTCTCTGGTAGCCCATGGACACTGGCGACTTACATGGTTGAAGGCGGCAGCTCGAAAGCGTTCACTAAGATCAAGAAGATGATGTACGCAGAACCGCAAACTCTGCACTTACTTCTAGATAAGCTAGCAGACAGCGTTATCGAGTACTTAAACGCGCAAATTAAAGCGGGTGCACAGTCGGTGATGGTATTTGATACATGGGGCGGTGTACTGACTCCTCGTGACTACAACCTGTTCTCACTGCAATACATGCACAAGATTGTAGATGGCCTGATTCGTGAAAACGACGGTCGTCGCGTACCAGTAACGCTGTTCACTAAGAACGGTGGCATGTGGCTTGAGCAAATCGCAGCAACGGGCTGTGATGCGGTAGGCCTAGACTGGACTATCAACATCGCAGACGCAAAAGCGCGTATCGGCGATAAAGTGGCTCTACAAGGTAATATGGACCCATCAATGCTTTACGCTTCACCAGAGCGTATCCGTGAAGAAGTCGCGGGTATTCTAGAAGGCTTTGGTGATGCAGGTACTGGTCACGTGTTCAACCTAGGTCACGGTATCCATTTGGATGTGCCGCCAGAAAACGCGGGTGTATTTGTGGAAGCGGTACACGAGCTATCTAAGCCGTACCACAAGTAACTTCGACTTTTTGAAATCAAATACCGGCAATCAGTGCCGGTATTTTTTTATCTGAAAATCAAGGTTGTACAGCTTTGGTAGTATTTGGTCTACCATGATCTAATTACTATTTGAACTGTACATTAGGCATTAAAGTTCATTATAAACAACGGGTTACTTTCATGGTTCTTGTGCGCTAATTTTCTTGTACAGATAAACAAGCAATTAGATCATGGGTAACCTAAAGCATCGAATGAACGCGTTTTTTAAGGTATGGCACGACGTCAGACTCAAACCAAGGATTCTTCTTTAGCCATAATGTGTTGCGTGGAGAGGAGTGAGGAAGCGGGATAAATTCCGGTTCCCAATCCTGCCATTGCTGAACGGTTTGCGTGAGTGTCTTTGGTTTGCTTGTGAGGTAGTACTGCTGTGAGTACTGACCAATCAGCAGTGTCAGCTCTATATTGGGCAACTGCTCAAGAATCTTTTTATGCCAAGCGGGCGCACACTCTTTGCGAGGAGGTAAATCGCCTGAGTTCCCCTTACCTGGATAGCAGAAACCCATCGGGACAATGGCTATTTTGTTTGGGTCGTAGAAAGTGTCTTTGTCGATATCGAGCCATTGGCGTAACCGATCGCCGCTTGGATCGTTCCAAGGTATCGAGGTTTTGTGCACACGTGTCCCCGGCGCTTGTCCGATGATTAGTATGCGTGCGTCTTTTGCGGCTTGCACGACAGGGTTCGCGCCCAAAGGCAAATCGTCTGCGCAGATCTGGCAGGCTCGCACTTGCTTTAGTAATGTTTCTAGAGACATAAAACGGTTAATACCCTTTATCGAAATCGACTTGGTTGTTTAGAGAGAAACCGTCCCTCCAACTCAAGTAGTTGTCTGCAAAAATGTTGACCACTTGCTCAGGAAAACTTAACGCCGCGATGTGAGGAGTGATGGTTACTTGCGGAAGTTTCCAAAACGGATGTTGCGGTGAAAGTGGCTCTTGTTCAAACACATCGAGAAAAGCATGTTCCACCCAACGATTTTTTAGTGCGAGCAACAGACCCGCATCATCAATCACATCGCCTCTTCCAACATTAAATAGCAATGCCTGATTAAGATGGCTTAACACTTCACTATTGAGTAAACGTTGCGTCTCTGGCGTGCTCGGCAGCGTATTTACCACGATATCCGCTTGGTGAAAGGCGCTGGCGAGTTCATTGATATGAAAAGTTTGATTGAATTCACCGCCAGAAGTGGGGATACCAGTACGATTGATTCCTATGGCTTTTATGCCCATCAATTGTGCCGTTTTACCCAAATGACTGCCGATGCTGCCTGTGCCGAGAATCACCATGGTTTTGCTTTGTAGTGAGGTATACAGATGCGGCTGCCATTGCTTGCTCTGTTGTTGCTGGTGGTATTGCATGAAGTGACGGAAGTGAGCAATGCTGTAGCCAATCACGTACTCGGCAATCAATGGGCCAAAAATACCGCGAACATTAGTCAGGGTATAATCCCGGCGCAGATTCGGCACCATCAGAGCATTCACCCCTGCAAATGTCGATTGCACCCACTCAAGCTGTGAAAACTCGTCTAACCTTTGTGATAGTAATGGTGGATCCGCCAGTATGATCTGAGCATCTTGAGGTTTGTTTGTGATGGCCAGATCGGGCAGATTTTTCTCCGCCAGTAACGTTTCGTAGGTGTCGCGATGCTCTGAGAGCAGGAAAATCTGATTTGGATGCTGCATTAACTTTTTTCCCTGTGATGAATCAAGTACACTTTCGCTGATTTTTTCTTCAATGATTGAGTGACTATGCTTAAGAATCCTCTTCAGGTTCGTTTGGAAAAACTAGAACCTTGGCAACAAATTACCTTCATGGCGTGCCTGTGTGAACGCATGTATCCAAACTATGCGATGTTTTGTGAGAATACAGAATTTGCTGAGCCACGTGCTTACCGAGCGATTCTTGATAGTGTATGGGAAATTCTGACGGTTAAGAACGCGAAAATTAACTTCGAACGTCAATTAGAGAAGTTAGAAGAGTTGTTCCCAAGTGCAGATGAGTTCGATTTTTACGGTGTTTATCCAGCGATGGATGCTTGTCAGAGCTTGTCGACACTGCTGCATGGTCTGTTGGATCGCGACTACCTTTTCGATTCAATGCTTAAAGTGAGCCAACAGTCGGTACAAACCGTTGCTGACCTAGAACAAGCACAAGGCGCAGAGCCAATCACAAACGACAATCAAAAAGAAAATGAAGCCGTGTGTGAAGAGTGGGATGTTCAGTGGGCTATCTTCCGTCCACTGCGTGAAGCGGTAGAGCGAGACATCAGCCTGATTAAAGATTTGCGTGAAGAGCTACGCGAAGAAGCCGTGAGCAACATCGGCATTGCACTTTAATTGTTGAATAGATAAAACAAAGGCATCCATGGTGGATGCCTTTTTCATTTATGCGTTTGAGCTGTTACGCCCGAGGCTGATTACGATTCTTTAGAGTCTGGTTTGGTTGGCTCTTGAGCTTCTGGCTCTTTGTCCTGTTTCTCCAGCTGTTCATCTTCTTCATCGTCATCGCGGCTTTCAATTACGCCGTGCTTTTCTTTCCAGCTTTCCCAACGTTGGTAAGCCAGTTCTTGCATGTCTGTGCTCTTATCCGCTTCATCGATGATCTCTTCACCTAGTAGGTGCTCAAAGATGTCTTCTAGCGTCACAAGGCCTTGTACCGTGCCGTATTCGTCAACCACAAGCGCCAGTTGTAGGCGGTGAGTCATCATTTGGTCGAACACTTTAGGTAGAGCGGTGTTGTTCAGTACCACTTGGATAGGGCGCATGACCGAACCAAGTTGTTTTTGGCCGCTGCCTGATTGTTGCAGCTTGAACAGCTCTAGACGGTGCACAAAACCAATGATGTTGTCTTTCTGCTCGCTGTAAACCAGTGGGCGAGAGAAAGGCGTCTCCTTGTGCTTCTCTAGGAAGTCATTAATGGTCATCGTCGCGTCTACACGGAATACGACCGGACGCGGTGTCATGACTTGCGTTACTGGTACGTCTTGAATGCCTAGCAGGTTACTCAGGATTTTTGATTCACCCTCTGCGAACTCGCCGCTTTCTTTCGCCAGAATAGCCATTGCTGACAACTCATCACGCATTTTTGGTGCTTCGTGGTTACGAGCAAGACGTTTTGTGATTTGCTCTGAGAACCATACGAATGGTGTTAGTGCCCACACCATCCAGCGAAGTGAAACCGCTGCAGCTGGTGCAAGTTGGCGCCAGTATGTCGCACCAATTGTCTTAGGTACGATTTCGGATAGAACAAGAATCGCTAGTGTCAGTACTGCAGAGAAGATACCAAGCGCTTCGCTACCAAATACCACTGCCGCTTGCGCACCAGCCGTCGCCGCACCGATGGTGTGAGCAATGGTGTTTAGCGTCAAGATAGAAGCAAGTGGTCGGTCGATGTCTGCTTTTAGCTTTTCTAGCTGAGCAGAAGCCGGGTGCCCCTGTTGTTTGAGCTGCGCAATGAAGCTCGGACTGATACTTAGAAGTACCGCCTCCAGTACCGAACAGATAAACGAAATGCCGATAGCAATAGAGATATAAATGGATAACAGCAGCATAGTTGCCCTTGAATGTAATGTGATAGTCGGGATTTTAAGCGATTATAACCGCAAAAGTGCCTTATAAATCGGTCTTATTGCATTAGAAAGCAAGAGCTTTCCTCGTGCAAGTAGTAACAAATTGTGAGTTATTACTCATATTATGGCTAAAACTGCGTCAGAAAATCGAAAGATCGCTTACAAACCTTTGCCAGATGGGGCATTTATGTTTTAGAGTGAGATGAATTCGATAACATATGAGAAGGGAAACCTAATGAACAAGACCCAATTAATCGACTTTATTGCAGAGAAAGCAGACCTATCTAAAGCACAAGCTAAAGCTGCTCTTGAAGCAACTCTTGAGGGTGTTACTGGCGCTCTTAAAGAGGGTGACCAAGTTCAACTAATTGGTTTTGGTACATTCAAAGTAAACCACCGCGCTGCACGTACTGGTCGTAACCCTAAGACTGGTGACGAGATTCAAATCGCAGCAGCTAACGTACCTGCATTCGTAGCAGGTAAAGCGCTGAAAGAATCAGTAAACTAAGTTAAAATGCACCGAGGTATCCTGCCTCGGTGCAATTTCATGAAAAAACATCTACTCACTTCACTCCTACTATCAAGCCTTGCTCTTGTTGGCTGTTCTTCTGTAGAAACCCCAAACCTAGACCAATTTACCCATTTCTCTGGCGGGAAAATCATGGGTGATGCCACCAGTTTATATTGGATGACTGAACGTCTAACACGTGTTAGTACGGCAGCAGACTATGTCACGATGGGCGATTACGGTTCATATCAGAGTGATTATCGTTGGGATGACGGTGAGCTCAGAGAGTTGATTCGAAAAGGTGAGCAACTCGATGCCAAACAAGGATTGGTGCCTTTTCAAATCCACATTCGATTTAATAAAGATGGCGACGCGATTTATCAGCAGTACCGTGTGAATGGAAAAGTGTTGCCTTTACAACGTGACCAATTAGAGCGTTACAAGCAAGAGGCGAACGATGTCGTTACGTCTATCAAGAAACAATCTCGTGATGGCCAGAGCCTAATCCAAGGGTATTGGGATGGTGAAACCTTCGAAACCTGCAAAGGTCGTGAGTTTGCTACGCTGGAGTTTAACCAGACCCTGCCTAAGTTTGTGATTGATAGATTGGCGTCGGTGGACAGCTACATAGCGTTTATCGGTAAAGAGTCACGTAATACCGCTACGGTGGATGAATTGCTGATGCTTAATGATGATGACTTTGATTGTGTACCGCGACCGAAGTTGATCTCTGAATAAACATGGCTTCGAGCTGTCTCAATTCTCGAACAAGAACAATAAAAAAGGCGCTGAATGCGCCTTTTGTCGTTTTAGCCAACTGAAGTTGTTTTTATTTTTCTTGCTCACGTGCAATTGCACGGTAGCCGATATCGTTGCGATGGAACATGCCATCCCAACTGATCTGTTTTGCAAGCTCGTAAGCACGCTGCTGCGCTTCTGATACGCTGTTGCCAAGTGCCGTTGCACAAAGAACGCGACCACCGTTTGTCACGATGTCGCCGTCTTTGTTATCTGTACCAGCATGGAAGACTTTTTCGCCTTCAATTTCAACTTGTGGCAGACCCGAAATTACGTCGCCTTTGTTGTACGCCGCTGGGTAACCACCGGCTGCTAGCACGATACCAATCGATGCTCGTGGATCCCACTTCGATTCCGCTTGATCCAGTTTCTCGTCGATTGCTGCTAGGCACAGATCAACAAGATCCGATTCCATGCGCATCATGATAGGTTGTGTCTCAGGATCACCGAAGCGGCAGTTGTACTCGATTACTTTCGGAGTGCCGTCTTTGTCGATCATAAGACCCGCGTATAGGAAACCAGTGTAAGGGTTACCTTCAGCGGCCATGCCACGAACCGTTGGGTAAATCACTTCTTCCATAATGCGGTTATGGATTTCCTGTGTTACCACGGGAGCTGGAGAGTATGCACCCATGCCACCGGTGTTAGGACCAGTATCTTTGTCGCCTACGCGTTTGTGGTCTTGGCTGGTGGCCATTGGTAGAACGTTCTCACCATCCACCATCACGATGAAGCTTGCTTCTTCACCATCTAGGAACTCTTCGATAACGACACGACTACCAGCATCACCAAATGCGTTGCCTGCTAGCATGTCTTTGATTGCGTCTTCAGCTTCTTCTAGTGTCATCGCTACGATAACGCCTTTACCAGCAGCAAGGCCGTCAGCTTTTACGACAATCGGCGCACCTTGTTCACGTACGTAAGCAAGAGCTGGCTCGATTTCAGTGAAGTTCGCGTAGGCACCCGTTGGGATTTGGTGACGAGCAAGGAAGTCTTTGGTAAACGCTTTAGAGCCCTCAAGCTGCGCTGCCGCTTGCGTCGGACCGAAGATTGGCAAACCTGCTTCGCGGAAAGCATCAACCACACCGATAACCAGTGGAGCTTCAGGGCCAACAATAGTTAGCTCGATAGCTTTCTCTTTTGCAAAAGCAACCAGACCTGCGATGTCTTCTACTGCGATGTTTACGTTCTTTAGTTTAGGCTCTAGTGCTGTACCTGCGTTACCTGGAGCCACGAAGATAGTCTCAACATTTGGGTTTTGTGCCGCTTTCCAACCTAGTGCGTGTTCACGACCGCCTGAACCAATGATAAGTACATTCATGTTTTAAACCTTCAATCAAAATTGATAGTAGTCGAACTAGAAAATGTCTGAGCAACACGAAAGGAGAGTGTTGCTCATCTCGGAGCGCAGCGTTCCCGTATCCAGTAGCGAAGCGCTCTCGTATCTTTTCTTTCTAGTGGCGGAAGTGACGCATACCTGTGAAGATCATCGCCATGCCGTGTTCGTCTGCTGCTGCGATAACTTCGTCATCACGCATAGAACCGCCTGGTTGGATAACACACTTGATGCCTGCTTCTGCAGCTGCGTCGATACCGTCACGGAATGGGAAGAATGCATCTGATGCCATTACACAACCTTCAACCTGTAGACCTTCGTCTGCAGCTTTGATGCCTGCGATTTTCGCAGAGTAAACGCGGCTCATTTGGCCTGCGCCTACACCGATAGTCATGTCGCCTTTCGAGTAAACGATCGCGTTAGATTTCACGTATTTCGCTACTTTCCAGCAGAACAGTGCATCTTTCAGCTCTTCTTCTGTTGGCTGGCGCTTAGAAACCACTTTTAGGTCGTCTAGGCTTACCATGCCTTGGTCACGGTCTTGAACCAGTAAACCGCCATTCACGCGTTTCACGTCAAAGCCAGTTGTCTTAGTTGTCCATTCGCCACACTCAAGTAGACGCACGTTCTTCTTCGCTGCAACCACTTCAATCGCTTCAGCAGAAACAGAAGGTGCGATGATCACTTCAACGAATTGACGCTCAACAATAGCGGTTGCTGTTTCAGCATCTAGCTCTTGGTTGAATGCAATGATGCCGCCGAATGCAGATGTTGGGTCAGTTTGGTAAGCGCGGTTGTATGCTTCTAGGATGTCTTTACCTAAAGCCACACCACATGGGTTTGCGTGTTTTACGATCACACATGCTGGCTCGTTGAACTCTTTCACACATTCAAGCGCAGCGTCAGTGTCTGCGATGTTGTTGTAAGAAAGGGCTTTACCTTGGATTTGGCGAGCAGTAGAAACAGATGCTTCTTGTGGGTTTGCTTCAACGTAGAATGCGGCTGCTTGGTGGCTGTTCTCACCGTAGCGCATGTCTTGCTTCTTCTCGAATTGCTGGTTGAACGTACGTGGGAATTTAGACTCTTCATCACCTTCTTTGTTCTCACCGTAAGATGGAACCATAGTGCCGAAGTAGTTTGCGATCATGCCGTCGTAAGAAGCCGTGTGTTCGAATGCTGCGATAGCAAGGTCGAAACGAGTTTCTAGTGTTAGAGATTTCTCGTTCGCGTCCATTTCAGCGATAACGCGGTTGTAGTCGTGAGCGTTCACAACGATAGTCACGTCTTTGTGGTTTTTCGCTGCAGAGCGAACCATTGTTGGACCACCGATGTCGATGTTCTCAACCGCATCAGCAAGGGTACAGCCTTCTTTAGCAACGGTTTCTGCGAATGGGTATAGGTTAACGACAACCATATCGATAGGGTTGATGCCGTGCTTTTCCATCACGTCATCGTCTTGGCCACGACGACCCAGCACACCACCGTGAACTTTTGGGTGAAGCGTTTTAACGCGACCATCCATCATTTCTGGGAAACCAGTGTAGTCAGAGACTTCAGTTACTGCGATGCCTTGCTCTGCAAGTAGACGAGCAGTACCACCAGTAGATAGGATATCGACACCGCGCTCAACAAGAGCTTGTGCAAACTCAACAATACCTGTTTTGTCTGATACGCTGATAAGCGCACGGCGAATAGGACGAGCGTTATTCATGCTTCCATTTTCCTCAAATTCACGGAGTTAAAGATGTTTGCCAAAAATGAACTTGTTTTCACCTCTTGGGGTAAAATATTGGCCAGTTTTGGTAAAGACCTTTGC
The DNA here is from genome assembly GCF_002021755.1 of Vibrio owensii. Taxonomy (NCBI): domain Bacteria; kingdom Pseudomonadati; phylum Pseudomonadota; class Gammaproteobacteria; order Vibrionales; family Vibrionaceae; genus Vibrio; species Vibrio owensii. Next base: position 2,017,800 of record NZ_CP019959.1, read on the forward strand.
GGGCGTTTTCATGCTTAGAAAACAGTCTCCACTATTTGATGGCGCGTATTCTAACCAATTTATTACAAAAAAGCTCGCGCAATCGTTTGGCATCTCAAAAATAATTGCAAAAAACTCGATTTTTAGCTTTAAAGGTAACGAGATAGTTAATAAGGAAAGTTATGTTTCAGATTGGTGAACTGGCAAAACGTTGTGGTGTGACCGCCGATACACTTCGTTTCTATGAGAAAAATGCGTTAATAACACCCGCAGGGCGAAGTGAATCGGGCTATCGCCTATATAACGAAGAGAACCAGAAGCAGGTGCGCTTTATTCTAAAAGCGAAAGAGCTTGGCTTAAGTCTAGAGGAAATAAAAGAGCTGCTAGGGATCAAATTAGAGGCGACAGAACACAGTTGTGCAGAGGTAAAAGCCATCACTTCTGCAAAGTTAACTTTAATTGATGAGAAGATTGCTGAACTGAGCAAAATCCGTACTGCTTTAAAGAAGATAAACGACGCATGTTGTGGGCATAACAACGACGATGCCAGTCATTGTTCTATCCTAGCAGCCCTTGAATAGTCTCATTTTTGCGTCATTTAATTTAAGTTTGCATTTTTGGCGGCTTGCTTTTCTAGGTTCAAGCCGTTTTCCCACCTATAATCTCGGCTTTAGTCGACTGTAAGAATGTGTAGTCCCCTCTATTCCTAAAGCGACGCTGTCTATCAGATACGAGAGTTTTCATACATGGTTGGAGTCTATTTTCAAATCAATGACTGGGTTTTGAGCGTTGATGAAAATAAGCTGTATCGACAAGACAGGGAAGTTACCGTTGAGCCACGCTTAATAAACCTACTGCATTTTCTTGCTGAGCACGCCAGTGAAGTGTTCAATCGCGAAGAGCTGATCCAATACGTTTGGGCTGGTGCGATTGTGACGGATCAAGTCGTAACACAGTCGATCTTCGAACTGCGTAAACTTCTGCGAGATGGTCGAGAAGAAAACATCAGCTACGTGATCACTGTGCCTAAGCGTGGTTACAAGCTGGTGGCGAATGTGACCCCAATGACACACGAGGAATTCCTTGCAAGTCGTCATTGCGATGCCGAAATCCTTCCTCCTGTTGTTGAAGAAACAGAAGAAGAACTGCCAGAAACGCCAGCGCCAACTATCGCATTCCCAGCTGGGCCTTTAACTCGCGCCGTTTGCGAGATGTCGAAAGAGAAAAAAGCGCCGCGTAAACCGAACAAAATCAGCCCGTGGCGATTGGGTTTCATGAACTTCATCTGGATCAGTATTTTGGTCGTGGTGATGGGGGTGTTTACTTATAAGCAGTCAGAAGTGCGCATCACGCAAGCCATTGATACCCACCTTATTGAGTTCAAGTTTCAAGATAACTTCAGCAAAGAAGGTCGAAGTTATGACTTAGCAGATGGCTTCGCGCAGAAGTTGATGGCTGATGTGGCTCAAGTGAGTGACTATCGTGTCATGCTCAAGAAAGCTTCCTTTACCACGGGCATCGTTCCGGGGAAATCTGTGGTCGTGCGCGTCAAAGAAAATGATGGTGGCAGCTTCCTTGAAGTGGAATACCGCAACAACTCTTCAGAGAAAGTGCTGTTTAGCCGTCAGTACGCATTAACTAACAGCCACTTAAAGTCCGTGATGCAACAAGCGTCTTTGGATTTGATGCGAGTATTGAAAGTACCAGATGCAAAACTGAAGTCCAAAGTGCTGGTGGCGGGTATGCCAATGAACCCAGACGCATTGGAGTTGTTTGTTGAAGCAAACCACTACTTGAACGTATCGGATGCGAATCAATTCCAGCATGGTATCGACTTGATGGAGAAAATCCTCGAGATTGAACCAGATAATGCTTATGTTCAATCGGAGCTGCTCATTGCTTACCATGTGCAAAAAGCACTCGATCCTGCATTGGAACTAAGAAAGAGCAGGGTTCAGCAGTTAAGTGATAAGCTGGAAGCCAACGCTAAGATGATGGTTGGGCCTATTCAGCCACGTATTTATGAAGCGTTAGCTCTGCATGAGACCATCACTGGTGACATTGATTTAGCTAAGCGACATTTGAATCAAGCATTAGACGTTCGTGATTCGGTATTGTCTTACGTGATTCGAGGTAAGCACGCTGAGCTGGATGGTGATTTGGATTGGGCAAGTGAGTCCTACAGCGAAGCCTTCTATATTGATACATCCGTAGAAACTTACTTATTGTGCGAGAACTTGGTTTTTCCAAGTAACATGAAGGCGATTGATTACGCCATGTATCGCGCAGTGCATCCTTCCGTGGTTCGTATGTTGTAAGCGGCCACTATCTAACAAGTAAAGATATCTTTAGGCCCTTCATTTCGGTGAGGGGCTTAATTATATGGTCCGCCCCACTCTCCAAGCCCTTAAGCTTAGAGTAGGCTCTCAGAATGAGGTGAACCATATGTCTTCTATTCACATTTTAGGTATCGACCTAGGCAAGCACTGTTTCCACGCTATCGCTCATAACCGTTCTGGTGCGGAAGTATTGCGTCGTAAGTTTAATCGAAACCAACTCCAACATTTTCTTTGTAAAATCGAACCAACAACCATTGCTTTCGAAGCTTGTGGCGGTGCTCATTGGCTCGCTCGTAAGTGTGGTGAATACGGCCATCAAGTTCGACTCATTCCTCCCCAGTACGTTAAGCCTTATGTCAAAGGCAACAAAAATGATTTCATAGATGCATCAGCAATTGCAGAAGCGGCTGGTCGACCAACAATGAGGTTTGTCGCGGTAAAAAGTGAAGAAGCCCAAGTCATTGCAGCGATTCATCGTGTCAGAGATGGCTATATCAAGGAGAGAACCGCGGCTATGTCTCGAATTGGGGCTATCTTGCTTGAGTTCGGCCTGAGTTTTCCAAAGGGGCATGCAAAGATGAAGTCTCTCTTCCAATGGTTAGCAGCACAAAAAATGGCACTGCCGGAGAGCTTGCTGTGTGAATTAGTGTCTATCCACGAACACTACAAATACCTTAATGAAAAGGTCAAAGCTCAAGACAGTAAGCTTCAAGTTATTGTTAATAATAATGAAAGTGCACAATTGCTGAAAACTATCCCTGGAGTTGGAGACCTTACCTCAACGTTGTGCGTTGCTGACGTAAGCTCCCCAAACAATTTCACCAATGGTCGGGAAATGGCAGCTTGGTTAGGGCTTGTACCGAGACAATTCTCTACGGGAGGAAAGACCAAGCTACTTGGCATAAGTAAACGAGGCAATAAACATCTCAGAACTCTGTTTATCCATGGAGCAAGAGCCGTTCTCTCAAGGCTAGAAACGACAGGGAAAGTGTTTGGTGAGTGGCTCATCAAACTTCGGGCGACGAAGCCATTTAATGTTGTGGTCGTAGCACTTGCCAACAAGCTAGCAAGAATAGCTTGGGCGGTGTTGTACCACCGCCAAGCTTTTAAGGTTGTATAGCTATAACCAAGTTTGCAACGCCAATGAAAATGATGACAAAAACGGTCAATCGACCAGATTAAGAACCTGACACAAAAAATAGCGTTAAATGCTTTTGGCTTTTTAAGGATAATCTGGCGCAGATATCATCGTGGAGCTGGGAAGCTAGTGCTCCCAACAAGGACTCCGAATACATTAGCGCAAACCAACTCCGTTATGACTTAATTGTAGTTGCAATAACGGGGCGGACCATACATTTTTGTATCTGCCTTTTGTGTGTGCTTCTTACCTCTATTGCTACTAATAATGCTTGCTATAGAAGGGAGGGGGCTTTTCATTCTCTATTCTCTATTCTCTATTCTCTATTCTCTATTCTCTATTCTCACCACCTTGGCATTCTGCTTCTTACTTCTTACTTCTTACTTCTTACTTCCTGTCTTAGTGCCGCTTCATATCGAACGTTTGGGTTTCGGCCTTAGCCTTGCGTATTTAAAACCGATCACAAACATGCAGTTGTTTATGTGTAATAACGCTTGTACTTATGCATCGCTGAGTAAAAGAGGAGGGGAAGTTTGATGTAAGTCAATTGGTCAATAAGGGTAGGAAAAGTCTGCATCAACAGTTTGGGTAATCAGGATAGGGTTAGCTTGATGTTGATAGCGGTTGATAAGGTTGATGGAAAATTTGTTGAGGTTGATGTTTTTAGCTTTTCGACATGAGTGCTTTAGTTTTTTGTCTTAAGTTGCTGTATATGCTGACTTTATGTTTTTTAGTTTATCAGGTTTATCTCAACTTTATACCGATGGGCTAATTGTTTTATTGATAACCCCAAGTTTATTTTTTTCCCAGTTTTTGGGCGTAGTCTTCACTTCGAAATTTAGCGAGGTCGAGCAGGTTCTTCCTCATAGCATCTCGCTAATAACCATTCAGTTTGAGTCATGTTGACTCGAGTAGAATAGATTTGGAGATGTTATGTCATCGAATGCGAAAAAAATCGGCCTTATTGCCTGTACGGGTGTCGTAGCCGGTAACATGATGGGTAGTGGTATCGCACTATTACCTTCTAGTCTTGCCTCTGTAGGCTCTGTTTCAATCTTCAGTTGGCTGATCTGTTTGGTCGGTGCACTGAGTCTGGCGTTCGTTTACGCTCGTCTGGCAACCAAAAACCCACAAGAAGGTGGTCCTATCGCTTATGCTGGCGAAGTGTCTCCGGTATTTGGTTTCCAAACGGGCGTTCTTTATTACCACGCGAACTGGATTGGTAACCTGGCTATTGCCATTACAGGTGTTTCTTACCTTTCTGTATTCTTCCCTGTGCTTAATAACCCAATCCCAGCAGGTATTGCGACGATTGCATCGGTATGGATCTTCACTTTCGTCAACCTACTTGGTGGTAGCTGGGTAAGCCGTCTATGTACGCTTGGTCTAGTTCTTATCCTTATCCCAGTTGTTGGTACAGCTGCATTTGGTTGGACGCACTTTGATACTGCGCTTTACAGCCAAAACTGGAACGTATCAGCAGGCACTGACAGCCACGCGGTAGTAACAGCGGTTCTTATCTGTCTATGGTCATTCGTCGGTGTGGAATCAGCAGCGGTATCGACTGGTATGGTAGAAAACCCTAAACGTACTGTACCACTAGCAACTATGTTGGGTACTGGTATCGCAGGTGTGATTTACATCCTATCAACTCAAATGATCAGCGGTATGTTCCCAGCGTCAGAAGTTGCGGCATCAGGTGCGCCATTTGCACTAGCAACCACTGAGCTATTCGGTAGCTGGACAGCACCATTCGTATCAGCATTCACAGCGTTAGCATGTTTCACTTCGCTAGGTTCTTGGATGATGCTTGTAGGTGAAGCAGGTAAACGCGCAGCAAACGACGGCAACTTCCCTAAAATCTACGGCGAAACTGACAAAAACGGTGTGCCTAAGAAAGGTCTAATCCTTGCGTCAATCAAGATGACTGCACTGATGGTTGTACTGATGTTCTTCAGCTCTAAAACAGCACACGCATCAGATCTGTTCAACCAACTAACGACTGACGCAGTTCTACTAACTATGCTGCCTTACTTCTACTCAAGCATTAACTTGATTCGCTTCGAAGGTATGACAACACGCAACGGCTTCGTAATGCTGTTCTCTGGTGTGGCTTGTCTGTTCTGCTTCATCGCACTAGCTGGTGCAGAGGGCGGTACGCTAACAGCAACCTTCATCGTGTCTCTAGTTATCTTGATGTTCTACAGCAAAAAAGCAGGTCTTGCTCAGTACGTGAAAATGCACGCTGACGACATGCCTGCCCAAGCAAGCAACTAATCCCCAAAACGCTGGCACTAAGGTGCCAGCCCATAAAACCCAAATTCACGCGGCGCTCACCTTACTCATTGCCTGTAAATGGCAAAGAGCGCCCTCATTCGCCTTGGAGATGTCCAAATGAATATATTCGCTATCTTGAACCACATGGGTGTGTTCTTTAAAGAAGAGCCAGTTCGTCAACTTCACGCTGCTCTTGAGAAAGCGGGCTACGAAGTGGTTTACCCAGTAGATGATAAAGACTTGATCAAAATGATTGAGATGAACCCTCGCATTTGCGGTGTGCTGTTCGACTGGGATAAATACTCACTAGAGCTATGTGAACGTATCAGCCAAATCAACGAAAAACTGCCTGTTCACGCATTTGCTAACGAACAGTCTACTCTAGACATTTCACTAACAGACCTACGTCTAAACGTGAGCTTCTTCGAGTACGCTTTAGGTATGGCTGACGACATCGCTATCAAAATCAACCAAGCGACTGAGGCATACAAAGATGCCATCATGCCTCCATTCACTAAAGCGCTATTCAAATACGTAGAAGAAGGTAAATACACCTTCTGTACTCCAGGTCACATGGGCGGTACTGCATTCCAGAAAAGCCCTGCTGGTAGCATCTTCTACGATTTTTACGGTCCAAACACATTCAAAGCGGACGTATCAATCTCAATGCCTGAGCTAGGTTCTCTACTAGACCACTCAGGTCCACATAAAGATGCAGAAGAATACATCGCACGCACATTCAATGCAGACAGCTCGTACATCGTAACTAACGGTACGTCTACATCGAACAAAATCGTTGGTATGTACTCAGCACCTGCGGGCAGCACAGTACTGATTGACCGTAACTGTCACAAATCTCTGACTCACCTAATGATGATGAGCGACGTGACACCAATCTACTTCCGCCCAACTCGTAACGCATACGGTATCCTTGGTGGTATTCCACAAAGTGAATTCAGCCGCGATGTAATCGCAGAGAAAGTGGCGAAAACACCAGGTGCAACAGCACCAACTTACGCAGTAGTGACTAACTCAACTTACGATGGTCTGTTGTACAACACGCAATTCATCAAAGAGTCGCTAGATTGTAAACACATCCACTTCGACAGTGCTTGGGTGCCTTACACTAACTTCAACCCAATTTACGAAGGTAAATGTGGTATGAGTGGTGAAGCGATGCCAGGCAAAGTGTTCTACGAAACACAATCAACACACAAACTGTTGGCAGCGTTCTCACAAGCTTCAATGATTCACGTGAAAGGCGACTTTGATAAAGAATCTTTCAACGAAGCATTCATGATGCACACTTCAACTTCACCTCAGTACGGCATTGTTGCTTCTACTGAAACTGCAGCGGCAATGATGCGCGGCAACACTGGTAAGAAGTTGATGCAAGACTCTATCGATCGCGCAATCCGCTTCCGTAAAGAGATCAAACGTCTAGAAGCAGAAAGCGACAGCTGGTTCTTCGATGTATGGCAACCAGAAAACATCGATACCACAGAATGTTGGAAACTAGACCCTAGCGACACATGGCACGGCTTCAAGAACATGGATGACAACCACATGTATCTTGACCCAATCAAAGTAACGCTACTGACTCCAGGGATGAATAAAGAAGGCGAACTAGAAGAATCAGGTATTCCTGCTTCGCTGGTGGCTAAATTCCTAGACGAGCGCGGCATCGTGGTAGAGAAAACAGGTCCATACAACTTGTTGTTCCTATTCTCAATCGGTATCGACAAATCAAAAGCAATGCAATTGCTACGCGGTCTAACTGAATTTAAACGTGGCTACGACTTGAACCTAACCATCAAGAGCTTCCTACCTTCGCTATACAACGAAGATCCAAGCTTTTATGAAGGCATGCGCGTTCAAGAACTAGCACAAGCAATTCATGATCTAACTAAGAAATACAACCTACCAGAGCTAATGTACAAAGCGTTCGATGTTCTTCCAGAAATGAAAGTAACACCACACGCAGCATGGCAAGAAGAGCTTCGCGGTAACGTAGAAGAAATCAAACTGGAAGAAATGGTTGGACGCGTAAGTGCGAACATGATCCTTCCTTACCCTCCAGGTGTGCCACTAGTACTTCCTGGTGAAATGGTGACTCAAGAGTCTCGCCCTGTGCTGGACTTCCTAGAGATGCTTTGTGAGATCGGTGCGCATTACCCAGGTTTCGAAACCGACATCCACGGTCTATACCAACAAAAAGATGGTAGCTACACCGTAAAAGTATTGAAGAACTAAGTTCCTCTCGAAGATGACGCCATTGGGAATGCAAGCATGCTCCACTCTTACGAGCTCAATGCGTCATCGAACAATAACGACATTTAGATATACCCCTAAACTAATCTGTCGTAAAGAGAAGGGCAAGGATGCTCTGATCTTTTCTTCTATATATAGAAGAAACACTTTTCCAAGACTTCACCTGAAGTACCCCAAATAAAAAGCAAAGACCAAAAGAGCAGTTCGTCATCGTTCTGCTCTTTTTTTTTCATCTTTATATCGATAGAAAGAGAAAAAAGAACCAAGAGAGATAAGATCAGCAACCGAAATCACAAAGAAATAGGCGATCTTTTAATGCGGAAGTCAGGTAATTCTTCATGAAAAGCTCCTCTGCAACACGAAACATTAGACAAGATCGTTGAGTATCTATGCAGAATGCTTGTTATTTGTTCGGTTGAAAGTTTTTTTGCAAAAAACGCTTGTGCTAATTTCTCAACCCCCTATACTGCGCATCCACCGACACGGAGTGAGACGAAAGTCACACAGCGAGTCGGGAAGAGAGAAAAAAGAATTTGAAAAAAATGCTTGACTCTCTCACGGTGTGAAGTAAGATACGCACCCCTAACGACGAGCAACTAAGTTGCTGAAAATGTTAGAAAAGCTCTTTAAAAATAAGAACCTATCAATCTGTGTGGGCACTCGTTGATGATAATCCAATTAGATACTTCGGTATCAAATTAGGTTTCAATGAAACGAAGTGACCATTGAGTCGAAAGACTCAGCACAGTCAATTCAAACATTACTTATGTAATGTTCAGTATTCATTGAGCCGAACAAAATCTTAAATTGAAGAGTTTGATCATGGCTCAGATTGAACGCTGGCGGCAGGCCTAACACATGCAAGTCGAGCGGAAACGAGTTATCTGAACCTTCGGGGACGATAACGGCGTCGAGCGGCGGACGGGTGAGTAATGCCTAGGAAATTGCCCTGATGTGGGGGATAACCATTGGAAACGATGGCTAATACCGCATAATGCCTACGGGCCAAAGAGGGGGACCTTCGGGCCTCTCGCGTCAGGATATGCCTAGGTGGGATTAGCTAGTTGGTGAGGTAATGGCTCACCAAGGCGACGATCCCTAGCTGGTCTGAGAGGATGATCAGCCACACTGGAACTGAGACACGGTCCAGACTCCTACGGGAGGCAGCAGTGGGGAATATTGCACAATGGGCGCAAGCCTGATGCAGCCATGCCGCGTGTGTGAAGAAGGCCTTCGGGTTGTAAAGCACTTTCAGTCGTGAGGAAGGTGGTAGTGTTAATAGCACTATCATTTGACGTTAGCGACAGAAGAAGCACCGGCTAACTCCGTGCCAGCAGCCGCGGTAATACGGAGGGTGCGAGCGTTAATCGGAATTACTGGGCGTAAAGCGCATGCAGGTGGTTTGTTAAGTCAGATGTGAAAGCCCGGGGCTCAACCTCGGAATAGCATTTGAAACTGGCAGACTAGAGTACTGTAGAGGGGGTAGAATTTCAGGTGTAGCGGTGAAATGCGTAGAGATCTGAAGGAATACCGGTGGCGAAGGCGGCCCCCTGGGCAGATACTGACACTCAGATGCGAAAGCGTGGGGAGCAAACAGGATTAGATACCCTGGTAGTCCACGCCGTAAACGATGTCTACTTGGAGGTTGTGGCCTTGAGCCGTGGCTTTCGGAGCTAACGCGTTAAGTAGACCGCCTGGGGAGTACGGTCGCAAGATTAAAACTCAAATGAATTGACGGGGGCCCGCACAAGCGGTGGAGCATGTGGTTTAATTCGATGCAACGCGAAGAACCTTACCTACTCTTGACATCCAGAGAACTTTCCAGAGATGGATTGGTGCCTTCGGGAACTCTGAGACAGGTGCTGCATGGCTGTCGTCAGCTCGTGTTGTGAAATGTTGGGTTAAGTCCCGCAACGAGCGCAACCCTTATCCTTGTTTGCCAGCGAGTAATGTCGGGAACTCCAGGGAGACTGCCGGTGATAAACCGGAGGAAGGTGGGGACGACGTCAAGTCATCATGGCCCTTACGAGTAGGGCTACACACGTGCTACAATGGCGCATACAGAGGGCAGCAAGCTAGCGATAGTGAGCGAATCCCAAAAAGTGCGTCGTAGTCCGGATTGGAGTCTGCAACTCGACTCCATGAAGTCGGAATCGCTAGTAATCGTGGATCAGAATGCCACGGTGAATACGTTCCCGGGCCTTGTACACACCGCCCGTCACACCATGGGAGTGGGCTGCAAAAGAAGTAGGTAGTTTAACCTTCGGGAGGACGCTTACCACTTTGTGGTTCATGACTGGGGTGAAGTCGTAACAAGGTAGCGCTAGGGGAACCTGGCGCTGGATCACCTCCTTAAACGATGATTACTCACGATGAGTGTCCACACAGATTGATAGTTTACAAGCGAAAGCTTGTAGCTAACATAGCTCTTTAACAATTTGGAAAGCTGACAAATCAACAATTTATTGTTGATTGTAAAGTTCTCAATGTTTGTCTTTATGACAAACACCAAAAAACACATTCAAGTGTTCTTGGGAATATCACTTTTACAGTGATTATTCGAAATTGAGTCCGGCAAAATCGAAATGTCTCTCGCTCATTCAAATAATGAGAGACAACTTTGGTGATTTGATTATCAACTCGAAACTCCTTCGGGTTGTATGGTTAAGTGACTAAGCGTACACGGTGGATGCCTTGGCAGTCAGAGGCGATGAAGGACGTATTAACTTGCGATAAGCCCAGATTAGGTAGTAAAAACCATTTGAGTCTGGGATTTCCGAATGGGGAAACCCACTTACATAAGTAAGTATCGCTGCGTGAATACATAGCGCAGCGAGGCGAACCGGGGGAACTGAAACATCTAAGTACCCCGAGGAAAAGAAATCAACCGAGATTCCGAAAGTAGCGGCGAGCGAAATTGGACTAGCCCTTAAGCTTTTTATGCGTCAGGTGAAACTTCTGGAAAGTTGTGCGATACAGGGTGATAGCCCCGTAACCGGCAACGCATTTAAAGTGAAATCGAGTAGGGCGGGACACGTGATATCCTGTCTGAATATGGGGGACCATCCTCCAAGGCTAAATACTACTGACTGACCGATAGTGAACCAGTACCGTGAGGGAAAGGCGAAAAGAACCCCTGTGAGGGGAGTGAAATAGAACCTGAAACCGTGTACGTACAAGCAGTAGGAGCACCTTCGTGGTGTGACTGCGTACCTTTTGTATAATGGGTCAGCGACTTATATTCAGTGGCAAGGTTAACCATCTAGGGGAGCCGTAGCGAAAGCGAGTGTTAACTGCGCGACTCAGTCGCTGGATATAGACCCGAAACCAGGTGATCTAGCCATGGGCAGGTTGAAGATTGAGTAACATCAATTGGAGGACCGAACCGACTAATGTTGAAAAATTAGCGGATGACTTGTGGCTAGGGGTGAAAGGCCAATCAAACCTGGAGATAGCTGGTTCTCCCCGAAAGCTATTTAGGTAGCGCCTCGGACGAATACTACTGGGGGTAGAGCACTGTTAAGGCTAGGGGGTCATCCCGACTTACCAACCCTTTGCAAACTCCGAATACCAGTAAGTACTATCCGGGAGACACACGGCGGGTGCTAACGTCCGTCGTGGAGAGGGAAACAACCCAGACCGCCAGCTAAGGTCCCAAATTACTACTAAGTGGGAAACGATGTGGGAAGGCTCAGACAGCCAGGATGTTGGCTTAGAAGCAGCCATCATTTAAAGAAAGCGTAATAGCTCACTGGTCGAGTCGGCCTGCGCGGAAGATGTAACGGGGCTAAGTAGTAAACCGAAGCTGCGGCAATGCACTTTGTGCATTGGGTAGGGGAGCGTTCTGTAAGCGGTTGAAGGTGTGTGGTAACGCATGCTGGACGTATCAGAAGTGCGAATGCTGACATGAGTAACGATAAAGGGGGTGAAAAACCTCCTCGCCGGAAGACCAAGGGTTCCTGTCCAACGTTAATCGGGGCAGGGTAAGTCGACCCCTAAGGCGAGGCCGAAAGGCGTAGTCGATGGGAAACGGGTTAATATTCCCGTACTTCTTACAATTGCGATGGGGGGACGGAGAAGGCTAGGTGGGCCTGGCGACGGTTGTCCAGGTTCAAGTGCGTAGGCTGAGAGTTAGGTAAATCCGGCTCTTCTTAAGGCTGAGACACGACGTCGAGCTACTACGGTAGTGAAGTCATTGATGCCATGCTTCCAGGAAAAGCCTCTAAGCTTCAGATTGTAAGGAATCGTACCCCAAACCGACACAGGTGGTCGGGTAGAGAATACCAAGGCGCTTGAGAGAACTCGGGTGAAGGAACTAGGCAAAATGGTACCGTAACTTCGGGAGAAGGTACGCTCTTGATGGTGAAGTCCCTTGCGGATGGAGCTGACGAGAGTCGCAGATACCAGGTGGCTGCAACTGTTTATTAAAAACACAGCACTGTGCAAAATCGTAAGATGACGTATACGGTGTGACGCCTGCCCGGTGCCGGAAGGTTAATTGATGGGGTTAGACTTCGGTCGAAGCTCTTGATCGAAGCCCCGGTAAACGGCGGCCGTAACTATAACGGTCCTAAGGTAGCGAAATTCCTTGTCGGGTAAGTTCCGACCTGCACGAATGGCGTAATGATGGCCACGCTGTCTCCACCCGAGACTCAGTGAAATTGAAATCGCTGTGAAGATGCAGTGTACCCGCGGCTAGACGGAAAGACCCCGTGAACCTTTACTACAGCTTGGCACTGAACATTGACCCTACATGTGTAGGATAGGTGGGAGGCTTTGAAGCAAGTACGCCAGTATTTGTGGAGCCGTCCTTGAAATACCACCCTTGTAGTGTTGATGTTCTAACGTCGACCCCTGATCGGGGTTGCGGACAGTGCCTGGTGGGTAGTTTGACTGGGGCGGTCTCCTCCCAAAGAGTAACGGAGGAGCACGAAGGTGGGCTAATCACGGTTGGACATCGTGAGGTTAGTGCAATGGCATAAGCCCGCTTGACTGCGAGAATGACAATTCGAGCAGGTGCGAAAGCAGGTCATAGTGATCCGGTGGTTCTGAATGGAAGGGCCATCGCTCAACGGATAAAAGGTACTCCGGGGATAACAGGCTGATACCGCCCAAGAGTTCATATCGACGGCGGTGTTTGGCACCTCGATGTCGGCTCATCACATCCTGGGGCTGAAGTCGGTCCCAAGGGTATGGCTGTTCGCCATTTAAAGTGGTACGCGAGCTGGGTTTAGAACGTCGTGAGACAGTTCGGTCCCTATCTGCCGTGGGCGTTGGAAGATTGAAGGGGGCTGCTCCTAGTACGAGAGGACCGGAGTGGACGAACCTCTGGTGTTCGGGTTGTGTCGCCAGACGCATTGCCCGGTAGCTAAGTTCGGAATCGATAACCGCTGAAAGCATCTAAGCGGGAAGCGAGCCCTGAGATGAGTCTTCCCTGATACTTTAAGTATCCTAAAGGGTTGTTCGAGACTAGAACGTTGATAGGCAGGGTGTGTAAGCGTTGTGAGGCGTTGAGCTAACCTGTACTAATTGCCCGTGAGGCTTAACCATACAACACCCAAGGGGTTTTGATGGACTCAATGTAAGAACATTGAATGTGTAAATAGAACTTAAAACAGTTTTCCAAGTTTTTTGCCTTCAGTTTTTAGAAAAAGCTGAAAGTAAAAGCAAGAATTTGCTTGGCGACCATAGCGATTTGGACCCACCTGACTTCCATTCCGAACTCAGAAGTGAAACGAATTAGCGCCGATGGTAGTGTGGGGCTTCCCCATGTGAGAGTAGGACATCGCCAGGCTTTATTTCGCACTTGCTTATTTAAGCAAGTCACCATAAAGTTCTAAATTATTTTAGAGTTTTATGTTGACTTTCAAAGTGGAAAGCGTATTATACGCACCTCGCTTAAGTGCTAAGGCACTGAAAGCCAAGCTCTTTAACAATATAGACCTATCAATCTGTGTGGGCACTCGTTGATGATAATCCAATTAGAAACTTCGGTATCAAATTAGGTTTCAATGAAACGAAGTGACCATTGAGTCGAAAGACTCAGCACAGTCAATTCAAACATTACTTATGTAATGTTCAGTATTCATTGAGCCGAACAAAATCTTAAATTGAAGAGTTTGATCATGGCTCAGATTGAACGCTGGCGGCAGGCCTAACACATGCAAGTCGAGCGGAAACGAGTTATCTGAACCTTCGGGGAACGATAACGGCGTCGAGCGGCGGACGGGTGAGTAATGCCTAGGAAATTGCCCTGATGTGGGGGATAACCATTGGAAACGATGGCTAATACCGCATAATGCCTACGGGCCAAAGAGGGGACCTTCGGGCCTCTCGCGTCAGGATATGCCTAGGTGGGATTAGCTAGTTGGTGAGGTAATGGCTCACCAAGGCGACGATCCCTAGCTGGTCTGAGAGGATGATCAGCCACACTGGAACTGAGACACGGTCCAGACTCCTACGGGAGGCAGCAGTGGGGAATATTGCACAATGGGCGCAAGCCTGATGCAGCCATGCCGCGTGTGTGAAGAAGGCCTTCGGGTTGTAAAGCACTTTCAGTCGTGAGGAAGGTGGTGTAGTTAATAGCTGCATTATTGACGTTAGCGACAGAAGAAGCACCGGCTAACTCCGTGCCAGCAGCCGCGGTAATACGGAGGGTGCGAGCGTTAATCGGAATTACTGGGCGTAAAGCGCATGCAGGTGGTTTGTTAAGTCAGATGTGAAAGCCCGGGGCTCAACCTCGGAATAGCATTTGAAACTGGCAGACTAGAGTACTGTAGAGGGGGGTAGAATTTCAGGTGTAGCGGTGAAATGCGTAGAGATCTGAAGGAATACCGGTGGCGAAGGCGGCCCCTGGACAGATACTGACACTCAGATGCGAAAGCGTGGGGAGCAAACAGGATTAGATACCCTGGTAGTCCACGCCGTAAACGATGTCTACTTGGAGGTTGTGGCCTTGAGCCGTGGCTTTCGGAGCTAACGCGTTAAGTAGACCGCCTGGGGAGTACGGTCGCAAGATTAAAACTCAAATGAATTGACGGGGGCCCGCACAAGCGGTGGAGCATGTGGTTTAATTCGATGCAACGCGAAGAACCTTACCTACTCTTGACATCCAGAGAACTTTCCAGAGATGGATTGGTGCCTTCGGGAACTCTGAGACAGGTGCTGCATGGCTGTCGTCAGCTCGTGTTGTGAAATGTTGGGTTAAGTCCCGCAACGAGCGCAACCCTTATCCTTGTTTGCCAGCGAGTAATGTCGGGAACTCCAGGGAGACTGCCGGTGATAAACCGGAGGAAGGTGGGGACGACGTCAAGTCATCATGGCCCTTACGAGTAGGGCTACACACGTGCTACAATGGCGCATACAGAGGGCAGCAAGCTAGCGATAGTGAGCGAATCCCAAAAAGTGCGTCGTAGTCCGGATTGGAGTCTGCAACTCGACTCCATGAAGTCGGAATCGCTAGTAATCGTGGATCAGAATGCCACGGTGAATACGTTCCCGGGCCTTGTACACACCGCCCGTCACACCATGGGAGTGGGCTGCAAAAGAAGTAGGTAGTTTAACCTTCGGGAGGACGCTTACCACTTTGTGGTTCATGACTGGGGTGAAGTCGTAACAAGGTAGCGCTAGGGGAACCTGGCGCTGGATCACCTCCTTAAACGATGATTACTCACGATGAGTGTCCACACAGATTGATACGGTTTATAAGTAAAAGAGACGATACTGGGTCTGTAGCTCAGGTGGTTAGAGCGTTCGCCTGATAAGCGAGAGGTCGGTGGTTCGAGTCCACTCAGACCCACCAATTTCTTTTGAAATTGGTATGCAGTATCGACACCTTGATGGGGCTATAGCTCAGCTGGGAGAGCGCCTGCCTTGCACGCAGGAGGTCTGCGGTTCGATCCCGCATAGCTCCACCATCTTTAAGCATTCTTACGAGTGTGTTTAAAAATGGTTTCATTAAGAAATCTAGCTCTTTAACAATTTGGAAAGCTGACAAAACAATCTTTAAGTTTGTTTGTAAAGTTCTCAATGTTTGTCTTTAAGACAAACACCAAAAAACACATTCAAGTGTTCTTGGGAATATCACTTTTAAGTGATTATTCGAAATTGAGTCCGGCAAAATCGATATGTCTCTCGCTCATTCAAATAATGAGAGACAACTTTGGTGATTTGATTATCAACTCGAAACTCCTTCGGGTTGTATGGTTAAGTGACTAAGCGTACACGGTGGATGCCTTGGCAGTCAGAGGCGATGAAGGACGTATTAACTTGCGATAAGCCCAGATTAGGTAGTAAAAACCATTTGAGTCTGGGATTTCCGAATGGGGAAACCCACTTACATAAGTAAGTATCGCTGCGTGAATACATAGCGCAGCGAGGCGAACCGGGGGAACTGAAACATCTAAGTACCCCGAGGAAAAGAAATCAACCGAGATTCCGAAAGTAGCGGCGAGCGAAATTGGACTAGCCCTTAAGCTTTTTATGCGTCAGGTGAAACTTCTGGAAAGTTGTGCGATACAGGGTGATAGCCCCGTAACCGGCAACGCATTTAAAGTGAAATCGAGTAGGGCGGGACACGTGATATCCTGTCTGAATATGGGGGGACCATCCTCCAAGGCTAAATACTACTGACTGACCGATAGTGAACCAGTACCGTGAGGGAAAGGCGAAAAGAACCCCTGTGAGGGGAGTGAAATAGAACCTGAAACCGTGTACGTACAAGCAGTAGGAGCACCTTCGTGGTGTGACTGCGTACCTTTTGTATAATGGGTCAGCGACTTATATTCAGTGGCAAGGTTAACCATCTAGGGGAGCCGTAGCGAAAGCGAGTGTTAACTGCGCGACTCAGTCGCTGGATATAGACCCGAAACCAGGTGATCTAGCCATGGGCAGGTTGAAGATTGAGTAACATCAATTGGAGGACCGAACCGACTAATGTTGAAAAATTAGCGGATGACTTGTGGCTAGGGGTGAAAGGCCAATCAAACCTGGAGATAGCTGGTTCTCCCCGAAAGCTATTTAGGTAGCGCCTCGGACGAATACTACTGGGGGTAGAGCACTGTTAAGGCTAGGGGGTCATCCCGACTTACCAACCCTTTGCAAACTCCGAATACCAGTAAGTACTATCCGGGAGACACACGGCGGGTGCTAACGTCCGTCGTGGAGAGGGAAACAACCCAGACCGCCAGCTAAGGTCCCAAATTACTACTAAGTGGGAAACGATGTGGGAAGGCTCAGACAGCCAGGATGTTGGCTTAGAAGCAGCCATCATTTAAAGAAAGCGTAATAGCTCACTGGTCGAGTCGGCCTGCGCGGAAGATGTAACGGGGCTAAGTAGTAAACCGAAGCTGCGGCAATGCACTTTAGTGCATTGGGTAGGGGAGCGTTCTGTAAGCGGTTGAAGGTGTGTGGTAACGCATGCTGGACGTATCAGAAGTGCGAATGCTGACATGAGTAACGATAAAGGGGGTGAAAAACCTCCTCGCCGGAAGACCAAGGGTTCCTGTCCAACGTTAATCGGGGCAGGGTAAGTCGACCCCTAAGGCGAGGCCGAAAGGCGTAGTCGATGGGAAACGGGTTAATATTCCCGTACTTCTTACAATTGCGATGGGGGGACGGAGAAGGCTAGGTGGGCCTGGCGACGGTTGTCCAGGTTCAAGTGCGTAGGCTGAGAGATTAGGTAAATCCGGTTTCTCTTAAGGCTGAGACACGACGTCGAGCTACTACGGTAGTGAAGTCATTGATGCCATGCTTCCAGGAAAAGCCTCTAAGCTTCAGATTGTAAGGAATCGTACCCCAAACCGACACAGGTGGTCGGGTAGAGAATACCAAGGCGCTTGAGAGAACTCGGGTGAAGGAACTAGGCAAAATGGTACCGTAACTTCGGGAGAAGGTACGCTCTTGATGGTGAAGTCCCTTGCGGATGGAGCTGACGAGAGTCGCAGATACCAGGTGGCTGCAACTGTTTATTAAAAACACAGCACTGTGCAAAATCGTAAGATGACGTATACGGTGTGACGCCTGCCCGGTGCCGGAAGGTTAATTGATGGGGTTAGACTTCGGTCGAAGCTCTTGATCGAAGCCCCGGTAAACGGCGGCCGTAACTATAACGGTCCTAAGGTAGCGAAATTCCTTGTCGGGTAAGTTCCGACCTGCACGAATGGCGTAATGATGGCCACGCTGTCTCCACCCGAGACTCAGTGAAATTGAAATCGCTGTGAAGATGCAGTGTACCCGCGGCTAGACGGAAAGACCCCGTGAACCTTTACTACAGCTTGGCACTGAACATTGACCCTACATGTGTAGGATAGGTGGGAGGCTTTGAAGCAAGTACGCCAGTATTTGTGGAGCCGTCCTTGAAATACCACCCTTGTAGTGTTGATGTTCTAACGTCGACCCCTAATCGGGGTTGCGGACAGTGCCTGGTGGGTAGTTTGACTGGGGCGGTCTCCTCCCAAAGAGTAACGGAGGAGCACGAAGGTGGGCTAATCACGGTTGGACATCGTGAGGTTAGTGCAATGGCATAAGCCCGCTTGACTGCGAGAATGACAATTCGAGCAGGTGCGAAAGCAGGTCATAGTGATCCGGTGGTTCTGAATGGAAGGGCCATCGCTCAACGGATAAAAGGTACTCCGGGGATAACAGGCTGATACCGCCCAAGAGTTCATATCGACGGCGGTGTTTGGCACCTCGATGTCGGCTCATCACATCCTGGGGCTGAAGTCGGTCCCAAGGGTATGGCTGTTCGCCATTTAAAGTGGTACGCGAGCTGGGTTTAGAACGTCGTGAGACAGTTCGGTCCCTATCTGCCGTGGGCGTTGGAAGATTGAAGGGGGCTGCTCCTAGTACGAGAGGACCGGAGTGGACGAACCTCTGGTGTTCGGGTTGTGTCGCCAGACGCATTGCCCGGTAGCTAAGTTCGGAATCGATAACCGCTGAAAGCATCTAAGCGGGAAGCGAGCCCTGAGATGAGTCTTCCCTGATACTTTAAGTATCCTAAAGGGTTGTTCGAGACTAGAACGTTGATAGGCAGGGTGTGTAAGCGTTGTGAGGCGTTGAGCTAACCTGTACTAATTGCCCGTGAGGCTTAACCATACAACACCCAAGGGGTTTTGATGGACTCGATGTAAGAACATTGAATGTGTATAAATAGAACTTAACATCAGTTTTCCAGATTAAAGAATTTGCTTGGCGACCATAGCGATTTGGACCCACCTGACTTCCATTCCGAACTCAGAAGTGAAACGAATTAGCGTCGATGGTAGTGTGGGGCTTCCCCATGTGAGAGTAGAACATCGCCAGGCTTTAAACTTGAAGAAGCCCACTCGAAAGAGTGGGCTTTTTTGCATTTGGAGCAAAGTAAATTTGATTACCAAGAACTCTCCTATAAAGACACAGCATTTTCTAAAGCCTGTATATCTTTCCTGTTTACTAAATTGATCATGAGATAGTGCTAACGCACTACCTAGTTTCTCGAAATGTCACCACCTCTCACGCCTCTAGAACAGCCTTAAGCTCGTTGTTAAAACATATTGGGCATGCCTAGCCTCATACTAGATTTAGGCATAAGAGCTGAGTGTGAGCGTTTTAAGGGAGAGGTGGGACGTGGGTAGTATGGATGATAAAGCTGAGGGGTTAAGAAACTTTTTGGATTCTTAAGTTGGTAGAGTGCTGCAGTTTGACGTCAGGAATATTGCCATGATACAGAGTTACTTGATTACGTCCGGAGTGTTTTGAGTAATACATGGCTTTATCTGCGTTAACCATTAACTCTTTTGCGCTCAATACCTGCCCGTCATATTCCGCGACACCAATGCTAACCGTTGTACTGATTTCGATATCATCAACTTGACATGATGCGTTTTGGATCGCTTGTCTGATCCTTTCTGCTACCTCGTAGGCTTGTATTGCGCTGGTATTGGCTAGGATCACGGCAAATTCTTCCCCTCCTAAGCGACCAATAAAGTCAGTTCCACGGATTGCACGTTGGCAAATCTTGGCCACATGATTGATCACTTGATCGCCGGAGAAGTGTCCAACCTGGTCGTTGATCTCTTTGAAGTGATCAATATCAATCATGACGCAAGTTAGGGGTTGAGATGGGTGCGAATGCGAGCTCAGAGACCTATCTAGGCTTGTTAGGAATGCTCGGCGATTCATGACACCTGTTAATTCATCTGTCTCTGAGAGCTCTTTGAGGCGCCTTTCTAGCAGATGCGTTTTGGTGACATCACGCACGGACCAAATCACCAAGTTTTCATCACCTTGAATGCTTTCTACGGGCTTAATGATCGCTTCAAACCACGTTTCTTCTGGGTTCTCTAATGCTTCTAGTTCTTCTATTGGCATTAAAAGGTGGTCTTGTAGGGCGATACTGTATTTGACGACCTTAGGCTCGTTAGAGCGAAGCACATCGTTAATATAACCGATCAACTCAGCGGCTTTACTCGGTGATAAAACATCGTTTAACGTGAGGTTGGTATAGCTTTGTGCATTGAAGTGTTTTGAATGGTAAGTGCCACCGAAACTTTCGATATAGCGGCCTTGTTCGTTGAGGATAAAGACATGATCAGGGAGGGTATTCAAAATGGCATGAAGCCAATCGTCCCTTTCTTTGTAAATCATGAGGTTAGTTCCTTTATCCAATGTAAGTCGTTGATTATATCTGTTTGTATTGAGTTCACAATCAATACTGATCACAGTTCAAAGTATCAGACTTGACTAATGTTTGTACAAAGGTGAAGGAGAAGCGTTTGGAAGAGTTGAAGTGTCAGTAGCTTGAAGCTAATAAAAAAGGCTTAGCCATTGCTGACTAAGCCTTTTTTACAAAATTACTGTATGAACTGATATTAGTTCATGCCGTACTTTTTAAGTTTTTTGCGAAGAGTACCGCGGTTGATGCCCATCATAGTTGCTGCGCGAGTTTGGTTACCGCGAGTGTACTGCATGATGGTATCTAATAGTGGCTGTTCAACTTCAGCTAGAACTAATTCGTATAGTTCAGTTACTTCCTGGCCGTTTAGTTGAGCTAGGTAGTTTTTAAGAGACGCTTTAACAGAGTCACGTAAAGGCTTCTGAGTAATCTGGTCTTGTGACGTTACTGTAGTTACTGTTAATGCTTCTGAAGTCAGATTTTGTTCGAACATATTCGGTCTAGCTCTTCTCTTAATTATGATGCAACGTTATCAAAATAACCCTCTAATGCCTCAAGCTGCAGCTCAGCTGCATCGATAGCATTGAAGGTACGGCGAAACTCACTCGCTTGTTCATGCTCTTTTAAGTACCAACCAACGTGCTTACGCGCGATACGTGGACCTAAGAACTCCCCATAGAAATCATGCAGAGCGTTCACATGACCAAGCATAATGGTTTTCACTTCCTCACTTGGAAGCTCATCCATTGTGGTGCCGTTTTCCAAATAGTGATGGATTTCCTGGAAAATCCAAGGACGACCTTGGGCAGGGCGTCCAATCATTAAAGCGTCTGCACCGGTGTACTCCAGTACAAACTTCGCTTTCTCCGGGCTATCGATATCACCGTTTGCGATAACCGGAATGGATATAGCGTGTTTAACCGCTTTAATGCTGTCGTATTCGGCCTCACCTTTGTACATACACGCTTTTGTTCTGCCATGCAGTGCAAGAGCCTGTATGCCGCAGTCTTCGGCTAATTTAGCGATGTGAACACAGTTTTTATTTTCTGTGTTCCAGCCAGTACGGGTTTTTAACGTTACAGGAACGTCTACCGCGTCCACTACCGCAGTCAAAATCTCTTTGATGATGTCTGGGTACTGAAGCAGGGCAGAACCCGCCAGCTTCTTATTCACTTTCTTTGCTGGGCAGCCCATGTTGATGTCGATGATTTGCGCACCGTTTTCAACACTGAATTGAGCCGCATCGGCCATAAGCTGTGGATCGGAACCGGCAATCTGTACAGAGCGAATGCCCGATTCGCCCTCATGTACCATGCGCTGTTTCGACTTTGACGTTCCCCATAGTTTCGGGTTAGCAGACATCATTTCACTGACGGCCATTCCCGCACCATAGCGAAGACACAACTCGCGAAACGGTCTATCCGTTACACCAGCCATAGGGGCTACGATTAGATTGTTCTTAAGTTGATAGTTTCCGATTTTCAAAACGTCATCACAGTTCTGTACCAGCAAGGGCGCGCATTTTACGCATTTTTTTACTGCGTGAAAAGACTAATATTTGAGCATTTACAAATTGTTTTTGTAATTTGTATGAAATTCAAACAATTAGCCCTGAAAACCTTGTCTAGCCTTGCTTACGACCGGAGATACGACACCATTCGCTTTGCTCTGCGATTGGATCAATGTGAAGCTCATCACGGTAATAGTTCGCTACGTCTTCTGCTTGAGTGTCTAAAACACCAGACATCGCGAGGTCACCATTTGGTTTAACCAAGCCTTTGATGATAGGTGCAAGTTCACGTAATGGACCAGCAAGAATGTTAGCTACAACCACATCGGCGATCAGGCCTTCAGGTTGGTTTTGAGGAAGGTACACTTCTAATTGGTCAGCAACACCATTGCGCTCTGCGTTATCGCGAGAAGCTTGAAGAGCTTGAGGATCAATATCGATCCCGATAACTTTGCCTGCGCCAAGTTTGATCGCTGCGATCGCAAGGATGCCTGAGCCACAACCAAAGTCGATAACCGTTTTACCAGATAGATCTAAACTCTCTAGCCATTCAAGGCAGAGTGCTGTCGTAGGGTGGGTGCCCGTACCGAAAGCCAGACCAGGATCAAGCATAACGTTAACTGCGTCTGGTTCAGGAACATCACGCCAACTTGGACAAATCCATAGACGTTCGCCGAACTTCATTGGGTGGAAGTTTTCCATCCATTCGCGTTCCCAGTCTTTGTCTTCTAGCTGTTCTACTTTGTAAGCAAAATCGTCTGCTAGCATGCCGCTTGCTTTGATTTGAGTGATGATGAAGTTTGTATCTGCTTCTGCATCGTACAGTGCCAGAATGTCAGTATCGCCCCATAAGCGAGTCTCGCCAGGTAGAGGTTCGAATACGGGCGTATCCTGCGCGTCTAGGAATGTTACAGACAGCGCACCAGTCTCTTCCATTAGCATGTCGCCGATTTGCTCAGCGTTTTCATTGGTCGCGTTGAGTTTGATTTGAATCCAAGGCATTTGTTTTTGCTCTTAAAGTGAATGAAGTGGCGCAGAGTTTACCAGAACTCTACGATTTGTTTGAGTATAGACTTTATACAAAACAAAAATGCCCACAGATGTGGGCATTTATTATGAGGTTAGCAAAGGCTTATTGTAGGCCTAGCTTCTTCTCTAGGTAGTGAATGTTCGCACCACCGTGTTGGAAGTTCTCATCATTCATGATTGACTCTTGTAGAGTAACGTTAGTCTTGATGCCTTCAATGATCATCTCGCCTAGTGCGTTCTTCATACGTGCAATCGCTACATCACGGTTCTCACCGTAAGTGATCAGTTTACCAATCATTGAATCGTAATGAGGTGGTACTGTGTAGCCTGTGTAAATGTGAGATTCCCAACGAACACCCATGCCGCCTGGCGCGTGGAAGCGTTCAATCTTACCTGGTGAAGGTAGGAAGCGCTCTGGGTCTTCTGCGTTGATACGACACTCAATCGCATGGCCGCGGATCTTGATGTCATCCTGAGTGAATGACAATGGCTGACCTGCTGCTACGCGTAGCTGTTCTTTAATTAGGTCAACACCAGTAACCATTTCTGTTACTGGGTGCTCAACCTGAATACGAGTGTTCATTTCGATGAAGTAGAACTCACCGTTCTCGTATAGGAATTCGAACGTACCTGCGCCGCGGTAACCGATTTCTAGACATGCGCGTGTACAACGTTCACCGATGTACTTACGCATTTCTTCTGTGATACCTGGTGCTGGAGCTTCTTCAACAACCTTCTGGTGACGACGCTGCATAGAACAGTCACGTTCACCTAGGTGGATAGCGCCGCCTTGGCCATCAGCAATTACCTGAACTTCAACGTGACGAGGGTTTTCTAGGAATTTCTCCATGTAAACCATGTCGTTGTTGAATGCCGCTTTTGCTTCTGCACGCGTCATAGCGATAGCTTGAACAAGTTCCGCTTCAGAACGTACAACACGCATACCACGACCACCGCCGCCACCAGAGGCTTTGATGATTACAGGGTAGCCGATACGCTTAGCGTGAGCTTTGTTTTTGTCTTCGTCGTTATCTAGTGGACCGTCAGAGCCTGGTACACAAGGAACACCTGCTTTTTTCATTGCGTTGATTGCTGACACTTTGTCACCCATCATGCGGATGGTGTCTGCTTTAGGGCCAACGAAGATGAAACCGCTGCGCTCTACTTGTTCAGCAAAGTCTGCGTTCTCAGATAGGAAGCCGTACCCCGGGTGAATCGCAATTGCACCCGTCACTTCTGCTGCAGAAATGATACGAGGGATGTTTAGGTAGCTGTCGATACCACGAGCAGGACCGATACATACTGTTTCGTCTGCAAGTAGTACGTGCTTAAGATCGCGGTCAGCTGTTGAGTGCACTGCCACAGTCTTAATGCCTAATTCTTTACAAGCGCGAAGGATACGAAGTGCAATTTCACCTCGGTTCGCGATGACTACTTTATCTAGCATAAGGCAAGCCCCGCTTATTCGATTACAACTAGTGGTTGGTCGAATTCAACTGGCTGGCCGTCTTCAACTAGGATTGCAGTTACAACACCTGATTTGTCCGCTTCGATTTGGTTCATCATTTTCATTGCTTCAACGATACATAGAGTGTCGCCAGCATTTACGCTCTGACCAACTTCAACGAATGATTTCGCGTCTGGACTTGGAGAACGGTAGAAAGTACCAACCATTGGAGAAAGAACTTGGTGACCTGCAGGAACTGCTGCTGGTGCTTCTGCTGCCATTGCTGGTGCGTCTGCTACTGGAGCTGCTGCCACTGGCGCAGGTGCTGCTACTGGAGCTGCTGCGTAATGAACTGGTGCTGGAGCAGATGCAGGGCCATTACGGCTGATGCGTACTGACTCTTCACCTTCAGAGATTTCTAGCTCAGCAATGCCAGATTCTTCAACTAACTCGATTAGCTTCTTGATTTTACGAATATCCATCTTTTCTTTCTCTTTTATCTTGTGATTAAGACAACCCCAAAGGGCTGCAGAGTGTTTGGTTTACTTTGCCTGCAATTTCGCGATTGCTGCAGACAGAGCGAATTCATAACCTTGTGCGCCCAAGCCACAAATCACACCTTCTGCTTTATCAGACAGATAAGAATGATGACGGAACGGCTCACGTGCGTGAACGTTCGATAGGTGCACTTCGATAAATGGGATGGCTACGCCAAGTAATGCATCACGCAGCGCAACACTGGTATGAGTGAAAGCTGCTGGGTTGATGATGATGAAGTCCACTTTGCCGTACGCAGCGTGGATAGCTTCAATCAGTTCGTACTCACGATTCGATTGCAGGTGCTCAAGTTCCACCCCAGAGTTGTGAGCTTGTTCAGTCAATGCATCAACAATCTGTGCTAGGGTGTTGTTACCGTAATGTGTCGGTTCACGCAGACCTAATAGGTTAAGATTTGGTCCGTTTAGAACTAGAATCCGTGACTTTGCAGACATTATGTTGCTATCTTCCTTTATCGTGAGTGGAACGTTTATATTCCCAAATATACGATAATTCAGCACGATTTTTTTGTTAAAACCGAGCAAATTTTAAAAAATCGACCAAGATTATAGCTAATTCACAGCAATTAGCAGCAATTTACTGGTCTAATCTCCCAATAGCCCCCGCCGTTTCTGTAACCAAGTTAACAAAAACAACATAATTGCCACGTGCTTTCTGTGGTTTATTTTGCGTCCACGCACAAAAAAGCCACCATATGCAATGGTGGCTTTTAAGGCTAGCGTTTAAAACAGGGGCTGGGTGTTATGCCAGTTCTGCTTTCTCTGCAATTAGCTTGTCTACAACACTTGGATCGGCCAGTGTTGAAGTATCACCTAGGTTGCTGGTATCACCCGTTGCAATCTTACGTAGGATGCGGCGCATGATCTTACCAGAGCGAGTTTTCGGTAGAGAGTCTGTCCAGTGCAGCACGTCTGGTGTCGCGATTGGACCAATCTCTTTACGTACCCAATCTTTCACCTCTTTGTGCAGCTCGGCTGATGGGAATTCACCATCATTAAGTGTGACGTATGCGTAAATTGCCTGACCTTTGATGTCATGAGGAATACCGACAATCGCTGCTTCCGCAATCTTGTCGTGTGCAACCAGTGCTGATTCAATTTCTGCGGTACCCATACGGTGACCTGAGACGTTCAACACGTCATCTACACGACCTGTGATCCAGTAATAGCCGTCTTCGTCACGACGAGCACCATCACTGGTGAAGTACATGCCTTTGAAGGTAGAAAAGTAGGTTTGCTCAAAGCGCTCGTGGTCACCGTAAACAGTACGCATCTGACCTGGCCATGAATCAAGGATCACTAAGTTACCTTCTGCTGCGGTCTCTTCAATGATGTTACCCATGTTGTCCACTAGCGCAGGTTGTACGCCGAAGAATGGGCGAGTTGCTGAGCCTGGTTTCAGGTCTGTTGCACCTGGTAGTGGCGCAATCAAGATACCGCCTGTCTCTGTTTGCCACCAAGTATCAACGATAGGTGAGTTTTCATTACCGATAGTCTTGTAGTACCACTCCCATGCTTCAGGGTTGATAGGTTCACCTACTGAGCCCATTACACGCAAGCTTGAACGAGATGTTCCGGCTACCGCTTCGTTACCTTTTGCCATTAGTGCTCGAATCGCTGTTGGTGCAGTGTAGAGAATGTTTACTTGATGCTTATCAACCACTTCACTCATGCGAGCCGTGCTTGGGTAGTTTGGTACACCTTCGAACAGAATGGTTTTCGCACCGTTCGCCAGTGGGCCGTAAATTAAGTAAGTGTGACCTGTAATCCAACCCACATCCGCCGTACACCAGAACGTTTCGCCTTCTTGGTAATCGAACACGTACTTGAAGGTCATGGTCGCGTACACTAGGTAACCGCCTGTAGTGTGCAGCACGCCTTTTGGCTTACCTGTTGAGCCTGAAGTGTAAAGAATGAATAGAGGGTCTTCCGCTTTCATCTCTTCTGGTGGGCACACATCAGAAACGACAGCCGTTGCTTCGTGCCACCAAACGTCACGGTGCTCGTGCCAATCAATGTCGCCGCCCGTGCGTTTTAGAACGACAACTTTGTCGATGGTCTTCACTTCTGGGTTTGTCAGTGCTTCATCAACGTTTTTCTTCAGTGGTACTGCGCGGCCACCACGAACGCCTTCGTCAGCGGTGATAACGATTTTCGCATCTGAGTCGATGATACGACCGGACAGGGCTTCTGGCGAGAAACCACCAAATACCACGGTATGAACCGCACCAATACGGGTACATGCCAGCATTGCAATAGCCGCTTCTGGCACCATTGGCATGTAAAGACAAACCACGTCGCCTTTGTGCACGCCTTGCTCTTTTAGTGCGTTAGAGAACTTACACACTTCTTTGTGCAGTTCATTGAATGTGAGGGTTTTGTCGTCAGCAGGATCATCGCCTTCCCAGATGATCGCGACTTCATCGCCACGCTCGGCAAGGTGACGGTCAATACAGTTTGAAGATACGTTCAGCGTGCCGTCTTCGAACCAGCGAATGTCGACGTGACCAGTATCGAAAGAGGTGTTTTTAACTTGAGTGAATGGCTTAATCCAATCGACAACTTTACCGTGTTCGCTCCAGAAGCCTTCAGGGTCGCTTACCGACTGCTGATACATGGCTAGGTAAGTGTCATTATCCGCATGCGTATGGTTTTTAATATTTTCTTTTACCGGATAAACGTGGGCTTCGCTCATGGCTTCTCTCCTTGTGCCTTTAATTCTCGACCTTCGTCTTTTGTAGGGCTGTTTCCGTTCTTTAGTCTGTGATTCATCAAGAACGTTGCTGTGCATATAACTGTCAGTCACAGCGCGTATTTCCACAATTAGACTTTAGGATGAGAGTGAGGAATGCGCCGCGATATTGCTGAATTTAAAGCGAATGTGGGACGTGGATCGAAAGCTGAGTCTTAAGCCTATTGGGTATAAGGCACACTCAGGTTTGGTAAATCGCCTTTGGTTAGGCGCACATACACCAAAGCAGCGGATTTTGCGTCTTGTAGGGCGTCGTGTTTGTCTTGAATCGGCAGTTCAAGGTGCTTACAAATCGCATCAAGACTTAAGTCGAAGTAGGCGTTAGGCAAATGACGTTCGAGCTTGTCGTGATAAATCTGGCTCACTTCGATGAGCGGGTTGGGCAGTGGAAAGCCTAAATGCCTCAGACAAGCGAGGTCGAGGATCTTTTTGTCATAGCGAATGTGGTAGCCGACTAAAGGACGGTTGCCGATAAAATCGAGCAGCTTGATGAGCGCTTCTTTTTCGCTGATGCCATCCACCAAATCTTGGTGGCGGATATGGTGAATTTTTACTGAGCCTGAATCGAGTGATTGCGGAGCGCGCAGTCGAACTTCGAATGGCTTACTGGTGATGATGCGATTGTCGATGATTTTGGTCGCAGCGATGGTGACCAGCTCGGCTCGATTTGGGTCCAAGCTGGTGGTTTCGCAATCGAGAGAGACAAACTCGCCTTTTTGCGGCGAACAAAACAGTGGCTGATAAGGTGAGCCCTTCAGCTTGTAATGCCAGTATTTCCTTTGTAGCCAATTCATCCCTGTTACCTCTCGTCTTATTTGCCTAAAAGACTCTAATCACGGATTTGATAATGGAAGCCTAAGAACTGCTTAAACTTCTTCACCACGTGTAAGCTGTGGCGCAACAGGTCTCGTTCTGTCCTGTCTAACTGTTTGATGTCGATGTTGTTCAGTGCTTCTTGCTTACTCAATTGCTGGTTCAAACGGATCTTGAAGAACAGCTTCAGTGCCTCATTGAGGTTATCTGCGGTTTCTGGTTCTAAGATGCGCTTGTTTCTCAATGCTTCGATACGTTCGAAGGTGTTCTTCTCTTCAATCGCGTATTCCAATGCCAAGGTGCGAATACCATGCACGATTGGGAAAATGCCACCACGCTTAATATTCAGCCCGTCTTTAGCACTTTTTACGTTGCCAAACAGAGTAAGAGGCACGGAAAACTGCAGCGCAGGTCGAGTGAAATCGGACAGAATCAACATACGATCTTTCATGCTATCTCTGAGGTGCTCGGCGATAGGCGTGAGCAACTCTCGATTACCTGCGACCGCATGAGCGTCGCTGAAGATGGCTAAATCCATGATTTGTTCTGGCTGCGCTTTAGCAATCCAACCATCGAGCGTTTTAATCCATTCTTGCTGCGTTCGGACCCACTTCGGATTGTTAACCATGACTTTGCCAGGGCAGAGTGGATAGCCCAGTTGCTGCAAGGTGTGAGTGAGGGTTTGCATCACTTCGGCGCAATGTTCCCATTCCAGCCCATCTTGGATGATCAGTGCGTTGTCTTGATCGGTTTTGAGGATTTGTTCTCCGCGACCTTCCGAGCCAAGCACAATCAGACAACAGTGATCGTGCAGTGCTGGTGGCACCACAAGCTCAAATGCTTTTTCGATGATTTGTTCGTTTACGGCGGATATCAGCTCCATGATGAAGCGAGTGCGGATGCCGTTGGTCAGCAAGCTATCCACCAACTGACGCTGTCGATTGGAAGCTAGGGCTAACTCTTCCACGCTGCTGGCTCTCGCTATGCTGAGTGTCAGTACGTGTGAGTGAGTGGAAAAGGCACTGAGGATTTGTGTCATATCCAACATGCCGACCGCTTGATTGCCTTCGCACACCATTAGACGTTTCATGCGATTACGCGTCATGGTGATCATGGCGTTAAACAAGAAGTCACCATCATCGACGTGATAAACAGGGAAGGTCGCAATCTTACTCACTGGTGTATCGAGTGGATGGTCGTCAAGCATCACGGCGTGGAGCATATTGGTTCGAGTCACTATCGCGTAGGGATGCGCCGATGGATATTGCTTTAGGCGTGGGTCATCTTGGTTTAGCTGAACCAAAGCGGCATCAAGGCCATTGTCTTTAAGTGTTTTAGTGACCTGATTAATTGGCATATCAGGTGCTAATAGCATCGGTGGATGATAGATGCTGCTATCGACTTTAGTCAGAATGAATTCGGCGAGGTTTTGCTGCTGTTGAGCCGCTTCAATGAGGGCTTGGCGTTTGGATAAGTTGTTATCGAAGTAGGCAGCGAACTGTCCGTTCTCGTTATACAGCTCAAGAAACACTTCTTTCGGTAGCAAATACGAGAGGGTATCTTCCAGTGCCACATATTGATGGCGCACGCTTTCTTCAAACAAAGAGCGCACATCAAACATGTCGTCGTTGGCGTAGTGAGCAAACACTTCGTCTTGATCTTTTGAGCGCTCTTCTACAGCGCCTTTAATCAGCACGTGCAGGTGAGGGTTGTCTTGCCCACAAGCTAAAATGACATCTCGCGTTCGGTAGTACGCCACATCAAGAGACGAGCGCAGTCGATTTTGCTGTGCGTCAGTCAGGCGGTCGAACGGTGGAGATTGCATATTAAATTTGTCAGGCATGAGAGCACCTAAATTTGGTGGGAACACATTCTAAGTCTGACAAATTTCCCTGCCGAAGCCAGACGACTTTGGTCTAAATCGTCACAATCTAATTTTGCATTTCGAGACCCTGTGCCATTGAGGAAACGGTAAGTTGCCGATTCTTCCCTTTTTCTATTACGCATTGCGATCCATAATTCCGCGTCCCAAACGTTTACGTGGCGGAAGTCGTTAGTTTTTGTCGTTTTTTAGGATGTCAGTGATGTTGAAACCCTCTCCGTATGGCTGGATTTCCCAGTACTTTCTCGGATTCTTTTTTGCGTATGGCGTGTATCTGCCATTTTGGTCGTTGTGGTTTAAAGAGCAGGGCGTTTCTCCAACAGATATTGGTCTGTTAGTGGGTCTAGGTTTAGCGACGCGCTGTGTGGCGAACATGGTACTTACCCCACGTTTGCATAAAGTCGAACACCTTATGCCTGCATTGCGCTGGTTGAGTTTTGCTGCCCTTATATTTGTTGGTTTCCACTTTTTCACTGGCGGCAACTTCTGGTTAATGGCGCTTGCCACCGTCTTGTTCAACTTGTGTTGTGGTCCTGTCGTGCCTCTGTCTGATGCGATGGCGAACTACTACGCTCGTTTGAAAATGCTTGATTACGGTCGTACCCGTTTGTGGGGCTCGGTTGCCTTTATTGCAGGCTCGACTGTGGTGGGTTACTTGGTGGCAGAGTTTGGCTCTGACATGATTTTGTACACGGCGATGGTCGGTGTGTTTATCTCGCTCTTATTTGCAATGCGTAACACCAACCCAATGCCAGTGACACGCGAAGGTCAACATTCTGAGCGTCCAAAACTCTCAGCGTTGCTGACGGATAAACCAGTCGTGAAGTTCCTTGTGTTAATGGCGTTAATCCAAGGCAGCCATGCGGCGTACTACGGTTTTAGCGCGATTCACTGGAAAGCGGCTGGTCACTCAGAAGATGTGATTGGTTACTTGTGGAGCTTGGGCGTGGCCGCTGAAGTTGCTGTGTTTGCTCTGAGTAAGCGTCTATTCGCTGGCTGGTCTTTGCGTACTCTGTTTGTGGTTGCGGCTGGTGGTGTGATGCTACGTTGGGGCATGACGGCGTCTACGACCTCTATTTTGGCGTTGGTGGTAGTGCAAATGCTTCACGGTGTGACGTTTGCCATGGCGCACATTGCTGCGATTCAATACATCCAGAACTCAGCCGAGAACAAGATGGTGGCATTGCAGGCACTATATAACGCAATCCCACTGGGTGCGTTTATCGCGTTGATGACGGTGATCAGTGGTTGGGGCTACGAGCACTGGGGTGCGAATATCTTCTGGTTGATGGCGGCGATGGGCTTCATTGCACTGTTTATCAAAGTTGAGCCTCAAAATGATGAAAGTCATGTGGTTGATCTCTCAGCCAATGCGCCTGAAGCACAGAATTAAGCTTCTGTGACAGAGATTAAAAACTAACCTTTGTCTCTGTTGTGAAAGCAGTGTTAAATGAAACCTCTCCCTTATGGAGAGGTTTTTTTATTCCTTGCTTTAAAAACAGCAAGAAAGGCAAGAAAGGCAAGAAAAGTAAGAAAGGATATCGGATGCAAGGATGGCTAGTGATTCCCGTTTCTTTGGCGTATTTGGGAATCCTGTTTTTAATCGCTTGGTACGGTGACAAACAAAAGAGATGGTTAGCGCGTTGGCGACCATGGATCTACAGTTTGTCGATTGCGGTGTACTGTACGTCGTGGACCTTCTATGGCACGGTCGGACAGGCGAGCAACAACCCTTGGTCCTTCCTACCCATCTATATCGCGCCGATCATCGTGTTTACCATCGGCTGGCGCGTTCTCGCTCGGCTTATCTTGATTGCCAAGCGCGAGCACATCACCTCCATTGCCGATTTCATTGCCGCCCGCTATGGCAAATCACAAGGCTTGGCGGTGGTTGTCACCTTAATCGCGGTGGCAGGCATCCTTCCATATATCGCTTTACAACTGCGCGGCATCACCATGGGGTTGGAGATCATCGCGCCGGACTTGGCATCTGATCTCAGTTATCAAAACTACAGCGTATCTTGGTTTGTGGTCGGGGCGATGGCAATCTTCACCATGCTGTTTGGTACGCGTCATATCGATAACACCGAACATCACCGCGGCATGATGATGGCGATTGCGTTTGAATCAGTGCTCAAGTTGGTGGCGTTTTTAGTGGTGGGTGTGTTTATTGTTTGGCTCGCGATGGATACCGAGAGCTTCCACCTTGCTGATATCGCCGCTGAAACCTATGAGTCACCTAACATTCCGACCTTGCTGATTCATACCATTCTGACCATGCTGGCGATTGTCTGTTTGCCACGTCAGTTCCACACCATGGTAGTCGAGAATGAACGCGCGCAAGACTTACACGTCGCGCGTTGGTTGTTCCCGTTGTATCTGATTCTGATGGGCATTTTCGTTCTGCCAATCGCATGGGTAGGGCAAAGCCTGTTGAGTGGCAGCCCTGCCGATACGTACGTGATCAGTGTGCCGATGGCGGTGGGCGCGAATGACATCGCCTTGCTGGCATTTTTAGGTGGTACCTCAGCGGCAAGCGGCATGGTCATCGTCTCGACCATTGCCTTAGCGATCATGGTATCTAACGATTTGGTGATGCCGCTGATTTTGCGCCGGATGAAGTTATCAAAACGTAATCATCACCATTTCTCTACGCTGTTATTACGTATACGTCGCGGGCTTATTCTGCTTCTTTTGATTGGTGCATGGGGCTTTTATCAGGCTTTAGATAGTATCCACTCACTTTCTGCGATAGGTTTTCTCTCATTTGCAGCGATTACCCAGTTCGCTCCGTCTCTGCTTGGTGGGATGTACTGGCGTCAGGGCAACAAGAAAGGCGTGTATGTTGGTTTGCTGGTGGGTTTCACCATTTGGTTGATTACTTTGATGAGCCAAACCGACATGCTGGCAGGCGATGCAAGTAACAACTTGCTGATTTGGTTGATCACTCCGCCTGATTTATTGGCAGGCTTTGGTATTGCTGTTTCTGACTGGGGTATGATCCTCAGCGTAGTGGCGAATACCGCGTGTTTTGTCGCGGTATCACTAGCTACGCGCCCAAGCATAAGTGAACGCTTACAATCGGCGTCATTCGTTGGTACGCCGTTGCCTGAAAGTGAAAATATCAGCTTGTATCAGAGCCGTGTGACGGTCAGTGAACTGGAGATGTTAGCGTCACGATTTGTCGGACGAACACGAGTGAAATCCGCCTTCCAAACCTATTGGAGTCAGCAACGCGAAGAGCTGCTTCCCAATCAACAAGCTCCCTCTACCTTGATTCGACATACCGAGCGCGTCCTTGCCGGTGTGTTTGGTGCCTCTTCAGCTAAGTTAGTACTTACTTCTGCTTTGCAAGGCAGAAACATGCAGCTTGAGGAAGTAGCGACCATCGTTGATGAAGCCTCAGAGCTGTACGATTTCAGCCGTGGCTTATTGCAAGGTGCGATTGAACATATTGGACAAGGCATCGCAGTGGTCGACAAGCAACTAAGGTTGGTGGCGTGGAACCAACGTTATCTGGAGTTGTTTGTCTTCCCGCCGGGATTGATTCAAGTCGGGCGTCCGAT
Source organism: Vibrio owensii (assembly GCF_002021755.1). Classification (NCBI taxonomy): domain Bacteria; kingdom Pseudomonadati; phylum Pseudomonadota; class Gammaproteobacteria; order Vibrionales; family Vibrionaceae; genus Vibrio; species Vibrio owensii. The sequence goes on from NZ_CP019959.1 coordinate 2,052,012, forward strand.
TGCGGATGTGATTCGTCATAATGCTGAGCAAGGTTTGTGTGGTCCGGGTGACCCTGAAGATCACGTTCGTCGCCGTGTTTATCACCTTGAACAAGGCACGCGACATACTTCTTCCCGTGTGCGTCCAGATGGTCGCGTAATTGAAGTCCAAGGTAACCCAATGCCCGGTGGTGGTTTCGTGATGAGCTTTACCGATATCACCGTGTTCCGCGATGCAGAGCAAGCTCTGAAAGATGCCAATGAGACACTAGAGGAACGCGTTCGTGCTCGTACTCGTGAGTTGGAACAACTGAACAAACAGCTGGTGGCAGCGACCCAACGTTCTGAGCATGAGTCACAATCCAAGTCGCGCTTCTTAGCCGCGGTAAGCCATGACTTGATGCAGCCGCTGAATGCCGCTCGTCTGTTTGCTTCTTCCTTGTCGGAAGTCGCCAAAGACAGTGAAACCCAAAAGCTGTCGACCCACATTGAGAGTGCATTAGGCGCAGCAGAAGATTTGATTGGTGATTTGCTGGATATTTCGCGTTTGGAGTCAGGCAAGTTGGACGTTAATGTGCATGGTTTTGCGGTCAATGATGTGTTGGCAAACTTGAATGCGGAATTCAGCGCATTGGCGAAACAACAAGGCATTGAGTTCACCATGACCCCATCGTCTTTGATGGTGAAATCTGATCCGAAATTGCTACGCCGCGTGGTACAGAACTTCCTTACCAATGCGTTCCGATATAGCCCGAATGGCAAAGTGGCGCTCGGTGTGCGTCGCGTACAAGGGCGAGTGCGTATTGATGTATGGGACAACGGCATGGGCATCGAAGAAGAGAAGCAACAAGAGATCTTCGAAGAGTTTAATCGCGGTACTCAAGTTCGTTCTGACCAAGGTTTAGGGTTAGGTTTGGCTATTTCGAAAGGGATTGCCCAAGTGCTAGGGCATGAAATCTCGATGCGTTCTTGGTTTGGTCAAGGCAGCGTGTTCTCGATTACCTTAGATAAGGCAGAGAAGGTGCACATTCCGGCAGTCAAAGCAGTGAAGAGTGCACAATCTGACTTGAGCCATATTCGTGTGCTGTGTGTCGATAATGAGCCGGATATTCTGGTCGGAATGGAAAATCTACTCTCGCGTTGGGGCTGTGATATTCGCATTGCGACCGACATTGTTGAGAGCTTGAAAGCGATCGAAGACGATTGGCTGCCGGATGTGATTTTCTCCGATTATCGTTTAGACAATGGTCGAACAGGATTAGAAGTGTTGCAGCAATGCCGCTTGCGTCTGGGTAATCGCTTTGAAGGGGTGATCATCAGTGCCGACCGAACCGATGACATGATGGAAGGCATTAAAGCCAATGGGTTCAGTTTTATCGCCAAACCAGTGAAACCTTTGAAGCTGCGTTCAGTACTCAATCGAGTCGCCTAGAAAAAAAGACCTCCGATTGGAGGTCTTTTGCTTTAAGGGGGTGATCGGTCGGTGGCTTATTCTGCCACCCCGCCTTGAGTCAGTTTGGCTGGATCGAGCAATCTTTCTAATGTTGCGCGATCCAAGTCCGTTTCTTCTTCCGCGACATCAATGATAGCGCGACCTTGTTTGTAGGCTTTCTTCGCTACTTCGGCTGCTTTTAGGTAGCCAATCACAGGGTTAAGTGCGGTGACCAGAATCGGGTTCTTCGCCAGTGCAACATCAAGATTGTCTTGGCGCACTTCAAACGTCGCGATGGCTTTGTCTGCCAAAGCAACGGCGCTGTTCGATAGCAGTTCAATGCTTTCTAGTACATTATGAGCAATCACAGGCAGCATCACGTTAAGTTGGAAGTTACCCGATTGACCGGCAACGGTAATGGTTGCGTCGTTACCAATCACTTGTGCCGACGCCATAGCCGCTGCTTCTGGAATCACAGGGTTCACTTTGCCCGGCATGATAGAAGAGCCCGGTTGTAAGCCTTGCAGTTCGATTTCACCTAAGCCGGCTAGTGGGCCTGAGTTCATCCAGCGAAGATCGTTTGCGATCTTAATGATCGCAACTGCTGCTGTTTTGAGCTGTCCCGATAGGGCGACGATCGCATCCTGACTGCTGAGATTGAAGAAGAAATTTTTGCTTGAAGCAAACTCGATGCGCGTTGATTGCGTTAGGTTATCGGCAAAAAGATCGGCGAAGCGTGGATCGGCGTTGATCCCTGTTCCTACCGCTGTTCCGCCTTGGGCTAACGCTTTCACTGCTGGCAGTGTTTGTTCGATGGCTTGTTTGGCGTGCTCGATTTGGAACTGCCAGCCACCAAGCTCTTGGGCGAAGGTAATTGGCATCGCATCCATGAGGTGCGTACGACCTGTTTTCACCACATCTTTCAGAGCTTGCTGCTTGGCCTCTAGTGTTTCACTTAGGTGGGACAGTGCAGGCAGTAGCTGTTTTTCAATCGCAATTGCAGAGCTAACTTGAATCGCAGTAGGCACTACGTCGTTACTGCTTTGACCCATGTTGACGTGATCATTTGGATTGACCGTTCCGCCTAGGTGCTCAGACGCCAATGTTGCAATCACTTCGTTGGCATTCATGTTGGAACTGGTGCCCGAGCCGGTTTGGAATACATCGATAGGGAATTGGTCGAGGTGTTTTCCGTCAATGATGGCTTGCGCGGCATCAGCGATGGCATTGGCGATATCACCTTCCAGCAAGCCAAGTTGAGCATTGGTGAGCGCTGCGGTTTGTTTGATGTGAGCGAGTGCTTGGATAAAGCCCGTCGGCATTGTGTGTTTGCTGAAAGCGAAGTTATCGACAGCACGTTGAGTTTGGGCTTGATACAAAGCGTTGGCTGGGACTTTGACTTCGCCCATGCTGTCCGCTTCGATACGGAATTCCGTGGTCATGGTAGGTTCCTTTTGTTTAATCGAGAGGCGTCTGTATCAGACGTAATTGTTGTTGTAATGAGAGAAATTTCACATCGCCATCCTCAAACTGGTAGTAGTAGCGTTTGAGACAAAGTAGCGGAGTGTGAATGGAATCGAGGCAGACTCGGCGGAAGATGCGGCTGCGAGTAGGGTCTTGAATCGCGTCGAGAAGATGGAAGTAGACTTGGCGCAAATACAGCTCGCACAGCAACAGGTTTTCGTGCTCTGCATCGTGATCGTAGATGGACGACAGCACCATACCCCAATGGATGTAATCATGAATCACATCGGGTTCGAAGCCGCTTGGCGCATACACATGAAGGAATCGGTCTTGCGCTTTAAAAAAGGCGTTGTAGATGGCTTGGCTGCTGTCCATAGTTACCTCGATACTTAAGATAATGATAATTATTATCAATTAATTGTCGATTAGCAACCACAGCTTTTTTGAGGAAATAACACAACAAAAAAAGCCGATACTCGGACTCAGTATCGGCTGAAGTGGGAGAGCTCAATCCCTACAATTAAGCTCGGTATTCTTTCGCGAGATAAGGTCGGCTCAAATGCGTCTTAAAGCCTTATGGAGCAGGTACGTTATTTGTCCGTAAACAGGGTTTCGTATTTCACAAACGCCGTTTGCGTTTCACCGTAATAGAGCGTGCCTTCAGATTGAATCGCAACACGTAACCAACTCTCGGCTGATGCAGGCTTAGGCAAAGTGATGGTCCAGTTTTGTCCGGCTTGATCCGCTGGTGTCATGTCAATTGGCTGTGCGTTTTGCTCTTGGCTATCCACGACTGAAAGCTTCACCCCTTCCAGTGGATAAGCCGCATGTAAAGACAACTCTAGGCTATCTTGAGTCAGCTTTTCTGAGCGAAACTTCACTTTAAAGTCGCCATTCTCCATATCACACAAGCCACTGGTGTAACGGCAATTCGACTTGCTGGCCAGTTTGTAGCTTTCCCCTTCTTTAGCGGCATGAGGTTTCTCACTCAGAGCCATGTCTGTACCGAAATAAGCGATTAAAGACAGAATTGGGGCGATCAACAGAGCGATAATAAAGTGCTTGTTTTTGAACATGTTGGCTTCCTTGCTACAACTTCATAAGGTTAAATTAACCTAATCTAGCGAATAAAAAAGCCCCAAGCGGGGCTTTTGTGGTTTGCGTTATATTTTAGTGGTCTACCGCACCGCCAGCGCCTGCTGGTACACGTACGTGCTCGACTAGGTCTTTTACTTCTTGTGGTGTTTCTGCTGTTACTTTCGATACTGCAAATGCCACGACGAAGTTGAACACGGCACCAATTGCACCAAATGCGTTTGGTTCGATGCCTAGGAACCAGTTCTGACCCCAGCTTTGTAGGTAAGTCCAGTCAGCAACAAATAGGATGCCTTTGTGCTGGAATACGTAGAATAGCGTGATACTGATACCTGCAATCATACCTGCGATTGCGCCTTCTTTGTTGATGCTCTTACTGAAGATACCCATCATCAACGCAGGGAAGATGGAGGATGCCGCCAGACCGAAGGCGAGCGCTACCGTACCGGCTGCAAACCCAGGTGGATTCAAGCCTAAGTAACCGGCGACTGCGATGGCGACTGCCATGGAGATTCGACTCGCGAGCAGCTCTTTCTTCTCGGATATGTTCGGATTTATCACACCTTTGATTAAGTCATGGGATATCGCGGACGAAATCGCCAGTAGTAGACCTGCAGCCGTCGATAGTGCTGCCGCCAGACCACCTGCTGCGACAAGTGCGATAACCCAGTTAGGTAGCTTAGCAATCTCTGGGTTTGCTAGTACCATGATGTCACGGTCAACTTTCAGCTCATTAGTTGCTGGGTTTGACGTGTACTCAATCAGACCGTCGCCGTTCTTATCATCAAAGCCTAGCAGACCTGTTTTCTCCCAGTTCTTGAACCAGTCAGGACGCTCATCATAAGCAAGGTGCTGACCCGGAGCTGGGTTAACGGTATCCATTAGGTTTAGACGCGCCATAGCAGATACTGCAGGTGCTGTTGTGTAAAGGATAGCGATGAAAACTAGCGCCCAACCTGCTGATGTGCGTGCATCACGAACCTTAGGTACGGTAAAGAAACGGATGATTACGTGTGGCAGACCCGCCGTACCGATCATCAGTGACATGGTGTACACGAACATGTTTAGTGTGTCGCCACGAACTTGGGTGGTGTATTCACTAAAGCCGAGCTCGGTGACCACTTGGTCGAGCCTATCGAGTAGATAAACATCGGTGCCTTGTATGGTACTACCTAAGCCGATTTGTGGTAGTGGGTTACCTGTTAGTTGCAGAGAGATAAAGATTGCAGGAATAGTGTAAGCAAGAATGAGTACGCAATATTGAGCAATCTGCGTGTAGGTAATGCCTTTCATGCCGCCCATTACGGCGTACATGAATACGATACACATACCGATCAGTAGTCCCGTTGAGTAATCCACTTCTAGGAAACGACCGAACGCCACGCCCACGCCTTTCATCTGACCGATAACGTAAGTCACCGAGGCGATGATAAGACACACAACCGCTACGATACGTGCTGCGTTAGAGTAGAAACGCTCACCTACGAATTCTGGCACAGTAAACTTACCGAACTTACGTAGGTATGGCGCAAGCAGAAGTGCAAGCAGTACGTAACCGCCTGTCCAGCCCATCAGGAATACCGAACCGCCGTACCCCATGAAGGCAATCAAGCCTGCCATTGAGATGAACGATGCTGCTGACATCCAGTCTGCTGCGGTTGCCATGCCGTTAGCGATAGGGTTTACACCGCCGCCTGCTACATAGAATTCTTTGGTTGAGCCCGCACGAGCCCAAATCGCAATACCGATGTAGAGGACGAACGTCGCGCCAACCACCAGATAGGTAATAGTTTTCAAATCCATCTGAGTTACTCCTTACTCATCTACGCCGAATTCACGGTCGATTTGGCGCATTTTCCACGCGTAGTAGAAAATAATACCTAGGAAGGCATAGATGGAGCCTTGTTGAGCAAACCAGAACCCGAGTTTGTATCCACCTAATTGAAATTGATTAAGTACGTCGACAAATAAAATGCCGCAGCCGAAAGACACTACGAACCAGATGACCATCAGGGTAATCATGAGCTTCACGTTCTTGTCCCAGTAGGCTTTGGCTCTTTCTTCGCTTTCAAATGCCATTGCCGTCTCCTTACGATTGGTATTGTTGTTAAAAAAATGTTTCAACATGTACATTAGCAAGGCACTGGCAAGAACTCTTTTCAACTTTAGTCGGGACGCTAAAAAGCAAAAACGCCCGTTTTTAGGGCGTTTGAGAGGAGGTGGGAATAAAAATGTGATGTTAACTTGATGTTAAATTAGCCAAAGGTCTAAGAGTTTTATCAATTAACATAGAAATCTTTTATACCAAGCAGCAAATTATTCAGTGCAACAGCAGCAAGGATAAGCCCCATTACGCGGCTGATGATGGCTGCGCCTACGTTACCAATCACTTTTTGAATCGTGTTTGCACCCAGTAACAAGAATAGGGTAACCAGAAGTACCGCAATCATGACGCCTGCGGTCATAGCTTGGTCGACGAAAGAGTAGCGGTTGTTATCGGTGAGCATCACTATGGCCATCATGGCACCCGGCGACGCAATCGAAGGAATCGCAAGAGGGTAAACAGCTAAGTCAGCGAGATCGGAGTGGCTGACTTCTTCACCCAGTTTTTGCTCTTGTTCTGGCTTGCTCTCACCAAAGATCATCGACAATGCAAACAGCAATAGCACTAAACCACCAGCGGCTTGGAACGCGGGTAATGGGATTTGCATTGCTTCCAGCAACAACTGACCGGCAATAAGAAAGAACAGCAACACACCCATTGAAATAGCAATGGCTTTCAACGCGACGAGACGACGCTGTTTTGCCGTAAGGTGCTGAGTTTGTGATAGATAAACGGGTACTGAACCAATCGGGTCGATAACGGCCCAGAGTACGACGAATTGAGTGACGAGAATACTTAACAAAGTATGACCTCCCAGAGTTAGCGGTTTAACAGAGGGATGAAAAGGCTACATAGTGCAGCCTGTTTATTTTAACGTCTGTTGTTCTTTTTGCGTCATATAAATGTGAATTAGATATATTTACTAACACATTACTGCTCGGGTTCCATTTGCTGCAGTAGGATGACGGCTTGAGTTCGGTTCTTCACGCCCAGTTTGCGGAAAATTGCGGTCATGTGGGCTTTGATAGTGGCCTCTGATACATTGAGCTCGTATGCGATTTGCTTGTTGAGTAAGCCATCGGAAAGCATACCCAACACTTTGTATTGCTGAGGGGTAAGTGCGGCAATTTTCTCTGCCAAGTCATTGCAGGCTGTGTTATTGGTGATTAAGCCTTCTGGGAAGTATGGGTCGCCGTTGAGGACTTGGTTAAGGGCATTGACCAGCTCGCGCATGTCGCTCGATTTTGGAATAAAGCCGAACGCACCGTGACTCTTCACTTGTGTGACCACACTAGGCTCTTCGCTGGCAGATACCACCACCACAGGAAGATCTGGGTATTCAGCACGAAGGTGAATCAAACCCGACATGCCATTTGCGCCTGGCATCTTGAGATCTAACAACACCAAATCTGGCTCTTCTTCTTTTTCCAGCAACGCCAGTAGAGCGTCCAGCGTATCCGCTTCGAGAAGGTTGGCACCACTCACAGCCATGTGTACCGATTGGAACAAGGCATTGCGGAACAGCGGGTGATCATCAGCGATGATAATGGTGTAGGTCGAATCCATGACGTTAAACACTTTTGACTATTTCGTTAATGGAATTATTGTCCACCTTTAAGAATGTGGACAATATTTATCCGCTAAAAGTCTGAACTAAATCGACTTTTATTAGAAAAATTGCATATAAACGCAACTTTCTTGGTTTTATTGAGACAACAAAAAACGCCAGTGAAAAATCACTGGCGTTTGAAAGATTCATCATCAGAATCGGTTGATGTGCTCTAAGAAAGGCTCGGCTTGCATAAAGCCCGTCAAACGAGCGTTTGAAACATGTTCGCCATTGACATCCCAGAACTCAATCGTTGGTAAACCAAGTACATTCATATGTTTAAGCAGTTCGATGTCTTGCACTTGGTTCTTGGTCACATCGGCTTGCAGAAGAACGAAGTCTTGCAGTTTGGCTTCGACGCTTGGGTCATGGAAGGTGTACTTCTCGAACTCTTTACATGCCACACACCAGTCGGCGTAGAAATCCAGCATTACTGGTTTGCCGGCTTGTTTTGCCTGAGCAAGTGCAGTCTCAAGCTCAGCCACGTTAGCGATACGGGTAAAGCTCACTGTTGCTTGCTGAGTTTGTGTAGTGGTATTACCGCCAAACCAGTAGTTCAATGCTGGTTGAGCAGAAGCAAACAAACCAAGCACAGCAATGATGCCTACTGTACTTTGCTTCCAACCGCCAAACTCTAAGCTGTTTTTGATGTGGTATAGCCAACCAAAAGCCGCGATGCCCAGTGCTGACCACAATGCCGTCGCCCACATTTCTGGCATGATGCGCTCAAGTAGGAAGATAGGTGCAGCCAGTAGAATGAAGCCGAATAGGGTCTTCACGCGATCCATCCAACCTCCTGCTTTTGGCAGAAGTTTGTTGCCGAATACTGCAACAAGAATGAGTGGAATACCCATACCCATCGCCAGTGCGTAAAGCGCGATACCACCTGTCAGTAAGTCACCACTTTGTGCAACGTAAAGTAGCGCACCAGACAGAGGCGCCGTGGTACATGGTGAGCACACCAGACCTGAAATCGCACCCATGGCGAATACGCCTGCGCTGCTGCCGCCTTGTTGTTTGTTGCTGAGGTTGTTTAACCACGTTTGCACGCCACTTGGCAGTTGCAGGTTATAAACGCCAAACATAGATAGTGCGAGTGTCACGAACAGCACACTCAAACCAATCAGTACATAAGGGTGTTGCATCGCTGCTTGGAACTGCATGCCAGCAGACGCCACCACAAGGCCGAGTAGGGTGTAAGTCAGCGCCATGCCTTGCACGTAGACAAACGACAAGCCTAGCGCGCGGCGTTGGCTCAGTTTGCCACTGCCAAGCACGATGCTGGTCAGAATTGGGTACATTGGCAGCACACATGGCGTAAATGCTAAGCCCACACCAAGCGCCAAGAATAGAAGTGGCGTCCACCAGTTATCAGCTAGGTTGGCAGCAAGGCTATCTTGCTGTGTTACTGGAGCCGATGATGTGTCGCCAGACGTAGATGATTGCGCCGCTGGTGGCGTTACTATTGGTGCTTGCTCTGCTTTTGGTGCAGTCGTCGCCGTGGCTGAATCTGAGTTCGACGAAGTAAACGCGCTGATAGGAATCACGCGAGTTTCTGGCGGGTAACAGAAGCCTGCTTTCGCACAGCCTTGATATTGCACCACCACGCGAGCGCCGTCTTGCCAATCATGCATTGGTACGTTGACAAACAAAGGCTGAGTGTAGATATGCACGTCACCAAAGAATTCATCTTTATGCGGCGTTCCGTCTTCCATTTGCAGTTCGCCTAGCGATACTTTCTCACCCGCTACCGATAGGCGTTCTTGATACAGGTAATAACCATCGCGTACTTGCCAGTCCAGCATCAGTTTGCCGTCTTGCTGGTAGTAGTTGAATGGGAAAGCCTGATCGACAGACACAAAGGTATCGTTGCTGCTGCCAAAGGTGTTTTGGGTATTGCCTAACTGGTCATTGCCAAACAGCGCAAAAGAAGGCGCAGAAAAGGTGATAAGCCCTAAGAGTAAGACGGAAAATAATGCACGCATAAAAGGTTCAATTCATCTTAGATAATTGCCGTTAGTGTAACTCAATCAGACCTGCTGGCTAGCCAATAAGTTTCATGGAAGTGAAGATTTGTTAAGTGCTATCCAATGCGACAGACAATAAAAAAGGGAGCCGAAGCTCCCCGAGTAAGACTCTGTTTCTACTAGATCAGTAGACCACCGAATGCGAAGCCAAGTGCTACTGCAGAAGCGATGGTAGCCACACCTGGTACGAAGAATGGGTGGTTGAATACGTACTTACCGATACGAGTTGAACCCGTGTCGTCCATCTCAACCGCTGCTAGAAGCGTTGGGTAAGTAGGCAGTACGAATAGCGCACTTACTGCTGCGAAAGACGCAACTGCGGTAAGTGGTGCCACACCGATTGCTAGTGCTGCTGGCATAAGCGCAACGGTAGTTGCACCTTGCGAGTAAAGCAGCATTGAAGCGAAGAATAGAACAAGTGCTAGCATCCATGGGTAGTCTGCTAGTAGCGCACCAGCCACTTCTTTGATGCCGTCAACGTGCGCGTTAACGAACGTAGAACCTAGCCATGCCACACCAAGAACACACACACACGCTGTCATACCAGAGCGGAATGTTGCTGCTGCTGGGATTTTGCCAGCGTCGATTTTACAGCTCATTACGATAGCTGCCGCAGCTGCTAGCATTACCGTCATGATTGCTTCGTTACGACCTAGCGCAGGGTTCTCGATAAGGCCAACAGAGCCAGAGATTGCTGCTGCGTAACACACTACGAATGCGATAGCGCCTAGGAAGATGAAGGTTGCTTTCTTCGCTGTTGGCAGGATTTCGCGCTTAGATTCTGTGTTTAGCTTGATCAGGCCTTTTGCTAGACGGTCTTGGTATTCAGGATCGTCTTTAAGCTCGCTACCCATGAAGTTCGCTACGAATGCACCGATCATACAAGCGATGAACGTTGTTGGGATACAGATTGCTAGTAGCGTTAGGTAATCAACACCAAATGGGTGAAGCATTGCTGCGAACGCTACAACAGCCGCAGAGATTGGCGACGCTGTGATAGCGATTTGCGATGCTACTACCGCGATAGACAGTGGACGAGAAGGACGAACACCTTGGCCTTTCGCTACTTCTGCAATAACAGGAAGTGTTGAGAATGCCGTGTGACCAGTACCCGCAAGTAGTGTCATTAGGAATGTCACGATAGGTGCGTAAAAGGTGATGCGTTCGGGATGTTTACGCAAAAAGTCTTCCGCAACCTGAACCATCCAGTCCAAACCACCCGCTACCTGCATTGCAGCGATAGCAGTAATTACAGACATGATGATCAGGATTACATCGACAGGGATGAAAGACTGGCTTGTCGGGACACCTAGGATTAAAGACAATGCAATTACCCCAGCACCACCGGCAAAGCCAATGCCGATACCACCGATTCTTGCCCCCAAATAAATGAAGAGCAGAACCACGAAGAGTTCGACCATTACCATATTGATACCTCTTTTAGTTTTTAATGATTCTGATTTTTTGAGCACTCAGGAACAGGAGTAAGTGTTCAGAAAATCAGAACCCGAGCGGCTTACGGCAATAAAAAGCGCATAAAAATTGTGGTTAACCGTATTCGAGCCTAAAAAAGGGCCCCGTTAGGGACCCCTTTCACATGCGATTACTCGTAGCGTTTCGCTTTATAAGTCGGATGCATGAAGTTTTCAACTGATAAGATGTCATCTAGCTCTTCTTCAGTTAATAAACCGCGTTCTAGAACTACATCACGTACACTCTTACCTGTTTCTGCACAGATCTTACCAACGATATCGCCTTCGTGGTGGCCGATGTATGGGTTTAGGTAAGTTACGATACCGATAGAGTTGTAAACGTAGTTTTCGCAAACTTCTTTGTTCACAGTGATGCCATCGATACATTTATCGCGTAGGTTCACACATGCGTTGTGTAGTAGAGAGATAGACTCAAACACGCTTTGTGCGATAACTGGTTCCATTACGTTTAGCTGTAGCTGACCGCCTTCTGCTGCGAAAGAAACCGTGTTGTCGTTACCTAGAACTTTGAAGCAAACTTGGTTTACTACTTCTGGGATAACTGGGTTTACTTTAGCTGGCATGATTGAAGAGCCTGCTTGCATTTCTGGTAGGTTCAGTTCGTTAAGACCTGCGCGTGGACCAGAAGAAAGTAGACGAAGGTCGTTACAGATCTTCGATAGTTTCACTGCTAGACGTTTCAGCGCACCGTGCGTCATTACGTAAGCACCACAGTCAGAAGTCGCTTCGATCAGGTCTTCTGCTGGTACCACTTCTAGACCCGTTACTTCTGCTAGATGTTTTACTGCTAGCGCTTGGTAACCTGTTGGTGCGTTTAGACCAGTACCGATTGCTGTTGCACCTAGGTTGATTTCTAGTAGTAGCTTAGACGTGTAATCTAGAGCACGAATTTCTTCGTTTAGTGTTACTGCCCATGCGTGGAACTCTTGGCCCACAGTCATAGGAACTGCATCTTGCAGCTGAGTACGACCCATCTTCAAGATGTCTTTGAATTCTTGTGCTTTAAGCTCGAATGCGCCTTTAAGGTATTCGATCGCTTCCATCAACTGATGAACACTGTTGTAAACCGCGATACGGAAACCCGTAGGGTACGCACAGTTTGTTGATTGGCTCTTGTTTACGTGATCGTTCGGGTTGATGAACTCATATTGGCCTTTTTCCTTGCCCATCAGTTCAAGTGCAACGTTCGCGATAACTTCGTTAGTGTTCATGTTCACTGACGTGCCTGCACCGCCTTGGAATACGTCTGAAGGGAACTGATCCATGCACTTACCTGTTTCAAGGATCAAATCACACGCTTCTAGGATGTAGTTAGCAACGTCTTTTGGAATTGCGCCTAGCTCTTTGTTTGCTAGTGCAGCGGCTTTCTTAGTCATTACCATGCCACGTACAAATTCAGGTACGTCAGAGATGGTAGTGCTTGAAATGTTGAAGTTTTCGATAGCGCGAAGTGTGTGGATGCCGTAGTAAGCATCGGCAGGGACATGACGTTGGCCTAATAGATCTTCTTCAATACGAGTGGCTTGGTTTGCTGTCTTTGGAGCATCAGATAGTGTAGCCATAACAGGATCCTTAGATAATAATTCTGATATTTAAGTTATTTATTAGCCATTTCTGCAATCTAGAATCCATTCATCAGAGTTTTTGGCTGGAAAAACCGTCCTGACTTATGTGGCACATCATACTGCACCTAGCGCATAAAAATAGTAAGTGGATCACCTTTTTCGCTTTTGATGCGTCAATATTTTGCAAAGTATGAACGGGATATTAATAACCCTTTATGGGTAGGCGATTTTCCTCGACAAACATGGATATTAAGAGTCCGAAAATAGCACTTTTCAACGACCAATTTTTGTATATGCACCTTTATTCAAAGGGCGTTTTTTGCACAACGCATTCTCCCTAGTATGAACACGCTTTTTTACAACGATTCGTTTGAGCTTAGTAGGCTTTTGCCATTACACTGAAATCAACAAAGGAGGGCATGTGTTTCCTATCTTATTATTGGCGTTTATTTTCGTCCCGATCATCGAAATCGGCCTATTTATTCAGGTGGGAGGCTTCTTAGGTCTCTGGCCTACGATTGCTTTAGTATTGATTACTGCATTTGTTGGTGCGTCTTTGGTACGTAGCCAAGGCATCCAGACATTGATGTCAGTGCAAGGTCGCTTAGAGCAAGGTGAGCTTCCGGCTCAACAGATTTTTGAAGGTGTGATGCTGGCAGTTGCAGGCGTATTGCTGTTAACACCAGGTTTCATGACCGACGCATTGGGTATGTTGGTGTTGTTGCCAGCACCACGAGCGGCAATTGCCAAATACCTAATGAGCAAGATGGTGGTGAAGACCATGAATGGTGGCGGCTTCCAAGGTGGCTTCTCAAATCAAGGTCCATTTGAGCAAGACCCATTCCGTCGTGACCCATTTGATTCTCAATCGGATAACGGCAACACCTTCGAAGGTGAGTACGAGCGTAAAGACGACAATGATCGTAACAAGCTCAACTGATTCAATTGGTAAGTAAGAAAAGCAAAAGGGCGCATTCAGCGCCCTTTTTAGTATCTGTGATTTGCTGTGCTTACAACGCGCCCTCAAAGCCCATTTGACGCCATGCTTCAAACGCAATAATCGCAACGGCGTTAGAAAGGTTTAGGCTGCGCGCATCCGGCATCATCGGAATGCGAATACGTTGTTCCATTGGCAGGCTATCAATCACGTCCGCAGGCAGACCGCGTGTTTCTGGACCAAACATTAGCACGTCACCTTCTTGGTACTTCGCATCCACATGATGACCTGTGGTTTTTGTCGTGCATGCAAATAGGCGGTAGTTGCCTTGTTTCTCTTTCTCTAAGTATTCCAAGAATGCTTGATAATCTTTATGACGCGTCACGCGAGCCAAATCGTGGTAATCCAAACCTGCACGGCGGACTTTCTTCTCTTCTAGATCGAAACCCAGTGGCTCAATCAGGTGGAGATTCGCACCACAGTTAGCACATAGGCGAATGATGTTGCCGGTGTTCGGCGCGATTTCTGGTTCGTATAGAGCGATATCAAACATGGTATTGAATTAGATTGGTCAAAACAGGCGAGCAGTATATACCCAAGTCACCATGAGAAGCGAGATTCAACACAATGACGGGTAATAGAAGAGGGCAACCACTTCAGCGTGTTGCCCTAATTGAGATAGATTAACTCAGAGCGCGAGCGTAGTTCTCTTCCACTGCGCGCCAGTTGACCACATTCCACCATGCGTCGATGTATTCAGGACGACGGTTTTGGTAGCTGATGTAGTAAGCGTGCTCCCACACATCCAATGCCAGAACGGGTTCACCTTGTACTGCGGCAACGTCCATCAGAGGGTTGTCTTGGTTGCTGGTGGAGGTAATGTGAATCTCACCATCTTTTACGACTAGCCAAGCAAAGCCTGAGCCGAAGGTATTTATAGCCGCTTGTGCGAACTCGTCTTTGAATTTTTCGAAGCTGCCAAACTTATCGTTGATGGCCTCTGCAAGAGCACCTTGAGGCTCACCGCCACCATCTGGTGACATGCAGTTCCAGTAAATGATGTGATTGTAGTAACCGCCGCCATTGTTACGGATAGCTGGGCTGTGTTGAGAAATGCTAGCGAAGATGTCATCGAGGCTTTGGGTCTCGAGAGCGCTGCCTTTGGCGGCAGCCATGAATTTATCGTAATAGGTTTTGTGGTGTTTGCTGTAGTGAACTTCCATGGTTTTCGCATCGATGTAAGGCTCTAACGCATCGTAGCTGTACGGAAGCTCTGGGAAAATGTGCGACATTGTAAATCCTCCTTTATGGAGGATTTACTTTAATGTTAATGAAAATCATTATCAACTTTGATCTTTGTGGGGTTATTTCGTTTCACTGATCAACGGCAGGGTAATGGTGACGCGTAAACCACCCAATGGGCTGCGACTTGCGATAATCGACCCACTGTGCTGACGAATCGCACTGTCGGTGATGGTTAAGCCCAACCCTGTGCCACCAGAATGGCGGTCGCGCGCGGTCGATACACGATAGAACGGACGGAAAATCGCTTCCAATTCTTCTTCTGGTACGCCTTCACCGTTGTCATCCACCACAATGCGTAGCGTATCGAATGAATCCTGAATGTTGATTTTCACTTCGTCTTTGCCGTAGTAAATCGCGTTGCGGATGATGTTCTCAACCGCACTCATCAACAGTTTTGGGTTACCTGAGATACTGCGTTCTGGCACAGCAGAGTAGCTAAGCGTTTTCCCCATTTGTTCGGCTTCGAACTGTGCGTCTTTAATGATCTCTTCCCATAAGCTAGCAATCGGCTGGGTTTCACGCGTCATGTGACTGTTCACTTGCATGCGTGACAACTCAAGCAGTTCGGCAATCATCTGTTCTAAGCGCTGGGCTTCGGTATCAATACGAGTCAGCTCTGGGCTTTCACCTTGTTTACGCGTCGCCAACGCACTTGCCATACGCAGGCGAGTGAGTGGGGAGCGCAGTTCGTGTGAGATATCTGAGAGCAAGCGCTGCTGGCCAGAAATCATTTGATTCACTGCCTCAACCATTTGGTTAAAGCTGGTACCTGCTTGGCGAAACTCCGTAGTGCCTTTTTCCAGATTAGGGTCGATGACAAACTCACCTTTGGCAACGCGCTGTGCCGCGGTTTCTAGTCGTCGAGCTGGTTGGCTCAATGCCCATGCAAGCCACAGCAGTAGCGGTGTGCTCACCAACATGACGGCGAGCAGCAATTGCAATGGGTGATCGAACAGGCGCAACATGATCGGAGGCGGCTCGTTCCATTTGAAACCGACGTACATCAGTAAGTCAGAGTTAGCGATTTTGATCGGGACCGGGCCTGCGATCATGTAGCGGCCGTAGAGTTTTTGTTTAGGCTGCGACTGATCTTCAATGCTGGTGACAAAGTTTTGCAGCGCACGTAGTTTGAAGTCTTTGTGGCTCGATGTGGTTAAGACATTGCCTTCGTGATCAGAAAAGAAGATACGTGGACGCGGATCATGCTTGCTGCGTCGCTGACCTTCGATGCTGAACAAAATCTTGCCGAGGTTATCTTGCTTGCGATACTTCTTCTCAATGCCGTCACGTATGTCAATCATACGCTGATAGTGGTCTTGTGGGATGTCGCGTGCTTTCCGTGGGTCAAGGTGTGGCAATGACAGCACTGCCATCAGAACCAAGAACATGGTGAACCAAAAGATGGCAAAGATGCGTCCATACAAGCTGTTTATCTTCGGCAGTTTGAAGCGTGGTGCTCGCATTAATCCTCCTCAATCAACATGTAGCCGCGCCCTCGTAGGGTTTTAATGCGTGGCTTACCGTTGCTTTGGTCTGGCAATTTTTTACGTAGGTTGGAGACGTGCATATCGATCGCACGGTCAAAGGCAGCAAGGCGTTTACCAAGCACATCAAGGCTGAGGGTTTCTTTCGTCAGCACTTGGCCTGGGTTCTGCACAAAGTGCGTTAACAGTGCAAATTCAGTCGTGGTTAAATCCAATAGAGCTTCTTCACAGTACGCTTCTTGTTTGCCTGGGTAGAGTTTGATTTCTCGATACTCAATGCAATCGCTGTTCTTAGTATTCTTTTGGGTACTAATGGTGCGGCGTAAGATAGCTCGAATACGCGCTAACAGTTCACGGTCGCTAAAAGGCTTTGGTAGGTAATCATCCGCGCCAAGCTCTAGGCCAATCACGCGATCGATCTCTTCACCTTTAGCGGTGAGCATCAATACTGGTGTCTCCCAGTTTTCGCGCAGGCGTTTTAGGGTCTCCATTCCATTGAGTTTTGGCATCATGACGTCAAGCAATACAAGATCGATCTCACTGTTAATAGCCAATAAGCCTGCTTCACCATCATTGGCTTCACTGACTTCGTACCCTTCAAAGCTCAGCACTTCTTTCAGTAGGCTGGTTAGCTCTGTGTCGTCATCAATCAAAAGAATGTTCGCCATTTGAATACCTATTTATCATCGTGGTTGCTTTAATATTACATGGTAATGACGAGGAGGAATGAGTGTAAAAATCACTCTTTACGATTCTTTACGGTCTCTATACGTCGCTTTACCTAGTAGGTCGTATTCTACACTCAAGCGCTGTGAGAACAGCTCAGAAGAATCACTAACCTGTGTAAGGAATCTCATTATGAAAACTGCAAAGAAATTAGTACTAGCGGCTGTTGTTCTACCTCTAACTCTAGGTACAGCGAGTGCATTCGCATTCGGCGGTAAAGACCACAAAGGTCATCGCGGTGAGTGTGGTATGGGTATGGACCGCGGCATCATGCGTCAACTAGACCTAACTGATGCTCAAAAAGACCAGCTAAAAGAAATGCGTGAAGCGAACAAAGCAGAAATGAAAGCGAAATTCGCCGACGGTCACGAAGCTCGCATGGCTGAGCGTCAAGCACACCACGACAAAGTACAAGCACTACTATTGGCGGATAACTTCGACGAAGCAGCGGCAAACGACCTAGCGAAAGAAATGGTTGAGAAGCAAACTGAGCGTCGCGTTAAGATGATGGAGAAAAAGCACCAAATGTTGAGTGTTCTGACTCCTGAGCAAAAAACAAAATTTGTTGAGCTACAAAAAGAGCGTCAACAGAAGTGTGGCGAAAAAATGCAAAAACGCATGGAAAAGCACCACAATAGCTAATCGCTGAAAGATAAAGTAAGAGAGGTAGCCAGAGTGCTGCCTCTTTTTGATCTTGGCGATTTCATACTCATTAAATCATTCTCAAGGTATACTCAAAGCACGGTTTGAGTTAACTATTTGATTATGAAACAGCAATACGCACGTTTAGTGACGATGGCAGCTTGGACGGCAACCATCGTGGCGACGCTTCTTTTGATTGTCAAAGTCATCACGTGGTGGGTGACGGGCTCTGTCAGCTTACTTGCCTCTTTAATTGACTCCATGTTGGATATTGCCGCATCGGTAGTGAACCTTATTGTGGTGCGCTATTCCCTCCAGCCGGCAGATAAAGAACACACCTTCGGGCATGGCAAAGCCGAGTCTTTAGCTGCGTTGGCACAAGCGATGTTTATCTCGGGCTCCGCGGTGTTTTTGATCCTAAACGGTATCGAGCGTTTCTTCCGTCCACAAGATCTGCAATCGCCAGAGCTAGGCGTTTACGTTTCACTGTTTGCTATGGTGATGACATTTGGACTTGTGATGTTCCAAAAGCGTGTAGTGCGCATGACGGGCAGCCAAGCTATTGCTGCTGATTCTCTGCATTACCAAACAGACCTATATATGAACGGTGCCATTATGGTGGCGCTAGGTTTGAGCTATTTTGGGGTAACGCAAGCCGATGCGGTGTTTGCGGTCGGTATCGGTATCTTTATTTTGTACAGCGCGTTCAAGATGGTCAGCGAAGCGATTCAAACATTACTTGATAGAAAGCTGCCTGATGAAGAGCTGGAGCAAATTCGCCAAGAGTGTTTGAAGGTCGAAGGTGTGTTGGGTGTACATCAACTTCGCACTCGCATGTCTGGACCAACGCGTTTTATTCAATTGCATTTAGAGTTGAATGATCATCTACCTTTAATAGAAGCCCATCATATTGCAGATGAAGTGGAAGCGAATTTGTTAGCCTTGTTCCCAGAAGCGGATGTGCTGATCCACCAAGATCCGTTATCGGTGATATTTGGACCAGAGAAAGAGCAAAAAGCACAAGATTGGTAGCGGTCGAAAAATCAGACCAAGCGTGACGACAAATAGACGCTTATTGACTATCTTTCCATCACTACTTGCTAAGAATCGTGATCCTGATGTGAATCAACGAAGTTGCAAAGAGAAACTGTAATACTCTTACATAAGTAGAAAAGTTACATAAAAAAGTGTGTTTTCATTGGTATTCCTGTAGAGGAAATGTAACATAACGCACAGTTCTGGATTATGCAGGTTGCTTGGTAACAAGGGGCCTAAAAGAAAATTAAATAAATTGATTGCCAAAGATCGAGGGTGAGCATGATTAAGAAGATCGGTGTTTTAACAAGTGGCGGTGACGCACCTGGTATGAACGCTGCAGTACGCGGCGTAGTTCGTACAGCACTATCTGAGGGATTGGAAGTTTACGGTGTTTACGATGGCTACCTAGGTCTTTACGAAGACCGCATCGCAAAGCTAGATCGTTCTAGCGTTTCTGATGTGATCAACAAGGGTGGTACATTCCTAGGCTCTGCACGTTTCCCTGAATTCAAGGAAGTGGCAGTACGCGAACAAGCGATTGAGAACCTTAAAAAGCACGGTATCGATGCACTAGTTGTTATCGGTGGTGACGGTTCTTACATGGGTGCTAAGAAACTGACTGAAATGGGTTACCCATGTATCGGTCTACCAGGCACAATCGATAACGACATCGCGGGTACTGATTACACAATCGGTTACCTAACTGCACTAAACACAGTTATCGATGCAATCGACCGTCTACGTGACACGTCTTCTTCTCACCAGCGTATTTCTATCGTAGAAATCATGGGTCGTCACTGTGGTGACCTAACTCTGATGTCTGCAATCGCAGGTGGCTGTGAGTACATCATCACTCCAGAAACTGGTCTAGATAAAGAGAAGCTAATCAGCAACATCCAAGATGGCATCTCTAAAGGTAAAAAACACGCAATCATCGCGCTAACTGAGCTGATGATGGATGCAAACGAACTAGCGAAAGAGATCGAAGCGGCAACTGGTCGTGAAACTCGCGCAACGGTTCTTGGTCACATCCAACGTGGTGGTCGTCCAACAGCATTCGACCGTGTTCTAGCATCTCGCATGGGTAACTACGCTGTTCACCTACTAATGGAAGGCCACGGCGGCCGTTGTGTTGGTATCGTGAAAGAGCAACTGGTTCACCACGACATCATCGATGCGATTGAGAACATGAAGCGTCCAGTACGCAACGACCTATACCAAGTTGCTGAAGAGCTATTCTAAGCCAGCTTGATAAAGTCAAAATCAAAAAAACCGCGGTTATCCGCGGTTTTTTATTATCTGAAATTTGTCCGAGCTGAAGTTTGCTTGAGACAGGCTTTGTGCCGAGTTAAGAACTTGCGTGCTCTGCTAACGTCAGGCGACGCTCGCGCAAGGCAAACAGATAGCCTAACAAGCCGCCCAATGTGTTACCCAGAGCAATACCAATAAATAAACCTTCGATGCTATAAAGCTGACTGCCAATCCATGCCGCTGGCAACGTAAAGACGAACAAGCGCATAAAGCTCCACTGGAAGGCGCGCAGCGGTTTGTGCATCGCGTTATAGCCACTCACCAACATCATCACAATCCCTTGGAAGCCGTAGCTAAATGGCACGACTAAGAGGTAATGCCACAACAGATCTTTTACCGCTGCTTCTTGAGAGAAAAGCGCAGCAAGAGGAATGCTGAGAGGCACCATCATCAAAAAGATAAAGCCTTGGAAGACCACCGCAAAGCGCATGCTCAGGAACCAGCCAGAGAATGCACGAGCAGGGTTATTAGCTCCAAAGTTTTGCGCCATAAACGGGGTGAGTGCAGAGGTCAGCGACATCAGCACTAAAATCAAGATTGATTCAATACGTTGCGCAGCGCCATAAGCCGCGACCGCTGCGGTGCCGTGGCTAGACAAAATCATCATCAGAATCGCGCCCGATAATGGGTTCATGGCGTTCGATAGTGCTGCCGGTGTACCTATTTTTAAGGTTTGTTGCCAGTCTTGTTTGATGAGCGACCAGTGCGGTGCGGCAAGTAGCTTTTCGCGTTTCACCAATACATAGAAAGACCCGCAGAGCGCGCCAAACCAACTGAATGCACTGGCGATAGCTGCGCCCTGAATACCGAGCTCAGGGAAAGGGCCGTAACCAAAGATCAGCAGAGGATCGAGAATGCCGTTGATAAGCCCGGCCAGCATCATGATCTTGGCTGGGGTTTTGGTGTCACCTGTCGCCCTAATAGCGCTATTGCCTGCCATTGGGATCACCAATAGAGGAATGGTCAGATACCAGACCTGCATGTACTGCTCAATCAGTGGAATCGAGTCTTCTTTTGCCCCGAGTAAGCTGAACAGCGGCTCAATAGTAAAGAAACCCAGTGTCGAGGCGATGGTGACTAAAACAACAGCGAGCAGTAAACCATGGCTGGTAAAGCGAGCTGCTTGAGAAGCATGTCCTTGACCAAGCAGGCGGCCGATATTGGTCGACAATCCCATACCAATGCCCATGGTGATGCAGTTCACCGCAAAGGTTACTGGGAAGGTATAACTGATCGCCGCGAGCGCTTCGGTACCCAATAACGAGATGAAGAAGGTATCGACCAAGTTAAACATCAAAATCGCGATCATGCCCATGGTCATGGGTACGGTCATTTTGCGTAAGGTGTCGGGAATGGGGGCGGTCAACAAACCATGTTTGTCTTCGGCCTGGTTGCCCGGCTTATTCTTTTCCAACATTTTTGACGTCTATCTGGTGAGGGAAGGGCAAGGATACAAGAAAGCCATTGCCTCGGCGAGCGAGCATTTCGCACGCAAACCGTTGCTTAGCTGCTGGTTATTTTAACTAAGTCACAAAAATTTCACGTCTACCCCTTGGGATCCTTAGCTTTGCCCTTATATACAGATCACGTGCCCCTGAGCGGGCAATTATCAAATAATCATGGAAATTTTCAGGAGAGACGACCGATGAACATTCGTCCATTACATGACCGAGTTATCGTTGAACGTAAAGAAGTTGAATCTAAGTCAGCTGGTGGCATCGTTTTAACTGGTTCTGCTGCGGAAAAATCGACTCGCGGTGTTGTTCTAGCTGTGGGTAAAGGCCGCATCCTAGAGAACGGCACAGTGCTACCGCTGGACGTTAAAGTTGGTGATACCGTTATCTTCGCTGAAGGTTACGGCACTAAGACTGAGAAGATCGACGGCAAAGAAGTTCTTATCATGTCTGAAAACGACATCATGGCTATTGTCGACTAATAGCAATCGTTGAGTAATTTTTTGCTCTGATTCAAAACGCAATCAAAAACAGAATTTAGAAAGGAAATCAAAGATGGCTGCTAAAGACGTTAAATTTGGTAATGACGCACGAGTTAAAATGCTAGAAGGCGTAAACGTTCTAGCGGACGCAGTGAAAGTAACACTGGGTCCTAAAGGTCGTAACGTAGTTCTAGACAAATCTTTTGGTGCACCAACAATCACTAAAGATGGTGTATCAGTAGCGCGTGAAATTGAGCTGGAAGACAAATTCCAGAACATGGGCGCACAAATGGTTAAAGAAGTTGCGTCTAAAGCAAACGACGCAGCGGGTGACGGTACAACAACAGCAACCGTACTAGCGCAAGCAATCGTAAACGAAGGTCTAAAAGCAGTAGCAGCGGGTATGAACCCAATGGATCTTAAGCGCGGTATCGACAAAGCAGTTATCGCAGCGGTTGAGCAACTAAAAGAGCTATCTGTTGAGTGTAACGACACTAAAGCAATCGCACAGGTTGGTACTATCTCTGCGAACTCTGACTCAAGCGTAGGTAACATCATTGCTGAAGCAATGGAAAAAGTTGGCCGCGACGGTGTTATCACAGTTGAAGAAGGTCAAGCACTACAAGATGAGCTAGACGTAGTAGAAGGTATGCAGTTCGACCGTGGTTACCTATCTCCTTACTTCATCAACAACCAAGAAGCAGGCAGCGTTGATCTAGAAAACCCATTCATCCTTCTGATCGATAAGAAAGTATCGAACATCCGTGAACTTCTTCCAGCACTAGAAGCAGTAGCAAAAGCATCTCGCCCACTACTGATCATCGCTGAAGACGTAGAAGGTGAAGCACTAGCAACACTAGTTGTGAACAACATGCGTGGCATCGTTAAAGTAGCTGCAGTGAAAGCGCCTGGTTTCGGTGACCGTCGTAAAGCAATGCTACAAGACATCGCTATCCTAACTGGCGGTATCGTGATTTCTGAAGAAGTAGGTCTAGAGCTAGAAAAAGTAGCACTAGAAGACCTAGGTCAAGCGAAGCGCGTTGCAATCACAAAAGAAAACACAACCATCATCGATGGCGTGGGTGAAGAAGCAATGATCCAAGGTCGTGTTGCTCAAATCCGTCAGCAAATCGAAGATGCAACTTCAGACTACGACAAAGAGAAACTACAAGAGCGCGTTGCTAAGCTAGCAGGCGGTGTTGCAGTAATCAAAGTTGGTGCAGCAACTGAAGTTGAAATGAAAGAGAAGAAAGACCGCGTAGAAGACGCACTACACGCGACTCGCGCAGCGGTTGAAGAAGGCGTAGTTGCTGGTGGTGGTGTTGCACTAATCCGCGCTGCATCTAAGATTGTTGACCTAGAAGGCGACAACGAAGAGCAAAACGTTGGTATCCGCGTTGCACTACGTGCAATGGAAGCGCCAATCCGTCAAATCACGAAGAACGCAGGTGACGAAGAGTCAGTAGTAGCGAACAACGTGAAAGCGGGTGAAGGTTCTTACGGCTACAACGCAGCGACAGGCGAATACGGCGACATGCTAGAGATGGGTATCCTAGACCCAACTAAAGTAACTCGTAGCGCACTACAATTCGCAGCATCAGTAGCAGGTCTAATGATCACAACTGAAGCGATGGTTACTGACCTACCACAAAAAGACGGCGCAGGTATGCCTGACATGGGTGGTATGGGCGGTATGGGTGGTATGGGCGGCATGATGTAATTTGCTGCTTGTCTTGTCGCTCTAATGCCTTATAGCTGCATCGAAAGTGCTCATTTACGTGTGTAAACTCCGCGCTTTCTCTTTGCTCTAAGACGTTACAGCTTAAAGACAACCGACCAAACCAAACTAGGAAGCCGAGGCGAATGCCTCGGCTTTTTTGTGTCTGTTACTTTGGGGCTGAGCCTTCTGCGTGTAAGTTTGTAGGTTTACTCTTACTTTTTCTTTTTAATCTGATAGTTAGCGAGTAATTATTACGCTTAATTTTTATCAGGTTAATTGGTTTAAAAATACGCAATTGTGTGGCTATTGTGCGCAAACGGTCAGGGAAAATGCAGAAAAATAAGTTTGATGAATCAATTGCTTATTTATTCAAGCGGTTAAATATGACTTCCCGCTAACATTTATTTGGTTAAAATGACGCAAACTTTGAACATTACAGTGTGTTGTAAACACTAAATTCCCCCATGGAGATAAAAATGAAAAAGCTAATGACGTCACTGGCTGTTGCAGCCGTTATCGCTTCACCTGTTGCTCTTGCTGATAGCTCACCAGTTATGTTCTCTACTATCGACAACACTAACGCACCTTCTAACTCTTCTGTTGGCGGTGTTCGTCTTGCGGTTCTTCACGGTCAAGTGAACGAAGTAAAAGGTGTCGATTTCTCTCTACTAGGTATGTCTGAAACAGACCGTACTACTGGTGTGAACTTCGGTCTTTTCTTTGGTGCGTCTAAAGTAAACCATGAAATGAAGGGTGTTTCTCTAGGTCTATTCAACTGGAACCAAGGCCAAACAACGGGTCTTAACCTAGGTGCGGTAAACGTGACTAACAACGTTGAAGGTCTAAACTGGAGTGCTGTGAACTACTCTGAAGGTTACACAATGGCAGACATCGGTCTGGCAAGTATCTCTAAAAAATCTAACTTCCAGCTAGGTTTCTTCAACATGACTGACCAAATCGACGGTGTTCAAATTGGTCTTCTAAACTGTGCGGACAACGGCTTCTTCAAGTGTTTCCCAATCGTGAACTTCGCTAAATAATCAGCGAGCTTCGCCAAAAGTTAAGTCACCTTCCTAACTTAACGCCAGATACAAAAAGACCCCGGCTTGATGTCGGGGTCTTTTTTATTGTGCTTGATTACTTAACTAAACGCGTTGATGTTTTTCGTTGCTGCATTTTCTGGTGCACACCACGGCGCAATGCTTTGACGCGGTTTTCCGCTTTGTCCACACCGAGTAAAACGGTCAGTGCCAATACGGTAATGATGATCGACTGTGATAAGTAACCTAAGCCAATCATCAAGCCTAACCCCGCCAACACCCAAATGACGGCCGCCGAAGTCACGCCGTGAATTTTTCCGTCTTGAGTCATCATCACACCGGCACCTAAAAAGCCGACACCAGTAATGATCTGACCAAGTACACGGGCTTGGTCTAATGTATTTGGCGACAAAGAGACCGCCATCGACATAAATAGGTAAGTACCTGAGATAACTAAAATTGCGGTACGAATACCAACGGGTTTACCGCGAGTTTGACGCTCAATGCCAATCATCAAACCATTGATGGCACAACAAAGCAGCGCAGCCCAACTAAAAGGGCCAAGATCGAAAAGGTGTTCAAAAGTTGCTTGCATCTTAACCTCCAAATTTGCGGAGTATGCATAGATAAGACCGCCTGATCGAACAAAAGCTTTTGCTCGTAACGACAATCTTTATACGGTAAGCAACTTATTCTAGATGCAGATCCAGCGGTGTTTTACTTGGGCGACCGCCAATTTCACGGGTGAGCTTAGGTACTAGGTAGCCAGAAACTCGCGTGATCACACCGCGCATGATTTCTTTGGCTTCTTCATCGGAAACAAAGTAGTGCGCTGCACCTTGGACTTTATCTAAAACGTGCAAGTAGTACGGCAAAATACCAGCATCGAATAATGCTTCGTTTAACGCAACCTGTGCTTCAACGCTATTGTTAACGTCTTTTAGCAGTACACCTTGGTTAAGCAGAGTGACACCAGCTTGCTTTAGCTTCGCCATTTGAGCAGCAAACTCAGCGTTGATTTCGTTGGCGTGGTTAATGTGCGTCACCAATACGATCTGTAGACGAGAAGCGCGAAGTAGGTGGCATAGCTCATCGGTAATACGTGCAGGGATCACCACAGGCAAGCGGCTGTGAATACGCAGGCGTTTGATGTGTGGGATTTTTGCGATGTGTTCAAGTAGCCAGTGAATCTCATCGTCTTTCGCCATCAGAGGATCGCCACCAGAGAAGATCACTTCATTGAGCTCTGGTTGTTGCGCCATATACTCCAAGCACTTCGTCCACGCCTGTTTGCCACTCTTATTCTCTTGATATGGGAAGTGGCGGCGGAAGCAGTAACGGCAATTCACCGCACAACCACCTTTCACGATCATCAATGCGCGATTGCGGTATTTGTGCAGTAATCCAGGCAGCTCGTTGTCTTGCTCTTCCAAAGGATCATTCGAATAGCCTTCATGTACCTCAAACTCTTCGCTCAAAGGTAATACTTGGCGCAAAAGTGGATCGTAAGGATTGCCTTTTTCCATCCTATCGACAAAACTTTGCGGTACACGCTGTGCAAACAGCTTACGCGCAGCGAACCCGTCCTGCCACGGTGAAGGATCGATTTCCAACATTTCCAGCAATTTTGCAGGATCGGAGATCCCATTCGCTAACTGTTTGAGCCAGTTTTGCTCAACAGATTCGACTTTTCGGGTTATTATGTGCGGCATTGAATTTAGCTCTAAGAATGTAAGAGGAAAAAATGGCTACAGTTAGCACCAATGAATTTAAAGGCGGCCTTAAGTTAATGCTTGATAACGAGCCTTGTGTAATTCTGGAAAACGAATACGTTAAACCAGGTAAAGGCCAAGCGTTCAACCGCGTTAAAATTCGTAAACTTCTTTCTGGTAAAGTGCTAGAGAAAACATTCAAGTCTGGTGACACTTGTGAAGTGGCAGACGTAATGGATATCGACCTAGATTATCTATATTCAGACGGCGAATTCTACCACTTTATGAACAACGAAACTTTCGAGCAGATCGCTGCTGACTTGAAAGCGGTTGGTGAAAACGCTAAGTGGTTGGTAGAAAACAACACTTGTATGATCACGCTTTGGAACGGTAACCCAATTACTGTTACTCCACCAAACTTCGTTGAACTAGAAGTTACTGACACAGATCCAGGTCTGAAAGGTGATACTCAAGGTACAGGTGGTAAGCCAGCAACACTATCAACTGGCGCTGTAGTACGTGTACCACTATTCATCGCAATCGGCGAAGTGATCAAAGTTGACACTCGTACTGGTGAATACGTAGGTCGTGTGAAGTAATTCACCTTAGACTTTCTGATTGAAAAGGTCGCTTCGGCGGCCTTTTTTATTGCCTGTCATTTTCCTCTCTTTGATGCCTCTGTGTAAAACATCGATATCTTCCGCAAATTTCTGATGATTTTGTATTATTCGCAAAAATCTTATTTATTTCATGAATCTTTCGATTATTTCTTAATGTAACAATTTGATACATTAGTCCTCGTTGTCAGCGAGTTGCATAGCAATTTGATTTTTATCGATTTAACTCAATGACAATCCAAAAAGGAGAACAAAATGGAAAGCAGAGGCTTAGGACGAGGTTTAAAGGTGGAAGAGAGACGTCAGTTACTACATAAAGGATTGAAAGCAGCCGTATTTGGTATTCCGCTGCTGGCAATAGGCTTAACGATTAACAGCTCAGTGCTGATGACCGATGCGGGTTACAGCTATGTGCATCAGAACAACATCACTGGTGAATTGGACGTATTCACAGAGCCGGGCATTCACTTTCGTATGCCGTTTCTGTCCAAGATTACCAAGTATGACCAAGTGATCACCGTGTCATTTGGTAACAGCAAGGGCGAAGATTTTTATCAACGCCTTGATGCGATTCAGGTTCGCTTTGCCGATACCTACATTGGTCAGATCCCAGTGACATTCCGCTTCAAACTGAGTAATGACCCTGAAGCGGTTAAGAAGATGCATAAAGAGTTCCGCAACAACAGTAACCTAATTGATGCATTGTTGGTGAAGAACGCACGTAACGTGACAGTGATTACCGCGACTCAATACACAGGTGAAGAGTTTTTCCAAGGCGGCTTGAACCAGTTCAAATCCAAATTGGGTGACCAACTGCGTGAAGGTATTTATCTGACTGAGCGTCGTCAGGTAGAAGTGGAAGAGCTAGACCTAGCTCCGGTTGGTGCGAATCAGTCGAACGCGAACCAGCTGCAACGTACTAACCAACTGGTTTGGAAGACGGTGCCGGTAGTGGACAACACAGGCCAACCAATCCGACAGGATAACCCTCTACAGCAATACGGTATTCAAGTGACGCAGGTTACCATCGGTGACCCGCAACCAGAGAAACAACTTGATCAATTGCTGGCAGATAAAAAGCGCTTAGTAGCAGACCGTATCCGTGCGATTCAGGAGCAAGAGACCTCGAAAGCACAAGCAGAGACTGAGCAGTTACGTAAAGAGATTCAACGTACCCGTGAAGTACAAGATGCTCAACGTAGTAAAGAGCTTGCGATCATCGCTCAGCAAAAAGAAGTCGAAGTTGCACGTCAAATTGCGGAGCGTGAAATCGTCGAGGTTGAGAAAACCAAGCGACTGGCTGAGGTGGAAAAAGAGAAAGAGTTAGCGATTGCAGAAGCGAACCTAGCGATTCAAAAAGCCAATGCTCTATCAGCGGAATTTGAAGCAAAAGCGATTCTTGAAAAAGGCCGTGCAGAAGCGGAAGTCTTGAAAGCGAAGTACGCAGCACTGGGTGCAAACCGAGAAGTGTACTTGGCAGAGTTGAACCGAGATGTGGCGAACTCGTTGTACAACAACCTGCAAAACTTCCAAGTGCAGATGCCACAAAACTACATCGGTGGTGGTGACGAAACGGGTCTGAAAACTAACCTCGATGTGATTACTGGCTTTGGTGCGTTGGGCTTAATGGACCAAACCAAGAAGGTCACACAGCAATAAGATCATGGGTGGTCAAAAGCTAAAAAAGCAAAAAGATCATGGGTGACCGAAAGCTCTGGTAGCTGTACAAATCAGAGTAATGCAGAGGCTGATACGTGTTATCAGCCTCTCTTTTTTGTTGGTGAAATACGGCTGAATATTTGCGCTTTATCTCAATATCACATTGATTTTATGAAGATAAAAAGGCGAGGGCGAAATTTGTGGCTATAGTGAATCAACACCCAACAAGCGCAAGGAAGCACTATGTCGACTCAAGAGCAACACCATCCACTCAATGATTATGTCGAATACCCTCCGCAAGAAATGGCAGCAAGAGCTGTACACAACTTTGAGCAACTTCAGCGCCGTCATTCGATTCGAAGTTTCTCTGATCGCCCAGTAGCGAAAGAAGTCATTGAGCACTGCATTCGAGCAGCGGGTACGGCACCTAGTGGGGCAAACCATCAACCTTGGCATTTTGTTGCGATTAACAGTGCAGAAGTGAAAGGGCAGATCCGTCAAGCCGCTGAAGAACTAGAACGTTCTTTCTATGAAGGTCGAGCAGGGCAAGAATGGTTAGATGCACTGAAGCCACTTGGCACGAATGCCAGTAAGCCGTATTTGGAAAAAGCGCCGTGGCTGATCGCGGTGTTTTCGCAAAAGAAAGGCGGTATGAGCAACGATGGGGAACAAACCAACTATTACGTGCACGAGTCAGTCGGGATTGCGACGGGCTTTTTGCTTCAAGCATTACATAACGCCGGTTTGGGTACCTTGACGCACACGCCAAAGCCGATGAGTTTCTTGAGCAAGATTTGTGGGCGAGACAACGATGTTGACCGTCCGTACATGTTGATTGTGACCGGTTATCCGGAAGAAGATGCGACCATTCCAGAGCATGCGATGCACAAAAAGTCGTTGGATGAAATCGCGACCTTTATTGAATAGTGCCTGAAACGAATAGCATTGACGATAAACACAAATAGCAGGCAATAAAAAAGCTGGCGAGGTGCCAGCTTTTTTCATTTCCGTCGGTCTCTTAAATCATGAAGATAAAGATAACGGCTAGTGCAGAGATAAGACCTGCAAACGCGTAACATGCAATTTTACCTACCACACCTGTGTGGAATTTAAGGTCGTGCATGCCGTGGTGTACACGGTGCATTGCATGCCACATTGGCAATGCTAGCGTACCGATGATAAACAGTGCGCCAATGATGCTAGTCGCGAATTCAGATACGCGCTCGTAGCTCATTGCTTCTGCATCAATCACACCTAGTGGAACTAGGATGCCCAGTACGAGTACCGTGATTGGCGTGATCATCGCAAACCAAGTACCACCGGCACCAAATAGACCCCACCAGATTGGCTCATCAGAACGTTTCGGTGCTGTATTAACACTATAATTCGGTTTCATTACTCAAGCTCCTTACATCACGATGAGAACGATCAGTGAGATGAACGCTACCGCTGCCCACTGAGTCAGAACGATGATCTTCTTATCCACTGGTTTGCCTTTCAGACGAATTGGCATTACCTGTGGCATCATGCTGAAGAAAGTTTGTGCGTGGAATAGGCTACCTAGCAGCGCAACGATGTTGATCGCTACCACGATAGGGTTTGCCATGAATTCCAACCAACCTTGCCAAGCTTCTGGGCCTTTCACTAATGAACCTAGACCGAAAGTCAGGAAGATAGTGAATAGAATCAGAGGAAGTACCGTTGCTTCACGTACCATGTAGAAGCGATAGAAAGGATGGTTCTTCCACCATGTGCGTTTTATTTCACGAACGTAAGGTTTACGGTTGCTCATCCTTATGCCTCCACTTTCTTTGGTGAACCATCAGGTTTCAACATCGCAATCACGAAGTCCATAGAAGACTCCACTTTGCCTTGGTTTACTGCCGCTGCTGGGTCAACGTTCTTCGGACAAACTTCAGAACAGTAACCTACGAATGTACAACCCCAAGCGCCGTTTTCACCATTGATCAGCTTCATACGCTCATCTTTACCGTTGTCACGGCTGTCTAGGTTGTAACGGTGTGCCAGAGTCAGTGCTGCAGGACCAATGAACTCAGGGTTCAAACCGAACTGAGGACAGGCTGCGTAGCAAAGACCACAGTTGATACAGCCAGCAAACTGCTTGTATTTCGCCATTTGCTCTGGTGTTTGTAGGTTTGTGCCGTCTTCTGGTTTGCGGTCGTTACCAATGATGTAAGGTTTGATCGCTTCTAGGCGCTCGATGAACGGTGTCATGTCCACGATCAAGTCTTTCTCGATTGGGAAGTTTGCTAGAGGTTCGATAGTTACGCCATTCGGGTAATCACGTAGGAAGCTCTTACAAGCAAGCTTAGGCACGTTGTTTACCATGATGCCGCAAGAACCACAGATCGCCATACGACAAGACCAACGGTAAGACAGATCTTTATCTAGGTGATCTTTGATGTAGCCAAGTGCATCAAGTACAGACATGGTTTCATCAAATGGAACTTCGAATGTTTGCGTGTATGGTTCCGCGTCCTTCTCAGGGTCGTAACGCAGAATGTCTACTTTTTGAATGCGGTTTGCTGACATTATGCTTGCTCCTCTGCGCTCTTCGCTTCTGCTTCAGCGGCTTTTTCAGCTGCTGCAGCTTTCTCTGCCGCTTCACCGTATAGGCGCGCTTTAGGCTGAGATTTAGTGATCTTCACGTTGCTGTAGTCGATGCTTGGTGCTGCATCTTCTTTGAAGAAAGCAAGCGAGTGTTTCAGGAAGTTCACGTCGTCACGCTCTGTACAACCGTCGTCTAGACGTTGGTGCGCACCACGAGATTCTTTACGTAGGATAGCAGAGTGAACCATCGCTTCTGCGACTTCTAGGCCATAACCCACTTCGATAGCGTATAGAAGGTCAGTGTTGAACACTTTACCTTTATCTTTGATGCTGATTTTCTTGTAACGAGCTTTCAGCTCAGTGATCTTCTCAATCGTTGCTTGCATCAAATCTTCTTGGCGGTAGATACCACAACCCGCTTCCATGGTGTGACCCATTTCAGTACGGATATCTGCCCAGTTTTCTTCGCCTTCTTGGCTCATTAGAGCAGCAATGCGATCTTCTACAGCTTTCACTTGAGTCGCGATAGACTCTTCGTTCCAACCTTTGAATTCTGCCGCGCGTTTCACCGCTTGTTCACCCGCAACGCGACCGAATACTACGAACTCAGCCAGCGAGTTAGAACCTAGACGGTTTGCACCGTGAAGACCAACAGACGCACATTCGCCAACCGCGAATAGACCTTTAATGCGAGTCTCACATTCGCCGTTGGTTTCAATACCACCCATGGTGTAGTGAACCGTTGGACGAATTGGAATTGGCTCTTTTGCAGGGTCAACGTTCACGTAAGCTTTCGCTAGCTCACAGATGAACGGTAGACGCTCTTGTAGGTACTCTTCACCTAGGTGGCGAAGGTCTAGATGCACCACATCGCCAAGAGGGTGTTTGATGGTGTTGCCTTTCTGTTGTTCGTGCCAGAAAGCTTGAGAAACTTTGTCACGTGGACCCAGTTCCATGTATTTGTTTTTAGGTTGACCCACTGGAGTCTCTGGGCCCATGCCGTAGTCTTGTAGGTAACGGTAGCCGTCTTTATTGACGATGATACCGCCTTCACCACGACAACCTTCAGTCATCAGGATACCCGTGCCAGGAAGACCTGTTGGGTGGTACTGAACGAATTCCATATCACGTAGAGGAACGCCGTGACGGTAAGCCATCGCCATGCCGTCGCCCGTTACGATACCGCCGTTGGTGTTACAGTGGTAAACGCGACCTGCGCCACCTGTTGCTAGTACGACAGACTTCGCTTTAATCGTAACTAGTTCACCTTCAGACATGTGGATTGCAATCAGACCTTGTACTTCACCTTCATCAACAAGCAAGTCGACAACAAAGTACTCATCAAAGCGCTTGATGTTGTCGTACTTCATCGACGTCTGGAATAGCGTGTGAAGCATGTGGAAGCCAGTTTTATCTGCAGCGAACCAAGTACGTTCAACCTTCATACCACCAAAGCGGCGTACGTTGACTTCACCGTTCTCTTTACGACTCCATGGGCAACCCCATTGCTCCATTTGGATCATTTCGCGAGTCGCGTTCTCTACAAAGTATTCAACAACGTCCTGTTCACATAGCCAGTCACCACCGCCAACAGTGTCGTTGAAGTGGTTGTCTAAGCTATCTTCATCCTTGATAACTGCTGCTGAGCCACCTTCTGCAGCAACCGTATGGGAGCGCATTGGGTAAACTTTAGAAATAAGCGCTACTTCTAAGTCCGGGTTTGCTTCAGCCGCTGCAATAGCAGTACGAAGACCAGCGCCGCCTGCGCCGATGACTGCGATATCTGTGGTGATAGTTTGCACAGTTATCCTCCAGTGTGTGATTGCGGAAATCCGCTTGTTATTGTGAGTGTGAGGGCACCGTTTTTAGGCTATCCCTCAAAAGTAGTAGGGTTAGTGTAGGGGAGCCTTATGGCAGAAAAATTGATGTATTTGGGTTTTTTCTCCGGTAATGCACACGAGAGCATAGAAATTCTAGGTTATGTGACTGCTATCACGGCACGAAACAGTTGAAGGATAAACGTAAAGCTGCTCAATGTTACACAGGTGTTGCACGACATTACCCTCATTGATAATAGGGTAAGTTGTGAGTGTTTTTTGTACTGTAGAACGTGGAATGCTTGCTTCAATTCTGATCGAGTTTTATTCGTATTTAGACCAATACAATTAAGATGAATCCCCCCTCGCCGAGCTAGGCAAAGCGTGACAAAATTGCTATTTTCCTCGCTCACTTATGTATTGAGAGTCTTGTTATGCAAACGACCTGGCAACCTACTGCTTCTATGGAACAACTTCGTCAACGTGCCGCGTTGATCACCGCTATTCGTCAATTCTTTGCCGAGCGACAGGTGATGGAAGTCGACACGCCAGCCATGAGTCACGCCACTGTGACCGACATTCATTTGCATACTTTCCAGACCGAGTTTGTTGGCCCAGGTTATGCCGATGGCAGCAAGCTGTTTTTTATGACTAGCCCTGAATTCCATATGAAGCGCTTACTAGCGGCAGGCAGTGGTTGTATCTACCAAATCAACAAAGCGTTTCGTAATGAAGAGAATGGTCGTCACCACAATCCTGAATTCACCATGTTGGAGTGGTACCGCATCGGCTTTGATCACCACAAGCTGATGGACGAAATGGACGATCTGCTGCAACTGGTATTGAAGTGCGGCGCTGCTGAACGAATGACTTACCAGCAAGCCTTTATTGACGTGCTTGGCGTGTGCCCATTAGAAGGCTCTATGCAAGAGCTAAAAGTGGTCGCGGCTAAGCTAGGGCTAAGTGATATTGCTGAGCCTGAGGAGGATCGCGATACCTTGCTGCAACTACTTTTCAGTATTGGTGTCGAAGCTAAGATTGGCCAGCAAGTGCCTGCATTTGTTTATGACTTCCCTGCATCGCAAGCCGCATTAGCGAAGATTAATCCACAAGACAATCGCGTTGCTGATCGCTTTGAGGTGTACTTCAAAGGTATTGAGTTAGCGAACGGTTTCCACGAGCTAGATAACCCGAAAGAGCAATTGGCGCGCTTTGAACAAGATAACGCTAAGCGTCTTGAAATGGGTTTGAAGTCACAGCCGATCGATTATCATCTGATTGGCGCGTTAGAAGCAGGCTTGCCAGATTGTGCAGGCGTGGCGCTCGGCGTTGATCGCTTGATTATGTTGGCTCTTGGTTGTGACCATATTGACCAAGTGACTGCTTTCCCATTCCCAATTGCTTAAGGATTGACGATGAACCTGACCGCTGCACGTTTGGTGCTACTGAGTTACGCGACATTAATTGCTTACCTATCTTTGAGCTCTGGAGAGTTGCAAGATTGGGGGGATATTGCGTACTTAGATAAGATGCAGCACGCGATGGCGTACAGTGGTTTTGGCTTCTTGGGCTGTTTCTGTGTCGCAAGCTGGCGTCAGCGTTGGATGGTGGCTCTGAGCATTCTGTTATTCAGCGCTGTGATTGAAGTTTTACAAGGTTATGTGGGGCGCCAAACCTCATGGCACGACTTGATTGCGAACTCGATTGGCATTCTAACTGGTCTGCTATGTTACCGTATTTGGAGCCTCTATCGACCTAGGTTGGTGAAGTCGCTATACTCGATTCGATAATGAAGAGGGAATACGATAACCATGAAAACGCGCGACAAAATCGTTTATGCCGCACTGGAGTTGTTTAACCAACATGGTGAGCGCAATATCACAACCAACCACATTGCTGACCATATTGAAATTAGCCCAGGCAATCTTTACTACCACTTCCGCAACAAACAAGAAATCGTGCGTGAGATTTTCGCGCTTTACTCTGCGGAACTGCTAGAACGCTTTACTCCAATTCAAGGTTCTCAAGAGAGCCTGACCATGCTGAAAAGCTACCTCGATTCAATCTTCACTTTGATGTGGAAGTACCGTTTTTTCTACGCGAACCTGCCAGAAATCCTTTCTCGAGATGAGCAACTGCATGATGAATACATTGATGTTCAAGAGAAGCTGCAAGCCAACTTGATTGCGATCATGCAAGAGTTTGTGTCGCTGAAGTTGTTGAATGTCGACCAAGAGCAGTTGAAATCACTAGTTTGCACGCTGCACCTTATTGCGTGTAGTTGGTTAGCTTACCAATCGGCGATGTCATCAAAGACCGATATTACCGAGCTAATGGTGAAACAAGGCATGTTGCAGATGCTTAACGTGGTGAAACCCGTGGCGACCGAGCAGGGCATGGAACAGTTGCTTTTGCTTGAAGAAGCAGTGAGTCGTCTGCACAGTTAATACTATTTTCCCTCCTTATTCATTTCAGAAAATGAGAGTATGGCTCAACGCTTAAGGTTTAGAGCGCAGCTCTCATTTTCAACTCCTTCCTTGAGTTGACTTGCTGTGCTCATTTCGCACAATAGAACTCATGCTCTTCCATACTTTCTAGTGGAAGATGATTCTCGATAAAGGAACTATCGTTCAATGAATTACGACATTTTTAATGGCGATGCCGACGGCATCATTGCATTGCTGCAATTGCGCTTAGCGGATCCCATCAACGCTGAGTTGGTGACAGGCGTAAAGCGCGACATCAAACTGGTGGAAAAAGTGGGTGTGCAAGCCGGCGATGAGCTGACAGTGTTGGACATTTCAATGGAAAAGAACATGGTAGGTCTAGAGCAAGCTTTGGCTCAAGGCGCGCATGTCTTCTACGCCGATCACCACAAAGCGGGCGAGATTCCTCAGCACGGGAATTTGGACGCGCACATCGATCTCGATGCCAACATGTGTACTGCATTGATTGTCGATAAACTGCTTGATGGCCGTTTTCATACATGGGCGATTACCGCTGCTTATGGCGATAACTTGATCGCTAAAGCGGATGCATTGGCGGACAAAGCCGGACTTAATCAAGAGCAGAAAGCACAGCTAAAAGAGCTTGGCACATTAATCAACTACAACGGCTATGGCTCTAAAGTAGACGACCTTCATTTTCACCCAGCGGACTTGTACCAAGCGTTGAAGCAATACGTTTCACCATTCGATGCGATTGCAGATAAAGCGTCACCTTACTACCAATTGCAATCGGCTTATCAACAAGATATGGATGCGGCGCAGGCGGTTCCTGCTACTCACGAAAGTGCGAAGCTCAAGCTATTTGAACTGCCAAACAATGCAGCATCACGTCGAATTAGTGGTGTTTATGGCAACTGGCTTGCAAACCAAACCCCAGACTCTGCGCATGCGGTGTTAACTGAAAATGCAGACGGTACTTACACGGTTTCTCTTCGCGCGCCACTGAATAACAAGCAAGGTGCCGTGGCGGTGTGTGGACAGTTCCCTACAGGTGGTGGTCGAGAGGCTGCGGCGGGTATCAATGCGCTAAGCAAAGATGATGTTAGTGCCTTTATTGATGCGGTTGAAACCTACTACGCATAGCATTTTCCAAAATAGACATACAACAAAGGAGCCGAGTGGCTCCTTTGTTTTTATTTGTTGATAGCGCTGTTTTGAACTGGGGTTACCAACGACAACTACATACGCTTTAACCAAGATTTCGGGTTTTGCGCTTCACTGTTACGGCGAATTTCGAAGTATAGTGAAGGTCTGTCTTGACCACCGGTATCACCCGCAAGGGCAATCACTTCACCGGCTGTTACCTTATCGCCTTCTTTCTTGGTCAATGCTTGGTTGTAACCGTAGAGCGTCATGTCACCTTTACCATGGTCGAGCAGAACGACTAGACCATAACCACGCAAGTATTCGGCGAATACAACGGTACCTGGGTAAACGGCTTTGACTTGTTGACCGTAGCTTGCTGAAAGCACCATGCCTTTCCAGTTTACTTGGCCAGTCTGTCTGGTTCCGAAGTTATGCAGGACTCGGCCTTTGAGTGGCCAAGGCAGTTTGCCACGTTGTTTCGCGATACCATCCATCGGTACTGCGTTACGTTTCGCGGCTTTCGCGATCTCCGCTTTTAGGCGGGTTTCGTTGCGTTGCAATTCTGAAAGGTAACGTTTGTCGTCTTTGATGCTTTTCTGAATCTTGCTTAGCGTGCCTTTACGTTTCGATTGCGTGCTTGCCAATGACGAGCGCTTTTCCGACTGCTGTTTAAGCAAGGTTTCTATCTGTTCTTTTTCCAACTCAAGTTGGTTTTTATTGTGCGCCAACTCTTGAGTGGTTTTAGTAATGGCATCAATAACCTCCGCACGTGCTTTCGCTAAGTGCTGGAAATATTGACTGATGCGATCCTCTTCAACCCCTTCATTGAGTAGATGTCCATTGGCTTTGGCGCGTTCCGTCACGTAGTAGGTTTGAATGAGCTGCTTTAGCTCTTCCTCTTGCGCTTGGCGCTGGCCTTCTTGCAGTGCAATTTTCTCTTCCAACTTATTAATGTTCTGATCGGCTTGCGCTAATTCCGCCTTAGTTTGCTTAATTTCTCTTTCTAGTTTCGAGATACCAAGCTCTTGGTCTTTAAGCGACTTTTGCAGATCGTTAAGTTGTTTTTCTTGAGAAGTGAGCGATTTACGCTGACGGCTGATTTCGCTAGAAACGCCTTTTAACTCTTGCTCACTGGCAGCGGAAGAGGTGAGGGGATATGTGGCAGATAAAGCACAAGTTAATAAAATAGCCGAGCGTAGCACTGGGTGATTTTGTTTTCGCACTTGAGAGTTACCTACCACATTATTGTCAAAGGATCAGATGACGATTAAATACCATCTCCATGGATAAAGCTTTGCGATTTGCCATTAAAGCCTTGATCCATATCGAGAGAAGGTTTGTCCGTTTTCGGACGACCAACGATTTTTGCAGGCACACCAGCCACAGTTGTGTGGGGGGGCACTGCTTGCAAT
This sequence comes from Vibrio owensii, assembly GCF_002021755.1. NCBI lineage: Bacteria > Pseudomonadati > Pseudomonadota > Gammaproteobacteria > Vibrionales > Vibrionaceae > Vibrio > Vibrio owensii. The sequence goes on from NZ_CP019959.1 coordinate 2,090,300, forward strand.
ACCACAGAACAAGAGCCGATTTTCGCCCCTTGACCGACTTCAATATTGCCAAGAATCTTTGCACCTGCGCCGATCATTACGCCTTCGCGAATTTTCGGGTGACGGTCACCGCATTCTTTGCCGGTACCACCAAGGGTGACGTCCTGCAAAATAGACACGTCGTTTTCTACGACAGCTGTTTCACCAATCACGATGCCAGTTGCATGGTCGAGCATGATACCACTACCGATGCGCGCTGCAGGGTGAATATCGACCTGACACGCCACAGAAATCTGATTTTGTAGATATGTCGCAAGAGCGTGACGACCTTGCTTCCACAACCAGTTTGCTACTCGGTAGCCTTGCAGAGCATGGTAGCCCTTTAAGTACAATAATGGCATTGAGTACATAGAAACCGCAGGGTCGCGATTAACCGTGGCACAAATATCACAAGCTGCGCCGTCCGTGATAGTAGGATCGGCAGCAAATGCCTCTTCAACCACTTCACGCACTGCCATAGCAGGCATCGATGCAGTGTTTAATTTGTTGGCCAGAATATAGCTCAATGCGGCACACAAGCTGTCATGCTTAATAATGGTCGCATGATAAAAGCTCGCCAGCATAGGCTCTTGCTCTGACATCTCACGGGCTTCTGAAACGATTTTGTTCCAGACTTTTTGTTTTTCGCAGTGTTTCATTCTCAATATCCTGAGTGGTTCTTCCGTGACCCGACAACTTCTATTCTTCTCAGATGAGGTGCAAAGGGAGGTAGGGTGCTACTTTCCTTCGGCTTTTTTGTCACGAGCAAGTAAATCTTGCGCTGCCAGGCGTGCATCTTTTCCTTGATACAATACTTGATAAATTTGGTCAACAATTGGCATCTCTACGCCCATGCGCTGAGAAAGCATCCAAACTTCTTTGGTGTTGCGGTAGCCTTCAACTACTTGACCGATTTCTTCTTGCGCAGTGTCGACGTCTTTACCTTGACCTAGTGCCAAACCAAAACGACGGTTACGCGATTGGTTATCGGTACAAGTCAAAACGAGGTCGCCCAAGCCAGCCATACCCATAAAGGTTTCTGGTTGTGCGCCCAGAGCTGCGCCAAGACGGCTCATTTCTGCCAAACCACGTGTAATCAGTGCGGTACGAGCATTGGCACCAAAGCCGATACCATCAGACATACCTGCGCCAATCGCGATAACGTTCTTCACCGCACCACCAAGTTGCATGCCGATAAAGTCGTTGTTTGCGTAGACACGGAAAGTTTTGCTGCAGTGAATCTTCTCTTGCAGGTCAGCAACGAAGTCTGCGTCTGGAGAGGCAACAGAGATGGCAGTAGGCATACCCATAGCAAGCTCTTTAGCAAACGTAGGGCCAGACAGTACCGCTAGCGAATAGCTGTCACCGATGATGTCGAACGCCACTTCTTTTAGTAGGCGACCGGTTTCTGGCTCAAGACCTTTGGTTGCCCAACAGATACGAGAATCTTCACGTAGGAAAGGCTGACAGCTTTTTAGTACGATGCCGAAAACGTGGCTAGGAACCACAACTAACAAGTCACGGCTTGCTTGAACGGCTTTTTCTAAATCCGATTCAATGATCAAGCTCTCTGGGAAATCAATACCAGGTAGGAATTCGTGGTTGGCACGGTCTGCTTCAAGGCGTGCCATGTGCTCTGGCTCGTGACCCCAAAGGATGACGTTCGCGCCGTTACGAGCAAGGGAGATTGCCAAAGAAGTGCCGTATGAGCCAGCACCGATCACAGTCATTGCGATGTCTTTACCGTAAGCATTGTTTGTATTTGCTTGTGTCATGCTACCGCCTAATTGTCTTTCTACTAGTAGAATCTAGTTCATAATCGCTAGAGTTTACGCTCTCAAGGGGTTAGGAACTAGGAACTTTTATCAGAAATAAAAAATGCACATTGCATCGCTGAGAGGACGCTTTGTGCATTTTCTTCAGGTATATGACGTGTGCTCATTCTCTATGAAGGGCAACACGTCACTTACAAAACGTGAATTACGCTTCAGCTTCGCCTTGTTGAGCTTGCTGTTGTAGGTAGTTCATGAATAGCGCGTCGAAGTTAACTGGCGCTAGGTTCAGTTGAGGGAACGTACCTTTAACCACTAGGCTTGAGATAGTTTCACGAGCGTATGGGAATAGGATGTTCGGGCAGAATGCGCCTAGGCAATGTGCAAGTTGACCTGCTTCCATTTGCTCAGCAGTGAAGATACCACCTTGTTGAACTTCACATAGGAACGCAGTCTCTTCTTCGTTCTTAACAGTAACAGTTAGACGTAGAATTACTTCGTAAACACCTTCACCAAGCTCACGGCTTTGAGTGTCTAGGTCTAGTTTAACGTCTGGGTTCCACTCTTTTTGGAAGATTACTGGAGAGTTAGGCGCTTCGAAAGAAACGTCTTTTAGGAAGATGCGTTGAATTGCAAAGTTTTGTTGTGCGTCTTGTGGTGCTGCTTCAGCCATTTTTAAATCCTTAATAAACATTTGTTGGGTCTAGGATTATCTAAACCCAGAAATATGGTTTGTCCTGAGACTAACTGAGCAAATCTACCTTGACTAGATGAAGCGCTTATTACGTGCAAAGCATCACAACTTAGTGCTTCAACTGCTTTCTATTTGCTCAGTTTATATAAACGAGGCTGGCAAAATTGTTTTACCGCGACCTTATTTTTTACCACGTACTAGTGGAAGGTTCGCTTCGTTCCATGCAATCAAACCGTTTTTCAGTAGGCTTACGTTTTCGAAGCCTGCTTTAGCTAGTAGGTTTGCACTTTCTTGAGCGGTTTGACCCGTTTTGCATACCACAATGATTGGGTCTGATTTACGGTTTTCAAGGCTACCAAAGTTACCTGCTTTGATATCAGACGGCAAAATGTGAAGTGCGTCGGTGATATGACCTTGTTTGAACTCATCTTTAGAGCGGATATCCACCACAACGCCGTTTTCACGGTTCATAAGGTGAGTCAATTGGTTTACGTTAATCTCTTTGTATGCGGCCGTCGCGGATTTCACGAGGTTCATGATAAATGCGACAAGAAGACCTACCCAAACCAAAGATAGAATCATGTTCTGTTGGAAAAAATCAATGTACTCTTGCATGTCTTGAGCTCTTGCAATGTTGGCGGAAAAATAAAGCAGGAGTATAGCGGGGTTAGCCGTCTTAGGCGAGAGGGTTAAAATTTTCTAACGAATAATTGAGATCTACGCGCTTACCCCAAGGCTTTTCTGATGCGCTATTCATGCAATCTTATTATCACTTCCTCCTATCAATTCAATCGGCGTAATTGACTTCACTTCTGGTCGAAAAAGCGCACAATGGGTCACAACAAAAAGTTTTTCACCAAAGTATTTCGGTGGTCGTACAAAGCGTCTTGAAAGTGACTATGCTTGTGGAACACGTTTGCTGACTGAGTCGGATTGCTTGCTAACTTGTAAGATAGCAACAATAAATCGCAAACATTATTTGATCTTAACCTACAGTTTTGGTTAAAAAGTGTAGTAAAATTACGCTAGTTTTGTTTCAAGGTTAGATAGAGCAGCGAAGCTCTACACCGAAAGTTACTTAAATTTGATGAGGTCATCACTATGTCTGCTAAGAAGCCATTGGCTCTAGTTATCCTTGACGGTTACGGTTACCGTGAAGACACAGCAAGTAACGCAATTGCAAATGCTAAAACACCAGTAATGGATGCACTAATTGCGAACAACCCTAACACTCTAATCTCTGCTTCAGGCATGGACGTTGGTCTACCTGACGGTCAAATGGGTAACTCAGAAGTTGGTCACACCAACATCGGTGCAGGTCGCGTTGTATACCAAGATCTAACTCGTATCACTAAGTCTATCGCTGACGGTGAATTCGCTGAAACAGCAGCACTAGTTGAAGCTATCGACTCTGCAGTAAAAGCTGAGAAAGCTGTACACATCATGGGTCTTATGTCTCCTGGTGGTGTTCACTCTCACGAAGATCACATCTACGCAGCGGTTGAAATGGCAGCAGCTCGTGGCGCTGAGAAAATCTACCTACACTGCTTCCTAGACGGCCGTGACACGCCACCACGTAGTGCTGAAAACTCACTACAACGTTTCCAAGACCTATTTGCGAAACTAGGTAAAGGTCGTGTTGCTTCTCTAGTGGGTCGTTACTACGCAATGGACCGTGACAACAACTGGGATCGCGTTCAAGTTGCTTACGATCTTCTAACTCAAGCTAAAGCTGAGTTCACAGCAGAAACGGCAGTTGCAGGTCTAGAAGCGGCTTACGCTCGTGAGGAAAACGACGAATTCGTTAAAGCAACAGCTATCAAAGCGGAAGGTCAAGAAGACGCAATCATGCAAGATGGCGATGCGGTTATCTTCATGAACTACCGTGCTGACCGTGCACGTCAAATTACTCGTGCATTCGTTCCTGCATTTGACGGCTTCGAGCGCGCTGTATTCCCAGCAATCAACTTCGTGATGCTGACTCAATACGCAGCTGACATCCCTCTAGCTATCGCATTCCCACCTGCGTCTCTAGAAAACACTTACGGTGAGTGGCTATCTAAGCAAGGTCAAACTCAGCTACGTATCTCTGAAACAGAGAAATACGCGCACGTAACGTTCTTCTTCAACGGTGGTATTGAGAACGAATTCGAAGGCGAAGAGCGTCAACTTGTTGCTTCTCCAAAAGTAGCAACTTACGACATGCAGCCAGAAATGAGCTCTCCAGAGCTAACAGAGAAGATGGTTGAGGCTATCAAGTCTGGTAAGTACGACACTATCATCTGTAACTACCCGAACGCAGATATGGTTGGTCACACTGGTGTTTACGAAGCGGCTGAGCAAGCTATCGAAGCACTAGACGAAAGCGTTGGTAAAGTGGTTGAAGCAATCAAAGAAGTTGGCGGTCAACTGTTGATCACGGCAGACCACGGTAACGCAGAAATGATGATCGACCCTGAAACTGGCGGCATCCACACTGCTCACACTAACCTACCAGTACCTCTAATCTACGTAGGTGACAAAGCGGTTGAGTTCAAAGAAGGCGGTAAACTGTCTGACCTTGCGCCAACAATGCTTTCTCTAGCAGGTCTAGAAATCCCTGCGGAAATGTCTGGTGAAGTGCTAGTTAAGTAATTAACTGACGATTCAGAATGATAAAAGCCCGAGTTTGACTCGGGCTTTTTTGTATCTGCGATTCTGTGTTTGGTAAGGCGGTGAGTTACGAAGCTCAACAGGTTCTAATTGAACCTGATCTATTGCACTAGGATGCCAGTGCCTATGACCGCCAGTGCTGCGCCAAACCAAGCGAATCGATTCGGACGTTTCTTGGTGTAAACCCACAACAATGGCAGCAACATGATTGGTGTTGTTGAAGAAAGCAGAGCCACCATCCCGACATTACCCTCACGCAGGGCATAGAGAATCAACGTCATACCCACCGCCATGGCCAAAAAGCCATTTAATGCGGTAATGCCAAAAACTTTCCATGTGATGGTTTGAGTCGCGCGAGCGACTTTTGCGCCAATTAACCAAAGTGCGCAATGTGCGACGAAAGCACTGATCATACGAATCGCGGAAGCGGCGACAGGATCGACACTGGTTTGCATGACAGGTTTAGCGATGATGCCGCCCAGAGCCTGGCACATAGCGGCAGTTAAACCGAGCCCGACGCCAATCCAAACGTTACCTTTGATCTCCTCTAGCGCATTGCTGGTTTGCCCGCGTCGGCCGTAGAAAATCGCCATTACGACACCGCTAAAAACTAGGGCTGCACCAATCAACTCCATACCCGTCATGCTTTCGCTAAATAGGAAGTAACCTAAAATGGCAGAGAAAACGGCGTGACAAGAAAACAGTAAACCTGCTTGGCGTGGCCCCATGCGGTTCAAACAAGCGAATAATGCGGTATCGCCAATAAAGATACCAATCAAACCGGATGCCATCATCGGCGTAATGTGTTCCGCCGAGACACTCAGCCAGCCACCCGTTATCCACGCCATTGTGGAGAGGATTACTGCGGTACAGCCCATACGCCAACGGCTATAGGCAAACGCACCGAGATGTTGAGCGGGAACAACAGAAATTAAGCTAGAAACAGCCCATAGGAAAGCGGCACACAGCGCCAGCCATTCATAACCCATGATTGCGAGACATCCTTGTAGAGCAGGGTAAGGGTCTAATATGCATCAATTTATAGAGATGTAAAAGAGCATCTTATCGCTAATAAAAAAGCAGCTCGTTGAGCTGCTTTTGATGAAGAAGGTTACACTTTAAAGCGACTGATGTTCTCACGCATGGTATTGGCGGTATCGTACATCTGGCGTGCGCCTTCACTGCTTTTAAGCGATTGTTCGGCAATCATGTCGGCATCGTCTTTAATGCCTTGTGTGTTGCGGCTGATGTCTTCGCTTACCGCGCGTTGCTCTTCTGCAGCGCTTGCGATTTGCATCGCCATGTCGTTGATCTCAGTGATCGAGTTGGTGATGCTGGTTAAGCTGTCGTGCGCCTGCTGAGCATAATCCACACTGGTGTCTGCCAAACTGGTGCTGGTTTGCATGCTATTGACTGCCAGCTTGGTGTTGTTTTGCAATGTTTCGATCATGGTGCGGATTTCTTCCGTTGAACCATGAGTGCGCTGGCTAAGTACGCGTACCTCATCAGCAACCACGGCAAAACCACGACCTTGCTCACCAGCACGAGCCGCTTCAATTGCTGCGTTAAGTGCTAACAAGTTGGTTTGCTCAGCAATGCCTTGGATCGTCGATAGGATTTGGTTGATGCTTTGCGTGTTTGCTTCTAGCTCTGAAATCACGCTGGCAGCATCACTGACTTGTTCAGCCAGCTCGACAATCGCTTCACGGTTTTTCTGGATGACGTTTTGCCCTTCCATGCAAGCAGATGCGGAGTTTTGCGAAGCGCTTGCTGTTAGCTCTGCATGACTTGCTACCTCAGCAGCGGTTGCTGACATCTCATGAATAGCAGTAGCAATTTGGTTGACGTCATTTTGCTGATGTTCAACACGACCTGCAGCCATCGCAGATAGCTCGTTTGCTTGATTAGCTTGTTCCGAAAGTTGCTCACTGTTTTCAACAATACTCTTCAACATGGTCTGCATTTGAGCAAGGAACTGGTTCACGTGAGTGGCAAGTTCACCAATCTCATCCATGCGCTCGATCTTGATGCGTTGAGTAAGGTCGCCTTCGCCCTGTGATAACTCTGAAAGCGCATCAGACAGCGTTTGAAGTGGCTGCAGTAGGCGAGTGATGATGTAAGTACTGATTGCCGCAATAATCAGGTACAGCACGATAGAAGCGATAGCCGTAAACGTCACCTGCTCAGAGACAGAAGCAAACGCCATTTGTTTGTCTTGCACAATACCTAAAGACCAATCGGTGTTCGGCACTTTAGCCACGTAAATCAGCTTGTCGCCTTGGCTCGGCCATTGAATGGTGTCTAGTTTCGCATCACCGGCCAGCGTCATCATCGTGCTATGAGTTAAGGCTGGGTTGAGTTCTGTTAGCGGTTTTTGGCTAAGCTTTTCATCTTTGTAAGCCACCAAGTTATTGTTGCCATCAACTAGGAACGCAAAGCCATCGTTATCAAGCTGAATGTTAAGGACTTCTTTGATGATGTCTGTTACTGCTAAGTCAGCGGCAAGTACACCTTTTTTACCTTGATTGAATGCCTTAGCAAAGCTAACCACAATGCTGCCATCGAAGTCTTGGTATGGCTCTGTGATGATCAACCCCGATTTCGCCATCGCATCTTGATACCAAGGACGAGTGCGAGGATCATAGTCAGAAGGCCAAGATTCAGACTTATCACCATAGGCAATCGAGCCGTCAGAGAAGCCAGCGTAGACCGATAAAAACTTACCGGCTCGCTTTGTCAGTAGCATCTCGCGATCGGCATCGTCACTGCCAGCGATGATGTTTTCATTCGCGAGCATCATGTCACTGCGAATCGCCAGCCAATCGCTGATATAACGGTTGGTCGATTGAGAGATGTTTTGAATTTCTCGATTCAGGGTAGAAGTGGTTTCTTCGCGCAGTTGATTTACGGAAACCCAAGCTTGAACGCCACTAACAATGGCGATAATGACTGCAATCGCAATCTGTATTTTAAGTTTGATGGTATTTCTCATTGCCTTACCTTCATAAAACAGACAAAAAGATCAATGTCACGAGCCGTGACTTCAAAGGGTGTGAGACGATTCAAGCACTGAAAGTTACATGAAAGGCTGTAGCTAATTTATCGACGTTTTACGTAGAAACTTGAGATAAATAGCGTGATTTTTATTCAATATGTTGATTATAAAAGTGATTTTTTTGGATTCGAAAATCGATATAGATTTCGTAAATATCGCTATGGGTTGAAAGTGCTGGAAGGAAAGAGTCTGGGGTGGCGTGAACCACCCCGAAGTTAGTGTGTTAGAACAAGATAATCACAGCGCCATAGACGATGAACAGGCCAACCAAGCCGATAATCAACCCGACTTTTGCCATGTCTTTGCTTTCAATTAAGCCTGTTGAGTAAGCGAGTGAGTTAGGTGGTGTAGAGACTGGTAAAATCATACCTAGCGATGCCGAGAAGGCGACCACAACCAACAAACCTTGCAAGCCACCGATAGCAACCAGGCTCGGCATAGAAGCTCCAATCGCTGCTGCAATCGGCATCAACAAGTTCGCGGTGGCGGTGTTGGACATAAAGTTTGCCATTAGCCAACACACGACCGATAGGGCAACGACCACCGCAAATGGAGACAGGGACTCATAATCTATTGCGTGAGCGAGTGCTTCTGCCAAGCCGGTTTTATCTAGCGCAATACCAATGGCGATACCACCGGCTACCAGCCACAGCACATCCCAGTTGATAAGCTTGAGCTCTTCTTTACCCATGATGCCTGTTAGCGTGAATACAGCGAGTGGAATAATGGCGACGACATAGGTATTCATGCCATGCACTTTGGTTGTCATCCACAGCAGAATGGTCATGGCGAAGGTGACGTAAACAACGATCGCACGCCAGCTCTTCTTGAACTTACCATCCAGACGCAGCTTCATTTCTGGTTCGCTAGAAGGGAAGAGCTTTTGCAATAAGAACCAAGCCAGCGTCAATTGCACTAAGACAAAAGGCAAGCCCATCATCATCCAAGATAGGAAATCGATGCTGTTTTCTCCGGTTAAATATTGCAAGGCAATCGCGTTGGGTGGTGTACCGATTGGCGTTGCAATACCACCTGTATTAGCGGCAATAGGAATACACAAAACCAGCGCTTTGATCCCCAAGTCTCCTTTTGGCGCTGAAGCAACAATGGGACCAAGGAGTGCCAGCATCATAACGGTCGTCGCAGTGTTCGACATAAACATCGAGAACACGGCGGTGATCAGCATTAAGCCTAACATGATGAACTTAGGTTGAGTGCCAAACGGCTTGAGCAGCACACGAGCAAGGTTGTTATCAAGCTCGTATTTAGAGGCAGCAATAGCGAGTGCGAAACCACCCATGAAAAGGATGATGATGGGAGAGGAGAAGGCGGAAAAAATATCGGTGTAAGCGATCAACTCACCCAAATCATGTCCCGCTGGTGGATTGCGAAATAGGTGTAAGCCTTTGTCCGATATCATAATCAATTCAAGTGCGATGATAAGAATCGAAGTAGCGAAGACGGGAACCGGTTCTAATACCCAAAGTAGTGCAGCAAGAAGGAAAATAGCCAGAAGACGATGCTGAATTAAAGTGAGATCGTCAATTGGAATGGCATCTATCGGCATCATTAAGACGCCGAGTGGAATCAAAAAACACACAAGTAACTTGACCAGTGTGTCCGCACTCATCTTTGGCATTGGCAGCCCCTTTTATAATCATCCCTCAACGCAGAATAATTGATTGCGCTTTTAGGTACTTAGAGGCAAGTACGAGTTTGAAAAAGAGAGGCGAAATTTCGAACAGAGTTTTGCTTTTTGTCAAAAAAGCCTCCGAAGATTAATAACGTCGGAGGCTAGGGGAAGAGGAAAATCTACTCGAGGATAGATCCCTTATCTTTACTTCGCTGATAAGCCTCTGCATAGGTAGAGAGATCAATAGGTTTTAGTACATTGATGCGAGGGAAAATCCAGTAACCTTCCTCAAAGCTCTCTTGATCATCGGTGTAACCTTGGCGCATGTTTGACTGCTCCAGAACAAGGTGGCGTCCATTTTCTAGAGTACTGATTGTCGTCCATGTGCGTTCTCGCTCTCTCATGTAGCCATACATGTCACTGGTACCTTTAAGAACGTATTGATGCTCTTCAGGTGATGCCCATTGTTGGAAGCTAGTGTATTCCGTTATGAAGTACGGGTTATCTTCTTCGTCATAACTTGTCCAGGTCCAGGATGCTTGGCCACTTTGTGTAAATGTATAACCATAAACGGTATTGATATCCGGCAACCCTGCATTACTCTCGCTGGCCTTCCAACTGTTAACCCAAGCGCCGAGTACATAAGGCATTTCTTGGAGAAAATCATCTTTAAGAGTGCTTTCTTCTTGAGAGAAAGGTGCTAACCAATTGATGGTGCTTTGCTCTTTACTGTCGACACTTACCGTGACCAACGCACTAATTAACCCCTCCTCAGAGCGATGTGGTAAGTATGTTACTTCCCAACCTTCAGAAGCTTTTATCGATAGCTCACCTGACTCAAAGTGCCACGTTCCTAGATTGTCTCCGCCTGAATCTAAAACAGTTGAGTTATCTTCTAGCGTCACTTGTTGGTGAACTAGGTAATCTTGTGCCTGTTCATCGTAGACTCCTTTCATGTCAGCAATGATAGGCAGTGCCCATGTACCACTAGGGGCTTCTTTCCAAATCTCATTTTCGTTATTGGTTTTACTCAACACTGCGGTTGAATCCACCTCGGTGGTGGCAGTTAACGATGCTGAGCCCGGAACATCAAGAATGTGTTGGTAAGTGAATGTCGTCGCGACTTTGCTTTCAGTGCCTTTAGTTAACTTGGTTAGAGTGATGCCTCTTAGTGTTTGCTTCACCTCCAGCCATGTATCGAGACTTGGTAACACCTCTTTCGCCTCATCTCCGAACAGTTGAACGATGTCTTCTCCAGACATAACACTAACGCTTTCAGAGCTGTTCAAAGTAGATATGTAGAGCTTTCCTGTTGGAGTGAGGTTCCAGTGCGAATCCTTGTCTGATGAGAGTTGATAAGGTGTCTGAGAATCACTTAGCCAGGCTTGGTTTTCGTCATCAATGCGAATGACTTCACCATACCCCGCAACCCATCCATTGGCGACTGAACTGTGCAGAAGGTAAGTACCTTCAAGACCAACAGCATCAAAGCTTGGAGTCACGAGAGGATCATCGATAGTTTGTTGTTTTGCTTCTTCAATAGCTTTAGAAAACTCAGGAATAAGCTCGCCTGATTCATCCAAAAGTTGATTGTTAGCGAAGTACTCTTCAAGCGCCTTTTCGACCCCTTCTTCTGATGAACTCAGAATATCCAGAATACTGCTTTCTTCCTCTGGCGTATAATCTGGGTTGTCAGCCAGAACTTTGATGATGGCACTTATTTCCAGTAGTTCCTCAACATCGACTTGCGATTCTGCAGCCACTAAAGCTTCGTCATTGGAAAGCTCTTGTCCTGATTGCTGACTTAAAAAGTGCATCGCAGTGCTAATTTGGGTAATAGCTGTTCTGGATGATTCCTCTTGCTGCAGCGTGTTATCGTCTCCTGCTTGCTCTAATAACATGTTAAAAGAGCCCAGTTGACCGATGAGTTCGATATGTGATTGTTGACCTTCACCTTTCGCTGTTACTTCAACCATCTCAGTCCCGGCCAGCGAGCCTTCGTCATATTCGAAATCTAATGAGTAGTTTCCTGTCTCATTTGCCGTCGTTGTAACGGTTCTATCGCCAATTTTTGCTGTTATTAGCGCATTAGCGATAGGGGCATCGGTTGCAATACCTTGGATGGAGAAGTTAAGTTTCGCGGGTGTGGCGGCCGAAGACGTCGAGTCGTCATCGCTACAACCACTCGCCAAAAGAGCAGTGATCACTGCTAAGCCAACTTTGGTTAATCGCATTTTATATTCCTTGTTAGTGTGTCTTCCTTGTCATGAAGCTTTTGCTCCATTGATGCTTGATTTCCCAAGCAAAAGAGCAACCACTCTAAAAAGCAATTTGGTTTATATCAACCGTATGAATACTTAGTTTGTTGATTATTTGATCTGCGATCTTAACTTTTTTGTAACTTTGTTATTGTGTACATTTGGATAGGGATGGGGTTTAAGATACAAAAAAGCCCCCGCGAGCGGAGGCTTTAAAATCAGTTTGAGCGGAAAAGCTCACTGCTGGTGGGCGTAAGGAGTACCCATTACGGTTGGCTTACCATTTTCCATGCTTTCATCGAATGCGATAGCATCTTTTGCGAACAGGTTGATAACGGTTGAGCCAAGCTTGAAGCGACCCATTTCTTCGCCTTTCTTCAAGATAACTGCTTTATCACCTTCTGCAGGGTAATCCCATTTGTAAACCGAGTTTCCACGTGGTGGCGTGATAGTGCCAGCCCATACTTGTTCGATGCTACCTACGATGGTTGCACCAACCAGTACTTGTGCCATTGGACCAAACTCAGTATCAAAGATACATACCACGCGTTCGTTACGTGCGAATAGGTTTGGCACGTTCTCTGCGGTTAGTGGGTTTACCGAGAATAGGTCACCAGGTACGTAAATCATCTGACGTAGCGTACCGTCACATGGCATGTGCACACGGTGGTAATCACGAGGTGATAGGTACAAGGTTGCGAAAGAACCGTCTTGGAACTCTTCCGCTAGTTTTGCGTCACCGCCAAGTAGTTCTTGTGCTGAGAAGTTATGACCTTTAGCTTGGATAAGCTGACCATCTTCAATCGGACCGAATTGGCTTACACACGCGTCTGCAGGGTGAGTGATCACGGCATCGCCTTCAGCAATTGGGCGTGCGCCTTCCTTTAGCTCACGTACAAAGAACTCATTGAAGGTTTTAAAGTGTTTAGGATCGGAGTGCTTCGCCTCATCCATGTTCACGTTGTATTGCTTGATAAACCAGCGAATGATTGCTGTTGTTAGACCGCCAGCCTCAGCTGAAGCCAGTTTGCCCACTAGGCGTGTTAACCCATGTTGTGGGATCCAGTACTGCAGTCCAACTTTAATCTTGTCCATCTTTAATTCCGATACTTCTGTTTGATTCTCGCTTTAGGGCGCGTGATGTTACTGAAATTTAATCTGCTTGTCAGTATTAGGTGATGATTTCTTACACAGTTGCAGTCTTAACTCAGCTACAGATCCGCTTTCTTGCTGCGTGAGTACTGACGGTTTGCTTTGTTTTCACTCATGCTTTCCAGGATGCGATGGTAGTTTTCAAAACGGACTTCACTCACTTCGCCTTTTTCCACGGCTTCTCGCAAGATACAGCCAGGATCGTCGTTGTGCTTACAGTCGCGGAACTTACACCCACCAAGATAAGGACGGAATTCAACGAACGCTTTGGTCACTTCTTCTGCTTCTAAGTGCCATAAACCAAATTCACGTACTCCTGGTGAGTCAATCAGATCGCCACCAGTAGGGATGTGGTACAAGCGAGCAGCCGTTGTAGTGTGTTGACCCAAGCCTGAGTTCTCAGAGATCTCACCTTCTTCAACTTCTTGCTCAAGTTCTGGCATTAACGCGTTCACTAGACTTGATTTACCTACACCAGATTGCCCAACGAAGATGTTGATACGGTCGCGTAGTTGCTCTTCAAGTTCTGCAATGCCCTCGCCTGACTGCTTACTTACAAACAATACTTTGTAGCCAATACGTTTGTATTCTTCTAGCCACTCTTCGTACATTGCTCGATCTTCTTCAGCAAGCAAGTCGATTTTGTTGAGTACCAATAGCGGTGCAATGTTCAGTGTTTCGGACGCCACTAGGTAGCGGTCGATGATGTTGAGTGAAAGCTCTGGCAAAACCGAAGAAACGATCACCATTTGATCGATGTTCGCGGCGACGGGTTTCAAACCATCATAGTAGTCAGGGCGAGTCAGCATGGATGTTCTAGGTTCAACGGCTTCAACAACACCAGAAATACCAGCCATTGATTCAAGACCTTCGCGCCATAGCACGCGATCGCCTGATACCAGTGATTCGATACCACGACGAAGGTTACAGCGCTGCACTTCACCCGTTTCTAGATCTTCGATGTCAGCGTGCTGACCGAAACGAGTGATAACGAGACCCTGTTTACTTGCGCCTAGCATGTTCTCATCCCACTGGATGGACTCTTCTTGCTTCTTTAGGCGTTTTTGTTGGTTGCTGCGTACGCGGCGCACCTGACCTTTGGTTAACTTTTTCTTTTTTGCCACAATCTTGTACTTAATGTGAGTTAACTCAGTTGATTAAACGGAATCTTCGTCAATCGAGTGAGTATCGTGTTTCAAGTATTTTCAGGTATAGTACCTCTTTTATCGATAAACAAATAGGCGGCGTAATCATGTCCTTTAGCGATCAAAACCTGATTTGGGTGGATTTAGAGATGACAGGGCTCGATCCTGAAACGCATAAAATCATCGAAATTGCTTCTATCGTCACGGATAGTGAATTGAATATTTTGGCTGAAGGTCCTGTTCTTGCTGTCCATCAGCCAGAAGAAGAATTGGCTAAGATGGACGACTGGTGTACCAATACACATACGGCAAGTGGTTTGGTTGAGCGTGTTCAAAACAGCCAAATTTCAGAGCAAGATGCTGTTGCGCAGACCATTGAGTTTCTCGAAAAATGGGTACCAAAGGGTGTTTCTCCAATTTGTGGTAACAGCATTGGTCAGGACCGTCGATTCTTGTACAAACATATGCCTGAGTTGGAAGAATACTTCCACTACCGCTATTTGGACGTGAGTACGCTAAAAGAGCTGACTCGCCGCTGGAAACCAGAAGTGTTAGACGGTTTTTCGAAGCAGGGCACGCATCTGGCATTGGATGATATCCGTGAGTCGATTGCTGAGCTAAAGTACTACCGCGAAACGATCTTTAAGATCTAACTGTTAAGGCTGCGATCCAAATTGTTGTAATTAATGAGCGTTTTGCTTGCTTTTTCATCTGTTGGTAAAAAAATAAAGTTTTTTTGAACGAAGGACTTGCATCACAAAAAAATGCTCTTATAATTCGCAGCCCTGAACGACGGAAACGTTGTTGATGCGACACTAGCTCAGTTGGTAGAGCGCAACCTTGCCAAGGTTGAGGTCACGAGTTCGAACCTCGTGTGTCGCTCCAAATTAAAAGGCCTTTCATCATGCCTTAAATGGTGAACTATGGACGCGGGATGGAGCAGCTTGGTAGCTCGTCGGGCTCATAACCCGAAGGTCGTCGGTTCAAATCCGGCTCCCGCAACCAAATTCAAGACAGTTTGATCGTTATTTATCATAACCCTCAGGCCGTCGACGGATGCGCCGCCCGGATCAAATCCCGGCTCCGCAACCAATTCTCTTTTGAGAATATGCGACACTAGCTCAGTTGGTAGAGCGCAACCTTGCCAAGGTTGAGGTCACGAGTTCGAACCTCGTGTGTCGCTCCAAATTAAAAGGCTTTCATCATGCCTAAAATGGTGAATTACGGACGCGGGGTGGAGCAGCTTGGTAGCTCGTCGGGCTCATAACCCGAAGGTCGTCGGTTCAAATCCGGCCCCCGCAACCAATTCTCTTTTGAGAATATGCGACACTAGCTCAGTTGGTAGAGCGCAACCTTGCCAAGGTTGAGGTCACGAGTTCGAACCTCGTGTGTCGCTCCAAATTAAAAGGCCTTTCATCATGCCTTAAATGGTGAACTATGGACGCGGGATGGAGCAGCTTGGTAGCTCGTCGGGCTCATAACCCGAAGGTCGTCGGTTCAAATCCGGCTCCCGCAACCAATTCTCTTTTGAGAATATGCGACACTAGCTCAGTTGGTAGAGCGCAACCTTGCCAAGGTTGAGGTCACGAGTTCGAACCTCGTGTGTCGCTCCAATTTGATAGCTCTCATTGTGCTTAACAATGAAATACGGACGCGGGATGGAGCAGCCTGGTAGCTCGTCGGGCTCATAACCCGAAGGTCGTCGGTTCAAATCCGGCTCCCGCAACCAATTCTCTTTGAGAATATGCGACACTAGCTCAGTTGGTAGAGCGCAACCTTGCCAAGGTTGAGGTCACGAGTTCGAACCTCGTGTGTCGCTCCAATTTGATAGCTCTCATTGTGCTTAACAGTGAAATACGGACGCGGGATGGAGCAGCTTGGTAGCTCGTCGGGCTCATAACCCGAAGGTCGTCGGTTCAAATCCGGCTCCCGCAACCAATTCTCTTTGAGAATATGCGACACTAGCTCAGTTGGTAGAGCGCAACCTTGCCAAGGTTGAGGTCACGAGTTCGAACCTCGTGTGTCGCTCCAATTTTCTCAAGGTAGAAAGCAATAGCTCTCATTGTGCTTAACAGTGATATGCGACACTAGCTCAGTTGGTAGAGCGCAACCTTGCCAAGGTTGAGGTCACGAGTTCGAACCTCGTGTGTCGCTCCAATTTAATAGTCCTCATTGTGCTTAACAGTGACATGCGACACTAGCTCAGTTGGTAGAGCGCAACCTTGCCAAGGTTGAGGTCACGAGTTCGAACCTCGTGTGTCGCTCCAATTTGATAGCTTTCATTGTGCTTAACAGTGAATTGCGACACTCGCTCGTTTACAGAGCAAACTTACCAAGGTTGAGGTTACGCCTTTCTGTTATGGATAGGGAACTTCGTGTGTCGTTCCAATTCTTATTACTGCTTAAAGCAGTGATACATGGACGCGGGATGGAGCAGCTTGGTAGCTCGTCGGGCTCATAACCCGAAGGTCGTCGGTTCAAATCCGGCTCCC
This sequence comes from Vibrio owensii, assembly GCF_002021755.1. Classification (NCBI taxonomy): domain Bacteria; kingdom Pseudomonadati; phylum Pseudomonadota; class Gammaproteobacteria; order Vibrionales; family Vibrionaceae; genus Vibrio; species Vibrio owensii. The sequence continues at coordinate 2,107,171 of NZ_CP019959.1, forward strand.
GCAACCAATTCACATCGCTCTTTTCATAATGCTGCGAAGCATGAACCCCTGAAAATCATATTTTAATCCGCATCAGTCGATGCCGGACGATTTCGTTTGTGTTTTAAACATGAGACGACTTGTCTGAGCAACGAATTATCTGGTGTTCGGAGTGCTTTCTGCTCTTTAATTAACAGAGTTATCCACATATATCATTCTGTGGATAAGTTGGTTGATAAAGTGTTTTCAGCTTGGGTTTAAAGGGCCGCAAAGAAAGATCTTTTCTTTATTCGACAACAATAAAAATTTCTCTTTACCACGTAAGTGTATGTTATTTATGGGGAAAGTTGCTTTTATTGCGGATCGGGTGCGTTAAATCAGGATCATTAATTTGTGTTTTTTTGATCCTAATCATTTCTTCAGGTTGTGTTTAACTTTTTTCTCTTCCCTGAAATCTTTCGAGTCTTGACTTTTTTTCCACATTCCAGAATTGAGAACAAGGTCATGAATTGAACATGTAAAAAGTGTTTTCAATCTCTTGCATATGAGCTACGCGTTAGGCGTCTCTTGGAAGGCCTTTTTCGACGATTCTGATTAAGCGTTTCTTCTTCGTCTCGATAGAGTCTGATTCATTGGTAGGGAATTGGCTGAATTGCTGTTCTAGAGCCCAATTGATATGTTCATCTAGTAATTCACTTTCACCACGACGGCTCTCTAAGGCGTCAATGGCCTTTTGGCTATATTCTGCATTACCAAGTGCGACAGAAATATTACGCAACCATTGTAAGTGGCCAATTCGGCGGATCGCAGACCCTTCCATTTGTTTAAGGAACGTTGCTTCATCCCAATTGAACATAGTAATGAGATCTGGGTCTTCAAAACTATCACGGCGGTGAAAGTCTTCTTGAACGGTAACTTCCGCGTATCGGTTCCATGGACAAACTAACTGACAATCGTCGCATCCGTAGATACGGTTACCCATTGGTTTACGGAACTCTTCAGGGATAACACCATCAAATTCGATAGTGAGATAAGAGATACAGCGTCGTGCATCTACGATTTTATCGTCAACGATAGCTTGTGTCGGACAGGATGTGATACATGCTTTACACTTGTCACATTGATCGACGCTTGGTTCATCCACGGGTAATGGCAAGTCGATAAGCAATTCGCCAAGGAAGAACCATGAGCCACAGTCTTTATCTAAAATAAGTGAGTGCTTGCCTGTCCAGCCTAACCCGGCTTTTTGAGCGAGTGGGCGTTCAAGGATTGGGGCTGAATCGACAAAGGGGCGATAGCCATATTGTCCGACTTCTTGCTCAATAAGTTTGCCAAGTTTATTAAGCTGCTTTCTCACCAACTTGTGATAATCACGACCAAGCGCGTAGCGACTGATGTAAGCATGGTTTTTATTTGCCAAATTGGAAGCGAACTTAGCTTCAGGAGGCAGATAGTCCATGCGCACGCTGATGACACGTACGGTTCCCGGTAGAAGTTCATTGGGTCTGGCTCTCATCATGCCGTGACGAGCCATCCAATCCATCGAACCGTGATAGCCAGCATCAAGCCATTTTTGCAGAGCCGCTTCATGTTCACTAAGATCAACATCGCAGATGCCGACTTTTTGAAAGCCGAGCTCTTTACCCCAAATTTTGATTTGTTGAGCGAGTTGTTCGAAGTTCATGTTTTATCACCGAGATAAAGGGGGGCGGATCTTACCGGATCTTATGAATTGGTGCTACCAGAAAGTCTAGATAAGTATTTTGAAACAAAGTCAGCAAAAGTTGACGTGGGCATGAGCAATTTTCCTTATGCATTCAATAGAATCAGGTAATTAGGATTTGTCTTTTTTGGTCATTTTTTCGCATATATGACATTTGAGAGCTTGTCTCTCAAAACCAACACAGTTTACTATTCCTGTTCTTTTGATTTTTATATAGTCAACGATCATTAGTTAGAGAAACATCAATGAGCACGAAACAATTTAATCTTAAAGATGAGCATGAAACGGTAGCACTAGGCACCGCACTGGCTCAGCTTTGTTCTCAACAAACCACCATTTATCTGCACGGTGATCTGGGTGCGGGTAAAACAACCTTCAGTCGTGGTTTTGTCCGTGCTCTTGGCCATCAAGGAAATGTAAAAAGCCCGACCTATACTTTGGTTGAACCTTATCAGCTAGATAAGTGGCAAGTTTACCATTTTGATCTTTACCGATTGGCGGATCCGGAAGAGTTGGAATTCATGGGGATTCGAGACTACTTCACGGATGATGCGATTTGTTTGGTGGAATGGCCAGAGAAAGGGCAAGGAATGCTGCCACAACCAGATCTTGATGTGGACATTCGTTACCAAGGCGAGCAGCGTGTAGCCGAACTAACGGCGAACAATGAATATGGTGTGCAGTTACTCAGTCGATTGGAGCTATGTTGAGTCTTCCTAAATTTAGAGTAGTGGCGGCGTTTGTCGCCACTTTTCTCCTTATCATCCCCAATTTAGCATTTGCTAACGTCGTAAAAAGTTTCCGAGTTTGGCCTTCACCAGATGAGACTCGTGTCGTCATCGATTTGAGCTCGGAAGCAGATTATTCCTATTTTTCTCTGTCTGGACCAGACCGCCTAGTCGTGGATATTAAAAACACCACGATGCAAGCCAAATTGCCTGTCACCGTAACTGACAGCCCGGTTCTAAAGCGGGTTCGTAAGAGTTCTCCACCGAGTAAAGGTACATACCGTTTAGTATTTGAGCTCAAAAAGAACGTTAAAGCTGAACTCTTCACGCTAAAGCCAACGCCGGCTGGGCAATATGGCCACCGTTTGGTCATTGACTTGCCGCATGGCGCGAAGACATCGACAGCAGCAACCAGTACACCGAAACCAAGTACTCCAGCAACACCAAGTAAAGACATGAGCTCGGTGAAGCGTGCACAAGAAATTCTTATCGTCATCGACCCTGGTCATGGTGGTGAAGATCCTGGCTCAATCGGTCCATCACGTCGTAAATATGAAAAGGATGCGGTGCTGAGCATTTCTCGTAAGATCTCGGCTCAGTTAGATGCGGTTCCAGGTATCAAAACGCGTATGACTCGTAACGGTGACTACTTTGTTAACCTCAACCGCCGTGTGGCGATTGCGCGTGAGAACAATGCTCACCTGCTAATTTCGATTCACGCTGATGCGTTCACCTCTCCAAAACCTCGTGGTGGTTCGGTATTTGTATTGAATACTCGTCGTGCAAACACAGAAATTTCACGTTGGGTTGAAAACCACGAGAGACAATCTGAGTTGCTCGGTGGTTCGGGTACGGCGTTTGTTAGCAACACCAATGATCGTAACGTGAACCAAACATTGCTGGATCTTCAGTTCAGCCATTCACAGAAAGAAGGCTATAAGCTAGCAACCAACATTCTTGGCGAGATGGGTAAAGTTGCTCGTTTGCATAACTCGAAGCCGATCAATACCAGCTTGGCGGTTCTGCGTTCTCCGCAAATCCCTTCAGTTCTGGTTGAAACCGGTTTTATCTCGAACCCAACGGAAGAGAAGTTATTGTTCCAACGTGCGCACCAAGACAAGTTAGCACGAGCTATCACTAAAGCGGTTGTACAATATCTGAAAGATAACCCGCCAGAAGGCACGGTGTTCTCGTCTTCTGCCAAGCCATCGATTCATACTGTGAAACGTGGTGAATCGCTGTCTGTGATTGCTCAGAAATACGGTACGTCGACCAAAGCAATCATGAGCGCGAACAAGCTTAAATCGAGTGGTTTGGCGGTTGGTCAAAAACTGAAAATTCCTGGTTCTGGTGCGGCGTCGGTTTCTATTCCGAACAAGCCAAATACCGTTGAAACTGAGACGATCACGCACACGGTTAAATCCGGAGAGTTCCTTGGCAAGATTGCCAGTCACTACAAAGTGAAAATTGCGGATATTCGCCGTGAGAACAATCTGAAATCAGATACGGTTTGGGTTGGCCAGAAGTTGAAGATCACTGTCGCAGTGAAAGACAAACCAATCCGCAAGCACAAGGTTGCTCGCGGTGAATACCTAGGTAAGATCGCATCGAAGTATGGCGTTAGCGTGTCGAGTATTCGTAAGGCGAACAACTTACGTTCTGATGAACTAGCGGTTGGGCAGGTGCTGATCATTCCAAACAAATAAGTGAGCTGATAACTCATCATGACCATCAAGATTTTGCCAGCTCGACTGGCAAACCAAATCGCGGCAGGAGAGGTCGTCGAAAGACCTGCTTCTGTCGTGAAAGAACTGGTAGAGAACAGTCTCGACTCTGGCGCGACTCGTATTGATATTGATATCGAGAAAGGTGGCGCCAAGCTGATTCGCGTACGCGATAACGGCAAAGGGATTGTGAAAGATGAGTTAGGTCTGGCGTTGAGTCGCCATGCTACTTCTAAGATCCACACATTGGACGATCTAGAAGCCATCATGAGTTTGGGATTCCGCGGTGAGGCGTTAGCGAGTATTAGCTCTGTGTCGCGATTAACCATGACGTCTCGCCCGGCAGCGCAAGAACAAGCGTGGAGTGCCTACTCGGAAGGGCGTGACATGAAGGTTAAGCTCCAGCCGACGGCACACCCAATCGGTACCTCGGTTGAAGTCTTAGATCTGTTCTTTAATACGCCCGCACGCCGTAAATTCCTCCGCACTGAGAAAACCGAATTTGCTCACATCGACGAGCTGCTAAAGCGCATTGCGTTAAGTCGCTTTGATGTCACTATCAATGTTCGCCACAACGGCAAAATGATTCGCCAATACCGCGCGGCAAAAAATCAGCTTCAAATAGAAAAACGCATTGCTGCGGTATGTGGCAATGCTTTTGTGCGTAATATGCTGCGCATCGAATTGGAGCATCAGGGTCTCAAGCTTCATGGCTGGATCACCACGCCAGAAGGGGCGAGACAGCAGAGTGATTTACAATACTGTTACGTGAATGGGCGTATGATGCGTGACAAATTGATCAATCACGCGATTCGTCAAAGCTATGAAACCAGCTTAAAGCCGGATCAGTTCGCCGCGTATGTCTTGTTTATTGAGCTCGACCCGCACCAAGTGGATGTTAACGTGCACCCTGCTAAGCATGAAGTGCGTTTCCATCAAGCCCGTTTAGTGCATGACTTTATCTATCAAGCTTTGGCAGATGCGCTTGCACAAAGCTCAGTGATTGATAAACCCCACGTCAACGAATCCGCGTTCCACCATGCCGATCCTGTTGAATCTTTTGAGGCGAGCACGGCAAACCAAGAACCAGTCAGCGCACCAGAGCCTGTGACCTCTCCTGTGCCAGAACAAGTCTATCAAGCGATTGAGAACACTCCAGCTTATCCGGGGCGTTCAGACTATGAAGCGAAACCTCGCGATAGGGCACCAAGTGATTCTTCTGTGCGAGAAGCACGTCCGGCAGACTCTTTCAGACGAACAGATTGGGTTGAGTCAAAACCTGCGCCTAAACCAAGCTCTAACAGAGAACAACGTCATGCTGAGCCTGCGCCAAGTAAACAAGAAGTGCGCGCTTATCATGAATTGCTTCAAACGCCAGATTTTGAGCCTCAAACTGAAACGATCAGAGAGGCTGTAAGTGTACCAACAGAGACAGAACTCTCTCCCGTTACGGCTCTCAGCAAAGCTTTAGCCGTGGTGGACGAACAGTATGTATTGATGAGCAGCGACAGTGGCGCTGCTTTGGTTGCGTTACCAAGAGCTGAGTTCTATCGAACCAAAGGGCAACTCACACCAAGTGATGGTGCATTAAAAGCGCAACCACTACTGGTACCATTATCGGTGAAATTGGAACCGGAGTTGGTTCAACTTGCGCAGGATTACCAACAAGATTTTGCTCAGTTAGGCATTCAGCTAAAAGCTCGAAATGATAAAGCCTTGATGGTCATGGGCGTACCTTCACCATTGCGTCAACAAAACTTACAAAATTTGATACCAGATCTGTTATCTTACGCGCAAACTCGCGTGACGAGGGAAGTGGCAACGGCTCATTTATTATCTGAGCTGATAGATTGGCTTGCTTTGCAGGTCACCACAGTTAAGAGCCACTATACTCTTTCCGAAGCCATCCAAATTATTGCGGAACTTGAACAGCTAAGACATGGTCAATTGCCATTAGAAGACACGAAATTTGTGTCTGCTGTTGATTTCTCTGCCACGATTGCCAAATTAAGACCATGACAGACAAACTACCTTTGGCGCTATTTTTAATGGGGCCAACTGCATCAGGTAAAACAGAGCTAGCGATTCGTCTTCGCCAGAAATATCCGGTTGAGATCATCAGCGTGGATTCGGCGTTGATCTACAAAGACATGAACATTGGTACGGCGAAACCTGATGAGCGCGAGCTGAGTCTAGCGCCGCATCGTCTCATCGATATTCTTGACCCGAGCGAATCGTACTCTGCGGCGGACTTCCGTCGTGATGCACTACAAGCAATGGATGACATTGTTGCAGAAGGAAAAATTCCGCTCTTAGTTGGCGGTACAATGCTGTATTACAAAGCGTTACTTGAAGGCTTATCACCTCTTCCTGCTGCAAATCCTGAAATTCGTCAGCAAATTGAGCAAGAGGCATTGACTAAAGGTTGGTCGGTGTTGCACGATGAGCTGAAAGAGATTGATCCTGTATCAGCTGCGAGAATTCATCCAAACGATCCTCAACGTTTATCGAGAGCGTTGGAAGTCTTCCGTATTTCAGGTAAAACTCTTACTGAGTTGACTCAAACTAAAGGCGACAGCTTGCCTTACCGAGTCAAACAGTTTGCAATAGCTCCCAAGGACAGGGCAGAACTTCACCGTCGAATTGAACTGCGTTTCGATAAGATGATGGAAGCGGGTTTTGAAGAGGAAATGAAAGCGTTGTATGCGCGCAAGGATCTTCACCCTGATCTTCCTTCTATTCGTTGCGTTGGCTACAGACAGATGTGGGAGTACTTAGATGGGGACTGCACACGCGACGAAGCCGTTTTTCGTGGCATTTGTGCAACTCGTCAATTGGCCAAGCGTCAAATCACCTGGTTACGCAGCTGGAATGATTTAACTTGGTTGGATAGCGATAACATTGAACAGGCACTTGAAACCATGTCAGAAGCAATAGCATCTGATTGAGATAGCTGTGTATAATGTGATCGTTTTTGCGTGAACGCACTCTCAAAGGATCTGTTATTGGCGGTTTTTATACTATGCTGCTAATTACTTAGGGTGCATTTTTGATTCGTTTAGCTCAGATGCAAAAAGCAGTACCTTTTGCATTGCACCACTAGCTAAATAATTACAACTACAAATTAAATAAGGAAAATAAAATGGCTAAGGGGCAATCTCTACAAGACCCATTCCTAAATGCGCTACGTCGTGAGCGTATCCCGGTATCTATCTACCTTGTGAACGGTATCAAACTGCAAGGTCAGATCGAATCTTTCGATCAATTCGTGATCCTATTGAAGAACACTGTTAACCAAATGGTGTACAAGCACGCAATCTCTACCGTTGTTCCGGCTCGTCCAGTGAGCCACCACAGTGGTGATCGTCCTCAAGGTGATCGTCCACAAGAGAAATCTGAAGATTAATTCTTCATTTAGTATTGCAAAAATAAGGAGTTGATTGCTTGTTTGACCGTTATGAATCCGGTGAGCGAGCCGTACTTGTTCATATCAACTTCACGCAAGAAGGTGAATGGGAAGATCTGGCTGAATTTGAAATGCTGGTTTCTTCCGCTGGGGTAGAGGCGCTGCAAGTTGTGACTGGCAGTCGTCAATCCCCACACCCGAAATACTATGTCGGAGAGGGTAAGGCACAAGAAATTGCTACTGCGGTACAATTAACTGGTGCTGAAATTGTGATTTTTAATCACTCCCTCTCTCCTGCCCAAGAACGTAACCTCGAAGCGCTGTGCAAATGTCGAGTCCTCGACCGCACCGGTCTCATCCTCGATATCTTTGCTCAACGAGCACGAACACACGAAGGTAAGCTGCAAGTAGAGCTAGCCCAACTTCGTCATATTTCTACTCGTTTAATTCGCGGTTGGACGCACCTTGAAAGGCAGAAAGGCGGCATCGGTCTACGTGGGCCAGGTGAAACCCAGTTAGAAACCGACCGTCGTTTATTGCGTGACAGAATCAAAGCTATCCTTCGTCGTCTTGAAAAAGTCGCGAAGCAGCGTGAACAAGGGCGCCGTGCCCGAAACAGAGCAGAGATCCCAACGATTTCTCTCGTGGGCTACACCAACGCGGGTAAGTCGACACTCTTCAACCGTATTACAGAAGCTGGCGTTTACGCGGCAGATCAATTGTTTGCTACTCTTGACCCAACTTTACGTAAGATAGAGTTAGCAGACGTAGGACCTGCGATACTTGCAGATACCGTTGGTTTTATCCGACACCTGCCTCACGATTTGGTTGCGGCCTTCAAAGCAACCTTGCAGGAAACGCAAGAAGCTGACATTTTGTTACATGTTGTTGATGCCAGTGACGAGCGTTTTCGTGAGAATATTCAAGCTGTTCATGAAGTTTTAGAAGAGATCGACGCACATGAAGTGCCGACACTCGTAGTAATGAACAAGATTGACAATCTAGAAGAGCAGAAACCACGTATAGAACGTGATGAGGAAGGCGTGCCTCGTACGGTCTGGGTTTCCGCGATGGACGGATTAGGCATTGATATTCTGTTTGACGCGCTGACCGAGCGTTTAGCGTCGCAAATGGTTGAGCATCAGTTGCGAATTCCTCCACAGTATCAAGGACGATTCCGTAGTACATTCTTCCAAATGAAGTGTATTCAACGTGAGGAATATGACCAGGAAGGTAACTTGTTGATCAATATTCGAATGCAACAGGTAGATTGGTCTAGACTTGAAAAAAGAGAAGGGGCAGTTTTAGTCGACTTTATAGTCACTTAAAGGACTGCTACAGTATAACGTCATATCAAATGATGGAGCTTTCTAATGGCGTGGAATGAGCCTGGAAATAACAACGGCAACAATGGCCGCGATAATGACCCTTGGGGTAATAATAATCGTGGTGGCCAGCGTCCTGGTGGCCGAGATCAAGGTCCGCCAGATTTAGATGAAGTGTTCAGCAAACTGAGTCAAAAGCTGGGTGGCAAATTTGGTAAAAAAGGCGGCGGTGGTGGTTCACCTATCGGCGGTGGTGGTAGTGCGATTGGCTTTGGTGTCATTGCAGTTATCGCGATTGCGGTGTGGTTCTTCGCTGGCTTTTACACCATCGGTGAAGCAGAGCGCGGTGTCGTGCTGCGTTTAGGTAAATACGACCGTATCGTAGACCCAGGTCTGAACTGGCGTCCTCGTTTTATCGACGAATACGAAGCGGTTAACGTGCAAGCGATTCGTTCGCTACGTGCATCTGGTCTAATGCTGACAAAAGATGAAAACGTAGTAACAGTAGCAATGGACGTTCAATACCGTGTTGCTGACCCATACAAATATCTATACCGCGTAACCAATGCAGACGACAGCTTGCGTCAAGCAACAGATTCGGCATTGCGTGCGGTAATTGGTGACTCACTGATGGATAGCATCCTAACAAGTGGTCGTCAGCAAATCCGTCAAACGACACAAGAAACGCTAAATCAAATCATCGATAGCTACGATATGGGTATCGTGATTGTTGATGTGAACTTCCAGTCTGCGCGTCCGCCAGAGCAAGTTAAAGATGCGTTTGATGATGCAATCGCTGCGCGTGAGGATGAAGAGCGTTTCATCCGTGAAGCAGAAGCTTACAAGAACGAAATCTTGCCGAAAGCAACAGGTCGTGCAGAGCGTTTGAAGAAAGAAGCGCAAGGTTACAACGAGCGTGTAACCAACGAAGCTCTTGGTCAAGTAGCTCAGTTTGAAAAACTACTGCCTGAATACCAAGCGGCACCTGGTGTAACTCGTGACCGTCTCTACCTAGATGCGATGGAAGAGGTTTACTCAAGCACATCGAAAGTGTTGATTGACTCTGAATCTAGCGGCAACCTTCTTTACCTTCCAATCGATAAACTGGCTGGTCAAGATGGTCAAACAGACACTAAACGTAAATCGAAATCGACTTCAACGTACGACCATATCCAATTGGAATCTGAGCGTACGCAAGAAGACACTTCGAGCTCGCAGTCTCGTTCAACTGGTACACGTCAAGGGAGATACTAAGAATGCGTAAGTTAATGATCCCTGTACTGGTAATCGCACTGGCATTAATGCTGATGTCACTGTTTGTGATTCCTGAAGGTGACCGCGGTATTGTGGTTCGATTTGGTCGTGTCTTGAAAGACAACAACGACATCACTCGTATTTACGAGCCGGGCCTGCACTTCAAAATGCCTTTGTTTGACCGCGTGAAAACACTTGATGCGCGTATCCAAACAATGGACGGCCGTGCTGACCGTTTCGTAACGTCTGAGAAAAAAGACGTAATCATCGATACCTACGTGAAGTGGCGTATTGAAGATTTCGGTCGTTACTACCTAGCAACTGGCGGCGGTAACACGCTGACTGCTGAAGCGCTTCTGGAGCGTAAAGTAACAGACGTTCTACGTGCGGAAATCGGTTCTCGTGAAATCAAGCAAATCGTATCTGGTCCACGTAATAACGACGTACTTCCAGAAGACGCAAGCAGTGATGAAGTAAGTACTGAAGCCGCTCGTGAAGCATTGGAAATCGATGGCGAACGTGACCTAATCATGTCTGAAGTGTTGAAAGACACGCGCGACAGCGCAATGAAAGATTTGGGTGTTCGTATCGTTGACTTCCGTATGAAGAAGATCAACCTACCAGATGAGATCAGTGAATCTATCTACCGTCGTATGCGTGCAGAGCGTGAGTCGGTAGCTCGTAAACACCGTTCTCAAGGTCGTGAGAAAGCAGAAGTAATCCGCGCACAAGCTGAGCTTGAAGTAGCAACGATTCTTGCTGAAGCAGACAAAACAGCTCGTGTAACACGAGGTGAAGCGGATGCAGAAGCAGCGAAGATCTACGCAGATGCGTACAACAAAGATCCTGAGTTCTTCAGCTTCCTACGTTCTCTAAAAGCTTACGAGAAATCGTTCAGCTCTAAGAGTGACATCCTTGTTCTGGATCCTAAGAGTGAATTCTTCCAATACATGAACAATGCGAAAGGCGCAGAAGCGAAATAAGCTCCGCGTTCAAGCAAATTGAAAAGGCTCCGTTATGGAGCCTTTTTTGTATCTATTTCTTGCTGCGCTTATTGTTAACGGCCAAATAGGTCAGAGTTGGATCTGTAGAGTGATTAACTCATCATGATAGCGATCACAGCGCCGGCTACGACCAAGCAACCGCCAATGCGACGCAGATGGTTATCAGGTTGCTCGCTCAGTTGGGCAACCATGTTGCGCCAGCAATTTGGGGCGACCAAGGGGCCAATCCCTTCAACAATCAATACTAGCCCTATCGCTAGCCAAATTGACTCAGACATTGCGATTCCTTGTGGATTTAAGAAAGGTAAATATTATCAGTGATGTAGTGATTTCGAAATGAACAACATCGGTGATGTTTGCATTCTAGTATCAACTCTGTGAACAAAAATGACTGCAAGAAGAGTGATTCGGTGCTAGAATCCATTTTTAACTAGCAATCAGACTTGGAAAGATGGGAAATAACGTAGTCGTTCTAGGCACCCAATGGGGTGACGAAGGTAAAGGTAAAATTGTAGACCTTTTAACTGAAGATGCAAAATACGTGGTACGCTACCAAGGCGGTCACAACGCAGGTCACACACTTGTAATTGACGGTGAAAAAACCGTTCTTCACTTAATTCCATCAGGTATCCTTCGCGATAACGTAAAATGCGTTATCGGTAACGGTGTTGTACTATCGCCTGAAGCTCTAATTAAAGAAATGAAACCTCTTGAAGAGCGCGGCATTCCAGTACGCGAGCGTCTTTTCATTTCTGAAGCATGTCCTCTAATTCTTCCTTACCACGTTGCAATGGACCAAGCTCGCGAAATCGCTCGCGGTAAAAAAGCTATCGGTACAACTGGTCGTGGTATCGGTCCAGCATACGAAGATAAAGTTGCTCGTCGCGGTCTACGCGTTGGTGACCTATTCGATATGGAAGCTTTCGCAGAGAAACTAAAAGAAGTAATGGAATACCATAACTTCCAACTAGTTAACTTCTACAAAGCTGAGCCAGTAAGCTACGAAGAAGTACTTGAGCAAGCTAAAGGCTACGCAGATCTACTAACTTCAATGGTTATCGACGTAACTGACGAACTAGACGCAGCACGTAAGCGCGGCGACAAGATCATGTTCGAAGGTGCACAAGGTACTCTACTTGATATCGACCACGGTACTTACCCGTACGTAACTTCTTCTAACACGACTGCTGGTGGGGTTGCTGCAGGTTCTGGTTTCGGTCCTCGTCACATCGGTTACATCCTTGGTATCGCGAAAGCTTACTGTACTCGCGTTGGTGCAGGTCCATTCCCGACTGAGCTATACGACGGTCTAGACAAGCAAGATCCAGTAGGTAAACACCTAGGTGAAGTTGGTCACGAGTTCGGTGCGACAACAGGTCGTCTACGCCGTACTGGTTGGTTCGATGCTGTTGCTATGCGTCGTGCAATCCAAATCAACTCTGTATCTGGTTTCTGTCTAACTAAACTAGACGTACTAGATGGTCTAGAAGAGCTAAAAATCTGTACTGGTTACAAGATGGAAGATGGCTCTACACTAGAAGTTTCTCCGATGGCTGCTGAAGCATTCGAAAAAGCAACGCCTATCTACGAAACAATGCCTGGTTGGTCTGAGAACACATTCGGTGCGAAATCAATCGAAGAGCTACCACAAGCTGCTCTAGATTACATCAAGCGCATTGAAGAGCTAACTGGCGTGCCAGTAGACATCATCTCTACAGGTCCTGACCGTAACGAAACTATCATTAAGGTTCACCCATTCGAAGCTTAATCTATACTCGTTAGAGATTATAAAAACCGGCTTTTATAGCCGGTTTTTTTGTATCTGTGAGTTGTGTTCACTATGGAAAAACTGCTGAAAAATGCGACTCGCTGTGGCAAATATTTGCCGTTAAGCTTAAGTAGGAGGCAAAAATTGCCTAAAGCTTAACTGACCTTTGCCGATAAGGTTATCAAGCAGAGGAGATCCTTGGCTGATCTTTGGTTTCTTAGATACCTTAAAGAGTACATTTATGAAGTTACGAACAGTGGCTGCTTCACTGTTATTGATGCTGAGTGCGACATCGGCCAAGGCAAATGTTGCCGATGTAGGGGCGCCTGTCCCCATCTACACCGAAGCAGAGCTTATAAAGCTTATTGAGCAGAATAAGCATCTAGAACGCGTGCGCGCTGATAACTGCCAGCTAGTGGAAGATATCGTGGCACGTGCGACGCGCATTAACTTGCCGTCTTATGAATTCCTTTATGGCGATATGTTGGCGTGGGGCGTTTGTGTTGATCAAGATGTCGAACTTGGTCTTTACTACATGGAAAACGCAGCACACCAAGGCTTGCCTGCTGCACTAGAGCAGCTAGGTCGCTATTACTCTCGTGGTACTTTAGTCCAACAAGATAAAGAACGTGCAATCCCATATCTGCGTGAAGCGGCGGCAATGGGTAACTTGAATGCGCGTATTCATCTTGCTGAGCTACTGTTGCGTGATTACGGTAGCCCGTTAGATTACGAAGATGCTTACCGTTGGTTATATAACTCGGTGACTGCCGACCAAAGAAAGCACAAACGTATTGCGATGCTGAGAAACGGTCTTGAGCAACGTATGCCACAAAACATTATTGCGCGCGCTAAGCGCCGCGACACCTTCTGGTAGGTGTCCTCTTAAAACACCAGTAACTTCATAAAGCTCTGCCAATAGATACAACAAAGCCCACATCATGTGGGCTTTGTTGTTTTTCCCGAAGCGTAATCGCAGGCGATTAAACGACTTTGTGTGGACCGAAGCACTCGTAGTGGAACTGTTCTTGCGCTACGCCAAGCTCAAGCAATTGTTTCGCCACGTGCTGCATAAAGCCAACTGGACCACAGAAGTAGACTTGTACGTTGTCTTGCTTAAGGGCCGCTTCAATTTCATTTAGGTTGACGAAGCCTGTGAAGTGGAAGTCTTCACCAATCTTGTCTTCTGCTGTTGGTTGGTTGTACCAAACCAATGAATTCATGTTCTCTTTAGTATTCACGATCTGGTTTACGTGCTGTTTGAATGCGTGTTGTTGACCGTTTTCTGCAGCGTGTACCCAAGTTACCGATGCTTGGTGCTCAGAAAGGCTCTCAAGCATCGACAGAGTCGGAGTTAGACCTACGCCCGCTGACACCAAAACAACCGGTGTGGTCGCGTCCACATCCATAAAGAAGTCACCCGCAGGTGCCGCAAGTTGCACCTTATCGCCGATGTTCAATTCATCGTGAAGGAAATTCGATACTTTACCGCCTTCTTCACGCTTTACCGAGATACGATAAGTGTTCTCTTGAACCGCAGAGGATAGGCTGTATTGGCGAATCTCTTGGTTTTCGAACTTATCACTGTTGATGTAGATGCCTAGGTATTGACCCGGTTTGTACTCAGAAACCACTTCATCATCGGTTGGTTTGAAAACAAAGCTACAGATGTTTTCACTCTCAAGCTGTTTACCCACCAACTCAAATTCACGCAGGCCACGCCATCCACCTTGAAGAGCTGCGTTCTCTTGGTAGATTTGCTCTTCGCGTTGAATAAATACGTTAGCCAAAACGCCATAGGCTTCTGCCCATGCATCAATCACTTCCTGACCCGGAGAGAACAACTCGTCGATCGTCGCAAGTAGATGTGTGCCGACGATTTGGTATTGATCTTTAGTGATCATAAAGCTGGTGTGCTTGTGCGCGATTTTCTCTACAGCACCAAGTAGTGCTGGTAGGTTATCGATGTTGGTTGCGTAAGCGCAGATTGCATTAAATAGAGCTTCACGTTGGTCACCATTACGCTGGTTGCTCATGTTGAAAATGTCTTTCAACTCAGGGTTGTGGGTGAACATGCGATCGTAAAAGTGTGCCGTTAACTTCGGACCGGTTTCTGCAAGAAGTGGTGCGGTTGCTTTCACGATATCAATGGTTTGGTTGCTGAGCATAATGGCTTCCTATTTAAAGTTGTATTTGTAATGCATGTTTAAAGTTGTATCTCAAATGTATCTTTCGATCAAGAAAAGAATTACAATTTTGCTACTACAGAGGATAGCAACATGCAGTTAACTAGCTTTACCGATTATGCGCTCAGAACCTTGATTTACTTGGCTTCATTGCCAAAAGATGAGCTAACAAATATTACCGAAGTGACTGATTTATTTGGTGTATCACGTAACCATATGGTGAAAGTGATCAACCGTCTTGGTCAACTTGGTTATGTGCATACGGTACGCGGTAAAAATGGTGGTATTCGATTACTGAAAGCACCTAAAGAAATCACAGTTGGTGGTGTGGTGCGCGATTTAGAGCCATTAGATTTGGTGAATTGCTCCGTAGAGTTTTGTCACATCACGCCAGCCTGTCGTCTAAAAGAAAAGTTAGCAAAAGCGAAAATGGCGTTTTTGGCTGAATTGGATGGTTGCACGATTGAAGAGCTATTAAGTGATAATTCTGAACTGCTGATCTTACTTGCTCGTCCTTAGTCTTCTTAACGCTTTATAAATCTTCTTACTGACACTCTTTTTTAAAGCAATTTCTGTAGCTTATCGAGAGACTCGGATATACTAGCTCTATACCTTCCTTGCTAGATAGGCGTGCCTATGTCAGACAATATTCCAAACGATCCTTTCGCAGATCGTGAATCCAAAAATTACGAAAACCCAATTCCAAGCCGAGAGTTCATCACCGAGTTTTTGCAGCAAGCTGGTGTGCCGATGAATCGCAATGATTTGTTCGAAGCATTAAAGCTAGAAGGTGAAGAACAATACGAAGGTTTGCGCCGTCGACTGCGAGCAATGGAGCGTGATGGACAGCTCGTGTTTACACGTCGTCAGTGCTATGCGCTACCAGAAAAACTAGAGATGGTGAAAGGTTACGTAATTGGCCACAAAGATGGTCATGGTTGGGTTCGTCCTGAAGGCAGTGTCGGCAAGGATAATGACATTGTACTGCCACACCATCAGATGAAGCACATCATCCATGGTGATTACGTGTTGGTGCAACCAACTGATAATAGCAAGCGTGGTCGTCGTGAAGGTCGTCTTGTTCGCGTGTTAGAAGAGCGCAACACGCAGATCGTAGGTCGTTTCTTCTTAGAGTACGGCTACTCATACGTTGTGCCTGATGACTCTCGTATCAGCCAAGATATTCTGATCCCAAATGAGCACAAAGCAGGTGCTCGTATGGGCAATGTGGTCGTGATTGAGATTACTGATCGCGGCTCTCGCTCACGTGGCATGATGGGTAAAGTGGTTGAAGTTCTTGGCGAGAACATGGCGCCGGGCATGGAAACGCAAATAGCAATCCGCACCCACCAAATTCCACACGATTGGCCAGCAGCCGTCGATAAACAGATCGAAAATCTGGGCGAAGAAGTTCCGGAAGAAGCAAAAGAAGGTCGTGTCGATTTACGTGACTTGCCACTAGTAACCATTGATGGCGAAGACGCTCGTGACTTTGATGATGCGGTTTACTGTGAGAAGAAAAAGAGCGGCGGTTGGCGTCTATGGGTCGCGATTGCTGACGTAAGTTACTACGTACGTACAGACTCTGCGCTGGACAAAGAAGCCATCAACCGTGGTAACTCGGTGTACTTCCCATCGCAAGTAGTGCCAATGCTACCTGAAGTACTATCAAACGGCTTATGTTCACTTAACCCACAAGTTGATCGTCTGTGTATGGTGTGTGAAATGACCATCTCAGAGACGGGTAAACTATCGGGCTACAAGCACTACGAAGCCGTGATGAACTCGCACGCTCGTCTGACTTACAACAAAGTGGGCGCGATTCTAGAAGGGGATGAAGAGCTACGCATGCGTTATCACGCTGTCGTTCCTCACCTTGAAGAGCTGCACGCGATGTACAAAGTACTTAAAGAAGCGCGTGATAACCGTGGTGCGATTGAATTTGAAACCGTTGAAGCTAAGTTCATCTTCAACGCGGATCGTAAGATTGAAAGCATCGAGCCAGTGATTCGTAACGACGCACACAAGATCATCGAAGAATGTATGATCCTAGCGAACATCGCTTCAGCGTCTTACGTTGAGAAAGCGAAAGAGCCAGCGTTGTACCGTGTTCACGAATCTCCGGGTGAACTGCGCCTGCAAGGTTTCCGTGACTTCCTCAGTGAGCTAGGTCTGGATCTGAAAGGTGGTCTAGAGCCATCACCAACCGACTACGCTGATTTGGTAAAACAAATCGCAGAGCGTCAGGACAAAGAACTGATTCAAACCATGTTGCTGCGCTCAATGAAGCAAGCGGTCTACAACGCAGACAATGCCGGTCACTTTGGTCTAGCGCTGAAACGTTACGCACACTTCACGTCGCCAATTCGTCGTTACCCAGACCTACTGTTGCACCGCGCAATCAAGTACCTGATTGCTAAAGAAGAAGGTCGCAACCAAGATCGTTGGACGCCAACTGGCGGTTACCACTACTCGTTTGACGACATGGACTTTTACGGTGAGCAATGTTCGATGACAGAGCGCCGTGCAGACGACGCAACTCGTGAAGTGGCTGATTGGTTGAAGTGTGAATATATGCAAGACCATGTTGGCGACGAGCTAGATGGTGTTATTGCCAACGTAACCAGCTTTGGTTTCTTTGTTCGTCTGACTGAACTGCATATCGATGGTTTGGTGCACATTTCGACGCTAGCGAACGACTACTACCAATTTGATCCTATTGGTCAAAGACTTATCGGTGAAAGCTTCGGTAACATCTATCGCCTAGGTGATGCGGTGAAAGTGAAAGTGCTTGCGGTTAACTTAAATGACAAGCAAATTGACTTTGAATTAATCGAAACAAGCCGTAAGCTACGCGGCAAAGGTAAGACTGCGAAGAAACGCGCAGCGGATGCCAAACGCAAAGCGAAAGAGAAAAAGCGTGCGGCAACGAAAGGCGGCACTCGTGCAATACCGGCGATTGAACCAACCAAGCGACCAGAATCTGCTGAAGCAGAAAAACCTCGCAAAAATGGAGCAAAACGCAGTGACACTGAAGGTGCTAAAAAGCCGAAAGTGAAAAAAGCACGCAAGAAAAAGCCACACAGTAAGCCGAGAAAGACTAAGCGTACTAAGAGCGACGCTGAGTAGGCTGAATCGCCAATCTAGTCTGGATTTAAAGGGGTAGATTGGCGCAGGCAATACGACCAGAACAACAGGTTAAACAATGAGTAACGAATTTATCTACGGCATTCACGCAGTGAAGGCGGTATTGGAGCGCGAACCAGAGCGTTTTATCGAAGCATTTGTACTAAAAGGTCGTCAAGACGATCGCCTAATGCCAATTTTAAATGACCTTCAGGTATGTGGTGTTTCGATTCAGCAAATGACACGTAAAACCTTGGATGACAAAGCGCGTGGCGCAAACCACCAAGGCATCATCGCTCGCGTGAAGCCAGCGAAACAGCTGAACGAAAACGACATCGATGGCATCCTCGCGCAGCATGAGTCACCGCTACTATTGGTGTTGGATGGCGTGACGGATCCGCATAACCTAGGTGCTTGTCTACGTAATGCCGACGCAGCTGGCGTAGCAGCGATCATCGTACCGAAAGATCGCTCTGCACCGATGAACGCAACTGTAAGCAAAGTAGCTTGTGGCGCAGCAGAAGTCGTGCCATTGATCCGAGTGACCAACTTAGCTCGTACTATGCGTACACTGCAAGAGCAAGGCATCTGGTTTGTTGGTACGGCGGGCGAAGCAACGCACGATATTTACCAAGCAAAACTAACGGGTCCTCTTGCTATCGTAATGGGTGCAGAAGGTGACGGTATGCGTCGTCTAACTCGCGAAACCTGTGACGATTTGATTAAGATCCCAATGGCTGGCAGCGTTTCAAGTTTGAACGTATCAGTGGCGTCAGGTATTTGTTTGTTTGAAGCGGTTCGTCAGCGTATTGCTGCAAAGTAATTGCTAAACCAGTTAATAAACAAACAGTTACTGCAAAGTCAGACATAATGATAAAAACAAAGGATGGGGTGCCATCCTTTGTCGTTTTCACCGATTTATAAATAAAAATCTTCAGGGAAGTTATGACTCAACAAGACATTAAATTCATTGCCTTTGACCTAGACGGTACTTTGCTTGATAGCGTGCCGGATCTAGCGGTTGCGGCAGACCAAGCCGTTCAAGCACTTGGTTTTCCATCTGTTTCAGAAGAGCAGGTTCGTGACTATGTTGGTAACGGTGCAGACGTGCTGATTGGACGCTCACTAAGCCAAAGCTTGACTATCAATCCAGAGTTGAGCGAAGAGCTTCGTGCAAAAGCGCGTGTACTGTTTGATGATTATTACGAGCAAAGCGGTCACAAGCTAAGTCACCTTTACCCAACGGTAAAAGAGACACTAGCAGAGCTGCACAAAGCGGGTTTTGTTATGGCGTTGGTGACCAACAAACCTTCAAAGTTTGTGCCTGACGTTTTGGAAAAGCACGACATCGCAAAATACTTCGTTGATGTTCTTGGCGGTGATGCATTCCCAGAGAAAAAACCAAACCCAGTCGCACTGAACTGGCTGATGGAAAAACACCAAATCCAACCTAGTGAAATGCTGATGGTTGGCGACTCGAAAAACGACATTCTTGCAGCGAAGAACGCAGGTTGCGCCTCATTTGGTCTGACATATGGTTACAACCACGGTGAACCTATTTCCGTATCAAATCCAGATTTCGTCGCTGACAGTTTGGCAGAATTATTGGACGTTGTAGCGGTTTCTGCATAACGGCTATAAAAGAGCTTCCAAAATACTCGTTAATGAGTACACTGAGTAAACCGTGCACCTATTACTGCACGGTTTTTTTCATTTAATTAGATTAAGAAGTCAAAGGAATCATTCTAATGAGCAAACCCATTGTATTGAGTGGTGTTCAACCTTCAGGTGAACTAAGTATCGGTAACTACTTGGGTGCTCTACGTCAATGGCAGCAGATGCAAGACGATTATGATTGCCAATACTGTGTGGTAGACCTTCACGCGATTACGGTTCGTCAGGACCCTAAAGCGCTGCATGAAGCGACTCTAGACGCACTGGCGATCTGTCTGGCAGTTGGTGTTGACCCGAAGAAGAGCACGCTATTTGTTCAGTCACACGTACCAGAGCATGCTCAACTTGGTTGGCTTCTTAACTGTTACACCCAAATGGGTGAACTGGGTCGTATGACGCAGTTTAAAGACAAATCTGCACGTTACTCAAACGACAGCTCAAGCCAATTTGGTGATGTAAACGTGGGTCTGTTTGACTACCCAGTACTGATGGCGGCAGACATCCTGCTTTACGGCGCACACCAAGTACCTGTAGGTAGCGACCAGAAGCAACACCTAGAGCTAGCGCGTGATATTGCTAACCGCTTTAACAACATCTACTCACCAGAGCAGCCAATCTTCCAAGTTCCAGAGCCTTACATTCCGACGGTAAACGCGCGTGTAATGAGCCTTCAAGACGCAACGAAGAAGATGTCAAAATCTGATGACAACCGTAAGAACGTTATCACGTTGTTGGAAGAGCCTAAGTCGATCATTAAGAAGATTAACAAAGCGCAAACCGACACAGAAACGCCACCGCGTATCGCTCACGATTGGGACAACAAGGCGGGTATCTCTAACCTAATGGGTCTGTACTCTGCGGCAACAGGTATGAGCTTTGAAGAGATTGAAGCGAAATACCAAGGCGTTGAAATGTACGGTCCATTCAAGAAAGACGTTGGTGAAGCTCTAGTTACTATGCTTGAGCCTATTCAAGCTGAATACCACCGTATCCGTGCTGACCGCGCTTACATGAACGAAGTGATGAAGCAAGGCGCTGAGAAAGCATCGGCACGTGCGGCTGAAACGTTGAAGAAAGCGTACGAAGCAGTAGGTTTTGTTGCTCGCCCATAGTTGCTAAAGAGCATTCAGAATTTAAAAGCTCCACCATCGGTGGAGCTTTTTTTATGCTTGTATTACTGGAATGGAGTGTCTTGTTCGCAGCGTTCCATATCGTAATACTCCACAGGTCCTCTTTTTCCCAAGAACTCGGACTTTACGACGAGCCCGCGATCGACGAAATAGCTCAACTCAATACATGATATTTCATAACTGATTTCTTTTATCCTTGCGGGTTTCCAATAGTAGCCAGGGCCAGGCAATCGGGCGGTATAGGTGATTAAGCCATTGTCACTTACTTTAAACATTTCGAACTCACTGAGTTCTTGCTTAGCCACTTCGACCAGATGCTCAGAGGTACTTGGTTCGATGGGCTCACTCGAGGTCAATTGACACCCCGCCATTAACATTGAAGCCGAAAGGGCTAGCGCAATCTGCTGAAATCGTTTCATTTTCTTATCCTGATAGTCGTTATTGGAGACCTTGTTCTCTGTCTCTTGCGGGTTTTATAACGAGTGATTATGGATTTGGCTAGTATTGTGTGGTGAAAATGATGTTTGATTTATAAAAATTTGAACTTAACAGGCTTAAATAACCAGAAAGCTTATTTTGATTCTCACGGTAAAAAGGAAGGAAATAATAAGTTTTGTTATTCTAAATTAGCATTAATTAATATTTTTGTTTGGGTTGCTAGAATCAAGTGAATTCAAAATAAATATCAAGATATTCACATAACATGTTGAGAAATATAAAACTGAGTAATAAGTCTAATTCTAGCCCTTTATTGGTTTAGTTACTGTATTTGTTACAAAAACTGTTTAAATGATCAGCCCTGGCATAATTTTACGTATCCACATGTGATTTATTTCACGGCTTTTACTGGTCTTTCTTATTTATTTCATAAATAAACCTGATAGTAGGCGCAAATGGTGGGCTCTGCTTAGGGCTTAGTTTGCATTTAAATAAATATCAGGTACGACAATGGATACGTTAATCAAACCCTCTTTACTGGCACTGACGATTGCTAGCGCGCTTAGTGCTAACGCTAACGCAGAAATTATCATCTCTCAGTATGTAGAAGGTGGTTCATACAACAAAGCAGTAGAGATCGCGAACACAGGCGATGCAGCGGTAACGCTAACCGGTTACGAGCTAGCGAAATCATCAAACGGTGGTGGTACTTGGGGTAGCACACTCGATCTTAGCCAAGTGACGCTACAAGCTAACCAAGTGTATGTACTGGCGCATGGTGATGCGAGCGATGCCATCAAAGCTGTTGCAGATCATACGGAGAAAAGCGTCACGAACTTTAACGGTGACGACCCGATCGCACTGCTTAAAGATGGTGAAGTGCACGACATCATCGGTGTGATGGGTGACGTAGATTTTGGTAAAGACACCACATTAGTTCGTAACAGTGATGCACTAACCCCTTCTGCTACTTATGATGCATCTCAGTGGACGGCATTTGAGAAAGACAACATTGACGGTCTTGGTGAGCTAAATGCGACTGAGCCACCAGCACCATTCGCTTGTGAAGTCGACGGTCAGCAACCTAACTTTACTACCATCCAAGAGATTCAAGGTGAAGGCGATACCTCTCCATTCATTGATGGTTACCCATACATTACCGACGAAGATCATTTCGTAACTGGTGTCGTGACTGCTGTTACCACTGGCCTAACCAAAGGTTTCTACCTACAAGCACTAGAAAGTGATAACAATGACAAGACCTCAGAAGGTTTGTTCATTCATACCGATGCGGCAGACACGGCGCTGAAAGCTGGTGACGTTGTTTGTGTTAAAGGTAAAGTTCAAGAGTACTACAGCAATACTCAGCTAGCTTCTGATGCTAACAGCTATGTGAAAACCGGCACATCGGATATTCCTCGAGTTACCGATCTTGTTATCAAAGAAGGTGAGACACTACGTGATGCGCTAGAGCGTCATGAAGGCATGCAAGTTGAACTGACCTCGGCAAGTGACCTGTTTGTAACTCGCAACTTCTCTTACGACTACGATTCACGTCGTAACAACATGATGTTGTCTCATGAAGCGCCATTGTTTAAGCCGACTCAATTGCACGCAGCAGAGAGCGATGCAGCCGTTGAGCTAGCAAAAGACAACGCAGCGAACCGCGTATACCTAGAATCTGATGGCAAAGCACCAAACGGCCAAATCCCTTACTACCCAGATTTTGCAAAAGATGCAGACCAAGATGGCTCTTCTGAACAGCACATTCGCCTTGGTTCGCGGGTAGAAGGTCTGCAAGGCGTGGTGGCTTACAGCTACAATGAATACCGCCTGATTGCGACCAATGAAGTCGATAACACCAACTTCGTGACTTCAGGTGAAGGCTTCGACGTGGCTCGTAAAGATGCTCCAGCGATTGCGGATTCAGATTTGCGTATCGCCAGCTTCAACGTACTAAACTACTTCAACTCTGTGGCTGACAGTGGCCATGAAAACCCAACTGGACAAAACCGCGGTGCAACTAACCTAGACGAGTTCCTGATCCAACAAGCGAAAATCGTTGCGGCGATGAACAAGATGGACGCTGACATCATTGGTTTGATGGAAGTCGAGAACAATGGCTTTGGTGACAGCAGTGCAGTGAAGAACTTGGTTGACGCATTGAACGCTGAAATCGAAGATGCAGAAGATCATTACACTTACGTTGAAATCGCGGAACAAGACAAATACCAAGATGAGTACTTTGGTAGCGATGCGATCATGGTGGCGATCCTATACCGTGCAAACGAAGTGACGCCAAAAGAAGTGGCGAAAGTGATTGTGACGCCAGAGCAGCACATCGAAGAAAACACCATTACGCGTGGTGACGATGCGGAAGGCAACCCAGCTTACGACAAATACCAACGTCATAGCTTGCTACAAACCTTCACGGTGAAAGAGACAGGTAAAGATCTGTCTGTTGTTGTTAACCACTTCAAATCGAAAGGTTCTGAATGTATTGAAGAGTGGATTGCGGGCGTAGAAGACTCTGAGCCAGCGGATCTGCAAGGCAACTGTAACAACTTCCGTGTTTCTGCAGCCAATGTTGTGGGTGACGCTCTGAAAGGCATTGAAGGTGATGTGCTAGTAATGGGTGACCTAAACGCCTACGGCATGGAAGATCCTCTGCTTACACTGACTGATTACTCGAAAGAGAAATACGGTCGTGACATCTACACTGCAGCTTACACAACCATTGGTGGTGGTGAGCTTCAAGTCGAGAAGACCAAAATTGAAAAAGGCTACGGTTACCATAACCTGAACACGGTACTTCACGGCGCAGACACCTTCTCATACACCTACTCTGGTGAGCTAGGCAACCTAGACCACGCGTTGGCGAGCAACAGCTTGGCACAAAAAGTGGTGGCGATTGAAGATTGGCACATCAACTCACTAGAAAGTAACTTGTTCGAATACAGCAGCAAGTACACAGGTGATATGCCGAAGTACAAAGATGCGTTCTCGGCGTCTGACCACGATCCAGTGATCATCGCGATTGATTTCCCAGATACAGACATCGATCTACCAGGCTCAGGTGAAAACCTAGCAGTAGAAGTTCGTCTGCCACCAAACGCAGTTGTCGGTGATATCGTGACAGTAAGCCTAACGGAAGCAACTCAAGCGGCGTCGTCAACGTCTGATGCTGATGGTTACGAAGCGAGTGCAACTCTGACACAAACGGACATTGATGCTCGTAGCGTGAGTGTGGAGTTCGACAAAGCACCAACGGAAGGCCAGTACGTTCTAGAAGAGAAAGTGACAGACTCTACAGGTAACACGGTTAAGTTCAGTGATTCTCGCGATGTTACGCTAGAGGCGTCGAGCACTACCCCATCAGACGATGATGATGGTGGTTCATTTGGCTTTGGCGCGCTAATTGCGCTGCTAGGTCTAGGCTTCCTACGCCGTCGTCGCTAAGCGAATTTATTTCCTGACAAACAGTTCCTAAATAGCTGTAAAGACCAAAGGCCAGCCTATGCTGGCCTTTTTATTCAGCAAAAACTTGCCTTTCTTGCTTGGTATAGCAAAATACCGCCCTTGATTGTCACGAACGTGGCGATTCACCACTTAAGCATTGCCAAAACGGATTGGAGCAACCGACCTTTTATGTTGTTGATCATCGATAACTACGACTCTTTTACCTACAACCTTTACCAATACTTCTGCGAGCTTGGTGCAGACGTAAAGGTGGTGCGTAACGATGAAATCGACATCCAAGGCATTGAGGTGCTCAACCCAACTCATTTGGTGATCTCTCCAGGTCCCTGTACCCCTAACGAAGCGGGTATCTCTCTACAAGCTATCGAATACTTTGCTGGTAAGTTACCAATCTTAGGTGTTTGTCTTGGTCATCAGGCGATTGCGCAGGTGTTTGGAGGGGAAGTGGTACGTGCTCGACAAGTGATGCACGGTAAGACCTCACCAATTCGTCACAACGGTCGCAGTGTGTTTAAAAACCTTAATAACCCACTTACGGTAACCCGTTACCACTCTCTCGTGGTGAAAAACGGCACATTACCTGATGTGTTTGAATTGACCGCTTGGACTGAACTGCCTGACGGAGCCATGGACGAAATCATGGGTTATCAGCATAAAACCCTGCCAATTGACGCGGTACAGTTTCATCCTGAGTCGATTAAGACAGAACAAGGTCACGAGCTGCTTGCAAACTTTCTTGCGCGCAAAGCGATCTGATCGCGATCACCTTTCTTAACAAATTCTTCATGTTTTTCGCCTAAGAATGGGAATGCAAAACTATGCGTTCCGCCTATTTGCTCGCGGCTATTCATTTTTCTCCTTTCTTTCTAACCCTTGTCATACATAACTTTTATAAAAAATCGCTTCTCTATTTGCGTTTCTTGGTGCATAAATAATCATAGATAGTGAGTATGGGTGGTTGCGCTCTAAAGCGAAAAGAATAAATCACTATTGAAATGGTTAATTAAATGTAAATACAATGCCGCAATAGCTTAAATGCAAAACATTATTTGCTGGCAAAGAGTGCCGGTTAAATTCGCTTATCTGCTAGGCATGCGGTATCAAGAAGGAATGTGCAATGACAACGGAAAACAAAGTAGAGCGCGGTTTATTCGATGAGGTAATGGTACCTTGCTATAACCCGATGGAAATGATCCCTGTAAAAGGTGAAGGTTCACGCATTTGGGATCAGAACGGAAATGAATACATCGACTTTGCTGGTGGTATTGCGGTGAGCTGTCTTGGTCATTGTCACCCAGTTATGGTGAACGCATTGACTGAGCAAGGTAACAAGCTTTGGCACCTAAGTAATGTTATGACTAACGAGCCAGCACTGCGATTGGCGAAGAAGCTAACAGAAGTCAGCTTTGCTGAGCGCGTGTTCTTTGCTAACTCTGGCGCAGAAGCAAACGAAGCGGCACTAAAGCTAGCACGTCGTTACGCAGCAGACGTTCATGGTACTGATAAATCTGAAATCATCGCATTCAAACAAGGTTTCCACGGTCGTACTTTCTTCACGGTAACGGTTGGCGGTCAAGCGGCTTACTCAGACGGTTTCGGCCCTAAGCCAGGCGATGTGACACACCTTCCTTACAACGATATCGAAGCACTACAAGCACACATGTCTGATCGCACTTGTGCGGTAATGATGGAGCCTCTGCAAGGTGAGGGCGGCATCATTCCACCAACACCTGAGTTCGCTCAAGCAGTTCGTGAGCTGTGTGACAAGCACAACGCACTGTTGATCTTCGATGAAGTGCAAACTGGTAACGGTCGTACTGGTCATTTCTACGCATACCAAGGTCTAGGCATCACGCCAGACATCCTAAGCACAGCGAAATCACTGGGTGGCGGTTTCCCTATCGGTGCGATGCTAACGACGGCAAAACTGGCTGAGCACATGAAAGTGGGCACGCACGGCTCAACTTACGGTGGTAACCCACTAGCGTGTGCGGTTGCAGAAGCGGTTATTGAAGAAGTGACAAAACCAGAAGTACTGGCTGGCGTACTAGAGCGTGAAGCCATGTTCCGTGAAGGTCTGGAGAAGATTAACGCGAAATACAACATCTTCTCTGAAGTGCGCGGTAAAGGTCTACTGCTTGGTGCAGCACTGAATGAAGAGTGGCAAGGCCGTGCGCGTGACGTACTGGTTGCTGCAGGTAAACAAGGTCTCATGGTATTGGTTGCGGGTGCCAATGTCGTACGTTTCACACCATCACTCGTTATCACACAACAAGAAATCGAAGAAGGTTTGGCGAAGCTAGATAAAGCGATCGCAACGCTGGTTTAAGCGCGATCTCAGCTTATCGTCAACCTAGAAACCCCCATCAAGGATCTCTGATGGGGGTATTGTTCCTACAATATAGTTAGGATCTTCTTGCATCTGGAGGGAGTATTGATGCTAGTAGTTCGCCCTATCGCAATGTCGGATTATGACGCGCTGCACACCTGTGCGGTTGAGTCAGGTCATGGATTTACATCTCTACCGGTTAACGAAGAACTGTTAACCAATCGAATCAAACACTCAGAATACAGTTTTGGCAAACCTGACGTGAAGGAAGCCGGTGATGAAGGCTACCTAATGGTGGGCTTTGAATCTGAAACTGGTGAAGTGGCAGGTACCACAGGTATTGAAGCTTCTATCGGCTGGGATGTGCCTTTTTATTCTTACCACATCAGTAAAGTGGTGCACTCGTCTCCAAAGCTTGGCGTAAACAACGTGGTGAAGCTGCTGACGTTTGGTAATAACTACACGGGTAACAGTGAAATCTGTACCTTGTTCCTACGTGAGAAATTCCGTGGTGGCTTGAACGGGCGTCTGATGTCCAAGTGCCGTTTCTTAATGATGGCAGAGCACCCAGAACGTTTCTCGGAAACCATCTTTGCTGAAATGCGCGGCGTATCAGACGAGAACGGTAACTCGCCATTCTGGCAGTGGCTTCAAGAGCATTTCTTCTCTATCGATTTTACGCTTGCGGATTACCTTACCGGTATCGGCAAGAAGGGCTTTATCGCCGACCTGATGCCGAAGTTGCCAATCTACATCAACCTACTGAGCCCAGAAGCGCAAGCTGTGATTGGTAAAGTGCACGACAACACACGTCCAGCATTGAAGCTGCTTGAGCGTGAAGGTTTTACCAACCGTGGGTACGTCGACATTTTCGATGGTGGTCCAACGGTGGAGTGTGACTTACGTAATATCGAATCGGTACGCCACTCATTCCGCGCGCAAGTCAAAATCTCGGAGCACACCAGCACACAAGATTTCTTGATGTGTAATTCGTCATTCGAGAACTTCCGTGCCGCCGCTGCAAAAGCGGCGTATGACGCAGAAACGCAAAGCGTAGTGCTTGCACCAGAATTGGCGGATGCACTCTTGGTTGAGGAAGGGGATTTTGTTCGCCTTCTTCCGCAGTAACTGACGACAGAATTTAAGGATAGAAACAATGACACATTGGATTGCAGGTGAATGGGTACAAGGTCAGGGTGAAGCATTTACGTCTCTGTCACCTTATAACCAAGAAGTGATCTGGCAAGGTAACGGCGCAACAGCAGAACAGGTTAACCAAGCGGTATCTGCGGCGCGTGAAGCGTTTGTTGATTGGAAGAAGCGCCCATTTGCAGAGCGCGAAGCGATCGTGTTGGCTTTTGCTGAGAAAGTAAAAGCCAACAGCGAAAAAATCGCTGAAGTGATTGCCAAAGAAACCGGTAAGCCGATTTGGGAAACACGCACCGAAGCGGCAGCAATGGCAGGTAAAATTGCGATTTCCATCCGTGCTTACCACGACCGTACGGGTGAAGCTGCACGTGAAGCCGCAGGCAACCAAATTGTATTGCGCCACCGCCCACTGGGTGTGATGGCGGTCTTCGGTCCTTATAACTTCCCAGGTCACTTGCCAAATGGTCACATCGTGCCAGCACTACTGGCTGGTAACACTGTTGTTTTTAAACCGTCTGAGCAAACGCCATGGACGGGTGAACTCGCTATGAAGCTGTGGGAAGAGGTCGGTCTACCAAAAGGTGTGATTAACCTAGTCCAAGGCGCGAAAGAAACTGGTATTGCGCTGGCGGATGCGAAAGGCATTGATGGCGTGCTGTTCACTGGCAGTGCAAACACAGGTCATGTTCTCCATCGTCAGTTTGCTGGTCAGCCGGGCAAAATGCTGGCGCTTGAAATGGGTGGTAACAACCCGATGGTTATCTCGGATAACTACGGCGACCTAGACGCAACGGTTTATACCATTATCCAATCTGCCTTCATCAGTGCAGGACAACGCTGTACCTGTGCTCGTCGTCTATACATTCCATTTGGCGACAAGGGTGATGCAGTCATTACTAAGCTGGTGGAAGCGACACGCAATATTCGCGTAGACCAACCATTTGCAGAGCCTGCGCCTTTCATGGGACCACAAATTTCGGTAGCGGCGGCCAAGTTCATTCTCGATGCTCAAGCGAACTTGCAAGCACTGGGTGGTGAAAGCTTAATTGAAGCGAAAGCAGGTGAAGCAGCGTTTGTTTCTCCGGGCATCATCGATGTGACGAACATCGCCGAGTTGCCAGATGAAGAGTACTTCGGCCCACTTCTGCAAGTGGTGCGCTACGAAGGGCTAGAGAAAGCAGTAGAGCTGGCGAACGATACGCGCTTTGGTTTATCGGCAGGTTTTGTTTCGACCGACGACCAAGAGTGGGAATACTTCGTGGACCACATTCGTGCTGGCATCGTGAACCGCAACCGTCAGCTAACGGGCGCAAGTGGTGATGCACCATTTGGTGGTCCGGGTGCGTCAGGTAACCTACGTCCAAGTGCTTACTACGCAGCAGACTACTGTGCGTACCCAATGGCATCAATGGAAGGACAAGAGACGGTCTTGCCTGCCACATTGAGCCCGGGTGTAAGCCTGTAATTGAGAAATACGAAGCGGTGACAAAGTATCGCCGCTTCTCTCTGCCGGAGCTATTTACCAAGTTAGGATTCTGGTAAGCGCGCTGGCAAACGCCAAAGGCGAGCTTAAGACTCTCCAGAGCGTGTTGACTGACTGGCACTTATGCCACAGATACCGTCACAGGTTGATGGCCGCTCGTTCGTGATTCTGGACAGCTTTAGGGCTGTGAACGAGCGGTCAACTTCCTCTTACCCCTAACTCTACATTTCATAACAAGGAGTCGTTATGACGCCCGATGTGTTATTTGAATCGCTATGGCAAGACTACATTCAACGTCTTTGCCCTTCCGCTGCTAAAGTCCATCAACTTCTTCAAGAAGATGAGCCTCTGATTAATGATCATATTGCGCTACGTACGTTTAATGTCGCTCCCCTAGGCATTGAAACGTTAGCGAAGCCTTTCCTAGCGGTGGGTTACAAAGCCTGTGGTGACTACGTATTTGAAAGCAAAAAACTGGTGGCAAAACATTTTGAGCACCCAGATCCGAAACAACCAAAAGTCTTCATCAGTGAATTGAAAGTGGATGAGTGCTCACCAGAGCTACAAGCCATCGTTCATAAACTGGTAGAGCAGGTTGATGCTTCTAAACTGACAGGCAGTGACTTCTTGTACGGCGGACGTTTGTGGGACCTCAGTTATGCTGACTTCCAAACTTTGGCGAAAGAGAGTGAATACGCTTCTTGGCTTGCTGCGCACGGTTACGGAGCGAACCACTTCACAGTGAGTGTGAATCAACTCAATCAGCATGAAGAAGTAAAGCAAGTGAACGACCACCTACGTACAGTAGGCTTCACCATCAACGAGAATGGCGGTGAAGTAAAAGGTACGCCAGAGGTGCTACTAGAGCAATCATCGACCATGGCAGACAAAGTACCAGTGACCTTTACTGAAGGCGTTGAGGTTATTCCTGGAGGCTTCTACGAGTTTGCTAAGCGCTACCCAATGGATAACGGTGAGTTGTACCCAGGATTTGTAGCGGCATCGGCAGATAAGATCTTCGAGAGTACCAACGGGTAGAAAGAATCGAGAACGTGCTACGCACTAGAGATGCGGGAACGCTTCGCTTCGAGAGGTTTGCACTCTGGAGTGTTGAACGTTTCTGCTTCGAAGGTTGGAGTTTGTTGGGATATCAGAACGGGTTATGACCTGTGGATTCGGAAACGCTTCGCTGCGGGAGGTTTTAACTCTCGGAATCTGAGAGGGCTTTATCTCGTAGGACGAAGTCCGCGCTCGGAACACAGTGTTCCCAATTCTCGGCTCTTTGCTTTCCGTTCCCGATTCCAAAAAACAAAAAAGCCACCAAACTTACATTTGGTGGCTTTTAAATTTTTTAAACGTTAATCGAGATTAACGAGTCCCGTAAACAACGATAGTTTTACCGTGCGCAGAAATTAGGTTCTGCTCTTCTAGCATCTTCAAGATACGACCTACTGTCTCACGAGAACAGCCAACGATTTGACCGATTTCTTGACGAGTGATCTTGATTTGCATGCCGTCTGGGTGCGTCATCGCATCTGGCTGTTTAGCAAGGTTCAGAAGAGTCTGAGCGATACGACCAGTTACGTCTAGGAACGCTAGGTCACCCACTTTTTGGCTAGTAACTTGTAGACGACGAGCCATTTGCGCAGAAAGGCGCATTAGGATGTCTGGGTTAACTTGGATAAGTTGACGGAATTTCTTGAAAGAAATCTCAGCCACTTCACAAGGAGATTTAGCGCGAACCCAAGCTGTACGCTCTTGGTCTTCTTCGAATAGACCAAGTTCACCAATGAAGTCGCCCTGGTTTAGGTAAGAAAGGATCATTTCCTTACCTTCTTCGTCTTTGATAAGAACCGCAACAGAACCTTTAACGATGTAGTACAAAGTCTCTGCTTTTTCGCCCGCGTGAATTAGCGTGCTTTTTGATGGGTACTTATGAATATGACAGTGTGAAAGAAACCACTCTAATGTTGGGTCGGTTTGAGGTTTACCTAGAACCATAATATCTCACTTCCTCTGCAGGGTACGCTTGCGCTATCCATATTTTAGCTAAGCCTGAATTGGCCTACTAGAATAAGAGCACTTTTTATATGCTGCAAGCTCTCTTGTGTTTCGGTTAGAAATAGTATCCTTTTTCGAAAACGATTTCTTGATTTTAATCGTGCCATGATTGAGATTTTGTAAGCAAAACTGTGCACATGATCACGGTATGAAAAGTAAACACTCCAGTAGGGAGGTTTTTAGCCAATTTTCCCTGTTTCGATGAGTTGTTGCAGAATCGGCCTTACTATGAGCTCCATTGCAAAGCTCATCTTGCCGCCAGGAACCACAATGGTGTTATGGCGAGACATGAATGAGCCATCAATCATCGCCAGCAAATACGGGAAGTCGACATTCTTGATACCGCGTAGGCGGATCACCACAAAACTTTCATCCAAACTTGGAATGCCTTTGGCGTTAAGTGGGTTAGAAGTATCGACGGTCGGTACGCGCTGGAAGTTGATATGTGTACGAGAAAATTGCGGGGTAATGTAGTTTAGGTAATCGTCCATTGAGCGCACGATTGAATCCATCACCGCTTCTCTTGAGTGACCACGATCGCGTGTGTCACGAACGAACTTTTGAATCCACTCCAAGTTCACAATCGGTACCATACCAATTAGAAAATCGACGTGACGCGCCACATTGACATCGCCATCTACCACGCCACCATGTAAACCTTCGTAGAACAGCACATCGCTGTTTTCTGGCAGATCTTGCCAAGGTGTAAAGGTGCCCGGCATTTGGTTGTATGGAACGGCTTCATCAAAAGTGTGCAGATAGCGGCGCACGCTGCCAGTGCCATCTTCACCGAACTTGCGGAAGAACTCTTCTAGCCCCGGAAAGTCATTGGCTTGTGGGCCAAAGTAGCTGATGTGTTTGCCTTGCTCACGCGCTTTGCGGATTTCGACATCCATCTCTGGACGTGTAAAGCGGTGGAAGCTGTCACCTTCAACCCACGCTGGTTTGACGTTCATCATATTGAACATCTTACGGAAGGCTTCAGAAGTGGTGGTTGTGCCGGCACCGGACGAACCAGTAACCGCAATGATTGGGTGTTTCGCTGACATGACAAACCTTGTCGAAAATTACTTACCTGTAAAGTGCAGCACACGTATGCTGCACGGTCGATAACCCACTATAGCACGTAACAAGCCCTTGTCATCGAGTGGGATACGGTAAAATGTGAAGGGTCTAAAACTTTGCTTTTAGTTGGATATCAACCGTTTCATGAAGCTCAGAAAATACGATGACCGCTTCGCCTTTCTCTAATTGGGATTTGACCTGATCGATTTTACTTTGCAGTGAAACTTCGACTGAGCCGTAGTCGGTGCCTTCACGTAGCACGAATTCGCGGATCAGGTTTTCTAGTGTCTCTGGCGCAATGTCTTGCCATGGAATGATCATAAATACCTCAAACTTTTATGATGTTTAGTACGTGCAGAAGCCTTATGTCTGGCACGCCCAGTAGTTTACTGTGTTCGCGGTACGGATACAGCAGAAAGGTAGTCTGCGGCGATACTTTCGTAATATGAAGGCAAGGCTTCTTCCAACCAGAACTTAGGTTTTAATGCTGTGCCTGTCAGGAAACCAACGTGACCACCGTGCTCATAAAGTCGGTAATCGATATTGTCTGGCAACACGAATTTTGGGATCACCTCTTCGGTCATAAACGGATCGTCTTTGGCGTGGATGATCAAGGTTGGCAAGGTGATCTGTTGCAACTTGCTTAAACCTGAACACTGATCGTAATAATCTTGCGCGTCTTTAAAACCATGCAGAGGGGCAGTGATCAAGTCATCAAATTCATATAAGCGAGTCACGCGTTTGATCGAGTTATACGACAAGGCGAGTTCACCTTGGATTAAGTCGTGCTTTTGCAGTGCATTGCGTTTGAGTGAAGAGAGCAAGTAACGTCGGTAAACTTTCGAGAAGCCCTGCTCAATACGATTGGCACATGCTGCCAAGTCCAGTGGTGCAGAGACAATGGTTGCGGCACTTAATATTGGGTCGTCTTTATACTCAGCCAAGTAGTTCGCCAGCATGTTACCGCCAAGGGAAATGCCGACCGCAACTTTAGGGTTGTTAGGGAATTGCTGATTGAGTTGCTGAAGAAAGAAACGAGCATCCGTCACTTCGCCAGAATGATAGGCGCGGGCTTTCTTGTTCGGTTTACCGCTGCAACCGCGAAAGTGCATCATGACCGACAGCCAACCCGATTTAGAGAAAGCGTTCATCAAACCGTTCGCATACGGGCTATAGAAGCAGCCCTCCAAGCCATGGAATAGGACGAAGATAGGTTTGTTGCGTGCGGCTTCTGAATCTGGCTGTTGTGACCATGCCAAATCGAGGAAGTCACCATCCGGTGTATCGAGTGTTTGCCAAATAGGCGTAAACAACGCTTTTTTGCGGATAAAGCGCGGTAATAGCGTCTGAAGATGCGGGTTCTTAATCCCGGCGGCTGCGAAAAATTGTGTCATACCTAACTGCTCTTATATGGTCCTTCAATGTTCGCTGAAGAACTTATTAATATAATCCTTTATAGCTTTAGTATAGATATTTTACTGGTTTATGACGGATTTATGGATGGTGAATGTTCGGAACGGGAATTGAGAACGCCTGTTGCAAATGCTCTCCACCTAGTTGGCGGCAGTATCTCAGCGTCAGTGGGTCACCATCGTTTTTGACTAATTGAAGTGAGTTAACACAGTCAACTAAGTCTGATTGCTGCTGTTTTTCGAGCTGCAATTCGAACTGTAATGCTTCACGATAAAGTGCGTCGTTGACTTGAGCTTTGAGGTGGCGACGAAGTTCGCGGAAAGAGTGAAGTAGGGTTTCGCTTCGACCAAGACAGCCTTGAACTAAATGCCAATCTTGTTCTTGGAAAATCACCTGCTGCTCATCGAGCCATCTGAGCAGCAGTAATAGGTTCACGTTGCCATGGTAGTTGTTTTGCAATGATAAGCACGCTTCCTTCACTTCTCGCACACCATAAAATTGCAGACTGAACTGCCAAAGGTGTTCTAGGGTAAGAGTGTATTCTGCGTGCTCGTTTGTCATTGATTAAACTCTAGTTCCATCTGCTCGAGTGTTTCTTGGGCAGACATCCATTCCATTTCTACTTCTTCAAGCTCTGCTTTGCTAGAAGCTTGAAGCGCCAACACTTCGTTAAGTTTAGCCTTGTTTTCGGCTTCATACAGCGAGTTAGCCGCTAATTGCTCTTCTGCTTTCGCTAGAGCTTCACCTAACTTATCCATTTTGTTTTCTAACTGTGTCAGCGTTTTGCGAATTGGTGCGGTCTGCTTACGAAATTCTGCTTCGCGTCGCTTTTGCTCTTTTTTCGCCGCTGCACTGTTGGCGTTATCTTTAACTGGCTGAGCCGCTTGTGCTTCTTTACGCTCGGCTTTTTGTTGCTCGGTCAACCACTTGTAGTAATCGTTCAAGTCACCGTCGAATGGTGCGACTTGGCGATCGTGCACAAGGTACAAATCATCTGTGGTTGCACGCAATAGGTAGCGGTCGTGCGAAACAATCACCATCGCACCTTCGAATGTTTGCAGTGCCATGGTCAGCGCTTGGCGCATGTCCAAGTCCAAGTGGTTGGTCGGTTCATCGAGTAGCAACAGGTTTGGCTTCTGCCACACAATCAATGCCAGTACCAAACGTGCTTTTTCACCACCAGAAAACGGTGCGACTTTCTCAAGCGCTTTATCACCTTGGAAACCAAAGCTACCTAGATAATCACGTAGCTGCTGCTCGGTTTGATCTGGTGCGATTTGCATCATGTGCTGCAGCGGTGTTTCTTCTGGGTGCAGTGTTTCTAGTTGGTGCTGAGCGAAGTAACCGATCTTCACGCCTTGCGAGTAAGTTAGATCGCCGCCTTGCGCTTTTAGCTCACCAGACAGCAATTTGATCAAGGTTGATTTACCCGCGCCGTTTCGGCCAAGTAGACCAATACGGCTGCCCGGAACAAGGTTAAGGCGGATCTTTTCTAGGATCAGGTTGTCACCGTAGCCTGCCGACACTTCATCCATCATCATGATTGGGTTTGGCAGCGCTGCAGGATCGCGGAACTGGAAACTAAATGGGTTATCGAACTGAGCTGGTAGTACCTTCTCCATACGCTCCAGCGCTTTAATACGGCTTTGTGCTTGGCGCGCTTTCGATGCTTTGTAACGGAAGCGGTCAATGTAGCTTTGCATGTGCGACATCTGTTTCTGTTGCTTCTCAAACATCGCTTGTTGCAGCACCATTTTTTGTGCGCGTTGGTTTTCGAATGACGAGTAGTTACCCGTGTATTCGTTCAACTGCTGGTTCTCGATGTGAATGATGCGACCAACGATCGGGTCCAAGAAGTCACGGTCGTGCGAGATCAGAATCAATGTGCCAGGGTAGTTTTGTAGCCAACGCTCTAACCACATTACCGCGTCCAAATCCAAGT
Source organism: Vibrio owensii (assembly GCF_002021755.1). Lineage (NCBI taxonomy): Bacteria > Pseudomonadati > Pseudomonadota > Gammaproteobacteria > Vibrionales > Vibrionaceae > Vibrio > Vibrio owensii. The sequence continues at coordinate 2,143,558 of NZ_CP019959.1, forward strand.
GGTTGGTTGGTTCGTCGAGTAGCAGTAGATCAGAACGACACAATAGAGCTTGAGCCAAGTTAAGGCGCATACGCCAACCACCCGAGAACTGGGTCAGGTTCCAGCTCATTTGCTCTTGGCTAAAGCCCAGACCGTCAAGCAGTTCGGCAGCGCGAGCGCGAATGCTGTAACCGCCAATGGTTTCAATCTTGCCGTGGATCTCCGCAACCAGTGTGCCGTTGTCTTTCTCTTCGGCGATCGCCAGTTGTGCTTCAAGATCACGGAACTCACGATCACCATCAATAACGTATTCAATTGCGCTGCGATCTAGTGCAGGGGTTTCTTGTGCTACCCATGCCAACTCCCAATGCTGCGGCTGACTAAATGAGCCCGCATCAATCGACAATTCGTCTTTCAGTAGTGCGAACAGAGTCGATTTACCACAGCCATTTTTACCAACCAGACCCACTTTGTCGCCTGGGTGAATGGTTGCAGAAGCTTGGTCTAAAAGAGGTTTACCGCCACGCAGTAACTGAATATCAGAGAAGGTAATCATAGAGTTTTAATTCACTTTGCGCAGTGCGCGTTTCTTGGTCGTTGATCTCGCGATGAATAGTAGGGGTATTGGCGGGAAAAGTCGATCTCTGAGCTTTAATTGCATTATGCTATACAAAAAAGTATAACAATCTGATAACGATAATTTTTACTAGGAAATCAACACAAGGACGACCATTTGGCTGTTGCAGCGTCTATTCCCCCAAGAGTTCTGGTTATTTATGCTCACCCAGAGCCGCGAAACTCCATTGCTAATCAAGTGATGATTAAAAAAATCGAATCGCTTGATCATGTCACGGTGCACGATCTTTATGGTGCATACCCTGATTTCTTTATCGATGTTAACTATGAACACCAGTTGTTGGCGGAACATGATGTGATCGTTTTTCATCATCCCCTCTATATGTATTCCTGCCCAGCATTGCTAAAAGAGTGGATGGATCGTGTGTTAGGCAAAGGTTTTGCGTTTGGCGATGGTTGTGCATTAGAGGGTAAGTATTGGCGCAGCGTCATTACCACCGGAGGGAAAGAAGATGCGTTTAGTCCTATGGGCTACAACAAGTACCCACTTGAGCAAATTCTGCAACCGTTCGAGTTGACCGCGGCACTATGTCAAATGCACTGGATGGAACCTTTAGTGTTGTATTGGTCGCGTAATGTCTCGGATATCGAACGTTATCAGCATGCAGAGCAGTATCGTCAATGGCTCAATCATCCCCTGAGAGAGTGGGGAGAGCAAGGAGGCCAACATGGCGATGACCAGTGAGTTTCTTCAAAGTAGCGTCGTTTTTCTTTCTGCCGCCGTTGTTGCCGTACCGATTGCTCAGCGACTTGGTTTGGGATCGGTACTCGGTTACCTGATTGCAGGTGTTTTAATTGGCCCTTGGGGGCTGGGGTTAATCAGTGATGTGGACGCGATTCTCCACTTCGCCGAACTCGGGGTGGTGTTGCTGCTGTTCTTAATTGGCTTGGAACTGAACCCCAAAAAATTATGGCAAATGCGTGGGCCGATACTCGGCTTAGGTGGCGCTCAAGTCATCGTGACCACGGCAGTAATCGGCAGTATCGTCAGCTTGTTTGGATTGAGCATGCAAGTCAGCCTCGTCATTGGTATGGGTTTGGCACTCTCGTCGACGGCAATTGCACTAAAAGTGATAGAAGAGCAGGGGCAAGCCGGCACCGAAACCGGACAATCTGGTTTTGCTGTGTTGCTATTCCAAGATATTGCCGTCATTCCGATGCTCGCCATGTTGCCATTACTCGCTGGTGGTCAAAGTGGTGGCGATTGGTTAGATGCCATTTGGGTACTAGGCAGTGTGGTTGCGTTATTAGTGGGCGGCCATTTCCTTTTACGTCCACTGTTCCGTTTTGTGGTAATGAGTGGTGTGCGTGAACTCTTCACCGTTGCCGCTCTTCTCGTGGTACTTGGTATCTCTGTTGCGATGCAGAAACTGGGGTTATCGATGGCACTTGGCACTTTCCTTGCGGGCGTGTTACTGGCAGAAAGTGAATACCGTCATGAGCTAGAAATCGCGATTGAACCTTTTAAAGGTCTGCTGCTTGGCTTGTTCTTTATTGCGGTTGGTATGGCGGTGAATTTGGGCTTATTAGCACTTCAACCGTTTGCGATTATTAGTGCCGTGATTGCTCTTGTTGTCGTCAAAGGTTTGGTGCTGTATGTCTTAGCTCGCACTGCTCGAGTCCGTGCTAAATCGCGTAGTCGTATGGCGGCGATTTTGAGCCAAGGTGGTGAGTTTGCGTTTGTGATTTTCACCGCTGCAAGCCAAGAAGGGATCTTAACCAAAGAGCAAGTTTCCTTCTTATTGGTTGTGGTGAGTTTGTCGATGGTGACGACACCACTATTGCTCATGGGACAGAAAAAATGGTTTGCTCATACGCTGAACCAAGAAGAAGAGAGTGTGGCCAGCAATGTTGTTGATCGTCGACCTCGAGTGATCATCGCAGGCTTTGGCCGTTTTGGTCAGATTGTCGGACGCTTGATGTACGCCAACAAGATCAAAGTAACGGTACTAGAAAGTGACGCGAGCCAAATCCACTTGCTGCGTAAATACGGCTATAAGGTGTTTTATGGTGATGCGACTCAGATTGATTTGTTACGTGCCGCAGGTGCAGACAAGGCGGAAGCGCTGGTTATCTGTACCGACTCACCAGATGAGGTCATGGCGATTGTTGACATTTGCCGTGAATACTTCCCGAAATTAAAAATCCTCGCCCGTGCTCGCAGCCGTGTGGAAGCGTATCAGTTGATGAATCACGGCGTGCAGAACTACTCGCGTGAAACCTTTTTAGGCGCCTTAGATCTAGGTCGCCAAGCGCTCGTAGAATTAGGCATGCACCCGTATCAAGCAAAGCGGGCAGAAGCACATTTTCGTAAGTTAGATAATGCTATGCTCAAGGACTTGTTACCTCAGCATAATGAGGACAAAGAACTTGCTCAACGCTCGAAAGAAGCACGTAAAGAACTAGAAGAAATCTTTGGTCGCGAAATGGAAAGTGACCAACAGTCGCCAAATCATTGGAAGTAGTACCCGCGCAGCATCAAGCGGGAAAAGGAATAAAAGTGAAAGCCAAGAAACGTTTTATCGCGGGTGCAAGCTGCCCGAAATGCAGCCAGCAGGATACCCTACGCTGGTGGATCGAGAACAACATCGAACTGGTTGAGTGTGTTGACTGTGATTTTACCGAGCAGCGTAAACCGCAATCTGTAGAAAAAAATAAACACTCAGAACAAGAAATGATTGGGATTTTTAAGCCTGAGTAATTGAACTTCGTTAATTGATCCCCATAATACTACCATCTCGGTACTTAACCCCATTCTGGTTAGGTCAATTAATCTCCCTGGAGTTAGTATGAAAATTGAAAAGAACGTTGTTGCAAGCCTTGCATACAAAGTAATGTTGGAAGACGGTGTTGTTGTTGATCAATCAACAGCTGACGCGCCTCTTGATTACCTACACGGTCACAACAACCTGATCACTGGTCTTGAAAACGAACTAGAAGGCAAAGTGGCTGGCGACAAGTTCTCAGTAACAGTAGCTCCTGAAGATGCGTACGGCGACCACAACGATGCACTAGTGCAACGTGTTCCTGCAGACGTATTCCAAGGCGTTGACCAAATCGAAGTTGGCATGCGTTTCCTAGCAGATACTGACCAAGGTCCAATCCCTGTAGAAGTAACTGAAGTAGACGGCGACGAAGTTGTTGTAGATGGCAACCACATGCTAGCTGGCCAAACTCTAACTTTCGAAGTAGAAGTAATGGCTACTCGTGAAGCAACAGCTGAAGAGATCGAGCACGGTCACATCCACCAAGGTGGTGGCTGCTGTGGCGGTGACGACAAAGAAGGCGGCTGCTGTGGTGGCGAAGAGAAAGGCGACGACCACGAATGTTGTGGCGGCGGCGGTTGCGGTTCTCACTAATCGCACGCTCTTCACTAGATAACGTAATCTAGAAAAGCTTTGAAAAGCGCAAGTTGAGGTTTCAACTTGCGCTTTTTGTTTATCTAAGGTGTAGTGCAAATCATACAAGGAATAACAGTTGGACAAAGTGATGACGAAACCCTTCTCGATTGCGATTCATGGTGGTGCGGGCACTATCTTACGTGAACAGATGAGCGATGAACTGCAGCAATCCATCTTGACGGATTTAGAAGCTGCGGTAAAAGCGGGACATCAAATTCTAGAAAAAGGCGGCGAAGCGTTGGATGCTGTGGTTGCTGCGGTTAAAGTTCTTGAAGACTCCCCTAATTTCAATGCAGGAAAAGGCTCGGTTCTTACCCATAATGAAATGGTAGAAATGGACGCCTCCGTAATGGATGGTAGAAACCAAGCGGCAGGTGCTGTTGCCGGTGTTCGTCATATTAAGAACCCCATCGAGCTCGCTCGTGATGTAATGAAAAACAGCAACCATGTGCTGTTAGTCGGCGAGGGCGCTGAGAAATTTGCTTTCGAACAAGGCCATGAGTACACCGAGCAAGATTACTTCTTCACTGATCGTCGTTATGAACAACTGATTTCTATGCGTGAGAAAGGCTTGTTTGCTCTTTCCGAGTCCCGTTACCCAGATGATCGTAAACACGGTACCGTCGGCGCTGTGGCATTGGATCAACACGGTAACTTAGCGGCAGCGACCAGTACTGGCGGTGTGACCAACAAGAAATACGGACGAGTGGGAGATTCCGCTCTGATTGGTTGTGGCACGGTGGCAGAGAACGGCGTTGTTGCGGTTTCCACTACAGGTGTCGGTGAGTTCTTTATTCGTAAACGAGTGGCGGAAGATGTCGCAGCCCGCATGCGTTACTTGCAAGAAAACGTCCATACTGCTTGTGAACATATCATCCAAGGTGAACTTAAAGAGATGGGCGGAGAGGGCGGTCTAATCGCTATCGATGCACAAGGTGAGTTGCACTTTGCGATGAACAGTTCTGGTATGTACCGAGCAGGGATCAACACTCAAGGTGAGTTGAGCGTAAACATTTACTCGGACGAGTAGCGATTCGCTTCTTAAAGACAACAAAGCCCAGATAAGAGTCTGGGCTTTGTGTTATTTACTGCACTGGGATTCGGATGAATCAGTAGTGCGGTGGCGGTGTTTCTTCTGATGGATCGGCCAAATTCGACGAATCCATATTCTTCACTTTACCTACCACGTATTTCATCTGATCGAGCATCTTGGTGATTTGCAGTTGCTGCTGTGACAAGGCACCGTTCAGATCTTCAATCGTCTGTTCTTGGAACGCAAGCTGACATTCTAAGTCATTAATGCGTGCTTCCAATTGCTGAATGATTTTCTCTGTCATGATCCGTTCTCTAGCTGCCAAGCTTGGGCAATGCCCGCAGAAGTGGCAGTAATTACACGTTGCTTGGAATCAAAGGCTGCATCATACACGACCGCACGAGGAGGGCGAGTATCTTTTTTCGGCTCGACTTCAAATCTATCCACTCGTTTACCCGTGCGAGTATCCCATACCATCACGCGCCCTGAAGGCGTTCCTGTAACCAATAAGCTGCCATCGTCTGAGAATCGTGCCGTCGAGAAGATCAACTGACGAGACCAACTGCTAAGCTGAGTGACTTCTTCACCCGTCTCTAAATTCCAGATAATGGCTTGGTTGCCACCGTCTGAAGTCATGGCCAGTTTTCCATCTCTCTGCAAGGCAACTCGAACAACGCGCTGGTCGTGTTCAAAGGTACGCAATACTAGCCCGGTTTCGGTATCCCACAGATACGCTTTGTAGTCATTACCACCCGTTAAGGCGAAGCGACCGTTGGGCGAGATAGCGACAGAATTGACTTTTTCTTGGTGTGCAAGGAACTCTAGCCTGCGACCAGTGACTAAGTTGACGTGAATTGCTTTACCGTTGGACAAGCCAAGCAACACTTGTTCTCCGTTACTGGTGATATCAACGTCTCGAATCAGCGCGTCATCGATAGACCAAAGTCCTTCGGCTTGAGTCCATCCGAGATCCCATACAGCGAAGTTCATTTGGCTCGCTGTGACTGCATAACGACCATTGTCCGAAATGCGAATATGGGAGACCACATTGGCGGCTTGATCGAGTTCACCCAGCTTTGCGAGCTGTTTGTTTTGCTCCAAATCCCAAAGAACCAACTGGTGTTCTTTGGAGTACAGCAGTGCGAATCGGCCATCTCGACTGAGCGCAAAGCTGGTGGAACCTTGTGGTTCGAGTGACCAACGTTGAACATCGCGATCGGTAAAAAAGCATCCATTTAACGTGGTGATGACAATTAAATATAGGAATAAATGAGAAATTCTTTGCATCACATCTAATAATCCGGTTTGTGTCTTAAGACATATAGCTAGTATATTGGTATAACGATTGTCTTCACTAGTCTCATAGAAGATTTGTGCACAACAACCAGTGGCTAAGCCATTATTGGGAGAATTTAATGAAATCAGTTTTAAAAGTGTCGCTACTTGCTGCAACAGTAATGCTAGCGGTAGGTTGTCAAAAAGAAGAAACAAAACCAGAAGCAGCACCTCAAGCAGAACAAGTTCAAGCAGAGACTGGTAAAGCAGTTCACTTTAAAAACGACGATGACAAAGCGGCTTACGCGATCGGTGTTTCATTTGCTAACTACCTAAGCACTAGCATTGAGAAACCAAGCGAGATTGGCATCGACCTAAACAAAGACCTAGTTCTTAAAGGTATCGAAGACGTATTTAAAGACAAAGCAGCGCTAAACGAAGAAGAAACTCGTGCAGCTCTAGAATCTCTAGACAAGCGCGTTGCTGAAACTATGCAAAAGCAAGCGGCTGAAAAAGCAGCTGAAGCGAAGAAAGCTGGCGATGACTTCCGTGCAGAGTTCGAGAAGCAAGAAGGCGTAGTGAAGACAGATTCTGGTCTTCTGTACCAAGTAGAGACTCCAGCTGAAGGCGAGAAGCCAAAAGACACTGATACTGTTCAAGTACATTACAAAGGTACTCTGATCGACGGTACTCAGTTCGACAGCTCATACGATCGTGGCGAACCAGCAACATTCCCACTAAACCGCGTAATCCCAGGTTGGACTGAAGGTGTTCAGCTAATGCCTGTGGGTTCTAAGTTCAAATTCGTTATCCCGCCAGAGCTAGCATACGGTGATCAAGACACACCAAGCATCCCTGCTAACTCAACGCTAGTATTCGAAGTTGAGCTACTAAAAATTGAGAACGACAACGCTGCTCAATAATTACAGTTAGCGATAACTTGATGAAAAAAGGTCCGTTTTACGGACCTTTTTTGTTCTAGGTCACTAGTTGGTGAGTTTGCTAGGTTGCCTTTCAAATTTTCTGATAAACTTACACCAATTTGTTGATTTTTCGCTCGAAGGCTTATGACAACTACAGAAACAATAAATGCGGAAATGTTGCTCGAAATGGAATCTGTCAACGTGATGCCATTTACCGAGCACGATAAAATCATCTTGAGATCTTACGAAGCGGTCGTGGACGGCATTGCCAGTCTGATCGGTCCTTTCTGTGAAATCGTTCTTCACTCACTCGAAGATCTCAATACCTCTGCAATCAAAATCGCTAACGGCGAGAACACTGGTCGTCAGGTGGGCTCTCCTATCACAGATTTAGCGCTTAAGATGTTGAAAGACATCGAAGGCTCTGAGCGTAACTTCTCGCGTTCGTACTTTACCCGCGCAAAAGGCGGCGTATTGATGAAGTCGATCACCGTTGCTATTCGTAACGGCGAAAACCGCGTGATTGGTCTGCTTTGTATCAACGTCAACCTTGATGCGCCTTTCTCTCAAGTGCTGCAATCGTTCATGCCAACGCAAGAAGCGAAAGAAGCGGCGTCTTCTGTTAACTTCGCAAGTGATGTTGAAGAGCTCGTAGACCAAACGGTTGAGCGCACGATTGAAGAGATCAACGCCGATAAATCTGTATCGAACAACACCAAAAACCGTCAGATCGTGATGGAGTTGTACGACAAAGGTATCTTCGACATCAAAGACGCTATCAACCGCGTCGCAGACCGTCTGAACATTTCTAAACACACCGTTTACCTATACATTCGTCAGCGTAAAACTGAGGACGAATAAGCGTGAGTGGATTAACTTACACGCTGGTCGTGAACGGCCCAGTTTACGGCAGTCAATCGGCACGCAGCGCATACCAATTCGCACAAGCGGTAATTGAACAAGGACATACTCTGGTGAGTGTGTTCTTTTACCAAGATGGCGTCACCAATGGTACGGCTCTGAGCGTGCCTGCCAACGACGAGTTTGACCTAACCAAAGCATGGCAATCACTCGCACAGCAGCACGATGTTCGTTTGGAAACGTGCGTGGCAGCGGCATTGCGTCGCGGTATCATCAGTGAAGATGAAGCGAATCAACATGGTCTTGAGCAGAACAACCTAGCTACAGGGTTCGAGCAAGCCGGTTTGGGGAGCTTAGCCGAAGCCATGTTAACCCAAGATAGAGTGGTGCAGTTTTGAGTCAGCTAACTTACCTATTTCGTAGCGCACCTCATGGTAGTAATGCAGGACGTGAAGGTGTGGATGCGCTGCTAGCGGCATCTGCGTACTGTGAAGATATCACCGTTCTATTTGTTGGCGATGGTGTGTATCAGTTACTTCTTGGACAAGAGCCTAATGGCATTTTAAGCAAAGACTACGCACCAATGCTGAAGTTGTTCGACTTGTACGACATTGAGCAAGTGTTTGTTTGTGCTGATTCGCTTGCCGAGCGTGGCGTGGCTCAAGCCGATTTAGTCATTGATGCAGAGGCTCTAAATACTGAGCAACTAAAAGCTAAACTGCAACAAGCGGGCAAACTGCTGTCATTCTGAGGAAGCCATGTTACATATCATCAAATCCGTAGCTGCGTTAGACGATGCAATGGCACTGTACAGTGAGCAAGATGATGTCTTGTTGATTGAAGATGCCGTGTACGCTGCGAACCCTCAGCATAAGGCGTTCAGCAAGGCAAAAGGTCCATCAGTGTTTGCGCTGCAAAGCGATATTGAAGCCCGTGGTATGAGCAATCGTATCAGCCCATCTATTGAGGTGATTGGCTATGCTGGCTTTGTTGAACTAACAGCAAAACAAGCCAAATCTCTGACTTGGGATTAACCCTTCTTTCCTGTCGATTGAGCTTTACGGACTAATTACCCTAATTGAACAAAAAAGATCCGTATATTTCTTGACACACCTCTCACTGCTGCATAGAATTTTGCGTCCCTAACTGCCAACCGCTGTTAGGGATAGATTTTTCACAAAGCTTACTTTCAAGTAAATCAGGAGCTAGTTAATGGCAACTATTAACCAGTTGGTACGTAAGCCACGTGCAAAGCAAGTTGTTAAAAGCAACGTGCCTGCACTAGAAGCGTGCCCACAAAAACGTGGTGTATGTACTCGTGTTTACACTACTACACCTAAAAAACCTAACTCAGCACTTCGTAAAGTTTGTCGTGTACGTCTGACAAACGGCTTCGAAGTTACATCGTACATCGGCGGTGAAGGTCACAACCTTCAAGAGCACAGTGTTGTACTAATCCGTGGCGGTCGTGTAAAAGACCTTCCGGGTGTACGTTACCACACTGTTCGCGGTGCACTTGACTGTGCTGGCGTTAACGACCGTAAACAAGGTCGTTCTAAGTACGGTGTGAAGCGTCCTAAGTCTTAATGGATTCCGTTAAGTAAGGCCAAACACTAAATTATTTTTAATTTTTTGAAAAAACTGAAAAGTTTTGGATAAAACCTGAAGAAGACAACGGAGAAAATCCATGCCACGTCGTCGCGTCATTGGTCAGCGTAAGATCCTTCCAGATCCAAAGTTCAAATCTGAACTGCTGGCAAAATTCGTTAACATCCTAATGGTTGACGGTAAAAAATCTACTGCAGAGAAAATTGTTTACACTGCACTAGATTCTATGGCTGAAAAGTCTGGTAAAGACCACTTAGCTATTTTTGAAGAAGCTCTTGAAAATGTTCGCCCAGCGGTAGAAGTTAAATCTCGCCGTGTAGGTGGTTCAACTTACCAAGTACCTGTAGAAGTACGTCCGGTTCGCCGTAACGCACTTGCTATGCGTTGGTTGGTTGAAGCTGCGCGTAAGCGTGGTGAAAAATCTATGGCTCAACGCCTAGCTGCTGAAATGCTAGACGCGTCTGAGAACAAAGGTACTGCGGTTAAGAAACGTGAAGACGTTCACCGCATGGCTGACGCAAACAAAGCGTTCGCTCATTACCGTTGGTAATACCTTTTCAGTGCTGCAAGGTTCCTTGCAGCACTTCTTTAGTTCCTATGCATATGCTAGGAACTATTGCTATATCTAGGGGATAGCATTTTTTAGCTATAGCAATAGTCCCTATCTCTAAGTAAGAGGATTCAATCGTGGCTCGCAAAACTCCTATTGAGCGCTACCGTAACATCGGTATCTGTGCTCACGTAGATGCAGGTAAAACAACCACTACTGAACGTATTCTGTTCTACACTGGTCTGTCTCATAAAATCGGTGAAGTTCACGATGGCGCAGCAACCATGGACTGGATGGAGCAGGAGCAAGAACGTGGTATCACAATCACGTCTGCGGCGACTACTACCTTCTGGCGTGGTATGGAAGCACAATTCCAAGAGCACCGCGTTAACATCATCGATACCCCTGGACACGTTGACTTTACTATCGAAGTAGAGCGTTCTCTGCGCGTACTTGATGGTGCAGTTGTTGTGTTCTGTGGTTCATCTGGTGTTGAACCTCAGTCTGAAACTGTATGGCGTCAAGCTGACAAGTACCACGTTCCACGTATGGTATTTGTAAATAAGATGGACCGTGCAGGTGCTGACTTCCTACGCGTTGTGGACCAAATTAAAAACCGTCTTGGTGCGAATCCTGTTCCAATCCAACTGAACGTTGGTGCAGAAGATGATTTCCGTGGTGTTATCGACCTTATCAAGATGAAAATGATCAACTGGAATGAAGCCGACCAAGGCATGTCGTTCACATACGACGAAATTCCAGCAGACATGCAAGAGCTTGCTGAAGAATGGCGCAACAACCTAGTTGAAGCGGCAGCGGAAGCAACTGAAGAGCTAATGGACAAGTACCTTGAAGAAGGTGAACTGTCTGAAGCTGAGATCAAACAAGCTCTACGTACTCGTACACTAAACAACGAAATCGTACTGGCTACTTGTGGTAGTGCGTTCAAAAACAAAGGTGTTCAAGCAGTACTAGACGCAGTGATCGAATTCTTGCCGTCGCCAGTTGATGTTCCTGCAATTAAAGGCATCGACGAAAGAGAGAACGAAGTTGAGCGTCACGCAGACGACAACGAACCTTTCTCAGCACTAGCATTCAAGATCGCGACTGACCCATTCGTGGGCACGCTAACTTTCATGCGCGTTTACTCAGGTGTTGTGAACTCAGGTGATGCTGTTTACAACTCAGTAAAAGACAAGAAAGAGCGTTTCGGTCGTATCGTACAGATGCATGCGAACAAGCGTGAAGAAGTAAAAGAAGTTCGCGCTGGTGATATCGCAGCTGCTATCGGTCTGAAAGACGTTACAACAGGTGACACGCTATGTGACCAGAACCACAAAGTGATTCTAGAGCGCATGGAGTTCCCTGAACCGGTAATTCAGATCGCGGTAGAGCCTCGCTCTGTTGCCGATCAAGAGAAGATGGGTATTGCACTGGGTAAACTAGCGGCAGAAGATCCATCATTCCGCGTAAAAACGGACGACGAAACAGGTCAGACACTGATCTCTGGTATGGGTGAGCTTCACCTAGATATCATCGTTGATCGTATGAAACGTGAATTCAGCGTTGACTGTAATGTTGGTAAACCTCAGGTTGCGTACCGTGAAACAATCCGTGGCAACGCGGAAGTTGAAGGTAAATTTGTACGTCAATCTGGTGGTCGTGGTCAGTATGGTCACGTATGGATCAAACTGGAGCCATCTGAACCTGGTGAAGGTTTTGTCTTTGTTGACGAAATTGTGGGTGGTGTTGTTCCTAAGGAATACATCAACTCGGTAGCGAAAGGTATCGAAGAGCAAATGAACAGCGGTGTTCTAGCGGGTTATCCTGTATTAGATATTAAAGCCACTCTGTTTGATGGCTCTTACCACGATGTTGACTCTAACGAGATGGCGTTTAAGATCGCTGGCTCGATGGCATTCAAGAAGGGTTCATTAGAAGCACAACCTGTTCTTCTTGAGCCAATGATGAATGTTGAAGTAACTACTCCTGAAGATTGGATGGGTGATGTTGTTGGTGACCTTAACCGCCGTCGCGGTATGATCGAAGGTATGGACGATGGTGTGGCTGGTATTAAGATCATCCGCGCTCAAGTACCACTATCTGAGATGTTTGGTTACGCAACGGACCTACGTTCTGCAACTCAAGGCCGTGCGTCTTACTCTATGGAGTTTAACGAGTACGCTGAAGTACCGAAAAACTTCGCAGATAAAATCATTGCAGACCGTGGTTACTAATTAAAACGCTTTGAGCTGAAAAAAAGTCCAGCTTTTTTTAAAGATCAATGCGTCCAAATATTGCGCTAACAGGCGTTGGCGCATAAAATAACAATTTCTGGCGCGTCGGGATCAATAATGATCACGGCGAATCATAACTAGGAAGGAACACGATTGTGTCTAAAGAAAAATTTGAACGTGTAAAACCGCACGTAAACGTTGGTACTATCGGCCACGTTGACCACGGTAAAACTACTCTAACTGCAGCTATCTGTACAACACTTGCTAAAGTATACGGCGGTGCTGCTCGTGACTTCGCATCTATCGATAACGCTCCAGAAGAGCGTGAGCGCGGTATCACAATCGCTACTTCTCACGTAGAGTACGACACTCCAACTCGCCACTACGCACACGTAGACTGTCCAGGACACGCGGATTATGTTAAAAACATGATCACTGGTGCTGCACAGATGGACGGTGGTATCCTAGTTGTTGCTGCGACAGATGGTCCAATGCCACAAACTCGTGAGCACATCCTACTAGGCCGTCAGGTTGGTATCCCATACATCATCGTATTCATGAACAAATGTGACATGGTTGACGATGAAGAGCTACTAGAACTAGTAGAAATGGAAGTTCGTGAACTTCTATCTGAGTACGATTTCCCAGGTGATGACCTACCAGTTATCCAAGGTTCAGCTCTAGGCGCACTAAACGGCGAAGAGCAATGGGAAGCTAAGATTGTTGAACTAGCAGAAGCGCTAGATTCATACATCCCTGAGCCAGAGCGTGCAGTAGATATGCCATTCCTAATGCCTATCGAAGACGTATTCTCAATCCAAGGTCGTGGTACAGTAGTAACTGGCCGTATCGAACGTGGTATCCTAAACGTAGGTGACGAAGTTGCTATCGTAGGTATCAAAGACACTACTACTACTACATGTACTGGTGTTGAAATGTTCCGTAAGCTTCTTGACGAAGGTCGCGCTGGTGAGAACGTTGGTGCACTTCTACGTGGTACTAAGCGTGATGAAGTTGAACGTGGTCAAGTACTAGCTAAGCCTGGTTCAATCACTCCACACACTAAGTTCGAGTCAGAAGTATACGTACTTTCTAAAGATGAAGGTGGTCGTCACACTCCATTCTTCAAAGGCTACCGTCCACAGTTCTACTTCCGTACAACTGACGTAACTGGTGACATCTCTCTACCAGAAGGCGTAGAAATGGTAATGCCAGGCGACAACATCCAAATGCAAGTTGAGCTAATCGCTCCAATCGCTATGGACGAAGGTCTACGTTTCGCTATCCGTGAAGGTGGCCGTACTGTAGGTGCTGGTGTTGTTGCTAAGATCTTCGACTAATTCTTACTGAATTAATCGTAATCTTGCACTCTTCTTCTTTTTGAAGAAAGCGCTAGAAAAAGGGAAGCTAAGGCTTCCCTTTTTTATACCTGCTATTCCTCTTTTCAATATGGTTATAAGCCCATCATTCTTAGTCATGCTTTTTGTTCCTTAAAAACATGAGCTTAGTTCTACTCGATTTTCTCTTCTTTTTAGCCATCCGCTAAGTCACTGAAAACTGCTAAAACGGTCCAGACCGTTATAACAAAACGTTCTTTAATTCGTCTTAATACAACTGGTAACAAGAACGATTCTTGTTTATATTTCATTCCAAAGTGAAATTTAAAGGTTTTGAATATGTACGTTTGTCTTTGCCATGGTGTCTCTGACAAGAAAATTAGGAAGTTGGCGATAGATGAAGGCGTAACCGACATTAAAGGAATCAAACGATGTACTGCTCTAGGTAGCCAATGTGGCAAGTGCATCAAGCAAGCAAAAGAAATTTTAGCTGAAACGGAATACTTAACACTGAAACAAGCTAGCTAATTATTAGTTAGGGCTTTTTGACACCTTCTCATTTGCTTCTACATTTAAATGAAGCCAAAGAGGAGGGCTTTGTCATGAAAGGCGATCCAATCATAATCCAACATCTCAATAAAGTGCTCGGCAACGAGCTCGTCGCTATCAATCAATATTTCCTTCATGCTCGAATGTACAAAGACTGGGGCTTAAAGCATCTTGCTGACAAGGAGTACCACGAATCGATTGATGAAATGAAGCACGCTGATCATCTGATCGAACGTATCTTGTTTTTAGAAGGGCTACCTAACTTGCAGGATCTCGGTAAGCTAATGATTGGAGAAGATACCAAAGAAATGCTTGAGTGCGACTTAAAGCTCGAGATGGCCGCGATTCCCGATTTAAAAGATGCGATTGCTTATGCTGAAGACGTTCGTGATTACGTATCTCGAGATCTTTTCCAAGAGATCTTAGAGGATGAAGAAGAGCATGTTGATTGGCTTGAGACACAACTTGGCTTGATCGAAATGTCTGGCATAGAGAATTATCTGCAAGCACAGTACGTTGATGAGGAGTGAGAAGATAACGCTGTTTTCTCATCTGAACGAAGTGATTCAAAGAGCACCTGACCTGTAAACTAGGTGCTCATCACTAATATCTGGTCTAATCTCTTTTATTATCGGCCTTTTTAAGGATATCGCTCGCAATCTAGCCTATGAAGATTGACTTCTATCCTTTAGAATTTATTCCCCCTTACCGAAAAAATAACAAAAGAGAAACGATCCATGTCTGAAGACAATCGCCAAGAAGTCACCCCAGAAGAAGAACGCCGCCAACAAGCATTGGATTACCATGCATACCCAACTCCAGGAAAAATTGCAGTAGAGCTGACTAAGCCTGCTGAAACTGCAAATGACCTTGCTCTTGCATACAGCCCTGGTGTTGCAGAGCCTGTACGTGAAATCGCACAGAACGCTGACAATGTGTATAAGTACACAGCGAAGGGCAACATGGTTGCGGTTATTTCTAACGGCACGGCTATTCTTGGTCTTGGTAACCTTGGCCCGCTAGCTTCTAAACCAGTAATGGAAGGTAAAGCGCTATTGTTCAAACGCTTTGCTGGTTTAGATTCAATTGATATCGAAGTAAAACACCGCACGATCGACGAATTTGTCGACACAGTAGCAAACATTGCTGATACATTCGGTGGTATTAACTTAGAAGATATCAAAGCCCCAGATTGTTTTGAGATTGAAAAGCGTCTGATTGAACGTTGTGACGTACCAGTATTCCACGACGATCAACACGGTACAGCGATCGTAACGGCAGCAGGTATGTTGAATGCAATCGAGCTGCAAGGTAAGAAGCTAGAAGAATCAACCATCGTTTGTCTTGGTGCGGGTGCTGCGGCTGTGGCATGTATGGAGCTGTTGATCAAATGCGGCGCAATGCGCGAGAAGATCTACATGCTGGATCGTAAAGGGGTGATCCATACACGTCGTGACGACCTAAACGAATACAAACAACTATTCGCAAACAACACTGACAAGCGCACGTTAGAAGATGTTATTGAAGGTGCGGATCTGTTCTTGGGTGTATCGGGTCCAAACCTACTACCTGCAGAAGCATTGAAGCTAATGGCAGATAAACCAGTGGTGTTCGCATGTTCAAACCCAGACCCAGAAATCAAACCAGAATTGGCTCACGAAGTGCGTGATGACTTGATCATGGGTACTGGTCGTAGCGACTACCCGAACCAAGTAAACAACGTGCTTTGCTTCCCATTCATTTTCCGTGGTGCGTTAGATGTGCGTGCAAGCGAGATTAATGATGAAATGAAGCTAGCGGCAGTTGATGCGATTCGTGAATTGGCAAAAGAGCCAGTTCCAGAAGCGGTATTGAAGGCGGCAGGCGTAGACAAGCTAGAGTTCGGCTCTGACTACATCATTCCAAAGCCAATGGACCCACGTCTATTACCACGCGTAGCAAAAGCAGTAGCACAAGCTGCAGTTGATTCAGGTGTGGCGCGTATTGAAATGCCTGAAAACTACATGGCTGAGTAATTAATATAGTAGACGCTTCAGATAAACAAAAGGGACGCCAGTGCGTCCCTTTTTCGTTTGGTTTGAAACTGCCCCCGGTGCAGGTTCTCATCTTGATGAATTTGTAAGCAATTATTCTTCGTCAAACGCTTCGAATTCGATGCCCATTGCTGTCATCAGTGCTTTCGCTTCCGTCGGAATATCATCTGGACGGTCTTTACGAAGGTCTTCATCTGTTGGCAGTGGTTGACCTGTGTAAGCATGCAGGAACGCTTCACATAGTAGTTCACTGTTAGTCGCATGGCGTAAGTTGTTGATCTGGCGGCGAGTTCGCTCATCAGTCAGCACTTTTAAAACTTTTAGCGGGATAGAGACGGTAATTTTTTTTACTTGTTCGCTTTTTTTACCGTGCTCAGCATACGGGCTAATGTATTCGCCATTCCAGTCAGCCATTGCGCACCTTCATTAATGTAATAAGTTAGAGAAATAAATATAGGTGCTGATTTTAGCTGCATTTACTGCCATAAGCAAAGACATATAGACGTCTAGAAGTGTTGACGTCTCATTTTTAGACAAGTAAAGTGAGGTTAATAGTTAGGGAAGAGTGTTAATCAATTGAGCAATACAAGCTAGATATAGCGCATTCCCATTTAGATGTCACCACCCGTGAAAGGATACACCCATGAGCACCCGTAAGCCTGCGACCATTGCTGTACGCACTGGTATCGAGTCAGACAGTCAATATCACGCTGTTGTACCACCAATCTACCTTTCTACTAACTACGGCTTCCCTGCGTTTGGCGAAGTTCCACAATACGATTACACCCGTTCTGGTAACCCAAACCGAGGCTTGTTAGAAAAAGCACTGTATGAGCTTGAATCAGGCAAAGGCGCGGTTGTTACTAACTGCGGGACTTCGGCATTGAACCTTTGGGTATCGGCGTTTCTTGGACCTGATGACTTAATTGTCGCGCCGCATGATTGCTACGGCGGTACTTACCGTTTGTTCAATACTCGCTCCCAAAAAGGCGACTTTAAAGTGCAGTTTGTTGACCAATCGGATCAGCAAGCGTTGGATGCGGCGATTGCGAAAAAGCCAAAGCTTATCTTGTTAGAGACACCATCAAACCCGCTCGTACGCGTTGTTGATATTGCGGCTGTGTGTGAGAAAGCAAAACAAGTCGGCGCTTTAGTCGCAGTGGACAATACCTTTTTGACACCTGTGTACCAAAAGCCTTTGGAGCTTGGTGCGGATTTTGTTATCCACTCAACGACGAAATACATTAATGGTCACTCTGACGTGATTGGTGGTGTGGTGATCACCAAGAGCGAAGAGCATGCTGAAGAATTAGCATGGTGGGGTAACTGCATTGGCGCTACGGGTACGCCATTCGACAGTTATATGACGCTCCGTGGAATTCGCACGCTGGGTGCGCGAATGCGAGTCCATGAAGAAAGTTCTCAGCAAGTGTTGGCGTATCTGCAAACACAATCTTTGGTAGCGAAGATTTATCATCCGAGTCTGCCAGAGCATCCGGGTCATGACATCGCGAAAAAACAACAATCAGGCTTTGGCTCTATGCTGAGCTTTGAATTTGCCGGTTCGTTTGAGCAATTAAAAGTGTTCGTTAAAGAGCTTGACCTGTTCTCCCTTGCTGAGTCGCTAGGTGGTGTAGAAAGCTTGATTTGTCACCCTGCTTCAATGACGCATCGTGCGATGGGTGAAGAAGCTCTGGCTGAAGCAGGCGTTTCTCAACAGTTACTGCGTTTATCAGTCGGCTTAGAAGATGCGCAAGATCTGATTGCTGATCTTGAGCAAGCGTTCGCGAAAGCAGCACAGTAATTGGGAGAGAAAAGGTCATGAGTGTACAACGTCAGCTGCATAAATTTGGTGGTAGCAGCTTAGCAAACCCAGAGTGTTACCAACGCGTCGTGGGGATCCTTAAAGAGTATTCATCAGAAAATGATTTAGTGGTGGTGTCCGCAGCAGGCAAAACCACTAACCGCTTGATTGAATTTTTGGAAGGGTTGGATAAAGACGGTCGCATCGCACACGAAGCGCTGCAAAGCTTACGTCAGTTCCAGACAGAGTTAGTTGAAGCTTTGTTAGAAGGAGAAACCCAAGCGCAGGTGCTTGCTTCTCTTCAAGATGAATTCAGTACCTTAGCTGAGTTGACAGCTCCGCTAACAGAAGCACAAAAAGCCGCAGTGCTGGGGCATGGTGAAGTCTGGTCTTCACGTTTGCTAGCCGCATTGCTATCTCAGCAAGACTTGCCAGCAGTCGCTCAAGACTCACGTGCCTTTTTGCGCGCAGAAGCAGGCACGCAGCCAGAAGTCGATCGTGCTCGTTCTTATGCACTTATTAAAGAAGCGTTAACTCAACATAACCATAAGCGTGTCATCATTACGGGGTTCATGGCACAGAATAATGCAGGTGAAACCGTTCTATTAGGTCGCAATGGTTCAGATTACTCAGCCACTGTGATTGGTGCGTTGGCGGAAGTAAATACCGTGACAATCTGGAGTGATGTCGCTGGTGTGTATAGCGCAGACCCGCGTTTGGTGTCGGATGCATGCCTGTTACCTCTGCTGCGTTTAGATGAGGCGAGTGAACTTGCTCGTTTAGCAGCCCCAGTACTGCACAGCCGTACGCTTCAGCCTGTTGCTCAAAGTGCGATGGATTTGAACCTAAAGTGCAGCTATCAACCAGAATCTGGCTCAACGCGTATTGAACGTGTACTAGCCTCGGGTCGTGGTGCGAAGATCATTACTTCCCTTGATGAAGTGCTACTGGTGCAACTGTCATTTGTGCATGGCCATGATTTTGAGCGAGCGCAGAAAGAAGTGCTGCAAGCGTTAAAGCGCGCTCAATTAGAGCCACTAGCATTTGAAGCGCAAGAAGATCAGCAAACCTTGCGTTTGGCGTACACGGCAGAGATTGCTGGCGGAGCATTGACTTATCTACAAGAGCTCGCCGTTGAAGCGGAAATTAAACTGAAAGAAGGGTATTCGTTGCTAGCTGCCGTTGGCGCTGGTGTGACGAAAAACGCAAACCACTGCTTTGGTTTTTACCAACAACTTAAGCATGCGCCTGTTGAGTTTATTTCAGAGACGGAATCTGGCTTGAGCTTGGTCGCTGTACTACGCCGCGCAGAAGTCGAAGAGCTAGTTCAACGTATTCATAGTCAGCTGTTTCAAGCGCAGAAGCGCGTAGCAGTGGCTTTGTGTGGTAAAGGTAACATTGGTTCAAGTTGGCTATCGTTGTTTTCTGAGCAAAAAGAAGAGCTCGAAAAACGCCACGGCATGAGTTTTGATTTGGTTGCCGTTGTAGACAGCCAGACTTACTGGTTTGATGAAAACGGTATTGATGCAGCAACGGTTGCTCAGCGCTTCGATGATGAAAGCATTGAGAATGACGGCCACTGGCTCAATAAGCTGGGCGCTCTGCAAAACTACGATGAAGCGGTTGTACTTGATGTCACAGCAAGCAAGGAGCTCGCTGCCCGTTATGTTGACATTGCACAGCAAGGTATTCACCTGATCTCTGCAAACAAAGTGGCGGGGTCAGCAGACAGCCAGTACTACCATCAAGTGCAAGATGCTTTTGCGAAGATCGGTCGTCATTGGCTTTACAACGCGACAGTGGGGGCAGGGCTACCGATAAACCATACGGTTCGAGATTTACGTGAAAGTGGCGATGATATTGTCGCGCTATCAGGCATTTTCTCGGGTACGTTATCGTGGTTATTCCAACAGTTTGACGGTTCGGTACCTTTTGCCGAGCTTGTCGACTTGGCATGGCAACAAGGTTTGACTGAGCCTGATCCTCGCTCCGATTTAGATGGCTCTGATGTCATGCGCAAGCTGGTTATCTTAGCTCGTGAGTCTGGTTTAAATATTGAACCTGAGAGCGTGAAGGTTGAGTCACTCGTTCCTGAGGAGTTACGTGATTTGAGCATTGATGCTTTCTTCGACCAAGGTGATATTCTCAGCGAGATTCTTCAAGAACGTTTGACCAAAGCGCAGAGAAACGACCAAGTGCTACGTTACGTCGCACGCCTAGAACGTAATGGTAAAGCAACGGTGGGTGTAGAAGCGTTATCACGTGAGCACGCATTAGCGAACTTGTTGCCGTGCGACAACATCTTTGCCATTGAGAGTAAGTGGTACAAAGACAATCCTTTGGTGATTCGCGGCCCTGGTGCGGGGCGTGAAGTAACGGCTGGTGCGATTCAATCGGACCTTAACCGCCTAGCGGGCTTGTTCTAAATCTCGCTGAAGCAAGTTTTGCGAACGACAACAAAACCTCGGATTGTCTCCGGGGTTTTTTATTATTTGGATAATGCCATACTGAATTGGGAGTTTTGGCTAAGGATTGGTCATACAGGAACTTGAACTATCCTCATCATGAACTTGAGAAAAATTCATAATCACAAGGTTGACATTAAATCACATTCAATACATTCTGTAGACATATAGACGTCTAAACGGCGATTTAAGGAATTTTGATTTCGTGGTGGAGTTGCCACAGGGAGAGTAAGATGGGATACACGCATGCAGGGCACATCGATGCCTTAAACCAGAATATCGCTGAACTATCAGACAATATCAACGTCTCATTTGAGTTTTTTCCACCAAGCAGTGAGAAGATGGAAGAAACGCTGTGGAACTCAGTACACCGCCTTAAAACTCTTCAACCAAAATTTGTATCTGTTACGTACGGTGCCAACTCAGGCGAACGTGATAGAACCCATTCCATCATTAAAGAAATCAAAGCGGCGACAGGTCTTGTGGCTGCGCCTCACTTAACTTGTATCGATGCATCTCGTGATGAACTCATCAACATTGCAGATGACTATTGGAATAACGGTATCAAGAATATTGTTGCACTACGTGGTGACATTCCACCAGGTGGCGGTGCGCCAGATATGTACGCTTCGGACTTGGTAGAGTTGCTTAAAGCGCGCCATGATTTCGATATTTCAGTCGCCGCTTTCCCAGAAGTTCACCCAGAAGCAAAAAGTGCTCAATCAGATCTGCTTAACCTAAAGCGTAAGGTAGATGCAGGTGCAAACCGTGCAATTACCCAATTCTTCTTTGATGTGGAGTCTTACCTACGCTTCCGTGACCGTTGTGTAGCAGCAGGAATCGACGTTGAGATTGTCCCGGGTATTTTGCCAGTTTCTAACTTCAAACAAGCTTCTCGCTTTGCGGCGCAGAACAATGTGAAAGTACCAGGCTGGATGAGTAAGCAGTTTGAAGGATTGGATGATGACCCAGTGACGCGTCAGCTCGTCGGTGCAAGCCAAGCGATTGATATGGTACGTGTATTAAGCCGTGAAGGTGTTAAAGATTTTCACTTCTACACATTGAACCGTGCAGAGATGACTTATGCACTTTGCCACACTCTAGGTGTTCGTCCACAAGTTGCAGTAGGCGCTTAATACGCTTATCTCCAGATAAACAAAAGGCTTGCCCATCGGCAAGCCTTTTTCGTTTCATTTAAAGTGACGAATTAGCCGATCACTTCAAGTTCTGTTAGCACTTCTTCTGCCCAGTTAATCCAAGCTTCACGTAGCATTAAGTTGCGACGAAGTGTTAGACGCTCAAGACGTGCTTGTTTGTCTAGTGTTGATGGCGTTGCGTAGTACGCTGCTTCGATTTCTTTGTAGTGAGAAACCAGTTTGCGAGACTCTTCTACAAGCTCAGAAAGTTGATCGCGGAACGGCGTCGCTGGTTGCACTGCACAAGCCATTAGCTTTGCAGAGAACTCATCACGTACTGTTGGGTGTGCAGTTGGTTGATCAAACCACTCGCCCAGAGCGCTACGACCAGCGTCAGTGATTGAGTATACCTTACGGTCTGGTTTGCCTTCTTGAGGTTCTAATACGCAAGTAACCAGTTCTTTCTCAGCCATTTTATTAAGTTCACGATAAACTTGTTGGTGGCTTGCTTTCCAGAAGTAACCGATGCTAGCTGAGAATTCTTTAGTGATGTCGTAACCGGTAGCGTCGCGAGTGCTAAGTACAGTTAAAATTACGTGTGGTAATGACATGTCTTCAATCCAAATGGTCAATAAACTTGTAAACAAGCTATCTACACTTTCAGTTGCGCTCTTATTGGCGCTTGAGTTTTTTATGTGTAAATAGCACCAACAATGTTGGTCCTGTCACCTTAAAGCCGTTTATCACCTAGAGTGATGGGTGTTTCCATCGAGCTGGAGCTTATTTGATTGGACTTGTGAGCTTCCAGCAGGCAAGTAGTATATAAATAATAAGCATGAAGTGGAATAGTAGGACAAAATTACCCAAAAAAACTAATAAAATACTCAATAGCGTTTTTGTGTAGTGATTTATTTTGCTTTTAAGAGACTTTTTGTTTTCTTTTTGGATTAATGAGCTGGTTGCGTATTGCTCAAATAGTAGAAGTGATTGGTGATTAGTAATAAAGGCTGAGCAGGAGCTCAGCCTTTTAATGCTTTTAGCGTAGCTAAGTTAACCTGTGTTACGCATACCAGCGGCAATACCAGCAATCGTGACCATCAATGCTTCTTCTAGATTTGCAGAAGCTTCTTCTGTTTGACGAGTACGGTATAGCAACTCCGCTTGAAGCATGTTCAATGGCTCTACGTAGATGTTACGTAGGCGGATTGATTCTTGGCCCCAAGGGTCGCTTTGCATTAGGTTCTCGTTGTTCTCTACGTTCAGTACGGACTTAATATCACGTTGAAGCTGTTCACGCAGTCGGTCACCCAATGGCTGAAGTGGCGTCTCAACTAGGCGTTGATCATAGTAACGAGAGATTTCCATGTTGCACTTGGTGTACACCATCTCAAGCATGCCTAGGCGAGTTGAGAAGAATGGCCATTCACGACACATTTCTTCCAGTAGCGCCTGATGACCTTTGTCTACCGAGTATTGAATTGCTTCACCAGCACCTAGCCATGCAGGTAGAACCAAGCGGTTTTGGCTCCAAGAGAAGATCCATGGAATCGCACGCAAGCTTTCTACGCCACCGTTTGGATTACGTTTTGCAGGGCGAGAGCCTAGAGGCAGTTTACCTAGCTCAAGTTCAGGTGTTGCTTGGCGGAAGTAAGGCACGAAGTCTGGCTCGCCACGAACGACGCTACGGTAAGCTTCACAGCTCACTTCAGACAACACGTCCATTAGGTCGCGCCACTCTTGTTTAGGCTCTGGTGGTGGCAGTAGGTTAGCTTCAAGGATTGCACTTGCGTACAGGTTGAAACTGTTAACGGCAACATCAGGTAGACCCAACTTAAAGCGGATCATTTCGCCTTGCTCTGTTACACGCAGACCACCTTTCAAACTCTTAGGTGGCTGAGATAGTAGTGCAGCATGTGCTGGCGCACCACCACGACCAATCGTACCGCCACGACCGTGGAACAGTGTGAGTTCTACGCCTTCTTCTTCTGCAACCTTAACCAGTGAATCCATCGCGTGGTATTGCGCCCAGCCTGCTGACATTACGCCCGCATCTTTTGCAGAGTCAGAGTAGCCGATCATCACCATTTGGTGGTTTTGGATAAAGCCGCGGTATAGGTCGATGCCCATCAGCTGTTTGATTACCGCTTCCGCGTTGTTCAAATCGTCTAGGGTTTCGAACAGAGGACATACGTCCATGCGGTAAGGACAGCCCGCTTCTTGCAGCAGTAGGTGCACGGCAAGTACGTCAGAAGCGGTACGTGCCATTGAGATAACGTAAGCACCAAACGCTTCACGAGGCTGCGCAGCAACAATCTTACAGGTATCCAAAACCTCTTTAACTGGTTCTGATGGTTCCCAGTCACGAGGTAGAAGAGGGCGCTTAGATGCAAGTTCGTTGGTTAGGAAAGCTACCTTATCTTGCTCGCTCCACTGCTCGTAGTCACCAATACCTAGGTAACGAGTCAGTTCAGATAGAACGTCGGCATGACGAGTACTTTCTTGACGGATATCGAGACGAACTAGGTGAATACCAAACGCTTTAACACGACGTAGCGTATCCAGCAGTGAGCCGTTGGCAATTACGCCCATGCCACATTCATTTAGTGATTGGTAACACGCGTAAAGTGGTTCCCAAAGCTGCTCTACTTTTTGCAGTGGCGCTTTGACTGCCAGTTTCTGGCCATGAACTTTCGCGTCTAGAATGTCTTTCGTTTCGTTCAATAGTGAACGAAGCTGTTTCAGGATCGCACGGTATGGTTCGTGCTGATCATCACCGGCAAGCTCACGAACTTTGTCGTTGCACACTGTCATCGACAGTTCGCTGATCAGTTCGTTGATGTCATTGAGGTATAGGTCTGCCGCTTTCCAGCGAGACAGAAGCAGTACTTCACGAGTCACGCTGTGGGTTACAAATGGGTTACCGTCACGGTCACCACCCATCCAAGATGAGAAGTGCACAGGGCGGGCATCAATTGGTAGACCTTCGCCAAGATAAGACTTCAGACGGTCGTTCATTTCACGTAGGAAATCAGGTACGGCTTCCCATAGTGAGTTCTCTACAACCGCAAAGCCCCACTTAGCTTCATCAAGAGGCGTTGGACGCTGCTGACGGATAACGTCAGAGTGCCAGCTTTGAACGATAAGTTGCTCAAGGCGACGTTCAGTTTTTTTACGCTCTTTGAAAGAGAGATCGCTCAGCTCTAGCTTGGATAAACACTCGTTGATCTTCACCAGTTTGTTGATCATGGTGCGACGAGTGATTTCGGTTGGGTGTGCAGTTAGAACCAATTCAATGTTCAGGTCGCGAACCGCTTGTGCCGTGTCTAGCTTGCTCACATCATTTTGCACTAGCTTTGAGAACAGCGAGTTAATTGCGTCAGGTTCGCAGATGTGCTCTTCACAATGGCGTGAAATGGTGTGGTATTGCTCAGCAATATTGGTCAGGTTTAGAAATTGGTTGAACGCACGGGTCACGGGCGTTAATTGCTCATCTGGTAGGCTTTTAATTTCTTCTATTAAGCTGTCTCTGTCAGCATTATTCCCAGCTTGAGCCGATTTGGATAATTTACGAATGGTTTCCACTTTCTCGAAGATTTCTTCGCCATGAGCATCACGAATTGTGTTACCCAGAAGGTGGCCCAACATGCGCACATTACTTTTTAGTGCGGCGTATTTCTCGTTCATTGTCATCCTGCCTCGTAAAAAAACTACATCCATTGTCCTTGTTAAGACTCCAATCTAGCGAAAACCACCAGTTCTAGTCAAATAAAGCAGAGTAAGTTTGCAATTATTCCACTGCTCTCCTGATTTAGAGCAAAATTAGGTCAGCTTATACCGCTTGAAGTGAAAATTAATTACAAAATCGCTCACTAAAAGAAGGATATAGCGTGCTAGAAGATGAGTGGCGTAGATAACAAAATGCAGCCCAATCGAGCTGCATTGTCAGGAAAGTACAGAATGCGACTAACAACAATATTTCACCATCGCACGTGACAGCACATCGATAGTTGGGTCAATAAAGTCGAAAGAGAGGAACTCATCTGGCTGGTGGGCTTGGTCAATAGAGCCAGGGCCAAGAACTAAGGTCGGGCACAACTGTTGAAGAAATGGTGCTTCAGTACAGTAGTTAACGGTTTCTGAACTGGTTTGGCATATCTCTTCAACACCACCGATAAATGGGTGATCGTGTTGACATTCGTAACCCGGAATTGGCTCGTGCAGGGGAATAATTTCTAATCGCCCTGGCCATTTCGCTTCGACTTCTTTCAAGGCTCCGCGCAGCATGTTCTCTAAACCATCAAGGCTAATACCAGGAAGAGGACGCACGTCATAATGCAGTTCACAGCAGCCGCAAATACGGTTTGCACTGTCACCGCCATGAATATGACCAAGGTTTAGGGTAGGGCTCGGAATGGCAAAACCCGGATGGTGGTACTCTTTCACTAGCTTGTCACGCAGTTGCATCATGGCAAACATGACCTCATGCATGATTTCAATGGCGTTGACACCAAGTGCTGGATCCGATGAGTGACCAGATTTACCCGTTACGCGAATAGCATTTGCCACATGTCCTTTGTGACCACGAATAGGCACTAGGCTAGTAGGTTCACCAATGATGCAGTAATCCGGTTTAAAAGGCGCGTTCTCAGTGAAATGACGCGCACCTAGCATAGTGGTTTCTTCATCACAGGTCGCCAACACATAAAGCGGCTTGGTCTGCTTACTCCAGTCGATTTTCTTTACCGCTTCATAAATAAAGGCAAAGAAGCCTTTCATATCAGCAGTACCCAAACCGTAAAAGCGGTTGTCTTTTTCGGTCAGCTTATGTGGGTCAAAACTCCAACGTCCTTCATCAAATGGCACTGTGTCGCTGTGACCTGCGAGAAGTAGACCGCCTTCACCTTCACCCATACGTGCAATCATATTGTGTTTGCCTGGTTCCACTTCGATCACTTCAACACTGAAGCCAAGATCTTTAAACCAAGAAGCTAGCTTCTCGATCACTTTGGCATTGCCTTGATCCCAACTTGGATCGGTTGAGCTGATCGAAGAGGTACTGATCAGTCCTTCATAGACCTCTAGAAAACTTGGTAATTGCATGGATTCTTCAATTCTCCTATTGACAGACAGAGCACAAAAATGTAAAACACATATTAAATCATATTTGATGAATAAAAAATCAAAATAAAGCAAAAATCAAATATGAATAGTCATTTTGAGCCTTAAGTATATGGATGTCATGTAATGCTAAAAACCACGATTATCGGAGCCAGCGGCTACACCGGCGCAGAGTTGGCTTTAATGGTCAACAAACACCCTGAACTCACGCTATCAGGTTTATACGTTTCCGCCAATAGCGTAGATGCAGGAAAGAATATTGCTCAATTGCACGGCAAGCTAGCGGGTGTGATTGATATGCCAGTTTCACCACTGACTGACCCTGAGCAAGTTGCTCAAGTGTCTGATGTGGTCTTTCTGGCAACGGCACATGAAGTGAGCCATGACTTAGCTCCTATCTTCTTAGAGGCGGGATGTCAGGTATTCGATTTATCTGGTGCATTTCGTGTGAAAAGCGAAGGCTTCTACGACACCTTTTATGGCTTCGAACATCAATATAACAACTGGCTAGATAAAGCAGCATACGGCTTAGCAGAGTGGAACCAAGAATCAATAAAAACCACTCCTTTGATTGCAGTGGCAGGTTGCTACCCAACCGCCTCACAGCTTGCAATCAAACCTTTATTAGAACACGCATTACTGGATACCAACCAATGGCCTGTGATTAACGCAACCAGTGGTGTATCAGGTGCAGGGCGTAAAGCTTCCATGGTTAACAGCTTCTGCGAAGTGAGCTTGCAACCTTACGGTGTCTTTAACCATCGTCATCAACCAGAGATTGCTCAGCATTTAGGTTGCGATGTGATTTTTACTCCACACCTAGGCAACTTCAAACGCGGCATTCTTGCCACTATCACGATGAAATTGGCACAAGGTGTGACGGAAGCACAAGTGGTACAAGCGTTTGAACAAGCTTACCAAGGCAAGCCAGCGGTTCGCCTTAAAGGTGATGGTATTCCACGTATTCAGGATGTCGAAAATACCCCTTTCTGTGATATCGGATGGAAGGTACAAGGCGAACACATCATTGTGATTTCGGCGATCGACAACCTACTTAAAGGTGCATCGAGTCAAGCGATGCAATGTCTCAATATTCATTACGGTTACCCAGAACTGACAGCGTTGCTGTAGTCGTTGAAAGAGGGAAATGCGATGACGCAAACCAATCAAGCTCCTTTAGTCATTAAGCTCGGTGGTGCAGCCCTATCTGGCACTCAAACCTTAAGCCAACTGTTTGGTGCCATTGCGGCTTACCAAAAGTCGGCACAGCGACAAATCGCCATCGTTCATGGCGGTGGCTACCTAGTTGATGAATTGATGGCAAAGCTTCAGCTTGAAACCGTAAAGAAAAACGGTCTTCGCGTGACGCCTTATGAGCAAATTCCTGTTATTGCAGGCGCGCTTGCAGGCACCGCAAACAAGTTGCTTCAAGGTCAAGCTATTGCGGATGGTCTGAATGCCGTAGGTCTTAGTCTCGCTGATGGTGGGTTATGTCATGTTGAAGAACTTGACCCAGAGCTAGGCGCTGTAGGCAAAGCATCACCAGGTGATTCAACCCTATTACAAGCGGTGCTAAATGCAGGCGCATTGCCGATCATCAGCTCAATTGGTCTGACTGAAAAAGGTCAGATGATGAATGTGAATGCTGACCAAGCTGCGGTTGCTGTGGCCGGAGCATTGGATGCGGAGTTAGTGCTTCTGTCTGATGTTAGCGGTGTACTCGATGGCAAAGGGCATTTGATCAAAACGCTATCTGAGCAAGAAGCCGATGCGTTGATCCAAGGGCAAGTGATCACCGACGGCATGATCGTCAAAGTTAAAGCCGCTTTGGAGGCCGCCAATGATCTTGGTCGTCCTATCGAAGTAGCGACATGGCGTTACCCAGAGAAACTGAACCAGCTATTCGCGGGTGAAAGTATTGGAACGCAGTTTCTGCCGCAATAAAGCAGAAGCAAAACAGTTAAAGAATTCAACATTAGGAAGTGGTTGGCACTGACCGCCGAGAGCAGCGCCAGTTAAGTTTGGAGAAAAAACATGAGCAAAGTGAACGTAAATAAAGTGGTAGTCGCATACTCAGGCGGTCTAGATACTTCAGTAATCATCCCGTGGCTAAAAGAGAACTACGACTGTGAAGTTGTAGCTTTCGTTGCCGATGTTGGTCAAGGTGCCGAAGAACTAGAAGGTATTGAAGCGAAAGCAAAAGCTTCTGGCGCTTCTGAGTGCTACATCGCTGACCTGAAAGAAGAAATGGTCGCAGACTACATTTACCCGACACTAAAAACGGGTGCTTACTACGAAGGTAAATACCTACTAGGTACGTCAATGGCGCGTCCAATCATTGCCAAAGCGCAGGTTGAAGTGGCACGTAAAGTCGGTGCAGACGCTCTGTGTCATGGCTGTACAGGTAAAGGTAACGACCAAGTACGTTTTGAAGGTGCATTTGCAGCGCTAGCACCAGATCTGCATGTTATTGCGCCTTGGCGTGAGTGGGATCTTGTGAGCCGTGAAGAATGCCTGGATTACCTAGCAGAGCGCAATATCCCCTGTACGGCTTCTCTTACTAAGATCTACTCGCGTGATGCGAACGCATGGCACATTTCTACTGAAGGTGGCGTTCTAGAAGATACATGGAATGCGCCAAATGAAGATTGCTGGGCTTGGACGGTAGATCCAGAGCAAGCACCGAATGAAGCTGAAACCGTGACGCTGAAAGTAGCGAAAGGTGAAGTTGTTGAGGTAGACGGCGAAGCGATGACACCATACAACGCGTTGGTTTATCTAAATGAAAAAGGTGCGAAGCACGGCGTTGGTCGTATCGATATTGTCGAAAACCGTCTAGTGGGTATGAAGTCTCGTGGTTGCTACGAAACTCCGGGTGGCACCATCATGATGGAAGCGCTGCGTGCTGTAGAGCAACTGGTGCTGGACAAAGCGTCATTTGAATTCCGCGAGGAGCTTGGTCTGAAAGCATCGCACCTTGTTTATGATGGTCGTTGGTTCACGCCGCTATGTAAGTCAATCCTTGCGGCTTCTGAAGAGCTTGCGCAAGACGTGAATGGCGAAGTGGTTGTGAAGCTTTACAAAGGCCACGCAACGGTAACGCAAAAACGTTCGGATAACAGTTTGTACTCTGAAGAGTTTGCTACTTTTGGTGAAGATGAAGTTTATGACCAAAGCCATGCTGAAGGCTTTATACGTCTCTACTCGCTATCAAGCCGTATTCGTGCGCTGAACAGCCAGAAAAAATAAGCTAATTTAAAACCTTATAAGATAAGAGACCTGCCACTATTGGCAGGTCTTTTTCGTTTTTGCTGACCTCATTGGCATAAAGATAAAATAATCATGAATAAATATGTAAAAATATTGAATTTCTACTTTATTTTTATCCGTGATTATCGTAACGTTGAGACATAAGAAAAAGTGAGCAAATGACCACCGATTTGGTCAACACTTAATGAAGAACACGTTAGCGTAAGCAATAGTCATCAGGAGAGACGCAATGGCATTATGGGGCGGAAGATTTACCCAAGCGGCAGACACCAGATTTAAAGACTTCAACGATTCATTGCGTTTCGATTACCGATTGGCTGAGCAAGACATCGTAGGCTCAATTGCGTGGTCTAAAGCTTTGCTTTCTGTTGACGTGTTATCTGCAGAAGAACAACAAAAGCTTGAGCTGGCACTGAATGAGCTCAAGCTGGAAGTGATGGAAGACCCACATCAAATCTTGCGCTCAGATGCGGAAGATATCCACTCTTGGGTAGAGCAGCAACTGATCAACAAGGTCGGCGACCTAGGTAAAAAACTACACACTGGACGTTCTCGTAATGACCAAGTGGCAACCGACCTTAAACTTTGGTGTCGCCAGCAAGGTCAGCAATTGTTAATTGCGCTTGATCGCCTGCAAACTCAGATGGTTGGTGTTGCCAAGCAACATCAAGGCACCGTTCTTCCTGGTTACACTCACTTGCAACGTGCTCAACCTGTGACGTTTGCGCACTGGTGTTTGGCTTACGTGGAAATGTTTGAACGTGATTACTCACGTTTGAGTGATGCCCTTAAGCGTTTGGATACTTGCCCGCTTGGATCGGGTGCGCTTGCTGGTACCGCTTATCCAATCGATCGTGAAGAGCTGGCTCATAACCTTGGTTTCCATCGTGCAACACGTAACTCGTTGGACTCTGTGTCTGACCGTGACCACGTGATGGAGTTGATGTCTGTGGCGTCTATCTCGATGTTGCACCTGTCTCGTTTGGCAGAAGACATGATCTTCTACAACTCGGGTGAATCCAACTTTATTGAATTAGCCGATACGGTGACGTCAGGTTCTTCTCTGATGCCACAGAAGAAAAACCCAGATGCCCTAGAGCTTATTCGTGGTAAGACAGGCCGTGTATACGGCGCGCTTGCTGGCATGATGATGACAGTGAAAGCGCTGCCGCTGGCTTACAACAAAGACATGCAGGAAGACAAAGAAGGCCTGTTCGATGCACTTGATACATGGAACGACTGCATGGAAATGGCAGCACTGTGTTTTGATGGCATCAAGGTTAATGGTGAGCGTACGCTAGAGGCTGCGAAACAAGGTTACGCAAACTCTACCGAACTGGCTGATTACCTAGTAGCGAAAGGCATCCCATTCCGTGAAGCGCACCATATCGTTGGCGTTGCCGTCGTTGGTGCGATTGCCAAAGGATGTGCACTAGAAGAGCTGTCGATTGATGAGCTGAAAGCTTTCTCTGAAGTGATTGAAGCGGATGTGTATGACATCTTAACCATCGACTCGTGTCTTGAGAAACGTTGTGCACTAGGTGGTGTGTCTCCTCAACAAGTGGCTTACGCTGTTGACCAAGCAGACAAGCGTCTGTCTCAACGCGATACATCAGCAGTCAACGTTCGCCCTGCTCGCTTAACGGACATCGAAACACTAGAAGGCATGGTGGCATACTGGGCAAACATGGGTGAAAACTTACCACGCTCACGCAATGAGTTGGTACGTGATATTGGCTCCTTCGCGGTTGCTGAGCACCACGGAGAGGTAACTGGCTGTGCATCTTTGTATGTCTATGACTCAGGGCTGGCAGAGGTTCGCTCTCTAGGTATTGAAGCCGGTTGGCAAGGCCAAGGGCAGGGCAGTGCGATTGTGAACTATCTGGTTGAGAAAGCGCGCCAAATGGCCATCAAGAAAGTCTTTGTGCTGACACGTACGCCAGAATTCTTTATGAAGCAAAGCTTCTTGCCAACGTCGAAGTCATTGTTGCCTGAGAAAGTACTGAAAGACTGCGATCAGTGTCCACGTCAGCATGCGTGTGATGAAGTTGCACTAGAGATCAACTTGTTCGAACAATTGATCCAGAAAAGTAACGTAGCCTAGGTTGATGATTCTATTAGTATTTAAGAAAATACTAAAAAAATTGGAAAAAAACTTGGAACCTTTGAGAGGAAGCCCGGTCTATTAAAGTACCACTGCTTTTTCTTAGAAGAATCTAAGAGAGCCCCAAGACCGGTATTGGTTTTGGGGCTTTTTTCTATCTGTCATCTGAGTGATGATCATCCTTACTTTCTTTTCCACGACGGCGTTGCCACGGCAAAACCACAAAACGCATCCATAGGTGCAAAAACAGTAAGCCATTAAATGCAAATCCGGCAAAGATCAGTGCGATCGATTCAATACTTTGCGGATCATCTTTAAACGCAAACCACCACACGATCCAACATAAAACAGAAAGTACCGTCAGTTGATCCATGCATCGTTGGCAACGTCCGATCTTTTTCCAAAACCAGTGCTCTTGGCAACTTCGACAAGCCATTGTTCTATCCACACTATCTATTTGTCCCTGATTATAACGGCTAACTCAAGTTTGAGTTTCTCTTTGTCAGGATTCTATGTCGTGTCTATCGAATCAAAAATGGAAAATTAACTTGGTTAAAAATATGTAGCACGTAATTGGTGTATGGTGCGCTGTCAGCCTGACAATAGGAAAAATTATAATGTCGACAGAACTTAAAGTAGCACTAGGCCTTGCTGGTGGTTTCTTCACAATTGGTTTTACTGCCATTGTGCTTGTTAGCCGTTACGCAATGATGACCGCTTAAAAACAACCACTTTGCTCAGTTTTGAACTGATAGAGTTGGAATGAGAAAGCCTCGTCTATGACGAGGCTTTTGTTTTTTGTGAGGGTTAAAGAGAGTGAGTATTAGCAGCCAGGACCGCAATCTAGGCAGTGCTTAATCGTCTCTGGACCTAAGTGAAGTTTCGCATTCAGGTCACGTAGCGCAGTACGAACGCCTTCTTCAATAACAGGGTGGTAAAACGGCATATCCAACATTTCAGAAACCGTCATTTTATTCTGATGTGCCCAAGCAAGTAGGTGGGCTAAGTGCTCGGCGTTTGGCCCCATCATTTCTGCACCCAAGAAGCGACCTGTACCTTGTTCACCGTAGACGTGCAGAATGCCTTTGTTTCGGAGCATCACGCGTGAACGTCCTTGATTTTCAAACGATACTTGACCGGTTGCAAAGCAGCCGCAGCTACCTAGACGAGCTTCCAACTGCTTAAAGGTTTCGCCTACCATTGCAATCTGCGGGTCTGAGAACACAGCAGAGATTGGTGAGCGACGTAGACCCGCACGAATATCTGGGAAACGGCCTGCGTTGTCACCAGCAATACGACCTTGGTCTGCCGCTTCGTGCAGCAATGGAATTTGGTTACTTGCATCACCTGCGATGAAGATGCTCTCTACTGAAGTTTGCAATGTATAGTGATCCGCCGTTGGTACGCCGCGCTCATCTAGTGCCACATTGGTGTTTTCAATCGCGAGTTTATCCACATTCGGGCGACGACCGGTTGCTGCCAATACGTAATCGACAATAAAGGTTTCTAGTTCACCATCGTGGTTGATGAATTGGATTTCTACCTTATCTTCGCCGTCATTTTCTGGCGAAGTAATGCGCTTCATGCTTTCAACTTTTACATCGGCATCAAGGTAAAACTCTTCTTTGAAGGCTTTATCGGCGTACGCCATCACTTCAGGATCGGTCAATGGCCCTACTTGACCACCAAGACCAAATAGCTTCACATTTACACCTAAACGGTGCAGCGCTTGACCCAATTCAAGACCAATCACACCAGGGCCAAATACGGCAACGGATTCTGGCAAGTCATCCCAATCGAACACATCATCGTTAATTACTAAGCGGTCGCCGAGTTCATTCCATACCGCTGGGTAAGCAGGACGAGAACCTGTTGCGATCACAATACGCTTAGCGGTGATTTGAGTGTGGTCATCAACGATTAACGTGTTGTCGTTGGTAAACTTAGCGTAACCCGACACTTTATCTTCAGCAGGAATCTCATCGACGCCTTCCAATACAAAGCCTACAAAGCGGTCACGCTCACGCTTTACTCGATCCATTACTTCACGACCGTTAATGTAAATCTCGCCTTGTGGGTGTACACCAAAGCCCGGTGCTTTCTCGATTTGATGTACGCTTTCTGCTGCGGCGATTAATAGCTTCGATGGCATGCATCCGACACGAGCACATGTCGTGCCGTAAGGGCCACCTTCAATCATCACAACACTGTCTGTGTGTACTTTTGCTGCGCGGTATGCGCCAAGACCTGCTGTACCACCACCAATAATTGCTACGTCGACATTTAACTGTTTCATAATGGATTCTCGTTTTTCCCAAACGTAGTTGAAGTGACTAAGTCTGGATGAGTGAATTTGAGTTCATTAATCTTGATAACTGGTCGAACGGTGAAGACGACCAGTTATCAAGACTAAGCATAGGAAGTGATTGAGAGGGATGGTCTCCCGGGCGAGGGATGCTCCGGGAGACCTAGGGCTGAGTTCTGGACAGCGAGATTGCCAACCCAAGCCCATTAGGCAAACTATTAACCTAGGTACGCTTCTAGCTCTTCGCTACCACCGATGTGTTTACCACCTATAAATACTTGAGGTACCGTTGTGCGACCAGAGATTGCACGTAGACTTACTGTTGTTGCGTCTTTACCCAGAATCACTTCTTCATATTGAAGACCGTGGTCAATCAGATTTTGTTTCGCCTTCATGCAGAAAGGACAACCTGGTTTGGTGAACACAGTGATAGATTCTTGAGTTTTGTACTCAGGTGCTACGTAGTTCATCATTGTGTCTGCATCTGAAACTTTGAACGGGTCGCCTGGCTCGTTTGGTTCGATGAACATTTTCTCAACCACGCCGTTTTTAACTAGCATGCTGTAACGCCATGAACGCTTGCCAAAACCGATGTCGTTTTTGTCCACTAGCATACCCATTCCGTCTGTGAACTCACCGTTACCATCTGGGATGAAGGTAATGTTTTCTGCTTCTTGGTCAGCTTTCCATGCGTTCATTACAAACGTATCGTTAACCGACACACATAGAATTTCATCCACGCCGTGTTCTTTAAATACTGAGAACAACTCGTTGTAACGAGGTAGGTGGCTCGACGAACACGTCGGAGTAAACGCACCTGGCAAGCTGAATACGATAACCGTTCTGTCTTTAAACAGTTCTTCCGTGGTTACATTCACCCATGCGTCACCTTTACGAGTCGGAAAAGTAACTTGTGGTACAGCTTGACCTTCTTTTGATGCAAACATGATGATTTCCTTTTTAAATTTATGAAATAATTCGTTTTCGAGCTTAGCGTTATTTGGCGCTCAGTTTCGTTTTGTTGAGCTCATTATTGAAAAAAAACTTTGATAGCTCTAATCGTTTAATGCTATGGTTTTGATAGATTATTTCTATCGCCAAACAAGAAGCGAATCGTACGTTATGAATATCCGAGATTTTGAGTACTTGGTGGCGCTTGCGGAGCACAAGCATTTTCGAAAAGCAGCGGAAGCCTGTTTTGTCAGCCAACCGACTTTAAGTGGCCAAATTCGTAAACTAGAAGACGAATTAGGTACGGCATTGCTGGAGCGCAGCAGTCGTCGTGTTTTGTTTACCGATTCAGGTTTGCAATTGGTGGAGCAAGCAAAACGTATCTTAAGTGAAGTGAAAACCTTTAAAGATATGGCGAGTGGTCAAAGTGGTGCTATGACTGGCCCGATGCACATCGGCTTTATTCCGACTGTTGGTCCTTATCTGTTACCTAAAATCGTTCCTCGACTAAAAGAAGAGTTTCCTGAATTGGAACTGTTTCTACATGAGGCGCAGACCCATCAGTTGGTTCGTCAGTTAGAAGAGGGCAAGTTAGATTGCCTAGTATTAGCTTCAGTGGATGAGACGGCTCCATTTAAAGAGATCGAAGTCTATAACGAACCACTGAGCGTGGCGGTTCCTTGCGACCATGAATGGGCAGGACTAGATCATATCGACATGCTCGACTTGAACGGTAGAACAGTATTAGCTCTGGGTGATGGCCACTGCTTACGAGACCAAGCACTTGGATTCTGTTTTGCGGCAGGAGCGAAAGATGATGAACGTTTTAAAGCAACGAGCTTAGAAACGCTGCGCAACATGGTGGCAGCGGGCGCGGGTATTACTTTATTACCTCAGTTGTCCGTACCTCATGAGAAGAAAAAAGACGGCGTGTGTTACGTTCCTGCAATTAACCCAACGCCTTCTCGCAGTATCGTACTGGTTTATCGTCCGGGGTCACCATTACGTACCCGCTTTGAAACATTGGCCGCAATGATCAAAGGTGTACTTGAGGCGAGAGAAGACTCTATCGCTGCTTGATAGCCTAAAAGCCAAATAAACAAAAGGGAGCTCAATGGCTCCCTTTTTAGTCTCTCAATGATGAGGTTAGAACAGCTCTTCTGAACCGCTGCCACCACCTGAGTAGATGCTATCTTCAAGGCTGTTACCTACGTACTCCGTAGGCTCAGTTCCCTTCTCGAAGTACTCAAACATCGATGAACCGTCGACTTTGTGTGTCAGTAGGCCGCTATCACGGTCGATACGAACACGTACGATGTCACCAGGGATGTTCTTACCTTGTTGTGGAGTACCTTCAAGAGCAACGCGCATGAAGTCAATCCACGCAGGCTCAGCCGTTTTCGCACCAGATTCAGCGCCAGAGATCTGGCCTTTACCTAGGTTGCTGTTTACTGTTGTGCGGCCTAGTGTACGAGAGTGATCATCGAAGCCAACCCATGCAATCGCAACGATGCCAGGGCCGTAACCGTTGTACCAAGTGTCTTTCGAATCGTTGGTTGTACCGGTTTTGCCACCAATGTCACGACGCTCAAGCTTTTGTGCACGCCAGCCAGTACCGTTCCAACCCGTACCATCACGCCAGCTACCGCCACCCCAGATGTTGCTGTACATCATTTCACGCATCAGGAATGCGTTTTGCGCTGAGATAACTTGTTTCGCGTATTGCGGCGTGTCGTTTTCAAGTGCGTTGTCTGGAGCGATGTTCTCTGTCGCGACGTCTTGCTCGCCAAATTCAGCAGCAAACTTATCTTCTGCAGGAACGTGTGTTTCCATTTGAGGACAATCTTGTTGGCAGATGACTTTCGGGTTTGCCTTAAACAACACTTCACCGAACGAGTCTTCAACATGGTCAATGTAGAACGGTTCTACATAGTAACCGCCATTCGCAAACACCGAGTAGCCTTGCGCCACTTTCATTGGCGTTAAGCTACCAGCACCAAGCGCGATAGTTTCTGAGCGTGGCACTTGGTCAATATCAAAGCCAAAGCGAGTTAGGTATTCGCGGGTTTCGTCTAAGCCAACTTCACGTAGCGTACGAACCGCCATAACGTTCTTAGATTGTGCAAGACCGATACGTAGTCGGGTAGGGCCGATGTAAGTCGGTGGCGAGTTCTTCGGACGCCATGCTGAACCAGAACCAGCATCCCACTTGTTGATTGGTGCATCGTTAACAAGCGAAGCAAGCGTTAAACCTTTGTTTAGTGCTGCTGAGTAGATGAAAGGTTTGATACTTGAACCAACCTGACGCACAGACATGGTCGCACGGTTAAACTTGCTGTGAACGAAGTTGAAACCACCAACCAGAGAAAGTACTGCACCGTTTTCTGGGTTCATTGCCACAAATGCAGTGTTGGCACTTGGTACTTGGCTTAGCTTCCAGCTGTTAACGGTGTTGCCTTCTTTATCGGTTGTGCTGATTTCACGAACCCATACTTGTTGGCCTGATTCTAAAATCTGTTTTGCTGATTTAGGCACCGCACCTTGACGTTCATCCGTTAGGTATTTGCGAGCCCAGTTCATGCCAGTCCAAGCGATGGTTTGCTCATCGTTGTTCTTCACCCAAACTTGCGCAGTTTTGTCGTCAACTTTAGTCACGACTGCAGGGTAAAGTTGGCCGTAAGTTGGCTGCTTCTTAAGGTGTTTTTCAATTTGCTCGGTATCCCAAGCGTTTTCACCTTCTTTCCAAAGTACTTTTTCTGCACCTCGGTAACCGTGACGTTCATCGTAAGCAAGGATGTTATTGATCGCTGCTTTGTTTGCTGCGTCTTGCAGCTTTGAATCTACCGTCATGTAGATGTTCAAGCCAGAGGTGTATGCTTTTTCTGTGCCGTACTCTTTCACTGCCCATGAACGTGCTAGCTCAGCCACGTATGGTGCAGAAAGCTCGATTTCAGCACTGTGGTAACGAGCAACAATAGGTTCAGCACGCGCTTCGTCATATTGCTCTTGAGTGATGTATTTCTCATCGAGCATACGCATCAGAACGACATTACGACGGTTTGTCGCACGCTCTAGTGAATAGAGTGGGTTCATGGTTGATGGTGCTTTTGGCATACCAGCAAGCGTTGCGATTTCACTTAGCGTCAGTTCGTTCAGGCTCTTACCAAAGTAAACCTGAGCGGCTGCACCGAAACCATATGAGCGGTAACCAAGGAAGATCTTGTTAACGTAAAGCTCCATGATCTCTTGCTTAGTCAAAAGCTGTTCAATGTGGATCGCAATAAAGATCTCTTTGATTTTACGCATGATCTTCTTCTCATTGGAGAGGAAGAAGTTACGTGCTAGCTGCTGAGTGATGGTACTCGCACCTTGCTTAGCAGAACCGGATAGAGCCACGACGACAGCGGCACGAGTAATACCGATCGGGTCGATACCAGGGTGCTCGTAAAAGCGGCTATCTTCGGTCGCAATCAGCGCGTGAATCAAATCTTGTGGAATTTCGTCGTAGGTAACAGGAATTCGGCGTTTCTCACCAAACTGTGCGATCAGTTTCCCGTCTTGACTAAATACTTGCATAGGTGTTTGTAATTCAACATCTTTTAGAGTTGCAACATCTGGCAATTCAGGCTTCACGTATTGATAGAAGCCAAAAATTGTGGTGACTCCAAGAATTATGCAAATCAATGTTAAAAATAATAAACGCTTTATGAACTTCACCGGAGAATCCCTGATTGGTTGAGGCTGTGTAACGGCAAACCCTTGTACTCTTAGGTCAAAAATTTAGCACATAAGAGATATTAACTCTTATTTGGATGCTAATAACAACCTTTGCACGAAGAAAATTCTCTGGGTGCTATTTACAACCACACGCAGGAATTTCGGAGCGAGAGTAGAGATGGATAAGCTATTAGTTACGGGCATAGATATTGGCCATAACAGCCTCAAAGCCGTGGTACTTAAACCCAATGGCAACAGTTACGCTTTATTGGGTTACAAAGAAATAATACTTAAGGAACGTATTGTCGCTGAAAATAACACCATAAATCATCAAGAAATTGTAAAGACCCTTAAAGAGATGAGAAAAGAGCTCCCAATTCGAGCTAGAAAGGTCGCAATTTCGGTTCCAGACAATGCCGTGATCAGCAAAAAGCTACAAATAGAGCAGAACCTAGAAGAAAGCGAAAAGGAATTTGCGGTGATGCAAGCCTTTGCGCATCAGTCTCCCTTTCCGGTTGAAGAGCTCAGCCTCGACTTTGTAAAGGTTGATACGGATGAGCAGATGGGCGGCACAGAGAGCTACCAAGTGTTTGCAACACGCAGAGAGGTGGTGGAAAGCCGAGTGGAGACATTAACAAAGTCTGGCCTAAAAACCGTGCTGGTGGATGTGCACTCACAAAGTCTTGGTCATATATGGAAGCTAACCGCAGAACGTTTTCCAGAAAAGAATAAGCATTGCTTGTTGGACATTGGTGCGATGAGCAGCTCTTTCACTATGTTTACCGAGCAAGGAGAGTTATTCCATAAGGAGTTTCCTTGCGGTACCCGCACAACAAACGATTTGTCTCAACACGATCCACTCAGTGACGATATTCAAACCGCAACTGAAGAGTTCAATCGACAAATGGTTGAACGTGTTAAGCGTCAGATGCAGCTCTACACCTCGTTCAATGGTAGCCAAGATATCAAAGGCATTTGGCTTTCCGGAGAGGGGGCGGCTACGCCAATGTTAGCTGAGGAACTATCAAGTCAATTGGCACTAGAGTGTGAACTTCTCAATCCTCTTAGTTTGTTTGAAATGAAAGTCTCTAAACGTAAACGCCGAGCTGCAGATTGGCAGCATTTCACGGCAGCTGCAGGTTTAGCGGTACGCGGTATTCAGTGGTTGGGAGGTGACGATGCTGCATCACATTAACCTCCTCGCTTGGCGCGAAAATCAACGTGAAGAACATCGTCGACGTTTTATTGGTTTGATTGTTCTTGGTGCGATTGTTGCGTTGGGCGTGCAGTGGGGTATCGGTAAGTACTACCAATACCAACAAGACCAGCAACAACAGCGTCTAGACTATTTAGCTCACTATATATCTCAGCTTGATAAGCGAATTGAAGCAATGAAGATTGCTGAGCAAGAGCACGGCAAGATCTTAGAGCGTTTAAAGATCGTCGAAGGGTTACAAAACGGACGCAATAAAACCACTGAGTTTATGAACTTGATGCCATCAGTGATCCCTGAAGGCGTGTATGTCGACAAGATTAAGATGAATGACTACGAAATCGAGATCTCAGGAATTTCAGACAGTACGCCGCGTCTCGCGACAATGCTCGACAACATGGAGCGTTCGGCAAAATTGTTAGATGTCGAGATGCACTCCATTGTCCATGGAAAAGCGCGTTTCGGTAAAGAGTTTCAGACGTTCAAAGTCTCCTTCATGTTTAAAGGTGCCTCTATAAAAGAAGGAGGTAAACAGCATGGTTAATTGGCAAGACCTTGAAATGGATGAAATCGCTGAATGGCCATTGGTGCCGCAGTTAGTGGTTCTCTTAATGCTCGTGTTGCTGATTCAAGGTTTCGGTTACTGGTTCTATTTAAAACCAGAGCAAGCGCGTTTGGACACTTTGATTCAAGAAGAGCAAACCTTAAAAGTTGCGCTGAGAATAAAGGCCAATAAAGTGGCGGCTTTGCCTCAACTGCAATCACAACTCGATGAGCTCACCACTCGCTACGAACTGCTACTGCAACAGCTACCTGCGCAAAAAGAGCTGGCCACCATGCTGGCTTCGGTGAATGAACTGGGCATCGATAACAAACTGACATTTACCCGCATTGACTGGGGGGAGAAACAGTCAGAGCACTTTCTTTATCGTTTGCCGCTGAATATTGAACTCACTGGAGACTTTCATGATATCGGCCGTTTCTCTCAAGCCATCGCCACGTTGCCGCGCATCATCACGTTTAAAGACGTGACTTGGCAACGAGTGAGTCAAGAGAGTGAAACTTTGCACTTCCGTGTAAAAGCGAATACCTACCAGTTCAAACCAGAGGAAAAGAAAGATGCGAAATAAATCTTTGCTGATGGTTTGTATTGCAGGGGCGCTAGCGGGTTGCCAAGCCAATGATGAATCACTGACAGACTTTATTCGTGGTGTAGAAAACCAAGCACGCCGTGACGTCGCCAAATTACAGCCCGCTGAAGACTATGTTGTCATCGGTTATGAGCCCGAGATTCTACGTGCGCCTTTTGAGCTTCCTAAAGAAGCCACCATCGCCACTCAACCTTTGGCCAGACAAGATTGTTGGCAACCGCCATCAAGAAAGCGGGTAGGTAAGTTAGAACGCTTTCCTCTCAATAAACTGCGCTTAAAAGGTGTTATGGGGATGGGGAGCAATGTTTCTGGTTTGGTCCAAGCACCAAATGGCACCGTTTATAAGGTGAAGCCGGGTCAGTACCTTGGTCGTAACAATGGCAAGGTGACCCACGTATCCCACAACTATTTATTAATTAATGAAACCTTACCCGACGGTTTAGGGTGTTGGCAAAAGCGCAAAGTTAAGTTGGCTTTGAGATAGGCATAGCAGCATTTATTTTTGATATTGAGTAATGATGAAAATGAGACAAGGATTAACACTGACACCAAGGAAGCTAGCAGGGATCTTCTCTTTGTGGTTCTTTTTACTTTTAGCCCCTTTTGTAGCAGCACAGGAAGTAAAGTCTAACTCGCTAAAGACCATCGACTTTCGTACAAACAAAGACAAAGATGCCGTGATTGTTGTAGAACTTGCGTCCCCTGCTGCAATCGTTGATATCAAGCGCGTACAGGAAGGCTTGAGTATCGACTTACTCAACACATCTGTAAAAGACGACCAGCTTTACCTTCTGGATGTAAAAGACTTTTCTACGGTCGTCGAGAGTATTGAAATATTTCGAGAGACCTCAACTACACGTTTAGTTGCTTATATTGATGAGGAATACACTCACGATTACCGTCTGACTGGGCGTTACCTAGAGATCAAAGTTGGTAAGATAAAAGCCAACGAAAAAGCACCGGATAAGAGCATTCTAGAAAAAGAAGGGAAGCTGATTTCAATTAACTTCCAAGACATCCCAGTGCGAAACGTATTGCAACTCATCGCCGACTACAACCAATTTAACTTAGTGGTATCCGACTCCGTTGAAGGCAACTTAACTTTGCGTCTTGATGGTGTACCTTGGCAGCAAGTGCTCGATATCATTCTTCAAGTAAAAGGCTTGGATAAGCGTGTTGATGGCAACGTGATTTTGGTGGCGCCGAAAGACGAACTGGATTTGCGTGAAAAGCAACAATTAGAGAAACAGAAACTTGAGCAGGAGATGGGGGAGCTTTCTTCTGAGATCATCAAAGTTAACTTTGCTAAAGCGTCGGACATTGCCGAGATGATTAATGGCGAGGGCAATATCAGTATGCTCTCAGAACGTGGCAGCATGACCATTGATGAGCGGACGAACTCACTCTTAATTAGAGAGCTACCAGAGAACATTGAGGTTATCCGAGAGATCATCGAGTCTTTGGATATTCCGGTCAAACAAGTTCAGATTGAAGCACGAATCGTCACCATCAATGAAGGTAATATGGACGAACTTGGTGTGCGCTGGGGTTTTACCTCTATCAACGGCAGCCACACCGTCGGTGGTTCGATTGAGAATAACCTTGCGACAATCGGCCTTTACGATGGCGGCGGTGATGGCGAAGGTGAAGATGGTGGCAGCAGTGTTGGTATTGATGACTTCCTAAACGTGAACTTGGCTGCAACCAGCCCGAATGCGACCAGTCTTGCTTTCCAAGTTGCGAAGTTAGGCTCAGACACACTGCTTGATTTAGAGCTTTCTGCGCTGCAACAAGAATCCAAGGCAGAGATTATTTCGAGCCCGCGATTGATTACCACTAACAAGAAGCCTGCTTATATCGAGCAAGGTACCGAAATCCCGTACCTTGAGTCTTCTTCCAGTGGCGCAACGTCTGTCACGTTCAAAAAAGCCGTATTGAGCTTAAAAGTGACACCACAGATTACCCCTGACAATCGTTTAGTGTTGGATTTGAGCGTTACGCAAGATAGACCGGGTCAAGTTGTAAAAACAGGCACTGGTGAAGCGGTCGCGATCGATACTCAACGCATTGGCACACAAGTTTTAGTCAATAACGGTGAAACGGTTGTGTTGGGTGGTATTTTTCAACATAGCATCACAAACTCCGTCGATAAGGTGCCTTTATTAGGTGATTTACCGCTGTTAGGGGCACTTTTTCGTCGAAGTTATGAAAATGTCGGCAAAAGTGAACTGTTGATTTTTGTCACGCCTAAAGTTGTGATTCAGTAGGCGCTCAGTGAGTAAAAAATCGATTAGATCAAAAATAAAGTTGCATTAGTGGCACCATGCTTGGATAATTTCGGGTCTTATCACGAATTATCTGTGAGGAATTGGTGCCACAAGCCTTGTGAAACAGCAGTTTGGCTGTGTTTTCTTGTGGCGATCTTATTGAATTAACGTTGTAAATTACCGCTAAATATGGCTGAGAAACGTAATATTTTCCTTGTTGGCCCAATGGGCGCCGGCAAAAGTACAATTGGTAGACATCTAGCACAGCAGCTGCATATGGAGTTCGTGGACTCTGATACAGTGATTGAAGAACGCACTGGTGCAGACATCTCTTGGGTTTTTGATGTAGAAGGTGAAGACGGCTTCCGCAAACGCGAAGAAGCAGTACTTGAAGACCTGACTCAAGAGCAAGGCATCGTGCTAGCAACCGGCGGTGGTTCTGTGAAGAGCAAAGAAAACCGCAATCGCCTTTCTGCACGTGGTGTTGTTGTTTACCTAGAAACGACTATTGAAAA
Organism: Vibrio owensii; assembly: GCF_002021755.1. Lineage (NCBI taxonomy): Bacteria > Pseudomonadati > Pseudomonadota > Gammaproteobacteria > Vibrionales > Vibrionaceae > Vibrio > Vibrio owensii. Next base: position 2,187,996 of record NZ_CP019959.1, read on the forward strand.
GCAACTTGCTCGTACTAACCGCGACAAGAAGCGTCCTCTACTTCAAACTGACAACCCTCGTGAAGTATTGGAAAGTTTGGCAGGCGAACGTAACCCTCTATACGAAGAAGTAGCGGATTACACGGTTCGTACTGACGATCAGAGTGCAAAAGTGGTAGCCAACCAGATCGTAAAAATGCTAGAAGAGAGATAAGCATTTATCTTTTTCAAATTGGAGCACACCGATGGAACGGATTACGGTCAATCTAGCAGAGCGTAGCTACCCAATCTCAATTGGCGCCGGGTTATTTGAAGACCCGGCGTACCTTTCTCAAATTCTTTCAAACAAAAACGCAAATCAGAAAGTTGTCGTGATCAGTAATGTCACGGTTGCTCCACTGTATGCGGAAAAAATTCTTGGTCAGCTTGAACAGCTCGGTTGTGATGCCTCATTACTTGAATTGCCTGATGGTGAGCAATACAAAAGCCTAGACACGTTTAATCAAGTCATGAACTTCCTGCTAGAGGGGAGTTACGCACGTGATGTAGTGATTATTGCGTTAGGTGGCGGTGTTATTGGCGATCTCGTTGGATTCGCGTCTGCATGTTACCAACGTGGTGTGGATTTCATCCAGATCCCAACCACATTGTTGTCTCAAGTGGATTCATCTGTTGGTGGTAAAACCGCAGTTAACCACCCACTAGGCAAAAACATGATTGGTGCTTTCTACCAACCCAAAGCCGTTATCATTGATACCAACTGCTTATCAACGCTTCCTGAACGCGAGTTCGCAGCGGGCATTGCCGAAGTGATCAAATACGGCATTATTTATGATGCGGATTTCTTTGATTGGCTGGAAGAGAATCTCGACCGACTGTACGCACTGGATGAAGAAGCACTGACTTATGCCATCGCACGTTGCTGTGAAATCAAAGCAGAAGTTGTGGCTCTTGATGAAAAAGAGTCAGGCATACGAGCGCTGTTGAATCTTGGTCATACCTTCGGTCATGCTATTGAGGCTGAGCTAGGTTATGGCAATTGGCTTCACGGTGAAGCGGTGTCATCTGGCACAGTGATGGCGGCGAAAGCTTCGCACTTACGTGGACTTATTTCGCAAGAGCAGCTGGATCGCATTATTACCATTATGCGCCGTGCTAAACTGCCAGTGCATACGCCAGAGTCGATGAGTTTTGATGACTTTATGACGCACATGATGCGTGATAAGAAAGTCTTGTCTGGTCAGCTGCGCTTAGTGTTGCCTACTGGAATTGGTAGTGCCGAAGTCATTGCGGATACACCTCAAGATATCATCAAACAAGCTATCGACTTTGGTCGTGACATTTAACCTTGTAATGGCGCCTTAGGGCGTCATTCTTGTAGTTTATTAAGGTTATTTAGATGAGTTTTGCTCACGTTCTTGAATTGGATTCACAAACCGAGTTACTAGACAGATTAAGCTTATTAACCAACTTTGGTTCTAATTTGATCGCCGTGAATGGCCAATCCGGATATGGAAAATCTTGGATGGCACAGCGATACCTTGAACTCGGTGCAAGTAACAAAAACCAATGTTTGTTACTTTGTCATTCCAATCAAGATGATGTGCAACGTCGTATGCTCATCTTGAGCCAGATAGTTTCCGATGCCTTATTCAATCAACAAGATACATTGCTTGATAGCTTAGAGCGTATCTTGGGTGATGAAGTGTGTGACATCGCCATTGTGGTTGATGACGCTCATTTGCTGAGTGAAACCCTAGTTTCAGAATTATGGATGCTAGTGCTAGCTGCACAAGCGAATCCAAAATGGAAAATCAACATCTTACTGTTCACTCAAAGTGGACGTTTGGAATCGGTATTGTCGCGTATTAGTTACGGGCAAGAGCTCAAGCCGGTTGAGCTTGATATTGAGATGTTGTCAGAAGCCGAAGCGCGTCGTTTCTTTGAATCTTTGGTGATTCGATATGTTGACGATGAGTCTGAAAAACGCGTTCGAGATGCATTTAAGAAAGTCGACCCGATTCCGGGAGACATCATGGCGTTAGGAGAGATGAAAGTGGAAAAAAGGATCATTATCCGCTCAATTGTAGGCTCACCCCTTAATATCGCGTTGGTTGTTTTGGTGCTGTTATTGTTGGCCGCTGGTGGTTATTGGTGGATGTACAATCAGCCAAGCCCAGACGACAAAGCACAGCAAATCACAGGTACGATTGAGCAAACTGCCATTCCAACCCTAACCGAGCCCGAAGTTCAAACCAGCAGCGCAGATTCCGCAATCAGTGACGCGTCAGATACGACAGAGCTTGCTGGTGCAACGGACGATTCAGATTCATTGCCGCCGGCCGTGACAGAGGAAGTTGCAAGTGTTGGTACTGAAGATAAACAGCAACGTGTTGTGATTGAGTCGGATGTGGTGGACGCCTTACTTGAAGGTAAACCTGAAGAAGCCAATACCGATGAAATCAAACAAGTTGTGGAAGAATCAGTGCCTCAAGCACAGAGCAGTTCGAACTCTTCATTGATTAACGTCGTGCAAACAGGCGAACAACCTAAGGCAACACAAGCAAATTCAACGAAGCCTATCGTGAAGTTCTCTTTTGCTCGTGAAGAGCTAAAAGCGTTATCACCACGCGCTTATACATTGCAATTAGGGGCGATGACGGCAATGGAAGATGTGCAAACCTTCCTTGACGAGTACGACCTGAACGGAAAAGTAAGAATTTACCCGACCGTGCGCAGTGGAACAGAATGGTACATCATCACCTATCAAGATTACCCGACTATCCAGCTCGCTCGAGACGCGGTAGAGAGCCTACCAGATGCGCTTAAATCGGTGAGTCCTTGGGCAAAATCCTTGGGTCAGGTACATCGTGAAATTGATCGCGTGAAATAATCCTGAGCTTCGTTGAAAAATATGTTACATTCCGCAGCCTTAATTTTTGGTCGATAGATAGAGCAGTAGATGAAAAAGCAACGAGCCTTTCTTAAGTGGGCAGGAGGAAAATACGGTCTGGTTGAAGACATCCAACGTCATTTGCCACCGGCTCGAAAGCTAGTTGAACCTTTTGTTGGTGCTGGCTCGGTATTTCTTAATACCGACTATGACCACTACTTGCTGGCGGACATCAACCCCGACCTGATTAATCTCTACAACCTACTGAAAGAGCGCCCTGAGGATTACATCTCCGAAGCGAAGCGTTGGTTTGTTGCAGAGAATAACCGCAAAGAAGCTTATTTGAGCATTCGCGCTGAGTTTAATAAAACTGACGACGTGATGTACCGCTCATTGGCGTTCTTATATATGAACCGTTTCGGTTTTAATGGCTTGTGTCGTTATAACAAGAAGGGCGGTTTCAACGTGCCGTTTGGTTCATATAAAAAGCCTTACTTCCCAGAAGCTGAATTGGAATTCTTTGCTGAAAAAGCGAAGAAGGCGACCTTCGTATGTGAAGGCTACCCAGAGACTTTCCGTCGAGCGCGCAAGGGAAGTGTGGTCTATTGTGATCCTCCGTACGCACCTCTGTCGAATACGGCTAACTTTACTTCTTACGCAGGTAACGGCTTCACGCTTGATGACCAAGCGGCACTGGCTGACATCGCGGAGAAAGCAGCGACCGAACGCGGCATTCCCGTTCTGATTTCAAATCACGACACCACATTGACGCGTCGTCTATATCACGGTGCAGAATTGAATGTGGTCAAAGTGAAGCGAACCATCAGTCGCAATGGAAGCGGACGCAATAAAGTCGATGAACTGCTTGCTCTCTTCCGTGCTTCCGACACGGATAATTCAGACTCATAATTCTCACACTATTGTGTCTAAATAGTGGATATCCTGACTGGCTTCGGTAGAATTGCGCGCAACATTGTTTGTTGTTTGCTCGCCACTATTGAGGTCAGGTATGAAAGATTTTCTTATTGCTCCATCCATTTTATCGGCTGATTTTGCTCGTCTAGGTGAAGACGTAGAAAAAGTACTCGCAGCGGGTGCGGATGTGGTGCATTTCGATGTGATGGATAACCACTACGTACCAAACCTGACTTTTGGTGCGCCAATCTGTAAAGCGCTTCGTGACTACGGCATTACCGCTCCAATCGATGTTCACCTAATGGTGAAACCTGTAGACCGCATCATCCCTGACTTCGCGAAAGCGGGTGCATCGATGATTACTTTCCATGTGGAAGCATCAGAACACGTTGACCGTACACTACAGTTGATTAAAGAGCACGGCTGTAAGGCAGGTGTGGTGCTTAACCCAGCAACGCCGTTGTCGCACCTTGAATTCATCATGGATAAAGTTGACCTAATTCTTCTAATGTCAGTTAACCCTGGCTTTGGTGGTCAATCATTTATCCCTCACACGCTAGATAAACTGCGCGCAGTACGTAAGATGATCGACGAGTCTGGCCGTGACATCCGCCTAGAGATTGATGGTGGTGTGAAAGTGGATAATATTCGTGAAATCGCAGAAGCGGGTGCAGACATGTTTGTTGCGGGTTCGGCGATTTTCGGTCACCCAGATTACAAGCAAGTGATCGACCAAATGCGTGACGAGCTAGCAAAAGCAAAATAAGCATTGAAGCCCTAATCTTAAAAGGCTGCCACCTTGTTGGCAGCCTTTGTCGTAGCTAGGACCAGAGCGAAGAAAATATCGCCAGCGCGACGTAAATAATCACTTGCCTATTTTGCTTCCTTTCTGTACTATCCGTCTTCCTTAATTCTCGGTCATTTTTCTTTAGTTCCTTGCTTCCTCTGGACGACCGAGCCAATCGTGGAAGCTAATAATCCGTAAGGAGCAACCAATGCGTCATTACGAAATCGTATTCATGGTGCACCCTGATCAAAGCGAGCAAGTTGCTGGCATGATCGAGCGTTACACTGGTTCAATCACTGAAGCTGGCGGTAAAATCCACCGTCTAGAAGACTGGGGCCGTCGTCAACTGGCTTACCCAATCAACAAGCTTCACAAAGCTCACTACGTTCTAATGAACGTTGAAGCTGGCCAAGAAGTGATCGACGAACTAGAAACTGCTTTCCGTTTCAACGATGCAGTTCTACGTAACATGATCATGCGTACTAAAGCGGCTATCACTGAGCAATCTATCATGCTTAAGCAGAAAGAAGAGCGTGCAGAGCGTGCTCCTCGTCGCGAAGAGCGTGCTGAAGCTAAGCCAGAAGCAGCTGCTGAGTAATATTTCTTATGACCAATCGAATGGAGCTGAGTGGCACCATTGCCAAACCGCCCATTCGTAGTAAAAGCCCTGGTGGCATTGAACACTGTCGATTTTGGCTAGAGCATCGCTCTACTGTTATCGAAGCTAATCTACCACGACAAGTTTATTGTCGAATGCCGGTAGTAGTTAGTGGGCTTGGGTCACAAGCATTAACTCAGAATTTAGTACAAGGCAGTAACATTAAGGTAGGCGGTTTTGTCGCTTATCAGACCGGCCGAAATGGCGTTGGTAAATTAGTGTTACACGCCGACAACATTACTCAAATTTAAGATCAGGAGATAGCCCATGGCTCGTTTCTTCCGTCGTCGTAAATTCTGCCGTTTCACTGCAGAAGGCGTACAAGAGATTGATTACAAAGACGTAGCAACTCTTAAAAACTACATCACTGAAGCTGGTAAAATCGTACCTAGCCGTATCACTGGTACAAGCGCTAAGTACCAGCGTCAACTAGCTCGCGCTATCAAGCGTTCTCGCTACCTAGCTCTACTACCGTACACTGACAAGCATCAGTAATCGGTTCGTTTTATTAAGAAAGAGGATTAAACAATGCAAGTTATTCTACTTGATAAAATCGGTAACCTAGGTGGTCTTGGCGATACAGTAAACGTTAAGTCTGGCTACGCTCGTAACTTCCTTATCCCTCAAGGTAAAGCAGTTATGGCAACTAAAGGCAACGTTGAAATGTTCGAAGCTCGTCGCGCTGAACTAGAAGCTAAAGTTGCTGAGCAACTAACAGCTGCTGAAGCACGTGCTGAGAAAGTTAACGCTCTAGAAGCAGTTGTTATCGCTTCTAAAGCTGGTGACGAAGGTAAACTATTCGGTTCTATCGGTACTCGTGACATCGCTGACGCTATCACAGCTGCAGGCGTTGAAGTTGCTAAGAGCGAAGTTCGCCTTCCTGAAGGTGCTCTACGTAACACTGGTGAGTTCGAGATCAGCGTTCAACTTCACTCAGAAGTTTTCGCTACTGTGAACGTACAAGTTGTTGCTGCTGAGTAATTCAGTACCAAGCGAAATAGTAAAAAGCACCTCTTAGGAGGTGCTTTTTTTATGTCTGAATAATATGAAAAGCTGGACTTAGAAGGCAAACAAAAGGTTGACGGAAAACACACTATCCGCCTTGCTCAAGCCCTCTGGCACTTTATCGTGATATTGGCGAGAGTGCGCTAATTTAAGAGCAATGTCTTCGGTAATGTCGTTGGTCACACTCAGGTCACTATCAACACGAGTGTTGCTTTTACCTGCTACTAAAGTGATATCGGCAGAGAGACTTAAGTTATCTAAAGCTTGCCAAGTAGTATTGATGTTACTACGCAAGATCCCTTCCTGAACGATGTCTGGAAAGACAATGTCGTCGTCATCAATCTCATCTAAGTTTGGTTCTTGGTAACGAAAACCAGGGCCGATCTCCGCTTCCAAAGTAAACTTTTCTGTATAAGCGAACTGGTAACCCAAACCGCCAGAAAATGTGTAATCTTTAAAGTAAGCACTGTAGCGTGAATCAACCCCTTTAAAGCTCCCGTACAAGTAAGTTTTTGGACCTAACTTGTAGTCGCTTTGCGCAGTATAGGTAGAAGAGCGTTTATCTTCTTCCCCATCTTTATATAGGTTGTAGTACTTCCATTCGCCGTAAGAACGGTGACGACCAGAAGTGTATTCAGCACTCAGACGAGCATTCAGGGAACGAGAGTCCGTGTTACCTGTGTGAGCTTGATAGCCGAACTCGACCTCAGTTTGTAGAGGGTCGGGCACTTTAATTTCTTGCTCTGGCTGTACTGATTCTTCAGCGTACGATGCTCCCGTGCAAAGTAAGCTAAAGCCAAGTAACCAGTATCGGGACACAAATACCTCGAACGTAATTAAAAAGGAGGGGCATGATACTGATACAGATGTTTTATTGGGTCAATGATAGGTTAATTTTTATTAGACCTAAGCCGGAGAAGCGTGGTGGGCGTTCTCATTTGCGCATCAAACTTAATTAACTGTCTGTTTCAGCATGAATTGGGGAGATTCTACCGCAATCGAGTAATTTCGCACCATAAAAAGCGAATTCTTAGCCATTCACTTGTTGAATTCTTAACAAGTAATTGTCGCTTCAGGGAAGCATCTTGGCTAAGTTTAAGGTTATAATCTCGGGTCATTAGTAGTTATCGAGCAAAGTCATGGCGGAAAACAGAAATCGCAAACCTTCAGACAGTCAGGTCGACGCAATCAAAGTGCCACCTCACTCGCTAGAAGCCGAGCAATCAGTAATTGGTGGTCTCTTACTGGACAATGAACGTTGGGACACGGTCGCTGAGCGTGTTGTGAGCAGTGATTTCTATAGCCGTCCTCATCGTCTCATTTTCGAAGGCGTTAAAACCATTCTTGAACAGGGTAAGCCTCTCGACTTGATCACCTTGTCTGAGCACCTAGAGCGTCACGAACAATTGGAAGACGTGGGTGGCTTTGCGTACCTTGCGGATCTTGCGAAAAACACACCAAGTGCAGCGAACATCAACGCTTACGCGGACATCGTAGCGGAGCGTGCAATCGTGCGCGGCCTGATCGGTGTTGCAAATGAAATTGCGGACGCTGGTTATGATCCACAAGGTCGAAGCTCAGAAGACTTAATTGATATGGCGGAGAGTAAAGTTTTCGCCATTGCAGAATCTCGTACTAGCGAAAACGAAGGCCCACAAAACGTCGATAACATTCTCGAGAAAACGCTAGAGCGTATCGAGATGCTATACAAAACACCTCAAGATGGTGTGACAGGTGTGAACACTGGCTTCAACGACCTCAATAAAAAAACGGCGGGTCTACAAGGTTCTGATTTGGTTATCGTTGCGGCACGTCCATCGATGGGTAAAACCACTTTTGCGATGAACTTGTGTGAAAACGCGGCGATGGACCAAGACAAACCGGTACTGATCTTCTCGCTAGAGATGCCGGCCGAACAGTTGATGATGCGTATGCTTGCGTCCCTATCTCGTGTTGACCAAACCAAGATCCGTACTGGTCAGCTTGATGATGAAGATTGGGCTCGTATTTCTTCTACTATGGGTATCCTAATGCAGAAGAAAAACATGTACATCGATGATAGTTCAGGCCTAACGCCAACCGAAGTACGTTCCCGTGCTCGTCGTGTGGCGCGTGAACATGGTGGTCTGTCGATGATCATGGTCGACTACCTTCAGCTAATGCGTGTTCCTGCTCTCTCTGATAACCGTACCTTGGAGATTGCGGAAATTTCGCGCTCTCTGAAAGCTCTGGCGAAAGAATTGAACGTTCCTGTGGTAGCACTATCGCAGCTAAACCGTTCCCTAGAGCAACGTGCCGACAAACGCCCAGTTAACTCGGACTTGCGTGAATCGGGCTCTATCGAGCAGGATGCCGACTTGATCATGTTCATTTACCGTGACGAGGTTTACCATCCTGACAGCCCATACAAAGGCACGGCAGAAATCATTATTGGTAAGCAACGTAACGGTCCTATCGGTTCGGTTCGCTTAACATTCCAAGGCCAACACTCGCGTTTCGATAACTACGCGGGTCCTGCATTTGATATCGATGATGAGTAATGCAATGAGCTACATGAAAGCTGCGATGGCATGTATTGACTTGTCAGCACTGCAGCACAATTTACAACGCGTAAAAGAACAGGCGCCAGAAAGCAAAGTGATGGCGGTGGTGAAGGCAAATGGCTACGGTCATGGTCTTCGTCATGTGGCTAAACACGCTACGCATGCTGATGCCTTTGGCGTTGCTCGCATTGAGGAAGCACTTCAGCTACGCGCTTGTGGCGTGGTAAAGCCGATTCTTTTACTAGAAGGTTTTTACTCACCTGGCGATTTGCCAGTATTAGTGACCAATAACATTCAAACCGTTGTTCATTGTGAAGAGCAACTCGCGGCATTAGAACAAGCGGATCTCGAAACGCCAGTTGTGGTTTGGCTTAAAATCGACAGCGGTATGCATCGACTTGGCGTGCGTCCAGAGCAGTACGATGAATTCATCACACGTCTTAAAGAGTGTCCGAATGTGGCGAAACCCCTGCGTTACATGAGCCACTTTGGTTGCGCTGATGAACTGGATAACAGCATCACCACTGAGCAAATAGATTTGTTTATGTCGCTAACGGCTGGTTGTCAGGGTGAGCGCTCTCTAGCGGCTTCAGCAGGCTTGCTTGCTTGGCCGCAAAGTCAGTTAGATTGGGTTCGTCCAGGCATCATCATGTATGGCGTATCACCATTTGATGATAAAACTGCGCAAGACATGGGTTACAAACCAGTGATGACACTGAAGTCACACTTGATCGCTGTTCGTGAAGTGAAGAAGGGCGAAAGTGTTGGCTATGGCGGTATGTGGACAAGTGAACGCGACACTAAAGTGGGCGTGATTGCTGTTGGTTACGGCGATGGTTATCCACGTACAGCGCCAAACGGTACGCCAGTGTTTGTTAATGGGCGCAAAGTACCAATCGCGGGTCGCGTTTCTATGGATATGCTGACGGTTGATTTAGGTCCTGATGCAACGGATAAAGTAAGCGATGAAGCCATTCTATGGGGTAAAGATTTACCAGTAGAAGAGGTAGCTAGCCACATAGGTACCATTGCTTATGAACTGGTGACCAAATTAACTTCTCGTGTCGAAATGGAATATTCGAAGTAACTCATGAAGACAAGACTATTCTCTGTGCTGGCATTTTCTGCCAGCCTTTTTTTTCCTCCGCAGTTGATTGCCAAAGAGAAAGATTCAGCGTTCGTCCCTTTCTATTTCAGTACTGAGACCATGGGCAGCACCATAGGTTTAGCGGGCGTTGCTAAAGGTGTTGGCCAACCCCAAGCAGCTCTGTTTGGTATGGGCTTGTATTCTGAAAAAGACAGTTACGTCGGTTTCCTTTCTGCTTTTAACTACGCTTTGTCGCCAAACCTTTTGTTTAGCACGCAGATGTATCAAGCGCGCTTTAACGACAACCCTTATTACTTAGGCGACCAAGGTTCGAATAACTCTTCAACGGAAGATAAAACCGTAACCAATGGCGACGAAGAGAACTACAAACTGGAGTTCAAGTACCTGCTTCCTTGGGGTAATGTTCGTGAACACGGACTGCTTGGTGCATTCCAACCCGTGAGAGATGTGAGTTTTGCTTCTCCAGTCGATTCTGGTGTCAGTTCAATTATCTTCACCCCCTTCTATTCTTCTCGTGAGTTGGATATCTACAACGATAAGAAAGAAGAGGCGACCGGGTTTAGCCTGACATTTGATTGGGACAACCGCGACAGTGTGCGTAATTCCACGCGAGGCTCCCACACCTCGTTTGATTTAACCACGGGTGCAGAAAGTTTGCAGTCGGAAGACTTATGGCTGAAGTGGGAATTCCAAAACAGTCAGTACTACTCGTTGGGTCCACTTGGTGATTGGTTCGATCAGCAAGTGCTCGCGTTTGATTTCTACACGGCGGATACACCGACATGGAACAAATGCGATGGTTTAATGTGCGCTCGTCCACCAGAGCAGGAGCAAGTTCGCTTAGGTGGTTTGTATCGTCTACGTGGTTATACCGCGGGTCGTTACCACGGGCGCAGTGCGATTCACTATTCTGCAGAATACCGGGTATTACCAGACTGGCAGCCGCTCGATGATATTCCTCTTATCAACTACTACGATCTGCCGTGGTGGCAATGGGTCGCGTTTGTTGAAGTAGGGCGAGTAGCAGACGACTACGACTTAAAAACTCTGCATGAAGACATGAAGTGGAACGTGGGTGGCGCAGTGCGCTTCCAAGTTGAAGGGATTGTAGTTCGTGCTGAAATGGCCAAAGGTGCAGATGAAGGCACCTTCCGAGTCATGATCAACCAACCGTTCTAAATCGATATAAAAACAAAGGCTAACCTTGTGAGTTAGCCTTTGTTTTATCCGATCTATTCGCCGTTGATGGTGGCGATGATGCGTCGACTTCCACCGTAATCTCGGTGTTCACCTAAGTAAATACCCTGCCATGTACCTAAAGCTAACTGACCGTTTTGGATAGGAATCGTCACACTACTGCCAAGTAAAGACGCTTTAATATGGGCTGGCATATCATCATCGCCTTCATAAGTGTGCTGGTAGTAAGGCGCTCGTTCAGGCACAAACTTATTAAAGTGGGCTTCCATGTCCATACGTACTGTTGGGTCTGCGTTTTCATTTAAGGTCAGGCTAGCGGACGTATGTTGAATAAACAAATGTAACAAACCTACTGAAAGCGATTGGATTTGTGGTAATTGTTGTTCAATTTCATCAGTGACCAGATGGAAACCACGCTGACGCGCTTTTAATTGCAGTGTTTTTTGTGCCCACATATGCGTTCCTTTGGAAAAATTTGATTTGGCGTCTATCCTAATCCAATTAGAGCCTGTCATTACGAAATGATATGATTCTCAGCATCATAAATGAATTGTTTAAATTCGAAACAGGGAACGTGACCTAACTCAATGTGAGTGTAAAGGCACTCCGTCATAATTGATGGCTGAAAAAAAATTACAAAGACTTGTTTTGTGGCAATTCGCCCTAACATCTTATTTATATTCTATTTGCTAAATCGGGGATTCCGCAGTTTTCGCTAGACTGTAAGGAATGGAACCTACTGTAACATCGGGATAAAGACCATGTTGAAAAATATCAATCCAACGCAAACACAAGCTTGGAAAGCGCTAACTGCGCATTTCGAATCTGCACAAGATATGGATCTGAAAGAGCTATTTGCTCAAGACGCAGCGCGTTTCGACAAATACTCAGCACGCTTCGGCTCAGACATCCTAGTCGATTACTCAAAGAACCTAATCAACGAGGACACTCTGAAGCACCTTTTCGCTCTTGCTAACGAGACTGAGCTTAAGTCAGCAATTGAAGCGATGTTCAGTGGTGAAGCGATCAACAAAACAGAAGATCGCGCTGTTCTTCACACTGCACTGCGTAACCGTTCTAACAAGCCAGTACTGGTTAGCGGCGAAGACGTAATGCCTGCGGTAAACGCAGTTCTTGAGAAAATCAAATCATTCACAGATCGCGTAATTGGCGGTGAGTGGAAAGGTTACACAGGTAAAGCAATCACAGACATCGTAAACATCGGTATCGGCGGTTCTGACCTTGGTCCTTACATGGTGACTGAAGCACTAGCACCATACAAAAACCACCTAAACCTGCACTTCGTTTCTAACGTTGATGGTACTCACATCGTTGAGACGCTGAAGAAAGTAGATCCAGAGACAACACTATTCTTGATCGCGTCTAAGACGTTCACGACTCAAGAAACCATGACAAACGCGCACTCTGCTCGTGATTGGTTCCTAGAAACTGCTGGCGACCAAGCACACGTTGCTAAGCACTTCGCAGCACTTTCTACTAACGCTCCTGCAGTATCTGAGTTTGGTATCGACACCGACAACATGTTTGAGTTCTGGGACTGGGTTGGTGGTCGTTACTCACTATGGTCAGCAATCGGCCTTTCAATTGCATTGTCTGTAGGTTACGACAACTTCATCGAGCTTCTAGACGGTGCTCACGAGATGGATAACCACTTCGTATCGACAGATCTAGAAAGCAACATCCCTGTAATTCTTGCTTTGATCGGTATTTGGTACAACAACTTCCACGGCGCTGAGTCTGAGGCAATCCTACCTTACGACCAGTACATGCACCGTTTCGCGGCGTACTTCCAGCAAGGTAACATGGAATCTAACGGTAAGTACGTAGACCGTGAAGGTAACGCAGTGACTTACCAAACTGGTCCTATCATCTGGGGTGAACCTGGTACTAACGGTCAGCACGCGTTCTACCAGCTGATTCACCAAGGCACTAAGCTGATCCCATGTGACTTCATTGCTCCTGCAATCAGCCACAACCCAGCAAGCGACCACCACCAAAAACTGATGTCTAACTTCTTTGCGCAAACAGAAGCATTGGCATTTGGTAAGTCAGCAGAAACTGTGAAGGCAGAATTTGCGAAAGCAGGTAAGAGCGAAGAAGAAATGGCGTCTCTAGTACCGTTCAAAGTATTTGAAGGTAACCGCCCAACGAACTCTATCCTAGTTAAACAAATCACACCTCGCACGCTAGGTAACTTGATCGCAATGTACGAGCACAAAATCTTCGTTCAAGGCGTTATCTGGAACATCTTCAGCTTCGACCAATGGGGTGTTGAGCTAGGTAAACAACTAGCAAACCAAATCCTACCTGAGCTAGCAGATGAGTCAGAAATCAGCTCTCACGACAGCTCGACAAATGGTCTAATCAATGCATTTAAAGCATTCAAAGCTTAATGTTTGAATAGAAAAAGAAAAGGTCAGCAAGCGCTGACCTTTTTTATTGCCTGAAGCAGAAACAAAATAGGTTGGCATTGACCAACCTATTTCTTCTCTATTATTCGAAGCAAATCTCGATGAAGGCATTTCCCCACTGTGAAGAGAAAGGCATGATGATGATTGAGCCTTCACACTTGTGGCGAATGGTGTGACCTCGACCTGATACCACAACCGGTGTTGCCATATCAAAATCAAATCCACTTTCCGCTAGAATGCGCTTCGCACCGCCTGTCACCATATTCGTGATCTCACCAACCATGTCCGTCACTTCTTCGTTCAGTCCATTTGGACGTTCACCAAGCATGTTCTGCATGATTTCTAGTGCTAACGCTTCATCAAAGGTAATCGACATTGAACCACGAGTTTGTGGACCAACCATACCGATAAGGCCAGAAACGTCACCTCGTGCGATCTCATCTTTCTTGATTCGCGGTTTTTGTGGCTTCAATTCAAGCGAAGCCATGGTTTTTAGCACATTCATTAACGAAGCTAAAAACGGGTTTACAAATTCAGCGCGCATAACGTTCTTCTATCTTTCTTCTTTCGTCTCCGAGGAACATGCCTGGCACTCGCCATGGGTTTCGATAACTTGATTCGTCAGTTTGAATCCATGTTTCTCGGCGTTATTGGCTAATAAGGATATCAGCGTCTCGTCTTCAAGTTCAACGACATCGCCACATTTATCGCAAATTAGCAGTTGGAAAAAGTGCTGTTGAGTGTTGAAGGAACAGCAAGTGATAAAGCTGTTGTTTGATTCCACTCGATGAATAAAGCCTTGTTCTAGAAGAAAATCTAATGCTCGGTATACCGTCGGTGGTTTAGCCTGAGGCTCACTCTCTTTCAATTGCTCCAATAGCTCATACGCACTTGAGGCGCGGCGATTAGAACAAATAAGCTCAAAAACGCGTCGGCGTTGCGGCGTCAATCTTACTCCGCGCTCAGCGCAGATTTGTTCAATTTGTTCAAGGATTGTTGGGTCCAAATCTTTCACCATAACTATCGGACGTGCTTTATGATAAACCATTTCTATACGAAGTTCGTTTAGAAAGACTCCATTTTACCCACTATCAGACCGAAAATCATGAATTAAAGCAAGCCAGTGCCCCTTAGAGCGCGCAACAGATATCACAGAACGAGACACCAATGCCGAAATGTGCTTATCAGTGATTGAATTCACAAGGCTCGCATCCACTGCACAGTGGGTATACAATACCCGACTTAATTTTTTGAGCGCACCTTCGCGCTCTACCTTGGCAACGTAAAAACGGGTGTTTATATCATGACTCATTCTTGCAGGCTCTCTGTAGCACCAATGTTGGATTGGACAGATCGTCATTGTCGCTACTTCCATCGCTTAATGACCAAAGAAACCCTGCTGTACACCGAAATGGTGACCACAGGTGCGATCATTCATGGAAAAGGGGATTTTCTTGCTTATAACGAAGAAGAGCATCCGTTAGCCCTTCAGCTTGGCGGTTCAAATGCAGCGGATTTGGCTACGTGTGCCAAACTCGCTCAAGAGCGTGGCTATGATGAAATCAACCTAAACGTAGGTTGTCCATCGGACCGTGTTCAAAACGGTCGCTTTGGTGCATGCCTAATGGCAGAGCCTCAATTGGTTGCGGACTGCGTTGCGGCGATGAAAGACGTGGTTGATATTCCTGTTACGGTAAAAACTCGTATCGGTATTGATGACCAAGATTCTTACGAGTTCCTAACGGATTTCGTATCTATCGTCTCTGAGAAAGGTGGTTGTGAGCAGTTCACTATCCACGCACGTAAAGCATGGTTAAGTGGTTTAAGCCCGAAAGAGAACCGTGAGATCCCACCATTGGATTATCCACGCGCTTACCAACTGAAGAAAGATTTCTCACACTTAACGATTGCGATTAACGGTGGTGTGAAATCACTGGAAGAAGCGAAAGAGCATCTACAACACCTAGATGGCGTGATGATCGGTCGTGAAGCGTATCAAAGCCCTTACTTGCTAGCATCTGTGGACCAAGAGTTGTTTGGCTCAAATGCTGCAGTGAAAAAGCGTAGTGAAATCGTTGAAGAGATGTACCCGTACATTGAAGCGCAATTGGCAAAAGGTGCTTACCTTGGCCATATCTCACGTCATATGCTGGGTCTGTTCCAAAACATGCCGGGTGCTCGTCAATGGCGTCGTCACATCAGTGAAAACGCGCACAAACCGGGTTCTGGTCTAGAAGTGCTGCAAGATGCACTGGCGAAGATTCCAAAAGAATTGAACGTGTAAATTTCACCAGTGGTTGGTGAAAATTACCAACTTAAAAATAGAAAAGCCAGAGTGCAGAAATGTCTCTGGCTTTATTTTTACTTATAGATCATGGTTTTATTCTTGTTTTAATAAGTTGGTACAGAACCTGCTCTAGTAAAACTAAAACAAAGGAGAAGTGATTATGTTGGAGCTGATCTTTATTTTAGTATTTGCGGCAACTCTGCTCGTGACTGGTATTACGATGGTGACTGTATTTGCTGCGACTGGCATTGCATTGGTGGTGATGTTCTTATTGGGAATGGTTGGAGCTGTGCTAAAACTATTGCCTTGGCTAATAGTGATTGCATTAGGCATATGGTTTTTTAAAAACTTCGTCGCTCAGCCTCGTTATAAGTAACGGATTGTAGAGATTTAGTTGATGGTGGGCTGTGAGAGTATGTTAGTATTTCTCACATGCCCCTTAATGTTGAAATCAGCTATCTCGGAGTAAAAATTACATGACATATAAAGCGACCATCGCTTTAGCGACACTATCGTTGGCAGCATCTTACCCTTGTTTTGCAGAACAAGAGTCTTCTTTCACAACCACGGTTGGTGCAGAAGTTTGGGTTGCGGATACCAAAGTGAATGAAGTAAGAAGAGATAGCGATACAACGGGTACTTTCTACGCAGCGATTGAACATGACGTAAAATACGTACCAAACGCGCGTCTTCGTTACTCAAGCGTTGATGCCGATTACATGGGTTTCGACAAACTAGACCTCACTCTTTACTACCAAATTCTTGAACACGACTTAATGCACTTTGATGCGGGTCTGACCTTTAGTAATTTGAGTGACACAAAATACGTAGACGCAGGTACCAATGCTCGTACAGAAGATTTTGATGAGCTGATTTGGGCTTGGTATGGCTACGCAGAAATCACTGTGCCAAATACAAACTTTGATGTAATTGGTGAGATGAACTTTGGTGATAACAAAGGTATTAAGAGTACTGATCTAATGGCTGGTGTTCAGTACCGAATTCCTTTTCAAGAGTCTCAACTCACTTTCCGTGGTGGTTACCGTGTGATTGATTTAGAGTCAGAGGAGTTTTTATCGAGCCTAGGTAAAGAGTTTATCTTTGCAGACGGCTTCTTCGTTGGTGCTCAATACTCCTTCTAAACACATTTCTCTGAATCTCTTAAAACGTCGCTTTATAAGCGGCGTTTTTTTATATCACTTCATTATATTAAATCGAATTTCTCGCCCAAGTATCAGACTTCGACCATGCTTATCTAGGAGCAATGTATAAAAGTTGGAGCAGGGATTGCGATGACAATAAATGAATTACGACATCTATTTCGTGACAACCAGCTAGTAGAAGCCATCATCGAACCTTCAATTCAAGAAGGTGGATGGGTTGTTGAGTTTCGCCACGCACGCGGTGGGTTTGTCTGTCTAACGGACAGTCACGGGGAAGAGTGCCATTATGATGATCTCGATACGGCATCCAAATCGGCAATGGCCGTCGGCTTTCAGCAGGTTCGTATTGAAGATCGGTGAGTCTTAGCGCGACTTGCTTACTTCCAAAAAGTTATAAAACATTCTCTTCTATTCTTTCTTGTTATTAGAGAGAGTGGTTAATCTATCGTCACGCAATGAATAGGGATGTCGTGACAATGTCTTTTCAACAGAATGAATATTCTCACAAGAAAGTGTCGGAAGATAATAATGGGCAAGGTGGTAATCCGCCAATCGCAAGCCCGCTTAATGACCAGCAATTTAACTCACTCCAGCAAACTGTCTCAGAGTTGTCTTCACAGCAACTTGCATGGGTCAGCGGTTACTTCTGGGGACTCGCTCAAAACCAACCAAGTGCAGCGGCGGCAACGCCAATCGCACAGGCGGCTGCTTCTGTTGCTGCAAAACCAGCAGGCAAGCTAAGCATCATTTTTGCTTCTCAAACTGGTAATGCGAAAGGCGTTGCTGAAGCGCTAGAGCAAGAAGCCAAAGCAGAAGGCATTGCTGTAGAGCTGTTTGATGCTAGCGATTACAAAGGCAAGAACTTAGCAAAAGAGACTCACGTGATCATCGTGGCGTCGACCAATGGTGAAGGCGAAGCGCCAGACAATGCCATTGAACTGCATGAGTTCCTTCAATCTAAAAAAGCACCCAAGTTACCCAATCTACAATACGCCGTGATTGCGCTTGGTGATTCTAGTTACGAGTTCTTCTGCCAAACGGGCAAAGACTTCGATACTTACTTGTCTAAGTTAGGCGCAACTGCCTTCATTGATCGCATTGATTGTGATGTGGATTATGAAGCGCCGGCCGCTGAATGGCGTAAGCAAGCGCTTGAACAAGTAAAAGAAGCCCTTTCTTCAGGCAATGAAGCAGAAGTTGTTCAACTACCTGTTGGGCAAGCCGCTCCGGGACATTCTGCTTATAACAAGCAAAATCCATATACTGCAACGTTACTGACAAGCCAAAAAATCACAGGTCGCGATTCGGGCAAAGATGTTCGCCATGTAGAGATTGACCTTGAAGAATCAGGTTTAACTTATCAAGCCGGCGATGCTTTAGGTGTGTGGTTCGATAATAGTTCAGAATTAGCCAATGCTATCTTAGCTAAGGCTGGGCTATCCGGTGTAGAAAGTGTTGAAGTGGATGGCGAAAGCCTTTCTATTCATAGTGCATTGGTTAGCAAGTACGAAATCACTGCATCAAACCCTCAACTTGTCACTAAATTCGCAGAGTTATCTGGTAGCAAGAAACTGCAAAAGCTAGTGGAGGATAAAGACAAACTTCGTGAGTACGCAGCAAATACCCAAGTTGTCGATGTGCTTGCAGAGAAGAAGACCAAGCTAAGTGCAGAAGAGTTGGTTGGTTTGCTTCGTCGATTGACACCTCGTCTATATTCTATCGCTTCGAGTCAAACGGAAGTCGATGAAGAGGTTCACCTAACCGTAGGCTTGGTTGAATACGACAAAGGTGATGAAAAGCGCTATGGAGGAGCATCGAGTTTCCTCGCTCAACGTCTAGAAGAAGGTGGTGAAGTGAAAGTGTTTGTTGAGCACAACAATAACTTCAAATTGCCACAAGATGACAACACACCAATCATCATGGTTGGTCCTGGTACCGGTATTGCGCCTTTCCGTAGCTTTATTCAAGAGCGTGATAACCGTGACGCGGAAGGTAAGAACTGGTTGTTCTTTGGTGACCGTACCTTTACTCAAGATTTCCTTTACCAAGTTGAATGGCAGAAGTACCTCAAGTCAGGTTTGCTGACTCGCCTTGATGTTGCGTTTAGTCGCGACCAAGCAGAGAAGGTTTATGTTCAACATCGCATCCTAGAAAACGCTGAACAAGTGTGGCAATGGATTCAAGATGGTGCCTACATCTATGTATGTGGTGATGCCACTCGTATGGCAAAAGATGTTCACGATGCGCTGGTATTTGTAGCCGAGCAACAAGGCAAGCTATCTCGTGAAGAAGCCGAAGCATTTATCAACGATCTACGTAAAGCGAAACGTTACCAAAGGGATGTGTACTAATGAGCGCGAATCAACAATCAAACAGCCAAGAAGTATTAGGTGAGGTGCTTGGTCCACTCTCGGATAACGAGCGCCTTAAAAGAGAAAGTAATTTACTGCGTGGAACGATTGAACAAGATCTGCAAGACCGCATTACTGGTGGCTTTACTGCAGACAACTTCCAATTGATTCGTTTTCACGGAATGTACCAGCAAGATGACCGCGATATCCGTAACGAGCGTGCTAAACAAAAGTTGGAGCCGCTACATAACGTCATGCTTCGTGCACGTATGCCGGGTGGCATCATTACACCAAAGCAATGGCTAGCGATAGACAAGTTTGCAACCGAGCACTCTTTATATGGAAGTATTCGTCTTACTACTCGTCAAACGTTCCAGTTCCATGGCGTGCTAAAACCAAATATCAAGTTGATGCACCAAACGTTAAACAGCATTGGTATTGACTCGATTGCAACTGCGGGTGACGTTAACCGTAACGTGTTGTGTACCACTAACCCAGTGGAGTCGGAGCTACACCAAGAAGCTTACGAATGGGCGAAGAAGATCAGCGAGCATCTACTACCGAAGACACGTGCTTATGCAGAGATTTGGTTGGACGGTGAAAAAGTAGAAAGCACGGAAGAAGACGAACCGATTCTGGGTAAGAACTATCTACCACGTAAGTTTAAAACCACAGTGGTTATTCCACCGCAAAATGACGTAGACGTACACGCTAACGATCTTAACTTCGTAGCGATTGCAGATAAGGGCAAGCTGGTTGGTTTTAACGTGCTTGTGGGTGGCGGTCTAGCGATGACGCATGGCGATACGTCAACCTATCCACGTAGAGCGGATGACTTTGGTTTTATTCCATTAGAGAAAACACTTGATGTTGCAGCTGCTGTAGTAACAACTCAACGTGATTGGGGTAATCGTTCTAACCGTAAGAATGCAAAAACCAAATACACATTAGATCGTGTCGGTAGTGATGTGTTTAAAGCGGAAGTAGAAAAACGTGCCGGTGTTAAATTTGAGCAAAGCCGCCCTTACGAATTCACGGAACGTGGTGACCGTATCGGTTGGGTTGAAGGTATCGATGGTAAGCATCACCTAGCACTCTTCATCGAAAACGGCCGTCTATTAGATTTCCCAGGTAAACCACTTAAGACGGGTGTTGCTGAAATTGCCAAAATCCATAAAGGCGATTTCCGTATGACAGCAAACCAGAACCTGATTGTTGCTGGTGTACCAAAAAGCCAAAAAGCGAAGATCGAGAAGATTGCTCGTGAACATGGTTTGATGGATGAAGGCGTAAGTGAACAGCGTAAGAACTCGATGGCGTGTGTGGCGTTCCCAACATGTCCATTAGCAATGGCAGAAGCAGAGCGCTTCCTTCCTCAGTTCGTAACCGATATCGAAGGTATTCTAGAAAAGCATGGTATCCCTGAAGAAGACAATATCATCCTACGAGTAACAGGGTGTCCAAATGGTTGTGGTCGAGCAATGTTGGCAGAAATCGGCTTAGTTGGTAAAGCACCAGGTCGATACAACTTACACCTAGGTGGTAATCGCGGTGGTACTCGAGTACCGAAGATGTATAAAGAGAACATTACGGATAAGCAAATCTTAGAAGAGATTGATCAGCTGGTGGCTCGTTGGGCTGCTGAACGTGAAGAAGGTGAAGCATTTGGCGACTTCACGATTCGAGCTGGCATTATCCAAGAAGTGTTCGTATCAAAGAGGGACTTCCATGCTTGATTCTGTAGCGTCCAAACCGGAGCTAGCAGAGTTACTGACATTAACTAAGACGGAGCAAATCCTCCGTCTTGCTCAAATCAATGTCGAGCTCGAACAGCTTTCGGCACAAGAGAGAGTAAAGTGGGCATTGGATAATTTGGAAGGGGAGTTCGCTGTCTCATCCAGTTTCGGTATCCAGGCCGCCGTGATGCTCCATCTTGTGACACAACAAAAACCGGATATCCCTATCATCCTAACGGACACCGGATATCTATTTGCAGAGACATATCAATTTATCGACCAGCTGAAAGCGCAACTGAACCTCAACCTTAAAGTGTACCGAGCAAAAGAAAGTGCCCATTGGCAAGAAGCGCGTTACGGAAAACTTTGGGAACAAGGCGTCGAGGGAATTGAAAAGTACAACAAGATAAATAAGGTTGAACCAATGCGACGAGCTCTGCGAGAGCAAAACATTGGAACTTGGTTCTCAGGGCTGCGTCGAGAGCAAAGTCAGTCTCGTGCTGGTCTACCAATCTTATCAATCCAAAATGGCGTATTTAAATTCTTACCAGTGATCGACTGGACGAATAAAGATGTCCACTACTACTTAGAAGAACATGGCTTGAGTTATCACCCGTTGTGGGAGCAAGGTTACCTCTCTGTAGGCGATACGCACACCACGAGAAAGTGGGAACCGGGCATGTCAGAAGAAGAAACGCGCTTCTTCGGCTTAAAACGTGAATGTGGATTACATGAAGATGACGATAATGAACAAGATGGTTCTGGCATTTAGTTGTTAAGCCCGTAAAAGCCGTGTTCAGGTCTAACAAAGAAAGCTGCTGCAAAGCAGCTTTCTTTGTTTATGGAGGCTAAAAATAAGGGCAGAAAGGATAACTCTGTGGATAAGTTGTTTGCTATCTATGGGTAAAGTTAGATAAATAAGGCTTTGATCGAAAACTCGTCGCTTAACCATTGTTTTTGCAATTTTTGCAAAATAACGCTTGCCAATGTGAGCGCGATCTCTATAATGCCTCCTTGTCGACAGGGCAGAGCTCACAAGGCTTCAAAGCGAAGTCGACAAGGTCAGAAAGAAAAACGAAATAATTTGAAAAAGTGTTTGACACAGAAAATTATCTCGCTAGAATGGCCGCCTCTTCCGAAGTGATGTGAGTCACAAAGAAGAGTAGCTCTTTAAAAATAAGAACCTATCAATCTGTGTGGGCACTCGTTGATGATAATCCAATTAGATGTTTCTTTCTTAACGGAAAGCGGTATCAAATTAGGTTTCAATGAAACGAAGTGGCCATTGAATCGAAAGATTCAGCACAGTCAATTCAAACATTACTTATGTAATGTTCAGTATTCATTGAGCCGAACAAAATCTTAAATTGAAGAGTTTGATCATGGCTCAGATTGAACGCTGGCGGCAGGCCTAACACATGCAAGTCGAGCGGAAACGAGTTATCTGAACCTTCGGGGAACGATAACGGCGTCGAGCGGCGGACGGGTGAGTAATGCCTAGGAAATTGCCCTGATGTGGGGGATAACCATTGGAAACGATGGCTAATACCGCATAACGCCTACGGGCCAAAGAGGGGGACCTTCGGGCCTCTCGCGTCAGGATATGCCTAGGTGGGATTAGCTAGTTGGTGAGGTAATGGCTCACCAAGGCGACGATCCCTAGCTGGTCTGAGAGGATGATCAGCCACACTGGAACTGAGACACGGTCCAGACTCCTACGGGAGGCAGCAGTGGGGAATATTGCACAATGGGCGCAAGCCTGATGCAGCCATGCCGCGTGTGTGAAGAAGGCCTTCGGGTTGTAAAGCACTTTCAGTCGTGAGGAAGGTAGTGTAGTTAATAGCTGCATTATTTGACGTTAGCGACAGAAGAAGCACCGGCTAACTCCGTGCCAGCAGCCGCGGTAATACGGAGGGTGCGAGCGTTAATCGGAATTACTGGGCGTAAAGCGCATGCAGGTGGTTTGTTAAGTCAGATGTGAAAGCCCGGGGCTCAACCTCGGAATAGCATTTGAAACTGGCAGACTAGAGTACTGTAGAGGGGGTAGAATTTCAGGTGTAGCGGTGAAATGCGTAGAGATCTGAAGGAATACCGGTGGCGAAGGCGGCCCCCTGGACAGATACTGACACTCAGATGCGAAAGCGTGGGGAGCAAACAGGATTAGATACCCTGGTAGTCCACGCCGTAAACGATGTCTACTTGGAGGTTGTGGCCTTGAGCCGTGGCTTTCGGAGCTAACGCGTTAAGTAGACCGCCTGGGGAGTACGGTCGCAAGATTAAAACTCAAATGAATTGACGGGGGCCCGCACAAGCGGTGGAGCATGTGGTTTAATTCGATGCAACGCGAAGAACCTTACCTACTCTTGACATCCAGAGAACTTTCCAGAGATGGATTGGTGCCTTCGGGAACTCTGAGACAGGTGCTGCATGGCTGTCGTCAGCTCGTGTTGTGAAATGTTGGGTTAAGTCCCGCAACGAGCGCAACCCTTATCCTTGTTTGCCAGCGAGTAATGTCGGGAACTCCAGGGAGACTGCCGGTGATAAACCGGAGGAAGGTGGGGACGACGTCAAGTCATCATGGCCCTTACGAGTAGGGCTACACACGTGCTACAATGGCGCATACAGAGGGCAGCAAGCTAGCGATAGTGAGCGAATCCCAAAAAGTGCGTCGTAGTCCGGATTGGAGTCTGCAACTCGACTCCATGAAGTCGGAATCGCTAGTAATCGTGGATCAGAATGCCACGGTGAATACGTTCCCGGGCCTTGTACACACCGCCCGTCACACCATGGGAGTGGGCTGCAAAAGAAGTAGGTAGTTTAACCTTCGGGAGGACGCTTACCACTTTGTGGTTCATGACTGGGGTGAAGTCGTAACAAGGTAGCGCTAGGGGAACCTGGCGCTGGATCACCTCCTTAAACGATGATTATACACGATGAGTGTCCACACAGATTGATAGTTCACAAGCGAAAGCTTGTAGCTAACATAGCTCTTTAACAATTTGGAAAGCTGACAAAACAATCTTTAAGATTGTTTGTAAAGTTCTCAATGTTTGTCTTTATGACAAACACCAAAAAACACATTCAAGTGTTCTTGGGAATATCACTTTTACAGTGATTATTCGAAATTGAGTCCGGCAAAATCGAAATGTCTCTCGCTCATTCAAATAATGATAGACAACTTTGGTGATTTGAACATCAACTCGAAACTCCTTCGGGTTGTATGGTTAAGTGACTAAGCGTACACGGTGGATGCCTTGGCAGTCAGAGGCGATGAAGGACGTATTAACTTGCGATAAGCCCAGATTAGGTAGTAAAAACCATTTGAGTCTGGGATTTCCGAATGGGGAAACCCACTTACATAAGTAAGTATCGCTGCGTGAATACATAGCGCAGCGAGGCGAACCGGGGGAACTGAAACATCTAAGTACCCCGAGGAAAAGAAATCAACCGAGATTCCGAAAGTAGCGGCGAGCGAAATTGGACTAGCCCTTAAGCTTTTTATGCGTCAGGTGAAACTTCTGGAAAGTTGTGCGATACAGGGTGATAGCCCCGTAACCGGCAACGCATATAAAGTGAAATCGAGTAGGGCGGGACACGTGATATCCTGTCTGAATATGGGGGGACCATCCTCCAAGGCTAAATACTACTGACTGACCGATAGTGAACCAGTACCGTGAGGGAAAGGCGAAAAGAACCCCTGTGAGGGGAGTGAAATAGAACCTGAAACCGTGTACGTACAAGCAGTAGGAGCACCTTCGTGGTGTGACTGCGTACCTTTTGTATAATGGGTCAGCGACTTATATTCAGTGGCAAGGTTAACCATCTAGGGGAGCCGTAGCGAAAGCGAGTGTTAACTGCGCGACTCAGTCGCTGGATATAGACCCGAAACCAGGTGATCTAGCCATGGGCAGGTTGAAGATTGAGTAACATCAATTGGAGGACCGAACCGACTAATGTTGAAAAATTAGCGGATGACTTGTGGCTAGGGGTGAAAGGCCAATCAAACCTGGAGATAGCTGGTTCTCCCCGAAAGCTATTTAGGTAGCGCCTCGGACGAATACTACTGGGGGTAGAGCACTGTTAAGGCTAGGGGGTCATCCCGACTTACCAACCCTTTGCAAACTCCGAATACCAGTAAGTACTATCCGGGAGACACACGGCGGGTGCTAACGTCCGTCGTGGAGAGGGAAACAACCCAGACCGCCAGCTAAGGTCCCAAATTACTACTAAGTGGGAAACGATGTGGGAAGGCTCAGACAGCCAGGATGTTGGCTTAGAAGCAGCCATCATTTAAAGAAAGCGTAATAGCTCACTGGTCGAGTCGGCCTGCGCGGAAGATGTAACGGGGCTAAGTAGTAAACCGAAGCTGCGGCAATGCACTTTGTGCATTGGGTAGGGGAGCGTTCTGTAAGCGGTTGAAGGTGTGTGGTAACGCATGCTGGACGTATCAGAAGTGCGAATGCTGACATGAGTAACGATAAAGGGGGTGAAAAACCTCCTCGCCGGAAGACCAAGGGTTCCTGTCCAACGTTAATCGGGGCAGGGTAAGTCGACCCCTAAGGCGAGGCCGAAAGGCGTAGTCGATGGGAAACGGGTTAATATTCCCGTACTTCTTACAATTGCGATGGGGGGACGGAGAAGGCTAGGTGGGCCTGGCGACGGTTGTCCAGGTTCAAGTGCGTAGGCTGAAGAGTTAGGTAAATCCGGCTCTTCTTAAGGCTGAGACACGACGTCGAGCTACTACGGTAGTGAAGTCATTGATGCCATGCTTCCAGGAAAAGCCTCTAAGCTTCAGATTGTAAGGAATCGTACCCCAAACCGACACAGGTGGTCGGGTAGAGAATACCAAGGCGCTTGAGAGAACTCGGGTGAAGGAACTAGGCAAAATGGTACCGTAACTTCGGGAGAAGGTACGCTCTTGATGGTGAAGTCCCTCGCGGATGGAGCTGACGAGAGTCGCAGATACCAGGTGGCTGCAACTGTTTATTAAAAACACAGCACTGTGCAAAATCGTAAGATGACGTATACGGTGTGACGCCTGCCCGGTGCCGGAAGGTTAATTGATGGGGTTAGACTTCGGTCGAAGCTCTTGATCGAAGCCCCGGTAAACGGCGGCCGTAACTATAACGGTCCTAAGGTAGCGAAATTCCTTGTCGGGTAAGTTCCGACCTGCACGAATGGCGTAATGATGGCCACGCTGTCTCCACCCGAGACTCAGTGAAATTGAAATCGCTGTGAAGATGCAGTGTACCCGCGGCTAGACGGAAAGACCCCGTGAACCTTTACTACAGCTTGGCACTGAACATTGACCCTACATGTGTAGGATAGGTGGGAGGCTTTGAAGCAAGTACGCCAGTATTTGTGGAGCCGTCCTTGAAATACCACCCTTGTAGTGTTGATGTTCTAACGTTGACCCCTGATCGGGGTTGCGGACAGTGCCTGGTGGGTAGTTTGACTGGGGCGGTCTCCTCCCAAAGAGTAACGGAGGAGCACGAAGGTGGGCTAATCACGGTTGGACATCGTGAGGTTAGTGCAATGGCATAAGCCCGCTTGACTGCGAGAATGACAATTCGAGCAGGTGCGAAAGCAGGTCATAGTGATCCGGTGGTTCTGAATGGAAGGGCCATCGCTCAACGGATAAAAGGTACTCCGGGGATAACAGGCTGATACCGCCCAAGAGTTCATATCGACGGCGGTGTTTGGCACCTCGATGTCGGCTCATCACATCCTGGGGCTGAAGTCGGTCCCAAGGGTATGGCTGTTCGCCATTTAAAGTGGTACGCGAGCTGGGTTTAGAACGTCGTGAGACAGTTCGGTCCCTATCTGCCGTGGGCGTTGGAAGATTGAAGGGGGCTGCTCCTAGTACGAGAGGACCGGAGTGGACGAACCTCTGGTGTTCGGGTTGTGTCGCCAGACGCATTGCCCGGTAGCTAAGTTCGGAATCGATAACCGCTGAAAGCATCTAAGCGGGAAGCGAGCCCTGAGATGAGTCTTCCCTGATACTTTAAGTATCCTAAAGGGTTGTTCGAGACTAGAACGTTGATAGGCAGGGTGTGTAAGCGTTGTGAGGCGTTGAGCTAACCTGTACTAATTGCCCGTGAGGCTTAACCATACAACACCCAAGGGGTTTTGATGGACTCAATGTAAGAACATTGAATGTGTAAATAGAACTTAAAACAGTTTTCCAAGTTTTTTGCCTTCAGTTTTTAGAAAAAGCTGAAAGTAAAAGCAAGAATTTGCTTGGCGACCATAGCGATTTGGACCCACCTGACTTCCATTCCGAACTCAGAAGTGAAACGAATTAGCGCCGATGGTAGTGTGGGGCTTCCCCATGTGAGAGTAGGACATCGCCAGGCTTTATTTTGCACTTGCTTATTTAATAAGCAAGTCACCATAAAGTTCTAAATAAATTTAGAGTTTTATGTTGACTTTCAAAGTGGAAAGCGTATTATACGCACCTCGCTTAAGTGCTAAGGCACTGAAAGCCAAGCTCTTTAACAATATAGACCTATCAATCTGTGTGGGCACTCGTTGATGATAATCCAATTAGATACCTCGGTATCAAATTAGGTTTCAATGATACGAAGTGACCATTGAATCGAAAGATTCAGCACAGTCAATTCAAACATTACTTATGTAATGTTCAGTATTCATTGAGCCGAACAAAATCTTAAATTGAAGAGTTTGATCATGGCTCAGATTGAACGCTGGCGGCAGGCCTAACACATGCAAGTCGAGCGGAAACGAGTTATCTGAACCTTCGGGGGACGATAACGGCGTCGAGCGGCGGACGGGTGAGTAATGCCTAGGAAATTGCCCTGATGTGGGGGATAACCATTGGAAACGATGGCTAATACCGCATAATGCCTACGGGCCAAAGAGGGGGACCTTCGGGCCTCTCGCGTCAGGATATGCCTAGGTGGGATTAGCTAGTTGGTGAGGTAATGGCTCACCAAGGCGACGATCCCTAGCTGGTCTGAGAGGATGATCAGCCACACTGGAACTGAGACACGGTCCAGACTCCTACGGGAGGCAGCAGTGGGGAATATTGCACAATGGGCGCAAGCCTGATGCAGCCATGCCGCGTGTGTGAAGAAGGCCTTCGGGTTGTAAAGCACTTTCAGTCGTGAGGAAGGTGGTAGTGTTAATAGCACTATCATTTGACGTTAGCGACAGAAGAAGCACCGGCTAACTCCGTGCCAGCAGCCGCGGTAATACGGAGGGTGCGAGCGTTAATCGGAATTACTGGGCGTAAAGCGCATGCAGGTGGTTTGTTAAGTCAGATGTGAAAGCCCGGGGCTCAACCTCGGAATAGCATTTGAAACTGGCAGACTAGAGTACTGTAGAGGGGGGTAGAATTTCAGGTGTAGCGGTGAAATGCGTAGAGATCTGAAGGAATACCGGTGGCGAAGGCGGCCCCCTGGACAGATACTGACACTCAGATGCGAAAGCGTGGGGAGCAAACAGGATTAGATACCCTGGTAGTCCACGCCGTAAACGATGTCTACTTGGAGGTTGTGGCCTTGAGCCGTGGCTTTCGGAGCTAACGCGTTAAGTAGACCGCCTGGGGAGTACGGTCGCAAGATTAAAACTCAAATGAATTGACGGGGGCCCGCACAAGCGGTGGAGCATGTGGTTTAATTCGATGCAACGCGAAGAACCTTACCTACTCTTGACATCCAGAGAACTTTCCAGAGATGGATTGGTGCCTTCGGGAACTCTGAGACAGGTGCTGCATGGCTGTCGTCAGCTCGTGTTGTGAAATGTTGGGTTAAGTCCCGCAACGAGCGCAACCCTTATCCTTGTTTGCCAGCGAGTAATGTCGGGAACTCCAGGGAGACTGCCGGTGATAAACCGGAGGAAGGTGGGGACGACGTCAAGTCATCATGGCCCTTACGAGTAGGGCTACACACGTGCTACAATGGCGCATACAGAGGGCAGCAAGCTAGCGATAGTGAGCGAATCCCAAAAAGTGCGTCGTAGTCCGGATTGGAGTCTGCAACTCGACTCCATGAAGTCGGAATCGCTAGTAATCGTGGATCAGAATGCCACGGTGAATACGTTCCCGGGCCTTGTACACACCGCCCGTCACACCATGGGAGTGGGCTGCAAAAGAAGTAGGTAGTTTAACCTTCGGGAGGACGCTTACCACTTTGTGGTTCATGACTGGGGTGAAGTCGTAACAAGGT
The DNA here is from genome assembly GCF_002021755.1 of Vibrio owensii. Taxonomy (NCBI): domain Bacteria; kingdom Pseudomonadati; phylum Pseudomonadota; class Gammaproteobacteria; order Vibrionales; family Vibrionaceae; genus Vibrio; species Vibrio owensii. Next base: position 2,217,239 of record NZ_CP019959.1, read on the forward strand.
AGCGCTAGGGGAACCTGGCGCTGGATCACCTCCTTAAACGATGATTACTCACGATGAGTGTCCACACAGATTGATACGGTTTATAAGTAAAAGAGACGATACTGGGTCTGTAGCTCAGGTGGTTAGAGCGTTCGCCTGATAAGCGAGAGGTCGGTGGTTCGAGTCCACTCAGACCCACCAATTTCTTTTGAAATTGGTATGCAGTATCGACACCTTGATGGGGCTATAGCTCAGCTGGGAGAGCGCCTGCCTTGCACGCAGGAGGTCTGCGGTTCGATCCCGCATAGCTCCACCATCTTTAAGTGTTCTTGAAAAAGAATCTTTAAAAATGGTTTTCATCAGAAAATCTAGCTCTTTAACAATTTGGAAAGCTGACAAAACAAACTTTTAAGTTTGTTTGTAAAGTTCTCAATGTTTGTCTTTATGACAAACACCAAAAAACACATTCAAGTGTTCTTGGGAATATCACTTTTACAGTGATTATTCGAAATTGAGTCCGGCAAAATCGAAATGTCTCTCGCTCATTCAAATAATGAGAGACAACTTTGGTGATTTGATTATCAACTCGAAACTCCTTCGGGTTGTATGGTTAAGTGACTAAGCGTACACGGTGGATGCCTTGGCAGTCAGAGGCGATGAAGGACGTATTAACTTGCGATAAGCCCAGATTAGGTAGTAAAAACCATTTGAGTCTGGGATTTCCGAATGGGGAAACCCACTTACATAAGTAAGTATCGCTGCGTGAATACATAGCGCAGCGAGGCGAACCGGGGGAACTGAAACATCTAAGTACCCCGAGGAAAAGAAATCAACCGAGATTCCGAAAGTAGCGGCGAGCGAAATTGGACTAGCCCTTAAGCTTTTTATGCGTCAGGTGAAACTTCTGGAAAGTTGTGCGATACAGGGTGATAGCCCCGTAACCGGCAACGCATATAAAGTGAAATCGAGTAGGGCGGGACACGTGATATCCTGTCTGAATATGGGGGGACCATCCTCCAAGGCTAAATACTACTGACTGACCGATAGTGAACCAGTACCGTGAGGGAAAGGCGAAAAGAACCCCTGTGAGGGGAGTGAAATAGAACCTGAAACCGTGTACGTACAAGCAGTAGGAGCACCTTCGTGGTGTGACTGCGTACCTTTTGTATAATGGGTCAGCGACTTATATTCAGTGGCAAGGTTAACCATCTAGGGGAGCCGTAGCGAAAGCGAGTGTTAACTGCGCGACTCAGTCGCTGGATATAGACCCGAAACCAGGTGATCTAGCCATGGGCAGGTTGAAGATTGAGTAACATCAATTGGAGGACCGAACCGACTAATGTTGAAAAATTAGCGGATGACTTGTGGCTAGGGGTGAAAGGCCAATCAAACCTGGAGATAGCTGGTTCTCCCCGAAAGCTATTTAGGTAGCGCCTCGGACGAATACTACTGGGGGTAGAGCACTGTTAAGGCTAGGGGGTCATCCCGACTTACCAACCCTTTGCAAACTCCGAATACCAGTAAGTACTATCCGGGAGACACACGGCGGGTGCTAACGTCCGTCGTGGAGAGGGAAACAACCCAGACCGCCAGCTAAGGTCCCAAATTACTACTAAGTGGGAAACGATGTGGGAAGGCTCAGACAGCCAGGATGTTGGCTTAGAAGCAGCCATCATTTAAAGAAAGCGTAATAGCTCACTGGTCGAGTCGGCCTGCGCGGAAGATGTAACGGGGCTAAGTAGTAAACCGAAGCTGCGGCAATGCACTTTGTGCATTGGGTAGGGGAGCGTTCTGTAAGCGGTTGAAGGTGTGTGGTAACGCATGCTGGACGTATCAGAAGTGCGAATGCTGACATGAGTAACGATAAAGGGGGTGAAAAACCTCCTCGCCGGAAGACCAAGGGTTCCTGTCCAACGTTAATCGGGGCAGGGTAAGTCGACCCCTAAGGCGAGGCCGAAAGGCGTAGTCGATGGGAAACGGGTTAATATTCCCGTACTTCTTACAATTGCGATGGGGGGACGGAGAAGGCTAGGTGGGCCTGGCGACGGTTGTCCAGGTTCAAGTGCGTAGGCTGAAGAGTTAGGTAAATCCGGCTCTTCTTAAGGCTGAGACACGACGTCGAGCTACTACGGTAGTGAAGTCATTGATGCCATGCTTCCAGGAAAAGCCTCTAAGCTTCAGATTGTAAGGAATCGTACCCCAAACCGACACAGGTGGTCGGGTAGAGAATACCAAGGCGCTTGAGAGAACTCGGGTGAAGGAACTAGGCAAAATGGTACCGTAACTTCGGGAGAAGGTACGCTCTTGATGGTGAAGTCCCTCGCGGATGGAGCTGACGAGAGTCGCAGATACCAGGTGGCTGCAACTGTTTATTAAAAACACAGCACTGTGCAAAATCGTAAGATGACGTATACGGTGTGACGCCTGCCCGGTGCCGGAAGGTTAATTGATGGGGTTAGACTTCGGTCGAAGCTCTTGATCGAAGCCCCGGTAAACGGCGGCCGTAACTATAACGGTCCTAAGGTAGCGAAATTCCTTGTCGGGTAAGTTCCGACCTGCACGAATGGCGTAATGATGGCCACGCTGTCTCCACCCGAGACTCAGTGAAATTGAAATCGCTGTGAAGATGCAGTGTACCCGCGGCTAGACGGAAAGACCCCGTGAACCTTTACTACAGCTTGGCACTGAACATTGACCCTACATGTGTAGGATAGGTGGGAGGCTTTGAAGCAAGTACGCCAGTATTTGTGGAGCCGTCCTTGAAATACCACCCTTGTAGTGTTGATGTTCTAACGTTGACCCCTGATCGGGGTTGCGGACAGTGCCTGGTGGGTAGTTTGACTGGGGCGGTCTCCTCCCAAAGAGTAACGGAGGAGCACGAAGGTGGGCTAATCACGGTTGGACATCGTGAGGTTAGTGCAATGGCATAAGCCCGCTTGACTGCGAGAATGACAATTCGAGCAGGTGCGAAAGCAGGTCATAGTGATCCGGTGGTTCTGAATGGAAGGGCCATCGCTCAACGGATAAAAGGTACTCCGGGGATAACAGGCTGATACCGCCCAAGAGTTCATATCGACGGCGGTGTTTGGCACCTCGATGTCGGCTCATCACATCCTGGGGCTGAAGTCGGTCCCAAGGGTATGGCTGTTCGCCATTTAAAGTGGTACGCGAGCTGGGTTTAGAACGTCGTGAGACAGTTCGGTCCCTATCTGCCGTGGGCGTTGGAAGATTGAAGGGGGCTGCTCCTAGTACGAGAGGACCGGAGTGGACGAACCTCTGGTGTTCGGGTTGTGTCGCCAGACGCATTGCCCGGTAGCTAAGTTCGGAATCGATAACCGCTGAAAGCATCTAAGCGGGAAGCGAGCCCTGAGATGAGTCTTCCCTGATACTTTAAGTATCCTAAAGGGTTGTTCGAGACTAGAACGTTGATAGGCAGGGTGTGTAAGCGTTGTGAGGCGTTGAGCTAACCTGTACTAATTGCCCGTGAGGCTTAACCATACAACACCCAAGGGGTTTTGATGGACTCGATGTAAGAACATTGAATGTGTATAAATAGAACTTAACATCAGTTTTCCGAATTAAAGAATTTGCTTGGCGACCATAGCGATTTGGACCCACCTGACTTCCATTCCGAACTCAGAAGTGAAACGAATTAGCGCCGATGGTAGTGTGGGGCTTCCCCATGTGAGAGTAGGACATCGCCAGGCTTTAAATTTAGACTTAAATGTCTAACCAGTGCGGAGCGGTAGTTCAGTTGGTTAGAATACCGGCCTGTCACGCCGGGGGTCGCGGGTTCGAGTCCCGTCCGCTCCGCCACTTACTCAGATAAAGCCCTAGCAGAAATGCTAGGGCTTTTTCGTTTGCGCTATTATTTTGGTCTGCGACCAACGAGTCCAATTGAGTGCAAGCCTAGCCACTCCGCCACTTATTTAGAAACCCAGTCTTCGGACTGGGTTTTGTCGTTTAAGAGTAAAGACATTTTCCCTTTCAGGAAACTAGTCCCATAGCCACACCTCCGAACTAGACTTCCTCGCCGACTCTCCTATTTATTCCAGACCCCAGCAGAAGTGCTGGGGTCTTTCCGTATTTGCGATATTATAATGGTCTACGAGTAGTGAGCATTAATTGAGTGCAAGTTCAGTCGCTCTGCTACTTATTTAGATTATTTAGAAACCCAGCCTTTGGACTGGCTTTTGTTCTTTCTAGAGTATAATGACATTGCCTTATAGGAAGCATATCCCCAAAAGACGTTCTCTTAGTCGAGTGCTCCTTCAAGCGTTTCCGATTTAATTTTTCTTACTCAGAAAAACACTAAATAACGATGTGAAAGAGCACCTTGGACTTTTCGTATCTATGGGCTTGTTAATTCTCAAATAAAGCTTAGTTAGCAAGTAATCTACGTTTCGGACTTATCAACTCATTTAGAATGCCCTATCTTAATCTAGTAATGATTTTGATGTTTGAGTCGATAAGCTCCATAGCTCTCGCTAGTCTTGTCTTCATTTGTTCCTGTAAAGCAGGCCTTAATCAGAAGAACTCTATATTCCATCACTCATTAACAGCACTGCCTTGGCGTTGTTTTATAGTACGGGGAGGGAGAACTTATTCTTTTCAATTTGGCGAGCTACTGTCGACTCTTCTCTTAGTGTTACATTGGCTATGTACATGATTATGGATTAAGAAGCGCTGCATGAAGTTACTAGAGGGAGGAAGGGAAATAGGTTTTAGTTTCTTGTTTTGGCTTTAGATTCCCTAGATTTTAGGTATAAAAAAGGCAACCAAATGGCTGCCTAGTTTGATAATTGTAAAAGTACTTACTCTTGAGAAGCTTTTGCTTCTTGTGGTTCAACTGAGCCTTCTGCTTCCATTTCTTTCTCGGCTTGTTTCGCTTTCTCGATCATTGGCGTAATGGTAGAGCCTTGAATTAGGATTGAGAACACAACCACAGAGTAGGTCATCACCATTATGATTTCTTTCACATCAATCAATTTCTCTGGAATAACCAAGATACCCGATGGGATTGATAGTGCCATAGCTAGAGCCAGGCCGCCGCGCAAGCCACCCCAAGTTAAGATCTTGATAGACCAAGGATTATATTTTCTATAGCGCTTAAACCCAATGTAAGAAATGAACACACTTAGATAACGAGCAGCAAGTACTAGTGGTACTGAAATTGCCATCATAATCCAGTCTTCTTTGTGGAATTCGAACAGCAGCATCGACATACCAATCAGAAGGAATAGCACGCCATTCAAGAACTCATCGACCAACTCCCAAAAGTGGTCTAGATGATCTTCACTTTCTTTAGAGAAGCCAATAAAGCGTGTCCAGTTACCGATCATGATGCCCGATACCACCATTGCAAGCGGGCCCGAAACATGAAGGTATTCAGCAAATGCGTAACCAGCAGTTGGCACACCAATAGTAAGTAATAGCTCCATTGAGTGGTCATCAGTGGCGCTGATTAAGTAGTGGAAAATAAGACCTAGTACGAAGCCATAAACGATGCCACCAATCGCTTCTTGAACAAATAGAAGTGTCACACTGCCAACTGTAGGTGCTTCAGTACCGAAGGCGATGGTGAATAGTGTCACGAAAATTACCAGACCAAAGCCGTCGTTAAACAGAGACTCACCTTCAATCTGTGTAGAGATTCGTTTTGGTGCATTAAGCTTTTTAACAATGGCGAGTACTGCAATCGGGTCGGTTGGGGAGATAAGCGCACCGAAGAGTAGGCAATAGACGAGGTCAAATTGAATGCCGATAACTTGGCAGAAGCCGTAAAGTACAAAACCGATAAAGAAGGTTGAGAAGAGTGTTGCACCTAAAGCGAGTACAGTGATTTCCCATTTTTGATCTTTGAGGTTAGGGAGTTTGATACCCAAACCACCGGCAAAAAGTAGGAATCCGAGGATACCTTTAAGAAGAAAATCCTCGAAGTTAATGCTGGTAACAGTTTCGGTCGCTATCTCGGTGAGATGAAACCAATCATTTTGACCTGCGATTAGAATGAGGAGTGAAAGAATCATCGAACCGGCAGTGATTGCGATGGTGGTTTGCATCTTTCCTATCTTACTGTTTACAAAGGCAATAACCATTGCCGCTGCAGATAGAAAACATAAAGTATGATAGACCGACATAGAGCTCTCTATTTGTAACATTTTATGAATGGAATTCTCGGACGATGTTGACTAAATAGCAAACATTTTTTCGAGATTATTTTGTAACTCGACGGAGACAAAATAATCAGTAATTCGTATTTTAGACGTCTAGACTCCTTTAATTTGTGTGATAGGATGGAGAAATAACTAAAGGAATGAGGCTGTACTGTGGGAAGTAATGTAAGACAACAGATTGAAGCTCAATTAAAGCAACGTATCTTGCTGATCGATGGTGGTATGGGCACCATGATTCAGGGATACAAACTTGAAGAGCAAGACTATCGAGGAGAGCGCTTTGCGGATTGGCATTGTGATCTAAAAGGCAACAACGATTTGTTGGTGCTCACTCAGCCTCAATTGATTAAGGAAATTCACAGCGCTTACTTAGAAGCTGGCGCTGATATTCTTGAAACCAACACCTTTAACGCGACGACGATTGCGATGGCTGACTATGAAATGGAAAGCCTGAGTGAGGAAATCAACTTTGCCGCTGCAAAGCTTGCGCGTGAAGCCGCTGATGAGTGGACGGCAAAAACGCCAGAGCGCCCACGTTATGTCGCGGGTGTGCTTGGTCCAACAAACCGTACTTGTTCTATATCCCCTGATGTAAACGATCCGGGCTATCGTAACGTCAGCTTCGATGAGCTTGTTGAAGCTTATTCAGAATCAACTCGAGCGCTGATCAAAGGTGGCTCTGATCTTATTCTGATCGAGACTATCTTCGATACACTTAATGCCAAAGCTTGTGCTTTCGCAGTTGATAGCGCCTTCGAAGAATTAGGTATCGAGTTGCCAGTTATGATCTCCGGTACCATTACCGATGCTTCTGGACGTACGCTTTCTGGTCAAACAACGGAAGCCTTCTATAACTCTCTTCGTCATGTTAACCCGATTTCATTTGGTTTGAACTGTGCGCTTGGTCCTGACGAACTGCGCCCGTACGTAGAAGAACTTTCTCGTATTTCGGAATCTTTTGTTTCTACTCATCCAAATGCGGGTCTACCGAATGCATTTGGTGAATATGACCTTTCGCCAGAAGATATGGCGGAACACGTTAAAGAGTGGGCGGAGAGTGGTTTCCTCAACCTAATTGGTGGTTGTTGTGGTACCACGCCAGAGCATATTCATCATATGGCAATGGCAGTTGAAGGTGTGAAACCTCGTGATTTGCCTGAGCTTACGGTTGCTTGTCGTTTATCCGGTCTTGAGCCTCTAACTATTGAAAAAGAGACGCTGTTTATTAACGTAGGTGAGCGTACTAACGTTACTGGTTCTGCTCGATTTAAACGTCTGATCAAAGAAGAACTCTATGATGAAGCACTAGAGGTTGCCCGACAACAAGTTGAGAATGGCGCTCAGATCATCGACATCAACATGGATGAAGGCATGTTGGATGCAGAAGCTTGTATGGTTCGCTTCCTAAACCTATGCGCATCTGAGCCTGAGATCTCCAAAGTGCCTATCATGGTCGACTCTTCTAAATGGGAGGTGATCGAGGCGGGTCTGAAGTGTATTCAGGGCAAGGGCATCGTAAACTCCATCTCTTTGAAAGAAGGTAAAGAGAAGTTTGTTGAGCAAGCAAAGTTGATTCGTCGATACGGTGCCGCAGTTATCGTTATGGCGTTTGACGAAGTTGGTCAGGCAGAAACACGTGAACGTAAGTTAGAAATCTGTACTAACGCTTACCGTATCTTGGTTGATGAAGTCGGCTTCCCACCAGAAGACATCATCTTTGACCCGAACATCTTTGCAGTTGCGACGGGTATCGAAGAGCACAACAACTACGCCGTGGATTTTATCGAAGCGGTTGCAGACATCAAGCGCGACTTACCTCACGCGATGATCTCCGGTGGTGTGTCTAACGTTTCCTTCTCATTCCGCGGTAATAACTACGTTCGTGAAGCGATTCATGCGGTGTTCCTATACCACTGTTTTAAAAACGGTATGGACATGGGCATCGTGAACGCGGGTCAATTAGAGATCTACGATAACGTTCCAGACAAACTGCGTGAAGCGGTAGAAGATGTGGTTCTTAACCGTCGTGATGACTCGACTGAGCGGCTACTAGATATTGCAGCAGAATACGCAGGTAAAGGTGTTGGCAAAGAAGAAGATGCTTCTGCATTAGAGTGGCGTACTTGGGCGGTAGAAAAACGTCTAGAGCATGCGCTGGTTAAAGGCATTACTGAATTCATCGTTGAAGATACCGAAGAAGCTCGCCTTAATGCATCCAAACCACTGGAAGTAATCGAAGGTCCGTTGATGGACGGCATGAACGTGGTTGGTGACTTATTTGGTGAAGGTAAGATGTTCCTTCCGCAGGTAGTGAAATCAGCGCGTGTTATGAAGCAGGCGGTAGCGCACTTAGAGCCCTTCATTAATAAAGAGAAGCAAGCCGGTTCTTCCAACGGTAAGATCTTACTGGCTACGGTAAAAGGCGACGTTCACGATATCGGTAAGAACATTGTTGGCGTGGTTCTGCAATGTAACAACTACGAGATCATCGATCTTGGCGTAATGGTGCCATGTGAGAAGATCCTCAAGGTAGCCAAAGAAGAAAACGTCGACATCATTGGTCTTTCTGGTTTGATTACTCCGTCTCTCGATGAAATGGTGCATGTAGCCAAAGAAATGGAGCGTCTTGATTTCGATCTTCCGCTTCTGATTGGTGGTGCGACAACATCCAAAGCGCATACGGCGGTGAAGATTGAGCAGAACTACAAGCATCCAGTGGTATACGTCAATAACGCTTCTCGTGCAGTTGGTGTATGTACATCACTGTTATCAGACGAGCTTCGTCCTGGCTTTGTTGAAAAACTTAGTGCGGACTATGAGCGCGTGCGTGATCAGCATAACCGCAAGAAGCCGCGCACTAAGCCTGTTACTTTAGAAGAAGCACGAGCGAACAAAGTCGCGATTGATTGGGATAAGTACACGCCTCCTGCTCCTGTGAAGCCGGGCATCCATATCTTTGATGACTTTGACGTGTCTACTTTGCGTAAGTATATCGACTGGACGCCTTTCTTTATGACTTGGTCGTTAGTCGGTAAGTACCCAACAATCTTTGACCATGAAGAAGTGGGCGAAGAGGCGCAGCGCCTGTACAAAGATGCTAACGAACTATTAGATCGTGTTGAGCGTGAAGGGTTACTCAAAGCGCGCGGTATGTGTGGGCTGTTCCCTGCTGCAAGCGTGGGTGATGATATCGAAGTCTACACCGATGAATCGCGTACAGAAGTGGCGAAAGTGCTGCATAACTTACGCCAGCAGACGGAGAAACCAAAAGGCTTCAACTACTGTCTGTCTGATTATGTTGCACCGAAAGAGTCTGGTAAGCGCGATTGGGTTGGTGCTTTTGCAGTAACTGGGGGTATCGGTGAGCGTGAACTTGCCGACGAATATAAAGCGCAGGGTGATGATTACAATGCCATCATGATTCAAGCGGTAGCGGACCGTCTGGCGGAAGCATTTGCTGAGTATCTACATGAGCGTGTGCGTAAAGAGATTTGGGGTTACGCTGCGGATGAAGCTCTGTCGAATGAAGAACTGATTCGTGAGAAATACCAAGGTATTCGTCCTGCTCCTGGCTACCCAGCATGTCCAGAGCATACTGAGAAAGGACCGCTTTGGGAGCTGATGAATGTTGAAGAAAACATTGGCATGTCACTGACATCGAGCTATGCGATGTACCCGGGTGCATCCGTTTCGGGTTGGTACTTCTCGCACCCTGACTCTCGTTACTTTGCGATCGCTCAGATCCAAGAAGATCAGCTGCAAAGCTATGCTGATCGTAAAGGCTGGGATAGGATCGAAGCGGAAAAATGGTTAGGTCCCAACATTAACGGTTAACCAAACCATATCGAAACTAAAAAGGGCTGCTATGTGCAGCCCTTGTTTGTTAGTGAATCAAAGTGTCTTATTGCTCAAACAACTCGGTGTGCAGTTTTTGGATCGCTTGGCGAGATACGGACTCGTGAACAAGGAAGCACAGGTTATGCGGGCTTGCTCCGTAACAGATCATACGTAGGTTGAAGTCTTCTAGCGTGCCAAATACTTGCTTCGCGTAGCCTTTGCTTTCACTCATATTGTTACCAATCAGAGCAACGAGACATAGGTCGTGTTCCACCTCTACCTTACATAGCTCTTCAAGCTCTTCACGCGCAGCTTGTGGCAATTGAGGAGCGCCGCCAGACGTGTCTGTTTGATCAAGAGTGAGTGACACACTGATTTCAGATGTGGTGATCAGGTCAACAGAGATTTTGTGCTTCGCTAGGATCTCAAATACTTTGGCTAAGAAGCCGTACGCGTGGAACATGTTCGCACTGCGTAATGTCACCATGGTTTGGTTGCAGCGCAGAGCAAGCGCTCGGAATAAAGGTGAGCTTTCTACTTGGTGGCGAATCCATGTACCGCCTTTTTCTGGCTCTTTAGATGATCCAACAAATACCGGAATGTCGTGACGAAGTGCCGGAACTAGCGTTGAAGGGTGTAGAATCTTGGCACCAAAGTTTGCCATCTCTGATGCTTCGCTAAAGCTGATCTCTGGGATTGGCGCTGCTTTTGAGGCGATACGTGGATCAGTGGTGTAGATGCCCGGAACATCGGTCCAAATCTCTAGACCTGCAGCTTTCACGCCTTCTGCAATGAGTGCTGCACTGTAGTCACTGCCGCCACGGCCAAGCGTAGTGGTATTACCTTCTTCATCTGAACCAATAAAACCTTGGGTGATAACCACGTATTCTTGGCAAAGTGGGACTAACTTTTCTTGTGCTAGTTGTGCAATGGTCTCGACATTAGGTTCAGCTCGACCAAAGTTTCCATCGGTTTTTAGCACGTCGCGAATATCAAAACGAATCGCATTCACACCACGCTCTCGCATTAATTGAGCAAGGATATGAGTCGACATTAATTCACCACAAGCGACTAAATGATCGGTCAGTTTGGTGCTTGCTTGGATTGAAGCGGCCTCTGCCAAACTTGTGACGGTATCAAGAATCGAATAAACCTCTGCCGCAGCTTCGGTTGCGTCCTCAAGTTGAGACAGAATCGATTCGTGGATGCCTGCTAGTTTCTGAAGTACTTCCGCACGATGTTCTTGGTCTTGAACACCATTTGCCAGTTCAACCAATAGGTTAGTGACACCTGAGCAAGCGCTGCTAACCACAAGGCGAGTATTTGGGTTGTTTTCTATAATAGTGGAGCAACGACTCATTGCCTCAAAGTTGGCAACACTGGTTCCACCGAATTTTGCTACGTTAAATGCGCTCACTGCGTTCTCCCACGACTTCCTGAAAAAATAACAACAATTAATAGGTTGCCTAATACATCCAATGTTTGGTGAGGAAAGGAACAGAGCAAATAGAGAGGTAGTTAGAATATAATTTGAAAATTTACCCTCAGAAGCTCTTCATCATACGGCGCTGATGACAGTTGATGGGATTCAACCCAAGTCAACCGACAAGTCAAATCCTGCAACTTTGACTTACCTCGGCACTACTCCCCCTGAGTGATTGGTATTGGAATTGCGGCTCCACAAATCACCTGCCTGGGCAGTGCTCCTCTTCTGCATAAAGCTTAAACATTGAACGGTTTTGCTGTCACATTGTCAACCAATATCTCAACCAGAATGAAAGTTTTTATTAACGAATTTGTGACAGTGGTTTGACCTCTATACTTAGGGCTAATTGCCGATAGAGGAAAAATCTATTAGGGTGAAAACTTCGATACCTGAGCCAACCTTTTGAATAGAACTTTTATAACGCTCAGGATGAATGACTGCAATCAAGGAGCCGACATGCCGATCCAAAGCTTTATTCCCCCACACCGTATTTTGATGGGGCCTGGTCCATCTGATATTTCACCTCAGGTTTTACAAGCACTAAGTCGTCCAACAGTTGGTCACCTAGACCCACTTTTCATTGCCATGATGGATGAGCTAAAACAGCTGCTTAAATACGCTTTCCAAACGGAAAATGAATTTACTATCGCAGTTTCTGCTCCGGGCAGTGCGGGCATGGAAACGTGCTTCGTTAACCTGATAGAAAAGGGCGACAAGGTCATCGTCTGCCGCAATGGTGTTTTCGGTGAGCGTATGCGTGAAAACGTGGTTCGTGCTGGTGGTGAAGCGGTTGTCGTCGATGATGAGTGGGGAAACCCTGTATCGGTCGATAAAGTTGAAGAAGCCTTAAAGCAGCACCCTGATGCTAAGATTCTTGCTTTTGTTCATGCTGAAACATCGACGGGTGCGGTAAGTGATGCTCAAGCTCTGGGTCTACTCGCGAAGCAATACGGTCTGTTATCGATTGTTGATGCTGTGACCTCGCTTGGTGGTGTACCTCTTAAAGTTGACGAGTGGCAGTTAGACGCAGTGTATTCGGGCAGCCAAAAATGTCTTTCGTGTGTTCCAGGTTTATCGCCTGTGACGCTTTCTCCGGCTGCTATTGAGAAGATTCAATCAAGAACGACACCGGTTCAAAGCTGGTTCTTGGATCAAAGTTTAGTATTAGGTTATTGGAGTGGAGAAGGCAAACGCAGCTATCACCACACTGCGCCCGTGAACAGCTTGTATGCACTGCATGAAGCTCTACTTATTCTTAAGAATGAAGGTTTAGAAAATGCGTGGGCACGTCACCAGTTAATGCACGAGAAGCTCAAAGCAGGTCTGCAAAAACTAGGCTTTGAATTTGTGGTAGAAGAAGAGTATCGACTACCGCAATTGAATGCGATTTATGTTCCTGAAGGAATTGATGAAGCAAAAGTGCGTAATCACTTACTCGAAACCTACAATCTAGAGATTGGTGCAGGTCTTGGTGCATTGGCTGGTAAAGCATGGCGAATTGGTTTGATGGGCTATGGTGCTCGACCTGAAAATGTAGCTTTGTGTTTGCGAGCTTTAGAAGAGTCACTGACTGAATAAATCGACTCGGTAATGAGGTAAAGAAAAGCGAAGGTTATTCCTTCGCTTTTTTGTATTTATTGCTCAGCACCTGAAGTCGGTGTTGGTGAAGCAGATATGGCTTGAGAAGGTGGCTGATAGTTGACGCCACTGAAATCAATTTTAGGGAACAGGAACTGTGCCTCTGCACGAATTTGTTCTGCCTTGCTTGTGTCCTCCAACCCTTGATATGCCAGTATCAAGTTGTTGTAAAACGCTGGGCGTGGCTTGTCTTTAATGATTTCCAAAGACCAATCAATGTAAGGCTGAATCAAAGTTGGATCTTGCTTGTATAAACCGATGTTTAAGAAAGTACTGTATACATCCCAGTCGAAACGATCTTTCCAAACCACAGGGTTCGTCACTTGATTCAAAATATCCGGGTTAGTTGGGCGCGTAGTTTCAAACTTGGTTAAGACATAGTTGGTGTGTAATGCGCTAACCATGTAGAAAGTAAACACAGCAGGAATGACTAGGCTACATACTCGCAGTAAGCTCTTGGTCACTTTGCTAAACGGTGCTTGGCGGTAACGAGAAACACGTTGGTCGACCCAATAAAGAAGAATCACAAAGATCAGCCAATGCACCAATGAATGATAGAAGGGGTATTCTAATTGTGAGTGCAGCACGATTGGAATAAACAGAGCCAGCAGTGCCAAGCGAGTACCGCGTTTGGCTTGGTAGATGCGATATAGCACTAGCGCCATTGCCAAAAATATACCCAGAATTGGCAACAATCCGCCTTCTACCGCCCAGTACAACAACTCATTGTGCGGGTGATCCATTGATGGCAAGCCCGCAGGATAGCTTTCATTAAGTGCATGCTGGCGTGCCGTATATAGCATGTATTCTGACTCAAACTTACCGTAACCATAACCAGTGAATGGCTTTTCAATCACCATGTCCAAGGTTTGAGGGAAGGTGTAAGCACGTGGTGACTCCATGTTCACTTTTTCGCTGGCTAATCCGCTTCCATCGGGAAAGGCGATTTGCATGATCACAATAGATAAGGCCAATCCTGTTGCCATTGCGAGTGCCCAACGCACAAACCTTGCTTTGGTTGCGAAGCGGTACATATACGGAATGACTAGTAGAATTGCGATGATAGAAGCGAGCCACCCCGTTCGAGATGCCAAGGCGACAATTAACGGTAGAGTCAGTACTGGCACGGCATAAAGCAGATAGATATCGCTAAGTTTACGCGAGTATTTATAAGGTTGACGGACAAGCAGGTAACTTGCGATAACTAAACCAGTTGCAAGGAAGCTCGCCATGACATTGGGTTGCTGGAAGATGCCATAAGGGCGGTTAGCTACCGTGTCGTATCCAAATACGTTTCCTGGCTTAAGGTAAAGATATTGCGTTAAACCGAAAATCGCTTCGATAACGACGGCAAGCACAATAAACCACAATAACCGCTGACGGTGCTTGTTACTGAAATGGAATTGCTGCAGCACGATGAAGAACAACATGCCGCACCACAGGCCAATCAGCTTATTTGCTGCAAGCGCACTATCCGCATTGGGGTAGAAGATAGGCAGCGTCATGATGATACAGCTGATCAACAGACCAATTGTTAATTTGGAATAGCGTAATACACGATTGGTCGCAAGTTGGTAGCAGCCAATACCAAGTGCAAAGCTGAACGCAATCCACGTGGTCGCATTAAAAGATAGTGCTAGTCCAGAGCCACCTGGATTAGGCATGAAGAAGTGCATCGCCAGCAGAAAGAGTGCTGCTAACGCGATGAGAAACTTGCGGTTAAGAGGAACTTGCACTTTACCTGGAGAAAGCTTAGTTCCACTGACGTGTATAGTAGCCATAGTTATTGTGTTGTTTTGAATGAAAAAAGACCAGCATTGGCTGGTCTTTGTACTTTACCTGTTTTTTCTACTTCAACATAGGCTTAAGGAAGCGAGCTGTGTGCGAACCTTCGATCTGAGACACATCTTCAGGCGTTCCTTGTGCGATGATCTCACCGCCGCCTTGCCCACCTTCAGGACCTAAGTCGATAATCCAGTCTGCCGTCTTAATCACATCGAGGTTGTGCTCAATGACGACAACAGTATTTCCGTGGTCTCGCAGACGGTGAAGTACAGTTAGTAGCTGCTGGATATCGTGGAAGTGCAGACCTGTTGTCGGTTCATCCAAAATGTATAAGGTTTTGCCTGTATCACGCTTAGACAGCTCTCTAGCCAGCTTCACACGCTGAGCTTCACCGCCTGACAGCGTCGTTGCTGCTTGACCTAAGCGAATGTAAGACAGGCCTACATCCATCAGAGTTTGCAGCTTACGAGCAATCGCTGGTACTGGATCGAAGAAAGTACGTGCATCTTCTACCGTCATTTCCAATACTTCATCGATGGTCTTGCCTTTGTAACGTACTTCAAGTGTTTCGCGGTTGTAGCGTTTACCTTTACACACATCACAAGGTACGTAGACATCTGGTAAGAAGTGCATTTCCACTTTGATTACGCCATCGCCCTGACAGGCTTCACAGCGACCACCGCGTACGTTAAAGCTAAAGCGCCCCGGTTTGTAACCACGAGAGCGGGACTCTTGCGTGCCCGCAAACAGTTCACGAATCGGAGTAAAGATTCCAGTGTAAGTGGCTGGGTTTGAACGTGGTGTACGACCGATAGGGCTTTGGTCAATGTCGATAACTTTATCGAAGTGCTCTAACCCTTTGATTGCTTTATATGGTGAAGGATGAGCCGTTGTTGCACCATTCAACTGGGTATGAGCAATCTTAAAGAAGGTATCGTTAATCAGCGTTGATTTACCTGAGCCGGATACACCAGTAATACAGCTGAACAAGCCAACAGGAACGGAAAGGTCAACATTCTTTAAGTTGTTACCTGTCGCGCCAAGTAGTTCAACGGTTTTCTTTGGATCGCGTGGCGTACGCCCTTTTGGTACCGCAATCTCTTTCGCGCCACTGAGGTACTGACCAGTCAGTGAGTTTGGATTGGCGATGATCTCGTCCATCGTACCTTCAGCGACCACGTTACCACCATGTACACCTGCACCTGGACCGATATCGATCACGTGATCAGCACAACGAATCGCATCTTCATCGTGCTCAACCACTAACACTGTGTTACCCAAATCTCTTAGGTGGGTCAGGGTTTTCAATAGGCGTTCGTTATCACGCTGGTGGAGACCAATCGATGGCTCATCCAGTACGTACATAACACCTACCAAACCGGCACCAATTTGGCTCGCTAAACGAATGCGTTGAGCTTCACCACCTGATAAGGTTTCCGCGCTGCGTGATAAGTTGAGGTAGTTCAATCCTACGTTAACCAAGAATTGCAGGCGATCGTTGATTTCTTTCATCACTTTTTCAGCGATTTGGGCACGTTGACCTTCTAGCTTCAAAGAATGGAAGAATTCCAATGCGTCGGCGATGCTGAGTTCTACAATCTCCGGTAGTGTCGTATCGGCAATAAAGACGTTACGAGCTTCTAGGCGCAGACGAGTACCGCCACAGCTTGAACAAGACTTGGTCGAGATGTATTTCGCAAGTTCTTCACGTACCGAGTTAGATTCGGTATCGCGGTAACGGCGCTCAAGTGTATTCAGGATCCCTTCAAAAGGATGGCGTTTTACACGAATGTCGCCACGATCGTTTATATATTTGAACTCAACTTCAGTACGCCCCGATCCTTTAAGAATGATGTCTTGGGTTTTCTTTGGTAGAGAGTTAAATGGTGCGTGAA
Source organism: Vibrio owensii (assembly GCF_002021755.1). NCBI lineage: Bacteria > Pseudomonadati > Pseudomonadota > Gammaproteobacteria > Vibrionales > Vibrionaceae > Vibrio > Vibrio owensii. The sequence goes on from NZ_CP019959.1 coordinate 2,234,035, forward strand.
GATCGAAGCCGTAATGATCCGCCAGTGCTGTCAGCATCTGGAAGTAGTAATAGTTCTTTTGATCCCAACCGCGAATCGCACCTTGTGCCAAGCTTAGCGTTTCATCTTGAATAACTCGGCTTGGGTCGAAATATTGCTGCACACCTAAGCCATCACAAGTGCCGCAAGCACCTGCTGGGTTGTTGAACGAGAACAAACGAGGCTCAAGTTCTTGCATGCTGTAGCCACAAATAGGGCAAGCAAAGTTAGCAGAGAAGATCACTTCTTCGCCGTCGCCATCCATTGGTGCAACAACCGCAATACCACCAGAAAGCTCTAGCGTGGTTTCGAACGATTCAGCCAAACGTTGCTGCAAATCTGGGCGAACTTTAAAGCGGTCCACAACCACTTCAATAGTGTGTTTCTTGTGTAGCTCTAACGGCGGTGGATCAGAAAGATCGCAAGTTTCACCATCGATGCGTGCGCGGATGAAACCTTGAGCTGCTAGGTTCTCTAGCGTTTTAACGTGCTCACCTTTACGTTCTTTCACTATAGGAGCAAGCAGCATCATTTTGCTGCCCTCTGGCAACTCTAATACTTTATCGACCATCTGGCTGACAGTCTGTGCTGCAAGAGGAGTATGGTGCGTAGGACAGCGAGGCTCACCAACGCGTGCATAAAGCAGACGTAGGTAGTCGTACACCTCAGTAATAGTACCAACGGTAGAACGCGGGTTGTGTGATGTTGATTTCTGCTCGATCGAGATCGCAGGAGATAAACCTTCGATGTGGTCAACATCTGGTTTTTCCATAAGAGACAAAAACTGGCGTGCGTAAGCTGATAAGGATTCGACGTAACGTCTTTGACCTTCAGCGTACAAAGTATCGAATGCGAGAGAGGATTTACCAGAACCACTCAAACCAGTAATGACAATCAGTTTATCGCGGGGGATAGTGAGGTTGATGTCTTTGAGGTTATGGGTGCGGGCACCACGAACTTCTATTTTATCCATCGTTTTTGCTCTATGTATAACCAAGTGACGCAAGTATTACATAGTGTGAGAAATGTGCAAAGAAAATACTGGACAAAAAAACAGTAAACAAAAAGCCCAGCATTAAGCTGGGCTTTCTCATTAATCAGTTTGAGTTGGTTACGCTTCTTTTTTAGTTGCGTGTTTGCCTAACTCAGACTTCTTTTCGTCTTTTAGGTATAGGTTTTCAAAGCAGTAGTTTGTTGCTTCGATGTAGCCTTCTACGCTACCACAGTCGAAGCGTTGGCCTTTGAATTTGTACGCCAATACACAGCCTGCTTTTGCTTGCTTAAGCAGTGCGTCAGTGATTTGGATTTCGCCGCCTTTACCTGGTTCTGTGTTTTCGATCAGCTCGAAAATATCTGGAGTCAGGATGTAACGACCGATGATCGCTAGGTTGCTTGGCGCCGTGCCTTGCTCTGGCTTCTCGACCATGTCGTCTACACGGTAGATGTCATCTTTGATCATCTCACCAGAGATTACGCCGTATTTGTGGGTTTCTTCTTCTGGAACCTCTTGAACAGCAACGATTGAACAACGGAACTGTTTGAAGAGCGCTACCATTTGAGCCAGTACGCCTTCTTGCTCATTCACACAAAGGTCATCAGCCAGTACCACAGCGAATGGTTCGTCGCCTACAAGTTCACGACCAGTTAGGATTGCGTGACCTAGACCTTTCATTTCGCGTTGGCGGATGTAGGTGAAGTTTGCAGAGTCAATGATTTCACGGATATCAACCAACAGTTCTTCTTTGTTTGTACCGCTGATTTGGTGTTCCAATTCGTAGTTTTTATCGAAGTGGTCCATGATTGAGTGCTTACCACGACCAGTAACGATACACATGCCGTTCATGCCAGCTTGGATCGCCTCTTCTACACCGTATTCAATCAGTGGCTTGTTCACTACAGGCATCATCTCTTTAGGCATAGACTTGGTCGCAGGGAGGAAGCGCGTACCATAGCCCGCTGCAGGGAACAGACATTTTTTAATCATCGGGGGAATATCCTTTCTTATTTTTTAATCAAGAATCTGGGCATCACTTTAACACGAGAGATGCAGATGAATCATGAATTAAGTAGGAAAAAATCTGAGAATCGGAGCTTAAAGAAGCATGAGCAACTAATGTCTTTGTGAAAATGTGCCGCGCATCTAGTTTTATGACATCAGATTTTGGTCAGCCCAAGCAATGGCTTGTACGCGGTTTTTTACTGAGAGCTTCTTAAAAATTTGATACAGGTGTGACTTGATGGTGAACTCACTAACGAACAACTCTTCCGCCATTTGATTGTTCGATGCCCCCGCTTGAAGGCAGCGTAAGACTTGCAGCTCACGAATGGTCAAATCGACGGTGGCTGGCGCTGTGTGGGTACTGATGACATTGCGATAATAATGCAGGAGTTGGCTAGTCACATTGCGAGGTAACCAGTTCTGACCGTTTACGATCTCTTTTAAACCCTCCCCAATTTGTTCTAAAGAACTATCTTGGTAGAAAATGCCTTTCAATTGCCCAAATGTCAGTAATTCATCCGTAGTCAAACGCTTTGGCACATTGAACACCACGGTTTCAAAATTTTTCCAGATCAACGGCAGATTTTTGATCGATTGAACCAGTTCTTTGTGTTCACTAAAGTCGATCAACAAGATTTTATTGCGGTGTTTCGGGTTGGCTTCCATCAAAGCTTGAGTCGAAATGACAGGGATGTTGATGTCAGTGTATTTTTCCAGAGCTTCGACCTTTTTCGCTGCACCATCTTCCATGCTGATCAGAAAAAGTTTTCTCGCATAAGCCGATTTTTTCACGCGCCCTAATCTCCTTGAGTAAAGTTTCTTGAGTTCGAAAACGCGGATACGTTGGCATCAATCATCACTCAGAGCTATAGGAAGGGAGGAGAAATGCGTTGAGATTCAAAGGTTCGCGAAACGATGTCTGCAAAACGAATCAAAAATGCTACGCCTAGAGGTTGAAGTGAGATTTCGATTCCACCAACTGTTGTCACAGAAGACAATGGGGATTAGGCTTTAATCAAAACATCAAAGCGTGTATTCTTATGCGCTAAAATTTTATATAGATCCAGAGTGAAACGGAGCACATCATGGCCAGCCGTGGAATTAACAAAGTTATTTTGGTGGGGAATCTAGGTAACGACCCTGAAATTCGTTACATGCCTAATGGCGGTGCAGTAGCAAACATCACAATTGCAACTTCTGAGTCATGGCGTGACAAAGGGACTGGCGAACAGCGTGAGAAAACAGAATGGCACCGTGTTGTGTTATTCGGCAAACTTGCTGAAGTAGCAGGTGAGTACCTACGTAAAGGTTCTCAAGTTTACGTTGAAGGCCAGCTTCAAACTCGTAAATGGCAAGACCAAAGTGGTCAAGACCGTTACTCAACAGAAGTTGTTGTTCAAGGCTTCAATGGCGTAATGCAAATGCTTGGTGGTCGTGCTCAAGGTGGCGCACCTATGGGCGGTGGTCAGCCACAACAGCAACAACAAGGTGGTTGGGGTCAGCCTCAACAGCCAGCTCAGCAGCAGCAATACAATGCTCCTCAGCAGCAGCAACAGCAACAGGCTCCGCAGCAACCACAGCAGCAATACAACGAGCCACCAATGGACTTCGACGACGATATCCCGTTCTGAGTCGATTCAGTATTGAGTTTAAAAGGCCGCGAATTTCGCGGCTTTTTTATTATCTTCGCGCCTATATCGTCGGCTCAATCATTTCAATTTGTAATTAAAAGACAGTAACGCTCAAATATCGAATGATGTTTTGTTTCTTTCCGCCTCAGCTTCTCACATTCACACGAATGCGATTGTTTACTGAACGCTTATCAAGTATAAATATTTCAACAAGGTATATGATGAATAGAAAAGGAATTTGGTATTCATGAGGTATACCCCAACTCTTAAGCTAAGCACGCGGCTGGTGGCCTTTGTCACCATGATCGTTATTTGCGCAATGTTTATCTTGTTTGTCGGTGGCACCCTCTCTTTCAAACGACTAGGACAAGAGTATCTCAACCATTATTTGGAAGGGATCGTAGAAGTTGTTGATAAAGAGATGGAGGATCCTGACGCAGCGTATTCGATGCAACGTTGGATGCCAAAGATGCTGCAAGCAAGCAACATTGTTGAAATGACGCTCTCAACCAACAATGCTGTGGTTTATCGCTTCAAAGATACTTCCCATAAGATGGATAATTCCGTTTTGTTTGAGCACGAGTATCAGCTCAATCATAACCAAGATTACACCATCTACTTCAAAGCCATTCCTCCGTATTTAGGCTACGGCTATTCGATGCAAGCACTTTGGTCGATCACGCTAGCGGTCATTTTGATCATTTTCTGTTTAATGCGTGGTGTTAAATGGCTCAAAGAGCAACTCGCGGGATCGGAAATGCTTGAAGAACGTGGACGCATGATCCTCGCTGGGCGAGTCGAACAGTACGCCAAAGGTGATGAGCGAGAATGGCCATATACAGCCAGTGAAGCGCTAGATGTATTGATCGAAGAGCTTCAAGATGCGCGCCAAGAGCGTAGCCGCTTTGATACCTTTATTCGTACTCAAACCTTTCTTGATAAGCTCACTGGTACTGCAAATCGTGTGCTGTTTGATAGCAAGCTTGAATCTGCTTTGTTGGAAAGTGGTGCTCGTGGTTCAGTGATGCTGATTCGTATCCAAGATTGGAAGTCTGTTGAAGAAGAGCAAGATAAACAAACTTGTGATGAGTTTATTGTTGAAGTGGGCAGTTTGCTTTCAAACTTGGTTCAGCGTTATCCCGATGTTGTGTTCTCACGCTACTACAATGCTGATTTTGCCCTGTTCTTACCTCATCAAGCGGCAAAAGATGTCGCAAACTTGGCGTCTCAATGTATTCGCCAATTAGAAAAGCTTCATCCGCCTTACCCTCTCGATTCTGACAACTGGTGTCATATCGGTATCACCATGTACAAAGAGGGCGAACGTCATAGCCAAATCATTGATGAAGCTGAAACCGCATTGCGTAGTGCTCAGTTACAGAATAATAACAACTGGAGTCGTTTTAAGAAGTGGAACCACGACGAAGAAGCTCGCGGTAGTGTGAGATGGCGTACGCTATTTGACTCAGCACTCACATCTGAAAATGTGATACTCTACGCACAATCGGCCTATTCAATAAGTGATGTGGCGCATAAAAAACCATTACATGAAGAGTTAACATGTCGGATTCGCGATCCGGAAAATGGCATTGTTAAAGCGTCTCGCTTTATTTCTGCTGTTCGACAAGTTGGCTATGAAGCACAAATGGATCGTGCTGTTGTTCATAAATTCTTAAAAGATTTTAAACATAGCTTTGATAGTTCCAAGTGTTATGTCGTTAATCTGCATGTTGTGCCTTTTGGCCATCGAGAATACTTCAAATGGTTCCGTGATGAACTCTTACAGTTGTCACGTGAGCAAAGAAAGTGTCTCATTTTTGAGTTTGTGGAAGCACAATTTGTAAGACACTTAGACTTTATGCGACCAGTCGCTAAAATGCTGGCCGGTTTAGAATGTCACGTCATGATTGGGCAAGCGGGACGCACGATCGTTAGCACCCATTATTTAAAAGAAGTAGACATTCGTTACCTTAAGCTTCATCGCAGCTTGGTAACAAAAATCGATCAGAGACATGAGAACCAGCTGTTTGTTCGCAGTATGTTGGGTGCGGCCGCAAACAGTAAAACAAAAATAATAGCAGTGGGAATTGAGAATAAGCACGAATTGAACACCCTGAATGAATTAGGGGTTCATGGCGGGCAGGGACGTTATTTCTCTCCAGCAGAGCAGTATCTACCTAGATCCAAACCAACGGTCATTTCTCAATCTGAATCTCAAGTAAAATTGGGACGCAGAAATCGCTGGCGAAAAAAATAAAGATAATAATCATGGATTTTAAAGCAGTACTCGATAAGCTCAAGCGGTCATCGGTTGGTGGCCGCACGTGCTTTTTGGTCATTCAGCCAGACGCAGTTTATTTATCATCACCAACGAAAAGCAGTCGACCATCTAAATTTGAGATCACAGAATCAAATTGGGAACGAGCTTGTGAGCAAGCACTCAGTGTTGCTGCCAGTTCCTACGACTCGTTGGCAGTTGTGCTTTCTCACAACTATTACCAGATGTATCAGATCGACAAGCCTGCGATGCCGCGCAATGAGTGGCCGTCGGCGTTGCCGTTTCTGTTAAAAGAACTTATTTCTGAACGTGCTATCGACATTATTGCCGATGCCGCAGAGTTACCTAACTCAAATAAAGTTCAAGCTTATGTGCTTTCGCGCAAAATCCTCGACAAGATCGTACTGCTTGCAAACAGAGTTCAATTAACGCTTGAAGCAATTATTCCTGAGGATGATATCTGGGGGGATACCTCTGGTGAGCTAGGCAACTTCCTACTTCTACAACGCAGTGCGCGCGGTCACTTCCGTATTAGCGCATTCGTTGAGCACACCATTGCATTTCATCGTTCCATTCGCAGTGTGACGCCACCATTAACAGGCGTACCTTCAAGTGACTTACAAATGGACAGTTTGTCACTGGAACTGCAGCGTTCGATAGATTACCTCTCTTCTCAACTGCGCCATGTTCAATTGCATCAGCTTAAGGTCTGTTGTGATGATGAAGATGAAAAAGAGTTGGTGGAGTCGCTTAACTACCGTTTAAGTACCAAAGTTTCGCCATTGCTTGCAGAAGAGCACGAGCTATCAGGTCATGTATTGGCGGATACTGCATTAGCAACATCAAGTGCTCGACGTGTCAATCTTTACCCTGATTTTCTAAAGCCGAAGAAGAACCTACTTACGTTAAAAAACGTCGCTATCTCTTGGGGTGTCGCTGCCGCGCTGATTTTCTTGTCTTACGGTTATGTCACTTGGCAGAGCCAAGGCGTTGAGGATGAAATCGCGATTGTTAAAAGTCGTGGCGATATCATGAAATCAGAGCTGACACGCCAGCAAGCTAAGTTGCGTAAACACCAGCCGGATACCAACAAGTTGGCGGCGAAAGCACGTTTAGAGCGTGAGGTGAAAGCAAAACGTGACTCACTGAAAGCGGTCGGCAAATATGACGATTCCCAACGCACTGGTTACTCCGGCGTGATGCAATCTCTTGCCAAACTTGGCAGCAATAACATTTCTTTGTCTGAAATTCGTATCGACAATACGACTTTAGATCTCAAAGGCTTGGCTCGTTCGCCAAGCGCAGTTCCAAACTGGGTGAGTCAATTTAAGAATGAAATAAGCCTTGTTGGGCGTACTTTTGATGATGTAAAGATTGGTCGTAACGAAGACAACATTGTGACCTTTGAATTGAAGACGCGTGGAGACAAAGAGAAATGAACGAATTCTGGTCCTCGTTAGAAGAGCGCTTCGATGAGATGAGCGCACGAGAAAAGGTATTGATCGCCTTGTGTGGTCTTGTCACTGTCGTGATGCTGCTGTTTACCTTGGTGTTAGAACCGAAACTGAATGAAGTTACCAGCAATGATAAACAGCTACGTAACTTAAAACAGACCAATCAACAGACTGAAATCGAGATCTTACGCATCCAAGCGCAATTAAAGAAAGATCCGAACGCTGAGATTGATCAGGCTATTTCTCAATTGCTAACCGAAAGTCAGCACCTATCGATGCAGCTTTCTGAAATTATTGAACACTTGATTACGCCTTCTCAAATGGCGAGCTTGTTAGAAAGTGTATTGGAGCAGCAAAGCGGTATTCACCTATTGTCACTTCAGACATTGCCTGCGGAGCCGATAACAGAAGATAAAGAAGCGTCGCAATACTCAGGTTACTACGTGCACCCAGTTCGTATGGAACTTACCGGTGACTACTTTGCAATTGCTAATTACCTAACAAAACTTGAAAGCTTGCCTGCAAGTTATTACTGGCGAAGCTTCAGCTACAAAGTCGAAGATTATCCAAAAGCAAAACTTGTATTGGAAGTCTACACCCTAGGTTCACGAGAGGAGTTTATTGGTGGTTAAGAAACTCATTATCTCATTGGCACTTGTTTCTATTGCAGGTAGCTGTTGGGCGAACCAAGATCCAACTGCGCCGCTGGGCTGGACGAAACCAGCTACCGAGCAAGCAAAGCCAAAAGCGAAACAATATCGTCTGCCAACCCTTAATAGCATTGTTTGCAAGCCAAACACGCCCTGTGTTGCGATTTTGAACGACCGTATTGTTGAGCCTGGGGCAAAACTTAATGGCTACCGAGTAGCTAGCATCAACAGTGAATTTGTAACTTTAAAGCGTGGTAACCGTCAGTGGAAACTAGAGCTTTTTGGTTTAAACGTAAAAAAATAATAATCAGAGCCTGATCAGATATGCGCAAATTAGTTGTAGGAATTGTGATTGCTTCCTTAATGGGTTGTTCTATGGGTCACCGCGATCCAGTAGAAGTGAAGCAAGCACTGAATGAATCTATCAATGAAGCAAACAGTCGTGCCCTAGAAGACATTCCTTCTTCAGTGGAAGCCGATCTAATGCCAAACCTAGACGCCAACATGTCGTCTCAACAAGGAACATTGAAGCGTTTTAGAATCCAAGCCAACGCGGTTGAGGCGCGTAGCTTTTTTGCTTCTTTGGTTAAAGGCACCGAATACAGCGTGGCGATCCACCCTGCGGTACAAGGGAATATTACCGTAAACCTTTCTGATGTGACGCTGGATGAAGTGTTGAATGTTGTGCAAAACATGTACGGCTATGACGTCGTGAAGTCGGGTAAGGTAATTCAAATCTACCCAGCTGGTATGCGTACCGTTACGATTCCTGTGGATTACCTTCAGTTCAAACGTTCTGGTCGCTCACTAACAAGTATCGTAACCGGCTCTGTGACCTCGGCGGGTACATCAAGTTCTGGCGGTAGCTCTGACGATTCTGATTCTTCAGATTCAAATAACAACAACGGTGATAGCTCAACAACCTCAACGGGCGGCACTCGTATTGAAACCATCACTGAAAGCGATTTCTGGCCAATGCTACAGCAAGCGGTGGCTAACCTAATTGGCTCAGGTAAAGGCCAAAGCGTTGTTGTGACCCCACAAGCTGGTGTTATCACAGTACGTGCTTTCCCTGATGAAATCCGCGAAGTTCGTGAGTTCCTTGGTGTATCGCAAGAGCGTATGCAGCGCCAAGTTATTCTAGAAGCAAAAATCTTGGAAGTGACATTGAGTGATGGTTACCAACAAGGTATCAACTGGTCGAATCTATCTGCCTCTATCGGTAATTCGGGAAGCATCTCTATCGGTCGTCCATACCCTGGTGGCGGCTCTCCTGGTGATGGCTCTGATATCCCATTATTACCAGGACTAGATACGATCGGTTCACTACTTGGTGGGCAAACGAATGTGACTATCTCTGATGGCAATTTTGATGCTGTGTTGAGTTTTATGGCAACGCAAGGCGATTTGAACGTGCTTTCTAGCCCACGTATTACCGCAGCAAACAACCAAAAGTCAGTGATCAAAGTGGGTACTGATGAGTACTTTGTCACTGAGCTTTCAAGCAACGCAGGTAACGGTGAGAACTCCAATGCCGTTCCTGAAGTTGAGTTGACACCTTTCTTCTCTGGTATCTCCCTAGATGTTACTCCGCAAATCGACAATAAAGGCAATGTGTTTCTACACGTTCACCCTGCCGTCATTGAAGTCGAAGAAGAGGTCAAGAATTTAAACCTTGGCGGTGAATTCCAAAATATTCAATTACCGCTGGCGAAAAGCTCAATTCGTGAGTCTGACTCTGTGATCCGTGCTAAAGATGGTGACGTAGTGGTGATTGGTGGCTTGATGAAGCAACAAAACCTAGAGCAAGTCTCAAAGGTGCCTTTCCTCGGTGATGTACCAGGACTTGGTAACTTATTCCGTAACATCAATAACATATCGCAAAAGACAGAACTGGTTATTCTGCTTAAGCCAACAGTTGTAGGCGTGAACACATGGCAGAAAGAGCTAGAGCGTTCACGTGACTTGTTGCAAGAGTGGTTCCCTGACGCTGAGTAATCGGCGTTAGAACTGTCGTTAAACGTGGTTTTGTGATTCGACTATGTACTTGTCGCATTTTGGATTTCGAGTTCAACCTTTCTCACTGACCCCTAATACAGAAATGTTTCTGGGGTTAGTGCCTCACTACGAGGCCATTCAAACCATTATGGCTGCGGTCAAAATGGGTGAAGGGGTGATTAAGGTTACCGGAGAGGTTGGCACGGGCAAAACCATGGTTTGTCGTAAGTTAATCGAGCAAATCGAATCTGAAGTTGAGCTTGTTTACTTACCTAACCCCGCTCTAAATGGCGAGCAGTTACAGTTTGCAGTCGCTCGTGAGTTAGGTATTGAAGATAGCGATCCGCTTAAAGTCGTTTCTTTGATTCAAGAACGTTTAATTCAAATTCATGCGCTAGGTAAAAAGACCGTACTGATTGTCGATGAAGCACAAGCACTGTCATCTGAAGCTCTCGAAACGCTGCGCTTATTCGGCAATTTGGAAACGGAACAAGACAAGCTGATTCAACTGGTCTTGTTTGGTCAGCCTGAATTGGATGAGCGACTTGGCACTCATGAGTTAAGACAGTTCCGTCAGCGAATTACGTTTAGTTGCCAGCTTCGTCCTCTCTCGATTGAAGAGGGCGTCGCCTATATCAACAACCGTTTAGACAAAGCAGGAAATGGTGCGCATATCTTCTCGATTGAGCAGAAAAAAGCCATTTGGCGTTCGGCGATGGGTATCCCGAGATTGATCAACCAAATCAGTCATAAAGCCTTGCTTACGGCGTTTAATGACCGTTGCACCTTATTAAAGAATCAACACGTTTACGTTGCAATGCATGACACCTTTGATGCGCGTAAGCCTAAGTTTAAAACTCCCAAATTTTGGGGATGGAGCCAGCCTTGAGTGCCATCAATAAAGCATTATCAGAACTTGCTGAAAAAGAATCACCTTCTGCACTAACGAAAGCAGAGATTCCAAGTATCACACGAAGCAAACCGTGGCTGTGGCTAGTGGGTGGCTTCTCATTGAGCCTTGCTGTTGGAGGTTGGGCAGTCTCTCAAGGTCCGGCACCGATGGAAGACATTACATCTTCATCGAACATTTCAATGAATACCGTCAGTGTTGATAACTCACCAATCATGGCAGTGAATCACTCACCGACCAGCAAAGTGACGCCTCAGTTAGATAATGTGGTGTACACGCAAAGAATTGAGAAACCAAAGGTGACGGTTGAGTTGCCTGTGGCGAAGTCCACTCCGCAAGTAGACCAGTTCACTGCTAAAGCAGAAGTGAACCAATCAGTAGAACAACCGATGTTGTTGGCGAGCGTGAATCAGAATGTAAATACCTCGTCGAATGTGTCACAAGATAGCTCAATGCGCATTGAGCAAGTTGAACTTACGCACCAGCAGTTAGCAGAAAAAGCATTAGCACGTGCAGATAAAGCCATGGATGCAAATGATATGAAGACGGCTTTGTCTGCATTCGATGAAGCACTTCGCTATCAGCCAACGAATTTAGAGGCTCGTCAGAAGTTAGCGGCGCTGTACTTTGGAAAAGGGGATACGCGCAAAGCTTATGAGATCTTGCAGTCGGGTATCACTCTAGACACCAATAACCAAAGCCTACGTCTTGCGCTATCAAAACTGTTGATGAAAGCGGATCAAGCTGAAGCGGCGTTGAGCCCACTCGTGCATTTACCGCCAGCCCCGAGTCGCGAATATTTAGCCATGCGTGCCGCGTTGGCCCAAAAGCAAAAGCAAAATGAAATTGCACTGGAAAGCTACCAGTTATTGACTCAGCGTGAGCCTGAAAATGCGCGCTGGTGGCTTGGTTTAGCCATTCAACAAGAGCGAGCATTAGCTTTCACTCCGGCGATCGCTTCTTATAAGCAAGCACTTGGCAAAGTCGGTATTTCAAATCAATCTCAGGCATTTATTCGTGATCGCTTGAATATCCTAAAACGACTGGAGAGTGCGCAATGAAAATTCAGTTGAGAAAACGCTTAGGCGATCTGTTAATTGAAGAAGGTATTGTTTCTGAAGATCAAGTTCAACAGGCGCTGAATGCTCAGCACAGTACTGGTCAAAAGCTGGGTGATGCGCTGATTGATCTTGGTTTTATCAGTGAAAAGCAGATGCTTGAGTTCTTGTCCCAACAGTTGAGCTTGCCCTTAATTGATTTGAGTCGCGCTCCTGTTGATGCCGATGCGGTGCAAATTCTTCCAGAAGTGCACGCACGCCGTTTACGTGCCATGGTTGTGGCTCGTAATGGTGACACATTACGTGTTGCGATGAGTGATCCGGCGGACTTGTTTATTCAAGAGTCGTTGATGAACCTTCTTGGTCAATACGACTTAGAGTTCATCATTGCACCAGAACGCCAGTTAGTAGATAGTTTTGACCGTTATTACCGTAGAACCAAAGAAATAGCTTCGTTTGCAGAACAGCTTCAAGCAGAGCACCAAGACGTTGAAGGTTTCGATTACGGCATTGATGAAGGTGATAGCGAAGAAGTTACCGTTGTTAAACTGGTTAACTCCATGTTTGAAGATGCGGTGCAAGTTGGCGCGTCGGATATTCATATCGAGCCCGATGATAAAGTGCTGCGTTTGCGTCAACGTGTCGATGGCGTACTTCATGAGACGCTTCTAAACGAGGTGAACATTGCCTCTGCGCTAGTATTGCGTTTGAAGCTGATGGCGCATCTCGATATCTCTGAAAAGCGCTTACCTCAAGATGGTCGATTTAATATCAAAGTTCGTGGTCAATCGATCGATATTCGTATGTCGACGCTGCCGACGCAATACGGTGAATCAGTAGTAATGCGTTTGCTAAACCAATCTTCTGGTTTGCGTAAACTTGAAGATTCCGGTTTGCCACCTGAGCTACTCGCTCGTCTTCGTCGTCAGCTTTCTCGCCCACACGGAATGATCTTAGTTACTGGTCCAACAGGCTCCGGTAAAACCACCACGCTTTACGGTGCGTTGAGTGAATTAAACGAACCGGGTAAAAAGATCATCACCGCAGAAGATCCGGTGGAGTACCGCTTACCGCGTATTACACAGGTTCAGATCAACAGCAAGATTGATCTAACGTTTTCTCGCGTGCTACGTACCTTCCTACGTCAAGACCCAGACATCATCCTTATTGGTGAGATGCGTGACCAAGAAACGGTTGAAATTGGCCTTCGTGCTGCACTGACTGGTCACTTGGTATTAAGTACCTTACACACCAACGATGCCGTAGACAGCGCGCTGCGAATGATTGATATGGGGGCTCCTGGCTATTTGGTAGCAAGTGCTGTTCGTGCGGTTGTGGCTCAGCGTCTTGTTCGTCGTGTCTGCCCAGATTGTAAAACCACCGACGTGCTCGATGAGGCTCGTCAGCAGTGGCTTGCTGGGCGCTTCCCTAATCAAGTAGGGCAAACTTTCCATAAAGGTGCTGGTTGCCAAAACTGTAACCTGACAGGTTATCGCGGCCGAGTTGGTGTGTTTGAGATGCTTGAGCTTGAACATGAAATGATGGACAAGCTACGCGCGAATGATGCCGTGGGCTTTGCTCAAGCAGCACGCCGCTCAGAAAACTACAAGCCGCTATTGGCTTCTGCGATGGAACTTGCGCTGCAAGGCACTGTGAGTTTGGACGAAGTCATGACCCTGGGCGAAGGGGATGCTTCTGGTAAAACCGACCCAATTTTCATGTAGGTAAGTGAATGCCAACTTTTCGTTATCAAGGCCGCAGCTTAGACGGCTCATCAACTAGTGGTAAAGTCGATGCGGTGAATTCCGAAGCGGCAGCGGAAGCATTGATGAATAAGGGGATCATTCCTCTAAACCTGCGATTAGAAAAAGAAGCGGTTAAAAGCAAAGTCAGCTTATCCAAGTTACTTGTGCCTGCGATTCCGCTTGAAGTGATTATCTTGTTCTCACGTCAGCTATTTAGTTTGACCAAAGCGGGCGTGCCATTGTTGCGCTCCATGCGTGGTCTGCTGCAAAACTGTGAGAACAAACAGCTCAAAGAAGCTTTAGAAGATGTGGTAGCTGAGTTGAGTAACGGTCGCGGCCTTTCCTCCGCGATGCAACCGCATACCAAAGTGTTTAGCCCGTTGTTCGTTTCGATGATTAACGTGGGTGAAAACACGGGGCGTCTAGACCAGGCCTTGCTACAGCTAGCAAACTACTACGAACAAGAGTTAGAGACCCGCAAGCGCATCAAAGCCGCAATGCGCTACCCAACTTTTGTGATTGTATTTATCACCATCGCGATGTTTATTTTGAACATTTTGGTAATCCCTGAGTTTGCGTCCATGTTTACGCGCTTTGGTGTTGAGTTACCGCTGCCTACCAGAATCCTGATCGCGACGTCGAACTTCTTTGTGAATTATTGGGGCTTACTGATCGCCGCGATCATTGGTGCGTTTGTTATTTTTAGATCTTGGGTCGCAACCGCTGATGGTCGAGAGAAGTTCGACAAACTGCGTTTAAGGCTGCCTATTGTTGGTGACATTGTTAACCGAGCACAGCTATCACGATTCTCACGAACATTTTCATTGATGTTGAAGTCCGGTGTGCCGCTCAACCAATCATTAGCTTTATCTGGTGAAGCGTTAGGTAATAAGTTCTTAGAGAACCGAATTCTAGAAATGAAAGCGGCCATTGAGGCGGGGAGTACCATTTCAGTTACGGCAATCAACAGTAAGATTTTTACGCCTCTGGTTATTCAGATGATTGCGGTTGGTGAAGAAACGGGTCGTATCGATGAATTGTTATTGGAAGTTTCGGACTTCTATGACCGTGAAGTCGATTACGATTTGAAAACCCTAACTGCGCGAATAGAACCGTTACTTTTGGTCATTGTAGCTGGCATGGTTATGGTGTTGGCTCTTGGTATCTTCCTGCCAATGTGGGGGATGCTGGACATCATCAAAGGCGGCTAACGGCGTGGTCGAAAATCAAAGTCGAGCGACACTGATTCTAGCAGGTGTCGTCGGTATTATTGTGTTGGCAGCATTTATGCAAAAGTTGAAACCGATAGAGCAAGAAGCGCAAGAAACAGGTGCGAAACTTGCCAAGGTTTGGATGCAAGATAGCGTGCAACGATACCACCAAGCATGGCTCGTTCATGGGGAGCCTAAGTTGCTGTTAATGGATGGTTTTGAGCTCAATATGACGGAAGGGGGCTTGGTGTCACCTTTCAAAACAAGCGGTGCACTCGATTGTGACTATTGGCTGACAGTCCACTACCCGCAACGTAAAATTATGGCGAGCGAGTTGTTAGAAATTCGTGGAGCAATTAAAAGTAATAGTTATACATGTAACTATACTTATGAAAATGGACAGAGAGTTGTTGTTATATCAGACGCTAATTACCTGAAAATAGACGTCGAAATGTCGACGGAGTGAATTTTTTGACACTTAAGTACTATAAATGGGAATGAAAGTCGGTATAATGCAAACATTACCATAAGCAAAAGGTTGTAATAAAAAGTAAACCAAACATGGGACATCTTTTTTGCACGGCTTTAACTTAATAATGGCGAATCGTCATTCTGCTCAAGCGGTAGAAAAAGGGCTCAATGGATAAACATTGGTTTATCGCTGAGATGCCACACCGTTTTGACATTATCCAAAATGGTCGCATGACCGATAAACTTTGCAGTCACTCTGCATGCTTACATAGAGAGAGTAAACAATGAAAAGACAAGGTGGTTTCACCCTTATCGAATTGGTAGTGGTAATTGTAATCCTAGGTATTCTAGCGGTAACTGCAGCACCACGTTTCCTTAACCTGCAAGATGATGCTCGATTAGCTTCACTACAAGGCTTGAAAGGTGCAATTGATGGTGCTGCAGGTATTACATATGGTAAAGCAGCTGTTGAAGGTGTTGAAGGTGAAGCTAGTGGTAAGTCAGTTGAAGGTATTGACCTAGCGTACGGTTACCCTACTCAGGATGGCTTGGAAAATGCTGTAATGGGACTTGCTGATGACTGGGATGAAATTACTGTAAGCAGCGACAAAAAAGTATATACCTTTAAAGGCAAAGAGGCAGGAGATGATTGGGTTTTCGATCCAACGGGCACAGCTACAAATAAAGGTTGTTACGTTGGTTACATCCAAGCTACAGGTAAAACAGCAGCTTCAGCAGCTAAAACAGTTATTGCAAATGATGACTGTTAATTCTTGAGTTTTGAAAGGCCAGCTAGTCTGGCCTTTATCTCTTTATTTTGATTAATCTTGGAATAGTTCATATGCACAAATCATCGGGTCTTAGTGCAATTGAGTTTGTAGTTGTGCTGATTATCTTGGGGGTGATCGGTTATGTGGTATTACCAAGATTTATCAGCTTTGAGCCAGAAACTTACGAAGCGAAGTGGGAGCAAACTAAGCAAACCGCTGAGCACGTTTCTGAAACGCTAAGCAACAAAGAAACTTACGATCGGATTGAAGAAGAAATCGATAGATCGAAAAACTAACCTAGAGCAATCTTGTTTGCTACGTAAAAGAAGTGTGATTTTAATCCAAAATTACCATGCTTTTTTGCTTATAATTTAATCGCTTGTTGTAAGCCGAAGGTTCCTCAGTATGAAGTCGCGCTCAACGATATCAGGGTTTACTCTCATTGAGCTGATCATGGTCATCGTCATCCTTTCAATATTATCGCTTTACGCGTCCAGTCGATTTATGCGCACTGGAATTTCTGCTGTCGCAATTCAAGATCAAGTCATTTCTGTTGTTCGCCAAGTCCAGGTGAATCGCATGCAATCTAATGTCAGTAGTGCGGTAGGAAATAACGATTTTATTCTATCCATAGCAACCAATTGTATCGGCTCAAAAGCCTCTTGCTCATCTCAGTCTAGTAGTCGTAGTGATTGGGTCGAAGACAGCAGTGTTACTTTTTCTCCTGTCCGAGAGGTTCAGTTTGATCTGCTAGGAAACCCGACCCCTCCTTCGGTCACTATCTCTATTAGCGAAAACAATAGCTCTCAAACCTGTACGGTCACAATTAATGAGCAAGGCTACGTAAGTAAAGGTGGCTGCTCATGACGATGAAAGGCAAAAAAACGCTTCGAGGAATGACGCTTATTGAGATGATTATTGCGATCGTCTTGATGGGAATCGCAATGGTGATGTTTTCGACAGCATTGATACCACAAATTAAAGATGCTTCCACCTCCCATTATCAAAGTCGAGCCATTGCTTTAGGGCATAGTATGATGTCGCAAATTTTGGCCCGCAATTTTGACCATTATTATGATGACAATGGTGGCATGCTCCGCTGCGGCGAAAGCGGGGCAGACGCTTGCTTGCCTCTTGGAAGAGATGGAGAGACTTCGCCCTCTGCTTTTAATGACGTTGATGATTATATTGGTTGTTGGTACACCGAAAATACTCAGAATAGTTGTCCGTCAAGTAGCGAAAAATACCAACTCTCAGATGTTGTCGGTAATAGTGCAGACAGTAGTTATATCAATTTTCGTGTAGAGGTTGCGGTAAAAACGACAGAGCTCGAAGGAAGTGTCCCTAAAATGAAGCAAGTGAAGCTAGATATATTTGCTGGTTCCGCGTTAGCGATTTCATTGGTTGGTTACAGAGGTAATTATTAATGAGTCAAAGAGGCTTCACTCTCATAGAGCTCGTGCTGACCATTGTTATTGGTAGCATCATCATGCTGGGGATTGCAGGTTATGTTCAAGTTGGGATGAAAGGGTATGTTGATGCGAGTTCAAGACAAAGAATTCAGACCCAAGCTCAATTTGTGCTAGAAAAAATGGCGCGTGAAATTAGACACGCCGTTCCCAATAGTTTTGCAATGACAAACACGGTTGACGAATCCTGCCTGTCGTTTGTTCCAACTTTAAATTCCGGTTATTACTTTCAAGAACCAACCAGCAACGATCTGCTTTTTATCACTGGGGAAAACGTTCCAGGAAATACATTAAAAGCTTCCGAGGAGATACGCTTTGTCATTAACCCTACACGCTATGACGATTTGATATCAGGCGCGGTGAGTAATCACTTAATTAATAGTGACCTTTCTTTAAATGGTAATGATGGCAATGGTAATGCCGACTTTTATCGTTATAGCTTAACGACGCCTTTACCTAGTGACTCGATCGCTCATCGTATTTATCTATACCAGTTAGCAACCAAAGTTGAATACTGCATTGTCAAAACAGGTGTGCGTAGTAACCGCTTAACTCGCAATGGCACTGTTGTTGAAAATATCGTGGCAGATGAAAGTCAATTTGATTACACGAATGTGAGTTTACAGACAGGTGGGATTGTCTATCTCAAATTTGCTTTTGAACAAAATAGTGAAGTTAGTACCTACCAACAAGATGTGCAGGTGTTAAATGTCCCATAAACAGAAAAACAGCGGAAATGTGCTCATTGTATGCTTGTTCGTGATTATTGTGATGGGGTATCTAGGAGCGACGCTTACAAAGACTAACTGGTCCAATCAAAACTCAATGACTCGTGAGTTTTTAGGGACACAAGCATGGTTTTACGCTCAATCTTCAACAGAGTGGGCTCTCACTGAAATATACCCACTTAACAATGAAAACCCAGATGTGGGAAGTAATTGCAGTAATAAAGTCAATGGTAAAGCGCCAAGCTCAGAGAGCATTGATTACGGAAGCTGTCGATTAGTTTCGCTTGTGTGTGACGGGGGCGATAAAAAGTTGGATAGTCAAACATTTTATCGAATCGAAGCTGCAGTCCAGTGTGGTTCTGGATTGAGCTTGGTTGAACGCAGACAAGAGATATGGATTAAGGATTAGAATAATGAAAAGAAAAATAATTTCTGCTTTATTTTTTGGTTTGTTTTCTCTCAAGAGCTTTTCTGCTGAAACTTTTGATATGACACCATATTGGTCAATTAGTAAGGGAGCGATGAAATCGAGAGGGAACCTGTGTGGTGGTCATTATGAGAGTTATAATGATTATGTTTGCTCGAACGGGTTATACCTTCGTAAATGGCAGTCAATTTCTTCCGATCGACCAATAAATATCCTAGTTTATGGTGATGTCGAATTCAAAGGAAAAAATGTAATTGGTAGTTCTCTCCGTCCTATTAACATTCTTGCCAAAAACAGTGATGTGAAAGGTAATAATCAAGTTCGATTATTTGGCAATATTGAAGCTTATGGAAGTGTTGAGCTAAAAGACAGAAACGATATAAATGGTTTCATCTACTCGTCTCACGGCAAAATATACCTTGAAAGTACAAATGTGACCGGAAATGTTACTAGCCTTACTGATAGTGTAGAGATTAAAGGTAATACTAATATTATTGAAGGTAATATTTGGGGAGCGAAGGATATTGTTCTCTCAAAAGTTACTGTAAAAGGTGGGGTTAGTAGTGTCGCTGGACAGGTAAAGACAGAGGTAAACAGTAATATTATCGAAGGTGATGTCGTTGCTCATGAGGACGTTGTATTGAAGCATACTGTCGTCCGTGGTGATGTAACAAGTAAAGGCGGAGCCGTAAAAACAGAAAACTCGAATAATCAAGTTTACGGTGACATTGAAGCATTGCACGAAGTGGTTTTAAAGGGCACTAAGGTTGTTGGAAACATCCAAAGCCTCGGCGAAGAAATAAAGCTTGAAGAGGCGGGAGCCGGCAACTCCGTTTACGGGAACCTTATTGCGCAACATCAAGTTGAAATCAAAAAGTCCTTGGTATGCGGTCAAGTTACTTCCATAGGTTCAGAAGTTAAACTCGACAATTCCAAGGAAAATCAAAAGTTAGGTATTTATACCTACAAAAATGCAATTCAAGCATTTCAAAAAGCAACGGTAAAGAACTCAAGTGTATGTGGTTCTGTAATTGGTCATTCATATGATTTTCATAATGCAAAAATCTATTGTGGTGCAGATGAACCTAACTGTGATAACTCGCAAGCCATAGGTAATTGCCCGTTAGACGTCCTAGAAGATGTTTGTCCTGATATGGTTCCAGAAATTATTATTCCAGAGCCAGTCGAGTGTTTGGTTGAGAACTTCGAGGCTGAAAAACCACTGAGCAATTGGACTGTTATGGGGCGGGGAAAGAGCACGGTTCCCTATGTCGATTCTGGTCGCTTTATCGTATCCACAAACCAAAACGATCAATCTACGGCTTCAGCATTCAAAGTAACTATTCCATCTGAGGATAATGTTGTTCAAGTGACATTCGACCACTATGCACGACATAGCAGCACGCGAACCGGTGGTGATGGTATCGCTATTGTTCTGTCTGACGCAAATGTTCCTCCTTCTCCAGGTGCTCTAGGTGGGCCTCTGGGCTATGGTGTCAAACCAGGAATGGAGGGCTTTGCTGGCGGGTGGGTTGCGTTTGGTATTGATGAGTACGGTAACTTTTCTAACGAAGGTAGTTTTGATGACTCTGCAACGCGTCCAGGCAGAAAGCCGCATTCTGTTACCATTCGTGGGGCTGGTTATCAAAAAATAATGAATGGCTCAGATACCAAAGAGTGGTTTGGTGGCTATAAGTTCATTAAGAATAATACAGAGGTCGGTCCGCTGGATGAAAGAGGCGGAAGATCTCCGAATGATAAGCACAAATTTAGAGTCACTGTAGATACTCGGAAAGATATTGTGGGAAGAAACAGTGGAGTTTGGGTTTCCATCGAGCGCAGTATTAATGGTTCTGCTTGGGAAAGCTTGATAGAGCCATTCAATATCGCGGATGGGTTTGGTCAGCCACAATTACCGAAAGACTTCTTGGTTTCAATTACTTCGGGGACTGGGGCTAGCACCAACATTCATGAAGTTGACAATGTTAATATATGTGCAGATCGATTCAATAAAGAGCCTCAGATCGATCATTTTCGCTTCACTTACGATGGAAGCGGAAATGTTTGCGATGCTCAAAGTGTAACTCTTACAGCTTGCATGACCTCTGAATGTGATGAGACGTATCCTCCTAAAGGGATGACAAATCCTAAGGAGTTAGAGGTTACCTTATCTGATATGCATGACGCTCAGTGGTTAAACTCTCAAGGTGAGCCACTTCTAAACAATACGTTGATATTTACACATAGTGCTAATTTACAAGTGCGCTCAGAGGGAGCGGAACAAGCCAAGCTTGGCATTGCTCGTACATCAATTATCTCCCCTAATATAGAACCAGTTAAATGTAAATTATTTGGTGAAGATGATTTTGACCCTAGCTGTTTGATCAGTTTTGCAAGCTCAATCACGTTGTCGATCCCAGATAAAATATCTGGACTACCTTTCTTTAATAACTCTGGCGATTTACAAGCTCAGTACAAATTAAAGAGTCCAAGTGCAAATTATCATCCAAATCTAATGCTTTGTGAGTCAAGTTCATCGCAAATTCCATCACAAGGTTTATTTAGAAATATTCAAATGAAGTTCGATTATGATGAGCCAAGTAAACCGAGTTACACACCTGCTCTTAAGGTAAGCTTTAAAGGAAAAAATAGTCAGTTTGAACAGGCGATCTCTATGACTAAACCTAATTATTGGGTAACAATTCCTAACGTGTTTTTTAGCACAACTGGCAAAGCTGTATTTAATGTTGAATACCCTGAAGTAGGACGGCTAAAAGTTTCTGCTCGAGTCCTAGCTGAAACCAACAAAACGCAAGCTGAGAGTTATCGAACATTTGTTAGTTTTCCTGCTAAGTTGGGCTTGAGTGTCAGTGGTGGAGGTGATTGCTCTTCTGGTTGTGATGGTTATATCCCCGCAGGGGAAGAGTTCACCATGTTTGTTAAGGCTTATCAGGATGGCGGTGCTGAGGCTAAGAATTATCGAGAACCTGACGTCAAAATTACCAATACGCTAGTTTATCCTGAACCAGATAAACTAGATAAAGGAAGTGTCGTTGATGCAACCCTACTAGTTGATATGCTGCCTGATGATGCCGAATGGAGCGAAGGGAGTGTGTCATTCAAGCAATCAGTGAGTGATGTTGGAGTATTTAAGTTTGTCGTATCTGCTCCGTCTGCGGGTAATGTTGATTCGTATTCGTCGTATCTAGGCAGTGATGCATTCAAAATTACAGATGCAACGCTCAATGTTGGGCGCTTCTACCCTGGCAAATTCAATGTTTACAGTAGCGATCAAACAACTTCGTACAACAACATATGGGATTATCCAAATAGCCAAACATTTACGTATATGGGGCAGCCTTTTGGGTTAAAACAGTTTTACGTAGAAGCATTGTCCAAAGGAGGCGGTGCGTTACGTAACTATGCGTATTTTGATGAAGTTCATCACGCGAAATTCAACTTGTACGAGAATAATTCTGCCACTGTTAGTAGATTTAATGCGTCGTCCTCATACAAAGGTAACTGGTTGAACGAAAGTAAAGGGCCTTATGTTTCAGGGCAAAGCGTAGGGAAGTATAGCGCGAGCGGACTGGTGTGGAATAAAGTAGTTACTGAACCTGACGGCCCATTAAACTACTTAGAGAATTCATCAGATACCTCTATTTCTATTGATTTATCTTCATCATCATTAGACAAAGCTGGTGTGAGTATTGGTGTGAAGCAGCTACGGAAACAACCAGACATTCGTTTCGGTCGTGTTGACCTAGACGATGTCGGGGGTAATCAAGGCAAGGAATTGCGCGTACCACTCCGAGTGGAGTACTGGGATGGAAGTCGCTTTATTACAAACTCCGATGATAGCCAAACAAATGTTAAAGGTGTGACGGCTGCTGAAGCGCATATTTGGCCAACCGGTGAAGGTGCTAATCCAAAAGCAGTCACGTTAGGAGCTGGTGGAGAGGTCGCTTCTGGTCATTCTCGTTCTGTAACAGCAAAAGAAGCAGAGCCGTATCGCCAGCAAACTCGCGTATGGCTTAATCTTGAAGGTGGTGGCAATTCGCTCCCTTGGCTCAAATACGACTGGGATAAAGATGGCTCAGAAGAAAACCCATCATCAGTCGTCACGTTTGGTATTCACCGCGGTAATGACCGCGTGATTTATCGGGGTGAACCGGGGTTAACCGGACAATAACAAACTTCGGTTTCTTGCGTTAAGTAAGGAAACTGCAAGAAATTGAGGCTTTCTGCTCATGTTTGTGTACCAATGCCTTGCTGTGACAGCGAGGCATTGGTACATTTAGGACAATTTTTGTCTTCTAAATTTTTGCAGGATGAGCGAAGAATATGTTTAAAAAACTTCGTGGCATGTTTTCTAACGACCTATCTATCGATTTAGGTACTGCCAACACTCTAATTTACGTAAAAGGACAGGGCATCGTCCTTGATGAACCTTCTGTAGTTGCTATTCGCCAAGATCGTGTAGGTTCTGCAAAAAGCGTTGCTGCTGTAGGCCATGCGGCAAAACAGATGCTTGGTCGTACGCCGGGCAACATCTCAGCAATCCGTCCAATGAAAGACGGCGTTATCGCTGACTTCTACGTAACAGAAAAAATGCTTCAGCACTTCATTAAGCAAGTGCACGACAACAGCATCCTTAAGCCAAGCCCTCGCGTACTAGTTTGTGTTCCTTGTGGTTCTACTCAAGTTGAGCGTCGTGCGATTCGTGAATCTGCACTAGGTGCTGGCGCGCGTGAAGTTTACCTAATTGACGAGCCAATGGCGGCGGCAATCGGTGCTGGCCTTCGCGTATCTGAGCCAACAGGTTCAATGGTGGTCGATATCGGTGGTGGTACAACGGAAGTTGCGGTTATCTCACTAAACGGTGTGGTTTACTCTTCTTCTGTACGTATCGGTGGTGACCGCTTTGATGAAGCTGTGATCAACTACGTACGTCGTAACTACGGCAGCTTGATCGGTGAAGCAACAGCTGAAAAGATCAAACACGAAATCGGTTCTGCTTACCCTGGTGATGAAGTTCAAGAGATCGAAGTTCGCGGTCGTAACCTTGCAGAAGGTGTGCCACGCAGCTTTAGCCTGAACTCAAACGAAATCCTAGAAGCACTGCAAGAGCCACTTTCAGGCATCGTATCTGCAGTGATGGTTGCTCTTGAGCAATGTCCACCAGAGCTAGCGTCTGATATCTCTGAAAACGGTATGGTACTAACAGGTGGTGGTGCACTACTTAAAGACCTAGACCGTCTACTAATGGAAGAAACTGGCATTCCAGTTGTTATCGCTGAAGACCCACTAACGTGTGTGGCTCGTGGCGGCGGTAAAGCTCTAGAAATGATCGACATGCACGGTGGCGATCTATTCTCTGAAGAATAAAATGTGGGGTGGAGTCCACATGGGCTTCACCTTCATTTCCGCTCTCTGTAATTTCAATCTGCTCCATACCTAGAATCTCTTCATGTCAGATTCTCTGGTTGCCAAGTAAGGCTCAATAATCATGGTAGCAATCAGGTTAAAAGCAAGATGAAACCGATTTTTGGCAGAGGCCCATCTCTGCAATTGCGTCTGTTTTTTGCTGTCATCGTGTCGGCGAGCTTGATGCTGGCTGATAACCGTCTAGATACGTTTTCCAACGTCCGATATCTATTGAACAGTATGGTTGCGCCAATTCAATACGCAGCTAATTTGCCTCGTAGCATGTTCGATGGAATGTTCGAGAGTTTAAACACTCGTCAGGCACTGATTGAAGGCAATCGCAGTTTGAAGCGAGAAGTGCTTCGCCTGAAGAGCGAGCTGATCTTGCTCGACCAATATAAAGAAGAAAACCAACGCCTGCGTAAACTGCTCGGCTCTTCATTCGTCCGTGACGAAAAGAAAGTCGTCACTGAAGTGATGGCTGTAGATACCTCTCCGTATCGTCACCAAGTGGTGATTGATAAAGGTCGTATTGATGGTGTTTACGTTGGTCAGCCTGTTATTAACGAGAAAGGTATCGTTGGTCAGGTAACGTTTGTTGCAGCGCACAACGCACGCGTATTGTTGCTAACAGACGCGAAAAACGCGATTCCTGTTCAAGTGATTCGTAACGATATTCGCGTGATCGCTTCCGGTAACGGTGAAGTGGATGAAATCCAGCTGGAACACATCCCAACCAGTACTGATATTCAAGTGGGCGATTTGCTAGTGACGTCGGGTCTCGGTGGTATTTACCCTGAAGGCTACCCAGTCGCAACCGTCACGAATGTCGATCATGACACTCGTCAAGAGTTTGCATCGATCAAAGCGGAGCCTGTGGTTGAGTTTGATCGTCTGCGCTACTTGTTGTTGATTTGGCCGAATGAAGACCGTCAACACAAAGTACTGCAATCCAATGTCGAAGAAGGTTCAGAGCAAGAGGTAACCGATGGCCAATAGTGTATTTAGAAGCCGAATGGTCATCGGCGTCAGCTTCTTTGTCGCGCTAGTCTTACAAACTATTCCATGGCCAGGCGTGCTCGATTTGCTGCGTCCGTCGTGGCTGTTTCTAGTGGCCTGTTACTGGGTGTTGGCATTGCCTCACCGTGTTAACGTCGGTACCGCTTTGATCTTAGGTTTGCTGTGGGACATATTGATTGGCTCGACGCTCGGTATCCGAGGGATGATGATGTCGATCATTATCTACTTAGTGGCCTTGAATTTCTTGGTGATCCGTAACATGGCGCTTTGGCAACAATCTATCTTGATTGCCTTTTTTACCGTGTTACTGGAACTTCTTATATTCTGTGGGGAATATTTGAACCAAGACGTAGTATTTAATCCATTATCTCTGTGGACTGCGGCAATAAACTGTATACTTTGGCCATGGATGTTTTTACTTATGCGACGCGTCCGTCGCGCATGGCACGTAAGGTAGCGTTGTGAAAAAGGGCTTATCCCTCGTTCTCGCATCGGGTTCTCCGAGAAGAAAAGAGTTGCTTGCTCAATTAGGTTATGACTTTGATATTGTGCTTCCTGATATAGAGGAAGCCAAACAAGACCACGAGCAAGCAAAAGACTATGTTTTGCGTCTCTCTCTGGAAAAAGCTCAAGCAGGCTTAGCGATGGCTAAGCCTGATTCCGTTGTATTGGGCTCAGATACCGTGGTGGTATGCGATAACCACGTATTAGAGAAACCTAAAAATTTCGAAGATTCAAAACGCATGCTCAGCAATCTGTCCGGTCGTCAGCATCAAGTGATGACAGCGGTGAGCGTCGTATCAAAAGAACAACAACACTCAGTGGTCGTTATCACTGACGTGTGGTTCAAAATACTGACTGAAGAAGAAATAGAACGATACTGGCAGTCAGGCGAACCATGCGATAAAGCTGGAAGTTATGGTATTCAAGGACTCGGTGGGCGTTTCGTCACCCGAATCGAAGGCAGTTATCACGCCGTAGTAGGCTTACCTTTGTTCGAAACCGATCAGCTAATTCAAGAATTTTTATAATTGTTTTGAGGTGTGCACATGAGTGCAGAATTGCTGCTAAACGTGACCCCGAGTGAAACTCGTGTGGCCATGATTGAAGGTGGAGTACTACAAGAAGTTCATATAGAACGAGAATCGCGCCGTGGCATTGTTGGCAATATCTACAAAGGCAAAGTGAGCCGAGTATTGCCAGGCATGCAAGCGGCGTTTGTTGATATTGGTCTTGATAAAGCGGCGTTCTTACACGCGTCAGATATTGTTCCACACACCGAATGTGTGGCAGAAAACGAAAAGCAACAATTCCAAGTTCGTGATATTTCTGAATTGGTTCGCCAAGGTCAGGACATCGTTGTACAAGTGGTTAAAGATCCTCTGGGCACTAAAGGCGCACGTCTGACAACCGACATCACCTTGCCATCACGTTATCTTGTCTTTATGCCGGGTGCTAGCCACGTTGGTGTCTCTCAACGTATTGAAAGTGAAACAGAGCGCGAGCGTTTAAAGAAAGTTGTCAACCACTACTGTGATGAGCATGGTGGCTTCATCATTCGTACTGCCGCAGAAGGTGCAGACGAAAAAGAGCTTTCTCAAGATGCGGCATTTTTGAAGCGCTTATGGCTGAAAGTCATGGAGCGTCGCTCGAAGTACAAAACCCGTTCCACGTTATACGGTGAGCTAGGTTTAGCACAACGCATTCTACGTGATTTTGTAGGCACTGAGCTTGACAAAATCATGGTCGACTCTCGCCTTGAATACGAAAACCTGAAAGAGTTTACCTCTGAATATGTGCCAGAGTTGACTGAGAAGCTTGAACTGTACGAAGGTGATAAGCCAATCTTCGATATGTACGACACAGAGAACGAAATTCAACGCTCTTTGGAACGCAAAGTCGAGCTTAAGTCCGGTGGATACCTGATCATCGATCAAACGGAAGCCATGACTACGGTCGACATCAATACCGGCGCGTTTGTTGGCCGTCGCAATCTAGAAGAAACCATCTTCAATACCAACGTTGAAGCGACGCAAGCAATCGCACGTCAACTTCGTCTGCGTAACCTTGGTGGCATCATCATTATCGACTTTATCGATATGGCATCGGATGAACACCGTAAGCGCGTTCTAAGCTCTCTTGAAGCGGCACTGTCAAAAGACCGAGTGAAAACCAACATTAATGGCTTTACTCAACTAGGCTTAGTGGAGATGACTCGTAAGCGCACGCGCGAAAGTATTGAACATATCCTGTGTTCAAGCTGTCCTACTTGTGAAGGTCGCGGCAGCGTGAAGACTGTCGAAACTGTGTGTTACGAGATCTTGCGTGAAATTACCCGTGTTAACCGTGCTTACGATGCAGACAACTTTGTTGTGTACGCGTCACCGTACGTTGCGGAGACACTACTGGGTGATGAATCTCACGCACTGGCTGAACTCGAAGTATTTATTGGTAAGCAAGTTCGTATTCAAGCTGAACCCCTGTACATTCAGGAGCAGTTTGACGTCGTCATGATGTAATTGGAAAATTTGTGAATTCTGGTTTTAACCGTTTCGGGCGTTTCTGCGCGTGGACTTTAGTTACTCTGTTGGTGCTTCTGGCCATCCTAGTAACCACACTGCGCGTAGCATTGCCACAACTTAACCACTTCCAAGATGAGATCAAAACCTGGGTCAAGCAAGGCACAGGTTTTGACTTTTCTATTACCAGCGTTGCTGGTTCTTGGCGTAACAGCCATCCCTCTATCGCCCTGCAGGGTTTAGAAGCGAATCTGCCTAATAACCAAGACGCTCGCTTTGCAGTGGATGAAATCCATATTGAATTCGATTTGATTCAATCTCTTCTGAGTTTTAAACCGGTTGTCGCTGATTTAACGATCGACGATTTAGCGTTAGACATCCGTACCGTCGACCTTCTGTCGAAATCAGAAGGCAAAGAGCCGCAAGCGAATGTCAGCAAAAATGAAACCAAGCTGATAGACCAATTAGACTCCTTGTTGCTGCGTCAGTTTGAAGACTTCACCATCACAGATTCTCGCATTTGGTATAAATCCGTTTCAGGCGAAACACGCCGTTTGGACATCGAGCAATTACGTTGGAGTAACCAAGGTAAGCACCATTTAGCAGAGGGCACGGTAAGCATTGCGGACGCCAGTCTCAACTCATTGTTAGTACGTGCTAACTTCAAAGATTACGGTTCGCTGCGTGATGTGTCGGGTGAGTTTTACGTCAGTGCGAAAGACGTCTCGGTAACGCCTTGGCTAACCACTTACATGCAAGATGAGTCTGGCGTTGAGTCAGGTAAAGTCAGCTTAAACACTTGGCTGACGCTTGAACGCAGCCAACCAAGTTATGCCTATGTTGACTTACAACCTTCCGAGCTAGTATGGGACGAAAATGGTCGTCATGACCTGCTATTAGAATCTGGTATTTTTAAGCTATCTCCTGATAAAGAAGGCTGGAAAGTAAATGGTCACTCACTGCAAATTCGCACGGATGACAGACCATGGCCAGAGTTGGATGTTGCCTTTGATTGGCAACCGGATGGTTGGTTACTCAACCTTTCCCAATTAGATATTGAAGCGTTAACACCACTGGTTAAGTTGGCGCCAAAGTCTGAGCCCACTACCGATTTACTCAATAAGCTGGCACCAAAAGGACGAGTGGAAGACATTCGTCTATCAATGAATGGCGGCTTAGATACCTTGCGTTATTCTGCTGAGTTAGATGAATTGGGCTTAACGCAATGGGAACTGCTTCCTGGCTTTAGTCATGTGCAAGGTAAAGTATCGGGTAACCTAGAACAGGCAAAAGCGAAAGTTACGGTTATCGATGATGTCTTCCCATATGGAGATGTATTCCAAGCGCCATTGAACATTAAGCAAGGTGAAGTCGACATCATTTGGCAGCAAGATGAAGATGGCTGGCGTTTGTGGTCCGATAAAGTGACGGCGGCGACACCTGACTTACAAGTGCTGGGCGCATTCCGCCTCGATTTCCCGAAAGAGCAAAGCCCATTTCTGTCGTTTTATGCCGAAGCTGATCTCTACAACGCAGGTGAAACATGGCGCTACCTTCCGACTTTAGCGCTTGGGCAAGATCTCACGGACTACCTATCTACCGCGATTCAAGGTGGTAAGGTCAATACCGCAAAACTGCTTTGGTATGGCGATTTGGCTGACTTCCCATACAAAGAGCATAACGGCATGTTCCAAGCATGGGTTGGATTGAAGAACGCGAAGTTCAGCTTCGACACAGCTTGGCCGACCATCACAGATTTGCAGCTCGATTTGTTGTTTGAAAACGACGCCATGTACCTAGATTCGAAGTCTGCCACGTTAAATGGTGTGAAAGCGAAACGAATCACTGGTCGTATTCCGGAGCTTGCAGAAGGTGGCCATATTGAAATCGAAGCCAAGGCCAGCGCTCCGGGTAATGAAGTTCGTGACTACATGATGGCAACTCCACTGGTTGACTCTGTTGGTGCTGCGTTGACCGCGCTGCAAGTCAGTGGTCCGGTATATTCTGAGTTCCAACTCAATATCCCATTTGATTCAGAGCGAGATGCGAGAGCTTGGGGGTATGCCGATCTTAAGAACAACCGCGTAGATATCGATGCGCCGCCGATGACGTTAGAAAATGCAACTGGGCGTATTAAATTCGATAACGATGTAGTGACCACATCTGGCTTGTCAGCGGAACTGTTGAAGCAACCAATCTCACTGGATTTCCGAGGTGAGAACGCTGAACAAGGCTATAACGTGACCATCAATACTCTTGGTGATTGGGAAGTAGACCCGCTCAAACCTTACCTTGGCGAGCGTTGGTTAAGTTTGGTTTCTGGTCATGCGCCTTGGCAAATGGACATCGACTTACAACTTAATGATGTCGGCTTTACCTACCAAGTTGATGTGCTAGCTCAGCTTAGTCAGCTTGCGAGCGAATACCCATATCCATTGGCGAAAAAACGCGGTGAGAAAGGGCAAGCGAAACTGCAAGCTTCTGGCAACCAAGAAAGCATTTCGGCACGATTACAAATCCCTAATGCGAAGTACCAGACGGAAATCGATATCTCTGGCGATGTACCTCAGCTAACCGCGACTAATCTGGTTATTGGCAATGGTGGCTTCAAGATCAGCCCTGTTGTGGGGCACGATGCTTCGATTCGTTTAGATGATTTGAGCCTCGATAAGTGGGCGGACTTAATGCACGTTCCACAAAGTACGACGCAATCAGTATTGTCGAGTATGAAAACGCCGACGATTCCGTTGCCAACGCGCGTCAGTATGGATGTGCAAAACCTAGAGCTCGGTGGTATTGAGTTCCACGACGTCGACTTAAATGCGCGTAAGAAGAACCTAAGTTGGCAGCTTGAAGTCGATAGCCAAGAGGTGAAAGGTAAAGCCAATTACCTCAAACCGTATGATCTGTCTGTTTCATTGGATCACCTGCACTTGTACATTCCGGGCTTCGATGAGATGACCAAGGAGCGTAGTTCTTTGTTTGCTAGCGAAGATCAAACTGCGCCACTTATCTCAAACTTTGACCGCAAGTTCCATGCAGAGATGCCA
Source organism: Vibrio owensii (assembly GCF_002021755.1). Lineage (NCBI taxonomy): Bacteria > Pseudomonadati > Pseudomonadota > Gammaproteobacteria > Vibrionales > Vibrionaceae > Vibrio > Vibrio owensii. The sequence goes on from NZ_CP019959.1 coordinate 2,264,868, forward strand.
AACTTAACCTTGAGCATCGATGATTTTTGGTTGCAAGGCTACAAGGTCGGTAAGGTGAACGTGGATGTTGAACGTGGCAACAACCGACTTGAATGGAAGAATGTGAACTTTAGCAGTGGCCAAAACCGCGTTGATATGAGTGGTTGGTGGGAGCTGACGAAAGAACGCAGTCATTCAAACCTGACCATGAAAGTGAAGGGTGAAAACAATAGTGATTTAATGGAGCGATTTGGTATCACTTCAGGTATCCAGCAAGCACCGTTTGAAATCAATGCCAACCTTGATTGGGATGGTGCGCCTTGGTCGATGAAAACGCAAAGCTTGCAAGGGGATGTCTCTACCGAGTTTGGTAAAGGCGTGATCACTGAAGTGAGCGGCGCGGCGCGATTACTGGGTCTGTTTAGTCTTGATTCGATCATTCGTAAGATGCAGCTCGATTTTACTGACGTGTTCGACAAAGGGATGGCATTCAACTCAATTACGGGTACAGGCAAAATCCAAGATGGTGTGTTTATCACCAACGATATTGTGATGGATGCGTTAGCCGGTGAGATGAAGATCCGCGGCATTGCCAATATGAACACACGTTTGGTGGATGCAGAAGTGAACTTCACTCCGGATATTACTTCGGGTTTGCCTATGTTGACGGCCTTTGCGGTAGCGCCTCAAACGGCATTGTATGTACTGGCGATTTCGACGGTTATCTCTCCCGTAGTGGAAGTCTTTACACAGGTAAACTACGAGGTGAAAGGCCCGCTAGATTCACCTACCGTAAAAGAGATTTCACGAAGCAAAGGTGAATACAAGTTGCCAGAAAAACTGCGTGAGCAAGCAAAGTAATTACGCGGTCAGCCTTCTGACGAACAAGGAATTGAATACATGGAACGTGTTGGCATCATTCAAATGACATCGGGTCCAGATATCGAGCAGAATCTGGACTTCATTGCCAAGCAATGTGCATTGGCAGCTGAGCAAGGTGTGAAGCTGGTTGTGACACCAGAAAACGCGACGCAATTTGCTAACCGAGAGGCGTATCACCAGAACGCAGAAACTTTGGGTGATGGTTCGACTCAACAGCGCTTATCTGAGATCGCACAGCACAACCAACTGACTTTAATCGTGGGCAGCATGCCGATTCGTACTGAACAAGGTGTGACTACCACGACATTGGTTTTCTCACCGCAAGGCGAGTGTATTGCTCACTACGATAAGCTGCATATGTTTGATGTGGATGTCGCTGACGGGCACGGCAGTTATCGCGAGTCGGATACTTTTACCGCTGGCAATCGCATCGTGACGGCAGAGACCAATATTGGTACGGTAGGGTTAAGTATTTGCTACGACGTACGCTTTCCTGAATTGTTTAAAGCGCTACGCTTAGCAGGAGCACAAATTATTGTGGTGCCTGCTGCGTTTACCGCGGTGACGGGGCAAGCGCATTGGGAAGTCTTACTACGAGCGCGTGCGATTGAAACCCAGTGCTGGATTCTAGCCTGCGGGCAAACGGGGACGCATCCATGTGGTCGCCAAACTTGGGGACACTCCATGGTGATTGACCCTTGGGGGCGCATTCACCAACAATTGAATGACCAAGTAGGATTGCTGGTGGCCGAGATAGATTTGTCACACAACCAGCAAGTAAGGCAGAATATGCCGCTGACTCAACACAGTCGCTTTCAAAATGAATTGAAACGGAAATAAAAGAGCTAACTATGAGCATAAACCAAATAGAACAGGCACTTCTTGCCCCAAACGGTCTGACAGAGCAAGATATCGCTGACACACTAGCGAGCATTGCGACGCGCCAGATCGATTATGCGGACATTTACTTTCAGTCCAGCTGGCACGAGTCTCTGGTTCTAGAAGACAGCATCATTAAAGATGGCTCTTTCAATATTGACTGTGGTGTCGGTGTACGAGCAGTCACAGGCGAAAAAACCGGTTTCGCCTATTCAGACCAAATTCAACTGGACGGTTTGAAGCAAAGTGCGATTGCCGCGCGTGGTATTGCGCAGCAAGGTCAAAACGGCAAAGTGCACGCATTCAAACGTTCTGACAACCAAGCTTACTACGATGCGGTAAACCCACTAGCAAGCTGGGAAAAGCAACAAAAAACCGAACTGTTGTTGTCTCTAGATGCGTACATTCGTACCAAAGAGCCAATGATCAAAGAAGTATCGATCAGCATCAGTGGTGTGCATGAGCAAATGTTGGTTGCTGCAACTGACGGCACTTACGCTGGTGACATTCGCCCGCTTGTTCGTCTTTCAATCAGTGTTCTTGCTGAAAAAGGTGATCGCCGTGAACGCGGCAGCGCTGGTGGCGGTGGCCGTTTCGGTTACGACTTCTTCCTGTCTGAAACGGACGGCGTGAAACAAGCCTTCCAATTCGCTGATGAAGCGATTCGTATGGCGCTAGTGAATCTAGAAGCAGAAGCGGCACCTGCAGGCATGATGCCAGTGGTACTTGGTTCTGGCTGGCCGGGCGTATTGCTGCACGAAGCAGTAGGTCACGGTTTAGAAGGTGACTTCAACCGCAAAGAGTCGTCAGTGTTCTCTGGCAAGATGGGTGAGCAAGTGACGTCTCCACTTTGTACTATCGTGGATGATGGCACGCTAAAAGACCTACGCGGTTCATTGAACGTCGATGATGAAGGTGTGAGCGGTCAGTACAACACGCTTATCGAAAATGGCGTTCTAAAAGGCTACATGCAAGACAAGCTAAACGCACGCCTAATGGGTGTGAACCCTACAGGTAACGGCCGTCGTGAGTCTTATGCACATCTACCAATGCCACGTATGACCAATACTTACATGCTACCGGGTGAGCACACGCCAGAAGAGATCATCTCTACGGTGAAGAAAGGTCTGTACGCACCAAACTTCGGTGGCGGTCAGGTGGACATCACTTCTGGTAAGTTCGTATTCTCAGCATCGGAAGCTTACTTGATTGAAGATGGCAAAATCACTCGTCCAGTGAAAGGCGCAACGCTTATCGGCTCTGGCATTGAAGCGATGCAGCAAGTTTCTATGGTGGGTAACGACCTAAGCATCGACAGAGGCGTTGGCGTGTGTGGTAAGGCGGGTCAAAGTGTGCCGGTTGGCGTTGGTCAGCCTACATTGAAACTCGATTCCATCACTGTTGGTGGTACTGAATAAACTTCATCTGAAGCAGAATTAAAAAGAGCGCTCATTGAGCGCTCTTTTGTTTTAGGGGGAGAGGATTCGCTATAGGTTCTCTTCCGCAAACTCAGCTAAGCGACTGCGCACGACACCATTGAGGTGAATATTGGCGCTGCCCTCAAAGTTCTTGAAGCGTTCTACCATATACGTCAAACCAGACGTCACTGGGGTTAGGTAGTGAGAGTCAATCTGTGCCAAGTTACCCGAACACACAATCTTAGTGCCTTCACCACAACGGGTGATGATGGTTTTGATTTGTGAAGCGGTTAAGTTCTGACACTCATCGAGCAGAACAAATGCATTCTGGATCGAGCGGCCACGCATAAAGTTAATCGACTTAAACTGAATGTTGGCTTTATCACAGATGTACTTCATCGAACCTTCGGTGCAATGGTCGTTCTTGTGCAGTGCTTCCAAGGTATCGGTTACCGCTGCTAACCAAGGCATCATTTTCTCTTCTTCCGAGCCCGGCAAGAAGCCAATCGACTCACCAATGTCTGGCGTGTTACGCGTCACGATGATCTTATCGAACATGCCCTTTTCAATGGTTTGTTCCAATGCCGCTGCCATAGCAAGGAGCGTTTTACCACTACCTGCAGCGCCGGTCAGAATCACCAAATCAATATCTGGATCGAGCAGGGCATCCATCGCCATGCCTTGATAGATATTCTTTGGTGTAATGTCCCAAGCGCGGCGATGCATCATGCGCTCGCGGCTGAGGTCGAGTAAGGTGAGCTTATCCTCATTGATGGTTTCTACTCGGCCTACAAAATCACTCTCTTCATCAATCACGTATTGATTAATAAAGGTCGGGTCGAACGGTTCGCGGCTAAGTTTATGGAACGTTTTTCCACCCAGCGCATAGCTCTCAACTTCATCCACGCCACTCCAAAAATCGCCTTCACGTTGTTGGAAGCCCTTGGTGAGGTATTGGATATCATCAATCAGCTGATCCGTACGATAGTCTTCAACGAAACGCACGCCAGCGCCTTTGGCTCGCAAACGCATGTTGATGTCTTTGGTTACGAGCACGACTTCGCGTGGTGCGCGTTTGTTTTGCAGATAAAGCACCGCATTGAGTATGCGGTTGTCACCGGCTTTGTCGGCGAAGGCTTTGACGGTTTCCTGCAATTCGAAGTCCGCCAAAATAGAGATGGTGCCTTGGCTTGGGTTGTCTTTAGAAACGGGAATGCCTTCTGAGATTTCATCTGGCGTGGCTTCTCTAAATAAATCCTCCAAAGCGCGAATCGCAACGCGTGCATCTCGTGCAACATCGCGTTTGCTGTCTTTGATTCGGTCGAGTTCTTCCAACACAGTCATTGGGATGACGACATCGTGTTCTTGGAAAGAGAAGATGGCGAAGGGTTCATGAAGAAGAATGTTGGTATCGAGTACAAACAGTTTCCGATCGGTATCGCCCATAGCGTCTCCTTGCCGCAGCGCGGCTTTGCTGGCTAGTAGTTAAGAAGGAACAGACTTCCTAACTCTGATTGCTTGCAATAGAGGTTGTCGGGCAATGTCGGTTAGTGCGCAACCGAGTAGCAAGACAACTTACTGCAAACCCGTGTTGATCCTAATCGTGTACTTAATGCGCTCAAATCATGCACGATGACTCTAAGCGCCCCTCAATAGAAGTATACGTAATATTTACTTCTTACAACTTAATAATTGTCATGAGTTTTTTACAATTTGATTGCATTCCTAATTCAGGAAAAAAAGTTTGCCCTCTGGGCGGTTTCGGCGTGACCTAAATCACAGCTTCAAGTAAGATTAGCGACCTTTTTCTGCGTATAGGCTACGCCCGATTTATCATGTTCAGCTGGCTTAAAAATGCACAGCACAAAGTGGCATGACAAGCACGATTGGCATAGCAGAAGCCAGAATCAGATCTAAACTAATATCCATGCCCATCGGGATGGGTAGAGACCAACAAGAAACAACAACGAGGTAGTCAATTCATGACATTTGCTTTGGGGCAGCGCTGGATTAGCGATACGGAAAGCGATTTAGGTTTAGGTACCGTAGTAGCAATGGATGCTCGTACTGTGACATTGATGTTTGCAGCATCAGAGGAAAACCGAGTTTACGCACGTAACGATGCACCAGTTACCCGAGTAACGTTCAACGTCGGTGATGTCATCGATTGCCAAGAAGGTTGGTCATTAAAAGTTGAAGAAGTACTGGAAGACGAAGGTCTATACACCTATTTCGGTACTCGTGAAGACACGCAAGAAACGGCGATCGTGCTGCGTGAAATCTTCCTAAGCAACCACATTCGTTTTAACAAACCGCAAGACAAGTTGTACGCAGGTCAAATCGACCGCATGGACAACTTCGTACTTCGCTACCGTGCGCTACAAAACCAATTTGAACAGCACAAGAGCCCAATGCGTGGCCTGTGTGGTATGCGCGCAGGTTTGATCCCTCACCAGCTTTACATCGCGCACGAAGTCGGTCGCCGTCACGCGCCTCGCGTATTGCTAGCGGATGAAGTAGGTCTTGGTAAAACCATCGAAGCGGGCATGATCATCCACCAGCAAGTACTGGCGGGTCGTGCCGAGCGTATTCTTATCGTGGTTCCTGAGACACTGCAACACCAGTGGCTCGTTGAGATGATGCGTCGTTTCAACCTGCACTTCTCTATCTTCGATGAAGAGCGCTGTATTGAAGCTTTTGCAGAAGCAGAAAACCCATTTGATACGCAGCAATATGTACTGTGTTCGCTGGATTTCCTACGTAAGAGCCGTAAGCGTTTTGAGCAAGCGCTAGAAGGCGAATGGGATCTATTGGTTGTCGATGAAGCGCATCACCTAGAGTGGAGCCAAGACAAACCAAGCCGCGAATACCAAGTGGTAGAAGGCTTGGCAGAACGCACTGCGGGTGTACTTCTACTGACAGCAACACCAGAACAACTTGGTCGTGAGAGCCACTTCGCTCGTCTACGTCTGCTAGATCCAGATCGTTTCTACGATTACGACGCATTCGTTGAAGAAGAAGAGCAATACGCACCTGTTGCGGATGCGATCACGTCGCTATTCTCTGGTGAGAAACTGCCTGATGAAGCGAAAAACCAAATTACTGAACTGCTTTCTGAACAAGACGTTGAGCCGCTATTCCGCATTATCGAAAGCGACAGTGATGAAGAAGCGAAAGCGTCAGCGCGCCAAGAACTGATCGACAACCTAATGGACCGTCACGGTACTGGCCGCGTTCTGTTCCGTAACACGCGTGCAGCTATCAAAGGCTTCCCGAAGCGTAACGTACATCTAATGCCAATGGATATTCCGCAGCAGTACACCACGTCAATGCGTGTATCAGGCATGATCGGTGGCAAGATGACGCCAGAAGCTCGTGCGGTGAAGAACCTTTACCCAGAAGAAATCTTCCAAGAGTTTGAAGGTGAAGATTCAAGCTGGTGGCAGTTCGACTCACGTGTGAACTGGCTACTTGAAAAAGTAAAAGAGAAGCGCAGCGACAAAGTGTTGGTTATCGCTTCTCGTGCAAGCACTGCGCTGCAACTTGAGCAGGCACTGCGTGAGCGTGAAGGTATTCGTGCAACTGTATTCCACGAAGGCATGTCGATCCTTGAGCGTGACAAAGCGGCTGCTTACTTTGCACAAGAAGAGGGCGGCGCGCAGGTTCTTATCTGTAGCGAAATCGGCTCAGAAGGTCGTAACTTCCAGTTTGCTAACCAACTTGTGATGTTCGATTTGCCGTTCAACCCAGACTTGCTAGAGCAACGTATTGGTCGTCTGGACCGTATCGGTCAGAAGCGTGATATCGACATTCACGTCCCATACCTAAAAGGCACATCACAAGCCATCCTTGCGCGTTGGTTCGATGAAGGTCTAAATGCGTTTGCTGAAACCTGTCCAACAGGTCGCGCGGTTTACGATAAGTACTCGGATGCGCTGATTGAAATGCTGGCGTCTGGCGATGTTTCAAACCTTGATGAAGTGATTGAAGAATCAGCGAAGATGAACAAAGAGCTGAAATCACAACTTGAGCAAGGTCGTGACCGCCTGCTAGAGATGCACTCAAATGGCGGCGACAAAGCGCAGCAAATCGTTGAGAAAATTGCATCGACAGATGGCGACACAAACCTAGTGACATTCGCGTTGTCTCTGTTCGACACTATTGGTTTGAACCAAGACGACAAAGGCGAAAACGCGCTTGTGGTAACGCCATCTGAACACATGATGGTACCAAGCTACCCAGGCTTGCCTTACGAAGGCGCGACAATCACGTTTGACCGTGATACTGCGCTGTCTCGTGAAGACATGCACTTCATCAGTTGGGAGCACCCAATGATTCAAGGCGGTATCGATTTGCTGATGAGCGAAGGCGTGGGTACCTCTGCGGTTTCTCTACTGAAGAACAAAGCGCTACCTGTGGGCACTATCCTACTTGAACTGGTATACGCGGTGGATGCACAAGCACCGAAACGCAGCGGCATTGCTCGTTTCCTACCGAAGACGCCAATTCGCATGATGATGGATGCTCGTGGTAACGATCTGTCTTCTCAGGTTGAGTTTGAAGGTTTTAACCGTCAGCTTAGCCCGGTAAACCGTCACCTAGGCAGCAAGCTAGTGACATCAGTACAGAAAGACATTCACAGCCTAATCGAAGCGGGTGACGCATTGGTTGAGCAGAAAGTGGAAGAAGTTCGCAAGCAAGCGCATCAAGACATGCAACAAAGCTTGAATGCAGAGCTTGAGCGTCTACAAGCACTGAAAGCGGTTAACCCGAACATCCGTGATGAAGAAATCGAAGCGATTGAAGAGCAAATCAAAGAGCTAACAGGTTACATCAACCAAGCTCAGGTTCAGCTAGACTCGCTACGTCTGATTGTGGTCAGCCACAACTAATCAGCGTTCATACAAACGAAAAAAGGTCTTCAATTGAAGACCTTTTTCTTTATCTAAGCTTTGTTTACCGACGAGCTAAGTTAGTCGCTAACAGGTAATTACATCAACCACTTCCACCAAATAAACAGTGCTAAGAAGCCGAATAAGTAAATCAAACCAGCAATCGACAGCCACTTCAATTTACGACCCAATGCCAATGGCTTAGGTAAGTTCGTTTTACTCACTAGAATGTAGTTCAATAGCGCGAAAAACGGTGTCGTCATAAATGCCAGCACCATGGCAAAGTCCAACATTGGCAGCAGTGCCGAAGCCCAGAACACCACAATACCCAAAGCCAATAACGATACGATCAGCATGATCGCAGACGTCGCTTTCGGATCGGTTTCTGGCTGTGAGCGCAGCAGACGCTGAGAGTCTGAAATGACACGTGAGTAGCCATCAATCACTGTAATCGTACTGCCGAAGATACAGAAGAATGCAATCACTGCAATTAGGTAACGTGACCACTCACCAATGGTCGAAGCGTACAAGCCAACAAGCTGGTGGGAGAAGCCAACACCGGAGCTCTTAAGTTCAATGCCTGAGCCGTGTAGCATCAACGCACCTAGCGATACGAACACTAAAGCCAATACTGCCGTACCAATGTAGCCGACGTTAAAATCAAACAACGCAGATTTTGCGGTGACTTCTTGTTGGCTAGTTTGGCGCTTTAACCACGCAGACGTTAAACAAGAGATCTCGATTGGAGCAGGCATCCAGCCCATGGTCACAACGATAAAGCCGATTGCTGCAATTGACCACGGAGAAGGGGATTCAAAGTTCGCAACAGGCTCTACCGGATTACCAAATGCAATCGCCACCGCCAGCAAAGTCGCAATGGTCAGTACTGTCATGATGGCTTTAGAGAGCGTATCTAGGGCTTTGTAATGACCAGCAAATAGGATCACCAAGCACGTGACCAATACGATGATGCTGAGTGATGCCATCGACAATGAAAATGGAATGAAGTAGCCCAACAAGCTAGCACTGAACATCAACAGGGCTGCTGTATTGATTACCGCTGAAACAGCACTAAGAAACAAGAACAACCACAAGTATGGGCGACCAAGCTTTGCATAGCCTTCAACCAACGTTTTACCAGTGCCCATGGTGTACTGCACGCCTGCTCGGAAGAATGGGTATTTAAAAAGGTTTACCAGCAGGATGAGCGCCGCGAGTTGCCAGCCATAGATCGCCCCAGCTTTGGTGGATGCAACAAGGTGAGAGCCACCTACGGCGGCAGAGGCCATAAGAATGCCAGGACCAAGGGAGCGGAAGAATTGCGAGACTTTGGATTGGGGTTGATCGGATACTGCGGATTCCATTTATTATTGTCCTTTTTGTGTCAACTAGTGCTTATAAATAACATTACCGCTCAGCTTGTCAATTTATATTTACGAAGTGATTTTTTTAATTTTTCCCTTCGTTATTGACTTGGTTGTTTTTGTTATTTCTAAAAGTTATATCGATGGTAAAAAGAGGCAGAATTTAAGCGATTTTTCTGCATGCATCTTTGCATCTCTTGGGTATAATCAGCGCGTTTTTATTCTGTAGAGATCCAGCCCATGGCAATGCTTGAGTACAATCCACCAACCGATCCTTGGATTGATGTCGTTTTTGAAGATGAGCAAATTTTGGCGGTAAACAAGCCATCTGGTTTGCTTTCTGTGCCGGGGCGTCTTGCTGAGCATCACGACAGTATGTGGAGTCGCTTAACCGAGCAATACCCAGACATTCAAGTTGTGCATCGTTTAGATATGTGCACTTCTGGCTTGATGGTACTCGCTAAAAACAAACGTGCAGAAAGTGCGTTAAAAAAGCAGTTTCAATATCGATTGACGCATAAGATTTACTACGCGCGAGTTTGGGGACATTTAGAGCAAGAAGAGGGTGAAATCGACCTGCCATTGATTTGTGATTGGCCGAATCGTCCCCTGCAGAAAGTGTGTTTTGAGGATGGCAAACCATCTAAAACGCTGTTCCAAGTAGCGAAGCGAGAAGATCATCCTGATGGCTCAAAGACGACGATTGTACGTTTGTTGCCGATCACTGGTCGATCACACCAGTTGCGTGTTCACATGCAAGCATTAGGTCACCCGATTGTAGGCGATGAGTTTTACGCAACTGAAGAAGCGAAAGCCTTCTCTGAGCGCCTAGAACTGCATGCCGCTGAGTTGAGCTTTTACCATCCGAAATGCCATTGGCTGCGCAGCATCTTTGTTCCTTGTGATTTTTACCCGGAAGCGGAAGCTATGATCTTTGACTATTTCGACCCAGCGCGTAAATTACCAGATTACAAAACACTGCCTCGCCCATAAATTCATCTTTAGGCAGTGAACAAGGAGTTGTTATGTCACTGCCTAAAGTGGTCTTCCTCGACCGCGCGACCATCCCCACTCAAATTCAAATACCTCGTCCAAGCTTTGCCCATGATTGGGTGGAATACGATCTGACTTCTTCTGAGCAAGTTGTTGAGCGTCTCGCTGATGCGGATATCGTGATCAGCAACAAGGTGGTGCTCGACCAATCTGTTCTCATTCAACTTCCTAACCTCAAGATGATTGCCGTCGCGGCAACGGGCTTTAATAACGTCGATATCAACTATTGCGCCGAGCACAATATCGCAGTTGCTAACGTGCGTGGCTATGCGACTCGGTCTGTACCAGAGCACGTTATCGCAATGCTGTTTGCCTTGCGTCGTAACTTGTTTGGTTATCACCAAGATATTGCCGCAGGTGAGTGGCAACGCAACAAGCAGTTCTGTTTCTTTACGCATCCAATAGGGGACGTTGCAGGTAGCACTTTAGGTGTGGTTGGCAGCGGTGCATTAGGTCAGGCGACGGCACAATTGGCAAAAGCATTGGGCATGAATGTGTTGTTTGCTGAGCGTAAAGGCGCAACAGAGTGCCGAGAAGGCTATGTTTCTTTTACCGAGATGTTGAAGCAAGCGGACGCCATCACTCTGCATTGTCCGCTGAATGATGAAACACGTAATTTGATTGGTGAAGTGGAACTCAAGCTGATGAAGCCTACATCAATTTTGATTAATACCGGACGTGGCGGCTTGGTGGATGAACAAGCGTTAGTGGATAGCTTGAAACGAGGTGAGATTGTAGGGGCAGGGTTTGATGTCTTTACCCAAGAGCCAGCCGATGAGAGTAATCCGTTGATTGCCAATATGCACTTGCCGAATCTATTGCTGACGCCACACGTCGCCTGGGGCAGTGACTCATCGATACAGCGTTTAGCTGAGATCTTGATTGAGAATATTAACGCCTTTGAACGTGGTGAAAGCCTTAATCGTTTGGCGTAATGCCAGATAATAGGCATGAAAAAAGCAGACACGAAGGTCTGCTTTTTACGTTCTTAAACGCCGAATTAAATTTCTTCTTCTTCGTGCGCTTTTAGAATTTGGAAGATTTCGCGGTAAGATTTTGCAGGTTTACCGGCTTTCTTCTCTTTCGCTGCTTGGCGAGCAAGTTGGCGTAGACGCTGACGATCCGCTTCTGGGTACAGTTCCATCACGTCATCAATCGCTTTATCGCCTTCTTCTACAACACGATCACGCAACGCTTCTAGCTTGTGCAGAGCGGCTGTCGCTTGTGAGTGCTTGTTGCGGATTTTGTCCAGTGCCGCTTGAATTGGCTCTGGATCTTCGTAACGCATTAACTTACCGATGCGTTGCAGTTGACGACGGCGTGCTTCGTTTTTAAAGCGCTGCGCATCAGCAATTGCTTCGCGTAGGTCTTCGCTCAATGGAAACTTTTCGAGAACTGCTGGCTTAAGGCCGACAAGCTCTTCGCCAAGCTTTTGCAGCTCTTCCATGTCTCGCTTCATCTCGGATTTACTTACCCAGATGATCTCTTCTTCTGGTTCCCATGGCGCTTTTTGATTCTTACGTGCCATTTCAGTTGCCTGTGTTTTGATTAATATTATGACTATTTTAACAAGAATCGTGGGGAGAAAGCGAAATTCTTGTTATTCTATTGTACATTGAATACATGATGTGAAAGACAATGGATATTAAACAGCAGGTTGCTGAGCAACGTACCGAGCTAGAACAAGCCGTTTCACGTGCACTAGAAATCGCTGCGGCGAAGTCTGATGCCGCTGAAGTCGCAATTACCAAGAGCACGGGTTTGAGTGTTTCCACTCGCATGGGTGACGTGGAAAACGTTGAATTCAACAGCGATGGCGCACTAGGCATTACTGTCTACCGTGGTCAACGCAAAGGCAGCGCTTCCACATCTGACTTGAGCGAAGCCGCTATTGAGCAAACGGTATTAGCGGCGCTAGACATTGCTCAATACACATCAGAAGACCCATTCGCAGGTCCCGCTCCAAAAGAATATATGGTGAAAGAGGTACCAGACTTAGACCTTTTCCACCCAGACGCACCCGATCCAGATTACGCTGCACAAGTGGCGATTGCTGCTGAAAAAGAAGCGCTGAACTACAGCGATGCGATTAAGCAAAGCGATGGTGCGAGCTACGACAGTCACTACGGTGTGAAAGTTTACGGTAACAGCCACGGCATGCTAGCAAGCTACGCATCGAGCCGTCATAGCACCAGCTGTTGTGTGATTGGTGTGGGTCAAAACGGTGAGATGGAACGCGATTACAGCTACACCGTTGCTCGCCATCGTGACGATCTTTGGTCACCAGAAATGGTCGGTCGCAAAGCGGCAGAGAAAACCATCAGCCGCCTTGATGCGCAAAAGCTTAAGACAGGCAAATACCCTGTAATGTTTGCTGCGGACGTAGCAACAGGCTTGATTGGCCACCTAGTGATGGCTATCAGCGGTGGTAACTTGTACCGCAAATCTTCTTTCCTATTGGATCACCTTGGTAAGCAAGTATTGCCTGAGTGGTTCAACATTTCTGAGCGTCCACACGTACTACGTGGTCTGGCTTCAAGCCCATTCGATAGTGAAGGTGTATACACACAAGATCGCGAAATCATCACCGATGGTGTATTGGCGACTTACTTGTTAACCAGCTATGCGGCTCGCAAGATGAAGATGGATCCAACGGGTCACGCTGGTGGTATCCACAACTGGTACGTAAATTCTACCGGTCAGAACTTCGAGCAAATGCTGAATGAGCTAGGCACAGGTCTACTGGTAACAGAAACCATGGGGCAAGGTGTGAACGTTGTGACTGGCGATTACTCTCGTGGTGCAGCTGGTTTCTGGGTTGAGAACGGGGAAATCCAATACCCAGTGTCTGAAATTACCATCGCGGGTAACCTGAAAGACATGTTCAACCAGATTGTTGCAGTGGGCAGCGATGTAGAAACACGCTCGCAAATCCAAACCGGTTCTATCTTGCTGGATACTATGAAGGTTGCTGGTGAATAAGCTTGCTAACCGCTAGATACGAAAAAGCCTGATGTGTTCATCAGGCTTTTTTATTGCTCGTTATAGCGGCTCACTAGAAAGGCTAAATCATCAAGGTTGCGAGACCGAGGAAGACCGACAGACCAATCACATCGGTCACTGTGGTCAGCGCCATACCACCAGCGAGGGCTGGGTCGATGTTCATTTTCTTCAGTAGGATTGGGATGGTAACACCGGCAACACCCGCAACTAATAGGTTGGTCAGCATGGCGGCGGAGATAATCCCACCAAGCATCCAGTTACCTTTCCAAGCAACCACAATACCACCAATGATCAGCGCCCACATGATGCCGTTCAGCAAGCCGATGGCGGCTTCTTTCATCAAGAGTTCGCGTTTGTTCGAGTCACCGATGTGACCGAGTGCTAAGCCACGGATAACAAGCGCTACGGTTTGGTTACCGGCCACACCACCCATTGAAGGTACGATGGTCATCAAAACGGCAATCGCGGCCATTTGATCAAGCGTGGCTTCAAACATGTTGGAGACAGAAGCCGCGGCTAGTGCAGCAAGTACGTTGGCACCTAACCAGATACTACGTTTACGCGCCGATTTAACTACCGGAGCGAAGGTGTCTTCGTCGTCGTCCATACCCGCCATACTCATCATTGAGTGTTCGGCATCTTCACGGATAACGTCGACCACGTCATCGATGGTGATACGACCGACAAGATGCTGGTTCTCATCGACAACAGGAGCGGATACCCAGTTACGACGTTCAAACAGGCTTGCTACGTCGGAGTCACTGGTATCTACTGTAATTGCATCGTCGGCGTCTTCCATGACTTCACTGACTTTGACATCAGGCTGCGTCGTGATCAGCGTTGTGATAGGCAGTTCACCAATCAGTTTGCTGTCATCATCTATCACGTACAGTGCATCAGTCGCTTCGGGTAGTTCGCCTTTCATGCGCAGGTAACGCAGGACTACGTCGACATCAACGTCACCACGAATGGTAATTACGTCGGTGTTCATTAGTCCACCCGCGGTATCCTCAGGGTAGGATAGGGCGGTTTCCACGCGCAGACGATCGGCAGAGTCCATCTGGGAAAGAACTTCACGTGAGACGTCGTCAGGCAAGCTACGCAGTACGTAAGCCACGTCATCGGTGTCCATGCCTTCCGTCGCTTCTGCAAGCGCTTCAGGAGCCATTTTGGACACAAGACTGTCTTTAACGTCTTCGTTTAGCTCGTCAAGAATCTCACCGTAATCTTCTGGGTCGGTAAGTTGCCAAAGAACCTCACGACTTTTACGCGGAGAGGCTTCTAAAAGGTGGGCAATATCCTCAGGCTCCATGTCCTGAAGTTGGCGACGAACATGGACGAAGCGGCCGTTTTCCAGCGCTTCAGTGACTTCTTGGAGGGCTTGGTGAGCTTGGTCGAATTCTATTTGCTCTGCCATTCATTCCTCCCAATTCCTGATATTTACAATGCTTTGAATAATAACTTAATTCTAGGCACCTTTTAATAACAACTTATGAAAGTCGACAAAATTATTTATCGGAATTTAAGTAGGAGGTGAAACTTATGTGGGATATCTGGCTAGAGATAATAAAAAAGCGAGTGAATCACTCGCCTTCATCAAACTTATCTTCAATCAAATGACAAACCGCATCAAGGGCTTGCTCAGATTGATCGCCAGTCGCGTGGATAGTCACGTATTGTCCTTGGGCGGATTCCAGCATCAACAACCCCATGACGCTGTCTGCGGTCGCGGTTTTGTCTTCTTCGTTGTCGATGGTGATTACCGCATCGAAGCTTTGCGCCAGTTCTACCAGTTTAACCGCAGCACGGGCGTGCAAGCCTAAGCGGTTTTGGATCAATACTTTACGACTTATTTCCACCGTTATTCCTTAACGTTCTTTTCCAATGAAGTGTGGCGAATTTGTACTTGATGGCCTTTATCAGCAAAGAACTCACCGATTTTTTGAGTTAAGTACACTGAGCGATGTTTACCACCAGTACAACCAATCGCAACTGTTAGGTAGCTGCGGTTGTTTTTCTCTAGCAGTGGTAACCAAGTCTCAATGAAACTCTCAATTTGGTATTTAAGATCAAGTACAGACTGGTGTTGCTCTAGGAAAGCACCGATGGGCGCATCTAAGCCAGTCAGCGGGCGCAATGCCGGTTCCCAATGTGGGTTTGGCAAGAAGCGTACATCGAACACGTAATCGGCATCAGAAGGAAGGCCGTATTTGAAACCGAATGATTCAAACACCATGACTAAGTCTTTACGATCACGACCTTGAACGCGCATACGGATCGTTTCGCTGAGATCATGCAAAGATTGACCGCTGCTGTTCAGCACTAAATCAGCGTGCGCTTTGAGTGGCATTAAGATCTCTTGTTCAAGCTCAATGGCCTGATCAAGCGACAATGACTGACTACCAAGCGATAACGGGTGAATCCGTCGTGTTTCACTGTAGCGTGTAAGGAGCGTCTCTTTATTCGCGTCTAAGAACAGCACTGTTACGTCCAGTTCAGCTTTCAGCTTCTCTAGGGTGGTGTTCAGTTCTCTGAGTTTCTTAGGAATGTTTCGAATATCAATGCTCACTGCAACGTTCTGCTTGCTCTCTGATACAGATTGAACAAACGCGTCAAGCAAGTTTACTGGTAGATTGTCTACACAGTAATACCCCAAGTCTTCTAGTACGCGCAGGGCAACACTCTTCCCGGCACCGGAATGCCCGCTAACAACGATTAATCGCATGGTGATCGTCCTGATTACTGATGAATCATAATGTCGTAGAGTTCTTCATCACTCTGAGCGTTACGCAGGCTCTTTAGCACTTGCTTGTTGCTCAGGCGTTCTGCCATAGAGGATAGTGTTTTGAGGTGCTCTTTGCACTGTTCTTCTGGAACAAGAAGAGCAAAAAGAAGGTCGACAGGTCGGTTGTCGATAGCATCAAACTCAATCGCCTCGTCACATTGCAGTAAGACGGCGATGGCTTTGTCGCTAGATTGCATTCTTGCGTGAGGGATAGCAATACCGTTGCCGATACCCGTACTACCCATTTTTTCTCTGCTGAGCATACACTCAAACAGTTCTGTAGAATCTTGGCCCGTGTTCTCAGCAACAATTTGGCTGATCATCTCTAGGGCACGTTTCTTACTTGTACAATGGACTGCACTTTTGGTGCAGTCCAGTGACAGTATCTCGCTCAATTGCATGATTAATGACTGTTTAGTTTTTCTTTGTGCTTGTTAAGTTGACGAACTAATTTATCCACCAGCGAATCAATTGCTGCATACATACTTTCGTCGTTCGATGACGCGTGGATTTCGCCCTGATTAATGTGGAGCGTAGCTTCCGCTATTTGGTTGAGTTTTTCAACTTTTAGTACGACTTGGACTTGGTTAATGTGGTCGAAGAACCTTTCGAGCTTCTGAAACTTAGATTGAACATAGTCTTGCATTGAATCGGTAAGATCAACGTGATGGCCTTGAATATTGATTTGCATAGACTTTCCTTTTCAGTTGGTGCCTTAAAGTAGGCGTTTACGCTGACTTGAAGGGGCGATACCCAAGGATTCGCGATATTTCGCTATCGTTCGTCTCGCGACTTGAATCCCTTGGTCAGCCAGAAGAGCAGCAATCTTGCTATCACTCAGTGGTTTAGCGGTATTCTCCGCTGCGACCAGTTTCTTGATAAGAGCACGAATTGCTGTGGACGAACATTCTCCACCATTGTCTGTACTAACATGGCTAGAGAAGAAGTACTTCAATTCAAAAATGCCACGTGGGGTATGCATAAACTTCTGTGTTGTTACACGAGAGATTGTCGATTCATGCATGTCCACATCCAATGCTACATCGTTTAGTACCATTGGTTTCATGGCTTCTTCACCATACTCGAAGAAATCTTGTTGATGTTCAACAATACATCTTGCAACTTTGAGAAGCGTCTCGTTTCTGCTTTCTAGGCTCTTAATCAGCCATTTTGCCTCTTGCAAATTGCTGCGAATGTACTGGCTATCCGCACTGTTGCCTTTGCCTAGTTGTGCATATTGTTGATTTACTTTTAGTTTCGGAATGCTGTCAGGGTTAATGGATACGGTCCACTTACCATGATCTTTAAATACGGACACATCCGGAATGACGTATTCAGTGTCATCGGGTGTGATACGGCTACCTGGGCGAGGGTCAAGTTGTTGAATCAACTTCAGTACTTCACGCAGGTCAGCTTCTTTAAGCTTAGTCTCTTTGATAACAAGCTTGTAGTCGCGATTGCCAAGGTGATCGATATGATCGCTAAGAATCATCTTTGCTTCAGCAAGCCACGGCGTGTCTTCAGGGAAAGTCGCAAGTTGCAGCAGTAGGCACTCTTGTAGGTTGCGAGAAGCAACGCCAAGTGGGTCAAACTGCTGAATACGCTTACGTACTGCTTCTACTTCATCCAATTCCACTTCTTCGTTGTCGAAGCTCTCGTGAATTTCTTCAGGAGAAAGGGTTAGGTACCCGTAGTCGTCGATGGCGTCGATGATCGCGAGGGCAATGGTGCGGTCGGTTTCACTGAAAGGCGTTAAATCTAACTGCCACATAAGGTAATCATGCAGCGATTCGGTAGTTTCACCTTGGTAGACAGGCATGTCGTCATCAAGCGCTAGGCCTGTACTGCCTGTGTTTGCGCTGTAAACATCATCCCAAGTGGTATCGATTTCTAGCTCAGAGCTGATCTCTGATTTCTCAATTACATCTGAACTGTCTGGCAGATCGGGTTCGGAGGCTTCGTTCGCACTGTTATCAGCAGATTCAGACGCTGATTTGTCTTCACCGTTTGCTTGAGGTTCTTCGTGGCCTTCTTCAACTTCCAGTAGCGGGTTGGAGTCCAACGCTTCTTGGATTTCTTGTTGAAGATCGAGCGTCGACAATTGCAACAAACGAATCGCTTGCTGCAGCTGCGGCGTCATGGCTAACTGTTGACCTAGCTTGAGTTGTAATGAAGGTTTCATTCAGTGTTACTTACCTTGTAATGCTCAGAATCTTACCGTTCCTAATGTAATCATAGACGGAATTGTTCGCCGAGATAAACTTGTTTCACCTGCTCGTTATTGAGAACTTCATCCGGAGTTCCCGATGCAATTAGGTGTCCTTGGCTTACGATATAGGCTTTTTCACAAACGTCCAAGGTTTCGCGAACGTTATGGTCAGTGATTAACACGCCAAGGCCGCGATCACGCAAGTGTTCAATGATTTTTTTGATGTCGTTAACCGAAATTGGGTCAACACCCGCGAACGGTTCATCCAACAAAATGAACTGAGGGTTAGCGGCCAGTGCTCGCGCAATTTCTACACGGCGGCGCTCACCACCTGATAGTGCCATACCCGCACTGGTGCGTATGTGCTGTATGTGGAATTCTTCCAACAAATCTTCAAGCTTATCTTGGCGTTCTTCTCGAGTAAGCTCTTGGCGAGTCTCTAAAACAGCCATGATGTTGTCTTCCACCGATAGCTTACGGAAGATCGACGCTTCTTGTGGTAGGTAGCCAATACCCAAACGAGAGCGGCTGTGCATCGGAAGGATACTGATATCTTGATTGTCGATAGTAATGGTGCCTTCATCACGTGGCACCAACCCCACAATCATGTAAAACGATGTGGTTTTACCCGCACCGTTTGGACCCAAAAGACCAACAATTTGGCCAGACTCTACTTCGAGACTTACATCGGTAACGACCTTGCGCTTTTTGTAGCTCTTCGCAAGGTTCTTTGCGCTCAGTACTGCCATATTAGTTCTCGATTTGGTTCGGTTGTAGGATGGTGGTTACGCGCTCATCCTTCGAGCTGTCAGCGACGAGCTTCTGTTGACCAATTTGGTAACGGATCGACGAACCTTTAATGGTATTACCGTCTTGTGCTAGTTGCGCTTGACCTTTCATGGTCAGTTCATCAGTAGAGATTCGGTAGTCTAGCTCAGTTGCTTGACCACTGAGTGTTTTACCATCGTCCATCAACTGAGAAAACTTAGCAGGTTTGCCAAAAGCTTGGATCTGCTTAATAGACTCGGTCTTAGGATCGCGAGTCACAACGATTCTGTCAGCATCGATATTGATGCTACCTTGCTTAAGCGACACATCACCTTTAAAGATCACCTGGTTACTCTTCATATCCACCTGTTGGGTGTCTGAATTGATGTAAACCGGCTGTTGAGTATCCGACTTAAGTGCTAACGCTTGTGGCGCTGCTAAAACCAATGCCAATAGGCTAAGGTGTAACGGTTTCATATCGACCTTGAACTTCATCAGTCAGAGTCGCAGTGTGAGCTTTTAAGTTGCCCTGCATTGCGCCTCCGGTAGTTTCAAATTGCGGTCCAACCAACATCACTTGTTGATCGGCTTTAAAATCACGATTGCTTAGATTGATGACCAGTTTGTCTGTTGCCATGGTGTCGAAACTCGCATCAGGCAATAGATTCTGCATCAGTACTTTGTCGTACAGGGTCAGAATTTGGTCTTCATCTAGTACTGCTCTTGTTGCAGTAACTTTCCACTCCACAACGCTACCTTCGCGGTAAACCATAAGCGTTGGGCTTTTAAAAATCGTGTCTCCACTCTTGGCATAATGATCCAAGTTAGTAGAACGGATGATGTAACTGCGGACACCATTTTCACCATAGGTGATGTTTTCTAGTCCAGTACCACTGAACATAGGCAGTTCTAAATTTGGTGCTACTTGGATATCTTCATTACCTTTTGGCGTGAGTAGGTAATAACCACACCAAGCGACAACAAAAACCAAGAGCAAATAAATAAGGCGAGTAAAACTCATAAAATAAAGGCCTTTATCTTAGCTCAGTACTTCCCTGACCATTGCCTTAATCTGTTAAATCAATTCGTTAAGTCTTTTGGGGGCGTGATCTTACATCACGCCTGCTTTAAGTAAATCATGCATATTCAGTGCGCCAACAATTTTATTGTCATCGCACAAGATCAGAGCATTGATGTTCTTGTCTTGCATTAAGTTTAGCCCTTCCACTGCCAGCATTTCTGGGTGCGCGGTGGTAGGGTTCTTCGTCATTACGTCACCGATCGCTGTGGTATGGATATCAATGCGTTTGTCCAGAGTACGGCGCAAATCACCATCGGTGAATATACCAAGCATAGCATCGTGCACATCGACAATAGCGGTCATACCCAAGCCTTTTTCCGAAATCTCGAGTAAGGCGTCACGAATCAGAGCATCCGGTGATACTTTTGGTAGTGCATTACCGAAGTGCATTATATCAGACAGCTTAAGCAGCAATTTTCTTCCCAGTGCACCGCCGGGATGTGACAAGGCAAAGTCTTCTGCTGAAAAACCACGAGCTTGCAATAGTGCAACTGCAAGGGCATCACCCATTACTAATGTCGCTGTTGTGCTGCTTGTTGGAGCAAGGCCCAGCGGACAAGCTTCTTTAGGGACTGTAATTTGCAAATGCAGATCGGACAGTTTCGCCATATTTGATTCTGGCTTGCCTGTCATGCTGATGATTTTGATGTTCAGGCGTTTCAAAACTGGGAATAGAGACAAAATCTCATGAGACTCCCCTGAGTTTGAAATCGCAATAACAATATCACCAGCGCTGATCATGCCTAGGTCACCATGCGCAGCTTCGCCAGGGTGAACGAAAAATGCCGAAGTGCCAGTGCTCGCAAGGGTCGCAGCAATTTTATTGCCGATATGACCTGATTTGCCCATGCCCATTACGACAACTTTGCCGTTATTGGAAAGAATCAATTCGCAAGCTTGTTCAAACTGCGTGTCAAAGTATTGGTCAAGTTGTTGTAAGGCCGTTACTTCGATATCGAGAACTTGTTTAGCAGCAGCGCGAAAATCAAATTGAGTGGACATATCAGTGCTCCAATTTGTCTTTACTTATTATGTTATTAAGCGGCCATGTTTGCGAATAGGTACACTTGGTAAGCCAAGAAACACACAAACAGGATGCCACCTTCAAGGCGGTTAATGCTGCGTGATTTACCAAGACACATCGCTACCAAGAGTAGAGATACACCTAGCATCACCCAGAAGTCACGACCCATTGCGTACTCGCTCAAGGTTGAAGGGTTAATGATGCCTGGTAGGCCCATTACCGCAAGAATATTGAATACGTTTGAACCGATGATGTTACCCACAGCCATGTCGTCTTCGCCTTTTAGAACGCCAGCAAGAGAAGCGGCAAGCTCAGGAAGACTAGTACCAATGGCAATGATGGTTAGGCCGATAACGAGATCACTCATGCCGAAGTACTTAGCAATAACCACGGCGTTATCAACCAGCATGCTTGCTGCCAAAGGAAGCAGTATCAAGCCAATCACTACCCACATAACGGCTTTTGAGTTGCTCACACCGTCTGGAACTTCAGACTCTTGCTCATCAACGAAAGCATCGCCCGCTTTTTGTTCTTTGCGGCTGATTTGCAGCATGGCAAATAAGAAGCCACCAAACAAAACAAACAGCAGTACACCTTCGTAGAAACCTAGATGACTATCCCAAAGTAAAATACCCGCTAGAACCGTCACTGCTATCATCAAAGGCAGTTCACGACGAATAACGGCAGAACTGATAGAAAGCGGTTTAATTAGGGCTGTAATACCTAGGATCAGAGCGATGTTGGCAATGTTCGAACCCAGAACGTTACCTACAGCAGTGTCGGTTTTGCCATCCCATGCTGCAGTCGCAGAAACCATCATTTCTGGTGCCGAAGAGCCCATTGCTAGAATGGTCATACCGATCACTAGAGGTGAAATACCGACGTTGCGGGCCAGAGCGGCAGAACCAAAAACAAGTTTATCTGCACTCCAAACAAGTAAAACAAGACCGACGATAAGCAACGCTACGGCTTCGAGCATGATGATTCCTAAGTAATAAAATAAGTGAAATGAGTAACCGCTAATTTTGACCTTTTGCGGCCAAAAATGGAAGATAAACAACAAATAAATTAAAGGTTAGTAACGAAATTGTGTTTAATTGTTGCTCATATACTCTTCGTTCAGAATACGGTTAATCTGGCATGGGATATAAACACCTTCCTGTCATTTCGTCATAATTTATGAAGAATTGCTTGAATTTCGCGGGCTTTATTTAATTGAACAGTGCTTTTAATTAACGTTCAATGTGCTTATGATTGCAGCCTAATAAGTGTACCGAAGTCACTTTAGGATATTCTCGACGTAATATCTTGAAAACAATCGGGGTTGAGTTGGATTGCAACTCTGTGAGAACCGCTCACAAACAGTAGAAGAGATAGTATGTCGAACAACGATTTAGTTACCGTTAACAATCTCACTTTTTCACGCGGCGAACGCAAGATCTTCGATGGTGTTGATTTGCATGTGCCAAAAGGAAAAGTGACCGCCATTATGGGGCCGTCAGGGATTGGTAAAACGACACTGCTGCGCCTGATCGGCGGGCAGCTTTATCCTGAGCAAGGAGAGATCTGGTTTGATGGCGATAATATCCCATCACTATCTCGTAAAAAGCTTTATCACGCTCGAAAGAAAATGAGCATGTTATTTCAGTCGGGCGCTTTGTTTACTGACTTGAACGTGTTCGACAACGTGGCGTTTCCTTTACGTGAACACACTGAACTTTCTGAAGAATTCATCCGTACCATGGTGCTGCTAAAGCTTGAAGCCGTTGGCTTACGTGGTGCGGCAAAGCTGATGCCTAGCGAATTATCTGGCGGTATGGCTCGACGTGCTGCGTTAGCGCGTGCAATTGCACTTGATCCAGACCTCATCATGTACGATGAGCCGTTTGTAGGGCAGGACCCAATCACCATGGGTGTGCTGGTTGAATTAATCAGTAATTTGAATCGAGCACTAGGCCTGACTTCAATTGTTGTTTCTCACGACGTTCCTGAAGTGATGAGTATTGCCGATTGGGTTTACTTGATGGCCGATGGCAAAATCATAGCCTTTGGTACGCCGCAAGAACTGAGAGATAACCCTGATCCTCGCGTGCAGCAATTCTTAAAAGGTGAAGCTGATGGGCCAGTACCATTCCGCTTCCGTGCTCAAAGTATCGAAAAGGACTTATTTGATGGCCGATAGCTTTATTCAATTTGTCGCTTCTTTAGGAAGACGCACGCTCGCCATCTGTGAAGCGTTTGGTCGCGCGACTTTAATGCTCATTGGCGCCTTGGTGACTCGACCTCAGCCAATAAAAAACTTTCCGTTACTGATTAAACAGCTTTACTCGGTTGGCGTACAGTCATTGGCGATTATCGTCGTTTCGGGTTTGTTTATCGGTATGGTGCTTAGTCTGCAAGGTTATGTTGTGCTGGTGGACTATGGTGCAGAAGGTAGCCTTGGTCAGATGGTGGCTCTATCGTTGCTACGTGAACTTGGCCCTGTTGTTACGGCGCTTTTGTTTGCTGGCCGTGCTGGCTCTGCTCTGACAGCAGAAATCGGACTCATGAAAGCAACGGAGCAGCTTTCTAGTATGGAAATGATGGCCGTCGATCCACTAAAACGTGTTATCGCACCGCGTTTTTGGGCTGGTGTCATCTCAATGCCTCTATTGGCTATGATCTTTATGGCGGTTGGCATTTGGGGAGCTCAGATTGTCGGTGTGGATTGGAAAGGCGTAGACCACGGCAGCTTTTGGGCTGCGATGCAATCTTCGGTTGAACTAGGTCAAGATATCGGTAACAGCATGATCAAATGTATCGTGTTCGCGATTACCGTTACTTGGATCGCTCTATTTAATGGCTATGACGCTATTCCAACTTCGGAAGGGATCAGCCGAGCAACGACGCGCACTGTTGTGCATTCTTCTTTAGCAGTACTGGGACTAGACTTTGTACTGACCGCATTGATGTTTGGGAATTAATCATGCAACAAACACGTAAAACAGAATTATGGGTTGGCAGCTTTGTATTAGCAGGAATTTGCGCGATTCTTGTGATGATTTTTCAGGTTGCTGACGTAAAAAGCATTGGCTCTGGCAATACTTACACCCTGAAAGCCGAGTTCGATAATATTGGTAGTTTGAAAGTACGCTCTCCAGTGAAAGTTGGTGGCGTTGTTATCGGTCGTGTAAGTAACATTTCACTTAACCCTGATAGCCTATTACCAGTCGTGAGCTTGTCGATTAACAGCCAGTATAACCAGTTCCCTGAAACTTCTAGTGTGCAAATTTTGACATCAGGATTGATTGGTGAGCAGTACATTGGCTTGGTTCCGGGCTTTGTTTTTGACGATGAAGAAATGCTTGTTGATGGTGATACCATCGAAGACACCAAATCTGCATTAGTATTAGAAGACCTGATTGGTCAGGTACTGTACAGCATTGGTGGCTCAGGCGATTCTGGTGACACGAGTAAGGAATAACCCATGTTTTCTAGACTATTACTTTCATTCGTAGCGACGTTTACTGCTTTTGGCGCAGTGGCAGCTGAAGTAGATAAAACTCAGCCATATTCAATGATGAAGCAGGTTGCTGAAGTGACGTTCGAGCGTCTGAAAAACGAGCAGCCGCAAATCAAACAAGATCCAAACTTGCTCAAAACCATTGTTGAAGAAGAGCTGATGCCTTACGTCAACGATCGCTATGCAGCATTGAAACTGCTTGGTCCAAACCTAAAAGGGGCGAAGCGTGAAGATGTGGGTGAATTCATCACAGCATTCCGCGCTTACTTGGTGACTTCATATGCGCAAGTGTTAACACAGTACACGGATCAACAAATTGAATTTGGCCCTGAGCCAAAACTGGACCCTTCTAAGCGCATTACGAGCATCAAAGTTGATATCATTGACGCGCCGCGTCCAAATATTAAACTTGAGTTCAAACTGCGTAAAGATAAGAAAACCGGTGAATGGTTAGCATTCGACATGGTTGCAGAAGGTATTAGCTTACTATCGAGCAAGCAATCAGAGTGGAATACTCAGATTCGCCAAGACGGTATTCTTGCGGTCGCAAAAGATTTAGAGAAACTGGCAGCACAGCCAATTCGCTTCGAGGCAGCAAAGTAATGGCGCAGTCTCATTCTCAGTGGCATTTACAAACAGACATTCTTAAGCTTACAGGGGCGCTGGATCGCGATACAGTGCCCGCATTGTGGGCGGTGGCACAGCAATGGCAGCCTTCTCAAACCGAGCTAGAATGCTCGCTCCAAGAGATTGAACGCATTGACTCTGCGGGAATGGTGATGTTAATCCACTTATTAGAGCATGCAAAAAAGCAAAACTGTCATATAATGCTCAGTTTCGTGCCGGCGCAATTGCGCACTTTGTTTCAGCTGAGCAACGTTGAATCTTTAGTGGCCAAACATATACAGAATTATCAGGGGTAAATTGTGGATAGCGCAAAAGTACAACAGTTACTAGAAGAAGCACTAAACCTTCAAGAAGTGCATGTAAAAGGTGAAGGTAGCCACTATGAGGTGGTTGCTGTTGATGCTTGTTTCGATGGAATGAGCCGCGTTAAGAAGCAGCAGTTAATTTACGGTCCTCTGATGGATTACATCCAGCGTAACGACATTCACGCGCTATCGATCAAAGCGTTCACTCCAGAAGAGTGGGCTCGTGATAAGAAGCTAATGTCGCTTTAAGGTTTATTGATGGAAAAGTTTCGAGTTATTGGGTCAGATAAACCACTGGTTGGTGAAGTGACCATTTCAGGTGCAAAAAACGCAGCACTGCCGATTTTATTTGCGTCTATCTTGGCGGAAGAGCCTGTAGAAGTGGCGAACGTGCCACACCTTCGTGATATCGACACAACCATGGAACTGCTTAAGCGTCTTGGCGCAAAAGTAAGTCGTAATGGTTCCGTTCATGTCGATCCAAGCAGTATCAACGAATACTGTGCTCCTTACGATTTAGTAAAAACCATGCGTGCATCTATTTGGGCGCTTGGTCCTCTTGTAGCTCGATTTGGCCAAGGTCAGGTTTCTCTACCTGGCGGTTGTGCTATCGGTGCTCGTCCTGTTGATTTACACATTACTGGTCTAGAACAGCTTGGCGCAACCATCACACTAGAAGATGGTTACGTGAAAGCGGAAGTCGATGGTCGCCTTAAAGGTGCGCACATCGTGATGGACAAAGTGAGTGTTGGTGCAACGATCACCATCATGTGTGCAGCAGCGCTTGCTGATGGCACAACAACGCTAGACAACGCAGCGCGTGAGCCTGAAATCGTTGATACAGCGGATTTCCTAAACACACTTGGCGCAAAAATCTCTGGTGCGGGTACTGATACCATCACTATCGAAGGCGTTGAGCGTCTAGGTGGTGGTAAGCACAGCGTTGTGGCTGACCGTATCGAAACCGGCACCTTCCTAGTTGCAGCAGCGGTTTCTGGCGGCAAAGTTGTATGTCGCAACACCAATGCACATCTGCTAGAAGCGGTACTGGCTAAGCTAGAGGAAGCGGGCGCATTAGTAGAAACTGGTGAAGACTGGATTTCTGTTGATATGACTGGCCGTGAGCTGAAAGCAGTAAGCATTCGCACGGCTCCGCACCCAGGTTTCCCTACTGACATGCAGGCGCAATTCACGCTATTGAACATGATGGCGAAAGGCGGCGGCGTGATCACTGAAACTATCTTTGAAAACCGTTTCATGCACGTACCTGAATTGATGCGTATGGGCGCGAAAGCAGATATCGAAGGTAATACGGTTATCTGTGGCGACGTAGACTCTCTAAGTGGCGCACAAGTGATGGCAACTGACCTACGAGCTTCGGCAAGTTTGGTGATTGCAGGTTGTATCGCAAAAGGCGAAACCATCGTTGATCGCATCTACCACATCGACCGCGGTTACGACAAAATCGAAAATAAACTGTCTGCACTTGGCGCAAATATTGAGCGCGTGAGTGAGGCAGGTTAAACTGCATCGCAGTTGACCTAGATATGAAGAGAGCCGAAACTCAGGTTTCGGCTTTTTTATATCGCGCTTTCTGTCATAGTTCATGACTATGTTCAAAGAGACAATAATAGCTGTAGCTGGCGCAAAGCCGGTTCCCGGAGAACAACAATGATTGCACTGTTACGTGTATTTGCTGTCGCAATTTTCGCAATTGTGATGTTTATTGGTGGTTGTGGTTACTGCCTACTAAGCCCTCGAAACCCTAAGCACGTGTTCACCTTTGGTCGTCTATTCGGCAAGATGTCGCGCGTATTTGGTATCAAGCTTGAGCTGCGTCTTCCGGAAGATGCGTACTCTCGCGGTCAGCATGTTTACATTGCTAACCACCAAAACAACTGGGACCTTTTCACTGTCTCTTCTGCAGTAACACCAAAAGTGGTAACAGTAGGTAAAAAGAGCCTCGCGTGGATGCCGTTGTTTGGTCAGCTTTATTGGCTAACAGGTAACATCTTGATTGACCGTGCAAACCGCTCTAAAGCAAAAGGCACTATCGACCAAGTCGTGGACAGCATCAAAAACAGCGATGTTTCAGTATGGATGTTCCCAGAAGGTACACGTTCACGCGGCCGTGGTTTACTGCCATTTAAAACCGGTGCATTCCATGCGGCTATCGGTGCAGAAGTACCAATCATTCCAATCGTGTGTAGCTCTACCGATCACATCAAATTGAACCGCTGGAATAACGGTCATGTGATCATTGAGATGCTACCACCAGTTAGCTCTGAAGGTTACGGTAAAGAAGGCGTACGTGAGCTAGCGAATATTTGCCGCGAGCAAATGAAAGAGAAGTTGGCTGAGTTGGATGAAGAAGTGAAACAGCGCAACGCTGCTTGAGTTTTACTGCGATATCATTACAAAAAGACAATAAAAACGGGTAGCCTGAGCTACCCGTTTTTTTATGCTTGTCAGCAAGTGCAATTATTTGCGAACTGCAATTGCTTCAATCTCGATGCCTACATCTTTAGGTAGACGAGCTACTTCTACGCAAGAACGAGCAGGGTAGTTTGCTACTTCATGCTCATCGAAGAACTTGCCGTAAACTTCGTTCACTGTACCGAAGTCGTTTAGGTCTTTCACGAATACTGTCATTTTAACGATGTCAGTCACTTTAAGGCCTGATGCTTCAACAACAGCTTTTACGTTCTCTAGAGATTGACGAGCTTGCTCTGCGATGTCTGCAGACACTTCACCTGTCGCTGGGTTTACTGGGATTTGGCCAGAAGTTAGAACCATGTTGCCTAGATCTACGCCTTGAACGTAAGGACCGATTGCTGCTGGTGCAGACTCAGTGTGAAGTACTTTCGTCATTTGAATTGTTCCATCTGTTTAGGGGGAATAAAGAGTTTGCTCAAGTATCTTGAGCGTTCTTAAGAAGAATCAGTTTGCCTTTAAACATGAAGCACGTAAAGAGCAAAATACCCCGCACTAGCGGGGTATTAGTCAATTTATCGTTAGCAAGAATCGAAGCGAGAAATTAACGCTCAGTCACGATCTCACGTGCGAATACTTTCTCACAGTATTTACACTTCAGACGGATTTCTTCCTTCTTCTCGAACACTTGGAAGCTGCTTGCAACCGGCTCGTTGTGGGTAATGCAGTTAGTGTTTGGGCATTCAAACACGTTTTTAACTTGCTCTGGTAACTCCAGCGCTAGCTTCTTCACAACTTCGTAGTTTTCGATTTGGTTTACGGTCGCATGTGGTGCGTAAAGTGCCAGTTTGCTTGCCTGCTCTTCGTTGATGAACACGTTCTCAATCTTGAGTAAGTCTTTGTGACCGAGTGCAGATGAAGGCAGATTCAGACCGATGGTGACGCGTTGAGAAGAGTTGTGCATATCGAACAGCTTCAGCACCTTAATACCAATTTGTGCTGGAATGTGGTCGATTACTGTGCCGTTTTTGATTGCTTCAACCTGCAATTGAGTTTCTTTAGCCATGTTATTCTCTCCCTCGATTACAGTGTTTCGTTAAGAACCAGTGCCAACAATGCTTGGCGCGCGTAAACGCCATTTTCTGCTTGTTGGAAGTAGTAAGCGTGTGGTGTGACGTCGACGTCTGTGGTGATCTCATCCACACGTGGTAGTGGGTGCAGTACTTTCAAGTTCTCACGCGCACCTTCTAGTAGTGCCGCTGTTAGGATGTAAGCTGACTTGATGTGTGCGTATTCTGATTCATCGAAGCGCTCTTTTTGTACGCGAGTCATGTACAGAATGTCTAGCTCAGGAATCACGCTTTCCATGTCTGTGTGCAGGCTGTACTGGATACCTGCTTCATCTAGCTCTTCGCATAGGTAATCTGGCATCGCAAGTGCTTCTGGTGCAACGAAGAAGAAACGAATGTTATTGAACTTCGCCAATGCTTGCGTCAATGAGTGTACGGTGCGGCCGTACTTTAGGTCACCAACGAACGCAACGTTCAGGTTGTCTAGACGACCTTGTGTTTCCGCGATGGTGTATAGGTCGAGTAGCGTTTGCGTTGGGTGTTGGTTTGCGCCATCACCAGCGTTGATAACTGGTACGCCGTTAGAGAACTCAGACGCCAAGCGCGCTGCGCCTTCTTGAGGGTGGCGCATCACGAACGCATCGACGTAAGAAGAGATCACTTGAACTGAGTCAGACAGCGTCTCGCCTTTTTTCGCCAGAGAGGTGTTACCACCGTTATCAAAACCAATTACATCGCCACCGATACGTTGAATCGCTGTTTCGAATGACAGACGAGTACGTGTGGATGGCTCAAAGAAACAGCTCGCTACAACCTTGTTTTTAATCAGTTCTGGACGAGGTTCTTTTTTTAGCTGACCTGCAGTTTCTACAATCAGTTCCAGTTCTTCACGTGAAAGCTCTGGAATAGAGATGATGTGCTTCTGGTAAAGCGAGTTCGCCATGATCTTCTTCCCTATAACAGTGGTGACTATCCCCAAAATTACCCTGATGGAATTTCGGACATAAAAAAACCTCCCCAATTGGGGAGGTTTTAAAATTCAATAGAATTAACGAAAATAACAGCACGTAAGCGTAGTCGCTTAGCTAGAGCAAATCGCGTTTTTACGTCAGCAATCGGCGTGGTCATTTCGTAATCCTCAGACAAATTGCCGAGCATTATACGCTTAACTTTCGTGAGCGCAAGCGATTACATCATGGTTTTTGTTACCATTTTTAATGCTTTGGTTTAGCTGCCTAAGGTTGCCACCATCACGGCTTTAATCGTGTGCATGCGGTTTTCGGCTTCGTCGAATACGATAGAGTATTCAGACTCAAACACCTCTTCGGTGACTTCAAGCCCTTTCATTCCGTATTTCTCTGCTACCTCTTTACCCACAGTCGTTTCATCGTTGTGGAAGGCTGGCAGGCAGTGCATGAACTTCACATGAGGGTTGCCCGTTTGCTTAATCACATCCATATTGATTTGGTAAGGTGTCATCAGCGCAACACGCTCATCCCAAGCCTCAGCCGACTCACCCATCGAGACCCAAACGTCAGTGTATAGGAAGTCACAGCTTTTAACGCCTTCTTCAACGTTTTCCGTCAGCGTGATTTTCGCACCGGTTTGTTGGGCAATTTCTTGGCAAGTTGCCACTAATGCTTCCTCTGGCCAGAACGCTTTTGGCGCTACAAGGCGGATGTCCATGCCCATTTTTGCTGCGCCAACCATGAGTGAATTACCCATGTTATTGCGAGCATCACCAAGGTAAGCAAACGTCATCTCATGCAGTTGTTTCCCACGTCCGTGCTCTTGCATGGTCAGGAAGTCTGCAAGGATTTGGGTAGGGTGAAACTCATCCGTTAAACCATTCCAGACAGGTACACCAGCATAAGTACCAAGCTCTTCAACAATGGATTGACCAAAGCCACGGTATTCGATGCCATCGTACATACGACCAAGAACACGAGCGGTATCTTTCATCGATTCTTTATGACCGATCTGTGAGCCAGAAGGACCGATGTAAGAGACTTGAGCGCCTTGGTCAAAGGCCGCGACTTCAAACGCACATCGGGTACGAGTAGAAGATTTCTCAAAGATTAGTGCGATGTTTTTACCTTGAAGTTTCTTCTGCTCTGTTCCTGCATATTTAGCTTTTTTCAGCTCTGCAGACAGTTCGAGCAAAAACTGGATCTCTTTAGTTGAGAAGTCCAATAGCTTCAAAAAGTTGCGATTACGTAGATTGAAAGCCATAGCTCGTCCCTTAGGTCGTTTGGTTGATAAAGAATAAAAGCATTAAAACATATAAATGATTTTATTGTGAATAATTATTTTAATTGAAAGCAAAAAAAGGTTGATGCATTCACATCAACCTTAGTCTCAATTGGTTTTATTTGGTGGGAGAGGTTTCTCAAATATCGTCACGTTCGATAGGGCAGCTCATACAACGTGCACCACCACGACCGCGACCAAGCTCGTTACCCGGAATAGTCAGGACTTCAATGCCAGCTTTGTCGTACTTCTCGTTAGTGTAGACGTTACGTTCGTAACCAATCACAACACCAGGTTTCACCGTCAGTACGTTGTTGGCATCGTTCCATTGCTCTCGCTCAGCTTCGTAGCTGTCACCACCGGTTGTGATGATCTTCAATTGGTCTAAGCCAAGTGCCGATTCAATGGCATGCAGATAGTTGTGTGATGCTTCGACATGCATTTCACCGTTGCCTTTAGGTGTTAGGCGCCAAGTGTCTAAATCTTTACGCATGATCTCTGGGTATACCGAGAAAGTGTCTACATCCATGTGCGTCATGACCGTATCAAGGTGCATGCACGAGCGGTGTTTTGGTAGGTCGATAGCAATCACTTCTTTCGCCTGACCAGATTTAAACAGGCTTGCCGCTAAGTTTTCGACACCTTGCGGGGTTGTGCGCTCAGACATACCAATTAGAACGGCACCTTTACCGATAACCAGTACATCGCCACCTTCAACGTTAGCATTGTCGTAGTGTTGGTCTTCATCACCAAAGTAGTTAATGAAGTCCTGACCCGCAAAGGTTGGGTGCCAGCGATAAATCGCGCGCAGATGGTTGGTTTCGCGTTGACGTGCAGGCATCATCATTGGGTTAAGAGAAACGCCGCCGTATACCCAGCATGACGTGTCACGGGTAAAGAGGTGGTTAGGCAGAGGTTCGATCACGAAATCCAGTGGGCGCTTCATCTTCGGCAACATTGATGAAGATTTGATTGGCAGTTCGGAGTATGCCAAGCCGCCAAGAAGAATGCTTGCTAGGTGCTCATCGTCCATCTCTGCGAAGTACTGACGTAAATCACGAGCGAAAGTCGGACCGTAACGGAAGTCAGAGATCTGAGTATTCAACAACCATTGTTTTGCTTCTGGAACCGCAAGGGTTTCAACCAGCAGATCATGAAGCAGTAGTACTTCGACATCTTGTTCACGCAGTGTGCGCGCAAACGCGTCGTGTTCTTCACCTGCCGCTTCTACCGCTAATACGTCATCAAACAGTAGCTCGTGGCAGTTCGATGGCGTTAGGTGGGTGAGGGCGCGCTCTGGGCGGTTTAATAGAACTCGTCTTAGTTGACCAACTTCTGATCCAACGTACAGCTTACTCATTTTGCATCCTTACAAATATTCCAGCCGTTAGTTATGACAAGCTTGGTGCAAAGATGCAAGTCCTAGAACTTTGCTTATATATTGCAAAAATATCGTTTTTTGGCGTTATATTTTGTAAATAGTTCCTTGGTGTATTTTAATTCTATATTTTGTTGTTTGTTCATGAGTTTTAAAAAGTGCGTTTTTATTCTTTTTCGTTTGAGAAAGAACTCATACATCAAAAGTGCATAAAACGTGCATAACCATTCTGAAATATGCAGTTTTTAGCTTTCTTTTATTCGTTAGGTCAGAATTACCGAGCCGTTGCTGTATTCACTCCAAGATCATAAACACGCAAACAAGCCTAAAATTACTCGTCTTAGGTTCGATTAGGATCTTCTGAATATT
The DNA here is from genome assembly GCF_002021755.1 of Vibrio owensii. Classification (NCBI taxonomy): domain Bacteria; kingdom Pseudomonadati; phylum Pseudomonadota; class Gammaproteobacteria; order Vibrionales; family Vibrionaceae; genus Vibrio; species Vibrio owensii. The sequence continues at coordinate 2,298,139 of NZ_CP019959.1, forward strand.
AAAGATTAGCCGTTTTTGTTAATTTTTTGTTTCTGTGAGCGGGGTTTAGATTTACGAGTAAAAATTATCATCAAGAATCACCGCAGTTTGGTGTTTGTTTGTGGCTTTTCATCGCAATCCGTGCCATATTTCACCGCATTAACGTACTCAGTTTAGAGTATAGTGTTTCCATCAAGTAACTAATCTGGAGCCAAAACATGTCTCACGAAGATGAATATCTATCAGTAGAAGAATTAATTGAGATTCAAAAGGAAGAGACTCGCGATATCATTGCAGCGCTGCTAGAAGACGGCAGCGATCCAGATTCACTATACGAAATCGAGCACCACCTATTTGCTGAAGACTTCGATACGCTAGAAAAAGCGGTTGTTGAAGCGTTCAAGATGGGCTTTGAAGTTCTTGAAGCTGAAGAAACAGAAGATGAAGACGGCAACAAACTGCTTTGCTGTGATGCAACAATGGAATCTGCACTAAACGCAGAAGCAATTGATGCACAGGTTGAGAAACTGGTTCATCTTGCAGAAAAATACGACATCATTTACGACGGTTGGGGTACTTACTACGAAGGCGAAGATGCGCTTTACCCTGAAGAAGATGATGAAGACGAAGAGTAATCCTCTTATTCAATCTAAGAAGCCAGCGTTTATCGCTGGCTTTTTTGTGCCTTGAAAATGATAACCGAAGATAACGATAAATAATTCTCATTGAGTTTGTCTGCTTATAGCCTGTAACCCTAAGTTAGTTGTGTATATAATGCGTGAAAATTGATCTAGCTCAAGGTGTATATGCAACTCTCACTCGCCGGTTTATGGCAAGTCTCTCCACTGACGGACCTTTCTATCCCACAGGATGACATTACTTTCCCTGCTCCTTTGAGTCAGGTATTGCCTGCTGAACTGACTGAAGAAGCGATTCGTCAGCAAGAGTGGCACCTGATGCACGACATTGAAGTGGACGAATCCATGATGGTATTCCCTGCGGTAGAAATGGTGTTGGGTGGTGTGGATTACCATGCAGAAGTGCGTTTGAACGGGGTAGCATTGTTCGACTGTGATGGCTCACAAAGCGTGTACAAAAAAGACATTCGCCCGTTCATGCAGATGGGGCGTAACCGTTTTGAGATCCTGTTCCTTGAGGAAGAAGAAGATCTTCTGTTGGATGAGGATAAACCAGAGTTGTGTTCACTTGCGGATCATGAATACCAAAAGAGTGATGAGCGCTTAGGGGTATGGCAAGAACCGTATCTGCAGTTTATTCGCAATGTGCGTTTAGACCGCGTGGCTACCGAGCAGATTTGGCACCACGGTGGTGGTTGTGAGTTTAAGGTGGATTTGTACTACCAAACTTTTGCTCCGGGTTTAGTATCAGCATCGGTTAAGTTTAATGGCATGACTTACCATATTCCTATTGATGTCCGAGCGGATCATGCGAGTGCTTTATTCCAGATCGAAGCGCCAAAGTATGCCGATCTTAATGATCCCGATCCAAATGATCTCTACGAACTCGTGGTGGAGTTGGATGGGCAACGTCAAGCATTTACAGTGGCGCTTAGCCAAGAGCTCTGTGTTACCCACCTTGTACTTTAAGTTTTGGGATAAAGCGCTATAAAGTTTTAAGCATCACGACTTCACATGCATCATGCCCCGTTTGTCCTAGCGGGGCATCGAGATGCTCAAAGCCTAGTTTTTCATACAAGCCTACCGCTTCTCTTAGACATTCTGTCGTTTCTAAATAGCACTGCTGATACCCAAACTGTTTCGCCAGTTGTAAGCTCAATGCGACGATGCGTTTGGCTAAACCGTGCCCTCTTGTTTGAGGTAAGAAGTACATCTTTTGCAACTCACACACATTTGGCTCACCAGCTAAAGGTGCAAAGCCGCCGCCGCCCACAATCTCGCCTTGGTATTCGACTACCCAGTAGGCTGCGCTTTGCTGGTCGTAAACCGAGTACATGTCATCAAGCGTTGGATCGGCCACACCATAACCTTTGTCTGCGGTTAAACCGTATTCTGCAGAGACTTTACGAATCACGTCTGCAACTTGCGAGTTATCTGCTTTGGTAAGAGGTCGAAGAACGTATTCCTCAGCCTGACACACTTTTGTTAGCCCTTTTAGGTAAGTCTCCAGACCAAGTTTGAGTTGCTCTCGCTCGCTGTCATCCAGTTGGGTAAGCAGTTGTTCAAAGAAGCTGTTTTGCTGCTGGTCTAGTTGCGATAACGCCAGTTGCCCTCGCTCTGTAAGCGCTACAAGTTGGCTACGTTTGTCTTTTGGGTTTTCGATGCTCTCAACCAAGCCTAATTTAATCAGACCAGTAACGGTTCGGCTCGCATTGGACTTGTCGACATTAAGCTGCTGTGCCAATTGATTGATGGTTAACGGCTGCAGCTGGATTTCACCTAAGGCGTGCGCTTGTACTGGAGTGAGAGCGACATCGCCGCATTGTTTATCGAGCATACCAAGCAATCGGACGGCTTGACGGGAGTAGTGTCGGAGTTGACGAGCATTCATTATCACTTACCTCTAAAAATAAAGTTGCGCACCGCAATTAAATTAATTGCGGTGCGCAACTTTGTCAATGGTAAATGTCATTTTGCTCGTTAGGAGGCGTATTGAGCCTCCATATTTAAGCGTGTTGGTGTAGGCAGAACTGTGGGGTTTGGCTATCTGATTTACGCATCCATACTTTCTCGTGGAAGTAGTAAGCCACTGTGTTCAAGCTTGGCTCTAGCATCGCCATGATACCGCCGACAAACGCATCACCTGTTAGTAAGTAAACCACGCTAAAGGCAACACTGAAGTGGATAGTGGCAAAGCTTGCGGTTTTTAATTTGGTCATCCACTGACGAGCTTTAAGCGCTGGGACTTTTGCCCATGCCTTTTCATGAAAGTAGAAAGCGACGGTGTTCACTGAAGGCTCAATCATGGCAATTAAACTACCAATTAGAATGTCGCCAGTAAGCACGTAAGCGACACTAAACGCGATAGTAAAATGGAGTGCTGCAAAGGTTAGTGTCTTTTTCATGATAATTACTCAATCGTTGTGTTGTTTCGATAGGTCTATTATTGAGAATTATTATCATTAAATCTAATGGGCAGTTAAGATTAGTTTGATAGGTAAAAACTATTAAAAAGGAGGGAAAGTAGGAGAGAAGAGCGAATATCTTTGAAAGCTTTCCGAGCGATAAAATGCAAAAAGGGTTGATGCTTTCACATCAACCCTTTGATTCTTTTACTCTAGCCTTTAGCGATTAAAGTGCAGCGATCGTTGTCTTCTGCTCTTCTAGCTTAGCTAGTGTCTCTTTGTAGCCTTCAAGCTTCTCACGCTCTTTAGCAACAACCGCTTCAGGTGCTTTCGCTACGAAGCCTTCGTTACCTAGTTTGCCTTCGATACGCTTGATTTCGCCGTGAGTCTTCTTGATTTCGCCATCTAGACGAGCAAGCTCAGCGTCTTTGTCGATCAGACCCGCCATTGGGATCATCAGCTCAGACTTAGCAACCAATGCTGTTGCACACGCTGGCGTTTCTTCATCAGCAGCAAGTACGCGTACAGATTCTAGTTTCGCTAGAGACATCAGTACTTGTTTGTTTGCTTCTAGACGCGCTGCGTCTTCTGCGTTTGCAGCTTTCAGCATAACGTCAAGCGGCTTACCTGGGTTGATGTCGTATTCAGCACGTAGGTTACGGATGCTGGTAATGAACGCTTTCACCCATTCAATATCGTCTAGCGCTTCTTGGTTGAAGTTTGCTTCGTCGAATTGAGGCAGTGCTTGCAGCATGATTGTCTCACCTTCTACACCTTCAACGAGTGGCTTGATGCTTTGCCAGATAGTTTCAGTGATGTAAGGAATCACTGGGTGAGCTAGGCGTAGAGTCTTCTCAAGAACCGTGATTAGTGTGCGGCGAGTACCACGCTGTTGCGCTTCAGTACCTTTCCATAGAACTGGTTTAGTTAGCTCTAGGTACCAGTCACAGAATTGGTTCCAGATGAATTCGTAAAGCGTGTTAGACGCCATATCTAAACGGAAGTTGTCGATATGGTTGTTGAACGCTTTCGCTGCAAGTTCAAACTGAGACTCGATCCACTTGTCCGCTAGTGAGTATTCAATCTCACCACCGTTGAAGCCACAATCTTGCTCTTCTGTATTCATCATTACGTAACGGCTCGCGTTCCATAGCTTGTTACAGAAGTTACGGTAACCCTCAAGACGCTTCATATCCCAGTTGATATCGCGACCTGTTGATGCCATTGCTGCAAGAGTGAAACGTAGTGCGTCTGTACCGTATGCTTCGATACCGTTTTCAAACGTCTTACGAGTGTTCTTCTCGATCTTCTTCGCTAGCTGAGGCTGCATCATGTTGCCACAACGCTTCTCTACTAGAGACTCTAGGTCGATACCATCGATCATGTCGATTGGGTCAAGTACGTTACCTTTCGACTTAGACATCTTGTCGCCGTTTTCGTCACGGATTAGACCTGTAACGTAAACCGTCTTAAATGGTACTTGTGGTTTGCCGTTTTCGTCTTTCACGAAGTGCATGGTCATCATGATCATGCGCGCAACCCAGAAGAAGATGATGTCGAAACCAGTTACTAGTACGTCTGAAGGGTGGAATACTTTCAGATCGTCAGTTTGCTCTGGCCAACCTTGAGTACCGAACGTCCATAGTGCAGAAGAGAACCATGTATCCAGTACGTCTTCGTCTTGGTGAAGTTCAATGACTGACTCTAGGTTGTTGTTCTTACGAACTTCTTCTTCGTCGCGACCTACGTAAACATTACCTTGGTTGTCGTACCAAGCAGGGATGCGGTGACCCCACCATAGCTGACGAGAAATACACCAGTCTTGAACGTCACGCATCCAAGAGAAGTACATGTTTTCGTATTGCTTAGGAACGAATTGGATGTCGCCGTTTTCTACTGCTTCAACTGCTGTTTTCGCTAGAGGCGCAGTACGTACGTACCATTGGTCAGTTAGCATTGGTTCGATAACCACGCCACCACGGTCGCCGTAAGGAACTTGTAGATCGTGATCTTTCACTTCTTCAAGTAGACCTAGCTCGTCGAATTCAGCAACGATAGCTTTACGAGCAGCAAAACGCTCCATACCGTGGTACTTAGCTGGTAGCTCAGTGCTGTAAGCGTCGCTTGCTTCGCCGTTGGTGTTGAATACTTCAGAAGCGTCACGGATGTTCGCGTCGAAAGTCAAAATGTTGATCATTGGTAGCTGGTGGCGCTTACCAACTTCGTAGTCGTTGAAGTCGTGCGCAGGTGTGATTTTCACACAGCCAGTACCTTTTTCCATATCTGCGTGCTCATCGCCCACGATTGGGATGCGACGATCAACGATAGGAAGGATGATTTCTTTACCGATAAGATCTTTGTAACGTGGATCTTCTGGGTTAACTGCAACACCAGTATCGCCTAGCATGGTCTCTGGACGAGTCGTTGCAACAACGATGTAGTCTTTGCCATCTGCTGTTTTAACGCCATCTGCTAGTGGGTAGCGGAAGTGCCACATGTTGCCTTTAGTGTCTTTGTTCTCTACTTCTAGATCTGAAATCGCTGTGTGTAGCTTTGGATCCCAGTTAACTAGACGCTTACCGCGGTAGATTAGATCGTCTTCGTATAGACGTACGAACACTTCTTGAACGGCGTTAGATAGACCATCGTCCATCGTAAAGCGCTCACGATCCCAGTCTACAGATGCGCCAAGACGACGAAGCTGCTTAGTGATAGTGCCGCCAGATTCGCCTTTCCATTCCCAGATTTTGTCGATGAAAGCTTCACGACCGTAATCGTGTTTTGTTTTGCTTTCTTCTGCAGCGATCTTACGCTCAACAACCATCTGAGTTGCGATACCTGCGTGGTCCGTACCTACTTGCCAAAGAGTGTTTTTACCCTTCATGCGCTCACAACGGATAAGCGTATCCATGATCGTATCTTGGAACGCGTGGCCCATGTGTAGGCTACCAGTGACGTTCGGTGGCGGGATCATGATGCTGTATGATTCTTTAGTAGTGTCACCGTGTGGCTTAAAGTAGCCTTTCTCTTCCCAAGTCTGATACAGAGCTTGTTCGATTGAAGTTGGGTTGTATGTCTTTTCCATAGCGCTCTTTTAATGGATACGTTGATGGTTGAATCTAAGTCAATCTTTATAAGTGAACTCTCTGAGTGGAGAGCTTAACTATAAGGATTGACCGTTAAGGATATTGAATTTCGATCGTTTGCAGTTGATAACCTGCCTGACGGTAAATTTTATACCTTTCTCTTGCTAGCTGTTTAGCTTTTTCTTCGCAAGGCACGAAGTCTACCACTTGAGCAAACTTGTTCGCAAAGGTTGTCTCATTTTCCGCCAAATTAATTACCAGCTGACGGTTCCAATTAGGTTTTACACCTTCATGGCCGATTTCAATATTGGTGGCGTATTTCGGTCCTTCACCTACAAGATTATGTGCCATGAACTTGTCTGCATCAATTTGCCAAAAGGCTTCAGCGAGCTGCTCGGCGTGCGGTTTGTCTTGGCAGTTCAGATATACTTTTGCGCCTTGGCGAGCAAAGTGCTGAGCCAAAAACACGATGTATTCTTCAAAGCCAGCCACCGTTGCTTGCGGGCTCTCTTCGTTAATGATGTAGAAGGTTGCAGTTTGCATCATTCTCTCACTTGCCGTTGGTCTCTTCCTGAAACCATATTAAATCCGATTTTCATTTTAGAAAATCGAGGTAATAAAAAAGGGCCTTGCGGCCCTTTTAGATGTTGTTCAGAAATTACTCTTCTGTCTCTTGGCCGCTGCGGTTCAAAAGGAATTGGACAAGCATTGAGACAGGACGGCCCGTTGAGCCTTTCGCTGCGCCTGATTTCCACGCAGTACCTGCGATATCGACGTGTGCCCAGTTGTACTTTTTAGCAAACTTAGACAGGAAGCAACCCGCAGTGATAGTACCAGCAGGACGACCACCGATGTTTGCCATATCAGCAAATGGGCTCTTCAACTGCTCGTGGTACTCGTCTGCCATTGGTAGACGCCATGCACGGTCACTCGCTTGCTCAGAAGCGTTTACTAGCTCATGAGAAAGTGGGTTGTGGTTAGAGATTACGCCGCTGATATGGTGGCCTAGTGCGATAACACAAGCACCAGTTAGCGTTGCAACGTCAACTACGCAGTCTGGTTCGAAACGCTCTACGTAAGTCAGTGCATCACAAAGAACAAGACGACCTTCCGCATCCGTGTTCAGAACTTCTACAGTTTGACCAGACATGGTTGTTAGGATGTCACCTGGACGGTAAGCGTTGCTGCCTGGCATGTTTTCACAGCCTGCTAGAACACCAATAACGTTGATTGGTAGGTTTAGCTTCGCTAGCGCTTTCATTGTACCGAATACAGACGCAGCACCACACATGTCGTACTTCATCTCATCCATACCTTCACCAGGTTTTAGAGAGATACCGCCTGAATCGAACGTCAGACCTTTACCGACAAGTACGATAGGTTTTGCTTCTGACTCTGGGTTACCTTTGTATTCGATAATAGACATCATTGATTCGTTCTTCGAACCACGACCTACTGCTAGGTAAGATGTCATGCCCAGTTTTTCCATCTCTTGCTCACCAATGATCTTGGTGGTTACGGTTTCGTAATCGTCAGCAAGGCGACGTGCTTGAGAAGCAAGGTACGCTGGGTTTGCGATGTTTGGTGGCATGTTGCCAAGATCTTTTGATGCTTTCACACCAGATGCGATAGCTAGACCGTGAGTGATTGCTTTCTCACCTAGGTTTAGTTCACGACGCGTTGGTACGTTGAATACTAGCTTACGCAGTGGACGACGAGTTTCTGGCTTAACGCTCTTGAACTGATCGAATGTGTAAAGACCATCTTTAGTCGCTTCTACTGCCTGGCGAACTTTCCAGTAAGTGTCACGACCCTTAACGTGAAGTTCAGTTAGGAAACATACTGCTTCCATAGAACCTGTTTCGTTAAGTGTGCTGATCGTCTTTTGAATGATTTCCTTGTACTGGCGCTCGCCTAGCTCACGTTCTTTACCACAACCTACAAGTAGAACGCGCTCTGACAAAACACCTGGTACTTGATGCAGTAGCAGCATCTGACCAGGTTTACCCTCTAGATCACCACGGCGAAGTAGTGAACTGATGTAACCGTCACTGATTTTATCAAGTTGCTCGGCTACTGGAGAAAGGCGACGTGGTTCAAACACACCAACAACGATACATGCGCTACGTTGTTTCTCTGGACTGCCACTTTTAACACTGAACTCCATGCGTACTCCTACATCCTGAAGACAAATTGCTCTAAATGTTAGATAATGATCGCTTACTTGTTGAATTTAAGCTCAGGTCTTACCAACAGAGCTGATTTAAGCGCTAACATCTAGTTTATAATTTTTAAAAAAATAAATGGTTCAACGGGAAACTATAGTGATTCGACCAAAAAAACAAGTTTTGTATAGGTAATTTCAGCGTGATTATTGTTAGATATTTGATCCGCGAAACACTCAAGAGCCAATTTGCGATTTTCTTCGTGCTTTTTTTGGTGTTTTTGAGTCAGAAGTTTATCAGTGTTCTTGCTGACGCTTCGGACGGGGATATTCCTGCTGGATTAATTTTCTCAATTGTTGGTTTAAACATGCCAGCAATGGGGCTATTAATGCTGCCATTGAGTTTGTACATCGGCATATTGATCACGTTTGGTCGTTTATATGCAGAAAGTGAAATCGTGGTGATGAACGCAACAGGTATTGGGAATAAATTCCTAGTACAAGCGGCGTTGTACTTGGCGATCATTACTTCTGGTGTTGCGGCGTTTAACGCATTATGGCTATCACCTTGGTCGCAAGACCGCGTAGAGCAGCTTTATGAACAAGTCGCTGCCGAAAACAGCGTTGATCTACTTAAGAAAGGTCAGTTCCAAGGCACGCCAGATGGTTCTTCGGTTGTTTTCATTGATGACATTAAAGACAGCACGTTAAGTAACGTGTTTGTAGCACAGATGCGCCCACGTGATTCTATTTTGCCTAGCGTCATGTTCTCTTCTTCTGGTGAAGTGAAAGAATTGTCGGATGGCCGTCAGATCATCACCATGCATGAGGGGACGCGTTATGAAGGTGTGCCGACTCGTGTTGAGTACATGGTGACTAAGTTTGATCAGTACGAAGGTGTGATTGGCCAACGTGAGGTGAAGCAAAAAGGTCGCGACTGGGAGGCATACCCAACGGCGGACTTGATTGGCCATCCAGATCCTGAAGCGCAAGCAGAGCTGCAATGGCGTATCTCATTGTTCGTATGTATTCCACTATTAACGATGCTGGTTATTCCTTTATCCGCAGTGAACCCACGTCAGGGGCGTTTCGCTAAAATGGGACCGGCCATCTTGATTTACCTTGCGTACTTCCTTGCCATCAGTGCAACGAAATCTGCGTTAGAGGATGGTGCGATTCCTGCGGCCATTGGTATGTGGCCAATCAATGCAATGTTGTTGATAGTGGCTATTTTGGCAAACATGATGGACAGCGTTCCTGTTCGACGAATGAAAGACAAATTCCGCAAGAAGAGGCTCGCGTAAGCTGTGTTTAAACTCTTAGACCTTTACATCGGTAGAACGATCATCTCTACCACTGCGTTGGTTCTGGCGACCTTCGTTGGCTTGTCGGGCATCATCAAATACGTAGAGCAGCTGCGTAAAGTCGGCCGTGGTGCTTATGACTTAATGCATGCGCTTTACTTCGTACTTTTGAGTATTCCTCGCGACATCGAAATGTTCTTCCCAATGGCAGCGCTACTGGGTGCTTTGATTGGCTTGGGCATGCTGGCATCAAGCTCTGAGCTTGTGGTAATGCAAGCCGCGGGTTTCTCTAAGTTGGACATCGGCTTATCTGTGCTTAAAACGGCCGTACCATTGATGCTTATCGTTATGACGTTGGGTCAGTGGGGCGCACCAGAAGCGCAAAAGATGGCTCGTGATTTACGTGCGTTTGCTTTGTCTGGCGGTAGTATTGTCTCCGTTCGGGCTGGGGTGTGGGCTCGTGATGCCAATGACTTCATTTTTATCGGTAAAGTAGAAGACGACAAACTCTACGGCTTGAACATGTGGCGTTTCGATGAAGAGAAGAACTTAGACAAAGTTATCTTCGCAGAAGAAGTCGACTACCAACAAGATAACAACTGGTTGATGCGTTATGTGCAAATCACCGATATGGAAAATGAAAACGTCATTACCAAGCGCGATTTAGAGCAGATGGAATGGCACACCTCATTAGCGCCAGATAAGCTGGCGGTGGTAACGGTGAAACCAGAAGAGCTTTCTTTAAGTGGCCTGTATGACTATGTGACCTATTTGAAAGCGTCGGAACAAGATGCCTCACGTTATGAACTGGCATTTTGGCGCAAGCTATCTCAACCGCTCTCTATCGCGGTAATGATGCTGATGGCGTTGTCGTTTGTTTTCGGTCCATTGCGTAGTGTCACCATGGGCGCAAGAGTCCTTTCGGGTGTGGTCGCGGGCTTTACCTTCTACATATCCAGTGAGTTCTTTGGACCTCTTACCTTGGTATACGGCATTCCACCAGTGTTCGGTGCATTGGCCCCTAGCTTAGTGTTCCTAGCAATCGCGGTATCCTTGCTAAGAAGAAAACTGTAGGTTTTCCAAAGCGATAAACATAAAAAAGGAAGGTACAGTGCCTTCCTTTTTTCTATTCTGTTTACGCTGTTTTGTTATTTTGCTTTCGGCAAGACAACGACTTCAGTTTTTGCCCAGATGTCGTGGAAGCCACGTTTTTGTGGGTCGATTGGCACAGTTAAGTTAGCCAAACCAAAGCCCGACGTACCTAAACGAATTAACGCTTGAGTGACCGTAATTGGTGCACCATCCTTACTGTTACGAATTTGCATTTTCCAAGCTCGCATCCCTAAGGTTTGTCCTGCTCGAGTCCAGAAGAATACAAAGAAATATACCCAGACTGCCGCCAGATAGAATGTAAATAGTGGGCTTAATACAGGATGTTTTCCTAGCATGTCAGCTGCATCCGCATATTCCCCGTAGCTCAGCAATCCTGCTGCATTCAGCGCAAAGACGATTGCCATTACAACACCTGCAGCCATCATTTCAATCGCCAAGATAATCAGCGTGTCGTAGAACAACGCCGCTAATCGACGAAAGAAGCCTGCTGGTGGAAGAGTTGTAGAAGTCGTCATAGTTCCATCACTTACCTTTAAAATTGTGCGTCAGGATATAGATTCCGCTTGTTGGTGAAAAGAGAGCTAACGCACAGAGTCTCTAATTACGAAGAAATCACCGTAGCAGAAGACACTTTATATCCATCCTTCCACTTAACAAAGCTATCCAGTTCAAACTTCGCGCTACTCAGCCTGTGAAATCATCAAACATACGGTACCTTGCTGAGTTAACAAAATTACGAATGACGTGATAGAGGTACAAGATGATCGTAATTACTGGCGCGAGTAGTGGCTTAGGTGCGCAGCTAGCTAAGTTGTATGATGCTCAAGGCGAAGAAACACTGTTAACCGGACGCAGTGAAGAGAAGTTGGCGACTCTTGCTCAGCATCTCTCCAATAAAGCGCAAACACGTAGTTGTGATTTGGTGGATACATCCCAAGTCGAGAATTTGTTTGATGAGCTGCCTAAAGTGCCTTCTAAGCTGATTCACTGTGCGGGAAGTGGGTATTTTGGTTTATTAGCTGAGCAAGACCCGCAAGAGATTCAAAAGCTGATTGAAAATAACCTCACTTCGGCGATTAATATCCTTCGAGAGTTGGTCAAACGTTATCAAGATCAGCCAGTAAACGTTGTGATGGTGATGTCGACAGCAGCACTGCAGCCTAAGGCACAAGAATCGACCTACTGCGCGGTGAAGTGGGCTGTCAAAGGTTTGATTGAATCCGTTCGTATGGAATTAAAAGGCAAACCAATGAAAATTATCGCTGTGTATCCTGGAGGTATGGCAACGGAATTTTGGGAGACGAGCGGTAAGTCATTAGACACCAGTAGCTTTATGAGTGCAGGTGATGCAGCGACGATGATTCATGGTGCGCTATCTAATATAGGTAATGGTTACGTTTCGGATGTTACCGTTAATCGTTTATAGGGCTGAATGGTAGTATTACAACAAAGCGAAACGGCAGACTGAGCTAAGATGAGATCTCCTTTGTCACACTTTGTGGCGAAATTATCAGCAAACGATAGTTATTTAAGGTTTTTCTGCTTGCGCAGGTCAAAAGCTTACGTATAATGCCAACCATCAAAGGGCAATAGCCCAGAGATGCCGGTGTGGTGAAATTGGTATACACGACGGATTCAAAATCCGTTGCCTTCGGGCGTGGCGGTTCAAGTCCGCCCACCGGTACCATATATAGAAAGGTCGCTATTAAAGCGGCCTTTCGTCGTTTTGGGTGTTTGAAAATGGCGGAAGAAAGTTAGCGTTGCCTTCGCGGTGGCGGCAGGAATGCCTGTCCAATCAACTCCGCCCAACGGTACCATATTCTAAGACAGAGCCTCGACGAAAGTCGGGGCTTTGTTATATCTAGGGTTTGTGAGTTCAAATCCAGCGTGGCGTCAGGAGTGCCTGTCCAATCAAGTCCGCCCACCGGTACCATATTCCAAGACAGAGCCTCGACGAAAGTCGGGGCTTTGTTGTATCTAGGGTTTGTGAATTCAAATCCAGCGTGGCGTCAGGAGTGCCTGCCCAGTTAGGTCGGTGCGCCGATACGGTAGCTCAAGGCGGTGCCTCGAAGTTTCTGAATCCTCGAAACAAAAAAAGCGCGAGGGGTATGCCTCGCGCAAACTACTACATGGTGATAGTAGGAACAGCCTATAGAGCTGTGAACAAGGTGTTCTGTGTATTCGGAGTCCAGTCTGCTTGTGATACGTGCGGTACGTTGACTAGATAGCGTAGGCCTTGGTAAGTCACGACATCGCCTGCTTCATAAGAAACGTTAAGTGTCCAGTTGGTAGCAGGATCTGCATTGGTCCAAAGGCTAGAAGTAGAAGATGGTGCCCAGTCTTGTTGCGCGATGTGTGCTGTCACTGCTTTGTAAACAGTGCCAGAATGCGTTACGTAATCACCGGCAGCATACGCGTTGCCGACCTGCCAAATAGGCGTGTAGTTATCAATGGTATCGAATACGTAACCTGCTTCTTTAGCGATTCGAAGGAATTTTGCTAATTTAGGAAGGTTTTGAGTCGCCCCCATACCACGCTTGCCATCTTCGTATAGGAATTCGTGTGTTAAGACCACGACTTTGTCAGCATGCAAGGGCGTGCCACAAGGGAAGCCATGGGCTTTTGAGTTGATCGGATTGATCGTGGTTGGTGCGCAGCTGTTTAATGCGGCATCAACGTAGCCAAGAAATGCTTCTGCTTCTGTTAAACTGTTAGCAGGCATTGGAATTCCCCAGTTTTCTGGTGCCCAATCTACATCCCAACCATGCGTTTGATATCCTTTATTCGCCAAGATGTTTTGTACTTCAATAGAAGCTTTTACACTGTTTGATGGATTATCAAGATCGCAGACATAGCCGGGTTCCCAAGGCTTTAAATCATCAGAGGTTGCACATAATCCGTCGGCTTTAAAATCTTTTGTGATACGCCAGCCGTTGGTATAAGGCAAGCGAGCCAGTTCTTCGCCAAAGTAGTTCGGGTAACTGTTGATGTTAGGCAGGTATCTCTCAAACACGACTAAGTTATCTGCAAATGTCGAAGCATCGTAAACAGGATCTTGGTAAGCATTGATTTGGTGATCGCCGGTTGCATTACATTCTGCACCACTCGTTGGGCCAAATTCATCAACACAGTTGTGCACCATATGAGCATAGCTGTGGTTCGCGACGACATGCCCTGTATCAAGCGCCAGTTTCAAAGCTTCCAATGCACGATCTTCGTTCTCATCGCCAATGCCATCCAAGTGCCAAGCATTAAAGTAGAAAGTGCCTTTAACGCCTTGTTCATTAAGCACATTAATCACATCAATAGAAGCGTTAATAGGACCGTCATCAAAGGTTAAATATATCGTGCCTTTTGGTGCAGTTTGGGCAAATGAAAATTGAGATAGCGCAGTACCTAAAAGTGTAACCATAGCCAGTTTATTTAATTTCATTTTCTATTCCTTTTTAGAAATTAATTATGACGTTGTCAGTAGTAATATATTGATAGTTATAAATATAAATTAATGCATTTTGTTATTTTGTTGGCTTTTATCCTAGACCTAAATAATTAATAAAAAATAGGCTGTATTTTCTAAAATGAGATTTGGTTCACGAACAATGCAACCGGTTGCGCTTTTTTGCGTTGGTTATTTTTGCTACAGTTTTTGTAGATTGAAATTTACACAACGGGAGTAAGGCTATGAAAAAAATTCTTTTGTGCTGTAGTGCTGGGATGTCGACCAGTATGTTGGTTAAGAAAATGGAGCAAGCAGCTGAAAAACAAGGCATTGACTGCAAGATAGATGCGCTGTCAGTGAATGCTTTTGATGAAGCAATTAAAGAATACGACGTCTGCTTGTTGGGTCCGCAAGTGCGATTCCAACTAGAAGAGCTTCGTAAAACAGCAAATGAACACGGCAAAAATATTGAAGCGATTTCCCCTCAAGCTTACGGAATGATGAAAGGGGAAGAAGTACTACAACAAGCATTAGAACTTATTAACTAATTCAATAATTTAAATAAAAGTAGGAATTTTAACTGAATATAAATATTCGGTGCGGAATTCTTTTGTCTGAAATAAGGATGGAATCTATGAAGCTTTATGATGCGATTATCGGAATCGTCGAAAAGCATATAGCCCCAATTGCGGCTAAAGTGGGTAATCAACCTCATGTTAGAGCAATGAGAGACGGATTTATTGTGGCAATGCCGTTTATTATTGTCGGCAGTTTTATCTTAATTTTTGCGTTTCCCCCATTTGCTGAAGGTACCACGTTTACTTTAGGGCAAATATGGTTGGATTTCGCGACAACGCATTTCGATACCATAATGATGCCCTTTAATATGTCTATGGGGATCATGACCATATTTGTCTCGCTTGGGGTCGCCTACAGTTTGGCGAAGGCGTACAAGATGGACGGCATTACTAGTGCAGTTTTGTCACTCATGAGCTTTTTATTGGTTGCTGCTCCTGCCAAAGATGGTGCTTTAGCGATGAATCACATGGGAGGAACAGGGATCTTTACAGCGGTTATGTGTGCTTTCTTCTCAGTTGAACTGTACCGATTTATGAAGAAGCATAACATCACCATTCGTATGCCAGAGCAGGTACCGCCAGCTATCGCTCGTTCTTTTGAAGTTTTACTGCCAGTCTTGGCAATTTTCATTACGCTCTATCCGTTGAGTATTTTTGTTCAAACTCAATATGACATGTTGATCCCTGATGCCGTGATGGCAATGTTCAAACCATTGATCAGCGCTTCTAATACTTTACCAGCGATTATTGGTGCGCTGCTTGTGTGTCAGTTGTTGTGGTTTGCAGGTATCCACGGGGCTGCAATCGTTGTTGGTCTGTTATCCCCAATCTTCTTAACTAATATCAGTGCGAATATTGATGCGTTTGTTGCTGGTCAGCCTATTCCAAACGTATTCACTCAACCTTTCTGGGATTTCTATATCTTCATTGGTGGTTCGGGTGCAACACTGGCGCTAGTCCTGCTGATGTCTTTCAGTCGTTCAGCGCACCTCAAAAGTATTGGTCGCATGAGTGCTGTTCCGGGGTTCTTCCAAATCAATGAACCAGTCATTTTTGGTAGCCCTGTAGTGATGAACCCAATTCTATTTATTCCATTCGTATTTGCTCCAATTTTGAACGCAACCATCGCATATTTTGCTGTGCATCTTGGTTTTGTTGGTATGGGTGTCGCGACCACGCCTTGGACAACGCCAGCGATTATTGGTGCGTCATGGGGAAGTGGTTGGACATTCTCACCTGTTTTGTTGGTGATTGGCCTGCTTATTCTTGACCTCTTTATTTACCTGCCGTTCTTCAAGATGTTCGAGAAACAGGTACTTGAGCAAGAATTACCGACCAATAAAGAATCCAAAGAAGCAGAGCAGCCTTCGGGTGAAGGCGTGACGGCTTAACTATTAATTGGGCTGTGACTTGGCAGCCCTTCTTTTCGGAGAGAAGACATGGAACAAGAATTAGTTGTGATGGAAATCATCTGCAATGCTGGTGAGGCTAGAAGTCTAAGTTACGAAGCGTTACGTCTATCGAGAGAGAAAGATTTCGTTGCAGCGGAGGAAAAGCTTTCTCAAGCGAGAGAGTGCATTAACAAAGCACACTTGATTCAAACTCAATTGATCGAAGAAGACCAAGGAGAAGGCAAAGTACCAATGACGTTAGTGATGGTACATGCTCAAGACCATTTGATGACCACAATATTGGCGCAAGAAATGGCCGTTGAAATCGTCGCGCTGAATAAGCAACTCGCTGAGAAGTAAGGAAACCATTATGCCAAGAGATGCAATCAAGCTTGCCATTATTGGTGGCGGCAGCAGCTATACACCGGAACTGGTAGAAGGGGTGATCAAACGCTTGGAGTTTTTGCCAGTCAAACAGATGCACTTTGTGGATATTGAAGCAGGCGCTGAGAAGCTAGAGATCATCAAGGGCTTAGCTCAGCGTATGGTGGATAAAGCTGGTGCAGATATTGAAATCAAAGCTGGATTTGACCGACGTGAGGGGATCAAAGGTGCTGATTTTGTTATGACTCAATTCCGAGTCGGTGGTTTAGCTGCACGAGCTAACGATGAGCGTATTCCAATTAAGTACGATGTCATCGGTCAAGAAACAACAGGCCCTGGTGGATTTGCAAAAGCATTACGAACTATTCCCGTGATTCTGGATATTTGTAAAGATATTGAGGAGCTTGCGCCAAATGCTTGGATGCTGAATTTTACCAATCCAGCAGGTTTAGTCTCTGAAGCGGTGAGCAAGTATTCTAAGGTTAAGAGTATTGGTTTGTGCAATGTCCCTGTCTCGATGGAGATGATGATAGCTGAAATGATGGAGTGTGAGCCGAAGGAGCTTCAACTCGAGTTTGCAGGCTTGAACCATCTTGTTTGGGTGCTAAAAGCTTGGCTGAAAGGCGAAGACATTACTCAAACGGTACTAGAGAAAGTCGGTGACGGTGCCAATTTCAGTATGAAGAACATTTGGGAAGAACCATGGGATCCTGCATTTCTAAAAGCGTTAGGCGCAATACCATGTCCTTATCATCGTTACTTCTATCAAACCGACGCGATGTTAGCAGAAGAAAAGCAAAGTGCAGGGGAGCAGGGGACACGTGCTGAACAGGTGATGGAAACAGAAAGTGCACTCTTCAAACTTTACCAAGATCCAAATTTAGACCACAAACCTAAGGAATTAGAAGAGAGAGGTGGCGCTTATTACTCTGATGCTTCTTTAAATCTTGTGGATTCGATTTACAACAATCGTAACAGTATTCACGTTGTTAATGTGCTAAATAATGGTGCAATCAATGGCTTAGCTGATGATGCCGTTATTGAATGCAGTGCCGTTATCGGAAGTTGGGGGGCAAAACCTCTGGCTGTTGGTAATTTATCTACCAATATCAGTGGATTGCTTCATCAAGTAAAAGCCTATGAACAACTCGCAATAGAAGCGGCGGTTGAGGGGAGTTATGACAAAGCCTTAATGGCATTAACTAACAACCCGTTGGTTCCAGACATTGGTCGTGCGAAATCCATCTTAGATGAAATATTGGAAGTGAATGCGCCATACCTGCCGCAGTTTAAACTGACGACTTTGTAACTCGAGGAACATCGCGAATGAAAGTGATTTTTAACGCAGATGATTTTGGTTTAACTCAAGGTGTAAACAACGGCATTATCAAAGCGCATCAACAGGGTGTTGTTCTATCGACAACCATGATGATGGGTATGGACGCAGAGCAACACGCTGTTGAGTTAGCGAATCAGAATCCGAACTTAAAAATTGGCGTCCACCTTCGTTTTACCGCTGGGGTTCCTTTAACTGGCCATCCAAATCTTACTAGTGGTGGGGAGCAGTTTGTTCGTTTTAATGAGTTGTGGAAGAAGCGTGATTTCCAAGAAGAGGCGGTTTACCAAGAAGCCGTTGCTCAAGTTGAGCGCTTTCTTTCGTTGGGATTACCGCTTAGCCATATAGATAGTCATCATCATGCTCATACTCACCCTCAATTATTGCCAGTGATTCGAAGAGTGGCTGAGCTGTATCGAGTACCGTTGCGTGGTAGCGGTTTGTGTCATATCGACTGTGATACCACGTATCATTTTACCGATGAGTTCTATGATCAGGGGGTGAGTTTAGATGGTGTTATGGCGCATCTAAAAAGTCTCAAGTCTCAATATGATGTGGTTGAAGTGATGTGTCACCCTGCTGATGTCGATCAACACTTATTGTCTATTAGCGGCTACGCTCTGCAGCGAGAGTTAGAACTTCAGGTGCTGACCTCTCCAATATTAAAGCAAGAGCTGGCTGAGCACGGTATGAGCATCACGGATTATTCGACTCTCATTTCTACTCGTAAATTTGCCAGTGTATGATTAAGGCTGCCAGCATCGCCCCCCCTACACACCTTACGATTTGCTGGCAGTCACTTTCTGGTATTGTCTCCATTAACAAAAAGCAGTTGGATTGAATAAGCACGATGGCAAGGATTAAAGATGTCGCTGAACTTGCGGGAGTAAACCGCTCTACCGTTTCTCGCATTATTAATGGAGAGGGAAAGTTCAGAGAAGAAACAAAGAAAAAAGTTGAAGCTGCGATGGCTGAACTTAACTACCGCCCTAGTGCTATTGCCCGTTCGCTTGCAACTTCATCTAGCAACATGGTTGGTTTGTTGGTGACGTACTATACCGGTGGATTCTTTGGTGAGATGATGGAGCAAGTGCAGACCGAATTGGACATGCATAAGAAGTTCCTAATTACAGCGCAAGGGCACCATTCGGCAGAAGGGGAAAAGGAAGCCATTCAGCGTTTTAATGATCTGCGGTGTGATGGTTACGTGCTTCATAGCCGCTATCTATCTGATGATGATTTACGAGAACTTGCCAAGTTGCCAACGCCGTTTGTGTTACTTGATCGTTATGTCGAAGGCATAGAAGAACGTTGCGTCACCTTCAACCATCATCACGCCAGTCGAATTGCCGTTGAACATTTAATTGCTGGTGGTCATAGACATATCGCTTGTATCAGCGGTCCTTCTCAACGTCATAACAGTTTATTGCGAAAACTCGGCTATGTGGATGCAATGAAAACGGCTGGCATTAATGTAGACGAAAGCTGGTGTGAAGAAGGCAATTACGGACGCCAAAGTGGTTATGATGCAATGGCCGCTATTTATCATCGCCATCCTGAAGTGACGGCTGTGTTTTCATGTAGTGAAGAGATGACGGTCGGAGCGATGCAGTTTTTGCATGAAAAGCGTATCCCTGTGCCGGAACAAATTTCATTGGTGAGTTTTGATAGTGTGGATTTGTGTGAAAGCTTATATCCAACGGTGTCTGCAGTACACTTCCCAATCAGCGAGATGGCTAGAGTGGCAGTTCAAACGTTAATGGGGTTAATCAAAGATCAGCAATCACACACCAAGCCGGTATTTGAAGCGGAGTTAAAACTACGCAAAGCGGATCGAACTCTTTTCTAACCCTTCTTTATTACTCTCTGTGCGAGTTTGTTGATGACATGCACAGAGAAGCTTCATTCATCCCCCTTATTGATGAATTCATTTACAAAATCTACTAGTATTAGAGGCTTATCAATAAAGTCTTATCAGCAGTGGAACAGTGGCAGCAATTAAACTTACAGTGGATCGTATTCAGCCCGGGTTACATATCCGTCTTCCGCTAAAGTGGAACGATCACCCATTCCTACTCAATAGCTTCAAGATTAAAGACCAAGAACAAGTGGAGATGATTCGCCACCTTGGCGTGAAGTTTGTGTACTTTAATCCGGAACAAAGCGATGCATCTCCCCTTCCTGCTAATCAGCCTCAAGCCGAAGTAAAGAAAGACGATGCCTTAGATCTTGAGGCTCAAAAATTATGGCAAGAGAAGCAAAAACGAATTGAAAAGCTGAGCGCTTATCGTCGTCGCGTTATTCAATGTGAAAAAGAATTTGAACGATCACTCGCTCGAATGCGTTCTGTGATGACGAAAATTCGTAACCGTCCCGCAGATGCGGTAGGGGAAGCGAAGCAACTGATCGACGACATCGTTGAGAAGTTAATGTGCGATGACAATGTTACTTTGCACTTAATGAACGGTAAGAACGAGTTCGAAGATATCTACTTCCACTCTCTTAACGTTGCCGTTATTGCGATGATGATTGGGCGAGCGAAAGGTTATTCTGCCGAGCAACTTAAAGCACTTTCGTTTGCTGCTTTGTTTCATGACATGGGCAAGATCAAAATCCCAACCGCTATATTAAGGAAGCAAACGCCACTGAGTGAGCCCGAAAGCAACTATCTAAAGCTGCACACCAAGTACGGCCTAGATATGGCTAACCAGATTGAAGATTTTCCTGAAAGCGCAAAAACCGTGATCGCTCAACATCATGAACTACGCGACGGCTCTGGCTACCCTGAGGGTTTGAAGGGGGATGAGATTGATGAGCTCGCACAGGTGATTATTGTTGCTAATGCTTTTGACAATCTGTGTCATACCCCAATCGCTTCTGAACAGAAAATTCCATATACAGCACTTTCCCACTTATATAAGAACTGCAAGCACCTATATAAAGAAGAGAACCTTAATATCTTAATTAAGTTTATGGGCGTATTCCCTCCAGGGACGGTAGTTCAGCTTTCTAACAATATGGTGGGCTTGGTTATCTCAGTGAACGCATCTCACCTATTGTTCCCGAATGTACTGGTCTATGATCCTGCTGTTCCAAGAACGCAAGCGCCAATCATTGACCTTGCATCTAAGGATATAAAGATAGTTAATGCGATTCACCCGTCTAAATTGCCGGAAAAAATCAAAGAGTATCTTAATCCGCGCTCACGCATTTCCTACTTCTTTGATAGCGACGAATAGTTATCCACAGCTTTTTGTGGGTAAATTGTAGAGATCCTGAGTGTTATTTCTGGGTAATTTTAAGGTTGGATGGAAAGTGTTCGCTTGGCATGTTTTTTTAGAAAAAATGCATTTTTAGTCTTGCCAAAGAAAATCTTCTCCCTATAATGCGCATCCATCGACACGGCAGACGCCACAAGGCTTCAGCAGGGTCGAAGAGGTGAAAAGCTTCTACGAAAATTAGTTGAAAAAAGTGTTTGACACTCTCAATTATCTCGCTAGAATGCACCTCCGCTTTGAGAGAAAAACTTCTTGATAAGCAAGCTCTTTAACAATATAGACCTATCAATCTGTGTGGGCACTCGTTGATGATAATCCAATTAGATACCTCGGTATCAAATTAGGTTTCAATGAAACGAAGTGACCATTGAGTCGAAAGACTCAGCACAGTCAATTCAAACATTACTTATGTAATGTTCAGTATTCATTGAGCCGAACAAAATCTTAAATTGAAGAGTTTGATCATGGCTCAGATTGAACGCTGGCGGCAGGCCTAACACATGCAAGTCGAGCGGAAACGAGTTATCTGAACCTTCGGGGGACGATAACGGCGTCGAGCGGCGGACGGGTGAGTAATGCCTAGGAAATTGCCCTGATGTGGGGGATAACCATTGGAAACGATGGCTAATACCGCATAATGCCTACGGGCCAAAGAGGGGGACCTTCGGGCCTCTCGCGTCAGGATATGCCTAGGTGGGATTAGCTAGTTGGTGAGGTAATGGCTCACCAAGGCGACGATCCCTAGCTGGTCTGAGAGGATGATCAGCCACACTGGAACTGAGACACGGTCCAGACTCCTACGGGAGGCAGCAGTGGGGAATATTGCACAATGGGCGCAAGCCTGATGCAGCCATGCCGCGTGTGTGAAGAAGGCCTTCGGGTTGTAAAGCACTTTCAGTCGTGAGGAAGGTGGTAGT
Organism: Vibrio owensii; assembly: GCF_002021755.1. NCBI lineage: Bacteria > Pseudomonadati > Pseudomonadota > Gammaproteobacteria > Vibrionales > Vibrionaceae > Vibrio > Vibrio owensii. The sequence continues at coordinate 2,320,151 of NZ_CP019959.1, forward strand.
GTTAATAGCACTATCATTTGACGTTAGCGACAGAAGAAGCACCGGCTAACTCCGTGCCAGCAGCCGCGGTAATACGGAGGGTGCGAGCGTTAATCGGAATTACTGGGCGTAAAGCGCATGCAGGTGGTTTGTTAAGTCAGATGTGAAAGCCCGGGGCTCAACCTCGGAATAGCATTTGAAACTGGCAGACTAGAGTACTGTAGAGGGGGTAGAATTTCAGGTGTAGCGGTGAAATGCGTAGAGATCTGAAGGAATACCGGTGGCGAAGGCGGCCCCCTGGACAGATACTGACACTCAGATGCGAAAGCGTGGGGAGCAAACAGGATTAGATACCCTGGTAGTCCACGCCGTAAACGATGTCTACTTGGAGGTTGTGGCCTTGAGCCGTGGCTTTCGGAGCTAACGCGTTAAGTAGACCGCCTGGGGAGTACGGTCGCAAGATTAAAACTCAAATGAATTGACGGGGGCCCGCACAAGCGGTGGAGCATGTGGTTTAATTCGATGCAACGCGAAGAACCTTACCTACTCTTGACATCCAGAGAACTTTCCAGAGATGGATTGGTGCCTTCGGGAACTCTGAGACAGGTGCTGCATGGCTGTCGTCAGCTCGTGTTGTGAAATGTTGGGTTAAGTCCCGCAACGAGCGCAACCCTTATCCTTGTTTGCCAGCGAGTAATGTCGGGAACTCCAGGGAGACTGCCGGTGATAAACCGGAGGAAGGTGGGGACGACGTCAAGTCATCATGGCCCTTACGAGTAGGGCTACACACGTGCTACAATGGCGCATACAGAGGGCAGCAAGCTAGCGATAGTGAGCGAATCCCAAAAAGTGCGTCGTAGTCCGGATTGGAGTCTGCAACTCGACTCCATGAAGTCGGAATCGCTAGTAATCGTGGATCAGAATGCCACGGTGAATACGTTCCCGGGCCTTGTACACACCGCCCGTCACACCATGGGAGTGGGCTGCAAAAGAAGTAGGTAGTTTAACCTTCGGGAGGACGCTTACCACTTTGTGGTTCATGACTGGGGTGAAGTCGTAACAAGGTAGCGCTAGGGGAACCTGGCGCTGGATCACCTCCTTAAACGATGATTATTCACGATGAGTGTCCACACAGATTGATACGGTTTATAAGTAAAAGAGACGATACTGGGTCTGTAGCTCAGGTGGTTAGAGCGTTCGCCTGATAAGCGAGAGGTCGGTGGTTCGAGTCCACTCAGACCCACCAATTCCCTTCCCAAGGAATTGGCTACAGTATCGACACCTTGATGGGGCTATAGCTCAGCTGGGAGAGCGCCTGCCTTGCACGCAGGAGGTCTGCGGTTCGATCCCGCATAGCTCCACCATCTTTAAGTGTTCTTGAAAAAGAATCTTTAAAAATGGTTACTTCATAAGAAGTGATTAGCTCTTTAACAATTTGGAAAGCTGACAAAACAATCTTTAAGATTGTTTGTAAAGTTCTCAATGTTTGTCTTTAAGACAAACACCAAAAAACACATTCAAGTGTTCTTGGGAATATCACTTTTAAGTGATTATTCGAAATTGAGTCCGGCAAAATCGAAATGTCTCTCGCTCATTCAAATAATGAGAGACAACTTTGGTGATTTGACATCAACTCGAAACTCCTTCGGGTTGTATGGTTAAGTGACTAAGCGTACACGGTGGATGCCTTGGCAGTCAGAGGCGATGAAGGACGTATTAACTTGCGATAAGCCCAGATTAGGTAGTAAAAACCATTTGAGTCTGGGATTTCCGAATGGGGAAACCCACTTGCATAAGCAAGTATCGCTGCGTGAATACATAGCGCAGCGAGGCGAACCGGGGGAACTGAAACATCTAAGTACCCCGAGGAAAAGAAATCAACCGAGATTCCGAAAGTAGCGGCGAGCGAAATTGGACTAGCCCTTAAGCTTTTTATGCGTCAGGTGAAACTTCTGGAAAGTTGTGCGATACAGGGTGATAGCCCCGTAACCGGCAACGCATATAAAGTGAAATCGAGTAGGGCGGGACACGTGATATCCTGTCTGAATATGGGGGGACCATCCTCCAAGGCTAAATACTACTGACTGACCGATAGTGAACCAGTACCGTGAGGGAAAGGCGAAAAGAACCCCTGTGAGGGGAGTGAAATAGAACCTGAAACCGTGTACGTACAAGCAGTAGGAGCACCTTCGTGGTGTGACTGCGTACCTTTTGTATAATGGGTCAGCGACTTATATTCAGTGGCAAGGTTAACCATCTAGGGGAGCCGTAGCGAAAGCGAGTGTTAACTGCGCGACTCAGTCGCTGGATATAGACCCGAAACCAGGTGATCTAGCCATGGGCAGGTTGAAGATTGAGTAACATCAATTGGAGGACCGAACCGACTAATGTTGAAAAATTAGCGGATGACTTGTGGCTAGGGGTGAAAGGCCAATCAAACCTGGAGATAGCTGGTTCTCCCCGAAAGCTATTTAGGTAGCGCCTCGGACGAATACTACTGGGGGTAGAGCACTGTTAAGGCTAGGGGGTCATCCCGACTTACCAACCCTTTGCAAACTCCGAATACCAGTAAGTACTATCCGGGAGACACACGGCGGGTGCTAACGTCCGTCGTGGAGAGGGAAACAACCCAGACCGCCAGCTAAGGTCCCAAATTACTACTAAGTGGGAAACGATGTGGGAAGGCTCAGACAGCCAGGATGTTGGCTTAGAAGCAGCCATCATTTAAAGAAAGCGTAATAGCTCACTGGTCGAGTCGGCCTGCGCGGAAGATGTAACGGGGCTAAGTAGTAAACCGAAGCTGCGGCAATGCACTTTAGTGCATTGGGTAGGGGAGCGTTCTGTAAGCGGTTGAAGGTGTGTGGTAACGCATGCTGGACGTATCAGAAGTGCGAATGCTGACATGAGTAACGATAAAGGGGGTGAAAAACCTCCTCGCCGGAAGACCAAGGGTTCCTGTCCAACGTTAATCGGGGCAGGGTAAGTCGACCCCTAAGGCGAGGCCGAAAGGCGTAGTCGATGGGAAACGGGTTAATATTCCCGTACTTCTTACAATTGCGATGGGGGGACGGAGAAGGCTAGGTGGGCCTGGCGACGGTTGTCCAGGTTCAAGTGCGTAGGCTGAAGAGTTAGGTAAATCCGGCTCTTCTTAAGGCTGAGACACGACGTCGAGCTACTACGGTAGTGAAGTCATTGATGCCATGCTTCCAGGAAAAGCCTCTAAGCTTCAGATTGTAAGGAATCGTACCCCAAACCGACACAGGTGGTCGGGTAGAGAATACCAAGGCGCTTGAGAGAACTCGGGTGAAGGAACTAGGCAAAATGGTACCGTAACTTCGGGAGAAGGTACGCTCTTGATGGTGAAGTCCCTCGCGGATGGAGCTGACGAGAGTCGCAGATACCAGGTGGCTGCAACTGTTTATTAAAAACACAGCACTGTGCAAAATCGTAAGATGACGTATACGGTGTGACGCCTGCCCGGTGCCGGAAGGTTAATTGATGGGGTTAGACTTCGGTCGAAGCTCTTGATCGAAGCCCCGGTAAACGGCGGCCGTAACTATAACGGTCCTAAGGTAGCGAAATTCCTTGTCGGGTAAGTTCCGACCTGCACGAATGGCGTAATGATGGCCACGCTGTCTCCACCCGAGACTCAGTGAAATTGAAATCGCTGTGAAGATGCAGTGTACCCGCGGCTAGACGGAAAGACCCCGTGAACCTTTACTACAGCTTGGCACTGAACATTGACCCTACATGTGTAGGATAGGTGGGAGGCTTTGAAGCAAGTACGCCAGTATTTGTGGAGCCGTCCTTGAAATACCACCCTTGTAGTGTTGATGTTCTAACGTCGACCCCTAATCGGGGTTGCGGACAGTGCCTGGTGGGTAGTTTGACTGGGGCGGTCTCCTCCCAAAGAGTAACGGAGGAGCACGAAGGTGGGCTAATCACGGTTGGACATCGTGAGGTTAGTGCAATGGCATAAGCCCGCTTGACTGCGAGAATGACAATTCGAGCAGGTGCGAAAGCAGGTCATAGTGATCCGGTGGTTCTGTATGGAAGGGCCATCGCTCAACGGATAAAAGGTACTCCGGGGATAACAGGCTGATACCGCCCAAGAGTTCATATCGACGGCGGTGTTTGGCACCTCGATGTCGGCTCATCACATCCTGGGGCTGAAGTCGGTCCCAAGGGTATGGCTGTTCGCCATTTAAAGTGGTACGCGAGCTGGGTTTAGAACGTCGTGAGACAGTTCGGTCCCTATCTGCCGTGGGCGTTGGAAGATTGAAGGGGGCTGCTCCTAGTACGAGAGGACCGGAGTGGACGAACCTCTGGTGTTCGGGTTGTGTCGCCAGACGCATTGCCCGGTAGCTAAGTTCGGAATCGATAACCGCTGAAAGCATCTAAGCGGGAAGCGAGCCCTGAGATGAGTCTTCCCTGATACTTTAAGTATCCTAAAGGGTTGTTCGAGACTAGAACGTTGATAGGCAGGGTGTGTAAGCGTTGTGAGGCGTTGAGCTAACCTGTACTAATTGCCCGTGAGGCTTAACCATACAACACCCAAGGGGTTTTGATGGACTCAATGTAAGAACATTGAATGTGTATAAATAGAACTTAACATCAGTTTTCCAGATTAAAGAATTTGCTTGGCGACCATAGCGATTTGGACCCACCTGACTTCCATTCCGAACTCAGAAGTGAAACGAATTAGCGCCGATGGTAGTGTGGGGCTTCCCCATGTGAGAGTAGGACATCGCCAGGCTTTAAATTTAGTTTTTGCCTTTTTAAGAAGGTGAAAACAAAAGTTAAGAGAGCCCGTTTGAAAAAGCGGGCTTTTTTAGTCCTTATGGACACAGATAATGTGCTGATATGGCTCAGTCGGTAGAGCGCATCCTTGGTAAGGATGAGGTCCCCAGTTCGATTCTGGGTATCAGCACCATTTACTGTTTGTTTTACGCTTTATGCTAAAGCTTAAAACAAAACGTAAAGAATTTTGCTTGGCGACCATAGCGCTTTGGACCCACCTGACTTCCATTCCGAACTCAGAAGTGAAACGAAGTAGCGCCGATGGTAGTGTGGGGCTTCCCCATGTGAGAGTAGGACATCACCAGGCTTTAAATTTAGACTTAAATGTCTAACCAGTGCGGAGCGGTAGTTCAGTTGGTTAGAATACCGGCCTGTCACGCCGGGGGTCGCGGGTTCGAGTCCCGTCCGCTCCGCCACTTATTTAAAAACCCAGTCTTCGGACTGGGTTTTGTCATTTTAAAGCTCAAAAATGTTCCCTTTCAGGGAATGAGTCCCGGTTGCCCGCAACCCCGAACTAGGCGTCCCCGCCGACTCGCCACTTATTCCAGACCTCAGCAGAAATGCTGGGGTTTTTTCGTATTTACGATATTATTTTGGTCTGCGACCAACGAGTCCCGCTCGTGTGCGAGTCCAATTGAGCCTAAGCTCAGCCGCTCCAGCACTTATTTAGAAATTCAGCCTTCGTGCTAGCTTTTACCGTTTTAGGGAACATGATTTTCGTTTATAGGAAAGTAAGGCTCTCAAGGTTTTGCCCTCAGTCTACAAGCCGAACTATTTATTCAGATATACGCCCCCAGTTTATCCACGCTTATTGGACATCTACTCTGTCATTTGGTTACGTTCGAGATGACCTCTAATGCTTTGTCTATCAAAGAATGGGGACATTCAATGACACCAAACTTATGACCCATTAAATGGTTACCTTCTTCAATCATAGCTATCTCTGTTGGTGTTCTCTCCTCTGTATCACCGGTTAACCCTACAGGGTAATCACTTCTCATATTTACGCTGAAGAAAACTTTGTTTGCTTTACTCTTATTTGTCAGAAGGATTAACCTAGTAACGGTTCTTATGGGAGTACAACCTAATGATGCAGCAGATAGAAAGTGAAACGCTAAGAGTCTTATTCGAAAGCCTGTCTTCTCAAGATGGGATTGCCGTTATTAACCCTGCGACTGAGCAAGAACTGATTCGCTTAAAGGCTAGCTCTTTGGATGAGTTAGATGCGCAAATAGAAGCGTGTAAATCGGCTCAAGTCGAGTGGGCAAAACTCAGTGCTAAAGCACGCTCCTCTTCCCTAAAAAAGTGGTTCCAATTGCTTGTAGAGCATAAGGAAGACATCGCGAACATCATTACCTTAGAACAAGGTAAACCTCTTGCTGAAAGCCGTGGAGAAGTCGCATACGGCGCATCGTTTGTTGAATGGTTCGCAGAAGAGGCTAAACGTGCTTATGGTGAGGTAATTCCTGCACCGGCGGTAGATAGACGCCTCTCTACCATCAAACAGCCTGTTGGTGTGTGTGCTGCGATTACACCATGGAATTTCCCTATTGCAATGATCACTCGAAAAGCGGCTCCTGCGCTGGCTGCAGGATGTGGGATGATCATTAAACCTTCTGAATTAACGCCTTTAACTGCTCTGGCTGTGGTGGAGCTTGCTCATCAGGCTGGCATCCCTAAAGCTCTATTGTCTACCGTTGTTTCTGAGCAAGCGGCAGAGTTTGGTTTGGTATTAAGTACCGATCCGCGTATTAAAAAGATCTCTTTCACGGGTTCGACACGTGTCGGCAAGATCTTGATGAAGCAGGCAAGTGATACGGTTAAAGCCGCTTCTATGGAATTGGGTGGTAACGCACCTTTTATTGTTTTTGACGATGCAGATTTAGATGCAGCAGCGAATGGCTTAATTGCCTCTAAGTTCCGTAATGCCGGACAAACTTGTGTGTGTACCAACCGCTTGTATGTGCATCAGAGCGTAAAAGAGGCATTCTTAGCTAAGCTTCTGGATAAAGCAGCGGGCCTAACGGTCGGTAATGGCCTTGATGAAAATACAACTCTTGGTCCTGTGATTACAATGGCTTCTAAGCATCGTCTAGAGGCGGTGATCGATCAGGCAGTACAAGAAGGGGCAACTATACTTAACCAGCCTCAAAAACGCTCTGGGCGCTTTATGGGGCCTGTTATCTTAGATAATGTGGAACAGAATATGGCGATCGTGCAACAAGAGCTGTTTGGCCCGGTTTTGCCAGTCATCAGTTTTGATGATGATGAACAAGTGCTCTCGATGGCGAACGACACAGAATATGGTTTAGCTTGTTACTTCTACACTGACAGCTTGAAGCGCATCATCAAATTTAGTGAAGGTTTGGAATATGGCATGGTGGGGGTAAATGAAGGAATTATCTCTACGGAAGTGGCACCGTTTGGTGGGATCAAAGAATCAGGCATTGGTCGTGAAGGGGCTAAGCAAGGCATGGATGAGTATCTAGAGACGAAGTACATCTGCCTTGGAGGTTTGAGCTAGCCTTCCGTTTAGGCACTCATTGATACGATACAAAAAGAGAAAGCTGGGTATATCACCTGGCTTTTTTATTGAGATAAAGTTGGATGAAGAGGGGAGCGGTGAGTTTTCTTCAGATGCAAAAAAGCCGCATCAAGTGATGCGGCTTCTTCTAATATGGCTCCTCCTACTGGACTTGAACCAGTGACCTGCGGATTAACAGTCCGTCGCTCTACCAACTGAGCTAAGGAGGAACAAATTTTAATAAGTGGTGCCGACTACCGGAATCGAACTGGTGACCTACTGATTACAAGTCAGTTGCTCTACCTACTGAGCTAAGTCGGCACATTTTCGTTAATAAGTAATCGACTTACTAACTGAAAGATGGCTCCTCCTACTGGACTTGAACCAGTGACCTGCGGATTAACAGTCCGTCGCTCTACCAACTGAGCTAAGGAGGAATTATCTTGTTTAAGAATAAATGGTGCCGACTACCGGAATCGAACTGGTGACCTACTGATTACAAGTCAGTTGCTCTACCTACTGAGCTAAGTCGGCGTACCGTTATTCTTTCTATTGTTCGTGTTAGACACCAACAATTTTAAATTGTGGTGCCCGGAGGCGGAATCGAACCACCGACACGAGGATTTTCAATCCTCTGCTCTACCGACTGAGCTATCCGGGCGACGAGGTGTATTAAAAGGCTTTTCGGCTTTCAGGTCAACAATAAAATTAAAATAAAATATCGTTTGATGAATTTGTGCTCGGAGTGGGCTGTTTTTATGCATTTTGAGCAGCAATGCACCATGCTTTAAGCGCTGTTTTAAGAAAAGTAGGGCGCTCTGTCGCAAAATAAAGGCGATAAAAACAAAAAAGCACGTCTGAAAACGTGCTTTTTATTGAACAATTGACTTTAAACTAGTGCTTTACTGAGAACTTGTTCACCCAACCTTCAAGTTCATCCGCTAAAGATGCCAATGTTTGTGTGCTTGATTGGCTTTCTGTTACCACCGTATTTAGCTGGCTTCCGCTTTCTTCAATTAGGTTGATGCGGTGTGCGATGTCATCACTCACTTGAGTTTGTTCTGCCGCTGCAGTTGCGATCTGTTGGCTCATCGCTGTGATTGACTCTAGTGCTGTCACTATCTGTTGTAGCGCTTCAGAAGCGTTCATAGACTCAGTTACCGTGCTTTCACTGGTTTCGGCACAGATCTCCATTGTATGGATAGCATTGCGCGAACCTTCTTGAAGGTTAGAGATCATCTGTTGAATCTCTTTTGTGCTGTCTTGTGTGCGTCCTGCTAGGTTGCGCACCTCATCTGCTACTACCGCAAAGCCTCGGCCTTGTTCACCTGCACGTGCTGCTTCGATGGCGGCATTCAAAGCCAATAGGTTAGTTTGCTCCGCAATATCGCCGATTACGTCGAGAACTTTCACGATGCTGTTTACATCTTGGTCAAGATCCGCAACCGCTTTACTTGCTGTGTTTAGCTGAGTTGCTAAGCCTTGAATATTATCTACCGTACTGTGGATCAATGATTGCGTGTGTTGGCTCTGTTTGTCTGCTTCATCGGTGTTATGTGCAGTGTCACTTGCCGAACTTGCAACATGGTTGGCTGAAGAAGCCATTTCTGTCATCGCTGTTGCGATCATCGCCGTCGATTGCTGCTGAGACATAGTTAGATCAACGATTGAATTAGAGCGAGATTCTACGGCTGATAGCTCTGAACGCAATGCATGCATTGATTCATCCAAGTTAGTTACCATCTTAGCCAGAGATTGACTCATCTCTTGTACGGCGCCATAGATGCTGTCTTTAGGGGCTGTGTATTCAAAGCCGGTTTGGATATTACCCTGAGCGACGGCCTGAACGGCTTGTCTAACGTCATTTGGCTCACCACCAAGCAGATTAAGCATCTTACGGATAGAGATGATCAAGCCACCTAGAATCGCGCCAGCAATCGCCAGACACAGCGCTAGCTGCCATTGTGCTGTTGACCAGAAGCGTGCATTGACTTCATTAAAGCCGATACCAGTACCGACCACCCAGTTCCAATGCGGTGTTTTCTCGGCGATAGAGTGCTTTTCTTCGATCGTGCCGTCAGGCAACTTTTGTGTCCAAGTGTATTCAACGATCTGACCTGTTTTACGGCCCAGCACATCTAAAATTAATTGACCGACACTGTTGCCATCACCATCGCGGAAATCGTGGAAACTTGTTCCATGCAGTTGAGGGTCAAGTGGGGCAGCAACGAACATCATGTTCTCATCGGCAACATAAACGTATTCGTTGTCTTTGTAGATATTGTTGCGAAGTAGGCGAGTAGCCAGCGCTTTGGCTTCAGCTTCGGGCATTTTGCCTTCCACTGCCATTTGCTCAACTTCAGTCAGAATGCTGTAGGCACTCTTAAATAGCTCAGTAACTCGAGCTTTGTTATCAAGGTTACTTGCTACACGCAATGTCCATAGACCGGTTGCTGTAAGAGCAAGTAGGGCAACCAATATGATTGCAGATAATAAATAGGCTTGAGTTTTTAATTTCATAGTTAGCTCACGAGACGTATTTCATACTATGCAATGCATAGCTTATAAGGGGGCGCAATAATAAATTCATCATATTGAACTTGTATACAAGCGCCTATGCGGTCGTGTTGAAACTATGAGTTGGATTAAATTTTTAGCGTGAAATAAGTGTTTTTTATCAAATCAACCAAGAGTTAACAGGGATGTTTTTCGGTGGAGTCGAAGGAGAAGATTCGACGGAATTAGAAAGTAGGGGAGAGAGTTTTGGTATTGCAGATAAGAAAAAAGCCAAGTCCGAAGACTTGGCTTTCTAATTTGGCTCCTCCTACTGGACTTGAACCAGTGACCTGCGGATTAACAGTCCGTCGCTCTACCAACTGAGCTAAGGAGGAACTATTCTGTTTGTGTCTTGCTTTAAGCAAGTGCACCAAATATGGTGCCTCGAGGCGGAATCGAACCACCGACACGAGGATTTTCAATCCTCTGCTCTACCGACTGAGCTATCGAGGCAAAAGAAGAATGGTGCCGACTACCGGAATCGAACTGGTGACCTACTGATTACAAGTCAGTTGCTCTACCTACTGAGCTAAGTCGGCGTACCGTTTTCTTTTTTGAAGAGTAAACTCTTCATTTTTTAGAATCTCATTTACATGAAACTCTAGAATTTGGCTCCTCCTACTGGACTTGAACCAGTGACCTGCGGATTAACAGTCCGTCGCTCTACCAACTGAGCTAAGGAGGAACTATTCTGTTTGTGTCTTACTTTAAGCAAGCGCACCAAATATGGTGCCTCGAGGCGGAATCGAACCACCGACACGAGGATTTTCAATCCTCTGCTCTACCGACTGAGCTATCGAGGCAAAAGAAGAATGGTGCCGACTACCGGAATCGAACTGGTGACCTACTGATTACAAGTCAGTTGCTCTACCTACTGAGCTAAGTCGGCGTACCGTTTTCTTTTTAACTGTTCGTGCTAAGCACCAACAATTTTAAATCGTGGTGCCCGGAGGCGGAATCGAACCACCGACACGAGGATTTTCAATCCTCTGCTCTACCGACTGAGCTATCCGGGCAACGGAGCGCTATTAAACGGATTTTCCCGCTTTTCGTCAACCACTTTTTTTAAATAATTTCAAAAAAGTGGTTGTTCGAACGCTTTTTATTCAACTGTCGGTAAAAAGTTTATCCTGCGTTAAATTCCTTTTTGAAATTTGTAACTTTTTCTAGGTAACGGCGTGCTTCTGCATTCGGATGTTTCTTGGTTAGCGCCCAATAAACTTGGTTTGGTTGCAAAGAATTCAAATCTTGCATCGCACGTTTGCGATCTGTGCGGTGGAAAGTGTTCAAAACACCACCAGTTCCGCCGTTGTAAGCAGAAATCATGCTGTATTCCAACGAAGTTGGGTGTTGCACATCTTTCAAATAACGGTTTTTAAGGATGTAAAAGTAAGCCGTTCCGGTATCAATGTTGTTTTCTGGGTTAAACAAATACTCGGGACTTGGTTGCCCTGAACGATTCTTCACTAGCTTAAATACATCACGACCCGCGGTTTTTGGTACAACCTGCATCAATCCATACGCATTTGCCCAACTTACCGCATATGGGTTAAAGCTACTTTCGGTTTTGATGATGGCGTAAATCAGATCTTCAGGAATATCGTATTTCTTCGAGGCGCGGCGCACGATGTCTGCGTATTGGTAACTACGCTGTGAGAAGTGGTCTTCTACCATAGGGATTTCAACGTAGTAAGCTTTCTTGAAATCGACATCCTTGGCTTTGACTTGGTTAGCAATCAAGTAATCGGCAAAACGATTTGCGCGCCATGACCATTGAATGGGCTTTTTGTCTTGATCAACGACTTGATTGTAAAGAAAGGGTTGGCCTTCCAGTTTGATCTCTTTAGACGAGAATAGGTCGACACTGGCTGGATCGTCCGGTGTCAAAAGGGTTGTGATGATAGCGTTCTTGAGGTGTTTTTGTGGTTCGGTTGGAGAAACCGTCTCGATAGTAATCACACCTTTTTGGAAATCGACTTCGGCACGGCTCAAATAGTTATCGATATATTTGACGTAATTGCTTTTACCCGCGACTTTAACTTCGCGTTGACCCCATCGCTTTTTGATGTTGCCAGAGAAGCTACTGATCAGTGAATCTAAGGCATCGGTGTCTTTTTCAAACTGTCCTGGCAGTTCTGCTAGATTGTTGGCAAAACGGTTGGTCGGTTCGTAATCGACGTCATAAATCTTTTCTACGAACTCACGGCTACAACCTGCCATTAAAAGGGCAGTAGCGATAAAGGCGATTTTTTTCATAACTATTGAGATGGCTTTGTGGTCTCTAATATAAAAATGACACCACAAGTTTGGTTGTGATGTCATTGTTTTAAAACAAGTTTGCTTTATTCGCTTGGTGGCGTGTAGCCCTCAATGTGAACCTCTTTACCTTCGAAAAGGAAGTTCACCATTTCTGTTTCAAGCTGTTTACGATGCTCTGGATCCATCATGTTGAGCTTCTTCTCGTTGATCAACATGGTTTGTTTCTGTTGCCATTGAGCCCAAGCTTCTTTCGAGATGTTATCGAAAATGCGTTTACCTAGTTCACCTGGGTAAAGTTGAAAGTCTAGACCTTCGCCTTCTTTCTTTAGTCGAGCACAAAAAACAGTGCGGCTCATAATGACTCCTTGCAATTAATTAACGAAGTTCGTGGGGTAGCGCTTCCAGTAGCAGTTTTACTGGTGCAGCTAAACCGACTTCTTCAGGTTTAGATAAGTTATACCAAAGACCTTTGTTACCTTCCATCACCACATTGGGTTGCTTTGACAGGTCAATCAAAATCGGTGTGATATCGAGATGGTAATGGCTGAATGTATGACGAAACGTAATCAGAGTTTCTTTATGTCTAATATCGTTGGCTTGAATACCACGTTGTTCCAGTAGTAATTCAATATCGCTCTCTACATCAATATGCTCAGTTTGTGGAAAGCAAAATAGCCCGCCCCAAATACCTGTCTGCGGTCTTTGTTCTAGCCACACTTCGTGACTATCACCATTTTTGTGATGCAGCATAACGAAACGTGTTTGCTTAACCGGTTTGTCTTTTTTCGGCTTCTTACCCGGATAATCAAGCACATTACCTTGTTTTTTTGCCACACAAAGATCGCTGACTGGACACAATGTGCATTTAGGCTTGCTGCGGGTACACATCATGGCACCCATATCCATCATGGCTTGATTGTACTTGTCGACGTCTGTTTGTGGCGTGTGCGTTTCTGCGATTTCCCACAATTGGTTTTCGACTTTCTTTTGTCCAGGCCATCCATCTACGGCAAAGCAGCGTGAAAGTGTGCGCTTTACGTTGCCATCTAATATCGCATGTGGCTGTTTATAGACAGACGACAGAACCGCAGCGGCGGTGGAGCGACCAATTCCCGGTAGGGCATTCATCTGCTCTAGGTCTAGAGGAAACTCACCATTGTATTTATGGGCGACCTCTTTTGCGGCTTTATGAAGGTTACGAGCACGTGCGTAATAACCCAAGCCGGTCCAAAGGTGCAGCACTTCATCTTGCTCAGCATTGGCAAGATCGACCACGGTCGGGAAGCGCTCCAAAAAGCGTTGGTAATAAGGGATAACCGTAGTGACCTGAGTTTGCTGAAGCATGATTTCAGACAACCAGACACTATAAGCGGTCTTGTTTTGTTGCCACGGAAGATCTTTTCTTCCATATGCGTCATACCATTCTAAGATGGCACTGGCGAAAGGTGTCACGACTTGCTCTGTATTCTATTATTGGTTAGGAGCAAAATTGCACCACAGATTGTGGTGTAAGTACAACAGATAAACTGTGGGGATATTGTGTCTGGTTTGTTTGCTTTTGGGCTGCCATAGTCCGATAGCTCAACAAATACTTGCACCTAAGTGAATTCTTTGGATAATCCCCGCTTTGATTAATCAATGTGCAGGCAAAATCAATGAGTGAAGTAACCACTAACGAATACAACGAAGACGGTAAAATGATCCGTAAAATCCGCAGTTTCGTGCGTCGCGAAGGTCGTCTAACTAAGGGCCAAGAGAATGCGATGAACGAGTGCTGGCCAACAATGGGTATCGACTACAAAGCTGAACTTCTTGATTGGAAAGAAGTGTTTGGCAACGATAACCCAGTAGTGCTTGAGATCGGTTTTGGTATGGGTGCTTCATTGGTTGAAATGGCAAAGAACGCGCCAGAGAAAAACTTCATCGGTATCGAAGTGCATAGTCCAGGCGTTGGTGCTTGTCTTGCAGATGCTCGCGAAGCAGGTATCACGAACCTACGTGTAATGTGTCACGATGCGGTAGAAGTATTCGAACACATGATCCCAAATGGCAGCCTAGCAACGCTACAACTGTTCTTCCCAGACCCATGGCACAAAAAGCGTCACCACAAGCGTCGTATCGTACAGCTTGAGTTCGCTGAAATGGTTCGTCAGAAGCTTATCCTTAATGAAGGTATCTTCCACATGGCGACAGACTGGGAAAACTACGCTGAGCACATGATTGAAATCATGAACCAAGCACCTGGTTTCGAAAACATCGCTGAAGAGGGCGACTTCATTCCTCGTCCAGAAGAACGTCCACTGACTAAATTTGAAGCTCGCGGTCACCGTCTAGGTCACGGTGTGTGGGATATCAAATTCAAGCGTACTGCTTAAGGAGCCAGTAGATGTACCACTACGCGATATTAGCGAATCCGGGTCATAACCGTATTTACTTTGATAGCGCAATGACGATTGCATGTTCTGAGCTGAAAGCGATTTTGGCGTCGGAAGGTGTTGAAGTAACTGAAATTGGCAACAAAGACGTGGGTCTGCCTGCTGCACTTGTGTTCTCTTGCGAAACTGAACTGAGTGAAGCACAGGCTGGCAAGATTGCTGCGTCATCTATCTACTACGCGCTATTTGAAGTGCGTGAAGATGGCTTATTACGTCCAATTCAGGCGCCTGCATTCAATACTTTCCCTGAGAGCATGAGTCAGATCCTGCGTTACACAGGTAAAACAAACGAGCAGTTTACGCGTTTGATGGTGAACCTAGGCGTCAGTGCTGCCAACACGGGCAGTGCGCAATTGACGCTGATGGATCCTATGTGTGGTAAAGGTACAACACTGTTTGAAGGTTTGATCCACGGCTTGAATGTTGTGGGTGTTGAGATCAACCAGAAATGGGTTCAAGAGATCCAAACCTTCATCGTTAAGTTCATGAAGAACGGTCGCTTTAAGCACAAAGTGAGCAAAGAAAAGCGCACTTCTGGTGGTAAAAAAGTGGCAGATGGCTTCGTGGTCGAGGCAGCAGCAGACAAAGACGATTACAACAAAGGTAATCTTCAAACGATGAAGCTGTACTCAGCAGATACGCGTATTGCAGACCAAGTTGTGAAGAAGAACTCGGTAGATGTGATGGTGTCTGACTTGCCTTACGGCGTGCAACACGGCAGCAAAAATGCCAAAGACAGCAAGCTGAACCGCAGCCCACTGGAGCTTCTAAAAGAGGCTCTGCCTGCATGGAAAGTGGTGTTGAAGAAACAAGGTTCTGTGGTGCTGTCTTTCAACGAATTCACCCTGAAGTGGAAAGACGTGGCAGCATTATTTGAAGAGCAAGGGTGGAAGGTACTTTCAGAAGAGCCTTACATCGGTTATCTTCACCGTGTTGATCAATCCATCAACCGCAACATCATTGTGGCAATAAAACCATAATCGACTTGAGTCGAACAAATTCCATGGAAAAGCCAACGTCCGCGTTGGCTTTTTTTACCTCTGAACTCAGCTATTTGAGTTCTTGTGACAAGAAGGTAGAAGATGAAACCTACAGCGCAAATTTTGACAGACATTCTAGCGGAAGTTCGCCCTTTAATTGGTCAAGGCAAAGTCGCCGACTACATTCCCGCATTGGCAAAAGTACCCAGCACCAAACTGGGTATCGCGGTATACACCAATGAAGGTGAAGTGATTAAAGCGGGCGATGCAGAAGAGTCATTTTCGATTCAGTCTATCTCAAAAGCGTTGAGCCTGACTCTGGCAATGTGCTTGTACAAGCAAGAAGAGATCTGGTGTCGTGTAGGTAAAGAGCCTTCAGGTCAAGCGTTTAACTCGATGATCCAGCTAGAGATGGAGCAGGGCATTCCACGTAACCCGTTCATTAACGCTGGAGCTATTGTGGTTGCTGATTTGCTGCAAAGCCGTCTCTCTGCGCCGCGTCAGCGTCTATTGGAATTTGCTCGTCAGCTATCTGGTGATACTCATATCGTTTATGACAAAGTAGTTGCAGCTTCTGAAATGATGCATGGCGACCGCAACGCTGCGATCGCGTACTTGATGCGTTCATTTGGTAACTTCGAGAACGAGGTTATCCCCGTTCTGCAAAACTACTTCCATGCGTGTGCATTGAAGATGAGCTGTGTCGATCTGGCGAAGACCTTTAGCTACTTAGCCAATAAAGGCACGTCGGTGCAAACGGGTAAGCCTGTCGTATCACCAACGCAAACCAAGCAGTTGAATGCATTGCTCGCAACTTGTGGCTTGTACGATGGTGCTGGTGAATTTGCTTACCGCGTTGGTATGCCGGGTAAATCAGGTGTTGGTGGTGGCATCATCGCTGTCGTACCGGGTGAAATGACGATTGCTGTTTGGTCTCCAGAGCTTGATGCATCTGGTAACTCACTCGCTGGTACCAAAGCACTGGAGCTACTTGCTGAGCGTATTGGTCGTTCGATTTTTTAGAAGAAAGATGCGAGATGCGAGCACGGACTTCGTCCTGTAGAGCGCTTCGCTTCGAGAAAGGTTCTTACAATAAAAAGGGTTGACCCTAAAGCCAACCCTTCCATCATTTTTCTCGAATCTCGAATCTCGAATCTCGAATCTCGAATCTCGAATCTCGAATCTCGAATCTCGAATCTCGAATCTCGATTCCCTTTCTTATTCCTCTTCCGCCATAAAGGCTTCAAGCAAGTCATTGAGGAACAGCTTACCTTTCTCGGTAATTTGCCAGTGAGTTTCTGTTTCACTCAGGTAACCCATCTCTAGCGCCCAATCGATAGGCTCTTGAATTGAGCTCAACGGCAGACCGGTTGTATCGATGTAGTCTTGTTTCGGGCAGGCTTCCATTAAGCGGAAACGGTTCATAAAGAACTCAAACGGACGATCTTCATCAGCCACAAGCTGTTCACTATCCAGATATGGCTTTACCATGTTTTGGTATGCCATCAGATAGCCACGCGGGTGCTTGACCTTAGTGGTGCGAACGATGCGGCCATCAGCAAAGCTCAGTTTACCGTGTGAGCCACAGCCAATGCCAAGGTAGTCACCAAAGCGCCAGTAGTTCAGGTTATGCTGGCACTGATAGCCCGGCTTGCTGTAACCAGAAATCTCGTATTGAACGTAGCCTGCCGCTGCGAGTTTCTCATGTCCTTGTTCGAAGATATCCCACAAGTCATCGTCATCTGGCAGAGTCGGTGGCTTGTAGTAGAACATGGTATTTGGTTCGATGGTCAGCTGATACCAAGACAGGTGCGGTGGCGCCAACTCAATCGCTTTGTCCAAATCAGCTAAGGCTTGTTCGATGCTTTGATCTGGTAAGCCGTGCATGAGATCGAGGTTAAAGCTATTCAAGCCGATTTGGTGCGCCAGCTTAGCGGCATTGACGGCTTCGTCTTGACCGTGAATGCGCCCCAAACGCTCAAGCTTCTGTTGCTCAAAGCTTTGCACACCGATAGAGATGCGCGTTACACCAGCCTTGCGGTAGCCAACAAAACGCTCAGCTTCAATGGTGCCTGGGTTAGCTTCCATGGTGATTTCGATTTCAGGCTTGAACGGAATACGCGCTTCAATGCCCTTAAGTAGGCGCTCGATACCTTCTGCCGAAATCAAACTCGGCGTACCACCACCAATGAAGATTGAATGCAGTGGACGTGGCGCTTCGTTAAGACGGTATTTCTCAATGTCGGTATCCAAATCTTCAAGAAGAGCATTGATGTACTCTTCTTCTGGGATCTCGGCTTTAAGCGCGTGAGAGTTAAAGTCGCAATATGGGCACTTTTGTACACACCACGGGATGTGTACATACAAGCTCAGTGCTGGGGGCGTTAACATGGTCTAATTCGCTCGAGATTACTGAGACACTTGCTCAGACAGTTGAGCAAACAACGATTTGAGTGCTTTACCGCGGTGAGACAGTTGTTTTTTACGTGCTGGCTCAAGTTCGGCAGACGCGCAGTTGCCTTCAGGTACGAAGAAGATTGGGTCGTAGCCAAAGCCATTTTCACCGTGTGCTTCAGTTAGAATGCGACCTTCCCACTTACCGTGACAAACGATAGGGGTTGGATCGTTCTCGTGACGCATCAAAACCAATACGCAGTGGAAACGAGCGGTGCGCTCTGCTTCTGGTACGCCTTCCATTGCTTTAAGCAGCTTCTCTAGGTTCTCTTGGTCAGAGGCTTTTTCACCTGCGTAACGTGCAGAGTAAATGCCCGGAGCACCTCTCAAGAAATCGACTTCTAAGCCAGAGTCGTCCGCAATCGCAGGAAGACCTGTTTCTTGTGCTGCATGGCGAGCTTTGATGATCGCGTTTTCGATGAAAGTCGTGCCAGTTTCTGCTACTTCAGATACGTTGAATTCACTTTGCGCCAATACTTCAAAACCGAAGTCGGACAGCAAATCTGCCATCTCGCGAACTTTGCCTTGGTTGCCTGTTGCTAGCACTATCTTTTTCATGGTCGTCTCTTTCTGTAGCGATAAAGGGAGAACGCAGTGTTCTCCCTGATTAAATTGGTTCCGGGGTTATGATGTTCTAAAAGCTTTTAGATCATCACAACCCAATTACTCTTCGACATAAAATTTCTGGGTGAATTTAAGCTTACCTGAGCCTTTGTTTCCAGCTTTAACGTCAATATCGAAGGTAAAAGTTTCTTCGTTAGTAATACCGAGCTCAGCTAGGTAGTAAATCGCATCACCTTCTTTCACTTCACGGAAGGTGAGCTTTTGCGTTTGACCGATAAGGTTCTTCGCCTGACCACTGATTTTAGCTTCAACGGCAGGTTTACCTAAAGAGGCACTGTCGAGCACACTGATGTTCAGCACTGCATTGTAGCCATTACGCTTGATGTCGTAGCTACGGGCGATCTTTGGGGTTAAAAAGGTCGAGTTGAACGCGATGTAGTGGACCTCGATGTCTTTCATGGTTTTGAACTGACCTGCCATGCTTGGTAAAGACAACAGGCTGATCAGTAGGGCGGTAATCCATTTGCTCATTATCACTTCCTCGAATCGGGCGTTTTATTATTGGTACGAATTTCGTAAATAAAAAGCCATCAAATGATGGCTTTAATTTCTGTTGGTATTTGTACTGGGGATTCTATCCGAATTTGTTTATGACGTCCCAGTTCACCTTTTTCTATGTGAACCAAACCTTTAGCAACTTTAAATTGTTTGGCTAAAAACTTGGTAAGGTGCGCATTCGCTTTACCATCGACAGGCGGTGCGGTGATGGCAATTTTGAGCTCTTCACCATGCAAGCCGACGATCTTGTCGCGGCTTGCTTTTGGTTGGATGTAGAGCCGAAGCACCACATCTTCGCCGTCATGCCAAACTGCTTCTGACATTATAGTTGGTACCAGATAGGACCAATCATGTCGCCCATCAGGAAGTTAGCAAATTGCAGACCAATGAACAGCACAAGCACGCTCAAGTCGAAGCCACCCATTGCTGGGATGATGCGACGGATTGGCGCTAGCATTGGTTCAGTTAGTTGATGGAATACGTACTCGATAGGGCTGCGACCTTGGCTAACCCAGCTTAGGATTGCGCGGATCAGTAGTACCCAGAACAACAAGCCGCCAGCAGCTTTAATCAGAGACAATAAGCCTAGGAATAGGAAATCCATGCTGAATGAAACCGAACCACTAGAAGCGATCAGGATCAGCGCAACAAACTTAAGCACACAAAGTACGTAAGCGAACAGTACCGTTGCTAGGTCGATGCTGCCGATAGATGGGATCACGCGGCGCAGCGGTCCTACAACCGGTTGGGTTGCTTTGACGATGAACTGCGAGAATGGGTTGTAGAAATCTGCACGAGCAGCTTGCAACCAAATACGCAAAATCACGACCATGATGTACAGGTCAAATAGGGTTGAGATGAGAAAACTCATTGAATTCATAAGGTACCCTTAACAAGTAAGTGAGTGACACAGAGTGGGTGCCACTCAAGTCATTAAAACAGTTTTTCCATTTCTTCAGCACGAGCAACCGCAGCTTGCATTGCTTTTGCCACAATATCAGACAGTTGGTGCTCGTTGAACGTACGTAGCGCTTCTGCCGTTGTGCCACCTTTTGATGTCACGTTCTCGCGTAGCGTTGAAAGCTCAGTTTCTGGATTTTCCACTACCATGCTTGCTGCGCCAAGTGCTGCTTGCTGAACCAACGTGCGAGCCGTGTCTTTATCGAAGCCTTGAGCAATCGCTTCTGCTTGCATCGCTTCCATAAACAGGAAGAAGTAAGCCGGTGCGCTGCCTGCCGCTGCAATTACGTTATTGATGCCAGATTCTTGCTCAACCCAACATACCTTACCGCAGGCTTGCATTAGCTCTGCCGCGAAAGCTTTATCTTGTTCTTGCACATATTCAGGCGCGTAAAGCCCGCTCATGCCCAAACCAAGTTGCGATGGTGTATTTGGCATCACGCGAACCAAGTTGAGCTTAGTCGCTAGCATGTCATCCAAACGTGAACAGTTGATACCAGCCGCAATAGAGATAACCAGTTTATTGCTGAAGTCGATAGATCGCAGTGGTTTACACACTTCTTCCATCATTTGTGGCTTCACAGACAATACCACAACATCCGCTTCTGTCGCGGCTGCGATGTTATCGCTGGTGGTACGGATACCAAAGTCTTGCTCAAGAGGTTGGCGACGCGTCTCAGATGGGGCAGTCGCAATAATGCTCTGTGCAGGGTAGCCATTTGCTACAAGGCCAGAAACAATCGCTCGCACCATGTTTCCTGCGCCGATAAAGGCAATCTTTTTATGTTCCATATGTCTGATTTCCAAATATAAATTCTTACAATTTGTTGTGCGCTCAGGTGTATAATTGCGTCACTTTATTCTGGCTACCGAAAGAGACGGCAGTCAGACTCAAATTCACAGTGTCTAACAACGATTCGCTTTATTGCTGTTTGCTGTAGTCGCGCGCGCCAAAAATCGCTGTGCCGATGCGCACCATGGTGCTACCTGCTTCGATTGCTGCATCCATGTCGCCGCTCATCCCCATAGATAGCGTATCGACATCAGGGTATTGCTGAGCTAGCTTTTGCTTTAGCGATTCCAGTTGCTTAAATGCACGAAGTTGTGATTCGTAATCTGGCACGTTGGCAGGAATCGACATCAACCCTCTTAACGTGAGGTTTGGAAGGCGAGAAATCAACTCAGCCAGCTCGAATATTTCTGCATCGCTGACGCCTGATTTTGATTCTTCACCACTGGTGTTTACTTGAATCAGAACTTGCAGCGGTTTTAGTTCGCTAGGACGTTGGTCATTGAGGCGTTGAGCGATCTTAGCGCGATCAACGGTGTGAACCCAATCGAAATGTTCAGCAACAGGACGTGATTTATTGGATTGAATAGGACCAATGAAGTGCCATTCGATTCGATTATCTGGATAATGCTCGGCAAAGTGCTGAACTTTACTGACGCCCTCTTGGACGTAGTTCTCACCAAATGCCAGCTGGCCACCTTGGTAAGCTTCGAGAATTGCCTCGACAGGTTTAGTTTTGCTTACTGCTAGAAGTTGCACGGACTCTGGAGAACGACCGCATTTTTGTTCGTCGTGTCGAATTTGAGAGGTGATATGTTCAATGTTTTGTTGAATACTACTCATAGCTGTACTTTAGACTTAAGGATTTTAAATGGATATCACTGAGTTACTGGATTTTAGTGTAAAACATAATGCTTCGGATCTACATCTTTCTGCAGGTGTACCACCAATGGTTCGTATTGATGGTGATGTGAGAAAGCTGGGCATTCCAGCGTTTACACACCAAGAAGTGCACCGTTTGGTTTTTGAAATCATGAACGATGCGCAGCGCAGTGAGTTCGAAGAAAAACTCGAAGTCGATTTCTCATTTGAATTGCATAACGTTGGCCGTTTTCGTGTCAACGCTTTCAACCAATCTCGCGGTTGTGCGGCTGTGTTCCGTACCATCCCAAGCAGCATTCCAACACTGGAAGAGCTAGAAGCTCCTGAGATCTTCAGAAAAATCGCTAACGCCGAGAAAGGTCTGGTACTGGTTACTGGCCCAACGGGTTCTGGTAAATCGACGACCTTGGCAGCCATTGTTGACTACATTAACCGTAATCACAATAAGCACATCCTAACAATTGAAGATCCAATTGAATTTGTTCACAACAACAATAAGTGTCTGATCAACCAACGTGAAGTACACCGTGATACACACAGCTTCCAAAACGCGCTGCGTAGCGCATTGCGTGAAGACCCGGATGTGATTCTAGTCGGTGAGATGCGTGACAAAGAAACCATCAGTCTAGCGCTAACAGCGGCTGAAACCGGTCACCTTGTTTTTGGTACACTACACACGAGCTCTGCGGCGAAAACCATCGACCGTATTATCGATGTTTTCCCGGGGAGCGATAAAGACATGGTGCGCTCGATGTTGTCGGAATCGCTGCGTTCGGTTATCGCGCAAAAACTTTTGAAACGTAACGGCGGTGGTCGTATTGCGTGTCATGAAATCATGATGGCAACACCGGCGATCCGAAACCTTATTCGTGAAGATAAAGTCGCGCAGATGTACTCGATCATTCAGACCGGTGCGGCGCACGGCATGCAGACCATGGAACAAAATGCTCGTCAATTGATGGCGCAAGGGATGGTCTCGCGTGAAGAAGTGGATAAGAAAGTTGAAATTGAAGCGCAGCAATTCTCGTAACGAATCACACAGGTAATAGCGAATACGGACGATGGATCTGAATAAATTTCTCGAAGGCATGTTGGCGTTAAAAGCGTCGGATCTCTACATCACTGTTGGTGCGCCGATCTTGTTTCGTGTCGATGGCGAACTGCGCCCGCAAGGCGATAAGCTGACTGAAAATGATGTGGCTGTGTTACTCGATAGTGCGATGGATCCGGAGCGACGTCAGGAGTTTCGTAAAAGCCGTGAGTCGAACTTTGCCATTGTCCGTGATTGCGGTCGTTTCCGTGTCAGTGCCTTCTTCCAACGTGAATTGCCTGGCGCAGTGATTCGTCGTATCGAGACCAATATTCCTACTTTTGAAGAACTTAAACTTCCTTTGGTTCTGCAAGACCTTGCGATTGCAAAGCGTGGTTTGGTGCTGGTGGTTGGTGCAACAGGTTCTGGTAAATCAACGACTATGGCCGCGATGACAGGCTACCGTAACAGTAATAAAACGGGGCATATTCTTACGGTAGAAGATCCAATTGAGTTTGTGCACGAGCATAAGCGTTGTATCGTGACCCAGCGTGAAGTGGGCTTGGATACCGACAGCTATGAAGTGGCGTTGAAGAACTCACTGCGTCAAGCGCCAGACATGATTTTGATTGGTGAGATTCGTAGCCGAGAAACGATGGAATACGCAATGACCTTTGCTGAGACGGGTCACTTGTGTATGGCGACACTGCACGCCAACAATGCAAACCAAGCTCTTGAGCGTATTCTGCACTTGGTGCCGAAAGACCAGAAAGATCAGTTCCTGTTTGATCTATCGATGAACTTAAAAGGTGTGGTAGGTCAGCAGTTGATCCGTGATAAGAACGGTCAAGGTCGTCATGGTGTGTTTGAGATCTTGTTAAACAGTCCGCGCGTTTCGGATCTGATCCGCCGTGGTGATCTGCATGAGTTGAAAACGACCATGGCACGCTCGAATGAATTTGGGATGCTGACCTTTGACCAGTCACTCTACAAGCTAGTGATGCAAGGTAAGATCAGTGAAGAGGATGCATTGCACAGTGCTGATTCCGCTAACGATCTGCGTTTGATGTTGAAGACGCAGCGCGGTGAAGGCTTCTCTACGGGCACGCTGGCGAACGTTAAGATCGATATGGATTAATCCATTCCAGAAACGAAAAAGGTTGGCAGAAGCCAACCTTTTTTCATTGTGCTTGAAGTGTTTACTCACCCCAAAGGCTTTCAAACCAGCTCTCAAGAATCACGACCGCTGATTGGCAGTCGATATTGCCTTTCGATAGCGCTTTGTAGCCCCCCATACTGAATAGCTCTGAGCGTGCTTCGGCTGTCGATAGGCGCTCATCATGCAATTCAACGGGTAAGCCGTAGCGACCTTGTAGGCGATTAGCGAACTTTTTCGCTCTTGGTGTGATGGTTTCTAGAGCTTTACCGTGCAAATCGGTAGGTAAACCAACGACCAATAAATCCGGTTGCCACTCTTTAATTTGCTTCTCTATATCATCCCAGTTTGGAATGCCGTCATTCGCTTTGAACGCTTTGAGCGGGGAAGCGGTTCCCGTGATTTCTTGTCCGATGGCGCTACCAATGCTCTTGGTACCGAAATCGAAAGCCATAATAGTGCGTGACATAAGGTGTCTCGAATCTAAATCAATAAAAATAAGTTGTCGCGGGAGAGCGCGCTACGCGTGTCCAGCATCGGAAGATAACTGGCTTGGATCGATACCCAATTTCTCAACGGCTTTTTTCCAACGGTCGATGATAGGTGTCTCAAAGATGATCTCTGGTGTCGCTTCAATGGTTAACCAAGAATTCTCTACTAACTCGGCTTCTAATTGTCCTGCACTCCAACCGGAGTAACCCAGCGCTACGAGATAGTCACTTGGTTCCGCTTCAGTACCAAGTACCGACAAGATGTCTTTAGACGTGGTAACCGTGAGCTCATCAGTCATTTGAATGCTTGATTCGTAGTAGTCTTTTGGCTTGTGCAGGATGAACCCGCGATCTTCAGAGACAGGACCACCATTGTAGACGGGTCTATCTAAACTTGCTTCGAACAATCTAGGGTGCACTGGTTGCACTTCGACTTGCTTGAGCATGTTACCAACCGTGATATCGACGGGTGCATTGATCATTAACCCCATCGCGCCCTCTTCGTTGTGTTCACAGACGTAGATAACGCTATTCTGGAAGTAGGGATCTTTCATTCCCGGCATCGCAACTAAGAAATGGTTTGTGAGGTTCATTCTCATCTCGACCTTATAAGGCTATTAGAAACACTTAAGCAAACACCATGCTTGCAACCCTAGGGTATGTGCATGAGTTTGCTTAAGTTAATGCACAACGCTCTCTATTAACTGTAATACAGTTTGAGTTATTCGCCTTTTACGCGGCGCTCAATTGCGTCCATTAGCTTGCCAGTGATGGAAATATCAAAAGCTGCTTCGATTTCGCGAATACAAGTTGGGCTAGTTACGTTGATTTCTGTTAGCTTGTCGCCAATCACGTCAAGACCAACAAAGATAAGCCCTTTTTCTTTCAGTGTTGGTGCGACTGCTTGAGCTATCTTCATATCAGTTTCGCTCAGTGGGCGAGCTTCACCTGTACCGCCTGCCGCTAGGTTACCGCGCGTTTCGCCTTTTGCAGGGATACGAGCAAGGCAGTAAGGCATTGGCTCACCGTCAACCACTAGGATACGCTTATCACCGTTGCTGATGTCTGGCACGAAGGTTTGCGCCATTGCGTAGTTCTGGCCGTGGTTTGTTAGTGTCTCGATGATTACCGATACGTTTGGATCGTTCTCTTTCACGCGGAAGATAGATGCGCCGCCCATCCCATCAAGTGGTTTAAGGATCACATCACCGTGTTCTTCACGGAAAGCTTTAATCTTCTCTGCTTTACGCGTCACGATGGTGGTTGGCGTTAGCTCTGGGAACCAAGCGGTGAACAGTTTTTCGTTACAGTCACGTAGGCTTTGTGGCTTGTTCACGATCAGTGCGCCTTGCTCTTCAGCGCGCTCAAGGATGTAAGTTGCGTAGATGTACTCTGTGTCGAACGGAGGATCTTTACGCATTAGCACAGCATCAAGCTCAGACAGTTCGATAGTCTGCTCTGATTTGAATTCATACCAGCCGTTTGGATCTTCTTTAAGCTCAACTACTTTGGTGTCTGCGATTGCTTTACCTTGGTCTAGGTGCAGATCGTTCATTTCCATGTAGTGGATTTCGTAGCCGCGGCGTTGCGCTTCAAGCATCATGGCAAAGCTAGAGTCTTTCTTAATGTTAATGGACGAGATTGGGTCCATTACAATACCGAGTTTGATCATTATTTTTCTCCGTTTTAACCAAGATCGCCGAAACGAACTTGTAAGGCTGTAATTGCTGTCAGAGCCGCAGTTTCGGTGCGCAGAACGCGAGGGCCGAGTAGCGTCTCTTCAAATTGGTATTCGCGAGTCATGTTGATTTCGTCAGAAGATAGGCCGCCTTCAGGGCCAATCAATAGACGAACTTTTTCAACCGGTGTTGGCAGGGTGTTGATCGAGTATTTCGCTCGTGGATGTAGGTTAAGCTTCAAGCCATCGTATTCTTCCTGACACCACTCTTCTAAGCTCATGATAGGGCGAATTTCTGGTACTACATTACGGCCACATTGCTCACAGGCACTGACCGCGATTTTTTGCCACTGAGCGAGTTTCTTCTCGAAACGTTTTTGATCCAGTTTTACGCCGCAACGCTCAGAGATAAGCGGTGTAATCGTATTTACGCCAAGCTCTACGGATTTTTGGATGGTGAATTCCATCTTGTCGCCACGCGAAATCACCTGACCAAGGTGAAGATCAAGGGGTGATTCAATGCTGCTTTCTACGCGTTCAGAGATCTCAACCATCACATTCTTTTTGCTGACTTCGCTGATGACCGCTGGGAATTCTGCGCCGCTGCCGTCAAAGAGCAGGACTTCTTGACCTTCTTTCATGCGAAGTACGCGACCAATATGGCCAGCTGCATCGTCGCTAAGAGCAATAGCGCCAAGTTGTTGAATGGTTTCTGGATGATAAATTCGAGGGATACGCATTGTGTTTCGATTTCCTGCATACGCGAGTGTTTAGACACTAACATGGATGCTTTCCACCGAAAAAACAAGGGGCAAGAGGCGTTTCCATTACAGTAAATGACAACGCCTCGAATAGCGGAGGTGTACTGCGGTAATTGCGGGAAGAATTACAGCGCGCGACAAGCCTCTTGAACGAATGGGTTGTGGTTGCCTTGAATCTTAGCAATGCGTTCATCGCGCTCACATTCCCACTTGTCTACAGGGTAGGTTTTGTTCCAAGCACTCATCAATTGAGTTTGCTGCTTCGAAAGTTTAAACCCGTACTCTTTGCTCATGTACAAGTAAGTGCGGGCAATCGAACCACGTGCACGATCGGGCGGCATTACTTTACGTTGCTTAAAGTTCACTTGCATTTCACATCGGCCGTAGCTGACGCCATCCATGCCATTCCACTGACTGAAGTTGTAGTTAGAGCGGTCACCGTTTACCTCTCCGATAGCTGGAGTCAGGTTGTGGAGATCGGCTTCCATAGATTTGAAGACTTTGTCGTTTCTTGTGCAGTTTTTGCGTCCACCATTTTGCCAACACTGACGCTGGTGGCCGAACTGCCATGCAGGAACCACGTGCTCCCACTCGATGCGTGATGCGCGTTTTTCTTGCTTGCGAACTTGATAGCCACAAGAAGAGAGATCCGGCACGCCCTTTTTGCCTTGCCATTTTATATCACAGCCACAGTAGAAGCTGGTTGGGTGATCGGCGTAGATTTTTACCGCTTCGCGCTTGGCCGCGGAAAAAGAGCTTGGAGGTGCAGCAATCGCTGCACTAGAAAGTGCAAGCAGTAATAAAGAGAAAAGATATTTCATGATTAAAGTCTTTATAAAGTATGACTTTATTTATTCTAACACGCACAAATTAGCTTTAGTGATGAGCAAACAAACAATAACAGGCAAAAAGGGACACTTTGAGAGCGAATGTCTCTCTTTCTGGAATAGAAAAGTAGGAAATTTGTGCTGTTAGGAGAGCTGAGTTCCCGTGAAGTTCAGCGGTTGGCGGCATTTTTGGCATGAGTATACCGCTTCTTTACGCTGCACTTTGTTGTGACGACGAATTGAAAGTGGGTAGGTCATGCAACCACATCGGTATTCAAAGGTTTTACCTTGAACAGAGGCCACGTCAAAGCTGTGAGTGGTTTTAGCTGGTACTTTGAATACCGCCTCCATAACACCTTGCCACTCTTTCCCATGTGGGCGAACGCGACCGTAAACTTGGTAGGTAATCAAGTGGGCGACTTCGTGAGGAATAACCTCTTGGATAAACGCTTGTGGATTTTCGCTGAACAGTTTTGGATTCAAACGGACTTCGTTCAATTGCAAATACGCTTTACCCGCCGCTTTGCCACGTACATTGAAAGTCAGAGAAGGAATAGGAAAAGAACGCTTGAAAGCTTGCTCTGCCATCGCGATGCAATCTGCCATCACTTGCTTGGCTCTGTAGCTCAGTTCTATATCCACAACTCACCCCATTTACTCAATAAAAAAGCCCCCGCGTTTGCGAGGGCCGGATCATACCATCTGTTTTCTAAGGCGTGTGTTTTTTCTTAATCGTTGCATGGTAAGCATGCCATGTACCGTACCCGAGGATTGGCATGGTGAAGAGCATACCAATACCGTACGTCGCAAAGCCGATTAAGATACCGCCACAAATAATCGCAGCCCAAACAATCATTGCTGGGATGTTGGATTTCACTGCGTTAAAGCTGGTGAACACTGCGGTCATCATATCGACACGACGCTCCATCATCAGCGGTATTGAGAAAGCAGAAATGCTGAATACTACGCAAGCTAAGACAAAACCAACAATTGAGCCTATAACCAAGAAAGGCAAGAACTCAGTCAGCGGCGCGCCTTGTACAGAAGGGTATAGCGCATGGAGCAGGGCAGCAATTCGCATCCAGAAAATCATACATACCGCGAGCATCACAGCAAATGCCCATTGAGAGCTGGAGTTTCGCCCGATGGCTTTCATTGAATGGAACAAACTTGGTTTGTGTCCGCGTTCTCTCTCCCAACTCGCATCATATAAGCCGAGCGCTAAGAACGGACCGATTAACATGTAAACAATAAGACTAGGCATTACGACGAGATGCGTGCCTTGCCACTGAACCAGAAGCACGATACCAATCGCAGCAGCCATAAAGCAGATGCCGTAAAAGGCACTGATGAGCGGCATGCGTACAAAGTCATGCAGGCCCAACGCGAGCCAATGGAATGGTGCCGATAAGCTAACGGTATTGCATGGAATGGTTCTGGCGTATTCATTATCTGGCACTTCCTTTCGTTTTCCTTGGAAGTCAGATGGGTTTACGGTACGAGGCATAACTCCTCCTTGATTTATTCCCACGGTGGCACCTAGGCCATATAAAGATGTTTGGCTGACGTTTTTCATGACTCTTTTAGCCACGTGAGCCTGCATCATAGTTCTTTACGTTATATACATCGAAAAGTGCATTTAACATTATGTTAACTATTGGCGGAGATGGGGCAATTTACAAATAATTGCTGAATTTTTGTTCAAGGAAAGAGTGAGAAGGCAGAGAAGGGGGCAGAAACAAAAAGCCCCCGCCAGAGGCGAGGGCTTTATCGATTCTTGTGTGGCTCGATTACTTGATGCCAGCGAAATCGCGTAGGATAGCTGCTTTATCCGTAGCTTCCCATGGGAACTCTTCGCGACCGAAGTGACCGTAGGCTGCTGTCTGCTTGTAGATAGGTTGAAGCAGGTTAAGCATTTCTTGTAGGCCGTATGGACGTAGGTCGAAGTTTTGACGAACCGCTTCAATGATGATTTCGTGTGATACTTTCTCAGTACCGAACGTTTCAACCATGATAGACGTTGGATCAGCAACACCGATAGCGTATGAAAGTTGGATTTCACAACGGTCAGCCATGCCAGCTGCTACGATGTTCTTCGCTACGTAACGTGCTGCGTAAGCCGCGCTGCGGTCTACTTTCGATGGATCTTTACCAGAGAATGCACCACCACCGTGACGAGCTGCGCCGCCGTATGTATCTACGATGATTTTACGACCAGTTAGACCACAGTCACCCATTGGACCACCGATAACGAAACGACCGGTTGGGTTGATGAAGAAGTTAGTGTCTTTAGTGATCCACTCTGAAGGTAGTACTGGCTTGATGATCTCTTCCATTACTGCTTCACGTAGGTCAGGTGTTGTTACTGAATCACAGTGCTGAGTTGAAAGAACAACAGCATCGATACCAACAATCTTACCTTGGTCGTATTGGAACGTTACTTGAGATTTCGCATCTGGGCGAAGGAAGTCTAGTTTACCGCTCTTACGAACTTCAGCTTGTTTTTTAACAAGTAGGTGAGAGTAAGTAATTGGAGCTGGCATTAGAATGTCAGTTTCGTTCGTTGCGTAACCAAACATGATGCCTTGGTCGCCTGCGCCTTGCTCTTTAGGGTCCGCTTTATCAACACCTTGGTTGATGTCTGGAGACTGCTTACCGATGGTGTTTAGAACCGCACACGAGTTCGCATCAAAGCCCATGTCAGAGTGAACGTAGCCGATTTCACGAACTGTTTCACGAGTGATTTCTTCGATATCAACCCATGCAGAAGTCGTTACTTCACCGCCAACCATAACCATGCCGGTTTTAACGTAAGTTTCACAAGCCACGCGTGCTTTTGGGTCTTGCTCAAGAATTGCATCAAGAACTGCGTCAGAGATTTGGTCTGCGATTTTATCTGGATGACCTTCTGATACCGACTCAGAAGTGAACAGGTGCTTAGCCATGATAGCTCCAATCTTAAGGTTTACTCATGGCTAACTAACGCAAGCTTGCCACGAAAAATACAATACAGTTTGTAGGTGTTTCTACATCTAGACGTCTATTTTAATTTCCCACAGTCGAATTACAAGCTCTTTTTCGATTTGAATTCGTCTAGCTTATTACCCAATCGTTTGCTTTTGATGGGGTGAATTTTTCATAAATTGCCTATTAACTGCGAAAAGATTGAGTTAAAACCTCAAAAATGGTGAGTAAAACGTTTGCAGTCAGATTTTGGCTCTGAGAGAATATTGCCCGCACTTTTGTACTTGGCTCACCCAGTGAAAGTGCCCACATTCCTTTATCAATTCGCTTAATGCACTCAGGAGCAGACATGTCTTCTCGTAAACATCTGGCAAATGCAATCCGCGCTCTTAGCATGGATGGTGTTCAACAAGCTAACTCTGGCCACCCAGGCGCACCTATGGGTATGGCTGATATCGCTGAAGTTCTTTGGCGTTCTCACCTAAACCACAACCCAGCTAACCCAGAGTGGGCTGACCGCGACCGTTTCGTACTGTCTAACGGCCACGGCTCTATGCTGATTTACTCTCTACTGCACCTGAGCGGTTACGAGCTGTCTATCGACGATCTTAAGAACTTCCGTCAGCTTCACTCTAAGACTCCTGGTCACCCAGAGTACGGCTACGCACCTGGTATCGAGACAACAACAGGTCCTCTAGGTCAAGGCATCACTAACGCTGTTGGTATGGCAATGGCTGAGAAAGCGTTGGCGGCTCAGTTCAACAAAGAAGGCCACGACATCGTTGACCACTTCACTTACGTGTTCATGGGTGACGGCTGTCTAATGGAAGGTATTTCGCACGAGGCATGTTCTCTTGCAGGTACACTAGGCCTTGGCAAACTGATCGCATTCTGGGATGACAACGGCATCTCTATCGATGGTCACGTTGAAGGTTGGTTCTCTGATGACACGCCTAAGCGTTTTGAATCTTACGGCTGGCACGTAATCCCTGCTGTAGATGGCCACGATTCTGAAGCTATCAACGCAGCAATCGAAGCGGCAAAAGCAGACCCTCGTCCAACACTTATCTGTACTAAAACCATCATCGGTTTTGGTTCTCCAAACAAATCAGGTTCTCACGACTGTCACGGTGCGCCACTAGGTGCGGAAGAAATCGCAGCAGCACGTGAATTCCTAGGTTGGGAACACCCAGCATTTGAAATCCCTGCAGACGTATACGCTGAGTGGGATGCGAAAGCGGCAGGCACTGAGAAAGAAGCGGCTTGGAACGCGAAGTTCGAAGCGTACGCAGCAGCTTACCCAGCAGAAGCAGCAGAGCTTAAGCGTCGTCTAAACGGCGAACTTCCTGCACAATGGGAAGAGAAGACAAGCCAGATCATTGCTGACCTTCAAGCTAACCCAGCAAACATCGCATCACGTA
This sequence comes from Vibrio owensii, assembly GCF_002021755.1. NCBI lineage: Bacteria > Pseudomonadati > Pseudomonadota > Gammaproteobacteria > Vibrionales > Vibrionaceae > Vibrio > Vibrio owensii. Next base: position 2,352,220 of record NZ_CP019959.1, read on the forward strand.
AAGCATCTCAAAACGCACTAGAAGCGTTTGGTCAAATGCTTCCAGAATTCATGGGCGGCTCTGCTGACCTAGCGCCTTCTAACCTAACTATGTGGTCTGGTTCTAAGTCTCTAGAAGCGAACGACTTCTCTGGTAACTACATCCACTACGGTGTTCGTGAATTCGGTATGACTGCGATCATGAACGGTATCGCACTACACGGCGGTTTCGTTCCTTACGGTGCAACATTCCTAATGTTCATGGAATACGCACGTAACGCGATGCGTATGGCTGCTCTGATGAAAGTTCAGAACATCCAAGTTTACACGCACGACTCTATCGGTCTTGGCGAAGATGGCCCAACTCACCAACCAGTTGAGCAAATGGCATCTCTACGCCTGACTCCAAACATGAGCACATGGCGTCCATGTGACCAAGTTGAGTCTGCAGTAGCATGGAAACTAGCGATTGAACGTAAAGATGGCCCATCGGCACTGATCTTCTCTCGTCAAAACCTAGCGCAACAAGAACGTACTGCTGAGCAAGTAGCGGACATCGCGAAAGGTGCTTACATCTTGAAAGACAGCGATGGTAAGCCTGAGCTAATCCTAATCGCGACAGGTTCTGAAGTTGAACTAGCAGTGAAAGCAGCTGAGCAACTAACGGCTGAAGGTAAGAAAGTACGCGTTGTTTCAATGCCATCAACAGATGCATTCGACAAGCAAGACGCGGCTTACCGTGAATCAGTACTGCCATCAGACGTAACTGCACGTATCGCTGTAGAAGCGGGCATTGCTGACTTCTGGTACAAGTACGTTGGCTTCGACGGTCGCATCATCGGTATGACAACATTCGGTGAATCTGCGCCAGCTGACCAACTGTTCGAGATGTTTGGTTTCACTGTAGAAAACGTAGTGAACACAGCAAAAGAACTGCTAGCGTAAGCTTACGAAGATAAAAGAAAAACCGAGCGTTAATGCTCGGTTTTTTTGTGCCTACTCAAATTCTTTTCCCCAGTTGTCCTTCTCTTTGTGTCCACATTCCTTACAGGTGACATAGCGATCCATATCGTAATAGTGACCGCCGTTCAGCAGGGTATGAGCCCAAAGCTTTAACGTTCCAAGAATTGATTTATCCGTATCATAACGACTTGGTTTACGGACCAGCACTTCAGAGTGTGGTGTTTCTCTATTGCATCGCTTGCAAAAGTGAGCAGCGGGAAAACCTGACATACGCATTTCCTTTGGTGGTCAAACAAGGAGCTAAAGTGCCAAGCGAAACACGTAACGTCAGAACTCAATATATTGGTGATATGAATATTCCGGGAAGTGAAAAGATAGTTTACCGCGAGTGAGATCACTTACTTAATGCGCTCAGCCTCCGTATCAGGTACTATCTGTGACACGAATTTTTGGTGAGGCGAAGGATAAATGCTAAAAGTTGCGATCAATGGATTTGGACGTATCGGTCGTAATGTACTGCGAGCAGTATATGAGAGCGGTAAGCATCAGCAGATAAAAGTTGTGGCGGTTAATGAACTCGCGCAACCCGAAGCGATGGCACATCTTCTTCAATATGACACCAGTCATGGCCGCTTCGGAAAGAAAATCTCGCACGACCAAGAACACCTCTATGTTCACCACGACAGTGGCGAATTCGATCCCATTAGAATCCTTCACCTTGCTGAAATTGAACTCTTGCCATGGCGTGACTTAGAAGTCGACATCGTGCTCGATTGTACTGGTGCTTTCGGCTCACAAGCCGATGGCCAAGCTCATATTGAAGCGGGTGCGCAAAAAGTTCTGTTTTCACACCCTGGTGCAAGCGATCTCGATAACACCATTATCTACGGTGTGAACCACGAAACCCTCAAAGATGAGCACCGCGTGGTGTCCAATGGTTCATGTACCACCAACTGTATCGTTCCTATCATCAAAGTATTAGATGAGGCCTTTGGCATTGAGTCTGGCACTATCACCACGATTCACTCTTCAATGAACGATCAGCAAGTTATCGACGCTTACCACAATGATTTACGCCGTACGCGTGCGGCCAGTCAATCCATCATTCCAGTCGATACTAAGTTGCATAAGGGGATTGAAAGAATCTTCCCGAAATTTTCCAACAAATTCGAAGCAATTTCGGTTCGAGTTCCGACAGTTAACGTCACTGCGATGGATTTAAGTGTCACAATTAGTACAAATGTGAAAGTTAATGACGTAAATCAAACCATTGTTAACGCATCTCAGTGTACATTACGTGACATTGTTGACTATACTGAATCGCCGCTCGTTTCCATCGACTTTAACCACGATCCCCATAGTGCAATTGTGGATGGAACTCAGACAAGAGTGAGTAACGGGCAACTCGTTAAAATGCTTGTTTGGTGCGATAACGAATGGGGCTTTGCTAACCGGATGCTGGATACCGCCTTAGCAATGCAAGCTTCTTCACAAGTGGAGCAATAATGGTGAAGAGGCGATGGAGAAATTTTTTATTTTAAGCCTTGAAATAAATCTGACGTATCTCCATATCAGTAACCAGTTTGAAGAATTAACGGGCTTGGCAGGATTGCCGAGTTTTTAAAAACTTTAATTATTTAATATTTGAGAGGACACATCATGTCTGTAATCAAGATGACTGACCTGGATCTTGCAGGTAAACGTGTATTTATCCGTGCTGACCTAAACGTGCCAGTAAAAGACGGTAAAGTAACTTCAGATGCACGTATCATCGCATCTCTTCCAACTATCAAGCACTGTCTAGAAGCAGGCGCTAAAGTTATGGTTACTTCTCACCTAGGTCGCCCAACTGAAGGTGAATACGCTGAAGAGTTCTCTCTACAACCAGTAGTTAACTACCTAAACGACGCACTAGACTGCGAAGTTAAACTAGCGAAAGACTACCTAAACGGTCTAGAACTAAACGCTGGTGAACTAGTTGTTCTAGAAAACGTTCGCTTCAACAAAGGCGAGAAGAAAAACGAAGAAGAACTGTCTAAGCAGTACGCTTCTCTATGTGACATCTTCGTAATGGACGCATTCGGTACAGCTCACCGTGCACAAGCATCTACTCACGGTGTTGGTATGCACGCAGACGTAGCATGTGCTGGTCCTCTACTAGCGAACGAACTAGAAGCTCTAGGTAAAGCAATGGACAAGCCTGCTCGTCCAATGGTTGCTATCGTAGGTGGTTCAAAAGTTTCTACTAAGCTAACTGTTCTTGAGTCTCTATCTAAAATCGCTGACCAACTAGTTGTTGGTGGTGGTATTGCTAACACATTCATCGCAGCTGCTGGCCACAACGTTGGTAAGTCTCTATACGAAGCAGACCTAGTTGAAACAGCTAAAAAGCTAATGGACGAGTGTGCAATTCCAGTAGCAACTGACGTTGCATGTGCGAAAGCATTCGACGAGAACGCAGAAGCTGAAATCAAGCACGTTTCTGAAGTACAAGACGACGACATGATCTTCGACCTTGGTCCAGATTCAACTGCTGAACTAGCAGAAATCCTTAAGAACGCTAAGACTATCCTATGGAACGGTCCAGTAGGCGTATTCGAATTCAAGAACTTCGAAGCAGGTACTAAAGGTATCTCTGAAGCTATCGCAGCTTCTGAAGGTTTCTCTGTTGCAGGTGGTGGTGACACGCTAGCAGCTATCGACAAGTTCGGTATCAAAGCTGACGTATCTTACATCTCTACTGGCGGCGGCGCTTTCCTTGAGTTCGTAGAAGGTAAAGTACTTCCAGCAGTTGAAATGCTAGAAGCACGCGCTAAGTAATATTAGTAAAGCGGGAGTCCTCTCCCGCTTTCTTGTTTGCTGCAACGAGAGTGGAACTCTGCTAAAATAGCCTCAGTTGTGAGCAAACGTTTGCAAGATTTTCAATTTAACAAGTTTTGTTTATAAAACGACAGATAAATAGGATTACATCCATGTCTAAGATCTTCGACTTCGTAAAACCAGGTGTTATCTCTGGCGATGACGTTCAGAAAGTATTTGAAGTAGCAAAAGAGAACAACTTTGCACTTCCAGCAGTAAACGTTGTTGGTACTGATTCTGTAAACGCAGTACTTGAAGCAGCTGCAAAAGTTAAAGCTCCAGTTGTTGTTCAGTTCTCTAACGGCGGCGCAGCTTTCTTCGCTGGTAAAGGCGTTAAACTTGAAGGTCAAGGTGCACAAATCCTTGGCGCAGTAGCTGGTGCTAAATACGTTCACGCTGTAGCTGAAGCTTACGGTGTGCCAGTAATCCTACACACTGACCACGCTGCTAAGAAACTTCTACCATGGATCGACGGTCTACTAGACGCTGGTGAAGAGTTCTTCGCTCAAACTGGTAAGCCTCTATTCTCTTCTCACATGCTAGACCTTTCTGAAGAGTCTCTAGAAGAGAACATCGAAACATGTGCTAAGTACCTAGAGCGCATGGCTAAAATGAACATGACAATCGAGATCGAACTTGGTTGTACTGGTGGTGAAGAAGACGGCGTTGATAACTCTGATATGGACGCATCTGAGCTTTACACTTCTCCAGAAGACGTTGCATACGCATACGAGAAACTAAGCGCTGTTAGCCCACGTTTCACTATCGCAGCATCTTTCGGTAACGTACACGGTGTATACAAGCCAGGTAACGTTGTTCTAACTCCAACTATCCTACGTGACTCTCAAGCATACTGTGCAGAGAAGTTCGGTATCGCACCAAACGCTCTAAACTTCGTATTCCACGGTGGTTCTGGTTCTACTGAAGCAGAAATCCAAGAGTCTATCGGCTACGGTGTTATCAAAATGAACATCGATACTGATACACAGTGGGCTACATGGGACGGTATCCGTGCATACGAAGCGGAAAACCGCGATTACCTACAAGGTCAAATCGGTAACCCAACTGGCGAAGACGCTCCAAACAAGAAGTACTACGATCCACGCGTATGGCTACGTGCTGGTCAAGCTTCAATGGTAGCTCGCCTAGAGAAAGCATTTGCTGACCTAAACGCAGTAGACGTACTATAATTCGTCTCAACTGAGTTTCTAAAAACCCGCTCTTAGAGCGGGTTTTTTTATGTCTAAACAATGAGACAGCCTAGATTCTCCTTCCTGTAGCAATTGATAACTAAATCAACTGCTATATGATCACCGCACTTCATATCCCTTCTGTTTTTGGCGCAAATTTCGAAACTCAGCGCATTTCCGCACCAAGTGGCATAAAACCAAGTAAAAAGTGTGGCGAAATGTAAATCCATTGCGTACTCTGTAACATGCCAGTATCAGAAAAATCTGATAAAGCTTTGTTTTGTAGGTCTTTGCTAAACTCTGACTTTGCAAAATTTCAGTTTTGAGATATTGTGCCAAAAATCTGACACTGTTCAGGAAAACAATAGGGATGTTGTTGTGAATAAGAACCTATAAAAAACAAGGTTCATAAATTAACGGCAATTAGATTTAATATCTTTATTTTGAGGATACGAATTATGGCAGGTGAATCGATGGGTATCGATACCTCTTTAACGGATGGTTTGAGCAAAGCTGAAACATGGCTAAATAACAACTCAGATCTTCTTATTCAGTACGGTGTGAACATCATTTCTGCACTGCTGATCCTATTTATCGGTAACATTATCGTTAAAGCGGTAGCAAACAGCGTTTCAAAAGTGCTTGAAAAGAAAAAGATGGACAAAGCTGTTGTTGAATTCGTCAATGGTTTAGTTCGTTACCTTCTATTTGTTATCGTACTTATCGCGGCACTAGGTCGTGTAGGTGTTCAAACTGCATCTGTAGTTGCGGTAATCGGTGCGGCAGGTCTTGCTGTTGGTCTTGCTCTGCAAGGCTCACTTTCTAACTTTGCAGCGGGCGTACTAATTGTTGCATTCCGTCCATTCAAGTCTGGTGACTACGTAGAAATCGGCGGTGTAGCAGGTAGTGTTGAAGCAATTCAAATCTTCCAAACTGTACTAAAAACACCTGACAACAAAATGGTTGTTGTACCGAACTCATCAGTTATCGGCGGTGCAATCACGAACTACTCTCGCCACGCTACGCGTCGTGTAGACCTAGTTATCGGTGTTTCTTACAGCGCTGACCTTAAACAAACTAAGCAAGTTATCCGTGACGTGCTAGAAAAAGATGAGCGTATCCTTAAAGATCCAGCAATCCAAATTGGTGTACTGGCTCTAGCAGATTCTTCAGTAAACTTCGTGGTTCGTCCATGGTGTAAAACTGCTGATTACTGGGACGTTTACTTCGATTCTACTCAAGCAATCAAAGAAGCGTTGGATGAAGCAGGCATCGAAATTCCATTCCCACAAATGGACGTTCACTTGAACAAAGTAGAAGCTTAATCCCTTCGATTGAGAACATGAAAAAGCGAGGCAATGGCCTCGCTTTTTTTATATTCCAATGTTCTAAAGTTCTAACAGAGTGTTACTGCCAGCAAGGAGCAGGCGTTTAAGCTCGCTACCTGCAAAGCCAAAGGTTAACTCGGGTAAACCTGGTGTATAGAGCAACTCATCATGTTGGTAGAGTGCTGTATCAACGATAATGGTGACATGCTCAGGTAAGCCAATAGGACAAACTGCGCCGGGCACACAGCCTAGCTGCTCAATCATTTCATCGTCACTGCAAATTGAAGGTCGTTTACCAGTGATGGCTTTGATTTGCTTGGAGTCTAGACGCGAGTCCTTGTCGGTTAGGTATACTGCATAACCTTGCCCTTTCAGCTTGAGAAAAAGACTCTTAGTATGCGTGCCTGTCCAACCGAGTTGTGCGGCGACTTTGACGTCGGTTTCGAAGTCGAGAATGGCTTCGTGTTGCCATTCTCTAAAGGGGATGGAGAGCGCATTGAATCGCTCTCGGTTGATTTGATGGATTTTTTCCAGTGACTCCATGTCGTGTTTCTTTCCTATTTGTCTTTACCAGTATTTGGTGACTAACTCATTCGCAAGTACAAAAGCGATAGTAAACATCATAGCGGCAACCGCAATATCAATGCCTTTCTTCACTTTCGGTTTTGAGAGCGTCGGACCTAATTTCGCAGCACCTAATGAGAGTGTGTAGAACCACACAAATGAAGCCATGATGGTGCCCATAGCAAATGCGATGCGATCGTTGCCTTCGAATTGACCACCAATTGAACCCAAGATTACCACGGTATCTAGGTAAAGATGTGGGTTCAACACTGTGACGGCAAGTGCGCCAAGAATCACGGTACGACGGCCTCGAGCGACGACTTCACCTTTCGATTCAGAGGCGTTTGCTGGCTTGAATGCGCTTTTTAGCGACAGTAAACCGTAAACACTTAAGAAGGCAATGCCACCTAAAGTGACTGAGGTCAGCAGGATTTCATTTTGCGATAGGATCGCACCACCACCAAAAATACCAAGCGATATGAAGATCATATCTAGGATGCTACAGATAGTCGCGGTCGTCAGGTGATGTTGGCGCTTAATACCTTGGTTAAGGACGTACGCATTCTGCGCACCGATTGGAATGATCATCGTCGCACCTAAACCGAATCCTTGTAATAACACCCAAAAGCTCACAACACACCTCAAAAAATTAGCAATAGAACAACAGAGGAATGGAAGATAAAGCTTTTATTGAAATAAGTATAATTAATGATTTTAATATATTATTAGTAACACTTATCTGGTGTTTTGGGCGTTTATTAAGGAGGAAAAACACGTGCGAGGATTGGACTATAAATGGATTGAAGCGTTAGATGCGGTAGTGCATCAAGGCAGCTTTGACCGGGCTGCTGAACACCTTTTTGTCTCACAATCCGCTATTTCCCAGCGTATCAAGCAGCTAGAGAAGTACCTTGCCCAACCGGTTCTTATTCGCGAGCAACCACCCAAGCCAACCCCGATTGGTAAGAAGTTACTTGGGCTTTATCGCCGAGTAAGATTGCTTGAGCATGAAATCCTCCCTGAACTAAAAAATGATACGACAACACGTCCTGTACAGCTTTCATTGGCAACCAATGCAGACAGCCTCGCGACCTGGCTCTTACCTGCGTTGCAAGACGTAATGAAGCATCGCCAAGTGGAACTAAAACTGACCATTTATGGCGAGTCGCGCTCGATTGAGAAGCTAAGAAGCGGTGAGGTTGCAGGGGCGATCAGTTTAGAGTCTCAAGCCATCCCGGGCTGTCGAGCAGACTATCTTGGTCGCATCGATTATGTTTGCGTCGCCAACCCAGAGTTTTATCAACGTTACTTCTCGGAAGGAGTCAACAACCAGACTTTGGCCAAAGCGCCGGCGGTGTCTTATGACCAATATGATGATCTGCATAAGAAGTTCTTAACGGAACACTTCAACGTGAGGCCAGATAGCGTGATTCATCACAACATCAGTAGCTCAGAAGCTTTCCTTAAGATGGCGTTAGCAGGCGTGGCTTATTGTTTGATTCCCCGATTGCAGATCACTGACGAACTGGAGAAAGGTGAGTTGATTGATATTACGCCGGGCTTTTTGATGTCCTATCGAATTTACTGGCATCACTGGCAGTTAGAAACGGGTGTGCTTCAAGAGATCTCACAAGCGATTGTTGGCTACGCGCAACAGCATTTGCCACAATAAGTTCCCGCTTGCCTCGCGTTTTAAGCTGAAATCACGGCGAAGTAACACAGTCAAAGTTGTGTTAGAAGTCGCTTAGGGCGCTTGGATAATTGGCAGAAGTTTCTATGATGAAGCTATATACACTCCAGTTCATTGGTGCCTCTTATCTTTCTGGTTTTGATGAGGCATCAACTTAATCCGCCATGGCATTCATCGAGTATCTCGTCTTGAACTCCGGCATTTGGAGTGACTTTTCTATTTCAATACGGATGGATTTATCGAATGAAACTGTCTTCAATTTTTCTGGCTTCGGCACTAAGCCTTACTAGCGTTTCTGTACTTGCGAATGAGGCACCTGATTTTGCTCATGTGAGTACGACTGGATACGGTGAAGTTGTTGCAACTCCAGATATGGCCACTTTCTCTGTGAAGGTAGTTGATACGACAATGACTGCGGAGCAAGCGAAGCAATCGGTCGATAATACCGTTGATGCGTTTCTAAAAAGCTTAGCGGATGCAGGGTTGTCAAAAGATAACATCACCAGTTCAAACTTATACTTAGCACCGCAGTATCACTATCCGAAATCGGGCAAAGCAGAGCTAGTTGGCTATCGCGCATCACGTAGTATTGATGTGACGGTAAACGATCTTGCTAACTTGAATGAATACTTGGACATGGCGTTAAAAGCCGGCATTAATCAAGTCGATAATATTCAGCTTAAAGTGAGTAATCAGTCTGAGTATCAGCAAAAAGCGCGTATGGAAGCAATCAAAGATGCGCAAAGCAAGGCGGCATCTTTAGCGACGGGTTTTGACAAAAAGTTGGGTGATGTTTGGCAGATTAATTACAACCAAATGCACGCTCGTCCAGTGCTTTTACGTTCAATGGCTATGGATGCAAGAGAGAGTTCGAATAGCTACCAAGACTCTACGCTTGTGATTCGTGACCAAGTGGATGTGGTTTACAAGCTGAAATAGTAATAAGAATATTACGACGAATAGAAACAGAAAAGGCAGGGGAGTCCCTGCCTTTTTTTTGTCGAGTAATCAGCGATTAATGAAGGATACGAGCACGGATTGTACCTTCGATGCCTTTTAGTTTCACTAGTGCTTCTTCTGCGCGAGAAGTCTCTACGTCGATAACTACGTAACCGATCTCAGCTGCCGTTTGTAGGTACTGACCTGCGATGTTGATGCCGTCTTCCGCAAAGATGGTGTTGATTTGCGTTAGGATACCAGGGCGGTTTTTGTGGATGTGCAACAAACGTGAACATTCACGATGCTCAGGCAGTGATACCTCTGGGAAGTTCACACTTGATAGCGTTGAACCGTTGTCAGAGTATTTCGCCAGTTTACCAGCAACTTCAACACCAATGTTTTCTTGCGCTTCTTGCGTTGAACCACCAACGTGTGGCGTTAGGATGACGTTGTCGAACTTCTGCAGTGGAGACTCAAATGCATCAGCATTGGTTTTTGGTTCTACTGGGAATACGTCAACCGCAGCGCCCGAGATATGACCAGACTCTAGACTGTGGCATAGAGCAGGGATATCTACGACGGTACCACGCGCAGCGTTGATAAAGATTGCGCCTGGCTTCATGCGTGCGAACTCTTCCGCACCCATCATGTTCTTGGTCTCTGGCGTTTCAGGAACGTGCAAAGAAATGACGTCACACTTGTTCAGTAGTTCGCTCATGGTGAACACTTGCGTTGCGTTGCCTAGCGACAGTTTGTTTTCAATGTCGTAGTAGTAAACGCGCATGCCTAAGTTTTCTGCGATGATACCTAGCTGAGTACCGATGTGGCCGTAACCGATGATACCCAGACGCTTACCACGAGCTTCGTAAGAGCTGTCTGCACTCTTCTTCCAAATACCACGGTGTGCGAGTGCATTTTTCTCAGGGATACCACGAAGAAGCAGTAGTACTTGGCCTAACACCAACTCGGCAACACTGCGCGTGTTTGAGAATGGCGCATTAAATACAGGGACACCGCGTCGAGCGGCAGCACTTAGGTCAACTTGGTTGGTACCGATACAAAAACAGCCAATCGCAACTAGCTTGTTCGCCGCATTGATCACTTCTTCCGATAGGTTTGTTCGGGAACGGATACCGATGAAGTGCACGTCTTTTACTGCTTCAATCAGCTCTTCTTCTGAAAGGGAACCTTTGTGATATTCAATGTTGCTGTAGCCAGCTGCTTGAAGAACTTCAACTGAAGAAGGGTGGAGTCCCTCTAGCAAGAGGATCTTAATCTTTTCTTTTTCCAGTGAAACTTTGGCCATTTTTCTCGTCCTTAAAATGGAAAGGTGGGCTAATGTGGCGCACATAAAGCAAAACCATTAAAAAGGGGATAATTAACAGTTTTGTCGGAAGACAAACGTTTCCCTGTGCGTCTTCTGTTCAATAAAGTAACAAAAAATTTTTGCTTTGGGTAAGAAAATTACGGAATAAGGCATGCTTTTCTTAGAAAAAGGAAGAAAAAACGGCGCCCTAGGGCGCCGTCTGTAATGAAATAACAGAAAATTTAAATCATCTAATGATTTATTCTTCTATTTTCGCACCTTCTGGTGTGCCAGTGATAACCACGTCTGCACCACGGTGAGCGAATAGACCTACCGTTACCACACCTGCGATGCCGTTGATCTTGTCTTCAAGCTCTTTCGGGTTAGTGATTTGCATGTTGTGCACGTCTAGGATTACGTTGCCGTTGTCCGTCGTCACACCTTCACGGTATGCAGGGTCACCACCTAGTTTTACCAATTCACGAGCAACGTATGAGCGCGCCATTGGGATAACTTCGACAGGAAGTGGGAACTGACCAAGTACGTCAACTGCTTTTGTGCCGTCAACGATACATACGAATTTTTCTGAAATAGCCGCAACGATCTTTTCACGAGTCAGAGCAGCACCGCCGCCTTTGATCATTTCACGCGCTGCGTTGATTTCATCTGCACCATCAACGTAGATATCCAGCATTGCTACGTCGTTACACTCGTAAACTTCAATACCAAGCTCTTTTAGACGCTCAGTAGAAGCAACAGAGCTAGACACTGCGCCTTTGATATCATCTTTGATACTGCCTAGGGCATCGATGAAGTGATTCACGGTAGAGCCAGTACCAACACCGACAATGCTGCCTTTCTCAACATACTTAAGTGCTGCCCAACCAGCCGCTTTCTTCATTTCATCTTGAGTCATGCCAATCTCCTGAATAGATGTTCGTTAACGTTTGCGGCGTGATTATAGCGGGTAAGTGTTACTTTTCCCATTGCCAGATTTGGCTTGGAGTCACGATCTTAGGTAATGGAATATCCCAACTTTCAACGGGTAGGCGCTCTACATGCTGGCAGTCGTGGGCGATACCGATCGGTTTGGCACCTTCGCCAGTGCTAAACCAGCGTGAGAGAGTCCGGTCGTAGTAGCCTCCGCCCATACCTAAGCGATGGCCGACACTGTCAAACCCGACTAACGGCGTACAAATGACATCAAGTTCACGAACCGGTTTCAGGAAACGGATATCAAGCGCAGGTTCTAAGATTCCGTATTTGTTATAAACCAACTGTTCATCATTGACGTAGTGCAAGAACAGTAATTGACCTTTAGAGAAAGGATGAATGACGGGCAGGTAAATCGACTTACCTTGCTGCCATAGTGATTCAATCAGAGGTTTGGTGTCTAACTCACCATCGGCAGACAAATAGATGGCAATGTGCTGCGCGGTTTTGATTTCTGCTAACTGTGAAAACTGCTGAACGAGATCGAGCCCAGCTTGGAACTGAGTATCGCTACAAAGGGCGTTGCGCTTTTCACGGATGAGTTTGCGGAATTCTTGTCGAGATAGGTCTGACATAGAGAGGATACCCCAGGGTGCCGTTGAGGATTGTGGCCCTTGAACCAGCTGGTTCAAGGCGGATCAGCAATGATAACCGTAGGCTTCTCGGTGCATGCCAAGCTTGCTCAATAGCTATCAAGTACTAACCCTTTGGTATTGCTTATCGGCTCAGGGACTTAAATCCAACTGACGCACACCCCAGGGTAAATTTTGTATCTACTGCTGTCCTTGCTTTACCTTACTAAGCACACTTTCTAAAGACGCGGTGAGCTTTTCCATTCGCTCAGTAATTTCTTGTTGCTGACCGTTAGATTCGTATGATTTTGTATGCAATTCATAACAAATGTTCAACGCAGCAAAGGTCAGTAGCTGAATTTCATTGGTTACCTTAGTACGCTCACTCATCTCTTTCAATCGACGATCAAGATCTTTAGCCGCTGTAATTAGTGACTCTTCTTGCCCCGCAGGACAATTGACTCGTGTCATTTTGCCAAGGATTTCAACGTCGATCGCTTGATTGCTCATGATGAATAAACTCTATATTCGCGCTATCTAAGGCGTTGCGTTATACAACTACCGAGGAGGAAACTATAGGAAAACCGCTATTAAGATTCAAGCATTTCCCATCACAGAAAGAAAAATGGTGAAGTGATCACACAGGAATTGGGCAAATTGATTAAATGCTGTCCAAAATTGAATTTGATAGCCGTTTCAGCCGACTAGGCTTGATGGTAGGATATGTCGATACATTATTACGCAAGAATGAGCCAAGATTATGAGTGAAATCACCCTTCCTGAATACCAATCTATTGCTGCTGAACTGAAATCTGCAAGCCTTGCTGTGACCCCAGCAGAATTGCACGGTCTACTTGTTGGCATGCTAAGTGGTGGATTGGCGATTAACGACCAAACCTGGCAACCGATTCTGTTTGATTACACCAACGAAGGCATGGGCTGGCCATCAAGCGCATTAGCATTGGCACAAAGCGTGTTCCAAGTAACTGTTAACGAGCTAACGGGCACTTCGATGGAGGTGTCTCTGCTGCTTCCAGATGAAGCGGGCGAAGAAGGTTTGTTTGCGCTAGCAGACGGTGTGTCTGACTTTGTTAACCACTTTATCTCAGGTATGGGCTTAGCGGGCATTGCGATTGATAAGGCATCAGACGATGCAAAAGAAGCTTTGGCTGATCTAGAAGAAATCGCCAAGCTTGGTATTGATGAAGACGATGACCTAGGCGAGCAAGCACTATTACTAGAGCAAGTAATCGAACACGTTAAAGCCTGCGTATTAACTATTCATGCAGAGTTTGGTGCTCGTCCTGAAAGCAACGAAAACAAACCAACGATTCATTAATCACTCGTTCCCCATTATCGAATAGTTTCTAGAGGTTAGCATGAGGCAATATGACGTTGTAATTGCTGGTGGTGCCATGGCTGGTGCCACACTTGCGTTAGCAATCGACCGTTTATCTAAAGGCGCGCTGAAAATTGCGGTTGTTGAGCCTTTTAAAGCCCAATCGGATCAACATCCGGGGTTTGATTCGCGCTCGATTGCTCTGTCCTATGGTACGGTCAACATCCTGCGTCACTTGCAGTTGTGGTCTGCTATCGAGCCTTGTGCAACCCCAATTGAACATATTCATGTTTCTGACCGCTCTCATGCGGGCATGACTGAGATTACCAAGCACGAAGTTGGCGTTGAAGCGCTTGGCTACGTAGTGGAACTCGCCGATGTTGGCCGCGTCTACCAAGATCTCTTGGATAAGAGTGAGGCGATCACTCTGTTTTGCCCTGATTCGGTTGCGAATATCGAACGTGAGCAAGACAAAGCACACATTGAGTTGAGCAGTGGTGAGAAGCTGGAAGCTAAGCTACTGGTGGCTGCCGATGGGGCAGTATCGCAATGTTGTCAGCAAATCGGCTTAGAGTTGTCTGAACATGATTTTGACCAAGTGGCAGTGATTGCGAATATCGTGACGCAAGAGCCTCATCAAGGTCGCGCTTTTGAACGCTTTACCGAGAATGGCCCAGTCGCACTGCTGCCGATGAGTGATAACCGCATGTCGTTAGTGTGGTGTCTGCGTCCTGAAGAAGCGCAAACCGTAGTGAGCTTATCTGACGCGGAGTTCCTTGAGCGCTTGCAGAATGATTTTGGTTGGCGGCTAGGTGCGATGCAGAAAGTCGGACAACGCGCGAGCTATCCGCTTCTTCTGCGTCACCGTAAGCAGAACATTTCGCACCGCTTTGCTATTGTCGGCAATGCTGCACAAACGCTTCACCCGATTGCAGGGCAAGGCTTCAACCTTGGTATTCGTGATGTGGCATCGTTAGCGGAAGAGGTTGTTAAGCAAACTGAAGACGCGGGTCGTTACCAAGGCTTAATGCGATTTAGCCAGCGCCGTGAAGATGATCGCAGCGAAACAATTTGGCTAACTAGCTCTCTCGTGCATATTTTTTCAAATGATTTACCGGCGATGCGAATTGGGCGTAACCTCGCTCTCGCAACGATGGATAACCTTTCTACTTTTAAGCAGCCGCTGCTACGCCATACGCTTGGTCTAGTGAAACGATAAACGGCAACGAATTAGGTAACAAAAGCAATGATGCAAAGTGTAGATATCGCCATCATCGGCGGTGGAATGGTAGGTTTGGCATTAGCTGCCGCTTTTAAGGACAGTGACCTGCGAGTAGCCGTTATCGAAGGCGCAGTACCAAACGACACCCTAAATGAACTGCCAGATGTACGCGTATCGGCGTTGAGTCGTTCAAGTGAAACTATCCTTCGTAACCTTGGTGCTTGGCAGGGTATCGAGCAGCGTCGTGCTTCTCCGTACCATGCGATGGAGGTCTGGGAGCAAGACAGTTTCGCTAACATCGCATTTGATGCACAAAGCATGGCTCAACCAGACCTTGGTCATATCGTTGAAAACCGCGTGATTCAATTGGCGCTGCTAGAACAAGTTCAAAAGCTGGATAACGTAACCCTGTTTATGCCTGCTCGTTGTGCAACGCTTGCAGTGGGTGAGCAAGAAAGCTGGCTAACGCTCGACAACGGTCAGGCTATGACTGCTAAGTTGGTTGTTGGCGCAGATGGTGCAAACTCTTGGCTGCGTAACCAAATGGATATCCCACTAACGCATTGGGATTACGGTCATAGTGCGCTTGTCGCGAATGTAAAAACCGCTGATCCACACAACAGTGTTGCGCGTCAGATCTTTACACCGCAAGGTCCGCTGGCGTTCCTTCCAATGTCTGAACCGCACATGTGTTCGATTGTGTGGTCTACCGAGCCAAACCGTGCTGAGCAATTACTGGCGATGAATGAGCAAGAGTTCAATAAAGCACTGACTAGCGAATTTGATGCGCGTTTAGGTTTGTGTGAAGTGGTTGGTGAACGTGCAGCATTCCCACTTAAGATGCGTTATGCGCGTGACTTTGTGGTTGAACGCGTGGCGTTAGTTGGCGATGCAGCACACACAATTCATCCACTAGCAGGGCAGGGTGTGAACCTTGGGTTATTGGATGCTGCGAGCTTAGCGCAAGAAGTGTTGGCGCTGTGGAAACAAGGGCAAGACATTGGCACCAAACGTAACCTACGTGGTTATGAACGTTGGCGCAAAACTGAGGCGGCGAAGATGATAGCGGCAATGCAAGGTTTCCGTGATCTGTTCTCCGGTGAGAACCCTGCCAAGAAGTTGGTTCGTGGTATTGGTTTGAGCCTAGCAGGACAACTGCCGGGTGCGAAAGATGAAATCATGAAGCGCGCACTAGGTTTGAAAGGCAATTTGCCGGAACTAGCGCGTCAATAAATGCGTTTCTCGATTCACGAATAGAAGACACAAAAAAGGCTGGTTAATCCAGCCTTTCTTATTACATCGATGTTTAAGCTAAGCGTATGCGCATCTGAGCTTCATAATCTCTTGGTTAATCTCTTTTACTGCCTGAAAGTGACGTTTCTCAGCTTTCTCTGGCAACATCAATTTTCCGTTATCAAACTCGAACTTACCGACTCCGTAAATATAAATTCTTCCTTTAAAAAGACGACTTATGTGTTTAGCAATCATACCTGGTGTATAGCGCTTAAACAGTCTCATATTTACTCTTCCTTATCTCTTACCTAGCCCAGTTATTCTACGTTTTTCGCGTAAAAATTATTGTGACAGCAATAGTATTAAGTGCAGTTGAGGTACTTGGCTTTAGAGATTTGTGCTGCCTTAGACAAATTGACAGAGTCATATCTCAAATAGCGTGAGGATTACCTCAAAAAATCATTATCGAAGGAACCAGTCCTTGAGTCCTCCTGTTCTTACGTGGTGCATTAAGCAACAGTTTTGTTACAGAAATAAGAATAGAAGGAAAATGATTGTTTGCTAAATGTTTTTACTCAATGGGTTGCATTTTGTTCGTTTTGACGAGGTTGAAACCTCAAATGCATTGCTTTCATTGAGTTAGAGGAAGGAAAAGGGAAAAAGTTCCACGCAAAAAAAAGCCCGCTTCGGCGGGCGAATAGTCACAGATGCATTACACAAAAGTGGACGACTGACTTAATGAACGCTGTCATACAAGTCAGCAGATTCACTTTACGTTGGCTAAGTCGTTGTTGAAAACTTAACCAACGAATTCAGCATATACGAGTTTTTTGTGTGTGACTATTTATGTTTTAAAAATGATTAAAAATTCTTAGGTCTAATAGGATAGATATGAGTGAGATCACGCAGGAGTGAGAATCCTGCGTTTGATTACATGTTAGCGACAGATATCAGCCATGGTCGGTTGGCATAATTGGATTAGATCATCGATGGATAGCGCTAAGCCAGCCATACGATCTCCGCTGCTAATGGTGATTTCTTTTTCTTCAAGCAAACTTGGGTCAAATACGATCGGCATGTAGCGCTTTAGGAGGAGTGGTGTGACGGTACCAATCTTGTATCCGGTAATCGCTTCTACGTCCGCTTGATCAACACAGGTCATGCGACGGCACTGCAGTAATGCGCGCACCTTCTTTGGATCAACGCTACGATCACCTGGTGCACAAGCAAGCGCATATTGATTTCCCATATCACGCAAAAGAATCGCTTTGACCATTTGAGAGGGGCGAATGCCGCGTTGTTGCGCGGCATCTTCAATGGTTGTTGCTGGCCTTTGATGAGGAAGAAGGCGGTACTCGATGTTTTGGTCCGCCAAAAACTGCATCAAAGGGGTATGAATGGTATTACTCATCGTCAAGGTTGTACGGCAATGCTGCGATTTCCCATTCACACTCAGGTTGAGCAACCAAGCGCAAAAGAGTGTCATCGTCTAGGTTGTTTGGCAGTACAATGAGTCCCATCGCTTGGTTGTCGCTGAATTGGTAATGCGTGAGCAACGCGCCTACTGAACGCCAGTTTTCACCAACGCTACGCTCCAATTCAATCGCACTCTCACCTAAGGCTTCTGCAGTTGCACCTTTAACAATGTACATTGCACGTTTGTTGGTGCCGCGGTATTTCGCGCGCGCTACGGTTTCTTGACCTGTGTAGCAGCCTTTCGTAAAGCTGATGCCCCCAAGCGCTTGTACGTTTAGTGCTTGTGGAATGTGCTCGTTTTGCGCGTCTGCTGCCACGTATGGTAGTGCTGCTTCAATATCGAAACGGGTCCAAAGCTCATGGGTTGTCAGTGTTGCTTGGCTATCTTCCACTAACGATTGTGCTGCTTCTGCTGTAAGCGCAAGTAACCAGCGGTTTGAAGCCACTTTGACTGCAGTGCCTCCTTCAACTGTACGCACGTCGCCAGAATCAGCATTTAGTGTTGAGATGAACGCATCTGCATTCTCACCAGCGACACCCAGCACAACGTCGCTAGACTCTTCGATGGTCACTTTCGAGAACACCGCGTACTTTTTGATTTCGTTTAGTTCCACTTCAATCGCAGATTTCGGCTGAACCATTGCATAGCCATCGTTATGGTGGAATAGGCGGAAGACACTCCACACTTTACCTTTCGCATCACAATGGGCACCCAACATTGATTGGTCTTTCTCAAGAGAAACCACATCGCAGGTAACTTGACCGTGTAGGTACGACTTTTTGTCGTCTCCAACCATGGTGATCATGCCCAGGTTATCCAATAGCGAGATAGACAGCTCAGGTAGTGCGTCTTGTGTCGATAGGTTCAGCGGTGAAAAGCGAGTTTGCCATTCCATGATTACAATGCCTTTTGAAGATATTTTTCAGCTATGTTAAATGCAGAATCGGCATTTGTCAGCACTCAATATATCCACTCAATTTTAAGGTGTTTGGCTTTGCTGAACGTTTGTTTATTAAATGCGTTCAGGATTTGCAGCGACTTGGCTACATATTGTGACCCGCACACTAGTGACGTTGCACATCCCTTGTTACACTCCGCACTAAGAACAAGACATCTATGAAGGAATACTGAATGTACACTGCGGAAGAAAAGGCGCGTATTAAATGGGCTTGTCGTCGTGGCATGCTTGAGCTTGACGTGGTGATTATGCCGTTTTTTGAAGAGTGCTTTGATGCACTAAATGAGCAAGAGCAGCGTGATTTCGTCTCACTACTAGAATGCGATGATCCCGATCTGTTTACTTGGGTGATGGGCCACGGTCGTAGCGAAAATCTAGGTCATGCATCGATGGTCGATAAAATTGTCGCACACAACCTCAGCAAGGTTCGTTAATCTCAAGGTTAACACTTCTCTATACGCCCAAATTGCCAACCAACTTCTTCTCCTAGGTTGCGTTTGGGCGGTTATCTGTTCTGATATCCCACTCGTCTTATCAACTTATCTGTTACTACTGATTATTCGTTGCCAAATGCAAGGTGGCTTTGTCGTACCTTCAGCCTGTGGTGGTTGGTATTTGCATCGTGATGGCACAGTACGCAATGACAAACAAACTTCGACAATATCGAGTGTTGATGTGTCGGCGGCAGCGTTCAAAGTCACGTTTGAATTAGCGTCGGGTGAGAAAGTCACGATTTGGCGAGACAGTTGTGAAGACGTGGAATATCGTCAACTGTGTTTGATATTACGACAATGGAAAATGGGAGCCGAAGCTCCCATTTGATCTTGTATCTGACGGTTACTTTTTAGTGTCAGAGCTATTTGTTTGGCGTAAGAATCGTTGGGCCGCTGTTTTCTAGCTGGTTTGGATAATCCAAGGTGTAGTGCAGACCACGGCTCTCTTTACGCTGCATCGCACAACGTACCATCAGCTCTGCGACTTGCAGCAGGTTACGTAGCTCTAGCAAGTTGTTTGATACGCGGAAGTGACTGTAGTACTCGTGCGTTTCTTGTTGCAGCATCTGGATACGGCGCAGTGCGCGTTCAAGACGTTTATCGGTACGAACGATGCCCATGTAATCCCACATAAATAGGCGCAGCTCATGCCAGTTGTGTTGGATGATCACTTCTTCATCACTGTTGGTCACTTGGCTTTCATCCCAACATGGAACCTGCGGTGCGAGTTCTACTTCGTTGTGATGTTTAAGAATGTCTTTGGCTGCCGACCATGCGTAAACCACACACTCAAGTAGTGAGTTCGATGCCATACGGTTCGCGCCGTGTAAGCCCGTGTAGCTCACTTCACCAATCGCGTAGAGGTTCTTCAGATCGGTATGGCCGTTTTGATCGACCATGACGCCACCGCACGTGTAGTGCGCCGCAGGTACGATTGGGATTGGCTCTTTAGTCATGTCGATACCCAAATCCATCAAACGAGAGTAGATGGTTGGGAAATGCTTAGTAATGAAATCCGCTGGCTTATGGCTGATGTCGAGATACATGCAGTCAGCACCTAAGCGCTTCATTTCGAAGTCGATAGCGCGAGCCACGACATCACGCGGAGCAAGCTCTTTACGCTCATCAAAATCCGGCATAAATCGTGAGCCATCAGGACGACGTAAATACGCGCCTTCACCACGCAATGCTTCTGTTAGTAAGAAGTTGCGCGCTTCTGGGTGGAACAGACAGGTCGGGTGGAATTGGTTGAATTCCATGTTCGCAACGCGACAACCTGCGCGCCACGCGATTGCAATACCATCACCAGATGAGACGTCTGGGTTAGACGTGTATTGGTAAACTTTGGAAGCGCCGCCCGTTGCGAGAACAACAAATTTTGCGCGAACAGTTTCAACTTGCTCTTCGTTGCGGTTCCAAATATAAGCACCAATGATCTTGTTTTTGTCGCCGCCAATTTTATCTTCGGTGATCAAATCCAGAGCATTGTGACGTTCAAGAACATGAATGTTTGGGTGGCTGTGTGCGTTGTCTTGCAGAGAAGTTTGCATTGCCATACCAGTGGCATCGGCTGCGTGCAAAATACGGCGACGACTGTGTCCGCCTTCGCGAGTTAGGTGATAACGTGGTTCTTCGTCAGAATCATCGTCTTCACGGTCAAATGGCACACCACCATCAATCAACCACTGTACGCACTCTTTTGAGTTTTCCGCGATGAATTTAACCGTCTCTTCGTCACAGATACCATCTCCAGCAATTTGTGTATCTTCAACGTGAGACTCAATGGTGTCCGACTCATCAAATACCGCAGCGATACCACCTTGCGCGTAAAACGTCGCGCCTTCGCTACGTGGCCCTTTACTTAGAACCATCACCTTACAGTGGTTTGCGACACGCAAAGCCAACGACAAGCCCGCGGCGCCACTCCCTACCACTAACACATCACATTCATGTTCACGATTTGTGTTCATATTACTTTTACAATCCCAAGCTAAGGTAACAAGGCTACCTTGTGTATATTTTGCACACCATGTGCATCCATTAACGCGACATCCGTCGCTAAGGGCTAAGTTGGGAGGTATCTAAATCACCGCAACTCTGGTGACTTGTGCCACTCTTATTTTTGCATGTCGATGACATGCGAATGCTTCCTGAGTTTTATTTTAAACGCGTTGTTCAGATAGCCATTAGCCGTGCCAACAAAAAGTAATAGTTTGTCAATGCCATTGCTTTTCTAGGCTCTACCCAGCACAATCTGGGACAGAGATCATCCATTATACCCATTTCCCCAACACTATGCTCGCTTGTCAAAACGAGACGTAATTCAGACGTGGCGAGGGATTTGGCTAGTGACATCACACTGTGAAAAAACAATGACAAAAAATTTGAGAAACTATGGAACTTTCTCATTCACGTCGGAGTCACAATAGTGCTCAAGTAAGCAGTGGTGTCAATACTACGTTTTGCATAATTAGTACCCATATCTGAGAAGAGTAGGGGCATAACAAATAGGAGTATCCGCTCGAATGAACGAGCAGCTGACCGATCAAGTATTGATTGAGCGAGTTCAGAATGGAGATAAGCAAGCATTCAACCTGCTGGTAACAAAGTATCAGAACAAGGTATGTAATCTTATTTCCAGATACGTAAGTAATCCTGGCGATGTTCCAGATGTAGCACAAGAAGCGTTTATCAAGGCTTACCGAGCTATCCCTAGCTTTCGCGGGGAGAGTGCGTTTTACACTTGGCTGTATCGCATTGCGGTGAATACTGCGAAGAATCATATCGTTGCTCAGGGTCGTAGACCGCCTGCGACGGATGTTGATGCTGAAGATGCTGAATTTTACGAAACAGGTAATGCACTGAAAGAAATTTCGAACCCTGAGAACTTAACGTTGTCCAAAGAATTGCAACGGGTAGTGTTCAGCGCAATCGAAGCCTTACCTGAAGATTTGAAAACGGCAATGACTCTGCGTGAGCTTGACGGCTTAAGCTATGAGGAAATTGCTGAAGTAATGGATTGCCCGGTGGGAACGGTACGATCACGTATCTTCCGTGCTCGTGAGGCGGTGGAAAAGAAAATCAAACCTCTTTTGCAGCGCTAGTACAAGTGATAACTATGGTGAAAACAATGGCTGACAAAGAAAAACTTTCAGCTCTCATGGATGGAGAATTGGTCGATAAGGCTTTAATTCAAGAATTAGAGCAAGACCAAGAGAGCCGTGATGCTTGGCAGAACTATCACCTGATTGGTGATGTGATGCGAGGCGAAGCGCCAGCAAAGCCTGAGTGGAATATTGCTGAAAGCGTAGCGTTAGCGTTAGAAGACGAGCCTGTGCATCGTGCTATCGATTCGCGCAGTGCAAACGTGATTTCAATTAACGACGCGCCAAAAGAGTCGCAACCAGAGCCACAAAAAGCGAAACGCCAATTGCCAGCTTGGTTGACCCAGTTTGGTCAAGTTGCGGTCGCTGCGTGTGTGTCACTCGTTGTGATTTTAGGTGTGCAACAATACGGTGGTAGTGACCCAATGTCGCCACAAGCCGATCAACTTCCTGTGCTTCAAACCGTGCCATTCGCTGGCAGCGCTGAACCAGTAAGCTTGACGCGTGAATCCGTAGAGCGTTCGGTTGGTGAAGCAAATATGCAAGAGCAACGCAAACGCGTTCATGCTATGCTTCGTGACTACGAACTGCAGCTAAGAATTAACAGTGATGCGTCTCAGCAAGATGCACATCTGACTCCGGATATTGAATGAAAAAATTTCTGATCAGCGCTTGCGCTCTGTTCAGTCTGATGTCTTCGCAAGCCTTTGCTGGTGATAAGCCAGCGGAGGCTTTATTACATCAAATGAGCGAGGCGAGCAAGAATTTAAGCTACGAACTCTCTTATATCCTTATCAAAAAGAACAGCATTGAACCTTTGCTGTATCGTCATGCGACTCACGACAAAGACCAGTACGCACATCTTGTGTATCTAAGCGGTCCTGTGCGTGAGGTTATTCGTCGCGGCACTGAAGTAAGCTACATCGAAACCGGCGCGGAACCATTTACCATCGAATCGGGTAAAATGGTTGCTCCAATCATGCCGATGCTGAACGCGAACATCGACGAGCTAAACTTGTACTATGACTATGTAAAAGTAGGTCGTGCCCGTGAAGCCGGCGTACCAACACAAGTGCTACGTATCGTGCCAAAAGATGGCTTGCGTTATTCTTATGTGTTGTGGATTGATGAGAAGAGTAAGTTGCCACTGCGTGCTGATCTTGTCGATCGCGATGGTGAAATGCTTGAACAGTACCGAACTATCTCTTACTCAGTGAACCCTAAAATTGGCGAGCTGATGAGTGGTTTGGAAGAGGTTCAGTTACCTGGTGTTTTGACTATGCCGAAAGGCGATATCGGCACCAGCGATTGGACTGTGGGTTGGATACCAGAAGGTTTCCAACCAAATGAACTGAATCGCTACCGTATGGCGGTGACCGACCAAATGGTAGAAAGCCAATTGTACTCAGATGGGCTGTTTAGTTTCTCTGTGTATGTGGCGAACAAAGATGAGCATTCGCTGAAAGGTCAGCTTGTTCGTCAAGGTCGTCGCACTCTACATAGCTTTATTAACGGCAACCACGAAATCTCTGTTGTAGGTGATATCCCACCAACAACGGCTCAGCGCATCGCACAATCGGTCACTTTTAATGTAACAAAGAGTGAAGTGCAATGATGACTGCATTGGCTACCGTGACGGGCGTTCACCGTCACGGTCAGCAATATGATGTCGATCTCAGCTGCGAGCAACAGACCAGTTGCAGCAGCTGTTCATCGCAAAAAAGCTGCGGCACTGGCGTGGTTACCAAAGCCATCGGTAACAAAACGCTGTCGTGGCATTTGCGTACCCCAAAATCCGTCAAAGTTGGCCAGGTGGTGGAAATTGGCTTCCCTGAAGCAAGCCTGATCAAATCAGCCATGGCGGTCTACCTTCTTCCTCTATTTGGTTTGATTCTCGGTGCCGTGATTGGCAGCTTCCTGCTTGCGCCTTTAACCGCTGGCGGTGAGGGTATTACCATCCTCGCTTCGGTATTGTTTGCCGCTGGTGGTATGTGGCTCGCAAAACGTGTGTCACGCCCGCTAGAAGATGAGTCCAAACGTCAAGTCACCCTCATTCGAGTTCTCGGTGAACCTATTCAATAAGTTCTAAACTTTAAATAAGGTGCGCCCGTTAACGAAATTGGGTAGAATCTGCCAACTTGATTGAAATGCCGTCAACTGACGGCTTTCTTACTGTCCCTATTTGTAAAGAGTTAGTCACCCTAAATCTATGAAGCACATTCGTAACTTTTCGATTATCGCCCACATCGACCATGGTAAGTCGACCCTATCTGACCGTCTAATCCAAGTTTGTGGTGGATTAAGCGATCGTGAAATGGCCGCACAGGTTCTGGATTCTATGGATCTTGAACGTGAGCGTGGTATCACCATCAAATCTCAGAGTGTGACGCTGAACTACACCGCTAAAGACGGCGAAACGTACCAGTTGAACTTCATCGATACTCCGGGACACGTTGACTTTGCGTACGAAGTATCACGTTCTCTAGCCGCTTGTGAAGGTGCGCTACTGGTGGTTGACGCAGGTCAGGGTGTAGAGGCTCAAACGCTAGCTAACTGTTACACCGCGATCGAAATGGATCTAGAGGTTGTGCCAATCCTGAACAAGATTGACCTACCAGCAGCCGATCCTGAGCGTGTAGCGGAAGAAATTGAAGAAATCGTTGGTATTGATGCAATGGAAGCTACTCGCTGTTCTGCAAAGACAGGTATCGGTGTAGATGACGTTCTAGAAAACATCGTATCAGCAATTCCAGCACCAGAAGGTGATCCAGACGCGCCACTTCAAGCGCTGATCATCGACTCATGGTTCGATAACTACCTTGGCGTTGTTTCTTTGGTCCGTATTAAAAACGGCTCACTGAAGAAAAACGACAAGATCAAAGTAATGAGCACAGGCCAAACTTGGGGTGTAGACCGTCTAGGTATCTTCACACCTAAGCAAGTGGATACTGATGTTCTGCGTACTGGCGAAGTAGGTTGGGTAGTTTGTGGTATCAAAGACATCCTAGGCGCGCCAGTAGGTGATACGCTAACACTAGCGAAAAACGGTAGCGAGAAGCCACTACCAGGCTTTAAGAAAGTAAAACCTCAGGTATACGCGGGTCTGTTCCCAGTATCTTCTGATGATTACGAAAACTTCCGTGACGCACTAGGTAAACTGAGCCTTAACGACGCATCGCTATTCTACGAGCCAGAAAACTCAGCAGCACTAGGCTTTGGTTTCCGTTGTGGTTTCCTTGGCATGTTGCACATGGAAATCATCCAAGAGCGTCTAGAACGTGAATACGACCTAGACCTGATTACAACGGCACCAACCGTAGTTTACGAAGTTGAGCAAACAAACGGCGAGACTTTGTATGTTGATAGCCCGGCAAAACTGCCAGCGGTTAACGACATTGAAGAGATCCGTGAGCCTATCGCGCGTTGTAACATCCTAGTACCTGCGGATTACCTAGGTAACGTAATCACACTTTGTGTTGAGAAACGTGGTACTCAGGTAGATATGGTTTACCACGGTAACCAAGTAGCCGTTACTTACGATATTCCAATGGCAGAAGTAGTACTGGATTTCTTTGACCGTCTGAAGTCTACATCACGTGGTTATGCGTCTCTGGATTACAACTTCCAACGCTTTGAAGCATCGAACATGGTACGCGTAGACGTACTATTGAACGGCGACAAAGTGGATGCACTAGCGTTGATTACGCACAAAGATCAGTCTCAGACTCGTGGTCGTCAGCTTGTAGAGAAGATGAAAGAATTCATCCCTCGTCAGATGTTCGACATTGCGATCCAAGCGGCTATCGGTAACCACATCATCGCGCGTTCTACCGTGAAACAGCTACGTAAGAACGTAATCGCGAAATGTTACGGTGGTGACGTAAGCCGTAAGAAGAAACTTCTGAAGAAACAGAAAGAAGGTAAGAAACGTATGAAGCAGATCGGTAACGTAGAACTGCCTCAAGAAGCGTTCCTAGCAATTCTTCACGTTGGTAAAGACTAGAGTTGAACTATCTCGTATTCTTGTCTGTCATAAGACGTTAGATAGTAAAATAAGTGAAAGGGTTTCGGCTCTTTCACTTTCGTATTTTTAGATAAGGGAATTTAATGGCGAATACATTCTCACTGATTCTAGTTATCGTGACTTTGGTAACTGGCGTAGTTTGGCTACTAGAAAAGCTGGTGTTTGCAAAAAAACGTCAAGCAAAGGTAGCGGAGATCCAAGCGCAAACAGCAAATGGTCTGGATGCGGTGACGCTACAAAAAGTAGAAAGCCAACCTTGGTGGGTAGAGAACAGCGTCTCTATCTTTCCAGTGATTGCATTCGTACTGGTATTACGTTCTTTTATCTATGAACCGTTCCAAATCCCTTCAGGCTCAATGATGCCAACCCTACTAGTGGGTGACTTCATTTTGGTTGAGAAATACGCATACGGCTTGAAAGACCCAGTATGGCGCACGCAGCTAGTGGAAACTGGCAAGCCTGAGCGTGGCGACATCGTGGTATTCAAATACCCACCACAGCCAAACATTGACTACATTAAACGTGTGGTTGGTTTGCCTGGTGATACCGTGCGTTACTCTGCGGATAAACAAGTATGCATTCAATCGAAAGGTGAATCATCTTGTAAGCCAGTCAAATTGAGCAATGTTGAAGAGAGCCAATTCATCCAAAATGGCATTCCTCTGATTCAGATGAATGAAAAATTGGGTGAAGTGGAACACCAAGTTTTGGTGAACCCGCTCGCTCGTGACCGTGTGCAGAACTACCAGCCACGTCCAGGAGTTAACGAATGGGTTGTACCACAAGGTCAGTACTTTGTTATGGGTGATAACCGTGATAATAGTGCTGATAGCCGTTACTGGGGCTTTGTTCCAGAAGCAAACTTAGTCGGTAAAGCTGTCGCGATCTGGATCAGCTTCGAGTTTGATCGTGGCGCGGACAGCGTTCTACCTTCATGGATTCCAACTGGTGTGCGTTTTAACCGCGTCGGTGGTATTCACTAACCATTACATATCGAGAGAGTATGAATTCTCCAATTGATAAACTAGAGAGAAAGCTCGGCTACCAATTTAAGGATGCTGGGCTTATCAACTTGGCGCTGACTCACCGCAGCGCCAACAGCAAGCATAATGAACGTCTTGAGTTTCTGGGCGATTCAATTTTAAGTTTTGTCATCGCTGATGATCTGTACCATCGTTTCCCGAAAGTGAACGAAGGTGACATGAGCCGTATGCGCGCTACTTTGGTACGTGGGCACACATTGGCGGAACTGGGTCGTGAATTCGATCTAGGAGATTATTTAAAATTAGGTCCAGGTGAATTGAAGAGTGGCGGATTCCGCCGAGACTCTATTCTAGCCGATGCGGTAGAAGCCATTATTGGTGCGATTTACCTTGATAGTGATATTGAAGCCGTGCGCGGTATTGTACTGAGCTGGTACAACTCGCGTCTTGAAGCCATCAAGCCTGGCGTATCACAAAAAGATCCAAAAACTCGCCTACAAGAGTTCCTGCAAGGCAGAAGAAAACCACTGCCTGTCTACACAGTGACTAATATTAAAGGTGAAGCGCACAACCAAGAGTTCACGGTTGAGTGTGACGTAGCAGGTGTGGATAAGCCTGTCATTGGTAAAGGCACCAGCCGCCGCAAGGCAGAACAAGCGGCTGCTGAAACAGCACTTGAGCAATTAACAAATGGCTGATAACGAATTCGATATCGATGCATTTTTTGCATCCAATGGTGAAGTAAGTTCACCAGAAAACCAGCACTGTGGCTTTATTGCGATTGTTGGTCGCCCAAACGTTGGTAAATCGACGCTTCTAAACAAAATTCTTGGTCAGAAGATTTCGATTACATCTCGTAAGCCGCAAACGACTCGTCACCGCATCATGGGTGTGGACACAGACGGCGATTACCAAGCGATCTACGTAGATACGCCAGGACTTCACATTGAAGAAAAGCGCGCGATTAACCGCTTGATGAACCGTGCAGCAAACTCATCTCTAAGTGATGTGAACCTAGTATTCTTCTTGGTCGACGGTACACATTGGACAAAAGACGACGAGATGGTGCTGACTAAGCTTCAAAAGTCGAACTTCCCAGTTGTACTTTGTGTGAACAAAGTAGACAACGTGCAAGATCGTAACGAAGTGATGATGCACATGGCCGACATGTCTAAGAAGATGGACTTCGTTGACGTTGTGCCAATCTCTGCAAAGCAAGGTAAGAACATCGACGTACTGCGCAAGCACGTTCGCGATCACTTGCCAGAAGCAACGCACCACTTCCCAGAAGAATACGTAACCGACCGTTCTCAGCGTTTCATGGCGTCTGAAATCGTGCGTGAAAAGCTGATGCGTTTTACTGGTGAAGAGCTGCCATACTCGGTAACGGTTGAGATTGAGCGTTTCGATTACAACCCAGAAACTGACGGTTTCCATATCAACGCCCTGATTCTTGTTGAACGCAATGGTCAGAAGAAAATGGTGATTGGTAAAGGCGGCGAGAAGATCAAGACAATTGGTCGTGAAGCGCGCCTAGATATGGAAGAGCTATTCGGTCGTAAGGTTTACCTAGAGACTTGGGTAAAAGTGAAATCTGGTTGGGCAGACGACGAACGTGCGCTGCGCTCACTAGGTTACATCGACGACCTATAAGTTTGGTTGCTTGTACGTTTGGTAACGAAGACACTTCGTTCCAACATCGACTAAAATATAATATCGATTAAAATAAGGAGCCACTTGGCTCCTTATTTTTTATTACCGACTTAGGCACACTGATTGAAATGAGCAACCAGTCTTCAGAAGGCTTCCAGCGCTGCTTTGTATTGCACCGACGCCCTTACAGTGAATCGAGCTTAATCCTTGATGTATTCAGCGAGGAGTATGGTCGTATCACGTTGATGGCGAAAGGTGCGCGCAGCAAACGCTCCAATCTAAAAGGGGCATTGCAGCCCTTCACACCGCTATTGCTGAAATGGTCCGGAAAAGGTTCGATGAAAACCTTACGTCAGGCTGAGCCAATCAGTTTGGGCTTACCGTTGTTCGGGATAAACCTTTATTCCGCGATGTACGTAAATGAATTAGTCGGACGCGTGTTAATGGCGGAAGTGCCGATGCCTGCGCTGTTTCATGATTACCTGCATGCACTAACGGAATTGGCTCAGAGTGACAACCCTGAACCGGGGTTGCGTCGTTTTGAATTGGCCCTGCTGTCTTCAATGGGCTATGGCGTCGATTTCTTACATTGCGCCGGGACAGGCGAGCCAGTCGATCCTGAGATGACTTACCGTTATCGGGAGCAAAAGGGATTCATAGCTTCAGTAAGGCGCGACAACCTGACATTTTTAGGGAATGAATTGATTGCGATTAGCGAACGGCGATTCGTCACTAAAGAGCAATTAAAAGCGGCGAAACGCTTTACACGTATGGCATTAAAGCCGTATCTTGGCGGCAAACCTTTAAAAAGTCGCGAATTATTCATTCAGACATATCGAGCACGGAGTAACGGAAAATGAGCTCAATCTACTTAGGCGTTAATATCGATCATATTGCCACTCTACGTAATGCACGTGGTACTAAATACCCAGATCCAGTTCATGCTGCTGAGATCGCAGAGCGTGCAGGTGCTGACGGTATTACCATCCACCTACGTGAAGACCGTCGCCACATTCTAGATCGTGACGTTCGCATCCTACGTGAAACCATTCAAACTCGTATGAACCTTGAAATGGCAGTAACGGACGAGATGGTTGAGATTGCGCTACAAACTAAGCCTGAGTTCGTTTGTCTGGTTCCTGAAAAACGTGAAGAGTTGACAACAGAAGGTGGTCTGGATGTTGTCGGTCAACTTGAGAAAGTGAAAGCGGCAACGCAAAAGCTAACCGAAGCAGGCATCAAAGTCTCTCTATTCATCGATGCTGACCGTCAACAGATCGATGCGGCAAAAGCTTGTGGCGCACCTTACATTGAGCTTCACACTGGTCACTACGCAGACGCGACAACAGAAGAAGATCAGCAAGATGAACTGAAGAAGATCGCAGCTGGCGCTAGCTACGCTGATGACCTAGGTATCATTGTAAACGCAGGTCACGGTCTGACTTACCACAACGTTGCACCAATCGCAGCACTGCCAGAAATCTACGAGCTAAACATCGGTCACTCGATCATTGGCCGTGCCGTTTTCGATGGTCTAGAAAAATCTGTGGCAGAAATGAAAGCCATCATGGTTGCGGCTCGTAAGTAATCAGATTTAAGCATGGCAATTTTAGGATTAGGCACTGACATCGCAGAGATTGAACGCATTGAAAAAGCGCTCGGTCGTACGGGTGAACCATTCGCAAAGCGCATTTTGTCGCAAGATGAAATGATAAAGTTTGCCGAATTGAAGCAACAAGGACGCTACCTTGCGAAGCGTTTCGCTGCAAAAGAGGCTGCCTCAAAAGCGTTAGGAACCGGCATCGCGAAAGGCGTGACCTTTCATGATTTTACAGTTTCGAATGATGAGTTTGGTAAACCAGTATTGTCCTTATCCGGTGTGGCGAAGCAAATCGCCGAGTCGATGGGTGTCAATCATGTTCATCTGTCCATTTCGGATGAGCGTCATTACGCCGTTGCGACGGTGATTTTTGAATCCTAACTTAGCCTGATTACGGATTAACAACCGAACACGAAAAAGCCAGAGTCGATGCTCTGGCTTTTTTTATTGCTCTGATTTATGCCGTCATTCTCTACTGCTCAAGATAGAGTTTCGCGGTGCTAGTGACCTTTATCATCTCATCTTGCAGTTCAAACATTTCTGGCTCGATGTCTTCAATACTAGCCCCTGAGCGCAGCGCTTGTTCCAAGGTTGCACACAATGACTTCAATCTCGGCACACCGCAGTAAGAGCTGCTGCCGTGAAGTTTATGCACTACATGGATAAGGTCATCACGCGAGAAGTCTTCTTGCTCTAATGCTTGATCGACCACCTCTTCCACCTCAGGGATAAAATCAATCAGCATGCGCAGCATGTCTTTGGCTAGGTCTTCTTTGTTGGCACTCTGCTTTAACGCTGCTTGCCAGTCGATGATGACATCTTGCTGTGGTTTTTCTGGTGCTGGTGGCGCAGTCTCCACAACAGGCTCGACATAAGAAGGCGCGATTTTGTCGACACTTTCAGTACAAGTATTTGGGTTCCAATGAACCAAAACCTGTTGCAGTACATGTTCTTCAATTGGCTTGGTTAGGTAGTCATCCATACCCGCTGCCAGTAGTCGGTCACGTTCGCCCGCCATGGCATGTGCGGTTACCGCAATCACTGGGGTGTCTTTGTTCAGCTCTAGCTCTTTAATGTGCTGACAAGCGGTCACTCCGTCCATCAATGGCATTTGAATGTCCATGAAGATCAGGTCGTATTTCTTCTCAGTCGCGAGATTCACTGCTTGCTGACCATTGCTGCACGCCGTTACCGTTTCTACACGCTCTTTTAGTAGCGCAGAGATCAGTTTCAAGTTTGCAGGGTTATCATCAACCGCAAGCACCGTAAGTGGTAAGCGCTCATTCATCACTGGCTCAATTGGTGCAATTACCGCTTGTGGTGTTTCAACATGATCTGTGATCAGGCTTTGTAAAAGCTTACGGCGTGATAATGGCTTGGTCAGACATTGGATCTGATGATCGTTCATCACTTGATCTGCCAGGGCCAATTCGGTACTTGGTGTACCCATGATCACACTCGGCGCCATGCGTTTGGCTTGTTCAATCCAAGCTGCTACCGACTGTTCGTCGTAGGTTTGGTTGGCAGCCAAGTTCAACAAGACGTAATCGTAGTTCTCGTCGTTTTCTGGCAACGAAGAGCGGTAGGTCACCAGAATGCCTTCTTGGCTTAGGATCTGCTGTGTCACTGACGCCGCTTGCATGTTTGGTTCAACCAACAACAATTGCTTACCGGTCAATAGCTCTACTTCAATCAGATCGCTCATTGGCATTTCAGTTGAGTGCAAGCGAACCGTAAACCAGAAGGTGGAACCTTGGTGTAGGCGACTGGTTAGGCTGATTTCGCCGCCCATCTGGCTTACCAGTTTCTGAGTGATAACCAGACCCAGACCAGTACCACCATAGCGACGTGAAATACTCGCATCCGCTTGGCTAAACGCTTGGAACAACTGCGCTTGCTGACGTTCGGAGATACCAATACCAGTATCGCGCACCATGAATTGCAGTTCGACCGAATCACCGGATTGTGAGCGCATCTCAACGCTGATGTCGATATTACCGCGCTCAGTAAACTTGATGGAGTTGCCGACTAAGTTGGTGAGGATTTGTTGGATACGAAGTGGGTCACCCACCAAGCCTTGCGGGATCTTCGGATCCACTTTCAAGGTGATTTCCAATCCTTTTTCGTGCGCGCTGGTGGCTTGTAGGTTGATTACTTCTTCTAAGCTTTCTCTGAATTCAAACGGAATGTTTTCCAGTGCTAGCTTACCGGCTTCCAGTTTCGAGAAGTCGAGGATGTCGTTGATGATGTTCAGTAGGTTGTTTGCGGACTTCTCAATAGTCTGCAAGTAATCCGTTTGGCTGTTTGAAAGCTGTGTTTTCAGCATTTGGCGGGTAAAGCCAATCACGCCATTCAATGGAGTACGAAGTTCGTGAGACATATTCGCTAAGAATTCTGACTTCACACGTGCAGCTTCTTGGGCACGCTTCTTCGCGATGTCTAACTCCACGTTCTGAATCTCTAGCTGTTCCAGAGTCTCACGTAAGTCTGATGTCGCTTGGTCTATACTGTGCTGCATCTCAACGTGATATTCCGACAGCGAAACCGCCATGGCGTTGATACCGTTTTTCAGTTGGTCTAATTCACCGTGCATTTTGCCTTCGATACGCACATCAAGGTGACCACGACGAATACGGTCAACAACGTTCTTCATGTGCGTGATCGGCTGAGTAACGTCATGCATGAGGCGAGAGGCGAACACACTCGCGAGACCAAGACCGAGGATCAATACTAAGAACGCAGAGAACACTTCTTGGTATTGCTGCAATCGAAGTGACGAAAGGTCCATTTCTACTGCGATGTAGCCGATGGCTTTTGTGCCCTGATTCTCATTTGAGAGCTCCGAAAGATAGTGACCTTCAGATAGAATCGGCACGCGCAGAATAAGCGAGTTATCGAAGATTTCCGAATTGCCTAATTGAGGGATAGGCTTATCCTTCGGGAACATCAGAGCTTCAAAATTGGGATGGAAGTTAGAAGTGACGAAAAGCTCATGATTTTCGTCGAACACCGCGATACTACGAACCAGCTTCGAGTTTTTGCGGTGGGCGTAACTGATAAGGCGACGAACGGCTTCGCGACTTTCGGAAAGTAGGTGAGTTTCACTGGCAATGGCAAGCGGTTCGATGATGCTATTGCCTGTGGTGATAACTTGTTTCTCGAGGTCTTGGTAGCGGTTAAATGAGAAAAAGCCGCTCAGTAATAAACCAATAATGAGAGTGGGAGCGAGAGTTAGTGTAATTACACGTGCTCTTAAGCCATATCTGGTCATGTTATCTAATTACATCGGAGTCTGGATATGGGAAAATAACGCATTATTTCTCAAGCGCACGATAAAGCCTTGAGCAAAGAAGTGACGTCACCGGATAAACGGTAAGCATAATCAAGTCACTCGAATCACACAACGGCTGCAATCAAGAATAGTGAAGCAGTAGAGCAATTAGACACAAATCAGGCACAGAGCATGGCACGTATCTTTCAACCTAAAAAGAAAACGCAACTGAATACCCGCCACCAAGCGGTACAAGTGGAGCGTTTGGATCACCACGGCGCAGGCATTGCTTACCTTAAGAAGAAACCATTGTTTATTGATGGTGCGCTACCGGGTGAGGAAGTGGTAACCCAATTGGTGGAAGAAAAGAGCAAATTCGCTCGCGGTAAGTTGATTAAAATCCTTAAACCGAGTGACGCTCGCGTGGAGCCATTTTGTCCGCACTACCATGAATGCGGTGGCTGTGACCTGCAGCATCTGAACTATGACCAACAATTGACGCACAAGCAGCAAACGCTTCGCCAGTTGATGAGAAAATTTGCCGGCAGTGATATCGAGTTGGATGCGCCTGTATTGGGTGAGTCTTTTGGCTACCGTCGCCGTGCTCGAGTGAGCTTGTTCGTAGATAAAAAGACTCGTCAGTTGCACTTTGGTTTCCGCAAGAAACAGAGTAAGCAAATCGCGCAAGTGACGGATTGTCCAGTGCTCGCACCTGAGTTGAATGTGCTATTGCCAGAAATCTACTCGACGTTAAAAGCGTTTAAGAAGCCAGAGCAACTTGGTCACGTAGAGTTGGTGCTAGGCGATAATGGTCCATGCATCACATTGCGTCATCTAAGCAAGCTGACGGAAAAAGAAACTAACTCGTTGGTGGAATTGGCGAAGCGTCACAATGCATCGCTCTACTTAATGCCAGAAACGGATCAGCTTGATTTGATTGAAGGTGAAGTGCCTTTCTATCAAGAAGCGGGTGTCACCGTGCCATTTACGCCAAATAACTTTATTCAAGTGAACCAAGCAGTAAACCAGAAAATGGTCGCTCAGGCTGTGGAGTGGTTAGACCCACAAAGTGATGAACGAGTGTTAGATTTGTTCTGTGGCTTGGGTAACTTTAGTTTGCCTATCGCGAAACGTGCAAAACACGTAGTGGGCGTAGAAGGCGTGGCAGAAATGGTGGAAAAGGCGGCAAATAATGCATCTTTGAACCAAATCAATAACGCGCAATTTTATCACGCTAACCTTGAGCAGGATTTTGAAGGGCAAGTTTGGGCGGCTGAACAATTCGACAAAGTGCTGCTTGATCCTGCACGCGCTGGCGCGAGTGGGATCATCGATCAAGTTTCTGCGCTTGGCGCACAGCGTGTAGTTTATGTTTCGTGTAATCCTGCTACCCTTGCAAGGGATAGTCAGAGCTTGCTGGAGCAAGGCTACCAATTAACCAAATTAGGTATGCTGGACATGTTCCCTCATACCAGCCATCTAGAATCGATGGCACTGTTTGAAAAGTCCTGATAATTGGGACTTTGTTGATCACTTACACGTGGTGGGTGGTCAATAAGCCAACGCTTAAAGCTTGGCACAAGAACTAACCTGGATGGTGTTAGTCAAACCACACAAATATAATAATTAGGATGATGAGATGGTTGCGGTAAGAAGCGCGCATTTAAACCAAGATGAACAGTTTGAACTTGAAAACTGGGTGGCTAGCCTAGGTCAAGAGAAGAACACAGCGAAACGCTTAACCGAAGTGTATCGTGATTGCCAATCGATTTTGGCGAAGCACGAGCAGGCGGAGCTTTTGTTGTGGCGTGGACGAGAGATGATCGAAATCTTGATCACCTTGTCGATGGATAAAGCGACACTCGTCGCTGCGCAACTGTTCCCTTTGGTCTCAAGCGGTGCTTTTGATAGAGAACTCCTTGAGGAAAAATACAGCAAAGAAATCATTAAGCTGATCGATGGCGTCGACGAAATGGCGGCAATCGGCCAGTTGAATGTAACAATGGATGGTGGTGCTGCCTCGTCTCAAGTAGATAACGTTCGTCGTATGTTGTTGGCCATGGTGGATGATTTCCGCTGCGTGGTCATCAAGCTGGCAGAACGTATCTGTAACCTGATTGAAGTAAAAAAAGCGCCGGACGAAGTTCGTCGTGCAGCGGCAAAAGAGTGTGCAAACATCTATGCGCCTCTGGCAAACCGCCTTGGTATTGGTCAGTTGAAGTGGGAAATCGAAGATTACGCCTTCCGCTACCAACAACCAGAAACCTACAAGCAAATCGCGAAGCAATTGGCTGAGCGTCGCATTGTCCGTGAACAGTACATCAAAGACTTTGTCGATGACCTTACTCAAGAAATGACCGTATGCGGCATCAATGCAGAAGTCAGTGGTCGTCCAAAGCACATCTACAGTATCTGGCGCAAAATGCAGAAGAAGAGTCTGGCGTTTGATGAATTGTTTGACGTACGTGCGGTACGTATCATCGCTGACAAACTTCAAGACTGTTATGCCGCTCTAGGTGTGGTTCACACCAAATACAAACACTTACCAAGTGAGTTCGACGATTACGTTGCGAACCCAAAACCAAACGGTTACCAGTCCATCCATACCGTGATTCTTGGCCCTGAAGGCAAGACCATCGAGATCCAGATTCGTACTAAAGAGATGCACGAAGACTCGGAGCTAGGTGTTGCAGCGCACTGGAAGTACAAAGAAGGCGCAAGCAGCCGCAGCGGTTACGATGAGAAGATCACGTGGCTACGTAAGCTTCTGGATTGGCAAGAAGAGATGTCCGACTCTGGCGAGATGTTGGATGAACTGCGTAGTCAGGTATTTGATGACCGCGTGTATGCCTTTACCCCACGTGGTGATGTTGTCGACCTACCGATGGGCGCAACCCCATTAGACTTCGCTTACCACATTCACTCAGAAGTGGGGCATCGTTGTATCGGTGCCAAAGTAGCGGGTCGTATCGTACCGTTCACTCATAAACTGCAAATGGGCGATCAGGTTGAAATCATCACCCAGAAAGAACCAAACCCTTCGCGAGACTGGTTAAACCCGTCGCTAGGCTTTGTGACTTCAAGCCGAGCGCGTGCGAAGATCAACGCATGGTTCCGCAAGCAAAGCCGTGAGAAGAACCTAGAAGCGGGTCGTGAAATTCTAGAACACGAACTGGCGAAAATCGGCGCCACACTGAAAGACGCTGATAACTACGCACTGAAACGCTTTAACGTTAATAGTGCCGATGAGTTGTATGTTGGTATTGGTAGTGGTGACTTACGTATCAACCAGATCATCAACCACATCAACGCGTTAGTGAATAAGCCAACCGCGGAAGAAGAAGACCAGCAAGCGCTAGAAAAACTGCAAGAAGCAGAAAGTCGCGCGCCAGCACAGAGTCGTCCGAAGAAAGATGCGGTCGTAGTGGAAGGCGTTGATAACTTAATGACGCATCTAGCGCGCTGTTGTCAGCCTATCCCAGGTGATGAAATCGCAGGTTACATCACCCAAGGTCGTGGTATTTCGGTCCACCGCAGTGACTGTGAGCAACTTGAAGAGCTTCGTCATCACGCACCAGAACGTATCATCGATACCGTCTGGGGCAGCGGCTTTGTCGGTTCTTACATCTTGACGGTTCGTGTTGAAGCAATGGAGCGTGGCGGTCTACTTAAAGACATCACAACGCTATTTGCGAACGAGAAAATCAAAGTCACCAGTATGAAGAGCCGCGTCGATTACCGCACGCAAATGTCGATCATGGACTTTGACCTTGAAGTGACCAACCTTGAAGTGTTCTCACGCGTCTCGAAACGTGTTGAGCAGATTAAGGATGTAATGTCGGTGAAACGCTTAGGCTAATTTTTACGTCGTATTTGGCTTTCTAGCGGCGTTAGCTGCACTTATATCCGGAATGCCGGCCCAGCCCCATCTCATAGACAAGCTATGCTCATGGGTCTCATAAGTTTGCTGCCTTGCCAGAAGAACCAACTACTTAGTAAAAACAGTTAGAAAACAAATTAAAGGTGAGTGGTTTTGGCTGCTCACCTTTTTCTTTAGATAGAAAGGTTTAAAGGAACAGAAAATGAGTCATCCAATTGAACAGTTAGAACAAATCATGGCGAAGTTGCGTGACCCAGAAAGCGGTTGCCCTTGGGATTTAAAGCAGACCTTCGACACCATTGTTCCGCACACTATCGAAGAAACCTACGAAGTGGTGGATGCAATTCAAAACCGCGATTGGCCGAACTTGCAAGAAGAGTTGGGTGACTTATTGTTCCAAGTTATTTTCTACAGCCAAATGGCGAAAGAGCAGGGACTATTCGACTTTTCTGATGTGGTGGAAACCGTTAATGAGAAACTGACGCGTCGCCACCCGCATGTTTTTTCAGAAGTAGAATTCGATTCTGAAGAAGCGATTAACGCAAACTGGGAAGCAGAAAAAGCCAAAGAGAAAGCGCAAGTAGGCAAAGCTGAAGAAAGTATTCTAGACTCAATACCAAACTCTCTACCTGCGCTTTCGCGTGCTACAAAGATCCAGAAAAAGTGCGCGAAATTTGGTTTCGATTGGGACTCGCTTGGCCCTGTCGTCGGAAAAGTGCAGGAAGAAATTGAAGAGGTGATGGAAGAAGCGCTTCAAATTACTCCGGATGAGGAAAAAGTCGAACTTGAATTAGGCGATCTTTTATTTGCTACTGTGAACCTGTCTCGTCACCTAGGGAAAGACCCTGAAGTGGCACTGGCAAAAGCCAACTTAAAGTTCTCGAAACGCTTTAAAGGCGTGGAAACTAAAGTTGCAACGCACGGTAAGCAGCTCACAGACTTTACTCTAGATGAACTCGATTCAATGTGGGATGAAGTGAAACGAGAAGAGCAAAGCTGAAATTGCATGAATACTCGACTTTGATTTGAAGCAAAAAATAAAAAATTACGGTGTGATAGATTTCACGTTGTGGCGGTTAGGAGCTTCTGGTATATTTACGTCCCGTCCAGAAGCACTCCATTTCCCTCATTCAACCAATTTCAGGTTAAACATGACGACAAATTACATTTTTGTTACTGGCGGGGTTGTATCCTCTCTAGGTAAAGGTATTGCAGCAGCATCTCTTGCAGCTATTCTAGAAGCTCGTGGTCTAAAAGTGACTATGATGAAGCTTGACCCTTACATCAACGTTGATCCAGGCACAATGAGCCCAACTCAACACGGTGAAGTGTTCGTTACGGAAGATGGCGCAGAGACTGACCTTGACCTTGGTCACTACGAGCGTTTCATCCGCACCAAGATGACTAAGCGTAACAACTTCACTGCTGGTCGTGTTTATGCAGACGTACTACGTAAAGAACGTCGCGGCGATTACCTAGGTGCAACCATTCAGGTTATCCCTCACATCACTAACGCTATTAAAGACCGCGTAATTGCAGGTTCTGAAGGCCATGATGTTGCTATCGTTGAAGTCGGTGGTACGGTAGGTGATATCGAATCACTACCATTTATGGAAGCTATCCGTCAGCTTGCTGTAGAACTAGGCCGTGAACGCGCAATGTTCATGCACCTAACGCTAGTTCCTTACCTAGCAGCTGCAGGTGAAGTGAAAACTAAGCCAACTCAGCACTCTGTTAAAGAGCTGCTATCTATCGGTATCCAACCAGATATTCTTGTTTGCCGCTCAGATCGTATGATCCCAGCGAACGAGCGTAAGAAAATTGCGCTATTCTGTAACGTTCCTGAGAAAGCGGTAATCTCAATGAAGGACGTAGATTCAATCTACAAGATCCCTCAACTTGTTAAGTCTCAAGGTCTAGATGACCTAGTTTGTGCTCGCTTTGGTATCAACGCACCAGAAGCTGACCTGTCTGAATGGGAACAGGTTATCTATGAAGAAGCGAACCCAACTGGCGAAGTAACTATCGGTATGGTCGGTAAATACATCGAACTACCAGATGCTTACAAGTCAGTAAACGAAGCACTTAAACACGCAGGCTTGAAAAACCGTCTAAACGTCACAATTAAATACGTAGACTCTCAAGATGTTGAGACGAAAGGCGTAGAAGTGCTTGAAGGTCTAGATGCAATTCTAGTACCTGGTGGCTTCGGTGACCGTGGTATCGAAGGTAAGATTCGCGCAGCACAATACGCTCGTGAAAACAAAGTACCTTACCTAGGTATCTGTCTAGGCATGCAAGTAGCACTTATCGAATACGCGCGTAACGTAGCGGGTATGGAAGGTGCACATTCAACAGAATTTAACAAAGACACTAAGTACCCTGTGGTAGGTTTGATCACTGAATGGGTAGACGGCGAAGGTAAAGTTGAAGAACGTACTGAAACGTCTGACCTAGGTGGTACGATGCGTCTTGGTTCACAGCTATGTCACCTAGAGAAAGGTACGAAAGCTCGTGAACTATACGGCAACGCGACAATTCATGAGCGTCACCGTCACCGTTACGAAGTAAACAACAATCTTCGTCCGCAAATCGAAAAAGCGGGTCTGAAAGTATCTGGCCTATCAGCGGACAAGAAACTAGTGGAAATGATTGAGAACCCAGCTCACCCATGGTTTGTAGCGGCTCAATTCCACCCAGAATTCACCTCGACGCCTCGCGATGGTCACCCACTATTCGCAGGTTTCGTTAAAGCTGCTGGCCAAAACGCTCGCGGCGAATTCGAGAAGTAAAAGGATACGGGCAGCGGCAAAGGTTGTACTGCTGCCCTTTAAAATTGACATTTATATTTGAAACGAGAGGAAACATTAATGTCTAAGATCGTTAAAGTTCTAGGTCGTGAAATCATCGACTCACGTGGTAACCCAACTGTAGAAGCTGAAGTACACCTAGAAGGCGGTTTCGTAGGTATGGCAGCAGCTCCATCTGGCGCATCTACTGGTTCTCGCGAAGCTCTTGAGCTACGTGACGGTGACAAAGCACGTTTCCTAGGTAAAGGTGTTCTTAAAGCTGTTGAAGCTGTAAACGGCGCAATCGCTGAAGCTCTAGTTGGCAAAGACGCTAAAGACCAAGCTGCAATCGACGCAGTAATGATCGAACTAGACGGCACTGAAAACAAATCTAAGTTCGGTGCGAACGCTATCCTAGCTGTTTCTCTAGCAAACGCTAAGGCTGCAGCAGCAGCTAAAGGCATGCCTCTATACGAGCACATCGCTGAGCTAAACGGCACAGCTGGTCAGTTCTCTATGCCTCTACCAATGATGAACATCATCAACGGTGGTGAGCACGCAGACAACAACGTTGACATCCAAGAGTTCATGATCCAACCAGTTGGTGCTAAGACTCTTAAAGAAGGTCTACGTATCGGTGCTGAAGTATTCCACAACCTAGCTAAAGTTCTTAAGTCTAAAGGCTACAGCACTGCAGTTGGTGACGAAGGTGGTTTCGCTCCTAACCTTAAGTCTAACGCTGAAGCTCTAGAAGTTATCGCAGAAGCTGTTGCAGCTGCTGGTTACGAACTAGGTAAAGACGTTACTCTAGCTATGGACTGTGCTGCATCTGAGTTCTTCGACAAAGAAGCTGGCA
Source organism: Vibrio owensii (assembly GCF_002021755.1). Taxonomy (NCBI): domain Bacteria; kingdom Pseudomonadati; phylum Pseudomonadota; class Gammaproteobacteria; order Vibrionales; family Vibrionaceae; genus Vibrio; species Vibrio owensii. Next base: position 2,393,485 of record NZ_CP019959.1, read on the forward strand.
TCTACAACATGAAAGGCGAAGGTAAAACTTTCACTTCTGAAGAGTTCAACCACTACCTAGCTGAGCTAGCTAACCAATTCCCAATCGTTTCTATCGAAGACGGTCTAGACGAGTCTGATTGGACTGGCTTCAAGCACCAAACTGAACTACTAGGTGACAAGCTTCAACTAGTAGGTGACGACCTATTCGTTACTAACACTAAGATCCTTGCTGAAGGTATCGAGAAAGGCGTAGCTAACTCTATCCTTATCAAGTTCAACCAAATCGGTTCTCTAACTGAGACTCTAGCTGCAATCAAGATGGCTAAAGACGCAGGTTACACAGCAGTAATCTCTCACCGTTCTGGCGAAACTGAAGATGCAACTATCGCTGACCTAGCGGTAGGTACAGCTGCAGGTCAAATCAAAACTGGTTCTATGAGCCGTTCTGACCGTGTTGCTAAGTACAACCAACTAATCCGTATCGAGGAAGCTCTAGGTGAGCGCGCTCCTTTCAACGGTCTTAAAGAAGTTAAAGGTCAAGCTTAATTCTTAATTGAATTAACCGCTTAACTTAAAGCTTTTGAAAACGCCTCGCACTTGCGGGGCGTTTTTTTATACGACGGAAGCTCTAGGTGAGCGCGCTCCTCCATGTTTCAAGGAAGCGGCCTTAAAGAAGTTAAAGGTCAAGCTTAATTCTTAATTTAATTAACCGCTTAACTTAAAGCTTTTGAAAACGCCTCGCACTGCGGGGCGTTTTTTTATATGACGGAAGCTCTAAGTGAGCGCGCTCCTCCATGTTTCAAGGAAGCGGTCTCAAAGAAGTTAAAGGTCAAGCTTAATTCTTAACTGAGTTAACGGCTTATCTTAAAGCTTTTAAGAACGCCTCGCACTTGTGGGGCGTTTTTGTATCTGACATATGGGAACGCTATGCTTCGAGAGACAGGAACGGACTTCGCCCTTCGGGAGCGCTTCTCTTCGAAAGGTAGGAGCGGGCTTGGCTCTTCGAGAGCACTTCACTTGGCGATATGAGGACTGACTTTGCTTTTTGATGTCTTTTGCTCACGTTCATTTGTGATTCCATAGAACGAGGAATAAGAGAGTAGGGAAGTCTCTTTGTTTCATTTTGCTGCTTTTTTCCTGTAAGGAGCGTGTGAGTCTCTTTTTCTGCCCTAGAGCCAACCACGCATTTATGCTATATATGTCACCTTATCTAATCCCTTCCGGTACAGAATGTTAGCAACGATATGCGAATCTTTGTTATAGCCCTTACGTTACTGTTTGGCTGGCTTCAATATACCCTCTGGTTTGGCAAAAACGGGGTGTCTGACTACTACACAGTAGAAGATGAAATTGAAGTGCAGCAGCAAGTAAACAGCAAGCTGCAAGCTCGTAATAACGAGATGTTCGCTGAGATTGATGACTTACGACAAGGTCTTGATGCGATCGAAGAACGTGCGCGTCACGAACTTGGTTTGGTCAAAGATGGCGAAACCTTCTACCGAATCGTAGGTGAGGATGAACAATAAGATGTTGGATACTTCACCATCTCATATTGCTATCGTGCCAGCTGCTGGCGTTGGTAGTCGAATGAAGGCAGACCGTCCAAAACAGTACCTGTTGATTGACGGCAAAGCGGTATTGGAACATACCGTGGAAAAACTGCTTTCTCACCCAAAAATTTCTAAGGTTGTCGTGGCTATTACCGACGGTGACCCATACTACCCTGAACTCTCCATTGCTCAGCATCCTGATGTGATTCGTGTGGCTGGTGGTAAAGAAAGGGCAGACTCTGTGTTATCAGGGCTAAACTATGTAAGAACACATCTTGAGAGCGAGTGGGTATTAGTCCACGACGCTGCAAGACCGTGTGTATTAACATCCGACATTGACCATTTGATCGACGTTTGTAGCGCACACCCAACTGGTGGAATCCTTGCCTCTCCAGTGAGAGACACAATGAAGCGAGCAAACGCAGCACAAGATATCGATCATACGGTAGATAGAGAAGCATTGTGGCATGCATTAACTCCACAAATGTTTAAAACTCAGCAGCTTACTCAAGCACTGGCTGACGCATTAGAGCAAGGTGCAACCATCACTGATGAAGCCTCGGCTTTGGAATGGTTAGGCGAAAAGCCGGCACTTGTTCAAGGGAATGCGAATAATATAAAAATTACTCAGCCAGAAGATCTTGCGTTAGCCGAGTTTTATCTAAGCCGTGAGCGCGGCGAATAAAGAAAGGATAGAAAATGATTCGAATTGGTCATGGTTTCGACGTACATAAATTCGGCGGTGAAGGTCCGGTAATCATCGGTGGTGTAGCGATTCCTTACGAACAAGGTTTGATCGCACATTCTGATGGTGATGTCGCACTGCATGCGTTGAGCGATGCTTTGTTAGGAGCGATCGCAGCGGGTGACATTGGTCGCCACTTCCCTGATACCGACGATAAATGGAAAGGCGCGAATAGCCGTGAATTATTGAAAGACGTATACCGTCGGGTCAAAGAACAAGGCTACCGACTTGGTAATGCTGACATCACTATCATTGCACAAGCACCTAAGATGGCTCCGTACATTGAAGCTATGTGCGCAGCGATTGCCGAAGACTTGGAAACCGACATTAACAACATTAACGTAAAAGCGACGACGACAGAACGTCTTGGTTTTACTGGACGCAAAGAAGGCATTGCAACGGAAGCAGTTGTACTTCTGTTTAAGCAATAACTAGCAATTTGCTCCTCTAAGCTGTGATATCAGCGGAAACACATCATGTCAGACATTTTATCTTCATTGGCTTACCTAACAGGTAAGCCAGTTGCATCTGCAAAAATCAAAGCGCAACCAGAGCACTTTCAGGTTCGCGAAGATTTAGGTTTTGCCTTTACGGGTGAAGGCGAGCACTTAATGGTTCGTATCCGTAAAACCGGTGAGAACACCAGCTTTGTTGCTAACGAGTTAGCTAAAGCCTGTGGTGTTAAGTCGAAAGACGTCAGCTGGGCAGGTCTTAAAGACCGTCATGCTGTGACTGAACAATGGCTAAGCGTGCATTTACCAAAAGGTGAAGCACCAGACTTTTCAGCATTTTTGGCGCAATACCCGAGCATCGAAATCCTTGCAACGGATCGTCACAACAAAAAACTGCGTCCTGGTGACTTAGTAGGGAACGAGTTCGTGGTTACTTTGTCTGAAGTGACAGATGTAGCGGATGTTGAGCAACGTCTTGAAAAAGTGAAACAAGTAGGTGTGCCAAACTACTTTGGTAGTCAGCGTTTTGGTAACGATGGCAACAACCTTGAAGAAGCACGTCGATGGGGACGCGAGAACGTTCGTACCCGCAACCAAAACAAGCGCAGCATGTACTTGTCAGCGGCTCGTTCATGGATTTTCAACCGTATTGTTTCAGCTCGCCTAGAGAATGGTGTGTTTGATAAGTTTATCGACGGTGATGTGGCGCAGACAGCTTCTGGCACTCAGTTGGTTGATGCAAGTAACATGGCAGATCTGCAAGCACAGTTTGCTCAAGGTGAAGTGGCGATCACTGCTGCACTGGCGGGCGATAACGCACTACCGACTCAAGCGGATGCGCTAACCTTAGAGCAACCGTTCTTAGATGAAGAACCAGATTTGATGGCATTGATTCGTGGTAATCGTATGCGTCATGACCGTCGTGACATCGCACTCAAGCCACAAGACTTAGCTTGGACTGTCGATGGTAACAACATCACAATGACGTTCTCGCTGGATGCGGGCTCCTTTGCGACTTCGATCGTGCGCGAATTGGTTATCGAAGAAAAGGTAGAAAGAGAATATTAATGGAAATGGATTCACACAACGCGAAGCCATTAAGAATACTGCTCAGTAATGATGACGGTGTTCATGCTCAGGGAATTCACGCGCTTGCTGATGAGCTAAGAAGCATTGCTGAAGTGACAATCGTAGCACCAGACAGAAACCGCTCAGGTGCTTCTAACTCTCTCACGTTGGAGCAGCCACTACGCGTTACTGAGATTGCGCCGAAAACCTTCTCTGTGCAGGGGACGCCAACTGACTGTGTCCACTTCGCGCTGAATGAGTTGATGAAAGATGACCTGCCAGACCTCGTGCTGTCAGGCATCAATCATGGTGCCAACTTAGGTGACGACGTGCTGTACTCTGGTACAGTCGCTGCGGCGATGGAAGGGCACTTCCTTGGTGTGCAGGCCATTGCTTTCTCCCTCGTCGGCAAACAGCATTTTGAATCTGCTGCGAAAGTTGCGCGTCAGCTGGTTGAGCAACACTTGGTTCGTCCGATCCCAACTAACCGTTTATTGAATGTAAACGTGCCCGATCTTCCATTTGAAGAGCTTGGTGAGATTGAAGTGACTCGCTTAGGTGCTCGTCATCACGCTGAGAATATGATCAAGCAGAAAGATCCGCGCGGACATGATATTTATTGGCTCGGCCCTCCGGGTAAAGAGCAAGATGCTGGTATTGGTACGGACTTTTATGCGATTGAACATGGCTTTGTTTCAATCACGCCGCTACAAGTCGACTTAACAGCTCATGAGTCATTACGTGCAATGGATAGTTGGTTAAAGGAAGAGAATTAATGAGTAACCCACATGCTGACAGGTTGATAGCGTTTCTTATCTCCAGTGGCATCAGTGATCAACGCGTGTTGGATGCAATTTATCGTTTGCCACGTGAGAGTTTTGTCTCACAAGCGATGATGCACCAAGCATACGACAACAATGCGTTGCCGATTGGTCAGGGACAAACTATTTCTCAACCTTACATCGTCGCGAAAATGACAGAACTGTTGGATCTAAAGTCGAACAGCAATGTATTAGAAATTGGTACCGGCTCAGGTTACCAAACCGCTGTCCTCGCTCAAATTGTCGATCATGTTTATTCCGTTGAACGCATCAAATCCTTGCAATGGGATGCGAAGCGCCGTCTGAAGCAACTCGATATTTATAATGTATCGACTAAACATGGTGATGGTTGGCTTGGTTGGGAAGGCAAAGGTCCTTTCGATGCGATTATCGTCACTGCCGCCGCGGAGAGTGTTCCCCAAGCACTTTTATCGCAGCTAAAAGAAGGCGGTAAGATGGTCATTCCAGTGGGTGACGATGAGCAACAACTATTAAAAATTGAACGTCAGGGTGAACAATATCTGTCAACCGTGGTAGAAATGGTAAGATTTGTGCCATTAGTTGCAGGTGATTTAGCTTAAAGGTTAAAGACTAGGTGAAGAAGTTATTACATCGTTTTGTTATTAGCTGTTTGTTAGCTGCGGGACTTGTTGGTTGCGCGGCTCATTCACCTGCACCTGTTTCAAGCCTAAATAAAGATTACTCGACGGTTGAGCGTGGCAGTTATAGAGGGAGTTATTACGAAGTAAAGAAAGGTGATACCCTTTATTTTATAGCCTACGTCACAGATAAGAATGTAAATGATCTAGTTCGTTACAATGAATTGTCTGCTCCTTACACGATTTTTCCGGGCCAGAGGTTGAAACTTTGGGCTCCGAAATATGTGGCCCCTAAATATGGCCACAAAGTGGAACCCGTTGTCGCTCCTGTTGTTGCAGCAAAACCTGCTCCGGTGACTAAAACATCAACAACGTCAAAGGCGTCAAATTCAAGTAAAAGCTCTACTCAGAAACCTAAGACAACTACGACTCAGGTTGCACAAAAACAGCCGCCAAAGAAGGTTGAACAATCCAAACCAAAGGAGTATGTTGGGTCAAAAGGTAATCAGAATGTTAAACCGAAACCGCCAACAACCACCGCGAAAAATGAAAAAGTCTCGAAGTGGTTATGGCCGACAAAAGGGAGAGTAATCAGTAACTTCTCAGCGGGAGAACAAGGAAATAAAGGGATCGACATCGCAGGACAGCGTGGTCAACCTATCGTTTCAACCGCAGCTGGCACCGTCGTTTATTCGGGTAATGCGCTACGAGGTTATGGCAACCTAATTATAGTGAAGCATAACGACAATTATTTAAGCGCATACGCACACAACGACAGACTGCTGGTATCAGAAGGACAAAGTGTTAAGAGCGGACAAAAAATAGCAACCATGGGTAGTTCAGGTGCTAAATCCGTCAAACTACATTTTGAAATTCGTTATCAAGGTAAATCAGTGAATCCAAAGCGCTATTTACCGTAAAACTTTGAATAACAACTTGCGACATCATTTAGCGGCATATTGAGTTGTCATGTCTTGCTAACTCGCCAGGGGGAGGCGTTATGAGTATCAGCAACACAGTAACCAAAGTTGAAGAGTTCGACTACGATAATGCACAATCGGAAGGCATTTCAAACGAACCTGCAAAAACATCTACTGGAACCAAATCAGCGGCGCGCGAAGAATTTGACGCGAGCAGTAAGAGCTTAGATGCAACACAGCTCTACTTGGGCGAAATTGGTTTCTCACCACTACTCACTGCAGAAGAAGAAGTACTTTATGCTCGACGTGCGCTGCGTGGCGATGAAGCTGCTCGCAAACGTATGATCGAAAGTAACTTGCGTCTTGTAGTGAAGATCTCTCGTCGATACAGTAACCGTGGTCTTGCACTTCTTGATCTCATCGAAGAAGGTAACCTAGGTTTGATCCGTGCGGTCGAGAAGTTCGATCCAGAACGCGGTTTCCGTTTTTCAACTTACGCGACGTGGTGGATTCGCCAAACGATCGAACGTGCGTTGATGAACCAAACTCGTACGATCCGTCTGCCAATTCATGTGGTTAAAGAGCTGAACATTTATCTGCGTACAGCGCGTGAACTTTCTCAGAAGCTCGACCATGAACCAACAGCGGAAGAGATCGCTGCACAGTTAGATATCCCAGTAGAAGACGTAAGTAAAATGCTTCGCCTCAACGAGCGCATCAGTTCTGTTGACACACCAATCGGTGGTGACGGCGAGAAAGCGCTATTGGATATCATTCCTGATGCAAACAACTCGGATCCTGAAGTTTCCACTCAGGACGATGACATCAAATCTTCATTGATCCATTGGCTAGAAGAGCTGAATCCAAAACAGAAAGAAGTGCTGGCACGTCGTTTTGGTCTGCTTGGTTATGAGCCATCGACGCTTGAAGAAGTGGGACGTGAAATCGGACTAACGCGTGAACGTGTTCGTCAGATCCAAGTTGAAGGTTTACGTCGACTACGCGAGATCTTGATTAAGCAAGGTTTAAACATGGAAAACCTGTTTAACGTTGAAGACGACTAAACAAGTCTGTTGCAGAAGCAAGTTCAGAATAAACAAAAGGCTATGGGTGACCATAGCCTTTTTGCTTTTTACTGTGTCAGTACAGAAACTAGAGCATCTTCTTCAAGCGATATAGCTCTTCCAGTGCCTGACGCGGTGTTAGATCATCAGGATCGATATTCGACAATGCTTGTTCAACATCACTAGGTTCAGGGATCAGGCTAAGTTGGTTTGCCACATCAACGGTACTCGGACGAGGTGAGTCAGTTCCTTGACCTAATTGTTCAAGCTGCGACAGTTTGTGACGCGCATTCTTGATGACTGGTTTTGGAACGCCCGCTAAACCAGCAACCGCTAAACCATAAGACTTGCTTGCCGCGCCTTCTTGTACCGCGTGCATAAAGGCAATGCTGTCACCGTGCTCTACCGCATCAAGGTGAACATTGGCTAGATTTGGCAGTAAGTTTGGCAGTTCAGTCAGTTCGAAGTAGTGCGTTGCGAACAGCGTCATTGCTCCAATCTGAGTTGCAAGCCATTCTGCACTTGCCCATGCCAAAGACAGGCCATCGTAAGTACTGGTACCGCGACCGATCTCATCCATTAGTACCAAACTGTTCTTGGTAGCGTTGTGAAGAATGTTGGCTGTTTCAGTCATTTCTACCATGAAGGTTGAACGGCCAGATGCCAAATCATCAGATGCTCCGATACGAGTAAAGATACGGTCTAGAGAGCCAATATGAGCTGATTCTGCAGGTACGTATGAACCAATGTGAGCCATCAAAGCAATCAATGCAGTTTGGCGCATGTAGGTCGATTTACCACCCATGTTTGGACCAGTGATGATCAGCATCTTACGAGCTGAGCTGAGTTCAATTGGGTTGGCAATAAACGGTTCGCTCGTCACTTGTTCAACGACAGGGTGACGACCAGCTTGAATGCTAATGCCCGCTTCTTTGTCCAACGTTGGACGACAGTAATCAAGTGAATCTGCACGCTCGGCTAGGTTTTGTAGTACGTCTAACTGAGAAATCGCCGAAGCAAGGTTTTGCATCTTCTCAAGGTTTGGCATCAACAAATCAAACAGCTCTTCCCACAGTTTTTTCTCAACTGCTAGCGCTTTTGACTTAGAGTTTAGTACCTTGTCTTCGTGCTCTTTCAACTCAGGAATGATGTAGCGTTCTGCGTTTTTCAGCGTTTGGCGGCGTACATAGTGTGGTGGAACCAAATGGCTTTGACCACGACTAACCTGAATGAAGAAACCGTGTACAGCGTTGTAGCCAACTTTTAGAGTGTCGATACCATGGCGTTCACGTTCGTCTGCTTCGAGCTTTTCAAGATACTCGGTTGCGCCGTCTGCAAGCTTTCGCCATTCGTCCAGCTCAGCATTGTAGCCCTCTGCAATCACGCCGCCCTCGCGAATCACCACTGGTGGGTTTTCTTTGATTGCGCGCTCAAGTAAGTCACATACCTCGTCCATTGGTGCCGCAAATTGAGCCAGCTTTTTAAGGTATGGGTGAGCTAGAGAAGAAGTGACGGCTTCCAACTCTGGCAACTGCTGCATTGCATGGCGTAGACGAGCCATATCGCGCGGACGTGCCGAGCGAAGCGCCAAACGGGCAAGGATACGTTCAATATCACCAATCTGTTTGAAGATCGGTTGAATGTCGGTAAACAAGCTTTGGTCTTTGATTTCACCAATCGCATCAAGACGGTTGTTGAGAGTATCGACACAGCGCATCGGCTGATGCAACCAACGTTTCAGCATACGGCTGCCCATTGGGGTCGCACAGTGATCGAGCACTTCAACTAGCGTGTTATCAGTGCCGCCTGACAGGTTTTGCGTCAGCTCTAAGTTGCGACGTGTAGCGGCATCAAGAATGACTGAGTGATCTTGGCGATCAAACGTCAATGAGCGAATGTGCGGTAGGGCAGTACGCTGCGTATCTTTTACGTACTGGATCAAACAACCCGCAGCACACAGGCCCAATGAAGCGTGCTCAACACCAAAGCCAACTAAATCGCGCGTACCAAATTGTTGGTTCAACTGCTGCTTAGCGGTATCTAGTTCAAATTCCCAGACTGGGCGACGACGGTTGCCGTTGCGACTAGACATGAGATGAACTGCTTCAAAATCTTCAGGGAAGAGTAATTCGCGGGGTGCCGTGCGCTGCAACTCAGCAGCCATTGCTTCTTCGGTTTCAGGCTCAACCAACTGGAAACGACCCGAAGTCACATCCAATGTCGCGTAACCGAACTTACCATTGTGTTGGTAAATCGCTGCAATCAGGTTGTCGATACGCTCAGACAACAGTGCTTCGTCGGTCACCGTACCTGGCGTAACGATACGCACTACTTTACGCTCAACCGGACCTTTGCTTGTCGCTGGGTCGCCAATCTGTTCACAGATCGCAACAGACTCACCTAGTTGAACAAGTTTAGCCAGATAACCTTCAACAGCGTGGAATGGGACGCCAGCCATAGGAATTGGTTCACCTGCCGATGCGCCGCGTTTGGTCAACGAGATATCTAACAATTGAGATGCACGTTTTGCATCGTCGTAGAAGAGTTCGTAGAAGTCGCCCATGCGATAGAACAGCAAGATTTCTGGGTTCTCAGCCTTTAGCTTGAGATATTGCTGCATCATCGGAGTATGTTTTTGTTCAGCTTTCACAGGTAAGTACTTTTGTTTATTTCCGTAGCGGCTTAGGATACGTGAATCCCTATCAAGTAAAAAGAGACAAAGGGCATTTTTGGCTATGGAAAGAGCAACAAAATTGAGTGCCGATCTAGGCGCATTATTGGCTAAGCATGGACATGTTTTAACCACCGCAGAATCATGCACGGGTGGCGGTGTCGCAACCGCTATTACTGACATTGCTGGTAGTTCTGCGTGGCTTGATCGCGCGTTCGTTACTTATAGTAATGAAGCCAAAATGGAGATGCTTGGTGTACAAGCTTCAACGTTAGAAGCGCACGGTGCAGTGAGTGAGCCTGTTGTGATTGAAATGGTGCAAGGTGCAATTAAAAACTCCAATGCCACCATCGGCGTATCTATCAGTGGTATCGCTGGTCCGGGAGGAGGCAGTGAAGAGAAACCTGTCGGAACGGTCTGTTTTGCTTTTGCTGATAATCAAAATTGGCAGCAAGTCGAAACCATGCATTTCACTGGTGACCGTGCAGAAGTTCGCAAAAAAGCGGTCGAGCATGCACTGACTCAATTGCATCAACATCTGATTTAGAATTTGTGAAATTGTCTTAGCCCAGCGTTGATAAGGGCTAGAGCAAATCACAGCTTTAGGTCAGCCAAATTTTTTTCATACAGGTATAGACACTGTATGAATCAACAGTATAATAGCTTTCATTGCTGAGCAGTTCTTCTGCTTAAGAAAAATGAATTACTATTCGTCGCCCAAAGAAGATGAATAAATCGGAGAAAGTAATGGACGAGAACAAACAGAAAGCGCTCGCCGCTGCGCTAGGTCAAATTGAAAAGCAATTCGGTAAAGGCTCTATCATGCGCCTTGGTGATAACCGCGCAATGGACGTAGAAACCATCTCAACGGGTTCTCTTTCTCTTGATATCGCTTTGGGTGCTGGTGGTCTACCAATGGGTCGTATCGTAGAAATCTACGGTCCAGAATCTTCAGGTAAAACAACGCTAACTCTTGAACTTATTGCTGCAGCGCAACGCGAAGGCAAAACTTGTGCGTTTATCGATGCAGAGCACGCTCTAGATCCTGTATACGCAAAGAAACTTGGCGTTGATATCGATGCACTATTGGTTTCTCAGCCAGACACTGGTGAGCAAGCGCTAGAAATCTGTGACGCACTTGCACGCTCTGGTGCGATTGACGTTATGGTTGTCGACTCAGTTGCAGCACTAACACCAAAAGCAGAAATCGAAGGCGAAATGGGCGACAGCCACATGGGTCTTCAAGCACGTATGCTTTCTCAAGCGATGCGTAAGCTAACGGGTAACCTAAAGCAATCTAACTGTATGTGTATTTTCATCAACCAAATCCGTATGAAGATTGGTGTGATGTTCGGTAACCCAGAAACAACAACAGGTGGTAACGCACTTAAGTTTTACGCTTCTGTTCGTCTAGATATTCGTCGTACTGGCGCAATCAAAGAAGGTGACGAAGTAGTAGGTAACGAAACGCGCATCAAAGTTGTTAAGAACAAGATTGCTGCACCGTTTAAAGAAGCAAATACGCAAATCATGTACGGTCAAGGCTTTAACCGTGAAGGTGAACTGATTGACCTAGGCGTGAAGCACAAGCTAGTTGAAAAAGCGGGTGCATGGTACAGCTACCAAGGCGACAAGATTGGCCAAGGTAAAGCAAACGCTTGTAACTACCTACGCGAAAACCCAGAAATCGGTAAAACTATCGATACTAAACTGCGTGAAATGCTACTTTCACCAGCACTACCTGAAGCACCAGAATCAGGTGAAAAATCAGAGCAAGAAGAAGAGTTTTAAGCTTCTGATTGAATCATATTGAACAAAGCCCTGCTATGCGGGGCTTTGTTGTATCTGCTGAAATCAAAATCAAAAAACAAAGGCTAGGTTAATATCAATTAGGGTAGGCAAGCGATCAGAACTAGCGCATTGGTAAGCTAGAGTGAGCGGTTATTTACTGCGATTGTTATAAAGCCTGTACAGCAAAAACAGTTTTAGGATCATCATGTACCAAAAGCGTCAAGCACCGACTCTATCTAGCAAAGAAGCGGCTATCCAATTATTGAGCCGTCGAGACCATGGGCAATACGAGTTATACCAAAAGCTGGCTCTAAAAGGGTATGAAGAGGCAGACATCGAAGCGGCCATTAATTTTTGTCTCGACCACAACTATTTGGATGACCTGCGTTATGCCAAAAGCCAAGTGCGCCAGCATGTTTACAAAGGTCATGGTGAGCGCCGCATTCGTCAAGAACTGAACCAAAAACGTGTCGCAGAATCCATCATTGATATGGCGATGGCAGAAGAGCCCCAAGATTGGTTTGAACTGGCAAGAATGGCTGCTGAGAAGAAATTCAAAGGAATAAAAGCCAAAGACCAGAAAGAGTACGCTAAACAGGTGCGATTTCTACAATATCGTGGCTACAGTTTTGACCAAATTAGCTATGCGCTGAGCTTTGAGGACGAAGATTAACGGTCAGTTGTTCGCACTGTTTTTTGTTTTGCTTCAAATTTTTTCTTCTAATGCCTCTTTTCCGCAAGAAAACTAGTCGTAGCTGATTGCATGATCTACAATACGGCAAAATTCTAACTCGACTATTTTCAGGAAGAGCTGCATGTACATGAGCACTGATGAGGTTCGTAACGCGTTCCTCAAGTTCTTTGAGAGCAAAGGACACCAAATCGTAGAAAGTTCATCGTTAGTTCCACATAACGACCCAACCCTGCTGTTCACAAACGCGGGTATGAACCAATTTAAAGATTGTTTCTTAGGCTTAGAAAAACGAGCCTACACTCGAGCGACTACGGCTCAACGTTGTGTACGTGCTGGTGGTAAACACAACGACCTGGAAAACGTTGGCTTCACTGCTCGTCACCACACATTCTTTGAAATGCTAGGTAACTTCAGCTTTGGCGATTACTTCAAAGAAGACGCTATCGCATTCGCTTGGGAATTCCTAACAGTAACCCTTAAGCTGCCAGCAGACCGTCTACTTGTTACAGTTTACGAGACAGACGACGAAGCATTCGATATCTGGAACCAAAAAGTAGGTGTTCCAGCAGACCGCATTATTCGCATCGGCGACAAGAAAGGTGGTAAACCATACGAGTCAGATAACTTCTGGCAAATGGGTGACACCGGTCCTTGTGGTCCATGTACTGAAATCTTCTACGATCACGGTGAGCACATCTGGGGTGGCCGTCCTGGCACACCTGAAGAAGATGGTGACCGTTTCATCGAGATCTGGAACAACGTATTCATGCAGTTCAACCGTCACGCAGACGGCACTATGGAACCGCTACCAAAGCCATCGGTAGATACTGGTATGGGTATTGAGCGTATCTCTGCAATCATGCAAGGCGTTCACTCAAACTACGAAATCGATGTATTCCAAGCTCTTATCAAAGCTGCTGCTGAAGTGATCGGCTACGAAGATCTATCAAACCAATCGCTACGCGTTATCGCTGACCACATCCGTTCATGTTCATTCCTGATCGTTGATGGCGTTATGCCTTCAAACGAAGGTCGTGGTTACGTTCTACGTCGTATCATCCGTCGTGCAGTTCGTCACGGTAACAAGCTGGGCGCACAAGGTGCATTCTTCCACAAACTGGTTGGTGTACTAGCGGAAATCATGGGTACGGCTGGTGAAGAGCTGAAGCGTCAACAAGCTGTGGTTGAAAAAGTACTGCGTATCGAAGAAGAAAACTTCGGTCGTACACTTGAGCGCGGTATGGCGATTCTAAACGAAGCACTAGATAACCTAGACGGTAAAGTACTAGACGGCGAAACCGTATTTAAACTTTACGATACTTACGGTTTCCCAGCTGACTTAACTAACGACGTTGCACGTGAGCGTGAGTTCGCAATCGACGAAGAAGGTTTCGAGAAAGCGATGGAAGAGCAGCGTCAACGTGCGCGTGAAGCTGGTAACTTCGGTACTGACTACAACGCAGCAATCAAAGTTGATACGCAAACAGAATTCTGTGGTTACACAGGTACTAAAGGTTCTAGCTCTGTAGCGGCGATGTTCGTTGAAGGCAACGAAGTAGAATCTCTATCTGCAGGCGACAAAGCAATCATCGTGCTTGGTGAGACACCATTCTACGCAGAGTCAGGTGGTCAATGTGGTGACGCTGGTGAAATCCGTACTGAAGCTGGTGTATTCCGTGTTGAAGATACTCAAAAGCTAGGTAACGCAATCGCACACCACGGTGTAATGGCAGAAGGCGTTCTAGCGAAAGGCGACGAAGTAGCAACTATCGTTGACGCAGAGCGTCGCGCTGCTATCTCTCTAAACCACTCAGCAACGCACTTACTACACGCAGCTCTTCGCCAAGTTCTTGGTGAGCACGTAACGCAGAAAGGCTCTCTAGTGAAAGCTGACAGCCTACGTTTCGACTTCTCACACCTAGAAGCAGTAACTGCAGCTGAACTGAAAGAAGTTGAGCGTCTAGTTAACGCGCAAATTCGTCGTAACCATACGATTGAAACCAACGTGATGGACATTGAGTCTGCTAAGAAGAAAGGCGCAATGGCTCTATTTGGCGAGAAGTACGACGACGAAGTACGCGTACTGTCTATGGGCGACTTCTCTACTGAGCTTTGTGGTGGTATCCACGCTTCAAACACAGGTGACATCGGTCTATTCAAGATCACATCTGAAGGTGGTATCGCAGCAGGTATCCGTCGTATCGAAGCGGTAACGGGTGAAGGTGCGCTAGACGCAATCGAAGCTCAAGCGGCTAAGTACGAAGAGAAACTGGCTGAATCAGCGCAGAAAGCAAAATCTCTAGAGAAAGAAATCCAGAAACTGAAAGACAAGATGGCTGCGGCAGAAAGCGCAAACATCATGGGTAAAGTTCAGGACATCAACGGTACTAAAGTACTGATCGCTGCTCTAGAAGGCGCAGATAACAAGAACCTACGTACTATGGTTGATGACATCAAGAACCAAGTAGGTAGCGGTGTAATCCTTCTTGCTAACGTGAACGATGACAAGATCGGTCTGATTGCAGGCGTAACCAAAGACCTTATCGGTAAAGTGAAAGCAGGTGACCTAGTTAAGATGGTTGCTGAGCAAGTTGGCGGTAAAGGCGGTGGTCGTCCTGACATGGCGCAAGCGGGTGGTACTGATGTTGCCGCGCTGCCTGCGGCGATTCAGTCAGTACAGCCTTGGCTAGAAGAACGCCTATAAGCTTTTAAAATAATGAATTACGCTCAATCAAGCTTCTTTGATTGAGCGTAATTTTTTTATGGTAACCAAGTGGTTTAATTGACCGTATTTTAACCAGGTCATTTACGCTGCTTGGTTTTTGTTGTAACTACCGCTTATATAATTTATCTCAATGGAGTATGAGTGGTCCTAATGAGACTTTGGTCTTGGGAAGGTGAAGACTGGTGAAAAAGCCCCTTATCGTGCAAAAGTTTGGCGGAACCTCAGTGGGTTCAATTGAAAGAATCCACCAGGTAGCTGAACACATCATTAAGGCGAAAAATGATGGTAATCAAGTTGTCGTTGTTGTGTCTGCAATGTCAGGCGAAACAAATCGACTAATGGATCTCGCTAAGCAGGTAGATAGCGTTCCAACGGCTCGAGAACTTGATGTTTTGCTCTCTGCTGGTGAGCAAGTGTCGATGGCACTGCTGGCGATGACTCTGAATAAATTGGGTTATGCAGCGCGCTCACTTACCGGAGCACAAGCGAACATTGTGACGGACAATCAACACAATGACGCGACGATTAAACACATTGATACTTCTACGATTATGGATTTGCTTGAACAAGACCAAATCGTCATCGTAGCTGGCTTCCAAGGTGTGAATGAAAATGGGGATATCACCACATTAGGTCGAGGTGGCTCAGATACGAGCGCAGTGACACTGGCTGGCGCATTATGCGCGGATGAGTGTCAAATCTTTACCGACGTTGATGGTATATATACTTGTGATCCACGTGTAGTGAAAAACGCTCAAAAGATGGCGGTTATCGATTTTCCTTCAATGGAAGCGATGGCGAGCCGTGGAGCGAAAGTGTTACATCTCCCTTCTGTGCAGTATGCATGGAAGAATAATGTTCCACTGCGCGTGCTTTCGACATTTGAACTGAATGAAGGCAGTTTAGTGAAAGGGGAGGCAGGCTCAAAAGCCGTCTCTGGTCTAGCCATTCAACGTGACCTTGCCATTATTGAAGTTGACGGCGAACATTTGCCTAGCGTTACAAAGCAATGTCAGATGTTAGGTATCGACATTTGGAATGTGATCGAGGAAACAGAACGAACAGGTATCATGATAAAACAAGATGCATGTGCCAAGTTGGATCTGGTGTTCAGCGATAAAATCCGTAATAGTGAAGTAGTAAGCCTGTTGACCGCTGTGGGGCTAGAAGCCAATGGAATGGTTGACCATGCCTGTGAATTGTTGGCACAGCAAGATATTGCGATCAATTTCTGCTCAACGAATGCACTCACTATGATGCTAGTCTTACCACCTGAGAGTGTGGATGCAGCAGCAAACATTCTTCATAATGCTTACGTTACATCTAGTGAAGTATTAAACATTCAGCAAAAACATGCCTTTTTGGGCTAATTTTCGGTAACAAGGTAGTTTACGAAAATATAACTTTTGTTGGATAATAGCTTTGTAGCAAGAAAATTTAGAGATTACTCAAGGAGCAAAGAATGCTAATTTTGACTCGCCGCGTAGGCGAAACACTTATGATTGGTGATGAAGTGACTGTAACTGTACTAGGTGTTAAAGGTAACCAAGTACGTATCGGCGTTAACGCTCCGAAAGAGGTTTCTGTTCACCGTGAAGAAATCTACATGCGCATTCAAGCTGAAAAAGGCAACGGTAACGTTGCTTCAGGTAACTACTAAGCCGCTCCTGTTTACAGAGCTTAGTTTGAATGAAAAAGGCTAGCCGAATGGCTAGCCTTTTTAGTTTCGAAAAAATGTCATTTTTTAAGGGAAGACTCTCTTTTTTTCATCATAATAGAGTGATAAAGTTTGTTTAATAATCACTTTGATTAAATCCGCATCGGTTAAGCGATTTTTGCGTTTTTTTTCAAAGAAAGTGTTTGACATATTTTCGGTAAAACGTAATATGTGCCTCCGCAAGACGGTGAGGTGGCCGAGAGGCTGAAGGCGCTCCCCTGCTAAGGGAGTATACGGTTTATCCCGTATCGAGGGTTCGAATCCCTCCTTCACCGCCATTCTTGCAACGTTGATTTATCAACAAAAAGTGCGTCCTTAGCTCAGCTGGATAGAGTACCTGGCTACGAACCAGGCGGTCGGAGGTTCGAATCCTCCAGGACGCGCCATATCTCTTCTGAGATATAACAATGAAGACGGTGAGGTGGCCGAGAGGCTGAAGGCGCTCCCCTGCTAAGGGAGTATACGGTTTATCCCGTATCGAGGGTTCGAATCCCTCCTTCACCGCCATTCATTGACTGGCCCGACGGCCTTTTTTTTGTTTCGTAAGAAATGAATGTGATTTACTTCACAACTTCCTAGCAAGAAGATCTGCGCGTCCTTAGCTCAGCTGGATAGAGTACCTGGCTACGAACCAGGCGGTCGGAGGTTCGAATCCTCCAGGACGCGCCACTATTTAATAATTCGTTTGATAAACGGGTTATACAAAGTAAAATAAAGATTATTGCGCGTCCTTAGCTCAGCTGGATAGAGTACCTGGCTACGAACCAGGCGGTCGGAGGTTCGAATCCTCCAGGACGCGCCACTCTTTAGGGTTTCCTAGTGAACTCCTGATATTGGTAATACCGATATCGAAAACTGCGCGTCCTTAGCTCAGCTGGATAGAGTACCTGGCTACGAACCAGGCGGTCGGAGGTTCGAATCCTCCAGGACGCGCCACTCTTTAGGGTTTCCTAGTGAACTCCTGATATTGGTAATACTGATATCGAAAACTGCGCGTCCTTAGCTCAGCTGGATAGAGTACCTGGCTACGAACCAGGCGGTCGGAGGTTCGAATCCTCCAGGACGCGCCACTCTTTAGGGTTTCTTAGTGAACTCCTGATATTGGTAACACTGATATCGAAAACTGCGCGTCCTTAGCTCAGCTGGATAGAGTACCTGGCTACGAACCAGGCGGTCGGAGGTTCGAATCCTCCAGGACGCGCCACTCTTTAGGGTTTCCTTGTGAATTCCTGATATTGGTAATACCGATATCGAAAACTGCGCGTCCTTAGCTCAGCTGGATAGAGTACCTGGCTACGAACCAGGCGGTCGGAGGTTCGAATCCTCCAGGACGCGCCACTCTTTAGGGTTTCCTTGTGAACTCCTGATATTGGTAATACTGATATCGAAAACCGTGCGTCCTTAGCTCAGCTGGATAGAGTACCTGGCTACGAACCAGGCGGTCGGAGGTTCGAATCCTCCAGGACGCGCCACTCTTTAGAAAAAGCCTCGCTTATGCGGGGCTTTTTTGTATCTGAGATCTGACCTCTTCCTTAAGCTAAACTCCCATAAGCCATCCAAGCGTTTCTGTTTTAAGACTGCGCAACTTCTTGCTATCAACAAATTGCGAAACCTCAAAATCTAACCTAATCGTTTATAACCGCTACAAGAAAGGATAATTCGATGTTAGGGAAGACACTGATTGGCTGCACTCTTGGGTTGGTATGTGTAGCTCAAACTGCTTACGGTGCTGAAGGAGATGAGATTCCTCAACGGGCACAAACGGTAAGTGATGTCATAGACCGCCCTGGCGTGCTCACGCCACGAGGACAGTGGTCATTCGATACATCACTTAGCTACACACAAAACTCTTCAAATAAGGTCTCTGTCGTCGGTTATACCGTGTTACCGACACTGATTGTCGGTCGAATTGAAGTCAGTGATGCAGATCGAACTACAGTAACGGTTGGCTTAACGGCTCGATATGGCTTAACCAATGCAACGGAATTGGAAGTTCGGCTACCCTACGTTTATCGCAATGACCAGATTGCAACTCGACCTATCCAGGACGGCTCGAATGCTGACGTGGTGAATACCACAATCGATGGTGGTGGGATGGGAGATGTGGAACTCGCTATTCGTCACCAGTTTAATTTTGACAGTGCGCCTTATTGGGTTGGTGGCCTACGGGTAAAATCAGACACTGGCCGCTCTCCTTATGATGTATCGATCGACGAAGGTAGCAACTCTTTTAGTGATGTACCAACAGGCTCAGGTTTTTGGAGTTTTGAACCGAGTATCTCGATGATTTATCCAACTGACCCTGCGGTCTTGTATGCCAACCTCAGCTATATCTACAACTTGGAAGACAATGTCACAGTAGGGGATACCAAAGCCGATGTTGACCTTGGCGACACCATTTCCTTAGCGGGTGGTATGGGCTTTGCGGTGAACCCGGATCTGTCTTTCTCGCTCGGACTCAGTCATAAAACGATCATGAAAAGTAAAGTTAATGGCAGCTCGGCCGATGATGCGAAGCTACTTCAACTCGACGCGTTAACACTTGGGGTCAATTATGCGTTTAGCCCACGAGCGTCGATCAATGTCAGCGCGCAAGCTGGCTTAACGGAAGATACTCCGGATTTCCAATTGACGATTCGAGTGCCGTTTAATTTATAGCGCAACTCCATTTACTCAATGCACCAAAGACATGCTCAAAGGATTACTAAAACGGTAATCCTTTTTTGATGCTCTAT
The DNA here is from genome assembly GCF_002021755.1 of Vibrio owensii. Taxonomy (NCBI): domain Bacteria; kingdom Pseudomonadati; phylum Pseudomonadota; class Gammaproteobacteria; order Vibrionales; family Vibrionaceae; genus Vibrio; species Vibrio owensii. The sequence goes on from NZ_CP019959.1 coordinate 2,413,018, forward strand.
TAAGGAATTTCACTGAAGGTGATTAAGGAGTGCATCCTCAAGTTGCTGGTTTGCGCGTATCTGCTGCATGACACCACTGACTTGCGCATCGATATCGACTAATGTACTCAAGCCAATCACGCTGTTGTCAGTCGTGTTCTGAATGATATTGATGATACTGGAGTTAATGAAATCAGAACTGATGATGTTAGGTTGGTTAGAGCTGGGCATATCAGGTGTATTGGCCGTATTGTCACCAATAAAGTTCCCTTCACCAAATTGAATGATGTTGACGATACCCTGATCGAGAGCGCCACCACCGTTAGGGTTATTACTGCCACTGATATTGGTAAGAGAGCCGTTTTCGATTACGAGGTTTGCTATCGTCGTGTTGAGGATATCTTGCCCATTAATTGTCGTAGTAATGCTCAGACCAATGTTTATCACGTAATCATCAGTCACTTGAAACCCACCTCGCATCTCGGCAAGGGATTCATCTGGGACTGGTTTTAAAGCACCTAGTTCAATCACATTTGCCAGCGCGACAGAAGGCATGCTAAGACAAAGCGCGAGCAATACTTTTGATCTTCTCATAACCACGCCTCCATTAGTTCTCACCAGCAACGGGCAAGGTAATACTGAATACTCCGAGTGAGTCTCTTGGTACGCCACTCTCAACAGGCGAAGCGTGATAGATAGCAAATTTGTCATCGGTAATAAATCCCGAGCGTCCCATCTCAGCTTCGTTTCGAATTAGCAGTACGATCCCCTGATAATATTTCTCAAACTCTTCATATTTCATGATCATGGTGCCTCGGGAGGGATCGCCTAAGATCACCGAATCGGTATTCATACCTCTGATCACGACAAAGTGCATGTATCCATCGAAATTCACTAATGTTATCCCCGGCACTCCAACTTTTCGTATCTTTTCTAACCCGACTTGAAAGCCGTCGGAATTTAGTCCGATAGAATCAAGGTAGAGCTTCATGTCCAGCAAAGAAAACCCTTTCTCTTTTATCTGCGCCTTATCCCCCTTGTCGTACATGATTTTGAAGATGTCTTGTTCCGTCGAAGGCGTGCCATAGTGATAGGTGAGTAATGAAGCTAGTGCGGCAGAGCCACAACTAAAATCGTATTGCTGACGGAAGACATCACCAAACACGATTTCCTTGTAGCTTTTTACCGGCACAGAAAAATGCCCTCGATGGGGAAGAAACTCCAACGAGTTGGCTGAAGCTGACATTGCCAGCAACAGCCAAGTTAAGTTATGCCAAACTTTCATATTGATAGTTACTTGAGTGTCAGGTTAACGACGGTTGAGTTCTGGATAAGCACGTTATTCCCTGTATTTTGAATCACGCTCGATATCCCTGAACTGTCTGCGAACGCACCTGGTGATAGTATGTTGTTTCCGCTTACCGTATTGGTCGCAACGTTATCTGACGAAATGCCGTCCACATCTGATTCCGCATAGAAGAGGTCTAACTCAACGTTTTGCCCACCTCTGGCTTCATTCATTGCTTCTAAGCTGACGGTTTCATCAGATAACGCTATGTCCTCTGCGTTTACAGAAACGGCCACTACCATACCCAAGGTACACAGTGCCAAACGCATCGCTTTCTCCTAGGTTCCTAGTTACTCGCCACCTGTAAATACACTCGCATTGGTAGCAACAGATTGTTGAATAAGTGAGTTAGAGCCGGCGTTTTGTGCCACGGTAGTAATACCTGCCGCACCACCTAGACCACCTAGGTTATTCACGTTTTCAACTTTCACTTTGGCATCTTTTGCATCCGCTTTGTAAGTCACAGACGCGGAGTGAACACCACCCATCACTTTGGAATCAGCCACCACCATATCGACATCCATATTGACTTGGTTGAAGCTGTCAGTATTGGTAGAGCTTGAGTCGCTGTTGTCGTTGTAGCTGTCTTTAGTGCTGTTGTCGCTGTTGTCATTAGCGAAACTACGGTTGTCACTTTGATCACGATTGTCGCTTTGATCTCGGTTATCAGAGTTGTTATCGGCATAACTACGGTTGTCACTGTTGTCGTTGTAGCTATCGTTGGTGCTTGAGTTACTGTTATCGTTGTTACTACGACGAGTGGTGGTACTTGAGTCACTGTTGTCGTTATTGCTACGTGTCGTATTCATGCTTGAATCAGAGTTGTCGTTTGCATAGCTACTGCTGTTGTCACTGCTGTCACTTTGGTCACGATTGTCTGATTGATTTCGGTAGTCAGCTTGATCACGGTTGTCGCTATTGTCGTTGTAACTGCCATTGGTGCTTGAGTTGGAGTTATCGTTCGCATAGCTACTGCTGTTGTCATTGTTGCTGTTATTGGTACTCGCGTTGTGATCACTATTGTCGTTATTACTACGCGTGGTGTTCATGCTTGAATCTGAGTTGTCATTCGCGTTATTGGTACTGCTGTTGTTGTAGCTACCGTTAGTACTTGCGTTATGATCACTGTTGTCGTTGTTACTACGCGTAGTGTTCATGCTTGAATCTGAACTGTCGTTAGCGTTGTTAGTGCTCGAATTCGAACTATCAGCATGATTGAAACTGTTATTCGCAGTTGCATCATTTGAACTATTGTTTGTGTTCGCGCTTTCAGACCACTGGCTATTTCCATTCCCGTCATCCACTTCATTAACTGAAGGGAAAGCTAACACTGAACCACTAAATAGAATCGCCGACATAGCGATAGCAAGCCCTGTTTTGTTAAGAGTCATGTTGATTACTCCATTTCCTGATTTTCCTGATTAAAAATGACTGCATGTTTACTTCTTGCTGGCTCCATTGTTGCGGAAGCGAAGGAAGTATAGGTAAGGGTTTTAGGACGAGTTTCTTACTATTGAGAAAATTACCAGTAGCAGATAAGTGAATCTCTCGGTTGTTTATTGAGCGATTACAAAATCGGAGTTGAATCATTTATTTAGTGAGAGTGGATCTCATTAGGGTGCTTCAAGTATGAAATTCCACACAGAAATAGGCTTAAAAAGTAGGCTTTTTCTCCTCCGACGAGTCACCCTAAAATAAAAACGACAAATTGATTGGGAGCCTTTGTTTTAAAAGGGTGTCGTAAGAACAGTGACTTAGCTTTGATAGGCTGAAGAGGTAGTGCGAAATTGTTTATTACCGCTCAAACCTTTTCATTATTTCTGTCTCTTTGTCGCGACGGTAAAGTCAGCCTGAACTGCTATATTTTTTCTATTGATAAATTTATCGACTTTGAATTTGTCGTGAGAAAACTCTGGCACACGGAGGTAAGTGGTATAAGTGCCAGCAAACAGTGGTGGATACTATGGGAACCAAGCATCTTCTCCTGCTAGCGGAGAACAATCTTCAAACCAGTTTAATAGAAGGACAACTATCAACTTTACCTGACATCTACGTCAAAACATGTTTACCAGAAGAAGCAGTGTTTCGCAGTCATACCATGCACGTTGATCTGGTGTTTATTGACTATGACTTCATGAGGCTACTTGAAGCGAGAGCATTGTTGCCCGATTTCGACCTATTTGGTTGGTCTCTTATGATTCACAATGTGCCTAATGAAAGGGTGGATAATGAGTTGCTTCGATGGAAATTGCTCAAAGGTATTTTATTGCGAAACGCTTCGGTCACACACATCAGTGAAAGTGTGGAATACATATTTCAAGGAGGACTATGGCTGCCAAGAGTGTACTTAGAGAAACTGATCAGCAATTATCGCCACTCAAATCTTTCCATGGATTGTCAGCATGACTCATTAACCAGCCGGGAGAGGCAGATACTTGAGCTGCTCGCCTATGGGATATCGAATCAGCAAATTGCCTCTCAATTGTTCTTATCTGAGAGCACGGTGAAAAGTCATATCTACAAGTTGTACAAGAAACTCGATGTGCATTGCCGTCATGACGCGATAAAAATGGTTCGAATGAATGGAGGGTTAACGGCACAGTGATGGCCTGTAAAATAAAGAATGAGAAAAATCAATAAGTGCTTAAATAATCATAAGTTCTTCTAAGAACGGCTAGTTAAAATACCCGAGGGGCAAACCTTTGCCTGCAATTCCTAGAATCATTGTCCTACTTATTTCTTGTCACTCCACTACCACATTAGTTTTGTGTAAATGAAATGTTTAAATTTAGTTAATTTAAGCTAGGTTTATGTTTTTATTTTAGTTTTCATTCCATATGCTGTTTTCGTTTTGAAATCCCAATCGCAGTTTTTACAATCACTTTCATTTAGTGTGGTTATAGATTAAACAATCTCATGAGAAAAGTGGATTTTCGTATAATTTGTGATCTGGGTAGTGAATAAATAATCAATATTAAGGATTATTTAAAAGCTTCCTTAAACAAAATTGACAAAATTTAACCAATCGAGATAATCCATTGGTCGGGATTTGACGCTATTAAAGTCCTGCACATTGTCAGGATGACAAAGAAAGGAAGCAACATGACGAATATAGGAAGCCTGCTAGTAGATGCGGCCACCCTGATGTTAACAGGGATGGCGGTCGTATTTATTTTCCTCACCATTCTAGTTTATCTCGTTCGGCTGATGTCCAAATTGGTACCGGAAGAAGTACCAGCGCCGATCGCAGCACCGAAAACAAATACCAACGTTCAATCAACCTCTTCAGCTGTTAGTCCACAAGTAGTGGCGGCGATCTCGGCTGCGATTCATAAACATCGCGCCTCTGTCGCGAAGTAGCCGAAAGATAGGATTAAAAAGGAGTTTAAGAACATGTCTAAACCACTCGCTATTACAGATGTGGTCCTTCGTGACGCCCATCAGTCTCTATTCGCAACGCGTATGCGTATCGAAGATATGCTGCCTATCGCAGCTGAGTTAGATAAAGTTGGTTACTGGTCGCTAGAGACTTGGGGTGGCGCAACCTTTGATGCGTGTATCCGCTTCTTGGGTGAAGACCCATGGGAGCGATTACGCGAACTGAAAAAGGCCATGCCAAATACACCAATGCAAATGCTACTGCGTGGTCAAAACCTTTTAGGATACCGCCACTATGCCGATGACGTAGTAGAGAAGTTTGTTGAACGCGCGCACGCAAATGGTATGGATGTGTTCCGTATCTTTGATGCAATGAACGATGTACGTAACTTCCAAAAAGCAGTGAAAGCAACGGTAGATGTTGGTGCACACGCTCAAGGGACCTTGTCTTACACTACCAGCCCTGTACATAACGCAGATACTTGGGTGGATTTGGCTAAACGTCTTGAAGACTTAGGCTGTCACTCTCTATGTATCAAGGACATGTCCGGCCTACTCAAGCCATATGAAGCCGAAGAGCTGATCACTCGCATCAAAGCGTCTTGTGATGTGCCATTAGCGCTTCATTGTCACGCAACAACCGGTTTATCTACTGCGACTGCTGTGAAAGCGGTAGAAGCAGGCATTGATATTCTTGATACCGCGATTTCTTCGATGAGCTGCACATACGGTCACACGCCTACAGAGACAGTGGTTGCGATGCTGCAAGGTACAGAGCGCGACACGAATCTAAAACTAGACCAAATTGAGCCTATTGCGGCTTACTTCCGTGAAGTACGTAAGAAATACGCAAAATGGGAAGGTCAATTGAAAGGTGTGGATTCGCGCATTTTGATCGCTCAAGTACCAGGTGGCATGTTGACCAACATGGAAGGTCAGCTTAAAGAACAAGGCGCTGCAGATCGTATCGATGAAGTATTGGAAGAGATCCCACGTGTACGTGAAGATCTTGGCTTTATCCCACTAGTAACACCGACGTCTCAGATCGTCGGCACTCAAGCGGTGATCAACGTACTAACAGGCGAGCGCTACAAGAGCATCACCAAAGAAACAGCGGGTGTTCTAAAAGGCGAATACGGTGCAGCTCCAGCAGCAGTAAACGCCGAGCTACAAGCAAAAGTGCTGGATGGCAAAGAAGCCATTACTTGTCGTCCTGCCGATTTACTTGAAGCAGAAATGGAAACCCTAACCGTTGATTTGATGGAGAAAGCGCAATCTGAAGGCATTAAGCTAGCAAGCGAACGTGTCGACGATGTCCTAACTTACGCGTTGTTCCCTCAAGTCGGTCTGAAATTCCTGAAAAACCGTGGCAATCCAGATGCCTTTGAACCAGCACCAGCCTTAGAAGCTGCGAAACCAGCTGCTGCACCTGTAGTGCAACCTGCTGCTGGCGGTGTAGAGACCTACAGCGTGCGTGTTGATGGTCAAGTGTATGAAGTAGAAGTGGGGCCGCAAGGTCAATTAACTTCTGTGACGCCAAATGCGGCAGCAGTACCTGCTCAACCTGCAGCGCCAGTTGCTGCTAATAGTGCAGCGGAAGCAGTTCCAGCACCACTTGCGGGCAACATCTTTAAAGTCAATGTTCAGCCGGGTGTTGAAGTGGCAGAAGGTGATGTACTTTTGATTCTTGAAGCGATGAAGATGGAAACAGAAGTACGCGCTGCACGTGGTGGTGTGGTTCAAGAGTTGAACGTGAAAGAAGGGGATGCTGTTACCGTTGGCTCACCTCTTCTTAGCTTGGCGTAAGGGAGTATCATGGACGGATTGATGACCTTATGGTCAGAAACAGGGATCGCGAATTTTGAGTTCGGCCAAATCTGTATGATGTTGGTTGGTTGTACCTTGCTGTTTTTGGCGATCAAAAAAGGCTTTGAGCCCTTACTGTTATTGCCAATTGGTTTTGGCGCTATCTTAGCGAACATTCCAAATGCTGGCTTTACCGAGCCGGGCGGCTTGTTGTACTACGTCTACTACATTGGGATCGAGTCGGGCGTGTTCCCACTGCTGATTTTCATGGGCGTAGGTGCGATGACCGACTTTGGTGCTTTGATTGCGAATCCGAAAACCTTGTGGTTAGGTGCTGCGGCGCAGTTTGGTATCTTCGCAACATTATTTGGTGCGATTCTGCTTAACTACGTTCCGGGTATGGAGTTCTCCATGGCAGATGCATCGTCTATCGCGATCATCGGTGGTGCGGATGGCCCAACGGCTATTTTCTTGGCGAGTAAACTCTCTCCAGATCTGTTAGGTGCGATTGCCGTGGCAGCATACAGCTACATGGCTTTAGTACCGATCATTCAGCCACCAATCATGAAAGCTCTGACAACCAAAGAAGAGCGCCAGATCAAGATGGCTCAGCTTCGTCATGTTGGTAAGTGGGAGAAAGTGATCTTCCCACTTGCTGTACTATTGATGACGATTCTGTTCTTACCTTCGGCAACGCCGCTAGTTGGTATGTTCTGTTTGGGTAACTTGATGCGTGAAGCTGGTGTGGTGGATCGTTTATCGAAAACCGCTCAAAACGAACTGATCAACATTGTGACCATTTTCTTGGGGCTTGGTGTTGGTTCTAAGTTGCAAGCTGAGCAGTTCCTGAACCTAGAAACGCTAGGTATCTTGGGACTTGGCGCGGTAGCATTCAGTATTGGTACTGGCGCCGGTGTTCTGATGGCGAAACTGCTTAACAAGTTCTCGAAAGAAGACATCAACCCACTTATTGGCGCTGCAGGCGTTTCTGCAGTACCAATGGCGGCACGTGTTGTGAATAAGGTTGGCCTAGAAGCAAACCCACAAAACTTCTTGTTGATGCATGCAATGGGACCAAACGTTGCTGGGGTACTCGGTTCAGCGGTAGCGGCTGGTATTTTGCTCGCACTTGTAGGCTAGTGTGTCACCGTAAGTAGAGCTTGAAAGTTGGTGGATATTCTATGAAATGGAATTAGCTATCAATTTACAAATTGGCGATTAACTTCGACAAACAAAATGGTTTATAGTCAAAGGGATGCTCTTGCATCCCTTTTTGTTTTCTCGCAGGGAATGGGTTATGGAACACAAACAGATAGCGATTACCGAATTTGGCGACGCAGACGTTCTTGCACTGCAAACGACCACAACACCGGCACCACAAGCGGGTGAAATCCTCATTAAAGTTGCCTACTCAGGCATAAATCCAATTGATGTTAAAACTCGAGCAGGGCTTGGATGGGCTGCCGCACAAAATAAAGATAACTTACCTTGGGTTCCGGGGTATGACATCTCAGGAAAAGTTGTTTCCTGTGGAGAGGGAACGTCGCGTTTTAATGAAGGCGACGAGGTAGCAGGGTTTATCGGCTTCCCTATCCGAGGCGGTGGTTACAGCCAATACGTTTGTGTTCCCGAATCTGAACTCAGCCATGTTCCAAATACTGTCACTTTAGAAGCGGCTGCGGTGCTACCTCTTGCGGGTCAAACGGCGGCTCAAGCATTAAGCAAGGCCAATGTTACCGAAGGCGACCGAGTATTGATTCTTGCTGGTGCTGGTGGTGTTGGCCACATAGCGGTACAAATCGCCGTGGCAACCAAAGCCGAAGTCTTTACCACCTGCAGTGAACGAAATTTAGACTACCTCGCCACATTGGGGGCGCATGCAGTGAACTATCAATTTGCGCCAGTGTCAGAACGTGTTGAAGATGTGGATGTTTTGATTGATCTTGTTGGTGGCGATGCTGCACTTGATGCTCTCAAATGCCTGACTGATGATGCTCGAGTCATCACCGTTCCAACCATTACCGCCGAACTGATCTGCGAAAAGGCGAAGCTGCTTGGCTTTGAGGCGAGCGGTATGTTGGTGGAACCCGATCGCGAACAACTCGACACCTTACTTTACATGGTTGGGGTTGGATTGTTGAAAACAGAAATACAACACGTCTATCTGATGAATGAGGTTGTGGAAGCACACAAACAAGTCGAATCCGGACGGACGCGAGGCAAGATCTTGCTTGATATGTCATGTTAGAAGCCTTTAATGCGGCTTTCGAAAACCTAGCTCTGTGGTTTTCTGACTCTGCATTGTGGGTGCTATTCATTACCGGTTTTCTCAGTGCCACTTTGTTACCGGGTGGCTCTGAAGCGGGGTTGATAGCCACTTTATCGTTAAACCAGTACTCCGTTTCTTCCATTATTATTGTCGCCACGATCGGTAATACGCTTGGTGGTTTGACTAACTATTGGCTTGGGTTGTGGATTCCTAATAAAACTCAAGATGAAAAGCACGGTCACACCGCATTGAAGTGGCTGTCAAAATACGGTTACTGGGGATTATTCTTTAGTTGGTTGCCTGTTATTGGCGACCCACTATGTTTAGCGGCAGGATGGTTAAGGATGAAGTTTCTGCCGTGTTTAGTTCTTATATTTTTAGGCAAAGCCGCAAGATATAGCGTGCTGGCTGCCATCTATCTCGGTTTATTTTAAGGAAAGCGCATGAGAATGTTTTGGGTAAGTGCGTGCTCACTTTTAGTGATCACGGGCTGCGCATCAAACGCCCCTGTTTCGTCATTGCCTGATGGGGTGACTTTCGTTGAGTCGTCAAAAGCAGAAGAAGGCAAAGTAAAAATCCCATACCAGAAATATCAGCTCGATAACGGCCTTACGGTGATTCTGGCACCTGAAGATTCTGACCCGCTTGTGCATGTGGATGTTACTTACCACGTGGGTTCTGCACGTGAAGAGATCGGTAAATCTGGCTTTGCGCACTTTTTCGAGCACATGATGTTCCAAGGCTCTGAGAACGTGGGTGACCAAGAGCACTTCAAAATTATCACGGAAGCGGGCGGCACCCTAAATGGTACAACTAACCGTGACCGCACCAACTACTTCGAAACCGTTCCGGCTAACCAGTTAGAAAAAATGCTGTGGCTCGAATCGGATCGCATGGGCTTTTTGCTCGATGCTGTGTCTCAACGTAAGTTTGAGATCCAACGTTCTACGGTGAAGAACGAACGAGCTCAGCGTTACGACAATCGACCTTATGGTTTGATTTGGGAACGCATGTCTGAAGCCTTGTACCCTGAAGGTCATCCGTATTCATGGCAAACCATCGGTTACGTAGAAGACCTTGATCGCGTGGATGTGAACGACTTGAAAGCTTTCTTCTTGCGTTGGTATGGTCCAAACAACGCGGTATTGACCATCGGTGGTGATATCGATGTAGAACAGACGTTGGCGTGGGTGAACAAATACTTCGGCTCGATTCCTCGTGGTCCTGAGGTAGAAAATGCTCCTAAACAACCTGCTAAGCTCGCTGAAAGCAAATACATCACATTAGAAGATCGTATCCAACAGCCTATGGTCATGATCGCATGGCCGACAACTTATAGCGGTGAAGCGAATCAAGCCTCGCTGGATACTTTAGCTAGTGTGTTGGGCAGCGGCACGAACAGCGTGCTCTACCAAGACTTAGTCAAAACACAGAAAGCTGTCGATGCAGGATCATTCCAAGATTGTGCTGAGCTATCGTGTAATTTCTATGTTTATGCGATGGGGGATTCTGGCGACAAAGGTGACTTATCCAAGCTCTATGATGAGTTGATGGCATCGTTGGATAAGTTCGCCAAAGATGGCGTCACCAAAGATCGTCTTGAGCAACTGAAAGGCAAAACCGAAGCCGACGCGATTTTTGCTCTAGAAAGTGTAAAAGGCAAGGTAACGCAGTTAGCATCAAACCAAACGTTCTTTGGTAAGCCAGATCTGATTGAACAGCAGCTTGAACAACTTCGTGCTGTTACGCCTGAATCGGTAGAAAAAGCATACAGTGACTTTATTCAAGGCAAGAACAAGGTAACGCTGAGCGTTGTGCCAAAAGGTAAGACAGAGCTAGCTGTGAAGCCTGCAACCTTCGTAACGCCAAAACGCACATTACCTGAGTATGAAAAGATCACCGATGACCAATTGGCTTATCGTCGTGCAACGGACAATTTCGACCGCTCTGTCCAACCGCCAGCGGGTGCGCCTGTTGAAGCGACGATGCCAAAACTGTACGACATTCACTTCAAAAACGGTTCGGAATTACTTGGAACCGTAAGCAGTGAAACGCCAACGGTGACAATGCAGTTTAGCTTGCCAGCTGGTACGCGTTTTGTTGAAAGAGGCAAAGAAGGTCTTGCTCAGCTTACCGCAGCGATGTTGCAAGAGGGCACAACTAAGCGCTCTGCAGAAGACATCCAAGCTGAGTTAGACAAGCTTGGCAGCGTTATTTCTGTCGATGCGAGTGGCTACACGACGGACATCAGCGTCTCTGCACTTGAGAAGAACCTTGCCCCAACGTTGAAGATCGTTGAGGAGATGTTGTTGTCTCCGGCATTCAAGCAAGAAGACTTTGACCGAGTGAAAACACAAGCGTTAGAAGGTCTGGTTTATGAACACCAAAAACCAAGCTGGATGGCATCACAGGCAAGTCGCCAAGTGTTGTATGGTAATTCTATCTTTGCACGCCCGAAAGATGGCACCAAGGCAGGGCTTCAAGCGCTGACATTGGATGATGTTCGTGATTTCTATGCGAAGCACTACACGCCACAAAGTGCACAGATCATTGCCGTTGGTGATATCAGCAAAGCGGACTTAGAGAAACAGCTGTCTTTCTGGGCAAATTGGGAAGATGAAGCCGCTCCACTTTACGCGCCGCAAACTATCGCACCACTCGGTACGCAAAAAGTGCACTTGGTGGATAAGCCAGGGGCACCACAAAGTGTGGTCATGATGGTTCGTCAAGGCATGCCTTACGATGCAACAGGTGATTTCTATCTGGGTCAGTTAGCAAACTTTAACCTAGCGGGTAACTTTAATAGCCGTATCAATCAAAACCTTCGTGAAGACAAAGGCTACACTTATGGTGCTTATGGTTATTTCTCCGGTAATGTAGAAACGGGGTCGGTTGTGTTTACTGCGCAAGTGCGTGCGGATTCGACGGTGGCGTCTATCATCGAGATGGAGAATGAGTTGAACGAGTTCTCACAATCGGGCATGACTGACGATGAATTGAAATTTATGCGCCAAGCGGTCGGTCAAAAAGATGCACTGAAATATGAGACGCCAACACAGAAAGGCAAACTCATCAGTGATATTTTGAAATACAACTTAGATAAAGATTATCTACAACAACGAAACGCTATTGTTGAGACCGTCGATAAGCAGACGCTCAACGCTCTAGCACAGAAATGGTTTGACCCGAACGACTATCAAATCGTGGTCGTCGGAGATGCGACTTCCCTTCGCCCTCAACTAGAAAAGTTAGGGAAAGACGTGGAAGAGCTTGAAATCATTCGATAGAGTACACATTTAATAGCGGAGAGGAGACTCTCCGCTATTCGTTTCTAACTAGATAAATGACTTTTTGATGGGTTATTTATCTAGATGGATTATATATCAATAACTTAGCTTTCACTTGCCACGCTTGGCGAGTGTCCTGCTCCCAATATAAGCGAACCTCATTTTGACTGATTTTGCTGCGCGACTAAAACAAGTTGCATCAAACCCAGAAGTATTTAAGCAGTTTGGACGCGGTGTTGAGCGAGAAACTTTGCGCTATCGTCAGGATGGACACCTAGCAACAACACCTCATCCAGAGGGCTTGGGCTCAGCGTTCACAAACAAATGGATCACGACAGACTTTTCAGAATCTCTACTGGAATTCATTACGCCTGTATCACATGAGATCCCTGAATTGATGGGACAGTTGAAAGACATCCATCACTTCACTCAAACCAAAATGGGTGAAGAGAAAATGTGGCCGCTTTCGATGCCATGTTATGTAGGCACTGAAGATGATATTCAGCTGGCTCAATATGGCTCATCAAACTCAGCAAAAATGAAAACGCTTTACCGTGAAGGTCTAAAACGCCGCTACGGTAGCTTGATGCAAATTATCTCCGGTGTGCACTTCAACTTCTCTTTCCCTGAATCGTTCTGGGATGCGCTGCATGGTGAGCAAGATGAAGAAGCTCGCCAAGAAACGAAATCTGCAGCGTACTTTGCTCTAATCCGTAACTACTACCGTTTTGGTTGGATGATCCCGTACTTCTTTGGTGCGTCACCAGCGTTGTGTGGCTCGTTCATTCAAGGACGTGAAACGGATCTGCCATTTGAGAAAATTGGTGGCACCTTATACCTACCAAAAGCGACCTCTCTGCGTCTGAGTGATCTCGGTTACACCAACAGCGCTCAAAGCGTGCTTAAGATTGGCTTTAATAGTATCGACCAGTATCTTGAAGGTTTGAGTGACGCGATTCGTCGTCCATCTGAAGAATTTGCTGAGATTGGTGTGAAAGTCGATGGTGAATATCGTCAGCTTAACTCAAACATTCTGCAAATTGAGAATGAATTGTATGCCCCAATTCGTCCGAAACGTGTAACGAAGAGCGGTGAAAAGCCTTCGGAAGCGCTTAAACGTGGCGGTGTGGAATACATTGAAGTTCGCTCGCTCGATGTGAACCCATTCAGTGCTGTAGGTGTGAGTGAAGAGCAGGTTCGCTTCCTTGACCTATTCCTAACGTGGGCAGCGCTTTCAGACTCAGACCCGATGGATAACTGCGAGCTAGAATGCTGGCGTGACAACTGGAACAAAGTCATTGTTTCTGGCCGCGAGAAGGGCTTGATGCTGCAAATCGGTTGCCAAGGCGAGCGTCTGTCTCTACAAGATTGGGCTCATCGTGTGTTCGCTGACCTTCGTCTGATTGCGGTTGAAATGGATGCTGCAGCTGGTGGCAATGCGTACCAAGCGGTTTGTGACAAACTAGAATCTTGGATTGATGAACCAGAGCTGACCATTTCTGGCCAACTGCTTGAGCTGACAAAAGAGCACGGTGGTTTAGGTAAAGTGGGTTGTGCGCTTGGCATGAAGTTCCGTGAAGAAAACCTAGCACACAGCTATGAGCAATATTCAGCTGACGCAATGGAAACGGAAGTTGCGACATCGGTAGAGAAGCAAAAACAAGCAGAGCAAAGTGATACGTTATCCTTTGATGACTTCTTAGAAGATTACTTTGCTTACCTAAAACAATAATCAGTAGTAAGGGCAGGGATTGGACATTAAGCCGTTAGTGGTGTCTGTACTTGGGAGCGTGATGTTAGCCGGTTGTGCGACAGCGCCCCCAAAGCAACAAGACAACCTATGTGAAATATTCCGAGAAAAATCCGGTTGGTATGAAGATGCCAAAGACATGGAAGAAGAGTGGGGCACACCGATAAATGTTGCCATGGCGATCATTAAGCAAGAAAGTAGCTTTCGTCATGATGCTCGACCACCTAAAGATTATATTCTCGGCTTTATTCCGTGGGGACGCGTTAGCAGCGCTTACGGTTATGCTCAAGCCCAAGACCCTGCTTGGGATGATTTCCAAGATGCGACGGGACAAGGCGGCTCACGTACGAACTTCGACGACTCAATGATGTTTGTCGGTTGGTATACCCATGAAACTCGTCGCCAATTGGGCATCTCATTATGGGACCCTTACAACCAGTACCTTGCGTATCACGAGGGGCGTGGCGGTTACAAACGCGGAACTTATAACAGCAAACCAAGCTTAATTAAGGTTGCTAGGCGCGTAGAGCAAACCGCAAAGACTTATGGCTGGCAGCTGAAGCAATGTCGTCAGGAATTAGAAGACAACAGCGGCTGGTTCTTTTAGCTCACTCAATCCATGGATTATGAGTGGGGGAATGAACAGAAATAACGACCAATGCTTGTGAGTGTTGGTGATTACAATCAGGAGAGATGTAATGCCTTTATTAGACAGTTTTACCGTAGACCACACACGCATGAATGCACCAGCAGTCCGTGTGGCTAAAACGATGCAAACTCCAAAAGGGGACACCATCACGGTATTCGACCTACGTTTCACTGCGCCAAACAAAGACATCCTTTCTGAGAAAGGGATTCATACATTAGAACACTTGTACGCAGGCTTTATGCGTAACCACTTAAATGGTGAGAGTGTTGAGATCATTGATATTTCACCAATGGGCTGTCGCACTGGTTTCTACATGAGTTTGATTGGCACGCCTTCAGAGCAACAAGTGGCTGACGCTTGGATTGCCGCGATGGAAGATGTTTTGAAAGTAGAAAACCAAAACAAGATCCCTGAGTTGAACGAGTACCAATGTGGTACAGCAGCAATGCACTCTCTGGATGAAGCAAAGCAAATCGCGAAGAACATTCTAGAAGCCGGTGTATCAGTCAATAAGAATGACGAGCTTGCGCTGCCAGAGTCAATGCTAAAAGAACTACGTATCGACTAACCTGTCTTTCAGTTCAGAGCGTAGAGTTCGAAACGCATAAAAAGAAAGAGCCTGACAATGTCAGGCTCTTTTTTGTTTTTTCGACGCTATTTATCACTACTTTTCTTGAGTTTTGGGTACACCTTAACAAGCTTTATGCGATTCTCTTCAATATCGACAATTTCCATTGGATGCCCTGCGACTTGCACGCTTAAATGGCTTTCAGGAATGTCTTCTAAATGTTCTAGAATCAGACCGTTCAATGTACGTGGACCGTCGGTCGGTAGTTTCCACTTCAAGCCTTTGTTGATATCACGAATGTTGGCACTGCCTTCAATCAAGAAGCTGCCATCACCTTGTGGTGTGATCTCTTCCGATAAGCTCGGTGCAATGGATGTGGTAAATTCGCCCACAATCTCTTCCAAGATATCTTCCAACGTCACCAGACCGTTAATGTCGCCATACTCATCGACAATCAAACCAATGCGCTGTTTGTTGCGTTGGAACTTCAACATCTGCACGTTCAGAGGTGTGCCTTCTGGGATGTAGTACACCTCATCGGCAGCACGTAGCAGTGTTTCTTTGTTGAACTCGTTCTTCTCTAACATCAAACGGTACGCTTCGCGCAGACGCAGCATACCCACCACTTCATCTATCTGGTCACGATACAGCACAATGCGGCCATGAGGAGAGTGAGTCAGCTGACGGACGATAGACTTCCAATCGTCATTGATGTCGATGCCAGTGATCTCATTACGTGGCACCATGATGTCGTTCACTGTGACGTGTTCAAGATCCAAAATCGAAACCAGCATGTCTTGGTGACGGCGCGGAATCATGCCACCCGCTTCATTTACAACCGTGCGTAACTCTTCTGAACTAAGGTGATCTTCTGTGTTGTGATCGGCTTTCACGCCAATAAGACGGATAAAACCATTGGTAATAAAGTTCACTAACATCACCAGAGGTGACAGAACTTTCATCAGAATCGTGAGGAGAATACTACTCGCGTAGGACACGCGTTCAGGGTAGAGGGCGGCGATGGTTTTCGGTGTGACTTCTGCAAACACGAGCACGACCATAGTCAGCGCACCAGTTGCGATGGCAACACCGATATCACCGTATAATCGCATACCCAAAATGGTCGCGATGGCAGACGCCAAAATATTAACAAGGTTGTTGCCGATAAGGATAAGACCAATCAAACGATCTGGACGGTCTAATAGCTTTTCGACTCGCTTCGCCCCTTTATGCCCATTATTGGCTAAGTGCTTTAAGCGGTAACGGTTCAAAGACATCATCCCTGTTTCTGAACCTGAGAAGTAACCTGATATGACGATAAGACACGCGAGTAGCGCAAATAAGATACCCGTAGATATGTCGTCCAAAACGCAGCAGTTCCTTGTATGTGTTTGGTTAATTTATGACCGAGCTTGGCCGTTAAGTCAATGGAATAAGGGGTACTCTATTTTATTTACCCATCAATATAAAGGATAAGGAGCACAAGGCTCCTTATTAATTGAATTTAATAGATGGATTACATCAACTTAAAATGATCTCTTTCACGAAGCGACTGCCAAAGTAAGCCAAGGTCAGTAGTGTCGCACCCGCGACTGCAAACCAAGTCACTTTCTTACCACGCCAGCCTTTTTGGTAATGGCCCCAAAGCAAGATGGAATACACAATCCAAGCGATGAAAGAAAGGATACCTTTGTGTGCTTTACCTTGAGCAAACATGTCTTGTACGAAGACAAAACCAGTAATCAATGTGCCTGTGAGTAATAAGTTACCAATCAAGATAATCTTGAACAGTTGTCGTTCAACCATCATCAATGGTGGCAAGTTCGGATTAATTGCCAACGACTTCTTGGCTTTGAGCTTGTGGTCGAGCCACGCCAGTTGCAGAGCGTATAGCGCACCAATGGTTAAGGTAGCGTAGGAGAACAACGCAAAAGAAATGTGAATAAGTAGCTTAGGGTCGTTCTCTAAATGCTTAATAAACGTGCTTGGTAAGAAGGTAGCAGCAGTTAAATTGATGGCAGCAAAGCTATAAACCACAGGAAGAAGGAACCACAAACGATTCTTGAGCATCGCCACACTCATTACCAGCGAGATGATAAAGCTGATCAAAGAAGCGACGTTAAGAATGCTGAGGTTTTGCCCTGAACCGTCGAAAATCAGATCACTCAGAATCCAAGCGTGAAAAACCAACGCACATGCCGCACTGGCAAATACGGTTTTCGCTTTGATTCCTGACTGCTGAGAGAGTCCGGGAATGATGGTCGCAATTGCCAAAACGTAAAGAATGGCGGCTGCGATGGCAATTAAGCTATCCATGAATCTTAAGAGTTATTGTGCACAATGGTGAAAATTATACCTTGCATTACTCTTTGGGGCTATGGGCGATGCCTCATCAATCACGAGAGATGAGATATTGAAATTAACAAGTTAGCCCTCAAGTTAAGGATAAGAGTAGTGTTCGGGTATGACTGTGACGTTGGCTAAGGTATACTCACACTAATTAATCGCCATTTTAGCGAAGAGACAAAGATGTTTGAGAATTTAACGGATCGATTATCCAAAACGCTGAAGAATATCAGCGGTAAAGGTCGTCTGACCGAAGACAACATTAAAGAAACCCTACGTGAAGTACGCATGGCACTATTGGAAGCGGACGTTGCGCTTCCTGTTGTACGTGAATTTGTAAACCGCGTTAAAGAAAAAGCGGTGGGTGTAGAAGTTTCTAAATCCCTAACACCGGGTCAAGAGTTCATCAAGATCGTTCAAGCTGAGCTTGAAGCGGTTATGGGTGAATCTAACGAAGCTCTTAACCTAGCAGCACAGCCGCCAGCGGTACTTTTGATGGCAGGTCTACAAGGTGCGGGTAAAACCACATCGGTAGGTAAGCTTTCTAAGCTACTAAAAGAGCGTGATAAAAAGAAAGTCTTGGTTGTGTCTGCCGACGTTTACCGTCCAGCGGCAATCAAGCAGCTAGAAACCCTAGCATCAGACATCGGTGTCGACTTCTTCCCATCTTCACCGGATCAAAAGCCAATTGATATTGCTAACGCAGCTATCGACCACGCGAAGAAGAAATTCTACGACGTGTTGATTGTCGATACCGCGGGTCGTTTGGCTATCGATGAAGAAATGATGGGTGAGATTAAAGATCTTCACTCAGCGATTAACCCTGTTGAGACGCTGTTTGTTGTTGATGCAATGACAGGTCAAGATGCGGCGAATACAGCAAAAGCATTCGGTGATGCCCTACCGCTAACTGGTGTGATTCTGACTAAAGTCGATGGTGATGCTCGTGGTGGTGCGGCGCTATCAGTTCGTCATATCACAGGTAAGCCAATCAAATTCCTAGGTGTGGGTGAGAAAACCGACGCACTAGAACCGTTCCACCCTGATCGTGTTGCATCGCGCATTCTAGGTATGGGTGACGTACTGTCACTTATCGAAGACCTACAACGCAATGTTGACCAGGAAAAAGCAGAGAAACTAGCGAAGAAGTTCAAAGAGAAGAAAGGTTTTGACCTTGAAGACTTCCGTGAACAGCTAGGTCAAATGCAAAACATGGGTGGCATGATGGGCATGCTAGACAAGCTACCAGGCATGTCTCAGCTACCATCAGACGTGAAAGACAAAGTTGACGACAAGATGTTTAAGCAGATGGAAGCGATCATCAGCTCAATGACAATGAAAGAACGTCAACGCCCAGAAATCATCAAAGGTTCGCGTAAGAAGCGTATCGCTGCAGGTTCTGGTGTTCAGGTTCAAGACGTTAACCGTCTATTGAAGCAGTTCACCCAAATGCAGAAGATGATGAAGAAAATGCAAAAGGGCGGCATGAAAGGCATGATGCGCAACATGCAAGGCATGATGGGCGGCGGCGGTATGGGTGGAGGCGGTGGCTTCAATCCATTTGGCCGTTAAACGATTGCCTAGACTTTAGTTTCAGGGTGTTAGCTACATCACAAACTTGAATTTCAATTTATGTTGGTGAAAAAGTAACTAAATCCCTTGCATTGCTTCGGGATAAGAGTAAAATTCCGGAGCTTTATTTTGGCACGAGACCCCAGGTTGTTCAGTTTTATGAATGATTATTGGGGTTAATTTTATTTTTGAGAAAGCAAAGAGGACGACATGGTAACCATTCGTTTGGCACGTCACGGCGCTAAAAAGCGTCCATTTTATCAAATCGTAGTAGCGGACAGCCGCAACGCTGCAACTGGCCGTTTCATCGAGAAAGTTGGTTTCTTTAACCCAACTGCAAAAGGTCAAGAAGAAGGTCTACGTCTAGACCTAGACCGCGTTAACCACTGGGTTGGTCAAGGTGCGTCTCTATCTGACCGCGTTGCTAAGCTAGTTAAAGACGCTCAAAAAGCGGCTTAATTTTTTACTTTAGAAGTAGAAACTAGTTTATGTCGATGAAAGGTAAAGAAACAATGAGCAACGAAAAGATTGTTGTAGGCAAGTTTGGTGCTACTTACGGCATTCGTGGTTGGCTTAAAGTTTTTTCCTACACAGACAATGCTGAAAGCATTTTCGATTACAGCCCTTGGTTTATTAACCAAAAGGGTACGTGGGTTGAGTACAAAGTAGAAAGCTGGAAACGCCATAACAAAGGTATGGTGGCTAAGCTGGAAGGTCTAGATATTCGTGAAGACGCGCATCTAATGACAAACTTTGAAATTGCTATCGACCCTGCGGTACTTCCTGAATTGTCAGAAGATGAGTTCTACTGGCGTGAATTGTTTGGGATGCAAGTAGTAACCACTAAAGGTTACGATCTAGGTGTCGTATCTGACATTCTAGAAACTGGCTCAAACGATGTTCTGGTTGTTAAAGCAAATCTTAAAGATGCTTTCGGGCAGAAGGAACGATTAATCCCGTTCCTTGAAGAGCAAGTGATCATCAAAGTTGATCGCGAAGCTCAACGGATCGAAGTTGACTGGGATCCTGGATTCTAATCTCCAAAATTACAGAGCGAGATAAACATGTGGGTTGGCGTAATTAGCCTGTTTCCTGAAATGTTCCGTTCTGTTACTGATTTTGGGGTAACAGGTCAAGCGGTTAAAAAAGGTCTTTTGTCGATTGAGACTTGGAATCCTCGCGATTTCACTCACGACAAGCATCGCACTGTCGATGACCGACCTTACGGTGGTGGCCCTGGTATGCTAATGATGGTTCAGCCTTTGCGCGATGCCATTCATACCGCGAAAGCAGCCTCACCGGGTAAGACGAAAGTCATTTACCTTTCTCCTCAAGGTCGCAAGCTCGACCAAAAAGGGGTTGAAGAACTGGCAACGAATGAGAATTTACTTCTGATTTGTGGCCGTTATGAAGGGGTAGATGAGCGCATCATTCAATCTGAAGTCGACGAAGAATGGTCGATTGGTGATTTTGTGATGACGGGTGGTGAGATACCAGCCATGACGTTAATCGATTCTGTCTCTCGGTTTGTTCCGGGTGTACTAGGCGATTTCGCGTCAGCAGAAGAAGACTCTTTTGCAAATGGCTTATTAGATTGCCCTCACTATACGCGTCCTGAAGTGTTGGATGATAAAGAAGTGCCAGCGGTACTGATGTCAGGCAACCACAAGGACATTCGTCAATGGCGACTAAAACAGTCGCTAGGCCGAACTTGGCTAAGAAGACCAGAGCTCCTGGAAAACCTAGCTCTGACTGACGAACAGGAACAATTACTTGCTGAGTTCATTAGTGAACATAACGCAAAGTAACCTAATTTATTTAGTATCAGTTTATTCTAGGAATTTAAAAAATGAGTAACATCATCAAGGCTCTTGAAGAAGAGCAAATGAAATCAGGCCTGCCTAAATTTGCACCAGGTGACACTGTTGTAGTTCAGGTTAAAGTTAAAGAAGGTGAGCGTGAGCGTCTACAGGCTTTTGAAGGCGTTGTAATCGCAATCCGTAACCGTGGTCTTCACTCTGCTTTCACTGTACGTAAGATCTCTAACGGTGAAGGTGTTGAGCGTACGTTCCAAACTCACTCTCCAGTTGTTGATAGCATCGAAGTTAAACGCCGTGGTGCAGTACGTCGTGCCAAGTTGTACTACCTACGTGAGCGTTCTGGTAAGTCAGCTCGTATCAAAGAGAAACTTGCTAAGAAGTAATGCTATAACTAGCGTTCTCATAGTAAACGGAGCCCATCTGGGCTCCGTTTTTTTATGCGCGAAAAAGTTAGGGAACGGACTTCGTCCTTCTAGAATCGGGAACGCTACGCTTCGAGATTTGAGAGCGCTTCGCTTTAGGAACCGAGAGGTGTTGTTGGATGGTTAATGCAAGAAATTTGGTCTCGAAGGTGTTGACAGAACTTGTCCTTAGAAAGACAAATGAACCGAATCCCGAATCCCGAATCCCGAATCCCGAATCCCGAATCCCGAATCCCGAATCCCAAAAAACAAAAAGGGCCAATGCTCTCACATCAACCCCTCTCTTTATTCTCGAAGCGTAGCGTTCTTGTATCTCGACTCTAGCTTCTCAATTCTTTAGTACTGGTCTTCAGACCAACCATCGCTATCCGACATATCCGGTGCACCGGCGATGGCGTTTTCTTCATCTGCCCATTCACCAAAATCAATCATTTGGCATTGTTTACTGCAGAAAGGGCGGTGAGGGCTTTGTTCGCCCCACTCAACGTCTGCGCCACATTGTGGGCATGGAACGACTGTAATTTTAGACATCGTCATTCGTCCTATTTATTCGGTGTTCAAAGGTATTAAGGCAATAGTAGTGCTTGTTGAGCTTAGCTACAAACAGCAAGTTCAAACTCGACATCTTGCGTGC
Organism: Vibrio owensii; assembly: GCF_002021755.1. NCBI lineage: Bacteria > Pseudomonadati > Pseudomonadota > Gammaproteobacteria > Vibrionales > Vibrionaceae > Vibrio > Vibrio owensii. The sequence continues at coordinate 2,434,846 of NZ_CP019959.1, forward strand.
AAGCTTGACCACTTTCGAAAGCCATAAACTTGATGGCAAAACGGTTCTTGTGGCCCGAAATCATCGGGTAGACACCGTATTCCATTGGGATGTGTAAACGTAAAATATTGGCTTCATCAGCATCACTTTGGAAAAAGCCTGCGCGGGCGATTTGCGCTTTGAAGTGACCCGTTTCGCGAGTAAGTTTTAGCCAAAGTGCTAACGCATCAGAAAGCGGCTTTAAGCTCGCTTGCCATTGGTTAGCATCGTGCTTTTTACGCTCAATCGGTAAATGAAGCCAATAATGCAAAGCGGGTAGGTCGAAACAACATGAACCACCAGGCAGGTTGAAACGCTGGCGAATTGAACTTAAGAAGCGGTCTTCTTTTAATGCTTGACCGAAGCGCTCAGCTGCCATCAATTGGCTGTGTACGACATCTATCTCTTTTAAAAGCTCATTCAGTGCTTGTTGATCTACGCCGTCAACATTGAGCCAGTTACGATAAGCTAAACGCTGCTTTTCAAGATCTTTAGCGAGTTCGCTTTTTAGCTGGATTTGCTCGAAGATTTCGACCATATCGAAAAGGGCACGAAAGAACAGCTGATATTGATGGTTATCAGCAAAACTTGAGGCTAGATGAGCCTGACGCAGCAAAGACTCAACTCTTAAATAGATGCGAGTTTTTTCATTTAACGGATGTTCAAATTTGTGCGTGGTCATCGACATTAGCCTTGGTGAGTTTCATTCCTATTTTCGCAGATTTTTCTTACACATGGCTAGGTACTTTTCGTGTAAATCTGTGATTTGAAGCAAAAGATCTGGGTCATCTGGATTATTCTTCACCACATCATCCGCCAGAGCAAGCCGTTGCTCACGAGAAGCCTGGGACGCCAAGATCGCATTTGCCTGCTGTTCGCTTACGTTATCGCGTTTTACAGTTCTGGAGATCTGGGGTTGTGGGTCAACATCGACGACAAGAACTCGATCACATAAGCTATCAAGCTTGTTCTCTACCAATAAAGGTACAACCAAGAGGGCATAGTCCGATGTGACTTGCTCCAAATCTTCGATCATCTTTTCACGAATCATCGGATGCAATAAACCATTAAGCCATGCTTTCTCTTCTGGATTGGAGAAGATCTTTTCTCTTAATTTGGCTCTATCAAGTGTCTGATCATCGTGAACAATATCCGCACCAAAGTGTTCAACGATAGCATTAAGTCCGGGAGTTCCCGGTTCTACAACTTCGCGAGCTACGATATCAGCATCGACAATGTCGATTTTGAACTGCTGTTTGAATAGGTTTGCCACCGTGGTTTTGCCACTCGCAATACCGCCAGTTAAGCCAATAACAAAAGCCATTTACACTCCTAGAATCGACGTAAAGTACCAGTTGAGGATTTGATTGCCCCAAATTAGGCTCACCCATCCCGCAATTGCAAGGTAAGGGCCGAAAGGAAAGGCTTTCTCGATACCTTGTTTTTGCAAACGCAGTTGGATAAGACCAAAGATGACGGCCACTACTGATGAAAGCAGAATGATCATCGGTAGCGATTGCCAACCCAACCAAGCACCTAATGCGGCAAGAAGTTTAAAGTCACCATAGCCCATGCCTTCTTTGCCTGTAAGGAGCTTAAACAACCAGTAAACACTCCAAAGACATAGATAACCTGCCATTGCCCCAATGATGGAGTCTTGTAGGTTCACAGGGCTGATACCAGAAAGCGCGAGAGCAATACCTGCCCACATTAATGGCAATGTAAGCTGGTCTGGCAACAGCATGGCATCGAGATCGATAAACGTGGCGGCAATCAATACAAAGGTAAAGAAAACCAGCGCGACAGTGAAGTAGCTAAAACCGAAGTGAAAAGCGATAAAACCCGAACAAAAGGCAGTAAGCAGTTCGATAAGAGGGTAGCGTGCACTGATAGGAGATTGGCAGTTGTGACATTTACCGCGCAGAAGCAACCAACTAATCACTGGGATATTGTCACGAATACGAATTTGAGTGCCACATTGCTGACAAGATGAGCGTGGTACGCTTAACGTCAGCGTCTCTTTTGGTGGTTCTATTTTGTATTCAGGGAATGATTCCGCGCATTCGCGTCGCCATTCTAATTCCATGATTTTGGGTAATCGATAAATAAAAACGTTGAGGAAACTACCCACGATCAAACCGAAAACCGTGGCAAATACAACGAATAGCCATGGGTAGTACTGGAATACTTCCATATCTGTCTCTTGAGCGATGAATCAAACAAGCAAGATGCTGTTTTGAAGGAATTAATTTGCTAAAGGATCATTCTATCCCAATACGCTCATCAAGTTAAAGATTGGCAAGTACATTGCTGTGACCAAACCGCCAACAACGACCCCGAGAAAAACGATGATCAGCGGCTCTAAAATCTTACTTAGGTTATCGACGGTATTATCGACCTCAAACTCGTAAATTGCAGCAATCTTGTTGAGCATGTCATCCAAACGGCCAGATTCTTCGCCAATCATGACCATTTGCAATACTAGCTCGGGGAAGACATTGCAGTTGCGCATGGCAATATACATCGGCATACCCGCAGCCGTATCTCGGTACACCTCTTCTATTGCCAATTGATAGTGCATGTTACCCGAGGTCTTTGAGGTGGTTTTTAACGCGGTGAGGATTGGGATACCGGCACTAAAACTGGTGGCAAGCGTACGGCTAAACTTGGCAATGGCGGCTTTGGATAAAACAGGGCCCAAGATGGGAATCTTTAAACTGGATCGAGCGAGCAATAGCTTGAAAGAATCAGAGCGGTTCGATATGACTTTTGAGCCGATCAAGAGACTCAAGAAACCGAGTCCAATGAAGGGACCCCAGTTTTGAGTCCAAGCAGAGAGGTCTAATACCATCTGAGTAAAAGCAGGTAAATCCGCACCAAAGCCGACAAACATCTTTTCAAATTCAGGAATGACTCGGGTCAGCATTAGGTAGGAGACACCTAGGGCAACCAAGACAACCATGGCCGGGTAAATAAGCGCTTTGATCACTTTCGCGCGTAACTGTTCGCTCTTTTCTCTGTAGGTTGCCAAACGCTCGAAGACTTGGGATAAGTTACCAGACTGCTCACCCGTTGCGATTAAATCGGTATAAAGCGGGTCAAAATGCGTGCTAGCGGTACGCATGGCTTTCGACATTGGCGTTCCGGCTTCAATAGCCCGTGTCACACTCATTAAAATCGATTTCATTTCCGCTTTTTTATGGTTCTCCGAAACCAACTTGAGTGCTTGAACGATTGGTACACCCGTCATCAGCATGGTAGCAATTTGGCGAGTAAACACCGTGATGTCTTTACCTTTGACTCTGTGGCTTAGTTTAGTGATAAAAGAAATACTGCCCTTTTTCAGTTTCTTAATTTTGATGTGCTGAGCGTCGAGGCGTTCTCTTACTTCGATTTCCGTCATGGCGAGGACATTACCTGAGGTCTTTTTGCCTGAGCTATTGATGCCTTTCCAACGGTAGTTCTTAAGTTGGGGAGTGATGGTTTTCATAAGCGGAGTGACTGCCTAAAATTTCTGAAAAAGTTAAAAGTAGAGAACGCGTTGTAATTCGCTGAAGCTAGTGACGCCTTGTTTGAGTTTTTCGATGCCAGACATTTGTAGGGTTTGCATCCCTTTGGCGATAGCGAGTTTTTCTAATTCGTGTACTGAAGCTCCTTTTATGAGCGCTTCAGATAGGGATTCATCAAACTTCATCACTTCATAGATGCCCGTTCGACCTGAATAACCGTGGGTACACTCGTTACAACCATCTGGATTGGCTTTAAAGACATGTTCTGTGTTGGTAATCCCAATATGTTGCAGTTGGGCATTTGGCTCTTGCGGTTGTCTACAGTGCGGGCACAATTTGCGTGCTAACCGTTGGGCGATGATCAAACTGAGTGAGGAGGCAAGGTTAAAGCTTTCTACACCCATGTTGGATAAGCGGATTACGGTTTCAGCGGCCGAGTTGGTATGTAAAGTGGAAAGAACCAAGTGACCAGTTTGCGATGCTTTGATCGCGATTTCTGCCGTATCGAGGTCTCGGATCTCACCTACCATGACTACATCAGGATCTTGGCGTAAGAAAGATCGCAAGGCTTCGGCAAAACCAAAACCGATCTTAGGTTGAACTTGAACTTGGTTAATGCCGGGTAAGTTTATCTCCACAGGGTCTTCCGCAGTCGAGATGTTGATCTCTGGTTTGTTAAGAATGCTTAGCCCTGTGTAAAGAGAAACGGTTTTGCCACTACCTGTTGGACCCGTCATCAAAATCATACCTTGTGGCCGACGCAGAGCATCCAAATAAAGCTGCTTCTGTTGGTCGCTATAACCAAGTTTATTGATATCTAATGCTGCAGAGCTGCTGTCGAGCAAACGCAGTACGATCTTCTCCCCAAATAGGGTTGGCAGTGTAGAAACGCGCATATCAATGGCGGTGTCTTGGTTTAACTTAAGTTTGATCCGTCCATCTTGAGGTAAGCGACGTTCAGCAATATCAAGCTTAGATAGGATCTTTATTCGGGCAGAGAGACGACGGCTTAAGTGGCTAGGTGGCTGTTGAATTTCAATCAAGATGCCGTCGCAGCGTAAACGCACTCGATACATGTTTTCGTAGGGTTCGAAGTGAATATCGGAAGCCCCTTTACGAACGGCATCGAGCAGGATCTGGTTGATATAGCGACTGACGGGCGATTCGTCTTGACTGAGATCTTCAATGTTCTCAATCTCATCATCTCCAATCTCAACCAAGCTTGCGAGCTCATCTTGGTTTATTTCTTTTAACCTCGACTTTTCCTGCCCAAGTGCTCGGCCATATAAGCGCCGAATGGCAGCGGTCAGCTCTCGAAAATCAGCCAGAACAAGTTCGACTTGCAAACCTGTTGCAAAACGAAAGTCGTCTTCGGCTTGAAGATTGGTTGGATCGGCAACCGCGAGAATCAAAGTGGATGAGGTGCGATTAAGCGGCAGAGCGTTGTGCCGAGTGATCAAATCTCGCAAACCTAGCGTTTGGCATAACGAAGCGTAATCGTATTGATTGAGAGAAGTGCACGAAAGCCCAAAAACAGAGCTTAGGTGCTCCGTTAATTCATGAGATTGGAAAAAGCCAGAATTGAGCAAAGCCTCTGGCATTGATATACCAGAAGCCTTAGCTTGCTCAAGTAACAGTTCTTCTTGGGAAAAGGTCAGTATCCCTGCTTGGCGAAGAACTGTTGAGAGGTTGGTTAGCATTTAACTTTTAGGGCAGAAGTCATTACTACCAAGATCACACGTTACAGCCCATGTAACCCCTGACATAGTTAACGTAGGCGTCAATTTAATAGTTCCGTTCTTTTTAAGACCAGCTTTACCTTTTGTTCCATCTACAGTTGCAGTAACTGTTCCTGTGATAGTCGCGGCTGCTGATGAGGTTGCAGCAGCAGTGACTGCAACGTCAGACGTTATGGCAAATGCATTTCCTGTACCCTTATCAAAGTCCTGAGCTGCGGGAACATTGGGTTGTCCAGCTGCGCAATTAGTTCCTCCACTTAACAGACAAACACCTACACCAGCTTTCATAGCTGAAGCAGTGCTGAGCATTTCAGAAGCGTGAGTTTTGTTAGTGTAATTTTGGTAAGCAGGCACTGCAAACGCAGCCAAGATACCGATAATCGCCACGACAATCATCAATTCAATCAGCGTAAAACCTTGCTGCTTTTTCTGTTTATTCGTTTTCATCTTCTTTCCTTAAGATAAATTTAGTTAATGCTTATGCATGGGGCAGAAGAGTAAAAAGAGTAGAAACAAGTGGAAACTGGAAACGAAGTGGCTCTCGAGTGAGATAAAGATCTTTGCACTGAAGTTGCATATTGCATGCAAGGTTTTGCGAGTGGTGTTATTTTTTAAGCGGATAAAAATAAAGAGCCTTGCGGCTCTTTATTGCGGTTTGAAAAGCGTAACTCTATGAGATTAAGAGAGTTAGTCTCGCTTGGTTCTCTGGAATTACTTGAAGCGCATCGAAAGATCCATCGCTTTTAGATGCTTGGTCAGAGCGCCTACCGAGATGTAATCGACGCCAGTTTCTGCATATTCAGCGATGGTTTCTAGAGTAACGTTACCTGAGTTTTCTAACGCCGCACGACCTGCGTTGATCGCGACCGCTTCACGCATCATATCTGTCGTGAAGTTGTCTAGCATGATGATGTCTGCACCTGCTTCAATCGCTTCTTTTAGCTCATCCAAGCTTTCCGTCTCAACCTCAACAGGCTTGCCTGGGTTCAATTCTTTTGCGGTAGTGATCGCTTGAGTAATGCCGCCACAAGCAATGATGTGGTTTTCTTTAATAAGGTAGGCATCGAACACACCTATACGATGGTTGAAACCACCGCCACAAGCTACTGCGTATTTAAGCGCACTACGTAGACCAGGAATCGTTTTACGTGTATCTAATAGACGGCATTCAGTGTGAGCAATTTTCTCTGCGTACTCTGCGGTAATGGTCGCGCAACCTGAAAGGGTTTGAATAAAGTTCATTGCGTTGCGCTCGCCAGTGAGCAAATCACGAGCAGGACCTGTCAGTGTGCAAAGTGTTTGGTTTGGTTCAACCTTGTCGCCATCTTTTACATGCCACTCGATGGTCACTTTGCCACCCAGTTGTTTAAATACTTCATCTGCCCATGCTTGGCCACAAAATACACCGTGTTCACGAGTGATGATGGTTGCGGTGTTAATAGCGTCAGCAGGGATAAGCGATGCGGTGATGTCTTTGTCTGCATCCAATGTGCCACCTAGATCTTCTTTTAGGGTATCGGCTACGGCGCGAGTGATTTCTAATGGAAGTTGTTGCTTAAGGTATTCTAGGCGTTCTTGGCTGTTGTGTGTGTTCTTCATCGCAAATCTTGTCTTGAAAGGGAGATGGCAACGAATGATACTCTCCGGTGTCAATAATTTCAGCAGTTAATTTGCAAAGTAGAGAGGTTGATATGTGCCTAAAAATCGAGAATGGTTGGTTGACGGAGGCTAAGCACGTCCCATCGCCATTTTTTGATGCTCGTTCTGATAAAAATGACATCTCTCTGCTGGTGGTTCACAACATCAGTCTGCCACCAGGTCAATTTGGTGGCTCTTATATAGAAGACTTTTTCACGGGCAACCTTGACCCCAATACACACCCATTTTTTGAAGTAATTCACAAAATGGGCGTTTCGGCACATTGTTTAATTAAGCGTGATGGCGAGATTGTTCAGTTTGTTTCTTTTTTAGACAGAGCATGGCATGCAGGACAATCCAGCTTCGCTGGCCGAGAACGCTGTAATGACTATTCAATTGGTATTGAGTTGGAAGGTACTGAGTTTGTTGCGTACACAGAAGAGCAATATCAATCACTTACTGCATTGACCCAAGCTGTAATGCATTCCTACCCAAAAATCACCTTGCCGAGAATCACGGGGCATCAGTATATCGCTCCCTTGAGAAAAGCCGATCCTGGTCTAAGCTTTGACTGGGTCAAGTTCCGACACCAGATAAAACGCTAACTTGTAGCGAAAGTGTAAATTCAAAAAACAGAAATAAATAAGGCATACACTCAGGTATGCCTTTTTTCGATACAAGAAATATGAGCGCTTGTTAAAAGTTAACTACATTTTGAACGCTTAAATCGGCGATCGGTGCAAAAGTGTACAGATAATTTTGTCATTTTTTGTTTTTGTTGATCAAATTTACTAGCACGCAGAGCTCCCATCTGTTTTGTTTATGTAATTGGTCATACCAATTTTATTGCCGTTTTAATAGTCGATTGTTATCAGAGTGTTGGTTGTAAGTCTGTTCTATGATTTAGGTCAATTTTTGGCTGGACAGTGGCGTTTTAATTATGTTAATTTCTGCACCATCTTAAAATTGGTATTACCAATTACCTGCAAGAGTAGAAGAACAATAAATTATGGCTTATCAAAGGATTCGTCAGCCAAAACTCTCTGATGTTATTGAACAAGAGTTAGAAAGGTTGATTGTGGAAGGAACATTGTCTCCGGGGCAGCAGTTGCCACCAGAGCGCGAACTCGCTAAGCAGTTCGATGTGTCTCGTCCATCTGTCCGTGAAGCCATTCAACGCTTGGAAGCAAAGCGTTTGCTTACTCGCCGTCAAGGCGGTGGCACATTCGTTAGCGAAAACATCTGGAAAAGCTTTTCAGATCCTTTGTTGAACTTGTTGTCGACTCACTCCGAAACGCAGTTAGACCTACTTGAATCGCGTCATGCGATGGAAGGAATTTCGGCGTACTTTGCAGCATTGCGTGGTACCGAAGAAGATTTTGCACGCATTCAAGCTTGCCTGAATCAAATCAGTGAAGAGCAAAAAAGCGACAACGTTGAAGCGGAAGCCACAGCAGTAATGCAGTTCCTTATTGCTTTAACGGAAGCGGCGCACAATGTTGTGTTGCTTCATATTGTTCGTAGCCTTGCGCCTTTGCTTGAGCAAAATGTTCTACAGAATCTAAAGCTCTTACATCGCCGCGAAGAAGTGGTCGATAAAGTAAGTAAACACAGAGCTAATATCGTGGATGCGATTGTTTCTGGTCAGCCTGAAAAGGCGCGTGAAATGTCTCACTCACATTTAGCTTATATCGAAGAAACATTGTTGGATTTGACTCGAGAAGAGTCTCGACGAGAGCGTTCTCTGCGTCGAATTCAGCAAGGTAACGATTCTTAATACAAGAACCGCTTACTTAAATAAGTAGATCCAACCAACAGAAGGATAGATCGCCATGTCTGACATGAAGCATGACGTAGATGCACTGGAAACTCAAGATTGGCTACAAGCCCTTGAATCAGTTGTTCGTGAAGAAGGTGTAGAACGTGCACAGTTTCTACTAGAAACCGTTCTAGAAAAAGCACGTCTAGACGGCGTTGATATGCCAACTGGCATCAACACAAACTACATCAACACTATTCCAGCAGCACAAGAACCAGCTTACCCTGGTGACGTAACTCTTGAGCGTCGTATTCGTTCGATTATTCGCTGGAACGCAATCATGATCGTATTGCGTGCTTCTAAGAAAGACCTAGACCTAGGTGGTCACATGGCTTCTTACCAATCAGCAGCGGCGTTCTACGAAGTTTGTTTCAACCACTTCTTCCGTGCTCCAAACGAGACGGACGGTGGCGATCTAGTTTACTACCAAGGTCACATCTCTCCGGGCATCTACGCTCGTGCATTCGTTGAAGGTCGTCTAACTGAAGAGCAGCTAGACAACTTCCGTCAAGAAGTAGACGGTAAAGGTATCCCATCATACCCGCACCCTAAATTGATGCCTGAGTTCTGGCAGTTCCCAACAGTATCTATGGGTCTTGGTCCAATTTCTGCGATCTACCAAGCGCGTTTCCTTAAGTACCTAGACGGTCGTGGTCTGAAAGACACTTCTGCACAGCGTGTATACGCATTCCTAGGTGACGGTGAAATGGATGAGCCAGAATCACGTGGTTCACTTTCTTTCGCTGCGCGTGAGAAACTAGACAACCTAACATTCCTAATCAACTGTAACCTACAGCGTCTAGACGGTCCTGTAATGGGTAACGGTAGCATCATCCAAGAGCTAGAAGGTCTATTCAAAGGCGCTGGCTGGAACGTTGTTAAAGTTATCTGGGGTAGCAACTGGGATGCTCTACTTGCTAAAGATACAACAGGCAAGCTTCTACAGTTGATGAACGAAACTGTAGATGGTGACTACCAAACATTTAAATCTAAAGACGGTGCTTACGTACGTGAACACTTCTTTGGTAAGTACCCTGAGACTGCAGCACTAGTTGCAGACATGACTGATGACGAAATCTTCGCACTTAAGCGCGGTGGTCACGAGTCTTCTAAACTGTACGCAGCTTACAAAAACGCGGCAGAAACTAAAGGTCGTCCAACAGTAATCCTAGCGAAGACTGTTAAAGGTTACGGCATGGGTGAAGCGGCTGAAGGTAAGAACATCGCGCACCAAGTTAAGAAGATGGATATGACTCACGTACTACACCTACGTGATCGTCTAGGTCTTCAAGACATCCTAACTGACGAAGCAGTGAAAGAACTTCCATATCTGAAACTTGAAGAAGGTACAGCGGAGTACGAATACCTACACGCTCGTCGTAAAGCTCTGAAAGGTTACACGCCACAGCGTCTACCTAAGTTCACTCAAGAATTCAAAACACCTGAGCTAGAAGAGTTCGCTCCGCTACTAAGTGAGCAGAAGCGTGATATCTCTACAACAATGGCTTACGTTCGTACTCTTAATATCCTGCTTAAGAACAAGAACATTGGTAAGAACATCGTTCCTATCATCTGTGACGAAGCTCGTACGTTCGGTATGGAAGGTTTATTCCGTCAGATCGGTATTTACAACCCGCACGGTCAGAACTACACACCTCAAGATCGCGACATCGTTTCTTACTACAAAGAAGCAACTTCAGGTCAGGTTCTACAAGAAGGTATCAACGAACTAGGTTCAATGGCTTCATGGGTTGCAGCAGCAACGTCATACAGCACGAACGATCTACCAATGATCCCGTTCTACATCTACTACTCAATGTTTGGTTTCCAACGTGTAGGTGATATGGCGTGGATGGCTGGTGACCAACAAGCTCGTGGTTTCCTACTAGGTGCTACTGCTGGTCGTACAACGCTAAACGGTGAAGGTCTACAGCACGAAGATGGTCACTCGCACATCATGGCGAATACAGTTCCTAACTGTATCTCTTACGACCCAACATTCGCTTACGAAGTTGCAGTAATCATGCAAGACGGTATCCGTCGCATGTACGGTGAGAACCAAGAGAACGTGTTCTACTACCTAACGGTAATGAACGAAAACTACGCAATGCCAGCAATGCCAGAAGGCGCTGAAGAAGGCATCCGTAAGGGTATCTACAAGCTTGAGTCTTACGCAGGTGACAAGTCTAAAGTTCAGCTAATGGGCTCTGGTACTATCATGAACGAAGTACGTAAAGCCGCGACTATCCTAAGCGAAGAGTACGGCATCGCATCTGACGTGTTCTCTGTAACATCGTTCAACGAGCTAACTCGTGACGGTCAAGACGCAGAGCGTTACAACATGCTTCACCCAGAAGCAGAAGCAAAAGTACCTTACATTGCACAAGTTATGGGTACTGAGCCAGCAATCGCAGCGACTGACTACATGAAGAACTACTCTGAGCAAGTTCGTGCGTTCATGCCTTCTGAGTCTTACAAAGTACTTGGTACTGATGGTTACGGTCGTTCTGACAGCCGTGAGAACCTACGTCGTCACTTCGAAGTTAACGCGGGCTACGTAGTTGTTGCAGCTCTTACTGAACTAGCGAAACGTGGTGATGTTGAGAAGTCAGTCGTCGTTGAAGCGATTGCTAAGTTCAACATCGACACTGAAAAAACAAACCCACTTTACGCTTAATACAGCGCTTAACTAGAAGGTAAATAAGCAATGGCAATCGAAATTAATGTACCTGACATCGGTGCGGATGAGGTTGAAGTTACTGAGATTCTTGTAAGCGTTGGCGACAAGGTTGAAGAAGAGCAGTCTCTTATCACTGTTGAAGGCGACAAAGCTTCTATGGAAGTTCCAGCGTCTCAAGCAGGTATCGTTAAAGAAATCAAAGTAGCAGAAGGTGATTCTGTTACGACTGGTTCTCTAATCATGATTTTCGAAGCTGAAGGTGCCGCTGCAGAAGCGGCTCCTGCGGCAGCTCCATCAGTTGAAGCAGCACCAGCAGTTGAAGCAGCACCAGTTGCAGCTCCTGCAGCGGCAGAACTGAAAGAAGTTCACGTTCCAGATATCGGTGGCGACGAAGTAGAAGTTACTGAGATCATGGTTAAAGTTGGCGATGCAGTAGAAGAAGAGCAGTCACTTCTAACTGTAGAAGGCGACAAAGCTTCTATGGAAGTACCAGCACCATTTGCAGGTACGGTTAAAGAGATCAAGATTGCTGAAGGTGATTCAGTAACAACTGGCTCTCTTGTGATGGTATTCGAAGTAGCAGGCTCTGGTGCGCCAGTAGCAGCTGCTCCTGCAGTTGAAGCGGCTCCAGCAGCAGCTCCTGCGGCATCCGGAGCGCCGGCCGCAGCCGAAAAAGAAGTTAACGTTCCAGATATCGGCGGTGACGAAGTAGAAGTTACTGAGATCATGGTTAAAGTTGGCGATACAGTAGAAGAAGAGCAATCTCTAATTACTGTAGAAGGCGACAAAGCTTCTATGGAAGTACCAGCACCATTCGCAGGTACAGTCAAAGAGATCAAGATTGCTGAAGGCGACAAAGTAACGACTGGCTCTCTAATCATGACTTTCGTTGTGGAAGGCGCAGCACCTGCTCCTGCGGCGGCTCCAGCTCAAGCGGCAGCACCTGCTCCAGCAGCAGCTCCTGCACCAAAAGCTGAAGCTCCAGCGGCGGCAACTGCAGCGAACGATTTCCAAGAAAACAACGAATACGCACATGCGTCTCCAGTTGTTCGTCGTCTAGCTCGTGAGTTTGGCGTAAACCTATCTAAGGTTAAAGGTTCTGGTCGTAAGAGCCGTATCCTAAAAGAAGACGTTCAAAACTACGTGAAAGATGCGCTTAAGCGTCTTGAGTCTGGCGCAGGTGCAGCAGCAGCATCTGGCAAAGGCGACGGTGCAGCACTTGGTCTACTGCCTTGGCCAAAAGTTGACTTCAGCAAGTTCGGCGAAACTGAAGTTCAGAAGCTGTCTAAGATCAAGAAAATCTCTGGTGCAAACCTACACCGTAACTGGGTGATGATCCCTCATGTTACACAGTGGGATAACGCTGACATCACTGAGCTAGAAGCATTCCGTAAAGAACAGAACGCAATCGAAACGAAGAAAGACACTGGCATGAAGATCACTCCTCTTGTGTTCATCATGAAAGCGGTAGCGAAAGCACTAGAAGCGTTCCCAGCGTTTAACTCTTCACTTTCTGAAGATGGCGAAAGCATCATTCTTAAGAAGTACGTGAACGTAGGTATTGCAGTAGATACGCCAAACGGCCTTGTTGTTCCAGTATTTAAAGACGTGAACAAGAAAGGCATCTACGAGCTATCTGAAGAGCTAATGGCAGTTTCTAAGAAAGCACGTGCAGGCAAGCTTACAGCAGCTGATATGCAAGGCGGTTGTTTCACAATCTCTAGCCTTGGCGGTATCGGCGGTACAGCGTTTACACCAATCGTAAACGCGCCAGAAGTTGGTATCCTAGGTGTATCTAAATCTGAAATGAAGCCAGTGTGGAACGGTAAAGAGTTCGAACCACGTCTACAGCTTCCACTGTCTCTATCATACGACCACCGTGTGATCGATGGTGCAGAAGGTGCACGCTTCATTACTTTCCTAAACGGTGCACTATCAGACATTCGTCGCCTAGTACTGTAATATAGAAAGTAATAGTTAAGGTGGCTTTCGGGTCACCTTACTTCTTTATATAAAAGACTATTTTTAGACGACAATTTCTCACATCGTTCAGAATCTGAAAGATGAATTGTTGTCTAGCTCACAGGCTAACTTAAAGCTGCTTTCACACTGTTAACATCTCTGTAAAATATTGACCGTTTGAAAGCCTAATAATTTAAGAACATCTACTCAGCCTGTTAGGGATAATGACTACAAGAGGTCACAATGAGCAAAGAAATTAAAGCCCAAGTTGTTGTACTTGGTTCTGGTCCTGCTGGTTACTCAGCTGCATTCCGTTGTGCGGACTTAGGTCTAGAAACAGTACTAGTTGAACGTTACAGCACTCTTGGCGGTGTATGTCTAAACGTTGGTTGTATTCCATCTAAAGCACTTCTTCACGTTTCAAAAGTTATCGAAGAAGCGAAAGCGATGGCTGAGCACGGTGTTGTGTTTGGCGAACCACAAACAGACATCAGCAAAATCCGTATCTGGAAAGAGAAAGTTGTAAACCAACTGACTGGCGGTCTTAGCGGTATGGCTAAGATGCGTAACGTTACTGTAGTAAACGGCTACGGTAAGTTCACAAGCCCTAACTCTATCCTTGTAGAAGGCGAAGGCGAAGCAACAACGGTTAACTTCGACAACGCTATCATTGCTGCGGGTTCTCGCCCAATCAAACTGCCATTCATCCCGCATGAAGACCCACGTATTTGGGATTCAACGGATGCGCTAGAACTGAAGGAAGTACCAGAAAAACTGCTTATCATGGGTGGTGGTATCATCGGTCTAGAAATGGGTACGGTTTACCACTCACTAGGTTCTAAAGTAGACGTAGTAGAGATGTTTGACCAAGTTATCCCAGCTGCGGATAAAGACATCGTTAAAGTTTTCACTAAGCGTATTAAAGACAAGTTCAAGCTAATGCTTGAGACTAAAGTAACTGCAGTTGAAGCGAAAGAAGATGGTATCTACGTTTCAATGGAAGGCAAAAAAGCGCCAGCAGAAGCTGAGCGTTACGATGCGGTTCTTGTTGCTATCGGTCGTGTACCAAACGGTGCGCTTATCGATGCTGAAAAAGCTGGTATTGAAGTGGACGAGCGCGGCTTTATCAACGTTGATAAGCAAATGCGTACTAACGTTCCTCACATCCACGCAATCGGCGACGTAGTTGGCCAACCAATGCTTGCTCACAAAGGTGTGCATGAAGGTCACGTTGCTGCAGAAGTTATCTCTGGTAAGAAGCACTACTTCGATCCTAAAGTTATTCCTTCAATCGCTTACACTGAGCCAGAAGTGGCATGGGTTGGTAAGACAGAGAAAGAAGCGAAAGCAGAAGGCATCAACTACGAAGTGGCAACATTCCCATGGGCAGCATCAGGTCGTGCAATCGCGTCTGACTGTGCAGACGGTATGACTAAGCTAATCTTCGATAAAGAAACTCACCGCGTAATCGGTGGTGCTATCGTTGGTACTAACGGTGGTGAACTACTTGGTGAAATCGGCCTAGCTATCGAGATGGGTTGTGATGCTGAAGATATCGCACTAACTATCCACGCTCACCCAACTCTACACGAGTCTGTGGGTCTAGCTGCTGAAGTATTTGAAGGTTCAATCACTGACCTTCCAAACAAAAAAGCAGTTAAAAAGAAAAAGTAATTTTTCTTGAACGTTGAATGATAAAAACCGCTGATTCGTCAGCGGTTTTTTTATTGGAAGAAAAGAATACTGTGCTTGGAGATTCGGGAGCGCTACGCTTTATAAATCGAGAGGAGGCTATTGAAAGAGACCCTGCTCTAAAAGGAGTTGACGGAATTTGTCCCTCGAAAGACAAAATAAGCTCGCTTCTCGCTTCTCGCTTCTCGCTTCTCGCTTCTCGCTTCTCGCTTCTCGCTTCTCGCTTCTCGCTTCTCGCTTCTCGCTTCTCGTTTCCCAAAAACAAAAAAGGCCGATACTTAAGTATCAGCCTTTGTTTTAAGCCTAATTATTTTTAGTGATGTTCACGGTTGTAGATGCACAGCATATCTAGGTAAGCGCTAACGAGCGTTGATAGCTCAGCTTCGCTCTTAGAGCGGTTCGCTTGTACGAAGATAGAGTAGCAAATACCGTGGAACAGATTCGCCAAATGTTCCGGTTCATGTTGGTCACAAACTTCACCACGTTCGATCGCTTTGATGAACATGTTTTGCACCAATAGTTGGTTTGTGCGGTTTGTGGTCACGAATAACGGCCATACTTCATCACGTGTCGATGCGCTCCATTCGAACCAAACCTTCAGCCAATGGCAATCTTGGCTTACTAGCTCAATCATTGCATTAGTGATGTTGGCGATGTTCTCGCGTGCATGGATGTCTAAGTCGATGTTATCAGACAAGAAGTTCGAGAATTGACGAACAACGTGGTTCAGAACTTCATCCACTAAGTCTTCACGAGTAGGGAAGTAGTTAAATACCGTCGCAACAGAAACTTGAGCGATCTCTGCAATATCCGCGTGACCACCACGACCAATGCCGCGACGAGCAAACACTTCAAGAGCGATTTCCATCAGTTGCTGTTTACGTTTTAGAGGGGAAAGCCTAGTACGAGGTCTCTTTGCTATTGAGTCCATATCCATTTTCCTTGCCATTTGAGTTGATGTTTTGGGGATGATCCCCTAATTGATTATTTTAATAGTTGCTTAAAGCATTGATGAGTGTAATGGTGCATATGTGCAAGGTCAACATCTGATGCGTAATTTATAGACAGTAATGTCATTATTGATGTTTCATTCAACTAGATAAGTTCTAAAATTAAGACTTTCATCCAAGAATTCAATGGAATGGGAAGCGGCTTTTAACCCATGGTGCGGGGTGTTACACTACACGCCGCAAGATAAGGTGATCGTTTGCGTACGACCAACCTCAACCCACAAAGAAAATTGAGCACAGTATGAAACATACAATAGAAGTGATGATTTCTGAGCAAGAAGTTCAGGAACGTATTCGTGAATTAGGCAAACAAATTACTGAACGTTACCAAGGTAGCGAAGATCTGGTAATGGTTGGTTTGCTGCGTGGTTCATTTGTATTTATGGCAGATTTGGCACGTGCAATCGAACTGACTCACCAAGTCGACTTTATGACCGCTTCTAGCTACGGCAACACAATGGAAAGCTCTCGTGACGTGCGTATCCTGAAAGACCTAGATGACGACATCAAAGGCAAAGACGTACTGATCGTAGAAGACATCATCGACACAGGTAACACGCTAAACAAGATCCGTGAAATCCTATCTCTACGCGAGCCTAAGTCTATTGCGATTTGTACATTGCTAGACAAGCCGTCACGTCGCGAAGTTGAAGTGCCAGTTGATTACGTTGGTTTTGCTATTCCTGATGAGTTCGTTGTTGGTGTGGGTATCGACTACGCTCAGAAATACCGTCACCTACCGTTCATCGGCAAAGTGGTACCTCAAGAGTAATCATTACTCTTTTGCAAAGAATACAAAAACGCCCGTTAATCACTTAACGGGCGTTTTCTTTTATTCAGTCTGGCTGATACTTCTCAACTCATCGACACAGTAGTTTGTTATCTGTGTTCAGGATAGTAGAGAGTGCTTTTTGGTAAGACGCTTCCACCGTTTCTTTCGAGTTTGAGCGAATGCCCAAGTACTCTAAGCGTCCATCTTCAATCCCATATACCACGCCATGAATCTCTACGTCTTGCCCACGCTCCCATGCGTTTTGCATGATGGTCGAGTTACCCAAGTTGTAAACTTGCTCTGCAACGTTGATTTCACCAAGTTTGTCAGCTCGGTCCTCAAGTGGCATTTGGTCTAGGTAAGGGCGGTGTTTGAAGTAAAGATCACGAATGTGAAGTAGCCAGTTGTTGATGAGGCCAAGTTGAGGATTATCGATTGCAGCGTTGACGCCGCCACAGCCATAGTGACCACAGACAATAATGTGCTTCACTTTTAATACGTCGACCGCGTATTGCACCACAGATAGGCAGTTTAGGTCGGTGTGGATGACCTGGTTTGCAACATTTCGGTGAACAAATAACTCGCCCGAGAACAGCCCTGTTAGTCGCTCTGCAGGAACACGACTGTCTGAACAACCAATCCATAGAAAGTCGGGCTTTTGACCTTCCGCTAGTTTTGCGAAATATTCTGGGCGATCAGATTTGATTTCTTCTGACCACTTAGAGTTATTTTCGAATAATTGTTTAATTTCCGGCATCTGACATCTACTTCCCTAAAAATTAAAAAAACCAACCACTCACCAGTGCTTATAAAGCGATCAGCGCTGTAACTATACACAATGTTACAATTTCGATCCCGTTAAATATTCATTCAAGATGACTCATCTGACTAGTTCTCGCTGTGAAAATCATAAAATATGCAGACATCATTCAGTATGCGAATAAGCCTAGCAAATTCGTGGTTTTATTGTGTTTTTTTCTTTGTAGAAATATTTGTTAGATTGATGGCATTTTGTCTTTTTAATGCAGGGAGCAAATTCAATGTTCGGTAGTCGCTTTAAGGATATCAACTTGAAAGGGGATCTGTTTGGTGGCGTCACCACGGCCATTATTTCACTTCCTCTTGCGTTAGCCTTTGGTGTCGCTTCTGGTGCTGGCGCAGAAGCAGGCTTATGGGGCGCGATCATGGTGGGGCTTTTTGCTTCGCTGTTTGGTGGCTCAAACACCCTGATATCGGAACCAACCGGTCCAATGACAGTGATCATGACCGCCGTACTGACCAGCATGATGGCCAAGTACCCTGAAACGGGGATGGCAATGACCTTTACCGTTGTAATGATGGCGGGGGCATTCCAGATTGTGCTCGGTACATTAAAGCTCGGTAAGTACGTTACGCTGATGCCTTACAGTGTCATCTCCGGCTTTATGTCGGGTATCGGTGTCATTTTGATTATCTTGCAGCTTTCGCCCCTGTTAGGCCATGCCGCGCCCTCTGGTGGGGTTATCGGGACGTTATCGGCACTGCCAGACACCATTTCTAACCTGAAGTTTAGCGAGTTGTTTTTGGGCTTGCTGACGCTAGGTATCCTGTTTTTCTTCCCTAAGCAGTACCGTAAATACGTTCCAGCTCAGTTAGTGGCATTGGTTGCCGTCACCTTGCTTTCGGTCATCCTATTTGATGCTGAAGATATTCGCCGAATTGGTGAAATCCCAGCAGGTTTGCCGTCTTTAGTTGTGCCGCATATTGATCCTGCGATGTTTACCGAAATGGTCATTGATGCCTTAGTGCTGGGCACATTAGGTTGTATTGATACCTTGCTCACGGCTGTTATTGGTGACTCTTTGACGCGTAAAGAGCACGACTCAGACAAGGAACTGCGCGGTCAAGGTTTGGCGAACATGATCTCTGGTCTGTTTGGTGCACTGCCTGGTGCTGGCGCGACAATGGGAACCGTAACCAACATTCAAGTGGGCGCTCGCTCGCCCCTATCTGGTGTGATTCGTGCTTTGATTTTGGCGCTGGTGGTATTGGTTGCAAGTGGGTTAACCGAGCCGATTCCGATGGCTGTACTGGCGGGTATTGCGGTGTATGTTGGCTTTAACATTCTTGACTGGAGCTTTATTCAGCGCGCACACAAGGTCAGTTTCCCAGGCATGGCCGTGATGTATGGCGTAATGCTATTAACGGTGTTTGTTGATTTGATTGTCGCCGTTGGCCTTGGTGTATTTATCTCTAACATCATCATCATTGAACGTTTAAGCCGTGAACAAGCACGCCAAGTTAAGGCGATCAGTGATGCGGATGAAGACGATGTTCCGCTGACTGACAGTGAGCGAGGGCTGTTAGACAGAGCCAATGGAAAAGTGTTGTTCTTCTATCTTTCTGGGCCAATGATTTTCAGCGTTTCTAAGGCGATTTCGCGTCAGCACTCCAGTATCTCGGATTACGAAGTGATGATTCTCGATCTGACGGATGTCCCTATGATTGATGTGACCGTTGGCTTGGCGCTAGAGAACGCCATTAAAGATGCTTTGGATGCAGAGTGTGAAGTTTATTTACTTTGTCCAAACCAACGTACGCGTGAGCAGTTAGAGAAATTCCACGTGATTGATTTGGTACCTGATGAGAACACCTACAAGTTCCGCTACGAAGCATTGAATGCAGCGGTAAAACATGTAGAAACCGATGAACATCAAATGCTAACCATGTAGTCTAAGTGACTTATTTAAAAGCGCTACCAGAGAGATTTGGTGGCGCTTTTTGGTAAATGGAATCGAGGATTTATAGTTATTTCTAATTTTATAGAAAGGTTTATTTGTATTCATCGTTATTCAACGATAAACTAATTCAACTTCAGAGCAATACCGCTTTCGACTCTTGAGTCGCTATCAATGATCCCCACGGTATTGGCATTCACGATTCATCAACAGATGGCAATTATTACGCAATGTACGCATTAGAAATTGAACAGCTTCGCAAGACCTATGCGGGCGGATTTGAAGCGTTGAAAGGCGTCAGCTTACAAGTCGAAAAAGGTGACTTCTACGCGCTTCTAGGGCCGAATGGTGCAGGTAAATCAACCACTATTGGCATTATCTCTTCTTTGGTAAACAAAACCTCGGGTACAACTAAGGTTTTTGGTTACGACATCGATACGCATCTTGAATTAGCGAAGCAGAACCTAGGCTTGGTGCCACAAGAATTCAACTTCAACCAATTTGAAACGGTTGAGCAAATTGTAATGCAGCAAGCGGGCTACTATGGCGTATCCAAAGAGCTTGCTAAAGTTCGCGCGGAAAAATACCTAACTAAGCTCGATTTGTGGGAAAAACGCAAAGAACGCGCACGTAATCTATCAGGTGGTATGAAGCGTCGCTTGATGATTGCCCGTGCTTTGATGCATGAGCCTCAGCTGTTGATCCTTGATGAACCAACGGCGGGTGTTGATATCGAATTGCGCCGCTCTATGTGGGACTTCTTGAAAGAGATTAACCAAGAGCAGGGCATTACTATCATCCTAACAACCCACTACCTTGAAGAGGCAGAAATGCTGTGTCGTAACATCGGTATCATCAATAAAGGTGAGTTGATTGAGAACACGACGATGAAAGCGCTGCTCGGCAAACTTCGTGTTGAAACCTTTATTCTCGATGTCGAGCTTGAAGGTGAAATGCCGATGTTAGAAGGGGTAAATAGCCAGATGATGGTGAACGGCTCTTTAGAAATTGAGCTGGATAAGAGCCAAGGTTTGAACTCGGTATTTAGTCAGCTTTCTGAGCATGATGTGAAAGTGCTTTCAATGCGTAACAAAGCCAACCGTTTGGAAGAGCTGTTTGTCAGCATTGTACGTGGAGGTAACCAATAATGTATAAGTTGTATTGGACAGCTTTCTGTAGCCTGTTGACCAAAGAGATCAACCGCTTTACTCGTATTTGGGTGCAAACCTTAGTTCCGCCAGCGATCACTATGACGTTGTACTTCATCATCTTCGGTAGCTTGATTGGCTCTCGTATTGGTGAGATGAACGGCTTTAGCTACATGGAATACATCGTGCCGGGTTTGATCATGATGTCGGTGATCACTAACTCGTATTCGAACGTCGCATCATCATTCTTTAGCTCCAAATTCCAACGCAATATCGAAGAGCTACTCGTTGCACCGGTACCAAACTACATCATCATTCTTGGTTTTGTTATGGGAGGTGTGGTTCGTGGCTTGCTGGTGGGCACCATCGTTACTTTCGTGTCGCTGTTCTTTGTTGATCTGCAAGTTGACCATTGGGGCATCATCATCGCAACGGTGTTTATGACGTCTGTTGTGTTCTCATTAGGCGGTTTGATCAATGCAGTTTACGCAAGAACGTTTGATGATATCTCTATCATCCCTACGTTTGTTTTAACCCCGTTAACCTACCTTGGTGGCGTATTCTACTCAATCAGCCTATTGCCTGAATTCTGGCAAGGCGTGTCTAAGTTGAATCCTATCGTCTATATGGTGAATGCATTCCGTTACGGTTTCTTAGGTGTGTCTGATGTAGGCATCGTCACCTCATTTAGTGTTCTGACCGTATTTGTTATCGCACTGTACGCTGTGGCGCATTACCTCGTGACTAAAGGCATTGGCTTAAGAAGTTAATCCGAACAAAGTTTGAAAGAGCAGCCAGAGAGCTGCTCTTTCTTTATGCACATCGATACATTCCCATACAAATTTTCGACTTCTAACATGCTAGGTTTCATTCAACTGTTGTAAATGCATTTGATGCAAATGAGTGAAGCCATGAATATTGTCCCCTCTCCATCTTTCTCCTTTAAATTGCTTCTTCCTAAATACTGGTCTGTTTGGTTCGCTTTTGGTCTTTTGGCACTGATTGTCAATCTACTTCCATACTCAGCCTTACGTTTTCTGGGGCGAAGTATCGGTTCGCTTGCGATGCCGGCCATGAAACGTCGTAGAGGCATTGCTAAGCAAAACTTAAAACTCTGCTTTCCAGAATACAGCGCTCAAGAATGCGATGAGTTGGTAAAGACAAACTTTAAATACACGGGTATGGCGCTCATCGAGACGGGAATGGCTTGGTTTTGGCCTGATTGGCGAGTGAAGCGTCTAGCCAAGGTGGTCGGAAAAGAGCGTTTACTTGAGCAAGAGAGAAATGGACGAGGTGTGCTTGTGGTATGTAGTCATCACCTTAACCTTGAAATGACGGCGCGTATTTTTAGCCAGTTTGCGAAAGGTTATGGGGTATATCGACCGAACTCGAACCCAGTTTATGAATTCGTCCAGCATCGTGGACGCACTCGCTGCGGGCACCAAATGATTGATCGAAAAGACGTGAAATCGATGCTCAAAGTTCTGAAAAATGGACAGCGCTTGTGGTACTTACCGGATCATGATTATGGTGTGAATAATTCTGTTTTTGCACCGTTTTTTGCGGTTGAACAAGCGGCAAGTACGGTGGGTTCGAGCGTGTTGATTGATGCGACCAAGTGCGCTGTGATGTCCGGAGTGACGGTCATGAGCGGAAACCAATATACGCTTTATATCGGTCATGACCTTAGTCAGCAGTTTGAGCGACGTAATCCTGTCAAAGCGGCCAGTATTTTGAATCAAGAACTAGAAGGCATGATCAGAAGAGATATTCCAGCATGGATGTGGCTGCATAAGCGATTCAAGACGCGTCCTGAAGGGCTTGAATGCGTTTACTCATAAAACCATCCATCAGACACAAAAAAGGTCGGCGTAGTGCCGACCTTTTCGTTTATGCATTTCGCTTATTCAGCGTTTGCTGAATTCGCTTCGCTTGATTCTTCTTCTTTGGCTTCTACAACCATATCAACCGTTTGGTTGTCGATAAGGCGAGCTTTACCTAAGAATGCAGACATCAGGATCACCGCTTGAGTGGTCTCTGCAGTAATCGCTTGAAGTGTACGAGCATCACGAATGAAGATTTCATCTGGCTGTAGACCTGCTGCACGCAGTTGGTCGTTCGCATCTTCAATCACAGAAGCATAATCGTCACGGCCGCCGCGCATAGCACTGCTGATCCAACGCATAGTGCGAGCTAAAACTGGAGCACGTTGGCGCTCATCAATCGTCAGCAGACCATTGCGAGAGCTCATCGCTAAGCCGTCCATTTCACGTACAGTTGGTACGCCAATGATTTCGATGTCCATTCCTAGGTCATCAACCATCTTGCGAATCACAGCAAGCTGTTGGAAGTCTTTCTCACCAAAGCAAGCCACATCAGGCTGAACGATATTGAACAGCTTGTTTACGATGGTGGTAACACCACGGAAGTGACCTGGGCGAGAAGCGCCTTCAAGGATGGTTGACAAGCCCGGTACGTCAACAAACGTTTGTTTGTCCAAGCCTTCTGGGTAGATGATTTCTGGTGTTGGAGTAAACACCATTTCTACACCTTCGCCACCTAGTTTGCTTAAGTCTTCTTCTAGAGTGCGAGGGTAGTTATTTAAATCGTCTGCACGGTCAAACTGCATCGGGTTTACAAAGATGCTTACGACAACGACATCAGCGTATTCACGAGCTTTACGAACAAGCGTCAAGTGACCTTCGTGTAGATTGCCCATGGTTGGGACAAACGCCACTTTTCGACCTTCACGCTTAAAGGTTTTCACCTGTTCACGAATCGCTGAGATTTCCGCAAAAGTTTGCATGCATTTATCCTCTAGGCAATAGTGTGAGCTGCGTCTGGGAATGCACCGCTTTCGACATCAGCCATGTATTGAGCCACGGCTTTGCGCATATCGCCTGTTTCAGCAAGGAAGTTTTTCGAGAATTTTGGCATGTAGTTCGCCGAAATTCCAAACATATCGTGCATTACAAGAATTTGACCATCAGTCACGTTACCAGCACCGATACCAATCACAGGTACATCAAGTACTTGAGTAATACGGTCCGCCAATTCAGCAGGAACGCACTCTAGCAAAACAATTTGAGCGCCAGCTTCTTGCAGTGCCAGTGCGTCTTTCACCATGCGATCCGCTTTTTCTTGGTCTCGGCCTTGTACTTTGTAACCACCAAAGATGTTTACAGATTGAGGTGTTAGGCCTAGGTGAGCACAAACAGGAACTGCACGTTCAGTTAGCATCTTAACCGTATCAACTAACCAATCGCCGCCTTCGATTTTTACCATATTTGCACCAGCACGCATTAGCGTTGCTGCGTTCTCACACGCTTGCTCTGGCGTTGCGTAGCTCATGAATGGCATATCAGCCATCAATAAGCAATTCGGGCTACCAGCGCGTACACAGCGCGTGTGATAAGCAATATCTTCAACGGTTACCGGTAATGTATCGTTTTTACCTTGCAGAACCATGCCTAGAGAGTCACCGACCAATAGAACAGGCATTTCTTGGCTTTCAAAAAGTTGGGCAAAGCTTGCATCGTATGCAGTTGAAGTAGCAAATTTACGACCTTCTTGCTTCCACTTAATCAGGTCGTTAATGGTCATTTTTTTCATTGTTTTATCCTCACTAGGAGTTGGCTATGACTGCCAAATATTGAGGCCGTTACGATCTACTTGTGCAAGTAGTGACGACACCTCTGTCCCGTCTGGGAGTTGTAAACTTGGTGCAATTTCCGCAAGAGGGTAGAGTACGAACTCGCGCTCTCTCATTCCATAGTGTGGAACTGTCAGTCTTTCGGAATCGATCACCTCATTGCCATAAAGAATCATGTCGAGATCCAAAGTTCGTGGACCCCAGCGTTCATCTTTACGGACACGCCCTTGCTCTTGCTCAATCGCTTGGGTGCAATCGAGCAGCTCAAGAGGCGTCAAATTGGTTTTTATCGCCACAACCGCATTGATGTAATCCGGTTGGTTTTGCGGTCCCATCGGTGTACTGCTGTAAAGTGATGAAGCCTGCACAAACTCAGAGTTTGGTAATGTTTTAAGGGCTTCGATCGCTTGCTTGGCTTGGCTAACAGGATCAGCCAAGTTACTGCCTACCGCAATGTACGCTGTGATCATGACTTAGGCTTACTCTTTTTCTTGCGGTAAGTTTTACGGCGGCGTTGACCGGTTTTAGGCGCTTGGCCGTCTAGGTCCGCAGCCATAGCTTGGCGCATTTCTCGGCCAGCATTTTGGAAAGTTTCCCACCACTTGGCAAGCTTCTGAGTATCACCGCCTTCAATTTCACCGCGCATTTCAAGAAAATCAAAGCCAGCTCTAAATTTGTTGAGCTCCATTAGGCGGAATGCACGTTTACCGTTGCGTCGTGGAAGGCGTAATTGCAGTTGCCAAATTTCACGAATCGTCGCTGTGTGACGGCGTGGAATGGCAATAGTACGAACTTGGTCATCAAGAATGATGTTGCTCGCTTCCATAATGGCGTCGTAATGGCACAGGTTGCGTTGTTCCATTAGTTTATCTGCCATAGCACATAGCGGGTACCATAGCATCGCTGCAAACATGAACGCAGGATTGATGCGCTTGCCTTCTTCGATTCGCATATCGGTCGAATCAAGCACTAAATCTAGCATTTGTTCGGTATGAGATTCGTAATCTTCAGTGAAGTGCTCAGCAATTACAGGGAACAACTGTTGGAACAGGTTGTATTCGCGCAGTAGGTGATAAGTCTCTAGGCCGTGACCAGATTGAAGCATCTTCAACGATTCTTCGAAAAGACGTGCTGATGGGATATCACGCAGTAGCGGTGCCATCTCTTCAATCGGTGCTGCGGTGTCTTCTTCGATATCGAAGTCGAGTTTCACAGCGAAGCGAACAGCACGCAGCATGCGAACAGGGTCTTCACGGTAACGGGTTTCTGGATCACCGATCAGGCGAACAAGACGGTCCTCTAGATCTTCAATACCACGAGCGTAGTCGTGAATAGAGTAATCTGCGATGTTGTAGTACATCGAGTTAATTGTGAAGTCACGGCGCTCTGCATCTTCATCAATAGTGCCGTAAACATTGTCACGAAGCAGCATGCCTTCTTTTGACTGCTGGGAAACGTTCTTGTTCTTTTGCTCTTGGTGGTGACCGCGGAAGGTCGCAACTTCGATGATGTCTCGGCCAAACATAATGTGGGCAAGACGGAAGCGACGGCCAATCAAACGGCAGTTTCTAAACAGTTGTTTGATTTGCTCTGGTGTCGCGTTAGTTGCGATATCAAAGTCTTTTGGTTTTTGTCCAAGCAGTAAGTCTCGAACCCCGCCACCCACAAGAAAAGCATCGAAACCGGCACCGTTTAGTCGGTATAGCACCTTCAGTGCATTATCACTGATCTGCTTACGCGAAATGTTGTGCTCTTCACGAGTAAGTACATTGAGAGCGAGTTCTGGGATCATGGCAGATTCGCTTGTTGTATTGTCGTTTGTATTCATGTGCATCTGGCAATAACTGGGTTTAATCCAATCTTGCTTTGGTTAGTTTTTATGCCTCTAGGGCCAATTTTGCGGCTAATGATAGCCTACACAGTGCCGTTTGAGAATCACGGTGTGATCTCGATCTCCGCTGGAAGCTGTTGCAAACGCCAATTTTCGCAGCCCCAACGTAGGATTTCGTCTACGTTAGCGGTTCGAATATCGTCAGGAATATCGAATCCTAAAAACGTCATTGCATGCAGCAGAGCTGGCTTCGGATTAGCGACATCAATGGCTGTCGCATGGTTTTGTTTCGACAGTTTGTTGCCGTTAGTGTCCATCGCCAATGGTAAATGCAAGTAGCTAACTTCTGGTTGTCCAAGAATTTGGTACAAGCTGATTTGACGACCTGTGGGCTCAATTAAGTCGGCACCACGGACGACTTCAGTCACCCCTTGGTCGATATCGTCTAATACTACCGCAAGATTATAGGCAAATAATCCATCTCGACGTTTAATAATGAAATCTTCATTTACTAACGCTTCAGGAATGGTCATCAAACCATGCTTCTGATCGAGGAAGTTGGCGATGGGCTTGGTCATTTT
This sequence comes from Vibrio owensii, assembly GCF_002021755.1. Taxonomy (NCBI): domain Bacteria; kingdom Pseudomonadati; phylum Pseudomonadota; class Gammaproteobacteria; order Vibrionales; family Vibrionaceae; genus Vibrio; species Vibrio owensii. The sequence continues at coordinate 2,461,614 of NZ_CP019959.1, forward strand.
TAGGCGAATCGCACCTTCTTTCAAGCCTTTGTCGCGGCAAGTGCCGAGATAATAACCACCATGTTCTTTTATTTGCTTGCGTGTACATTGGCAATAATAAGCATCGCCATTCTCCAACCACGCATCAATTTGTGCTTGGTATAAATGGTGTCGTTCACTTTGATACACCACCTCACCATCCCAATGGAGTTGATAAGCTTGGAGCGCATTAAGAATATCTTCTGCCGCACCAGGCATTTCTCTCGGTGGGTCAAGATCTTCGATACGAACGAGCCAAGTCCCTTGATTGGCTTTTGCTTGAAAGTAGCTGCCAAGAGCGGCAGCTAAGGAACCAAAATGTAATGGTCCTGAAGGGGATGGGGCAAATCGACCTACATAGCGTGTCATGCGTGTATCTCGAAAGTATTCGGGTAAAACTAGAAGTTTAGCGTTAAAAAGCTAGTCAAAACAAAAAGGGAGCCTGAGCTCCCTTTCAATAATCATAATGCGTGGTTGATTAACCTTGCATCTGTTTCTCTTTGATTTCTGCAAGTGTTTTACAGTCAATACAAAGGTCAGCAGTTGGACGCGCTTCTAGGCGACGAACGCCAATCTCTACGCCACAAGATTCACAGAAGCCGAAATCGTCTTCAGTAATTTTGTCTAGAGTCTTTTCGATCTTCTTGATCAGGCGACGCTCACGGTCACGGTTACGCAGTTCTAAGCTGAACTCTTCCTCTTGAGAGGCACGGTCAACTGGATCTGGGAAGTTCGCTGCTTCGTCCTGCATGTGGTGTACAGTGCGATCGACTTCTTCCCTGAGCTGATTACGCCAAGCTGTTAAGATCTTTGTAAAGTGTTCAACCTGCTCTGGTGACATGTATTCTTCACCAGGCTTTTCCTGATATGGCTCCACACCGGCAATGGCTAGGATGCCTATCGTTTTCTTCTTTGATTCTGGCATACAGCATCTCCTACTTACACCTAGTCAACTGCATCGCAGTCAATTTAAGGCGGGTATCTATAGCAAAAAGAGGCGGTGCAGGCAATTACTGAATCGCAAACTTATCGTCAATGTGAAGACGACATCATTTTTTCTCTCAATTGATAAATTCAATAGCAGAGATTAGCTTGACTTCAGTGTTGCTCAGTTCGGCTTTATAGCAGAGAACTTCTACTCCAGCGTCTTGTGCTTGTTTTAGTAACGTTGAATATTTCGCGTCTATATGGTGCGCCGCAGATACTTTTTCAATACCTGAATGTAAAACAGTGAATAAAAGTATGGCTCTACTTCCAGTTTGTGCCATTTCTGTGAGCTCCCGCAGGTGCTTTTGTCCTCGCGTGGTCACGGCATCAGGGAAATAACCTTGTCCCGATGAACTTTCCTCATCAAGTAGGGTGACGCTCTTCACTTCTATATAACACTTTGATTTATCACTTGCGCTGAGCAAGATATCAATTCGGCTATTTTCATTGCCGTATTTCACTTCAGTTTGAAGTTGGTCATATCCCGACAGTTCCGAAATGACATTATTTTCAATTGCTTCTACCGCCAGTTGATTGGCACGAGCGGTATTTATACAAATACGATGCCCTTGTGGCGTTTCGCTCAGTTCCCAACTGTTTGGGTATTTGCGCTTTGGGTTATCAGAAGTGGAGTACCAAACTTTGTTGCCTGGAGTGGCACAGCCTGTCATTGCGCCAGTGTTTGCACAGTGAATTGTTCGAATCTCACCGTTATCCAATTCGATATCGGCAAGGAAGCGTTTGTAGCGTTTAAGTAGAGTCGCGGACTCTAGAGCGGGTTCGAATTGCATTTGCTTATTTAGCCAAGAGTGTTTTTATGTACAATGTGCCCAACATTACAACATAGGGTATTTCCTTTGTCACAATTGCCGATCGAAGCCGTGATGCCACAATTACTTACGGCGGTCAAACATCAACACCAAGTGATCCTCAAGGCAGCTCCTGGTGCCGGTAAATCCACTTACTTCCCACTACAACTTCTTAAAAGCCAAGCCGTGACGGGCAAGATTGTAATGCTAGAGCCTCGTCGTCTTGCTGCGCGCAATATCGCACGTTATTTGGCGCAGCAGTTGGGAGAGCAAGTAGGAGAGCGTGTGGGTTACCGAGTGCGCGGCGAGACAAAAGTGAGTAAGCACACTCAACTTGAAATTGTGACGGAAGGGATCATGACGCGCATGATCCAAAGTGACCCTGAGTTAGACGGCATTGACCTACTGATTTTTGATGAATTTCACGAGCGTAGCATTCATGCCGATACCGCCTTAGCGTTCAGTTTAGAAGTTCAAGAAGCACTGCGAGACGATTTAAAGCTGGTGGTGATGTCGGCAACGCTTGACCAAGATGCCTTGCAATCCTTATTACCGGAGGCGGTTTACATTGAGTCGGAAGGTCGTAGTTTTGAGGTAGAAACGCGTTATTTACCGCTTGGGGCGAATGATCATTTGCCGACCTCCATGGCAAAAACGATCGAGCACTTGATGAGCAAAGAGTCTGGCTCTTTGCTTGCTTTTCTTCCCGGTGTGGCGGCGATCAAACAAGTCAAAGAGCGTTTGTCCCATCTACCTGATAACGTCGAAGTGTGCCCTCTTTATGGTCAACTCAGCTTCGCTGAACAGCAAAAAGCGATCGCTCCCGCTTCTGGAGGTAAACGCAAAGTCGTGCTCGCGACTAACATTGCTGAAACTTCTTTGACCATTGAAGGTATTCGATTAGTCGTCGATTCTGGATTAGAGCGTGTGGCGCGTTTTGATTTGAAGAATGGACTTACCCGCTTAGAGCAAGTCCGCGTAGCGCAGTCTTCTGCGATCCAACGTGCTGGTCGAGCAGGGCGTATTGAAGAGGGGATTTGCGTCCGATTGTATTCAGAAAGCCAATTCAAGCAGCAACCGCAAGTTCCCCAACCAGAAATCCTGCACTCAGATTTAGCAAGCTTAGTAATGGAACTGGCATTTTGGGGAGCAGGGGATATCGCTGAGCTTAAATGGTTGAATATCCCTTCTTCAGCATCGCTTGCTCAGGCTAAACAGCTGTTGATTTCTTTAGGGTTACTTACCGAGCAAGGCCAACTTACTTCTGCAGGTAAAACGGCCCATGCTCTTGGTGTAGAGCCGCGCTCAGCAGCAATGCTGATTCAGACGCAGCAGCGCAGTGAAAAAATGCTAAATACCGCTTTGGCTGCGGTCGCCCTAATTGAAGAGCCTGAGCGCAATGTGACTAACATCGCGCATAGCCTACATCGCTGGGTAAGTGGTACACATGCAAAGAAAACGATATTGCACAAGCGATCTCAAGCGCTGGCGCACAAACTGGATACGGTATTCAGCTTACCTAATGTCGATGAGCGAGTGCTGGCGCTAGTATTGAGCTTAGCTTTCCCAGATCGCATTGCGCAGCAGCGTGTTAACCAATATGGTCGTTTTACTTTGTCGAACGGGCATGGTGCTGAGTGTCGGCCAGGAGAGACTCTTGGTGGTTGTGATTACTTAGTTACGATTGATTTGATGCGCTCGCATTCTAACTCAAGCCAAATTAACCTAGCTTGTGACTTAGATATCAACGCATTACAAGAAACGTTCGAGCACCTTTTCACGACGGCTGAGCTGGTTGATTGGGATGAGAAAAAAGGCCGTTTGATTGCCGAACGCCAAATCAAACTTGGTCAACTGGTGATTAAGCGCGAAGCGTTGCCGAGTCCGGGTAAAGAAAAAATGACACAAGCTTTACTCACTTATGTCCGCCGTCAGGGCTTACAGAGTCTAAACTGGACGTCGGCAGCGGAAAATTTGTTAGAACGTATTCGCTGCGCAGTGGAATGGTTACCTGAGCAAGCTTGGCCAAGTTTTGATGAGACCAGTTTGCTTAATGGCCTAGAAGAGTGGCTAGAGCCTTACATGAGCACGGTATCATCGGTGAAAGATTTGGCGAAAGTGAACCTAGTGGAAGCGTTGAACGCTCGATTAGGTTGGCCGTTGAATCAACAGATTGATGAGTGGTTACCAGAAGATTATCGCTTACCAACAGGTTCGAAAAAGCGCATTCGTTACCAATTTGGTCATGAACCAGTACTGTCAGTGCGTATGCAAGAAGTGTTTGGAGAGAGTACTTCTCCAACCGTGGCACAAGGTCGCAAGCGATTGGTGTTAGAGTTACTTTCTCCAGCACAGCGTCCTCTTCAGGTGACAACGGATTTAGCTGCCTTTTGGGCAGGAAGCTACAAAGAAGTGCAAAAAGAGATGAAAGGCCGATATCCAAAACACGTTTGGCCTGACGATCCTGCCACTCATGTAGCGACAACAAAAACAAAAAGACAATTGAATAATGACTGATACTAAAAAGCCCGGTGCAAAAAGAGCACCAGCCAAGAAAACAACGTCAAGTAAAACGACTGCAGCTAAGAAAAGCGGTGCGAAGCGACCGAGAAAATCGCCATCGAAAAAGCCAAGTAATGGCAAGCGGTCTTGGCTTAAAATCATTTGGTCATTTAGCTGGAAAGCGGGTGTAGCGCTTGCGGCGGTGTTGCTGTTTGTCGGTATCTATCTCGATAGTGTGGTGAAAGATCGCTTTGACGGCCAGCTGTTTGATCTGCCAACTGTCGTTTATGCGCGTATCCTCAATTTGAGTCCGGGTGAGAACATTACCATCCAAGAGATGCGTAATGAGCTTGATGTATTGAACTACCGTAAGGTAAGTCAGCCTCGTTATCCGGGTGAATACTCTTCTTCTTCAACGCGTATTGAGCTTATTCGTCGTCCGTTCGAGTTTGCTGACGGTCCTGAGCCTGATCGTCACGTCATGCTGCATTTCTCAAGCAGTGGTTTACAGCGCATTCAATCTCTGGAATCCAAAGGCGATCTTGGTTATCTGCGCATTGAACCTAAGATGCTAGGGATGTTGGAAAAAGATCAGAATGAACAGCGCCTGTTCTTACGTCGAGATCAATTCCCAGAAGTGCTTGTCGATGCACTGTTAGCAACTGAAGACCGTGATTTTTATCAGCATGATGGCGTTTCGCCGCTGGCGATTGGCCGTGCCCTTGTTGCTAACATCAAAGCGGGTCGTACTGTTCAAGGTGGTAGTACACTTACTCAGCAGTTAGCGAAAAACTTATTCCTGACACGTGATAAAACCTTGTGGCGAAAAGTCCGTGAGGCGTACATTGCTCTGATTCTGGACTACCGCTACAGCAAAGACCGTATTCTTGAAGCTTACCTGAATGAAGTTTACTTAGGTCAAAGCGGTGGAGATGCAATCCACGGTTTTGCTTTGGCATCACGTTACTACTTCGGTCAACCGATTCAAGAGCTTCGTATCGACCAACTCGCCATGTTGGTAGGTATGGTGAAAGGGCCGTCTTACTACAACCCAATTCGTTATCCTGAGCGCACTAAAACGCGTCGTGACTTGGTATTGCGTCTGTTGATGCAACAAGACATGTTAACCGCGCAGCAATATGAACAAGCGGTAAATCGTCCGTTAGATACACAAAGTAGACCTCGTATCGCGAGTCGTCAGCCAGCGTACTTCCAGCAACTGAACATTGAGCTGAAAGAAAAAGTAGGCGACAACTTCAAAGCTGAAACCGGCTTACGTTTGTTTACTTCTCTCGACCCGGTATCACAAAGCAAGTTAGAGCAAGCTATCGCGAAAAAAGTCCCTGAGCTTGCTAAACGTGCTGGTAAAGAGCTGGAAGCTGCAGCGGTTGCGGTTGACCGGCATAGTGGCGAGATTCGCGCTATGGTCGGTGGTAAACGTGTTGGCTATGAAGGTTTTAACCGCGCCTTGAATGCAAGTCGTCCAATTGGTTCTTTGGTTAAGCCTGCAATCTATTTGACCGCGCTAGAGCAGCCAGAGAAGTACAACCTTGCAACCACGCTTCACGATACTCCGCTTAGCTTGAAAGGCAGTAAAGGCAGCGTTTGGTCGCCGCGCAATTTTGACCGTAAGTTCCGTGGTGATGTGCCGCTGTACTTAGCGTTGGCGAAATCACTCAATGTGCCAACCGTGCGTTTGGGTATGGAGCTGGGTATTCCAGAAGTATCGGCTACGCTAGAGCGTTTGGGCGTGGATAAGAATGAAATTCGTCCAGTGCCTTCTATGTTCCTTGGTTCCTTCTCGTTGACGCCATTTGAAGTCGCGCAGATGTACCAGACAGTCACTAACTCAGGTAAGCGCGCCAAGTTATCGGCATTACGCTCTGTGATCGACATGGATGGCAATGTGCTTTATCAATCGCTACCTCGCTCATCTCAAGCAGTGGACCAACAAGCGGCTTGGTTGACGACTTACGCGATGAAGCAGGGGGTGGCACAAGGTACAGGGCGATTCCTACAAAGTCAGTTCGCATGGGCTGCTCTGGCAGGTAAAACCGGTACCAGTAATGACAGCCGTGATAGCTGGTTTGTGGGTGTCGACGGTCGTGAAGTGACAACCGTTTGGCTTGGCCGCGATGATAACAAGTCGACCAAACTTACTGGTTCAAGTGGTGCATTGCGTGTCTACGCGGAATACCTTAAACAACGTATCCCTGAGCGACTAGAGCTGCCTTGGCCAAAAGAAGTGACCACATTAGGCTTCCAAAAAGCCGCTAATGGTGCGCTGGAAATGAACTGTCGCAGTGAATACAAGCTGCCAGTGTGGGACAAGTCTGGACAAATCAAACAACAGTGTGAGAAAAAATCTAATTGGTTGAATAACCTATTTGATTGGTAAGACCACCAAAAACGCCATCACTGACTTGTGAAGTTGTTCAAATCTTAGTAAAAGTAGGTGTTCAATATTCAGTAAAGGAAGAAGTGAATGTTCAAAAAGTCGATCTCAAACCCATGGAAGCGTTGTGTTGCGCTCTGGGTCTGTTCCTTTTTGATTGCAACGCCTTCCTTTGCTAAGCAAGTCAGTGATGATCAATCTCGTCCTAAAATCGCCGTCGTACTGGCTGGTGGTGGGGCAAAAGGAGCCGCTCACATCGGGGTTTTGAAGGCTCTGGAAGAGATGAATATTCCCGTTGATATCATCACCGGGACTAGTATGGGTGCCTATGTCGGTGGCCTATATGCCACGGGGATGAGCGCCGATGAAATCGAAAGCTTTATCTACAGTGTCGATTGGAACAGCGGTTATCGAGACCGTGTCGACCGCAGCCAACGTCGCGTCCGCGACAAAGAATACGAAGACCGTTATCAAATCACCACTGACTTAGGGTTGAGGTTTGGTGAAGTGCGTTCGCCAACAGGCGTGGTGCAAGGTCAAAACATGTTGCGCATTCTGCGTGAAACCACAGGCAATCTTGGCCGATTTAACTCCTTTGATGATCTTGCCATTCCATACCGTTCAGTCGCGACTGATATCGTCGAGCTAGAAGAGGTCGTCTTAGATAACGGTTATCTAGTTGATGCCATGATGGCGAGTATGTCAGTGCCTGGCGCACTTCCTCCATACGAACTGAATGGTCATATGCTGGTGGATGGCGGCGTAGTCAATAACATGCCTGTTGATGTTGCTCGCGCAATGGGCGCCGACGTGGTGATTGCCGTTGATATTAGTACTGATTACAAAAGTGAAGAGGACTTTACTGGCTTATTTGCCGTCGCAGACCAACTCTCCAACTATCTAGTTCGCCGCAGTACTCAAGAACAAGCCGAAACGCTAAGCGGTGATGATGTCTACATTCGTCCTGATGTTGGGCAAATGGAAACGGTAGAATTCGAAAAAATGCCAGACGCTTTTAAAGCGGGTTATGAGATCACACGAGGACTAAAGTCAAAGCTTGAAGGGCTGAGTGTGTCGAATGCGGAGTACCAGAAATACATCGAGCATAAACAAGACATGCGCAAGAACCTTGTGTATGGCGATGAGCGTGTTGTCGACCAAATCGTTCTTGTGAACAATACCCACTACAGTGATGTGCTGTTGACTAACCGACTTGAGTTAGACACAGGACGCCCTCTAGAAACGGCTGAGATCGAAAAAGCGGTAGAAAATCTCTATGCACTGGATCGTTTTGAGCTGATCACTTATCACTTTGAAGAAATCGATGGGGTGAACTTACTCGTCTTTGAAGTGAACGAAAAATCTTGGGGTCCAAACTACCTAAACTTCCGCTTCTTCTTAGAAGATGATTTCAATACCGATAGTCAATATGGCATCGGCATGTCGGCCAATTTCACCAACTTGAACTCTCACGGCGCCGAGCTGACCTTTAATGTGGATATGGGCACGGATAAATTGATTGAGGCGGAGCTTTACTCTCCGGTGCTTTCCAGTCAGCAGTTGTTTGTTTCTAGTAAAGTGAATTACAACACAGAGAACAGAAACCTCTCTGATAACTTTGAAAATCCCGATATTGGGTCTGTTTACGATTACCTGCCAGTGTCTTACACCGAGTTTATTACAGAGCTTGCTGCCGGTGTGCAACCTACGCTTTGGCAAGAGTTCCGAGTTGGCGGGCGCTATACCAAAGGGGCGATTGAAGCATCCACTTTTCAGTCTTTCGGTGAACTTGATTATGAACGTTTGGGTGTATTTGCCAATTACCGCCTAGATACCTTGGACGATTTCGCTTTCCCAACGCACGGTATGTTGATCGATTTGGATTACCTAGTTTCTCACGATAAGACTCCAGAGGATTTTCGTCAGTTAAACCCAGACGGCAATATTGAAGATACCGTTTACGAGATTACCGCGCGCTTCAAGGGAGCAGTGACTCATAGTCGTCATACTTTAGTCGGACAAGCGGAATACAGCTTTGTTGAGAGCAAAAACTCGTCTGTGCCTTTAGACCCGCGTGAGCTTGGTGGTTTCTTGAATCTCTCAGGTATTCCACGTAACAGCCTGATCGGGCAGAACTTATTCTATACCAGCCTAGTGTATCGTTATAAATGGATGGATAACGACTTCGGGCTGTTTGAAGCACCTGTGTATTTAGGTGCATCCCTTGAACACGGTGGCGTTTGGTCAGATAACGATCTGAAGCTCAATGAAGCGCCGCTGTACAATGCCGCATCGATTTTCTTTGGGGTAGATTCTCCAATAGGACCGATCATGTTGGCATACGGTCGTACCGAGCAAGATTTAGATGCCGTGTACTTGATCGTTGGAACATCATTTAAATAACCGGGAATAGGACAGCAAGATCTCCGCATATTTAGCCAAAATTTACCGGACTTTAGTCGTAAGTTGCTATGTTGGTCAAAATGATGAGATTTTAATTTAACGTTAAATTTGCTATTCTTTCGCCCACAGTTTGGCCTCTACGGCGCTGTTTCTCAATCAGAATTGAATGAAAACAAGGGCAATGGAGAGCCAAGTTTCCAAGGATGTTCACTCCTTTACTTTGAAAAATAGTAAGAAAAAAGGAGGAACCGCAATGAGAGGAAAAAGTCGTGCTTGAAGCCTACCGTAAACACGTCGAAGAGCGTGCTGCCGAAGGAGTTGTTCCTAAACCGCTAGACGCTGAACAAGTTGCTGGACTTGTTGAACTTCTGAAAAATCCCCCGCAAGGTGAAGAAGCCTTTATTCTTGACCTACTAGAGAACCGTATCCCACCAGGTGTAGATGAAGCTGCTTATGTAAAAGCAGGTTTCTTGACGGCTGTTGCTAAAAGTGAAGTGGCATCACCGCTTGTAAGCCGTGAAAAAGCCGCAGAGCTACTAGGTACGATGCAAGGTGGTTACAACATCGCGCCTCTAGTCGAGTTCCTAGATGATGATGCGCTTGCCCCAATTGCTGTAAAAGCGTTATCTCACACTCTATTGATGTTCGATGCTTTCTACGATGTAGAAGAGAAAGCCAAAGCAGGCAATGCATTCGCGAAACAAGTTCTACAATCTTGGGCGGATGCTGAATGGTTCACATCAAAAGAGAAAGTAGCGGAAAAGATTACCGTTAAAGTCTTCAAAGTGACCGGTGAAACCAACACCGATGACTTATCTCCAGCACCAGATGCATGGTCCCGTCCTGATATTCCAGTACACGCGAAAGCGATGCTGAAGATGGAACGTGATGGCATCGTTCCAGACCAACCAGGCAGCGTTGGTCCTATTAATCAAATCGAAGAACTGCAAAAAGATGGTATTCCACTAGCGTATGTTGGTGATGTTGTTGGTACGGGTTCTTCACGTAAATCTGCAACGAACTCTGTTCTTTGGTTCATGGGGGAAGACATCCCATTCGTACCAAACAAGCGCACTGGTGGTATCTGTCTAGGTGGTAAGATTGCTCCTATCTTCTACAACACAATGGAAGATTCTGGCGCACTACCTATCGAGTTAGACGTACAAAATATGAACATGGGCGATGTAATTGACATCTTCCCATACGAAGGCGTTGTACGTAAAAACGGCGAAGACATTTCTAGTTTTACGCTAAGCAAAGTACTACTTGATGAAGTTCGCGCGGGTGGCCGTATTCCACTGATTATCGGTCGTGGTTTAACAAGCCGTGCTCGTACTTCTCTTGGTTTAGAAGAAACCGATCTATTTGCTAAGCCAGTTGACCCTTCTGCATCTGACAAAGGCTACACGCTAGCTCAAAAAATGGTGGGTAAAGCATGTGGTGTTGAAGGCGTACGTGCAGGTCAGTACTGTGAGCCTAAGATGACAACTGTAGGTTCTCAGGACACCACTGGCCCTATGACGCGTGATGAGCTAAAAGACCTTGCGTGTCTTGGCTTCTCAGCAGATCTAGTGATGCAGTCATTCTGTCACACGTCTGCGTATCCAAAACCAGTCGACGTAAACACACACCACACGCTACCTGACTTCATCATGAACCGTGGCGGTGTATCACTTCGTCCGGGCGATGGTGTGATTCACTCGTGGCTAAACCGTATGCTTCTGCCTGATACGGTAGGTACAGGTGGTGACTCGCATACTCGTTTCCCTCTCGGTATTTCGTTCCCAGCAGGTTCAGGTCTTGTTGCGTTCGCAGCAGCGACCGGTGTTATGCCACTGGATATGCCAGAGTCAATCTTGGTGCGCTTTAAAGGCGAAATGCAGCCAGGTATCACGCTACGTGACCTTGTGCATGCCATTCCTTTATACGGCATCAAGCAAGGCCTTCTAACAGTAGAGAAAGCAGGTAAGATCAACGAATTCTCTGGTCGCGTACTTGAAATTGAAGGCGTTGAGCACCTAACTGTAGAGCAAGCATTTGAGCTATCTGATGCTTCTGCAGAACGTTCTGCGGCAGGTTGTACCGTTAAGCTATCTCAAGAGTCTATTGAGGAATACCTAAACTCAAACATCACTATGCTGAAATGGATGATCTCGGAAGGTTACGGCGACCGTCGTACTATCGAGCGTCGTATTACTGCGATGGAAGAGTGGTTGGCAAATCCTGAGCTTATGGAAGCAGATTCAGATGCGGAATACGCTCACGTGATTGAGATTGACCTAGCTGAAATCAACGAACCAATTCTTTGTGCGCCAAACGATCCAGATGACGCTCGTCTTCTGTCTGACGTTCAAGGAACACAGATTGATGAAGTGTTCATCGGTTCTTGTATGACGAACATTGGTCACTTCCGTGCTGCAGGTAAGCTACTTGAGAAGTTCAATGGTCAATTAGACACTCGTCTATGGGTAGCGCCGCCAACGAAGATGGACCGTGACCAACTTACAGAAGAAGGTTACTACGGTATTTACGGCCGCGCTGGCGTTCGTATTGAAACTCCAGGTTGTTCGCTATGTATGGGTAACCAAGCACGTGTTGCAGATAAAGCAACAGTAATGTCGACTTCAACGCGTAACTTCCCGAACCGTCTAGGTACAGGTGCAAATGTGTACCTATCTTCAGCGGAACTTGCGGCAGTGGGTGCGATTCTAGGTAAGATTCCAACTAAGGAAGAATACTTGGCGTACATGGAGCAAATTGATGCGACAGCTGCGGATACTTACCGTTACTTGAACTTCCACAAGATGGAACAGTACACCAAGAAAGCAGATAATGTGATCTTCCAAGAGCCTGCGTAATCTTGGCTCGCTCTGCGAATACTTAGTTAAGCGCCCACCTTTTGGTGGGCGCTTTTTTCTTTGCAGAACGCTGCGGCTGCGAGATATTAGAACTACGTCATTTCCTAGACTGGGAGATGAAGGAGTAGAAATCTCTTTTAGACAATGTCTTGAGAGATCCCCAACTCGCTCATGCCTCGCTCTTGAGGATGACGATTAAATAGCTAAGAGTAAAAACGATGTTATTCCCGAAAGCGACGAAGGAGTGCCGTCGGGAATCTCTTTTAAACAAGCCATTGAGAGAGCTCTCGTCTCTTACTTCTCCCATTCAACATCTCCCTGTATACTCCGCACCAAATTGATACGAAAAGGCGATCGCGATGGAATTTGAATTCATCCGCAACACATTGATGGGCGAATACTATGTCAAATGCAGCATGGGGCATGAGATTGTGGGTCGTTGGTTGCAAGAAGAAATAGGCAAAGACCCAGCAAAAATCGCTCAGGTAGAAGCTTTAATTGATCAGGCATTTTCTTCGCCATCTCAAGAGCATAGGTTAACAGGTGCAGAGATCAGTTTGATGATCCACGGTGATGAGGTGTTAGTGCAAGAAAACGCACTTGGTCATGAGTATGAAGTGGAAATGGAAAGCGAGTTTGATTTCTACGATGCAGAGAGTACAGCCAGCTGTGGTATAGAAGACTTTTGTGCCTTGATAGAGCAATGGAAAGACTTTTTGAACATTTAATGCACAGTTTTGGGTAGTCAGACTTGAATTGCCTTATATTTGTGAAAAGGGCGCACCGATATGGTGCGCCCTTTTTGTTTATAGGTTTGTTAATTTTACTAATTCTATATAAATCAATGAGATAAAAAGTTGGCACGCCGCTTGGATTAATAAAACTGTTTCAGGATGAAAGCTGCGGAGAAGATTCAATGAAAATCATTAATGCCATTATAAAACCTTTTAAGTTAGACGATGTTCGCGAAGCATTGGCTGATGTTGGTATTGAAGGGATGACAGTATCAGAGGTTAAGGGTTTTGGTCGTCAGAAAGGCCACACGGAGCTATACCGTGGCGCTGAGTATCAAGTCGACTTTCTACCAAAAGTAAAACTAGAAATCGCAACCCACGCAGACAATGTGGAACGTGTGGTAGAAGCCATCACAAAAGCGGCGCAGACCGGAAAGATTGGTGACGGCAAAATTTTTGTTTACGACCTGAACCAAGCGGTGCGTATCCGTACTGGTGAAATGGACGCAGAAGCACTTTAAGAATTCAAGGGATTGGAGAATTATCATGGAATTAACAACAACAGTAACTGAATTACGTTACGCACTCGACACCTTTTTCTTCCTCATTTCTGGTGCGTTGGTAATGTGGATGGCAGCAGGCTTTGCCATGCTAGAAGCGGGCTTAGTTCGCTCTAAAAACACAACAGAAATTCTAACTAAAAACATCTGTCTCTACGCGATCGCTTGTACCATGTTCCTATTGGTTGGCTACAACATTATGTATGTCGATAACGGTGAAGGCGGTTGGTTACCATCATTTGGTGCACTAATTGGAACACAAGGTGAAGGTGCAGACCACTCTCTAGAGTCGGACTTCTTCTTCCAAGTAGTATTTGTAGCAACAGCAATGTCAGTGGTTTCTGGCGCGGTTGCAGAGCGTATGAAGCTTTGGTCTTTCCTAATCTTCTCAGCGGTACTGACGGCATTTATCTACCCAATGGAAGGTTACTGGACTTGGGGTGGTGGCTTCCTATCAGAAGCAGGTTTTAGTGACTTTGCGGGCTCAGGTATCGTACACATGGCCGGTGCTTCAGCAGCATTAGCAGGCGTACTATTACTGGGTGCACGTAAAGGTAAATACGGTAAAAACGGCGAAATCTACCCAATCCCTGGTTCAAACATGCCTCTCGCAACATTGGGTACGTTCATCCTTTGGTTCGGTTGGTTCGGTTTCAACGGCGGCTCTCAACTTATGGTTTCGGATTTTGAGAACGCGACTGCAGTTGGTCAAATTTTCCTAAACACTAACGCTGCAGCTGCTGCAGGTGCAATTGCCGCACTATTTGTATGTAAGACAACTTGGGGTAAAGCAGACCTGACTATGATTCTTAACGGTGCGTTAGCTGGTCTTGTTGCTATCACGGCTGACCCTCTATCTCCATCACCGCTTTATGCTGTGGCGATTGGTGCGGTATCAGGCGCACTAGTAGTATTCAGCATCATTGGCTTGGATAAGATTAAGATTGATGATCCAGTAGGTGCTATCTCTGTTCACGGTGTGTGTGGTTTCTTCGGCCTAATGGTTGTGCCACTGAGCAACGGTGATGCAACGTTTGGTGCACAGCTTCTAGGTGCGGCAGTTATCTTTGCTTGGGTATTTGGTGCAAGCCTAGTGGTATGGGCAATCCTGAAAGCGACAATCGGTATCCGCGTATCGGAAGACGAAGAGCTAGAAGGTATGGATATGCATGACTGTGGTGTTGGTGCTTACCCAGAATTCGTGACTGTGAAATAACACTCACAATGTAATAAATAGTTACAAACTTAACATTAAAAAACCTGCTCCAATGAGCAGGTTTTTTTATTGATTAATTGTTTTCTTATTGAACATGCATATAATAACGCAACTGATAAACGTTATCATTAGCATGGTAAAGGATTAAACAATGAAAAAACTGCTAACTCTTTCAGCGATTACTTGCGCTACTCTGGCTCCAACGGCAATGGCTGCTGAAGAAGTGAACGTGTACTCTTACCGTCAACCTTTCCTAGTTGAACCTATGTTCAACGAGTTCACTAAAGAAACTGGCATTAAAGTAAACGTTAAGTTTGCGAAAAAAGGTCTAGCAGAGAAGTTGGCTCAAGAAGGCGAATACAGCCCAGCTGACGTAATCCTTACTACAGATATCAGCCGTCTAGCTGAACTGACAAACAAAGGTCTGGTTCAAAAGGTAGACAGCAAAATTATCGAAGAAAACGTACCAGCACAGTACCAAGACAAAGAAAACGAGTGGTTTGCTCTGACTCTACGTACTCGTAACGTTTACTCTTCACGTGACCGTGTTGGCAAACTAGGTAACGACTTCAACTACGCGGACCTAGCAAAGCCTGAGTTCAAAGGCAAAATCTGTACTCGTAGCGGTAAGCACCCTTACAACGTATCTCTAGTGTCTTCTATGATCGCTCACCACGGTGAAGCTGAGACAAAAGAATGGCTAGAAGGCGTAAAAGCGAACCTAGCTCGTAAGCCTCAAGGTAACGACCGCGCTCAAGTTAAAGCAATCAAAGAAGGTCTATGTGACGTTTCTCTAGGTAACAGCTACTACCTAGGTAAGATGGTTAACGACAAAGAGCAAAAAGCTTGGGCAGACGCGGTATACATCAACTTCCCTAACCAAGAGACAACAGGTACGCACGTGAACATCTCTGGTATGGCGATGGCGAAGTTCTCTCCAAACAAAGACAACGCTGTGAAGCTTATGGAATTCCTAACGGGTGACAAAGCGCAGCAAATGTACGCAGAAGTAAACTACGAGTACCCAGTGAAGGAAGGTGTTAAGCGTTCTGAGCTTGTGGAATCTTGGGGTGACTTCAAAGCGGATTCGATTTCTCTAGACGACATCGCTTCTCACCATGAAGCAGCAATCAAGCTACTAGATGAAGTGAAATTTGACCTTTAATTCCATGTGGGGGTATAACTGTACCCCCATTTTATTAAAGGATATGAGATGTATTTGCAGCCGCATTTGTATTTCATAAAGCCTTGCAGTATTTAGGCAATGAAGAATAAACATTCTCTATGGAAAACCAGTAGTGGGGCTATCACCCTGTTACTGGTTTTGCCGATCTTAGCGATCTTCTACACCGCCATTGGCGAAACGGATGACTTGTTTACACATTTGATGTCGACAGTCATGCCTACCTACATATACAACACCGTTGCATT
Source organism: Vibrio owensii (assembly GCF_002021755.1). Classification (NCBI taxonomy): domain Bacteria; kingdom Pseudomonadati; phylum Pseudomonadota; class Gammaproteobacteria; order Vibrionales; family Vibrionaceae; genus Vibrio; species Vibrio owensii. Next base: position 2,477,527 of record NZ_CP019959.1, read on the forward strand.
GACTGCGGGTGTGATGCTTCTCTCCTTGATTCTGGGTATTCCAAGTGCTTGGTTTATGGCGATGTGTAAATTGCCAACTGAGAAGTGGTTGCAGTGGGCCTTAGTTCTACCACTTGCGATGCCGGGTTATATCATTGGTTACATTTTTACGGATTGGTTTGATTTTGCAGGGCCAATTCAAATCTTCTTGCGTGATATAACGGGATGGGGGCCGGGTGAATATTGGTTCCCTGATATTCGTACTTTAGGTGGTGCGACTTTCGTTCTTTCTCTTGTTCTTTATCCATACGTTTACTTGCTTTGTCGTGCTGCATTTATGGAGCAGAACGTATCTCTACTGCAGAGTGCTCGCTTACTAAAATGTTCTCCTTGGGAAAGCTTTTGGCGTATCTCTTTACCGCTTGTAAGACCCTCTATCGCTGTTGGTTTGTCTCTGGTCGCGATGGAAACCATCGGTGATTTCGGAACCGTCAGCTATTTTGCAGTGAACACCCTTACGACTGCGGTTTACGATACTTGGCTTGGGTATTCGAACCTCAATGCAGCGGCGAAAATCTCAGCCATGATGTTGATGATCGTGGTTTTGTTACTGAGTGCAGAGCGCTACAGTCGCCGCAAACAAAAGCTGTTCCAAAGCCAGTTTAATAGTCATGAAGATTTCCGTTATGAGCTACGAGGCTGGCGAAAGTGGGGCGCATTAATTTGGAGTTGGGGATTGGTGGCAATCGCGTTTATCTTCCCATTGCTACAGTTAATTGATTACGCCATCACTTACTTTGCACAAAGTTGGACACCTGAGTTCCGTGAATACGCATGGAACAGTTTGGTAGTGTCAGTCGTGGCTGCCATCATCGGTGTTGCGATTGCTTTGACAGTGAACTTCAGTCAACGCGTAAACGGTGGCCGTTCGAGCTTAGCGTTTATGCGCCTGTCTTCTATGGGCTATGCTGTCCCTGGCACAGTACTGGCTATCGGTGTGATGGTTGCGGTGCTGTTTATGGATCACCGGGTTAACGATATTGCTAAAGCGATGGAATGGGGCAGACCTGGGCTTATTTTCTCTGGCTCTATGTTTGCGCTGATTTTCGCGATGGTGGTGCGTTTCTCCGCTGTTGCAATTGGCAGTGTGGAAAGTAACTTAAATAAGATCTCTCCATCGTTAGACATGGCTTCCCGAACCATGGGGTGTACGCCAAATACCATGCTTTGGCGAGTGCATTTTCCTTTAGTTAAGCGTGGCGGTTTGATTGCTGGTCTTTTGGTATTTATTGAGTCGATGAAAGAGCTCAATGCTGCACTACTATTGCGACCATTTAACTTTGAAACCTTAGCGACGTATGTTTACAACTTCGCTTCGGATGAGCATTTAGAGCTTGCCGCACTTCCGGCAGTATTACTGGTTCTCGTTGGGTTGATCCCGCTTGTTGTTGTTAACCGTTCACTGGAGCAAAGTCACTGATGAGCTGCGCATTATCGATTAAAAACCTAACTTGTCAGTATGACGATCAGACTGTTCTGGAGTCGCTTTCTCTGGAAGTTGAACAAGGACAGATTGTCTGTCTGCTCGGCGCAAGTGGCTGTGGTAAGACAACGCTTTTGAAAGCCATTGCTGGGCTGCTTCCCCTGAGTTCCGGTCAAATGAGCTTGAACTGCCTGACTATTGATGACGGTAAAAATTGGCTACCACCAGAGCAGCGTAATATTGGTATGATTTTCCAAGATTACGCTTTGTTCCCACACCTAACAGTCGCTGAGAACATTGCTTTTGGCTTAAAGAACGAATCGGCGCAGCAAAAGCTGATTAAAGTCGAAGAGATGCTCGGCTTGGTTCACCTTAAAGGTTACGGCGACCGTTATCCTCACCAACTCTCTGGTGGTCAGCAGCAGCGCGTGGCGATTGCCCGTTCACTGGCTTACAAACCAGATCTCCTGTTGTTGGATGAACCATTTTCCAATATCGATACCCAAGTGCGTCATGAACTGATCCGAGAGATCCGTAAAATTTTCAAAGAGCAGGGCGTTACTGCAATTTTTGTAACCCACAGTCGTGAAGAAGCGTTTGCTTTTGCCGATAAGATGGCAGTGATGAACCATGGTGTGATTGAGCAGTACGGCACAGCCTCGGAGCTTTACTACCAACCTTCGAGTAAGTTTGTTGCTGACTTCTTAGGTGGTGGCAGCTACCTTGCAGCGAAGCGAATTTCCGACAATGAATACGAAACCCACCTTGGTGTAGTAGAAGCGAATGCTCAGCAGGAAATTCAACGCGATAGTGAGTGTGCATTGCTGCTTCGCCCTCAGCATGTACAAATTAAGGTTGATGATGAGAGTGCAGTAAAAGTGCTTGAACAACACTTTATGGGGGATCATTGTCGTTACGTGATTGATGTCAATGGTGACCGATTGTTAGCGACGTCAACTCAAGCATTGAATGTGGGTGATAGCGTTGCAGTGGAAGTTGAAACTCAAGGCGTATTAGCTTTCGCCTAGTTAATAAAGGCCAGATAGAAAAAGGCCCGGCGGTGATGCCGGGCAAGTGTTCTTCACCTATAGGTTATGTGCTCGAAGCGGGCACAAGGTTCAGTTATAAAGACAAGAAGTCCTTAAACTGTTGAAGAACACGTTCCGCAGTGTCCTTATCTTGCATCTCTGCAAAAATTCGTAGCAGTGGCTCGGTGCCAGAGAAGCGAGCGATGATCCAACCGCCGTTCTTGAAGTAGACTTTCGCACCATCTTCATAGCTGACTTTTTCGATTTCAAACTCAAATTCAGGCAACTGCTTTTCAACATAAATCTTGTTGAACAGTACGTCTTTTTGTGCCGGTTTGAACTTGCAATCGCCTTCTGCCATGTAGGCATAGCCGTACTTGCCGTAGATTTCATCCAACAACTCAGACAGCTTCTTGCCGGTTACTGAAATCATTTCTACCAATAGGCTTGATGCGAATACGCCGTCTTTGCCTTTGATATGACCACGAATAGTCAGACCGCCAGAACTTTCACCGCCAATCAGTGAATCGTCAGCTTCCATTTGAGAACTGATGTGCTTAAAGCCAACAGGAACCTCAAAGCATTTCTCGCCATGATCTTCTGCGACTTTATCTAACAGGTGAGTGGTTGCGATGTTACGTACTACTGACCCTGTCCAACCTTTGTATTCAAGTAGGTAGTAGTAAAGCAGCAGTAGTACTTCATTTGGATGAATGAAGTTACCTTTCTCGTCGATAATCCCAAGACGGTCTGCGTCTCCATCGGTACCGATACCAATGTCATAGCCTTCTTGTTCTACAAGGTGCATCAAGCGGTAAAGCGTTGCTGCACTTGGTGATGGCATCAAGCCACCGAAGTCTGGGTTCTTGCCATCGTTGATTACGTCGACTTCACAACGACCGTTGATCAATACGGTCTGTAGCGCGTTTTTCGCAACACCAAACATTGGATCGATCAACACACGTAGATTCGCCTTCTTGATCGCTTCGATGTCGATAAAGTCTATGATTGAGTCAACGAATTCGTTCATCGGGTTGATGATTTCAATCAGCTTATCTTCAACTGCTTGTTCAAAGTCGACGCTTTTAACATCTTGCGCAGTTAGTGTAGCGATTTGCGATTCGATCTTTTCAGTGATGATTTCATCTGCGTCACGACCGCCTTCAATGAAGACTTTAATGCCATTGTAATCGGCAGGGTTGTGCGATGCGGTAATACATGCAGAGTACGCGCAGCCCATTTCCTTCGCTTTAAACATTACGATAGGCGTTGGGACAAATTTGTCGATAAAGCTAACCACAATGCCGTTTGCTGCTAGAACTTCAGCGAACCAACGACCGGCTTTATCGGAAAGAAAACGACGGTCATAGCCAATCACAAAGCCGCGATCAGCAACCGATTCGTTATTCGTGATGTTTGCAACTGCTTGAGCGACCAAACGTACATTATCTTTAGTGAACTCCTCACCGATAAATGCACGCCAACCGCCAGTACCAAATTTGATCATGATTCGATCCTCGATAAGAGCGGCATCCCACCGCCTCTTAAATCTTTGCTAGCGAACCGATGCACTCATCAAACTCAGTGCATCGGATAAATCAAAAGGGGAGAAGCTCTCCCCTAAAATATGATTAACCTAGAGTAACGATAACTTCGTTTACTGAACCTTCCGCTTGAACTGGTACAGAGGCACCATTTACTGCTTCACCGTTCACAGTAATTGACTTAACGCCTTTGCTTACTGAGTCTGGGTTAACGACTTTGATGTTGTACGTTGCACCTAGCCATTGTCGAGTCACTTCGAAACCTGGCCAGTTCGTTGGGATACATGGATCGATAGTCAGACCATCAAAGCCTGTACGCACACCAAGGATAAAGTTGGTAACTGCGAAGTAAGCCCAGCCAGATGTACCTGTTAACCATGGGTGGTTTGCACGACCGTGGTCTTGGTGGTCACGACCCATAATGAACTGAACGTATGAGTATGGTTCTGCAATACGTTTTTCGATTATATCGTTCTGGTTGTATGGGTTTAGTGCATCGTAGAACTTCATTGCACGGTCACCACGACCCAGTTTCGCTTCAGCTACCCAAGCCCATGGGTTTGGATGCGAGAAGATTGCACCGTTCTCTTTTACGCCTTGGTAAACGCGAGTTACAAAGCCGATATCATCATTCGGTGTTGCAAAAGATGGTGAGTTTAGATGCAGGCCGTATTCAGAGAACAGGTTCTCATCGACTGCGTCCATAGCTTTTTCGCCGCGCTCTTGAGATACCGCACCAGAAAGTACCGCAAGCGTGTTTGACTCTAGGTGTACTCGGCCTTCCGCTTGTTGCGCAGTACCGATCTTGTCGCCATTTTTCGTCAGACCACGGATGTACCAACCGCCTTCGTCGTCCCAAAGGTGTGTTTCACACGCTTCACGAACGTTTGCTGCCATCAATGTGTATTTTTCAACGTCGGCTTCTTTACCTAGGTATTTCGCTAGGTCGATGAACTCTTGCAGTGCCCAGAAATGTAGGAACGACACCATTGAAGATTCACCACCACCTAGGTTCAGACAGTCGTTCCAGTCTGCACGTAGACCTTTGCAGATACCGGTTTGACCGACGTACTCCGCAGAGAAGTCTAGTGCTGCTTTCATGTGGTCATAAACGGTTGCATCGCCACCGTCAGCGTAAGGGATCACTTCGTCAAAGAAGCTGTGCTCACCCGTTTCCATCACGTACTTACAGATGGTTGGGACTAACCATAGATGATCATCAGAACATGTGTCTTCGATGCCGTGAATCTTATCTTCGTCAGAAGGTGTTGGAACTACTGTTGGAGATTTAGATGGTTTAACATCTGCTTTCTCTGGATCGAACCAATCTGGATCGAATAGGTGTAGACCATAACCCGCCTTCACTTGACCGCGCAGTAGGTCAACGATACGTTTACGCGTCATTGCAGGGTTAGCGTGAGGAACTGAGATTGCATCTTGCGCTGTATCACGGTAACCAAGACCAGTACGACCACCTACTTCGATGAATGAAGCAAAACGAGACCACACCACACAAGTTTCCGCTTGGTATAGTGTCCAAGCGTTGATCATGGTGTCTAGACCTTCGTTTGGCGATTTCACTTGGAACTTGCCACAGCGCTCATCCCAGTGTGCTTTGATGCCAGCAAATGCGTTGTCGACTTCTGCAAGGTCTTGGTATTTAGCACGTAGACGCTCACCGTTGCCTTTACCGATACCTAGAATGTAAGCAAAGCGAACTTCTTCACCCGGTTGGATAGTAAATTGCTTATGTAGAGAGCCACAGTGGTTGTAACAAGTTTGCGCTGTATTGAAACACTTACCTTGCTCTACCGCTAACGGGTTTGCTTCGTCACGGTATAGGCCAAGGAAGCTGTCACGTTGACCGTCGTATGAATCTGGGTCAAATGTTGAAGCTAGGTAGTAGAAACCTTCGAAATCGTTGGTGTTGTAGTACAGGTCGTACTCAATCACGCCTTGGTTGTAAGCCGTACCCGCTGAGTACAGAGACATCTGATGGTTTTGGTTATCAGATTGAATGTGGCTGAATGAGAACTCAACAAATGAGAATGCGCTGATCGTGCGTGGTTTGTCTGAGGTGTTTTTAATCACTACATCCCAGATTTCAGCGTCTTCGCCTTTTGGCACGAACAGAGTTTTCGTTGCGGTAATACCGCTGTATTCACATTTGAACTTAGAGTAAGACAAGCCGTGACGAACTTCGTAGTTTGCTTCGTCTAGGCTTTTCGCAACTGGTTGCCAAGAGATTGACCAGTAATCACCTGTCTCATCATCACGTAGGTAAACGTAGTGTCCTGGGCGATCGAATGTCGCGTTTGGACGGAATTTAGTAACACGGTTGTATTCTGGAGAGTTGTAGAACGAGTAGCCACCCGCGTTGTGCGAGATAACCGTACAAAACTTCTCAGTACCTAGGTAGTTTGTCCATGGTGCTGGTACGTCAGGGCGAGTGATGACGTATTCGCGATTCTCGTTATCGAAATAGCCGTATTTCATTTGTGTATTTCCTTTTTACTAAGCTGCGCCTGCAGCCAAAAATTTAAAAACTGTTTAAGCGTGATGCGTTGGCATCTATCTTGGTATTACTTCCACGGTTTACGGTAATTCACTCCCTGCAAGTCGAGCAGAGGAAGGTGACCTTTCAAACGTGATAAATAGTCGGTCCAATCGCGGTGTTGTTTTTCAGTCCAACATGCTTCTGCCATGGCAGTTAGGCGAGGGAAAATCATGTAGTCCATACGCGATGGGTTGTTGATGATTTCGCACCATAGAGCGGTTTGAATGCCCCAAATGCGTTTTCTGATTGGGTCGTCAGCAGGGACTTCTGCTAACGGCTCGTAGTTGTAAGCTTTTTCTAATGGCAGTGGGTTTGCCCAGTCCACGCCCGGTTCTTCAGGCGCGTAGTCTTGGGTCATATCTAAGTAAGTGGTTTGTGCAGGTTGCAGCACCACATCAAAGCCTTGGCGAGCACAGTTCAATGCCGCTTCTTCACTTAGCCATGAGTAGATCACCGTATCTTTACTGACCTTGTTGCCGTGCTGAGCTTCTTCCCAACCCAACATGCGTTTACCCAGTTTGCGAAGTTTGTCTTCTGCATGGCGAAGGAAATGGCCTTGTAGTTCCTTGTAATCGGTGTAACCCAACTTCTCCATAAACGCTTGGCAAGCAGGACTTTTCGACCACACGCCGTTAGGCACTTCGTCTGCACCAATGTGGACATAAGGGGCAGGGAAGAGAGCCGCGATCTCCTCAAGCACTTTGTCGATAAACTCGTAACTACCCGGTAGAGCAGGGTTGATGACGTTGTCGTTGTAGTGCTGAATGCTGCGATATTCCGTCGTATCCTCTGCTTCAACCAATAGGTGTGGCAGAGCCTTAATCGCGGCACGACAATGACCAGGTACATCAATTTCAGGAATGATGGTGATGCCACGTTGTGCTGCAAATTCGATAACGTCTTTGATTTCTTCTTGCGTGTAGAAACCGCCGTAGCGTTGAGATAAATGGGTGTATTGCGGCTCGATGGTTTCATCAATACCGCGCCATGCTCCAATATCCGTAAGCTCAGGCAGAGATTTGATCTCGACACGCCAGCCTTCATCATCAGTGAGGTGCCAATGGAACGTGTTGAACTTGTAGTGTGCCAATAAGTTGATCAGGCGTTTTACTTGCTCTACCGAGTGGAAATGACGAGCGCAGTCCAGCATCATGCCGCGGTATCGAAAACGAGGGCTGTCTTTGATAGAGCAACACACCACTTCCATGGTGTTGGTATTCTCGTCTCGTTTTAGTAGTTGCAATAAGGTCGCACAAGCATGGGTAAAGCCAGACGAAGACCCTGCCTCAATCTTGATCGACTCTTCTGACACTTTTAACTTGTAAGCGCCTTCATCTAGCGTTGGGTTGCTTTTAAACAGGATTTTTCCGCTGTTGGATGAAGAAAGCTCAAACTGATGAATGCGCTGGAGTTCTTCCAGTAACCACGTTTTTGCTGAGTTGGCTAAGTCAGTATAAATTGCCACGCCAGCTTGCTCGTCAAACGTGAACGAGTGGTCGCTGACCTCAATATGATTAGGCTTTGGCAGCAACGGTTGTGCATGGGTTAAGCTTGCAGGAATCTCACTACGTTCACGGTAAGGTGACGCTAAAACGATAGGTGTTACATCCACTTGTGCGCGCTGTGGGTTTCCATCAACGACAAAGTCGATCATCGCTTCATTAAAGCCATCCGAGTAATAACGGAATGGGTTTGAACCAATACTGAATTCACAGTAATAGTGATGGTTGGCAGCCAGTAGCATACCTTCCGGTTTTAGTGTGCAAAAGCTACCAATTTGAGTCAGTTGACCATTTGAAACGCTGTCTGGAAGAATGTAACGATCGAAAGCGAAAGTTAAGCTCCAGCTGTTTAGGTCTTGGTCGCTCAAGTTATGAAAGGTGAGTCCAAAGCGGCAGTTTTGTTTTTGCTCAGAAAGGACCACTAAATCAACACGATATTCCATGTTCACTCCTACTCAACACTCACGGCGTAAAGGTTATGCTCTGGTTTGCCAGCAAACATGATAGCTCCTTCAATCGCATCAAACTGAGGTTCAACCACCCACTGTTGAACTGGTGGAGACAACCAGTTCAGAATTCGCTCTGCGATACTACCCATTAGGCAGATACGAGTAGCCCCACGCTTATTCAGCGCGACTAAGAACATTTCTATATCAGCTGCGGTTTGCTTAAGCATTTCAATCGCCAGTGCATCGCCTTGTTCCGCATGTTGGAAAATAGCAGGAGAAAATTGACCGTAATCGCGAGGCAAAGCCTGTTTAGACCACGCCACTACGTTGTCGATGTCATTTTCAAAATGATTCATGACGTGCGCGGCTAGAGGTGTTTTTTCACGGATGCCATCTTCTGCTAGCAAGACTTGTTGGATCAGACGCAACCCCATGACTGCACCGCCACCTTGATCGGAGATTGGGAACTCACGACCGCCAACGACATGTTGCTCGAGACCTTTGAGGAAAATGCCGCATGAACCGGTTCCTGCAATCATGATTGCGCCATCTTCACCGTTATGCGCACCAATACATGCTCCGTAAGCATCGGTATTGAGTGCCATACTGGCAAATGGGTGTTCTAAAGCCATGAATGCTTGCCATGAGGTTTTATGTTCAGCGCCCGCAAGTGCCAATCCAACGTGCATAGAAGCAAAGTCTTGTGGAGTTAGACCGCCTTGTTGCGCTGCTGAAGCAATGGATTCAAGAATCGACGCCATCGCGACTTCTGCACCTAACATAATGTTAGCGCTGCCACTTTTAGCCTCTCCAACGAAGTTGCCTTGCGCGTCTTTGATACGGGCGCGACAGGAAGTGCCACCGCCATCAATACCTACAAAATACATCCCCATGTTTATTGCTCCTTGAAGGCTTGAGAGTTCGCTAAAGTCGAGATGTGCTGAGCCTGACTCATTACTGCGAGTAGGTACCACGCACCATGCGGGATCCATTGTTCTCCCCAGCGCCAGTTTTGAAGCATGTCGTCTTTCTGTGCTGGTGGATTAAATGCAATGTCTTCCTCATCTTCGAAACCGCCGGTGATGCCGTTGCACACGCCACCTTTTGCATTGAAGAAACCATATTGAGGAAGGTAGTCCGGATTATTACGACCATGACCGTCCAACATGCACATGTCGTACGGGTTCAGACCTACAATCCAGTTGATAGAATCTTGTGCGAGTTTAGAAAGCTGTTGTTTTAGAATTTCTGACTCAATAAAGGGTTGAGCCAGATACGCCATGGTTGCCAGTGAACCTAAGCGAGCATTCTCACCTTGCCACCAGTAACCCGATTCATTGTTGTGTGCCACAAAGAACGCATCGCGTTTCGCTTCGTTCACACCTTTTACGTATTGGCGCGGGTAACCAAATGGGTTCTTCACTCTATTGGTGATAGAGACTTCAAACTCACAAGCTTGAGTGATGATTTGTTTTGCTACTGAAGCGCGCTCAGAGTCGTCTTCAATCGCCAAGTATTCGCACAGCGCGATAACAGGAAGTCCTGCTTCTGCCGCATGGAAGTAAGGGCGGCTACCATCTTGGTTGGCTGCCCAGAAATGTTGAATATGCTCATCATTCATTTGACGAGCAGAAAGGCGGTTTGCCCACACGCGGCTTTCTTCTAGGTAGCGTGCTTCTTTGGTGGTCTTAAATAGTTCAACCGCTGCAAGTAATGCACAGTATTCATCGATGATGTTCTCTTCACCATCGTTTAGGTATTGGGTGTTGTGCTCTTTTAAGTGCCAGTAGCCGTTTTCTGCTGCATTACGGTATTTTTGTTGGTCGAATTCTCCATGAACCTCTAGACGTGCTGCTGAAGCTAATGCCGCAATGCTAACGCCAGCTCCTTGTCGGTAACCGGCTTGGTAGTCATCAAACTTATGACCAAGTTGGGTTTCGTAGGCACAGATTTCACGTTGAGCTGTGTCTTTACTCCACTTGTCGAACACGGTCATGTAGAAGAAACCTTTTTCGTTTTGCATACGAACAAGGAAGTCTGCACCGAACAGGGCTTCTTCAATAAGGCGAGTAGCAGTGAATTTAGCCAGTTTGTCGTTGCCGTCTAGCAGGGACAAACCTTTCAACATGTTCCATACCACCATAGGGGTCTGCTGTGGGTTTAGGTAGTTTGCGTACGACAAATGGCTCAGATATTTGCTGACATCACCTGAAGCGTCATACCAACCGCCATGAACATCTGCGGTTTCATCGGAATTTAACAGTGGAGCCTGACGATCTTGTTGATCGAAAATGCCGCCGCAGCGCTGAGATTTAAAATAATGGATCACATCTGAAAGCGTGCGATCGAAAAGAATATGTTCGCCGATCTCAAAGTGAGATGAACGTAAATGGTCGAAACGAAGGTAATAGTTACCTGGAGTATTAAATGAAGAAAAGTCGATAAGGTAGAAATGACCTTGATGCCAGTTCGCTACTTTGCCTTGCTTTTCTACCGTCAAGGTTGCAACGGTTTGATGGCTATCGGCACAAACCAACAAAGCCGTATAAGAAGACAGGCGTGGTCGGCTCGTCTGGATGATCGCTTTCTTAGGGCCCAGACGCTCGTAACCAATGTGGTTAGTCAGTAGCAGCATTCAATCTCTCCGGGAAACAATAAAATATAAAGGGAAAAAGGGGTCAGATTGATACCTAACCCTCGTTATGATTAATCTTCGAATAAGTAACAACGAACAAAGTGGTTATCAGACAGTTGCGTCACACCAGGCAGTCGCTCGCGACATTTTTCTGTGGCATGAACACAGCGTCCTGCAAATGGACAACCGACTGATTCTGGCGTCCAAAGTGGGATCTCACCTTTGTTGCCTTTCAACTTCTCGTGAATTGACTTTGATGGATCTGGCACGGCTGAAACCAGTAGTTGCGTGTATGGGTGTTGAGGATTGTGAATGATTTCCTCTGTGTCACCCCACTCAACCATGTGACCCACGTACATAACCGCAAGATCTTCAGCAATGTAACGCGCTGTCGCGATGTCGTGAGTGATGTAAAGAAGAGACATTTGCTTCTCAAACTTCATCTCTTCCATGAGGTTAAGAACACCAGCACGGATCGATACGTCAAGCATTGATGTTGGTTCGTCAGCCAGTACCACTTCTGCACCAACTGCAATGTTACGAGCCAAGTTCACGCGCTGACGTTGACCACCAGAAAGTTGGTGTGGGAACTTTTGCGCCGTTTCTTTTGGTGGAATCAGGCCAACCTGTTCTAGTAGGTCATACACGCGCTCTTCCAACTCTTTCTTGTTGCCCGGAGAAACCTTTTTGTGGATAAGCAGTGGGCGAGCAATATGGTGGAAGATGTTGTGTGTTGGGTTTAGCGAGCCAAACGGGTCTTGCCATACCATTTGCACGCCTTCACGGTAAGTCATCAAATCGTTACGAGAAGTGATGTCTTGAATATCACGACCTTTGTACTCGATGATGCCATCGGTTGGTGCGTACATTTTCGCAATCATTTTTGCGGTAGTAGATTTACCTGAGCCAGACTCACCTACTACGGATAAACCGCGGCTTTTGTACATTTTGAAAGATACGTCGTTGATTGCACGCATCTTAGATTGTTTGATTGAGTTACTGTTTAAAGGGAAGTCCTTAACGACATTTTTACCTTCAACCAGCAATTCGCCGAATTGTTTGCTCATAATTCTCTCCAGTGTAATTTTCTTCTTAGCTAGCGTTATTTTTTTGTTGTTAAACCTTAGCTTGAGCAATCGTGTCGCCATACAAGTGGCAGTTTGAGAGACGACCAGGTTCAATTTGACGCAGCTGAGTTGGTACTCGCGTACAAGCTTCATGGACACGGTCACAACGAGCTTGGAATCGACAACCTTGAGGAACTTCTAATAGGTTCAAAGGGTTGCCTGGAATACCAGTCAATTTGGTCTTAGGACCAGTTAGTGGAGGGAAAGAGCTACCCAAACCTTTTGTGTAAGGGTGGTAAGGACTTTCCAGAATTTGTTTAGAAGGGGCGACTTCAATCAGTTCACCCGAGTACATGATGCCGATGCGGTCAGAGAACTCGACCATCAATGACAAGTCATGGGTGATGAACAGAATCGAGAAGCCAAACTCTTCTTTAAGTGCATAGATTTTTTGCAGAATCTCACGTTGAACTACCACGTCTAGTGCCGTTGTAGGTTCATCCATGATGATCATTTTTGGGTTCAAAGCCAAAGCGATAGCAATAACCAGACGCTGACGCATACCGCCAGAGAATTGGTGTGGGTAATCGCTTAAGCGGCTAGGGTGGATATCAACGATTTCCAATAGACCTTCTGCACGAACTTTGGCTTGAGCGCGAGTCATGTTGGTGTGACGCATGATTACGTCACAGAACTGCTCTTCCATCGTTAGTACTGGGTTCAAAGCGTTCATCGCACTTTGGAATACCATCGACATTTCGCTCCAGCGGAACGACTGCATACGCTCATCGCTGTATTGGAGGATATCTTCGCCATTGAAGATAACCTCACCACCTGTGATAAACGCTGGCGGCTTATGAAGGCGCATTAGCGAGAATGCAACGGTTGATTTACCACAGCCAGATTCACCTGCTAGGCCAAATACTTCGCCCGGTGCAATGTCGAAGCTGACGTTGTTACAGGCGCGGACATCGCCCGCATCTGTAATGTAGTCTACGCATAGGTTACGGATAGAAATTAGTGGTGCAGTCATGATTATTTATCTCCGCTCCATAGTGCATTTTGTGGTGCCAATTCTGGCTCACGTTCTTTCTTGTCTTGTGCTGCCATTTTCTTCCAGCGCTTCATGCCTTTGTGAGAACGAAGCTGCGGGTTAGCAATTTCATCGACTGCGAAGTTCAGTAGAGCAAGGCCTGTAACCAATAGAGTTAGTGCAATACAAGGTGCTAGAACTTCCCACCATGCGCCGATCAGCATCGCTGATGAAGTCTGTACGTTGTACAGCATGATGCCCCAACTGATGGTGTTTGCATCGCCTAAGCCTAGGAACGAAATTACCGCTTCCGTGTTGATTGCTAGCATTACTGAACCGATGAAGCTTGCACCAACGATTGGGATTAGGTTTGGCAAAATCTCAACGAAGATGATGCGAATTGGTGACTCACCCAGTACTTCTGCAGCTTTAACGAATTCTTTTTCTCGTAGTGCCATGGTTTGAGCTCGCACAACACGTGCACCCCAAGCCCAGGAAGTACCGGCGATAATCAAGGCAATGGTGAGAGGCCCTGCCTCCCCGATAAACGCAGCGAGTACGAACAGGAGTGGTAACTGTGGAATAACCAGCATGATGTTCATTGCAGCACTCAGTACGTCATCGACACGGCCGCCGAAGTAACCTGCTGAGATACCAATAACCGTTGCTAAGAAACACACGATAACACCCGCACCAAAACCCACACCCAGCGATACTCGAGCGCCGTAAGCAACTTGAGACCAGATGTCACGACCCATACGAGACGTGCCTAGTACGTGGTCCGCTTTTTTCGACATAAGCAGCGTACGACGGTCATCTGCTAGGTTTTTGGCAACCCAGCCATCAGGGTTGTTTTGTGCTTGTTTTACAACAAAACCAGGGTATTCATGTGGGTTACCAGTGCGCTTATCTGGCGCATGTTGAGTAATCAAAGGTGCAGCTACTGCTACAAAGATGAATACCGAGATAATTGCCAAACCAACACGTGCGAACGCGTTACCTAAAATCAGTTTAAATAGTTCTTTCATGATTATTTGCCTCCCTTACGTAGGCGAGGGTCTAGAATCATGTACAGCATGTCAGCCATTAGGTTGAAGCACAGCATGAACATCGTCATGATGATTAGCTGACCTTGAAGTACTTGGTAGTCACGTGCGTGAATTGCGTTTAGAAGAACCGTACCTAGACCTGGGTAGTTGAAGATCATCTCGATGATTAGCTGACCACCGATTGCCATACCTAGAGACATTGAAAGTGCGGTTACACTTGGTAGTAGTGCGTTACGAGCTGCGTAGTTGAATACCACACGGTTTTCGCTCAGACCCTTACCTTTTGCCATTGTGATGTAATCTTCAGCAAGAAGGTTGATCATGTTGTTACGCATGTTTACTAGGAAGCCACCAATCTGAACAATCGTCGCACAGAACAATGGAAGAATAGCGTGGTAACCCACGTCTTTTAGGAACTCCCAGCTTGTCCAATCTGGCACAGTACCCGGGGTGTAGGCGTAGCCTGATGGGAACCACTTAAGACCGATGGCAAAGATGAACAGCGCTAGCATCGCGATAACCATTTGTGGAATCGCTTGAATGATCAGTGTGCCCGGTGTTACGAATGCATCGTATCGGCTACCACGTTTCCAAGCTGCGAAGATACCTAGTACAGAAGCAATCGAGAACGATAGTACAACTGCAGTACCTGCTAGGAACAATGACCAACCGAATGCGCCACCTAGTAGAGAGTTAACTGAAAGCGGGTAGAACTGGATAGAAGTACCTAGCTCCCAGCTTAGAATGTTTTTGATGTACGACAGGTACTGAATGTAGATTGGACCATCTACGAAACCCAGCAGTTCTTTCATTGCTGCGATTCGCTCTGGCGTTACCTGTACTGATGCGTTAGCAAACATCATGGTAACTGGGTCACCAGGCATTGCTCGCGGAATAATGAAGTTTAACGTCGCTGCAACCAAGAGCGCGACAAGATAGAACGACAAACGTCTTAAAAAATAACCCATAACTCACACCTTACTCACCCAGATTTTTTCCCTGTTTCTGGTTTCAGGTCGCTCCTAGCGAAATTTAGAGCGAAAAATCCCCTGACGACGAGCGCCATATGTTGGTTTAGTAACAAGGGGATTTTTATAGGCGGCACACGGGATGTGTGCCGCTAGAAATGAACTTCTACTTATTTAACTGGTTTTAGGTCCAGTACGTGAAGTAGACGCTCTGGGATACCAGCCCAAATGTTTGGACGGCCCTTAGGATTTTCTTCGTTCCACCAACCAGTGAAGCGAGTTGTGTTGTATTGGTACATGTAAGCACCAGACATCACAGGGATAGTCACTTGGTCTTGAGCGATGATTTGCTGAATACCGTGAGCGATTTCTAGCTGCTCTTGCTTGTCAGCTGTCTTGTAGAAGCTGTTTAGAAGACCATCTAGCTTGTCGTTCTTGTAGAAGTGCATCGCGAAGCGAGGCATACCGTCACCAGATTGTAGTGCTGAGTTGTAAGCACTGTTCCAGTAAGTGTATGGGTCTGCACCGTGGAAGTAGTTGGTGTACGCAACGTCGTAAGTACCTTCAAGCATTGCTTGGTTGTACACAGAGAAGTCTGGTGTACGAGCACGTGCTTTGATGCCTACTTCTGCAAGTTGCTCAACAGCAAGCTGTACAGTGTTGTTGAAGTCAGTCCAACCGTTTGGAGATTGGATTAGTAGCTCGAAAGACTTACCAGATGGCGTGTCAACGAAACCGTCTTTGTTTACGTCTTTAAAGCCCGCTTTCGCTAGAAGTTTCTTAGCGCCTTCAGCGTTGTAAGAGTTGTAACCCTTGAACTTGTCGTGAGTCTTCTCGTCAGACCAAGCTTCGAATGCGTAGCCAAGACCAGATGCGAAGTCGTTCACTGTACCGCCGCCGTAGAATGCAATATCAATGATAGTTTGACGGTCAAGAGCCATAGAGAATGCGCGACGGAAGTCAACGTTAGTTAGTGCTTCGTTTTTCGCTGCATCTGGGTTCTTGAAGTTTACTACGAACGCTTGAGTACCTGCTGGCGGGTACCAGTAGTGGTGTTTAGGGCTCGCTGCTGCGTAAGTGCGGTCGATGTCTGGAACGAATGAAGAAGTCCAGTCCATTTCGCCGTTAACAATCTTACCTAGGAACTGGTCATTGTTCGCGATTTGAGGAACACGCAGACAGTCAACGTCTAGGTTCGCTGCATCCCAGTAGTTCGGGTTTTCACACTGGATGTACAGTTGAGGGGTGAAAGTGTCGATCACTGTGAATGGGCCAGAACCTACTGGGTTTTCGTTAGTGAATGTTGATGGATCTTTCACTTTGCTCCATACGTGCTTAGGTACAACTGGTACTTTAGCAATTTCGTAAGGAACGTTTGAGTTTGCTTCGCTTAGACGGAACTTAACTTGGTAATCGTTAACTTTCTCTACGCCAGTTACCCAAGAGTTGATACCAGATTGGTCTAGCTCTGGCTTCTCTTTAACTAGGTTGAAAGAGTAAACAACGTCATCAGCGGTAAACGCTTCGCCGTCAGACCATTTTACGCCTTTACGGATATCGAAAGTTACGCTCATTAGGTCGTCAGACATTTGGAAGTTTTCTGCTAGACGGAATACCGGTGTGTTACCGTGCATTTCGTTGAAAACAACTAGTGGCTCGTAGATAAAGTCAGTAGTTGTGTGCAGGTTTGTTGCACCCAAGAAAGGGTTAAAGTTACGAACAAAAGTTGTAAACTCTTTAGGGTGGATAGTCAGTTCACTGCGCTCAGCGGCTGTAGCTACTGATGCAAAACCTGTAGTAGCCGTTGCAATAATTGCTGTTGCTAGTGCTGTTTTTTTAATATTGGCAAGCATAGCTGTTCCTTACTATTTGCTTTCATTTCACTAATGGAATTGAATGTCATCAATTGATAAACACTCTCCAAGGCCCACCTCTTCGCTCCACATTAAATTGGTTTCGCTCTAAGAGTGGCCTGTAGGCCTTAGGCAGGAGTAAGAAAACACCTTATCCACAAAATAATCAAACTCGATTCCCGTTAAAAACGTTAAAAACCGCACCAACTCCGTCATAAACGTCATTTTGTTCGTTTTTAAGCCTGGTAAGGCTAAAAAGTAAACGTTGATATGCGTCGCAGTTTATATCCGCTTTAACTTTGTGTGTTAGTGTTTACTTACTCTTAATCTCTTTTAAATTAATAGTTTTGTGGGCTTGTAATGCTTTGGCGATCTGGCTCACACACGATTTTTTTGTTAATTAACTAGGTGAAATTTAATCTGCCGTTCTGTTGTGATTGACTTCGCAATCTCCATCAAATGTTGGCCTAATTTCCCTTGCTGAGTAAAAAACAGAGGTTTTTAACAGCAAAATTTGGCTGCTGATTATGCTTTTTTTATGAGGGAAAGGAAGTGTTTTTAGAGGACTTTAGGGTAATAAATTACGTTTGTAATTATCCAGAAAGTTGCCGCTCAAATTCGTACGTAGAGGGTGTCTAGAATGGCTTTTTTGATAGCTTGCTTCCAACTCTACATGAACTGATAAAAGATGAGCTAAGTGGGACATGGAGAGTAACTGAGTAGATATAGATTAGAGCCTGAGTGGTCGTCTTGCTATCTAAGTCGGTAAGCGTGAGTTTTGGTCGAATATAAAAAAGCCCCGCTAAATGCGGGGCTGTCATTTGTGTGTTGTGAAGTTAGCTTGTTAAAAGTCTCTGCATTTTGTCGCGCTGAGCTTCAATGTATGCGCGTTCTGGGCTCTGTTCTTTACAGTGCTCCAAGATAAACTCAATCGAGCTTAATACCGTTCTCCAACGTGGTGTTTTAGGTAGTGTCTCGATACGCATGTATTTGTCGAGGGTACGAGTCTGCAAGGTACTGCGGTCTAGGTAAACACGCCACAAGCCACTTTGCTCAGCAAACGCAAACTTGGTCTCTCCGGTAACAGACTCCCAGTATTCCAATGCATGGGTCATGGTATCGACAAGAACCTCACGAAGCAGCTCTTGTTTGTCTTTCTTGTTACCCAAAGCTTTATCTGCTAAGCGTGTAAACTCTCCACCAAGCTCTTTTAGCTTCTGAAGTTGGTCTTTGTCGCCATCGAATGCGTAGCATGAAAGCACTTCAACTGCCGTCTCTAGGTTGTGGATACGAGCAGCGTTAGCACCGCCGCCGACATTAAAGATGTACATCACATCCAAACCAGAGCCTTCTGGAAGTTTTAGAATGTCGGCTTCGATGTTTTGGCGAATATCTTCAATGTAGATATCAATCTTGCCACAGTAGTGAGGTTGCTTAACCGTCAAGAACTTAGGTGCGATCAATTCGTCTGCTGAAGAGCGCTTCAACTGTTCTAAGCTGCGTTTAAACAGCTTACAGGCCGCTTCATTAGCAAAGCGAATGCGTTGGTCTTCACGAAGACAAATAATAGCTTCTGGTGCAGATTCTAGCTGCTCTAGTAATCGCCCTTGGGTCTCCAACAAGCTCGCTTCGACTTCTGCACGTTGGCGCAGCTCCGACTCTAATAACTTGTTTTCGATGTGTCGCATTTCCGCTTTACTTGCCGTTAGGTGCGCCTGAATACGTGCCGCTAGCTCTTGTTTGTTGAATGGTTTTGTCAGGTAATCATTCGCGCCCGCTTCAAAGCCTCTCACTCGGTCCTCTGTTTGGCTTAATGCGGTTAGCATGATGATTGGTAGCTCTGCATGATCGTAAGTTTCACGAAGCTCACTGCACACTTGATAACCACTCATCCCCGGCATCATGATGTCCAATAAAAGCAATTCTGGCTTTTCTTGTTCAATTAACGCCAGCGTTTCTGGACCATCAGAAATCGTGCGAACGCGATAGCCTTCCAACCTTAGGAAGCTTTCTAGAACGCGCAGGTTAACTGGTTCATCATCGGCAACGTAAAGCAATGGACCGTCTGGGTTCTCTGGCAGAGACAAGTCATCGTTGTTCTCAAAATTTGCCTCAGGGATTTGGAAGTGCCCGCGAGCAGCTAGGCTTTGTGTCGCTTGGATCTCTTCTTCACTTGCTAGCGGCAGGGTAAAGCTGAATGTGGTGCCTACCATAGGTTGGCTGCTCACATACAATGACCCGCCCATCAACTCAATAAGTTGACGGCTGATTGATAGACCCAGTCCTGCACCTTGACGGTAGCGGCTCGCGTCTTGGCCTGCTTGAATCAGAGGTTCGAAGATATGTTCTAGATGCTCTGCTGGGATGCCTTGACCTGTATCCACGACTTGCACTCGAACTTGATCGTCAACAACCATTGCTGAAATGACGATCTTACCTTCAGAGGTGTACTTGATGGCATTACCGATCAAATTGTACAGCACTTGTTCTAAGCGCTGAGGATCCGCTGAGACAGCTTTCAAATCTGCAGGCACTTGGTTAATGATGCGGATAGTCTTGTTACCCAATAGGTGACCGGAAAGCTCTAATACTAAGCGTGTGGCACTTGCTAGACTCACTGCTGACTTTTGGATATCCATGCTGCCATAGCGCATCTTGTGGTAATCCAATAAGTCATCAACGAGGTTCGCTAGGCGTTGACCACTCTTGATGATGATGTCCAATTGATATTTCTGGCTAGCCGGAATAGCCCCATTTGCGCCAGATACCAAGGTTTCTGCAATACCAACCATGCCGTGTAATGGCGTGCGAAGTTCATGGGAGGTTGTCGCAAGGAACTCATCTTTCAGCTTATCAGCCAGCTGTAATTCTTCGTTTTGCTTTTGGATCAGCTTGATGTTGCTTTCTAACTCTTCATTTTGCTGCTTGATGGTTTGAATCTTTTCACGAATAGAGCGTTGCATACGCTCAAAGCTGATCGCAAGACGCCCAATCTCGTCTTTTCGTTCGGTGTTAAAGGTCGTTTCATCCAAATCGCCTGCAGACACTTTCTCTGCTGCCCAAGTCAGTTTTAGCAGTGGTGAAGTGATGAAGTTCGATAAGTAATGTGAGGCGATAACTACCAATACGATCGCAATTAACATCGCAATCACAAACAGTTTTTCAAGCTGGTGGACACGCGCAAAGGCTTCTTTTTCAGGAAGTTGCACGACTAGCGCCCAAGTTAGGCCACGAGTTTCAATTGGCGCAAACGCCGCAATCATCTCTTCACCTAAGCGGTTACTGTAAGTACCTACTTCAGTGTCACCGGCCAACGCTTTATCCACGATTTCTAAGCTGTTTTGGATATCTTCTTGTTTGGTATTGATCGTTCTAGGTTTGTGGTCACTACCAACGAGCAAGGTTTCAATGGATGAATCACGGTTAATTTCCGCAATAAGCTTGGTAATGCCGTTATTTGGCAAACGGAACATCGCATAACTGTGGAGGTAGCCTTGCTGAACAATAGGCGCACCTAACCAAGCAACTTGCTTTCCGTTTTCGATATCAAAGTCAGACACCACCACTGGGGTGTAATCTTCATTGACTTTTCGGCGTGCACTGACGTCTTCTGATAAACGTTTAAAGGTACGACCTAACGCCGTCTCTTTATAGCGACCGGTTAGTAGGTTTGTGCCGTAGTTGTCATCTTTATTGATGGAGTACGTGACATTACCGTCAATGTCGACCAACAAAATATCATTGAAATCAGAACGTTTTAGCAGTTCTAGGTATGCCCAATGGTAGCGTTTGTGGAGTAGGCGGTAGCGTTCACTGCCAACATAGTTGGACGATTCCGGCAAAATCGACGTTTTGATTTGATCACCACTGCCTTTGATGTAGCGGTGCTGTGCGTTTTCTCTCGCTTCGTCAATATCGTGCCCTAAACGGCTAAATGCGTTGACTAAGCCGTAGAAGCGTCCGCCACTGGCATAGGCAAGTTCTGAACGTACGAAGCCCATCACTTCCGTTTCTTGCGCAGCGAAGTAGTCAATGATCTGCTGTTGCTTAGTATCACGAACAGAGAGCAGGTGCGATGTACTTTGCTCTTGGAGATCTTTACTGTGTGATTGCAGGAAGAAAATCGCAGTGATCGTCAGGGGCGTAATACTAAGAACCAAAAATGCGGTCATTAGCGTGCTTTGCAGGCGCTTAAATTTCTGCTTTTTGTAGAATTTAAACATGGATAAGATTACAACTCGTTAAAGGGCAGCGACCGATTGGTTGGCGCTTGCCAAGGTTCTCGTTAAAAACGGGCAAGAAGTTAAATTCGATAGAATTAACAAAATTAACGAGTTTTTTTTCTTTGACAAGAAAGTTGATTGCAAAGCGTGGGTAGCGACGCAGTTTTTCTTTGAGTTGTGTAAAATTCAGCAATGGATTGCGCAGGAATTCACCTGCGCAAGGGAGTGTTACGATTTTTTAGCGTAGTAGATAGAGAATTTATTGGTCTTATTTAGCGTCTCGCAATTATTGAATGCTTTCTCAATAATTGGTGGATACTGCAAGAAACTGTTCGCCACAATGACCATCTCACCGTTGGCCGTCATATACTTTGGTGCTTGACCTAACAGAGTTTCTGCTGCGTTGTAGTTTGTGTCTAAGCCACTGTGGAATGGTGGGTTACTGACAATAAAACGGTAGTCTTGAGCCGTGTCTGAGTAGATATCTGAGGCAAAAACACGACCTGATAACCCATTCGCCTCGAGTGTTGCTTGGCTAGAGGTAATGGCATAAGCGTTAATATCACACATCTCAATCGCGATCTCTGGGTTTGCTTGAGCCATAAATGCACCTAGCACACCAGCACCACAACCAAAGTCCAGTACCTTGCCTGAAAGTTTTGGTAAGGTTTCCAGTAGAAGACGACTGCCTAGGTCAAACTCACCATGGCTGAATACGCCAGGTAGACTCTTAACGGTAAGTGATTGTTCACCAAGTGTAATTTCGTAAGATTTAAACCAGTCGGCTTGATTGAAAGGCTTTGGCTGGTTAAGGCAAGTTCCCCAGTAAAATGAACAGCGACGAGCGGTGTCGTACTTCTTCACGGGACCATAGTCTTTGAACATCTTCTCGATGCTTTTTACACCTGAACGGTTTTCACCAACCACAACGATTTCTGTATTGATGCCTAGCTTAGCCATCAACATCGCTAGCAGATATTCCGCCTCAGCTTTAGCTTTTGGCCAGTATAAAAGGACCATGTCCGCTTGTGTTTCAACGTCAAACTCAGAACCAAAATGACTTTTCACTTTGTCAGAGGTTTGAATTTGGCGATAGTAGCTGTAGTTGGAAGTAAACACTTCTACAGATTCGCAATGCTCCACTAACTCTAGCGGGAACAAGTCTTCAACTTCTCCTGTGACTAAAACGTGTTTTCCGTTGAAATACTCAAGTTGGCGCTGAGCAATTTGGCTAGGTGCGATGTAAGCAGACATAAATTAGGTTCATCAGAAATAATTAGGGGCAGATTTTCGCACAATCTGCCCCAAGCTTGAAGTGCTTAAGCGATGACTAACTGTTGTCTTGTTGGTTGAGGAAGTCTTTGAACTCCTCTTCGTAGATATTAAACAGCACCATGGTCACGGCGAAGATCAATGGACCGTAGATAAGACCAATCAAACCAAACAGATGCAGACCACCCAGTAACGAGAAGAAAATCATAAGGGTGTTCATGCCGGCGCTACCTTGCATTAGCAGCGGGCGCAACAGGTTATCAATAGAGCCAACCACGACCACGCTCCACACCGTTAGGAAAATGGCCCAAGTTGTATCACCAGTTAGGAACAAGTAAGCGGCTGCCGGAATCCAAATTAACGCGGTACCAACGACCGGAATGAAAGACGCGAAGCCCATCATCGTGCCCCAGAACAGGCCAGGGAAACCAGCCAACCACATGCCAATACCGCCCGCAAAACCTTGAGCTATCGCGGTCAAGAATGACCCCATAACTGCGGATTTCGATACTTGTTCAATCTCGGTCAGAATCTTGTCTTCTTGGCTACGAGAAAGCGGCAAGATGTGGCGCATTGCTGAGATGATCTTATCGTGGTCACGCAACAGGAAGAACAACACAAACAGCATTAGGAAGAAGTCCATCAGGAAGTTCGTCGCATCACCAAGGATTTTTGCACTGATAGCGACAAGGTTTGAACCAAATGATGTAGCGAATTGACCAATCTTCTCTGCGATAGCTTGAGGTTCTATTTTATCGAAAGGTAAGTACTCATTAACCAGCGCTAAACCTTTGACTACCCAAGGGTGTTGGAAGATATCTTGGATTCCACCATTGGTCACCCACTTATAGGTGTTTTGAGAAAAGACGGAACCTTGCTGAACGATGGCAGCAAAGACAAACAACAATGGAATCACAATAATAAAGGTTAGAACCACACAGGAGAGTAGTGAGACCAAGTTTTTATGGTTAGGCATTTTGCTCTCAAACCACTCATGTATTGGGAACATAAGTAGTGAGATTATAAAGGCCATTACGATTGAGTTTACGTAGGGTTCAACCAATAAATAGCAGGCAAAAGCAGCGGCGAGTAGTGCAACAACTAACACTCGGTGACTCGACGTGATTTTTACATTGTTCGGCATGGGATTAATCCAACTTACGGATGATGTTACGGCTAGCGCTTTATACCACAGCGTCAAACCTTTATTACTTTGCACCCACGATTCTTTCAAGCTTATGACATAGCCGAATTGGGAAGGTGCAACGGACCTTGTTATAATGACCACAAATCAGGCAGTTATCAATCAAGAGATAGAAAAATGGGTTGTTGTAACGGTGACAAGAAGTGTCAGAGTGAGAAGAAAAACAAACGCATACCGTGGTTTGGTATTGTTATCGGTGTACTCGCTATTCTCGTGATTTTTAATTGGCAAGCATAGTTCAGACAATAAAAAAGGACCCTGAAGGTCCTTTTTTGCTTTTGGTGTTCGAGTAAAAAGCTTACTTAGCTTCTTCTGCCAGAATCGCGAAACAGCGATCTGCAGCTTCTAGTGTTGCGTCGATTTCTTTTGAACCATGAGCAAGAGAAGTAAAGCTTGCTTCAAATGCTGATGGTGCAAGGTATACACCGTGTTTTAGCATTAGGTGGAAGAAACGTTTGAAGCGCTCAACGTCGCACTTAGTCACGTCTTCGTAGCACGTTACGGTTTCTTGGTCTGTGAAGAAGAAGCCAAACATGCCGCCCACTTGGTTTACTACCATTGGGATACCGTGTTTCTCAGCAAGAGCTTTGAAGCCTTCAGCAAGCTGTTTTGTTTTCGCCGCAAGACGTTTCTCGTTGCCTTCTTCTTTTAGAAGGTTCAAGCATGCAAAGCCCGCAGCCATCGCCACAGGGTTACCTGAAAGCGTACCAGCTTGGTAAACAGGACCTGTCGGTGCTACGTATTGCATTACTTCTTTACGACCACCGAAAGCGCCCACTGGCATGCCGCCACCTATCACTTTACCTAGAGTCGTTAGGTCTGGTTTGATGTTGTAGTGTGCTTGCGCGCCGCCTAGAGCAACACGGAAACCTGTCATTACTTCATCAAAAATCAGTAGCGCGCCTTCTTGGTCACAGATTTCACGAAGACCTTCGTGGAAACCCTCTACTGGTGGGATACAGTTCATGTTGCCCGCTACTGGCTCAACGATGATACATGCGATTTCGCCTTTGTTTGCTGCGAATAGTTCACGTACTGAATCTAGGTCGTTGAATGTTGCCGTTAGCGTATGCTTAGCAAAATCTGCAGGAACGCCAGGAGAGCTTGGTTGACCTAGAGTTAGTGCGCCAGAGCCCGCTTTTACTAGCAAGCTGTCAGCATGGCCGTGGTAACAACCTTCAAATTTCATGATCTTGTCACGACCAGTGAAGCCACGAGCAAGACGGATAGCACTCATGGTCGCTTCTGTACCAGAGCTCACCATACGGATTTGTTCCATTGATGGCACTAGCTCAGATACGAGCTCAGCCATCGCAATTTCCATCTCAGTTGGTGCACCGAAACTTAGACCGCGTTGTGCTGCATCGATAACCGCTTCACGGATTACTGCGTGGTTATGACCTAGAATCATAGGACCCCAAGAGCCAACGTAATCAATGTACGCTTTACCATCGGCATCAAAAATCAGGGCACCGTCTGCTCGTTCGATAAATAGCGGAGAACCGCCAACGCCGTTGAATGCACGAACTGGTGAGTTCACACCGCCAGGAATGGTTTGCTGAGCCTTTTGATATAGCTCTGATGATTTGGTCATGGGGTTATCCTCTTTTGATTGCTCGGACCAAGTGGAGCGCATTGTACCTAGCTAATCTCAAGTTAGAAACGTTTTGGGTAATTTATGTGTAGTCTGGCGTTGTAATCTTACATATCAGCATCGGATATAAAGAATCGGCGGTGAATACTTGAACGAGTTGGTCAGGTATTGGATAATCGCTCTAATTAGCACAAATTTGACGTCTTGCTTCAGGCTTGACGCATTACACGAGTGAGAGAGGTCTTCGTGAGCGAAGTAAACGTACCATTATCTTTTTCTGATGCCGCGGCATCTCGCGTTCAAACGTTGATTGCGGAAGAAGAAAACCCAGCACTGAAATTACGCGTATACATTACTGGTGGCGGCTGTAGTGGTTTCCAATACGGCTTCACATTTGATGAGAACGTAAATGAAGGCGACACAACAATCGTAAACAGTGGTGTAACACTGGTTGTAGACCCAATGAGCCTGCAATACCTAATCGGTGGCGTGGTTGATTACACAGAAGGTTTAGAAGGAGCTCGCTTCTTCGTCAATAACCCAAATGCGACGACAACTTGTGGTTGTGGTGCATCATTCAGTGTTTAATTAACACGACAACAGGCAGCCAATTGGCTGCCTGAGTTTTACGTAGCAGGAAGTCACGTAAACGCACTCCCAGTTCCAAAGAGAGCTGCGAGTTAAAAATAAAAAGGACTTTGTATGTCTGGATCTTCTTTTGGACGTCGTATTGTAGAGCGTCCATGGCTAGTCTCTCTAACGCTTGTGATCGCTTTAGCTGCTTGGCTCGCAATGGGTCAACTTAAAGCACAAGACGAAACGGTTTCTCCTTCAAACTCTCAATCTGAAGACACACCTGTTGCTAAGGTGATGTTCAACTCTTTTACCGCCCAACCAACCAGCAAAACCATTGAACTGTACGGTCGCACCGCGCCAAATCGACAAGCTCGCCTAGGGGCTGAAGTCGCAGGTAAGATCATCAGTTTGAATGTGCAAAAAGGGCAAAGCGTGAAGCAAGGGCAGGTGATTGCTAATATTGATGAGCGTGACCTCGATATTCAGCTTAAACGCGCCAAAGCGATGCTGCGTGTTAAAGAAAAAGAGTTTAAAGCTGCAGAGTCTCTGAAAAATCGAGGCTTACAGGGGGAGGTTGCGTTTGCCACAGCACAAGCAGCCTTGGTTGATGCACGAGCAAACCTAAGTAACGTTGAAACGGCTCTAAAAAACACTAAAGTAAGAGCGCCTTTCGATGGCATTCTTGACCATAGATTCGTTGAAGTTGGTGACTTTGTTGGTGTTGGCGATCCGATTGCCACCGTTATTGACCTTGAAAAGTTAGTCATCGAAGCGGATGTTAGCGAGCGTCATATTCAGTATTTAAAAGAAGGCCAAGCCGCTGACGTTCGCACTATTAACAACGTTCACCAACAAGGCACGATTCGTTATATCGGACGTGTGTCTTCGACTTCAACCAATACGTTCCCAATTGAGATCGAAATTGAAAACCGTGAGAGTGCAATGCCGGCGGGGATCAGTGCCGAAGTCGTGTTGTCTTTGAGCGAAGTGTTGGCCGTAAAAGTGACCGCAGCCATGCTCGCGCTCGATGAAGAAGGTAACCTTGGCATCAAGACACTGCGTGATCAGCATGTCCATTTTGTTCCTATTCAACTTGTGAAAGCCGAAAAAGATGGCGTTTGGTTGTCTGGATTGGGCGACCAAGTGGACATCATTGTGCTCGGACAAGGTTTTGCGCGTGATGGTGATTTAGTGATGGCGACCAAGGTGGATGACGCCATCGAAGCCGCGAATCAGCAGTAAGGGGGCAATATGTTTGCTTTGATTGATGCTGCGTTATCGCGTGCACGTACCATGCTCACCTTATTGGTGATGATTTTGATTGCTGGAGTGATCACTTACATTACGATCCCCAAAGAGTCGAGTCCCGATATCACCATCCCAATCATTTATGTTTCCGTTGGGCACCAAGGCATTTCACCAACAGATGCTGAACGCTTATTGGTACGCCCAATAGAGCAAGAGTTGCGTTCGATCGAAGGCGTAAAAGAAATGACCGCTGTGGCTTCAGAAGGTCATGCCTCGGTCACGCTTGAGTTTAGTGTAGGTGTCGATCTGGCCGAAGCAATGGCGGATGTGCGCGACGCTGTGGATCTTGCCAAACCTAAATTGCCCGAAGACAGTGATGAGCCAACTGTAAATGAAGTGACGTTCGCATCAGAAGAACCGGTATTGACGGTGGTTTTGTATGGCACGGTGCCCGAGCGAACTACCGTACAAATTGCTCGTGCACTGCGTGATAAGTTAGAAAGCTATCGTCAGGTTCTAGAAGTCGATATTGCTGGTGATCGTGAAGATATCGTAGAGATCGTGGTCGATCCGCTGTTGATGGAAAGCTACGGTTTGGATCAAGCTGACATCTACAACTTGATTGCTCTTAACAACCGAGTCGTAGCTGCGGGTTTTGTCGATACGGGATATGGTCGTTTCTCGGTTAAAGTTCCTTCTGTGTTTGACTCTCTTAAAGACGTACTAGAGCTACCTATCAAGGTGAACGGTAAAGAGGTGATTACCTTTGGTGATGTTGCGACGGTGCGCAGGGCATTTCGCGATCCTGAGAGTTTTGCTCGCTTAGATGGTAATCCTGCTGTCGTACTCAACGTCAAAAAACGCGCGGGTGAAAACATTATTGAGACGGTTGAGTTAGTCAAACAAGTGATGCTCGAGGCTCAAAAGCGTTCAGAGTGGCCGAATAACCTACAAGTCAAATACACTTGGGATCAGTCTGATGACGTCAAACTGATGCTCAACGATCTGCAAAACAACATTCTCTCTGCCATCATTCTTGTCGTCATTGTTATCATCGCGATACTTGGTGTGCGAACCGCTCTCTTGGTTGGTATCTCGATTCCGGGTTCTTTCCTTACAGGTTTGTTAGTGCTGTCGGTGTTTGGCTTAACGGTCAACATTGTAGTGCTCTTCGCGCTTATTATGGCGGTAGGTATGCTGGTGGATGGCGCTATCGTAGTGACCGAATTTGCTGATAGACGGATGCAAGAAGGTACGCCACGTAAAGAAGCCTATCGAGACGCGGCAAAACGGATGGCTTGGCCTATAACGGCATCGACTGCGACGACCCTTGCTGCGTTTGCCCCTTTACTGTTTTGGCCAGATATTACCGGCGAATTCATGAAGTACTTGCCGTTAACGTTGATCGCTACACTGACTGCCTCGCTGATGATGGCGCTGCTGTTTGTTCCGGTGATTGGTGGGATTATTGGTAAGCCTCAAGTTGTGAATCCCAAAAGCCAGCAAGAGATGGTTGATCTGCATAACGGTGAGTTTGATAAAGCCACTGGCATCACCAAGCTCTATTACAAGACGCTTTCGATTGCGATTCGTCACCCGTTAAAAGTATTGTTCAGTGCGATTTTGCTCGCGGGTGGTGTTGGCTTTACTTATAGCAAAGCGGGTTTAGGAGCTGAGTTCTTCCCAGAAGTTGACCCTGCATTCTTTACCGTTAAGGTGCGTTCTTACGGTGACTTATCGATCAACGAAAAAGACGTCGTGATGAAAGAGATCGAAAAAGTCATGCTAGGACACGATGAGTTTGAAAGTGTCTACACGCGTACCGGAACGGATTCAAATGATGGTGATGAGATTGGTCAGATTCAGATTACGCCTGTCGATTGGCAATATCGCCGCAAAGTGAAAGACATCATTGAAGAGCTCAAACAGACTACCAATCAATTCTCAGGCGTGGAGTTGGAGTACAAATTCCCCGATGCTGGTCCGCCAGTAGAGCATGATCTCGTTATTGAAATGTCGGCGCAAAATTCAAGCATTGACCAGTTAGACAGTGCAGCCAAAATGGTTCGTTACTGGGCTGATCGTAATCCAGCTTTAACTAACTTGAGTGATACCACTAATAAAGAAGGGATTGATTGGCAGATTGATATCCGCAGAGACGATGCTTCTCGCTTTGCTGCTGATGCGACTTTGGTTGGTAATACTGTCCAGTTTGTGACTAACGGTTTGAAGATTGGTGATTATCTGCCCGATGATGCCGATGAAGAAGTCGATATCTTAGTGCGTTATCCGCAAGAGAAGCGGGATATCGGCCGCTTTGATCAATTACGCGTGAAAACGGCGGCTGGCTTAGTTCCGATCACTAACTTTGCTCAGATTAAGCCCGATCACAAACAAGATACGATTCGACGTGTTGATGGCCGACGCGTAGTGAACATCAAAGCAGACATGGTTGAGGGTTATAACCTTGCCCTTGAATTACCAAAGATAACCGCAGAAGTAGAGCAGTTGGGCTTACCTACTGGTATTGAGTTTAAAATTCGCGGTCAAAACGAGGAACAAGAAAACTCTTCTGCGTTTTTGCAAAGTGCTTTCATGGTTGCACTGGGTGTGATGGCTTTGATCCTGATTACTCAATTCAACAGCTTCTACCAAGCATTTTTGATTTTAAGTGCTGTGTTGTTCTCTACAGTTGGCGTGTTTGCCGGCTTGCTCATCTTCCAAAAACCGTTCGGCATCATTATGTCGGGGATTGGGGTGATTGCGCTGGCTGGTATTGTTGTAAACAACAACATCGTATTGATTGATACTTACAATCAAATGCGCAGACGCGGTTTAGAAAAATCAGATGCGATTTTACGTACTGGGGTGCAGCGCCTTCGTCCTGTGCTGTTAACCACGGTCACTACCATACTTGGCTTACTGCCAATGGTGTTAGAGATGAACATCGACTTAGTGAATCAGAAGATTGAGTTTGGTGCGCCAAGCACGCAATGGTGGTCTCAATTGGCAACAGCTGTCGCAGGCGGTTTGGCTTTTGCTACGGTGTTGACGCTGGTGCTTACGCCTTGTCTTCTAATGCTTGGTCGCGAACACAACCTTGATGAAAAAGAACCACAAACAAAAGAGGCAGCTTAGGCTGCCTCTTGGGTGTTGTTCTAAACAATCATGTCTTTTTACTTCATCGCGAGTAACTTACTGTAGCGATCCAGCTTCGCCATGCTGATTTTTGCATTCGCCATGAAGGTTTGCTTCGCTTTACCCGTTAAAGACTTCGATTGCGGCAGCTTCACGGTTCTTGGGTTCTTATGAACACCGTTAACCAAGAACTCGTAGTGCAGGTGTGGACCGGTTACACGGCCAGTACCGCCTAAAGTACCGATGGTTTGCCCTTGTTTCACTCGTTGCCCTGTTTTCACTGTACGTTTCGTTAAGTGCAGATACTTAGTGATGTAGGTGTTACTGTGTTTGATAAACACGTAGTTGCCGTTGAATTTGTTATAAGCTGACTTTTGTACCACACCATTACCAGCTGCCCAAATTGGTGTACCAACTGGCGCTGCGTAATCGGTGCCTCGGTGAGGACGAACTCTGCCCGTTACTGGGTGTAAACGGCGAGGGTTAAAGTTAGAGCTCACACGGCGGAAATCCAGAGGAGCACGTAAGAAGGCTTTCTTCATTGCTCGACCATTTTCATCGAAGTACTTACCGCTCTTCTCATCTAAAATCGCAGTGAAGGTATCACCTTGGTTTTTAAAGACTGCTGCGATGATCTTGCCACGTCCAATGACTTCGCCCTCGACGACTTCTTCTTGATAAAGCACGCGGAAGGTGTCGTTTTTACGAATGTCCAAAGCAAAGTCGATGTCCCAGCCAAAGATGCCGGCCAATTCCATAATTTGGTTAGCATTCAAGCCTGATGAGATGCCTGCATTCCAGAAGTTGGATTTGATGGTCGCTTCTGCGTAGTTGAATTGGTAATCGACTTCTTTCTTGTCCACTTCAGAAACGTATTTGCTGCCTTGCAGTTTTATACGGAAAGTTTCGAAGGCATTGAGTGTACGTTTAAGTTGAATAAAGTCGTTGTTTTCATCAAAGCCAAATTGGAGTCTATCGCCAGGACGAAGTCGAGTGAGCTGTTGTTTGATTTCTTTATCGGAAGTAATCAGTTCATGCAAAAGGCGAGGAGACAGACCAACGCGCTGAAACAGAACCGCAGCACTCTCACCATTTTTGACTTTATACGTTTCCCAGCGCAAAACAGAAGGGAGGTTAGAAGAAGTGCTGCGCTCGGGTGATTCTACGGAAATCGGTACCGAATAATGCTCACCAACTTTGAGTCGGCTTTGCTGCGGATCGAGGTCTTGCGGATCGGGTAAGAAAAACAGCGCGACAATGATAAGCGCACTAAAAAAACCGATCAGTACTTTGTGCAAGAGTGGTAGTCGGACAAAAATCGAATGCATGAGGTACTTGATTACTAAATTAAACGTAAAAATTGACAACTACCTAGTCTAACTTGTTTCAAAATGCATCGCTATTCAAGTAAGATGTTCAGCTATTATATTTTTGCCAAATCTGTGGGAGTGAACAAGAATGGCGAGCATTGAAGCTGCATTAGCCGAGATTAAGCGCGGTGTTGAAGAGCTGATTCCAGAAGAAGAGCTGATCGCAAAACTAAAAGAAGGTCGTCCTCTACGTATTAAATTGGGCGCCGATCCAACAGCACCTGACATTCACCTAGGCCATACGGTTATTTTCAATAAGCTTCGCTTGTTCCAAGAACTAGGTCATGAAGTGACGTTCCTAATCGGTGACTTCACTGCGATGGTTGGTGACCCAACAGGTAAGAACACAACTCGCCCACCACTAAGTCGTGAAGACGTTCTACGCAACGCTGAAACGTACAAAGAGCAGGTGTTCAAAATCCTAGATCCAGCTAAGACAAAAATTCAGTTCAACTCTGAGTGGCTATCTGAGCTTGGCGCAGAAGGCATGATTCGTCTTGCTGCGAACCAAACTGTTGCTCGTATGCTAGAACGTGACGACTTTAAAAAGCGTTACGCTGGTGGTCAACCAATCGCTATCCACGAGTTCATGTACCCGCTACTTCAAGGTTGGGACTCAGTAGCAATGGAAACGGACGTTGAACTTGGTGGTACTGACCAAAAATTCAACCTGCTAATGGGGCGTGAGCTGCAAAAATCTCACGGTCAAAAACCTCAAGTTGTACTGATGATGCCTCTTCTAGTTGGTCTAGATGGCGAGAAGAAGATGTCTAAATCTTCAGGCAACTACATTGGTATCAGCGAAGCGCCAAGCGAAATGTTTGGTAAGATCATGTCTATCTCTGACGATCTAATGTGGAGCTACTACGAGCTACTGTCTTTCCGTCCATTGGAAGAAATTGCACAGTTCAAAGCTGACGTAGAAGCAGGTAAGAACCCTCGCGATATCAAAGTACTGCTAGCGAAAGAAATTATTGCTCGTTTCCATAGTGAAGCGGATGCCGATGCGGCAGAGCAAGAATTCGTGAACCGTTTTGCTAAGAACCAAATTCCAGATGAAATGCCTGAGTTTGATTTTGAAGCGGGTACACCAGTAGCAAACCTACTGAAAGAAGCCGGTCTATGTGCTTCAACTTCTGAAGCAATGCGCATGGTTAAACAAGGCGCAGCTAAGATTGAAGGCGAGAAAGTTGCTGATGCGAAGTTTGCACCTGAAGCAGGTACTTACGTATTCCAAGTTGGTAAACGTAAATTCGCACGAATTACTATTAAGTAATCAATAACTGTTCAAAATGAAAGCGCCTACTGGGCGCTTTTTTTGTATGAAAATTTGGTGAATCCGCAAGAGATTGACTGTAAAAGTGACTCGTTTTTGCTACTATACGCGCGCTGCTAGATGAGCAGCTTTATCGGAGATTTACATGAACAATACCGACCATCCTCCCAGTTGCTGGGTGAGTAAGATTAAGGGAGCGAAATAACCCGCTTCGGTATTGGCGATCTCCGCCTTACCTGAGTGGTGAGGCATCTTTTCTAATTTTTCCTTCTTGTTATTTCCCTTCATAAATTCTGAATAGACAGTGCTTCTGCATTGATGTTTTCGTGCATCCAGTATTTCTAATACACGTAATGGATTGTGCCGAAGGCTATTTGCGCGCGTTGTCGATGGTCGTTACCAATGCCAATCGGGAGATTCGCCATGACGGTAATGAACAACACTTTTATTGAAACAACACCAAACTTCTCTGAAGTAGAAATTGGTGCCGCTCGTAATGCTTTTTTGCGATACGAGCAAGAGCAACAACTGCATTTACTCACTGTTATGCCTATTGATGAGGCGGTAGGTATTTTGCAGCATTGCTCAGTAGGTTATGTGAATAGCCTTATCGCTCAACTTGAGCAAGCAGGGCATGACAAACGTGCGCGTCATTATGCTCACCAGTTAGGTCTGCATATGTCTGAGGTTGATACGCCGGATGGTTATCTTTCTACGAGCGTGCTAGGGCATGTGAAGCAGCGTATTGGCTGGATCATTGCGCTTGCGCTGCTTGGAATAGTCTCTGGCTTAATCATCGCCCAATATGAAGACACATTGAGCCAACTTGTATTGCTAGCGGTTTACATGCCGGTAATCGCGGCAGCTGGTGGTAATACAGGGACGCAAGCGGCAACCTTGGTGATCCGGGCTCTCGCAACGGGTGAGCTCAAGAAACGCCAATGGTTGGAAGTGCTATGGAAAGAAAGCCGTGTCGCTCTTTTTATCGCACTAGCAATTGCTGTCGTTATGGTTGGTCGCATCATGCTATTTAGTGGCGGGCAATCGACTGGAGGATTTGCGCTTGAGGATATCGCGTTGGCGATTGCCGTTGCGTTGTTTATTCAGGTGACCATTTCAACCACGCTAGGCGGATTACTGCCTATTATTGCTCGAGCTTGTAAACTGGACCCAGCCGTATTGGTGAGCCCAGTTTTAGCATCGATTGTCGATATATCAGGGATGTGGATCTACTTTACTGTGGTGAACTACTTCTTAGGCATTGCCTGACTAAAGCTCACAATGTCTTGATAGAACAATTTCTCAAACTGAGTAATAGGGGCGACAACAGGTTTGTTATCGTCCCTTTTTTCTGGGAAATAGTCCGAGACAAACTGAACAAAGACCGTGTTTGGTTTGCCATTCTTATCTAATCCATACCCGGCCATGTTGTAGGTTCCGTAAAGTGAACCGCTCTTCGCAATCAATTGTCCTTTAATTGGCGCCTTACGCATACTTTTGCGGTATTGCAAGGTCCCTGACTCACCAGACTTAGGCATGATTGCGATCAGGTTAAGTTCCTTCTCATGCTGCCAAATGTAACGCAAAATAGCCGCCATAGAAGTGGCTGAAATTCGGTTGTTGCGTGATAAGCCAGAGCCGTCTTCTAATCTTGCATTACGAATATCGATACCTGTATTGGCAAAGATGATCTGTTTGATGGCTTCTGTGCCATTAGTAAAGCTTCCCGGTTGAACAAAAAACTTCGCGCCAAGTGTTTTAGTCAGCGTATCAGCTATCAAGTTGTCTGAGCGTTTTAGCATCTGATCCAATAGCTGCGGCAATGGTTCAGATTTGTGTACAGCAAGCAATTTACGCTGTTTTTCTGGGGCTTTACCAATTCGGACATTCCCTTTTAATGAAATGCCGACTTGTTTGAGGAGCTTTTGCACTTTTTGACTGGTGTAGCGTTCAGGATCTTGCACGGCGAATTTAAGAGGAAGTGGCTTGTCGCCACGGTCGACCAGACAGCCGGTTAGTTCATATTTGTTGTCTGGGTTAGCAATAAGGTCTAAATCACAGTGACGGCTCTTCTGAACGCTTCTAGAGACGGTTTTTACACTTGTGCTGACATTAATTGGTTGATGTTCAGGGACATAAACTCGTGTTGAACCGTTTTTCTTGGTGTAGATGGAAGCTTGAACACAGTTGTCATTTAGAGTGATTGCGGACGCTGGCGCGCTATAACAAACCCCCAGAATATCCCATGGCCAGCCTACAGCGCGGTTGTACCCAGTAAAGGCGCTATTATCTAACCAAAGATCGCCTTTAATTTGGTTTAGTCCACTTTTCTTTGCTCGCGTCAGCATCGTTTTTAGATCTTGAGTGAGCAGAGTTGGGTCGCCAGAGAAGGTAAGTACAGCATCTGAGCTCGAGCTTTCTAATGTGGTGCGAAATGCGAAGCTATTCCCCAGTTCGAGCTTTGCTGCTAAAGCTGTGACCACTTTTAAGGTGCTGGCTGGTGGGAAATACTGATCGGTTGGGTGAATACCGGTTAGCTCGCTTTGGTCGTTGAGCTTTTCAGCAATCAAGCTGACACGAGAACCTTCTGGTAAAACCTCTTGGTGAGGATAAGCCATTGATGTGAGTGGGGCGAGACTAGAAAAAAGTAATAAAGACCAAGGTAAGCGCATAGTGACAGTTCGTGAGGTTAGTTATGCAATTGAGTATATACCGAAAAATCGCAGAATTCTGGATATAAAAAATGCCCGCATAGTGCGAGCATTTTATCTTCAAGTCTTAAGACTTAATTAGAAGTCGTAACGTAGACCTAGAGCTAGCTCGTCTTCTGCATCAGCTTTAGTAGCTTTGTAGTTAGAAGCAGTAGTTGAGCCCATTGAATCGCCAGCATCAATTAGGTTGAAGTTGTACGATACGTAGCCACGGAAGTTAGGCTTGAAGTAGTAAGACGCGTCTACAGCGAAGTTGTTTGCTGAAGTTTCGCCGTTTGTCTCTGCGTTGTTGTATGTAGAAGTGAACACAGTTTGACCTAGAGTGTAAGCACCCGCTAGTTCGTAACCTGTGTAGTCTACAGTGTTCTTGAAGTCAGCTTCTTTTTCGCCGTCAGTGAATACACCAGCGAAGTATAGGTCGCTCATAGTGTAAGAAGCAGCAAGCATGTATTCGTTAGCGTCAGCTTGGTCTGCGTAACCAGCACCTAGGTCAAGACCAGTGTCGCCTAGAGTGTAGATTGCAGATAGAGAGTAGCCATCTTCGCCGTTGTCTTTGTATTCGCCGTTTACTTCTTCACGGTCAGCAAAACGGTAGCTAGCTTTAACAGCTAGGTTTTCGAATTGGCCTTTGTAAGAGAACATGTTATCAGAACGGTCAGCTGCAGCTAGTTTGTCAGCAGCAGAGTTACCGTGGTAAGCCATGATATCTGTGAAGTCGGTAATAACGCCTAGTGCACCGTCGTTTTTACCGTAAGTCATTTCACCGAAAGCACCGCCTAGACCAGCGTATGCGTAACGAGTGTCTAGATTGCTGTTGCCGTCTACGCCGCCGTTTTCAGCTGTAGTGAACTCACCTTCCCAGAAACCAACACCGTATAGGTTGTCGTTGATTGCTTGAGTACCAAGGAAGTTTAGACGGATACGAGAGTTGTCCGCTACGTCGCCATCTTTCATAGATAGACGTGCTTCAGCACGGCCGCCCATTTCTAGAGAAGTGCCGTCTTGGTTGTAAAGCTCAGCTGCGTTAACGCCAGTTGCCATAGCTGCTGCAGATACAGAAAGAGCAATTAGAGTCTTTTTCATCTTATTTGTCCTAGTTAGCTGTCCATAATCATTGTTTTATGGGGGAGAGGTTATCTCTCACAAGTTGTTGTTGTGCGTATAGTTTCACTCGTGAGAATCGCCCACATTCGAAAAAGCTATGACGTAACAACTTGCCGGACATGTTTTACTGCTAAAGTTTCCTTATGAGTTAGTAAAATGATATAAATCCAACTAATGAACAGTGTTCAATTGTGTGGTTGCTTACCTCAAGTGGTTGTATTTTAACGATTTGTTTCGGCATGACATTAGCCTGACATTGATTTGTTTTTATCTTTCTTGAGGTTTTTTATGTAATGAACAGTGTTGTTTTTCAATAAATTGCGATGATGGTTAAATCTAAAAACAATTGATGGCGCGTTATTAACCACACAACTAGGCAGCAAAATCGAATTAAGGTGATTTCATACCCTAGTTTGTTTAAACTAATCAAAACAGAATCTTTGAACGTACTACCCAGTCACCATGATTGGGTGGGCTTTTTTTGTCCAAAGACACCTTTGGCCTTGAGGTTATATAATGGAAAAAGTTCCAATGACACTGCGTGGCGAACAACTGCTACGTACTGAGCTAGATCGTCTACTAAAGCTTCGCCCACAAATTTCAGAAGCAATCGCAGAAGCGCGTGAACTAGGCGACTTGAAGGAAAACGCAGAATACCACGCAGCTCGTGAAGAGCAGGGTATCTGTGAAGCACAAATCCGTGACATTGAATACAAGCTATCTGTAGCTCAAGTCATTGACGTAACAACGATGGACAACACTGGTAAAGTGATTTTTGGTTCAACGGTTACTCTAATTGACTGTGATACAGAAGAAGAGAAAACGTACCAAATCGTTGGTGACGATGAAGCAGATATCAAAGCCGGCCGCATTTCAATCAGTTCTCCAATCGCACGTGGCTTGATCGGTAAGATGGAAGGTGACGAAGTCGTTATTCAAACCCCAGGCGGTGCGAAAGACTTCGAAATCGATAGCGTTGAGTATATCTAATTAAAACCAGTCTGTTTTAATTAGGTTTAAATAATAGATGCAAAAAAGGTCGCCCATGGCGACCTTTTCTTCTTCCTCTGCGCAAGTAGGGATTACTTACGTGGGATTTCGATTTTACGCTCTTCAGACTGGCGGTATAGCACAAGTACTTTACCAATTGTCTGAACTTTTTCAGCGCCCGTCTCACGTACGATAGCGTCGATGATCAGCTGTTTTGTCTCACGGTCTTCTGATGCAACTTTAATTTTGATCAGTTCGTGGTGGTCAAGAGCGATTTCAATTTCTGCTAGCACGGCTTCTGTAAGTCCATTTGCGCCCATTAGCACAACAGGTTTTAAACTGTGAGCCAGGCCTTTTAGGTGCTGCTTTTGTTTGGTGCTTAGGTTCATTACGCGGCCAATTTTCTTTAAAATAAGGGTTGAAAAAAGCTATTTTAACGCCATCTATTGCTGAAGACTATAATTTATTGAGTAATAGGTTGAGCCTATTAGAACAATAGCTCCTAATTACGCCTTGTTGGGATTAAAATGAGTAAACAAAAACATTCGGCTAGTTCTGGTCGTTGGTTGAAAGAACACTTTGATGATAAATACGCAAACGAAGCTCGTAAAAAAGGCTACCGTTCTCGTGCTTACTTCAAGATCGAAGAGATCCAAACGAAAGATAAATTGTTGAAATCTGGGATGACTGTCGTCGATTTAGGTGCAGCTCCAGGTGGATGGTCTCAATATGCTGCTAAGATAATAGGTGAAGAAGGTCAAATCATTGCATGTGACTTATTGCCTATGGATCCAATCGCTGGTGTAAGCTTCCTGCAAGGTGACTTTCGTGACGAGGCGGTTTTAGATGCTCTATTAGAAAGAATCCAACCTTCGATGGTGGACGTAGTAATGTCTGATATGGCTCCTAACATCGCTGGTAATAACTCTGTAGATCAGCCACGAGCTATGTATTTAGTTGAATTGGCTTTAGATATGTGTCGACAAGTTCTAGCACCTAATGGTAGCTTTGTCGTAAAGGTTTTCCAGGGTGAAGGCTTCGATCAATTTGTGAAAGAAGTCCGAGACATGTTTAAAGTCGTAAAAATCAGAAAACCAGACTCATCGCGAGCTCGCTCCCGAGAAGTCTTCGTTGTAGCCACTGGTTACAAAGGTTAACTATTTCGCTCGTTTAGAGCATGGTTAACACTATAGCTACAGGAAATGAACTGTAGTACCCTACCTTTAATTACAATTAGTTATCGAGAGGCTGACACCTTGAGTGACATGGCAAAAAATTTAATTCTGTGGCTTGTTATCGCTGTCGTATTGATGTCGGTATTCCAGAGCTTTGGCCCTGGAGAGAGCAATGGCAGAACCGTGGATTACACCACGTTTGTACAGGAAGTTGGCCAAGGCCAGATTCAAGAAGCAACTTTTAAAGACGGTGAGATTAGCTTTGTTCGTCGCGGCGGCGGTGCCAAAATGGTTACTTACATGCCTGTGTATGACCAAAAGCTTCTAGATGACCTAATTAATCAAAACGTGAAAGTGCAAGGTACGCCTCCTGAAGAGCAAAGCTTGCTAGGCACTATTTTCATTTCTTGGTTCCCAATGATCTTACTGATTGGTGTATGGATTTTCTTCATGCGTCAAATGCAAGGCGGCGGCGGTAAAGGCGCTATGTCTTTCGGTAAGAGCAAAGCTCGTATGATGAGCGAAGAGCAGATCAAGACAACTTTTGCGGACGTTGCAGGCTGTGACGAAGCAAAAGAAGACGTAAAAGAATTGGTGGACTACCTGCGTGATCCAAGCCGCTTCCAAAAACTGGGCGGTAAGATTCCAACAGGTGTTTTAATGGTTGGTCCTCCTGGTACTGGTAAAACGCTACTAGCAAAAGCCATTGCTGGTGAAGCAAAAGTACCATTCTTTACTATCTCTGGTTCTGACTTCGTAGAAATGTTCGTAGGTGTTGGTGCATCTCGTGTACGTGACATGTTTGAACAAGCGAAGAAAGCGGCACCTTGTATCATCTTCATCGATGAGATCGATGCGGTTGGTCGTCAACGTGGTGCAGGTGTTGGTGGCGGTCACGATGAACGTGAACAAACACTAAACCAAATGCTTGTAGAGATGGATGGTTTTGAAGGTAACGAAGGTATCATTGTTATCGCTGCGACTAACCGTCCTGACGTACTTGACCCTGCGCTATTGCGTCCTGGCCGTTTTGACCGCCAAGTCGTTGTTGGTCTTCCAGACGTACGTGGTCGTGAGCAAATTCTTAAAGTACATATGCGTAAAGTGCCTCTAGCGGGCGACGTAGAGCCATCTCTAATTGCACGTGGTACTCCAGGTTTCTCTGGTGCTGACTTAGCAAACTTAGTTAACGAAGCGGCTCTATTCGCTGCACGCGGCAACAAACGCAACGTTTCTATGGTTGAGTTTGAATTGGCGAAAGACAAAATCATGATGGGTGCAGAGCGCCGTTCAATGGTGATGTCTGAGGAAGTGAAAGAATCAACAGCATACCACGAAGCGGGTCACGCAATTGTTGGTCGTTTGGTTCCTGAACACGATCCAGTGTACAAAGTGTCTATCATTCCACGTGGTCGTGCGTTGGGTGTGACGATGTATCTACCTGAGCAAGACCGTGTGAGTATGTCTCGCCAACACCTAGAATCAATGGTTTCTAGCTTGTACGGTGGTCGTCTCGCGGAAGAGCTGATCTACGGTGCTGACAAAGTATCGACAGGTGCATCGAACGATATCGAACGTGCAACAGACATCGCTCGTAAGATGGTTACTCAGTGGGGCTTCTCTGAAAAACTTGGTCCGCTACTGTACGCGGAAGAAGAAGGTGAAGTGTTCCTAGGACGTAGTGTGACCCAGACTAAACACATGTCTGATGACACAGCGAAGCTAATCGATGATGAAGTTCGTAAGATCATCGACCGTAACTACGACCGTGCGAAACAAATCTTGCAAGACAACATGGATATCATGCATGCGATGAAAGATGCGCTAATGAAGTATGAAACCATTGATGCTGGCCAGATTGATGATCTGATGGAGCGTAAGACGGACATTCGTGAGCCTGCTGGTTGGGGTGACAAACCTGCAAACAAACCAGAAGACAACGATAAGCCTCAAGCGAAACCTGAAGTAAAAGCTGAAGAGAAATCAGAAGAGCCTACAAAACCAGTAGAGCAACCTGCTTCTCAAGAAGCGACTTCAAGCGAAGCGCCAGAAAAGAAAGACTCTGAATAAAGAGTAGCCTTTGATAATAAACCCCGAGTTAAGCTCGGGGTTTTTGTATATGTTGTGATTATTAAAGCTATGATTATTAAAGCAAACAACAAATCTCTCGACCTTTCTCGCCCTCACGTCATGGCGATTCTCAATGTAACCCCTGACTCCTTCTCCGATGGCGGTAAGTTCAACTCTCTCGATCTTGCGCTTGCCCAGGCTGAGAAAATGATTGCTGCTGGCGTCAGTATTATCGATATCGGTGGCGAGTCGACGCGTCCCGGCGCCCCAGATGTTGAGCTAGAGGAAGAACTACAACGTGTCATTCCAGTTATCAACGCCATTCGCGAAAAATACGATGTTTGGATTTCTGTCGACACCAGTAAAGCTGAAGTGATGCGTCAAGCGGTTGCTGCTGGTGCTGACCTCATTAACGATGTTCGCGCGCTTCAAGAGCCGGGGGCTCTGGAAGTGGCAGCACAAGCAAACCTACCAATTTGCTTGATGCACATGAAAGGTCAACCTAGAACGATGCAGGCAAATCCACAGTATGATGATCTGATGGAAGATGTCTCAGAATTTCTCAAAGAACGCATTGCTGCTTGTGAAGCGGTGGGTATTGATAAGTCTCAACTTATCCTAGACCCAGGTTTTGGCTTTGGCAAAACCATAGAACACAATTATCATATGCTCGCTCATCTCGATAAGTTCCATGAATTCGGTTTACCAATACTTGCTGGTATGTCGCGTAAGTCAATGATCTTTAAGTTGTTGGATAAACCCGCAGCGGAATGTACTAATGCAAGCGTGGTCTGTGCGACTATCGCTGCAATGAAAGGTGCGCAGATCATTCGAGTTCATGACTTTGAAGAAACCATGGAAGCAATGAAGGTGGTTGAGATGACGAACAAAAATATCAAAAAGAATTAAGGAAAGTTTTATGTCTGATAAAAGACGTTATTTTGGTACTGACGGTGTGCGCGGTAAAGTTGGTCAATACCCGATTACTCCGGATTTCGTACTAAAGCTTGGCTGGGCTGCTGGTCGTGTACTAGCAAAACAAGGCACTAAGAAAGTTATCATCGGTAAAGATACGCGTATCTCTGGCTACATGCTTGAATCTGCTCTTGAAGCCGGTCTTGCAGCAGCTGGTCTGAAAGCTACCTTTACGGGGCCAATGCCAACCCCTGCGGTTGCTTACCTAACGCAAACCTTCCGTGCGGAAGCGGGTATCGTTATTTCAGCGTCTCATAACCCTTACTACGACAACGGTATTAAGTTCTTCTCATCTGAAGGTACTAAGCTTCCGGATGATATCGAGCTTGCTATTGAAGCTGAGCTAGACAAAGACATCGAATGTGTTGAATCTGCTGAACTAGGTAAAGCGACTCGTCTAAATGATGCAGCAGGTCGTTACATCGAATTTTGTAAGAGCACTTTCCCTTCTGAGTTGAGCCTTGCAAACCTAAAAATTGTTGTTGACTGTGCACACGGTGCGACTTACCACATCGCTCCTAACGTATTCAAAGAGTTAGGCGCAGAAGTTATCGCAATGGGTGTTGAGCCAAACGGCACTAACATTAACGCTGAAGTGGGTGCGACTGACGTTCGTGCATTACAAAAGCGTGTGGTAGAAGAGCAAGCTCATCTTGGCCTAGCGTTCGATGGTGATGGTGACCGTATCATCATGGTTGACCATCTAGGTAACAAGATTGATGGTGACCAAATCGCTTACATCATCGCACGTGACGCACTGCGTCGTGGTGAACTAAAAGGTGGTGTTGTTGGTACGCTAATGACCAACCTAGGCATGGAAAATGGCTTAAAGCAATTGGGTATTCCATTTGTACGTGCTGCTGTAGGTGACCGCTACGTAATGGAACAGCTACTTGCGAAAGGCTGGAAAATTGGTGCGGAAAACTCAGGTCACGTTATCTTGCTAGACAAAGTCACTACAGGTGATGCTATTGTTGCTGCGTTGCAAGTTCTTGCTTCTGTAGTTGGCAGTGATATGACACTACACGACTTGTCTCAAGGGATGACGCTTTACCCACAAGTGCTAGAAAACGTGCGCTTTGCTGGC
This sequence comes from Vibrio owensii, assembly GCF_002021755.1. Classification (NCBI taxonomy): domain Bacteria; kingdom Pseudomonadati; phylum Pseudomonadota; class Gammaproteobacteria; order Vibrionales; family Vibrionaceae; genus Vibrio; species Vibrio owensii. The sequence continues at coordinate 2,520,687 of NZ_CP019959.1, forward strand.
GAAAGCAACCCACTTGAAGCTCAAGCTGTACTAGACTCAGTAGCAGCGGTTGAAGCTGAGCTTGGTGACAAAGGTCGCGTGCTGCTTCGCAAATCAGGCACTGAACCTCTGATCCGAGTTATGGTTGAAGGTGAAGATGCCGAGCTTGTTCAAAGCTCTGCGCTTAAAATTGCAGATGCAGTAAAAGCAAGTTGTTAATCATTGCGTTAACCTATTTTGCGAGAGAAAAGGGCATCTTTTGCCCTTTTTTTGAGCGCTTAATGCGTTAGCGCTGACTTTTTGCTAATTTTCCCTTGTCAGCGTTACTGGCTTTCGCTAGTATTGCTCCGCCTCCCGTTAGGAGGTCGCTAGCCTTGTTCATAAATAAACATCATTGTTTTTGAACGGCGCTGGCTCAACAATTTGGAACATAGGTGGAAAAAAATGTTTTCAGTTCTACTTGTGATTTACCTGTTGGCGGCGCTTGGTGTGATTGGCCTTGTGTTGATTCAACAAGGTAAAGGCGCAGATATGGGAGCCTCGTTCGGTGCAGGTGCTTCAAACACAGTGTTTGGTGCAAGCGGCTCAGGTAATTTCTTAACCCGAACAACTGCTATTTTAGCAACCGTATTTTTTATCATTAGCTTGTTACTTGGTCGTATGTCTACGCACAAGACTGAGTCACAATGGGTAGACCCAACACTAGGTCAGCCAGTTGTAGAACAAGTTAAAGATGCAGCAAGTGAAGTTCCAGCACCAGCAGGTGATGAGATTCCACAATAAGCTGTAAAGGTTTATGTAGCCGAGATGGTGAAATTGGTAGACACGCTAGCATGAGGTGCTAGTGCCTTTGGTGTGAGGGTTCGAGTCCCTCTCTCGGCACCATGAATTTACAAACTTGTAAATCACTTAGTTGAGCGTATAATGCTCAGCAAGTCGGACGCGGGGTGGAGCAGCTTGGTAGCTCGTCGGGCTCATAACCCGAAGGTCGTCGGTTCAAATCCGGCCCCCGCAACCAATCTCTTCTTTCATTGCAAAGAATGATTCGATTGGCAAGTTTGCACAGTGCTAACCACACTGTGAGTTAAGAAAAGCAAATTTTTGGCTATTCTTAACGTATCAGGGTCCAGCAGCATAAAACCCCGACTTTCGGGGTTTTTTGTTATCTGAGTTTTTGTAATTTAACTCGGATCACTGCTTGGTTTTTTGATTGGGCTCTGAGCCCTTTTTTTGTTTCTGGAGTGGTTCAAATGACTGGTTTAGAAAGACAACTTACTGAAATGCTTGAAGCTCCAGTAGAGGCATCAGGCTATGAGTTGGTTGGATTAGAATTTATTCGTGCGGGTGCGCACTCAACGTTACGTATCTACATCGACCACGAAAATGGCATCAATGTAGACGCTTGTGCAGAAGTAAGCCATCAGGTTAGCGCAGTACTAGACGTTGAAGATCCAATTTCTGTTGCTTACAGCCTAGAAGTTTCTTCTCCAGGCTTAGAAAGACCACTTTTCAAAGCAGCACATTACGAGCAATTTATTGGTCACGAGGTCAGCATCGTTTTGAAAATGGCTGTTGCAAACCGTCGTAAGTGGGCAGGTATTATCCACAGCGTAGATGGTGAGACAATTGCAGTTACTGTTGATGGGCAACAAGAAGAGTTTGCTCTAAGTAACATTTCAAAAGCTAACCTGATCCCTAAATTTTAGTTCCCTAAAAAATTTGAAGCTTAGAGGCTAAATACAATGAGTAAAGAAATTTTAGCGGTAGCAGAAGCGGTATCGAACGAAAAAGCGGTACCTCGTGAGCGTATCTTTGAAGCTCTTGAGATTGCTCTAGCAACTTCTACAAAGAAAAAATACGAAATCGAAATCGATGTACGTGTCGCTATCGACCGTAAAACGGGTGAGTTTGAAACTTTCCGCCGTTGGTTGGTTGTAGAAGATGTAGAAAACCCAACAAAAGAAATCTCTCTAGAAGCTGCACAGTATGAAGATGCAGACATTCAACTAGGTGATTTCGTAGAAGACGATATCCCATCGGTTACATTTGACCGTATTACGACTCAAACTGCTAAGCAAGTTATCGTACAAAAAGTACGTGAAGCTGAGCGTGCACAAATCGTAGAACAGTTTATCGACAACGAAGGTGACCTAATCACTGGTGTTGTTAAGAAAGTAAACCGTGAAACAGTTGTAATGGATCTAGGTAACAACGCAGAAGCGGTAATCCTACGTGATGACCAACTTCCTCGTGAAAACTTCCGTCCAGGTGACCGTGTTCGTGGTCTTCTGTACAAAGTTGCTCCAGAAGCGCGTGGTTTCCAACTGTTCATTACACGTTCTAAACCAGAAATGCTGGCAGAACTATTCCGTGTGGAAGTACCAGAAATCGCTGAAGAAATCATCGAGCTTAAAGGTGCTGCACGTGATCCAGGTTCTCGCGCTAAGATCGCTGTTAAAACAAATGACAAACGTATCGACCCTGTAGGTGCGTGTGTTGGTATGCGTGGTGCACGTGTACAAGCAGTATCTGGTGAGCTTGGTGGTGAGCGTATCGATATCGTTCTTTGGGACGATAACCCAGCTCAATTCGTTATCAACGCAATGGCGCCAGCTGACGTTGCTTCTATCATCGTTGATGAAGATGCACACTCAATGGACATCGCAGTTGAAGCTGACAACCTAGCGCAAGCTATCGGTCGTAACGGTCAAAACGTACGTCTAGCATCTCAACTAACTGGTTGGGAACTGAACGTAATGACTGTGGCAGATCTTCAGAAGAAACACGCTGAAGAGTCTCAAGCGTCTATCGAAAACTTCATGAAGTACCTAGACATTGAAGAAGACTTCGCTCAACTACTTGTTGAAGAAGGTTTCTCAACGCTAGAAGAAATCGCATACGTTCCAGTTAACGAACTGCTAGACGTAGACGGCCTAAACGAAGAGCTTGTAGAAGAGCTTCGTAGCCGTGCGAAAGACGCACTAACGACAATTGCCCTAGCGCAAGAAGAGTCTTTTGAAGGTCTAGAGCCTGCTGAAGACCTACTAGGCCTTGAAGGTCTAGAGCGTGAGATGGCATTCAAGTTGGCAGCAAAAGGTGTAGCAACACTAGAAGATCTAGCCGACCAAGGTATCGACGATTTAGAAGGTATTGAAGGCCTGACAGAAGAACGCGCAGGTGAGCTTATCATGGCTGCACGTAACATCTGTTGGTTCGGCGAAGAAGCATAATATCAGCAAGGAGGAAGCGGCATGACACAATTAACAGTTAAAGCTCTGAGTGAAGAGATTGGTACTCCAGTCGACCGCTTAATGGAACAACTTGCTGACGCTGGCATGAACAAAGCGAGTTCTGACCATGTATCGGATGAAGAGAAGCAAAAGCTTCTCTCTCACCTGAAGAAAGAGCACGGCGATAAGTCGGGCGAATCTGAACCTACTAGACTGACGCTTCAACGTAAGACTCGTAGCACGCTAAGTGTTGCAGCAGGTGGCGGCAAAAGTAAGGATGTTCAAGTAGAAGTGCGTAAGAAGCGCACATATGTGAAGCGCAGCACTATCGAAGACGACGCAAAACGTGAGGCTGAGGAAGCAGCAAAGCGTGAAGCTGAAGAGCTTGCGAAGCGTGAGGCAGAAGAACAAGCCAAACGTGAAGCTGCAGAGAAAGCACAGCGCGAAGCCGATGAGAAAGCGAAACGTGAAGCGGATGCAAAACGTGAAGCTGAAGAAAAGGCAAAACGCGCACAAGCTGAAAAGGCTAAGAAAGACATGAATGCAAAAAATGCGGATGCTAATACGCAAGCGAAGAAAGAAGCTGACGAGCTAAAGCGTCGTCAGGAAGAAGAAGCCCAACGTAAAGCTGAGCAAGAAGCCGCGAAGCTTGTTGAAGAAGCTCGTAAACTTGCAGAAGAGAACGAAGCTCGTTGGTCTGAAGAAGAGTCTAAGAAGAAAGAACTTGAAAACTCTGACTACCACGTAACCACTTCTCGTTACGCTCGTGAAGCTGAAGATGCAGCTGACCGTAAAGAAGAAGGCGGTGCTCGTCGTAAGAAGAAGAAGCCAGCAAAAGAAGAGCAATCACGCGGTGGTCGTAACCAACGTGGTGGCAAAGGCCGTAACAAAGGCAAACTTGCTAAGCCTACTTCAATGCAACACGGTTTCGATAAGTCTGCGACTGTAGCAAAACAAGACGTAGTAATCGGTGAAACCATCGTTCTTTCTGAACTTGCTAACAAGATGTCGGTTAAAGCGACAGAAGTTATCAAAGTAATGATGAAGATGGGCGCTATGGCGACTATCAACCAAGTGATCGACCAAGAAACAGCACAGCTTGTTGCTGAAGAAATGGGTCACAAGGTAGTTCTTCGTAAAGAGAACGAACTGGAAGAAGCAGTACTATCTGATCGTGATACAAACGCAGAAGCAGTACCACGTGCTCCAGTTGTAACTATCATGGGTCACGTTGACCACGGTAAAACGTCAACACTTGACTACATCCGTCGTACACACGTTGCTTCAGGCGAAGCGGGTGGTATTACACAGCACATCGGTGCTTACCACGTTGAAACTGACAACGGCATGATCACGTTCCTTGATACTCCTGGACACGCAGCGTTTACTGCAATGCGTGCTCGTGGTGCTCAAGCGACAGATATCGTTGTTCTTGTAGTTGCAGCAGACGATGGTGTAATGCCACAAACAGTTGAAGCGATCCAGCACGCGAAAGCGGCAGGCGTTCCTCTAATTGTTGCTGTGAACAAGATCGATAAAGAAGATGCGAACCCAGACAACGTTAAGAATGAGCTAGCTCAATACGACGTAATCCCTGAGGAATGGGGCGGTGAGAACATGTTCGTTCACATCTCTGCTAAACAGGGTACAAACATCGATGGTCTTCTAGAAGCAATCCTTCTTCAGTCTGAAGTTCTTGAACTTACAGCTGTAGCTGAAGGCATGGCATCTGGTGTTGTTGTTGAATCTCGCCTAGATAAAGGTCGCGGTCCAGTTGCAACAGTACTTGTTCAATCAGGTACGCTAAACAAAGGCGACATCGTTCTTTGTGGCCAAGAATACGGTCGTGTTCGTGCAATGCGTGACGAACTAGGTCAAGAAATCACAGAAGCTGGTCCATCTATCCCTGTAGAGATCCTAGGTCTTTCAGGCGTACCATCTTCAGGTGACGAAGCAACAGTAGTACGTGACGAGCGTAAAGCGCGTGAAGTAGCAAACTACCGTGCTGGTAAGTTCCGTGAAGTGAAACTTGCTCGTCAGCAGAAATCTAAACTAGAGAACATGTTCTCTAACATGACTGCTGGTGAAGTTGCTGAACTAAACGTAGTACTGAAAGCTGACGTACAAGGTTCTGTAGAAGCAATCGCAGACTCTCTACTGAAACTGTCTACTGACGAAGTTAAAGTGAACATCGTTGGTTCTGGTGTTGGTGGTATTACTGAGACTGACGCAGTTCTTGCAGAAGCTTCAAACGCAATCATCCTTGGCTTTAACGTACGTGCGGATGCATCTGCTCGCCGTGCAATTGAAGCAGCAAGCGTTGACCTACGCTACTACTCAATCATTTACCAATTGATTGACGAAGTTAAACAAGCAATGGGCGGTATGCTTGCTCCAGAATTCAAGCAAGAAATCATTGGTCTTGCTGAAGTACGTGACGTATTTAAGTCACCGAAACTGGGCGCAATCGCTGGTTGTATGGTTACTGAAGGTCTAATTAAGCGTAACAACCCAATCCGCGTTCTACGCGACAACGTTGTTATCTACGAAGGTGAACTAGAGTCACTTCGTCGCTTTAAAGATGACGTTCAAGAAGTTAAGAATGGCTACGAGTGTGGTATCGGCGTTAAGAACTACAACGACGTTCGCGTTGGCGACCAGATCGAAGTATTCGAAATCGTTGAAATCAAACGTACTCTAGACTAATTGACTAAAATTACTAAACGTCTGAAAGACAAATAGTAATTGGTTGTTGAATACACCATGGGGGGCTGGCTTGACCATCCCCCCATTCTTTCTATTTAAGAGAATGAATATGTCAAAAGAATTTAGCCGCACGCAGCGCGTATCACAGCAGCTGCAAAAAGAACTTGCGATGATCCTTCAACGTGAAGTTCGTGACTCTCGCCTAGGCATGGTTACGATTTCTGATGTAGAAGTATCACGCGATCTTGCTTACGCAAAAGTATTCGTTACTTTCCTATGTGTGGGTGAGCAAACGCCAGAATCATGCCTAGCAGCACTGCGTGAGCACGAAGTGCACATCCGTATGATGCTTGGTAAGCGTATTCGCCTACGTCTAACGCCTGAAATCCGTTTCTACTACGACAACACACTAGTAGAAGGTATGCGTATGTCGAACCTAGTTTCTGAAGTTGTTAACGAAGATAAACGTAAACAGCAAGATTCAGGTCGCGAAGAAGATCAGGCAGGGGAAGGGTAATGGCTCGTCGTCGTAAAGGTCGTCCAATTAATGGCGTTATCTTGTTGGACAAACCAACAGGTATTTCTTCAAATGATGCACTGCAAAAAGTAAAACGTATTTTCTTTGCTGAAAAAGCAGGTCATACGGGTGCATTGGACCCACTAGCGACGGGCATGTTGCCAATCTGCTTAGGCGAAGCAACTAAGTTCTCTCAGTTCTTGTTGGATTCAGACAAGCGCTACCGCGTAATCGCAAAGTTGGGTGAGCGTACTGATACGTCTGACTCTGATGGCGAAGTGGTAGAGACGCGTCCAGTTGACGTGAACCTTGAGAAGTTAGAAGCGTGCATCGACACGTTCCGTGGTGAATCAGACCAAGTACCTTCAATGTTCTCTGCATTGAAATACCAAGGTAAGCCATTGTACGAGTACGCTCGTAAAGGCATTGAAGTGCCACGTGAATCGCGCAAGATCACCGTATACGAAATCGTGCTTCACCGTTTTGAAGGTGACGAAGTTGAGATGGAAGTACACTGCTCGAAAGGCACTTACATCCGTACTATCGTTGATGACCTAGGTGAAATGCTTGGCTGTGGCGCACACGTGACCATGCTTCGTCGTACTGGTGTTGCTAAGTACCCATACGAAAAAATGGTAACGCTAGAGCAACTTAATGAGTTGCTAGAGCAAGCGCATCGTGATGAAGTAGCACCAAAAGAGTTGCTTGATCCACTGCTGTTGCCAATGGACACTGCCGTTGAAGATTTACCTGAGGTAAACCTAAACGCAGAGCTAACCAACTTGGTACAGCATGGTATGCCAGTACAAGTGTTTGGCGCGCCAGAAGGGACGCCAATTCGCATGACTTCTGGTGAAGATAAGCTGTTTATTGGCGTTGCTGAAGTGAACGACGATGGAAAAGTGGCACCAAAACGTTTGGTGGTTTTCCGCGACGAAGAGTAACTTCATCAAGCTCTAGAAAATACCGGCTGTAATGCCGGTATTTTTATATTGCGCGGGTGAGGAAACTTCCCTATAATTCGCGCTTCGCGTAGCGGCTGAATCAGAGATTGGCTGCTACAACTTTAAACCTACTCTTATTAGGAGAGAATTATGTCTCTGAATGCAGAAACTAAAGCAGCAATCGTTGCAGAATACGCACAAGGCGAAGGCGACACAGGTTCACCAGAAGTTCAAGTAGCTCTACTTACAGCTTCTATCAACCACCTACAAGGTCACTTCAAAGCACACAAAGGCGATCACCACAGCCGTCGTGGTCTTCTACGTATGGTTTCTCGTCGTCGTAAGCTTCTAGATTACCTAAAAGGTAAAAATCTAGCTCGCTACCAAGACCTAATCAAGCGTCTAGGCCTACGTCGCTAATAAGCGACTGCATAGCAGTTTGTCTAAAAGGGGCTTTATGCCCCTTTTTTGTTGCCCGTTACTTATTTTCACTGCTATGGCTTAGCCAAATCAAACTTATGCCGTTATACTACACGCGGCTAAATCTCGTTTTGAGATTTTCACAAAGACTCATTGCATTACAGTCAACCACGTCGACCAAAAGGTCGCGACTATTAAAAGCGAATTGCACACCATGTCAGTTTGTTTTCACTAGTCGCGATTCGTAATGTCTTGAGTATCAATCAATACTCTCTGAGCAAGTCCATCGATGCGCTTAGAAACAAGGAATAACAATGTTCGAAAAACCAGTTGTTAAAACGTTCCAGTACGGTAACCACACAGTTACTCTAGAAACTGGCGTTATCGCACGTCAAGCTACGGCAGCCGTTATGGTAACTATGGACGATACAGCAGTATTCGTTTCTGTAGTTGGTAAAAAAGAAGCAGTTGAAGGTCAAGACTTCTTCCCGCTAACAGTTAACTACCAAGAGCGTACTTACGCTGCAGGTAAAATCCCTGGTGGTTTCTTCAAGCGTGAAGGTCGTCCATCTGAAGGTGAAACGCTAACGGCTCGTCTAATCGACCGTCCAATCCGTCCACTTTTCCCAGATGCATTCAAAAACGAAGTACAAGTTATCGCAACGGTAGTATCTGTTAACCCAGATGTTCAACCTGATATCGTAACTATGATCGGTACTTCTGCGGCGCTAGCTATCTCTGGTATTCCGTTCAACGGTCCTATCGGTGCTGCACGTGTTGGTCACATCGACGGTCAACTAGTACTTAACCCAAGCAACACAGAGCTAGAAGCTTCTAAGCTAGACCTAGTGGTTGCGGGTACTGAATCTGCAGTACTAATGGTTGAGTCAGAAGCTGACAACCTAACTGAAGAAGAAATGCTATCAGCGGTTGTTTACGGCCACGACCAACAACAAACAGTGATCAACGCAATCAACGAGTTTGCTGCTGAAGTTGCGACTCCTGCTTGGGATTGGGTTGCTCCAGAAGAGAACACAGCACTTGTAAACAAGATCGCTGAACTGGCTGAAGCTAAGCTTGTTGAAGCTTACCAAATCACTGAGAAGATGGCTCGTTACGACCGCATCCACGAGATCGCTGGTGAAGTAAACGAAGTGCTACTTGCTGAAGATCCAGAAGCGAACACAAAAGAAATCCACACTATCTTCCACGATCTAGAGAAGACAGTTGTACGTCGCAGCATCATCGCTGGTAACCCACGTATCGACGGCCGTGAAAAAGACATGGTTCGTGCGCTAGACGTACGTACTGGTGTTCTTCCTCGTACACACGGTTCATCACTATTTACACGTGGTGAAACTCAGGCTCTAGTAACTGCGACTCTAGGTACGCAGCGTGATGCTCAAATCATCGACGAGCTAACTGGTGAGCGTAAAGATCACTTCCTACTACACTACAACTTCCCTCCATACTGTGTTGGTGAAACTGGTTTTGTAGGTTCTCCTAAGCGTCGTGAAATCGGTCACGGTAAACTGGCTAAACGCGGTATCGCAGCAGTAATGCCTTCTGTTGATGAATTCCCATACACAGTACGTGTTGTATCGGAAATCACTGAATCTAACGGTTCTTCTTCAATGGCTTCTGTATGTGGTACTTCTCTTGCTCTTATGGACGCAGGTGTGCCAATCAAGTCTTCTGTTGCGGGTATCGCAATGGGTCTTGTTAAAGAAGGCGATGACTTCGTTGTTCTTTCTGACATCCTTGGTGACGAAGACCACCTAGGTGACATGGACTTTAAAGTAGCGGGTACTAACACTGGTATCACAGCACTTCAAATGGACATCAAGATCGAAGGTATCACTAAAGAGATCATGCAAATTGCGCTTAACCAAGCTCAAGGTGCACGTAAGCACATCCTATCTGTAATGGATGAAGCTATCTCTGGTGCTCGTGAAGACATCTCTGAATTCGCTCCTCGCATTCACACAATGAAGATCAGCGCAGAGAAGATCAAAGACGTTATCGGTAAAGGTGGTGCAGTTATCCGTGCTCTAACTGAAGAGACTGGTACAACTATCGAAATCGAAGACGACGGTACTATCAAGATTGCAGCAACTGAAGGTGCAGCAGCGAAAGAAGCTATCCGCCGCATCGAAGAGATCACTGCTGAAGTTGAAGTAGGCCGTATCTACACTGGTAAGGTTGCACGTCTAGCTGACTTTGGTGCATTCGTAACGGTTCTTCCAGGTAAAGATGGTCTAGTACACATCTCTCAAATCGCTGAAAAACGCGTTGAGAAAGTGTCTGACTACCTAACTGAAGGTCAAGAAGTTCAAGTTAAAGTTCTTGAAATCGACCGCCAAGGCCGTGTACGTCTAAGTATGAAAGAAGCTGTAGAGAAGCCAGCAGAAGAAGCAAACGACGCTTCCGAAGCAAAAGGCGAGTAATCTAAGTTTCGACTTTTGGTCTTTTATTAGCTTAAGAGACTGAAAGCATGCTATAAAAGGGGAGCATTTTCGCTCCCCTTTTTTTTGGCCTGTTTCGACAAGTTTAGCCTCAAGCGAAGTTATATATCCTATAGTGCATAAAGAGAAACAGACCCAGAGCGGTCCAAACAGGAGTACCAATTAGTGAAATGGTTTCAAACCGCAAGTTTATGTGTCGCTATCGCGCTGACCGGTTGTGCTAATACCTCTCAACATTCGGCACAAAAGTGGATCTATCCTCCGATGGCGGTACCGCTACAGCCAAGCGTTCAGCAAGAAGTTCAGATTGCACGTCTTTCCCAGCTTTTACAGCGTCCAGACTTGAGCGATGAAGTTCGCGCTAAGATGCACTACGAGCGTGGTAACTACTACGACAGCGTTGGTTTGCGTGATCTTGCCCGTTTGGATTTTAATCAGTCTTTGCAACTGAACCCTGCTCAACCAGATATCTTTAACCTACTAGGGGTGTATTTCACTCAAGTTGGTGAGTTTGATGCGGCTTACGAAGCATTTGATTCGACATTAGAGCTTGCACCAGAGAACTCATACGCAGAGCGTAACCGCGCGATTGCGCTTTATTATGGTGGCCGTATCGACCTTGCTCTGGAAGACATGACTAAGCATTATGAAGAAATGCCGAGTGACCCGTTCCGCGCACTGTGGCTTTACATCATTGAAGCTGAACAAAACCCAGAGCAAGCAAAAGCGAACTTAGAGAAACGTTACCAACGCGACCGCAGTGAGGAGTGGGGTTGGGTTTTAGTTGCGATCATGCTGCGTGACGTGTCTGATGATGCTGCGCTTAAAGCCATCATGGATGGTACGCGTGAAAACTATCGTCTTGCTGAACGTTTAACTGAAACTTACTTCTACCTTGGTAAGCGTTACCAATTAGAAGGTGATATTGCCGATGCGATTTCGTTGTACAAGCTAGCAATCTCTTTCAACGTTTATGAATACGTAGAACACCGTTACTCTTTCTTGGAGTTGGCGCAAATCTACGATCAGTTGCAGCAAGAACAACTTGCTAAGCTCAAAGCCGAGCAACAGCAACAAGAAGAAAAATAACCATGAGCCGCTCAACTAGAGCGGCTTTTTTGTGCTTGAAGAATTTGGTGAGCTTCTCTAAAATAGTTAGCCTTGCTAACTAAATGAGCAAAGCATAATGGCATTAGAAAAAAGCCTGATTGAGTTAGAACGATTTTGTGCCAAAGCGTGGCGTGTTTATGCCAAGGAAGATCCGCTTTCACATTTGAGCTTTAATGAGTTCGATTACTTACGAGTGATTCAGCTTCATCCAGAAGGTGTGCGTATTACTGATTTGGCTGAAGAGCTGCAAGTCACCAAACCTTCAGCTTCAAATATGGTGGTTCGTTTGGAGAAAAAGGGGTTGGTTAGACGCATTGCTTGTAACGAAGATGCGCGTTCAAAACGCGTTTTGCTAACGGAAGAAGTGATAGCAGAGATGTCCCTTGAACAGGTGGTTTACAAGGATATTTCTGAACAACTCGTGCGTAAACTTGATAAGCAAGAAGCACAGCAACTGAAAGCGCTACTGGATAAAGCGCTCGGAAAGTAAACCTATTTTTTATTCTTTTATCAATTTAGTTAGCCTTGCTAACTATTGGTGGTAGTTATGCAAAACTCTATATACAAACAGTTTTGGAAATACACAATTCCGACCGTCGCAGCCATGCTGGTCAACGGCTTATACCAAGTCGTAGATGGTATCTTTATTGGTCGTTATGTGGGGGCTGATGGATTAGCCGGGATCAACGTCGCGTGGCCGATCATTGGCTCGATACTTGGTATCGGTATGATGGTGGGCGTAGGTACGGGGGCACTCGCCTCTATCAAACAAGGTGAAAAAGACAGTGAAGGTGCTAAACGCATTCTCTCAACTGGTCTTTTGCTTTTAGTAGCCTTGATGCCACTTGTAGCAACAACCTTATTCTTCTTCGCTGATGACTTTATTCGTTGGCAAGGGGCAGAAGGGCGAGTATACGAACTTGGTTTGCAGTACCTGCACATCTTAAGCGTGGCTTGTGTGTTCTCGCTTGGTTCAATTGCAGTGCCGTTTTTGCTGCGTAACGACGATAGCCCGAACTTAGCCACCATCTTGATGGTGATTGGTGCCGTGATCAATATCGTGCTTGATTACCTGTTTATTGCTTGGCTTGGTTGGGAGCTTGAAGGTGCAGCGATTGCGACTGCGTTAGCACAGATGGTGGTCACCATTCTTGGTGTGGGATACTTCTTTACTTCAAGAGCGAAGATGCGCCTGTCGATTGGCGACTTGAAGATGCAATTTGACGTGATCCCTAAAATCGTCATGATCGGCACATCGAGCTTCTTTATGTACGCATACGGCTCGATGATGGTCGCTCTGCATAATGCGCTGTTTGCCCAGTACGGTAGTGCGTTGTTGATTGGTGCTTACGCCATCTTGGGTTATATCGTGACGGTCTACTACTTGATCGCGGAAGGCATCGCTAATGGTATGCAGCCTTTAGTGAGCTATAACCATGGTGCACGCAACCAAGACAATATTCGTAAGCTGTTGAAGGTCGCAATGGGCACGTCAGTGCTTGGTGGTGTCGCGTTTGTTATTCTGATGAACATCTTCCCGTACGAGTTTGTGTCGGTGTTCAACAATGCAGATCAAAACCTGATTGATGCGACGGTGGTCGGTATTCGTCTTCATATGTTTGCATTGTTCTTGGATGGTTTCTTAGTGGTTGCTGCGGCGTACTACCAATCGGTGAACAAAGGCAGCAAAGCGATGTTTGTGACCATTGGTAATATGGCAATTCAATTGCCGTTCTTGTTCATCATGCCGAAACTTCTAGGCGTAACGGGTATTTGGATTGCATTCCCACTGTCTAACATCGCCTTGAGTTTAGTGGTGATGACAATGTTGTGGCGTGATATTAAGAAGCTAATGAACGAGAGTTCAGCAGAGCCAAGTATTCAAGCGTCTTAACGACGAAAAGATGTAAAAAAAGCGAGGTTAGTACCTCGCTTTTTTATTACTTTGAAACCGTAAGCAGGGATTAGATGTTCTTCACTTCTAGACCTGCAAGTTGGTGCCAGTAACCGTTACATTGGCGGTCTTGGATCTTGCCTGGGTTGGTGCCTTTCTCGTTTGAACGGAATTGGTCTAGCTCAGAGAAGGTACTAAGGCCTAGCGGGCTTAAACGAACCACATCAACCAGACCTTCCATACTTGGTAGATCGTTGATCAGGTTGTAGCAGTAACCAGACTGAGTTTGGATGCCGTTTAAGTTAAACACTTCTTGGCCTTCTTGGCTGCTTACTTGAATACCCGTTGGGTACTTAATACAGCAAGTTTCGCAGTCGTCTTTGGCTTTGTTTTCTGCACGAGCGGTAAAGCAGCGCGCCGAGTAAGCCAGCGGCAGATAACCGTGGCTGAAAACTTCCACTTCAAACTTATTGCGAATACCGAGTTCATCACATTGAACCAAGGTATTGCTGAGCCATTCACGAGACAGCTCTACAGGCATACACCAGCGGACCATGCCTTGTTTTAGGAACAAGTTAAGGGTGTGCGCGTTGTAAGTATTAACTGCAGGACCAACGACGAATGGCACTTTATGCTCAGAAGCCAGTTGAACCGCGGACACGTCGTTAGCTTCAATCGCGAAGTCACCGTTGTCGATGTACTTCTTCATGATGTTCACTTCACTTGGCGCTTCTAATAGTGCCATCGTTGATAGCACGACTTGTTTGCCAGATGCAGACAGTTCTTTCGCAATATCAAACCAATGTGCAGGTTTCATTTCGCGACGTTTCGAACATACGGTTTCACCTAGGTAGATGATGTCCGCAGAGCTTGATTTTGCTTGTTCGTAAAACGCTTCAACGTCTTGCTTTGGCCAGAAGTACAACAGTGGACCAAGTGCGTATTTTATTGAGTTATCCATCTTAACCTCTACTGCCATTTACGGTGGTAAGCACCAAGTGTGGTTTGCGTACCTTCAGACACGTTTGCCAATGCTGCATTCCAAGCCGCTTCAACTTGGTAAGCTTCTGGATTTGCTTGGTAACGATCAATCGCTGCACGCCACGTACGCGTTACTTGTTCTACGTAAGCAGGGCTACGTTGGCGACCTTCAATTTTTACGGAAGCCACATTTGCAGCAAACAGCTCAGGCAACATAGAAAGGGTGTTCAAACTGGTTGGTTCTTCCAGTGCATGGTAGCGTTTTTTCTCGCCTTCAATTTCAGCTTCGAAACGACCTTTACACAAAGTTGGGTAGCCAGCGTTTTCACCAGCGCTGTAGCGATCGATCAGAATATCGTTAAGGCGAGATTCCAGACCATTTTCTGTTTCTTGCCAGCGAACGTATTTCGCCGGAGAGCACGCACCAACAGTGTTTGGTGACTCGCCAGTCATGTAAGAAGACAGGTAGCAACGACCTTCTGACATGATGCACAGGCTACCAAAAGCAAAGACTTCCAGCTCGACATCGCTAGTGATGTTGCGAGAAAGCTGTTTTACCTGATGGATAGACAATACGCGAGGCAGTACAACGCGTTTTACGTTGAAGTTTTGCTTGTAGAAATCTACCGCTGCAACATTGGTCGCTGATGCTTGCACAGAAAGGTGTAGTTCGAGTTCTGGGTATTTGCGAGCAGCGTACTCAAGTACCGCAATGTCAGCCACGATAAGTGCGTCTACACCCAAGGCTGCGGCATTGTCGACCGCATTTGTCCAACGCTCGAAACCATTTGGGTGGGCAAACGTGTTTAATGCAACGTGGATCTTTTTGTTGCGGTCATGAACGTATTGCACCGCTTTTTCAAGCTTCTTGCCGTTGAAGTTCAGACCAGCAAAGTGACGAGCGTTGGTATCGTCTTTAAAGCCGATGTATACGGCGTCTGCACCGCAATCAATCGCGGTTTTTAGCGCAGGCAAGTTACCCGCAGGACACAAGAGTTCCATATGCTCACAATCATAGAGAATAAAAAGGTGCCCGCATTTTATGAAGAATTATGAATAGCGAAATTGACCTAAGTTAGGTTTAGCTCAATAAAGTTGAGATTTACCCCTTGAGAGTAAGGGGTAACACTCAGATTTTGTTGCAGTTGAGATCAGTTCTTATGACGGCGGTTTTGCGCAAACAACTCTTCAACTTCGTGTTTAGGTTGAGGACGGTAAAAATGGAAGCCCTGAATCGAGTTACATTGCAGGTTCGATAGCAGTGTCGCTTGCTGGTGGGTTTCTACACCTTCGGCGACTACGGTCAAATCCAATGATTTACCAAGGTTGATGATGTTCTCAATCACTGTTACCTGTTTCGGAAGCGTATCGATGTCGTTGATAAACGCACGGTCGATTTTTAGCTCATCGATAGGGAAGCGTGCTAAATAGGAAAGGGAAGAGTAACCCGTACCGAAGTCATCGATAGACAGGGCAAAACCAAGCTTCTTGATCGCATTAAGCATTTGCAGCGTGTGTTCGCTGTCGCTCATTACCGCACTTTCTGTTAGCTCGAAGGTAATGCAGCTTGGGTCAAGTTCGGTGGTGCGCAGTAGCTTCTCCATGTAGTCGATCAGCTGTGGGTTACCAAACTGCTCTGGAGAGAGGTTGATCGCGACGCGTCCCGGTAGAATGCCTTGCAGTTTCCAGCGTTTTACTGTGTTAAACACATCACGCATGACCACACGACCAAGGTGTTCAATCAAGCCTGCACGCTCAGCGACAGGGATAAATGCGCCCGGGCTGATGTAACCTTCGACCGGATGCTTCCAACGTACTAGCGCTTCGGCTCCGTTAATGCTGAAGTCACGGGCGTTAACTTTTGGTTGGTACCAGACTTCCAACCCGTTTTGCTGCAACGCTTTTTGTAGCTCGATCTCCAACCACAAACGCATACGCGCTTCTTTGTTCATCTGATCGTTAAATTTAATCAGGCGGTTCCGACCACGGTCTTTTGCTTCGTACATCGCGGTATCAGCGTTTTGCAGCAGAATGCGCGCGTCTTGCCCGTCTTCTGGGTAACGCACACTACCAATAGAACATGCTAGGCGCTTACTGAAATGATGCAGATCGAAAGGTTGGTTGATCAGAGAAATAATCCGTTCAGATAAAATCTCTGCCATGCGAGTGTTTTCTGGCTCAGGAAGGATGATGCCAAATTCGTCGCCGCCTAAATGGCCGATAATCGCTTGATTTGGCAAGGAGCGCTTTAGACGTGCGGAAACTTCTTGAATCACTTTGTCACCGATGTGATGGCCAAGTGAGTCATTGATATTCTTAAAGTTATCGATGTCGAGGTAGAAAACCAGCAACGGTGTCTGGCTCTTAATTAGTTGCTCTAATCGTTTCGTAAAGCCAAAACGATTGTACAGCTTGGTCAGTGAATCAATGTGCGCATCTTCATTGGAATTAGAAGAGAGCAGCTTGGGCGCATCGTCGGCATCTTGGATCAAAATGATTTGAGATTCACTGCCGAGAATTGCTGTGGTGTCGGCATGCAATTGAACTTTACGTTCGAAGCCACAACGAGCGCTGGTCAGACACACAAAAGGTTTTTCAGAGAGTAATGTGCTGATGCGATGAGTGAAGACTTTTTTGCTGTTTTCATCGATAAACAGACGAGTCAGCTCTTCTCCAAGTAGCTCATGAGGCGAGTTTAACCCGAGTAAACGTGCGGAGGCTGGATTGGCAGAAATGATGATGTCATCTTCCACCAACAGCAAACCGTCGGGCAAAAGCTGAGTTAGCTTAGCGAACTTGCTTTCGGACTCTTCTAACGAGCGAACCAGAATTTGTTTTTCAGACGTGTCGATGGCATGAAAAACCACAAAGCGAATTTCGTTTTCTTCATTAACGGGAGAAAGGCTGAAGTGAAGACTGGTTTCAAGATCGGTTTCGTCAAGCGTAATTTCCGCTTCAACATGATCACCTTTGAACGCGCGTTGGTAGTAGGGAGCGAGCTTCTTATAGAACTGCTCTCCCAGTACTTGGCTGTCGTTCAGACCAACGATCTCGTCGTGTCCTAAGCCTGCAATGTCACAATAGCGATCACTCACCATTCGATAATTGTGTTTCTTATCAAGAATGGCAAAAAAGAATGGGCTATTTGAGGTAAGCGTTGCAAACCAATGTTGTAATTGCTGGGAAGGCATTAAGGTGTTACCGATCTCCAATGAGCCTGATTATTCGTCCGTGTAATAAAAACGCTATTTTGATAACTATAACTTTGAACATACCGTTATTAAAGCGTTTATCCACGACTTAGCGTCAATAATACACGTAAGGTCAAAAAAACGACGTTTGAGTGAGTAAACCGCCTACTTCTAAAACAAACAGATTTATTGATACATAACAGGTACAGGTATTACTCTATTGCGTAAGATAGACAACCTTATGACAAAGTAACGGATAATTAGCGTGTTAAACAAGATTCGCAGTCAACTAGTAAAGAACGCAGCATCAATTTTGCGATCTCCAGTCCAGTTATTGCCACAAACTGTTCAGAAAAAAGCCTTGCTAGAAGGTTTAAAAATGGTGTTCAAAGAAGCCCTAGAAGATGGTGATTTTGAGTTCCTTGAAGACAAGTGGCTGAAAGTTGCGATTAAAGACTTGAACTTAGCATGGTACATCAGCTACCAAGATGAAAAATTAGTGGTAGCAGAGAAACCGGTTCAGGAAGATGTGAGTTTTAGTGGTAACCTTAACGACCTAGTACTTATTGCTGGTCGTAAAGAAGACCCTGATACACTGTTCTTCCAACGTCGCCTTTCTATCGAGGGCGATACTGAGCTTGGCTTAGAAGTGAAAAACCTGATGGACAGTGTCGACTTAGAGCAGTTACCAAAAGCGATGCAAGTAGCACTGAACCAACTGGCTGACTTTGTTCAGAAAGGGGTTCAAGCGCCTGCACAAGAAACCGGAGTAGCGAATGCTTATTCGAACTGAAGCCCCTGCGGACATTCTCACCATTGACCGCTTATTAAAACACGCTTTCCCAACAGATGCGGAAGCCAACCTAGTGATGCGTTTGCGTGAAAACGGCAAGCTCACTTTGTCTTTGGTAGCCTGTACTGATGAAGGTGAAGTGGTTGGTCATGCGCTGTTTAGCCCTGTGACGTTGAATGGTGAAGATTTATCTTGGCAAGGTCTTGCGCCTTTGGCTGTGCATGAAGACTACCGCCGCCAAGGTATTGCTGCTGAGCTCATCAAAGAAGGTTTTGATTCGCTTCGTGACTTTGGTTACCCAGTGTGTGTGGTATTAGGTGAGCCAGATTACTACGCGCGCCAAGGCTTTACCGCTGCTGAAGATATGGGCTTCGACTGTGCATGGGAAGTGCCGCAAGGTGCGTTCCGCGTAGCAGAATTGGTCGAAGGTCAGTGTGACGGACGCTCTGGTCGCATCGATTATTCTCCAGAATTCTCTGCGCTATAATCGCCAATATTGAATGACAAAGCCCGCTGTAAAAGCGGGCTTTGTTTTTGAGCTCTTAGTGAGTCGTACAGAGCAAAAGTGGTTTAATCCTGTTCTTGGACGCGTTTTTTACCCCAAACTTCGATTTTTGCCTTTTTACTCATACCAGCTGCATTCAATGTCATGTTGCCCCAGCTTTTGTATTCCATCTCTAGACGTTTGAACTTCGCATCTTCAGAACCTGGTAGTGTCCAAGCGCGTGTCGACATACCATTCGTTAGTGTTCCAACCATGGTTTTGAGCTTTTTCTCGCTACCATCGGTCATAGTCACTTTCATGTTCTTAATGCTCATGGTGCCTTGAGTACATTTGATTTTGATTTTGCTGAACTTACGGTTTTTGAACAGACCGTTTGGTTCTACCGTGTCGGTCTCGGTTTGGAAGTTTACGGTTTTCTCGGCGATCAGCTCCCAGCCATCGTTGCTATCCTTAGCGAAAGCGGTAAAGCTGGTGGTGGCGATAAGTAACGTAATAGCGAGTGATTGGAAAAGCTTCATAACACCTCTGACTTTAAATGCGAAATTTTGATAGGATTGCCTCGTTCAAATAGGTGACAAAAGATGTCAATTAACGAGAAACAATATTTACATGAAATGGGGATCAGCACTTGGGAGCTGAGTCACCCAGAAAGGCTGGAAGGCTATCAATCGCCATTATTGGATTTGCAAAGTTCTTGTAAACTCCTATTGGTATCGCCAATGTGTCCAGAAAACGAGACAGCTTTGATGTTTGAGCGCGTATTAAAAAGCATTAAGCTCACGCTAGACGACGCACTGCACCTAGAGCCTGAGCGTTTATCCATGTTGGGTGAACATCAACTAGAGTGGGTGTGGTTCGCAGGTTGTGAGGCGGACGCCAGCATCAACGCCAAGCAACTGACTTCACCGCTATTACAAGATATTGATGGCAATAACGAACAACGCCGCGCATTGTGGCAACAAATCTGTTCGTACTCTTAACGGAGCGACCGCGTGACAATTGAAATTACGCCGATGCGTGCTGAGCACCTCGACCAAGTTTGGCAAATCGAACAACAAGCGCATTCTCATCCTTGGGCAGAATCTTTAGTTCGTGACTTATCCAGTCGCGGCGCTTGTCATCATGTGATGCTTGAAGACGCTCAAGTAGTGGGTTACTTCTACGGACAGAATATTGTCGGAGAAGTGACGCTATTGAATATTGCCATATCGCCTTCTCAACAGGGCAAAGGGTTAGGGCAAAAATTACTGGATGCATTCATTGAGCATTGTGAACAGGCCAAAGCCGAGAGTGCTTGGTTGGAAGTGCGTGAAAGTAATCACCCCGCTATCCATATTTATGAACAAGCGGGTTTCAATGAAGTGGATCGTCGTTACAATTATTACCCAGCGAAAACCGGTAATGGTAAGGAAGACGCCATTATTATGAGCTATCTGTTCTTTAACGAATAAAGCGCTTTGTAACCAACAAAGTGCATCGCCCTCAGGGCGCTAAGCAAAATCAACAAGCCTCGGACTTTCCGGGGCTTTTACTTTCTCCCATCTGAAAACATGGCTTTCTCTCTTCCGAATTCATTCTTTTGACATATTTGTTGAGCTTATTTTTGTTCGCTTTATTACCATACAAGTTATAAGTTTATAAATTATATGAAACAAGATCTGAACAGGAGGAAGGATTTACGATGCCGCATCCGCAAAAATTCGACACTCCTGTCGCTCAATTGTTCGATGAGCAAAGCAGGGGAACCGTTCTTAAAGTTTTAATGTTGGTCACCTTGGCAACGTTTGTGCCGCTTGGTATCAAGAATCTAATCATCGGGGAGACTTTCCTTGGTGTTGTTCTGCTTACCTTCCAACTCAGCTTCATTATTGAACTGGCGGCGCTCTTTATTCTGGGAGAAAGCAAGATAGGCTATCGCATTCCATTGTTTTTGCTCTGGTTGTCGGTGGTTCTGAGTGTGCACATCTTTGGCATCATTGCGACGTATTGGGTGTTCCCTGTGATTGTGGCGCTGGTATTTATTATTCCGACTAAAGATGCCTTGGTCACTAATGGTTGGATCATTGTTGGTTGTACGATTTCTGCTTGGCACCAACTTGAATGGAACGTGACTTTGCGTTTTGTTCTTGCTGTGATTTGCTGCGCGATCGTCGCGCATGTCGCCGTACATAAAATCCTAGAGCTGCAAGATAAATTGACGTTCCTGTCCACACGGGACTCCATGACCGGAGCGCTGAATCGTGGGCAACTAGAAGCGTTTTTACATCGAGCATTGGATGACAAACGACTAGGGAAAGCGTCGACGATCGCCGTGATCGACATCGATCACTTTAAGCAGGTCAATGATTTGTACGGGCATGATGTTGGCGACGAGGTGATCAACCAAACCGTAACCATTCTTAATGACTATTCGCGCGAGTACGATTTAGTGTTTCGCTTAGGCGGGGATGAATTTCTACTCCTGTTTGAAGGGCTTTCTGAACAAACGGCGCACTTTATGATGAGCAGCATCAGCGACAAGGTTCGTTCGAAGCACTTTGCGCGTCATGCACATGTCTCGCTAAGCGTAGGTGTGGCGGAGTGTTTATTGGAAGGCGATACGCCCGATCTGTGGTTGAAACGTGCGGATATTGCTTTGTACGATGCAAAGCAAAACGGGCGCGACCAAGTTGTGGTGGCGTCAACGACGACTGTTGAGCCGGAAGTGTTGGATTGGCAAGATGAAGTTCAGCAAGGTCACTTCCTTTAAACATGCTAGGAAAGTTGCCCCTAAAGCAATAATAAGCGAGAATACCGCGCAATATTGAATCGAATAAAGCTTGTTTGAATTTTGAGCAAGCCATCAGACATCAAAGAAGACCAGTTTCATGTCAAATACACCTTTTCTAGGCGAAGTTTCTAAGCGCAGAACGTTCGCTATTATTTCTCACCCGGATGCGGGTAAAACCACCATTACTGAAAAAGTACTGTTATTCGGAAACGCGATCCAAAAAGCAGGTACGGTTAAAGGTCGTGGTAACGCACAGCACGCAAAATCAGACTGGATGGAAATGGAAAAGGAACGTGGTATCTCGGTTACTACTTCTGTAATGCAGTTCCCTTACAACAATTGTCTGGTAAACCTACTTGATACTCCTGGACACGAAGACTTCTCGGAAGATACTTACCGTACTCTAACGGCAGTTGACTCTTGTCTGATGGTTATCGATGCGGCGAAAGGTGTCGAGGATCGTACTCGTAAGCTGATGGAAGTAACGCGTCTGCGTGACACGCCAATCGTAACCTTCATGAACAAACTTGACCGTGACGTTCGTGATCCAATGGAAGTATTGGACGAAGTAGAAAACGAACTTGGCATGATGTGTGCGCCAATTACGTGGCCAATCGGCTGTGGTAAAGAGTTTAAAGGCGTTTACCATATTCACCGTGACGAAACGATTCTGTACGAATCTGGCCACGGTCACGAGATCCAAGAAGTTCGCATCATCAAAGGTCTAGACAACCCAGAGCTTGATGAGAAAGTAGGTGAGAGCCTAGCAGCCAGCGTTCGTGAAGAGCTTGAACTTGTGATGGGTGCTTGCCCTGAATTTGATCATGACGCTTTCCTTACTGGTGAACTAACGCCAGTTTACTTCGGTACTGCATTGGGTAACTTTGGTGTTGACCACATGCTAGACGGTCTGACTGAGTGGGCGCCAGCGCCGAAAACTCGTCAAGCGGTTGAGCGTGATGTTGAAGCGACAGAAGACAAATTCTCTGGCTTCGTATTTAAGATCCAAGCAAACATGGATCCAAAACACCGTGACCGTATCGCATTCATGCGTATCGTATCGGGTACTTACACACAAGGCATGAAGATGAACCACGTTCGTCTTGGCAAGCAAGTAAGTATCTCAGATGCGGTTACCTTTATGGCGGGTGACCGTTCTCGTGCAGAACACGCTTACGCGGGTGACATCATTGGTCTACACAACCACGGTACTATCCAAATTGGTGATACGTTCACTCAAGGTGAAGCGCTGAAGTTCTCGGGTATTCCAAACTTTGCGCCAGAACTGTTCCGTCGTATCCGCCTAAAAGATCCCTTGAAACAGAAGCAGCTACTGAAAGGTCTGGTTCAGCTTTCTGAAGAAGGTGCGGTACAGGTATTCCGTCCACTGCAAAACAACGACCTGATCGTTGGTGCGGTTGGTGTGCTTCAGTTTGACGTGGTTGTGGCTCGCTTGAAGTCAGAATACAACGTTGAAGCGATTTACGAAGGCGTTAACGTAGCAACTGCGCGTTGGGTTGAGTGTGGCGATGCGAAGAAACTGGATGAGTTCCAACGTAAGAACCAAACTAACCTAGCACTGGATGGTGGTGATAACCTAACGTACATCGCGCCAACTATGGTTAACCTAAACCTAGCGCAAGAGCGTTTCCCAGATATCGATTTCCGTGCGACTCGTGAGCACTAATTGAATCTAACTCGCTTTACATCGCGTACTAGATCACAAGCCGCCGTTAGCTATACACTTAGCTAACGGCGGTTTTTTTTATTGGCGCAATGCGAATTCTATTGGCTAAAAAGGGTGTGTGATGAACTGGTTTAAGAAAGGACTCAAGCGTTACGACGATTGGTGTAAAGAGATGGGGCTGACGCCTGATCAAAAGCGCAGTTGTGTGCCGTATAAACAAGACCCTGTTCATGAAGACGAGCCTGCTAAAAAAGCAGAGCAAGAGAAACCAAACAATGAAGCTGTTTGATACCCACTGCCATTTCGACTTTGATGTGTTTCAAGAGGATTTTGCTCTCCAAGTTGACCTCGCTCGTGAGCAAGGAGTCGAGCGTATCTTGATTCCTTCTGTCGGGCCGAGTAATTGGGCTCGTATTCAAGCGCTGGCCAATCAATACTCTCACCTTTATTACGCGCTAGGCTTTCACCCCTATTTTCTACAACCGGAGCTTGAGCAGTTTGCCCTAGAACTGGAATCGTTACTTTCCTCGTCCAACCGACAATGCGTTGCGATAGGGGAGTGCGGTTTGGACTTCGCAATAGATGTGCCTGTCGAGCTTCAAGAGCAGGCACTTGAATTGCAATTCGAACTGGCAAGACGGTTCGATCTGCCCGTTATTTTACACAGCCGAAAAGCACATAATCGTCTCATCCAACTGGTCAAAGCTGCCAAGCTTCCTAAAGGTGGCGTATTGCACGCGTTCTCTGGCAGTTATCAGCAAGCAATGGAATGGATTCGATTAGGTTTTCTTATCGGAGTCGGGGGCACAATTACTTACCCACGAGCTAATAAAACTCGCGACGCGATTCAAAGAATATCACTTGAGAATATCGTTTTAGAAACGGACGCTCCGGATATGCCTATAATTGGCTATCAGGGCGAGCCTAATCACCCTTCAAAACTGATTCATGTATTGAATGAGCTGGCTGTGTTGCGCACAGAAAGTAAGCAATCGATTGCCTCTCAGCTATGGGAAAATAGCAATTCGGCCTTCTTTATATGTGAATAAAATCTAAAGATGGTGTTTAAAAGCGAAAACGTTTCCCTTCTTATTGTGAGATAACTCACAAACGGGAGTGAATCAATGATGAATCTTATAAGAAAGTGTGAGGGTGGCATTACTTTAATTGATTCTGCATGAGTATAATTGCCCCCGCTTTATAGCTCCATTTTGTAACACGCCAATAAATAACTTATAAGGAAGTCATAAACTATGAGCCTGTTTATGAGCCTAGTCGGTATGGTAGTGCTTCTTGCTATTGCATTTGCATTCTCATCTAACCGCAAAGCTATCAACTTTAGAACTGTGGGTGGCGCATTTGCTATCCAATTCATCCTTGGTGCATTTGTTCTTTACGTACCTTGGGGCCGTGATCTACTAAACGGTTTCTCTACTGGTGTTTCTAACGTTATCAACTACGGTAACGATGGTTCATCTTTCCTATTCGGTGGTCTTGTTTCTGACAAGATGTTCGAAGTATTCGGCGGCGGCGGCTTCATCTTCGCATTCCGCGTTCTTCCTACACTGATCTTCTTCTCTGCACTGATTTCAGTTCTTTACTACATTGGCGTAATGCAGTGGGTTATCAAGATTCTTGGTGGTGCACTACAAAAAGCGCTTGGCACTTCTCGTGCGGAATCAATGTCTGCAGCAGCTAACATTTTCGTAGGTCAAACTGAAGCACCTCTAGTTGTTCGTCCATTCGTACCAAAAATGACTCAATCTGAGCTATTCGCGGTAATGTGTGGTGGTCTAGCATCTGTAGCTGGTGGTGTACTAGCAGGTTACGCTTCAATGGGTGTTCCTCTAGAGTACCTAGTAGCTGCATCATTCATGGCAGCACCAGGTGGTCTACTATTCGCTAAGATTCTTCACCCAGAGACTGACCAGCCTCACGAAGACATCGAAGAAGCAATGGACGGTGGCGACGACAAGCCAGCTAACGTAATCGACGCAGCAGCGGGCGGTGCGGCTTCTGGTCTACAACTAGCACTAAACGTTGGTGCAATGCTAATCGCGTTCGTAGGTCTTATTGCTCTTATCAACGGTATGCTAGGTGGCATCGGTGGTTGGTTCGGTATGCCTGAACTAACACTAGAACTTATCCTAGGTTACGCGTTCTCTCCACTAGCATTCCTAATCGGTGTTCCATGGGACGAAGCAGTTGTTGCTGGTTCATTCATCGGTCAGAAACTAGTAATCAACGAATTCGTTGCATACTTGAACTTCACACCTTACCTAGGTGAAGGCGCTCAAGTAGTTGCGGCAACTGGTGAAGTAATGTCTGAGAAGACAACAGCTATCATCTCATTCGCACTATGTGGCTTCGCGAACCTTTCTTCTATCGCGATTCTACTTGGTGGTCTAGGTAGCCTTGCACCAAACCGTCGTTCAGATATCGCTCGCATGGGTATTAAAGCAGTTCTTGCTGGTACGTTGTCTAACCTAATGGCAGCGACTATTGCAGGCTTCTGCCTTAGCCTTGCAGCACTTTAATTAGAATCGGTTCTTAATATATAGACGCCGTTTTAAATCATGCCCTGTAGCAAGAGATTGCTGCGGGGCATTTTTCGTTTTTCGGGCCTAAAAAATTAACCGCACGTAGGTCTACGTGAGTAGCTTACGCAGTCGGTGGAATAGGGGCTGGGAAATTTTGAGATACAAACCGTTTGCGCTCTATTTGGTGCTACAGTTTTGCGGTGAAACTCTATAATGTAGTAATCACGAATTCGTGGTTATGATGACCACTTAATCACAGAGTGAATACTACGTACTCGATGGGCAAATGAATTGCCCTGCAATATCAAATCTCACAAGCGTTTTATTGTTTGATGTGATATTAAAGACACCGCAATCATAGATTGTTGTGCCATAGGCCAAACTGGTACTGTGCGGTGACAAGGATAGCAATTGGTATATGATTTTTCGCAGTATATGCCGAGTCTTCAGGGAACCAAGTCCGTTCATTAATAGACTGCTTAGCTAAAATCTCACGCTGTCTCTACTTGTTGATTATAGTTAGAGAAGCGATGTGAAGCTGAGTAGTGAATTTTTTGAATATTGATCGGAGATAGAAATGAGCGATTTAAAAGCAGCAGCGCTACGTGCACTGAAACTTATGGACCTTACTACGCTAAATGATGATGACACTGATGCAAAAGTGATCTCACTATGTCATGACGCGAAATCAGCAGTAGGCAACACAGCTGCAATCTGTATTTACCCTCGCTTTATTCCTATTGCTAAGAAGACACTTCGTGAGCAAGGTACGCCAGAAGTTCGTATCGCAACGGTAACGAACTTCCCACACGGTAACGACGATATCGAAATCGCAGTTGCTGAAACAAAAGCGGCGGTTGCTTACGGTGCAGACGAAGTAGACGTAGTTTTCCCATACCGCGCTCTAATGGCGGGTGATGAGAAAGTTGGCTTCGAACTAGTTAAGCAATGTAAAGAAGCTTGTGGTGACATTCTTCTTAAAGTGATCATCGAAACAGGTGAACTTAAAGAAGAAGCACTAATCAAGAAAGCATCTCAAATCTGTATCGAAGCAGGTGCTGACTTCATTAAAACTTCAACTGGTAAAGTGCCAGTAAACGCAACACCAGAATACGCTCGCATGATGCTTGAAGTTATTCGTGACATGGGTGTTGCAGAAACTGTTGGTTTCAAACCAGCAGGTGGTGTGCGTACTGCTGAAGATGCAGCGGCATACCTAGCAATGGCTGACGAAATCCTAGGTGACAACTGGGTTGATGCTCGTCACTACCGCTTCGGTGCGTCTAGCCTGCTAACAAACCTACTAAATACATTAGAAGTATCGGACGAAGTCGCTGATCCAACAGCGTACTAATTCCAACAATACGTCTGAACGGTAGCACCAGCTTTGGTGCTACCAAACCTCTTCTATCCTACTTATACCATGGCTCAAAATGAGCTTGGGAGGCACTAATGTATTTACCACAAGAAATTATCCGTAAAAAACGTGACAGCGAAGTTCTAACAGCCGACGAAATCAACTTCTTTATTCAAGGCGTAGCAAACAACAGTGTATCTGAAGGTCAGATCGCCGCTTTTGCTATGACAATCTTCTTCAATGAAATGACGATGCCAGAACGTATCGCACTAACCTGTGCAATGCGTGATTCAGGTATGGTTATCGATTGGAGCCACATGAACTTTGGTGGTCCAATTGTCGATAAACACTCTACTGGTGGTGTGGGTGACGTGACTTCTCTAATGCTTGGCCCAATGGTGGCAGCATGTGGTGGTTTCGTACCTATGATCTCTGGTCGTGGTCTTGGCCACACGGGCGGTACGCTGGATAAGCTTGAGTCTATTCCGGGCTACAACATCACGCCGACAAACGACGTATTTGGTCAAGTAACCAAAGATGCAGGTGTAGCAATCATCGGTCAAACTGGTGACCTAGCGCCAGCGGATAAACGCGTTTACGCGACTCGCGATATCACAGCGACAGTAGATAACATTTCACTGATCACGGCGTCGATTTTATCGAAGAAGCTTGCTGCAGGTCTTGAATCTCTAGTAATGGACGTAAAAGTAGGTTCTGGTGCATTCATGCCAACTTACGAAGCGTCTGAAGAGCTAGCAAAATCAATCGTTGCGGTAGCAAACGGTGCTGGCACTAAGACAACCGCTATCCTAACGGATATGAACCAAGTATTGGCATCTTCTGCGGGCAACGCAGTCGAAGTACGCGAAGCGGTTCGTTTCCTAACAGGTGAATACCGTAACCCTCGTCTACTTGAAGTAACCATGGCTTCATGTGCTGAAATGTTAGTACTTGGCAAACTGGCTGAGAACACAGAAGACGCGCGTGCGAAACTAATGGAAGCGCTAGATAACGGCAAAGCGGCTGAGTGCTTCGGTAAGATGGTCGCTGGTCTAGGTGGTCCTGCGGACTTCGTAGAAAACTACGATAATTACCTAGAGAAAGCGGAAATCATCAAACCAGTATACGCAACAGAAACGGGCGTTGTATCTGCGATGGATACTCGCGCTATCGGTATGGCTGTGGTTTCAATGGGCGGCGGTCGTCGCGTTGCGACAGATGAAATCGACTACGCGGTTGGTTTCGATAACTTCATCCGTCTTGGTGAAGTAGCAGATAGCGACAAACCTCTTGCGGTCATCCACGCTCGCACTGAAGAGCAGTGGGAAGAAGCAGCAAAAGCACTTCGCAGTGCAATCACTGTAGGTGGTGAGTACACACCAACTCCAGAGGTTTACCGTCAAATCCGTGCAGAAGATCTTTAATCGAATAAGTAATTACACAAGGCCTACTCAACCATAATAAGAAGCCGAGTGGGCCTAAGGAACGAGCAATGAAAAGAGCATTTATTTTAGTACTAGACTCATTCGGCATCGGCGCAGCTGCAGATGCAGAGCAATTTGGTGATGTAGGTTCAGACACACTAGGTCATATCGCTGACCAGTGTGAGCAAGGCTTAGCGGATAACGATCAGCGTAAAGGCGCACTTCGTCTTCCAAACCTATCTAAGCTTGGTCTGGCAATGGCACATAAAGAGTCAACAGGTCGCTTCGCACCTGGACTAGACGCAGACGCTGAAATCATCGGTGCATACGGTCACGCTGCAGAGCTTTCTTCAGGTAAAGACACACCGTCTGGTCACTGGGAAATTGCAGGTGTGCCTGTTCTGTTTGATTGGGGTTACTTCACTGACAAAGCAAACAGCTTCCCGAAAGAACTGACTGACCGCATCCTTGAGCGTGCAGGTCTTGACGGTTTCCTAGGTAACTGCCACGCATCTGGTACTCAAGTTCTTGACGATCTTGGTGAAGAGCACATGAAGACTGGTAAACCAATCTTCTACACGTCTGCTGACTCTGTATTCCAAATCGCATGTCACGAAGAGACTTTCGGTCTAGACCGTCTACTAGAGCTTTGCCAAATCGCACGTGAAGAGCTAGAAGATTACAACATTGGTCGTGTTATCGCGCGTCCATTCGTTGGTGCTGGTAAAGGTCAATTTGAGCGTACTGGTAACCGTCGTGACCTTTCTGTTGAGCCACCATCAGCAACGGTTCTACAGAAACTTGTTGAAGAGAAGCAAGGCAACGTGGTTTCTATCGGTAAGATTGCTGATATCTATGCAAACTGCGGTATCACTAAGAAAGTGAAAGCGACAGGTATCCCTGCATTGTTCGAAGCAACGCTAGAGCAAATCAAAGAAGCGGGCGACAACACCATCGTATTCACTAACTTCGTAGACTTCGACTCAGCTTACGGTCACCGCCGTGATGTAGCGGGTTACGCTGCTGCGCTTGAGTACTTCGATGGTCGCATCAACGAAGTGCTGGATATTATGGAAGAAGACGATGTGCTGATCCTAACGGCAGACCACGGCTGTGACCCAACATGGCCAGGTACAGACCACACTCGTGAGCACATCCCAGTGATTGTTTACGGTAAGAAAGTACCAGCAGGTTCACTAGGCCGTCGTGATAGCTTTGCAGATATCGGTCAAACATTGGCGACTTACTTCGGTACTTCTCCAATGGATTACGGTAAGAACTTCCTATAATTAGATAGGTTTTTGAAAACTAGGAGCTTGATTGCTCCTAGTTTTATGTTCGCAGCATGAAAATGTTGCTTGTCGGAAATGAGAATATTCTAGCTTAAGCCGCCGATAGCAGTGCGGATCGCTAGAGACAGGTTAAGGAAAAGAAACATGGCAACTCCACATATCAACGCAGAAATGGGTGCTTTCGCAGACGTCGTTCTAATGCCGGGTGACCCGCTACGTGCAAAGTACATCGCAGAGACTTTCCTTGAAGATGTAGTTCAAGTGTGTGACGTTCGTAATATGTTTGGTTACACAGGCACTTACAAAGGTCGTAAGATTTCAGTAATGGGCCACGGTATGGGTATCCCATCTTGTTCAATCTACGTGACTGAACTGATCAAAGACTTCGGCGTGAAGAAAGTGATCCGTGTAGGTAGCTGTGGTGCTGTGAACGAGGACATCAAAGTACGTGATGTTGTTATCGGTATGGGCGCATGTACAGACTCTAAAGTGAACCGCATTCGCTTCAAAGGTCATGACTTTGCCGCTATCGCTGACTACAAAATGGTTCGTGCAGCAGAAGAAGCAGCAAAAGCTCGCGGCGTAGACGTGAAAGTAGGTAACCTATTCTCTGCTGAGTTGTTCTACACGCCAGATCCAGAAATGTTCGACGTAATGGACAAGTACGGTATTGTGGGTGTTGAAATGGAAGCTGCTGGTATCTACGGCGTTGCAGCAGAGTACGGCGCGAAAGCTCTGACTATCTGTACTGTTTCTGACCACATCAAAACTGGCGAGCAAACGACATCTGAAGAGCGTCAAACGACGTTCAACGACATGATGCTAATCGCACTAGATTCAGTATTGCTAGGTGACGAAGAGTAAGGACGAACAGTCTTCTATTCTTTTGCTTATCAGCATAAAAAAACAGCCCGCAGTCGCGGGCTGTTTTGTTTTCGGAATTTGCTTTTCGAGTTACTTGGTTAGCAACAAGTTTTCGCCTTTCTTACGACGGATCGGTTGTCTGCGTAAAATCATGATGAACAACATGCCACACGCGAAGCTCATTAGTACCATCATGTACATGTAGCGATCACTCTTGCGGTAATGGTGATCAGAAATAGCGGTGACTCGACCAGTTTCAAAGGTCACTCGCACAAAGCCAATCACTGCGCCATCCGACAACACTGGCTCAACGAGCTGCTGGCGTCCAATCGATGCGGTCGCGAGTGGGGTATCTAATCCCAACACCTCACGCACTGACAATGCTTCTTCACTCGATGCCAAACGCACACCTTGTGCATCATAAATGGTTGCATCAAATACCAAGCGGTCTTGAGCAAGCTGGTTAGTGAGCTTGAGTAGACGTTCTTGGTCTTTATTGATGATCATCTCGCCGGCTGATAAGGACGCCTGCGAGATCAAAACTTTGGTCAGGGTTTCAAGCTGTTGTGCTTGTATTTTCTCATTACCCTTACTGATCACGACACTGTTTTTGATGGTGACAAAAAGCATCACACATAACAGGATCAGAGCCAGAATTCGTAGGGCATTCCTTACTGAGAACAAGGATTCACTCATGCTCTTTACTCGTCCATTCAAATCAAAACAAAGACTTGCCTTTTTAGCTTGTTAAGGTAACGTTTTAGCAAAGTCACAAGGGATTATATACATGGACGCGCCAAAAAGCTTGCCTATCAGAAGGCATACGACTCTTTTAAAACGACTACCCGAAACTCGCTTCGCGACACAGCTCGATAAAGCCAAGGCGAATTGGATTGTGTTTGGTGAACATCTTGAACCCCGCAACTTCGAAGACATCGACTTCTTTACTGGCTTCTACAACCCGATTTTAGACACTTGGAAAGTTGGTCAATATGAAGTGGCTCTAATGGCGGGCAACCTGACACCAGAGCATGAAACCATTCTGAAAGGCTTAAATCTGGATTATGCCTCTCTGCAGGAAGTGCCAGATCTTTCTGCGCCGGGTTTGGTCGTGTTCGATATGGACTCAACCGCGATTCAAATCGAGTGTATTGACGAAATCGCTAAATTGGCAGGTGTCGGCGAAGAAGTTGCAGAAGTCACTGAGCGCGCCATGCAAGGAGAGTTGGATTTCGAACAAAGCTTACGTCAACGTGTGGGTAAACTGAAAGGTGCCGATGAAGCCATTCTTGAACAGGTACGTGGCCAACTGCCATTTATGCCAGATTTCGAAGCGCTGATTGCAACGTTTAAAGCGCTTGGCTGGAAGACCGCCATTGCCTCGGGTGGTTTTACTTACTTCTCTGATTTCATCAAAGACAAAGTGGGCTTGGACTTTGCGCAGTCTAACCAACTGGAAATCGTGGATGGCAAGCTGACCGGTGAAGTACTGGGTGAGGTTGTATCAGCTCAGACAAAAGCGGATATCTTGGTTGAGCTTGCGGAAGAATACGAAATCGAACAACACAATACCGTTGCCGTGGGTGATGGTGCGAACGATTTGGTGATGATGGCGGCGGCAGGGCTAGGTGTGGCTTATCACGCTAAACCTAAAGTTGAAGAGCAAGCGCAAACCGCGGTTCGATTTGCAGGTCTAGGTGGTGTGTTGTGTATCCTTTCTGGCGCTTTGGTTAAGCAGCAGAAAATCAGCTGGAAAGCGAAACCTTAGCTAGAGCTTCTTCCACATTAACATAGAAAAACACCGCCATCTCGGCGGTGTTTTGTTATTCCGTTAGCTCTAAGCGAACAATCACTTCTTCGGTAATGTCTTCAAATTCACTGTAACCAACTAGGGCGGTCAGCTCTTTTTCTAACTTACTCGCCTGATGAACACCAAATTGGGTTAAGTCGCTCAAGTCTTGGCGTAGCAAGGAAGTCATCGGATCGAAGATCGGCGCCGTTGAAATGCGTGTGGCGTAAAACTCGCCCATCATGCGCGCTTTCTTAATGAACTGAATACGCTCTTTGACGCTGGTGAAGTCTTGCTGCATTTTCGAGTCAATAGCGGTTATCTTATTGCCGACTTTACTTACGCTGATATAAATGTCTTGGTGTCGAGCCTGTGCACCATCAATACGCTTTATTGGGTCGGCGATTAATGTGTTTGAGCGTCCTTTAAAAAGGGGCTCTAACGAATACTGCTGATTATGACCAAGACGAGCATACAACTCGATATGTTTTGCTAACGGTAAGTTCACCCCAATTACAGGGGTCTTCACTGAAGATGCGGCACTTTTACTGATGAAGATTGGCGTGCTCAGCGTTCGTGATAACAACACACTGTGCAGTCTTTCTAGTAGCGCATTGCTTGGCAGCATCTCTTTCTGCGGGATCAGCTTGTCTTGGTTGTGCTCAATAATGCTGTTGAAGAAAGCGATCACTTTCATGGTCTTGCTTTGTTCATCAATCACCAGTTGGACACTTCGACCATCAGGGCTAACGCGAATGACACGGTAAGGCACATCTGAAAGTGGCAACTTCTTATCGTAAAGCTGTAACTCTCTATAGTTAATTCGAACCTCTTGCCCTGAGCGCAGCGCGGTAGGCTCATCCAATCTGAGGCCTAAACCTCGCTTAGAAATATCCGCGGTAAAGCCAGCAGCTTTAGCGTTGCCAGTATCAAGCACCAATGGAGTTTTGAATCGATAACGAGGTTCTTTACGGCGAGATTGAGCATCGAAGTAAATCCCTTTTGGATTACCAAGGATTTTTCTCGGTTGCCTAAACTCATTCAAGGTGTTTGCAGGAACACGAGGTTTTTCGGTCAGCAAGTAATCTTGGCCTGACTTCTCATCGGCAATCTCTTGCAAGATGCCAACGTGCGTCAGCTTTTGCGAGCTTTCGGCCAACTCAGAAGAAAACGCGGCAAGGTCTTCTTTCTCCTGTTGAGACAGCTCGAAAATCGAGATACGGAAAGCACGCCAACTTGCTCGTTTTGCTCCTAGGTGCCAGAACAATTGACGCTGTTCTCTGGTTGCCTCTGGGCGCAGCATTGAATAGAAGTAGGTTTTGCTTTCATGTTCATGAGTGAAGGAATACAACACGTTGGTTGCGCCTTTCACGCCGGGAGCAATCAGGGAAGCCATTCTCTTTGGATTGAATAGCGAACCAAACACTTGTTGGTTGCGTTCATCATGCCAGTATTGCCAAAGCTTTTGGTTGTTTGGCGTTAGCATTGCCAGTTTGAGTTCACTGCCTTCGAAAAACAGCGGCAGGTTACTGGTGTGCTTAAGCGCAATGTGCTCATAACCACGCGTGCGGGCACGGATGATTTTATCTTGATTGTCATGGCGAGCGCGTTTTGCTGCGCTGTTGAGCGCTTCGTCAATCACACGTGCAACGACATTCGTTTCCGTTAAACGAATGGTTCTTAGGTAACGAACGGCATCATTTTCATAGCAATCATCCACGGCCAAGACGCGATAAGTGATCGGTTTTTCTACGCCCGCAACCTGAGACTTACTGGCAAACTCAGTAAAAGTGACTTGGATGACTTCGCCCAAGCTGTATTTGAAAGCACTTGGAACCTTGAATTTTGCGCCTGAACTGGAAAGATCGATACTCAAACCGTGAATCACTTGCCCTTTAGGGCGGATGATTTCGACTTGAGATTGTACCTTTAAGCGTTTTTCTTGGCGTTTTAGGTCATAACCAAGGTGGACAGGTTCTGCCAGAAATGGGCTTTTCGGATCGGTCAGTGATTGTTCTTCACTTTTACCATTGTTTTTACTCATCACGCGGAAGTTATTGCGCGTGTTGACCAAGGCTTCCCACATACCTTCGGTATAAGCGCCAAACTTCTTCAGGTTCTTGTGGTAAGCATTAAAAGCAACGTCATCCAACCAATGCGGGATGCCATCTAATAGGTATTCACGACATTCACCTTTCACTCGACCTCGTAAATCAATGCTCTTTTTACAAGGTGCCATGACACGGTTGAGTTCCATCTTAACTAGGATTTTGGCTGACGGCGGTTCACCCTCGGTCAATTGACCAAGGACAAAGTCAAAGTCATCAGTGCCATAAACAGGGATGAGTCGTTCTGCGAGCGAGAGAATTTCAGATTGCTGCATTATTTCTGTTAAAGTATGTCGTTATTCGAATTATATCGGCTAAGCAAAGCAAAACTTAAGTATATCAATAGTTCATGTCCGATAAGGTCAGACATGGCTGTGTTTGGTCACATTTGTTAAAAAAATCGAGGCATCATGGCGAAAGCAAAACGAGCGTATGTTTGTAATGATTGTGGCGCGGATTTCCCACGTTGGCAGGGGCAGTGTAATGCGTGTGGTGCATGGAATACGATTACCGAAGTTCGCATAGCGGCATCGCCAACTGTCGCGCGCAACGAGCGCTTATCTGGTTATGCAGGATCTGCTACGGAATCAAAAGTTCAAACTCTGTCTGAGATTGATCTGCAAGAAGTACCGCGATTCACCAGTGGCTTTAAAGAGTTAGACCGTGTGCTTGGTGGGGGCGTGGTGCCTGGTGCTGCCATTCTGATCGGTGGCAACCCTGGTGCAGGTAAATCGACCTTGCTATTGCAAACCATGTGTTTACTCTCAGCACAAATGCCAACGCTTTATGTAACAGGTGAAGAATCCCTTCAGCAGGTAGCGATGCGTGCTTCTCGTCTTGGTTTACCAAAAGAGCATCTAAAGATGTTGTCGGAGACCAATGTCGATAAAGTCTGCCAAATCGCAGAGAAAGAGCAGCCTCGAATTATGGTTATCGACTCGATTCAGGTAATGCACGTCTCAGATGTTCAGTCTTCGCCGGGAAGTGTGGCGCAGGTGCGTGAATCAGCGACCGCTTTGACGCGCTACGCAAAGCAAAACAATGTTGCCGTCTTTATTGTTGGTCACGTAACAAAAGATGGTACCCTTGCAGGTCCGAAAGTGCTTGAGCATATTATTGACTGTTCTGTGCTGCTCGATGGTGGCACCGATAGTCGCTTCCGTACACTTCGCAGTCACAAAAACCGTTTCGGTGCAGTGAATGAGTTAGGTGTATTTGCCATGACGGGGCAGGGACTGAAAGAGGTCAATAACCCATCGGCTATCTTCCTTTCCCGCGGTGAAGAAGAAACTTCGGGTTCCTCTGTTATGGTGGTATGGGAAGGCACGCGCCCTCTATTAGTAGAGATTCAAGCGCTGGTGGATTATTCGCAACTGGCCAACCCTCGTCGTGTTGCCGTTGGCTTGGAACAAAACCGCCTCTCTTTATTACTCGCTGTCCTGCATAAGCACGGTGGCCTTCAAATGGCTGATCAAGACGTATTTGTGAATGTCGTCGGTGGCGTAAAAGTGACAGAAACCAGTGCTGACCTTGCGTTAGTTATGGCGCTTTTGTCGAGCTTCCGCGATCGCCCATTACCGAAAGATGTGGTCGTATTTGGTGAGGTTGGCTTGGCGGGTGAGATTCGCCCTGTGCCAAGTGGACAAGAACGCTTAAATGAAGCATTCAAGCATGGCTTTAAGAAAGCAATCGTCCCTGCGGCAAATATGCCTAAAGGTGGCATTCCTGGTATGCAAATCCACGGCGTGAAAAAATTATCAGAAGCGATTGAAGCATTTGATGAGTTGTAAACGCCATTTTGTGCCCCAATTTAAGGGGTAACAATAATGTTGAATCTGTCCTCATTATTATCGAATAGAGCACACAAATTGCTAAGTTTGACTATTATTTGAGGACGGAAAATTTACGTTAAAATTTTTTTTCTTCCATCCGCACGCAAGGGTATCAGTATTGACAGAATGTGATATACTCTGCGCGCACTTTATACCTTATTAACAGAGTAAGACAATGACTGATTTATCAAAATACAGAAACATTGGTATTTTTGCTCACGTAGACGCGGGTAAAACTACCTCTACAGAGCGTATCCTAAAGCTAACTGGTAAGATCCATAAGATCGGTGACACTCACGACGGTTCAACTACTACTGACTTCATGGAGCAGGAAGCTGAGCGTGGTATCACAATCCAGTCTGCAGCAACAACTTGTTTCTGGAACGATCACCGTCTAAACATCATCGATACTCCTGGACACGTTGACTTCACTATCGAAGTTTACCGTTCTCTAAAAGTACTTGACGGTGGTATCGGTGTATTCTGTGGTTCTGGTGGTGTTGAGCCTCAGTCAGAAACTAACTGGCGTTACGCTGACGAATCACACGTATCTCGTCTGATCTTCGTTAACAAACTAGACCGTATGGGCGCTGACTTCTACAAAGTTGTTGACCAAGTACAAAACGTTCTAGGTGCTACTCCACTAGTAATGACTCTACCTATCGGTATCGAAGAAGATTTCGTAGGTGTTGTTGACGTACTAAGCCAACAAGCTTACGTATGGGACGAGTCTGGCCAGCCAGAGAACTACGAAGTTCAAGACATCCCTGCTGATCTAGTTGAGAAAGCGGCTGAATACCGTGAAATGCTAATCGAAACAGCTCTAGAGCAAGACGAAGATCTAATGATGGCTTACCTAGAAGAAGGCGAAGAGCCATCTCTAGAAGACATCAAACGTTGTATCCGTAAAGGTACACGTGACCTAGCATTCTTCCCAACTTACTGTGGTTCAGCGTACAAGAACAAAGGTATCCAACTTATTCTTGACGCGGTAGTAGATTACCTACCATCACCAACAGAAGTTGATCCTCAGCCTCTAACTAACCCAGAGACTGGCGAACCAACTGGCGAAGTTGCAAAAGTATCTGCAGACGAGCCACTAAAAGCGCTTGCGTTCAAGATCATGGACGACCGTTTCGGTGCTCTAACGTTTATCCGCGTTTACTCAGGCCGCATGAAGAAGGGTGACACAATCCTTAACTCTGCAACTGGTAAAACTGAGCGTATCGGCCGTATGGTTGAGATGCACGCAGACGAGCGTAACGAAATTGATTCAGCACAAGCTGGTGACATCATCGCTGTAGTTGGTATGAAGAACGTTCAAACTGGTCACACTCTATGTGATCCTAAGCACGAATGTACTCTAGAACCAATGATCTTCCCAGATCCAGTAATCTCTATCGCAGTTAAGCCTAAAGATAAAGGCGGTTCTGAGAAGATGGGTATCGCGATCGGTAAGATGGTTGCAGAAGATCCATCATTCCAAGTAGAGACTGATGAAGAGTCTGGCGAAACTATCCTACGTGGTATGGGTGAACTTCACCTAGATATCAAAGTAGATATCCTAAAACGTACTTACGGCGTTGAGCTAGAAGTAGGTGCTCCTCAAGTTGCTTACCGTGAAACAATCACTCAAGCAATCGAAGACAGCTACACGCACAAGAAGCAGTCTGGTGGTTCTGGTCAGTTCGGTAAGATCGACTACCGTATCAAACCAGGTGAAACTGGTTCAGGCTTCACGTTCAAATCAACAGTTGTTGGTGGTAACGTACCTAAAGAATTCTGGCCTGCAGTTGAGAAAGGTTTCGCATCTATGATGGAAACTGGTGTTCTAGCTGGCTTCCCAACTCTAGACGTAGAAGTTGAACTATTCGACGGTGGTTTCCACGCAGTTGACTCTTCAGCTATCGCTTACGAAATCGCTGCTAAAGGCGCATTCCGTCAGTCTATGCCTAAAGCTGGCGCGCAACTTCTTGAGCCAATCATGAAAGTTGACGTGTTCACTCCAGAAGATCACGTTGGTGACGTAATCGGTGACCTTAACCGTCGTCGTGGTATGATCAAAGACCAACAAGCTGGTACTACTGGCGTACGTATCAAGGGTGATGTACCTCTATCAGAAATGTTCGGTTACATCGGTACTCTACGTACTATGACTTCTGGCCGTGGTCAGTTCTCTATGGAGTTCTCACACTACTCGCCATGTCCAAACAACGTTGCTGAGCAAGTAATTGCTGACGTTAAAGAGCGTAACGCTAAGAAGTAATTCTTAAGTTAACTCTGTAAGACATCAAAGCCCCGCCTAGTGCGGGGCTTTTTACTTTCTGTCGGTAACCCCATCTATGGGGCCTTGCTACATCTATTACTGACTTTATACTTCTTTTAACTGAATCGTTTCAAAATCTCGGACAGTGTTGCGTTCGAAATCAGCAATCTCTTCTTTTATCCACTGGCTAAACAGCTGTGCTTTTTGGCGCTTTAAGTAGCCGGTCGGGGCACAAAGGTAATACGCATATTTCGGTTGTATGCCTATGTCCCCAATTCTTACCAGTTTTCCTTCTTGGATATATCGATAAGCCAAACTGTGCTTGACCAAAGCTACGCCTTGCAACGACAAAGCGCCTTCTAAGACTAGGTGTGAACCACTGTATTTGAGGGTTGGCTTCGCCGCTTTATGACCTAGTGTATTGAGCCACAAGTTCCAGTCTAAATCTGGCCAGAGGTCTTCGATTAATTCTGCTTTATCTAAATCTTCAACACCGTAGATGCCGTGTTCTTTTTGGTAAATGGGATGGCAAGCAGGGTAGAAAACTTCATCCATCAACCACTGTGATTCAAGGTTCGGATAATCGCCATGCCCATAGCGAACGCAAAGGTCTATCTGACTGTCTTGAAATGACACCAACTCGTTGGTTGGTTCCATCAGTAAAGAGATATCCGGATGACGTTGCCGAAAAGCGGTGATTCTTGGTACCAACCAATGGTGTGCAAAAGAGGGAAGCGTAGAGATGGAGAGGTGATTCGGGTTGGGATCTTGATTAATCAGCCGTACACCTTGCTGAAGATGGTTGAATCCTCGCCCAGCTTGGGCAAACAGTAAATCGCCCTCTGCGGTAAGGAGTATCTTTCGGTGTTGGCGGACAAATAAGTCGGTACCGAGAAACTCTTCCAACTGACGTATCTGCTGACTAATCGCGGCTGGTGTGACAAATAGGTATTTGGCAGCGGCTTTAAAACTGCCTTCCTTTGCCGCGATGTAGAAGTAGTACAGCCCTTGTAACGGAGGCATACGTTCTTTCACGTTAGTTTTCCTTAACTCAGTGTCAGATTCTATCGTTTGAGAATAGCAGGGTACTCACTGATTATTAAGTGGTCAATGTGAATGAATCGAGGAGGATATATGAACAATGCAACGCAAACCTGTGGCCAGCTAGCTTCGAAGCCACGCAAGAGTTTAGTTCAGTATATCTTTTCCAAGTTAGCCGTATGGAGAAAGAACTACCGTACACGACGTCATTTGTCTGAATTACCTCGCCACCTTTTGGATGATATCGGTTACAACGAAACTGAAGTCCAAAAGGAAATTCAGAAACCGTTTTGGCGGGGTTGAACTTTAGCTAAAGAAAAAGCCAGCGAATAATCTAACGCTGGCTTTGTATTCAATGGTGTCACCTTTAAGGCATGGCTTTTACTTCAACCGTTATCGTATCTTGGTATTTACCGGCTCGGGCAAAGTCCGCATTACCAATAGTGACCTCAAACGGTATCCCCCAGTTTTTTACTCCACTTCTATTTGAAAAAGAGAAAGTAGAATTGTTGCTCGCTGGGGTGTTATTAATACGAAACGTATAAGGAATTTTCAGCTCTTTTGATGCTTTGTTCGTGAGGGCTCCATATTTTTGCTTTACTCGCACTTTTACGTTTGAGTTGGAGATTAAATCGAACTCAGCTAAGTATTTTTTATTGCTTTCGATCGTACCAAGCTCAAGAGCATAAGCGTTTGAGCCCATTCCTCTCAGTGTGCTTGAGTTTGTTGATGCCGTAAGTGACACAAACGCTGGGATGTTCAGTTTTACGGTTTTTCTTAGACGCTTCGTTCCACTCTCTAAGATCATTTTGGCATCTAGTTGAGCTGAATAATTACCAGCGTTTGCAAGCTTCGCTTTTGGGATTTTTATCCACATTCGAGTTACAGGGCTATTTTCCAAAGGCAAGCCAAACCCAAACCTTGGCTCATAGCGAAGCTGTCTGAAGTTCTTGTCTAATAGCTGAGCTTCTAAGGTATCAGCGCGATTTTTTAAAACGCCCTGTTTTCTATTGTCTAGGCTAACAAAAGTCAGCCTAGGGCTGCATTGTTGTAGGTTTTTCGATAACTGAATATAAACAGGAATATTGGCACTTAAATCCTGATTAAACTGGATATTATTTTTATCGATATTGATAGACCATTTACCGTCACAGTCAGCTAATGCCAATGCAGGTAAAAAAAGCAAGAGTATGAGGTATCTATATCGTGTTCTCATAATTTAGCCCTCTTCGTATGTAACAGAAGGAAGATATATCAAATTATCTTTCACATCTGGTATTGAAATTGATATTCCTGAGCCACCTAAACTATTAATTTTTAATAAATACTTACCAGGTGCGATGCCTTCAACAACAAACCTACCAGACTTGTTTGTAAAAATTTGATAATACTCATCGTTTCCAGTTAACGTACCTGTAGCTAATTCTATTGGTTTTCCAGATACGCTAGAGATGATTGAACCAATGACCGTCTTAGAAGCAGCTGAGCCTATTTGTATTAGATGCCCTGTTGCAGAGCCAGGAACAATTGTTCGTTGATAATCTCCAATATTGTAGCCCGGAGGTGCGTTTGGGGCGGTGACGAAGGTGCTAGATTGAATATGTCCCGTTGAAAGCCCAACAGCGTTGCTGATTCTTGGTGTTGAAATAGCCTCTGGTGGATCTTGCGCAAATGCGTTTATTTCAACATCTGATTCTAACGATTCATGTATATTAACTATCGCTACAGGCCCAGTTAGTGGACGTGATAGGGCTATGTGTCCATCTGCTAAGGTCAAGCCAGTACTTGCTCTTAGCGCGATACTTTGGTTTGAACTGCTGTCGTCAAAATGTGTGTAGTC
Organism: Vibrio owensii; assembly: GCF_002021755.1. Taxonomy (NCBI): domain Bacteria; kingdom Pseudomonadati; phylum Pseudomonadota; class Gammaproteobacteria; order Vibrionales; family Vibrionaceae; genus Vibrio; species Vibrio owensii. The sequence continues at coordinate 2,562,232 of NZ_CP019959.1, forward strand.
ATACTCTGTATCAACAAGGAATCTGTTCCCAACATAGTTACCTTCTAGTCTACCTGTTGTGGACTCATTGTTTCCCTCGACAGTAACACCGTAACCATAACTTCCTACATAATCATCAGAGTTTCTTTGGAGTTGCCCCCTGTATGTGTCTGGTTCATTTGAGTAGCTAACGTTTGCACTGTATACGCCATCATTCGAACTCCAATCCCACTCGACAGAAGCTAAGAAGCGTGTTTCGTCTATATTTTCATTCGGATTATTTTCTTGCTCTACACCTAAGCTTACGTTCCAATCATAGTAACGCCATATGAACTCACCACTTGTTAGCCATGTAACTTCTTGCTCTTCAAAATCGTCATACTCGCCTGATAAAGATAAATCTAGGTCGGTAAAAATATTGATTACATAGTTTCCAAAGAAGCGATAACCTGTGGAACTTTCGCTGTCTTCCCAAGGTATTGAAAAATAATCTTGTTGAAACTCGAATCCAAGTCGAAGGTTAGGTGTGCTGTAGTTGTCAGCTCCCCAAATCTGATGGGAGTAGTCCAAGCTAGTAATGGTGCCTATCTGTTCATTTGGTTTGTTGTTAACTGCAGAGGCTCTTATTCCCAGATTTCCAAGCGATGTCCCTAGGGTGGTAATAAAGCCGATTTGTTGTCCATCTGGGTGTCCGATACCATTTAAGCCGACAGTTAGGTAGTCATTTATCCCATATTCATAGAATCCAGAGGCTATATAGTCATCAGAGTCATAATCAAACTTATTATTTTCAATCGTTGAGAGCAGGCCCGCATAGAAGCCGAAATCTGAAATGTCAGCACGTAGTAAACGAGAGTTAAAGAATTGACTATATACAATGGTGTCTTTTTTCCCTGACTGATAATCGACTTCTATTCTAATATCGTTGGTACCTGAAGAGAGGGGCAAGTCGTCTAAATTATAGCGGCCAGGTGGTAGACGAAATTCAGTCAAAAATATATCGTTGATGTATATTTCTATGTTGGCACTTTCATTCAATACTAATGGTTGTGTTCCCCCATTCTGGATGTTACGCGTTGGTTGTAGGTCTTGATAAAGCCTTTCGAATGCAACACCGCCAATGGGAAGACTTGGCAAGTGACCTGGACTTTGTGGTGTAACATCTCCTAGCGTTACCCGCCAAGGATTCTCTGGTCGATCAAAGAAGAGTCTTACCTCTCCGCGATACAGCTCTGTACTTTCTGAATCATTCCCCGAAAGAAAAACCGAGTACTCAAAGTTCGCACCATGGTAACCACCAATATTGCCATATGATATCCATTCTCCTAGCCAAGTACCGAGGTTATCTATGTCCTGGCCATCGTTGTAATCATAGGTAGCTGAAGCATTGAAATTGTTTTGCCAAAACCAAAACGCACTCTCAGAGTATTGAGCTGGCTCATATTCTTCTCCAAAAGTAATGTTGAGTTGTCTAGATGCTGATTCAGCTACATCAACAATGACTATCAACTGGGTTTGATCAAATGCTAACTCAATTCCAAGTGTTTTTAGCTCGTCAATTGTTAAGTAAGGTTTACGAGTATTTAAGATTGCTTCTCTCGTTTCTTCTGAAGCAAACTCTTTACTTAATTCAGCAAGTTCAATGGTATTCACTGCACTGATCGAGGTACCATCTGATAGCGTGGTAATTTCCCCAATTTCTTGCTCTGACCAAAACAATGGAAAGGGAAAAGGGAACTCCTGAGCTAGGGTAGTTGGACTTGATAAAACAAGTACCCAGGCATAAAGAAAACGACACATAAGCTCTCTCCGCTATTGAGCAAGTGAAATTTGAGTCGCTTTGTTTACGTTTGTAGGCACCTTGAATTGCGCCTTCGAGCCTGGCATTAACCAAGAGCCTGAGTCTTCATTGAGATCTCGCCAAAAAAATGTTTTGTTTCCGCTATCAGTTTTTATATCAAAAGCAAGATCGTACATATCCAAGATTCTGTTTCCTTTGTTCTCGACCTGAATTTTGTTGTCCGCCAGAGAGACTTTTGGTTCAGGTTTACCATTGCTTGGGGAAACGAACGCTATGGTTGAAATATCTATTAGCATGTTTACAGTGGAGCCATCACTTTCTTTATCTGCGTCAAGGTCAAGTTGACTAAATACAATCCGATAGACAGCGGTTGTAGATAAGGGACTTTTAGGAATGAACTTAACTCGGAAGTTTTGTATCGCAGCGCTGGGAATTTGCGCTTGGGGCGGGAGAATAAGGAACTCATCCTCGGCTGGCGTTAGAACTTCTTCGCCATCTTTATATTCAACTTTGAAAGCACTGACTTCTACAGCAATAGTTTTTTGCTCGACGTTACCAATAGTGTAGTTGCCACTAGATTGTCGGCCTGTATCTTCAAGGTCGAGATACATTGGACTCACTTCATAGCTGTATGCGTTGAAAGTAGTTGCTAGAAGGGAACATAGTACACAAACAAACTTTTTCATAATTCTCTCCTTGAAAAAGCTTGGCTCATCTGTGAGCCAAGCTTCCGTATTAATGTCTGTGTCCAACTAAATATTATGTTCTACATTGGGCTTTTCGCTTTCAAGTGAACTCGGATCACGTCACGATATTTACCAGCTTTAGCAAAGCCAGAACCTTGTGGTTTCACCGCTAAATCCATTTTTTTCACTTTGTTGCGTAAGTGGACACCGTTGTTATTGACTTTCTTGTACGCAGAGGTTTTAACACCAGTGGTTTTCATTACCTCTGAACCGTTTAAGAAAATTTTGTAGTTGATGATCTCGCCGTCATTGTGAACTCCTTTACCTTCCAAGCCTCGTGCTTTGAACGTAATTTTCAGTTTCTCACCGTAATTACACCAAGCTTTAAGGTGACCGATATCCACACGTTTGTTCGATGCTTTAGAAATTTGGCCATGTGCGTTTTTCGCATATTTCAAAATGTTGTTAGGCATCGCTCGATCATTGATACGTAGTAAGCAGCGCTCTGGCACTCGTCCTTTCAGTACGACAGTTTTCGAATCGGTTGCTTCTAGCTTTTTGAAGTTAATAGTGTTGTTAAACTTCGCAGCTGAAGCTCCAAATGCCACAGACGAAACAATCGCCGCTAAAACTAATTTTTTCATAACTCAATCCCTCGTTAGTAATGAATGCATATCGTTGCATCGCTCTACTAGCTTATGAGGGGAGGAGTCTCTCAACCTCACCGACAAAGGTGAGATGATGTTATTAGTTAGGGTGAAAAAGGGGTGAACTTGGTTCAACTCAATTTAATTTCACCCTGACTAATGTTGAATTAATCAATAATCCTTTTTAATTTCTTATAGTTAGCTTAGAACTGTTCTTTTGCCATTGCCATTAACTCGTAGCGAGAATGTACATCCAATTTATGTAATACGTTGGACGCATGCGTCTTGACGGTATTCACGCTCACATTTGAGTGCCGAGCTATCTGCGTATTGGAGAGGCCTTGGAGCATGAGTTTGCACACTTCACTCTCTCTTTTAGTGAGTAAGAATTTAGAGCTAAGCTCTTCAGCTGCGACGACTGGGTTTTCTGTGCCCTGCTGATAGTGATGAATGGCTTTATTTAAGATGTGACGTGGGAACCAAACATCACCATTAGCAACTGCAGAGACGGCTTTAGGTAAGAGTTCTAGCCCATGACAGATTTGGCCAGAGTAGCCTTTCTCAAGCCATTCTAGTGATGTTTGTGAACTAACGTTGACTGCTATCCATTTCTCATCTCTTTCATTAGGTGCGATACCGTAGCGTTTTGGACAAGGCATGGTCTGTACATCGAATAAGACAATGGTGTTGATGGTGTCTTCATCCATTTGGGTGAAGCGATCGCTATTGACGAAATTGACATATGGAAAAGAAACTTTGATCAAGTCGCGAATCACCCTTGAGTATGAATTATCACGACTCAATAGGTGGACAACAAAATGCTGAGTACTGAATTCCATGGCAAATATTCCCTTAGGTCTAGATTTTAAAATTGTTATTAACCTAGTTCTCAACGCGTTGATGTATAAAGTATTTATTGAATAGACTGCAGTGCACGATTCATTTGTATTCATAATTTGTTGAGCATGAATGCGCTCATAAATCATGTGCACTTGTATTAGAAAAGATTAGTACCATATGACTAGAATACAAATGTCGAGAAGACAATCGGTTAGGGAAATTTGCAGAAATTCTTGAAAAAGATAAGTATGAAAAGGTATGAGACAAGTCACCCCAGAAGAACTGAAAAGTCAGTCTCTGGGGTGAAGTTAGGGTGAACTGGCATCAAACTGAGGAGTTACAAGTCTTCCTCCCACAACACTAAATCGCCTTTTGGCCAGTTGTGGCCGATCTCGTGGTATTTCTGCTCAAGCACATGACGCTTAATCTTCAAGGTTGGAGTTAACACGCCATTCTCGATGCTCCATGGGTCTTTGATCATCAATACCCCTTTGATCTGTTCGTGTGATTCAAGCTCTTGGTTCATCCGAGCGATCACTTTACGTGTGGTTCTTGCGTAACGCTCTTTGTCGAAGTTCGGGAAGTCATGTGGCACAACCAATAAGATTGGACCTGGTAGACCTAAACCGATCAAACACATCATCTCTACGCGACTGTATTCGAACAGTTTCTTTTCGATAGGCACAGGAGCGACGAACTTACCTTTCGATGTTTTGAAGGTGTCTTTCTTACGACCTTGAATGGTGAGGTAACCGTCGGCATCGATCGAGCCTATATCACCTGTATGCAACCAGCCGTCCGCGTCAAACGACTCTTGGGTAGCAATGTCATTCTTGTAGTAGCCAGAGAACAAGCCTCTACCACGCACCATGATCTCATCATCGTCAGCAATTTTAAGTTCAATGCCAGGACCTGCATTACCGACCGAGCCAATCTTATCGGCGCGGAACGGATAATTTAGTGTGCTATAGGCGAAGGACTCTGTCATGCCCCATGCTTCGGTGATGTTCAAACCAACGCTTCGATACCATTCCAACAATGCTGGTGAAACAGGTGCAGAGCCACAACCAAGGACTCGTGCTTGGTCTAAGCCAAGGCCATCGGCAAGTTTTTTCTTGATCAAAGAATTGATGAAAGGAATCTTCAACAGAATGTTGAGCTTTTTCTGAGGAAGTTTGTCTTGGATACGTTGTTGGAACAACGTCCACAAGCGAGGTACAGAGATAAACAGCGTCGGACGATGCATCTTCACATCTTCGATGAAGGTATCGAGCGATTCTGGGAACGCCGTTGTCACACCACCCATGATGGATGAACCAAAGATGTAGACACGCTCGGTGATGTGCGCAAGAGGCAAGTACGAGAACAATCGATCGTTTTCTTGAATGCCGATATGGTTGATGAGCTGTTGAACTGACCAACTGAACGCGCCATAGGTGAGCATCGCGCCCTTAGGTAGGCCGGACGTACCTGATGTGTAAACCAGAGACATCAGTTTGTCGTCGTAATGCTGTGGACGTTCTTCACTCGGATCGGCGTTAGCGATCAGCTCTTTAAACTGATACTGGCAGTTTGGCGCGGTATCGTAAGGCAGTGCGATGCTAATGATATCCGGCATCGCGTCAATCACTTGCTGCGTTGCTGCAGGATCATCAAGCTTACCGCCGATCAGTGCTTTACTCTCACTGTGGGTGAGGCAGTACTCAATGGTATCGGCACCCGCCGTTGGGAAAATAGGCACACTAACGTAATCGCCAAGCATCATGGCTAAATCACAGATGAACCATTCTGCACAGTTTTTCGAGACTAAAGCCACTTTATCGCCCGGCTGTACACCAAGGTTACGTAAAGCGCTGACAAGCCTTAACGCTTGATCGGCAACTTCCGCATAAGTGAACTCAACGAACTGTCGGTTGATGATTTGTTTTAAGTAGACTTCATCTGGGCGTTCCGCTGCCCATTTGAGAATCATTTCATTTGGTGGTGGGAGAGCGCAAGTCTGCTCACTTAACTCGTTAGGCTGAATCATTCTCTAACTCCATGTTAATCGCAGGGTTTGTTGTTGTTAGTGTAATGTTAACAATAGCATGGGTAAGGTTGTTTGGGGAAAGAAAAAGTAACAACTTGTTGTTAGGGATCACAGCTTATGACCTCAATGGGCTAAAGTACGGTTTAATTGATTATCAAAGTGTATCAATCACTCGCTTTTGATAGTGGTGATAGAGACGCATGACTTTTTCTACGTAGTTTCGAGTCTCTTCAATAGGCAGAGTTTGGGTTAGTCGAAAGTAAAGTTCGTCTTCTGTGAGTCGATTCATTTCTGAAGAAAATTGAGGCAGTGACTGAGTGTAAGATAGATAACGCATTAGGTTCGACAACCCACAGTTGTAAGCAGCAATGGCCAAAAGCATTTTGTTTTGTTCGGATCGCACCGAGTGTAAGTAATCGGTTTTGAGAATATGTAAGTACGCCGCCCCTGTATCTATATTAAAGTTCGGCTCGAACAACTCATCACGTGAAATTTTTCTTCCGAAGTACAGTTTTTGGGAGACTTCCAACGCGCCGCCATTTTGCATGACTTGCATTAAGCCAATGGCATCTTTGTGTGAGACTGCATTGGGGTTAAAGGCGCTTTCAGTATGAATAATGGCCAGCAGCAAGGCGGTTTCTATTTTCCATTGCGTAGCAGCTTCAGAAATCATGGGTAAATATTGTAAGGCGGCAGGAGAGGTGGGTTTGGTCACCTTATTGTAAGCTTTGGCTTTTGTCGGCTCGGTTGTGCCTCTTAGCTCCACCACTTGCGTTCCTGAATGCCGGGATGCGCTTGGCAATGTTTTCAGTTTGAGCTTTTTTTCTTGAAGAGAGTGACGGTTTTGCTGGTTGAGTGTTTGTTGGTTGACCTTGGTCATTTTTGCATAGGCTTCAGGGTGCACAGCCAGAGCCATCGAAGTCAGAATCCAGATGAGACCTTTCTGAGCAAGCGCGCGTTTGATTCGTTTGAAAGCCGCAGCCATAACCACTCCAGTGACTAAAAATGCTTGTGCCCTTTTCTCAGTTTATCGTGTAGCCATTGGTGATACTTACTGTAATCCGAGTGAATGGGCCAGATCAAAGAGGCGTACAACTGCTTGCCAAACAAGGCGGTCTCACTTGGTGCTTTGGCCAAGACATCACGATGCATGGAGTTATCAATCGTATGTTGTGGTAGGAACGCCATGCCTTTCTTCGCAATGCATAACTCCATGATGGTACTGATATCATCGAGTATCCACATATTGTTTTTGGCGACATTGGACAAGTCGATCAAATCCTCACACCCGTCTAATAAGAGTAGGCGAGACTCGGTGGGTTTTCCTTGTTGAATCAGGTCATGATGTACCACCCAATTACAGTTGACGGTAAAAAGCTCATCAATATTAAAGTCGAGTTTCGTGCGGTGGTAAGGATTACAGATGGCAATATCGATTTGATTGTTATTGATGTATTGACCGAGGATTTGGCTAGGTTTGGTGACAACAGTTAATTCTATTTCTGGAAAAGCTTCTGAGAACTCAATGAGGGCACTTTTGACTTCGTTGTTAAACACCAGAGAATCAATGCCGACTCGCATATGGTACAGATCCGTTCTCAAAAGGGATTCGGCGATTTGGCTCAGCTCGTTGTATTTGTTGATGATGGGCGTCGCCAGTTGATAAATCTTCTTTCCCCGTTCTGTTGGTTCGACTTGCTTATTGCTCCTGTCGATAAGTAAGTAACCTAACTCCTCTTCTAAGCTCTTCACCGCACCGCTCACCGTAGACTGAGACTTACCTAATTTTCTTGCTCCACTACTAAAAGAACCATGAGTGATCACGGCATGAAAAGAGATGAGATTGTCGAAGGGAAGTTTCATCGCGGTGCTTCCTCTGGTCTCTAGTCCATAAGTTTTAGCTTAATGGGTATGAAGAAGGTTGAATTAATAATCTGGCTTAATGTGATTTGCGTCACATTTTAAATTTACGGTACAAAATCTTATTTTTACCACTAAAAGAAGGAGGGGGAGCGCTAATTGACTGAACTGTAGATATAAATAATTTTTGCTACCCATTAAGGATAGTCCCTAAGTGAAACGGCACGCTTGGCAGAATCGGTCTCACCGATATTGTTCATTTTTGAGACAGTGATCCGGTGTCTACGATAAAAGGGCTAAGCAATTAGTACGAAACAAGGAAAGAGGGACAAACCATGATTACTAAACTTTATGTAGACGTTACAAACTACCTAAATGAACTTAAAAATGATGAGCAGGGCGTTACTGCAATTGAGTACGGTCTAATTGGTGTTGCAATGGCACTCATGTTGATCGCAGTGCTTGGTAATGACTCGAAAGACTTTCTTGGTGCGTTACAAGATGCATTTGAGAAGATCGGTTCGGAAATCGACAAAAAGAATTAATCGGTTGAACAAGGGTCAACCGCTTTATGTTTGAAATTCTAAAGCTGATTCTCTATGCGGTTTTGCTGATTACATGCTTGGTCATTTCAATTTCTGATGCAAGGGACAGAAGAATAGAAAACAAGCATGTGGTCATTGTCGCCATAGTCGCGCTAGCTCTAGGTTTTTCAGATTACTCTGCGAACAGTTTGTGGTACCTAGGGACTTGTTGGGCCGCTTTAATTCTACTTCATCGCTTGAGGGTTATGGGGGGCGGAGACGTTAAGCTCATCGCTGCCTTTTCATTGTCACTGCCATCCGTCGGACTTTGGTTCGCACTCTGGCTAGTGGTTATTTTTGGTGGCGTATTGGCTATTTTTTATCTCGCTAAACGCATTCTACAAACCCAAAAACGAGTCAAGCCTTCGATTCCAACTGGTTTACCTTATGGCATCGCTATCTGCTCTGGTTTCTATGTTGTTCTTATAACAAGGATAATAACGTAGGGAGACAGATCATGAGATCTCGTTTGGCGTTGTTCGTTGCCTTTCTCGCTGTATTAGTGGGTGGTGTTGGTATTTTTCACAACATTACGTCCACGCAGAATCAAAACGCAATCGCGGAAGTCAATCATCCTGCGAAGTCTGCAATCGACGATGTTCAATATATTCAAGTATGGCGAGCGGCAGTCGATCTCGAACGCGGAACCCCAATTGATATCAACAATGTTGAAAGAGAACAATTGCAGTTAAATATTGCCTTGGAAGAGGGCATCAGTTCTGACATCAAATTGGATTTTTCCCCGTCAACTTTGCTCAACAAAAATATTAAGCAAGGCCAATTGGTGTTGCCAGAATATCAAGTTAATGAGAGCGATCCCCGTTACATTGATCTTTTGATTACCGAGGGCATGGAGCCTTACTCGCTATTGGTCAGCACTCGTAATCTAGTGCAAGGGTATATTCGTCCTGGAACCTACGTTGATTTACTAGCCGTTAGCTCTCCTCAAGAAAATTTAGCGGACGAAGATAACGATGCAATTGACTTTAGCGGTGTGAACGCACAGTTGATTTTGCAGAATGTAAAAGTTTTGAGTATTGGTGGAGCAACACAAGACGAAGATGCTGTGCAATCTAATGTATCGAGTGAAGATGAGCATCAAGTCGTCATCGTGGTTGAAGTTGTGCCACAAGCCATCGCAAGACTCTCTATTGCTCAAAAAACCATGCACCTCGAAGTGTACAGAAGCCACAAGTACAAAGAGCCGATTTTTGCTGAGGTTCGAGATGTGATTGGAAACTACAGTGGCGTAACGGAATTACGCGGTTCGACTCGCCAAACTGCTCAGGGAGAGGAACTGTAATGAACAGCCAAATACTAAGAAAAATGTGTATCTATGTGCTGATAGTATCCGCCTCGTTTTTTAGCGCTTTTACGCTAGCAGCCGATCGCTACATTACGGTAAGTGATGGACAACATATTGAAGTGAAAGAAGCGATCTCGACGGTTTTTGTCAGTGACCCGTCCATCGTGGACTATAACGTCATCAACGAGAACACCGTCGTCGTCTTTGCCAAAGAAGTCGGCCAAGCCAGATTCATCATCTATGGCAAGTCCAAAAAAGTCCTCCTTTCTGACCGAATTATTGTAGACATAGATTTGTCTCTTGTTCGTCGCCAGCTCAAGCTTCATTACCCGAATCTAAATGTCAAAGTCGAATCTGTAGGCTCACAAGTTGCCGTTAGTGGCGTTGTTGATTCCGAGCAACAGCGTGACGATATCTATCGAATGGTTGCTACGCTCCTCGGCAGGGAAAAAGTGGAGAAGTGGGAAGAAACTCAAGTGCTGGAGTTCGACAATGAGGCGTTTGACATAGAAGAACCTCAAGCACTTATCTTCGCCCGGAATATGACTTGGGATGGCATTTTAGAGCTCATTGAAGTTGCAACGGATCAACAGGTCAATGTGAAGATTTCTGTTGCCCAAGTAACGGAAACCTTTGCTCAAACCGTTGGTGTAGATTGGTCTAGTGTTGGTGCTGACGTGGGTGAGTTCTTATTCCAGCAATTTGATGCCGCTGATTTGACGACTTTGATTACCGCGCTGGGTAATGAAAACGTCGCTCAAGTCCTTGCCGAACCAAACCTTACCGTTATTTCTGGTGAGTCTGCCAGTTTCTTGGTCGGCGGTGAAGTGCCTGTAATCGTAAGTACCAACAACAATATCAACATCACCTTTCGAGAATTTGGTATCAAGCTCGATTTGACGGCCAAAGTGCTTCATGAAGAAAAAATCCGTATGCAACTCATGCCCGAGGTGAGTGAAGTTGAGCGTTACATTCGAGCTGCGGGTATTGAGGTTCCACAGTTTGCAACAAGACGAGCTATGACAACGATTGAATTGGGGGATGGAGATAGCTTCGTTTTAGGCGGCTTGATGAGTAGCTCGGATCTAGAAGAACTGCAGAAGATTCCACTGCTTGGCGATATTCCTGTTCTCGGTGCTGCATTTCGCAAAGCTTCAACGGATCGAAGACGAACGGAGCTGATTATTGTTGCGACAGTGAATCTTGTGAAGCCAATGAAGAACAAAGAAATTCAACTGCCCTACATGAATAAAACATCCACTTTGCGCCGCTGGCTAAAAATATCAGATAGTGCAGACGGTAACAGAGGAAACGATCCAACGATTGAATTGCTTTCTCAAGGAGGGTTTATCGAATGAAATCGATCGTATTTGCCATGCTAGCTGCTGCGTTACTGTCTGGTTGTGCAGAGCGTTATTTTAACGGCTCTAGCGCTGAAGCGCTCGTGTACCCAGAAACGCATGTATATCAGTTTACCGTGAAGTCCGGGCAGCAAACGACAAGCCAAATCTCGAGTATTTTAGATATCGTTGAAGAGAACGATTCAGGAGCGAGTTACCTTCTTGAATATCGCAATACCAAGGGTAAAAAAGTCCTTGATGGCGTAATGAAAGGGAGGGAAAAACTTCCTCTAAGAGCAGAAGCTTTCTCTTTGCGTCGTAACAATACGTTAAATAATGACATCCAAATAACGATTACCTACCACTCACTTTTGACTCAGCCGTGTCAGCCTTCAGAAATAGAGGAAGACGATATCAGCCGCAATTGTTTCTCCGAAGTTGCTCGGATGAAGCAAATCTCGCACAAGGAACGTTTGGTGGAGGGATTGTAGATGTTTGATTTAGGTAAAACATTAAAAGAGACAAGTACACCACAGATTCTCGAGAGTACCCATGGCCCGGCAGGGTGTGTTCTGCTTTATCAAAGCCTTGAGTGTATGTCTTTGGTAAAAGAGATGTTTGAGTTCGAGGGGTGGAACTCGCCAAACTGTCTCAAACAATCAAGTATTCCACAGAGTTTTTATTCTGAACAAAGCGGCAATATTGTCATTCTGGAGTTAAATGAATCGGATGACATTATTCGCGATGCTCAACATTTTGCGACACATTTGCCGACGCACAAAGGCATTATTGTAATTGGGAAGGAAGACTCCATATCAACCCTTCGTCAACTCAAAGAGATGGGTTTTTACTACTTGTTCTGGCCAATCAACAAGCATGAATTTGCTGATTTTGTCATGAACGTTCATCGCAACTTACAAACTTATTCCGGGGTAAGTAAGCAGCGTAAAGCAAAGCGAGTCGCTGTTGTTGGTAGTAAAGGTGGTATTGGAACGTCGTTAATTACGACTGAACTTAGCTCAAAACTGTCGTCACAGAACATCGATACCATCTTAGTTGACCATCAATACAATGACAGCAATATAGATGTACTGCTCGCAATGGAAGACTTTAAGTCTCGCGCGATTGATGAATTTTCAGTTCCTATCCATGAGTTAGATACAGAAGGCGCACTCAGTTATCTGACGAAAATTCGCAAGAACCTTCGTTTACTTGCACTCCAAAGTGAACGTAATCAGGACGATATTTTCAGTTATAACCAAACTCTCTGTGAATTACTGAGTAGGAACACGAACTTTATCATTGAGGATTTCTCTGGAAGTGTTGATTTTAGGGTTGACCCGCATTGGTTGATAGAGAACTACGACGTTGTCGTGGTGGTTTTTGAACCTTCAGTTTCGTCTGTGCGAAATGCAAAAGTATTGCTCGAACAGTTAGAGAGTAAACAAGTTTCCATGAGTAAGCGGATCCGAACCATCACTCTTGCTAACCATCATCGTCCAGAAAATACCTTTGTGATCGAACAAAGCGATCTTAAAAAGTATCTAGGTACGGATGTTAATTTGGATATGCCGTACTGCCGAGCGTTGTCTCATTTGCTTCTAGAGGGTAAGCGTGCTCACAAACATGATCGTTCTATAAACCGCACGATAGAGGATCTTACTCGCCTAATTAATGGTCAGCAAACGCATCACTCAACGAGCTGGTTATCCAGATTGGGGGCACGATGAGTTCAAATAAAGAGTTATATACCGCATTTCGCTCTCAAATATTCGAAGCGTTAGATGTTGAGGCAATTCAAAGTTTATCGAAGCATGAGATCGAAGGTCAGATCCGTAATGCAGTTGATGTATTAGCGAGTAACTTTGAGCGACCTATAACGTCAATGATGAAATCGAGCTTGGTCAAAAGCATGCTCGACGAGCTGTTTGGGTTAGGGCCTATCCAGTCTTTAGTGGATGACAGAAACATAACGGATATTATGGTAAATGGGGCGAACAATGTGTTTTTTGAGAAACACGGTAAGCTCGAAAAATCGGAAATTACGTTTGTCGACGAAGCTCAAGTTCTGAGTATTGCAAAACAAATAGCCTCGCGTGTTGGTCGACGAGTGGATGAGTTATCGCCAACGGTAGATGCTCGCCTTGAAGACGGCAGTCGTGTAAACATCGTTATCCCGCCCATTGCCTTAGATGGCACTTCGATCTCTATTCGTAAATTTAGAGAGCAAAACATTGGGCTAGAAGAGTTGGTGGAGTTCGGCTCTCTGTCTTTAGATATGGCCAGACTTCTCTCGATCGCGTCTCGATGCCGAATGAATATCCTGATCTCCGGTGGTACCGGCTCAGGTAAAACCACACTGCTTAATTCTCTATCTCAATACATCAGTGATGATGAACGCATTGTTACCATCGAGGATGCTGCTGAGCTGCGTCTAGAGCAACCGAACCTAGTGCGCCTAGAAACGAGAGCGGAAAGTGTTGAACACACCGGCTTAGTCACCCAGCGTGATTTGGTTATTAATGCGCTGCGTATGCGTCCAGACCGCATCATTTTAGGTGAGTGCCGTGGCTCTGAAGCGTTCGAAATGTTGCAGGCGATGAATACGGGCCATGAAGGTTCAATGTCGACGCTGCACGCGAACTCTCCACGTGATGCCATTGGGCGCGTTGAATCTATGGTGATGATGGCGAACCTAAACCAACCACTCGATGCGATTCGTCGAGCGATTGTGAGTGCGATCGAGCTGGTGGTTCAAGTGAATAGGCTTCGGGACGGTTCGAGAAAAGTCACCAGCATCTCCGAGATAGTGGGTTTAGAAGGCGACAGTGTGGTGATGGAAGAGATTTTCCGTTTCCAGTATGACGAAGTCGGTTACGGAGAAGCAGTACGAGGCCGTTTTACTACCGAAGGTATAATGCAGCGCTCTGAATTGGTTAAGAAAGCACATTTTTACGGTCTATATGAAGAGCTTATGGTGGCCTTCCAAGGAGTTCGCTCATGATGCTTTGGATTTCCATTATTTTATTTGGTTTAGCGCTTTATCTGCTTTTGAGTAATAAGCAGAGCAAGATCAGCGGATACTTTCCTGAATCTGAAGTAGACGAAGAAATTGTCAGTGCTATCAATCTAAATTCTTTGATGGAACAAAAGCGTTGGCAGCGTTTTAAAAATAACCTATCGCCGACGATTCAAGTTCTTGGGCCGAGAGCCAATTTTATTATTGTCGCTTTTATTTTTATCGTTGCTTATCTCACCTATTACGTGACGTATGAGTTATTAAAAATCAACTCCTTACTTGTTGCTGGGGGCATATTCTTCCTCGTTATTGTTTGGGCGTATCACTGGTTGCAAAACAAACGTCGAATCACGTTTGAGAAAACCTTCCCCGATGCGTTGAATATTCTTATGAGTGCGGTTACTGCGGGTGAAAGTCTCATGCACGCTTTCTCTTTTGTTGGCGATAACATGGATGGGGAAGTTGGACGAGAGTTCAAGGAGATGGGGGATCGATTGAAACTGGGTGAAAGCGCTGAACAAGTTCTCTTGCGATCATGTAAAGCATTTCCTTATCCAGAATATATCTTCTTCACGATTACTATTCGAGCCAACATTAACCGAGGTGGCCAACTTAAAAACGTATTGGCGAGGTTGATTCGTATCTTGGTCGATGCACGGACATTAGAAACTAAAAAAATGGCCATGACATCAGAGGCGCGAATTTCAGCCAAAGTAGTGGCAGCTATCCCCGTTGCGTTTGCTTTGATGGTTAATCAAGTGAGCCCTGACCATATCAACTTTATTTTGAATGACCCGAATGGACGCTGGATTCTTTATTATGTTGTTGGTAGTGAAGTACTTGGGTTGTTTATTGTTTGGCTGCTTGTAAAAGGAGTAAGACAATGACCTTGATTGTAAGCATCATTTTAGTGCTCGGGGCACTCGCGTTTATCTCTTACGATTTGTATTTCAGCCATCGTAAAGCCGTTGCTTTAGATAAGTATTTAAAAGGTTCGAACAAAGAAGAATTAAAGCCGAAGCTAAACTCTTTTTTGGTCAAGTTTGGTAAGGAAAACCGAAAAGACCTAGAGCAAAAGTTACAAAACGCTGGTTACTACAATAAAGAGTTAGCCAGTTATTACTTCCCAATTAAAATTGCTCTGATCTTGATTGCTGCTGTTGTCGTGCTGTTCTTAAATGTCGATTTATTGACTAAAGCACTCGCGTTCTCTATTGCGCTAGTGGTGGTCATTATTGTTCCTGACTTCCTACTAGAAATGCGCAAAAGACTTATGGTTAAGCGCATCTCAAAAAATCTGCCCTATGTGTTGGATATCATGTCTGTGTGTGTGCAGACCGGTATGACCATAGAAGCCTCTTTTGCTTATCTTTCGAAAGAATTGAAAATCTTTGATAAAGACCTTTGTTATCAAATTAAAAGGACATCTGAAGCGGGCAAAGTTCACGGCATTGAAAAAGCGTTGCATGACTTGTCTGAGCGCTTACCTGCACCTGAGGTTTCCAGTTTTGTTCTTACGATTATCCAAAATCTCCACTATGGTGCATCCGTTGCCAATGTATTGAGTGATCTAGCAGAAGATATGCGCCGCATACAACTGTTAAGAGTCGAGGAGAAAATGGGTAAGTTGTCAGCAAAAATGAGTATTCCTTTGATTTTGCTGATCATGTTTCCAATCGTCATCTTTATTCTTGCCCCTGGCGTTATGCAAATTGACCTGAACAGTTTTGGAGGACAACGATGAAAATCATAAAGGATGTGATCGCTCTCTCTGCAATTGTCTTGTTAAGTGCTTGTTCATCAAGCTCTAGCAACGATATTGACGTTGTTCAGAGCATGGAGCGTGTCGATAACCACTCAGGATTAATTCAGCATTATAAGGGGCACTTGGAACAAGACCCTGAAGACGTTCAAATAATGCAAGAGTTGGCCAAAGTCTATTTTGATAAAGGTGATACCGAATCATCAAAATTCTATGTGGATCATTTGATCGACAAGGGTGTTCGAAACGCTGCTCTACTTCAACTCAGAGGACAAATCCACAGCCAAGAGGGAGAGGATAAACTTGCGATTAATCGCTACAAACATTCGATTGAATTAGGAAACAATACCGGAGAAATCTATGTTCTGTCAGGGATTGCCTATTGCAACACCGATCAATTTAACCAAGCCAAAACCGCATTCAACCAAGCCCGTCTAAAAGGCTATAACGACGTGGCGGTAAAAAATAACTTAGCCGTAGTTTACCTTGCTCAACGACAGTATGACGACGTGATAACACTGCTGGTTCCTGTTTATCAGGAAAACCCTAGCAACCAGAAGGTGCGTGCAAATTTAGCCATCGCATTATTCAAAGTAGGGGATATCTATCAGGCGCGAGATTTATTAGAAGGGTCTTTTACTGACTCTCAAGTGATGGAAATTTCGCGAAGGTTACACCAGTAATGAGGTGATAGCTATGAGGCATACTCTATCGAAATTGAAGGGTGTCACTATCATCGAGTTTGTGTTGGGCGCACTTGTTTTAGGTGTTGCTATGCTCATGCTCTTTGAGATGAGCTTTCGAATTTATGTAACGAACTTGGTTGAGTACGCGTTAAGAGAAACGGTTCGCAGCACCAAAATTTATGAGGGTGGAGACTCTTACGACAATTACAAGTTAACACTCGATAATGCGTTAGGCGAATCGGATTCGATGTGGGCGACTTTGGTTCCTGCAGAAAACTTTACGCTGACGGGACAGTACTATTTGTCTTATTCAGATCTCATCTCCAACGTGAGTTACACCGACGTACAAATGGATGAAGGTGGCGGTGGTTATGCGATTGCCGAGTTTACTCTTCAATATAATCACAGCCCAATGTTTAGCGTGTTCACCGGAGATGTTGTACCGATTACACGTAGTACTTTGATAAACCTAGAACACGAAGGATGGGAGGAGGAAACGCCATGAAAACTCTTACCCGTCAAAAAGGTGTTTTTGCGATTGAGCTATTCATAGTGCTCGTTGCGTTAATCGCTGTTTTCTATTTTATGACTGATCTTAGCCATAAGCTATTAAGCCGCGCGCAGTTAGATAGAGGAAGCTTTGCGCTGGCGAACGTCTTAAAAGAGCGAACACGCTATTACGATGAGCGATTTACGCTCAATGCCAGCGATGAATCAGACATGAAGACGTTGGCAGCGCGTTTGTTTGACACCACGCCAAGCAGCATCGCAATTAAAATTGAAGCATTGCACGACAAATCTACCCTCAATGCTTTTGAAAGCGATGAATACCGAAACCTTGGTTGTAACGCGAATAGTCTTGCGAATAAAGCAGACTTAGCCCCAGTGGAAAATGGCAATATCTTTTCCCTATATCAGGTCACATTGTGTCAAGAAGAGAACTCTTGGTTCGCTCGATTTTGGGGTAACAATGCGTCTCCAACCATGACCATTACTTCCAGCTCTGTTGTTGTAGGGAGGTAACCATGAGCCTTATACACTTCAACCGAACTAAATCTCATCGTGCCCAAAGTGGGGTTGCGGCGATTTGGTTTGCACTTACTTTGGTACCAGTCTTCGGCATGACATTTCTAGCCGTCGAGGGCACCCGTTATATTCAAGAGACGAGTCGCTTGCGAGATGCTGCTCAAACAGCGGCGCTAGCCGTGACGATTGATGACAAATCCAATGTATCAGATGCATTAGCGACGCTTTATATTAACGATTATGTCCGTGATGTTTCTCATGTGAATATTCAGACGATACGTACCTATCAAGAACCAACGGAAGAGAATGACAATACCGAGAAGATTCAGTATTCCGTTGATGCAGTAACGACACACAATTCTTGGTTTGCCAGCACTTTTATTCCTTCTTTTGAACAAACCCAGAAATTGGCAGGACAAGCTGTAGCGGCAAAATATCCTTATTATTTGGGTGACAAGATCATCGATTTGGTTTTGGTTACTGACTTTTCTGGATCGATGAACAACAACTGGCAAGGACAAGTCAAAATCGATTTATTGAAGGATGCAGTAGAGGAAATCGCAGACAGAATTTTAGTGCCGAGAGAAGGTGAAACAGAAGTTCTTAATCGTATTGCCATCATTCCTTTTAACCTACGCGTTCAAGAGAAGTTAAGCGGAAACTTGTATGCCACAAGTCAGCTTCGTTACAAGAGTGGTTATCGATTAGATGTCTCTCCTGTTCTATATGAGCAAGTTAACTGGTCATATTGGTCGCCGTACACCGAGAGTGAAGTTGAGAGTTGTGCCGCCGATGTTGATGATTGTCCAAATCAAAAGAATTGGGAAAGACAACACGCTAAACGTGTGTCTCACGTGGTGAATTTCAACAATAACCGCTTAGAGATTCCGGAGTACATTGGTTACACCAAGTCGGTTAATCATATGTTCGACAATAAGGTTTCTAATCCAAGTTTCAACTTCCATTTCCGTTCCAATAACAATTCTTTGTACAACGGTAGCATGACGATGACGGGGAACAATGGTTTCTTCACGATTCCTCTAACGGCTGATAAGACTCAGCTTGAGAAAGTGCAAACCATGAACTCAGGTGGTAACACTGCCGCCTACCAAGGCATGCTGCGTGGCTTGCAAATCATGGAAGGTGGACGACCAAATGGCAATGATGCCGAAGAGACTCAACAGTACAACGATCGCCTCAAAATGCTGATTGTGATCAGTGATGGGATGGAGTTTCCTTATACACAAATCCTTCCGGGATTAGTCAATCAAGGTATGTGCGATAAGGCGCGTGAACACTTCCAAACTGAGAATGGCAATTTGTACATTGGCGTCATTGGGGTGAACTTCAGTGCATCTTCGCAAAGTGGTTTCCAAGATTGTGTGTTGAATCCGGATGAAGACATCATCGATGTAACAGAGACGGAAGATTTTATTAAGAAAATCGAAGAGCTAATTAAGAAAGGATCTCGTGGTAATGGTGTATCGAGACTATATGGGTGATAGATATGACCAAAGCAATACTAATAACAGGGATGCTGGTGGCAGGTTTCACGACCGTTAGTGCGAATGCCAGTGAAGTCAGTTCAAAAGTGACCGAATACTGCGGGACGTCTTATTATGAATACTCGCACTCGATTCAGGTTGGCGAGGTGACAGGGGTGGGATCGCACCGTGATGGCTACTGGCAAGTCACCGATACCAGCAATGACCCCGCACTGAAGTGGGCGCTGATGAAGAACTCATCACTGCTCACTAACCCGAATGATTGCCTGACGTATATCTCGAATTTGGGTATCGCGCAATTCAGTGGTGAAGTCACGGATAAGGGTAAATTGATTGCACGGGTCCACTTCGCGTTCGATCGTTTTAACCTCACACCGCTCGCGAGAGATGTCTTGAGCAGTGTTGCTCGTCAGCTTGCTCAAACGAACTATCAAGTCACCGTGGAAGGGCATACTGACTGGATAGGCACCAAAGCCTATAACCAAACTCTGGGTCATAATCGAGCCAAAAGCACGGCTCGTGAGCTGCACTATTACGGGGTGAGCGAACAGAAAACCACGCTTAAATCCTTTGGTGAATCTGAACCGATTGCCACCAACAATACCTCGTCGGGTCGTTCTAAAAACCGTAGAGCAGATGTTTACATTCCAGCGGATGAACAGGAAAAACCACCAGCAACGGAATAGGTATTAACTACTGGCTCGATGGAACTAAAAACGCCCGCCTCCAATTGGAAGCGGGCGTTGTATTTTTGTCTTTTTCTTTGTCTTTGTTTTAGTGATGTGATTACATCATGCCAGTCACAATGCCTGCCGCGACAAAGAACACAATCATCCAAAGCACCGACAAGTTAAGTTTCTTATGTAAGTAGAAGCCTGCTATCACAAGAGCGATGTCAATTGGAGCAACGACAGCGCTGCTGAATACCGGTTGGTAAAGTGCAGCTAGTAGCAAACCAACGACCGATGCGTTTACGCCGTTTATCGCTCCTGACACTGCAGGTTTACCAGCCAGCGCTTGCCAGTTCTTTAGCACGCCAAGCAGCAATAAGAAGCCCGGTAAGAACACACCCAATGTTGCGATTAGCGCACCTAGGATAGGTGTATCAGACAGCTCGTAACCAATGTAAGTCGCGAAGGTAAACATCGGTCCCGGTACTGCTTGTGCTGCGGCGTAGCCCGTTAGGAACGCGTCTTGGCTGAGTTGATCGCCAACGATGTTTTGCAATAGCGGAAGTACCACGTGACCGCCACCGAACACTAAGCTACCCGCTTGGAAGAAGTCGCTAAATAGCCCAAGCATCGGCAGGGTATGAGCCACAAACGGCAAACCAACTAGAAGTACTGCGAACAGCGCCAATGGTGCAATGGTTGGTTTAAAAAGTTCGGCAGGGGCTGCGGATTCTTTCTTGAGATATTGAGTGCCAATCAAGCCCGCTACTACAAGCACCAGCATTTGAGTTGCGATGCTCGGTGCAACCAATAACGCAATCGCGGTTGCCACACACAAGCCGGCTGTTAGTTTGCTTTGACAGAAGTTTTTGTACATTCCCCAAGTCGCATCCGCCACCACAACGACCGCAAGCAACTTCAAGCCATGAACGATGTTTTGGAACAGCGCCGTATCGGTGATCTGGCTGCTTACCATCGCAAGCGCCAACATGATGATCACGGAAGGCAACGTGAAGCCAAGAAACGCCATGCATGCGCCGCCTAAGCCTCCGCGTTTGTAACCCAGAGCAAAGCCAACTTGGCTAGAACCAGGACCCGGTAAGAATTGGCTCAAAGCCACGATCTGTGCGTATTCGCTGTCATCAATCCATTTGAGCTTTTCAACGAACGTTTGGCGGAAGTAACCGATGTGCGCCGCAGGGCCACCGAAACTGATCCAACCAAGCCAAAAAAAGGTTTTAAAAATGGTAAACATGTTGAGCCTGTTAAATCTCCAATAAAACTGCATCTACTGTAAGAAATGTACTAAGATGACTCAAATTAATAGTTTTAATTTCATCTATGAATGAAATGGGATGAGGTTTGTTCTGTGAAAGATGACATCCAGTGGCGCAATATCGACTTAAATCTGTTGGTGACCTTTTCTTACCTATATCGCTATCGCAGTGTGAGTTTGGCGGCCGAGAAAAGCTTTGTCAGTCAGTCTGCCATGAGCCATAGCTTGTCGCGTTTGCGCGTGTTGTTTGATGACCCATTGTTTGAGCGGAAAGGCCATAAGATGGACCCAACCGAGCACGCGCACCATATTGCGCCGACGGTGCATCATTTATTGGACTCGATTGCCAAAGACTTACTGACGAAGTCCGCTTTCCAACCAGAAAACTACGCCGGCGTGTGCCGCATAGGGTTAACCGACTACGCCGAGTTTATCTTCGCGCCACTGCTTTATGATGAAATCCGTAAGCGTGCGCCAGAAGCCCAAATCAGTTTTATCAACGTCAATCGCAGCAACTATGTAGCTCTAACTGAGCACGATAAGTTAGATGTCATCATCGGCAGTATGCCTGTGCTCGACGATAACTTTGAGAGCCAGTACCTCTACACAGAAAAGCATGTATGTCTGTGTGATAAGCGAGTGTTGAAAGGCGAAACACAATTATCGATTCACGCTTTTGCCAGTATCGAGCAAGCGCTCGTGAGCCCTGATGGCAGCTTGAGTACACAGGTAGATAAAAAGCTTGCTGAGCATGGTTTGAGCCGAAAAGTCACCGTTGCCTCACGTAATTTCCTGACGATTAGAAACTTGCTTAAACAGCGAGAGTTGGTTGCGATTGTGCCAGAGAAAATGGCGCAAGCGGAAGGGTTCTCGGACGACTTGGTGAGCGTCCAGCCGCCGATTGCGGTAGCGGATTTTGATATCGCCATGTTGTGGCATACCAGCCGTAACAACGAGGATAAAGGAATTTGGCTGCGTCAGCTGGTAGCAGAATTGATCACAGGGAGCAACGAAAGCTCCCTGTAATTGACGACTGATTTCTACTCAGTGAAGAAGTCGTTGTACAGCATGTATAGGTGCGCCGCGCTCCATGAGAAGTTTGGTGCGCCTTGTTGATCGCCCGTCAGTGGGTTGTAGTTCTCACGAATCGGGCCATCTTGCACTAGGCCGTCCGCATGCTGGAAGAAGGCCGTTGCCATTTCAATGGCGTCGTCACGATAGCCGTATCTGTCCATGCCTTTTAAACCGAAGTAGAACTGATCGACCCATACGCGCCCACGCCAATAAATGTCAGGGCCGAAGGCTGGGTTCGATAGCGCAGCCGTACCCAGTGGCACATACGTGTTGAACTCTTTGCTGTCTTTCATCACTTTCACGACGGAATCGGCATGGGCTTGAGTCGCCGCACCATTAAACAGTGGCGACCAACCCTCTGGTCCCATACCGCGCTCGACAATCGGTTTGCCTGCACAGCCATTTGCCAGTGGTTTGTCTTCGATGCGAATGTCGTAGAAGAAGCCCGTTGACTCATCGAACATACAAGTGTTGATATAGTTTGCCAGATGTTTAGCCTTCGCTCGGAAGTCTTTTGCTTCGTCTTCCTTGCCTGACATGTCCGCCATTTCAGCCAGATATTGGTTATCGCTGTACATGTAGCTCGCTTGGTCGACGGATTCTTGTAGCAGCGAGTAACCCAGTAAGGTGCCGTCTTCAGCGCGGTTCTGCGCAAATTCCACATCCCAATCGCTGCGCTTACCGCCTTTGGCAACGTAAGTATCCAGCTGTTCTTTATCGATGAAGCCAAATACCGCTGCGTCATCGCGTCCAGACTCCCAAGAAGCGGCGGTTTGTGCTGGGCTTTCGATGTAATCGTAATTACCCTCTGCCATCACTTTTGCCAGTGCTTTCTTACCCACGACCGTTTCATGCTCTTCGCCGCGAACCACCGTAAAGTACATTTCACCTTCTGGCGTGTTGTGCGCTTTGTCTACCGCAGCGCCGTATTCAGGAACGCCGTTGCCGTTGTTATCGCGGTTACGCAGCCACCAGTTGTGGTACGCCACAAGCTTCGGATACATCTCTTCGATCCATGCCTTATCGCCGGTGGTTTTGTACACTTCCATTACCGCCCATGCAGCAAGGCTTGGTTTGGTATTACGTTCGTTCCAGTTGCCTCCGTCGCCGCCACGTTCTGGGCTTAAGTTGTAAGCCAATAGATCCGGCACATAACCCTCATCCCAAGGGCGAACAGGATCGTCTGCTTGAATTTGATAAGCAAACATCGCACGAATGTTGTCTTTCGCGACATCTGGATTGAAGTGCGCCATCGCATAAGCTTGCTTCCATGTGTCCCAAGGCCAAGTTTGGTTACCTGAGAACCAACGTGCTGTCACGGATGGGGTTACTGAATCAAACTTCATCGCACCTGCGACACCGCGCCAGTTACCGTTCAAGGTTTCCATCGATTTCACCGCCACGCGTTCTTGCTCTGGTGTGGCGTGTGGGTTGGTTAAACCTTTGGTTAGATAGTCTTCCCAACGCTGCTCAGAAGCCGAAAGGTAAGCCTCTGGGTTTGCCAAAATGTCTTGAATCTTCGTTTGTTCAGCTTGGTTTTCTTTTGCGATTAGGACATGAGAGTAGGTGGTGTAAATCGTGGTTGAACCGTCGATTTTCGCCGTCGAAGTAAACTGATGACCATCCACTTGAGTGTCCATATCGATGGACTTATGGATTTGGTATTCAGACTCGCCAGAGGTCAGCAGATCCCACGTTGAACGCACTTTGCCAAATGTTACTTTTAAACCGTCATCCGTCGCGACGATAGTGCGGTTGTAATTTGGGTACTGCTCATCAATGGTTTTATCTGATTGGGATTTGCCTTCCTTCGCGTGGTATTTTTCAAGCAGTTGGCCATCCCATACGAGTTCAACAGGGGCGTCTGTGGTGATGTTGGTTTCCAATAGAGAAGTGCGGTCAGAAGCAAAGCGCAACGTCATCTCCACAGTGACATCATCAGAGGTTAGCTTTTGCACCAATGCGCCCGGCAAGCTGTACGCTTCCATTTCGAAGGCGACTTTTTTGCCATCTTTGTACACGCTTAAGCGATCAAAATTATTGGCCATAAAGTTGATGTATTCTTCGGTCAGGAGCGCCGTGCCAGGAAAGCCACCCATACCTTCTGCATTGTCAGGCAATAGGTGTCCATGCCATGCACCCATATCGAAAAATGGATTAAAACGCTGGTGGTCATCAAAGTCGTAATCGCGCATGTATTCTGGAGAGCCAGTACGGTCAATTACATTCTTAAACTCGCTCGCTTGTAACGGTGCTTCAGACGTTGTGACGGTATTACAGCCAGAGAGTGTCACCGCTGAACCAACGGCTAAAGCAATTAGGGTTTTACGTAAAGTCATGTTTGGTTCCTCGGTTTACCAATAGAAATATTGCATTGCGAAAACTTGAGCATCGCCCGTCACGTTGTCATCCCCGACAGCAAAGCGACTATCAAATGCGGTTGCCCATGTGCCGTTGGCGTATTCCCACCACACGCCGGCGTTGATGTAAGAAGTGATTTCGTCTTCAGCGGTGTCTGATTCAAAGTTGGCGTAGTTGTAGGCCGCTGATAGATAGACGCCCGGAGCGGCTTCATACCATGCACTGGTCATAAAGCCTGATTCGCTGCCGTCTGAGACTTGGTTACCTTTATCGGTGTCGTGCCATACACGCGCGGCAACGTTTTTGTATTCCGCGCCAATGAGGAACAGTTCACCACCGTCGTTGTTACGGACTTCTGCGCCGCCCATAAGTGTTAAGTGCTCGGTAATGTCGTATTGGATGTAACCGTTGACCATGGCGTTCTTATCGATCCATTGATCAGCAAAGCGGTCGTATTTACCAAAGTTGACCCAAGAATCATCTTCAGAGAAGTCCGACTCAGGAGCGGCTGAAATGCTGTAGCGGAATTTACCTTCAAGGTTTTGGATCTTAGCGCCCAAGAACACGTCTCGCGTATTGGAGATCACGTAGCCATATTCGACCGTCGCATCGCCCCACCATTGAACGTCATCCAGAGAAGAGTCCATACGGCCAATCATAAACTCGGTGTTGCCATCGGTGCGGTAACCGGCATAGAAACGGTTGAAGCCACCCTCGAAGCCTCCCCAACCATGGCCTGTCGCCCAAGCATTGCCATCGTCATCGGCTTGAACTGTCCAGCCTTCCATATAAGCAAGACCAAACCAGTTACCGTATTGGACAGCGAGGCCACCCTCGATGTAAGTGCCGTCTGCGTAGCGGCCTTTGTTTTCGCCTTCTAACGCGACATGGCCACCAACGCCTAATTCGCCGTAAAAGTCGAAGCTGACTTCTGCGTCGGATTTTGGAGGTTGAGTAGGGCTATGGTCAGCTTGGCTTTCAGATGCATGGACATTGACAGCGGTAAGAATCAATCCGGACAAAACAGTTTTAGTAAAACAAGTCTTCATTTTAATCACTTCTTAATTGAGTAGGATTTATGGTTTGCTGACGTGGCTGAATTTATATGGGGGTGCTCTAAAGGCTTTAGGATCAGCTCGTCTGCAAACTTGGGATCAATTTTATCGATCAAATGGTATTTGATTAAATGCTATATAGTTAAATTGTGATCGATATTTAGTAAAGTTTTACTTGCCGCTTTTATGGATTGAGAGCGCTTATATAGGAAGAGGGCATGATGGTTTTTG
The DNA here is from genome assembly GCF_002021755.1 of Vibrio owensii. Classification (NCBI taxonomy): domain Bacteria; kingdom Pseudomonadati; phylum Pseudomonadota; class Gammaproteobacteria; order Vibrionales; family Vibrionaceae; genus Vibrio; species Vibrio owensii. Next base: position 2,587,970 of record NZ_CP019959.1, read on the forward strand.
CTATGTAATTGCGCCCTAGAATGCGTTTGAAGAGCGGTGGTTTTGCAGGGGAAGCAGGACAAAAGCAAAAAGAGCATCACGAGGATGCTCTTTGAATAATTGGGAATTAACGCTTATTTATGATTGCGTTACTGGCTCTTGCGCCTTTTCTTGCGTTGATTGTTGTTTGATAGCTTGCTTCTTTTCAAAGCGAGAGATCCACCACCAAGCCAGAGCAGAGAAGACGGCCGTCATAAACACGTTGATGAAGAACGCACGTACCAAATCAACACCTGTTGGGAATGCCGAAGCGGTCATGCTCACCACGAAGATGACAATCAGTACAGAAACCACACTCATGCCCACTTTGCGTGAACCCATACGGAAGTCGCGCGGTGTATCGTCGTGTTTTAGACGGAACACAAAGTATGCAATCATGATGAAGATTGGTGGTAGCATCGCCGTACCTGCGGTTAGGTTGATCGCTTGGTTCATCATGTCTTGCACGGATTCTGAACCAAAGCCGTTGACGATCAGCATCACCACAACGAACGCGAATTGCCACCATGCTGCACGTACTGGAACACCGTGTTCGTTTAGCTCTGTGGTTTTCTCGCCGTACACACCTTTTGGAATTTCAGAGAAGTGAATTTTTACTGGTGCTGCAGTCCACATCATCATTGAGCCAAACATCGCGATGAACAAGATGATGCCAACGAAGCGGCCAACCAATGCTGTTGAAATGTCGAAGTATTGCGCCATACCGGTAAAGATTTCTACCATGCCGCCTGCGTATGTTAAGTCTTCACGCGGAACGAACACGTTCACCAAAAGTGAGCCAATAGCGTACATCGCACCAATCAAGATGCCCGCCATGATGATCACTTTGATGAAGGCTTTTTGACCGCCTTTTACGTCTTTCAGGTAAGCCGCTGCGGTTTCTGCACCGCCTGCTGCTTGGAAGATCCAACACATAATGCCTAGCGTCGCCCAGTTAATGGTTGGGCTCATTGCCTCTAGTGTGATTGGTTCAGCTGGCGTGTAAGTGTCGCCGCCTAATGCCATTAGCGCGCCGAGAACGTAAATGCCGAATAGTGCAAACACACCGTAAGCAACCAGCTCAGAAATTTTGCCCAACCAAGATGCGCCTTTGGTTGAAATGTGGGTCGCCGCTGCGAACAGAACAATCGAGATCACCGACGTCACCATTGGTGAGAAGGTGTATTCGTAACCAAGCATTGCGTAAGACGCGTAAGCAATCACGTTTGGTAGCAGAGACACAAACCAGAATAGGTTTACGAACCAGTATAGGAACGAACCTAGGTAAGCGGCTTTAGAGCCAAGCGGTTGTTTAAGCCAGTCGTACATGCCTGACTCAGAGTTTTTGTTCGCCGAAACGAACTCCGCAATGATGAATACAAATGGAATGAAGTAAACGATCGTCGCGAAAAGGAAGATAGGGGCAGAGCTAAGGCCAAGCTCAATGTTGTTGTTCACGATGTTACGGACGTTAAATACCGCCGCAAATGTCATCGACAGCAAGGCGAATTTGCCAATGGTGCCGCGCATAGATTCAGACATAGAGTCCTCCGATGAATCACGTCAATTCCCTTCGTAACTCAGTGATAGTGCTATTGACCGTTTTATCATCCTTGGGCGAATATTATTCGTAATCGCATGGGATTGCTGAGGTCTACAACTGATCTGTGATCTGAATTACTTTGGGTTTATTTAATTATTTTGTTGTTAGGCCAGACGCGTTGTCTGGCCTTGCCTGTAAGCCGTTATTTATTTAGGAAATAGCCATCTTCGATGGTCACTTTGAGCACCACTTTTCTTACTCGGTTGTCACCGTGGAAGCGGTACGCTTTATCGTTATCAAAAATTGCAACTTGGCCTTCGCAAAGCTCACGAGTCTCACCTTGACCGGAGAGTAATTCGCGGTCAGTTTCATCTCGGTATGCTTGCTCTAGGCGTAAATCGGATTTGTCGGCGAACTCCACTGTTTCGCGACCTTCTAGGTAGTAATGCACATCGAAGTAGCGGCGGTTACCTTCAAACAGGTCGGTTTGTTTCGTGCCGTCTTCAATCATGTAAACCAGAGAGTCACCAATCGAATACATCACGCCGTCTTTGATGTTGGCGATGTTCTCAATCGCTTCCACGCAGCGGTTCCATTTACGACCGTCGCGGTACACGACTTTGAATTGTTCTAAGTTGTCTAACACGATCATGGATTACGCCTCGTTTGCTGTTTGAGTATTAGGTTGAGTGAAGAACGCATTGTCGAAATCATGGTTTGCCATGGCTTGTGCACTGCAATCGCCTGCTTGAAGTGGCATCAGTGTTAGGCCATAGCGGAACTCGTCCATGTAAACGCGGTATGAATCAAGCACTTCGCTGCCCCATGAGTTTGAGCCCAGCCCCATCACTTGATGGTCAAGGTTGAGCGTGATGTAGCCGCTCTTCTCTAGCTCAATGGTGTGTTGCGCGTCGTGCAGGTTTTGATTGGTGTAGAACCAAGCGCTGAAGTTGATTTCTTGCTGTGGTTTCACCAACAGCCCCGTGCCGTGGCGATTCGTCAGTGACGCCCAACGAACGTGTTGGCGGTTGCCGTTGTTTTGTGGGAACGGGTAGTTCTCAAACATGTCGGCTACTGTGCTGTGGTAAACATCAATCAAGTTCGCTTGGCGGCTGTCTTGGTAGTTTTCTTCAGGGCCACGACCGTAGTAACTCACTTGGTCAAAGCTGCCGTTAATGCCCAAATCCAAGCCAATCACAGGGATTACGTGCGGGTAATCGCCATAGCGTTCTCCGCTCAGTTCCACATTCAAATGACCTTGTGCGTTGATTTGGTAGCGGTAGGTACAGCGCATGCCAAAATCGAACACAGGAGGCGCAATGATGCTGGTGGTCGTAATCGAAACCGATTCATCCGTAGCTTCGACTTGTAGCGTGCGGAAGTGCTCTTGCATGATTTGCAAGTGTGCTGGGTGCCACAACCCTTCGTACTCTTGTTTGTGGTTATCAATCATTGGCTTGAAGAAGTTCAGTCTAGGTTCTGACTGAATCAGCTCTTCACCATTGACGCGCCAAGAGGTCAGCTTGCCGTTGACTTTAGAGAAGGTCAGAGTGAAGTTGTGACCTTCAATCACATGTTCCAAGCGGCTTTCTGAGGTGACTAACGCTTGTGCATTGTGGCTAACAAATTCGGCTTCGCTTGCTGTGTTCTCTTTCAGTTGGAATTGGTACACCGCGATGTCGTGGTTCGCTTCGCTGTACAAAGTGCGGCTGTCTTTACGCACGGTGAAGTTGATAAAGGCTTCACGCTCGTCCAGTTCTGGCAGATTAATTGTGATTTCACGCGCGCTGTTCGCTGCAAGTTCTTCGACCTTAAACTGCACGCTGCGCAGCGTTTCACCTTCCGCTCGGACATCTGCCGTGATGGTGTAATCATCAAGGTTGGTAAACCACAATTTGTTCTCTACGCTGAAGGTGTTTGTCTTGCCTTCTACTGCTTGAATTTTCACTGGAGCGATGACTTGTTTGTACTCTTTCAAGCCCGGTCCAGGTGTTTGATCTGGGTAAATCAAACCATCCATACAGAAGTTGTAGTTATTCGGGTAATCGCCGTAATCACCGCCGTATTTGTAAAACTCTTGGCCGTTTTCATCACGTGCTAATACGCCGTGATCACACCATTCCCATACGTAGTGACCTTGAATGTGGTCGTGCGCATAGAACACGTTTTGGTATTCCGTTAGACCGCCAGGGCCGTTACCCATTGCGTGTGCGTATTCACAAATGATGCGTGGTTTCTCGTGTGGGTGCTCCCCAAAGTGATTCATGAGCTGCGCACGTGAGTACATGGTAGAAATCACGTCGACAACTTCTGCATCACGGTCTTCTTCGTAATGCACCAAACGGGTGTCATCAATCGCTTTGGTTGCGTCGTACATTGCGCGGATATTGCAGCCGTAACCGGACTCGTTACCCAGTGACCACATGATGATGGAAGGGTGGTTCTTTTGCGCATGAACGTGGCGTTCTGCGCGGTCAACAAACACACTTTCCCATGCTGCATCGTTGGTGATGCGGCTGAGATCGCCAACGTTCGCGAAGCCGTGGGTTTCTACGTCGGTTTCTGCCATTACGAACAAGCCGTAAATGTCACACAGTTCGTAGAAGCGTGGGTCGTTAGGGTAGTGCGCGGTGCGAACTGAGTTGATGTTGTGCTGTTTCATCAAAATCAGATCTTTCTCGATGCGCTCCATGCCAACTGCACGACCTTTTAGGTGGTCGTTATCGTGGCGGTTCACACCGTGCAGCATTACGTATTGGTTGTTGATGTAGAACAGACCATCACACACTTTGATGTCGCGGAAGCCAACACGTTGCGGAATCACCTCAATCACATTGCCTTGTGCATCTTTCAGTGTGATGAACAGTTGGTATAGGTATGGATTTTCCGCTGTCCAATGGGTTGGGTTCACTACATCAATGGCAAAGCTTGTTTGGCTGTTGTCTTGGATAGTCAGTGCATCACATTGGCCATTAGCAATCACTTTACCTTTGTCTTGGAGCGAGTATTCCAGCGTGTAACCAGAAGCAGCCGCAGTAGACAGGTTTTCTAGCTCAACTTGGCAGCTTAAAGTAGCACTTTGGTAATCGTCGGCGAAATCAGTACGAACAGTCAGATCTTGGACGTGAACGTGCTCTTTTCCGACAAGGTAAACATCACGGAAGATACCCGCCGTCCACCACATGTCTTGGTCTTCAATGTAAGTCGAATCTGCCCATTGCATGACGCGCACAGACAATAAGTTTTCGCCTTGTTGAACGTAAGAAGAAATGTCGAACTCAGCGGTTAAGCGGCTGCCTTTGCTAAAGCCAACGTAATGACCGTTTACGTAAACTTCAAAGTAAGTTTCAACGCCATCAAATTTGATGATGGTTTGTTTGTTGTCCCATTGTTGGCCAAGCGTGAAAGTGCGTTGGTATGCGCCAGTTGGGTTGTCGGTTGGGACAAACGGTACGTCGATAGGGAATGGGAAACCTTCGTCAGTGTATTGAAGGTCACCGTGGCCTTCCATTTGCCACATGTTTGGAACGGTAATGCGTCCCCAGTCTTCCATTTTTTGAGAGTAAAACGCTTCAGGTACCAAAAGCGGGTTAGTGAAGTAGTTGAATGTCCATTGACCACTCAGCAGTTTAAAGCGGCTGCTCAGCTCGCGTTGGAACGTTTGTGCGTTTTTAACGGAATCGTATGAGAAGAAGTAAGCACGTGGTGCCATACGGTTCTCATGTAGGTGAAGGAAGTTTTCCCAGTTGTTCACGTTTGTTCTCCCCTCGGCTTAGCTTGGTCATGTCGGCGCGGTATTGTCAGCGTCGAATCTGCCCAAGAGAAATGCAGCCGATGTATTGTGAAAAGGCTTATGAGTTATCTGGGAAAGATATTAGTAAAAGTTTTACTAAAATAAATTAGTGAAAACGTTTAACTTTAACTCGATCACGTTTTAATACGTGATTGGTGAGCAAGATGTGATCAGCGTAGAGGAATAACATCCCAAGCTTATTTGCAGGGTAAAATGAGTAAAAAATGACGGGAATTTAGATAAGGGAAATAAAAAAGCACTGAGGATTCAGTGCTTTATAAAATAAGGATGAGGTGGGAGAACTACTTAGTCGTGCCGCGCAGTTTGAGTTTGCTTGGTACGTGAACTTGCAATGGCAGTGCACGGCCATCGCGGTATTTTTCTACCAATAAGTTTACCCCTTGTATGCCCATCATCTCTGAGTGAATTCGCACGGTAGAGAGCGGTGGGAAAGTAAAGCGAGCAGTTGGAATGTCATTCACACTGATAAGAGCAATGTCTTGTGGAATGTTCAAACCGAACTCATGGATGGCACGTAAAACCCCAATCGCAATCGAGTCTGATGCGATAAAGAGTGCTGTCGGAAAGTCGCCTTTTGCTAACATCGCTTTGGCTAAATCGTAACCCGATAGGCTAGAAAAATCGCCGCGGTAAATGTCGTTCTCTGATACGACACCTTTTAGGTTGCCGTATTCTACAAACGCGTTTTCACGAATGTCCGCTGTGTTGGGTTCGTCTTGCCCGCCAATGAAACCAATGCGCTGATAACCTTGCTCGACAAAGAAGTCGACGACTTGCTTACTGATGCGAGCAAGATCGATATCAACACTGTCGTACACGCTGTCGCTGTCTGAGAAGTCGATATAACAAATGCTGTCTGCGAGGCGCTTAGGTAGTTTATTGATGATCGCTTTATCGGTTTTACCAACCAAAAGGATACCGGTGATCTTTTGCGTTTCGACATCGATGACGCTGTCGTAGCAGTTGGTTAATGTAATGCCCAATCTATCGCACTGGGTTTCAATCCCGTGACGAATCGACAGGTAGTAGGGGTCATTCACCTCTGCTTCTTGCTTGTAGTTATACAAAGCTAAAAAGTGGTGTTTTTGTTTCGCCTCTTTGGTGGCTTTTTTCGAACTGCTGGTGCGGTATTCCAGCTTTTCAGCAATCTCTAAGATGCGGTGTTTGGTTTCTTCTTTTACGCTCAGAGTCGGATCGTCATTCAACACGCGTGAGACGGTTGCAAGTGAGACGCCCGCTTCTGTAGCGATATCTTTTAGTGTTGCCATGTTCACTTCCCGTTGGCAAAGCTCACTGTCCCAGTGAGATAAGCAATAATCCCACCATTGTAAACAGCTACTTATGGATGCACAAATTTTTAGTAAAACTGTGCGAGGAGTGAAATGAAGATACCACCGCGAGAAGGGGGATTTTTAAGCAAACAAAAGCCCGAACGGCTAGGACAATCCGTTCGGGCTTTGTTATTTACTCTCACGACTTAAAACGAGTGGTAAGGCGATAAGGTTAAACCTAAGACTTTTTACCTTTGGTTTTATCTGGATCGACAAGTAAGTGATCAAACACATGGCGAATGAATGGTGCCCCGACTTTTGAACCACCGTTACCGTGCTCAATCACAACGGTCGCTACGTATTTTGGATGGTCGTACGGTGCAAAGGCAGTGAACAACGCATGGTCAAGCAGGTGGCTAGCAAGCTTTTTCGAGTTGTAGACTTCGTCTTTACGCAAGCCAAATACCTGCGCCGTCCCCGATTTACCGCCGCTGCTGTACTCTGCGCCTTTAAATGCGCGGCGACCAGAACCATGTGCGCCATTGTTTACCAAGCGCATCGCGTTGATTGGAATGTCCCAGTATTTATCTGGCACACCTTCAATTGGCGGCAGGTCTTTCGGTGCAACGTCGACTTGGTTTTCAAACTCTTCACCATGTTCAATCACGGCTTTAAGTAGGTGAGGTGCTTTCATTTCACCATGGTTAATAAGGAATGAAGTCGCTTTGGCGATCTGCATTGGAGTCGCTGTCCAATAGCCTTGACCTATACCGATAGGCACAGTATCGCCCTGATACCAAGGCGTGCGGTGGCGTGCGACTTTCCACTCGCGGGTCGGCATGTTCGCACTGCTCTCTTCATAAATATCGATACCGGTTGGCAAGCCAAAGCCGAACTTGTTCATCCATTTCGAGATGCGGTCGATGCCAAGGTCAAAGGCAGTTTGGTAGAAGAAAGAGTCCACGGATTCTTCAATCGCTTTGGTAACATCAACATTACCGTGACCCCAACGTTTCCAATCTCGCCATGCTTTTGAATTCGGTTTCGAGCCAGGAATACGCCAAGAGCCGTGATCGTTACGCACCGTCGTTGGCGTAATCACATGTTCCTCAAGCCCCGCCACTGCCATAAATGGTTTCACGGTTGAAGCCGGAGGGTAAACACCAAGCGTAGTGCGGTTTACCAAGGGATGAGCAGGATCGTTCAATAGTGAACGGTACGCCTTGCTGGAAATGCCGTTCACAAATGGGTTGGGGTCATAACTTGGGCTAGATGCCATTGCGAGTACGCTGTTGTCTCGTGGGTCGAGCACCACAGCACTACCTTGGCGATGGTCGAGCTCTTTGTAGACGTATTCTTGTAACTCGATATCAAGGTTTAGCACGATGTCTTTACCCGGAATCGGCGGTACGTATTTGATGGTGCGAATGACACGGCCGCGGCTGTTTACTTCGACTTCTTCGTAGCCCTTGGTGCCATGGAGAAGGTCTTCGTAGTAGCGCTCAACGCCCAACTTGCCGATGTTTTGCGTTGCTTGATAGTTCTGCGCTTTGCCTTCTTCATCAAGGCGACGCAAATCTCGGTCGTTGATGTGCGAAACGTAACCCAGTACGTGCGTCAGCTTTTCACCGTAAGGATAAAAACGCTTGAGGTCGGCAGTCACAAACACGCCATTAAACTCATGCTGATGAACAGAAAAGCGCGCGACTTGTTCGTCATTCAGCTCATTCATGATGGTGACAGAACGAAAGCGACGTGTGTGCTTGTAGCGTTTTTTAAAAGCGTCGACTTGTTCTGGGGTGATGTCGACGTAATGACGCAACTTTTCAATTAGTGCATCTGGATCGCCTGCTTGCTCTGGGATCATGTCAAGGTTGTAAACCGGGCGGTTCTCCGCCAGCAATACGCCATTTCGGTCGTAGATCAAGCCGCGTGTTGGCGCGATAGGCAGGATTTTGATTCGGTTGTCGTTAGAACGAGTTTGATAATCTTTAAAGTGGTTAACCTGCAAGTTGTACAGGTTCGCGACCAATCCACCCAGCAAAATAACCATGCCGAGGAAGGCAACGATGGCACGGTTCTTAAACAACCGCACTTCTTGGTTGTGGTCTCGAAATTCGTTTCGCTTGCGTAGCATGAGGGCCCTTCAGATCTGTTTTTATTCTTTGCATGCCCCGATAAAAGGAAAAGACGCGATTTGAGTCTTGTTACAAAAGGTTACATTTGGGGCGGGGCTACTGTAGCGGGCTTTATCTCTCGTTTTGTAAGAGCAATGTCAGGTATCGATTGCGGAAAATCATCTTTCTGGTTTGCGTGAATCACCGTGTTTTTCTTACATTGTGTAAACGTTTATACATGTAAGTGTCATAAATCTTTCCCATTTTCCTGCTCTAACCCAATTTTCTTTATTTTTATTGATTTTTAATCGTGATGTAATTTTGTGGAAACGTTTACACTATTTTGAGTTTGATCACGGATCTGGATCGGTTTTGATTGGTAGACTTTTAGCCAGTTAAGAGATGAGCGAATTTGCTTGGTGAGCAGGCTCAACCAATTTCCAAGCATCGAGCAGCAAAAGTGGAGAAGCAAAAGTGAAAGTTCTTGTCACAGGCGGTATGGGGTACATCGGCAGTCACACATGTGTCCAGATGATTGAAGCAGGTATGGAGCCAATCATTGTCGACAACTTGTGTAATGCCAAAGTGGAAGTGTTAAGCCGCATTGAAGCGCTAACCGGTAAGCAACCGGCTTTCTACCAAGGCGACATTCGCGATGAAGCCTTTTTGGACTCAGTATTTGCCAAGCATGACATTCAAGCTGTGATTCACTTTGCTGGCCTGAAAGCGGTGGGCGAATCTGTCGCGAAACCATTGGAATACTACGACAACAATGTGAATGGCTCATTGGTGTTGGCGCGCAGCATGCGTAAAGCGGGCGTGAAAAGCATTGTATTTAGCTCATCGGCAACGGTTTACGGCGATCCTGACATTGTGCCGATTACGGAAGACTCTCCAACGGGGGCTACCACTAACCCATATGGTCGCAGTAAGTACATGGTGGAAGAGTGCTTGAGCGATTTGTTCAATGCAGAAAACGACTGGAGCGTGACTTTGCTGCGCTACTTCAACCCAGTTGGTGCGCATCCATCGGGTACTATGGGTGAAGACCCTCAGGGCATCCCGAACAACTTGATGCCGTTTATCGCGCAAGTGGCAGTAGGCCGCCGCGAAAAACTGTCGGTATTTGGCAATGACTACCCGACGCCGGATGGCACAGGCGTGCGTGATTACATCCACGTGATGGACTTGGCTGATGGCCATATCGCAGCGCTGAAATCGGTAGGTGAAAAGGCTGGTTTGCACATTTACAACCTAGGCACGGGCAAAGGCTCTAGCGTTCTTGAGATGGTAGAAGCGTTCGCAGCGGCTTGCGGTAACCCAGTGCCTTACGAGCTTTGTCCTCGTCGCCCGGGTGACATTGCAGAATGCTGGGCAAGTACAGATAAAGTGGAGCGAGACCTTGGCTGGAAAGCGACGCGCAGTGTTGCGGAAATGACGGCAGATACGTGGAAGTGGCAGTCAAACAACCCGCAAGGCTATTCCCCTGCGTAATTGAAGCTGCAGCGTTGTTGATTGACCGCCTAGCTGCAACTCCAATTTCATTGGGGAATGCAGATGAAAGAAATTTTAAAAGTTGAGTAAGTAAGATGTCGAATGTTGAATTTAACCCAGTGGATCACCCACACCGTCGTTACAACCCTCTAACGGGTCAGTGGATTTTAGTGTCACCGCATCGTGCAAAACGTCCTTGGAGTGGTGCTGATGAGAAACCTGCAATTGATGAGCTACCAAGCTACGACGAGAAGTGTTTCCTTTGCCCAACCAACGAGCGTATTTCTGGTGATGTAAACCCAGATTACCAAGGCACGTATGTGTTCCAAAATGACTTCGCAGCACTGATGGTGGACTCTCCAGATGCTCCTGAGTCAGATAGCCCACTGTTCAAAACGCAAGGTGTACGCGGGTTGAGCCGAGTGATTTGTTTCTCGCCTGATCACAGCAAAACTTTGCCTGAGCTACCGGTCGACAAAATCCGTGGCGTGATTGACACGTGGAATGATCAAATCGAAGAGTTGGGTAAAGACTACGTTTGGGTTCAAGCATTCGAGAACAAAGGTGAGACCATGGGTTGTTCTCAGCCTCACCCACACGGTCAAATCTGGGCAAACAGCTTTTTGCCAAACGAAATCGAGCGCAAAGAACACAACTTAAAAGCTTACTACCAAGAGCATGGCAGCAACTTGCTGGTGGATTACGTGCAAGCTGAACTTAAAGATGGTTCACGCACCGTGGTTGAGACCGAACACTGGGTTGCTGTTGTTCCTTACTGGGCGGCGTGGCCATTCGAAACCATGCTACTTCCTAAAACGCACATTCGTCGAATGAGTGAGCTAACCGATGAGCAACGTGATGACCTTGCGGTTGCAATCAAAAAGCTAACCAGCCGTTACGACAACCTATTCCAATGTTCTTTCCCTTACTCAATGGGCTGGCATTACGCGCCGTTTTTTGAAGAAGGTACCGATATCGACCATTGGCAACTGCATGCATTGTTCTACCCGCCACTGCTACGTAGTGCAACGGTTCGTAAGTTCATGGTTGGTTATGAAATGTTGGCAGAAAGCCAACGCGACCTAACCGCAGAACAAGCGGCGCAGCGTCTGCGTGACCTAAGCGATGTGCATTACAAAGAGCAATAACGCCTCAAAGTAGATTGATAACGAATAACGGGATAGCGCGACTTTACAGATAGAAAGTTAGGCTCAACGCGCTATCCCAATACCAAATTTATAATTTAAGAGAACGTCCCTATGTCTGATCTAATCCAAAATGTGAAAACCTCTTTTGAACAAGTGCTGGGTTACGCGCCAAGCCACATTATTCAAGCCCCTGGTCGTGTAAACCTGATTGGTGAGCACACTGATTACAACGATGGTTTTGTACTGCCATGTGCGATCAACTACCAAACTGTTGTGGCGGCAGCGAAGCGTGAAGACAACTTAGTACGCGTAGTTTCTGTGGATTACGGCAATGCCGTTGATGAATTCGACATCACGCAAGAAATCACATTCCAGCAAGACAAAATGTGGGCGAACTACATTCGCGGTGTAGTGAAGTGTCTTCTTGCTCGTGGTTACCAATTCTCTGGTGCGGATATTTCTGTTAGCGGTAACGTGCCTCAAGGTGCGGGTTTAAGCTCGTCCGCAGCGTTGGAGGTCGTGATTGGTCAAACATTCAAAGTGCTGTTCAATCTTGAAATCAGCCAAGCGGAAATCGCGCTAAACGGCCAACAAGCAGAGAACGAATTTGTTGGTTGTAACTGCGGCATTATGGACCAAATGATTTCGGCAGAAGGTCGTGAAAACCACGCGATGCTGTTGGACTGCCGTAGCCTAGAAACCGAAGCTGTATCAATGCCGGAAGACATGGCCGTTGTGATCATCAACTCAAACAAAAAACGTGGCTTGGTAGACAGTGAATACAATACACGTCGTGAGCAGTGTGAAGAAGCTGCACGAATTTTCGGTGTGAAAGCACTGCGTGATGTGACCATTGAACAGTTTAACGAGAAAGTCTCTGAACTAGACGAAATGGTCGCAAAACGTGCTCGTCACGTAATCACAGAAAACGACCGCACGGTAGAAGCAGCACAAGCACTTCGCGCACACGACATGAAGCGTATGGGTGAACTGATGGCTGAGTCTCATGCTTCTATGCGTGATGATTTCGAAATCACAGTCACAGAAATCGATACGTTAGTTGAGATGGTGAAAGAAGTGATTGGTGAGCAAGGTGGCGTGCGCATGACGGGCGGCGGCTTTGGTGGTTGTATCGTTGCGATTGTACCGCCAGCATTGGTTGACGAAGTGAAAGCAACGGTAGAAGCGAAGTACCAAGCAGCAACGGGCCTAAAAGAATCCATCTACGTGTGCCAAGCGAAAAACGGCGCTGGTTTAGTCGAAGTACTTTAAGTGCAAAATTACTTTAAGTTCAAAGTGCTTTAAGACGCAGTAGGAGCGAGAGATGACTGAGCCGTTAACTATCACGATGACACAGCAGGCCACCTTTGATGGCGCGCCTGCCAACGTGGTCGAACTGAAAAATAACACAGGCATGAGCGTTACCTTTATGGATATTGGCGCGACATGGCTGAGTTGTCGTTTACCTTTGGCGAATGGGGAGTTGCGTGAAGTGCTTCTCGGAGTGGGGACGATGGGGAGTTTCATGCAGCAACAGTGTTACATGGGTGTCACTGTTGGTCGCTACGCAAACCGCATCGCCAATGGTCTTTTTGAAGTGAATGGCGAAGTATTTCAAGTGTCTACTAACCAAGCGGGCAACTGTCTGCATGGTGGTGAAGAAGGTTTTGATAAACGTCGTTGGAAGATTGAGTCTCACTCGAATCAGCAAGTGACGTTCTCTTTGTTGTCTGAAGATGGCGATCAAGGTTTTCCAGGTAATCTAGAAGTGCAAGTGACGTATACATTGACTGATGATAACCAAGTGAGCATTGAGTACTTCGCTAAGACAGATAAAGCAACACCGATAAACTTGACCAACCATGCCTACTTCAATTTGTTGGGGGCAGAAGCGGACTTAGATTGTCGTTCGCATCGCTTAACCATCGTTGCAAGCCAATACTTACCAACCTCTGAGGTCGGTATTCCGCTGGGTGAATTGCAAGATGTGAAAGGCACTGGATTTGACTTTAGAAGTGAAAAACCAGTTTCAGAACATTTCTTACAAGATGAACAACAGGTTGCCGCCAAAGGGTATGACCATAGCTACCTATTCGATGCTCATCGTGATGTTTCAAAACCAGTCGCGCTGGTGGTTTCTCCTGATGAAAAAGTGCACCTGTCAGTAGTGACAAACAAGCCTGCGATGCAATTGTACACGGGCAACTGGTTAGCTGGCGCACCAAATCGCCGTGGCGGTGAATATAATGATTACGCGGGTTTGGCGTTAGAAACGCAGTTTTTACCAGATTCGCCAAACCATGCTGAGTGGGCGCAGCCAAGCTGTATTCTTGAGCCTGAACAAGAGTACCGCTTCTGCACCACTTATCAGTTTGCCTTCTAGGTAAACTGAGCATTTTCGAGCTTTTGGGTTACCGTAGGCTTTTTGCTCACAGTAGGTCAAAAGCTCATCAAAAGCTCATCAAAAGTTGGCAAAATAACGCTCTCTACAAACACCCCAAAAAGAAAAAGCTCTGTCACTTCGGTGGCAGAGCTTTTACTTTGTAACCTTTCTTGGCACTGAATAGCGCGATATTTTAAAGACGATCCACCGAGTTACGGCGCACTAAAGTCGGGCTAAAGATGATGGTGTCATCTTCCACTTGTTCATCACGCGATAACGCTAATGCCAAACGCGCGGCACGCTCTGCCATCATTTCGATTGGGTAACGAATCGTGGTCAAACTTGGATTGACGAAGCGAGCAATTAAGCCATCGTCGAAGCCAACCATGGACACTTTTTCTGGTACGTCGATGCCGTTTTGGTCTAACGCTGCCAGCGCGCCTGCTGCCATGTAGTCGTTGTACGCCACCACGCCAGTGATTGCGAGTGATTTGGTCAGCAGATTGGTCATGGCTGTTTCGCCGCCGTCACTGTTTGGTTCGCCATATTCGACATAGCTTTTTGATAGCTCGATATCGTGATCTTTCAGTGCTGCTTGGTAACCTTGTAAACGCTCGTCGGTATCTTCGATGTCATGGGATGAGGCGATACAAGCGATCTTTGTGTGACCATGACGAATCAAATATTCCGTCGCTAAGTACGCGCCCTTGCGGTTATCAAGAGAGATACAACGCTCGGCCAATTCTGGGATATGGCGGTTGATCAACACCATGCCTTTGACTTCTTTGGCGTAGCCGATCAGTTCTTCGTCTGATAGACCTTTAGAGTGAATCACAATGGCTTCACAACGGCTGTTGATCAGAAGTTCAAGCGCTTGGCGTTCGTCTTCTGGGTTGTGGTAGCCATTACCAATCAGAATGTGTTTGCCGTTTTCACGCGCCACGTTATCTACCGACTTCACCAGTGTGCCGAAGAACGGATCTGAGACATCACCCACAAGCACGCCCATGGTGTTAGTACTTTGGCTGACGAGTGCACGCGCTGCTGCGTTTGGACGGTAGCCCAGTTTGCTCATTGCTTGCGTCACTGCGTCGATAGAAGATTGGCTTGCTTTCGGTGATTTATTGATCACGCGAGAGACGGTCGCGACCGATACGCCGGCTTCTTTCGCGACATCCTTGATTGTTGCCATGAGGGACCTTTCGTGGGCTAAAAAACGTTAATTGGGGTATTAAACACCCATTGTGTAATAAGTGCAATCAACACCATTTTTATATTGCGATGAATTTGGTCTTACTCTATGAATTTATTGAATATATGTGATGTGTAAACGTTATCTTGGATAGGGCGTTGATTAGCCGTATGAAAACAAAAATCGCGGTCATTGATGTGACCGCGATTTGTCGTTTCTATTTTTTCTTCACAAGCCACAGAAAATGGCGCTCAGAAAGTTAGTTGTTGTTCATCCAATCAACCATTTGAGTTTTGTACACATCGCTGTTGCCGCCAAAGATAGCTTGTACGCCTGTACCGACTCGCACCACACCCGCTGCACCAAGTGCTTTCAATTTCGCTTCGTCGACTTTGTCTTGTTCTGCGACTTGGATGCGCAATCGAGTGATACAAGCATCGGTGCTTAAGATGTTTTGCTTGCCGCCAAACGCGCTAACCAATTCACTGGCAAACTCTGAACTGGTGTCATTGACGGCTTTGCTGCTGTCTTGATCTTCGCGGCCTGGTGTTTTCAGATCGAACGTTTTAATGAACCAAGTGAACACAACGTAGTACAGCGCTGCGTATGCCAAACCTAATGGGATGATCATCCAACCTTTGGTCGAAATACCAAAGAAGGTCACGTAGTCGATAAGACCTGCACTAAAGCTGTAGCCATGTTTAACGCCAAGCATGATACACAGTGGGTAAGCTAAACCCGCAATGATCGCGTGAATCACGTAAAGCACAGGCGAGATGAACAAGAACGCAAACTCGATAGGCTCAGTGATACCAGTTAGGAACGACGTTAGCGCAGCTGAGATCATGATGCCCATAACTTTGGTGCGGTTCTCTGGTTTTGCTGCACGGCCAATCGCAATTGCCGCCGCAGGAAGACCAAACATCTTGAATAGGTAACCACCTGCTAGGTTGCCCGCATTTGGGTCGCCAGCGAAGAAGCGAGGGATCTCTCCGTGGAATACTTGACCAGCAGCGTTCACAAACTCACCGGCTTGAAGCTGAATAATCACGTTAATCACATGGTGCAGACCAAATGGGATCAGAGCACGCTCTGCAGTGCCGTAAGCCCAGAATGCGACCAATGGGTTTTGCTCGGTTGCCCATGTGCCGAACCAATCAATGCCAGAGCCAATTGGTTGCCAAATAAAGGCAATCGCAATGCCCAAAAACAGCATAGAAAATGACGTCACGATCGGGACAAATCGTTTACCCGCGAAGAAGGCCAAGTAAGCTGGCATCTTAATGGTATAGAAACGGTTAAACATATACGCACCAACTGCACCGGAGATGATGCCGCCGAGCACACCTGTGTCGATATGGTCCACACCTAGCACGCCAGCCATGACTTTTAGCGTCGCGACTAATACGTAATAACCAATACCTGCCGCAACCGCACCAACACCATCATTGTTGGTAAATGAGATAGCAACGCCAAGCGCAAAGATAAGCGGCAGGTTACCAAATACCGCACCACCCGCTTCTGCCATCAATTCAGAAACTACGGGTGGAATGAACCCAAATTGCGCCGAGCCAATACCCAAAAGGATACCCGCCGCGGGCATTGAGGCTATAGGCAACATGAGCGCCTTACCGACCTTAGAAAGGTTGGCAAAAAAGTTAGCAAACATAAAAATACTCCAACTTGTTAGATAAAAATCTTGAGTGGCGCAGTCATGAATAAACTGTGGGAAGCGGGGAGATTAGCGATAGCATCGTGATTATGGTTTGCGGGGGTTGGAGCATAAACATAAAAACTGGTTGCTATCGCTAAAGCTTTATAAGTGGTGTGCTGAGCTAAAAATAGAGGGCCTTAACCAATTGAAGGGCACTGTCTCGATCGCTCAACCATAGGACTGCGTCAGAATCTAAGAGTATTTTGGGTAAAAATAAGGCATGAAAAAACAGAGTGAATTTTGTTTTTCTTGTTCCTGATAACTAAGTTTTTAGACCTTTTTACTTGAATGAAGGCATTAAACGCTAATATAAGGAACAGAAACTTAGTTTTGGAGTGCCTGTTTTGGAGAGTATTAATCTTTTTCGCTACTACGAACGTGTAGAGAGTTTTGAACTACGAGAGGAATACACGGTGACGCTTGCCGAGATTGCAGACAAGATGTTCACCAGCCCAAGGCACGCCCGAGCCATTCTCAAGCAGATGAATGCGCTCAACTGGATCGCTTGGATACCCAGAGTGGGGCGTAACCAACGTTCGACCTTAATTCGTAACATCGATCGTACAGAGGTAAAGCGCTCTATTGCTCTTGAGTGGATCAAAGAGAGCAAATACGACCGAGCACTTGAGTTTCTTGATTTCGACCAAGTGGTGTTTGAGCAACTGCTTAAGCAGACTTCCGGTGCCCAAGTGACAGAAGGCAAAGTCAGTGTACAACTCACCTATAACCGCTCTTTTGCTACGCTCAATCCGATCACACCGCAACGAAACAGCGAACGTTTCTTAATTCGTCAAATTCACGCTTGCTTGGTTTCCATGACTCCTGAAGGCGAGTTAGTCGGAAACATTGCGCATCATTGGCAAGCTGATGAAGAGTGGCGAACATGGACGTTTTATCTTCGTCCTTCCGTTTGCTTTCATCATGGCGGAAAAGTGGATGCAGAGCTGGTGGTAAAGCTACTAAACCATTGGCAGCAGCTTCCATATTATCAAAATGAGCTCGATCACCTTGAAACGGTTTCCGTCGAGTCGCCTTATCGATTTTCCGTTCAACTTACTCGGCCAGACAAAGGCTTTGCCGCATTGTTGAGTGATCTGAAATACTCTTTACAGCCTGTCGAGCAACTCAATAACCTATCTTCCGATAGCATCGGCTGTGGCATTTTCTCTCTGGAATCGCACACGAACAACAAACTTACCTTGGTGGCGAATGAGCGCTTCCATGGATTTCGCTCCCTCACTGATAAAGTCACCATCTGGTCTTTAAACAGCGACAAGAAGGAAGGTGCAAAGGCATCCAACTACCCCCACGATTTACCTAAGACAGAGCAGTACTCGAAAAAGGTCATCACCAACTCTCCAGATGAAGAAGCGGAGGAGCGCATCATCGATGCCAAACACACAGCATCGAAAGATCGCGTGGAAGAAGGGTGTTTGTTTATGATTTTCAATCACAATCATCCTAACTTATCGCACGCTCAGCGACGTTGGCTGAGTGATGCCTTGAGTGGTGAGAACATTTGGCAGCAGTTGGAGCGCAACGAAACCACCTTTGGGGCTGAGATCGCACATAACTTTTTCCCCTTCTGGCACAACGTCAAATATCTGAGAAGCGATGAAGTAGCGCTACCGAGTTCAATCCGAATCGCCTGTTATTCCCATCTTGGTATTCAACGCAGTGCGAGAGCCGCTGAGCAAATCTTGATGGAACATGGCATCAAGGTTGAAGTAAACGTTTATTCGTTTGAGGCATTTATTGAAAAAGCGTCTGGAGAGGGCTTTAGTGAAGAGATTGTTCTAAGCAGCTTTAACTTGGATGACAACCGACAAGTCTCGGCTTTACTGTTTTTCCTCAGCGATCCGATTTTGCACGCCACGATCGGATCTGACGTCAGCGACTGGCTGGTGGCTGAGATCAACCAAATTCGACAGTTTAGCGCTCCGGAAGATTACCTCACTAAGTTAGAGCAACTTGGCTCTGTGCTGATCTATGAAGGTGTGGTCAGCCCTATGCTTCACCACCGACAAACACTTAGCTTTCAAGACATATTTAAAGGTGTAGAGATCACGGCGTGGGGTTGGCCGAAGTTGAGTGAAATTTGGTAAAGGGCGATTGTAACCAGCACGATCTTTGCTCATCAAAATGCGATCTTCACCTCTTGTATTTAAAGTACTAACTGATAATGTAGAATTTGTTTTAGTAAAATTTTACTTGAGGTTTTAATCAATGGAAACGATCGCTTACTCAGACTTTGCAAAGCTAGAAATCCGCACCGGAAAAATCATCGAAGTGGCTCGTCACGAAAACGCAGATAAGCTTTACATCGTGCAGATCGACATCGGTGAGAAAACACTGCAAACCGTCACCAGTTTGGTGCCTTACTACACAGAAGAAGAGTTGATGGGGAAACAAGTGGTGGTTCTGTGTAATCTCGCGAAAGCTAAGATGCGTGGTGAAACCTCTGAATGCATGTTGCTGTGTGCTGAAGCCGATGATGAATCAGAAAGTGTTCTGCTAATGCCTGAACGCGCGATGCCTGCTGGTGTGAGAATCGTTTAGTACCCTTAAGCTTGCTCAAATAAAAAAAACAGCGCTGATAGAGCGCTGTTTTTTTATTCTGTTCTTAAGAGTGTTGAGCAATTAGGTTATCAATCAACTCATAATGATGATCTTGTACGCCCGCTAAGTTGCCGTATTTTGGCTGGTGGCGATCGTTTTCTTTGGCATGATGCCAACCAACGGTATGGCGAACGAAGTGCTCAGCAAACGCGTGGGAGACTTCTAAACATCCAGCGAGGACTGTATCAACATAGCTTTGCATGATGGGACTGAGCGAGCAGGGTGGTAGCGGATCGTTTTTCACATAAACCCAAATGCTGTGCTCAGAGTTAAAAGTGGCCTCTGTTTCAATCTGATCAGGACGGATTTGAATGCGATGGTAGCCACGCTCGCGTCGGTCAAAATCCGCTAGCGCTTGATCGTCGACTTCAAGCAGTACGCCATTGACTTGCCCTTCGCCTTCATTCACGACCAAGGGTGACAAGATATAGCTGTCGTCAACTTTGCCCCAATAGCGCACCAGCCCATGAGCGATGACAGGGATGGCTTCTCCCGTTTGACCCGTTAACTTGCGCGAGGCGGCATTGATTAAACTGCCGTAGCCAAATATATACATCTCGATTGCTTCCCTTACTTCGACGAAATCACTGTTATCCGTTATACCTAAACACTACCAACCAAGCAACGCGTGAAGCACAGGTTTTACCTCGAAAGGATAGTTTGATTTTATAACATGTATTTTTCATGCATGTTTGTGTTAATATCGAACGCGTAGAATTTTTGAACGGTATCAAATGGGTACTTAAGGGCATCACAATGCTGAATATCACCGATAAAAAAGTGGAAGAAAAAATCCCTGCATGGCTGCGATTAGGGTTTAGACCGTTTTTCCTGTTTGGCTCTATTTATGCCGTTGTCGCAATTGCGGTCTGGGTATGGATGTTCCAAACCGGACAGCCAAGTGCGTTGAGTGTTCCGGCGTTGTGGTGGCACGTTCATGAAATGTTGTTTGGTTTTTCAATGGCAATAGTGGTGGGCTTTGTGCTGACTGCAGTGCAAAACTGGACGGGCATTAACGGCACGAAACACTACACCTTGTTAGCGATATTTACATTGTGGCTTGCACCGAGAATACTGCTTTGGACACCAGCACCACTTTGGTTAACCAGCAGCATTGAAGCGCTGTTTTTGTTGTTTGTGGCGTACGAAGTGGGCATTCGTGTTTACCGCGCGAAAGGTTGGCGTAATCTATTCTTTGTGCCGTTATTCTTGCTCGCCATCTTTGCTAACTTTGCCAGTTACGCAACGGTGAAAGGCATGCCGCCATTTACCTCGTCTGCGGTATGGCAAGCGATGCTTTGGTGGTTCACTCTGCTGCTTTCTGTCATGGGCGGACGAGTGATTCCATTTTTCACAGCCCGTCGCTTTAACTTCGAAAAGGCTCAACCGCTAATGTGGTTAGATTGGTTAGCAAACCTACCTTTAGTCATGTTGTTCGTATTGAGTTTCTTCCCTGTGACATTTGCGGAACTTGGTCAGCCACTTATGTTGTTTGCCGGTGTGGCGCAGTTGGTTCGATTCCTGCGCTGGAAGCCTTGGCTGACGCTTAGCGAGCCGTTGGTGTGGTCGTTACATGCAGCTTATTTGTGTCTGCCTTTGAGCCTGATCTTACGTGGCAGTTGGGATAATGCGTTTGCGAGCCATAACTTAATTCATCTGTTTGCTATTGGTGCATTGGGTGGATTGATCTTAGCGATGATTGCTCGAGTGACCATGGGGCACACAGGTCGCATGATTTACAAAGGCCCGAACATGAGCATCGCTTTTGCTGCCGTGATTGGTGCGGCGTTAGCAAGAAGCTTAGGCGTGATTTTTGACCCTTCACACATGCTACTTTGGATTGATGTCAGTGCAGCCTTGTGGATTCTGGCTTTCGGTATGTTCGTATGGCGATTCGGAATGATGCTGATGAAACCAAGAGTGGATGGCCATCCCGGATAGTCACAGTACAGATTTGATAAAAGAAGGGCTCAACCAACGGTATGAGCTCTTTTTATTTGAGCTTGCTTCCGCAAATGACCCACAATTAGTAAGGTAATTGTTAAGAATGTGAAAAACGTTGAATTCTATAGTGGGATTTGAGCGTGCTAGAAGAGGCGGACTCCGCTACTCTGTAGATGTTATTGCTCGTATGCACATGAGTGATTAACTAGCCAATTGACGTTTTAGACCCATAGGTGTCTTTTCGTGTAATTACATGGCCGCTTAGTTCTATACCTCCGTGGAACTAAGCGGCGTTTTTCGTTTTGGTTTTATTCTTCTTCGTGCAATTCAGCCCACGATTGGACACACGTCACCGCCCGTTTCCAGCCTTTATAACGACGTTGGCGTTTTGCCTCATCCTTAGTTGGAGCAAACTGGCGATCAAGTTCAGCCTTGTTCTTCACCTCTTCAATGCTTCCCCAGTACCCAACGGCAAGACCCGCAAGATAACCAGCACCAAGCGCGGTAACTTCAGTGACTTTTGGGCGAAGAACATGGGTATTTAATACGTCCGATTGAAATTGCATTAGGAAATTGTTCGCAACGGCACCACCATCCACACGAAGTGCAGATAGCTGAATTCCCGAGTCCGCCTGCATCGCATCGAGGACATCACGTGTTTGATAAGCAATGCTTTCTAACGTCGCTCGAATAATATGATTTGCATTAACTCCACGTGTTAAACCAACAATGGTTCCACGAGCGTATGCATCCCAATACGGTGCCCCTAATCCAGTGAAGGCAGGAACTACATATACACCATTGGAAGAATCAACTTGTGTAGCAAAGTACTCTGAATCTTTGGCGTCATGGAGTAACTTCATTTCGTCACGAAGCCACTGAATTGATGCTCCTCCCATAAACACCGCACCTTCGAGTGCATAAGAAGGTTCTCCGTTTGCGCCACAAGCTATGGTAGTTAAGAGCCCATTTTGCGAGGTGACCTTTTCCTGCCCTGTGTTCATTAATAGAAAGCAACCTGTGCCATACGTATTTTTGGCTTGCCCGGCTTCGACACACATTTGACCAAATAATGCCGCTTGTTGATCACCAGCGATACCAGCTATAGGGATGTGTATGCCATCTTTACCACCTATGTTGGTATCTCCGTATACTTCTGAAGACCGCTTTACCGTCGGCATCATCGAGTGCGGTATACCCATTTCCTCTAGCAGTTTGTGGTCCCACTCAAGCGTATTGATGTTGAAGAGCATCGTTCTTGATGCGTTGGTGTAATCGGTGACATGTGTTTGGCCTTGAGTCATCTTCCATACAAGCCAGGTATCAACTGTGCCAAACAACAACTTACCCGCATCTGCGTCTTCACGGGCACCAGGAACGTGATCTAAGATCCATTTAACCTTAGTTCCGGAGAAGTAAGGATCCAACACCAGGCCAGTGTTATCTCGAATATAATCTTCTAGGCCTCGTTGTTTGAGATCTTCACAGATATCAGCAGTACGGCGGCATTGCCAAACAATTGCATTATAAACAGGAACGCCAGTTTCTTTATTCCAGACGATCGTCGTTTCACGTTGGTTAGTGATACCAATTGCAGCGACTTGCTCACTGTTGATACCTGTTTTCCCCAACGCTTCGGCTAAGGTAGCACTTTGAGTGGCAAATATTTCCATTGGGTCGTGTTCGACCCAACCTGCTTGCGGGTAGAATTGGGTAAATTCTCGTTGCGAGACACTAACGATATTGGCGTCATGATCGAGAACCACAGTTCGAGAGCTGGTAGTCCCTTGGTCGAGAGCAACGATGTATTTTTGCTCAGTCATAGTCAAAACCTTATTGTTTTTGTTATTTCTCCTTAGTTTATATCGGGGGCAATCAGGTCGCATGTTTCATTTTGAATCATGTGAGTAAAAACAAAAATGCTCTCGCATAGGAGAGCATTTTAATAAAGTTTGACTAGATATTTCCTTCGCTGAAGTCTTTTTGGAAATACAGAACCTTTTGAAGGTAGCGTCTTGCTTCACTTTTTGGATGTTGAGTGGTTAGCGCATCATAGACTTGAGTTGGATTGAGGCTGTTAAGCTCATTCATCGCTTGTTTTCGGTCGCTATCAAACGTTGAAAGCACACCGCCTGTACCACCGTTATAGGCTGAAATCATACTAAAGTGTTTCGATGTAGGATGTTTTACATCTCTTAGGTAGCGATTCTTCAAGATATAGAAATACGCAGCTCCGGCATCGATGTTATTTGCAGGGTCGAATAAGTACTCTTTGGTTGGAATACCCGGTTTGTTTTTCACCAAATTAAACACATCAGCACCGGCGGTTTTTGGGATCACCTGCATTAAGCCGTAAGCTCCAGCATGAGAGACCGCATAAGGGTTAAAGCTGCTTTCGGTTTTGATCACGGCGAAGATTAGATCTTCAGACAAGCCATATCGTTTAGCTGCATCACGTACCAAGCCTGCGTACTGGTATTCTCGCTGCTCTAGGTGATCTTTCACCATGTTGATTTCAACATAATAAGCACTGCCGCGTTTGATGGCTTTCTTCTGCAGTTTATTGTCGAGCAGGTAGTCTGCGTAGCGATTAGCGCGCCATTCCCATTCAATCGGCTTTCCATCGTGATCGAGAACTTGCCCCAGTAAGAAAGGCTTACCGCGTAATACCGCTTCTTTATCGCTAAACAACTCTGCATGAGCTGGATCGGCAGGCATGAGTAGTGTCTGTACGATGGCTTTTTGTAGCTTCTCCGTTGGTTGGTACTGAGAAATTGTCGAAACATAAATCTTACCCGTTTCGAAGTCGATGTGTGCTCGGGTGTTGTAACCGTCAAGGTACTTCACGTAACGGTGTTTGCCTGCTTCAACGAACTCATCTTCACCCCAGCGATCTTTGGCTTTTTGAGCAATATACGCGAGCAATTGTTTGATGTTGTCTTCATTAGATGCGCTTGGCGGCTTTACATAAGGAGGAACGTAGTTATCGCACGCACAAGGTGGTGTTTCTTCCGGTGCCATAGAGCAGCCACCAAGCAATAACATGCTTAAAAGCAGAGATTTCTTCATCACATACCAATACAGGTTTTGGAAATAGGGAGGCATCAAGCGGAATTACCACTGATAAATAAGTGGAAAAATGATAAGAAACTGTTCTAAGTGGCTGAAATTAAAAATTTTAATGGTCTCGATAAAAAGATAACCATTTCAACTGAGCTATGTTAGATAATTGCAGCCCTTAAACGAGCGAATTATCAAAAGTGCTAATTGGATCAACAAACCGATGTGTGTGGAGTTTACTTAAATTAAGCGAAAAAATGCCTTGTAACGGCCTTTAATTTGATGAGAAATACCAGGTGCTTTTCAAAATGCAACACGATGATTTTACGTTTAAATCCTCCTACATATAAGGCTTAACACGATATGTAGAGCCGAAAAAGCATACTTAAATCTCTTACTTTGCTGTGAAGGTTAAATCATCCGAGATGGTTTCTGAATTGTTCCAAAATGGAATATTTCCTGAAACGAGATGTTTCGTTTTGAAAAGCTCATTTCGCTTTTGTAGGAAAATTCTCCTAGCTTCACACTTCGCATTCCGTCAGAAAAAATAACCCATTTCTCCTGTGGCTATCTTCAAAGTTGCCGTTCAAAAACACCGCAATTTCTAACCTTTATTGGTTGGGGTTCATAAGATGTTCCTGTCCAAAACAACAACGTGAAACGTGGAAACAAATTATGAGTAACCAACCCTCTCAACATAAAAAAGGGGCGATCGACAAGGCAGTCTTCTGGCCTGCCACGATCTTGACCTTAGCGATGGCTGTATTCTTCCTGATGAACCCAACATCAAGTGCGCTTGTCATGGGTAAGCTGCATGCGTTCACCACGGGAGAGCTCGGCTGGTTCTTCTTATTAGCAACATTTGCAGTTGTTATCTTCTGTATTTATCTAGCAGTCTCTCGTTACGGCGGTGTCGTAATGGGTGATAAAGAGCATGGTCCTGAGTTCTCCACCATGACTTGGTTGGGCATGATCTTTACCTCTGGTACTGGTGGTAGCGTGCTTTACCTTGGTGCAGTTGAATGGATCTGGATCATGCAAGCGCCACCATTCGGTGTGGAAGCGGGCAGTATTGATGCTGCACGCTGGGCTTCTGCTTACGGCATGTTCCACTGGGGGCCATCGGCTTGGGCTTGGTACATTGCTTGTGCTATTCCAATTGCTTACTGCTTCTATGTACGTAAAAAGCCAACATTAAAAATGAGTGAGTTCGCTCGTCCAGTATTGGGCAAGAAGGTGGACGGTATTTCTGGCCACTTAATCAACTTCTTGTACATGTTCGGTATGGTTGGTGGTGTTATGACATCGCTAGCGCTAGGCACACCACTTATTTCTAACGCGATTGTGTATGTAATGGGTTGGGAATCAAGCAACGCATTCTTAGATACTTTCGTGATCTTCTTGTGGACCTTTATCCCTCTTGTTGCATTGATTATGGGTCTTAAGAAAGGGGTATCAGCACTGAGTGACTGGAACGTAAAAGCTGACGTAGTGATGTTAATCGCGCTGCTCGTTTGTGGTCCTACAGCATACATCTTAAACCTATCGGTTGATGGCCTTGGCTTGATGCTTCAAAACTTTGTTTACATGAGCTTAGCGACAGACGTTATCCGTGACGGTGGATTCCCACAAGCTTGGACTATCTTCTACTTCTCTTGGTGGGTGGTTTACGCACTGCCATTTGGTCTGTTCATTGCGAAGATTTCTAAGGGTAGAACCATTCGCGAAATTGTAATGGGTGGTCTGATTGCCGGTTCTCTTGGCTGTATGGTGTTCTACATGATCCTTCCTGGTATGGGCATCAACATGCAAATGACAGGTCAGGTGGATCTGATGTCCATCATGAACGAACAAGGTCGTGGTGCGGTTGTGTACGCAATGCTTGAACAAATGCCACTAGGCACGCTATTTGTGTTCGCATTCGGTCTCATCACTTTGATTTCTTACATCACAGGCCACTGTGCTGTGGGTTACTCACTTGCTGCTGCTACTCAAGATGAAATTGCAGAAAACGAAGACCCAGCGCACTGGAACATCGCATTCTGGTTGATTTTGGCTGGTGTGGTTTCTCTAGCACTGTACTTCATCAACCCAGAGAGTTTGAAGCCACTGCAAACAGTATCGATTTTGACTGGCTTCCCTCTATGTTTCGTGATTGCAATTGTAGCTAAGAGCTTCATTAAACAAATCAACATCGACTTCCCTGAAGGTTTCCCAGCAGCAGACTCAAAAGGTCGTATTTACTTGGAAACACCGGTAGACCGCGTTGAAGAAGAGCAGGTCACAAAGCCGGCGACAGAGCCAACGACTTCTTTTAGCTAACTTTCAGCAAACACCGATATAAGCACCTCCTTCCATGAAAAGGAGGTGCACTAAGGAGATAAAAAAATGAACATCATCGAACCTCAAAAACAAATCCCTGTGATTGCAGAAACGGACGTGCTCGTTGTAGGCGGTGGCCCGGCTGGCTTAACTGCTGCGATTGCGTCTGGTCGTCTTGGTGCAAAAACTATGATCGTTGAACGCTATGGCTGTTTAGGCGGCATGTTAACTCAAGCTGGTGTTGAGAGCTTTGCTTGGTATCGTCATGAAGGGACGGTGGATTGTGAAGGTATCGGCCGTGAATATGAAGTTCGTGCACAAGAAGCGGGCTTTGCTCGTCAAGAGCCACAATCGAAGAGCTTAGCGATTGATACTGAAGGCTTCAAAGTTATCGCGGACCGAATGATTGCAGAAGCAAACGTGACGCCACTTTACCACTCATGGGTTGTTGAGGTTCTAAAAGAAGGCAACACCATTTATGGCGTGATTGTCGAAAGCAAATCTGGTCGCGGCGCTATCTTGGCAAAACGTATTGTCGATTGTACGGGGGATGCAGACGTTGCGGCACTGGCAGGTGCTCCATTTAATCAGCGTTCGACTGATAAATTGATGGGTGTGACGGTAATGTTCCATTGTGCGGGTATTGATGTTGAGCGATTCAATAAGTTTGTCGCAGAGGAGCTTAAACCAACTTACGCCGACTGGGGTAAGAACTGGACAATTCAAACGACGGGCAAAGAAGACGACATGTTTAGCCCATACATGGAAGAGATATTCACCAAAGCACAAGAAGAAGGTGTGATTCCTGGTGATGCCTCTGCGATTGCTGGTACTTGGTCTACATTCTCTGAAGCGGGTGAAGCGCATCAACTTAACATGGTGTACTCGTTTGGCTACGACTGTACCAACGCATGGGATTTGACTAAGGCTGAAATTGAAGGCCGTCAGCAGGCGCTTTGGGCGATTGATGCGCTTAAGCACTATGTTCCTGGCTTCGAAAAAGCCAAATTGCGCAACTTTGGTATGACATTAGGTACTCGAGAGTCACGCTTAATTGTTGGTGAAACACACATCGACGACGAGCATGTACTGAACCAAGGCCGCTGCAATGACTCTATCGGGATTTTCCCTGAGTTCATTGATGGCAGTGGTTATTTGATCCTGCCAACGACAGGTCGTTACTTCCAAATTCCTTACGGCTGTCTAGTGCCTCAACAGGTAGAAAACTTACTTGTGGCAGGCCGTTCAATTTCTGGTGGTGTCGTTGCTCATACTTCTATGCGTAACATGATGTGCTGTGCCGTCACGGGTGAAGGTGCGGGTACCGCAGCAGCAGAATCGTTGAAGCAAGGCGTCAATGCGCGTGATGTCGATATGACATTGCTACAAAACACTTTGGTTAAGCAAGGTGTTCGAATCCACTAATTTCCAATCCTAAACGTGATGTGATAACTCCCAGCGGCTCTGCTTTTGTAGGGTCGTTTGGGTCACCTTCCACATTGATTTATACCTAAGTTTCCTCGCATCAGAACGAGGTGATTTCGATATAAAAGATAACGTGAAATAAGGTAAGTGTATGAAAACGATAAAACAGAGTGTAGATGTCGTTGTGGCTGGTGGTGGTACTGCTGGTCATATAGCTGCCATTCAAGCCGCACGTGCAGGTGTGTCGGTGTCTTTGATTGAAGCCAGTTCGATGTTGGGTGGCACAATGACAGATGGTGGAGTATTTATGCCAAACCATTGGCATTCACCAACAGAAACTGTAGTGCAAGGCATTGGTTGGGAGCTGTTCTCTCGCTCGAAGGAAATTGAAGGCTTACGCATTAAACCGCCGTCAGAGCGATATGGTGTCGATACACCGGCGTACTACAGCAATATCAACGTACCTATCTATGCGACTGTTGCGGAACAAGCAGCCATAGAAGCCGGTGTAGATATTCACTATCACGAATTTATTGGTGAAATGGCGCATGATGGTAACTTCTGGATCGTGACCTCATATGCTCGCGGTATTAAGCGAATAACACGTTGTCGAGAGATCATTGATTGTTCAGGCGATGCGGATGTTTCACGTGCACTCGGTTTGCAAGTTGAAAAGTCACCTAAGCGCCAACCAGGCACGCTGGAATATCGTATTGAAGGCATCGACATGCAACAAGTATGGCAGGGTGAGGTGCAAAAAATTTACGAGAAAGCGATGGCAGATGGTGAGTTGCAAAAAGGTGACTGGGCTTACTTTGGTATCTATCCGTTCCAGTGGTTCTTGCAAATGGGTGGGCACAACTCCACTCATATCTATTCGTGTGATACCTCTGATGCTGATGGCCAAACAAAAGCTAACATTGAAGGTCGCGAACGCATGTTGCGTATGTACCAATTTGTTCGCAATAAAATCCCAGGCGCTGAGCGTGCTGTGCTGAAAACCATGTATAACCGAGCGTTATCTCGCGAAGGCTACCGAGTGATCGGCGAGCATATCGTGACTGAGCCTGAGTTTATGGGAGCAGAGAAGTATGAAGATGCGATTTGTAATGCTTTCAACTACATTGACATGCATAACGAAGACAATGGATGTGATGAGATTTTCCATGATTCAGCAAGTCTTATCCCAGCGGTTCCTTTCCGAGCTTTGATCCCAAAGAATACCAACCGCATTACCGTTGCGGGTCGTATCTTGTCAGCTGATCGCGTGTCTCTTGCTGGGATTCGAGCACAATGTACTTGTATGGCGATGGGACAAGCCGTGGGTGCTGCCGCAGCGTTGGCTGTAAAACGAGGTGTCTACTCACGTGATGTTAGTGCACAAGACATTGTTGCTTTAACAATGGAGCATGGTGCAGTTAAGCCTTTCAACACGAAAACCGTTGATGTGAATAAACTAGCAACGCCAGAAAAACCGGAAATGGCTTAATTCGGAGCTTGTGAACAAGATGACTCAAATAACAATTCGAATAAACAACATCGAGTATTCCGCTACGTTAAATCAGACAGATACTGCTCAACGTATTTTGTCGTCACTACCGATAAAGGGACGAGTAAGGCGCTGGGGAGATGAAATTTACTTTCCAATTCCTTTGCTGATTGACGAATGCATAGAAGCGAAAACAGAAGTAGAAGTCGGAGATTTAGCTTATTGGCCGCCAGGACAAGCGTTTTGTGTGTTCTTTGGTAGCACGCCATACAGTCATAGCAAAAAACCTGTGGCAGCCTCTCCGGTGAATGTATTTGGTTCCTTATTAGATTTACCCAATCAGTTATTTGACATTAAAGATAATGCTCAAGTAGAGATATTTTTAGCTTGAGATCATGCCTTGAGTTAAAGCCTTTTTATCTCTCTTTTTTGCCCACCATACCCTCGGTGGGCTTTTTTATTAAATATGAAATAATTTATTTTATTTTGTTGGTTTCAAAATGAAAATTGATAAGTGAAATATGTTTCAAATTGAAATGGTAAGGCGCGTTTTTTTAGTGTCTTGTTACCTAATTCACAATATGAATAGTTGAAGGTTATTCTTAGCATTAGGTTGTTTTTTATACTCACATTTCCATTTCAAATTTCATGAATTAAATAACCAAAAAATTAGTACTCTGATACTTTCTTTATAAACCGATAACGTGAATTACTTTTAATAAAACAGCAAGGTTTATAAAGGAAATAGAATAATGAAAATAATTATTGAGCCTACAAAAGAAATTGAAGTACTGGTAGAAGTCGATGTTCTTGTCGTTGGTGGTGGGCCCGCGGGAATGGCTGCTGCTATTGGTGCAGCTCGCGAAGGTGCTAAAACATTGCTCATTGAGCGATTTGGATGCTTCGGCGGTATGATGACAACGGCAGGTGTTGAGTCAATTGCGTGGTGGCGCCATGAGCATACTATCGATGCTGGTGGTATCGCTCAGGAGTTTGAAGAACGAGCTCAAGCATTTGGGGCAACTACACCAGAGGTTCAATCTATAAGCCAAGCAATTAACGCTGAAATGTTCAAAGTTGTTGCCGACGAGTTTCTCGCTGAGAGTGGCGTTGAGCGTTTACTCCATATGATGGCGGTGGACGTCCTAATGGACAATAACTCTGTGACTGGTGTTATTACTGAGAGCAAGTCTGGAAGAAAAGCCATCTTGGCGAAGGTGGTAATTGATTGCTCTGGTGATGCGGATATTGCGGCCTTTGCAGGAGCTGATTTTACTAAGCCTCCACGCGAAAAGTTGATGAGTGTGACGACAGTATTTAACTGTTCAAACATCGATAAATCCCGTTTTTTTGCAGATATTGCGAAAACAAAACCTACATATAATGATTGGGGTAAAGATGAAGACAACCAAAACTGGTCCTATGAGATTCACGAAAGTTGTCAGGAAATGTTCAGCCCTTATTTAGGGAAAGTCTTCGCAAAAGCTAAAAAGGAAGGGCTAGTACCTGAAGGCGTCACTCTTGGTGGTAGTTGGAGTACGATTACTGACCACGGAGATGCTAACTATATGAATGTTCAAAGTATGGCAGGTATTGATTGTACCGATGTCTTCGATCTAACAAAGGCTGAGATCGAAGGCCGCAAGCAAGCACTTTGTGCAATTGAAGCTCTGCGTAAGATGCAACCAGGATTTGAAAATGCTGTACTTAAAAACTTTGGTATGACGATTGGTACTCGAGAGTCTCGTCATATTGTTGGCCGAACCCGTTTAACTGAGAATGATATTGTCAATCAAGGACGTCATTGGGACAGTATAGGCATATTCCCTGAATTTATTGACGGTAACGGCAAACTCAAACTTCCCCTAGAGCCTAGATACTTCCAAATTCCATATGGCGCATTATTGCCAACTCATGTTGATAACTTACTTGTATGTGGAAGAGCAATTGACTCTGACGCGTTTGCTCATGCAACAACTCGAAACATGGCTTGTTGTGCCGTTACTGGGCAAGGTGCTGGTGTAGCTGCTGCTCTCTCTATTAAACAAAATGTTCATTGCCGTGATGTTGACATATCAGCGGTTCAGGCTGCTTTGGAGCTGCAAGGCGTGCGCATCAAATAATAAAAGATAAATAATATTGGCGTGTGAATATATTTCTATCGCCTAATCTAAACGTGAAATATATAAGGTCTAATATGTCTAGTTTAAATGATGAAAATAAGGCGGTCAGGTTGCCGACCTTTAAAGAGGCCATAACTCCAATTATATTTATGGTGTTGGTTTTAGCCATTGGGATGGGATTGTTAGGATGGCCTACGGGTGTCTGTCTTCTAATTTCAGCAACCTGTGCTGGAATCATTGCTGTATCGAAACTCAACTATTCATGGGAGCAAATAGAAAAGTTTGTTATTGATAAATTTGCAGCGGTAATGCCTGCTTGTTTTATTGTTATTCTCGTTGGTTTTATGGTCGCTACGTGGAGCTTTTCTGGTACGTTACCAATGATGGTTTACTATGGCATGGAAATCATAAAGCCTGAGTTAGTATTAGTTTTATCGTTTGTGCTAACTGCTATTTTATCCTATGTGTCTGGTAACTCTTGGGGTTCGGTGGCGTCTATCGGTGTCGCACTTATGGGGGTAGGTATTGGTCTTGGAGTTGATGTTGGTATGTTGGCTGCCGCGATTGTAACGGGTGCTTACTTTGGAGATAAGCTTTCTCCGCTATCAGATACAACAAACCTTGCTTCAGCAGTAACGAAAGCACCTTTATATGATCATATCAAATATATGCTTTGGACCACTGTACCTTCGACAATTTTAGCACTCGTTTTCTTCTTGTATCTTGGTTATACCACAGACTCTGCTGGTGGCGTTTCTGAATCGAGTGCACGTCTACTGGAGCAGTTAGCGAGTATTTACCAATTTGGCTTCTTACCGTTAGTACCGATGCTGGTTATTTTGGTTTGTACTTTTATCGGGAAACCGGCAGTTCCTTCAATGTTGTTGAGCTCACTAGCTGCTGTATTGGTTGGTTGGCAATACCAAGGATTTGAACTCATTAATGGTGTTCAAGCTACAATGAACGGTTTTGATGTGGGCATGATTGGGATTGATCCAGCAACGCTAGAACCTGAAGTGTTGAACTTGCTTAATCGTGGTGGCTTAAATAACCAAGGTGGATTCCTAGCCTTTATTATTTGTGCGATGGCCTTTGCTGGAATCTTAACTGGCACTCGAATGATGGATGTAGCGATGTCAGAGATGACTAAAAAGATCACAACAGCTAAATCTGCCATTTTGGGTAGTGGTGTTATTTGTATAGTGATCAACATGCTGACAGGGTCAGATGGTTTGAACAAAGTTATTACGACAGAGTTAATGCAGCGTCGTTTTTTACAGTTAAAACTTAACCCTTTGGTTCTTTCGCGGACGTTAGAAGACTTCGGTACTATGACGGGGCCTGCAATTCCTTGGACCGCTGCTGGTTTGTATATGGCTACTACCTTGGGCGTTCCAACAATGGAGTACTTGCCATACTGTTTGTTGTTCTTTGGTTCAATGGCATTTGCTACGATTTATGCGATGACTGGTTACACAATCAAATATATGACTGACGAAGAAATCGCGGAATTTACTGAGAAACACGGTATTGTGCTAGATGAGGTCAAACAGGATACAAATGTATCTGTTCCGGTAGCACAGTTGACGTAAGTCCTCTACGCACTCGATACGAAAGCTCCCCAAATTGGGGAGCTTTTTGTTTCCCATCAATATTAAACCTTTCTCACTTTCTAAGATTTGCTGTTTGTATGCATCCCCATTGTTCTTGATTTACAGATGCTAAATATTCATCCCTCTGACACGGTTACTATATAGCGGTATTGTAAATTGGTGCCCTTTGCTAATGCCATTGTGGAGAAGATTGTGTTCCTGTGGCTTAGTTTACCCTTTCAGCTTGCCGCTTAAGTCTTGCTTCACATGTCGGTTCGTAGCTCCAAATTCTTAGGCGGCTTTTTCTTTTGAACAAAACGATCTCGACGGCAATCCGTTTGTTGATAAGCCGAGCATCAGTGCGCAATACGATCATGAATAATAAAAGACTTAATAGGACATGACATGAGACTAGTACTTGCCATTCTAATTCCTTGGCTTCAATTTTTTACTATTGGCCGTTATTGGGCGGGCGTGATCTGTTTGCTATTGCAGATTACTTTAATCGGTTGGTTGCCTGCGGCCATTTGGTCTGTCTATGCATTGGTTAATTACGAAACGGATAAGAAAATCGAGAAATTGGCTGCAGAGAACGATGGGCCTGAGACGTTCTCAAACTATGCTCGAAAAGCACCAGCATCGTCAGATCAAGATGGTGGTGGAGACGAGTAAGTGTTTTCGTCGAATACAAGTAAGCCTTACTTCTCTTGGTGCTTACTTTTGAGTTGTTTTGGGTTTGCTTCTGGTGCACAGGCAGAGCTCACGATTCAAGAAGCGGTCGATTTATGGATATTAGATGGGGCAGAGTTTCGTCAGATGGTGAAATGCTCTCCGCAAGCGCAGTTGAATAATGGTGTGCAGCAAATCTATTACGATTCGTCATCTTGTGTATTGAGTGAACTGGCGACTTACGCTTTGGCTAAAGAGTGTTTTGGTGATGCAAAGGCTCAGCGCGTCAATATTCTGGATGCCGCAGACAAATCGAAAGTGATGTCTTTTGATATCAATACAGCCAGCTGTTCATTGTTGGAGAAAAAAGCGGGTCAAAGGAAATCAAAACCAGCGCCTCCGCCAAAGCCATCTCGACCATCAACATCAAACTCTAAAGCTTATGTTGTTCAGCTCTACTCTGGTGTTAAGCCACCGAACAAGGTATTTGCTCAGTGTGCGACTGTGCCTTTATACGAGCACCACATTCATGGTTCGTACTATTTGTTTAGTGATGTTTATTTCCATTATTCAGAAGCCAAACAATTGATGGATCACTTGCAGTACGAATGCCCTGATTTATCGATGTGGATTCGTCCGATAAAGCGCTGAAACTTCCCACGAAAAAAGGCAAGCTTTCGCTTGCCTTGTTCGTAACTCAGTAACTAAGTGTGGAGTTTATTTCTGACCTAGTTGGTGAGCAGTCAGAATCGCTGAGAATACGTTATCGGCGGTTACTGGGAATGGCATGTTGTGAATTGTTTCGCCTTCCGCTGTCGCACCTTTCGCTACTTCGTATAGTTTCTCATGGTTCAGTTCTTTCACGCCCATTTCGAATAGGTTAGTCGGTAGACCAACTGAGCGGCAGAAATTGATAACAGTATTGATTTCTTCCATCGCTGCGTTTTCTAGCACAAGCTGAACAAGTGTACCGAATGCCACTTTTTCGCCGTGGTAAAGATGGTGGCATTCTTCCAGTTTAGTTAGACCATTGTGGATAGCGTGAGCGCCAGCGAGGCCGCTACTTTCGAAACCGATACCACTTAGGTAAGTGTTTGCTTCGATGATGTTTTCTACCGCTTTTGTGCTAACACCATTCTCTACTGCTACTTTTGCTTTCAGACCGTCTTCAAGCAGTGTTTCGTAACATAGTTTAGCCAGAGCTTGAGCTGAGCGAGTTGGTGCGCCGCCAGCCATTGTCGCTTTACCTGAAGTCATGTTTGCACGAGCTTCAAAGTAAGTTGATAGTGCATCACCCATACCAGCAACAAGCAAGCGCACTGGTGCTTTAGCAATCACTGCTGTGTCCATGATTACCATATCTGGGTTTTGAGGGAACAGTAGGTATTCTGCGAACTCACCTTCCGGAGTATAGATAACCGCTAATGCTGATGTTGGAGCGTCAGTTGATGCGATTGTAGGTACCACAACAACAGGAATTTTAGTGTAGTAAGCAACAGACTTAGCAGTATCTAGTGTTTTACCACCACCAATACCGATGATGACGTCGTTCTTTTGAGTTGAACAGATGTCAGTTAGGCGGTCGATCTCTACGCGAGAACATTCGCCGTTAAAGATGTCCATTGCGATAGGCATGTCTTCTTTTGAGAAGCTTTCTTTTACTGTCTCGCCAACCAAGCCAGTCACAAACTCATCAGCGATAGCGAGTGGGTTTTCACCTAGTGTTTTCACGTAGCTCGCAATTGAGCCCAAAACGTTTTCACCTTGAACATATTTGCTTGGGCTAATGATGATTTTATCCATGATATTCAGACCTTTTGTAATGTGGTTATGTTTTGTTTCAACGTTGGAGCTATCGTAGGTACAC
This sequence comes from Vibrio owensii, assembly GCF_002021755.1. NCBI lineage: Bacteria > Pseudomonadati > Pseudomonadota > Gammaproteobacteria > Vibrionales > Vibrionaceae > Vibrio > Vibrio owensii. The sequence goes on from NZ_CP019959.1 coordinate 2,623,774, forward strand.
AAAGCAAAAAGAAGAAGAAAATCGCCTACTTGATAAGCAAATGTATGATGATGGTGTCAAAGCCGTCGTTTGTTATTTCCCTTCCCAAGACAGTTTTTGGCACCGATCACTCTAGTGTATGAGAGGGAGGAATTTGTTCCGATATGAAACAAAAGCGCTATACGAAATGTTCCAACCTGGAACGGATATTTTTTTGATTGAGCGTACTTTTTCTCCACTTAAGATGGCCCCAACCCTACGAAACGAAATTCGAATTAAAAGAGATCGGAAATATGAAAAAGCTAATCAATAGTGTTGAAGACGTTGTTAAACAGCAAATGGAAGGTCTGGCATATTCTCGTCCAGAGCTGAAGGTGAACTACGAACCTCGCTACATGTGGCATGAAGAAACCCCAGGACAAGTGGCATTGGTATCTGGTGGTGGTTGTGGTCACGAACCTCTACACGCAGGTTTTATCGGTAAAGGGATGCTTACTGGTGCTTGCCCAGGTGAAGTGTTCACTTCTCCAACACCTGATCAAATGTACGAATGTGGTAACCAAGTCAACACGGGTGAAGGCGTTCTATTCTTTATCAAAAACTACACTGGCGACGTACTGAACTTTGAAACAGCAGTTGAGCTTCTTCACGCGGATGGCATTAAAGTTGGTTCAGTTCTTATCGATGATGACGTCGCGGTAAAAGACAGCCTATACACAGCAGGCCGCCGTGGTGTTGCAGGTACACTTCTTGTTGAGAAAATCGTTGGTGCAGCAGCAGACAGAGGCTACACGCTTGAGCAATGTGAAGAATTGGCTCGCCGTGTAAACAACAACTGCCGCTCGTTTGGCGTTGCGTTGAATGCATGTGTAGTACCTGCTGCGGGTAAACCATCTTTCATTTTAGAAGATGACGAAGTGGAATTCGGTGTAGGTATCCATGGTGAACCTGGCATCGAACGTGTGAAGTACACAACGGCAGATGAGCTAGTGGACAAAATGTTCCTTGAGCTAAAAGAGAACGTTACTTACAGCCGTACACTGCGTATTTGGAACCGTGAAGAAGGCCAATGGGACGAAGTAGAGTCAAGCATTGAAGTGTTCAACGCTGATCAAGATTACATCGCTATCGTTAACGGGTTAGGCGGGACTCCAGAATCTGAACTTTACGGTGTTTACCGTCGTCTGGCACAAAACTGTGAGCAAGAAGGCTTCCGTGTCGTTCGCAACATGGTTGGCAACTACTGTACATCTTTGGACATGGAAGGTGTTTCAATCACCTTACTACAAGCGGACAAAGAAATGATCGAACTGTTCGATGCGCCAGTCGATACAGCTGCAATTAAATGGTAAGGCGAGGGTGGACATATGCAAATCGAAAAGAACCAAATCATCAATTGGCTTGAGTTGTGTGCTCAGTCTTATGCTGAAAACCAAGATTTCCTGACGGATCTTGACCGTGATATCGGTGATGCAGACCACGGCTTGAACATGAACCGTGGCTTCAAAAAAGTGGCAGAGACATTACCAAGCGTAGAGAAGCAAAACATTGCGACTATCTTGAAAAACACGGGTATGACGTTGCTTTCTAGTGTTGGTGGTGCAAGTGGCCCGCTTTACGGCACCTTGTTTATTCGTACGGCTGCTTCTGTAGGAACACGTGAACAACTGTCGTTCGAAGAATTGATCGATGCTCTAAAGAGTGGTGTAGATGGTGTTATCTCCCGCGGTAAAGCTGAACAAGGCGATAAGACTATGTGTGATGTCTGGTTGCCAGTACTGAACACAACCAAGTCACAGCTTGAAAGTGGTATTAGCCCAGATCATCTATTGGATGAAATGGTCGATCTTGCTGAAAAAAGCGCTGTTTCGACAATTGAGATGCAAGCGAAGAAAGGCCGTGCAAGCTACCTAGGTGAGCGCAGTGTGGGTCATCAAGATCCAGGTGCGACGTCTTCTCTTCTGATGATTAAAGCATTGCGTCAGGCGGTTACAGGAAACTAAGCATGGTCGGGATTGTAGTTGTATCTCACAGCCGACGTCTCGCAGAAGGGGTGGCCGAATTGGCCACCCAAATGACGCAAGGCAAGGTTAACTTAGCGATCGCCGCAGGTGTGGACGATCCAGAAAACTCAATCGGTACAGACGCTATCGCAGTTATGGGGGCGATAGAAGAAGTTTGTGACGAGCAGGGCGTTGTGGTGCTGATGGACTTAGGCAGTGCATTACTAAGTACTGAAATGGCACTGGAATTACTCGATGACGAGACGCGTGAAAAAGTGGCTCTGGTTGCGGCTCCTATCGTGGAAGGCACGATGGCAGCATCCGTTGCAGCGGCTGCGGGCTTGCCGATTGAAACCGTTGTAGCAGAAGCGCGCAGTGCATTAGATGTAAAACGTGAACACTTAGGTGAAGAGCTTGAGCAAACCAATCAAGTCGAGGTCTTAGCAGAGGCGACAGGTGATGAGCTTCAATTCCAATGGACAGTAAAGAACCCACACGGTATTCATGCTCGTCCTGCGGCGGCGATTGTTGGTCAACTAGCTGCATTTAGTTGTGATATGTGGCTGCAAAAAGGTGAGCAACGAGCTAGTGCAAAGAGCCTAAATAACATTGCTAAGCTGGGTATTCGCCTTGAAGACTGCATCATTTTTTCCGCTTGTGGTAACGATGCTCAAGCCGCTGTTGATGCCTTTACGCTACTTGCGCATCAACACTTTGGTGAAGCCGATATTGTGAATGGTGCTGTTTCTGAAGAGCCAGAAGAAGCTATCATTATCGACCAAGAGATTACTGGGGCGATTGTTGGTTTAAGCGTGAATGGTGGCATCGTAACGGCACCTGCAATCTTATTTGCTCATGAGATGCCAGCCGTACCAGATCGTCCTTTTGAATCGTTCGCATCAGAAATTAGTCGTCTTCAAACTGCCGTCGACGCTGTGAAGCAACACTTAGCGGCACAAGCGAAACAACCTCATGGAGATATTTTCCAAGCTCACTTGATGATGTTATCCGATCCAGAGTTGTGGCAAGCCACTGTTACGCGCATTGAATCCGGATTTATTGCTGAAGAGGCGTGGATGAACACCATTAACGCTTTGGCTGAAGACTACCGTAATGCCGACAGTGAATATATGCGTGAGCGCGAAGCGGATGTTTACGATATTGCTCGTCAGGTCATGATTAGTGTGACCGGCGCGAAACAAACCGCGATGCAAATCAATGAGCCGAGCATTCTGCTCGCTCGCGACTTAATGCCTTCGGATGTCGCAGGTTTGGATAAGTCTAAAGTGATGGCTATTTGCTTGAGTGAAGGTGGTAAAACGTCTCACAGTGCAATCCTAGCAAGAGCGATGGGCATTCCTGCGATTGTTAAAGCACAGGGGTGTTTAGACCAAGTAAAAGTCGGTCAAACTATCACTGTAGATGGATTTAGCGGCTTACTGTGGTTAGAACCATCAGAAGATGTTCAAGCAGAATTAGCTCAAAGACGTACCGAGTGGCTAGATGCTCAACAAGCGGCATTAAACAGTGCTCAAGAAAAAGCCATTACAGCTGATGGTACGGCTGTGCAGGTGATTGCGAACATTGGTGGCCCAGAAGATGTCGAATCAGCACTTCGAAATGGCGCGGAAGGCGTTGGTTTGTTCCGTACAGAGTTTTTATTCCAAACCAGCGATGAATTGCCGACGGAAGATGAGCAGTATGAGGTTTACCGTGATATTGCGGCAGCATTTGGCGACAAACCATTAACGATTCGCAGTTTGGATGTCGGTGGTGATAAACCACTTGCGGCTTACCCTATGCCCGAGGAAGAAAACCCATTCTTGGGACTACGCGGTGTACGTCTGTGTCTAGCTCACGAAGAGTTATTTACTACTCAAATCCGAGCGGTCTTACGAGCTCATCAAGAGCAAAGCAACATCCAGTTAATGATCCCTATGATCGCGATGGTGGAAGAAGTTCGTCGTGTCAAAGCGCTAGTTGAGCGTGAAGCGAAGAGCTTAGGTATCGACAACCTCGCGTTACCTATCGGCATTATGATTGAGGTGCCTGCCGCAGTCTTCAATGCAGATGCATTGGCGAAAGAAGTCGATTTCTTCTCAATAGGAACTAACGATCTAACGCAATACGTGATGGCTGCCGATCGTGGGAACACGGCCGTTGCTGAGCTAGTGAACTACTTCGAACCTGCAGTCATTAAAGCGATTGAGTTAACTTGTTCAGCAGGTAATAAAGCTGGTATCTCTGTGAGTATGTGCGGAGAAATGGCGGGCGATACTAAAGCAACAGAGCTGCTGCTCAAGCTCGGCTTGAGAAAGTTCAGCGCCAGTGCAAGCTTGCTACCTGCTTTGAAAGAGCAAGTTCGCAAGATTGATCTCGCCATCAAAGCCTAATTCACCCTTTCCCCCAAAAAGGCAGTTGGCAATCCAAAGCCCTCTGAGTAGCGATGCTCAAAGGGCTTTTCTTGTTTGAGGTCGATTCAATCAGTCAATGGTCTCGGTAAAAGAGCAAATAAAAAACAGCCCTAAAGGACTGTTTTTGAATAAGGGAAATTCGAGTGTTTATGTCAGTTCAATCTGGTCGGCTAAACCAAACTTATTGATTTTACGCCATAGGGTGGTGCGGCCTATTTTAAGGGCTTTAGCCATTTCCTTCATCTTTCCATCATAAATGTTCCATGCCTGAATGATGGCTTTCTTCTCAACCTCTTCCAGTGACAAGATTGGTTGGTTTTCTGGGTCATTGCCAGCGTTTAGGTTGAGTTTGATCTCCTCAGGGATGTCGTCGAGTTTAATTAGGTTTGAACTTCGGTTGAGAAGAACGCGTTCCATGCGGTTTCGTAGCTCCGAATTGTTCCCTTGCCAGTTGAAGTTCATTAAAGCATCCATCACCACCTTTTCTACTGAAATGGCGACATTGTGGCGTTTCTCATAGTTGTTGATGATTTTCTGGATCATATATTCGATGTCCTCTTTGCGTTTACGAAGAGGTGGGATGTGTAACTCATTCGAAGAAATTTCGTAGTACAACTGACGTCCAAAGGAGCGTTGTGCAACATACTCACTGATGTCTGAGGAGGTACTGGTGATCAGTTGAAATTTCACTGGAATCAAACGTTGGCTATCACTTCTACTGACTAAGCCTGTCTTCAGCAACTTTAAGATTACGGCTTGTAAGTCTGGACAAAGATATTCAATTTTTTCTAGATAGAGGGTGCCGTTATGTGCCAACTCAAACTTAGAAGGCATGCCTTGTCCCTCATCGTAACCAAGAGTTTCACGAATCATTTGCTCGCTGTTCACTGAGCGGCAGTTTAGGGTGATAAACGGGCCTTCTTTGTACTCACTTTCATTGTGAATCGCCATCGCAAGGTCAGTTTTACCGACGCCTTCTTCACCTGTGATTAGAATAGGTGCTTTGGATTTTGTTGCGCGTTTCGCAACAGTAATGATGTGTTTCATCTTGCGCGATACGGCTGGCAATGTATCAAACGTGTAGCGAGCACTTCCGCCGATTTGTTGTTGAGCCAGTTCGCGAATTTTATCTATAGGGTGGATGAACAAAAGGTTGGAGCCATCACTTAACGGACGTAATGTCACAATTGCTTCAATAAACTCACCGTTTACTTCGATCGTAGTCTGCTTACGACGAATAATGTTATGCGCTTCAATGTTAGACAAAATATTGGGTGGAAAACGCATAATTGAGAACACGTCTTTCTCTATCAATTTGAGGCTATTGACGTTCAGTAAGCGCTCAGCTTGACCATTTACCATGGTAATGCGGTTTTCATCGTTCCATGCGAGGATTCCATCATCCATACACTCTAACGTTGCGTTGTGCGCACAGCTTAAGCGGTTCATGGTTTCTTGCTCGCATTGAATATGAATCTGTAATCCTACCTCTTTGGCACATGAGGTTATGATCACCAGGTTTTCTTTACTATATTCTTCCGCTCTTTTAACCAAGCACACTGTTCCGCGTAGTCGACCAAAAGTATCAAAGATAGGTGCTGCAGAGGAAGCGTAGTTGTGTAGGTGGCGATTGAAGTGCTCAGCAGCAAAAACTTCGCAAGGCATGTGAGTATCAATACACAGACTTACCGCGTTGGTGCCTATTTTACCTTCTGAGAAAAAACAACCCATCTTGATGCCGAGTTCATTCATTTCTCTCAGCATGTCATCATGCCCAACACTGTAGAGCACACATCCGTTATCATCAGTTATGAACAACATGATTTGTTCTTCTCTAAGTAAATCGTAGGTATCTTCGATAACAGTAGTGGCGCAGCTGATGATGCGTTCGTTACGCTTCATTAAAGACGACAGGGTATACCCCGACGCAATATGAGGTTTGGACCAGTTATATGGGCTGCATTGTTTTGTGCAGCGCTCCCATGACTCAAGCACAGGGGAAAGTGAAAACTCAGGTGAAACCCAATGGTGCTTTTGGAAGAATTCCCACTTTTTCTTATTGTCTTCTATCGACAGCATATTTGCTCCAGACGGAGAGGTCAGTTTCAGTTATTGGATGTAGGAAAGTCACTTTGGGAAGGGGAACGGCGGTGCTCTTCCTGTGAGACTTATCAGTAATATGGTGCACAATGATATATTGCGTATAAACGTTAGAGTGTGATGACATTCACGGCGATTTTTTCACCGATTCAATATGAAACACTCCTATGACTTAGGTCAGTTTCTTATTAGATAAGGGCTTGAGAAAAGCGACTTACATCTCACACAAACTGTCTAAATTGTAAGAATTATTAACGGTTAGATTTTGTAAAACACATCAATGATTTGCCTGATGAATATCTCCGATGGGTCAAACTTACCCAGCCTAAATTGATGCCTATAAATAGAGGGGATTTCCCTCTTCTTCCGTGTTTATCTTGACCCTATAAATAAGTTATCTCTTTGATATGTGCTTGGCGATTTTTTCACCGCTTGTGAACGTGTCTTTTTGACTCCACATAGACTTCTTATCTTCACAGCTATCATTTGATGGTTTAAATCACGTCTCTTTCAAAAAAAGGCAGACTTTTAATTATTTGCGTTTCATTTCGGAACGAAATTGTTTGATTGATAGGTTTCATTTTGAAGCATTTTTGATTCTTTGCTGGGCTGTTTTTTTTGCCAAATAATCTCCCCCAACAACACATGATTCTGTTCGTCACCGATAAGGTGCGATGTTTTTGGAGAAGTACTATGGCTAAGATGAGAGCGATCGAAGCGGCTGTTTTGATCATGAAAAAAGAAGGGGTTAAGGTCGCATTCGGTGTTCCTGGCGCAGCTATCAACCCTCTATATGCGGCATTGAAAAAACTGGGCGGCATCGAGCATGTTCTGGCTCGTCACGTAGAAGGCGCGTCGCATATGGCTGAAGGTTACACTCGTGCTAAAGATGGCAACATCGGCGTGTGTATCGGTACATCTGGCCCTGCTGGTACAGATATGATCACCGGTCTGTATTCTGCGTCAGCAGATTCAACGCCGATTCTTACCATTACTGGTCAGGTACCAACAGCGAAGCTTCATAAAGAAGACTTCCAAGGAGTCGATATTGAAGCGATTGCGAAGCCTGTGACTAAAATGTCGGTGACCATTCGCGAAGCTGGCCAAGTTCCTGGTACTTTCCAAAAAGCATTTTACGAAATGCGTTCGGGCCGTCCTGGCCCTGTCCATATTGACTTACCAATGGACGTTCAAATGGCGGAGATCGAGTTCGATATCGATTTGTATGAGCCATTAGAGCCACACAAACCAAAAGCAAGTCGAGCTCAAGCAGAGCGCGCACTGCAAATGCTGAATGCAGCGGACAAACCTATTTTGGTTGCTGGTGGCGGCATCATTAACGCTGGTGCGTCGGCACTACTACAGCAGTTTGCTGAAATTACAGGTGTTCCAGTTATCCAAACACTGCGTGGTTGGGGGGCTATCTCTGACGATCATGAACTGATGATTGGTCGTATGGGGTGTCAAGCAGGCCATCGTTACGGTAACGCTTCTTACCTAGAGTCTGACTTTGTATTTGGTATTGGTAACCGTTGGGCAAACCGCCACACAGGTGCAATTGAAACTTACACTAAAGGTCGTCAATTTATTCACGTAGATATCGAACCAACACAAATTGGTCGTATCTTTGGCCCAGATCTTGGCATTGTCTCTGATGCAGGTGAGGCGCTTAAAGTGTTTGTAGAAGTTGCTCAAGAGATGCAAGCACGTGGCGAACTAAAAGATCGTTCAGCATGGCTAGGTGAGTGCCAGGAACGTAAACGCACTATGTTGCGTCGTACCGATTTCGACAATAACCCAATTAAGCCTCAACGTGTCTACCAAGAAATGAATGAGGTATTCGGCCCAGAAACGCGTTATGTCGCAACCATTGGTAACGCGCAAATTGCAGCGAACCAGTTCTTACATGTCCACCGTCCTCGTCATTGGATTAACTCATGCCAAGCAGGCCCTCTAGGTTGGACAATGCCTGCAGCACTTGGTGTAGTGAAGGCCGATCCTACAACACCGGTTGTTGGTGTTTCCGGTGACTACGATTTCCAATTCTTGATGGAAGAATTGGCGGTCGGTGCACAATTCAAACTGCCTTACATTCACGTACTAATCAACAACGCTTACCTAGGCTTAATCCGCCAGTCTCAACGTGCTTTCGAGATTGACCACTGTGTGCAACTGGATTTTGAAAACATTAATGCTCCAGAAGTAAATGGCTACGGCGTTGACCATGTGTCAGTAGTAGAAGGTCTTGGCTGTAAAGCGATTCGTGTGTTCAACCCAGAAGATATTCAACCAGCACTGCGCAAAGCTCAAGCGTGGCTCAAAGAGTTCCAAGTTCCAGTTGTTGTGGAAGTGATTACGGAGCGCGTGACCAATATCGCAATGGGTCCAGACATCGACAAAGTGGTCGAGTTTGAAGAAACCATCGATTTGGATTAATAGCTAACTCACTCTCCTCCACGCCTTTAAGTGGGGGAGGGCATCAACAAATATTCTTGGAGTGACTTATGCCTAAACTAGCTGCCAACCTTTCTATGTTGTTCACGGAATACGATTTTATGGACCGTTTTGAAGCGGCATCCAAAGCGGGTTTCCGTGGTGTTGAATATCTCTTCCCATACGATTATGACGCTCAAGAAATTGCGGCTGAGTTGTACCAGTTTGGTTTAACTCAAGTGTTATTCAATCTACCTGCTGGTGACTGGGCCAAAGGGGAGCGCGGTATTGCTTGCCACCCTGACCGTGTAGAAGAATTCCGTAAAGGTGTGGATAAAGCAATTCGTTATGCCAAAGCATTGAATTGCCAACAAGTGAATTGTCTTGTAGGGATTAAACCTTCGCATGTTTCTGAAGAAGAAGCATTTCAGACTGTGGTTGAGAATTTGAAGTTCGCGTCTGAAAAGCTCAAAGCGGAAGGCATTAGTTTGATTATGGAAGCCATTAATACACAAGACATGCCGGGCTTCTTTATAAACAGCACAGAAAAAGCACTGCGCGTTGTGGCGGAAGTGGGTGAAGCCAACTTAGGTTACCAATACGACATTTACCACATGCAAATTATGGAAGGCAATCTGGCTCGTACACTGAAAGATAACCAGTCAACCATTGCGCATATTCAGCTTGCGGATAACCCAGGGCGTCATGAACCTGGGACTGGTGAAATCAATTATCCATTCCTACTTAAGCACATTGACGATATTGGCTATCAAGGCTGGATTGGCTGCGAATATGTGCCAGCAACAACAACAGAAGCGGGCCTAGGCTGGCTAAAAGAATACAACCTAATTTAATAGCGTAAAGAATTGAGAATCGGAGATAGAAAAATGGCGAATATCGGTTTTATCGGTACAGGTATCATGGGCAAACCAATGGCGAAGAATCTGCAAAATGCAGGTCATACCTTGTACTTCTCTGAGCACTTTGAAGCAGCTCCGTCAGATCTATTGGGTGACAATGGTTTTGCAGCGCCAACCCCGGCTGCAGTCGCTGAAGCGTGTGAGTTCATTATCGTGATGGTGCCAGATACACCACAAGTTAACGACGTACTATTTAGTGAAATTGGTATTGCTCATGGCCTTGCGAAAGACAAAGTTGTGATCGACATGAGTTCAATTTCACCTATCGCGACGAAAGAGTTCGCTAAAAAAGTAGAAGAACTAGGCGCATTTTATCTCGATGCACCAGTATCTGGCGGCGAAGTCGGTGCGATTAACGGCACGCTATCAATCATGGTTGGTGGCCGTGATGAGATTTTTGAACGCGCGAAACCTTTGTTCGAGATCATGGGGCAAAACATCACATTAGTTGGTGGAAACGGTGATGGTCAAACCTGTAAAGTCGCGAACCAAATCATTGTCGCTTTGAACATTGAAGCGGTTTCAGAAGCGCTTGTTTTTGCTTCTAAAGCGGGTGCAAATCCGGCGAAAATTCGTCAGGCTTTAATGGGCGGTTTCGCATCCTCTAAAATTCTTGAAGTGCACGGCGAACGCATGATTAACGGTACGTTCGATCCTGGTTTCCGTATATCACTTCACCAAAAGGATTTAAACCTTGCGTTGGAAGGTGCACGAGCACTGAATATCAATCTACCAAACACTGCAACAGCGCAGGAGCTATTCAATACTTGCGCATCGTTAGACGGTTCAAACTGGGATCACTCTGCGATGATCAAAGCGTTGGAGCACATGGCGAATCATTCTATTCGTGACTGATTTTGAGTTGGCCCTCTGGTCGGTAAGTCAGCTCATTAGTCGGGGCGCCCGCCCCGACTATTTTTATCTGTGATAGTTACTATCCAAGCTCTTGAAATCTTGCACTAATTAAAATCCCCCAACAGTTTCCTGATGGGGGATTTTCATGCCTTTAGTGATGGTTACAAGTTGTTAGCTAACTTGCGAAAGGTTCACGACTTTCTGTTGCAACTTTTCTTTTAAGTAATCGGTGAGTGCTTGCTGTTCTTCTTGGTTCATGTAAAGACCAAGCTTAGTACGACGCCACAGAATGTCTTCCTCATTTATCGCCATTTCGTGATTCATCAAGTAATCAATTTCACGTTGATATACGCCATTTGCTTGCTCTGAGAAGCAATGACCAAGATCTTCTACGCTGTTAGTGCCTTCCATCAGATCCCAAGTTTGTGTTCCAAACTGAGTCACGTAGCGCAGCAACATCGCTTCTGATGCCCATGAGTACTTCGCATGAACCATCTTCGCCAATTGCTCACGGCTGCAACTGAAGTTACCGCCAGGAAGGGTTTGGTTTGCCGTCCAGTCTTTACCCATTTCAGGTAGGAACGGGGCAAGTTTCTTCATTGCTGCTTCACCAAGCTTACGGTAAGTCGTGAGCTTGCCACCGAACACTGAAAGTAAAGGTGCGTGGTCGTATTCAGCGTCCAGTTCTAGTGTGTAGTCACGTGTGATCGCTTGCGGTGAGTCAGACTCATCATCACATAACGGACGTACACCACTGTATGTCCACACCACGTCTTCGCGGCTTAGCTGGTGGACAAAGTGTTGGTTAACGATATCGATCAAGTAATCGACTTCATCTTCGGAAATCGCGACTTCACGCGGATCGCCTTTGTATTCCACGTCTGTTGTACCAATGATCGAGAACTTATCTAGGTAAGGGATCATAAATACAATGCGGTTATCTTTGTTTTGTAGGATGTAGGCTTGTGGCTCGTTGTGGATACGAGGAACAACGATGTGCGAGCCTTTGATCAAACGAATGTTGCGAGGGGAGGTTTGCTCTAATCCTTCATCAAAGAACTGTTTCACCCATGGACCAGCAGCGTTAACTAAAGCTTTTGCCTTGCGTTCGAAACGTTGGTCTGTGGTGACGTCATGAATAGTGACATGCCAAATGCCACCTTCACGGTGTGCTTTCTCTACGCGGCAGTAGTTGCGAACTTCTGCGTTATTCTCTTTAGCCGCTAGAACGTTCAACAACACTAAGCGCGCGTCATCCACCCAACAATCGGAGTATTCGAAACCGGTTTTTATTTCAGATTTTAGTAGACCTGATTTTGCTAGGTTGACGGTTTTGCTGCCTGGAAGAGTGGTTCGTTTACCCAAGTTATCGTAAAGGAACAGACCGCAGCGGATCATCCACGCCGGGCGTAAAAATGGGCGGTGTGGTAAACGGAAGCGCATTGGTAGAGCGACATGAGGCGCTTTACGTAAGATCACTTCACGTTCAGCGAGCGCTTCCGAAACCAAACGAAACTCATAGTGTTCAAGGTAACGTAATCCACCATGGATAAGTTTAGAACTAGCAGAAGAAGTAGCAGATGCGAAGTCGTTAGCTTCGTACAAACCGACGCTTAAACCACGGCCGGCAGCATCTGCTGCAATGCCAGCCCCGTTAATGCCGCCACCAATCACGATCATGTCTAGAGTAGGGAGTGGATTAGTTTTGGAAGCATTTTGTTGGATACTCATAAATTTGACCTCTCGATGAGCGAACGAGCATTTTAGAACATGAAATAATCGTAGCTTAGGTTTCGTTTATGATCATCTATTATTTTCGTTTGTGAGCGTTTTGTGTGATTTGGGCATAAAAAAACCTCTATGTAATTAAGATAGAGGTCATTTGTTACGAAGAAATTTGACAGTGTGTTGCTATTCGGTTTCGTTTCTTTCGATCGTCGTATCAACCACTTCAAGCGGGATCGCGGCTTCTTTCAATATCGACAGGATTTCTTCTGGTGGCAGCTTGTTGGTAAACACCATATTTAATTGCGAAATATTACCAAGTTTCACCATTGCATTTCGGCCAAACTTAGTATGGTCGACGGCGAGAAACACACTTCGGCTATTGTCGATGATAGCTTGCTTAACGCGAACTTCGTGGTAGTCGAAATCTAACAGTGAGCCATCAAAATCGATACCACTGATACCGAGAATGCCAAAGTCGAGACGAAATTGTTTCACAAAGTCCAAAGTTGCTTCGCCCACAATACCACCGTCACGGTTGCGGACTTCACCACCAGCTAAAATCACTTTGATTTCTGGATTAGGTAAGAGAATAGTTGCAACATTGATGTTGTTGGTCACCACGCGTAATTGCTTATGGCTTTTGTTTAATGCTCGGGCAACAGCTTCAGGGGTGGTACCAATATCAATGAACAAGGTCGCACCATCAGGAATGTGTTTTACCACTTCTTCGGCAATCACGTCTTTCTCATTGAAGTTAAGCGCTTTACGCGTGTTATATGACGTATTCTCTGAACTAAGCGGAATCGTTGCGCCACCATGATATCGGCGTATTTTGTTTTCATCTGCTAGGTCGTTGAGATCGCGACGAATAGTTTGAGGACTTACATTGAATTTCTCGACCAGCTCATCCGTGCTGACATAGCCTTGTTTCTTCACCAACTCGACGATCTGTTGGTGCCTTGGTATTTGCTTCACTTAGCACTCCCATGTGCACTGGTAATAGCCAATGCTTCAAAATCGAAAATATAAACTCACTCTATTGTGCTCGAATTAGCGCGAACTGAGAAGTAAAGGGAGTAAGGATTACGCGATCAGGCGCAAAAAAAAGAGCGCTGAATTCGCGCTCTTTATTATTAGGGGGAGTCGTTCGTCAAGAAACGTCAAACGATAGTAGAAAATTAGTCTTCTTCGTCGTGAAGCTCCGACCAGGTTTGTGCACACTTAACAGCACGCTTCCAGCCTTTGTAACGGCGATTGCGCTTTTCTTCGTCGTGATGTGGTTCGAAAGTGCGATCAAGCACTGCTTTGTCTTGCAACTCGTCAATACTTTCCCAAAAACCAACGGCTAAGCCCGCTAGATAAGCAGCACCCAACGCCGTTACTTCAGTCACTTGTGGGCGGTGCACTTCGGTATCAAGCACGTCAGATTGGAACTGCATTAGGAAGTTATTTGCGACTGCGCCGCCATCTACCCGAAGGTTCGCGAGCTTGATACCAGAGTCAGCTTGCATTGCATCTAGAACGTCACGAGTTTGGTAAGCGATACCTTCTAACGTTGCGCGGATAATATGGTTTGCATTCACGCCACGAGTTAGACCGACAATTGTACCGCGAGCGTAAGCATCCCAATATGGTGCGCCCAGGCCCGTAAATGCCGGCACGACATAGACACCATTTGAAGAATCAACTTTAGTTGCAAAATACTCTGAATCTTCAGCGCCAGCCAAGATCTTCATTTCATCACGTAGCCATTGAATTGATGCGCCGCCCATAAATACTGCACCTTCTAGCGCATATGCCGGTTCACCTTTAGGGCCACACGCAAGAGTAGTCAGTAGGCCGTTCTTTGAGGTGACTTTCTCTTCACCCGTGTTCATCAGCAAGAAACAACCCGTGCCGTAGGTGTTTTTCGCTTGACCTGCTTCTACACACATTTGTCCGTAAAGTGCTGCTTGTTGATCACCAGCAATACCTGCAATTGGGATACGAGTGCCGCCTTTACCACCAATGTTGGTTTGACCGTAAATTTCTGATGAGCGTTTGACTTCTGGCATCATCGAAGCTGGGATGCCCATCTCATCCAGCATTTTCAGATCCCAGCATAGGTCATTGATGTTGAAAAGCATGGTACGAGATGCGTTAGTGTAATCCGTTACGTGGACGCGACCTTGAGTCATCTTCCAAACCAGCCAAGTATCAACGGTACCGAACAGTAGTTTGCCTGCTTCAGCCTCTTCGCGCGCACCTTCAACGTTATCTAGAATCCACTTCACTTTTGTACCAGAGAAATAAGGGTCTAGAACCAAGCCAGTGTTGTCGCGAACGTAATCTTCTAGTCCGCGCGCTTTTAATTCTTCACAAATATCGGCAGTACGGCGACATTGCCACACGATTGCGTTGTAAACCGGTTTGCCAGTCTCTTTGTTCCATACAATCGTAGTTTCACGTTGGTTAGTAATACCAATAGCTGCTAGTTCGTCACTTCGGATACCAGACTTTGCTAGCGCTTCAACCAAAGTTGAACTTTGTGTTGCCCAGATTTCCATTGGGTCATGCTCAACCCATCCTGCCTCTGGGTAAATCTGAGTGAATTCTCGTTGAGCGACACTCACAATATTCGCATCATGGTCGAGGATTACAGCGCGAGAGCTTGTCGTACCTTGGTCGAGGGCAACGATGTATTTTTGCTCAGTCATGGTAAGAGTCCTTTTATTTCGTTATTAGATTTGTACGAGTTGTTTGTTTTTCTGGAGTTAAGCACGAGCCTGTTCGGCTTCTTCTTCGGTTTCGCATTGGTTAGGAATTGTGCATCCATGGCCTTGAGATGGTAGGTGAACAGCAATGGCTTTTGGGTATAACCAAGCTCCGAAACATGCACCTGCAATTGGGGCGAACATAGGGACGATAAAGTAAGGAATATCGCGAGCACCGCTCAAGGCGTAATCCCAACCTGCGAAGTAGGCGAACAGTTTAGGCCCAAAGTCACGTGCAGGGTTCATTGCAAACCCTGTAAGTGGACCAAGAGATCCACCAATAACTGCAATGAGAATACCGATCAGTAGAGGGTTCATTGCGCCGCGAGGTGCGCCGTTGTTCTCATCACCGAGGGCTAAGATAGCGAACATTAGCACCGCAGTAATCACGAATTCCACAGCAAAAGCGCCAAAGAAAGAGAGAGAAGCATGTGGGTAAGTCGAGAAAATGCCCGCCGTCGCTAATGCGTCCTGGCTGCTACGAACGAAGTTGTGTGCGATTTCGTAATCAGTAAATAGATTACTGTACAAGCTGTAAACCAAAGCCGCAGAGCAAAACGCGCCGAGCATTTGAGCAATGATGTAAGGCACAACTTTCGCCTTATCAAATCCATGAAACATAGCAAGTGCAATGGTGACGGCTGGATTGATGTGTGCACCGGATACGCCCGCAGTACAGTAAATTGCGATGGCAACGCCGAAGCCCCAGACAATACTAATTTCCCATTGTCCGAATGTTGCTCCTGTTAGCACGAGTGCTGCAACACAGCCCACACCAAAGAAGATAAGCAGTCCTGTTCCGATGAACTCGGCTAAACATTCTCCGAGCAAAGAGGGGGATTTGTTTGCTGTCATGTTAATAATCCTTTAGTTACTTGTTTATCTAGCACGTGCAATTGTGCATACATGAGAGCATTCGAAAATAAACGCGCTGTAAAATTGAGCGTTTGAACATGAAATTGTTAATTTACACGCCTATTTTTGTTAAATGGCGCATCTTTTGGAGCGAAAAAGAAACTAAACATAGCGTGTTTTGTGTTCGTTTTGTTGCTTATTGGTTCTGGGAGTGGTTTTAGTTTTAATGCTGCTTAACTATCTAGAAGGGGAGCCTATATTGAATCGGGTCGTTAAGAAGGAAAACACAGCTATAAATCGCATATGTTTCGGTAAATTCCTATTTTTGTTTTGTTCTCTGCGCGTTTTAACTTCAATCTTTACAGGTGGTAGGCATTTATTTCTTATTAAGACAAAATCGAACAGTAACGAAATCTGGGGAAAGTGGAAGCATAGTCTAACTAAATATCTCTAATTTTCTGTATTTACTGAAATTTAATCCTTATGCAACATTTGTCACAGAAATAAAAATCGAATCTCATAGAATGCAACTACTTTCGAACGAAACTCCTTTTTGCTCGTTCGCGATTTAATACTCCCTACCATCGCTCACAATATTAATGAGGTTCCTATGTTTGGAATATTCAAACCTAAGGCGCACATCGATCGTTTATCGTCCGATAAGATCGATGGCACTTATTCCCGCTTACGCTGGCAACTCTTCATCGGTATCTTTGTCGGCTATGCCGGCTACTACCTAGTTCGTAAAAACTTTAGCTTGGCGATGCCTTACCTTATTGAACAAGGATTTAGCCGTGGTGACCTAGGTGTTGCTTTAGCTGCCGTTTCTATTGCCTACGGTTTATCAAAATTCTTAATGGGCAGTGTTTCTGACCGCTCTAACCCTCGTTACTTCTTAAGTGGCGGTCTATTAATGTCTGCACTTGTGATGTTCTGCTTCGGCTTTATGCCTTGGGCTACGGGCAGCATTACCGCGATGTTTATTCTATTGTTCCTAAACGGCTGGTTCCAAGGTATGGGATGGCCTGCCTGTGGTCGAACCATGGTTCACTGGTGGTCGCGCAAAGAACGTGGCGAGATCGTATCGGTTTGGAACGTGGCGCATAACGTTGGTGGTGGTTTGATTGGTCCACTATTTATTCTTGGTCTTTGGGCATTTAACGACGATTGGCGCACCGCTTTCTATGTACCTGCATTTTTTGCCACGCTCGTAGCTGTCTTTATTTGGTTCACGGTAAGAGATACACCGCAGTCTTGTGGTCTTCCGCCAATTGAAGAGTACAAAGACGATTACCCTGACGATTACGACAAGTCACACGAAAAAGAAATGACGGCGAAGGAAATTTTCTTCAAGTATGTCTTTTCTAATAAGTTGTTGTGGTCAATCGCGATTGCGAACGCGTTTGTTTACCTGATCCGCTACGGTGTGTTGGACTGGGCGCCGGTATACCTAAAAGAAGCGAAGGATTTCTCGGTTGATAAATCTTCTTGGGCTTACTTCCTATACGAGTGGGCGGGTATCCCAGGTACGCTATTGTGTGGTTGGATTTCAGACAAACTGTTTAAAGGTCGTCGTGCTCCTGCCGGTATTCTATTTATGGCGTTAGTCACCGTAGCTGTGTTGGTTTACTGGTTCAACCCAGCAGGTAACCCAGCAGTCGATATGATGGCACTGGTTGCAATCGGCTTCTTGATTTATGGTCCGGTAATGTTGATTGGTCTGTATGCACTAGAGCTTGCTCCTAAGAAAGCGGCGGGTACAGCTGCAGGTCTAACTGGCTTATTTGGTTACTTGGGCGGTGCGGTAGCGGCAAACGCGATTCTTGGCTACACGGTAGACCACTTCGGCTGGGATGGCGGCTTTATCATCCTAATCGGTTCATGTATTACCTCTATCGTTTGTCTAACTTACGCATTTCTTGGCGAGCGTGCTCACCATGAACAAAAAGCGCGTGAGAAAGAAGCATTGGCGTCATAAAACATTAAAGGGGCGGTGGAATACTGCCCCTTCAATAAGCTAAGGAAAGAACAATGAAAACAACGTCAGTTTGCATGACGGTTCTCGCTTTCAGCATCTCAGCTGGAGCAATTGCACAACCGCTTGTTATCGCGCACCGTGGCGCATCGGGTTATCTACCAGAACATACTTTAGAAGCAAAAGCGTTAGCGTACGCGATGAAACCAGACTACATCGAACAAGATGTGGTGATGACCAAAGATGATCAACTCGTTGTATTGCATGATCATTACCTCGATCGCGTGACCGATGTAGCTGAGCGATTCCCGGATCGTGCTCGTAAAGATGGTCGTTACTACGCGATTGATTTCACGTTGGCAGAAATCAAATCATTGCGAGTCACTGAAGGCTTTAACATCGACGAGAAAGGGAACAAGGTTGCTGGTTATCCGACACGATTCCCAATGTGGAAATCAGACTTCACCGTACCTACTTTTGCCGAAGAGATTGAGCTGATCCAAGGCTTAAACAAAACGCTGGGTTATGACATCGGTATTTACCCAGAAATTAAAGCGCCGTGGTTTCATCGTCATGAAGGCAAAGACATCTCAAAAGCGGTGCTTAACGTTTTAAAACAGTACGGTTACCATTCGCAAGACGACAAAGTATACCTTCAGTGTTTTGATGCGAATGAGCTTCAACGCATCAACAGTGAGCTCATGCCCGCAATGGACATGGATTTAAAGCTCGTTCAGCTCATGGCGCACACCGACTGGAACGAGACTATGGAGTACAAAGGCGACAAGGCAACACCATACAGTTATGACTGGATGTTTGAAGCCAATGGTATGAAGAAGGTCGCGGAATATGCGGAAGGGATCGGTCCTTGGAAGCCAATGTTGGTGGATGACAAATCAACTAAGGATAACATCATCATCAAACCTTTGATGAAAGCAGCAAAAGACGCAGGCTTGCAAGTGCACCCTTATACTTTCCGAGCGGACCCTGGACGTATTCCTGCTTACACCGACAGCTTCGATGGCATGATGGACATCTTCTACAATCAGGTGAAAGTGGACGGTTTGTTTACTGACTTCCCTGATAAAGCGGTGAACTTTCTGAACAAGTAAAGTTCTAAAAACTGAGTGTTTGAAACGCTCAGTATTACGTCACACGCCATGTCGTAACAATGTGCCATCTATCAGGCAATAAAAAATCCCCCAACAGTTTCCTGCTGGGGGGTTTTTCGTAGGGCTAATTCACGAATGAATTAGTTGTTTTTATGCAGTTCGCTGTTCAGTTCAACCGCGCTCTTGTTTGCAAGACACTCGATTTGACCTGTTACAGAGTTACGACGGAACAGTAGGTCAGAAACACCAGCAAGATCGCGTGCTTTCACTACTTCTACTTCTTGGCCAGCAGAATCTAGCATGCGCACTTTAGAACCAGCAGTTACGTACAGGCCTGATTCGATAGTACAACGGTCACCCATTGGGAAGCCAAGACCTGCGTTTGCGCCTAGTAGCGAGTTTTCACCGATAGAAACCACCACTTTGCCGCCGCCAGATAGCGTACCCATGATAGATGCGCCGCCGCCGATGTCAGAGCCGTTACCAACCACTACACCAGCAGAGATACGGCCTTCAACCATGCTCACGCCAGTTGTACCTGCGTTGAAGTTGATGAAGCCTTCGTGCATTACCGTTGTGCCTTCGCCAACATGTGCGCCAAGGCGTACACGAGAAGTGTCAGCGATACGAACGCCAGTTGGTACCACGTAGTCCACCATTTTAGGGAACTTGTCTACGCAATCTACGCTTAGTGCACGACCCGCTAGGCGAGCTTCGATTTGACGCTCTGCTAGTTCAGGTAGGTCGATTGGACCTTCGTTAGTCCATGCGATGTTGTGTAGTAGACCGAAGATGCCGTCTAGTACCGTGCCGTGCGGTTGAACTAGGCGGTTAGAGATAAGTTGAAGTTTTAGGAAACCTTCAGCAACGCTTTGTGGCTGCTCGTCAGTTGCAAGGATAACCAGTACAAGTGGTTGTGCTGATTCTGCTGCTTTTGCTGCGAAAGATGCGTTTGCCGCATCGCCGTTTGCTTCAAATGCTGCTGTCAGTTCTGCGCTTTGTGCTGCAGAGATCTCGATAGCTTGGTTGCCTTGCTCGTAACCTGCTACTGCTGCTAGTGCGTTAACAAGCGCTTCGCTTGGGTCAAGAACTGGGTTTGGGAAAAACGCTTCGATGATTTTGCCGTCGCGGTTTTTAGTTGCCGTACCAAAGGCTAGAGAGAAGAAAGCCATAGTTGATCTCCATGTGTTGAGTCTTGTGTCTCGTCTGTTCACTGACAAGAAATAATTAAGTTGTCAGTCATCATAAAGAGAGTATTGGGGAGTTTAAAGAGGGGAAATGGAGAAAGTCCGTAGATGGATACCTTTTGTCTTTTTAGAGATATGTTTGTCTGATGAGAAATGTGTCGCAAAAGCCTTATAAGACCGATTTTGGGCAGAGACACAGTGAAGTTGGAGAAGGGCGCATCGCAAAAAATAAGGGGAGGACCGAAGTCACTCCCCCTACACTGGGTTTGTTGGATTTACTGGCTTTGGATAGTAAAGCGATAAATCGATTTAGAGGCTTAGCTCACCGACCTCTACTGCAAGTGCAACCGTTGCCCCTACCATTGGATTGTTGCCCATACCGATGAAGCCCATCATCGCTACGTGTGCAGGTACTGAAGAGCTGCCCGCGAATTGTGCATCGGCGTGCATGCGACCCATTGTGTCGGTCATGCCGTAAGATGCAGGACCCGCCGCCACGTTATCTGGGTGTAGAGTACGACCAGTACCACCACCTGATGCCACAGAGAAGTAAGGCATGCCTTCACGGTTACGTTCCGCTTTGTAGATACCTGCTACAGGGTGTTGGAAGCGAGTCGGGTTGGTTGAGTTACCTGTGATGCTCACATCCACTTGTTCTTTATGCATGATTGCTACGCCTTCACGCACATCATCAGCACCGTAGCAAAGGATCTCACCACGTGGACCTTGGGAGAAACGGCGACGTTCTACTTCCACTAACTCACCAGTCTGGTAGTTGTATTGAGTGCGTACGTAAGTGAAACCATTGATGCGTGAGATGAGGTAAGCGGCGTCTTTACCCAAACCGTTCAGGATCACTTTCAACGGATTTTTGCGTGATTTGTTGACGTTCAATGCGATTTTGATTGCGCCTTCTGCCGCTGCGAATGACTCATGGCCCGCAAGGAAAGCGAAACAGCCACTTTCTTCATTCAATAGACGAGCCGCCAATGCACCGTGACCGATACCCACTCGGCGTTGTTCTGCTACGCTGCCTGGTTTTGTGCAGGCTTGAAGGCCTTCACCGATGATGTTTGCAGCTTCTTCTGCTGTTTTTGCTCCGCGGAAAATCGCCAAAGCAGTGCCTAGCGTGTAGGCATCGGCAGCGCTTTCAAACGCGATAGGTTGAGTGTCCATCACCAGCGCTTTAGGGTCGATACCACGATCCATACAGTATTGGTAAGCCTCTTCCAGAGAAGAAAGTTGCATTTCGTCTAATGTGCGACGTACAGATTCAGTAATTGGAGTGTTCATAATCTCTTTCCTCTTGGTGGCAATTATTGTTGGCGTGGGTTGATGGTAGATACGGCTTCGTCAAAACGACCGTAAGTCCCCGTTGCTTTTTCTGCGGCTTCTGCTGCAGATACGCCTTCGTTGATGGCTTTCATCATCTTGCCGAGGTTGAGATATTGGTAACCAATCACTTCTTTGTTTTCGTCTAGCGCGAGTTTTGTTACGTAGCCTTCAGCCAACTCCATGTAACGCACGCCTTTTGCTTTAGTTGAGTAACTAGTACCCACTTGGCTACGTTGAGTTTGACCAAGGTCTTCCAGTGCCGCACCAATTTCCAAGCCGCCTTCAGAGAAAGCAGATTGAGTACGACCGTAAACAAATTGAAGGAAGATTTCGCGCATCGCGACGTTGATAGCATCACATACCAAGTCGGTATTCAGTGCTTCAAGAATGGTTTTGCCAGTTAGGATTTCTGCGGCCATCGCGGCTGATTGAGTCATGCCTGAACAGCCGATTGTTTCGATCAAAGCTTCTTCGATGATGCCGTTTTTGACGTTAAGAGTCAGTTTTGCTGCGCCTTGTTGAGGAGCACAAGCGCCAACGCCGTGGCTAAGACCAGAAATCGCGATAACGTCTTTTGGATTGATCATTGCGCCTTCAACAGGGATCGGTGCAGATGCATGAAGATCGCCGCGTTGAATCGGGCACATTGATTGGATTTCGTGTGAATATTGCATAATGTTTTCCCAGTGTATTTTTATTTTTTGAGAAAACAGGATCGGGGTTGGAGAAGAGTTGAATTGCTCACTACAGAACTCTTGCTTTCACAATATAGGCGAAAGCATTTCCAACAGGGCTGACCTGTTTTCGTTTCTGTAGGAGTCATTAGCTTTGAAAGCGGTTCGAATCTTTCGATTCCGGTGGCACCCCATCACCGTGCCCATTTAGATTAGATCTAAGTCACACTAATCTGCAACATGAAATTTAGAGCAATTTGGGATATTAAATCGGTTCTTTATATTCTCAGAGATATATGGCGATAAATACAACGCATAAAAAAACGCCGCATAATGCGACGTTTTTTCTAAACAAATGAGAGGCTTATGCAGCGTCTTCTTGCTCGCTATCTTCTTCAACAGCTTCAAGCTTCTTTGCTTTTTTTGGTGCAGGTTTACGTTTTGCACCCAGAGCGTAAAGCACTTCCTCTTTGTTTTGAGCAAGGTACATTGCAAGATCTTCTTGCTTACCTTCGTCTTCTAGAAGTTCACTCTTACCCAGCAGTGAGAATAACTCGTCCGCCATATCCAGCATTTTGTCGTATGCGTCAGCTTCCGCTTTAGAGGTAAAAGTCATTTTCTCTTCTCCATTGCGTTCTACCACGTACTTGACGATTACAGCCATGGTTGGTCCTCTAAGTTAATTTGTTAAATTTTATACTGGCTTTTTATACAGTTTTTGACCAATTAAGTCTAGCGACAAGCCTCAGAATGAGAGCCGTGTACAACTAAGTGACCAGCATTTGAACTATCTGCCTTGAACTATCTCCCGTGAACGAGTTATCTCGAACTAGCCATCTTTAAGATGAGGGTTCTCTGGTCGCTCCCAATCTTGGCAGAATTCAATGAATGTACGCAGGAGCGGGTTTTGATACTTCTCTTTGTGGATCAAAAGCCAGAAGCGACGCTTCATATCCAGTGGCATATTGAGCATTTTCACACGACCATCTCGAATTGCAGGTTCTGCAGATAGGCGTGATAAACAACCTAAACCCAGCCCAGCAGATACCGAATTGATCAGCGCTTCTGTTGTATTGAGCTGAAAAGCCTCATGCCAGTGTTCTAGACGCGGAGCGATGGCGCGCATAAAGAACTCTCGAGAGCCAGAACCCGCCTCACGCAGAATCCATTCTGTGTCTTCGAGTTCGTTTAGGCTGATTGGCCCTTCATCGAAGTTAGGGTAATCCGGCGGACAAATTACACACATTTCGTCTTCACTGAATTGCGTTGATTCTAACTCTGGGTGTATGGTCTTGCCCTCGATGAGCGCGATGTCGAGTTCGTACGCGATCAACATGTCACAAATCTGGGCGGAGTTAGAGATGAACAAACTCTGCGACTGGTGATTCGTTTCATCACGAAAATCACTTAACAGGTAAGGTGCAACTTGGTTGCCGATGGTGTCACTGGCACCGATGCGAAGCAGCCCTGATAAGGTTTGGTCGCCATCGAACACACTCTCAATATCCCGAGCTCGGTTGAGGAGTTCATCCGCGAGGGGCAGAAGTTTTTGTCCTTCTTGGTTGAGAATTAAGCGGTTGTTCACCCGGTCAAATAGGTGATGACCAATTTGTTTCTCTAACTCAGACAGCGCCATGCTTACGGCCGCCTTAGAAAGAAACAGGCTTTCCGAAGCCGCAGTTAGCGTTTTGTGCTGAGTGATCGTAGTAAAAACTTTCAGTTGTTTAAGAGAGATATGACTAGGCATGATATTCCGTTAAGTTTATCTGAACGTTAGTTTTAAATAATTAGATATATTGGAACGAAGTGCAAGAGTAATATACACCCCATAGAAAGTTAGCCTAGATTTTGAGGTCGTAATGATTCAAAGAACAAAAGCAAAAGTAATGGGAGCACCAACCCCAATGGCGGGTCTGGCTCTTGGTATTGCGAGCTTAGGTTGGAGTTGGGAAAACTTCGCCGAATTACATGGCTATGGACAGTGGATTAGCGCAGGTATTGCAAGCGTACTGCTAGCAATCTTGGCGACTAAATTTCTTTTTCACAATCATTTGTTGAGACAAGATCTTGCGCACCCTGTGGTGGGTAGTGTCGTTCCAACTTTCGCGATGGGAACCATGGTGGTTTCAAATTCTCTAGGGCACTTTTTTCCTGTTGCAGGTGACGTGCTTTGGTTAGTGGCGGTAGCTCTACATATCGTGTTCCTAGTGAGCTTCTTGTACCACCGCGCGAAAGACTTCGAACTACACCACATGGTGCCAAGCTGGTTCGTACCACCTGTGGGTATTATCGTTGCAGACGTGTCTTTCTCTGGTAACCCAGTGCTTGCACCTATTGCACACGGTGCGTTGGTCTTCGGTATGGTGGCTTACGCGGTGATGTTGCCAATGATGATCTACCGTTTCATGTTCACTCATGAAATCCCAGATGCAGCAAAACCAACTATGGCAATCATGGCGGCACCAGCAAGCCTATCATTGGCTGGTTACCTAACCGTAACGGCAACACCTTCACCAGTGATTATTGCTCTGTTGTTTGGTATCGCAGTATTGATGACAGCCATCATCTACTTAGCCTTCTTTAAATTGCTAAGACTGCCATTTAGCCCAGGTTACGCAGCGTTTACCTTCCCAATGGTGATTGGTGCAACGGCTCTGTTCAAAACAGCAAACTGGATGGAAGCAAATGGTCTAGCAGCGCACTATGTACAACAAGTTCGCGGTCTGGCAGGCATCGAATTGATTGTGGCAACGATTGTGGTGACTTACGTAGGTTTGCAATACATCAATAACTTACTGATTCAACCACGCTTGATGACAACACATCACGCATAAGTCTTACTCGTAAAGCAAAGTCTCTTGGTCTCTCTCGCCAAGAGGCTTTTTTTGTATCGGTAGGGTGGGTTCTAAAGCCAATCTGAAGATAAAAAAATGCCACCCCAAAAGGGTGGCAGGAAAAATAGATACAATTTTAATACATCAAACTTTAGTAACCGCGGCCATTGTAGCGAGAGTTCTCATGCAGAAGATGGCAATTCGAAACTTACCTCTCTTCACTATGCCTACCTGTCTGATGGGCGTGAGTTCTTTCTTTTTATCCTTTTTTATAGAAGCGCGACATTTCATCGAGAGAATCCTGAATCACGTTCACTGGTACTTGGTGTTCCGTATCCACTTTAAGTTGATTATTGAGTTGTTGAGAGTGCCCACCTGGGTTTACCACTAACATGGTTTCTTTCCCTACCAGCGCATAGTTGTAATAACTGCCCGCAATGAACCAATTACGGGGAACACAATTATCAAATAGGTCTCGTCCTACGCTATACGATTGGGTGTTGCCTTTAACGTCGAATAGCTCGTTCATTAGAGTTGGCACAATGTCATAGTGTGTGGTGCGGTAGTTGATCTGCTCCGGCTGATGATCTGGAAGATAAACGTATAACGGCACATGCACTTGAGTATCACTGTAGTTACCGGTATGGCCCCAGTAATTCATCTTGTGGTCGTTAAATTCCTCACCATGATCGGAAGTAATCACCACAATGGTGTTCTCTAAGTCGACATTCTTAAGTATTTTTGCGATCAAACTGTCGATGAAATACAACGAGTTCTTATAGCGGTTATGATAAAGCGAGGCGTCAAAATCGTTATTCAGAAGAATATGATCGACACGTTCCCAGTAAGGCTTGAATTTAGCAAACTCAGGTTCTGGAAAACTGGTGCCATGGGCGGAATCGTAAAACAAGAAGCTAAAGTATGGCTTGTCGCTATCCTGTCTTTGAAACTCGAGAAATTCATCGGTGATCTCTCTGTCTCGCTCTATCTGGCCTTTACCTTCTCGTTTGATGGTTAAATCCTCTACCTTTTTGAACACTGTGCGTGATAGTGGAGGGCTCGTTAAGGAAGCCGAACCAAAAATACCCATTCGATAACCTTGGTTTTGCAGGGTATCCATGAAGACGGGGGCTTTCTGACTCGCATAAAAGCTGTCCCAATAAGTTGCTGGCAAGCTGTAGAACAGACTAAAGATGCCCGCTTGGGTAGAGTTACCACCGCTCATGTGTTGAGAGAAATTGACCGTTTTTTCGCTGAACTTGCTGACATTTGGCATGATCTCTGGTGTTGCATCACTGTAGCGCCAAGCATCAACCAGAATGAACAACACATTCGGCTGTTTAGCTTTAGGTTCTACATTTACAGGGGCGAGTGGGTAGTTCAGTGAACTGCTTTCAATGTTTTTCAGCTCCACTCGGTTTTGTGAGGCCATATTTTCATCCACCAAGTGATAACGATAGATAAACTTACGCGCCGTTAATGGGTAGTAAAGAGGCCAGTTATTAGAGAACTGACTGACTTCGTCGTCATAGAGTGCGTTCTTATAGGCGTGGATAACCTGAGTGCTCAGCAACAAGCCAAACCAAAGCGCAACAATCAAGAACTTTGCTCGGCTCTGAGCCAGTTTATTGGCTAACCAAACGGTGCATGCCAAGCCAATGGCGAGCAGTGCAATGTCGCTAATAAAGATCAGCCAACTCATCCAAGAGATTTCAAATACGTCACGACCGCCTTCGAAGAACATGCGGATCAACAGGCCATTGATGTGCAGTTTGTATTGCTGGAAAACGAGGATATCGACTTTCAACATGATCAAGAGTGTGATGGCAATGGTGATCACAACGACTTTGAACATGCGCGTCGGCAAAAAGGACAGCAATAAACAACCCAGCATCAGCGGAAGAGCAATTAAACCCAACCAGCCAAATTGTGTAGCAAGTAAATAATATTCTTGCAGAAAGGTGAGCGGTTCTGCTTGGTTATTTGACAGCAAAAATGGGTAACAAGCGATCGACAGATAAAGCGCAAAGCAAGCAAAAAATGCAATCAGCCAAGCGCTATTTGAAGAAAATTTGCGCAACATAGTTTTGGTATTCCAGTGCTTTTTCATCCCTATCAAATCAAGAACAAAGTGCGGCTCAGCGTGAAATCAAGATGACTTGAACCCCGTGATTCTTCGCCTTTCACTCAATATTCAATTTGATGGGTATTGTTATAAAAATTTGCGTGAATTATAAAACAGTGTTTTTTATCATGAAATAGTTGTGACTGATGTCACGCTTTGTATTTGCGTGTAAGACGTGACTTACAAATGTCAGTTGCTGGTTATTTGCGCAGAGTTTGAGTGTTCTCTAACCTTTTGTTATTTAAGCTATCGAGATCGCTCTAGGAATAAATGTGGCTGTGCTAAGCTTGCTAGCAGTTTCCATTGGCATTCGGTGCTCCTACTTTGTTTACTGTCTATCACTCCAATCAGGTCGATGTTCTCAAATCACTTCTTGTTGAACTGATTCGCATCAATCCATTAGAAAACCCATTCGAAAAAGAGCAAATTCTGGTTCAAAGCCCGGGCATGTCTCAGTGGTTAAAAATGGAATTGGCGAAAGAGTTTGGTGTTGCGGCAAACCTAGAATTTCCGCTGCCAGCGACTTTCATTTGGGACATGTTCACCCAAGTATTGGCTGATGTGCCTAAGCGCAGTGCCTTCAACAAAGAAGCCATGACGTGGAAGTTGATGCACTTGCTTCCGGGTTTACTAAACGAAGCATCATTCGAACCTTTGGCTCGTTATCTTCAGGACGACACTGACAATTCCAAGCTGTATCAATTGGCAGAGAAAATTGCTGATATCTTCGATGGCTATTTGGTGTATCGCCCAGAATGGATTGCAAGCTGGGAAGCCGGACAAACGGTACCTGAACTTGAAGACGAACACCCATGGCAGCCAGTTTTGTGGCAAGCATTGTACGACCACACGGTTACCCTTGGGCAATCGCCTTATCATCGTGCCAATTTGTACGAACACTTCATTGATACGCTCGAAAACTTCAACGGTAACTTTGACCATCTGCCGAAGCGTCTGTTTGTGTTTGGTATCTCTTCACTGCCGCCACGTTACATGGATGCGCTCAAAGCCATTGGTGAACACATTGATGTGCACTTGATGTTTACCAACCCTTGTCGCTATTACTGGGGTGAGGTACGCGACCGTAAATTCCTAGCTCGCCTAGCAGCAAAACATCGTCAGCACGTGGTCTGGCAAGAAGACCATTCTGAAGTACAAGGTGAGAGTGAGCAGTTAAAAGGTTCACTAGAAGAAAACGTGGTGGATGAGCTGCATACCGATGTGGTGGGTAACAGCTTGTTGGCGTCGATGGGTAAACTTGGACGCGATAACATGTATCTGTTGTCGCAGCTCGAATCCCATGAGATTGAAGCTTTTGTTGATGTCGAGCGCGACAGTCTGCTCCATCAACTTCAAGCCGACATTCTTAATTTAGAAGAGCACCAAGACGACGAGCAAATCGACAGCAGTCAGCACAAACAAGTGGTGAGTTTAGGTGATAAATCTCTGAGCTTGCACTCTTGCCACAGCCCAATGCGAGAAGTGGAAGTGCTACACGATCAGCTTTTGGCAATGTTCGATGCTGATCCGACACTGAAACCGCGCGATATTATTGTCATGGTGGCAGACATCAATGCCTACAGCCCTGCGATTCAGGCGGTATTCGGCAATGCGCCGGGTGAGCGATTTATTCCTTACTCGATTTCAGACCGAACGGCCGATCAAGAAAGCCCAATTTTGGCGGCTTTCATGCAACTTGTTAATTTACCGAATACACGTTGCTTGGCTTCTGAATTACTTGAGCTGTTAGAAACGCCGGCGATTTTGAAGCGATTCGATCTCAGCGAAGATGATTTCCTTCAAGCCAAACAATGGGTGGAAGAATCCGGCATTCGCTGGGGGCTAGATAGCCATACGGGCAGCGAATTTGAACTGCCAGAAACACGCCAAAACACATGGCAATTTGGTATTCAGCGTATGTTATTAGGTTACGCGATGCCAGAATCTGCCGGTTTGTTTGAAGCGCAAGAAGGTAGCCTCTCACCATACAATGAAGTGCAAGGCATGGGCGCAGAACTTGCTGGTAAGTTAGCCCATTTTATTCAACAAATTAGCCAATATCGCCGGAAACTTTCCCATGTTCAGTCGATTGATGCATGGCGTGAAACCTTGGTGGCGATGTTGGATGACTTCTTCTCTGTTGAGCTAGAAGGGGAAATGGCGCTTAAGTCGATTCGAGATACCTTGAGCCAACTGAAAGAACAGCTAACCGATGCAGCATTTGATGATGCCTTGTCGCCTTCTATTGTTAGCCAGTATCTGCAAAACAAGCTGTCAGGAACACGGGTTAGCCAGCGCTTCCTTGCCGGACAAGTGAACTTCTGTACTCTGATGCCGATGCGCTCGATCCCATTTAGAACCGTGTGTCTGCTGGGTATGAACGATGGGGTCTACCCGCGCTCAATGCCACCAGAAGGTTTTGACTTAATGACAGGGCGCACTAAACCGGGCGATCGTTCCCGTCGAGACGATGACCGTTACCTATTCTTAGAAGCCATGTTGTCTGCGCAGCAAAGTTTGTACATCAGTTACGTTGGGCGCTCTATCCAAGATAACACCGAGCGTGTGCCGTCTGTATTGGTGTCGGAGTTGATGGAATATTGCCATCAGAACTACTGCCTAGATGGCGATCAAGACCAGCCCGTCGATGACTCGGGAGATAAACTACTCAACGAGTTAGTGAACGTACATGCCATGGTGCCATTCAGTCCAAGCGCATTCCAAGGTTCTCATTCAAGCTATGCCAAAGAGTGGATTCCAGCTGCGTTGACCCAAAGCAATCAATCGCAAGGTCATGCGCGTGGCGAGTTTAACCGCGCATTGGATGATTACTTGCTTGGCGCAACCTTCCCAATCGAGTTGGATTTGGTGGAATTACAACGCTTCTGGCGTTTGCCTGTGCAGTATTTCTTTAACCGCCGTTTGAAAGTGATGTTCGAGCCGCCATTGCCTGTGATGGAAGATGATGAGCCATTCGTGTTAGGCGGTTTGGAAAGCTATCAGATGCGTGATGAGCTACTAGAAACCTTGCTCGAAACCGCCATTACCCAACCGTCTGCAAAAGTAGATGTACTCAAGCACTTTATGAGTGAGCAACGCGCGCAGGGCAAATTACCAGTTGGCGCATTTGGTGATATCGAGTTTGAAACCAACCGCGTGCAAGCGGAAGAGCTGGTGGATAAGTTGGCGTTTTTATCCGGTGCTCCACAAGACGATTTAGAAATCGACCTTACTTTCGATGTGCTTGGTGAAGGAAAAAACATCCGTCTAACCGGTTGGCTAACTCAATGCTATCAATCTGGTTTGATTCGCTACCGCAGCGGTAAAATTCGTGCGCAGGATTACCTTGCTGCATGGATCGATCATCTTGCTATGTCTGCCTCTGGTCAGGCTAGAAAGACCCACGTTATCGGTTATGACCGCAAGGAAGGCGCGGTGCATTTGGTTTACCCAGCAATGGCAGATGCTGCACAAGCAAAACAACTGCTTGCTGAATTAGTACGTCTGTTTTTTGAAGGCATGACCAAGCCATTGCCATATTTCCCGAAAACAGCACTGGCGTGTGTCGAAGCGGGCTTTAGTCGTGGCCACTGGGCTGATGACGAAGAGAAATCGCTGAAGAAAATGGCGGATGTATTCAATGATGGTTACATGAGTCTAGGCGAAGGAAACAATGCGTATATTTCGCGTATTTGGTCTGCTTGGAATGATGAGCTTGCAGCAGAAGTTCGCACGCTGACTGCATTGGTTCTTCAAGGCGCAAGATTGACGGCGATGGATGCCGATGATGAAAAGTAAGTTGGATTATTTAGATAAAAAAGAGAGTAGGGTGGCCGCCAGAAAATCATTATTTTTTGTAGGGCGTTCGCTGTACGGCCACAAGGTCAGAGGGACCATGATTCGTTTGAGTGTAGCTGCCTGAAAGGCTTGGCTTATCTCGTGAGGCGCATACTAACGGTACTCCGTAATGATAACCGTGAGTGAGATCCCACAAAGGTCTAAATATTCCAACCTATTAGACATATTAATAGAATTTTTAACGATAGATCACAGTTCGATCAGTCGATAATCCGGAGAGATTCAGCGTTATGGCGCAAATGTCAGTTCCAACTCCACTGCAAACTATGACTTTTCCACTGCATGGTGCAAGGCTAATTGAAGCTTCGGCGGGTACGGGTAAAACCTTTACCATCGCGGGTTTGTATCTGCGACTCCTACTAGGGCATGGCACTGCCGAGACGAAGCACCGCGTGCCGTTGACCGTGGATCAAATTCTGGTGGTGACCTTTACAGAGGCTGCAACGGCGGAGCTGCGTGATCGTATTCGTGCGCGTATTCACGACGCGAGGATCGCATTCGCTCGCGGGAAAAGCTCAGATCCTGTGATTCAGCCTTTGTTGGAAGAAATTGAGGATCATAAGCAAGCCGCTGAGATCCTTTTGCAAGCAGAGCGCCAAATGGATGAAGCCGCGGTGTACACCATTCACGGTTTTTGCCAACGCATGCTGACGCAAAACGCATTCGAATCCGGTAGTCGTTTCAATAATGAGTTTGTGACAGACGAAAGCCATCTTAAAGCGCAAGTCGTTGCCGATTACTGGCGTCGTAACTTCTACCCTCTGCCATTCGCTTTGGCTGGAGAAGTTCGCCAACTCTGGGGCTCGCCATCGGATCTGTTATATGACATCAGCAACTACCTCACAGGCGCGCCGCTAAGTCTCTCTGTTCCTGCAATGCAAGGTAGTCTTGCCGATTTGCATGAGCAAAACTTAAAGCAAATTGACGTTTTGAAAGCCCAGTGGCGTGATAGCCAAGATGATTTCCTCGCGTTGATTTCTGATTCCGACGTCAACAAACGCAGCTACACCAAAAAGTCTTTGCCGACATGGTTAGAAGCGGTCAACGCATGGGCTGCGACAGAAACCACAGGCTATGACTATCCAGATAAGCTGGAGAAGTTCGCCCAGAATGTGTTACTTGAGAAAACCCCGAAAGGCACTGCGCCACAGCACTCTGTGTTTGAGGCGATTGAAACTTTCCTTGCCAACCCAATCAGTTTAAAAGCGCCGCTATTGGCTCATGCGATTGAGCATTGTCGCGTGATGCTGGCAAAAGCAAAAAATCAGAAACAATGGTTGTCATTCGATGACTTGCTGACTCAGCTTTCTGCCTCGATTGATACCGATGAAACTGCACTACTGACAGAGCGCATTCGCACGCTTTATCCGGTTGCGATGATCGATGAATTCCAAGATACCGACCCTCTGCAATACAGTATTTTCAGCCGCATTTATTTAGATAACCCTGAGTGCGGTTTGTTTATGATCGGTGACCCGAAACAGGCGATTTATGGTTTCCGTGGCGCGGATATCTTTACCTACATCAAGGCTCGTAACCAAGTTAGTGCTCACTACACGCTTGGCACCAACTGGCGCTCAAGTGCCGATATGGTATTGGCAGTGAACCAGATTTTTGCTCTGCCAGATAGCCCGTTTATTTACGACTCCGACATTCCATTCCATTCTGTGGATTACAGCCCAAGCGCTGACAAACGCGTTTGGACCATGGGTGGTCAAAAACAGCCTGCACTGACTTATTGGCTGCAAGAAGCGGAAGATAAACCTCTGCCAAAAGGTGAATATCTTACCGCTATGGCAGAGGCGACAGCGAGCCAAATTCAAACCATTTTAACCGCAGCGCAACAAGGCCAAGCGTGTCTGGTTGATGGCGAAAAGCAGAAGCCAGTTAAAGCGGGCGACATTGCAGTATTGGTGCGAACGGGTAGCGAAGGTCGCATGGTCAAACAGGCGTTAGCAGACCAAGGCATTGCTAGTGTGTATTTGTCCAACCGCGATAGTGTGTTTACCAGTTCCGTCGCACAAGACTTACAGCGTTTGCTGCAAGCGGTATTAACACCAGAAAACGACAGAGCACTGCGCGCCAGCCTAGCATCAGAATTGTTCGCTCTGGATGCTGCCAGTTTAGATGCGCTTAATAACGACGAAACCGTGTGGGAAAACGCGGTTAACGAGTTCAAAGAATACCGCAAACTTTGGGTGCAACGTGGTGTGCTACCTATGCTGCGTGCAGTGATCAGTAAGCGTCATATTGCTGAGCGTCTGCTAGAAGAAGGGGCGAGCTCACAGAGCGAAAACGGTGAGCGAGTGCTTACCGATCTGATGCACATTGGTGAGTTACTGCAGCAAGCGAGCAACGAATTAGACAGCGACCACGGCTTGCTGCGTTGGTTGGCGCAATCCATCAGCGATGCAGAACATGGGCTGGGTGGCAGCGATGATCAAATTCAGCGTTTGGAATCAGAGCGTAACTTGGTGCAAATCGTCACCATTCACAAATCCAAAGGTCTGGAATATGACTTGGTCTTTCTGCCATTTGTGTTTGGTTACCGAGAAGCGAGTGAAGCCAAATTCTACGACGCTGAGAACGACCGCACTGTACTTGATATCACGGGCAATGATGCGTCGTTAAAACAGGCAGATAAAGAGCGCCTTGCTGAAGACTTGCGCCTCATCTATGTAGCGCTAACGCGTGCCGTGTATGCCTGCTTTATTGGTGCTTCACCACTGCGCAATGGTCGCTCAACCAAAGAGCCAACCGGCGTGCATCACAGTGCGATTGGTTACTTGGTGCAAAATGGTCAAGAAGGCGGCATCAACGACCTGTTTGTAGGACTGAAGAAGCAGCAAGAGAATCTCGATAACGTGGTGATTTGTGATCCTCCAAAGCAGCACGACGAGATGTATGTTGCGGAGCAAACCGAGTTAGAAGCGTTGACAGCTAAAGAGCTGCAAAACCCAATTGATAGAAACTGGCGAATCACCAGTTACTCGGGCTTAGTTAAACAAGGTTCTCATCATGCTGAACATGACGCGACGATTGAAATCACCGGTTTTGATATCGACTCTTCAGAAGAGCAAGATGAAGCCGAATTGGTTGAGCCAGAACGCTCTATCTTCAACTTCCCGCGTGGCGCACGTCCGGGTACCTTCCTGCACAGTTTATTTGAGGAAATAGAGTTTACTCAACCTGCGACGACGGAAGAGAACACCCAAATCATCCTTGGCTTAATGGAAAGTGAGCAGCTTGATGAAGAGTGGCTGCCAATCCTGCAACAGTTGATTGATACCGTGCTGGCAACGCCTTTGGATAGCAAAGCACTGCTGCTCAATCAGAAAGGTCCGGCGCAACGTTTGGTTGAGATGGAATTCTTACTGCCGATTGAAGTGCTGTCTGCACCAGCATTGAACCGTGTGATTCAGCGTCATGATCCGCTCTCTGCCAAAGCGGGCGATCTGGGTTTCCAAACCGTGCAAGGCATGTTGAAAGGCTTTATTGACTTGGTGTTTGAGCACCAAGGCAAATACTACGTCCTTGACTGGAAATCGAACCACTTAGGTGATGATGTATTCCATTACCATGGCGATGCGTTGAAGTCGGCGATGGCGGATCATCGCTACGATCTGCAATACCAAATCTATGCTTTGGCGCTGCATCGCTTCTTACGCAGCAGATTGCCAAATTATGATTATGAACAGCACTTTGGCGGTGTTTATTACCTGTTCTTGCGTGGTATGGATGGGCAAAGTGATCATGGTATTTTTTCTGCCAAGCCAACCTTTGAATTTTTACAAGAGATGGATCATTTGATTGATGGTCAAGCACCTGACACGCGATCCAGCGAATCGGGTCAGATGGAGTTAATTTGATGAAAACCAATGATCTTCTTTCTGAGCAAAGCAGCCCTGTGGCAACACGAGATCTAGCGGCAACGCCAGATCTATTGGCAACTTTAGAATCGTTGGCAAAAAAAGGAGCGATTCGTCAATTGGATTTCCAGTTCGCGCGCTTTATCTATTCGCAAGTTGAGCAACAAGCGAACAGCCAAGAGCTGGCATTTATTGCTGGCGTGGTCAGCAGTGAATTAGGCAAAGGGCACATCTGTTTGCCTCTGTTTGATAGCCAAGGGCAACCAGCGGACCTTGCCAGTAAGCTTGGTCTGTTTGGAGAGTCTGCGTTAGCGCTTAATACTCAGCTGCAAGGTGTTAACTGGGTTGAGCTTCTGCAAGCGTCGCCTTTGGTTGGTGTTCAAGGTGAAGCCTTGCCAATGATGTTTGATGGTGAGCGTCTCTACTTGCATCGTTACTGGCACTATGAAGTGACGTTGGCGGTCAAGCTCAATCAACTCAGTGCAGCTGTAAACCTTCAGCCTCAAGAGTTCACACGTTTGTCTGAGTTGCTTCATCATTTATTCGCTCGTCAGTACCACTTTCTGTTCAATGCACTAGCCAAAGTGGCAGAGGCAGGAACCAGTAACCAAGTGCTACGCCAGCAGCTAGTCTGTGACCATTTAGATGTGGTCACTGTAGACAGTCTCGATTGGGCTGCCATTGATGCGGCAGTCTGCCAAGCGAAACAAGTTCACGATCTGCAAGTGCTGGAGAAGCTTGTACCACTATCGGCTTGTGTTAACTGGCAGAAGGTCGCTGCGGCGGTGGCTCTGACACGTCGTTTCGCGGTGATTTCTGGTGGTCCGGGTACGGGTAAAACCACTACGGTAACCAAACTGCTTGCCGCATTGATTGAGCAAGCAGGACAAGAGAAAAATCTCACTATCAAGCTGGTGGCGCCGACGGGTAAAGCGGCAGCACGTTTGACGGAGTCGATTGGTAAAGCGATTCAAGAGTTGCCAGTGGAGCCTGAGCTTAAAGCGAAAATTCCAACCGAGTCGAGCACTTTGCATCGCCTGTTGGGCGCGATTCCAAACAGTGCAGAGTTTCGTCACAACAAACAAAATCCGCTGCACCTCGATATTTTAGTGGTGGATGAAGCCTCCATGGTCGATTTGCCGATGATGTACAAAGTCGTCGATGCGCTACCAAAACATTCACGTTTGATTCTTCTCGGAGATAAAGATCAATTGGCATCGGTAGAAGCAGGTGCGGTGCTCGGTGATATCTGTTCGTTCCACGCATTTGGCTTTGGCAAAGAGCAGGCGTCTGCGGTCGCGAAGTTAACAGGCTTTGACACCTTGGCGTACAGCACCAACAGTAATGCTTCGATTGCCGATAGCTTATGTATGCTGCAAAAGAGTTACCGATTCGATGCTCGCTCCGGTATCGGTCAGCTAGCGAAAGCGGTCAATGCTGGCTCAGCCGCAAAAGTAGACGACGTTTGGAATCGTGATTTTGCTGATATCGAGCATTTCGCACTGAGTAGCCAAAACTACAATCAGATGATGCAGACTTTGGTTGCCGAATATGGTCGTTATTTAAAACGCATCGGACAGCAAGAGATTGACCAAAAGACAGGGGAACCAGAAACACTGACCCACAAAGCTAAAGCCGTGTTGGATACCTTTAATCAATGCCGATTATTGTGTGCTATCCGTGAAGGTGATTTTGGTGTGACCGGTTTAAACCAACGCATTGAAAAAGCACTCGCGGCACGTAAGTTGATTCAAACCCAAGATGAACTTTGGTATCACGGCAGGCCAGTGATGGTCACGCGTAATGATCATGGCTTGGGATTGTATAACGGTGATATCGGTATTTGTATGCGAGACGACAGCGAAGGAGAGCCGCGTCTTAAAGTGTTCTTTGAACTACCGGATGGCAGCGTGAAGTCGGTGCTGCCAAGCCGAGTCCCTGAGCATGAAACCGCATATGCGATGACGATTCATAAATCACAGGGCAGTGAATTTGAGTACACGCTGATGATTTTGCCACCAGATTTCAGCCCAATCCTTACTCGCGAGCTGATCTACACAGGTATTACTCGCGCGAAGAAACGCCTTGCGATGTTCGCTGAGATGAATGTTCTCAAGCGCGGAATTAAAGTAAAAACCACCCGAGCGAGTGGGTTGGTATCTCGCTTATCTAGTTAAAACAAAAAGACCGAGCGCGATGCTCGGTCTTTTTTAATTTTGTGTAAACGCATTGGTAAATGACACGCTGCGAATTTTGTACTGCTGTTGGTAAGCCAAGATAAAATCTTTAATGGCGTCATTGACGGGGAATACGCAATGGACGTCGAGCCCTTCCAGAAAGTGGTTATCCGCCATATCCCAAAAGCTTTGAAGTGAATTGCAAATAATGGTTCTCATAACAGTGCTCATCTTATTCATTTTAAGAGTAACAACTGTCCTTGATGCGTCATGCAGCGCAATAAGGCTCGCTCTGCACTTTAGGGTGAACAATATTCACCTAGATCCATTTGTAAGTTGATTAAAAACCAACCGTTTGTCGCGCAGAGTATAACCAACCATGTGTATATTGAAAAGGTTAAATTGCGACCAATGTCAATGTAAAGCTTTGCATAATGATATAGATACTGAATAAATAACGTTTTGTTATTCTTCAGAGATCTAATGCCAGAATCTTCGATTTACGTTGGAAGTTATACAGCCCTTGTTTTGCTCCCGGAAGGTAATCAACATTCACTTCATAGAAGCCTTGTTCTCTAAACCAATGCAGACTGTGTGTGGTCAACACAAAGATCTGATTGATGTTGTCTGATTTTGAACGATGCTTCATATAGTTCAGTAGCAATAACCCACGGTTTCCATCACGATAGTCTGGGTGGATCGCCACACAAGCCATCTCCGCTTTTTGCTCTTCGATATATGGGTACAAAGCGGCGCAACCGATGATCAAGCCGTCTTTTTCAATGATGGTGAACTTATTAATTTCTTGCTCAAGCTGTTCGCGAGAGCGTCTTACTAGCACGCCTTGTTCTTCTAATGGGCGAATCAGATCTAAAATACCGCCAATATCATCGATGTCCGCTTCACGTACCTGTTCGGCACTGGCCATTACAACCTGTGTACCGATACCATCGAAAGAGAACAATTCTTGAATGAGTGCGCCATCAACTTTGTAACTGATTAGGTGGCTTCTTGGCACACCTGCACGGCAAGCAGAAATCGAACCTTTGAGAAAACGTAATGTTCCGGAGTTATAGTCGGAATCTGGTGAGGTGTCTGCCATGAGTTTCGTGATGACATGCTCTGCTTCAATAGGGAATAATTCCGCGACGGCGTTACCGTTGTCATCAATAACCCCTTGCTCAGAGCAGAAGCCAATCAATTTATCTGCACCAAGCTTAATCGCGAGTTGAGTCGCGACTTCTTCTGAGGGAAGGTTGAAGCATTCCCCTGTCACTGAGCTAGCGATTGGGCCGAGTAATACAATTGAACCTTGATCGAGTGTGCGGTGGATTGCATCGGTATCGATTCGACGAATGCGTCCGCTGTGGCAATAGTCGACGCCGTCATCAACACCGAGTGGTTGAGCAATGACAAAGTTGCCGCTCACAACGTTAAGCTGGGTACCTGCCATTGGCGTGTTGTTAAGGCTCATGGATAAGCGCGCGGTAATTGCCAGTTGAAGCTGTCCTGCGGCTTGCATAACTACCGAAAGCGCGGCTTCATCTGTGATTCGAACGTTTTTGTGGTATGGCGTAGTAAGAGCTTGTTTCTCTAGTAGTTGGTTGATCTGTGGCCTGGCACCATAAACAACAACGACTTTAATGCCAAGGCTATGCATTAAAGCAATATCATTGATAATGTTACCAAAGTTTTTGTCGGCAACCGCTTCACCTCCCAGCATTAGTACCATGGTTTTTCCACGGTGAGCATTCACATAAGGTGTGGATTGACGGAATCCTTTAACCAGAGCAGTACTACGAATTTTCACTACAGCCATCCCTTGTGTTTATTTATGCTCTAATATTGTCTTTTTATTCAAATGTTAGCAAGGTAATTTTTTGGAATAAAGCACAAACATCGTGAGCGTGATGCTTGGTTGTGTTTGGCTGATGAGGGTACAATGTTCCCGTCTACTTCAAACACGTGAGCCTCATGTCTTCAGTTGTAAATAAGAATGCTGCTATCGCTGCTCAATCAGAGCAAAATATCTCTACAAAATCGCCCCTTCGTAAATGGATCGAACGTTCGCTTATGCTAACGGCGATCGTCGGAACGATAGTCGTATTTATGATGTATGGTGATTTGATCACGCGCTATATCAATCCGCCAGTTTCTAAGTCAGTGATTTATGGTAAGTGGGTAGAGCAAGATGTGGCGCCATATGCTCGTGAAGAGTTTATTCTTAGTGAGCGTGGTGTAACGGTGAGAGGGTCAACCGTGGCGACGGATTTCGAATTTGATGGTGATACGCTTTCTTATAAGGTTGGCTCTACAGTGCGTCGATTTGACTTCCTCGATCAGCATCATTCTGAAATGAAGTTGGATTCAAATGCCCACTATCTGCCCGTTTTTCACCTAGAAGGTCATTCGAACCTAACTATTCGCTAGCGCTTCATATTCGTAAAATTCTTTCTATAACTGCTCGCTGGGTCTCAGTGTGAGAGGGCTGGCGTTTTCGGGTATCTTAAAATTCCTGCCACTTCCATCAGACATTATCCGGACAATCGTTTGATTACATTGCTGTTACTATCCTCAACCCAGTTTAAATGGATAAATTGGCAGCAAACCAAGCCTTTGCCTTATCGCTGATACACTTTGTCGCAGCTTTTCAATTGCGTCGTTTGCATTTGTTTGCCATCCTTTTGCTATCTTCTTTTATGGAAAAAACACGTGTTTAAAAAACTCCTTCCTATTGTCTCTTTAAGTCTGCTATTTGGTTGTGCGGCTGAGCCAGAACAAAACCTACTTGCTAAGCAAGATTACGATGGCGAGTTTTCGCATATCTTGAACAAAGCTGATGTCGTTGAATCCAACAAGCCACAAGATTTCACTGAGTTCAACAAACAAGCAGAACAGGTTGTGACTAAGTCGCCTTCAATGGCAAAAATGTATCAGCCACTTTACGAGAAGTTGAGTGAATGGGCATTGCAGAGTGGTGACACGACTGCGCTCAGTGCTTACGGCATTCAAGCTGCGCAGCTTGGTGGTGGTGATAAGAAGGGCAACGTGTTGTTCACAGGCTATTTCTCTCCTGTGATGGAATTGCGTCACCAACCGAATGAAACATATAAGTACCCGGTTTACGGCAAGCCAAAATGTAGCTCTGATTGCCCAACTCGTGCGGAAATTTATGACGGTGCGCTTGAGGGGCAAGGTCTGGTATTGGGTTACGCACCAAACCGTATTGATCCATTCATGATGGAAGTGCAAGGCAGTGGCTTTGTTCATTTCGAAGATGACGATACCCTGGAATACTTTGCTTATGCAGGTAAGAACAATAAAGCGTACGTTAGTATTGGCCGAATTCTAATTGAGCGTGGTGAAGTGCCACGTGAAGAGATGTCACTCAAAGCCATCAAAGACTGGGTGATGAAGAATGATGAAGCAACGGTTCGTGAGTTACTAGAGCAAAACCCTTCTTATGTGTTCTTTGCTCCGCAAGCAGATGCGCCAGTAACGGGCTCTGCAGGTATTCCACTATTACCAATGGCATCGGTAGCAGGTGACCGCTCGATTCTACCTATGGGTACGCCAATTTTGGCGGAAGTGCCATTGCTTAATAAAGACGGTACATGGAGTGGGGCGCACCAGCTTCGTCTTCTTATTGTGTTAGACACTGGCGGCGCGGTGAAGCAAAACCATCTTGACCTATACCACGGTATGGGACCACGTGCCGGTACAGAAGCGGGCCACTACAAGCACTTTGGCCGAGTTTGGAAGTTGGGCTTAGAAAACACGCCAACGCAAGCACCTTGGGCTTTGCCGCCAGAGAAGTTACAATAGCAGCCTACCGAGAGGAATCACCTCTCATCATCTAGACATTTCCTCAAAGAGTGCGTATAAATCGCACTCTTTGTTTTTCTATCGATCATCTGGAACTTCAATATGCGTGAACTCGATACTCCGGCATCTGACAGCTATAACCAACGTTTTGGTGGCACTCGTCGTCTCTACGGTAACAGCGAAGTAGAAATCCTTCGTGCTGCACACGTGTGTGTGATCGGTATTGGTGGTGTAGGTTCATGGGCGGTAGAAGCGCTCGCACGTACTGGTATTGGTGAGTTGACGCTTATCGATATGGATGACGTGTGTGTGACCAACATTAACCGTCAAATTCATGCGATGACTGGCACGGTTGGTCAAAGCAAAATTGAAGTGATGGCAGAGCGCGTTAAGCTGATTAACCCAGAGTGTAAGGTCAATTTAATTGACGATTTCATCACGCCAGATAACCAGCACGAGTACTTGAGCAAAGAGTTCGATTACGTGTTGGATGCGATCGATAGCGTAAAAGCGAAAGCCTCTCTATTGGCTTACTGTCGTAGCAACAAGATTAAAGTGATCACAACTGGCGGTGCTGGTGGTCAAATCGATCCAACTCAAATCATGGTGGCGGATCTGACCAAGACTATCCAAGACCCACTGGCGAAGAAGATCAAAGATACATTACGTCGTCATCATAACTTCCCGAAAAATCCAGCGCGTAAGTTTGGTATCGATTGTGTGTTCTCTACCGAGCAATTGAAGTACCCACAAGCCGATGGTTCAGTATGTGGTGTGAAATCGACAGCAGAAGGTCCAAAACGTATGGACTGTGCGAGTGGTTTTGGCGCTGCGACGGTTGTAACCGCAACGTTCGGTTTTGTTGCGGTATCACGCATCGTTGAAAAGCTGATTCAAAAGCATAAGAAGTAATTCAGAGAAGAGAGTGCATCATGACTGATTTTCCTGTCTCGCCGTTTGGCACTGACATCACCAGTGAAGACATCGCCGCAACCATGCAGCAATTTAAAGGTTGGGAAGACCGCTACCGTCAGGTGATTCAATGGGGTAAAAAGCTGCCTCAAATGCCTGAAGAGCTTAAATCAGAGCAAGTTACGGTATCTGGTTGTGAAAGCTTAGTGTGGTTGGTAAGTAAAGAGCAAGAAGGTGTATGGCACTTCTGCGCTGATTCTGATGCGCGTATCGTTCGTGGTCTGATTGCCTTGGTGATGGCGGCTTACGATGGCAAAACGGCAGAGCAAATCCAAGCGTTTGATATTGATGCTTACTTTGAAAAACTCGGTTTAATTGCTCACCTAAGCCCATCGCGTGGTAATGGTTTGAAAGCGATTGTTGAGCAGATCAAAACACAGGCTCAGTAGTTGGGGTTAGTTAAAACCGCACAAAGAACAGAATAAAGAAAAGGGTTGAAGCCAAACGGTTTCAACCCTTTTTCTATAAATCTACAGTGGTATTTTTACTGTTAAAGCATATCGACCGCTTTCTCGACTGCTGCAATCAGCTTCTCAACATCTTCTAACGTATTGTAGATACCAAGAGAAACACGCACCGTGCCTTTGACGTTAAGTGCATCCATCAGAGGGTGAGCACAGTGATGCCCTGCACGAACAGCGATACCTTGTTGATCAAGCAGCGTGGCAATGTCTTGGTGGTGAACGCCATCCATCACAAAGGTAAGCACCGAAGCGTTCGGTTGGTAACCGAGGATTTGAATGTCATCCAATTGGCTTAATGCTTGGTAAGCTTTGTCTTGTAGAGAATGCAGGTGTGCCTCTACTGAGGCTTGATCGAAGCCTTGGTACCAATCGATGGCTTTCGCTAGCGCAATTGCGCCGGCGACGTTTGGTGTTCCCGCTTCAAACTTACCCGGCAAGGCAGAGAAGGTGGTCTTCTCGAACGAGACTCTTTCAACCATTTTGCCGCCGCCGTGCCATGGTGGCATCGCTTCTAACAGTTCAAGCTTGCCATACAGAACGCCAATCCCAGCGGGTGCATACAACTTGTGGCCAGAGAAGACATAAAAGTCGACATCGAGCTCTGCCAAGTTCAACTGTTCATGAACAATGCCCTGTGCACCATCGACAACGACAACTGCGCCTACCGCATGTGCCATGGCGATGATTTTCTCGATAGGTTGACGAGAGCCCGTCACATTGGTGATTTGTGCGCACGCTACGATTTTACAGCGCTCCGACAACACTGCTTCAAACGCATTGATGTCGAATTGGCAGTCAGAGGTCATCGGAACTTTAACGATTTTCGCGCCCGTTTGCTCCGCGACAATTTGCCAAGGCACGATGTTCGCGTGATGTTCCATTTCACTGATTAAGATTTCATCACCCGCTTGGAGTGTGCTTCGAGCATAAGTTTGCGCGATGAGATTTAGTGCTTCGGTTGCGCCTCGAGTCCAAATGATTTCTTTTGAACTGCTCGCCCCAATAAAATTCGCAACAGTTTCACGAGCCGCTTCAAATTGGCTGGTCGCGTTGGCTGTTAAGCTGTGACTGCCACGGTGCACGTTAGCATTTTGTGCACTGTAGTAACGGCTAATCACATCAATCACGCACTGCGGTTTTTGCGTTGTTGCTGCGCTATCAAGGTAAACCAAAGGCGATTGGTTTACGTCTTGATTTAGGGCTGGGAACTGTTCGCGTACAGCGTTTACGTCAAACATTATTCGTCACCGAATTCGTGATAATGCAGTGTCGGGATAGTAACTAACGGCTCTGCGACCATCCATCCATGCTCTTTACCAGAAAGTTTGATAATGATTTCCATCGCGAACTCAAGTGCGGTTCCTGGTCCCTGACTTGTCAGTAGGTTGTGATTCACATCCATGGTGACGCGTTTAGCTCGCCATTTGTCTTCAGGAATATGAGATTGGAAGCTTGGATGGCATGTCA
Source organism: Vibrio owensii (assembly GCF_002021755.1). NCBI lineage: Bacteria > Pseudomonadati > Pseudomonadota > Gammaproteobacteria > Vibrionales > Vibrionaceae > Vibrio > Vibrio owensii. Next base: position 2,667,688 of record NZ_CP019959.1, read on the forward strand.
TCAAGGCTTCTGGGTAAAGGTTGTGATGTTGCAAAACCAAAGCAGGTGCAGCACAAATTGCCGCAACCAGCTTACCTTCGTACATGTGCTGTTTCAGGATCTCAATCATGATGGTGCTATCACGGAAGGTTTCTGCGCCTCCAACACCACCAGACAGAACAATCGCATCAAACTCGTCATCGGCAATATCGACCAGCTTGCAATCCGCGGTAAGTGTCACGCCTCGAGACGCTTTCATAGTCAGTGAACCATCGAAATCTGCGCTTGCGACCGTTACGTCATAGCCTGCTCGAACCATCAAGTCGATAACGGTTACCGCTTCCATTTCTTCTGTGCCCGGCGCGATAGGTACTAAGATCTTTTTATTCATTGTTCTGTCCAGCTTTGTTCAATCTGTTTGATGCGTTGATAGAGTTTGGCGTTCTCTGGCGTACTAATGTGATGCTTTTCAGCGGCTTTCAGCAAATAGCCGGTAATAAAATCAATTTCGGTGCGACGTTGGTGGTAAACATCTTGTCTCATTGAAGAGTAGTTGGCTGCCGTTGCGTTCACCACTTGCATAATGGTGGTGTGAAGAGAATCAAAATCGACCTTTATCTCTTCTTTATTCATCACCTCCACCAACTCGCGGGTGATGTTCGCCAACTCGGAGGCAAATTCCGGAGCGGCAAGTTCACCATTCTTACATTGATGAATGGCGGTCAGAGGGTTGATAGCGCAATTGATCGCAAGCTTGGTCCACAATGCAGCGTTGATATTTGGGTTCCAATTCACCTCTGGTAAAGCGTGATTCATCACCTCCGCTAAGAAGTCACATTGAGTACCTTTAGTATTAAAGCCACCGAGTTGAGTATTTCCCTGACCAGTATGCAGAACCTGCTCTTTACTTGGTTTGTAAGCACCGTGTGTTGTTGTGGCAACTATTAATGGGCTATCAGCAAGTTTGGCTTCGATGAGTTGTGCGGTTCCCATTCCGTTGTGCATCAACATTATGATGGTGTCGGTGCTGATATAAGGAAGAAGAGGCTCAATCGCGCTTTCCACTTGCCATGCTTTTACTGTTACAACAATCAGATCTGCATTTTGAACAGAAGGGATGTGCTGATTAGAAAAACTGATTGTTGGATTGTCATCAAGTTGGAGCAGCTGCTCGCTGTTTGAGCTTCTTCCCCACAAGGAAACATTGTGTCCAGCAAGTTTGAATTTAGTCGCCCAAAGTGAGCCAACGGCTCCTGGACCTAAGATGAGAATATTCACCAAACGCTCTCATTAAAAAGGTTTGCTGCAAGGATAATGAGGGAAAAAAGGAAAGCAAATAAAAATGGCGCCAAGAGGCGCCATTTTTGGGGAACTTATCGGTTCTATTAGAACTTGTAAGTTACAGCGAAGTAGTGACCGAAGCCAGTTGTTTTACCAGCTAGACCGTCATCTTTAAGACCGTACACGTCTTTGTAGCCTTTTAGACCGTAACCAACAGCGAAGCGATCTGAGTGCCAGTAGATACCGTTGAACATAGCACCACCGTTAGTAGTGTTAAGTGCACCGAAATCGTCATCCATACCAAATTGGTAATCGATGTAACCTTGGTAAGAAATGAATGAACCGTTCTCGAAGAAGTAGAATGGTTTGAACCAGTTAGTCGAGATTTGGAAGCCGTTCCAGTCTTTTTTGTTTGAATCGTAAGTACCGTAAAGGTTAAGACCGATTTTACCGAACCAAGGAACCATTACGTCAGAGCCAAGACCCACTTTTTGAGTGTTCACGCCACCGTTTGAACCATCCCACTCCATTAGAGTAGCTACGTATAGCTCTTGAACTGGACCGAAAGATAGGTCTTTACCAGTTAGTGCGTCTAGAGACATACGTGGAGCGAACTTCATGAAGATTTTTGAATCTGCATCAGCTTTGTCGCTACCTGGATCAGAAGTTAGGTTGAATACGTCAACGTAACCGTATAGGTCGAAGATACCAGAGCGGCCGCCAAATTCCATTTCTAGGTAGTCGTGCGTTGACTCACCAGGTAGTTCGTCAACAGCTGCCATTAGGTTGAATTGCATCCACTTGTAATCGTTCTTGTGGATATCGCCGTCTGAGTAGTCAGCAGCCATAACTGGAGCTGAAGTAGCCGCTAGAAGGCTAAGAGCTAAAAGTGATTTACGCATAAGGGGACTCTCTATGTTTGTAATGATTCAGAACACGCAATCTGTGCTGCGCTTTCCAATTGGCGGGAATAATAGCGATAAAAATCCCAAATGAAAGTGATAAACGATGCAAAAATGAAGGTTTTTCGTGAGCACTGTCACGAAACAAGTTTATTTCACGGAACTTTTTGTTTGTTGCATTGATTTGCAATAAATATGTGACACATGTCGTTTGCGTAATCGTTTTTATGACTTTTTAAGCCAGTCGATTAACCAACACAAATCGTTAGTGATCTGACTAATAGGCCATTCGTATCAGTTGAGGAACCAAAGAGGACGTTTGAATGAAAGAAGTCATGTTATTCCCATTAACCTCAGTCGTTTTACCAGAAGGCAAAATGAATCTGCGTATTTTTGAACCTAGATACAAACGCATGGTGAAAGAATGCAGCCTCCAAGATTCAGGTTTTGGCGTTTGTCTCGTTGGTAATGACGGCGATCCGAAAGCTGTGGGAAACGTGTCATCCATCGGAACCTTGGTCACCATCGTTGATTTTGAAACACTCAGTGATGGGCTTCTTGGTATTACCGTGGCGGGAGAGAGACGTTTTATTGTCAAAAGGGTGAGGGCTGATTCTGATGGCCTTCGCCACGCTGAAGTCGAGTGGTTAGACAATTGGCAAGAGCCAAGGTCTCATCCCGACTTCCTCTATTTAAGTCATCAACTCGCTCATGTGTACGAACAATTTCCTCAATTAGGGACGCTTTACCAACACCGCTTTTACGACGATCCATCATGGGTCGCCCAAAGATGGCTTGAACTTCTTCCACTAGATTGTGAGCTGTTTGAGCAGTTGGTTGGTGCAGAGGATTGCCTTCCTGCATTGCACTTTCTTAATGATGCTATAGAAGCCCCACTTCAAAGAGAGACTAGGATATGAAAGGACTTACAAAAACCGCAGTAACTTTGGTTGCTGTGCTAGGGATTGCTGCGTGCGGGTCAGACAGTGACTCGATTGAGTATTCGAATTTGCAAGCGGTACATGCTTCTTCTGATGCGCCTCTTGCAAATGTATGGATTAACGACCAAGCCGCTTTGACGGGCGTCGATTATGGCGTTGGCTCTGGTTACGTGAGGCTACCTGAAGGGGCAAACTCAGTTCAAGTTGATGTGCAGTTGCCTGGTGGGGATGTCGCGACAGTCGTAGACAAAACAACGCTCGATCTGGACTCGGACCTTAATTACACCGCATTTGTTGTGGGTGACGCTTCTGGAACACCAAACCCTGTTGAACCTCTTATCGTGACTCGAAGCGCGACTTCCATGGCTGATGCAAACAGTTTAGATGTTCAGGTGGTACATGCTGCGTCTGGCGTGCCAGCTGTTGATCTTTACGTCACTGCACCCGGTGCCGCGTTAGCAGACTCGTCACCGATTACTAATCTAGCTTATAAAGCGTCGACGGATGTGCTGAACATTCCTGCGGGCGATTATCAAGTGAGACTAGCTGTGGGTGACACAGTAGCGTTTGACTCGGGGACCATTCCTCTTCCAGCCAATGCTAACTTGACGATTGCTGCTATCAAGACGGGGGATTCCAACAGTACTTCTCCGGTGAAGTTAATGGTTTTGGATGGTTCTGGCTCTTCTATACTTGAAGATACGGGAAGCCAAGCAGAAGTGCGCGTTGGTCATTTAGTCGATGGTGCACCTGTTGTTGATGTTCATGTTGACGGTGCTGCGTTTGCTCCGCTTGCGGATTTGGAATTTAAACAAATTCGTGGGTACTTAGACCTTGCGCCAAAAGCATACGATATTGATGTGTTCGTTGATGGTACAACGACGGATCCAATTATCGATGTTGACGGATTAGAAGTGAAAGGTGGTATGGATTACAGCATCTATGCAGTTGGTGTTGTCGCGCCTGCAATCGCAATCGAAGCGCTTGTAGTCGAAGACATGCGCCGTGCAGTCGCAACCAGCGCAACGTTAAATGTTACGCACGCAGCAGCGAATCCAGTGGCTGAAATGGTAGACATCTATCTCACAACCAGCGCAGGAATCGACGGAAGTGATCCAGCAATAGCAAACTTCGCGTATAAAGATAGTGTGCAAGGCGTGTACGTTGCCGAAGGTTCTTATTTTGTCACTGTGACAGTGGCGGGAGACCCAAATACAGTAGCGATTGATTCTGCACCTGTAACGGTAATGAACGGCGTCGTATATCAAGTAGTCGCCATTGATGATGGCAATAACGGTGGCTTCAATCTTATTGTTGATGACATCACCGACTAGGACGAAAGGGGGAGGGGGAAACTCCTCCCAATGATTAAGGCTGATTATGATGAGTGAAAGCCCACAAAAGCTCGGGCGAAGCGAATGGAACGATTATATGGACAAAGTGAAAGCGCGAGACAAAGACGCTTTTGCCTTCGTATTTCGTTTTTATGCACCAAAGCTTAAGCAGTTCGCCTACAAACATGTTGGTAATGAGCAAGTTGCAATGGAAATGGTGCAAGAAACCATGGCGACTGTTTGGCAAAAAGCTCATTTATATGACGGCACAAAAAGTGCTTTGTCGACATGGATCTATACCATCATCCGTAACCTTTGCTTCGACCTTTTAAGGAAACAGAAAGGTAAGGATTTACACATTCATTCTGATGACATTTGGCCGTCAGATTACTACCCACCTGATTTGGTCGACCATTATTCACCTGAGCAGGACATGCTCAAAGAACAGGTAGTCAAATTTTTAGACATACTGCCGAAAAACCAAAGAGAAGTACTCCAAGCGGTGTACCTTCAAGAACTTCCACACCAACAGGTCGCAGAGTTGTTCGACATACCTTTGGGCACCGTGAAGTCTCGCTTGAGGCTAGCGGTAGAAAAGCTGAGGCATTCGATGCATACGGAGCAATTATGAACAAACATCCAGACAAAATATTGTTAGAGGCATATGCTTCGGGAAGTATTGATGCGGTTTCTGGTCTGGTGGTTGCCACTCACCTAGAAACTTGCCCTAAATGCCGAGCTTATGTCAATCAACTAGAAGCGGCTCAGGCCAGTGCGGTTAACGATATACCATCTGTTTACGACTCTGAGTTCGATAGTATGTTCAACGACATCATCACTGCAGAACCAACGTCTGACAGCATCATCATTAGAGATGTCGCCAAAGTCATGGTCGCAGGCAAAGATTTCAAACTGCCGAAAACACTGAGCCGTTTTTCAGACTTGGTGGGCGAATGGAAGAGCTATGGGGGCAAAGTCTACAGTGCGCAAGTTGATTTAGGGGAAGAAGCGCGCGTCAACCTGATGTACATCAGCGAAGACGTAAGAATTCCGCAGCACACGCACAAAGGTCAAGAATCAACGCTAGTTTTGCACGGTGGCTTCAGTGATGAGGACGGGCATTACGAAGTTGGGGATGTACTCGTACGAGATGCATCTGTAAAACATAGCCCATTTACTAAGCCTGGCGAAGATTGCTTATGCCTAACTGTGTTGACAGAGCCAATGATTTTCACCCAAGGCGTCGCCAGAATATTCAATATGTTCGGCAAGGGCATGTACCCGTAAATAGTTAGCGGTCAAAAAAACCACCGGAGTCGGTGGTTTTTTTAACTATTTTCTTTAGTCTCTTTGCCTTGCTTTTTCGAGCAGTTCGGTAAAGTAGTGGCGTAAAGAATAGAGCATGATCAAACTTGGAATGACCATGACTGCAGTAATTGCAAAGAAGGTTGTCCAGTCATTCAGATAGTCGACCAACTCGCCACTGAATGATGCCAGCGTCGTTCGTCCAAAGTTACCCAGTGAAGCTAGCAACGCGTATTGAGTCGCTGAGAAAGCTTGCCCAGTCAGAATCGTTAAGAAGGAAACAAAAGCGACTGTTGAGAAAGCAGTCGTAAAGTTATCGACAATGATTGTTGCTAGGAACAAGTGCTCGTTCGGGCCCACTTTCGCGATCCAAGCAAACATCAAGTTACTTGCTGCCATGGCGATACCGCCAATCATCAGGCCACGTACAATACCAAACTTAACGTTGAACATGCTGCCAACAAAAGTGAACAGCATGGTCGCGCCCCAGCCAATGAGTTTCGAGTAGTAACCAATCTGTTCGTTGCTAAAACCAATTTCTTTGTAGAAAGCGATCGACATACGCCCTAAGAAGGCTTCACCAATCTTAAATAGGAAAACAAACAAAAGAAGGGTGATGGCAACACGAACGCCATTTCGGTTAAAGAAGTCTATGAAGGGTTCTACAACCGTTACGGTAAACCAAGCCACTACTTTAGAACCCACTACCTCTTTATGGCGTTGCTCCGCTTCAGATTGAAGTTGCTCTCGTTGAGTTTTCGGTTCACCGACCAATAGAGTAAAAATCATCAGTAAAACGACAATAAACGCCATTCCGTAGTAGACACCGTTCCAACCGATACTGTCAGCGTTGATGAAAGCTAAATAGCCCGGTAAGGAATAACCTGTCCACCAACCAATCACCGCCATAGCTGAAGCTTGCGGAAGCTTCGATTGCTCCGTTTTAGGGAATGTATCGATACGAAAGGCGTCAATGGCAATATCTTGTGTTGCGGAAGCCGTAGCAATACACAGAGCAAGAAGTGACGTTAACATCAGGTTTTCTGCTGGGTTTACGCCGGCAATAAACAGCGTGGCAACTAAGACGATACTTTGGCATAAGAAAATCCAACTACGTCGCTGTCCCAACAAACGATGCAAAACAGGCAATTTGACGCGATCGACCAATGGCGCCCATAGAAAGTTGATCGCGTAGACCGCGAACACACTACCAAAGTAGCCGATCGCAGAAAGTGTTAAGCCAGCATCTTTCAGCCAGCCTGACATATTTGAACCGATAAGCACCCATGGAAAACCGCTGGAACAGCCAAGCATGAAAACCCAAAGTAGGCGTTTATCGAGGTAACTTTTTACCGTTTCCAACCAAGTGATGGAAGGTAATGAAGACATAAATCAATCCGTTAAAATAGAGCCACTAAAAGAGAAAGCCCTTCGAATATTCAAAGGGCTTATGGTTTTGGCTATTTGAGTAGTGTTGCTTTGGTGATGACGATTTGCGTCTCTGGGACATCGCGCATGCGACCGATAGATTTGGTTGGCTGAGCGGCCATTTTTTGAATGACATCGAAGCCTTCAGTGACTTCGCCAAATACTGCATAACCAGGTGGACGAGCGCCATAGTTTAAGAAGTCATTGTCCACGAGGTTAATAAAGAACTGGCGCGTTGCAGAATCAGGAGCGTTTGTACGTGCCATCGCGATGGTTGCACGGTCATTGTTCAAACCGTTGTTACCTTCGTTTTTGATTGGCGCATAAGTTTTTTGCATCTGCATATCTTGATTAAAGCCGCCACCTTGCGCCATAAAACCAGGAATCACACGATGGAAAATCGTACCTTCGTAGCTGCCGTCTTCCACGTATTTGAGGAAGTTAGCGACAGTAATCGGTGCTTTTTCTTCATTGAGCTCAACAGTGAAATTACCTAGCGTGGTTTCAAACGCCACTTTAGGACCAGCAAAAACGCTGCAGCTTAATAGCGCGAGAGAAAGAATGGCTTTGCGTAGCATTAGAATCGCTCCTGCATGTATTGACGAAGCTCAGGGTCATTCGCGATCTCTTTCAAAGTAAGAGCAACAACATCATTTAGTGTTTGCTCAATATCTGAGTCCGAAGCGCTTAGTGTCCCTGAACGTTTAGCAGTACCAGTATAGGTCTTAACTAGCTTGCCTTGCGGAGTTTCTGCTGTGATTTCTAGAACCACTTTTGCATCCATCTCGTTTTCCATTACGGAGTGCTTCACGTTTACTAACGCTTCTTGTACTTCAAGTTCGATTGAGTTGTCGCTGTTCAGATCAGAATGGAAACCTTGAGAAGAGAATTGCTTCTCCAATGCTTCTTCAAGAGAAATACGTAGGTTCTGTTTCGCGTGAAGTGGCAAAATGTTTGAGCGACCGTTGTCGACTAGCGCAACGTATTGTGCGGCGCGCACATCTTTACTGGTTAGGCTGTAGCTTTTGCCTTGTACGATAGGGTTAGTGCTTAGCGTTGTTTCAGGCATCAGATTCAGTTGAGGTTGCTGTTGTGGCGCTGAACATGCAGCAAGCAAGGCAACCGAAGCCGCTAGTACCAGTTTTTTCATCTTATTATTCCTTTTAAACATTTTGCTAAAGTCAGGACTTTATTGCTTAGCGCCTAATTTAGCAGGATTTTTCGTTGCCTGTAAAATCACGAACTTGTTGTTAGAAGCGACTAATTTCACATTTTTGTCGCCGAATAGACGTTTCAGCTTTGCATCGTAACCAAGGTGACGGTTACCTATGACCAATAACTTCCCACCTTGGTTCAGAATTTGTTTTGAGTCACAGAACATTTGCCAAGCGATATGGTCTGTAATGGCCTGTTGCTGATGGAAAGGAGGGTTACACATCACCATACATGCGCTTTCAGGTTTGAAGTCGTCTAAACAGTTGTTCGCGATACATTCAATATCTCGGCCTTCACCTAAGTTAGCGATAAGGTTTTGCCTTGCAGACTCCACCGCCATGAAGCTCTCATCAACACAAGTTAGGTGAGCTTTTGGATTTAACTGCCCCATTTTGATGGACAACACACCATTACCACAGCCCAAGTCGATAATGTTCTTCAACTCAGGATCTTGAGGTAGGTGCTGCAACATAAAGCGTGCACCTAAATCCAAGCTTTCACCTGAGTAAACATTTGGCAGGTTTTTCAATCGGATGTTCTCTCCGTCTACTCCCCAGACTGTCATCGGATCTACGGCATGGATCGGCTGCGCGGTTGCATGAGAAAACACCAAACGATGCTTTTTCCATGCAAGGGAGGTGGTGGTTTCACCTAAGTGTTTTTCGAAGAGCTTCAGAGTAGAAGTGTGGATCTCTTTGGCTTTGTTCACCGCAATAATAGGGCAAGAGGTCGGAAGCGATTTACGTAATTGACTTAACAGCCAAACCAAATGGCGGTTGCTTTTCGGCAATTGCATCAAAACCAAATCTGTATTCTCAGGGATCTCATCCATCGTACTGAGAAAGGCAACTTGCTTACATTGGTTATCTTCGAGGTTTTGTTTGGCACCTTTATGAGAAATAAAAGAGTCACTCATCAATGTGACATTATGTTTCTCTGAAAACCAGCATGCCAACGCGCCGAAATTATCATTGATAACCACGATGTTTTGATTCTCTGGCAGCGCTAATTCTTCTACGTGATTGATAAGGTACTCATCACCCGCATCCCATGCTTGAAGAGTCTCATTGGAGCGCTTTGGGAAACGATGTAGCGTGAGGCTACGATCGTGAAGGTCTAATTCGGTTTTCATAACTAAACGTAAGTGGATTTGGAAATTAGTGATTATTGTCGCAAATGATGAAGATTCAAGATACAAAAAGCTGTCAAATTTACTGATTTTCACAGGCTTTTAGCGAACTGTGTGGATTATGAGAAGGTAGAGCAAGGAGGTTTCGTTGATTTCATTTGTCAAACTAGAGTATATACTTACCGGACTAGTATCGATGAGGACTGAATATGATCCAAGAAATCATAGAAAAGAAACTGCATAGTGAGCTGCAACCTAATTATTTGAAAGTGATCAATGAGAGCTACATGCACAATGTTCCGCCGGGTTCTGAGAGTCACTTCAAAGTGATTGTTGTCAGTGATGCGTTCGCGGGTCAGCGCCTTATTGGTCGACATCGTCAGGTGCACACAGTGCTTGCTGATGAACTCGATAATCACATTCATGCGTTGGCGATTCATACTTACACTAACGAAGAGTGGAAATTAGAGCAAGATGGCGCGCCAGATAGTCCTATGTGTATGGGTGGCGGTCGTTAAACCGGCTTTAACTCGCTGATTTGAAAAAGATGGTTTCGGCCATCTTTTTTTGTTTTACATCTTTTCGGGATTAAAATGTGGCACAAATGAAGGTTAAAAAATGTGTTAACAGTGTTTCAACAAATGAATGAAAATTAATGCATGTTTCAAAGCGTGAATGTTTTATTTCCATGACAGATGCAAGGGATTTGGCATTTGTGCGATGGGTCAAAGTTATGACTATTCTTTAACCTTTTACACTCGATTCTACCGAAATAAACCCACCTTTCCTAAGATTGGTCATGGCATCAAGTTCCCAAAAAATGCTAGACTACCGCACCTGATAAATCTCGCCTAATATTTGTGACGAGATAATTAATAGGATGTTGCGATTTTGATGTTTTAAACAGCATCGAAACCGGACACTGATGTCGTGTCTAAAAGTTACGCAATCAAAAGAATCTTTTTCCCGATAAAAGTAGTGCAAGTGCGTATGATTACAATAAAGAAGGGCTTGGATCTTCCTATCGCAGGAACTCCATCCCAGGTGATTAATGATGGTAAGACCATCAAAAAAGTCGCCTTGCTTGGCGAAGAGTACGTTGGCATGCGTCCTACCATGCATGTCCGCGTTGGTGATGAAGTGAAAAAAGCGCAAGTTCTTTTTGAAGACAAAAAGAACCCTGGCGTTAAGTTCACAGCTCCAGCAGCCGGTAAAGTGATCGAAGTTAACCGTGGCGCTAAGCGTGTTCTTCAATCTGTAGTGATTGAAGTGGCAGGCGAAGAGCAGGTGACATTTGATAAGTTCGAAGCAGCTCAACTAGCAGGTCTAGATCGCGAAGTGATCAAGACTCAATTGGTTGAATCTGGCCTTTGGACCGCTTTACGTACTCGTCCGTTCAGCAAGGTTCCAGCAATCGAATCAAATTCTAAGGCTATCTTTGTAACTGCGATGGATACTAATCCACTAGCAGCTCAGCCTGAGTTGATCATTAATGAACAACAAGAAGCATTCGTTGCCGGTCTAGACATTCTTTCAGCCCTGACAGAAGGCAAGGTTTACGTATGTAAATCTGGTACTAGTTTGCCACGCTCTTCTCAGTCTAACGTAGAAGAACACGTCTTCGATGGCCCTCACCCAGCAGGTCTTGCTGGCACCCACATGCATTTCCTATACCCAGTAAATGCACAAAACGTGGCTTGGAGCATCAACTACCAAGACGTTATCGCGTTCGGTAAGTTATTCCTTACCGGTGAGCTATACACAGATCGTGTTGTATCTCTTGCTGGTCCTGTAGTGAATAACCCACGTCTTCTTCGTACTGTTGTAGGTGCTTCTCTTGAAGACCTAACTGACAGCGAATTGATGCCAGGTGAAGTTCGTGTGATTTCAGGCTCTGTACTTTCTGGTACTCAAGCGTCTGGTCCACATGCTTACCTTGGTCGTTACCATCAGCAGGTTTCTGTCCTGCGTGAAGGTCGTGAGAAAGAACTGTTTGGCTGGGCTGTTCCTGGCAAAAACAAATTCTCAATCACTAAATCTTTCCTGAGTCACATCTTTAAAGGTCAGTTGTTCAACATGACAACGACAACTAACGGTAGTGATCGTGCAATGGTTCCAATTGGCAACTACGAGCGTGTAATGCCTCTTGATATGGAACCTACTTTGCTACTTCGTGATCTATGTGCAGGCGATACAGACAGTGCCCAAGCACTGGGTGCGCTTGAACTGGATGAAGAAGATCTAGCATTGTGCACCTTTGTATGTCCTGGTAAATACGAGTACGGTCTGCTACTTCGTGAATGCCTAGATACCATTGTGAAGGAAGGGTAATCCATGCTTAAGAAATTCATAGAGGATATCGAGCATCATTTTGAACCGGGCGGTAAACACGAAAAATGGTTTGCACTGTACGAAGCAGCGGCAACGCTTTTCTACACGCCAGGTCTAGTAACAAAACGCAGCTCGCACGTCCGTGATAGCGTTGACTTAAAACGTATCATGATCATGGTTTGGTTCGCGGTATTCCCAGCAATGTTCTGGGGTATGTACAACGCGGGTGGCCAAGCTATCGCAGCACTTAACCACATGTACGCTGGTGATCAACTAGCGACAGTTATCTCTGGTAACTGGCACTATTGGCTAACAGAAATGCTTGGCGGCACCATCGGTGCGGAAGCAGGCGTTGGCAGTAAAATGCTACTCGGTGCGACTTACTTCCTACCAATCTACGCAACAGTATTTATTGTTGGTGGTTTCTGGGAAGTGCTTTTCTGTATGGTGCGTAAGCACGAAGTGAACGAAGGTTTCTTTGTAACTTCTATTCTATTCGCACTTATCGTTCCACCAACGCTACCTCTATGGCAAGCGGCACTAGGTATCACATTTGGTGTTGTTGTTGCTAAAGAGATCTTTGGTGGTACAGGTCGTAACTTCCTGAACCCTGCACTTGCAGGTCGTGCTTTCCTATTCTTCGCTTACCCAGCTCAAATCTCGGGTGACGTAGTATGGACAGCAGCTGACGGCTTCTCTGGTGCAACTGCTCTTAGCCAATGGGCTCACGGCGGTAGCGGCGCGTTGATCAACAACATCACTGGCGCTCCTATCACTTGGATGGATGCTTTCATCGGTAACATCCCAGGTTCAATTGGTGAAGTATCGACGCTTGCTCTAATGATCGGTGCAGCGATGATCGTATACATGCGAATCGCTTCATGGCGCATCATTGCGGGTGTAATGATCGGTATGATTGCAGTATCGACACTGTTCAACGTGATCGGCTCTGACACCAACCCAATGTTCAACATGCCATGGCACTGGCACCTAGTTCTAGGTGGTTTTGCATTCGGTATGTTCTTCATGGCAACAGACCCAGTATCAGCTTCATTTACCAACGGTGGTAAGTGGTGGTACGGCATCCTAATCGGTGCAATGTGTGTGATGATCCGTGTAGTTAACCCAGCTTACCCAGAGGGTATGATGCTGGCGATTCTATTCGCGAACCTATTCGCACCTCTGTTCGACCATGTAGTTATCGAGAAGAACATCAAGCGGAGACTAGCACGCTATGGCAAGTAATAACGACAGCATTAAAAAGACGCTGGGTGTTGTTATCGGGTTGAGCCTTGTTTGTTCAATCATCGTATCAACAGCGGCAGTAGGCCTGCGTGATAAGCAAAAAGCTAACGCTGTCCTAGATAAGCAATCAAAGATTGTAGAAGTTGCTGGCATTGAAGCTGACGGTAAAAAAGTACCTGAGCTATTTGCTGAGTACATTGAACCTCGTCTAGTTGACTTCAAAACAGGTGATTTTGTTGAGACTGCGGGTGACGGTTCTACAGCAGCTAACTACGACCAACGTAAAGCAGCGAAAGATCCATCTGAGTCTATCAAGCTAACGGCTGAAGAAGACAAAGCTAAGATCCTACGTCGTGCTAACACTGGTATCGTTTACCTAGTGAAAAGCGGTGATGAAGTATCTAAAGTTATCATCCCTGTTCACGGTACTGGTCTTTGGTCAATGATGTACGCATTCGTTGCGGTTGAAACTGACGGTGACACTGTGTCTGGTATCACTTACTACGAGCAAGGTGAAACTCCTGGACTTGGTGGTGAAGTAGAGAACCCAGCATGGCGTGCTCAATTCGTTGGCAAGAAACTATTCGACGAGAACCACAAACCAGCAATCAAGATTGTTAAAGGTGGTGCTCCAGAAGGTTCTGAACACGGCGTTGACGGCCTATCTGGTGCGACACTAACTGGTAACGGTGTTCAAGGTACATTCGACTTCTGGTTAGGTGACATGGGCTTTGGTCCTTTCCTAGCAAAAGTTCGTGACGGAGGTCTGAACTAATGTCTAGCGCACAAAACATTAAAAAGAGCATTATGGCGCCGGTGTTGGATAACAACCCAATCGCGCTGCAGGTTCTTGGTGTATGTTCTGCTCTTGCAGTAACAACTAAACTAGAAACAGCATTTGTAATGACACTAGCGGTAACATTTGTAACTGCACTGTCGAACTTCTCTGTTTCTCTAATCCGTAACCACATTCCTAACAGTGTGCGTATCATCGTTCAAATGGCGATCATCGCATCTCTAGTAATCGTGGTAGACCAAGTGCTTAAAGCATACCTATACGATATCTCTAAACAGCTATCGGTATTCGTAGGTCTGATCATTACGAACTGTATCGTAATGGGTCGTGCTGAAGCGTTCGCGATGAAATCTGCGCCAATCCCATCTCTAATCGATGGTATCGGTAACGGTCTTGGTTACGGTTTCGTTCTTATCACTGTTGGTTTCTTCCGCGAGCTATTTGGCTCAGGCAAACTATTTGGCCTAGAAGTACTACCTCTAGTGAGCAACGGTGGTTGGTACCAGCCAAACGGCCTGATGCTACTTGCACCATCAGCATTCTTCTTAATCGGTTTCATGATCTGGGCTATCCGCATTATCAGACCTGAACAAATCGAAGCGAAGGAGTAAGGACGTCATGGAACATTACATCAGTCTGCTAGTTAAATCGATTTTCATCGAAAACATGGCACTGTCTTTCTTCCTAGGTATGTGTACTTTCCTTGCCGTATCTAAGAAAGTTAAGACCTCTTTCGGTCTAGGTGTTGCTGTTGTGGTAGTACTAACTATCGCAGTTCCTGTGAACAACCTAGTTTACAACCTAGTTTTGAAAGAGAACGCGTTAGTTGAGGGCGTAGACCTTAGCTTCCTAAACTTCATCACCTTTATCGGTGTAATTGCGGCACTTGTACAGATTCTAGAGATGGTTCTTGACCGTTTCTTCCCACCTTTGTACAACGCGCTAGGCATCTTCCTACCGCTGATCACAGTAAACTGTGCGATCTTCGGTGGTGTATCTTTCATGGTACAACGTGACTACAACTTTGCTGAATCTGTTGTTTACGGCTTCGGCTCTGGTGTGGGCTGGATGCTAGCAATCGTTGCTCTTGCAGGTATCCGTGAGAAGATGAAGTATTCAGACGTACCTCCTGGTCTACGTGGTCTAGGCATCACGTTCATCACTGTAGGTCTAATGGCGTTAGGCTTCATGTCTTTCTCTGGTGTTCAACTGTAAGTCGGGTAAACCGCAACAATTAAGGAATAGTCAATGGACATTATTCTTGGTGTAGTGATGTTTACTCTGATCGTACTTGCGCTAGTACTAGTGATTCTTTTCGCTAAGTCTAAGCTTGTACCAACAGGTGACATTACAATTTCTGTGAACGATGACCCTTCACTGGCGATCGTTACACAACCAGGTGGTAAGCTACTATCTGCGTTAGCTGGTGCTGGCGTATTCGTATCTTCTGCTTGTGGTGGCGGTGGCTCTTGTGGTCAGTGTCGCGTAAAAGTTAAATCAGGTGGTGGTGACATCCTACCTACCGAGCTTGACCACATTACTAAAGGTGAAGCACGTGAAGGTGAGCGTCTAGCGTGTCAGGTTGCAATGAAAACTGACATGGACATCGAACTTCCTGAAGAAATCTTCGGCGTTAAGAAGTGGGAATGTACTGTTATCTCTAACGATAACAAAGCAACATTCATCAAAGAGCTTAAGCTACAAATCCCAGATGGCGAATCAGTACCTTTCCGTGCTGGTGGTTACATCCAGATTGAAGCGCCAGCTCACCACGTTAAATACGCTGATTTCGATGTACCTGAAGAATACCGTGAAGATTGGGACAAGTTTAACCTGTTCCGCTACGAGTCTAAGGTAAACGAAGACACGATCCGCGCATACTCTATGGCTAACTACCCAGAAGAGCACGGTATCATCATGCTTAACGTGCGTATCGCTACGCCGCCGCCTAACAACCCAGACGTACCACCTGGCATCATGTCATCGTTCATCTGGTCTCTGAAAGAAGGCGACAAGTGTACGATTTCTGGTCCATTTGGTGAGTTCTTCGCGAAAGACACTGACGCTGAAATGGTATTCGTTGGTGGTGGTGCAGGTATGGCTCCAATGCGTTCTCATATCTTCGACCAGCTAAAACGTCTGCACTCTAAGCGTAAGATGTCATTCTGGTACGGTGCACGTTCTAAGCGTGAAATGTTCTACGTAGAAGACTTCGACGGCCTAGCGGCTGACAACGATAACTTCGTATGGCACTGTGCACTGTCTGACCCTATGCCAGAAGATAACTGGGATGGTTACACTGGCTTCATTCACAACGTTCTTTACGAGAACTACCTACGTGATCACGAAGCGCCAGAAGACTGTGAATACTACATGTGTGGTCCACCTATGATGAACGCTGCTGTAATCGGCATGCTAAAAGATCTAGGTGTAGAGGATGAAAACATCCTACTAGATGACTTCGGTGGTTAATTCCTCCAAGTGATTGAATCTATGGCTAGCTCTCTAAGAGCTAGCCATTATTTTTTGTAGAAAACACGACGATATTCAACAGTTGATATAGGAAATCGGTTTGTCTCAAGAGAACCCATTTTCCATATCAATTTAACGACAATAGGAGTAAACAAGTGAAAAAGTGGCTTGTTGCATTCGCTTCTCTATTGGTTTTGGCTGGCTGTGAAAAGTCTGCGGATCAAATTCATCTAAGTGGCCCAACTATGGGCACAACTTACAACATCAAATACATTCAGCAAGATGGCCTACCATCGCCTGAAGCGCTCCAGACAGAAATCGATCGCCTACTTGAAGAAGTGAACGATCAAATGTCGACGTACCGTGAAGATTCAGAGCTTAGCCGTTTTAACCAACACACAACGAGTGAGCCATTCGAGGTATCACCGCAAACTGCAACAGTAGTGAAAGAAGCGATTCGTCTAAACGGTCTTACTTTAGGTGCACTAGACGTCACTGTTGGTCCTTTGGTTAACCTTTGGGGCTTTGGTCCTGAAGCGCGTCCAGATGTGGTTCCGACAGATGAAGAGCTAGCAGCTCGCAAAGCGAATACAGGTATCCATCATCTGTCTATTGAAGGCAATAAAATGTCTAAAGACATTCCAAACCTTTACGTTGATCTATCAACTATCGCAAAAGGTTGGGGTGTTGATGTGGTTGCGGATTACCTACAATCTGAAGGTATTCACAACTACATGGTAGAAGTTGGTGGTGAAATGCGCTTAAAAGGCATTAACCGTGAAGGTGTGCCGTGGCGTATTGCAATTGAAAAGCCAACCGTTGATGAGCGCTCAATTCAAGAAATTATTGAGCCGGGTGATATGGCAATTGCAACAAGCGGTGACTATCGTAATTACTTTGAGAGCAATGGTGTGCGATACTCTCACATCATTAACCCGCAAACAGGCAAACCAATCCATCATAAAGTGGTGTCTGTAACGGTACTGGATAAATCGTCGATGACGGCTGATGGTCTGGCAACTGGCCTAATGGTGCTAGGTGAAGACAAAGGCATGGAAATCGCGAACGAGAATAACATTCCTGTTTTCATGGTTGTGAAAACGGATGATGGTTTTAAAGAGCTGGCTTCGGAAGCATACAAGCCGTTCATGAAGAAATAACAACAGAAGTGAGCATGTCCTTATGAGTACATTTCTAATTACTTTTGCTGTCTTTGTTGCGGTGATTGCAGCGATGGCAGTAGGTTACATCTTCCAAAAGAAGGTTGTAAAAGGTAGCTGTGGTGGTCTTGGTGCAGTAGGCATCGAGAAAGTATGTAACTGCCCAGAACCATGTGATGCACGTAAAAAGCGTGAAGCCCGTGAAGCTGCGCGTGCTGAGAAGCTCGCTGCATGGGAAAAAGATCGCATTGCTTAATCGGCGATAACCAAAATAGAAAACCCAGCCTTGTCGCTGGGTTTTGTTTTTTGTAATCGAGAAACAGGGCGCTATTGGTAGACAGTCTGGTTGCGACCACTTTCTTTTGCTTGATATAAACGGTCATCGGCCACTTTTATCTGTTGGTCTAGATTACCCTGTATATTTGACACGCCAACACTGATGGTCACTTGAATGTCTTCTTCCTGATACGGAATAGGGGTTTTCTCTACCCTTTGGCGCATTTGCTCTAAACGAGTGACGAAATCATCATAGCTTCCACAAGCTTGAATACAGAATTCTTCCCCACCAAAGCGAGCGATGATGTCTTCGGGGAAGTAAATCTTTAGGATATTCGCTACCATCACCAGCGCAGCATCACCGCCATCATGCCCGTAGTTATCGTTGACCTTCTTGAAAAAGTCGATGTCCAGCATAGCGATATTGCGCTTCTCACAGCCACCGCAAGCTTGTCCAAACAAAAAGCGGCGATTCCATAACCCAGTAAGCGCATCTTGGTTTGCCATTCTAAATAGCTCAGTGGTTGCTTCTTTCATGTCTAAGATTTGATGAACGCGGCAAAAGAATTCTTCTTGATTGAAAGGCTTATATAGAAAGTCATTCGCACCAGCCTTTAGAAAACGTGCGGTCATGGTGTGATCGTCGCTTCCTGAGATGCCCAGTATAGCAAGTTGGTTCTTATCCAATTTCTGGCGCAGCTCGCGAATCATGGTAATACCATCCTTTACTGGCATATCGTGGTCAGTCAGTACCAAGGTGATATCAGGGTTTTGCTCGATCAACTCGATGGCTTGTTGACCATTTTCAGCTTGCAACGTTTGGATGTACTGGTGCTCTAGCAATTGAACAACGTGGCGACGAACCGTCATTGAATCGTCAACGACTAAGCACTTGTGTCGCTGATTATTGGTCAATCGTTTGATCAGTGGAAGGAGGTAAGAGACGGAAGCCATACTGTCTTTCAGAATGTAGTCCAACACGCCTTTCGCCAGCATTTTTTCACGAACATCATCTTGAAACATTGCCGTAAGCACGATGACTTTTTGTTGATGAGCTAAAGAGAGATCGATGATTTCGCCTTCTTGGGCGTCAGGTAAGCAGTAATCTAATACCGCACACAATAGCTCTGGTTTAGCCGCTAAAATGGATTGAGCGTCCGCATAGCTCTCTGCAGCAAGTACCTCATAACCAGCCTGAGTTAAGATCTGTACGAGATAGTTTCTAAAGGCGCGACTGTCTTCGACGACCAGTATTTTATTACTCAAAGAAGTGTCCCTACTTTTTTAGTGTTATTTGAATCAATAATAACGAAATATGAATACATCGCTATTAAAAACTCCGACAAAAATTTCCAATATTGACTCCAGATAACAGTATTTCCAATACGTATATTTGCAGCTATACTGTGTTTTTGAACAGTGTGTTTGTGTGTAGAGCGTGATTGAGCGAGTAAGAAAAATTATTCACGTGGATATGGATTGTTTCTATGCTGCGGTAGAAATGCGAGACAATCCAAATTACCGTGGTATTGCGCTTGCAGTAGGTGGCCATGAGAAGCAGAGAGGTGTCATCAGCACGTGTAATTATGAAGCACGTAAGTTTGGTGTACGCAGCGCAATGCCAACCGCAAGAGCATTACAGCTATGTCCGAACCTCCTCGTTGTCCCGGGGCGTATGCACGTGTATAAACAAGTTTCTCAGCAGATTCGCGCCATTTTTGAACGATATACATCGCTTATTGAACCGCTTTCTCTTGATGAGGCTTACCTCGATGTGACTGACTCTACGGTATGTCGTGGTTCCGCGACTTTGATTGCGGAATCGATTCGCAATGATATCCGGAATGAGCTGGGAATTACTGCATCTGCAGGCATTGCTCCGATTAAGTTTCTTGCCAAAGTCGCCTCCGACATGAACAAACCCAATGGCCAGTTTGTGATTCCACCCGATAAAGTCCAAGAGGTGGTCGATAAATTGCCTTTGGAAAAGATTCCAGGTGTTGGCAAAGTGAGTTTAGAGAAACTCCATCAGGCTGGCTTCTATCTATGTGAAGACATAAAAAACAGTGATTACCGTGAACTATTGCGTCAGTTCGGCCGTCAAGGTGCTTCGCTTTGGAAACGCAGCCATGGTATTGATGATCGTGAAGTGGTAGTGGAGCGAGAACGCAAATCGGTTGGAGTAGAGCGAACCTTTAGCGAAAACATTTCGACTTACGATGAATGTTGGAAGGTGATTGAAGATAAGTTGTACCCTGAACTGGAGAGACGCTTAGAAAAAGCCAGTCCAGATAAATCGATCATCAAGCAGGGTATCAAGCTCAAGTTTGCTGACTTTCAACTCACAACGATTGAGCACATTCACCCTCAACTTGAGCTCGAAGATTTCAAAGTTCTGTTAAGAGACATTCTTAAGCGCCAAAACGGCCGAGAGATACGCTTGTTAGGCTTGAGTGTGATGCTCAAGCCTGAAGAACAAGCACGGCAATTGAGTTTCTTCTAAGCTCGCGCTAACTCAACTTGCTTGAGCACGTGTTCAAATGAGACATTTGCCATTGAACCATAGCCTCGAAGTTTACTGGCTTTAAGTTGAGTGATGATTGGCGTGCTAATACCACATAGGAATCGAGCTACGGCGGCATTACTGATCGCCGTTGGTGAAAGCTGAACAAACTCATCAACCCAAGCAGATAAATGTGCCAGTTCGGGTTGTTCTTGCTGTGGTTGAGGGAATGATGCGACTTGTCCACGACATACTGAGCAGTGGCCGCATTGCGTCGGTGCATGGTGATCAGCAAAGTAATGCGCTAATTGATAGCTCAAGCAGTCCGATGATTGGAACAGATTCAACATCGTATGAATTCGTTCAATGTCTTTTTGCTCTTTGGATTGGAACAGCTCAACCAAATGTTGAGAGGTCGCTTGTTGGTTTTGTGGCGCAGGGAGAACCGAATACACATCCGTGAGCTGTTTACTTTCTAATTCAATCCAACCGTTTTGGTGGAAGTAATCAAGCGCCGCAACCACACGGCTGCGTTCAGATTGATAGTTCATCCACAACGCTTCTAAATCCACTTGGCACCACACTTTCGCTTTGGTCGAGCAAGCAAAAATAGCTTCAATAAACTGGCGTCGCTCACCTTGGAACTGATTGAGGATAAAAGACCGGTCTTGCAGGAACTTGAAGCGATATTCCGCGAAATAACTGTATTTGGCTTCAATCACTTTTGCCAACTCTAGATAAACCAACAAGGTCTTCAGCGGCAGTTGGCGAATGTTGCTGTCGCGAGATAAGCGCAGCGCCATCACTTCCCACTGAGGCGTGTTCTCGCGAATTTGTTCCAATACATAATTGATTGAGCTTGGCTCAGGCGTGTCGCCGTAAACAAAGTTCTCTAATACCGTTAGGCCAGAGGTATTACCCAGAAGAATACATTCAGAACGTTGCCCATCACGTCCCGCTCGGCCAATTTCTTGTGCGTAGTTTTCGATAGATTTCGGTAAATCGAAGTGAATCACACGGCGAATATCGGATTTATCTACCCCCATACCAAAGGCGATTGTGGCGACAATGCAGTCGATTTGCGAGTCCATGAATTGCTGTTGGATTTTCTCTCGAATGTCACTCTTCATTCCCGCGTGATAAGCGTGAGCATTGATACCTAAACGAATCAGTGAGTTAGCAACTTGTTCTGCGGTTTGCTGTTGAGTCACGTACACGATGGTTGGTAGTTTCGGTGCAGCAGCAATGATGTCGCTCAATTGAGTTATCTTGTTTTCTTCTTCACATGGAAGTACCGAAATATCAAGATTAGAGCGATAGAAACCGGTAACCGTAATGTTCTCGCCAGCGATATCGAACTTACTTTGCATATCTTCGATAACTGCTGGTGTAGCTGTTGCGGTCAGCAAGAGGGTTTGAGGGATATTCAGTTCACGCTGGTATTGCGGCAGTTTAAGGTAGTCAGGACGGAAGTTATGACCCCATTCCGAGATACAGTGCGCTTCATCAACCACCATGAGAGAAAGTGGAATTTGACGAATGAACTCGCGAAAACGTTCGTTTTTTAGTCGCTCTACCGAGATCATCAAAATCTTGATATGTCCATTCTTTACGCCAGCCATCACCTGCTGGGTTTCTTCACGGCTTTGGCTACTGTCGATGGATGCCGCTGCAATGCCTCTGCTTTGTAGGAAACTAAGTTGGTCTTTCATCAGCGCAAGAAGCGGTGAGATCACCAACGTCAGGTGTGGTAGCTGAGTAGCAGGAAGCTGGTAACAAAGCGATTTCCCTGAGCCAGTTGGGAAGATGGCAGCGGCTGAGTGTCCGTTCATTACAGCTTCAATCACCGGTTGTTGGCCGGGTCTTAATGAGTCAAACCCGAACACGGATTGAAGCGTTTGCTGAAGCGAGTCACTTTGCATAATAGGGAAACCTTGGTTTGATGATAAACTGGGTTACATTAACACACCCTGAGTGCCAAACGCGCGCCCTAAAAGTATGAACAAAGTCGATTTAGTCCAAATAATCATTCAACAACTCGAAGATAAACTGCAAGTTGCTCATGCCTCGACTCAGAGAGCGATTGATGCCGCGACGGATGAAGAAACCGTGCCTGAGCATAAGTACGATACGCTAGCTTTAGAGGCTTCTTACCTCGCACACGGGCAAGCGATGCGCGTGCAAGAGAGTGAAGAAGAGCTTCGCCAGTACCGCACTCTTGTGTTGCGTGATTTTGTTGATGATCGTATCGCGGTTGGTGCTTATGTGGAATTAGTGGACGAGAACGATGTTGAAAAAGCCTTCTTTATCGGCCCTTGCTCTGGCGGCTTGACTGTTGAGTGGCAAGGTAAAGAGGTGTTTGTTCTTACGCCGAAATCCCCCCTTGGTCGTCCTTTGATGGGCAAAGAAGAAGGGGAGGAAGTGGAGATGAAAATTAGCGATAAAACAACCTGTTATGAAGTCGTGACGATTTGCTGACATCCCACCTATAGGTGGCTGTTATAGTTAAACAGAATAACCATGAAAAAGAGAAAGTAATGAAGAAACTGCTCACGCTCTCCTTGTTGACTATCAGTGCCAGTGGCTACGCAGCTCAGTGTCGCGTTGATATTAACAACGAAGTTCGTATGGATGGTCAGAACTTAGAAATCGTACATGCTAATGGTGAAAAAGCGGTCGTCGATGAAGACAATAACTTGTTCATCAAAGGTGAAATGATCGAGCTAGACGATGATCAAAAAGCGGCAATTGAAAGTTACCGCGAGAAGATGAATGCTTATATTCCGCAAGCGAAACAGCTCGCGAGTGATGGCTTAGCCCTAGCAAATGACATCATCGATGATATCGCAGTAAGCCTTGATGCGCCTGATTCGTTTGATAACGTTAAGGTTGCGGTAAAGGATTTCTTTGCCGATGTAGAAGCTCGTTACTACAAAGATGGTGATTTTATTCTACCCGCTGACAGTTTTGATTCGATGACAGAATCATGGTCACAAGACTTCGAAAAGGCACAAGAAATCTTTAACAAAGAATTCCTAAGCAGCGCATTTGACGCTTTGTCTGCCAAGATGAAAGAAGACGGTGGTTTGAACTTAACTGCGCTGTCTGAAAGCATGACGGAACTACAAGCCAAGGTACAAGAACGCTTAGCTGAGCATTCGAAAGACGTCGAAAAACAAGCGGAAGATTTGTGTGAATCACTGGATGATATGGCAGGTGAAGAACAAGATCTGCTGAAGAAGATCCCTGCATTAAAAGATTACCAAGTCTTCACGATCTAATTCGCGAAACACAAATAACAAAGAGCGCCTGTTATCGGCGCTCTTTTTATATGGATACTATCCAGTATCTATTCGAGTTACTCCGCATTCATCTGAGTTAGCTTATCGCCTACTGGTTTCGAGAAGTTGAAGCCATCGTGCTCATCCCAGTTGATTGACCATGTCATCACGCCAGCGTAGTTCGGATAGTTAAACGCTGGTTTCACTGTGCCACATGAAGTGCCTTTGGTTAAGCAATCTAATGCGTCTAGGATGTTCTGTGTTGGCGCCTGACCTGAGTTCGCTGAGCTTGGCCCCGATGGTAAGCCAATCGCCACTTGGTCATCACGCAGTGGCTCAAACATGGTGCCGTCTGCCAATTCAAAACCTTCAATCAGCATCTTAGACTGCGCCACCATCATATCCACAGAACCTTCTGGTGCAGAACCTGGCAGGTAAGGGTTTGGCAGGCCGCCGTTGTTGTATAACTGAACGTGTAGAAGGTCGAGCGTACTGCGTGTTTCGTTAATAACAGGAATGTACGCGCCCCAAATACCGCTATAAGCAATGTAGCCACCTTGTACGTAAGGGTGCTCAGGTGCCATGGTTAGGTACATATCGCCGCCCATGTTCTGCTCGATTTGCAGCAACGCACCACCTAAACGAGCTTGGATTTGCGAACCATGCAGCAGGTTAGAGCCACTTTCAAGATCCACATCCAAACCATCGAAGCCCCATTCGGCAATCAATGCGGTTAGGCTAGACACGAAGTTTGCTTCATCTTGGTCTGTGTTGAGCGTGATTGTGCCTTCTGCACCACCAAGAGACAGAACGAACTTCTTACCTTTAGCTTGCAGCGCGGCCATGTCTTGCTTGAATTGAGTTGGGTCTAGCGCAGGACAATCACTGTAGATGTCACCAGAATACAGGTTGAAGTGCACCGTACCATCGCTGTTACGGTCGTTTTCTGCAAAGGCAATATCAATCACATCCCATGCATCAGACATGTCAGCGAGGCGGATAGGACAGCCTGCACCGTTCACGAAGTTGTGCCAGTAACCAATCAACTTATGACGTTTCTCAGTTTGTTCAACAACGGTAATCGATGCTGCATCAGAAAGCGCTGTTGTACCTGCAAGGTCGGTGGCTTGAGCGCTTACCGTAAAGCTACCAATTGCGGCAGGTGTCCAGTTCGCCGAGTAAGGTGCCGTCATGTCGGTTGCGACAATTGCACCGTTCACCATAAAGTCGACATGTTTCACACCAGAGGTTAGTGAGGTTGCATCTGCGCTTAGAACGAGATTCTTACCTAAACCGACGGTTTGACCTGCACTCGGTGACGTCAATGAAATCACCAAATCTTGGTCACTCACAGTCACGTTGACGACAGACTCGGACGTATTGTTATCGTTGTCTGTGGCAACGGCTTTTAGTTGATTCGCGCCAACTAGCGTTGCATTCCATAGAACGGAATATGGTGCTTGAGCAACCACACCTAAACTGGTGTCATTGGCGAAGAACTCCACTTGAGTCACGCTACCGTCTGCATCGCTGGCATCCGCCGAGACTTCAACGCTGTCACCTGCGAGCAAGACTTGTCCTTCGCTTGGTGCGGTGATAGCGACTTGAGGCGGTGTCGAACAGGCACCTAGCCCAGTCCACGCATCCTGCCAGTACAAACCTTCACCCGGCTCATAAGCCCAGGCTGCATCAGAAGAACACCAACCTGCAACATCACAGCGGTATTTCTGGTTGAGGTTAGAAACGAGTGCGCCTGCTTCATAGCGGTTACCAGCTACATAAGGCACAGCATCTGCACAGCCACCAGAGTTGGAATCGCTGACGACGAGCGAGACTTCTTGGCTCATGGTTGTCAGGTTTGAATCATCGGTCGCTTGCACTTTGAAGGTATGAGTACCGACTACTGCCGTCCAGACATATTCATATGGAGCCGCAGTATCGACAGCAACGGATTGGTTGTTTACGAAGAATTCAACTTGGGTGACTAAACCATCGCTGTCTGCTGCATCGGCCGTTACCGAAATAGTGTCACCCACTCTTGGTGTTTCCGTGCCTGTTGGGCTCGTTAGAGAAACGGTTGGAGGTGGTAGTTCGGTTTGCGGTTGAACGAAGATAGAAACATTGGTTGTGGTTACCGCACCTTCGTTGTCGGTGGCGATTGCCGTTAACTGAGAGACACCCTCTACTGCTGTCCAGTTAGCTTGGAAAGGGGATTGGGTAACAACAGCAACGGTCTGGTTACCAGCAAGAAATTCGACTTGAGCCACTTGGCCGTCTTCGTCAGCAGCGTTCGCTAACAAAGTGATTACGCTACCTTCAGGGATCTGAGCATTATCTGCAGGAGAGGAGAAAGACACCGTTGGAGGGAGGTTTGTACCGCCACTATCACATTGTCCAAGGCCTTTCCACGCCTCCCATGGACCTGAGTTGTTTACCGGATCATTACCCTGAGTCCAGTAAGCAGCCTCATACGCAGCGCCTTTGGTTTGCACTTGATCGCCAGAGTTATAGACGGTTGTGCTATCCCACGTTGATAAGTTTTGGCAGTTGTAGGCTTGAGCTTGATAGCTGACACTAAGAGCGGCTATCACTGCACCATGCAGTAGAGTGAACTTCATTTTTCTCTCCTTGAGTTACTCGATGTTCGTAAGAACATGAACAGATATAGTTAGATAACTAGTTGATAAATAGACCTCAGGAGAGAAATTCGAAGCGTTATGTTTCACTTTTCAACACGAAATCACGTTGAACTATTCGTACTTTACAACTCGGCTCATTATTTTTCGGCTCACTTCACGCTGATTTATAAATTCATCAAAAAGACAAAAAACGATACTTGGCGAATATGAGATGTACGTGGAAATTTACAAACTGAATGTCTGCTAATTGATCTGATTGTCGAGTAATTAACCTAATGACTCTTGTTGAGTAGAAGATATTGCTATAGTGTACTAGTCAGCTAGTTCATTGATATTTTGTGTGAGTGGTATGACACAACAAACTTCTTCTCAGCCTCGTGAGCATTTTGGCTCGCGCCTTGGATTCATCTTAGCGGCAGCAGGTGCTGCAGTGGGTCTAGGTAACATTTGGGGCTTTCCTACCCAAGCAGCAAGTAACGGCGGCGGTGCCTTCTTGTTGGTGTACTTGGTGATGATTCTTATCGTTGCATTCCCAATGCTGGTGGTTGAAATGGCGATCGGTCGTCATGGCCAAGCAAACCCAGTAGACAGTATGCGTTCCCTAACAGACAACCCTTTGGGCAAGAAGCTTGGCGGCCTAGTTGGTTGGATTGGTCTGAGTGTGCCAAGTGCGGTTTTGGCGTTTTACTCAATTGTTGGCGGCTGGTTGATCTGCTTTATGTTGGGTGCAGTGACCGACATCATGGGCTTGGAAGCGGCGACACAATGGTTGAAAGGCTTCAGTGTTGAGCGCAACTTGTTCGGTACGATTACGTTTTATGTATTAACCATTTTGATCGTACAAGGCGGCGTAAAACAGGGCATTGAAAAGTGGTCTACACGTCTAATGCCAGCACTGTTTGTTCTGTTCGGTTTGCTGTTCATTTACATCATGACGCAAAACGGTGCGATGGAAGGTTTGAAGCACTACCTAGTGCCTGATTTCGAGAAAGTATGGGATCGCAAACTAATCCTTGCCGCAATGGGCCAAGGCTTCTTCTCTCTGACCATCGGTGGCTGTTCGATGCTTATCTATGGCTCTTACCTAAGTAAGAAAGAGAACTTGCCGAAGATGGCGATGAACGTGACTATGGTCGATACCGCCGTTGCCTTTATTGCTGGTCTAGTGGTGATGCCTGCAATGTTCGTTGCGATGCAAAAAGGCGTTCAAATCTATGCAGAAGATGGTTCGCTATTAAGTTCAGATACATTGGTATTTACAGTTCTACCGCTGATGTTTGATAGCTTAGGTTTGCTTGGCCAACTGTTCTCAATCGTGTTCTTCTTACTACTGACGATTGCAGCATTGACGTCATCTATCTCGATGCTTGAATGTCCGGTTGCACTGGTGGGTGAGCGATTCAATACTAAACGCAGCACGACAAGCTGGGTATTAGGTGGCCTGATTGCGCTGTTCAGTGTGGTTATCGTATTTAACTTCGGCGCACTGTTTGGCATGGTTGCGACCATCGCAACGCAATATCTACAACCTATGGCGGCGCTATTGTTCTGTCTATTTGGTGGCTGGGTATGGAATCGTCACTCAAAAATCAAAGAGCTTGAGCAAGGTTGTCCTGAGTTCACTCAAGGTTGGTTTGGTAAGCTGTGGCCGGCATACGTGAAGTTTGTTTGTCCGATTCTGGTAGCGACCGTTATTTGGGCTTCGTTCGGCTAATCGGCTTACGCAAAGTACAAAAGAAAAGGGCTTGATGAATGCATCAAGCCCTTTTTTCTATTCGTTGTTTACGTTGTCCGTCGCGATGGGCTGTTAACGGAACTGACCTGCGTCAGGTAGAAAGTCAAAACCCGCCGTTGCCAGTTTTGCTTCAAGTGCTGCGCGGTCGATATCAAAGAATGCAACCAGCTTATCCAGATCACCACCGAAGTCGTCACGTAGCTTCATGTTGACGATGCTCATCAGCATGATTGGATCCATGGATTCGAAGTTCGCTAGATTCATTACTTATCCTCGAAATCAGAGATCAGTAGGTTTGCCGCAGCAAACGCCGCTTTTTCACGCACGTCTTTTGGTAGAGACTCGTCTGCCGCAACGTCATTCAGTGCTCTTACTGCACATGAGATTGCTTGAGGCACGTATGCTTGATCGCCACTACCGATTTGAGCGTAAAGCTCACGAACTAATTCACAACAGCCGTATACTTGCATGGCTAAATCCTTAATAAATGATAACTGCTCTCAAATATACACATAGCCGTTTTGAAACTCAAAGCAGAGAATTGTTTTGGCTCAAGTTAACAAGCAACTTGAGCAAACATTCATCACTGCAACTGCGCTTCCAATTGATGCGTCACTTCTGGAGCAAGGTTGAGCTGCTTAGCAAGCTCCTGCAAATACGCTTTTTCCATAAAGTTTTGCTCATCGGCCACAATCAGTGATGCCAGATATATTTCTGAAGCCTGTTGTGGAGAGGTCGCCAAGCGTGCAATTTCCGCCGGATCGAGAGGCTTATGTAGCTCTTGATGAACCAACTGTCTTACATGATCATCTGCGCCCATTTCTGTCAGTGCTTGTTCGATGCGAGCCATTTCTTCTTCATCGACATGGCCATCGGCTTTCGCTGCACCAATCATGGCTTTAAGGATCAGCTTTGCATGTTTGTTGTCATCAGGGTCGAAGGTTTCGTTGACGCCCTGTGTATCCTGTTTCGATTGCCAATCGTTGTAAACTTTGTAAGCCAGAGCACCTAGTGCCGCTGCGCCACCGACTTTGAGTGCGCCTGCACCGACTTTCTTGGCCATCTTTTTGCTCTTCTTAGAGCCCATTAGCATGCCGATAAGGCCGCCACCAATCGCGCCTGCGCCAAGCGTTTTTAGCTGGCTAGAACTTGATGATGATTTGATATTGCTCGTTTGTTTACTGAGCGCATCGCTACCTTGTTTAAGTAGGTCTGATTTGAGTGCTTGGTTAAGAAGACTTTTTAGATCCATGAGTAACCTCCTTACTAGATTGAATCCAGTGTAAGGTGATAAATCTGAACCAAAGATTAACAACGCAAATATTAGAGAGGGTCTACACACTTAGAAAATCAGATGTAAAAAAGGGCTGACCGAAGCCAACCCTTTTCATCGCTATATCCAGCACAGTGTGCTTAGTGCAGCTTATTGTAGTTGAGCTTTTACGTGCTCAACGATGTCTGCCATTGCAACGGCTGTCTTCTCACCAGAGCGGCGGTTCTTGTACTCGAAGTTGCCTTCTTTCATTGAACGATCACCGATCACGATAGTGTGAGGAATACCGATAAGTTCCATATCAGAGAACATTACGCCTGGGCGCTCTTTACGGTCATCGAATAGTACTTCGATACCCATAGCCGTCAGTTCAGCGTACAGCTTCTCAGCTGCTTCTTTCACTTCTTCAGACTTGTGCATGTTCATAGGAACGATAGCCACTTGGAAAGGTGCTAGTGCGTCTGGCCAAATGATGCCGTATTTGTCATGGTTTTGCTCGATTGCAGAAGCAACAACACGTGAAACACCGATACCGTAACAACCCATCTCTAGGATTACGTTCTTACCGTCAGGACCAAGAACACCACAGTTCATTGCTTCTGAGTAAACGTTACCTAGTTGGAAGATGTGACCAACTTCGATACCACGCTTAAGCATTAGCGTACCTTGACCACATGGGCTTGGATCGCCTTCTACTACGTTACGTAGATCTTCAACTTGACCCAGTTCAACGTCACGACCCCAGTTGATACCGAAGTAGTGTTTACCGTCGATGTTTGCGCCTGCGCCGAAGTCGCTCATTACAGCAACAGAGCGGTCAACGATGAATGGCAGTTCAAGGCCAACAGGGCCAAGAGAACCAGCGCCAGCACCGATAAGTGCACGCATTTCCTCTTCTGTTGCCATCTCTAGTGGAGAAGCAACTTGAGGTAGGTTTTCTGCTTTCACTTCGTTTAGCTCGTGGTCACCACGAACGATAAGAGCGATGATGTCAGCATCTACTTCATCAGACGCTTTCACGAATAGAGTTTTTAC
Source organism: Vibrio owensii (assembly GCF_002021755.1). Classification (NCBI taxonomy): domain Bacteria; kingdom Pseudomonadati; phylum Pseudomonadota; class Gammaproteobacteria; order Vibrionales; family Vibrionaceae; genus Vibrio; species Vibrio owensii. The sequence goes on from NZ_CP019959.1 coordinate 2,697,948, forward strand.
TGTCTTCTCGATTGCTAGACCGTGTTGCTCTACAAGCTCCGCGATTGTTTTCGCGTTTGGCGTATCAACCAGCGTCATCTCTTGAGTTGGTTCAGCGCGCTCACCTGCAGGTGCTGCCGCCTCTGCTTTTTCGATGTTCGCTGCGTAATCAGACTCAGTAGAGAATGCGATTAGGTCTTCGCCGCTTTCAGCAAGTACGTGGAACTCTTGAGAACCACTACCACCGATAGCGCCAGAGTCAGCAAGTACTGGACGGTACTCAAGACCCATGCGATCAAATGCTTTACAGTAAGCATCGTGCATCGCTTGGTAAGATTTCTCTAGACCTTCTTTGTCGATGTCGAAGCTGTATGCATCCATCATGCAGAATTCACGTGCACGCATTACGCCGAAACGTGGGCGACGCTCATCACGGAATTTAGTCTGGATTTGGTACAGGTTTAGCGGAAGCTGTTTGTAAGAGCTCACTTCGTTGCGCACAAGGCTAGTGATCACTTCTTCAGCTGTAGGGCTAAGAACAAACGGACGAGTATGACGGTCAGTAAAGCGAAGTAGCTCAGGACCCATCTTCTCAGAACGACCTGTCTCTTCCCATAGTTCAAACGGCTGAACAACGGGCATCAAAGTTTCGACTGCACCTGCATTGTCGATTTCTTGACGAACGATGTTTTCGACTTTACGCAGCACACGTAGACCAGTAGGCAGCCAGGTGTAAAGACCTGAAGCCAGCTTACGGATCATACCCGCGCGTAGCATGAGCTGGTGGCTCACTACTTCTGCGTCGTTTGGAGTCTCCTTCAGAGTAGAAAGAAGATAATTACTGGTACGCATTAAATTTATCCGTTTATTAAAGTTAGATACTCAAGCCAGAATGGACAGGAGTATGAAGGTCCCACAAGGGGAAAATTGTTAGCCGCTTATAATATCAGCCAAATGCCTTTGTCAAAAGCTTTCAATCGCAGTAACTGTTATTAAGTTATCGCTAACCGTGAACTTAACGTTCAGATCGAACAAATTTACCGCATATTCCTTATTGTCAGGCTTGTTTTTCTTGTAAGCCGGACGAGGATCTTGCGCCAGAACCTGCTCGATCACTGTTTTGACATACTCAGTATCGTCACGCTTTTCGAGTGCTGCCAGTGCCACTGAAGAGAAGTCGACCTGTGATTTTTCAGGTTCGTCTTCCGCATAGCCACCTTGTGCCTCTGCAATGGAATCTGAGTAGGGGATGTATGGTTTGATATCAACAATTGGCGTGCCATCGACCAAGTCTACGTTACCAAGATCCAAATAGATCTGATCGCCTTGCTTGCTGATACCTTTAACTTCTACCGCTGACATACCAATGCCATTCGGGCGAAAAGTCGAACGTGAAGCAAACACACCAATACGCTCATTGCCGCCCAAACGAGGCGGGCGCACAGTTGGTTTCCATCCGGCTTCTAAATTCTGATCAAACAAAAACAACAACCAAACATGAGAAAACTGCTCCAATCCGCGCACGGCTTCTGGACTATTTGCTGCGCCTTGAAGTTTGACGCGTGAGCGCGCAGCTGGCACCAATCGAGGTTGGCGAGGGACAGCAAATTTCTCTTTGTATGGGCTTTGAATAACACCAATAGGCTCAATGGAATACATGGATACGTTGTCTTATGCATGGGAGGTGGAAGCTAAAGTACCACAAAATTCCGCTTGCTTTTTTGTTGATAATGATTCTTAATTGCATTGTTATAACATAACAATTAATCGAAAGGACAATTAATATGAAACCAGGTATCCACCCAGAATACCGCCCCGTGGTATTTCACGACACAAGCGTAGATGAGTACTTTGTTGTGGGGTCGACACTACACACTGATCGCACTATCGAATGGAAAGATGGCAAAACTTATCCATATTTCACTCTCGACGTATCATCCGCTTCTCATCCGTTTTACACCGGTAAGCAACGTGTGGTTCAAGCGGAAGGTCGTATTGCGAACTTTAATCGTCGCTTTGGTCAATTTAATAAAGATAAGGACTAAGAGATGAAAGTTGTTAAATCATTAAAGAGCGCAAAAAGCCGACACCCTGATTGCCAAATCGTAAAAAGAAGAGGGCGTTTATACGTCATTTGTAAGTCGAACCCGCGCTTCAAGGCGGTGCAGAAATAACCATAAATATCGTAATAATTTATGGGATGCAGTTACTTATAATGCTGATTTATGATCTATATGTGGGTGATATAACTATATTTTTATCGATAATAGGTCATAAATCCGTCTTTAAGTTACATTCTGTAACGTTTTGAACTTTCACTTAACCCTTGTGTCGAGTACCCTGCGCAAGCTTTATGACATTTTTGTCACAAATGCGCAGGAATAAATACAAGGAGGGAACAGATGAGTTCATCTGCTTCAATGAAACAAAACTCGCCAAAGAAGCCACTATTCACGCGCTTCTTAGATACAGTTGAATATTTGGGGAACCTTTTACCCCACCCAATCACACTTTTCGCCATTTTCTGTCTTGCAATCCTAGTGATGTCCGGTATCGCGGGCTACTTTGAAGTCGCAGTCATGGATCCACGCCCAGAAGGCGCGCCGGGTCGTGCAGCGGACGGTATGATTCAAGTAATCAGTCTGCTCAATGCTGACGGCTTAGAACTGATTGTTACTAACCTAGTGAAAAACTTTGTTGGCTTCGCACCGTTAGGTACGGTTTTGGTTGCGATGCTTGGTGTTGCCATTGCAGAACATTCTGGACTACTTTCTGCTGCAATGCGTGGCCTAGTAATGGGCGCTTCTCAGCGCATGGTTACTGTGACTGTTGTTTTCGCAGGTATCATTTCAAACACGGCTTCTGAGCTTGGCTACGTGGTATTGATCCCACTAGCTGCAATGCTGTTCCACTCATTAGGTCGTCACCCACTTGCTGGTCTAGCAGCCGCGTTTGCTGGTGTATCTGGTGGTTACTCAGCAAACCTACTGATTGGTACGGTTGACCCACTGCTTTCAGGTATCACTGAAACAGCTGCACAGATGATTGACCCAACTTACACGGTAGGCCCAGAAGTAAACTGGTACTTCATGTTTGTTTCTACCTTCTTTATCGCGATTACTGGTGCATTTGTAACGGAGAAAATCGTTGAGCCGAAACTTGGCAAATACAACGATGAAGAAGCAGCGGAAGACCTGTCTCAAGACAAGATGGGTACACTGACTGACGTAGAGAAGAAAGGTCTTAAACTGGCAGGTATCGCTGTTCTAGCAGTATCGGCGCTACTGGCATGGACTATCGTTCCGGCTGATGGTGTTCTGCGTTCTGATGCAGGCACGGTTGCGGGCTCTCCATTCCTGAAGAGTATCGTAGCATTCATCTTTGTGTTCTTCGCGATTCCTGGTTTTGTGTACGGCCGAGTGGTTGGCACAATGAAAAACGATCGTGACGTGATTGACGCAATGTCGAAGTCAATGTCTTCAATGGGTATGTACATTGTATTGGTATTCTTCGCCGCTCAGTTTGTTGCTTTCTTCAAATGGACTAACTTTGGTCAAGTATTCGCAGTCGCGGGTGCAGACTTCCTACAAAGCATCGGTCTAACTGGCCCAATGTTGTTCTTCGCATTCATCCTAATGTGTGGCTTCATTAACCTTATGATCGGCTCTGCATCGGCACAGTGGGCTGTAACAGCACCTATCTTCGTTCCTATGCTAATGCTTGTGGGTTACGCGCCAGAAACGATTCAGGCGGCTTACCGTATCGGTGACTCAACGACGAACATCATCACTCCAATGATGAGCTACTTCGGTCTTATCCTTGCGGTAGCAACACGCTATATGAAGAACCTAGGTATCGGTACGTTGATTGCGACCATGCTGCCATACTCAATCTGCTTTATCGTAGGTTGGAGTGTGCTGTTCTACCTATGGGTATTCGTATTTGGTCTACCAGTTGGTCCTGGTGCGGCTACGTACTACACGCCTTAATTGGCAACGTCACTCAGCTCTCAAAGCCTGCGTTTATCGCAGGCTTTTTTGTTTAAAGTCCGGCGAAGCGATAAGTTAGGCCGACTTCAAACGACCATCCGACATCACGCTGAATTAAAGGGCTGTCGCTATCGTGATGCACAAACTCAGCTTTAGAAATGCCAATCCAAGATGGTGTGAACTCATACAAACCGATAATTCCCGCTTGATAAACAAAAGTAGAGTCGGCTTTGAACTCGTTTAACCCAGATGCAGCGGCCTCTTGTGCAGAGACACTGTAGAGGTGGTGAGAGAGTTTTTTGTCACGATAGTCGATTTCAAGATATGGAGTCAGGGTAAAAGGTGGCAACCAAGTTTCTAACGTCCGACCGAGATGCAATTGAACTTCATAGCCATTGTGTTCTGAAGTGACATCATGCAAATAAGTCAGTCTCGCGCCAACCGTTCCTAAGGTTATACCAAGCTCACCATTGCCATCTCGGTCGTTGATGCCATTTGGCAAATCGGCAAAGGTATCGGAGACTTCTGCAAAACGCCAATTGGCCGATACGCCGACGTAAGGTAACGCTTGCCAGTTGGCTAAGCTGCCATCGATAAAACCTATCGGCCCTGAATAAAACAGATTCGGTGTTGCGCCAAGCTGAGGGGTGTCTTTGACGGAAAACACGCTTTCGCCATAGGTGACACTGCCGCCAATAATGCCAAAAGACTTATTGTTAGCCAATGAAAGAGGGCTCGATAAAAGCAAAGTGAGAGAAAAGGCAATCCGTGACTTCATAAATAAAACTCCGTTCTTGTTCTAACAACAAAGAACGGAGTTTTGTGATTCCTATTTCATCAACGAATGATTTTCATGCGAGGGGGAGGCGCAATCAACGCTTGGCAAGGATTCTATCGAGGTGGTTAGCGAACTCTCTGCGCTCCGTTTGAGACAAAGCGGCAGGGCCGCCAGTCTGAATGCCACTTGAGCGCATGGTGTCCATGAAATCACGGATATTCAAACGTGCTTTGATGGTGTCTTTGGTATATAACTCGCCTCGTGAGCTCAGTGCTTGAGCACCTTTGCTGATCACTTCGTCTGCCAATGGAATATCAGAGGTAATCACTAAGTCATTGGCTTCGACACGACGAACAATTTCGTTGTCGGCAATATCAAAGCCAGCAGGTACTTGCAGAGAGTGGATATTGGCTCGTTTGGGTACAGGGACCACATGGTTGGCGACAAATGTACATTCAACGCCTGTGCGCTCAGCGGCGCGTACAATCGTCTCTCTGATTACTTTCGGACAAGCATCTGCATCTACCCACAGCTTCATGATGTTTTCTCATTGAGTTTTGCTTCCAGTTCCTCTACTCGAGCAACCAACTTCGCCACGGTATTCTCCAGCGCAACAATACGATCTTCTTCTTTCGGAGTTTGCACCGCTACTTCCACTTTAGGGATACGGTTTGCGCTCTTCCAACTTTTGATGGTTGCGATTAATGCAGGCATCGGCACGGGCGTTTTCATTCGTGCTTTTACCAGTGCCACAGTGGGCTCTTTGCCTTGCTGCTGTAGCTGCTCCATCACGGCTTCCAGCTCTTTAGTGACGTCTTGAGTTAACATAATTTGTCCCTACTAAAATGACTTCTATCATCATACTTTGCGCGGTTGATTTTAGCGAATAGCAATTTCGGCAGTGCCTTGTGCGAGATCTCTCACACGGGTTGTGAGAGAAAACGATTTCGTCATCAGCCAAACAGAATGTTTTGCATTTAAGTGTATGAAAAATATCATTTTAACATGCTGTTAACGAAGTTTTTCAACAAAAGATTTTCTCGGGTAGATTGTGATTTAAAGGGAAAAGCGTAAATTAAACCTTGTCGGCAGGAAGCAGACATGGAACAGGAAAGCACCAAGGATTTGGTCATCGTCAGGACGACGATTTGATTATTCAGGATGAGTGATCAAGCAAGGAGCGTAGGACATTGTAAGGATACATTCATCAATAGGATGTTGATGACTAAGGACAGACAATGGACCCCTCATAGGATTGAGGTAAGGACAGCATCAGGACGATGCAAAGGACACCGCTCAAGGAACAAGTGATGTGTGCTAACGGGGAATGTTAGCTATCAGGATGATAAGGACACCGCTAGGACGGCGACGTAAGGACTAAGCTGACGGATTCAGCCACTATTATGGATGATGCATGGAGCACTAATTAGTAGCCGGACTGCTGCGAGTAAGACTATGGCCCCGATACTTTTGTGTCGGGGTCTTTCTTATTTATCGCGCTTTCATATTTTTGGATGATTGAAAGTAGGCGATATCACATTATTTATAAATTCCTCATAACACTGAATAAAAAACAATCCAGATCAATATCCTTTCCAATCAGTTGGTTTAACTTTCGGCTTCTCTAAAAGGCGTTATGTGCCGCATACAAATCGATGGCTTTTCAATCGATAGCTCTTGAGCTTCTGCTATGCGGATAAATTAAGTTTGCTGTAATCAAGGAACAGATGTGACCATAGTAACCAGAAGAATGCTTCTTCTACCCTACAATGAGTCGTTGCAACTAGAGTTCGTGATGTTGAATTGCTGCGCTAAAAATCGCGCAGAGATGAATGGACCTCATACCGTGTCTTCTGCCAAACAGTTGTTTGAGAAGATTCTGGACGATGAGAATGTCCACAGTATGGCGGTGCTTGAGAGTACCAGCCGTGATTATATGGGACACGTGTTCATTTCAAACCTAGATCATGAACCAGAGCTAGGGTTTATCTTTGATAAGGCTTATTGGGGTAAAGGGTTAGCGACAGAAGCGCTAAAGGCGTTTTTCCCGAAAGCGTGCCGTGAGCTTGGGCTACACAAAGTCAAAGCAAATGTGAATAGCCACCACAAAGCATCCATGGCAGTGCTGGAAAAACTAGGATTTACAAAAACGAGAGAAAGCAAGGACCTTTACGGCCCTTACTTTGAAATGGAATTTACAAGCGATGTGGCGGTAGGTGAAAGTTCAGCGGCCTAAACCCGATCATCGTTAACTCGCCTTGGTAGCAATCATCACCAAGGGATGAAAACTCAAATTGATACACTGTATGCCAACGCCAGATTCCGTCTGGCGTTTTCAATTTATGCGCACCAAATGCAATGCTGACTAATTGCAAATCTAACTGATCGCACTTACGCGAAATAGCCGCTTTTGCCAACTCTGACTGACGTCGTTGTTGCCAAAACAAAAAACAAAAAAAGCACAGTCCTAAAATGGCTAGTAGGTCACCGATCATCCCTAATCCTTTATTATCCCTTTGTTGCTTGCTGCAGTTTGACTAATGCCGTCGCTAGCTCTTCCGATGGGCTAGAGTGCAGCAAAGGTAGCAATACCATTCTTAGCTCTGGCAGCATAACCAAATCGGCAAACAATTGATTAAATAGGGCTTGGTTCCCAGTTTGTGCGAGGCGCAGCAAAAATTGCTCAGCGACGTTAGCGTCAGCGAGCAAGTGCCAAGTACGTCCAGCGATGCCTATCAATACTTCTTGGTGGCTCAAACGTGGGCTTTGTAAAATTGCCTTCAAGGTTGGCAAGGAAATCTCGGTTGGTGCACCCGCTAGAGCTCGAATCAAAGCAGAGAGTAAGAACAAGTCAGGTTCGTTGCTTTCGATTTCTTGCTGCGCTTTCTCCGCAATGCGTTCTGCCAAACGTTCTTGTAGGTCGACATGTTCAAGCGCGCCGAGTAGGGCGTAAAGTGGTTCATTAGGCAAGTGGTTAAGCGCTTTACGCAAAGTCACGGCATTTTGCTCTTTGCCTAAGCGTGCAGCCATATCAGTGATGCCTTGTAGACCAACCGTTTGCCAGTTGTCCCAACCTAGGTCACCGGTAAAGTAGTGCTGAGTGTGCTCGTAATACTGGCTGGTGGGTAAGTCTAAGTTCGCGCGAACTTGACTGTGGAAGACTGCCATCTTTTCTTCTGCAGGTTTAAACGTGTATGGGTTGTTAGAAAGCTTTTGTTGTTGCTCTTCCGACATTTCCTCACTCAGGCGAGTACCCATCGCTTCAACGACGTATTTAATGAAATTTCCGATGTCGGATTGCTTAAGCAAACCACGCTCATCCAGCTCAAACTTTAGAAACCAAATCCAAGGCTGCTTTTGCTCATTCCAGTACGCGATTGCGAGGTGCGCTTTACGCTGCATTGGGAATGGGTAAGGGCACTGGCCTTTTTCCACATCCGCAAACACTTGTGCATCGATGGTTTTGATACGACGACCAAGGTCGAAGATTTGATATTCACAATGGCTGTTGTTTAACAGCTGAGTGAGTGTTTGAATGTTTTCCATTAAATACGACATCCTAATGTTCTTTTCACAAGAAATGGTATCATTCTCGGCTAATTCAAGGTTCGAGGCGGAATTAATGGCAACAAACACCCAATTGGTCGACTTACTTCAACAACTTGAAGCACAATTGCGCCATCATGAGCTGTGGCAGCACACTATGCCATCGGAACAAGCACTGCAAAGCACGGAACCATTTGCTATTGATACACTTCATCCGCATGAGTGGTTGCAGTGGATCTTTATTGCCCGTATGCATGCGTTAGTGGAAAGTAACCAACCTTTGCCACGTGGCTTTTCTATTGAGCCGTATTTTGCAGAAGCGTGGAAACAAGAGCCGCATTACGCCGAGCTATTAGTGACTATTCGAACCATCGACGAACTATGTAAGTAACCTCAATGTCAGAACAAGAAACATCACCATCCGTTGAACCGGTTGTATTAGAGATCGTTTATCAGGACGAGTACTTTGTTGCGGTCAACAAACCTGCCGGAATGCTAGTGCACCGTAGTTGGTTGGATAAGCATGAGACTCAATTCGTGATGCAAACGCTGCGCGATCAAATTGGTCAGCATGTGTTTCCACTGCATCGCTTGGATCGCCCAACCTCAGGTGTACTTGTGTTTGCTTTATCCAGCGAAGTTGCTTCACAAGTCATGCCTATGTTTGCTGAGCACAAGATGGAGAAAACCTATCATGCGATCGTTCGAGGCTGGATCGAGGAAGAAGGCGTACTGGATTACGCTCTGAAAGTTGAACTCGATAAGATTGCCGATAAGTTTGCTTCGCGAGAGAAAGAAGCACAAGAAGCAGTAACGGCATACAAACCGCTGGCAAAAGTGGAAGTACCTTATTCAACAGGTAAGTTCCCGACCACACGATACTGTTTGATGGAAATGAAGCCAAAGACAGGGCGTAAGCATCAGTTGCGTCGTCACATGGCTCACCTACGTCATCCAATCGTTGGTGATACGACACACGGTGATGGCAAGCACAACAAGTTGTACCGTACCGAATTCGACTCTCATCGACTGTTGCTGCATGCATCAGAGTTGCGCTTTGTGCATCCGTTTACCGATGAAGAAATCGTGATGAAAGCCAATATCGATGAAACTTGGCAGCAGTTATTTGCGAGATTTGAGTGGGATGCATCGTTGGTGCAATAAGCGGTTAGGTTGATCCGCTATTCGCTGTATTAAACAAAGAAAGGGGTTGGTATCGGTACCAACCCCTTTTAATTTTTCAGTTCTTAATGTGTTATTTCAGCTTTTCTAGATCCGCTTCGATCTCGGCGATCTTACTGGAAACGACTTTCTCCAAATGACGAAGATCAGAGAGAATCTTCTCTTTTACATCCACTTCAGCCACTTTTACAGGCTTGGTGATCTTGTTTAGCTCATCGATCACAAGCGTCAGGTTACGGTTGATTTCGGTTACTTCTTTGTACTTATGACTGCCGCTATCTACTAATACATTTTTAACTTGGCGTGGGTATTTGAACTTCACACTCTTAGCGAAAAACTCGCCTTTCTGTTTGTGAAAGTAGATCTTTAGGACGTCTTTGTGTGCTTCTTGGCGCAGGGAGTAACGTTCAATCTGTTTCGGGTCATGGATGCCCAAACCAGTGAGGTGTGGATACATAGGCTACCTCTGTGTATTGAATTGGAGTCCATACAACTGTAGCAGCCCATTTATGAGCTAGATAGCTGATATTTAGTCAAATTGCTCAACTTGTGGGCAAGATCGCTATCGTTCTTACCCACCTTAGTTGTTGATCAAGCGCCGGTTTTCTCTCAAGCCGAAACTGGGTCAGAGAGTTTTTCAATCAGCTTTTCACGCAGCTCGTCTTGTTGCTCTTCACTGAGCCTGCCGCCGGCTTCACTCGTCAGAATAAACAAGTCTTCAGCGCGCTCACCAATGGTGGTGATTTTTGCCGCATGGAGGTTAATGCCCAAATCAGCAAAGGTACGACCCACTTTCGCCAGAAGCCCCGGTGTATCGAGAGCGACAAACTCCATCAAAGTGCGTTTTTTGCTCTTGGTTGGCAGGAAGTCGACTTTGGTTTTAACGTTGAAATGCTGAAGTTTATTTGGTGTACGGCGCGTCTTAATTTTTGTCGGACGGCCATCTTCCAGTACATGCGTAATGTGTTTAGTCACTGCACTGTGACGACCTTCTTCAATCGCTTTACCGTGTTGGTCTAGTACCATAAAGGTATCGAGTACATAGCCATCTTTACTGGTCATGATTTGTGCGTCATGTACGTTAAAGTTGCGACGGTCAAGCTCAGCAACGACGGTAGCAAACAGCGCTGGTTGGTCTGGGCTGTAAACGAATACTTCGGTACCGCCACGTGTGGCCTTCTTACTGATCAGAACCAACGGCTTACTTGGATCTTCCATACGAAGTAAATGTTCGCAGTGCCAAGCGATTTGCTTGTGAGTGTGACGCAAGAAGTAATCGGCTTTAAAGCGTTGCCACAGCACTTCAATTTCACGAGCAGAGAAGCCTTCTTTGCGTAATAGGGCGGACGCCATTTGTTGGTTATGACGAATACGCTCACGCACATCTACAGGGTTTTCTAGGCCACGGCGCAGCGCGCGTTGGGTGGAATAGAATAGCTCTGCGAGCAAGGTGCGTTTCCAGCTGTTCCAAAGTTCAGGGTTGGTCGCGCAGATATCGGCTACCGTCAGACACACAAGGTACTCAAGGTACTCTTCATCACGCACTTGCTTGGCAAACTCGGTAATCACGTCCGGATCGTAAATGTCTCGGCGTTGAGCCGTCACGGACATCAGTAAGTGATGCCTTACTAGCCAACTTACCAATTTAGCTTCTGGCTTAGACAAACCGTGCTCAATACAGAAATCGTAAGCTTCACCTTCGCCGATTACCGAATGGTCACCACCACGCCCTTTGCCGATATCATGGAAAATCGCGGCTAGAATCAGTAGCTCTTTCTTCTGAATTCGAGGATAAACTTCGCAGCAAATTGGATGTTTGCTGTGGTTCTCTGCGTAGCTGAAGGTATTGATGTGCTTGAGTAGACGAATACTGTGCTCATCCACGGTATACACATGGAATAGGTCGAATTGCATCTGACCGACAATTTGGCTCCACTGCGGAAGATACGCCGCCAGTACGCCAAGCTTGTGCATTAAACTGAACGCCTTATGCAGCGCATTTGGATGACGACACAGCGCCATAAACTTTTCACGCGCTTCTGGAATAGTGTGCAAGAACTTGTTCAATCGACGACGCGCAGTACGTAACTGACGCAACGTAGGAGGGCTCACGCCTTCAATGCTCGAATCATTGGCGATGTGCAGGAACATATCCAAAATGGTTTCGGGACGAGCTTGGAACAGCGCAGGTTTACGAGCCTCGATCAGTGAGCCACGGCGTTGGAAATCTTCGTCGATAATTTCAGCATCTTGTGAAGCCCCACCGTTGATGATGGCTTGGTCGAACAGCTTGAGCAGCATCTTATTCAGCTCTGCCACACGACGTAGGGTGCGGTAGAACTCCTTCATCATCATTTCGACACCGCGATTGCCTTCACCAACATAACCCAGATGTTCGGCCACTTGAGCCTGATGAGCGAAGGTCAGTCGGTTGTCATAACGGCGAAGCTCAATATGTAGTGCGAAACGTACACGCCACAGGAAATCCTGACATTCAACCAGCTCTCGGTATTCCGCATCGGTCAGGAAGCCATAGCGGCTCATCTCTAGTAACGATGTTGCGCCAAAGTGACGACGTGCCACCCAGCTTAAAGTGTGAATATCACGCAAGCCACCCGGCGTGGACTTGATGTCGGGTTCGAGGTTGTAAGTGGTGTCATGGTAGCGCGCATGGCGTTCACGCTGCTCCTGAATCTTGGCACGGTAAAAAGTTTCGCTTGGCCAGAAAGAATCAGACAACACCACTTTCTTCAAGGCTTGGAAAGTGTCTTCACTTCCGCAAAGCAATCGAGCTTCTTGCAAGTTCGTGGCAACGGTTAAGTCTGAACGTCCAATCTCTGCACATTCATCCACAGTGCGTACTGCGTGGCCGACTTCTAGGCGTAAATCCCACAATAGGGTAATGAACTCACTGATTTTAGCTTCCAGAGCATTTGGCAGCTTGTTCTGCGACAGAATCAAAATGTCGATATCAGACAGAGGGTGTAACTCACCACGTCCGTAACCACCGACGGCAACTAAGGAAATATTATGTATGTCGTTGAATCCGAAGTGTTGCCATAAACGATTGAGGAGTAAATCCATGTACTCAGCGCGTGACAAAACAAGGTTGGTCACAGGGTGGTGCTGTAGAAATTCTTCTTTTTGGTATGAACTGAATTTTTCAAGTTCTTGCTTAAGTTCGCCGATGTTTATCTGTTCATCGGTAAAAGTAAGAGGTGACTGAAGGGTCATATTTGCTATCCGTGCAAGCTAAAACTATTAGCAATCTAACAAATTTGCTGCAGATAAAAAATATCCCCGCATGGGCGGGGATATGGAAAGTGATGGGCGATTAAACGTTTTTCATCATTCGTGGAATGGTATCGTCGCTGCGAAGTGTAAGTACTTCACAACCTTCTGTGGTTACCACGATAGTGTGTTCCCACTGTGCTGAGTTTTTACCGTCACCAGTGTAAACCGTCCAATCATCTTGAGCATCAACAGTACAACCGAATTTACCCGCGTTGATCATTGGTTCGATAGTAAAACACATGCCTTCTTTTAGTACGCGGCGGTCTTTGTTCTTGTAGTGAACCACTTGTGGCTCTTCGTGGAACTCATCACCGATGCCGTGACCGCAGAAGTCTTTCACGATAGAGAACTTGTTGCGTGGGTTGTTCTTGTTGTTCTCTTTGATGTACTTCTCGATTGCTGTACCGATGTCACCAACAGTTGCACCAGGCTTAACTTGACGCATACCGATGTAAAGTGACTCTTGAGCAACCATACACAGACGTTTGTTTGCTGGAGATACATCGCCAACTAGGAACATCTTAGAAGTGTCACCGTGGTAACCTTGTGGACGAACGCTTAGATCTGCGTTTTCATCGTTAGGTACGATAACCGTGATATCAACGTTAATGATGTCGCCATCTTTAAGTACAGCTGGCTTCATTTGGCCGTTTGCACCTTTTTCATCTTCTGTCGCAGGGATGCCGTGACAAACGATGTGGTTGATTGACGTACAGATTGATTTAGGGAATCCATGGTAATCAAGCGGTGCAGAGTAAGCGCCACGCTCTAGAGCGTAATCGTGACAGATTTTGTTTAATTCTTCTGTCGTCACACCCGCCTTGATGTGCGGTTCGATCATTTCTAGAGTGTCTGCGGCTAGCTTGCCCGCAATACGCATGCGTTCGATTTCTTCAGCAGTTTTAATCTTGATTGACATTGGCTTTCTCTACTTATTCGTAAGCACGTGAACGTGCGAATGCGCGCATTCTATCAGACATCTTGCGGTTAACCCAAGCCAGTTAAGAATATGAGTCATTCTTACTTGAAGTCTAGTCATGGAATTTAGAAGAGAGTAGGGATAGGTGTGATAGGGAAATTAGAATTGTAAGAAACAATTTTTACTAGCCATCTTAGGCTAAAATATGGTATAAAGCGCGCCGGAATCGAGGACTGTTCTCTTTACTTTTCATTAGAAGAGTAGCGAAGCAAGCTTCTTCCAATTAACTTTTATCTTTAAATCACACACATTCCGTCACATGTTCCGGGGTGCTGAGCAGAAGCTTGGTCGGAATTATGGGGGATGTGGAGGCCTAACCCCATAGAGGATTTTAAAATGGCAACTGTATCAATGCGCGATATGCTGAAAGCTGGTGTTCACTTCGGTCACCAAACTCGTTACTGGAACCCAAAAATGAAGCCATTCATCTTTGGTGCTCGTAACCGCGTTCACATCATCAACCTAGAAAAAACTGTACCAATGTTCAACGAAGCTCTAGCTGAACTAGCTAAAGTTGGCGAGAAGAAAGGTAAAGTTCTATTCGTAGGTACTAAGCGCGCTGCATCTGAAGCTGTTAAAGAAGCTGCAATCGCAAGCAACCAATACTACGTTAACAACCGTTGGTTGGGCGGCATGCTAACGAACTACAAAACAGTTCGTCAGTCTATCAAGCGTCTAAAAGATTTCGAAGCACAAGCACAAGACGGTACTTTCGAAAAACTAACTAAGAAAGAAGCTCTAATGCGTACTCGTGAAATGGAGAAGCTAGAGAAATCTCTTGGTGGTATCAAAGATATGGGCGGCCTACCAGACGCTCTATTCGTAATCGACGCTGATCACGAGCACATTGCAATTAAAGAAGCTAACAACCTAGGTATTCCAGTATACGCTGTGGTAGATACTAACTCTAACCCAGACGGCGTTGACTACATCATCCCAGGTAACGACGACGCGATCCGCGCAGTTCAACTATACCTAAACGCTGCAGCATCTGCAGTGTCTGAAGGTCGCAACAAAGACGTTGCAGCAGTTGCTGAAAAAGACGGTTTCGTAGAAGCTGAATAATAACGGCTCTGTGTCACACTTAGTCTATGTGAAACCTTGTTGTAGCATAGACTGAGTTATAGTTAGCAATGGGGGCCGACAATGTAGGCCCCTGTTTTTTACCTTATTTCGAATCAAACGAGGAATAGAGAATGGCAACTGTAACTGCTGCTCTAGTTAAAGAACTTCGCGAGCGCACTGGCGCTGGCATGATGGAATGTAAAAAAGCGCTTGTAGAAGCAAACGCTGACATCGAACTAGCAATTGAAAACATGCGTAAATCAGGCGCAGCGAAAGCAGCTAAAAAAGCTGGTAACGTTGCAGCTGAAGGCGCAATCATCATCAAAGAAGAAAACGGCGTTGCTGTTCTTCTTGAAGTTAACTGCCAAACTGACTTCGTTGCTAAAGACGGTAACTTCACTGCATTCGCAGACAAAGTAGCACTTGACGCTCTAGCGACTAAAGCTACTGCTGAAGAGCTAGTTGCTAAGTTCGAAGAAGAGCGCGTAGCTCTAGTTGCTAAAATCGGCGAAAACATCAACATCCGTCGCGTTGCTTACGTTGAAGGTACTGCAATCGCTTCTTACCGTCACGGCGAGAAAATTGGTGTTGTTGTTGCTGGTGAAGGCGACGCAGAAACTCTTAAGCACGTTGCAATGCACGTTGCTGCTTCTAAGCCTGAGTTCGTTAACCCAGAAGACGTACCAGCTGACGTAGTTGCTAAAGAGAAAGAAGTTCAAGTTGAAATCGCTATGAACGAAGGCAAACCACAAGAGATCGCTGAGAAGATGGTTATCGGCCGCATGAAGAAATTCACTGGCGAAATCTCTCTAACTGGTCAAGCTTTCATCATGGAACCTAAGAAATCTGTTGGCGAAATGCTAAAAGAGAAAGGTGCTTCTGTTGCTACATTCGTTCGCCTAGAAGTAGGTGAAGGTATCGAGAAAGCAGCTGAAATGAGCTTCGCTGAAGAAGTAGCACTAGCTCAAAAAGGTTAATCCTTAGCGACTTGTGTAAATATTAGACCGTAGCCTAGGCTGCGGTCTTTTTACGAAAAGAGCGGACAAAATTAGCCGTGATGAATAGCTATAAGTGACCTTGTGTCTATTCATGACTGTTAATCGACAACTCTCTTTGGAAGGTAAACTCCATGACTACGAACCCTAAACCAGCATATCAACGTATTCTATTAAAACTAAGTGGTGAAGCTCTTCAAGGTGAAGAAGGTTTTGGTATTGATCCAGCGGTTCTTGACCGTATGGCTCAAGAAGTGAAAGAGCTGGTTGAACTGGGTGTTCAAGTTGGTGTGGTAATCGGCGGTGGTAACCTGTTCCGTGGTGCAGGTCTTGCAGAAGCGGGTATGAACCGCGTAGTAGGCGACCACATGGGTATGCTTGCAACAGTAATGAACGGTCTAGCAATGCGTGATGCACTTCACCGTGCTTATGTAAACGCTCGCGTAATGTCTGCAATTCCGCTAAAAGGTGTGTGTGACGATTACAACTGGGCAGACGCTATCCGCGAACTTCGCCAAGGCCGTGTAGTTATCTTCTCTGCAGGTACTGGTAACCCATTCTTCACTACAGATTCAGCAGCGTGTCTACGCGGTATCGAAATCGAAGCTGACGTAGTTCTAAAAGCAACGAAAGTTGATGGTGTATTTACTGCTGACCCAGTAGCAAACCCAGACGCAGAGCTGTATGATAAGCTATCTTACACTGAAATTCTGGATAAAGAATTGAAAGTAATGGACTTGGCTGCGTTCACACTTGCTCGTGACCACAAAATGCCAATCCGCGTATTTAACATGAATAAGCCAGGCGCACTACGTCGCGTGGTAATGGGTGAAGCTGAAGGCACGTTGATCTGCGCTGACGCGTAAATCTCAACGCCATTCAACAAGAGATATTGGATGGCGTTTCGCTTTGCTTAAGCCCTTTAAGCTTTCTTCATGAAAGATGACATTTTTAAGGTGAAACCGTGATTAACGAAATCAATAAAGACGCGCAAGAGCGCATGGACAAAAGCGTTGAAGCGCTAAAGAACAACCTTTCTAAAGTTCGTACTGGCCGCGCACACCCAAGCCTACTATCTGGTATCTCTGTAGAGTACTACGGTGCGCCGACTCCTCTTAACCAAGTAGCGAACGTTGTTGCTGAAGACGCACGTACTCTAGCAATTACTGTATTCGACAAAGAGCTAACTCAAAAAGTTGAGAAAGCGATCATGATGTCTGACCTTGGTCTAAACCCAATGTCTGCTGGCACAATCATCCGCGTTCCACTTCCACCGCTAACGGAAGAGCGTCGTAAAGACCTAGTTAAGATCGTTCGTGGCGAAGCTGAAGGCGCACGTGTTGCCGTTCGTAACATCCGTCGTGACGCAAACAGCGACCTAAAAGGTCTTCTAAAAGATAAAGAAATCTCTGAAGACGAAGATCGTAAAGCACAAGACGAAATTCAAAAACTGACTGACGTAGCAGTTAAGAAGATCGACGAAGTTCTTGCTGCTAAAGAAAAAGAGTTGATGGAAGTTTAATACTCCCACCTACATCACTGTTGGAAAACGCTGTGCTCACAGTGCAGCGTTTTTTTGTGTTAATCTATCCAACTGATGGAACTCAATTAACTCCCTATGCAAAATTCTCAAGCCTTCTCTGATTCCCTCCCTAAACATATTGCCATCATTATGGACGGTAATGGTCGTTGGGCTAAGTCCAAAGGAAAACCTCGCGTATTCGGTCATAAAAAAGGCGTTAATGCCGTTCGTAAGACCGTCGCTGCTGCTTCTAAACTCGGTATTAAAGCCATGACGTTGTTCGCTTTCAGTAGTGAAAACTGGCGTCGTCCGGAGGAAGAAGTGGGTCTCCTGATGGAGCTGTTCATTTCCGTGCTTTCTAGCGAAGTGAAAAAGCTGCATAAAAACAATCTGCGTTTGCGCGTTATTGGTGATACCAGCCGCTTTAGTGAGCGACTGCAAGGCAAAATCATCGAAGCAGAAGCACTCACCGCTGGCAATACGGGTATGGTGATTAACATTGCGGCTAACTATGGCGGTAAATGGGACATCACAGAGGCGGCAAAAACGTTGGCGTTAAAAGCGCGTAACGGTGAAATCCGTGTAGAGGATATCAATGAGCAGTTAATTACCCAGCATTTAACGATGGCAGATCTCCCTGAAGTGGATCTTTTGATCCGTACAAGTGGTGAGTGTCGCATCAGTAACTTTATGCTGTGGCAAATGGCGTATGCTGAAATGTACTTTACTCCGGAGTACTGGCCAGAGTTTGATGAAGACAGCTTAGTAGAGGCTGTGACTTGGTTTATTAACCGAGAGCGTCGCTTTGGTTGTACTGGCGAGCAAGTAAAGGCATTGATGGCTGCTCAATAAGGACTAGTTAGTTTGAAACAGAGAATAATAACAGCACTAATTTTAGCTCCCCTTGTAATTTTAGGTATTTTTAAATTACCCCTAATCGGCTTCATTATCGCTTTGACTGCGATTACGCTATTAGGTTTTTGGGAGTGGACCCAGTTTACAGAAAGCAATTCACGCATCGCTGCGCTAGCACCAGCCGTTGTCGTAACCGGACTCAGTTTTCTATTCATCTCGCCAGATGCGGCAAGCCTTAACCAACTAGCAACTCCACACTACACAGTGTTAGCGCTCGGTTTTGCATGGTGGATTATCGCAAGTGGGATGGCCATTACTTACCCTAAAACCACCAACCTATGGCAAAACAGTAAAGCACTGCGTCATGTGTTTGGTTTTCTAACTTTGATCCCTTTCCTTTGGAGTGTGATCATCCTTAGAGCTTCCGATATTTCAGTAGATCCATACCACGGCGCAAAACTTGTGCTGTACGTTTGCTTCTTGGTATGGGCTGCAGACAGTGGCGCTTACTTTGCTGGTAAAAGCATGGGTAAACGTAAAATGGCGCCGCATGTCAGTCCAAACAAGACTATCGAAGGTTTGATTGGCGGCATCATTGCAGCATTAATTGTTGGATGGTTGTTTGCAGGTTGGTTTGATATTCAATTTACCAGCCCAATTCACATGGTAATCATCACACTGATTACAGTTGTGATTTCTGTTCTTGGTGACCTAGTAGAAAGCATGTTCAAACGTGTTTCTGGCATCAAAGACAGCAGTAACATCATTCCAGGGCACGGCGGCATTCTCGACCGTATTGATAGCCTAACGGCTGCATTCCCAGTATTTGCTCTTCTTTACTACGTATTCTAATTTATCGGGAGCGGCGTTGTCGCTCCTGAGTTTTTCTAACGGTCTTACATCATGCAAAAGTTAACGATTCTTGGTGCAACAGGCTCAATCGGTGCAAGCACACTTAAAGTGGTTGAACAAAACCCTGAGCTGTTTTCTATCGTCGCATTGGCGGCAAGCACGAACGTTGAAAAGATGGTCGCACTTTGTCGTAAATGGCAACCTAAATACGCTGTAATGGCGGATAAAGCGGCGGCTGTGGCGCTTAAGTCAGAGTTGGCTTCAGTGTCTCCTCGTACAGAAGTGTTGGGTGGTGTTGATGCGCTTTGTCATGTGTCTGCCCTAGAAGAAGTCGACAGCGTGATGGCGGCTATCGTTGGTGCGGCAGGTCTGCTTCCAACCATGGCAGCGGTAAAAGCGGGCAAGCGTGTTCTCCTTGCTAACAAAGAAGCACTGGTGATGTCTGGGCAACTGTTTATCGATGCCGTTGAAGAGCACGGCGCAGAGCTACTTCCAGTAGACAGCGAACACAATGCGATCTTCCAGTGTTTACCTCAACAAGTTCAAACCAACTTAGGTCGTTGTGACTTAGAAGAGCATGGTATTTCATCTATCCTGCTTACTGGTTCTGGCGGTCCATTCCGCTACACAGATATCGCTGATCTTGAGAGTGTTACTCCTGCACAGGCAATCGCTCATCCTAACTGGTCGATGGGACCTAAGATCTCGGTTGATTCTGCAACCATGATGAACAAAGGTCTTGAGTACATTGAAGCAAAATGGCTGTTTAATGCGGCTCGCGAACAGCTGAAAGTGATCATTCACCCTCAGTCTGTGATTCATTCTATGGTGCAATACCGAGACGGTTCAGTCTTAGCACAAATGGGTGAACCCGATATGGCAACGCCGATTGCACTGACCATGTCTTACCCATCTCGTGTGAATGCTGGTGTGAAACCACTCGACTTTACTCAAGTGGGTGAGTTGACGTTCCTTCAACCCGACTTTGCTCGCTACCCATGTTTGAAGCTGGCTATCGATGCTTGTTACGAAGGGCAGCATGCTACGACCGCTCTGAATGCAGCAAACGAAGTCGCTGTTGATGCTTTCTTGAATAACCGTCTTGGTTTCACTGATATCGCTCGCATCAATGAGTCAGTTTTGAACAAAATCACTGCAAGCCATAAAAGTGAGAATGTGAATAGCTTGGAAAGCTTGATAGAGCTAGATAGAATGTCACGAACTATCGCCTTAGAATTTTTACGCGAGCGTAGCTAATGACTGGTATTTTGTGGAATTTGGTTTCTTTTATCGTTGCACTGGGCATCTTGGTGGCTGTGCACGAGTATGGTCACTTTTGGGTTGCGCGTCGTTGCGGTGTAAAAGTTGAAAAGTTTTCTATCGGTTTCGGTAAGTCTATTTGGAGCAAAGTAGGCAAAGACGGAACTGAGTACAGCATCTCGATGATTCCGCTAGGTGGTTACGTCAAGATGGTGGACAGCCGTGTTGATGACGTGCCTGAGCACGAAAAGCATTTGGCGTTTGACCAAAAGCCACTGTGGAAACGTACGTCGATTGTGGCAGCGGGTCCTATCTTTAATTTCCTGTTTGCTATTGTTGCCTACTGGTTGGTTTTCCTGATTGGAGTACCAGCAGTGAAGCCGGTAATTGGTGAAGTTACGCCCAATTCAATCATTGCAGAAGCAGGAATTGAATCAGGGATGGAACTAAAATCCATCTCAGGTATCAAAACTCCGGACTGGGAATCAGTCAACATGGGATTAGTTTCCCATATTGGTGATGATTCGATGACAGTAACGCTTTCTTCGGCTAATGAAGTAGGCTCGGAAGTCACGAAGACACTTGATATCCGTGATTGGAAATTTGATCCAGAAACACAATCTGCGATGCAATCGCTAGGCTTCAAACCGTACACTCCAGAGATTTATACTGAGTTGGCACAGGTGAGTGAAGGTGGTGCCGCTGAACAAGCAGGCCTACAAGCTGGCGATAAAATCATCGAGATTAATGGTGATAAGATTTCTAAGTGGGATGAAGTGGTTGAAGCCATTCGTTCTAACCCAGAAACGCCAATTGACCTGACGGTGTTACGTCAAGGTGAAGAGCAATCTTTCACATTGACTCCAGGTAGTCGTGAGCTAGCTAACAAAGAAACAGTTGGCTTCGCGGGTATCGCACCTGAAGTCGCAGAATGGCCAGAAAGTTATCGCTTCGAATTACAGTTTGGTGTATTCGAGTCTATTGGCAAAGCGATTGACAAAACTGGTCAAGTTATTGGACTTACCATCAGTATGCTTAAGAAACTGATTGTAGGTGACGTTGGTCTGAACAATTTGAGCGGACCAATATCTATTGCCAAAGGAGCAGGGGCGACCGCAGACTACGGTCTGGTCTACTTTTTAGGTTTTCTGGCACTAATTAGTGTTAACCTAGGTATTATTAACCTCGTTCCTTTACCAATGTTGGATGGTGGGCATCTGCTGTTTTTTGCAATTGAAGCAGTCATCCGACGCCCAGTACCTGAGAAAGTACAGGAAATGGGCTATCGAATTGGTGGTGCGATTATCTTCTCGCTCATGGCGTTAGCGCTATTTAATGATTTTACTCGTCTGTGATAGTTCAGAGACAAAAGCAGTAGCAAGGAATAATTAGAACAAGTATGGCGATTAAGCGAATTCTGTTTGCAAGTTTACTGGCGACCAGTGTATCTGCAAACGGAGCAGAGAACTTTGTAGTTCAAGATATTGAAATCGATGGATTGCAGCGTGTGGCACTGGGTGCAGCGTTGCTGAAAATGCCTGTACGTGTCGGTGATACCGTTGACCAAGGCGATGTTGCAGAGATCATTCGCGCATTGTACGCATCGGGTAACTTCGAAGATGTGAAAGTGCTGCGTAATGGTGATGTTCTGGTTGTTCAAGTGAAAGAGCGTCCAACTATTGCGAGCATCTCATTCTCAGGCAACAAAGCAATCAAGGACGAGCAGCTACAAGAAAACCTGAATGCTTCTGGCGTTCGTGAAGGTGAAGCGCTTGACCGCACTACGCTGAGCAACATCGAAAAAGGTTTGGAAGACTTTTACTACAGTGTTGGTAAATACAACGCGACCGTAAAAGCGGTTGTTACTCCATTGCCTCGTAACCGTTCTGACTTGAAATTCGTCTTCACCGAAGGTGTATCGGCGAAAATTCAGCAAATCAACTTTATCGGCAATGAAGTCTTTTCTGATGAAGACCTTCTATCTCGTTTCAACCTAAACGTTGACGTGCCATGGTGGAACTTCCTAGCGGACGAAAAATACCAAAAGCAAGTACTTGCTGGTGACATCGAAGCGCTGAAGTCTTACTACCTAGACCGTGGTTACCTGAAATTTAACGTTGATTCGACACAAGTGGCGATTTCTCCTGACAAAAAAGGCGTATACATTACCCTTGGTCTTGAGGAAGGCGACGTGTACACCGTTAAAGACGTGAAATTCCGCGGCAACCTAATTGGTGAAGAAGCAACGTTCGAAAAGCTGGTTCCATTTGAAGACAACGAGACCTACAACGGCTCTCGCGTAACTTCAATGGAAGAAGGCATCAAGCGTGTGCTTGGTGAATCTGGCTATGCTTACCCACAAGTAAACACCATTCCTGAGTTCGACGACGAAAACAAACAAGTATCGCTTGTTGTGAACGTAGACCCAGGTAACCGTATTTACGTACGCGACATTCGCTTTACGGGTAACAACTCGACCAAAGACGAAGTTCTGCGTCGTGAAATGCGTCAGATGGAAGGCAGCTGGCTAAACTCGAAATCAATCGAAACGGGTAAAACGCGTCTAAACCGTCTGGGCTACTTCGAAAACGTTGAAGTACAAACGGTACGTGTTCCTGGCAGCGATGACCAAGTTGACCTAGTTTACTCTGTTAAAGAAGCGAATTCGGGCAGCGTGAACTTCGGTGTCGGTTACGGTACTGAATCGGGCGTGAGCTTCCAGGTTGGCCTACAGCAAGACAACTTTATTGGTAGTGGTAACCGCGTTGGTATTAACGCGATGATGAACGACTACCAGAAAAACGTGAGCTTGGACTACCGTGACCCTTACTGGAACCTAGATGGTGTAAGTTTGGGTGGTAAGATCTTCTACGACGAGTTCGAAGCATCTGAAGCGGGTATCGTTGACTATACCAACCAAAGTTACGGCGCAAGTTTGACATGGGGCTTCCCATTCGACGAACTGAACCGCTTTGAATTTGGTGTAGGCTACACCCACAACAAGATCGGTAACTTGTCTCCTTACCTACAGGTAGAACAGTTCCTACAGGCGCAAGAGGACAACATTGACTCTAGCGGTGCGTTGAACACAAATGACTTTGACTTCAACATCTCATGGACACGTAACAACCTAAACCGTGGCTACTTCCCGACAGCGGGTAACCACCAACGTGCATTCTATAAGATGACCGTACCTGGCTCTGACGTTCAATACTTCAAGATGCAGTATGATGTTCGTCAATACGTTCCACTGACTAAGAAGCATGAATTCACGCTCTTGTTCCGTGGTCGTCTAGGTTATGGTAACGGTTATGGTCAAACGGATGGCAACGATAACTTGTTCCCATTCTACGAAAACTACTACGCGGGTGGTTTTACAACACTACGTGGTTTCGGCTCGAATACCGTAGGCCCGAAAGCGGTTTATCGTGACTACTCAGGCTCGAACAACGGTGCAGATACTGCAACAGACGATTCTGTTGGTGGTAACGCGGTTGCGTTGGCAAGCCTTGAGTTGATTGTTCCAACACCATTTGCTTCTGACGAAGTTCGTAACCAAATTCGTACCAGTATCTTCTTCGATATGGCGAGTGTTTGGGATACGGAATTCGATTACCGTAGCTCAGGTGCGGAATACGGCGACCGTTACTACTACGATTACTCAGATCCAACCAACTACCGCTCATCTTACGGTGCGGCGTTGCAATGGATGTCTCCAATGGGGCCTCTAGTATTCTCGCTAGCGAAACCAATTAAGAAATATGATGGCGACGATGAAGAGTTCTTCACGTTCACTATCGGTAGAACCTTCTAAAGAGGAAAATATTTTGAATAAAATGATCAAAGCAGCTGGCCTAGGCCTTCTAGTACTTAGCTCTTCAATGTTTGCTAACGCGGCTGAAGCTGCTCAGAAAATTGCTTATGTAAATACTGCTCAAGTTTTCCAAGCGCTTCCTCAACGCGAAGTAGTTCTACAAAAAATGCAGAAAGACTTTAAGAGCAAAGCAGATGAGCTGAAATCTATCCAAGCGCAAGCTAAGACTAAGATTGAAAAGCTACAACGTGATGGTGAGCTTCTAGGTCAAGACGAAGTTGAAAAACTACGTATCGACATCGCTAAACTAGACAGCGAGTACAAAGTGAAGGCACAAGCTCTAGAGAAGGCAAGTGCACGTCGCGAAGCTGAAGAGAAAGCGAAGCTATTCAAAACTATCCAAGACGCAGTGAAGAAAGTAGCAACTAAGAAAGGCTACGACATGGTAATCGACATCTCTTCACTTCAGTACGGTAAGCCAGAATACAACATCTCTGAAGACGTAATTAAAGCTCTAAAATAAGAAGTTATGAAGACATTAACATTAGCCGAGTTGGCGACAATTACCGGGGGTGAGCTATTTGGTGACGAGTCTCTCGTTGTAAGCCGCGTAGCTCCAATGGATAAAGCACAAGAAGGTGACATCACTTTCTTGTCTAACCCAAAATACGCAAAACACCTTTCTGAGTGTCAAGCAACGGTTGTGATGGTGAAAGCTGAACACAAAGACCAGTGTGTAGGTAATGCACTGGTTGTGGCTGACCCTTATGTTGCATTCGCTCGTGTTGTTCAAGCAATGGACACCACGCCGAAGCCTGCTGATGAGATCGCACCAAGTGCCGTCATCGCAGCAGACGTGAAGATGGGTACTAACGTAACAATCGGTGCAAACGCAGTGATTGAAACGGGTGTAGAACTGGGCGACAACGTAAGTATCGGCGCTGGTTGCTTTATCGGTAAGAACGCAAAGCTAGGTAACAACACTAAGCTTTGGGCTAATGTGACTATCTATCATGAAGTATCAATGGGCGATGACTGTCTGGTTCAATCTGGCACAGTCATTGGCTCTGATGGTTTCGGTTACGCTAACGACAAAGGCGAGTGGATTAAGATCCCTCAACTTGGTTCGGTGCGTATCGGTAACCGCGTTGAGATTGGTGCATGTACTACGATTGACCGTGGTGCACTTGAAGACACCATTATCGAAGACAACGTAATTCTTGATAACCAGCTTCAAATCGCTCATAACGTGCAGATCGGATATGGTACCGTGATGCCAGGTGGTACTATTGTCGCTGGCAGTACCAAAATTGGTAAATACTGTCAGATCGGCGGCGCGTCGGTTCTTAACGGACATATCACGATTGCAGATGGCGTAGCTATCACTGGTATGGGCATGGTTATGCGCAGTATCGAAGAGAAAGGCTTGTATTCATCAGGTATTCCACTGCAAACGAACCGAGAGTGGCGTAAAACGGCAACTCGAGTTCATCGCATTGACGATATGAACAAACGCCTGAAAGCTGTTGAGAAACAGCTGGAACCGAAAGAAGAATCTTAGTTCCATAATTCTGAACAAAGACTCGCGAAATGCGGGTCTTTTTCTTCTATAATGACGCGCTATAAGTAGATTTATCACCAAGCTGGTATACACTTTGCAGGCATTTCCTGATTAAGTGGCTTTTGCCGCTGCCTTGCCATCTTGGTTGTTGAGTATTGATATAGGAAGACGACTTTGACTACTGAAAAGAAAACGATGAACATCTCTGAAATTCAAGAGCTACTACCTCATCGCTACCCATTCTTATTGATCGACCGAGTGATTGACTTCCAAGAAGAGAAGTACCTTCACGCGATTAAAAACGTGTCGGTTAACGAACCTCAGTTCACAGGTCACTTTCCACAACTGCCAGTTTTCCCAGGTGTTCTTATTCTGGAAGCGATGGCGCAGGCGACAGGCTTACTTGCATTTAAATCATTTGGTGCGCCAACTGAAAACGAACTGTACTACTTTGCAAGTGTTGACGGTGCAAAATTCCGTAAACCAGTAGTACCAGGCGATCAAATGATTATTGAAGTAGAATTTTTAAAAGAGCGTCGCGGCATTGCTGCATTCAAAGGTGTAGCGAAGGTTGACGGCGAAGTAGTATGTTCAGCAGAGCTGAAGTGTGCTCGTCGAGAGTTTTAATATGATTCATGAAACCGCTAAAATCCACCCAGCTGCGGTGGTAGAAGAAGGCGCGAAAATTGGCGCTAACGTGACTGTTGGTCCATTCACTTACATCACCTCAACGGTAGAAATCGGTGAAGGTACTGAAGTGATGTCTCACGTAGTGATCAAAGGTCACACCACAATTGGTAAAGACAACCGCATTTTCCCACACGCTGTTATTGGTGAAGAAAACCAAGACAAGAAGTACGGTGGCGAAGATACAACAGTGGTTATCGGTGACCGCAACGTGATTCGTGAAGCGGTTCAGATTCACCGTGGTACGGTTCAAGACAAAGCGACAACAGTGATTGGTGATGACAACCTGCTTTGTGTAAATGCACACATCGCACACGACGTTATCGTTGGTAACCATACTCACATTGGTAACAATGCGATTCTTGGTGGTCACGTAACCGTTGATGACCATGCAGGTGTGATGGCGCTTTCTGCGATTCATCCGTTCTGTACAGTTGGCGCTTACGCATACGTTGGCGGCTGTTCTGCTGTTGTTCAAGACGTACCAGCATACGTACTTGCTCAAGGTAACCATGCAACACCATTTGGTTTGAATTTGGTTGGCTTGAAGCGTAACGGTTTCGAAAAACCAGAAATTCGTGCGCTACAAAAAGCGTACAAAGAAATCTACCGTTCAGGTAAGACTATGGAAGAAGTGAAACCAATCCTAGCTGAAATGGCACAAGAGTGGCCGGCAGTGAAACGTTTCTCAGACATTCTGGAAACAACGGAACGTGGCATTATTCGTTAATCAACGAATGAGCGGTTAAATTGAAAAGATCGCGCCCAAATTGGGCTGCGGTCTTTTTGTGTTTTATGGATAACGGTTTGTACGCTGCAGATTGTGCGGCTACTGCGGTTTATATGTCTACATAGTTTAAAACGTTACCCATAGCGCACAGGAAAAATAGCGAAGTAGATATGGAAAGACCATTACGTATCGGCATCATTGCCGGAGAATTGTCTGGCGACACGCTAGGTGAAGGCTTTATCAAAGCAGTAAAGCAACAATACCCAGATGCAGAGTTTGTCGGTATTGGTGGCCCTAAGATGATCGCACAAGGCTGTGAGTCTCTGTTCGATATGGAAGAACTTGCCGTAATGGGCCTAGTGGAAGTGCTAGGTCGCTTGCCACGACTACTGAAAGTCAAAGCGCAACTTGTGAAGTATTTCACCGAGAATCCACCAGATGTTTTCATCGGAATTGACGCTCCAGATTTTAACTTACGAGTTGAGCTAGACCTGAAAAACGCGGGCATTAAAACCGTGCATTACGTCAGTCCATCGGTTTGGGCTTGGCGTCAAAAGCGCATCTTCAATATTGAAGCCGCAACCAATCTGGTACTGGCATTCCTACCGTTTGAAAAAGCGTTCTACGATAAATTCAATGTACCTTGTGAATTCATTGGTCACACATTGGCAGATGCTATTCCACTGCAATCGGACAAAGCGCCTGCACGTGAACTGCTCGGTTTAGAGCAAGATAAACAATGGCTAGCGGTACTTCCGGGTAGCCGTGGCAGCGAGCTAAAAATGCTCTCTCAACCGTTTATTGAAACCTGTAAAAAGCTGCATCAGAAATTCCCAGATCTTGGTTTTGTTGTTGCCTTAGTGAATCAAAAACGCCGTGAACAATTCGAGCAAGCGTGGAAAGAACACGCGCCAGAGCTTGATTTCAAGTTGGTGGACGACACAGCACGCAACGTGATTACTGCTTCTGATGCGGTGATGTTAGCCTCGGGCACCGTTGCACTTGAATGTATGTTGCTTAAACGCCCAATGGTGGTGGGTTACCGTGTTAATGCTGTAACGGCATTCCTTGCTAAGCGACTATTGAAAACCAAATACGTGTCGCTGCCGAACATTTTGGCTGACACCGAACTTGTAAAAGAATACCTGCAAGAAGATTGCACGCCAGAAAACCTATTCAATGAAGTGTCTCGTTTATTAGAGAGCGACAACCGAGAAATGTTGGATAAGTTTACTGAAATGCATCATTGGATTCGTAAAGATGCGGATCAACAAGCCGCGAATGCGGTTCTAAAACTGATTAATAAATAGAGATTTACCATGGCTGTAAAACCAAAAACGACCAAAGCAAAAGTAGAACTACCACCGTTTGAATACCCGCAAGGCTATCAGCTGGTTGCGGGTGTCGATGAGGTAGGGCGTGGTCCTTTGGTGGGTGATGTTGTTACCGCAGCGGTCATCTTAGATCCAAACAACCCAATTGAAGGTTTGAACGATTCTAAAAAGCTGAGCGAGAAAAAACGCCTCGCATTGCTACCAGAAATCAAAGAGAAAGCCTTAGCATGGGCGATAGGCCGTTGTTCTCCTGAAGAGATTGATGAGCTAAACATCCTGCAAGCGACCATGGTTGCCATGCAACGTGCCATTGCTGGCTTGAAGGTCCAGCCAGACTTAGCGCTTATCGATGGTAATCGCTGCCCGCAGTTGCCAATGGATTCTCAAGCCGTAGTGAAAGGCGACTTACGCGTAGCGGAAATCAGCGCGGCTTCTATCATTGCCAAAGTGGTTCGTGACCAAGAAATGGAAGAGTTGGATAAACAATATCCGCAATTTGGTTTTGCTAAGCACAAAGGTTATCCAACTAAAGCGCACTTTGAAGCAATTGAACAACATGGTGTGATCAGTGAACACCGCAAGAGCTTCAAACCCGTGAAGAAAGCGCTCGGCATCGAAGAATAAAGCAAAGTAATAGAATGGGCGTATCGGTGTTATAAACCACGCCCGCTTTAGGTTAGAATCCCAATCAAGATATAGTTTTACGGTACCTGTTAATGTCAGATCCCAAGTTCATTCACCTAAGAATCCACAGTGATTTCTCTATGGTGGATGGTATCAACAAAGTTCCACCGCTCGTTAAGAAAGTCGCCGAGCTCGGTATGCCTGCAATGGCGCTGACCGATTTCACCAACCTGTGTGGTTTGGTGAAATACTATGGCACTGCACACGGTAGTGGTGTGAAGCCAATCATCGGTGCAGACTTCAAAATGCAATCGGATGAGTTTGGTGAGGAGCTGACGCAATTAACGTTACTTGCAGCAAACAACGAAGGTTATAAAAACCTGACTTTGCTGATCTCAAAAGCTTACCTTCGTGGTCACGTACAACACCAACCGGTGCTCGACAAAGCTTGGTTAGCTGAACTATCAGAAGGTTTGATTGTTCTTTCAGGCGCGAAAAACGGTGAAATCGGTAAAGCATTGCTAAAAGGCAACCGTAAAGTTGTCGACAGTTGTGTCGAGTTTTACAACCAATACTTCCCAGATCGCTTCTATCTAGAATTGGTTCGTACTGGTCGTCCGGATGAAGAAACTTACCTTCACTTTGCGATTGAATTGGCAGAAGAGGTTGAGCTGCCAGTTGTCGCAACCAACGAAGTTGTTTTCATCAGTGAAGACTTGTTTGACGCCCATGAAATCCGCGTTGCGATCCATGATGGCTACACCTTAGAAGATCCGCGTCGTCCGAAGAACTACAGTCCAGAACAATACCTGCGTACTGAAGAGGAAATGTGCGAGCTGTTTGCCGACATTCCGGAAGCGTTAGAAAACAGTGTTGAAATTGCCAAGCGTTGTAACGTGACAGTACGTCTCGGTGAATACTTCCTTCCCGCCTTCCCAACTGAAGGTATGGAAGAGACCGACTTCTTGGTAATGAAGTCTCGTGAAGGTCTGGAAGAGCGCCTAGAGTTCCTGTTCCCAGATGAGGAAGAGCGAAAACAGCGTCGTCCTGAATACGATGATCGTCTGCAAATCGAACTCGACGTAATCAACCAAATGGGATTCCCTGGTTACTTCTTGATCGTAATGGAGTTCATCCAATGGTCGAAAGACAACGCGATTCCGGTAGGTCCGGGTCGTGGTTCAGGTGCCGGTTCTTTGGTGGCATACGCATTGAAGATCACCGACCTTGATCCATTGGAATACGACCTTCTATTCGAACGTTTCTTGAACCCTGAACGTGTATCCATGCCCGATTTCGACGTCGACTTCTGTATGGATAAGCGTGACCAAGTAATTGATCACGTAGCGGAAATGTATGGCCGTGATGCGGTATCTCAGATCATCACCTTCGGTACCATGGCGGCGAAAGCGGTAATCCGCGACGTAGGCCGTGTACTGGGTCACCCGTTTGGCTTCGTTGATCGTATTTCAAAATTGGTTCCGCCTGACCCGGGTATGACGCTGGAAAAAGCGTTCAAAGCTGAGCCTGCACTACCTGAGTTGTATGACGCAGACGAGGAAGTGAAAGAGCTTATCGACATGTGTCGCCTCCTTGAAGGTTGTACACGTAACGCCGGTAAGCACGCGGGTGGTGTTGTAATCTCACCAACCACAATTACAGACTTCGCCCCGATTTATGCTGACTCGGAAGGTCACTTCCCAGTTACTCAGTTCGATAAGAACGACGTTGAAACCGCTGGTCTGGTTAAGTTTGACTTCTTGGGTCTGCGTACCTTAACCATCATCGACTGGGCGTTGGGTCTGATTAACCCGCGTCTAGAACGCGAAGGCAAAGATCCTGTTCGCATCGAATCGATTCCACTGGATGATGCGGCGTCATTCCGTTTGCTGCAAAACTCAGAAACCACTGCGGTATTCCAGCTTGAATCGCGCGGTATGAAAGAGCTGATTAAACGTCTGCAACCGGACTGTTTTGAAGACATCATCGCATTGGTGGCACTGTTCCGCCCAGGGCCGCTTCAGTCGGGCATGGTAGATAACTTTATCGACCGTAAGCACGGTCGTGAGGCGATCTCTTATCCTGATGAAAAGTGGCAACACGAATCGCTTAAAGAGATTCTGGATCCGACTTACGGCATCATCCTGTATCAAGAACAGGTAATGCAGATCGCACAGGTACTGTCTGGCTACACCCTTGGTGGTGCGGACATGCTTCGTCGTGCGATGGGTAAGAAAAAACCGGAAGAGATGGCGAAACAGCGTGCTACCTTCGAAGAGGGGGCAATTGCCAACGGCGTCGATGGCGAGTTGGCGATGAAGATCTTCGACTTGGTAGAGAAGTTCGCGGGTTACGGCTTTAACAAATCTCACTCGGCAGCCTATGCACTGGTTTCGTACCAAACGTTATGGCTGAAGATGCACTATCCAGCGGAGTTCATGGCAGCGGTAATGACCGCCGATATGGATAACACTGAGAAAGTGGTTGGCCTAGTAGACGAATGTTTCCGCATGAAGCTCACCGTGCTTCCGCCAGACATCAATGCCGGCTTGTATCGTTTTAACGTCGATGAGAATGGCGCGATTGTTTATGGCATCGGCGCGATCAAAGGCGTGGGTGAAGGTCCAATCGATGCAATCTTGGAAGCGCGCAACAAAGGCGGTCACTTCATCGACCTATTTGACTTCTGTGCGCGTATCGATCTGAAAAAGGTCAACAAGCGTGTAATCGAAAAGCTGATTTACGCAGGCGCACTCGACAGGCTAGGTCCACATCGTGCGGCATTGATGGCATCACTCAATGATGCGGTGAAAGCGGCAAGCCAACACCACCAAGCGGAAGCCTTTGGTCAAACCGATATGTTCGGTGTATTGACTGATGCGCCAGAAGAGGTGGAACACAAATATACTCAAGTGCCAGCGTGGCCAGAGAAAGTATGGTTAGAGGGTGAACGTGAGACGCTTGGTTTATATTTGACCGGCCACCCAGTTAACGCATACATAAAGGAACTAAATAAGTACGTTAGTTGTCGACTAAAAGACGCAACCCCAACTCGTCGCGATCAATCCGTGACAGTGGCGGGTCTGGTTATTGCAGCTCGCGTGATGACAACCAAACGCGGTACGCGTATCGGTATCATGACTCTGGACGACCGAAGTGGTCGAATGGAGGTGATGTTGTTCTCGGATGCGCTTGATAGGTATGCAGAACTTCTCGAAAAAGATAAAATTCTGGTTGTTTCTGGACAGGTCAGCTTTGATGACTTCAACGGTGGCCTTAAAATGTCGGCGCGTGAAGTTATGGATCTGGGTACCGCACGTGAAAAATACGCACGTGGTTTGTCGGTATCTATTGATGCTAGCCAGATCAACGATAAATTCTTTGAGCAATTTACTCGTATTTTAGAACCGCACAAAGCCGGAACCGTACCTGTCAATGTATACTACCAGCGTGCCGACGCCAGAGCGCGGTTAACATTGGGCACCGAATGGCGAGTAACGCCAACAGATACATTACTAGACGATTTAAAACAGTTGCTTGGCAAAGGCCAAGTAGAACTCGAATTTAACTAAAAATTCAGCGCAATATGTAAGACGCTGAGTAAAAAAGGATTCATAGATGAGCCTAAACTTTCTTGAATTTGAAAAGCCAATTGCAGAACTAGAAGCGAAAATCGAAGCGCTACGTGACGTATCTCGTCACGGTGGTGATTCTGCGGTTGACCTTGATAAAGAAATCGAACAGCTTGAGAAAAAGAGCCTAGAACTTAAGAAGAAAACCTTCAGCAATCTAGGTGCATGGGAAACAGCTCAACTGGCTCGTCACCCTTTACGCCCATACACACTAGATTACATCAAGCACGCATTTGATGAATTTGATGAACTAGCGGGTGACCGTGCGTTTGCTGACGACAAAGCGATCGTTGGTGGTATCGCTCGTCTTGAAGGTCGTCCAGTGATGATCATTGGTCACCAGAAGGGCCGTGAGACCAAAGAAAAAGTAAAACGTAACTTTGGTATGCCTAAACCAGAAGGTTACCGTAAAGCGCTACGTTTGATGGAAATGGCAGAGCGTTTCAACATGCCTATCATCACTTTCATCGACACGGCAGGTGCATACCCAGGTGTTGGCGCGGAAGAGCGTGGTCAATCTGAAGCGATCGCGAAGAACCTTAAAGTGATGTCTGGTCTTAAAGTACCAGTAATCTGTAACGTTGTTGGCGAAGGCGGTTCAGGCGGTGCACTTGCAATCGGTGTAGGTGACTACGTGAACATGCTTCAGTACTCAACGTACTCAGTAATCTCTCCAGAAGGTTGTGCTTCAATCCTATGGCGTGATTCAGACAAGGCACCACAAGCAGCAGACGCGATGGGCCTAACCGCTCCACGTTTGAAAGAGCTTGAACTTATCGATGAAATCATCGAAGAGCCACTAGGCGGTGCACACCGTGACCACGTTCAAATGGCTGAAAACATGAAAGCAAACTTGCTTCGTCAGCTAGAAGATCTGGAGCAACTAGACCACGAAACGCTACTAGAGCGTCGTTACCAACGTCTAATGAACTACGGTTACTGCTAATTACAGCTGTTGCTAGGCGCTAGCTGAATTCTCGCTAGATTACAGATAAAATAGAAAGGGTTGGGCATGCGTCCAACCCTTTTTTTGTTTCTATCGGATGATTTATGGAATCGCTTTACTCGCAATTTGCTCAAGTTCTTGATCGTTATTACCAATCAGGCACCAAGATTGTCTTGGCGTTTAGTGGCGGGGTGGATTCGCGTTTATTACTTGAGCTGCTTAGCCGTTATCGCCAAGCGCATTCGATAGGCAATCAATCAGCAGATTCTAAATCCGTTAGCTGTCGCGCGGTGTACGTACATCATGGTTTGAGTACGAATGCGGACGACTGGGCAAATCAATGTTTAGTTTGGGCTCAGCAAGCGGGAATCTCATGCTCGGTTGAGCACGTGAACTTAGACATCAATAGTGGTGAAAGCATTGAGTTGTTGGCGCGTGAAGCACGTTACCAAGTCTTAGCCAAGCATATCCAAATGGGTGACTTACTGCTGACAGGGCAACATGCCGATGACCAAGTGGAAACCTTCTTGTTAGCACTTAAACGGGGCAGCGGACCAAAGGGGTTATCATCGATGGCTGAAAGCATGCCGTTTGCTGATGGCACATTAGTTCGCCCACTACTGGCCGTTAAGCGAGAGCAAATCGAAGCGACAGCCAGAGAACAAAAGCTGGATTGGGTAGAAGACGAAAGCAACCAAGATACTCGTTACGACCGTAACTTCCTACGTCATCGTATCGTGCCAGAACTTTCTGAACGTTGGCCGAGTATCCATCAAGCGGTGCAGCGCAGTGCGAGCTTGTGCGCGCAGCAAGAAGCTTTGCTGGACGAGTTGCTTAGCGCAGTGTTTGAGCGTGCTCTGCAAAGTGATTTGAGTCTGAGTATTGAAGAGTTAGCTACACACAGTGAACTGGCTCGTGCGCGATTGGTACGTATGTGGCTAGCTAAGCTAAATGCCAATATGCCAACGCAAGTTCAGCTCAATTTGATTTGGAATGAAGTGGGATTGGCACAGCAAGATGCCAATCCAAAGCTTCAGCTCAAACAGGGTGAAGTCCGCCGTTTTCAAAATCGCCTTTATTGGGTCACTGATACGGCCGATGTCACGGCGTGGCAGAGTGACATTCAAACTGATACTGCTTTGGTATTGCCTGAGCGACTAGGAGAGCTCACTTTGAGTACCAGTTCAGAGAAAGCTACCATTGCCTTACCGCCTCAACCTGAACTTCTCAGAGTGACGTTTAATCCTGAAGGACTCTCTGCGCATCCAACTACGCGTAATCACAGTCGTAAGCTGAAGAAGTTGTTTCAAGAATACAATGTGCCGAGTTGGCTGCGCCGCCAGATCCCGATTC
This sequence comes from Vibrio owensii, assembly GCF_002021755.1. NCBI lineage: Bacteria > Pseudomonadati > Pseudomonadota > Gammaproteobacteria > Vibrionales > Vibrionaceae > Vibrio > Vibrio owensii. The sequence continues at coordinate 2,732,925 of NZ_CP019959.1, forward strand.
TGATGTACCAAGATCAGGTGGTGGCGGTCGGCGATTTGTTTGTTGATCAAGCCTTCAGTGGTCAAGATTGTGAACTTATCTGGCGCAAGTCGTTGTAATTCATGCCACAATGTCGATTATTAAATATAAAAATCCTTAAATAATAATCGATTAGGTGAAGCAATGAAGAAAACAATCATGGGCGCAATGGTGGCGCTAACCATGTTAAGTGGGCAAGCTCTGGCGGCAGGTGATGTAGCCGCAGGGCAAGCAAAAGCTGGCGTATGTGCTGCTTGTCATGGTGCGGATGGTATCGCGGTGATTCCTGGTTACCCAAACCTGAAAGGCCAGAATGAGCAATACATCGTAAGTTCAATCAAGGCGTACAAAGCGGGTCAACGCACAGGTGGTCTTGCCGCAGTGATGCAAGCGCAAGCGAATCTATTGTCAGACGAAGATATCGCAAACTTGGCAGCGTACTACGCAAGCTTGAAGTAAACGCGGGTATTACCCAGATAAAGATTTAGATCAAGCCAGAGCCGGTGCTCTGGTTTTTTCGTTTCGGGCATGCGGGGTTGCTGACTGCGCGACTTTGTTACATTCATCCGCAAATAAATTCCACCAGTGTCAGGATTTTCAGGTGCTTGGTGACAACAAGGATTGAATGTTGTGAGACGCTAACCGATAATATGCGCAAACGATTGAAGCTTAAGGGATGAACATGAAAAAGATTGAAGCGATTATCAAGCCATTCAAATTGGATGATGTTCGAGAAGCATTGGCTGAAGTAGGCATTACAGGGATGACCGTCTCTGAAGTGAAAGGCTTTGGTCGTCAGAAAGGTCACACTGAACTGTACCGTGGTGCTGAGTACATGGTGGATTTCCTTCCTAAAGTGAAGCTAGAAATCGTTGTGACAGAAGACGTTGCAGACAAGTGTGTAGAAACCATCATTGAAACGGCGCAAACCGGTAAGATTGGTGATGGTAAGATCTTCGTAACCGACGTAGAGCGTGTAGTACGTATCCGTACGGGTGAAGAAGACGAAGACGCAATCTAATCTTTATCCAGATAGATATAAGATTTCACTACAGCATGTGGTGAAAATTTGAGTAAGCTAAAAGGGAGCCGAGAATGGCTCCTTTTTTATTGCTCGTATTTTTGATTCCATTTTATTTGCATTCAGGTAGGTCTATGTATCAGCGTTTAGCTTTTGCGTTAGTTTTTCTCATTATCGCTGGGTTTGTGAGTTTTCAGGTGATCTTTACTGTGCCGGAACAACCACAGATTGTTACTCAAACAGGGACGAACATTACTCAAGATATCCGCTGTATGGAGTTTAATAAGCCACAAGCGATTGATAAGAATGGTGAGCTTAACGTTTTGGTATGGAACATCTATAAGCAAAACAGAGACAACTGGCAACAAGCGCTCGATGCTTTCTCTGCCAATAAACAGCTGTTGCTTTTACAAGAAGCCAGTTTGACCGATGAGTTTAAAAACTGGCTGGTGGAAGGCCATTGGATGAGCAACCAAGTAAGCGCGTTTAAGGCACTAGGAAGTGGTGCTGGGGTAATCAGTATTGCGCAGAAAGAGCCAATTCTTGCTTGTGCGTACACTTCTAAAGAACCATGGCTGCGTTTGCCAAAGTCTGCTCTGTACAGCAAGTATCAACTTAGCAATGGCGAGACCCTAGCTGTGGTAAACATTCATGCGATTAACTTTACCGTTGGAACTGAAGAGTACACTTCACAGTTGTCTGGTTTAGAAATGGTTCTAAAAGAGCACAAAGGCCCAATTTTGTTTGCGGGAGATTTCAATAGCTGGAGTGAGGACCGCGTTAAAGCAATGAAGACGGCTCTCCAAAAGGCAGACCTACAAGAAGCGAAGTTCAGTCAAGATAACCGCACTCAGTTCATTACCGGATTACCACTCGACCACGTCTTTTACCGAGGTCTGACCCTCAAAAACGCGAAAGCGCCGCAGAGCGACGCTTCCGATCATAATCCATTATTGGTGTCGTTTACGCTTAACGACCAGTAAGGGCTCTTATGAGCTCGTTTAAATGGCTTAAGCAATAACGATGTACAACGCCCAAATCACGTAAAACGCAATCCAAGGCAGGCTCGAAATCACAAGAGCCTGTCCACGTTCAAACTCTGTCCAAGTCAGAACCACACCGTAACCAAGCACAATGTACCAAGGCAAAAGCAGCGGTAATGAGCTAGCAAAATGTGACCATTCATTGGTGAGTGGCAGTTTTAACAAACCATTTAGGCTGTTTAAATCCGCCGCGTACGTCATTACCTGACCGTGTTTCAGTAACAGGCTCGCATAGCTTGCGATGTCGCCTAGTACTGCTGGGAATAGGATTGCAGAACAAGCCGCAAACCATTTCCAGTAACCGTATTGTTGTTTGCTTGCTTTAGTCGCTAGGAAGAACCACAGCGCCAAAAGCAGCAGGGTTGCAAAGCGGTTAAACACATCATTGATGATCGCACTTGCCATCAGCGTGTTTGGCTCCAACAGTTCAATCTGCTTAGGATCGACCTGTTGGAATTGCGCCGTTAATTGTTCACTTAGCCAAGTGAAGTCCACATTCGAGAAATAGGCACCCCAGAATAGGAATGGACTGAGCATCAAAAAGATGAACGGTTGCCACCCCCAGCCTCCACGCTGATACAGCGCCAAGAAGCAAGATGTTGGAGATCGAAAAATATCCAACAACATTACAAGCGGGTTACTCGATGGGTTCATACACTTACCTTAGTTACGTCAACATACAACTTAAGCTTCTGACCTGGTTTCAGGTACTTCTGCTTTTGAAGAGAATTCCATTTCACGATGTCGTTGCTCTTCACCTTAAACTTGCTCGCAATGCCACTGATGGTGTCGCCAGAACGTACGTCGTAGAACACTGTGCGAATTACTGCGCCTTTATCTGAGTTTTTCCAGATCACCAGTTTTTGGCCAACGCGCAAGGTGTCTTTTGGTCCCATGCCGTTCCATTTCGCCAGAGACTTATGAGAAACCTTGTTCTCTTTTGCGATAGACCACAAGCTCTCGCCAGATTGCACAACGTGAGTCAGTTTGAATTGACCGCGAGCTTGAGATTGCGTTTTGTTAAGGCGATTTTCGGCGGTAAGCGCGTACTTAGCATCGTCTTTTGTTGACGTTGGGATCATTAGGTACTGACCAACGCGAATATTGTTGTTTTTTAGGCCGTTAGCACGTTGGATAACTTTCGTTGTCGTACCGTACTTCTGAGCCAAAACGCTGAGCGAGTCACCAGACTTCACTTTGTAGCGTGCGACCTTCATGCCTTTACCACGGTTCTTCTTCACCTGAGCAAGGAACTGATCCTTCTTCTCGATAGGAATAAGAAGCTGATGCGGGCCGTCAGGTGCTGTCGACCATTGGTTGTAAGCTGGGTTGTAACCTTGCAGTTCTTTCACACCAATGCCCGCGTAGTCTGCCGCAATCGCGAGATCCAATTGTTCTTTTGGATCGACTTGCGTAAGCACAGGTTTGTTCGGGATCGGTGGAATGTCGATGCCGTACTTATCTTGGTTCGCAATGATGTCTGCAAGCGCAAGTAGCTTAGGAACGTAACTGCTGGTCTCTTTTGGAAGATCTAGAGAGAAGAAGTCCGTAGGTTTACCTAGCTTTTTGTTCTTACGAATCGCGCTTGATACACGACCGCCGCCACTGTTGTAAGCAGCAATCGCTTGATCCCAGTTACCGTCAAAGCGCTTGCTTTGTTGCTCTAGGTAATCAAGTGCTGCATCCGTCGCTGCGTACACATCACGACGACCGTCGTACCAGTAGTTCTGCTCTAGGCCCATCATCTTGCCGGTGCCTGGAACGAACTGCCAAAGACCAGCCGCGCTACCGTGTGAGTACGCGAATGGGTCAAATGAGCTCTCTACGATAGGTAGAAGCGCCAATTCCATTGGAAGACCACGTTCTTCAATACGCTTTGTAATCATGTACAAAAACGGCTGTGCACGCTCTGAAACGGTGCGCAGGTGGTTAGGGTGCTTCAGATACCATGTACGGTAGTAAGCGACTTTCTTGTTGTCTGGGATGTCCATTTCAAGCTGCATGCCGATACGGCGCCATACATCTTCTTGTTCCTGAGGAGAAAGGGTTTTTGGCGTCTCTTTAGCAGGTTTCTTCGCTATCGATTGCTTTTTCTCGGAGTCCGCTTGAGCCGCGTCTTGTTTTACCGCTTGCTCGGACTTATTGGTTTCTGGTGTTGGTGTGTTTGTTGAATCTGACTGTGTCAATTGACAGCCAGAAAGTAGTAACGCCAACGCCCAACTGTACTTTAAACGCATGGATTCAGCCTATTTAGGGCCTGTTTATCTTCTCCTGCCTGTCGCGCAGCTAAGGTGCGTGGCAGTCGCAAGATAATAGACATCTTGTAACACTAACTAAGGGTAGGGCGCGAAAGCCGCTACTTTTATGCGATTGGGTGAAATACAAACAGCTTTATATCAGCCCCAAACGCAATAGAAGCGCCAGAGGCGCTTCTATGAAAATCAGCTCACGATAATACTTGCGTCGAGCAAAGTTACAAGCAGAAATTGGTTAAAATTCGTTCTTCCACTCACGTAAAGCTGTAAAAACCGAGCATGGGTCGCTATTTTCGATACGGTTTGTTACAGATTTTATGACCTCTGCGTTGGTTGCACGCAGGAATGGGTTAATTAACTTCTCTTTGCGAAGCGTGGTAGGAATGGTGGGAATGTTTAATCCGCGTAGTCGGTTTACGTCATCACGGTACTGGCGTAAGTGCTCATTGTCTGGCTCAACCGCTAGGGCAAAGGCGACGTTGCTTGCGGTGTATTCGTGCGCGCAGAACACTTCGGTCTCTTCTGGCAGCTTCATGATTTTGCTCAGTGACTCGAACATCTGCTCTGGTGTGCCCTCAAAAATACGACCACAACCTGCAGAGAACAGCACATCGCCACAGAACAATTTACCATCACCAGCGTAGCCGATGTGACCAAGCGTGTGACCCGGCAAACCCAGCACCATGAAGATTTCTCCGAAAAGCTCAAGCTTATCGCCTTCTTCCATTGCATTGGTTAATGTTGGGATAGGTTCCGCTTTTGGCCCAACAACAGAAACATGAGGAAAAGCATGAACTAAATCTGGAACGCCACCAATGTGATCGTTGTGGTGGTGCGTAATTAAGATCGCTTCTAAAGTTAACTCGTTAGCCTGCAAATATTCTAACACTGGCTTAGCATCGCCCGGATCGACCACGGCACATCGCTTGTCGCTATTTTGTATCAGCCAGATGTAATTATCATTAAATGCGGGTATGCTTTTGATCTCTAACACGATTCGTTCTCCGTCACCCTTTATATAGTCAGGTGGTTAATGAAACCAGCACTCAGCAACAAAACTTTACAGCACCCGTCGACTTGGTCAGACATGAACAATGGGCCGTGGGTACTTGAGTCAATCCAAACCCGACTTGATGAGTGGTGTCCGAAGCTGTTCGGTTACCACATGTTGAAATTGGGTGGTTTGAGCTGTGAGCTAACCAGCTGTAGTTGTAACATTCAACACCAAGTCAACGTAGATATCCAGAACCCGTTGCATAATGTCATCGCAGATGGTTACGAATTACCCTTTTTAGAAAAAAGCTTTGATGTTGTGGTGCTTGCTCATCAGCTTGACTATGCAAGTGATCCCCATCGACTGCTGCGCGAAGTTGATCGCGTCATGATGGATGATGGTTATCTTATTATTACGGGGTTCAATCCGATCAGTCTCACTGGGTTAGCGAGTTTATTGCCTTGGCGAAGAAATAATTTGCCATGGAGTGGTCGCATGTTCACGGTGAACCGAATAAAAGACTGGTTAGGGGTATTGAACTACCAAGTGATTCACTGCGATCGCTATGCGCTGTTTCCAATGACGCGTTACAAAACCATGTGGACGTGGTTAGAGAACAGTTTGGGTGATTGGGCATCACCGGCGGGGAGCTTGTATTATATTGTGGCTCGTAAACGAACGTACCCTCTCAAACCTATCAAGCCACATTGGCGCTTGAAGAGAAAGCTAACACCACTTGGCGTGATGAACAGAGAGGGTAGTGCTGTGAAAAAGGTCTCAAGCAGTAAAAACTAAGACGCTTGATACCCTGTATCTTCTTCGGTTGGGTTTTCTGCGGCTGCGCGCGCCAGCTCATCACAGATTTCATTTTCACGATGACCTGCATGGCCTTTAACCCAATGCCAATCGACTTGGTGGCGAGCGGTCTCTTTATCAAGCGCTTGCCACAAATCGGCATTCTTCACCGGCTTTTTATCCGCTGTTTTCCAGCCACGTTTCTTCCAGTTGTGAATCCACTGCGTAATGCCTTGGCGCACGTACTGGCTATCCGTCGTTAACGTCACTTGGCATGGCTCTTTTAGCGTTTGAAGTGCAACCACGGCGGCCAACATTTCCATGCGGTTATTCGTGGTCAGAGTGTAGCCTTTCGCGAGGGTCTTTTCTGTTTGCTTGTAACGCAAGACAATGCCGTAACCACCAGGGCCCGGATTGCCTAAACAAGATCCATCAGTGAAAATCTCAACGTGTTTGGTCATATTTTTGGTACTATTAGCCGAAACATTTAATAAAGCATAGTCTGACACACATAACCTTATGAATACCAGCAGCAATTCTGAACATAATCGTATTGTCGTTCTCGATACCGAAACCACGGGTATGAACCTAGAAGGTGGTCCTCACTACATGGGTCACCGCATCGTCGAAATTGGTGCCGTGGAGATCATCAACCGTAAGCTGACTGGTCGTCACTTTCACGTCTACTTAAAGCCTGACCGTGAAATCCAACCAGACGCGATTGGCGTCCACGGTATTACGGATGAATTCTTGGTCGATAAGCCAGAATACTCTGCCGTACACCAAGAGTTTCTAGATTTCATTAAAGGCGCCGAGCTGGTTGCCCACAACGCGCCCTTCGATACCGGCTTCATGGATTACGAGTTTGAAATGCTCAATCCAAGCATCGGTAAGACGGATGATTACTGTAAGGTGACCGATACCCTTGCCATGGCGAAGAAAATCTTCCCGGGCAAGCGAAACAACCTTGACGTATTGTGTGAACGTTACGGTATTGATAACTCACACCGTACTCTCCACGGGGCATTGCTCGATGCGGAGATTCTAGCCGACGTTTACCTATTGATGACAGGTGGACAAACTAGCCTAGAATTTAATGCCAATAAAAAAGACGGTGAAGCGGAAGGCATTCGTCGTGTTGAAGGAAGAAAAGCGCTAAAGGTTTTGCGTGCAACTGCCGATGAAGTAGAAGCACACCAGAAAAGACTCGAACTGGTGAACGACAGTATTTGGTAGTAAATAGGAGAGACTATGTTGAGGGCTTTGTCAGTCGCTATTTTAGCGTTCTGGAGTTGTTTCGCGTTTGCCGCGAGCGAGTCCGCCATGTCTTTGTTAGATAACCGCTTTCGTGTCGATCCAACCATCGAACAGATTACTTTTTTGGTTTATCGTGAACAGAGCTCTCAGCCCGTCGTCCTTGTCCGCCCTGACGGTAAAAAGTACTATGCTTGGGGCACCTACGACAACGTTCGTTGGTATCAAGAATCTTCCCTCGATATTATTTCGATAGATAAACCCATGCCAGGTCCGTGGCAGGCTGTCGGAAAAGTCACCCCGAAAAACAACATTCGTCTGATCTCGCACTTAAAGCTCAGCACTGATGTGTTCCCAAATCGCCTTTATCAGAATGAAGCGCTCAAGTTCACCGCGCGTTTGACTTCAGACGATAAACCGCTTGTACTGCGTGATTTCCTAGACCGCGTAAATCTGCGCGTCACCTTCACTAAGTTTGTAGAAAACGAAGACGAACTGATCAAAGAAGCGCGTCCCGTACCTATGGTGATTGGCGAGTTTGCTGATGATGGCCGCGGGCTAGATGAAAAAGCAGGCGACGGTGTGTTTACCGTTCAACTGCCAATTGATATCGAGCCAGGTAAATACCGTGCACGTATTACGTCGGGCAATGGCGTATTTTTGCGAGCTCAGGAGCAAGTGGTACTGGTGTACCCATCGCCAATCACACGCACCTTTATTCAAGCACGTCATGCAGACCAACCACACAAGCTGGTGGTTAGCGGTGAGCAAGGCATGATCACACCGGGATCCATTGCCGTGAACGTTGAGCAAGAAGCACCAGACGGCTTTATCAGCTACAGCCAAGGTCAAGTGTCTGCTGACGGCACCAAAACCACACTTGATATGGATAACGATCCAGAGTTAGGTAAGTACTCATGGCATGGTGAAGTCTTTGCCACAGACCTAGCAACCAAGCGCTCACTAGTCTTCCCAATCAAAGAGCAGTCATTCAGCGTCGTCGATGAAGTGGATCTCGAAGCTGCGCGCTTAGCGAAAGAAGCTGAGATCGCCGAGCAACGCCGCATCGAAATGGAAAAACGCATCATCGCCGAGCGCGAAGCCGAACGTAAACGTAGCATGATCATCATTGCCATCGGCAACGTGATTGCATTGATTCTGGTGATTCTATTCTGGATTATCTGGAGCAAGCTCAAAGCCAAACGCCAAGCCATGCCAGAGATGCAGTTGGAAGTGCCTAAGAAGTAGGGCGTAAGAATTTAAATTAAAAACGGAGCCGATTGGCTCCATTTTTTGATGCTCTTAAGCTTCAGGAACTTTAGCTTCTAGTACAAGAGCATTTCTAATGTCGTTTTCCATCGACTTAGCTGAAACCACCAACTGGATTGGTGTTTTACTCCATTCACCATATTGTAGTGCTTTGATGTATTTTGAATCTAAAGAGTAGTCTTGAACCTTTGCCGTAAACTCGTCCTTTGTTTCAATATTTTTTAGGCGGACTTTGAAGCAATCAGGGTCAGATGAATCAACAACTAAAATTCGGAATAGTGCATTGAAGGCGACATCGATAGATTTTCTTCGAGCATTTTTACTAAGTTCAGCTGCTGTTTCTCCCTCGAGATCAATGCCTTGGATTGTGCTCTTGTTGGATGTCCCCAGCTCTTTGATCAGAGCTGACTTAGTATCGGTGGCTACATTGTTCAGTGCCGCAATTTGAACATTATTGGCTAATGTCTGCGTTAGTAATCGAGTTCTCTCAGTTTCTTGCTCTGACAAGAAACGTTGATTCGTTAGCATTTCACGAGTTTCTTCACTCTTCACCTCTGACTCGCGAATTTGGCGTCTATTCTCGAGATATTGTGCATAACTAGTCTTACCTGCCCAAATCAGACCAAGACTCACTAGAGTGATAGCAAGTGTTGTTGGATCCATTTTATCAATGACCTTTGAACCGATGTTGGTTAAAAGAGATTGCAAGTCGATACTGGTGACTGTACTTCCTTTTCCTACCTTGACTTGAATCTCAAGCTCTTCACGTTCTTGATTTGTTAGAACATTGGTATTGGGAGTTCCGTACTTAACTAAACAATACGAGCGATTTATACCTTTTTGTAATTCAAGAAAGCCTTTCATCAATGATGGTGTGAGTGAAGAGTCAAACTTATCGCCCACGACGTGAATATTTAAAGATGGCCAGCCATCAAATGTGATGCTGCAATCTTCAACATTTACCTCTTTATCTACTACTTTCCTCAAATATTCAAATGCTTCTTCTTCATTAGAAATAGTATATTCCATATGCCAACCTGTAAGGTGTTGTTTTGGGCGGCATTTAATCTCAGCTTGTCCACTATTGGCAAGATAAAGACAGAACTAGTGAGTTAAAAAGTGTCGAAACTTCACAGAAAAGATATTAAACCGACCTCATAATACAATGTTTGATTATTTCGTATTCATTTAGGTAGTGAAGGGAGTTTTTGGTTTCGAGTTAAATTGGTGGAGTGAAGGTGAATGCCGAATCAAAACTACCTAAAGAAACTCTCAGAAAAGCTTTAGGTTAAGTGCCTCAATAAGTGAGGCGACTAGGAGGTCTCTTATGAAGTACAAAAAACGTCGGACGTACAAATACAACCTTCATTCCGAAGAACAGATTGAAACGGGTATTACCCTCGCGCAGCCTTTTGATAGTCCGTTTCTGAGTCTATCTGAGCAGGGGTTGCTGACGATTAAGAAAGGTTACTCATGGGATGGAGCTAGTGGCCCTGCGATTGATACCAAGAACATTCTCAAGGCTTCTCTGGTGCATGATGCGTTGTATCAACTCATGAGGGAGGAAGTATTGCCGCAAAGCAGTCGAGAGCAAGCGGATAGGCTTCTGTGTCAAATATGCCTTAAACATGGCATGTCGAATTTTAGAGCAACGTACATCTATTACGTAGTCAGAGTGTTTGGCGGATGTTTTTCCAAACCGGATCTTTTGTCTGCCTAGTTAGCCCCTCTTGGTGAGTAGATTCTGAATCACGTTCGTTCCTTACTGTTCAGGGTGATGAAAACCTAGAAATGCTGTGCGTGTAGTAACCTGATAACTAAAAGTAAACCGTCATTCTAGCGAGCTCCAGCGAGACTAAGAATCTATTGTCAGCGCGCTGGGGCGTTTGTTTCTTCACTCTCTACATAGTATTCGGCAGTAGGTTCTAGTGCGCACACACAATCACTTCGCTGTTCCTTTACATATCTATGCTAGATTCACGCCATCAGCTATATGAATGACTTCTCATTTGTTTACCTGAGGGCAGCAATTGGGCTGCTGTATTCTTATTAAAGGCATAAAAATGAGTAAATTAACTTCAGCTGAACGTAAAGCACGTGACAACGAACGTTTCTCGCAACGCGTGAATGAACGTCGTGAAAAAGGTGAAGATGTCGTTGCGTACGCATTGGCAAACAAAAAAGCGGTGAAGTTCTTAACTAAGTCAGAAAAGAAAGCATTGAACGAACGCAGAGCGACGCTTCAAGAAGAACTTAAGCTGAAAGAGCAGGAAGAACTGCGCAGAATTGAACAGTCGTTTATTGTTGAAGACGATAACGAACAATAAGCGCTTCTTTGCGATCGCCGTGTTGTGCGAAGCAGAGATTCAATAAAAAACGGGAGCCTCGGCTCCCGTTTTGCTTTCCTATTTATCGTTTAAGCCATCATTCGCTTAAGCGACGTTTTCCATCTGAGGGTAAAGTGGCTTTGCGGCCAATAACTCTGGCTCAAAATCGTCTACGTTGATGGTGTCTAGGCGGTGTTGCTCTGCTTCTCTCAGCAAATCAGCTTCTTCTTGAGTAATCACGCCTTGCTCTAGACCTTCTTGAGCAATCATATCTAAACGCATGAATGGACGGCGTTTACCTTGCGCTTTACATACTTTGTCAAATACAGGCTCAGCTTGAAGAATCACAGACAGTGCCAGTTCAATCTTACCTGCTGCGTTGTGTTCTGTTGGTTCTAGGTACTGACCTCGACCAATACGTGAACGTGTTGCACTTGGCGTTTGTAGAATACGAGCGACTTTGCTGTCTAGCTTGTCGCTTGGTGCCTTACGTACGCGGCCAAATGGCATGATCAATACGCGTAGTGCACGACCAATCACTTTGTTCGGGAAGTTCGCTAGGAACTCATCAACTGCCGCTTCCGTTTGCTTCAAGCTGTCTTGCAAGCCCCAATGTACTAATGGCAAATCTTCAACAGGACGGCCATCTTGCTCAAAGCGTTTCAATGTTGCAGAGCTCAGGTATAGCTGGCTTAGAATGTCACCAAGACGCGCAGACAGACGCTCTTTACGTTTCAATGAACCGCCTAGTACTGCCATCGAGATATCCGACAGCAGAGCAAGGTTTGCGCTGTAACGGTTCAATTGTTGGTAGTAACGCTTGGTTGCGTCTTTGGTTGGTGATGAAGAACCTAGACCGTCACTTAGACCAAACCAGATGCTGCGCACTAGGTTACTCATGGTGAAGCTCACGTGACCAGCTAGTGCTTTGTCGAACTTCTCAACCGCATCGCCAGCGTCAGAATATGCTGCGTTCATCTCTTCAAGAACGTAAGGGTGACAACGAATCGCGCCCTGACCGAAGATGATCATAGAACGAGTCAAGATGTTCGCACCTTCTACGGTTACTGCGATTGGCGCGCCTTGGTAACCACGCGCTAGGAAGTTAGAAGGCCCCATACAGATACCTTTACCGCCTACGATGTCCATCGCGTCGATGATGCTTTGTTGACCACGATGCGTACAGTGGTACTTCACGATAGCTGAGATAACCGAAGGTTTTTCACCTAGGTCGATACCCGCCACGGTTAAGTTACTTGCTGCATCCATCACGTAAGCATTACCACCTAGACGTGCTAATGGCTCTTCGACGCCTTCCATGTGACCGATAGGCTGTTTGAACTGACGACGAATGCGCGAGTAAGCACCTGTCGCCATCGCTGCAGTTTTGATGCCGCCTGTTGAGTTTGAAGGTAGCGTGATACCACGACCAACCGATAGACACTCAACCAGCATACGCCAGCCTTGGCCTGCCATTTTCTCGCCGCCGATGATGAAGTCCATCGGTACGAAGATGTCTTTACCGCGAGTTGGGCCATTTTGGAATGGTACGTTAAGCGGGAAGTGACGGTTACCAATCTCAACGCCTTTAAGGTCAGTTGGGATTAGAGCACAAGTAATACCAAGATCTTCTTTGTCACCAAGCAGGCCTTCTGGGTCTCGCAGTTTGAATGCAAGACCAAGTACGGTTGCGACTGGCGCTAGAGTGATGTAACGCTTGTTCCAAGTTAGACGCATACCAAGGACTTCTTCACCTTGCCATTCGCCTTTACATACCACGCCGTAATCTGGGATAGAGCCCGCATCGGAACCTGCTTCTGGGCTAGTCAGTGCGAAACATGGGATTTCTTTACCTTCTGCTAGGCGCGGTAGGTAATGATTTTTTTGTTCTTCTGTACCGTAGTGTTGCAGAAGTTCACCAGGACCTAACGAGTTTGGTACGCCAACGGTAGAAGACAGCACGCCAGATACGCCTGTTAGTTTTTGCAGTACCAAAGATTGCGCGTATGCAGAAAATTCTAGGCCACCGTATTTCTTCTTGATGATCATGGCGAAGAATTTGTTGTCTTTCAGGTATTGCCACACTTCTGGTGGAAGGTCAGCCAGCTCGTGCGTTACTTGGAAGTCACTCACCATGGCACATACTTCATTTACTGGGCCATCTAGGAAAGCTTGCTCTTCTTTGCTTAGCTTAGGCGCTTTGATTGCGTGAAGCTTTTGCCATTCCGGTTTGCCTTTGAATAGCTCGGCTTCCCACCAAACTGTACCTGCGTCCAAGGCTTCTTTCTCGGTTTGAGACATAGCAGGCAGGACTTTCTTAAACATAACGAGTGCTTTGCGGCTAATGAGGGATTGGCGAATGCTAGAAACCGCGAGCACTGCAACAGCAAGAACGTAAAGTGCCCAGCCAATAACACCAACTGAGCCTGCGAAAGTCAGTGCTAGCATGGCAGCAGTTAGCAGACTGACGGATTTCACGAGTGACATTCTGTGGTAAAGCGTAATGCCTAATACAACTGTCATCGCTACGATTGAGAGCAAGATGTCCATATGTTTTTTCCTTTTCAGACTTTAATTATGTTGTACGTCTGTATTTTGGTAAGAGGTCTAACCAGTTCTCATAAGTGTAATCAAAATATTAATAAAATGTAAAACCCAAGATTGAGTAAAAAGTGATCTAAGTAGAGTTAAAATTCTAAAGTTGGGAGTTGGGTGATGATTTCGTAAGCAAGTTAACAAGTTTATTACCGCGATGAATCCAAATCTGTTGGATCGCTATCGACACTAATTCTCGTTTGTGGGTAAACTCAGAGTAATGAACTGTCCGGTGTGAATTTCGCATCAGAACAATTTGCCAAGTGAGAAGCGGAAACGCTCCGCTGTGGCCGAAATAATAAAGAGAACGTCTTATGTACCAAGATCTGATTAGAAGTGAATTAAACGAAGCTGCTGAAGTTCTGAATAAGTTTTTAAGTGATGACCACAACATCGCGCAAATCGAAGCGGCAGCGAAAATGATTGCTGACTCATTCAAGCAAGATGGTAAAGTGTTGTCGTGCGGTAACGGTGGTTCTCACTGTGACTCTATGCACTTTGCAGAAGAGCTAACAGGTCGTTACCGTGAAAACCGCCCAGGTTACGCTGGTATCGCTATTTCAGATCCAAGCCACCTTTCTTGTGTAAGTAACGACTTTGGTTACGATTTCGTATTCTCTCGTTACGTAGAAGCAGTAGGCCGCAAAGGTGACGTTCTGTTTGGTTTGTCGACTTCTGGCAACTCAGGCAACATCCTAAAAGCGATTGAAGCGGCACAAGCGAAAGGCATGAAGACGATCGCGTTAACGGGTAAAGATGGCGGTAAAATGGCAGGTCTTGCAGACATCGAGATCCGCGTACCACACTTTGGCTACGCAGACCGTATCCAAGAAGTGCACATTAAGATCATTCACATCATCATTCAGTTGATCGAAAAAGAGATGGAATAAGATTTACAACTAAGCCGAATACTGGCTTAGTTGTGTTTTAAGGTAAGGAGTTCGTTAAACCATGTGTGAATTGCTCGGCATGAGCGCAAATGTTCCTACAGATATTTGTTTCAGTTTTACAGGCTTGATGCAGCGCGGTGGTCGCACTGGCCCGCATCGTGATGGCTGGGGAATTACTTTCTATGAAGGAAAGGGGTTCCGTACTTTCAAAGATCCAAACCCAAGTTGTGACTCGAAAATTGCTGAATTAGTGCAAAACTACCCGATCAAAAGTCGCGCGGTGGTCAGCCATATTCGCCAAGCAAACCGAGGTGGCGTGAATCTAGAAAACACACACCCGTTTACGCGTGAGCTTTGGGGACGTTATTGGACTTTTGCACACAATGGTCAGCTAACTGACTACCAAGATTTGTATACGGGTCGTCACCGTCCGGTCGGAGAAACCGACAGTGAGATGGCTTTCTGTTGGCTACTCAAACAGATGGAAGACAAATACCCTGAGCCTCCTCAAGATATGGAAGCGGTCTTTGCTTATATTGCCCAGTGCTGTGATAAGTTGAAAGACAAGGGCGTGTTTAACATGCTGCTCAGCGACGGTGAGTTTGTGATGACTTACTGTACCAACCATCTTTACTGGATCACGCGTCGAGCACCATTTGGCAAGGCAGCGCTGTTAGATGAAGATGTAGAAATCAACTTCCAAGAAGAGACAACACCAAACGACGTGGTTTCTGTGATTGCGACTCAGCCGCTTACTGGCAATGAGACTTGGCATCGAATGAAGCCGGGTGAGTATGGCTTGTTCCATGTTGGTGAGTTGATATTGAACAACGCCGAAGCGCTAACGGATGTACCATTTGCTGCGCCTAAGCCGGGTAACCAAGCGCCGACTGAGCCGTTGGAGTGATGGTTTTCTCGCAGTAAAACATTCGAATAAAACAAAAGGCAGCCTGATGGCTGCCTTTTGCGTTTGGTGTTTGGAGTTGAGAACTACTCGTCGGCGTAACCGTGCGCACCTAGCTCAAAACCATCGAGATACGCTTTGCCTTCGGTCATCGATAATCGCCCTTCGACTAACCACCTAGTCACCATTGGGTAGATGTTGTGCTCTTGAGTCTGCACACGTGCGGCGAGTGCGTCGGCATCATCGTCTTCAAATACCGGTACTTTAGCTTGCAGCACAACAGGACCACCGTCTAATTCTTCTGTCACAAAGTGAACGCTGGTGCCGTGCTCTTTGTCTCCGGCCTCAATGGCACGCTGGTGGGTTTGTAAACCCGGATACTTAGGCAATAGAGAAGGGTGGATGTTGATCATCTTACCCAGATAATGGGAAACAAACGCACTGCTGAGAATACGCATGTAACCAGCCAATACAATCACGTCTGGTTGGTATTCATCAATTTGCTTCATCAGTTCGGCATCAAAGTCTTCACGAGATTCAAATGCTTTAGGATCGACAAAGTGACCATTCACATCAAACTGTTTTGCACGCTCCAAACCGTAGGCATCAGCTTTGTTAGAAAAAACCGCTGCCACTTGTGCGTTTGGCATGTTGGCTTCACAGGCTTCAAGTATTGCTTGTAGGTTACTGCCGTTACCCGAAATGAGGACCACTATGTTTTTCATGATATTGAGACTGCCTTGATACTGTAGGTTTGACGTGCGTAATCACTAAATTACCTACTATTAGAATGGTTTTCGATGTTCCAGATAGCAGAATGAGGACATAGCGTCCTCATTCTTTTTATTTTTTGAGCTTGATTCGCAAGTTATTGGATTTCAACTTGCTCTTCGTTTGCTTCTGCTTGAGCGATTTCACCAATCACCCATGCGTTTTCGCCTTCTTCTTTAAGAAGAGCAACCGCTGCGTCTGCTTGGTCTTTTGGTAGTGCAACGACTAGACCAACACCACAGTTGAACGTACGGTACATTTCGTGTGTTTCAACGTTGCCTTTTTCTTGTAACCATTTGAAGATGATTGGCCATTCCCAGCTGTTACCATCGATAACGGCTTTTGTGCCTTCAGGCAGTACGCGTGGGATGTTTTCCCAGAAACCACCACCAGTGATGTGAGAAATCGCGTGGATGTCGTGCTTCTCAATCATCTTAAGCGCTGATTTGATGTAAATCTTAGTTGGTTCTAGTAGGTGTTCACCGATAGTGCGACCTGCTAGCTCTTCGTTTTTATCTGCGCCAGATACTTCTAGGATCTTACGGATAAGTGAGTAACCATTTGAGTGTGGACCGCTTGAGCCAACAGCGATTAGTGCGTCGCCTGCTGCCACTTTCGTGCCGTCAATCACGTCTTCTTTTTCTACTACGCCAACACAGAAGCCAGCAACGTCGTAGTCTTCGCCTTCGTACATGCCCGGCATTTCAGCAGTTTCACCACCGATAAGTGCACAGCCTGCTTGAACACAGCCATCAGCAATGCCAGAAACCACATCTGCTGCTGTGTCTACGTCTAGCTTGCCAGTCGCGTAGTAATCTAGGAAGAATAGCGGCTCAGCACCTTGCACGATTAGGTCGTTTACACACATCGCGACTAGGTCTACACCGATGGTGTCGTGCTTGTTCATATCCAGTGCTAGACGAAGTTTTGTACCTACACCGTCAGTACCAGAAACCAGTACAGGTTGTTTGTATTTAGTCGGTAATTCACACAGTGCGCCAAAACCACCGATACCACCCATCACTTCAGGGCGACGAGTACGCTTAACCGCACCTTTAATACGATCTACAAGCGCGTTGCCTGCATCAATATCTACACCAGCGTCTTTATAGCTAAGAGAAGAGTTGTTACCACTCACAGGGAAGTCCTCGGTTTTTAAGTTGGATATGAAAACGGCGCTATTCTACCAGTGGTTAAATACAGATAGCAAACGTTTGCGTCGGTTTTTTTCTTTAGTGATCTATCCTGATATCCCTGCAAAAATCATGTATAATCTGAAGGTTTGTTTAAATATTGCCAAAAAAGCCGGAGATGGAAATGAAAGTTGTTGAAGTTAAACACCCTCTAGTAAAACACAAAATTGGTCTAATGCGAGAAGGTGACATCAGCACGAAGCGTTTTCGTGAGTTAGCGACAGAAGTCGGTAGCCTACTTACTTACGAAGCGACAGCAGACTTTGAAACAGAAAAAGTAACCATTGAAGGTTGGAACGGTCCTGTAGAAGTTGACCAAATCAAAGGTAAGAAAGTGACAGTAGTGCCAATCCTACGTGCTGGTCTTGGCATGATGGACGGCGTACTTGAGCACATGCCAAGTGCACGTATCAGTGTTGTTGGTATCTACCGTGACGAAGAAACACTTGAGCCAGTACCTTACTTCAACAAGCTTGCTTCTAACATCGACGAGCGTATCGCTCTAGTTGTTGACCCAATGCTTGCAACGGGCGGTTCTATGATCGCAACAATTGATCTTCTAAAAGAGAAAGGTTGTCAGGCAATCAAAGTACTTGTTCTTGTAGCGGCTCCTGAAGGTATCGAAGCGCTAGAAAAAGCTCACCCAGACGTTGAGCTATACACAGCAGCAATCGATGAGAAGCTAAACGACAAAGGCTACATCGTTCCTGGTCTTGGTGACGCAGGTGACAAGATCTTCGGTACTAAATAATTCGAGCTTGATGCTAGATTATTACTGAATTGAAAAACAAAGGCTTGGTGAAAACCAAGCCTTTTTTGTATCTGTAATATACGAGAGCTGGAAGGGCGGCTTAAATCGATTAAGCCGCACTGCAAATTACTTCGCGTTTTCTTCTTCCATTTGTGCGTTATCCACCACGTGGTTTTCACCAAGGTCGTGTGGTAGCACTAGGTTAAGAATGATAGCCACGATACCACATAGGCTCACACCTTGTAGGCTGAACTCGCCAATACCGAAAGCCATGCCGCCGATACCAAACACTAGTGTTACAGCAACGATCACTAGGTTACGTGATTTGTGAAGGTCAACGTGGTTCTTGATCAGTGTGTTCAGGCCGACTGTTGCGATAGAGCCGAACAGTAGAATCATGATGCCGCCCATAACTGGAACTGGAATCGTTTGTAGAGTTGCACCTAGTTTACCAACCAACGCAAGTACGATTGCTGTGATTGCCGCCCATGTCATGATTACAGGGTTGAATGCCTTAGTTAGCATTACCGCACCGGTTACTTCACTGTAAGTCGTGTTTGGTGGCGCGCCAACCATAGAAGCTGCAATTGTTGCTACCCCGTCACCCGCGATAGTGCGGTGAAGGCCTGGCTTCTTCAGATAGTTTTTACCTGTTACGTTAGAAATCGCTAGCATGTCACCTACGTGCTCTACCGCTGGAGCGATGGCGACTGGGATCATGAATAAAATAGCGTTGATGTTGAATTCAGGCGCTGTGAAGTTTGGCATTGCTAGCCAAGCCGCTTGAGCAACCGGAGTGAAATCCACGACTCCGTAGAACAATGACACCGTGTAGCCTGCCAAGATACCGCCAACGATAGGAACCAGTTTTAGGAAGCCTTTTGCGAATACGCTCAATGCAATCGTCGTTAGCAATGACACTGCGGAGATGATAATCGCTGCGTCGCCGTTCACTAATTGAATTGCGCCGTCACCTGATTTACCTACCGCCATGTTTACAGCCGTTGGTGCTAAGCCAAGACCAATCACCATGATTACTGGGCCAACAACGACAGGCGGAAGAATTTTATGGATGAATCCAACGCCGCGCACTTTGATCATCGCACCAAGGCCAACGTACACCAAACCTGCAGCCATCAAGCCACCCATGGTTGCACCGATACCCCAAGTTTGGATACCGAACATGATAGGAGCAATAAACGCAAAAGAAGAGGCAAGGAAGATTGGAACAGAACGTTTAGTAATCAGTTGGAAAAGAAGAGTACCGACACCAGCACCAAACAAAGCAACGTTTGGGTCAAGGCCAGTCAGAAGTGGCACAAGTACGAGAGCACCAAAAGCGACAAAGAGCATCTGAGCGCCTTGTAACGCATTTTTCATAATAATTCCCTATTCAAAGATACGCAGACAAATCCGGCGAATCTTATCATCTAGCAATCGATTGCAATGTTGTCTAGATCAAACTTTTGTGTGGATTTATAAGGTCAGCGAATGTTTAGTTTCATGCGTGCCTTTTAAGTTGGTCAGAATACAGACAATTCACTCAGTACTCTTCTTGCTCAAGATTTGATAGTTGCTTATCATGCGTGTTCTTGTTCAGAGGATTATGAAAACTATGCGCTATTTAGCTCTCTTATTGATAGGTTGGTTGTCTCTGCCAGTTTATGCATTAACTCAGGTAGATATCTATCGTGCCGAAGTGGCGATCGACGGTGAGCAAAAAGACGGCGAAGAACTCGCGCGTCAACAAGGTATGCAAGATGTGATTGTGCGTGCGACAGGCAGCCAATCTTCCCTTAGCAACCCAGTAATTAAGAAGGCAGTGGGTTCAAGTTCTCGCTATATTTCCCAACTTGGCTATGGCCAAATGGATGGTCAAAGCAGCTTAAAAATGCTGTTTAATAGTGGCCAGATCCGCTCACTACTAACGCAAGCTCAGCTTCCTCTTTGGTCACCAAACCGAGCGAACATTCTGGTTTGGATGGTTGAAGAGCAAGGTTACGATCGCACGATTACATGGGAGCATTCCGATTCAACGAGTGCAGCGACGCTTCGTGATGCCGCACAAGCACGTGGTCTTCCAATCACGATGCCCGTGGGTGATTTCGATGATGTAACAGGCGTGAACGTTTCTGATCTATGGGGTGACTTTGTTGACCCAATCAGCCAAGCGAGCCAACGTTACCCTGTGGATGCGGTACTGATTGTTCGTGTTCAAGGCGATAAGATTCGTTGGACATTGTACGACCAATCTCCAGCCCAGCTTTCTGAGTCTAAACAATCTCCACGCAGTGGCTCGGCATCTGGCGCAAATGCGATTCCAGCAATGGTTGGTGGCATTGCCGATTACTATGCGAAGAAGAGCGCTGTCGTCGTTTCCAGCAAATCATCAGAAGCGATTGATGTGAAAGTGCTTAGCGTTTCCTCTGCTATGGATTTCTTCGAGCTAGAAAACTCACTAACAAAGTTGAGCTCGGTTGCAGGTGCTGAAATTAAGCGTATTCAAGGCAATCAAGTCACCTTAACTATCCATCTATTGGCTTCTCAACAGGCGTTTGAGCAAGAAGTCTCTTCTATTCGTTCTTTGGAAGTAACGGAAGACCCAATGGCTGGTATGGAAGAAGTTGTGCCGGCCCAGTTACCTGAAGAGCCTGCACAGCCAACGCAATTGCCAGCAACGACAGAAGACGCTCAAGCAGCGGAAGTGGTCGACCTAAATACAGACACTGCGCAACCAGAACAGCCTGTTGTAGTGAAGCCTGCACCTGAGCAGTACGACTTGATCTACAAATGGAATGCACCAGTTCGCACGCCTGTCGAGCCTGAAGAAAACTCAGAGATTGCGCCAGTGCTAGAAACGGATGTGGTTGAGGACCTAAACTAAGCATTAGGCCGAGCAACAAGCTGAACAAAAAAAGAGTCGCCAAGTGCGACTCTTTTTTATTGTTTGGTATTTCTTTCTGGGAGTGAGAAAACTGGAGGCTTCATCAGCCAGATACGTATTGGGCTAACTACTTATTGAAATTGCTATTTATTGAAGCCGCTATTTATTGAATTTAGCTTTCTCTTCTTTCTCTACTTGAGATAGACGTTTTAGCTTCAATCCCAACTCTTTACCACGCGCTCGTGCAAACAAGATGTTACCTGCAAAGCCGAGTGAAGTAAGGAGCAGTTCCACAGCTGCTAACCAACGCTCACCACCATCGATATACAGAATTGTCAGCGCGTGTAAGAAGTACAGCATCAAGACGAAGTTTGCCCATGCGTGTGTGTATGGCTTACCTGCAAGAATGCCCGGCAATGGTAAAAGTAGCGGGATACACCACGCGATAGCGAGCGTGGTACTGCTTAGGTGCGGGTGAGGGGAAAGCGCTAATTGCCAAATCGCAACCCAAGCTAACAATGCCAAATTGCCGAACAGCGCCATGTAGCGATAGGTTTGGGTTCGGGTGCTAAGAGGTGGTTGGTCAATAATGTCAGACATCGATTTCTTATCCTTGAGCTTACTGACTTCCTTTGAGCTTTTTCGCTGCGGTCGCCAGTCGTTTTCCTAATTGTTGTGCGAGACGAATCTCTTCTGCCGTAAGACTTGGTTCTTGTCCTACACTGCTTGCCCCGTAGGGGGTTCCACCTGATTGGGTGGTATGCAGTTCTGGCTCTGAGTAAGGGATTCCTAACACCATCATGCCGTGATGCAGAAGTGGGGTCATCATGCTCTGTAGCGTGGTTTCTTGACCGCCGTGCATTGAGGATGATGAGGTAAACACACAAGCTGGCTTATCGATAAGATCGCCGTTCACCCACAAAGGTGTGGTTTGATCCCAAAAGTGCTTAAGCGGTGCTGCCATGTTGCCAAACCATACTGGGCTGCCAAACGCGAGGCCATCACACTGCTTCAACTCATCTAGAGTAACAATTGGATCGGAAGGGGTATGTGAGTGAGGTGACAATTCTTCAACTGTACGCAAAATCGCTTCGCAATGAGGAGTCGATTCGACCCCTCTTGCTATCTGTCTTGCCAGCTGTTTTGTCGAGCCATGACGGCTGAAATACAAAATGAGGATCTGGCAATCCATTTATAGAATTTCCAGTACTTGCTCTGGTGGACGACCAATTTTCGCTTTGCCGTTGGCAACCACAACAGGGCGCTCAAACAGTTTAGGGTTTTGTGCCATTGCTTCGAACAGTTGCTCGTCTGTCACTGACGCTTCACCCAGAGCAAGCTCTTTGTAGATGTCTTCTTTTGTACGCATCATTTCGCGTACAGAAGAGAAACCAAGTTGAGCGTAAAGTGCTTTGAGTTGTTCCACATTAAGCGGTGTATCAAGGTACTTAACAACTTCCGGTGTAACACCGTTTTGCTCTAGAAGTTCTAGAGTTTGACGGCTCTTTGAGCAACGAGGGTTGTGATAAATCACGACTGACATGGTTTTCTCCATTTCGTTATTGTAATGCCATGAATCGATCTCTTTGGATCATTAACTGGTCGATACGAGCGTCGTATCGAGCTTGTTTTAAGCTGCCAAGTTCAGCAATTTTACTTGCTTCAGAGTAATATTGAATGGCTTTATTCCATCCTGCACGCAGCGCTAAAATTTCTGCGCGAGCGGCGAGTTCTTCGTCATTGCGACCCAGTGCGTGGTTACCTTTTGATAGAAGGTGCCAGCCGTTGGTATCTTCTGGGTTATCGTGCGTGTAGCGTTGAAGAATGCGCACGGCTTCTTCATTCTTATTCGCTTCCAGCAAAGCATTAGCGTAGTTGATGGTCAGCACTTTATTTTGCGGGTTGCGTTTCAGCGCACTGCTTAACATATCCACCGCTTTTTGTGGCTTCTTCTGTGCGATGTACAAGTCGGTCATGGCATCCAAATAGAATGGGTTGCCAGGGTCTTGCTGCAGCAGCTTTTTCAGAAGTGGCTCCGCTTCACTCAAACGTTTGTTGTCTAGGTGAACGAGCGCTCGACCGTAATCAAAAGACGGGATGATTTCTGGAGACGCTTTCTTTTGAGTTCGATTAAACCAACTCATTGCCGCTTGTCCATCGATACCTGCATAACGCGCAACGATTCGAGCACGCGTCAAATGGTAATCAATCGAAGGCATGATACGCATTGGCGGGTAAGCACGCGCACGCGCACGGCTATCGGTAATACGGTCTTCAGGTAGTGGGTGAGTCAGCAGCATTGGTGGCGGCTTACTCGCGTAACGGTATTCATCCGCTAGGCGGCCAAAGAAGCGCGGCATTGCTTGTACGTCAAAGCCTGCTTTCGCCAAGGTTGCAATACCAAAGCGGTCGGCTTCTTTTTCGTTGGAACGGGTGTAGTTGATTTGGCTCTGCATGTTACCGGCTGTTGCTGCCGTCACGGCTGCCATCCCGGCTTCTGGAGAAGCAATGGCGAGTAGCAATGCACCAGCGAGCGCTGCCATAGTCGCTGGCGAGCGACGAGCTTGTTCTTCCATGCTTCGTGCAAGGTGACGCTGTGTTACGTGGGCAATTTCGTGCGCCACAACAGAGGCAAGCTCACTTTCAGTACGAGCGTGCAAAAATAGACCCGAGTGCAGGGCAACGTAACCGCCAAAGAAGGCGAATGCGTTGATGTTGCGGTCGCGGATCATAAAGAAGTGGAACGGAGTTTTTACGTCATTCGCATTGGCGACCAAACGGTGTCCAAGTGTGTCAATATATTCATTGATGACGGGATCGCTAACAATAGGGCTGCTGGCTCTGAGCATACGCATGTAAGCGTCGCCATAAATCAACTCCTGATCTATCGTCAGAGTGCCTCCAGCTGCCGTACCAATATCAGGGAGATCAAGGCTATTGGCGTAAATAGGTGTTGGTGTACTCAATGCAGCAGCAAGGCATAAACAAACTAGCGAGCGAGTGCGTTTTAACATACGGTTTAAAGATTCTCCAAAATACCGAAACATGGGTTGGGTGCCGAGTTCCTCTCAGCATGACCACCATGCATTATGGTCATCCTTATGGGATGAATATGCTAGCTATAAGACCGAAAATAAACGGATTGGTTTCGTAGATACTTCTTACAAGATGTTAAAATTTTGAATTATAAAGTCTTTGTCGTCTACGCTTAAATCACTAGCACCAGCTCAAAAAGCCGTTACAATACAACCCTATCACAAGTGCAGAGCAATACAATGGAATCCATGTTACTCGATTTGCGCGAGCAACGCTGCCCTATGGCACTGTTACTTGCTAAGCGTCACGCTGCAGATGTGTTTCAGGGAGAAACACAGCAATATCATCAGCTTGTCATTCAAGTGGTGGATAAAAGCTCTAAACACGATATCGTGAAGTATTTACTTAACCAAGGGTATGCGGTGGATTGCCAAACTTCGCCGGAACACTTCACGTTGACAGTATTCAATAAGGAATCTTCATAAGATGCTTGAAATGGTAAGTCGTTGGTATAAGCGACGCTTTTCAGACCCACATGCAGTGAGCCTAGTGGCGATCTTGCTGTTCGGCTTTATCACAATTTACTTTTTCGGGCATTTGATTGCGCCATTGCTGGTGGCGATCGTTCTTGCATACTTACTTGAATGGCCAGTGACACAAATGTGCCGTTTGGGTATTCCGCGTACTTTCTCCGTCATTATCGTCATTCTAATCTTTATCGGTTTGATGTTAATTGCCGTCTTTGGTCTCGTGCCAACGATTTGGACGCAGGTGGGGAATTTAATAAACGATATCCCGAACATGTATGCGGGGCTACAAAAGTTCATTGCTACACTGCCACAGCGTTATCCTGAGCTGGCAAACCTAGAGATCGTAGAAACCGTGGTTACCAACGCGAAAAACCAAGCCATTGGTTTGGGTGAGAGCGTGGTAAAAGGCTCTTTGGCATCTTTGGTAAGCTTAGCGACACTGGCGGTTTATCTTATTCTTGTCCCACTGTTGGTGTTCTTCTTGCTCAAAGATAAAGAAGAAATGCTGCGCATGGCGAGTGGCATTTTGCCGAAAAACCGTAAGCTAGCGAACAAAGTTTGGCACGAGATGAACGAGCAAATCTCGAACTACATTCGCGGTAAAGTTTTAGAAATCCTTATCGTGGGTGGCGTAAGTTATGTGACTTTCGCGATTCTTGACCTGCGCTACTCTGCATTGCTTGCCGTAGCGGTGGGTTTGTCAGTGCTTATCCCGTACATCGGTGCGGCTGCAGTGACGGTGCCTGTTGCGATTGTTGGCTTGTTCCAATGGGGCTTAACACCACAGTTCTACTGGTTATTGGTCGCTTACGGCATCATTCAGGCACTAGACGGCAACGTATTAGTCCCTGTATTGTTCTCTGAAGCGGTGAACCTTCACCCTGTGGCGATTATCGTTGCGGTGTTGGTCTTCGGTGGTTTGTGGGGCTTCTGGGGTGTCTTCTTTGCGATTCCGTTGGCGACACTAGTGAAAGCGGTATGGAACGCACTGCCAAGCACTGAAGAAAACGAACCGATACAAGAATAGACATCGAATCCAATAAAAAGCCCAGCGATTGCTGGGCTTTTTGGTATTTGGATGAAAGCTAAGCTTACGCGTTTTCTTTCAAGTAGCTCACAACCACTTCGTGGTGGTCTTTGGTTTTGAACTTGTTGAACACGTGCTCAATCACGCCTTCTTCGTTGATCAGGAAGCTAATACGGTGAAGACCATCGTACACTTTACCCATGAATTTCTTCTCGCCCCATACACCGAACTGGTCAGCAACTGCATGGTCTTCGTCTGAAAGTAGCGTGAAGTTTAGCTCATCACGTTCGATGAATTTACCAAGGCGTTTTACTGGGTCGATACTTACGCCCAATACCACAACATTGTGCGCATCTAGCTCTGCTTTTATATCACGCAGGCCTTTTGCTTGGGTGGTACAACCCGGCGTCATCGCTTTCGGGTAGAAGTAAAACAGAACTTTTTTACCTTTGAAGTCACCGAGAGAAACGGTGTTGCCATCTTGGTCGAGCAAAGAGAAGGCTGGCGCTGGCGAGCCTGCTGTCAGCGTATTCATTGTTATATCCTTTACTTTATAGATTGTTTTTAATGAAATTCAGAGAACCTTGTACGTTGAGCGTATTACAAAGTTCATCGAAATCTTCTTGTAATTGCATCAGATTACAGTCAGAGCTCACTGAGGCGGTAATCGCAATGTGGAACTGATCGGCATCTAATTGGATTTTCGATTTACTGATTGTTTGCGCACTAAGGGAATCTAGACCAATCTGTTTATCGGCGAAGAATTGTGTGAACTTCTCTGTAAGGCCGATACGGTCTTCTGATTCAATGAACACTTCCATGGTGTAGCTGTTGTCGAGCAACTCATGTGCTGACGTGCGTTTCATGATAGTGATAAGGTCGTGTTCTTGACCTAGTAGTGGCAATTGCGTTTCAACGCGGGTGACATTACTGGCGTTACCAGTAAGCAGCATGATAAGAGTGAATTCATTACCAAAGATAGCAATACGGCTATCGACAATGTTACAGCCAGCTTGTGTGACGAGCTTAACCACTTGGTTACATATGCCCGGACGATCCGTTCCAACCGCTGTAAGTACCAGATGTTGCTTCATAAATGAGCTTCTTGTCCTTTCTTCAATAGAGAGATGTTAGCACAGATACGGCACAGAAATGTCGAGTCAGTTCTTTTTTTAAACTTGTTAAAACGCTTTGTTGATTAAGTGAACAGTTTGATTGTTGAGTACTCTATTAATTCACTCAACGCTGACTTGAGCCTCATGACGAGAGAGTATATTCCGCGCCTAATTAAAAGCGGCGGCCTAGACTTATTCGCGGCATGTCGCCACCAAACACAATTATCAGAATGGCTAGGATTGAGAACAAAATTCACATTTTAGTTGCGAGACCTCTAACAACTGATAATTATTCATTCATTTGTACTTTGTAAGCGAGTTTACGCTCTTGTGTTTTTCAATCGCATTACAGTACCATGCAGAAAGAGTAAAATGAGGGAGATAAACATGTTTTCAGGAAGTATCGTAGCGCTGATTACACCACTAAAATCAGATGGTGAAGTAGATTTTGATAGTCTACAAAAGCTTGTTGAGTACCATGTTGAAGCTGGTACAGACGGTATTGTTGCAGTTGGCACCACTGGTGAGTCAGCGACTCTAACCATTGAAGAGCATGTAAAGGTCGTGAATAAAACCGTTGAGTTTGCAAACGGTCGTATCCCAGTGATTGCTGGTACGGGTGCAAACGCAACCCACGAAGCAGTGACATTTAGCAAATTATTGGCTGATTCTGGTATTACGGGTTTCCTGAGCGTAACGCCTTACTACAACAAACCAACTCAAGAAGGTTTGTACCAACACTACAAAGCAATTGCTGAAGCGAGTGACGTACCTCTAATTTTGTACAATGTACCGGGTCGTACTGCGGTAGATATGTTGCCTGAGACAGTGGCACGCTTGTCAAAGCTTGATAATATCGTGGCTCTAAAAGACGCGACAGGCGATTTAAGCCGAATTGCACTTCACCGTGAACTTTGTGGCGAAGATTTTATCTTACTAAGTGGTGATGATGCGACTGGCCTAGAATTTGTTAAACTTGGCGGTCATGGCGTTATCTCGGTAACGAACAATATCGCGGCTAAGGACATGGCAGACATGTTCCATTTGGCAAGTGAAGGAAAATACGACGAAGCAGAAGCGATCAACGAACGTTTGATGACTCTGCACAAGAACCTATTCGTTGAATCAAGCCCAATCCCAGTAAAATGGGCTGCGCATAAGCTTGGTTTGATTGAAGAAGGTGAACTGCGTCTTCCTTTGACCCCACTTTCTGAAAAATCGCAGCCAGTCGTGGAACAGGCGCTAACCGACGCCGGTATTTATTAAGATTGAGTTGCTAGGATTGAAGTTCATGCTGGGGGCAAATAAGCCCTCAGTGTTTTAGGAGTATAAATGAAGCTTTCAAGCCAGTTAGTGTTAAGTTCACTAGCTGTATTCGTATTGACTGCCTGTTCAGGTGGTGCAAACCAGCGTCGTCAAGCAAAAGACGACTTCGAGTACTTGAACACCCCACCTCTTGAAGAGTGGAGTGTTCCCGCAGGTGCTGTTCCTCAGTTTTACCCTAACTACCGCATCCCACAAGGTGAGTACGCGGGTGGTATTGGTAAAGAAGTGGATATTCGTCCGCCGCAGCAAGTATTGGAATTGATCCCTGGTGCTCGCCTAGATCGCAGCAATGACGGTGAAGTAACACTGTGGCTGCTTCGCAAGGATGAATTGGATAAAGTTTGGCAAACCGTTCAAGACATGGTTGCTGAGAACAAGATCCCAGTAGAAAACCAAACCGACAATCGTATCGAAACAGGTTGGGTAACTTGGAACTCACCAGATGAAGACATGGAAATCGGCAGCCGCTACGAAATTACTCGTGGTGAGATGAACGGTCGCCATGGCTTTAAAGTGAGCTTGATTGATTGGCGTGAAGGAAATCAAGTTAAAGAAGTAACACGTACTAACCGTGAGCGTTACAACGTGTTTATGACTAACTTGGTTACTGCTCGTTATGACCAGCACGTTCGTGAAGAAGCACAGCGTAAAGCACAAGAGCTAGTGAAGCACATCCCAATTACTATGGGTAAAGACCGCAGCGGTCTACCAGTGATCATCGCTCGTGCTCAATACAACGTAGTGTGGAACCGCCTACCAGACATCATGCCGAAGATGGGCTTCACTATCGAAGAGCGCAGCCAATCTCAAGGTACGGTGACAGCGAAATACGCATCACCTGATGATGCGTTCTGGAATGACATCGGCGTGAAACCAGTAGACCTAGCAGCAGGTAAATACACTTTCCTATTGGGTGACCTGGGTAACCGTACTTCTATCAACATTACCGACTCTTCTGGTAAGCCAGTAGAAGAAGAATTCTTGAAGTCACTTGCGCCAGTATTGGCTGCGGTGGTGAAAGATTAATTGCTTAAGACAGCTAAGTAGTTAGACACAGATAAACAAAAGGGACCTTCTTGGTCCCTTTTTAGTATTTGTTTTAATGAGAGTACTCAGTACCTTGGTTTGAGTTCAGAGTAAGCTCAAATGTGATATTAACGAGAGTCGTCTTTCTTCTCACCATTTTCGCCGTAGCGTTCTTTATCCAGCTCGTTCAGCTTATCTAAATCGTTCTTACGACCTTTATCCATCTGACCAAACTTCATTTTTGCGGTGTACTTGAGCGCAGCAATATTCCCCACCACGATACTGACCACTATGATGATAATGACCCAAGGGTTGGTTAATAGTTCGATCATAGAGCCTCCGGCGGCGTGATATTGTGAATGAATTTGTTAACGACCTTATCCAAATTATTCAATATGACGTCAATCCCTGCAATGTTATCGATCTGATTTTGCTCAATTAGCTGATTTCTCAGAACTTCGGGCGTCAAATGGGTTAGACATTGCTGCCCTACAAAGCGATGGCTGATGTGCCAGGGTTCAATGGCAACGCCCCCCAGATCTTGCTGATAAGGGAAGAAGAAACCAAAGCGCTCTAAATTGGCTGCTAACCATTGATAGAAAGGTAACTGGTGACCTTCTAAGTATTCCCACGGCTCTAATTGCAATTGTGTGTCTGACGGTAGCAAGTTACGCGCGTAGACATCAAAATCACAACCCCAATGATGTCGGCTTCCGCCCGGTAGGGCAGACCAACGAAGAATGGCCATCAGCTTTTCTTCATCACTGAGTTTCGCCTTGTCTAGAGGCTGGGAGTGAGAATCTAATATGGTTAAGTCACCGGCAAACTTACCGTTCCAGATGGCTTTTTGACGGTTGAAATCGCGAAAGCCGCTGGCGATTTCCATCTTAAAACCCGCTTTGTTTGCCGCATCAATCATCTGCAACAAATCATCAGCGACCTCTGGATGAAGCATAAAGGCTTTTTGACCCACTAAAGTGGATTGCAGATGCGAGTCAGTGATTCCGGTAAGTTGCTCTGGTGTCATGGTGTTCTCGTTAAATACTACTTGCTATGCACGTAGGCGCTATTTTGCTAACAGATGCTTTAACGTGTTCTCGTACATGTCAGTCAACTTTTCTAGATCGTCCACTTTCACGCACTCGTTCACTTTATGAATCGTCGCATTAACAGGGCCAAGTTCAACCACCTGACCACCCATGCGGGCGATAAAGCGACCATCAGATGTACCGCCTGTTGTCAGAAGAGCAGGCTTAGTGCTGTTTACTTCATCAACTGCTGCTACCACTGCGTCTAGCAATGCGCCAGTGTCAGTTAAGAACGGGTCGCCGTTGAAGGTCCATTTTAGATCGTAGTCTAGCTCGTGTTTATCCAGTGTCTCAGTGATGCGTTGAACGATCACTTCATTGCTGAGCTCAGTGCTAAAACGCAGGTTGAACTGAACGTTGAACTCGCCAGGAATGACGTTAGACGCGCCTGTACCTGCTGAAACATTCGGGATCTGGAAGCTAGTCGGAGGGAAGTAGTCGTTACCTTGATCCCACTCTGTGGTGGCAAGTTCATGGATAGCCATTAGAGACTGGTGAACTGGGTTGTTTGCAAGGTGAGGGTAGGCCACGTGACCTTGTGTACCTTTTACGGTTAGGTCGCCAGTGATTGAGCCGCGACGGCCATTTTTCACCACATCACCAACCACTTCTGTACTTGAAGGTTCGCCAACGATACACATGTCGATGTTCTCGCCGCGTTCCATTAGAGTTTCAACAACGCGAACGGTACCGTTGACGAATGGGCCTTCTTCGTCTGAAGTGATCAAGAAGCCGATGGAGCCTCTGTGGTCCGGGTTTTCTGCAATAAAGCGTTCAACCGCAACCACCATACAAGCCAGTGAGCCTTTCATGTCGGCTGCACCGCGACCGTGAAGGTAACCATCGATAATGGTTGGTTCAAATGGTGGTGTATCCCACTGTTCTAACTTACCCGCTGGCACAACGTCTGTGTGGCCGGCAAAAGCAAACAGCGGTGCTTCTGTACCACGGCGAGCCCAGAAGTTAGTAGTGTCTTCAAACACCATGACTTCGATTTCAAAACCAAGCGCTTTCAATCGCTCGATCATTACTTCCTGGCAGCCTGCATCTTCAGGCGTTACGGACTGGCGGCTAATCAGGTCTTTAGCAAGTGCCAGTACTGGACTGTCTGTCATCCTTGAGTGTTCCTTAAATTAAGAGTTAAAAATGGTCGCGTATTGGTCTGCTTTGAAACCGATATAAAATTGGTCTTCAACTTTCAAGATTGGGCGCTTAATCATCGCTGGATTTTCTACTAATAGCGAAATTGCGTTTTCTTCGTTAAGAGAATCTTTTTGCTCTTGAGTCAGTTGACGGAAAGTTGTGCCACGCTTGTTCAGAACTTGCTCCCAACCTAGAGCGTTACAAAATTCCGTCACCATTGCCGCATCGATACCTTGTTTGCGGTAGTCGTGAAAATCAAAAGCAACGTTTTCCGCTTCTAGCCATTTCTTGGCTTTTTTAATCGTGTCGCAGTTTGGGATGCCGAACATAGTGATCGTCATATTATTTCCTTTTCTCTTTGTACTTGACTTATCGGTTTGCGCTATGGAACGCCCGATTTTGCATTGTTTTTGGCTGTTCAAGCATCCTATCAAGAAGCAACCAATGTGACAAAATCATGCGGCGAATATTTCACAGGTCAGTGCTCTATTCAGGCTTATTTTGTAGCTCATTCCTCCACCAAATGGTGATCAGATTGATAAAAAACTCGGCTAAATAGCACGGAAAAGTCGAGTTATTGATCAAACGCAACATCTCGCCGAGCAAAAAAGAAATAATGAATCAGCACAATTTTAGGAGGTGTCAATGGAATTGAGTCCTGTTTTTGCAAGGCGGCTATATTTGGCCTTGTTGGTGGAAAACCTAGAAAGGCCAAATGTACCAAAATTGATCGAAAGAACGGGGTGGCCTCGTCGTACTATTCAAGATGTACTCAAGGCATTACCGGGGATCGGCATCGAACTCATCTTCGTTCAAGATGGTCGACGTCATAACGACGGCTATTACCAACTTTCGGAT
The DNA here is from genome assembly GCF_002021755.1 of Vibrio owensii. Lineage (NCBI taxonomy): Bacteria > Pseudomonadati > Pseudomonadota > Gammaproteobacteria > Vibrionales > Vibrionaceae > Vibrio > Vibrio owensii. The sequence goes on from NZ_CP019959.1 coordinate 2,765,038, forward strand.
TGGGGACCTTTTGACAGTCAATGGGTTCTTGAGCGAGAGGGAGATATCGCTAGCAGTCTTGGATTTCGTGCATAAGCCAGCAATTGCTGGCTTTTTTTACGTCTGGAAAACGCTTATTGGCAGCGGTAGGCAGTACCTAGCACGCTGAAAGAAGTCACAAAGTCTTGAGGTGAAACCATGTAAACGGTGTCGGCCTCGAGCAAAGCGGCGTTGTTTTTCAAATCGGCCATCGCACCATGCATCATGGCATCGTTGGTGTAGAACAAGTAATTATACCAATGCCCTTCGCTGCCAGTGACTTCACCTAGGTACTCGCATTGACCTGGATTGAACTGGCTATCAATGCGGATCTGCACATCACTACCTAGTTCAGTTAGCAGTATGGATGGTGATGAACACCCCATCAAAGCCAATGCGATGCTTCCTATCATCACATAACGTTGCATGCTATTTCCCCATTATGATGTAAGCCGCAAAACCTGCCCAACTCAAAACCAATAGCGCCCAAGGTAAGACGGCAGGTTTGCTCGTTGGTGCTTCAACGTTTGCTGAATCTTGTTCAACTACGTCATCGACTTGGCGTTGTTTTTCTCTCTGCTGTTTTTTCTTCGCTTTATCGGCTTGTCGATTGCGCTCTTTCTGCTGCTTCTTGTACTGAGCAATGCCTTTCTCAATACCTTGAGCGATCAGTTTAGTCTGTTCTTTGGTTTGCCCTGGCTTTTGCGTGGATTTAGCAATCTTCATCGCTTCAGTTTGGGTTTCTTGGGAAGGAACGGGTGCTGCTGTGTTTTTCTTCTTCATGTTTCCATCGACGTCACTGTAAATCTAAACCTAGTTTACCTGCGTAAGATGATGAAATGAACTTTAGTTCTCAGCTTTGCTGGGTTGCAACTCTGAAGCGATCAGTTAAAGTGGCGTTTTTATGAAACTAAGAAGACGATATTGTGCGTTACTCATTTGATCAGTACGACGCTCATGGATTTTTGAAAGCGCCAATTATGTTATGGCTAGGGTGGATGTTCCTAGCGCGCTCTTGGGTGGTGTTTGCCATGGCAGGAGTGAGTAGAGACAGCGGTAGCAAGATATTATCGATTGTTTATCCCGACTCAAATACGCTATATCTCGGACTATCGATGGGTATTCCAAGTTTATTATTGATGTGGTTGATGGGCTTACGTCATCCAGACAGAGGTTGGGTGAATCAAATTACCCAGCATGGTCGTGCCATGACTTTGATCTTGTGCGGTATTCAATTGGTTCAGACCATGTATCATGTCTACTTAGAACATGGTGTATTCAACTGGGCAAACGCGCTCACTATTACCCTGTTAGCTTGGTTTATGATCTATCTTTTTAATGGAAGATGGGTGAAAGACTGTTTCAACGTGCCACAAGTTGAGCACAAAGAAGAACAGCCATCGAAGAATTAAGAACAAAAAATTCCCGCATGGGGCAATGTATAGAGGATTTCTCAATGTCACAAGCTCAAACGGCGATTGTGCCTGAAGCAGGACCATTTGCACTTTACACTCAGTTAAAAGTGAACCAAAACCGTGAAAACGTACTGGCGAAACTAAAAGCGCTACCTGAGCTAGTAAAAGAGCTCAATGCGAACCAACCAGGTGCAGACCTAACGATTTCTATCGCATTCACTAAGTCTTTCTGGCAGCACCTAAACATGCAAATGCCAGAAGAGTTGATTGATTTCCCACAACTGGGTGAAGGTGACGTGATTGCTCCGGCATCAGACGTTGATGTGCTGATCCACTGTCATTCAACGCGTCACGATTTGCACTTCTACGTTCTTCGTAAGTTCCTAGTGGACACAGCGGAAGACGTAACAATTGTTGACGAAACATACGGCTACCGTTACCTAGATGCTCGTGACATGACAGAATTTGTTGATGGCACAGAGAACCCGAAAGGCGACGCACGTGCTGACGTAGCATTGATCAAAGACGGTGCTTTCGCTGGTGGTAGTTACGTGATGGTTCAACGCTTTGAGCACAACCTTCCTGCATGGAACCGTTTGAACGTATCTGCACAAGAGAAAGTGATTGGTCGTACTAAACCAGATTCTATCGAGCTAGAAGATGTTCCTGCTGCTTCTCACGTAGGTCGTGTGGACATCAAAGAAGAAGGCAAAGGCCTTAAGATCGTTCGTCACAGCTTACCATACGGCACAGTAACGGGCGCACACGGTCTGTTGTTCATCTCTTACTGCAACACTATCCACAACATCAAAGTTATGCTTGAGAGCATGTACGGTGTGACAGATGGTAAGACTGACCAACTACTTCGCTTCACTAAAGCGGTGACAGGTGCTTACTTCTTCGCTCCTTCACAAGAAATGCTAGCGGAATTGGCGATTAAGTAATTCTTCGCTAACCCACCAATGATTAAAAAGGCAGAGTGATCTGCCTTTTTTGTTTCACCTCATTCTTGCTGATAAGACTAACTGACTGTCAGTGGTCTTTTGCCATCAATGGCGCCTTTCTCTAGTTCGTAAAGTGGGCTAGTACTGTGACTGCTCCAGCGATGATCTTCGCGTGACTTCTTGCGATATTGCGTTGGCGTTACACCAATATAATTCTGAAAAGTCTCATAAAATCGGCTGCTAGAATTAAAACCTACCGTTAACGCGATATCTAAAATTGTTCGGTCGGTATCACTCAACAGCGCTCTGGCGTGGTTAATCCGCATTGCCGTGATGTATTGCTTGATGGTCATCTGCATGGTTCGTTGGAACACATTCATCGCGTAGTTAGTGTGCAGCCCAATGTGCTCTGCTATGTCTTTTATCGTGATCGGCTGGTTATGATGGGTGGCAATGTATTCCAGCATTTGACTGACGTAAAACTGCGAGTGTTTGGAGACGCCTTTTTTGGTCGACTTCTCTTGTCGGTAGATACTCAGTTGTTGCCAGCCATCTAAACACATTCTTTTTAACATCAAGCCAATTTCATCAATCGCTAATTGCTGGCGACTTTCCGAAGAGTGGCTTATTTCTTCTGCCCAGCGTGCTAACTCAAACTCGCTGACTAATGAACTGGCGTTTGATTGCAGCACACAACCATGGGTGATCTGATTGACGAAGTCTCGATTGAGCGTCCAAGACATAAAGTGGTGAATCGGAATATTGATGATCCCCATATTATGACTCTTGCCCGGATTGGTGAGCCGATGAGGAACTGACGCCCAAAATAATCCTATCGAGCCTGCTTTCACCACCACTGGGCTGCCATTAATGATGTACTCAACATCATCGCCAAAAGGAATGTTTACCTCTACTTGTCCGTGCCAGTGATAACCCGGCATAGAGTGGGGCGGCCTGAGCTCGATATCGATTTTTTCATAGGAGGAGTACAGCGAAAGTGGGCTTACAGAAACCGTTTCGGAAGAATACTTATCTTGAATCACCACTTTCAATGTATCTAACTCTGCCTTGGACTCTACCTTTGCCATCGCCCACCTCTTAGGAAACTGTATAAGTTCTTTGTACTAAATCTGTTGAAACAAAACTCAGAACAGCTTCAAAAACGCCGATTACTCTGTTTTATAAGATTTTGGTTATGTGACTTAAATCGCCGTGCTAGCAAGCCTCAGCGTATCTTTCCTCCTTCTTTATCCGTGATTTACACAAAAATATCCCATTTCCTAAGATTTTTTACTGGTTGATTTTAAATGTTAGGAAACGGGAGAGTGATTGGTTTATCTGAGACGAATTCGGCCTTGCGACAGGTGTAACTTAAATGCATCGAAACAAAAGTATGAAAGCAAAAAGGATTCAACTATGAAAAGCCCTAAAATCACATTCATCGGTGCAGGTTCTACGATTTTTGTGAAGAACATTCTTGGCGATGTGTTCCATAAGCCGGCCTTCAAAGGGGCGCAAATTGCCTTGATGGATATTGATGAAATCCGCTTGGAGGAATCACACCTAGTAGTAAGCAAGTTGATGGAATCATCCGGTGTGACGGGGACGATCACTTGTCACTTAAACCAAAAAGAAGCATTGCAAGGCGCAGATTTTGTCGTTATCGCATTCCAAATCGGTGGGTATGAGCCATGCACTGTAACGGACTTTGAGGTTTGTAAGCGTCACGGTTTGGAGCAAACCATCGCCGACACATTGGGCCCTGGCGGCATCATGCGCTCACTGCGCACTATTCCTCACCTTTGGAGCGTGTGTGAAGACATGACTGAAGTGTGTCCAAATGCCACCATGCTCAACTACGTTAACCCAATGGCGATGAACACTTGGGCGATGTATGAGAAATACCCTCACATCAAACAAGTGGGCTTGTGCCATTCCGTGCAAGGGACGGCGGAAGAGCTCGCTCGCGACCTTGATATCGAATATTCAGACCTTCGTTACACCTGCGCAGGCATCAACCACATGGCTTATTATCTGACGTTCGAAAAGAAAAACGAGCAGGGGGAATATGTCGATATTTATCCTGATTTGCTTGAGGCATTTGAATCAGGCAAAGCGCCGAAGCCGGGTTTGCATCACAACGGTCGCTGCACCAACCTAGTCCGCTACGAGATGTTTAAGAAGTTGGGCTACTTTGTGACGGAATCATCAGAACATTTTTCTGAATACACCCCATATTTCATCAAACCAAATCGCCCAGATCTGATTGAACGTTATAAAGTGCCACTTGATGAATATCCTAAACGTTGTGTAGAACAAATTGCTGATTGGAAAAAAGACCTCGAAGACTTCAAAAACGCGGATCAAATCACCGTCAAAGAGTCGCATGAATACGCGAGCACCATCATGAACTCGATTTGGACAGGCACGCCAAGTGTTATCTACGGCAACGTGAAGAATGAAGCGTTAATTGACAACTTGCCACAAGGTTGTTGTGTGGAAGTGGCTTGTCTGGTGGACGCAAACGGCATTCAACCTATCAAAGCTGGTCGATTACCAAATCACTTAGCGGCATTAATGCAGACCAACATCAATGTTCAGACTCTGCTGACGGAAGCCATCCTCACTGAAAACCGAGATCGTATCTATCATGCTGCCATGCTTGATCCTCATACCGCGGCAGTGCTTGGACTCGAAGAGATTTATGCCCTTGTTGATGACTTGATTGAAGCACACGAAGGTTGGTTGCCTGCGTGGGTGCATCAGTAAATCCAGAATCACAAAACCAATATCAATAAAAACGACAATAACGTGAATATACTGCGCCTTCTCGATGAGGGGGCGTAAGGAGTAACAAATGAGTATCTCTATGAATACCAAGCTAAGCTACGGCTTTGGCGCATTTGGTAAAGACTTCGCTATCACCATCGTTTACATGTACCTGATGTTCTACTACACCGATGTTGTTGGTATTTCGGCTGCCGTGGTGGGAACCATCTTCTTAATTGCGCGTATTTGGGATGCAGTGAATGACCCGATTATGGGCTGGATCGTGAACAACACCCGCACACGTTGGGGTAAATTTAAACCTTGGATTTTAATTGGCACCATCACCAACTCAGTGGTGTTGCTCATGTTGTTTAGTGCGCACCATATCGAGGGGCCATGGCTTATTGCTTATGCAGCAGTGACTTACATTTTGTGGGGCATGACCTACACCTTAATGGATATTCCTTTCTGGTCACTGGTTCCGACACTCACTCTGGACAAACGTGAGCGTGAAGAGCTTGTACCGTACCCTCGATTCTTCGCTAGCCTTGCATGGATTGTTACCGCCGCAATCGCAATGCCGTTCGTGAATTATGTCGGTGGTGACGACAAAGGATTTGGTTTCCAAGTGTTTGCCATTTTGCTTGTCGGTTGTTTCCTCGTCTCAACATATATCACGCTACGTAACGTGAAAGAGCGTTACTCAACTAGCAACCTTGACGAGACGAAACCTGAAGAAAAAGTCTCACTGAAGAAGCTCCTCTCGCTTATCTACAAAAATGACCAACTGACCAGCGTGCTTTGTATGGCACTGTCATACAACCTCGCTACCAACATCATTACAGCCTTTGCGGTTTACTACTTCACCTATGTGGTCGGAAATGAGGAACTTTTCCCTTACTACATGGCTTACGCTGGTATCGCGAACCTAATTACACTGGTGTTGTTCCCTAAATTGGCGCAAATGTTCTCACGTCGAGTGTTGTGGGCGTGTGCATCGAGCTTCCCAATCCTAGGCAGTGCAGTCCTTATCTACGTAGGCATGTACGATAAACAAAGCATCCTGCTGATTTCAACTGCGGGTGTGTTATTACAAATCGGTACGGCGCTATTTTGGGTACTGAACGTCATTATGGTGGCGGATACAGTGGATTACGGCGAGTACAAACTGGGCTCTCGCTGCGAGAGTATTGCTTACTCCGTGCAAACGCTGGTGGTTAAAGCAGGTTCAGCTTTTGCGGCTTTCTTCATTGGTATCGCACTGACCGCAGTGGATTATGTACCGAACATGGAACAAAGCCCTGAAACCGTCTTTGGCATGCAATGCATCATGGTTGGCCTGCCTGCGTTCTTCTTCGCCATCGCTTTGGTTGTGTACTTCCGCTTCTACAAACTCAACGGCGCTTACCACCAAAAAATTCAGGATCATCTGACCGAGAAATACGACCATATCGTAGCCAACGATTCTGATGAGAAAACGAAAGTTTCTCCAGAATCCATTCAAGCGGTTTAACGCTCCTTATAGCTATTAAAAATTAACAATAAACATGCCGGCGTCTTCATTTCATGTCGCCGGCAGCATCCCGAATAAACGTTATCCAATAACCACGCTATCCCTACGAACGAGAAAAAAATGAAACTGAAAATACTTGCTTCAGCGATTCTTGTCGCCCTTGCTTTGTCTGGTTGTAATAGCTCGTCTGATGATGACTCTTCGAAAGGCGATAACCTTGTCTCAAATTCTACCTTTGAAAACGACGGTTTAGGGTGGAGCTACTGGTTTGCCAATGTGAAGTATGAAGACGCTTATGTTGGTGAGTCGATGGCGAGGATTGCCACCGGAACCAACCATCATGTAAGCCAAACAGTCACCGTTCCTGAGACGGGCTTTTATGATTTATCCGCCTTCATCAGCAGCCCAAGTGATGACGCCATTCTTGGTTTGAGTAATCTGACCGATGAGGTTCTAGTCAGCCAGACGATTGAAAAAACCAAAGACGAAAAGACAGAGGGGGAAATATATAAGCCAAATACTCTGCCAGCTATTCCACTAGAGAAAGGCGAGCAAATTAAAGTCTGGTTTACGGGATCTGATGTCGGAGGGGTGAGCGTCGACAGTGTGTCTTTGGTAAGAGTGAACAAGAGCCAGCCTGTTAGTTTTAATCAAATCATTCAATTTAAAGCCAAGCAACAGGTCGGTGTGACGGGCATTGATAAAACTCAGCGAACCGTCGAGTTCCAAGTCCCTTATGGCACCGATTTAAGTGCCATAACGGTGAGTACACTTTTGGTTTCTGAACAAAGTCGATCAAGCTTGGATGTGGGTGAAGTCGTGGACTTTACTCAACCAGTGCAAGCGGTAGTAACAGATGCAAATGGTAAAGAAGAAAAATGGACATTAACGGCGATTGAAAAAGAGAAGCAGGTTGTCGTCACGTCCTCGAACCAGAAACTTCAAGATTCGTTTGAATGGGCAATTGATAAAACACATCGCTTCGTTATGACGGGGCAGCATGATCTGGTTAACCGTGATGAGAACAATAATGATGGTGATGGCACCGCAGACTACATTCCATCTTACTGGGCTGGTTATTTTGACCGAACGGCTTTCTACTCTCGTGACTTCTTACATCAAGCTAGCGGAGCCAAAATCGCAGGTCTAGATGCCGAAAACTTTTCGATGTTTAAGACCTTTGCTAAGCATTCCACGGAATCGAGAAAATGGTATACCTTGTGGGCGGTTAACTTTGATGGCACGCCACATACCATTGATTACAAAGATGACAGCTGGTTTGTACGTGAAGTGCCTGCTCAATTTGAGTTTGTAGAAAAAGCATGGAAGCAATATCAATGGACAGGAGACAAGCGATACATCGAAGACCCAGACTTATGGCGTTTCTACACCAAGGTGCTAACGGACTATATCGCACTTCACGACGATCAAGATCCTAACGGTATTGCCGAGGGTTATGGTGGTATTTTTGAAGGCTCCGCAACCTACAACGAGCGTGGCGAATTCCCAATTGAAGCCGGTGATGGCATAGGCTCTCAATACCAAGCGACGGTCGCGTATGCTGCAATGCTTGGGGCTCGTGAAGAGTACAGCGAGGCGGCGCTTTGGCAAGAGAAAGCACAGCAACTTAAAGACTTCTTTAATGAAGAATGGAGTATTGCGGAGCCAAATAAACCGCAGGACAATTACGTGAATATCGTTCAGCGTGACGGCTTCCGTATGAATGACTTCGGTAAAGAAAACAGTTGGTTCATGCCAATGAAGCTGATCACTGAGCCTGGAGAACGTAACGACCGCTACTTAGACTTTATTGCAGAAAATCTGGGTGATGGAATTGGAAGTACGCCGGAAGCGCCATACAACATTGAGGCTTACACTTATATCCCAGAAACCTACTTCCCTTACAATCGTAATGCGGAAGCATGGAAGTGGATGCAGTACATCATGGATATCAAAGACGAGCCCCATGAACGTCCAACTCAAGGTACTAACGGTGACTATCCTGAAATCTCTTTTACCTTTATTTCGAATACCATTGAAGGGTTGATGGGCATCAAGCCTGATGCGGCAAATCATCGAGTTGTAACCGCGTCACACCTAACAACCGATATTGACTGGCTTCAAGTTGAGCAACTTCCGATGGGAGAGCACGAGTTAACTTTGCGCCATGATGGTTTGGAGCGGTCGGCGCTAACCAATACCTCTGAGCAAAACTTAGAGTGGGAAGCTTGGTTCTATGGCGATTACCCGACGCTTGTTGTTGATGGGCAGTCTGTTCCTTCTGAGCACAAGCTCGTTAACGGACAACGAGTGAGCTATGTAACAGTCATTCTTGCCGCCAACTCAACTCGTGAAGTTCGAAAGTAGTCTGAGTCTTCACTATTAATAAACACAAAGCCTAGTGCAGCATCACTAGGCTTTTTGCTATTCGCTGTCTCGTCAGGAAATGCGTAACTCCATCTCTTTTCCAAAAAACACTAAACCTTTCTGCAATTTGGTCGATAAGTATCCAAAGCCTTAATTTCAGGACCAATATTTGTGGCGATCACCGTTAATACCAATGTGGCAGCACTTGTCGCACAGCGTCATTTGACCAGTGCAACTGACATGCTGAACCAATCCATGGAGCGTTTGTCTTCAGGGAAGCGTATTAACAGCGCAAAGGATGACGCTGCGGGTCTGCAAATCTCTAACCGCTTACAATCGCAAATGCGTGGTTTAGATGTTGCCGTGCGTAACGCGAACGATGGTATTTCCATCATGCAAACTGCGGAAGGCGCTATGAATGAGGTGACTAACATCATGCAGCGTATGCGTGATTTGTCGCTCCAGTCTGCTAACGGTTCAAACAGTAAAGCGGAACGTACTGCGCTGCAAGAAGAGGTCTCTGCACTTAACGATGAGCTAAACCGCATTGCGGAAACTACCTCTTTTGGTGGTCGCAAACTGCTTAATGGCAGCTTTGGTAAGTCGGCATTTCAAATCGGTGCAGCGTCAGGTGAAGCCGTGCAAGTTGAATTAAAGTCGATGCGCAGTGATGGCATTGATATGGGCGGTTTTAGTTACATTGCAAACGGACGTGCAAGCTCTGATTGGAAAGTAAAAGACGGTGCGAATGATCTTAGTATGTCATTTACGAATCGTTTTGGTGAAACGGAAACCATTCAAATTAATGCCAAAGCTGGCGACGATATCGAAGAGCTTGCGACTTATATCAATGGTCAAACTGACAAGGTCACGGCATCAGTGAATGAAGAAGGTCAGCTACAGCTATTTATGGCTGGAGAAGAAACTTCAGGCACTTTATCGTTTTCAGGTGATTTAGCGAGTGAACTGGGGTTACAGCTAAAAGGTTACGATGCGGTTGATAACATCGACATTACGTCTGTCGGTGGTGCGCAACAAGCCGTGGCCGTCCTAGATACTGCGATGAAGTACGTTGATAGCCATCGTGCTGAGTTAGGTGCCTATCAAAACCGCTTTAATCATGCGATCAATAATCTGGATAATATCCACGAAAACCTAGCGGCTTCGAACAGCCGCATTCAAGATACTGATTACGCAAAAGAAACCACGCAAATGGTGAAGCAGCAGATCTTACAACAGGTCAGCACTTCGATTCTGGCACAAGCAAAACAAGCGCCAAACCTTGCTTTGACGCTGCTTGGTTAATGGTTCGCACCACACGAATTTAACGCAAAATCAGCCTGTATCGACAATTCGAAAAGAAGCTTTAGCGAAAAATGAAAGTTTTTTTGCTTTTTTATCCGCTTCGTCACGATTACCTCTCCAAACGAATTATTTTCAAAAAAATCTAAAATTTTTTCTAAAGAAAACAGGGCATGCGCCGTTAATAAAAGTAACTTTGAGAGAACTACTTGGTTTTCCGAGACGTCGGAAACCGCTACATCGGAAAATCAATTGGAGAAATCACCATGGCAGTGAATGTAAACACAAACGTATCAGCGATGACCGCTCAGCGTTACCTAAACAACGCAAACTCAGCACAACAAACTTCTATGGAGCGTTTGTCTTCAGGTTTCAAAATCAACAGCGCGAAAGACGACGCTGCGGGTCTTCAAATCTCGAACCGCTTGAACGTACAAAGCCGTGGCCTGGATGTGGCTGTTCGTAACGCGAACGACGGTATCTCTATTGCACAAACTGCTGAAGGTGCAATGAACGAGACAACTAACATCCTACAACGTATGCGTGACCTATCTCTTCAATCTGCTAACGGCTCTAACTCAAAATCTGAGCGTGTTGCGATTCAAGAAGAAGTAACGGCACTAAACGACGAACTAAACCGTATCGCTGAAACGACATCTTTCGGTGGTAACCGTCTACTTAACGGTACTTACGGCACTCAGTCTTTCCAAATCGGTGCGGACAACGGTGAAGCAGTAATGCTTAACCTAAAAGACATGCGCTCAGACAACAAAATGATGGGCGGCGTGAGCTACCAAGCTGAAAACGGTAAAGACAAAAACTGGAACGTTGAAGCTGGCAAAAACGACCTGAAAATCAGCCTGACTGATAGCTTTGGTCAAGAGCAAGAAATCAACATCAGCGCGAAAGCGGGTGACGATATCGAAGAGCTAGCGACGTACATCAATGGTCAGACTGACCTAGTAAAAGCGTCAGTAGACCAAGACGGTAAGCTGCAAGTTTTCGCTGGTAACAACAAAGTAGAAGGCGACGTAGAATTCTCTGGCGGCCTATCTGGCGAGCTAGGTCTAAGCGACGGTAAGAAAGTAACGGTTGATACTATCGACGTAACATCAGTAGGTGGCGCACAAGAATCTGTGGCTATCATTGATGCGGCATTGAAATACGTAGACAGCCACCGTGCAGAGCTAGGTGCTTTCCAAAACCGTTTCAACCACGCAATCAGCAACTTGGATAACATCAACGAGAACGTGAACGCGTCGAAGAGCCGTATCAAAGATACAGACTTCGCGAAAGAAACGACTCAAATGACCAAGTCACAAATTCTATCGCAAGCGTCAAGCTCAATCCTTGCGCAAGCGAAACAAGCGCCTAACTCAGCGCTAAGTCTTCTAGGTTAATTTCTAACTTAAGACAAGAACCTCATTGGCTCGTGGTGAGAGATGAGCGAGTAAACCCAGCTTCGGCTGGGTTTTTTTATGTCCGTTTTTTAGGTTTGGATAAGCTTGAGTTACTTCCAGTTACAATATTAGAGATTCATCACACTTCAGTAAGCCAAAGAAAATAATCGCAAAAAATTGAAAATTTCTCCTAAAGGATATTTATAGGCCGCCGTTAAAGGGACTGAGAGAAATGAGATGTACCTAAGTGAGGTGAGAGACACGACGGTGCATCAACTAAAGCCTTAAGGAGATCAACTATGGCGATTAACGTTAATACTAACGTTTCTGCGATGACCGCACAGCGTTACCTAAACCAAGCGGCTGAAGGTCAACAAAAATCAATGGAGCGTTTGTCTTCGGGTTATAAAATCAATAGCGCGAAAGACGATGCTGCCGGTCTACAGATTTCTAACCGTTTGAACGCACAGAGCCGTGGTCTAGACATGGCTGTGAAAAACGCGAACGACGGTATTTCTATTGCACAGGTTGCTGAAGGTGCAATGAATGAATCTACCAACATCCTACAACGTATGCGTGACCTATCGCTTCAATCTGCGAACGGTTCGAACTCAAAATCAGAACGTGTAGCGATCCAAGAAGAAGTTACAGCACTTAACGACGAACTAAACCGTATTGCTGAAACAACCTCTTTCGGTGGTAACAAGCTTCTTAACGGTACTTACGGTACTCAATCTTTCCAAATCGGTGCGGACTCTGGTGAAGCAGTAATGCTTTCTATGGGCAACCTACGTTCTGATACTTCTGCAATGGGCGGTAAGAGCTACGCAGCAGAAGATGGTAAAGACGCGTCTTGGACAGTAAGTGACAAAACTGAACTTAAGATGAGCTACACCAACAAGCAAGGTGAAGAGAAAGAGCTGACTATCAACGCGAAACAAGGCGATGATATCGAGCAGCTAGCAACTTACATCAACGGTCAGAGCGACGATGTGAAAGCATCAGTAGGCGAAGACGGTAAGCTACAAGTATTTGCTGCTTCTCAAAAAGTAACTGGCGATGTTGAGTTCTCTGGCAACCTAGCGGGTGAAATTGGTTTCGGCGATGCAAAAGACGTAACAGTTAAAGACATCGACGTAACAACAGTTGCAGGTTCTCAAGAAGCGGTAGCTATCATTGATGGCGCACTAAAATCAGTAGATAGCCAACGTGCGTCTCTTGGTGCATTCCAAAACCGTTTCAACCACGCTATCAGCAACCTAGACAACATTAACGAGAACGTTAACGCGTCTAACAGCCGTATTAAAGATACTGACTACGCGAAGGAAACGACAGCAATGACTAAGTCGCAAATCCTTCAACAAGCAAGTACTTCAATCTTGGCACAAGCGAAGCAGTCACCATCTGCAGCGCTGAGCTTGTTGGGCTAATTGGGTCGACTCAGCCTAGTGATACCATCACCAAAGCGATAGACCTAATCGTTAGCTCATAAGGTGGAAGGGAGATTGTAATGGAAATATCCTCCTACGCATCGAACATCCAGCCTTACGGCACACCGAGTGGCACAAAAGTTGCTAAAGAAAATGGCATAGGCACGCCTAGCACAGCAAGTTCTAACGGCACCGTTCCCATTGAAAAACCGAACGATGCCGAACGTGATCTCTCTGTTCAAGCTGCGATTGAAATGGCGGAATCTCGCCAAGAGCTGAACAAAGAAGAACGCGAAAAAATGGTCGAGCAAATGAATGAATTTGTGAGCGCCATGAATAAAGGGGTAGCGTTTCGAGTCGATGAAGAATCGGGCCGAGACGTTGTGACGATTTACGAAGCCACAACCGGTGATGTAATTCGTCAGATCCCTGATGAAGAAATGCTCGTGGTATTGCGTCGCCTAGCTGAGCACACAGCTAACCGCGGTTTGTTAGTTGAAAAGGTGTAAGTCGTTTTTGAGGTGATTTGATGAGTTTAGGCCCTTTGGGGATGTCTGGCGGCATGGATATCAATTCCATGGTCAGCAAAATTGTAGATGCCGAGCGTGTGCCAAAACAGCAACGCATCGACAACGAGCGTATGACAATTGACGCCAGCATCAGTGCCTATGGGCGACTCAGAGAATCGTTGGATACGATGAAAAATCTCATGGCGAATTTTCGTCAGGAGAAGGCTTTTGCCGTTCGTACGGTAGAAACCACCGATGATAAAATCGTATCCGCAACCGCAACTACTGACGCTATAGCCGGTAAGTATGCTATCGATGTGTTGCAGCTTGCACAGAGCCATAAAGTGGCTTCTGACGTTTTGCCAGAAGACGCTAAGTTTGGAGCTGGTAAGCTGCAGATTTCTCTTGGTGATGACACCTTCGACGTTAATGTCCGTTCTAGCTCTAAGCTAGTTGATGTCGTTCGTGGAATTAACGGCGCTAAGGATAACCCTGGCGTACGTGCTTCCGTGATTAACGACGTAGAAGGGCCGCGTTTGATCCTTGCCTCAAACCTTTCGGGCAAGGACCATCAAATCAAAGTCAGTGTGGAAGCCGAAGCCGGTAACCCTCTGAAACATTTCGAATACAAAACTCTGGAAGACCGAGTGAACGCGCTTGAAGAAGCTCGTGAAGCGGCTGAAGCCGTACTTGGGCCTCTGAAAGAACCAGAGTCAAAGACCGATGCAGACCAACCTGAACAGGTGGATGCAGACGGCAATCCTATACCTCCTGAAGAACAAAAAGCGGCAGAGAATGCGCAAGATGGTGCAGCGGATGAACCGATCTCTGCAGCTGGTGCCGCTGCGGCGAAAGCAGGGCAAGAAGCAATTGATGCTGCCAATAAACGAGCGGGTATGCGCCCGCAAGACAGTATCCCAGGCTGGACTGAAACCGCTTCAGGTACACTTCTCGACTCTTACCGTCCGCCAGAATTAGAGCTGGACGAAGAAGCCATTGCTAAAGCTCCAGACGTACCGGGTTGGAACAATGCTGCCTCTGGTACGCTGACCGATTCGTACGTGACGACCAAAGAAGCCAAGCAACAGCTCGAACAAGAGAAAGCTGAAATTGAGCAAAAGATTGCCGATGAAAAGCAAGAGCTTGACCAAAAAGTTGAGCGGGGCGAGTTGACGGAAGAGCAAGCGAAACAAATCCATCGTGCCAAGCTCGATCCTGAAGAGCGTGAGCGTCTTGAGAAAATTGATGTCGCAGAGGCAAAGATCGCAGAGGCGCAAAAAGCCTTTGAAGTGTATTCAGGCATGACTGAAGTGCAAGCGGGTCAGGATTCGCAAGTGCTGCTTGATGGCGTTGCACAGCTTTCGAGCCACAACAACGTGATTGAAGACGCCATTGAAGGTGTAAACCTAACGTTGAAAGGCAAATCCGAACTGGGTAAGCCGCCAGCTGAAATTGGCGTAGAGTACGATCGCCAAAGCGTTCGTGCAGACATCGAAAACTTTGTTTCAGCGTACAACTCGTTCTACCAAACCTCAAAAGCGCTCTCCAGTGTCGATCCGACAACCGGTCAGAAAGGTCCGCTTGCGGGCGATAGCACAGTACGTAACGCCGATGCGCGCCTGAAATCGGTGTTCTCAACATCCATTGAGAAAGCCCCAGAAGACCTGAAATCGTTAACTGAGTTCGGTATTACCACCACGCGCCAAGGTTCGTTGGAAATCAATTACGACATGTTGGATCGTCAACTGAACAACAACTTTAACGAGTTAGAGAAGTTCTTTGGCGGCAACACCGGTTTTGCCAAACGTGTGGAAGATGCGATTCAAGGCATCACGGGCTTCACGGGCAGTATCCGTACTCGTGAAAAGAGCCTGACAGAACAGAACTACAGATTGGGCGACGACCAAGCGGCATTAGATCGCCGCATGGACAGTTTAGAAAAACGTACCCACGCAAAATTCGCTGCAATGCAAGACGCCACAGGCAAGATGCAAGGGCAGTTGGGAGCGTTGATGAACGCGCTGGGTCAATAGATGAAAAACGAACTCATTGAAATTAGTGATATTGATCAACTAATTACGCAAGAACTGGAAAAAGTCGACTTTAACGCTGAAGAAATTCAACGTTTGGTCGATATCAGGGAACAGTTATTGCAAAACCTGTTAATCATTGTTGAAAGCAATCCATCGGTTAAGCAGGAAGCAGAGTGGCAAGACTTGCTCATTCGTACCAAAAGAATTGTAGAGCTGATGCAAAACGAGACCACTAATGTTGGTAAAGAGCTTCATAAGTTCCGTTATGGTCAACGTTCGCTTCAGCAGTACAAAAAATTTATATAAAAGAGGAATACTATGCGCGGTTCTTTGCAAGCATACAAAAAGGTATCAGTCGACAGCCAATTGAGCGCGGCTTCTCCGCACAAAGTCATTCAAATGCTAATGGCGGGTGCAATTGAGCGTCTGATCCAAGGTAAAGCAGCAATGCAAGCAGGCAACATTCCTGCAAAAGGTGAGCGTCTGGGTAAAGCGTTGGACATCATCATCGCACTGCGCAGCTGTCTGTCTATGGACGACGGTGGTGATATTGCATCAAACTTAGATTCACTTTACGAGTTCATGATCACTCAGATCTCGGCAGCGAACCACCAAAACGATCCTCAACCGATCGACGACGTTATCGACATTATTCGTGAGATCAAATCAGCTTGGGACCAGATCCCAACTGAGTTTCACAACTTAACGGCTGCTGAAGTAGGCATTTAATAGATAAAACAATACCTTACTTATTTGGTAGGGTATTGTGTCTGATTGCACAGAAAGTCGTTCAGTAAAGTTACAATCAAGCTCACACCTCTTTATTGCTTGGTTGCCTTATTTTTTTATTCAAATAAAATAGAAGTCATTAGTGGCCCCTAATGGCTTTTTTTTGTTGCTGATTTTCCTATTTTGTCTATCGTTAATTGAGAGTGGTCCCACCTTTCTGACACTCAATTGCGCAAATCAAGGTCTGGCCGCAACACACCCATAATAAAGGCAATCATTCTTACTTATGCAAGGTTTGGCAAAGCTGCTTGTAATCGATGACGATGCACCAAGTCGTTTGAATATAAGCAATATATTGGAATTTGTTGGAGAAAGTTGCGAAGCTGTCAGTTCTGATCAGCTAGGCGATGTAGACTGGTCTAGTGTTTGGTCAGGTTGCATTGTTGGTAACATCTCTGCAGGTCGTGCTGCGACAGCGGTGATGACCCACCTCAACGAAGCGTACCATATCCCCCTTCTGGTTCTGGGTTCTTTCCCACTACCTGTTGATGACTTGCCAAATTTTGTCGGTGAATTAGAACAACCTTTAAACTACCCGCAACTTAGCGAAGCGTTACGTCATTGCAAAGACTTCCTTGGTCGCAAAGGCGTTAATGTCGTCGCAAGCGCGCGCAAAAATACCCTTTTCCGTAGCCTTGTTGGCCAAAGCCGAGGCATTCAAGAAGTTCGTCATTTGATCGAACAAGTATCGGGCACAGAAGCAAATGTGCTGATCTTGGGTGAGTCTGGCACGGGTAAAGAAGTAGTAGCACGTAACATTCACTACCATTCTGCCTATCGTAATGGCCCGTTTGTGCCAATCAACTGTGGCGCGATCCCACCAGAGCTTCTGGAAAGTGAGCTGTTTGGTCATGAGAAAGGAGCGTTCACTGGCGCATTGACCTCGCGTAAAGGCCGTTTTGAACTAGCCGAGGGTGGTACGATCTTCCTTGATGAGATTGGTGATATGCCAATGTCGATGCAAGTTAAGTTGCTGCGTGTTCTGCAAGAGCGTTGTTTTGAGCGCGTAGGTGGTAACACCACGATCAAAGTAAACGTTCGTGTTGTAGCCGCAACGCACCGCGATCTAGAAACCATGATCGACGACGGCACGTTCCGTGAAGACCTTTTCTACCGTTTGAATGTTTTCCCAATCGAGATGCCTGCGCTAAAAGCGCGTAAGCAAGACATCCCTTTGTTGCTACAAGAGCTAATGACGCGTTTGGAAGCAGAAGGCGGACAACCAATTTGCTTCACTCCTCGTGCGATTAACTCGCTGATGGAACACAACTGGCCGGGTAACGTTCGTGAACTTGCCAACCTTGTTGAACGCATGATCATTCTCTACCCAAACAGTTTGGTCGACGTAAACCATCTACCGACCAAGTACCGTTACAGTGATATTCCTGAGTTCCAACCAGAAGGTAACCCGTTTACTTCGGTTGAAGAACAAGAGCGTGACGTGTTCCAAGACATCTTCTCTGAGAACTTCAGTTTTGAAGATCAAAGCGATCTGGACCACAACATGAATGCCCCTCAAGCTTTACCGCCAGAAGGCGTGAACTTGAAAGAGCTTCTAGCCGATATGGAAGTTAACATGATCAGCCAAGCGTTAGAAGCACAAGGTGGTGTCGTAGCAAGAGCTGCTGATATGCTGGGTATGCGACGCACGACTTTGGTGGAGAAGATGCGTAAATACAACCTACAACGCTAGGTTTTATCTGACACCAGAAGTAAGCACTTTCCATTGCGCTCGTTGTCTTTTCCGACAAGAAAAGCGCACTTTTCCTAGTGTCAACTTCTTGTCGTTAGTATAACGCTATGATAAATATAGAAAATAGCTTGGTACGCTAATTGCTTACCAAGCTATTTTAGTTTTTAAATGGCGATATTTCGACAGGCAGTGAATGGACAATAATACCAACCAATCCCATTTAGACTCGGTAGAGAATCAGGTCGAGCGTTACAAGCAGGTTTTGGATGTGATGCCCGCAGGTGTGATCTTATTGGATACACACGGTGTGGTACGCGAAGCCAACCCAGAAGCACACCGTATCCTCGAGATTCCGCTGGTCAACGAGAAATGGTTCAACATCATCCAAGTGGTATTCGATCCGCGCGAAGATGATGGTCATGAAGTCTCACTGCGTAATGGCCGTAAGGTTCGTTTGGCGATCTCAGCCTCTGCGACGGGTCAACTTATCCTGATCACCGACCTAACAGAAACGCGTTTGCTGCAATCTCGCGTAAGTGACTTGCAGCGCTTGTCATCGCTTGGTCGCATGGTGGCTTCTTTAGCTCACCAAGTGAGAACGCCGTTATCGAGTGCCATGCTATATGCATCCAATTTAGGTGCGCCAAATCTCCCTCCGGCGACAAGAGAGCGATTCCAAAGCAAATTAATGGATCGACTGCACGATTTGGAGAAGCAGGTTAATGATATGCTGCTTTTTGCCAAAGGTGGTGATAATAAAGTCATTAAGCCTTTTAACATTGCTCAGCTTGTTGCCGAATATCAGCCAATGGTGGAAACCGCGCTGAAGAACAACAGCATCGACTACTTCCTAGAAGTCGAAGAAGAGAACACTGAGCTGTTAGGCAACGCTAACGCCATTGCTTCAGCACTGAGTAACTTAGTGATGAACGCGATTCAGATGTCTGGAAAGGAATCGCAAATAGATGTCTTTTTCCGCCCGGTGAACGGTGAATTGCGCATTTCTGTGCAAGACAGCGGTCCGGGTGTACCAAAAGAACTGCAAGCAAAAATCATGGAGCCATTCTTTACCACGCGTTCTCAAGGAACCGGGTTAGGGCTCGCTGTAGTTCAAATGGTTTGCCGTGCCCATGACGGTCGATTGGAACTTATTTCAGAGCAGGGTGATGGAGCCTGCTTTACCATGTGCATTCCGCTAGAGCGAGTGCAAGCAGAAGCGCAATAAGCGGCTTTTGTCGATAACAATTACTGGAGAATCATAATGGCGCAAAGCAAAGTGCTGATCGTAGAAGACGATGAAGGTCTTCGTGAAGCCCTAGTGGATACTCTGGCTCTGGCAGGGTACGAGTGGTTAGAAGCCGATTGTGCAGAAGACGCTTTAGTGAAGCTGAAGTCGAACGCGGTGGATATCGTGGTTTCTGATGTGCAAATGGCAGGCATGGGCGGTTTGGCTCTGCTACGCAATATCAAACAGAACTGGCCAAATTTACCAGTTCTTCTTATGACGGCTTACGCAAACATTGAAGATGCCGTGTCGGCAATGAAAGAAGGTGCGATTGATTACATGGCGAAGCCATTTGCACCAGAAGTTCTGCTGAACATGGTGAGCCGTTATGCACCAATCAAAAGTGATGACAACGGTGATGCAGTCGTTGCGGACGAGAAAAGTCTGCGCCTACTTGCGTTAGCTGACAAAGTGGCACGCACGGATGCTAACGTAATGATCTTGGGCCCAAGCGGCTCAGGTAAAGAAGTGATGTCTCGTTACATCCACAATGCTTCAAATCGTAAAGACGGTCCTTTTGTTGCGATTAACTGTGCGGCGATTCCAGACAACATGCTGGAAGCGACACTATTTGGTTACGAGAAAGGTGCATTTACTGGCGCGGTTCAAGCGTGTCCGGGTAAGTTTGAACAAGCTCAAGGCGGCACGATTTTGCTGGATGAAATCAGTGAAATGGATTTGAGCCTACAAGCGAAACTGCTGCGCGTTCTTCAAGAGCGTGAAGTGGAGCGTTTGGGTAGCCGTAAGAGCATCAAACTGGACGTTCGTGTATTAGCAACCAGTAACCGTGATCTTAAGCAGTACGTGTCAGAAGGCAACTTCCGTGAAGATTTGTACTACCGCTTGAACGTATTCCCAATCTCATGGCCAGCACTTTGTGAGCGTAAAGGCGACATCTCGCCACTTGCGCAGCACCTTGCTGAACGTCATTGCAGCAAAATGGGCATGCCAGTGCCTAAGTTCTCTCAAGTCGCGTTAGATAAGCTGCTTCAATATCCATGGCCGGGTAACGTTCGTGAGTTGGATAACGTGGTTCAACGTGCTCTGATTTTGAGTGAAAACGGTGACATTGATGCAGAACACATTTTGCTGGAAGGTGTAGATTGGCAAGATGCCAGCAGCCTGCAACGTGTTGTACAAAATGCAGAAGTGGTGGTACCGGATGTTAAGCCAGTCGCGCAAGCAGAATCTATCAACCGTGTTGCCGCTGGTGGTGAAGGACTCGGCGGTGAACTGCGTGACCAAGAATACGCGATCATTTTGGAAACGCTGATCGAATGTAACGGTCGTCGTAAAGAAATGGCAGAGAAACTAGGCATCAGTCCACGTACTTTGCGCTATAAACTTGCCAAAATGCGTGACGCTGGTATCGATATTCCGGCTTAATATTCACATAAATAGCCATAGGACAAAAGTGTGGGTACACTACGGCGCTATTGTCTTATGGCACAGTAATTGCTGTGTCAATAATCAGTTTTATTTAATAGTCAAACTTTTGGCTTAGAGGTGACAATGAAAGTTGATGGTATTCAAGCAGAAATGCGCGCCATGATGGTGGAAGCGACCAACACCGCTCCCGTTGCAACAGGTGCGAAAGTTGGGGCAGATTTTGGTGATCTCCTAACGAAAGCCATCAATAATGTAAACTCACTTCAAAAAGCATCGGGCGATCTGCAAACGCGTTTTGACCGTGGTGATGCCGATGTTTCCCTTTCTGACGTTATGATTGCTCGTAACAAGTCCAGTGTTGCATTTGATGCCACTGTACAAATCCGCAATAAGCTCGTTGAGTCCTACAAGGACCTCATGAACATGCCAGTGTAATTTTAGGTAATAAGTGTGGCAGACAAGTCTACAGATTTAACCGTCACTGATGGCGGCGCAGATGGTGCACTGATCGCTGGCTCAGATTTGGATGTGGATAGCCAAAACCCAGATCTTGAAGAGCGCAGTGCGTCAAAATTCGATATGGCAGTAGGCGACCTCGATTTACTTCGTCAGGTCGTGTTAGTGCTGTCCATCTCTATCTGTGTTGCGTTAATCGTGATGCTTTTCTTCTGGGTGAAAGAACCGGAAATGCGCCCACTTGGTGCATACGAAACCGAAGAACTGATCCCAGTGCTGGATTACCTCGACCAGCAAAAAATCAATTACAAGCTAGATGGCAACACCATTTCTGTGGAATCGAGTGATTACAACTCGATCAAGCTGGGCATGGTGCGTGCGGGCGTGAACCAAGCGACAGCGGCAGGCGATGACATTCTGCTGCAAGACATGGGCTTTGGTGTATCACAACGTTTGGAACAAGAACGTTTGAAGCTCAGCCGTGAACGCCAACTTGCACAAGCGATTGAAGAGATGAAGCAGGTGCGTAAAGCGCGTGTGTTGCTCGCTCTGCCAAAACACAGTGTGTTTGTTCGTCATAACCAAGAAGCGTCTGCCTCAGTATTTTTAACGCTCTCTACAGGCGCAAACCTAAAACAACAAGAAGTGGATTCCATCGTTGATATGGTGGCAAGTGCTGTTCCGGGCATGAAGACCTCTCGTATTACGGTAACGGACCAACACGGTCGTCTGCTTAGCTCAGGTTCTCAAGACCCTGCGTCTGCGGCTCGTCGTAAAGAACAAGAGCTAGAGCGCAGCCAAGAGCAAGCGCTGCGCGAGAAGATTGATTCTGTTCTTCTACCAATCCTAGGTTTTGGTAACTACACCGCTCAGGTGGATATCCAAATGGATTTCAGCACTGTTGAGCAAACTCGTAAGAACTTCGATCCGAATACTCCAGCAACGCGCAGTGAATACGCGCTAGAAGATTACAACAACGGCAATATGGTTGCGGGCATTCCTGGCGCTCTGAGTAACCAACCGCCAGCCGACGCGTCGATTCCTCAAGATGTGGCGCAGATGAAAGATGGTTCGCTGACTGGCCAAGGCTCAGTTCGTAAAGAATCAACTCGTAACTTTGAGCTCGACACCACCATCAGCCACGAGCGCAAGCAAACCGGCACATTGGCGCGTCAAACCGTTTCAGTGGCGATCAAAGACCGTCGCACCGTAAACCCAGATACGGGCGAAGTGACTTACACGCCGTTGTCAGAATCAGAAATTAATGCCATTCGCCAAGTGCTGATTGGTACCGTTGGTTTTGATCAAAACCGTGGTGACTTGCTAAACGTCCTTAGTGTGAAGTTTGCTGAGCCAGAGCTTGAGCAAATGGTTGATCCACCAATTTGGGAACATCCAAACTTCAACGATTGGGTTCGTTGGTTTGCGAGTGCGTTGGTGATCATCGTGGTTATCTTGGTTCTGGTTCGCCCAGCAATGAAGAAACTGCTTAACCCTGCGAGCACCGACGAAGACGAAATGTACGGACCAGATGGCTTGCCAATTGGTGCGGATGGAGAAACCAGCCTAATTGGTAGCGACATCGAAAGCGGTGAACTGTTTGAGTTTGGTTCAAGCATCGATTTGCCTAACCTTCACAAAGATGAAGATGTACTTAAAGCAGTACGTGCTCTGGTAGCAAACGAACCAGAACTTGCTGCTCAAGTTGTGAAAAACTGGATGAACGAAAATGGCTAACGATATCGTACCTCAAGATGAAAATGGCGTAGGTGTTCCTGCGGAGTTTGATGTCTCTAGCATGACAGGTGAAGAAAAAGCGGCGATTTTGCTGCTCAGCCTGAACGAAGGCGACGCCGCAGGCATCATCCGTCACTTGGAACCAAAGCAGGTTCAACGTGTTGGTAGTGCAATGGCGCGCGCTAAAGATCTGAGCCAAGACAAAGTGTCTGGTGTGCATCGTGCGTTTTTAGAAGACATCCAGAAATACACCAACATTGGTATGGGCAGCGAAGACTTCATGCGTAATGCGCTGGTGGCTGCTCTGGGTGAAGACAAAGCAAACAACTTGGTCGACCAAATCCTATTGGGTACTGGCTCGAAAGGTCTGGATTCACTCAAGTGGATGGACCCTCGCCAAGTGGCAAGCATCATTGTCAACGAACACCCGCAAATCCAAACCATCGTACTTTCGTACTTGGAAGCGGACCAATCGGCAGAAATCCTTTCACAGTTCCCAGAGCGCGTGCGTCTGGATCTGATGATGCGTATTGCCAACCTAGAAGAAGTTCAGCCATCAGCATTGGCAGAGCTGAACGAAATCATGGAGAAGCAGTTCGCAGGTCAAGCGGGTGCACAAGCAGCGAAGATTGGCGGTCTGAAGGCAGCAGCAGAAATCATGAACTACCTAGACAACAACGTCGAAGGTATCTTGATGGAGCAAATCCGCGACCAAGACGAAGACATGGCAACACAAATCCAAGATCTCATGTTCGTATTCGAGAACTTGGTGGAAGTGGACGACCAAGGTATTCAGAAATTGCTGCGTGACGTTCCTCAAGACGTTCTGCAACGTGCACTTAAAGGTGCCGACGACTCTCTACGTGAGAAAGTCTTCAAGAACATGTCTAAGCGTGCCGCTGAGATGATGCGTGACGATATCGAGGCAATGCCACCAGTTCGTGTTGCAGACGTGGAAGCGGCGCAAAAAGAAATCTTGGCGATTGCTCGTCGTATGGCAGACGCTGGCGAAATCATGCTGTCTGGCGGCGCAGACGAGTTCTTATAATCCTTTCTTATTCCTCCTGCTTAAGTGGGAGGAATGCACTTCCATAGTTGCGCATTTTTCAAAGCACTTTATTTTTAGAATCAATTTCAACATAGACAGATTGTAGGTTAAGCATGGCTGGCGATAGAAAACGTGGATTTATCCGTCCTGATGAAGACGATGCGATGATCGAACCGCAGCGCTGGGGTTTGCCTGATTATGGTGAGCCGAAAGCAAAGCAAGCCAAGCAAACTGCGTTTAACTACGATCCAGGTTGGGTGCCAAATTTTGACGAACCGGAAGAAGAGCAAGCGCTTGAACTGACAGAAGAACAGATCGAATTGATCAAGCAAGGTGCTTATCAAGAAGGTCTGTATCAAGGTCAAGAAGCGGGCTTTAAGCAAGGTTACGACAAAGGCAAAGAAGAAGGCATTCAAGCAGGCCATGCAGAAGGTCTTGAGCTGGGTAAAGCGGAAGGTGTGACCGCTGGGCAAGAGTACATCCAGCAGCAGGTGGAAACCTTCATGAACTTGGCTAACCAGTTTGCTCAACCTTTAGAGCTGATGAACGCTCAGGTTGAAAAGCAATTGGTGGACATGGTGCTGTGCCTAGTTAAAGAAGTTGTGCATGTGGAAGTGCAAACCAACCCTCAAATTATTCTCGATACTGTAAAGCAATCTGTGGAAGCACTGCCAATTTCTGGCCATCCAATCACCTTGCACTTGAATCCAGACGATGTGGCGATCATCCGCTCTGCGTACGGCGAAGAAGAACTTGATTGTCGTAATTGGACATTGGTTGCAGAGCCTGCATTAAATCGCGGTGATGTACAAATTGCCGCTGGCGAATCGAGCATTAACTACCGCATGGAAGAGCGCGTGAAAAGCGTGCTGAACAGCTTCTGTGGCGCAAATCGTCATCAAGGGGGCGAGTAGTCCATGCAAGCCTTGGCCGACCGTTTAAAAAACTACAAAGTTGAAGGCTTAACTACGCGTCCGGTTGCTTCGGGCAAGCTTGTGCGTGTTGTTGGCTTAACCTTGGAAGCGACAGGTTGTCGTGCTCCGATTGGCAGCTTGTGTTTGGTCGAAACCATGTCCGGTCATATGGAAGCGGAAGTGGTGGGCTTTTCTGGTGATAACCTTTTCTTAATGCCGAGTGAGCAAATCACGGGCATCTTACCGGGCGCGAAAGTGACGCCGTTGACCAGTGAAGCGGGTTTGCCCGTTGGTATGGAGCTGCTAGGACGTGTGATTGATGGTGTGGGTAACCCACTTGATGGCCTCGGTCCGCTTTATACCGATCACCGTGCTTCTTTCAATGCAGAGCCGATTAACCCATTGGCGCGTAAGCCTATCTCTGAGCCACTTGATGTGGGTTTAAAAGCCATCAACGGCTTATTGACGGTCGGTAAAGGTCAACGTATCGGTCTGTTTGCGGGTTCTGGTGTTGGTAAATCGGTCACCCTTGGCATGATGACGCGAGGCACGACGGCGCAAGTTGTTGTCGTTGGTCTGATTGGTGAACGTGGACGCGAAGTAAAAGAATTCATCGAAGAAATTTTGGGTGAAGACGGACGCCGTCGTTCTGTGGTGGTAGCTGCTCCTGCTGATGCTTCGCCTTTGATGCGCTTGAAGGGCTGTCAAACTGCACTGACGATTGCCGAATACTTCCGTGACCAAGGATTAGATGTTCTTCTACTGATGGACTCTCTTACGCGTTTTGCTCAAGCTCAGCGTGAGATTGCGTTGTCTGTGGGTGAACCGCCTGCAACCAAAGGTTATCCGCCTTCGGTGTTTGCTAAACTGCCAGCCTTGGTGGAACGTGCAGGTAACGGTGGTGATGATCAAGGTTCGATCACCGCGTTCTTTACCGTTTTGACCGAAGGTGACGATCTGCAAGATCCGATCGCCGATGCGTCACGTGCGATCCTCGATGGTCACATTGTCTTGTCTCGTGAAATGGCAGATGCGGGTCACTACCCAGCCATCGATGTCGAGAAATCGGTGAGCCGTGTTATGCCACAAATCACAACAGAAGAGCACGTATTGATGTCGAAAGCGGTGCGTCAGGTGTTGTCGATTTGCCGCAAAAACCAAGACTTGGTTTCGATTGGCGCTTATAAACCGGGTACCGATCCTGCTATCGATGGCGCATTCACCCTCAAGCCAAAACTGGACGAATACTTGCAGCAGCGCATGAAAGAGTCTGTGCCTTATGACATGTGCGTCAACATGTTGAAGAGCATCTTGGGTGGGTAATAGCGTATGAATAACGCCATGGAATTCCTACTTGAGCAGGCAAAAGAGCGTGAAGACCAAGCCGTACTCGCACTCAATAAAGCTCGATCGGAGCTTGAAGATTACTACCGCCAAGTAGAGCAAATTGAAAAGTACCGTTTAGATTACTGTCAGCAGTTGGTAGACCGTGGTATGGCGGGACTCACCGCAAGCCAATACGGCCACTTAAACCGCTTCTTAACCCAGCTTGATGAAACGCTTTCCAAGCAAAAGCAGGCAGAAAACCACTTTAAAGAGCAGGTGGTGAACTGCCAAGATTACTGGTTAAACATGCGTAAAGAACGGATGTCTTACGAGTGGATGATTGAAAAGCGCGAGAAAGAAAAGCAAATTGCGGAAGCGAAGCGTGAGCAAAAGCAGATGGATGAGTTTTCTACCTTGCTTTACAGCCGAAAACCGCAACGTTTTTAAGCGTTTCTCATCATTATATTGCGTTAGTACTGTTAGCTACATCTCTACTGATTCAAGCAAGGTTACTTTGACGGAGTCTTGCTCTATCAACTCAAAAACCTTTGGTCGAATCTCACGAATCCACCATTCATTATAAGTCTCTGCATATATCGCTTGTCGCGCTTGTTCACTGTCGAACTCACGTAACCAGACAAAGTAATCGTGCCCATCTTCACCCGTGTGAACATAGGTGTTTAAGATACGCATGCCTTTGGAGCGTTGGTAGGGCAGCAACTCGTCTTTCATCCACGTTAACCATTGCTCTGTTTTGCCAGTCTTAATTTTATATTGGCGAAGTTCTGTGACTTTCAAAGTGATTCCTTATTGATTGAGCAAGGCTTCTGTTTACGCTCCCACCAATGAATAGTCAAATTATGATGATGGTTTACGCATCTTTGATGCTGCTTAGGGATATCGCAAAGTTGATCTCTGTTCCACTGATGTTGCCTCACTTAACCGTCAGAAATTCCACACTATGCGTTGGCGTGATTTTTGCAATTTAGCCGTCAGTATCGGGTCTTTTGACCTAAGTTTGCCGCCTTTGTGCAATCCGGCAGCGAGTTGCTCAACGCTGCCGATGACGAGAGTTTCTATATGAATGTGAATTTATCCAATGTTTCTGCAACCAATAAGACGTCGGTTTCCGACTCTTCAAATAAAGTTGCTGCAGAAAACCCTGAAAGCAAAGGTTTTTTTGAAACCTTAGCCGGGGTATTTACTGATTCACAAAAAGCCGAAAAAGCGGTGGCAAAATCTGATGCGCCAGACGTATCGGCAGAAAACACAAATGAGGCGACAAAAGTCGCATCGGCAAAGTCAGAGGGTGAGAGCCAAGAAAAAGTCGCTGAAGCTGTGGATGGCGAGAAAGTGGCATCTGCAGAATCAACCGATGAGCTACTTGCTCAAGGCGACGGTAAACAAGTTGCGAGCAGCAAAGCGGGTGAGCTGTCAGATAGCGAATCGGCTTCTAGCGGTGTTCAACAAACAAATTTACCAGAAGGCGATGCAACCCAGTCAGCAGCAAATGGTGCTTCAAGCCAAGTTGCCCAAGGCGCGATAGCAAACCAAACGCAGCCTAATGATGCAGACGCTTCTGAACAGGCGCCTAATGCTCAAGTGAAAAGTGCGATGGGTGAAGGCCAACAATTGTTGGGTCGTATTGAGCAAGCAAACCAAACGCTTAAGCCTAATGAGCAATTAGTTGATAGCGGCAAAGCATTGCCACCTGAGGCAGTATTGGCGCAAAGCGTTACTCAACAGGAAAAAGACACCCCGCTGACTCCAGAGCAACAAGCGATGCTTTCTGCTAAGCAATCCGGCCCACAAAGCGGCGCGGCGCAACCTACTGGCAGTGACAAAGTGATGTTGGATGCCAATGGCAAACCCGTTGTATTGACGACGGGATCAGCCGCGAACGTACAAGCAGCAAACACAAATCAAGCGGCTCCCGTTGCCGCGCAAATTGATTGGAACTCGCCAAGTACTCAAGCTGTTCACGCAGAAGCAACGGTGAATGCGACAACTCAAGCCGCGGTTAACGGTCAAGTTGTGGCTCAAGGTGCTCAGTCGATGGTTGGTGGAGAAGCATTGCAAACGGCATTGCCGGTCGATACCGAAATCTCTGAAGTAAAACGCGTTTCTCTTGATGAGCTGCACATCATTGACACCAATTTGGCGCAGGGTAAGCCGCTTTCTCAACAAGAACTTGATGTAATTGAAGGGCTAAAAACAGGTGAAATGATTGCGGATATCCCTGTGCAAGAATTAGCGCAATTCGCGGCTTTGCCAAGTGATGTAAAAGTGGCGATGGCTGAGCATCAAGCTGCTCATAACCAAACCCGTGTTGCTGCGTCTTCAGTAGCGGCTCAACAAGCTCATCAACTAGCCACACAGGACATGAAGCACGCTGCAGCTCAAGCGAGTGCGCAGACAGCCGTATCTCCAAATGCCGACAAAGCCGCGTTATCTGCAATGCCAGAAGCGTTAGTGGCAGCAAATCTGAACCCAGCAGCGCAGGCTGCTTCTAGTGCAGAGCTAAGCAAGAAAGTGATGAACGCAGGTCTTGCTGCCGGCGCATTGAAAGGTGCTTCAAGCAAGAAAGACAAGCCGGAACCACAACATGGTTTAGCGGGACAAATTCAAGCGGCAGCAGGTCAACAAGGTGTGACAGCTCAGCAACAAGCACGAGTCGATGCTGCGCAGCAGGCACAGTTACCGTTGCGACTAACCAAAGAATTGGCCAATGACCAAGTGGCAGAGAAAGTACAGATGATGATGTCGAAGAACCTAAAGAACCTCGATATCCGTCTTGACCCACCTGAACTTGGTCGTATGCAGATCCGCATGACAATGAACAACGATCTTGCCAACGTTCATTTTACGGTGGCAAACCCGCAAGCGCGTGACTTGATTGAACAAACCTTACCTCGCCTGAGAGAGATGTTGGCTCAGCAAGGTATGCAATTGGCGGATTCGTCGGTTCAACAACAGAGCAGTGGTCAGCAACAAAGTGGCTACGCGAATGCGGAACAAAACGGCCAAGGCTCTCAAGGTCGTGGATTTTCTGGTCAGTCAGATGAAAACTTTGATGCCGACACGAATCTTGATTTGAATGTGGTTTCAAAGCGTGATGGAATTAGTTTTTACGCATAAAATAGCGGCCTAAAAAAGCAGAACAATAAGAGACAGTAATGGCAGAAGAACAGCTACAGGGTGCGGATGCACCAAAAGGAAAAAGTAAGTTACTGATCATCATTATCGCAGTGGTGGTTTTGCTTATCGGTGGTGGTGCGGCAGCTTTCTTTTTAATGGGCTCTGATGAACCTGCGCAAGCAGCACAAACCGAGCAAGCACAAGCGCAAACGGCAGCAGCGCCAATTGCGTACGTGAACATCGCACAACCGTTTATTTTTAACGTGACGGGAGATCGTCGCGATAGACTGGTACAAATCAAAGCGCAACTGATGGTGCGTGGCAGCGAGAATGAGCAATTAGCTCGTTACCATTCTCCACTAATAGAGAGTTCGCTGCTATCGACATTCGCGTCAGCGACCGTGGAGCAACTTCGTTCTCCAACAGGACGAACTGAACTACGTGATCGCGCCTCTGATGATATCAAAGCCGCGCTGAATGCCGCTGTTGGTAAGCCAGTGATTGAGAAAGTACTGTTTACAGATTTTGTAATTCAATAGGTATAACGTGACCGATCTATTAAGCCAAGACGAGATTGATGCGCTTCTGCATGGGGTTGACGATGTTGATGACGTCGATGAACCCATAGATAACGACACCGAGGGTGCCGTCAGTTTCGATTTCTCGTCTCAAGACAGGATTGTCCGTGGTCGAATGCCGACGCTCGAACTTATCAATGAGCGTTTTGCCCGACACATGCGAATCAGCCTGTTTAACATGTTGCGTAAAACCGCTGAAGTGTCGATTAACGGCGTGCAGATGATGAAGTTTGGTGAATACCAAAATACCCTGTACGTTCCGACAAGTTTGAACATGGTGCGCTTCCGTCCACTTAAAGGTACGGCGCTGATCACCATGGAAGCACGCTTGGTGTTTATTCTGGTAGAGAACTTCTTTGGTGGTGATGGTCGTTTCCACGCCAAAATTGAAGGTCGTGAATTTACCCCAACTGAGCGTCGCATCATCCAGCTTCTGCTGAAAATTGTTTTCGAAGACTACAAAGAAGCGTGGTCGCCGGTAATGGGTGTGGAATTTGAATACCTCGATTCTGAAGTAAACCCAAGCATGGCGAACATCGTCAGCCCGACCGAAGTGATCGTCGTGAGCTCATTCCATATCGAAGTCGATGGCGGCGGTGGTGATTTCCACGTGGTCATGCCTTATTCGATGGTAGAACCAATCCGCGAACTGCTTGATGCGGGTGTTCAATCCGACAAGATGGAAACTGACGTACGTTGGAGCTCGGCACTGCGTGAAGAGATCATGGATTGCCCAGTCAACTTCCGTGTGAATCTGCTAGAGAAAGACATCTCTTTGCGTGATTTGATGGAGCTGCAACCGGGCGACGTGATCCCGATTGAAATGCCAGAACACGCCACCATGTTCATCGAAGACTTACCAACTTACCGTGTGAAAATGGGTCGCTCCGAAGACAAGATGGCGGTGCAGATCTCTGAAGAGATCGAACGCCCACACGTAGTAAAAACAGATTTAGCGTTCTTGGGTAAAGACATCATGTCTGAACTTGAAAACGACGACGATACAGACGATTAAAACCCTTACTCATTACAATCGCCTCGCTTTGTTCTCTGTTATCGACAACAAAGAATGAAGCCAGAAGTATGGCGCAGTAAGGTTTAACACAGGACAGAAAAATGGAACCAAGTGACGATCAAAAGCTAGCAGACGAATGGGCAGCCGCTCTTGGCGAAGACCCGTCTGCACCTTCAATTGATGTTGATGAAATATTGGCAGCGCCACTGGAAGAGTTAAAAGACACCTCGGCTCCAATTACGGAAGATGAGCGTCGCAAGCTCGACACCATCATGGATATTCCAGTGACTATTTCGATGGAAGTAGGGCGCTCACAAATCAGTATCCGTAATCTACTGCAATTGAACCAAGGTTCGGTTGTAGAGCTTGATCGCCTCGCGGGTGAATCGCTCGATGTACTGGTTAACGGTACTTTGATTGCGCACGGCGAAGTCGTTGTCGTCAACGATAAGTTTGGTATTCGTCTAACTGACGTGATCAGCCAAACTGAACGCATCAAAAAGCTGCGTTAATATGAGCAGTTCAATCAAAACGCGATTGAAGCAAATTACAGGAGCACTCGGCTTAATGCTGAGTGCTCCTTACGCATTTGCTGCCGCGCCAACGAGTTTGGATCTCGCGACCACGTTAGGTTCTTTAGTGCTGGTTATTGGTGTGATTCTATTTCTGGCTTGGTTGCTAAAGCGCATGCAAGTACCGGCAATGGGTCAACAAAAAGGGCTACGAATTGTTAGCCAGTTACCAGTCGGTACCAAAGAGCGCATTGCGGTTGTGCAAGTCGGGGAAGAACAGTTTTTGGTCGGTATTACCAGCCAATCTATCCAAACCCTAGCCAAGCTTGAAAAGCCATTGAAAGAGGAAGAGTTGGCGACCAGCGCTTTCGCGAGTCAATTTAGCCAACTGATAAAAAAACATGACAAAGGATAATTCAATCCGCCTAATGCTGAGTACTTTTATGTTGCTCGTTGGCGTGCTGTTTTCTTCACTTTCGTTTGCGCAGGCAGAGGAATCGCCATTGCCTTCTAATCTTGCACAAGGTGATAGTGTGACGGTTCAGGCGATGGAAAACGAATCGGGCTCAAGTCGAAGTATGTCAGTGGGCAATGGTGGAGGGATACCGGCCTTTACCATGACGACCAATGCCGATGGCAGCGAAGACTATTCGGTTACTCTACAAATTCTTGCGTTGATGACCATGCTTGGCTTCTTGCCAGCCATGGTGATTTTGATGACGTCGTTTACCCGTATCGTGGTGGTGATGTCCATCTTGCGACAGGCCATGGGTCTACAACAAACGCCTTCTAACCAAGTCATTATTGGTATCGCGCTATTTTTGACGTTCTTTATCATGTCGCCTGTCTTGAATGAAATTAACGATCAAGCGGTACAGCCTTATTTGAACGAGCAAGTGACAGCACGTGAAGCCTTTGATGCGGCGCAAGCACCGATGAAAGCGTTCATGCTTAAACAGA
Organism: Vibrio owensii; assembly: GCF_002021755.1. Lineage (NCBI taxonomy): Bacteria > Pseudomonadati > Pseudomonadota > Gammaproteobacteria > Vibrionales > Vibrionaceae > Vibrio > Vibrio owensii. The sequence continues at coordinate 2,797,578 of NZ_CP019959.1, forward strand.
CTCGAATTAAAGATTTGGAAACGTTCGTCAATATGTCTGGCGAAGAGGTGACAAACCCAGAAGACGTTTCGATGGCGGTGTTGATTCCTGCTTTCATTACCTCAGAGCTTAAGACTGCGTTCCAGATCGGTTTCATGTTATTCCTACCGTTTTTGATCATCGACTTGGTTGTCGCCTCGGTGTTGATGGCCATGGGTATGATGATGCTTTCACCAATGATCGTATCGCTACCATTTAAGCTGATGCTGTTTGTGCTGGTGGATGGTTGGAACTTGATATTGTCGACACTCGCCGGCAGTTTTGCCCTTTAGATTGGCACAGAGAGAAGAGGGTAAGACATGACTCCAGAAATGTTTGTCGAGCTTTTCCGTGACGCACTTTGGATGGTGCTGATCATGGTCTGTGCCATCATTATCCCAAGTTTGCTTATTGGTCTTGTCGTCGCTATTTTCCAAGCGGCAACCTCTATCAACGAACAAACGCTGAGTTTCTTACCGCGTTTAATTGTTACCTTGTTGGCTTTAATGTTGTTCGGCCATTGGATGACCCAAATGTTGATGGAATACTTCTTCGGCCTGATTGAACGCCTACCACAGGTGCTCTACTAGAGGCGCGTATGGAGTATCCGACCCATATCGTCCTCGACTGGATCGCAAACTACTTTTGGCCCTATACCCGTATTTCTGCCATGTTGATGGTGATGACGGTAACCGGGGCTCGCTTTGTCTCACCTCGAATTCGTCTCTACCTCGGTTTAGCCATTACCTTTGCGGTTGCTCCTGCGATTCCTGCGGTGCCTCAAGATATTGAGCTGCTCTCTTTCCGCGGTTTTATGACCATTGCCGAGCAAATCATTATTGGTGTCGCGATGGGCATGGTGACCCAGTTTATGATCCAGACCTTTGTACTTTTAGGTCAGATCCTAGGTATGCAATCGAGCTTGGGTTTCGCATCCATGGTCGACCCTGCTAACGGCCAAAACACCCCTTTGCTTGGTCAGCTGTTCATGTTTTTAGCGACCATGTTCTTCCTTGCTACCGATGGGCATTTAAAAATGCTGCAATTGGTGGTGTTCAGTTTCAAAACCTTGCCAATTGGGTCTGGTTCGCTCAATGCGGTCGATTTTCGTGAAATGGCGAGTTGGCTTGGCATCATGTTTAAGACGGCATTGAGTATGTCGTTGTCGGGCATTATTGCGCTGCTTACAATTAACTTGTCATTCGGTGTAATGACACGTGCCGCACCACAGCTGAATATCTTCTCGCTTGGTTTTGCCTTTGCCTTGATGGTGGGCTTGTTACTTTGTTGGTACATTCTGGCTGGTTTGTACAGTCATTATGAATTGTTCTGGGCAGTGGGTGAGGAACAGATTTGTAACCTCATTCGCTTGGATTGCTAGGAGGCTGGATTGGCAGAGTCAGACGGTCAGGAACGCACCGAAGAAGCCACGCCCCGACGGTTACAACAAGCCAGAGAGAAGGGGCAGGTTGCTCGGTCTAAAGAGCTCGCATCGGCATCAGTGCTGATCGTGGGCGCTATCGCCTTGATGTGGTTTGGCGAGTCTTTGGCGCGCTCGCTGTTTTCCATCATGAGTCGTTTGTTTGATCTCAAACGCGATGAAATCTTCGATACCGCTAAGTTATTCGACATTGCGTTTGGTGCGATGACGGATCTGCTGTTCCCACTGTTCTTAATCCTTATCACCTTGTTTGTTGCCGCCATGATTGGAGCAGCAGGGGTGGGGGGCATCAGCTTTTCTGCCGAAGCAGCAATGCCAAAGCCTTCCAAGATGAACCCGCTCAGTGGTCTAAAACGCATGGTGGGAATGCAGAGTTGGGTTGAGCTGATCAAATCGATTTTAAAAGTTGCGCTGGTAACAGGGATGGCAATCTACCTGATTCAAGCGTCGCAAGCGGATTTGATTCAGCTAAGCATGGATGTGTATCCGCAAAATATCTTTCACGCTTTGGATATCTTGCTCAACTTCATCCTGCTGATCAGTTGTTCTTTGCTCATTGTTGTGGCGATTGATATACCGTTCCAGATTTGGCAACACGCTGATCAGCTTAAAATGACCAAACAAGAGATCAAAGACGAATACAAAGAGACTGAAGGTAAGCCTGAAGTGAAAGGTCGTATTCGTATGTTGCAACGTGAAGCGGCTCAGCGTCGAATGATGGCCGATGTGCCGCAGGCCGACGTTATTATTACCAACCCGGAGCACTTCTCTGTCGCACTGCGCTATAAGCAGAAAACCGACCGTGCGCCAGTGGTGATCGCCAAAGGTACTGACCATATGGCAATGAAGATCCGAGAAGTAGCGCGCGAACACGATATTACCATCGTACCCGCTCCGCCATTGGCACGTGCGCTCTACCACACCACAGAGTTGGAGCAGGAAATTCCAGACGGCTTGTTTACCGCTGTAGCGCAAGTTCTGGCGTTCGTTTTCCAACTTAAGCAGTATCGTAAACGTGGCGGTCAACGACCGAAAATTCAGGACTACGACCTACCAATCCCACCTGAACATCGTCACTAATGAAAATAATTGCATGGTGTGATTAGACAAAAATTCACATTAGATCAAAGGATTGTGATTTCTTTGAGCAACTAGTCATTATTTTGGCGTTAATCATGGTACACACATTGCTTATATCGCGTTAATCAACAACAATACCTAAACTTTTAGGCGAAAGCTGTCGCGTAATACTAGTTACATGTGTGTACTTGCATGCCTCTGTTACGTGATGCTCCAGACCGATTGAGACACCTCGCAGTATGAAGTTAAGCCTGCCATTTGCAGATAAATTAACCAAAATTCCACAGCGTTCCATGCCTGCCATTGGTGCGCCTGTTATGGTATTGGCCACCCTTGCAATGGTGGTGTTACCTATACCTGCATTCCTGCTGGATTTATTCTTCACCTTTAACATCGCCTTAGCCATGGTGGTGTTGTTAGTGACCGTTTACACACGTCGTCCACTCGACTTTGCGGCGTTCCCTACGGTACTGCTTATCGCGACGTTATTACGTTTGGCGTTGAACGTTGCTTCAACCCGTGTGGTACTTCTATACGGTCACGAAGGGGGCAATGCAGCTGGTAACGTAATCGAAGCCTTCGGTAACGTTGTTATCGGTGGTAACTACGCCGTCGGTCTGGTGGTCTTCCTTATCTTGATGATCATTAACTTCATGGTTGTGACCAAAGGTGCGGGTCGTATTTCTGAGGTAAGTGCTCGCTTCACCTTGGATGCCCTACCGGGTAAACAGATGGCGATCGATGCGGACTTAAACGCCGGTTTGATTGACCAAGACCAAGCGCGTTTACGCCGTTTTGAAGTGACCAAAGAAGCCGACTTCTACGGCTCAATGGACGGTGCGTCTAAATTCGTAAAAGGTGATGCGATTGCGGGTATTTTGATCCTGTTTATCAACATCATCGGTGGTCTATCGATTGGTATGGCGCAATACGGTTTGGGCTTCTCTGAAGCAATGCAAATCTACACCTTGCTGACCATCGGTGACGGCTTGGTGGCACAGATTCCATCGCTATTATTGTCTATCGCGGCTGCGATGATGGTAACGCGTCAAAATACTGATGAAGACATGGGCGAGCAGCTGATTTTCCAGATGTTCGACAACCCGAAAGCCCTCATGATCACCGCCGCGATTCTTGGTGTTATGGGTATCGTGCCGGGTATGCCTCATTTCTCGTTCTTGTCATTAGCGGTTATTGCTGGTGGTGCCGCTTACTGGCTCGACAAGAAGCAAAAACAAAAAGCCAAAGAACCCGCCTTACCCGCCAAAGCGGAAGATGGCAGTGAGCCGATTTCTCAACGTGAGTTGTCATGGGATGACGTACAACCGGTCGACATCATCGGTCTAGAAGTAGGCTATCGCTTGATCCCGTTGGTGGATCGCGACCAAGGTGGTGAACTGCTGGAGCGCGTGAAAGGGGTGCGTAAAAAGCTATCTCAAGACTTCGGTTTCCTTATTCCTGCGGTTCATATCCGTGACAACCTAGAACTGACGCCTAACAGCTATCGCATCACCTTAATGGGCGTTGCCGTTGGTGAGGCCGAGATTCGTCCAGACCAAGAGCTGGCGATAAACCCAGGTCAGGTTTACGGCATGATTGAAGGCGAGCCAACCATGGACCCTGCATTCGGTCTAGAAGCGGTTTGGATTCGTGAAGAGCAGCGTGAACACGCCCAAGCATTAGGCTACACCGTAGTGGACTCATCCACGGTACTCGCTACCCACTTGAGCCAACTGCTGACCAACAACGCGTCACAACTGATTGGTCATGAAGAAGTACAGAACCTATTGGAAATGCTCGGTCGAAGCGCGCCTAAATTGGTGGAGAACTTTGTTCCTGATCAGTTGCAACTTGGCGTGGTGGTGAAAGTGCTGCAGAACCTGCTTAACGAAGCGATCCCAATTCGCGATATTCGAACCATCGTGCAAACCTTGGCGGAGTACTCGAGTAAGAGTCAAGAACCTGACATTTTGACTGCTGCAGTTCGTATCAGTTTGAAACGTCTAATTGTTCAGGAAATCAATGGTATAGAGCCTGAACTACCAGTGATAACACTGATTCCTGAGCTGGAACAAATCTTGCATCAAACCATGCAGGCTTCAGGCGGCGAATCCGCTGGTATTGAACCGGGATTAGCTGAGCGACTTCAGTCCTCTCTGAGCCAAGCGACACAAGAGCAAGAACTGAAAGGCGAGCCTGCGGTTCTGCTGACATCTGGCGTATTGCGTTCCACATTAGCGAAGTTCGTTAAGAACACAATACCGAACCTCCGCGTACTGTCTTACCAAGAAATACCGGACGAAAAGCAGATCAGAATTGTGCAAGCCGTGGGCAACTAAGCCTGCGCATCATTAATGGATTTATAGTTTGAAAATTAAACGATTTTTTGCCAAAGACATGCGAACAGCGCTGCTCCAAGTGAAAGAAGAGCTTGGTGCAGAAGCGGTGATCATGTCGAACAAGAAAGTGGCAGGCGGTGTAGAGATCGTAGCGGCAATCGACGGCGAGTCCAATGCAGCTCCGACTTCACAGGCGCACTCTCTTCCTAACCGTGGCGCAGCTCAACCAAATCGTTATAGCGAACAACGTCAATTGCCGTCATCTGCAGCAGAGCGTTATCAAGATCGCCGTTTGGATGAAGACAGAATTAGCCTAAACGCGAACAATGAAAAATCAGGCTCAATGACGCAACGTTTCGCGAACATGCTCAAGCAATACAGCAATGGTGCTGCTGAGTCAGATGACCATGTGGCAGAGAACGAAGATTCTTTGTCGGCATTACTGCAGCGCCAAAACAAGCATCGTGAAAGCTATAACCAAGAAAAGCCAGCACCATATCAACCCGATTCGCCACTGGCGAAGTTGATTGCACAAGACAACCGATTTGAGCGCCCAACACCTAAGTTGGACCCAACACGCTATGACCGTCGTCGTCCGTCGGATGAGCGAGAAGAATCTAGTAGTGAATTAGAGAACATGCGCGAAGAGATGACATCAATTCGTCGTTTGTTGGAGCACCAAGTTTCCGGTTTGATGTGGCAAGAGGTTGAACGCCGTGAACCATTGCGCGCGATGCTGATTAAGCGTCTAGAGCGAATGGGCGTTTCGCCGGAGTTGGCAGATCAAATGGCTTGCTACATTCCAGAAGACACTAAGCCGGCGCGAGCGTGGAAGGCACTGCTTTCTCTCGTGGCGGATCAAATCAGCATTCCAAAACAAGACATCTTGAAGCGTGGTGGTGTGGTTGCACTACTTGGTCCGACAGGTGTTGGTAAAACCACCACGGTTGCAAAGCTTGCAGCGCGTGCGGCAATGGAGTTTGGTGCCGACAATGTTGCCCTTGTGACAACAGATACATATCGCATAGGTGCACATGAGCAGCTCTCAATTTACGGAAGAATTATGGGTTGTCCTGTAAGAGTTGCTAAAGATTCTAACGAGTTAGCCGATGTTATATATCAGCTAAGAAACAGAAGACTGATTTTGGTCGATACGGCAGGGATGGGGCAGCGAGACGTAAGACTCTCTGAGCAGCTCGATACCCTGATGCAAGAGAGCGGAGAAGTGATTCACAGCTACCTTGTTTTGCCAGCTACCGCACAACGTCGTGTTCTACAAGAAACACTGGATCATTTCCGACGCATTCCGCTGTCGGGCTGTATTTTGACTAAGCTTGATGAATCATTAAGTCTTGGCGAATTCATCAGCGTGGTGATTCAGAACGCGATGCCAGTGGCTTATATTGCCAATGGTCAACGCGTACCAGAAGACATTGTGATAGCACAACCAAAATACATGATTGCGAAAGCAAATGAACTGTTAGAGAAGTCGACAGAGAACGAACCTCACTTTTGGAACAGTGACAGCGAAGGACTCTAGGGCGGCGGACTACTATGACTGAGAATATGATACACGATCAAGCAAGCGGCCTCCGTCGCTTAACACAACCATCATTGACTAAAGTAATTGCTGTTACTGGCGGTAAAGGTGGTGTGGGTAAATCAAACGTAACACTGGGTCTGGCGATCTGTATGGCGCGCCAAGGCAAAAAGGTGATGGTTCTCGACGCAGACTTAGGTCTGGCGAATGTGGACGTTATGCTCGGAATCCGTTCAAAACGTAACCTAGGGCATGTCCTTGCGGGTGAATGTGAGCTAAAAGATGCGATTGTTGAAGGCCCTTATGGTATAAAGATAGTCCCTGCAACTTCTGGCACACAAAGCATGACCGAGCTGTCTCACGCTCAACATGCTGGACTCATCCGTGCATTTGGTAGTCTTGAAGAAGAAATGGACGTACTGCTGATTGATACAGCAGCGGGCATTTCTGACATGGTAATTAGCTTTTCACGTGCAGCTCAAGATGTTGTGGTTGTGGTTTGCGATGAGCCGACTTCAATCACCGATGCCTACGCATTAATCAAGCTGTTGAGTAAAGAACATCAGGTTCAGCGCTTCAAAGTTGTTGCAAATATGGTCAGAAGCTACCGTGAAGGCAGAGAATTATTCGCAAAGTTGACTCTAGTCACAGAGCGCTTCTTGAATGTCAGCCTCGAACTCGTAGCATGTATTCCATTGGATGACAAAGTACGTCAAGCCGTGAAAAGACAGAAGATTGTTGTGGATGCATTCCCTCGTTCTCCTGCGGCTTTAGCGATCAGCTCATTAGCGAATAAAGCACTGACGTGGCCACTGCCTAAGACACCAAGTGGACACCTAGAATTTTTCGTTGAAAGGTTGCTAAATCGTACTGAATTGGCAGAGGACCCTTTTGGTGAATAAAGCGATTACCTATGACCAACATGGCAAATTTAATAGCCAGCAGGCGTTCATTGAACGTTACTCGGTGTTGGTTAAGCGTATTGCTCATCACCTGTTAGGCCGTTTACCGCCGAGTGTTCAGGTAGAAGATTTAATTCAGGCCGGCATGATCGGCCTTATCGAAGCTCAGCAGAATTATGATGGTTCTAAAGGTGCGAGCTTTGAAACTTATGCAGGTATCCGAATTCGCGGTGCAATGTTGGATGACATTCGCAAAGGCGACTGGGTACCTCGTTCTGTTCATAAGAACAACCGCGAAATTAACCAAGCGATCGCAGAGCTGGAAGGTGTACTAAATCGTGACCCATCGGACTCAGAAGTAGCAGCACATCTCGGCATGACACTAGACCAATATCATAGTGCGCTTACCGACATAAACTGTTCAAAACTGGTGGGAATTGAAGATTTAGGCGTCTCTGATGATGTGATTTCACCGGCGGATGAAACCGATGACAGCAACCCATTTAAGGGTGTTGCTGATGAATCGTTCAAAAAAGCACTGGTTGAATCAATAAAACAGCTTCCAGAGCGTGAAGCGCTAGTACTTTCGCTTTATTATGACGAAGAACTCAATTTGAAAGAGATTGGCGATGTGTTGGGCGTAAGCGAATCTCGCGTAAGTCAAATACTGAGTCAATCGATGCAACGTTTACGCACCAAGCTCAGTGCGTGGACACAAAATGACTAAACACACTGATTTTACGATTCAGTGGAGGCAATTTTGAATAAAAACATGAAGATCCTTATTGTTGATGATTTCTCAACAATGCGCCGTATTGTTAAAAACCTGCTTCGTGACTTGGGTTTCAATAACACTCAAGAAGCGGACGATGGTTTAACTGCATTACCTATGCTGAAAAAAGGTGACTTCGACTTTGTTGTAACTGACTGGAACATGCCAGGTATGCAAGGCATCGACCTGCTTAAACACATCCGTGCGGATGCTGAACTTAAGCACCTGCCTGTTCTAATGATCACAGCTGAAGCAAAGCGTGAGCAGATCATCGAAGCAGCTCAAGCAGGCGTTAACGGTTACATCGTTAAGCCGTTTACTGCTGCAACACTAAAAGAAAAATTAGATAAAATTTTCGAACGTTTATAACTCTCTCTTTCTCTTTGTTAATCGAGTCATCACTCCTAATACCTAATACTAAAGGGTGGCTCGTTTGACGCTTAAAAAGCGAAAAGAAAGAACTAAACGTAAAAAAGGGTCTATTCAGGATGATCTCACTAGAGCAGGCGAAGTCGCTCGTTCAGATGCTAGAAAACGGGGAACAGGACCAAGCTAATGCGCTTGTTGCCTCGATATATGAAAGCGATGGGAATCCGATGTTAAAAGAAATCGGAACATTAACCCGCGACCTTCATGATTCACTTAAGCACTTCAACATCGATCAACGCATGACAGAAATTGCCAGGGCGGAAATCCCTGATGCAAGAGACCGTCTGCAATATGTGATTGATAAAACTGAGTTAGCAGCAAATAAAACGATGGATGCGGTTGAGTGCTGCTTACCTATCGCCGATAACCTGCATGAGTGCCTTCAACAAGTTCGCCCTCAATGGAACGAACTCATGCACGGACGCATTGAATTAAGCGATTTCAAAGCGCTTTGCCATCGTATCGACGAGCTGTTGGTTCAAGTCGAAGGTGATAGCACTGAATTGCGCGGTCAACTGACCGAAATTCTTATGGCACAAGACTTCCAAGACTTAACGGGTCAAATCATTCGCCGCGTGATCACGCTTGTCAATGAAGTGGAAGATCGCCTGGTTGAGATCTTGACCGTCTTTTCTGGCAATAAACCAGAAGAACAGACTCAAGTTTTGCCAGAACCGTCAGATAAAAAGATTAAACAATCAAGCGAAGCAGAAGGCCCAATTCTTAACCCTGAGCAAAGGGAAGATGCGGTCTCGTCGCAGGACGAAGTCGACGACTTGTTGTCCAGTCTTGGATTTTAAAGGTAACGTATGAGCTACGATTTAGACGAAGATATTCTTCAGGACTTTCTAATTGAGGCTGGGGAAATCCTTGAGCTGCTGTCTGAGCAGTTAGTTGAACTGGAAAATAATCCAGAAGACAAAGATCTCCTAAACGCGATTTTCCGCGGTTTCCACACGGTGAAAGGTGGTGCTGGTTTCCTATCATTGGCAGAACTGGTTGATACCTGTCACGGTGCTGAGAACGTGTTCGACGTGTTGCGAAACGGTCAACGTTCAGTGACGCCAAGCCTAATGGACACCATGCTGAAAGCGCTTGATACGGTTAACCATCAATTCCAAGCGGTTCAAGATCGTGAGCCACTAGATGCGGCGGATCCTGCGCTGCTAGAAGAGCTTCACCGCCTATGCAAACCAGAGTCTGAAGACGAAGTGGTCGCTGCTGTTGAAGCGCCAGTCGTAACACCAGAACCTGTGATTCCTGAGCCAGTCATCGAACAACCTGCTGCACCAGTTGAGTCTGCTCCTGCCTCTTCAAGTGTTGGCTCTGTTGACGAAATCACTCAAGACGAATTTGAAAAGCTATTGGACGAGCTGCACGGTAAAGGTGCTGCTCCGGGCGCGTCTGCATCAGCGCCAGTAGCTCCAGCTGCGCCTGTCCAAGCAAGTGCGCCTGCGGCAGATAGCGGCGACATTACTGATGATGAATTTGAACGTCTATTGGACGAGCTACACGGTGTAGGCAAAAGCCCATCAGCTTCAGATGTTGCTCCAGTAGAACCACCAAAAGCACCAGAACCAGTTGCGCCGGCGGCATCTTCATTCTCAAACGACAGCGACTTAATGACGGATGAAGAGTTTGAGAAGTTACTTGATGAACTACACGGTGCCGGTAAAGGACCGACTCTTGAAGAGTTAGACTTTGCAACCAAACCTGCATCGGCAAACGTGGCACCAGAAGCGCCAAAAGCAGAACCTGCACCAGCGCCTCAACCAGCTCCAGTAGCGGCTGCGCCTTCTCCTGCACCAGCTCCAGCTCCTAAGCCAGAAGCAAAACCGGTTGCGGTAAAAGAAGAAGCAAAAGCGCCAGCGGTTAAGAAGCCACAAGCAGAAGCAACTGTACGTGTTGATACTTCGACACTAGACACCATCATGAACATGGTTGGTGAGCTTGTATTGGTGCGTAACCGTCTACTAAGCCTTGGTTTGAACAGCAACGACGAAGAAATGTCGAAAGCGGTAGCAAACCTAGACGTCGTGACTGCAGACCTTCAAGGTGCAGTGATGAAAACGCGTATGCAGCCAATTAAGAAAGTATTTGGCCGTTTCCCTCGCGTTGTCCGCGACTTGGCGCGTAACCTAAATAAAGACATCGTGCTTGAAATGCGCGGTGAAGAAACTGACCTAGATAAAAACCTAGTAGAGGCGCTTGCGGATCCATTGATCCACTTGGTGCGCAACTCGGTTGACCACGGTATCGAAATGCCAGACGACCGTGCGAAAGCAGGTAAATCTCGTACTGGTAAAGTGATCCTGTCTGCATCGCAAGAAGGTGATCATATCGAACTGGCTATCGTTGACGATGGCGGCGGTATGGACCCGAACAAACTTCGTGGCATCGCGGTGAAACGCGGCATGATGGACGAAGATGCAGCAGCACGCCTGTCAGATAAAGAGTGTTTCAACCTGATCTTTGCGCCAGGCTTCTCAAGTAAAGAGAAGATCTCGGATATCTCTGGTCGTGGTGTCGGTATGGACGTGGTTAAAACCGCGATCAACACCCTAAACGGCTCTATCGATATCGACTCTGAGCTAGGCAAGGGCACTAAGATCACCATTAAAGTTCCACTCACACTGGCGATCCTCCCAACACTGATGGTTGGCGTAGGCGGTCACCCATTTGCTCTGCCACTGGCGTCGGTAAACGAGATTTTCCACCTAGATCTAAGCCGTACTAACGTGGTCGATGGTCAATTGACGATTATCGTACGTGACAAGTCTATCCCACTGTTCTACCTACAAAATTGGTTGGCTTCTAAGTCTCCACGTGTACAAGAACGTACCGGCCACGGTCATGTTGTTATCGTACAGATCGGCAGCCAACGCGTTGGTTTTGTAGTGGATACATTGATCGGCCAAGAAGAAGTGGTGATCAAGCCGCTAGATAACCTATTGCAAGGCACGCCAGGTATGGCAGGTGCGACGATCACCAGTGATGGCCACATCGCATTGATTCTTGATGTGCCAGACCTACTTAAGCAATACGCTGCAGCTTCGCGCATCTAAGCGAAGCTGGAGTCGATAAAAGGAATAAAATGGCGATTAAAGTACTAGTCGTTGATGATTCGAGTTTTTTCCGTCGTCGCGTTAGCGAAATCATCAACTCAGAATCGCGCCTAGAAGTGATTGACGTTGCGGTTAATGGCAGAGAAGCGGTTGAGAAAGCCAAAACTCTCAAGCCTGACGTCATCACTATGGATATTGAAATGCCAGTCATGGACGGTATCACTGCCGTTCGTGAAATCATGGCTGCGTCTCCTACGCCAATCCTGATGTTTTCGTCCCTAACTCACGATGGGGCGAAAGCAACGCTTGACGCACTTGACGCGGGTGCGCTGGATTTCTTACCGAAAAAATTCGAAGACATTGCTCGCAACCGTGATGAAGCCGTTTCTCTGCTTCAACAGCGAGTGATTCAAATTGCGTCTAAGCGAGCGTTTATGCGTCGTCCAATTGCGCGACCAGCGACTGCTGCGACCAGTTCAACAGCGCGTCCTTTGACTTCTCGCACTGCTGCACCGACGGCGTCTGCGCCAAGCCGTCCGATGGCAGCGAAATTCCGCGCATCAGGTAAGAAGTATCAGTTAACGGCGATTGGTACGTCGACTGGCGGCCCTGTCGCGCTACAAAAAATTCTGACTCGTTTGCCAGTTAACTATCCACATCCAATCGTGCTTATCCAACACATGCCTGCGACATTCACAGCGGCGTTTGCAAGTCGTCTTAACACGCTATGTAAAATCCAAGTGAAAGAAGCGCAAGATGGTGATGTGTTGCAAGCGGGTGTGGCTTATCTTGCCCCAGGCGGCAAACAAATGATGGTTGACGGTCGTGCTGGTGCTGCTCGTCTTCGTATTATCGATGGCGGCGATCGCATGAACTACAAGCCGTGTGTCGATGTAACCTTCGGCTCTGCTGCAAAAGTCTACGGCGACAAAGTGTTGTCGATGGTACTGACAGGCATGGGCGCTGACGGTCGTGAAGGTGCACGTATGCTGAAATCAGCAGGTTCCACCATTTGGGCTCAAGACGAAGAAAGTTGCGTCGTTTATGGTATGCCACAAGCGGTTGCGAAAGCAGGTATCTCTACTGAAGATTTACCACTTGAACGCATTGCAGAGCGCATGCTGGTGGAAGTGGGCTTAGCGTAGGAAAGATCATGATCGTTTGGAGTGTAGCAAACCAAAAAGGTGGGGTAGGTAAAACCACATCAACCGTGACATTAGCTGGTCTATTGAGCCAAAAAGGTCACCGAGTGTTGATGGTGGATACCGATCCTCACGCGTCGCTGACGACTTATCTTGGTTATGATCCGGATGCCGTAACAACAAGCTTGTTCGATCTTTTTCAGCTGAAGACGTTTTCACGTGAGACGGTAAAACCGTTGATCTTAGAAACGGATCTTGAAGGTATGGACATCATTCCTGCGCATATGTCGCTTGCTACGCTAGACCGTGTAATGGGCAACCGAAGCGGAATGGGTTTGATCTTGAAACGTGCCTTACAAGCGGTTGCGCAAGACTACGATTATGTGTTGATTGACTGTCCGCCGATTCTCGGTGTGATGATGGTTAACGCATTAGCAGCCAGTGACCGCATCTTGATTCCGGTTCAAACTGAGTTCCTTGCGATGAAAGGTTTGGAGCGAATGATTCGCACTCTGACCATTATGCAAAAGTCTCGTCCGGGTGGTTTCAAAGTGACTATCGTTCCGACTATGTACGATAAGCGCACGAAAGCGTCGTTGCAGACACTGACTCAGCTAAAGAAAGACTACCCGAATCAGGTTTGGACGTCAGCGGTGCCGATTGACACCAAGTTCCGTGATGCGAGCTTAAAGCATCTGCCAGCTTCGCATTTTGCTTCTGGTAGTCGTGGCGTGTTTGCTTACAAGCAACTGTTGATTTACTTGGAGAGGTTAGCGTTCGATGAGCAATAACGACGTACTTTCCAGTGAACAAGCACTTGATGATTACTTCAGTGCTTTGCTTGGCGAAGAGGTCGAAGTTATTGAGCAAGAAGAAGAGCTTGACTTGCTCGCTCAAGAACTATCATCTGCAGAGCCAGAGCCAGAGCCAGAGCCAGAGCCAGAGCCAGAGCCAGAGCCAGAGCCAGAGCCAGAGCCAGAGCCAGAGCCAGAGCCAGAGCCAGAGCCAGAGCCAGAGCCAGAGCCGAAATTACAGCTGCAATATGCTGAGCCTGAGTCGTATCAATACAGTGATTCGTACTCGCCAGAATTAGAAGCACCTAATCTGGAAGACGTTCAGCGATTGCTTAGCCAACTTGAGTCCACCAACGTGGTGGCAGAGTTGGATATCGATGACATTCTGGAACAAAACACCATTGATATTGCGATTGAAGTAAAAGCAATGGAGACAGAAGTTGAAATCGAAACAGCGGCGGAAACCGTTGAAGAAATTCAAGAGTGGGTGATCGACGAAGAGCCGGCACCTATTGTTGAGGTTGAACAACCTGAGCCAGTTTGGGAGCAACCAGAAATTGAAATGGTTGAACCCACAGTTGATGTTGAAGTGGAGATTGAACAGCACACTGAGACAGAAACAGAACTTGAAACCGAAGCGGGTGCAAAGTTACCCAATACTTGGGAGAGCACGCAGCGTAGCGCTGACTTTCAAGTGCTTTACTTTGATGTAAATGGTGTGACTTTTGCGGTGCCGCTTGATGAGTTAGGTGGTATTCACCGCATCACAGAGCTGAACCACTTGATTGGTCGCCCTGCATGGTACTTAGGTTTGCAAACCAGTCGTGAGCAACAATTTGATGTCGTCGACACTGCAAAGTGGGTGATGGCGGATAAGCTTCGCGACGAAAACTACAAAGATAACTACCAATACGTCGTCATGCTTGGTGAAAGTATGTGGGGGTTGGCCAGTAACCAATTGATGGGGACTGAAACGCTCAATATCGACAAAGTCCGTTGGCGTGAACAAGCGGGTAAACGCCCTTGGCTAGCGGGCATGGTGAAAGAAAAAATGTGTGCTTTAATTCATGTCCAAGCGCTCATAGACATGCTAAACGCGGGTTTAGATGTAAAATCACTGAATTAGATTTTTGGTCGGGAACGACATTAACGAGGATTAACTATGTCTCAAGCTTTTGAAGTAGAAGTGAAGAAAGATACATCGAACGACGAAGTTCTTCAGTGGGTGACGTTCCAACTAGAAGAAGAAACGTACGGCATTAACGTAATGCAAGTTCGTGAAGTTCTTCGCTACACAGAAATCGCTCCAGTTCCAGGTGCGCCAGATTACGTGCTAGGTATTATTAACCTACGTGGCAACGTTGTAACGGTTATCGATACACGTTCACGTTTTGGCCTAATGGAAGGTGAAGTAACAGACAACACGCGTATCATCGTGATTGAGTCTGAGCGTCAAGTTATCGGTATCCTAGTAGACAGCGTTGCTGAAGTGGTTTACCTACGTTCTTCTGAGATCGATACAACACCTTCTGTAGGTACTGACGAAAGCGCGAAGTTCATCCAAGGCGTAAGCAACCGTGATGGTAAACTGCTTATCCTTGTTGATTTGAACAAGCTGCTAACTGATGACGAATGGGATGAGATGGCTCACCTATAATTGGCTGATGAATCATGGCTGAAGAAACCTTGCTATCTTTGCCGCTCATATTGGGTGGCCTAGCGTTTGTATTCTTAGTGCTGCTTTTGCTTCAACTGCGCGTGCGTGCGGGTTTGCAAAAGCAGATGGATCAGCAACGTGCACAGTCACGCCATGCTGACAAAGAAACACAAAAACTAAACAAGCAACTGTTGGAAGTGCGTTCAGTGGTGGTCGGCCTAGGTCAAAAAGTGACTGAACAACAAGATGTGATTCAACATCTTAATGAACGCATTCGTGAACTTGAACACGCAGATACAGACGGACGTTTGTACAGCCGCGCTTCGAAAATGGTTCAACTTGGTGCCGACATCAATGAGTTGATTGAAGAGTGTGAATTGCCAAAAGCAGAAGCAGAATTGATGCTTTCGCTGCAGAAAAAACTGGCAGGGAAAGAGAAAATCCCACCGCTAAGCAGTCAACCCTCTGATGACCCGACTTATCCACCTCGTGGAAGACGTCGATAAAGATTAAAAAAGAAGCTTCGGCTTCTTTTTTTATTTTTAAAATAAAAACTTATAATCACTTATGGTTATTTTTATCAAAATGTGACTATAAGTTAACAAAAACTCACGAACTTACATACATCATCGCTTTCTTATCCTGTTTTGTCACAACTAAGCTGTGCTAATATAGCGGCTCGTTCATTTTTTAGTTGAAGCCCTATGTTAGAAGTCTCTAACCTAACTGCGATCCGTGATGACAGGGTCCTGTTTGAAAACCTGCAATTCGAAATCAAGCCTGGTGAATTGGTCCAGATTGAAGGACGCAACGGCACAGGCAAAACCACACTGCTTCGTATCGTGACAGGGTTAGGGGATAGAGAAGAAGGCACAATCAAATGGAAAGGCGAAGAGGTTGAAAAATCTCGTGACGTTTTCCATCAAGACCTTCTGTTCTTAGGGCATCAAACTGGCGTCAAACGCGAACTTACCGCGTTTGAAAACCTGCGCTTTTACCAATCTATCCATAATAATCGCTCCTCCGATGAAGAAATCTTTTCTGCTTTAGCCCAAGTAGGGCTTGCGGGTCGAGAAGATGTGCCTGTAGCACAGCTTTCTGCTGGCCAACAGCGTCGTGTGGCGTTGGCAAGGCTTTGGCTAAGCAATCAAATCCTATGGATTCTGGACGAACCTTTAACTGCAATCGACAAACAAGGCGTGAAAGTGCTAGAGGCACTGTTTGTTAGCCATGCTGACAATGGCGGCATCGTCGTGCTAACCACGCACCAAGATATGTTTGCAGACAGCCCGAAACTTAGAAAAATAAAACTGGGTGATTGATATGATTTCGGCCATGACAACCATTATTCGCCGTGAGCTTCTGATCGCATTTCGTCGTCAAGCGGACATTTTGAACCCATTGTGGTTCTTCATCATTGTGATCACACTTTTCCCTCTTAGCATCGGTCCTGAGCCTAATTTGTTAGCACGTATTGCAGCTGGCATTGTTTGGGTTGCTGCTCTGCTGTCCGCCTTATTATCATTAGAGCGTCTATTCCGTGATGATTTTCAAGACGGCGCACTAGAGCAAATGATGCTAATGCCAATTCCATTGCAACTTGTTGTGATTTCTAAGGTCATAGCTCACTGGTTGCTAACGGGATTGCCTCTGATTTTAATCAGCCCATTGTTGGCAATTCTGCTTTCTCTTGATTTCAACACTTGGCTGTCTGTCGTACTGACTTTAGTGATTGGTACGCCGACGTTGAGTTTTATCGGTGCCATTGGTGTGGCACTGACGGTTGGGTTGCAAAAAGGCGGCGTTCTTTTGAGTTTGCTCATTCTTCCGCTCTACATCCCAATTCTGATTTTCGCTACGTCCGCGATTGATGCTGCAGCACTAGGTATGGCGTATAACGGACAACTGGCGATTTTAGGCGCAATGTTGATGGGGGCTATCACCCTCACACCGTTTGCTATCAGCGCGGCACTACGAGTTAGTGTTAACTAACTCAATAAATGCGATTTAAGCGACGTTTGATCAAAGAATTATTATTAAAGCACTGCTACGGTCTCGACCCTCTGGACAGTGTCCCTGAAGTAAGAGTGAGAACTTAACATGTGGAAATGGCTACATCCTTATGCCAAGCCTGAAGCAGCTTATCACCTGAGTGGTAAGTTCCTACCTTGGTTTTCTGTATTGGCCCTCGTATGCCTAACAGTTGGTACTGTCTGGGGCCTTGCATTTGCGCCTTCTGATTACCAACAAGGTGACAGTTTCCGAATTATCTACATCCATGTACCTTCGGCTATTTGGTCAATGGGTGTTTACATGTCGATGGCCATTGCCGCGTTTATCGGCTTGGTTTGGCAAGTACGCCTGTCTGACATGGCAGCATTGGCTATGGCGCCGATCGGTGCAGTATTCACCTTTATTGCTCTACTAACGGGTGCCGTTTGGGGCAAACCTATGTGGGGTACTTGGTGGGTATGGGATGCACGCCTTACTTCCGAATTAATTCTTCTATTCTTGTACCTTGGTGTTATTGCACTTTACCACGCATTTGATGACCAAAAGACCGCCGCAAAAGCAGCAGGTATTTTGGCTATCGTTGGTGTGGTGAATCTACCAATTATCCACTTCTCAGTTGAGTGGTGGAACACGCTTCATCAAGGTGCGACTATCACCAAATTTGAAAAACCATCGATCTCATCCAACATGCTTTGGCCTTTGTTGCTGAACATTTTTGGTTTTGCGTTCTTCTTTGGCGCGGTAACGATGGTGCGCTTCCGTAACGAAATTATCAGCAAAGAGAGTCATCGCCCTTGGGTGCAAAAACTCGCAGCTGAAAAAACTCAGTGAGGTAATTGATTATGCATTTTGATTCTCTGAGCGAACTATTTGCCATGGGTGGCTACGCAGGTTACGTATGGAGCGCGTTTGGTATTACTTTCTTATCTATGCTCATTCTTTTGATTTCGAGTATCCGCCGTGGGGATGCGTTGTTAAAAGAAGTGAAAGCGAAAATTGATCGTCAAGCGCGTATCGACGCGGCGAAGAATATGGAGAACACGTTATGAACCCGAGACGTAAAAAGAGGCTAGGCATTGTTTTAGCGATCTTTATCGGTATTAGTGCAACCATCGGTTTGATGCTTTACGCACTGAACCAAAACATGGATCTATTCTACACGCCGACGGAATTAGTAAACGGTAAGCCAGACGGCACAAAGCCTGAGGTAGGCCAGCGTCTACGTATCGGTGGTATGGTTGTTGAAGGTTCAGTTCGCCGTGACCCAGAGTCATTAAAAGTGAGCTTTGATCTGCACGACGTGGGTCCTAAAGTGACCATCGTTTATGAAGGCATCCTTCCTGACTTATTCCGTGAAGGTCAAGGTATCGTTGCTCAAGGTGTTCTTGAAGACGCAACAACCGTAAAAGCTTTTGAAGTGTTGGCAAAACACGATGAAGAATACATGCCACCTGAGATTGCAGAAGCAATGAAGAAGACTCATGAGCCTTTGCAGTACACAACTGAACAAAAACAAGGAAGCGGCCAATGATTGCTGAAATCGGTCACTTTGCCCTCATACTCTCGCTAGCAATGGCATTGTTGCTCAGCGTATTGCCGCTATGGGGTGCATCAAACAACAACACGATGCTGATGAACACAGCACGACCGCTTTCGTGGTCGATGTTCATCATGCTATTTTTCTCTTTCGTTATTCTGTGTTGGGGTTTCTACACCAACGACTTTACGTTGCAATACGTAGCAAGTAACTCAAACAGTCAATTACCTTGGTACTACCGTCTAACTGCGGTTTGGGGTGCGCACGAAGGTTCATTATTGCTTTGGGTACTTATCCAAGCAGCATGGACAGTAGCGGTTGCTACTTTCAGTCGTGGCATGCCACAAGAATCGGTTGCACGTGTACTTGCGGTAATGGGCATGATCTCAGTGGGCTTCCTACTGTTTATCATCCTGACTTCAAACCCATTCTTACGCACGTTGCCGTTCTTCCCGGTAGATGGACGTGACTTGAACCCTCTTCTTCAAGACCCAGGTTTGATCGTTCACCCACCTATGCTTTACATGGGTTACGTAGGCTTCTCGGTTGCGTTCTCGTTTGCAATTGCGTCTTTGATGACTGGTCGTCTTGATACTGCTTGGGCTCGTTGGTCTCGCCCTTGGACAACAGCAGCTTGGGTATTCCTAACACTAGGTATCGCGCTAGGCTCTTGGTGGGCTTACTACGAACTTGGCTGGGGTGGCTGGTGGTTCTGGGATCCAGTAGAAAACGCATCATTCATGCCTTGGCTAGCGGGTACAGCGCTGATGCACTCTCTAGCGGTAACCGAAAAACGCGGTACATTTAAAGCTTGGACAGTACTACTGGCGATCTCTGCATTCTCACTAAGTTTGTTGGGTACCTTCTTGGTTCGTTCCGGTATCTTGGTATCGGTGCACGCGTTCGCGTCTGATCCATCACGCGGTATGTTTATTCTAGGTTTCCTAGTCTTCGTAATCGGTGGCTCACTCCTGCTATTCGCAGTGAAAGGGGCAGCGGTTCGCGTACGTGGTAATTTCGATTTGGTGTCGCGTGAGAACGCGCTGCTTGCTAACAACGTGCTTCTGATTGCTGCGCTAGTCGTCGTATTGGTTGGTACCTTGTTGCCATTGGTTCACAAACAAATTGGTCTTGGTTCAGTATCTATCGGTGCACCATTCTTCGACATGCTGTTCGCATGGCTGATGATGCCGTTCGCCTTCCTACTGGGTATTGGTCCTATGATTCGTTGGAAGCGCGACAACCTATCTAAGCTTATTAAGCCAATGATTGTTTCTGGTGTGCTTGCTTTCACACTAGGTGCAGTGTGCGTATTCCTATTCGCAGACTTCTTCTCAGCGATGGCTTATATCGGTTGGGTAATGGCAATCTGGATCATCGCAATGCATGGCTTTGAGTTGTACGAGCGTGCTACTCACCGTCATAGCTTCGGTGAAGGTGTTCGTAAACTTCAACGTAGCCACTGGGCGATGATGCTTGGCCACATAGGTCTAGCTGTTACTGTGATTGGTATTGCGATGGTGCAAAACTACAGCATCGAACGTGACGTGCGTTTGGCGCCAGGTGAGCACTTCAAGATTTACGGTTACGATTTCTACTTCTCAGGTCTACGTGACAAAGACGGTCCAAACTACGATGGTTACATCGCGGACTTTGAAATCACCAATGACGGTAAGTACGTGAACACGCTACACGCTGAAAAACGTTTCTACCGTACGGCGAAGTCAATGATGACAGAAGCAGCTATCGACCGTGGCATCACTCGCGACCTATACATCGCAATGGGTGAGCGCCTAGACGATAATCGTTCTTGGGCAGTACGTATTTACTACAAACCATTCGTTCGTTGGATCTGGGCTGGTTCATTGATCATGTCTTTAGGTGGTGCGCTTGCTATTTCTGATAGACGTTACCGCTTCCGCAAAACGGCTAAGAAAGACGAAAAGTCAAAGCTAGCGGAGAAGGAGGCATAAGAAATGAATAAGAAAGTCCTATTTATCCCGTTAGTGGCGTTCATGGTACTGGCGGGTATCTTCGCAACTCAGTTGGTTCGTAACCAAGAGGGTGACGATCCAACAAAATTGGAATCAGTACTGGTTGGTAAAGCTGTACCTGAGTTCCATCTGGAAGATTTGGCTGAGCCGGGCAAGCAATACGATCAATCGATCTTCAAAGGTGAGCCTTTGCTACTCAACGTTTGGGCGACTTGGTGTCCAACGTGTTATGCAGAGCATAAATACCTAAACGAGCTTGCTGGTAAAGGTGTGAAGATCATCGGTATGAACTACAAAGATGATCGCAACAAAGCAGTGGGTTGGCTAAACGACCTAGGCAACCCATACCTAATCAGCTTGTTTGATGGCAGCGGCATGCTAGGTCTAGACCTTGGCGTATACGGCGCTCCTGAAACATTTATCATCGATGCAAATGGCGTGATTCGTTACCGCCATGTAGGTGACGTAAACCCTCGCAACTGGGCGGAAAAACTAGAGCCGCTTTACACCAAGTTGGTTGAGGAGGCGAAGCAATGAGAAAGTTTATCTTAGCGGCATTGGCTGCAATGACATTCTCTCTTGCTGCCCACGCAGCGATTGAAGTTTATGAGTTTGATAACCTAGAGCAAGAGCAGCAGTTCAAAGAGCTAGGCCATACTCTGCGTTGTCCAAAATGTCAGAACAACACTATCTCAGATTCGAATGCGGAATTGGCTCAAGACCTACGCCACAAGGTGTACGAAATGACCAAAGAAGGTAAGTCGAAGGATGAGATCGTAGACTACATGATTGCTCGTTACGGTAACTTCGTAACTTACAATCCTCCGTTTACCTTTGCGACTGCAATTTTGTGGCTAGGCCCACTAGCAGTGGTATTAGGCGGTTTTGGTTTGATTGTGCTACGTAGCCGTAAATCCAAAGCAAAAGCAGTTCAAGCAAGCAATGAGCAATGGGACGAAGAGAAAGAAGCGCGCCTCAAATCATTACTTGATGAAGAGAACAACGGAGATAAGAAATAATGACACTATTTTGGGTTTCAACCGTTGTTCTTACGCTTGTGGCATGTGCATTGGTTGCATTGCCACTGCTAAAGCAAAAAGCCAACAACGATGAAGTGTTACGTGATGAGCTCAACAAGGCGTTCTATAAAGACCGTCTATCTGAGCTTGCTGAAGAAACGGACGAAGGTCTGGTGGAAAGCGAAGACGATCTGATTTCGGATCTAAAGCAGTCGCTACTTGACGATATTCCGGGTGATAAAGCGCAAAAAGAAACCAAAGTTTCTCCTATTGCAGTCTTAATCCCGTCAGTCATCCTGACAGTAGTTTTAAGCTACGGTTTGTACTACAAATTTGGTGCATCTCAAGATGTGATCAAGTGGCAAGAAGTTAACGATAACCTGCCAGAGCTTTCTAAAAAGCTAATGTCTGCGTCATCTGAACCTTTGAGTGAAGATGAAATGGCTGACCTATCTTTAGCACTGCGTACTCGTCTGCATTACCAGCCTGAAGATTCAACGGGGTGGTTGCTACTAGGTCGTATCGCTTTAGCTAACCGTGACGTGACGACTTCTATTGATGCAATGGAGAAAGCGTACAAGCTAGAGCCAAAAGACCCAGATGTTCAACTTGGTTATGCACAGGCACTGATGCTTTCTCAAGACGAGATGGATCAAGCAACGGCTCGTTCTCTGCTTGGTAAACTGATGCAGCAGGATTACGTTGATCTACGTGTATTCTCGCTACTAGCGTTTGATGCATTTGAGCGTCAAGACTTCCCGGCGGCAATCAAATACTGGGGTATCATGCAGCAAATGATTGGTCCAGAAGACAG
This sequence comes from Vibrio owensii, assembly GCF_002021755.1. Classification (NCBI taxonomy): domain Bacteria; kingdom Pseudomonadati; phylum Pseudomonadota; class Gammaproteobacteria; order Vibrionales; family Vibrionaceae; genus Vibrio; species Vibrio owensii. The sequence continues at coordinate 2,820,134 of NZ_CP019959.1, forward strand.
CCGCTACGAAATGCTAGGCCGCAGTATCGAAAGCGCGCGCAAGCAAATGGGCGAAGCGGTTTCTCCAGACAAGAGTGTGGCGGTGACAATTAACGTTGCGCCAGAAGCTCAGTTGGATCCAAACGCGGTATTGATCGTTTCAATCCACCGTGCAGACGGTTCTCCGATGCCAGTTGCAGCAGCTCGCTACCCATTAGGTACATTCCCTCGTACAGTGGTACTGGATGACGGTAATGCGATGATGGACGGACAGAAGCTTTCTTCTCTAGAGAAGCTGATGGTTCGCGTTCGTGTCGACTCTGATGGCAACGTGGCGACTCGCGACCAAGATTGGCACGGTGAGAGCACCGTGGTTGATTTCGGTCAGCCAGTTGAAGTGATGATCGATAAGCAGTATCAATAAGCATAATCGTCTCTGATATTTGACACTTAGTGATTGCCATCTCTGTTTTGTGGTATGACTAGCAACTATCGAGTAGAATGAAAAAGGCCAGCGATTGCTGGCCTTTATTTATATACCCAAGTGACTTTTCTTTCGGTGCTTTCCGTACTTATATCAAAAGGTTGCTTAGGTATATTAATAGTCGTTATGGAACGAAGAATGTATAACAAGGGTAAATCCATCTTCTTGTTACTGTTCGCAGTTGGACTGGTTGGCTGTTCAAGTGCGCCCGAGGAGGCAGTAACTGAAGAAAACGAAACTAATCAAACGACTTCTGATGCTTATGATCCATTAGAAGGCTTCAACCGCGCAATGTGGGACATCAACTACGATTACTTAGACCCGTATTTGGTTCGTCCGATCTCTCTTGCGTACGTTGATTACACACCAGTGCCGGTTCGTTCTGGTATTGCTAATTTCTTAGCAAACTTAGATGAGCCAGCAAGTGTGGTAAACAACCTTGTTATGGGTAATGGCACTAAAGCCGTTGATCACTTTAACCGTTTTTGGATTAACTCCACGTTCGGTATTTTCGGTTTGTTCGATATTGCAACGGCCGCTGGTATTACTAAGTACGACAACAAAGAATTCAGCAGCGTAGTCGGACACTATGGCGTTGGTAACGGTCCATACTTTATGATTCCTGGTTATGGTCCATATACGCTACGTGAAGTGACAGATACAGTAGATGGTATGTATGTACCCTTGTCTTACCTTAACTTCTGGGCTGGTCTTGGTAAGTGGGCACTAGAGGGCATGGAGAAACGTGCGCTATTGGTTCCACAAGAAGCACAGCTTGAAGCATCTCCAGATCCATATGTGCTAACGCGTGATGTTTACTTACAGCGTCAAGATTTCAAAGCGGAAATCAACAATGTTGATGAAGTGGATGAAGACGAAGAAGCATACTTGGACGAGTACTTAGAAGAAGACTTCTAATCGCTTCAGCAAATAGCAAAATAAAAAGGCTTGGTATTCACCAAGCCTTTCTTTTTATCGGTCACTTTCTTTTATCGAGAAATCGCGTTCAGATTAGAACGTGTAGTTCGCTTGAACACCGATTAGCCATACGTTACCAGTCACTTCACCTTCAAAGGTTCCGCCGAAAGCTGCTGCCGCATTATCAGAAGCATCACGAGGTTCGCTGATAGGTGCATCTTTTGCAAAAATGTATGTGAAGCCAGCATCTAGCGTTAGGTTTTTAGACCATTCGTAACCAGCACCAACACTTAGCCATAGACGATCAGTTTCTGGAATTGTCGTCGTACGGTATTTGTCATCAACTGCTGACATGTCGTACGCAACGCCTGAGCGAAGTGTCCACTTTTGGTCAAGTTTGTAAGTTGTACCAACAGCAAAGCGGTAGTTATCTTCCCAGTTTTCAGTTTTTACGAGTTGATCAGCATTACCGCCAAACTCAGGGATATTTGCAACTAGTTCTTTAAAGCTGCTCCAATCTGTCCAGTTAATACTTGCATGTACTGCTAGTTGGTCACTTAATTGGTGGAAACTCGCTAGTTCTGCAGTTGCAGGAAGCGCTAACTCCATAGAACCGTTGTAACGCGGCTTAGCGACAGGAGCAACAAGGTCGAACCCTAAACCTTCCGCATGCCCTTCAAGGTTCAATTCAACCTCAGATTTGTAAGCAAAGCCAATGCGGTTATCTTCGTTGATTTGCCATGCAGCACCAACTTGCCATCCCCAAGCTTTGTCATCACCTTCCATGTATTTAAGTGTTTTGCCTGCATATGACCCCATGTGAGGAGGCATAACCGCGCCAATGCTGCCGTCTGCGATGATGTAACGAATACCACCACCAATGCTTAGTGCTTCATTCAGTTTGTAAGCCGCGTTTAGGTTTGCTTCCATTGACGTTACGCTTGCTTCGTTACCAAAGTTAGCCGCCGCGAAATCTTTACCTAGATCCGTTTCCATACCGTAGTTAGTACCAAACGCTAGGCCAATAGCAAACTTGTCGTTGTATTGATGAGATAGGTAGAAGTTAGGGATAACAGCATCATGAGCGAAGTCTTTTGAAGATGCTGAGTGATAGATTGGCTTACCAGTCATAGGGTTCTTAGCAGTTGTAGTGCCATCAACATCAATGTTTGGGTTTACATAGATAGCGCCAACAGACACTTGTGTGCCTTCTAGGTAAGTTAGCATTGCTGGGTTACGCCATTGTGCACTTGCGTTATCAGCCATTGCTGCTTCACCAGCGTATGCACGACCTAGACCTGTCGCAGAGTATTCTGCAAGTTGGAAACCTGCTGCGCTTGCAACGCCTGAAGTACTAAGTAGGCCGAATGCCACTGCTGTTGATAGGAGAGTCTTGTTGGTTTTCATTGTAATGTTCGCTGAGTTATTTATAACGTGGAGCGAAAGTTTACGACTAGAGTTATTACTTTAAAAATGAAAAGCCAATAAAACAGTGTTTTCAGTCCTATAATCTATTTATATAGAGATATGTAGATGATCTATCTAACTGTAACGGCTGTGTGAAAAAATTTCAGCGAACACCTGTGAGTCATAATTATGGCTTTTGATTACACGTGTGCGCCCAATCTCGGTGAATGGAAAACAATAGATAAGAAAAAAGGCTGGAATTCCAGCCTTTTATATAGAGAGTACTTATATTAGCTTGTCGCGTAATGCTTAGAAGCTGCGGCTGTACTGTAAGCCGAATAGAATCGCGTCCGCACGTGTTGTACCAGATACTTGCGATAGAGTTACATCACCAATGCCAGGGACTGTTGAACCAGTAACTTCGTTTACATCTACGTCTTTACCAACTAGGTAAGTGAAGCCAACATCAATGTTAGATTCTTTGTCGATGTGGTAAGTGGTACCCACAGAGAACCATTGACGATCTGAATCCGGTACAGAGATAGAAGTTGTCTTATCTTGTGCACTTGTATCGTACATGTAGCCAGCGCGTAGCGTCCAATCAGAGTTCATGTAGTACGTACCACCAATAGAGTAGTGCCAACCGTCTTGCCAGTTGTACTCGTTCAGAGTTTGAGTCGTACCATTGATTGTTGCATCCAGTTTATCAAATGCCTTCCAACCGATGTATTGAACGCTGTAGTGTACCGCAAACTTAGTATCTGTAATTTTGTGGTAACCAGAGAACTCAGCAATGTCTGGCAAAGGCATGTGTAGCTTACCGTTGCTGTCTGAATTTGTTAGATATTGAACGTCGCCTTCAGCTTCGATCTCTGGGCTGTAACGGTAAGAAAGACCGAAACGGTTGTTCTCGTCTAGTTCAAAGACAGTACCCACGTTAAAGCCAACGCCAAAACCTGTTGCATCAGCATTTAGCAAAGACGTACCTTGTGGAATTTCACCAGCCGCACAACCCATAGGGGTAGGGAAAGCACACAGTCCTGTACCTGCACTACGTTTCAGTTTACCCGCACCGTAAATTAGGTCTAGACCAGCACCAAAGCTCCACTGTTCGTTTAGACGGTAAGAACCTGCCACACCAACGTTTACACTCTTAACATCAGTAAGGCCGCCGTATTCAGACCAAGATAGGCTGTTCGAGAATTCAGTTTTAGTACCGAAGTTAGAGTATGCGTTTACACCCCAAGCAAACTTTTCATTAACAGGAACAATGAGGTGGATGTTAGGTGCTACCGATGTACCGCCTGCATCATCGTAAGATTCAGCAGCTGAGCCGTTGTAGCTCATATTTTTTGCAGTGATATCAGTAGTGATAGTTTCAAAACCTAGCGACAGTTCCATTTTGTCAAATAGAGCCATTGCTGCTGGGTTACGAGCCATTACAGATGCGTTATCTGCAATTACTGCATCACCTGCGAATGCACGACCGATACCAGTCGCTGATTGTGCGTTTAGCTGGAAACCAGCTGCCATTGCTTGACCAGATGCCATTGCAACCGTCACTGCTAGGAGAGTCTTTTTAAACAGACGCGTATTCTGAGTCATTATTTATTCCTTATTAGTTTCGTCTCTTTGGACGATAAGTTGAGCTTTTGCTCAGTGGCGCAGATAGTAGTATTAAGAGTGGACCATACAAATCCGACCATTGGATAAATTTGAATAAAAATTGCAGAAATGATGTCTAAATGTCGGGAAATTGCACCTAAAGTGCATAATTTAGAGTTTTGACTCTAAACTCAATAGGTGAGGTGAATGTTTTGCTTTGAATTTATAAACAAAAAGCCGCTAAATTTCGAAATTTAGCGGCTTTTTACTGTTTAGTATTGTGGTTTCGATGCAGTTCTTACATCGGTTCCATCATAGGAGCGAGTTTCGCTGCGATGGCTTCAACGTCTTCACCGCTGTTACCAACAAGAATCATGCTTGCTTTACCTACGGGTTTCACAACGCCGCTCATACCATCTTTATCAAAGTCGACTTTCTGATCACTCTTCACGTCAGTAACAAACATGGTTACTTTGCCTTCTTTTCCTTGGAAGACCATATGAAGAGCATTGTTCGACTCACCAAAGCCACAATGATTCAGGTAGTAGACGTGGTAAGGGAAGTCGCCATTGATCTGATAATGGAAAGGCATCATCTTGGCGTTTACTTGCCTATTAGAAACATTCTCGTCTAATTGGTTAACGAACTCTTTCTCTGCCACGACATGCTTCATTGCGGTGTCAGCTAGGCTTGCTTGTGCTGGAGAAACAATAACATTGCCCCAGTTGATTTGACCTACAAGTAGACCAGCAGTAAACGCAACCGATGCCGCCAGTGCCATCGCTTTACGAGCAAAATTCGGTCTTACCACTTTGTCGTCATCTAGCGCGTTTGACGTTTGGCTAAACAGAATTTTGTCGGCAAGGTCTTCAGGCACATCCACATTCATGGCTTGCTTGATTTTAAGGTCGAGATCCAAAACGTCATCAACAAACTTGCTGTTAGCGTCGTTCTCAGCTAAAGCTTGCAGAATCTCTTCATCCTTCTGTTTTGGATCCGACAAAATACGACGACGAAATTCTAAATCATCCATTTTTTTGTCCTCTCTGAGTATCTTGAGAATCCAACATCTCTTTTAATTGATTACGGGCACGGAATAGGCGCGTCATTACTGTGTTCTTGTTTAAATCAAGAATGTCACCGATTTCTTCTCCACTGAAACCGCCTACAACTTGAAGAAATAAAGGTTCACGGTATTCGACGTCGAGCTTCATGATCTGAGCTTGCAGCCATTCCTGTTGATGATGTGGGTCATCGCTGACTTTAGCATCATTGCCGTAGTCATCGATATCAACCAAATCAAATTGTTTACGCTCGAAGCGGCGTGCGTTTTCTCGTCTTAATATGGTAATAAGCCAAGATTTTGCAGCCTTTTCATCTTGAAGACTATCCAGCGACTTCCATGCACGCAGACAGGTCTCTTGAACCAAATCTTCTGCAACCGCCTTATCCTTGCACAACCAGTAAGCGTAGCGATACAAGTCTCTGTGATAGCCCCGAACAAGAGCTTCGTATTTTCTTTGTCTGTCCATATCAGAGTTGACCGGACTGTTGGAATTTTTCTTTCCAAACATTTTAAATATTGCCACAGGAGCCTCCGTCTTGCTCTGTGAGGTCATAGTTCGATTTGACTACATCTGTATGTAGTTTAGCAGCAGCACAATATACTTCTTCTACGATCAAGCACTTATTTGAAGTGATGATAATTTATTCTATATCGTTTTAATGGGGTACTTTCCTACACCTTTTTTGGGGCGATTTGAAGTTATTCGAACTTTGATACGGTGGGAACCCGTAAAATCGCCATAAAATTGATCTATTTCAAAATCTCGCGCAGTGAAGGGGCTATAGTACATCTTGTCATCTAGTTAGTCATTGACGACTAACATGTTGAGCAAGATGACACTTCCTTTTGAAGGCTGACTTTACTTTCTCCTAATCAGGAAACTGATTAATTTTACAATTGGCGTATGTTAATTGTTTTATAGATATTCCGACCACACAGTTTTGTGTGGTTTTTTTTTGCTTCAATTTTACCTTCCGCACACTTCTCCTCTGTTTTACTCACTATAGTTAATCATTCTTAATCGCCTAAGAATCAATGAACTAGAGCAATAGATCTACTCGCTTCACGTTTATTTAAACGCATGTTTGATAAATTTAACAAACTGATTACAATGCATCAGGTCAGACCTCTTGTATTTAAGGAGAAACAATGGGCAAGCAGGAAGTGAAAACACGCCACGGTGAACGTGTTGCTATTGTCGCAGGGCTACGAACCCCCTTTGCTCGTCAAAGCACTGAGTTCAGCCAGGTGCCAGCGGTCGATTTAGGCAAAATGGTAGTGAGCGAAATGCTTGCTCGCACAGACATCGATCCGAAACTCATCGAACAAGTGGTATTTGGACAAGTAGTTCAAATGCCAGAAGCGCCAAACATTGCACGTGAAATTGTGCTTGGTACAGGAATGCACATCCACACTGACGCTTACAGTGTTACTCGCGCGTGTGCGACCAGCTTCCAAGCTGCAGTCAACGTTGCTGAGAGCATTATGGCGGGCAGCATTGATGTTGGTATCGCGGGTGGTGCGGACTCTTCATCTGTTCTACCTATTGGTGTTTCTAAGAAACTTGCCGCGAACTTGCTTGCGCTAAGCAAAACCAAAACGCTGGGTCAAAAGCTCAACGTTCTCAAAAAACTCAGCTTTAAAGATTTAATGCCAGTACCGCCAGCGGTAGCTGAGTACTCGACGGGTCTTTCAATGGGACAAACTGCCGAGCAAATGGCGAAGTCACACGGCATTACTCGTGCAGAGCAAGATGCTTTGGCGCACCGTTCTCACTCTCTAGCTTCGCAAGCTTGGAAAGACGGCAAGATCCAAGACGAAGTGATGACAGCTTTCCCAGAACCTTACAAAAAGTGGATCTCTGAAGATAACAACATTCGTCATGACTCGACATTAGAAGGCTACGCGAAACTGCGTCCAGCTTTCGACCGTCAATATGGCAGCGTAACAGCCGCGAACAGTACGCCATTAACCGATGGTGGTGCAGCTGTGATGCTAATGCGCGAAGGCAAAGCGAAAGAGCTAGGTATGGAAATACTTGGCTACATCCGCGGTTATGCATTTTCTGCCATTGGCGTAGAAATGGACATGCTAATGGGACCAACATACGCGACAGCAAAAGTGTTGGAGAACACCGGTCTAGAGCTTTCAGATCTGACGCTTATCGATATGCACGAAGCTTTTGCTGCTCAAGCATTGGCGAACGTGAAGATGTTTGCTTCTGATAAATTTGCCCAAGAAAACCTAGGTCGTTCGAAAGCGATAGGTGAAATCGATATGGATAAGTTCAACGTCCTTGGCGGTTCCATTGCCTACGGTCACCCATTTGCCGCAACTGGCGCACGTATGATGACGCAAACGCTGCGTGAGCTTAAACGTCGTGGCGGTGGTCTTGCGTTGAATACCGCATGTGCCGCAGGTGGTCTTGGTGCAGCAATGATTTTGGAGGTTGAGTAATGAGCGAGCAAAAAGCATTTAGTCTAAAGATTGATGAGCAGAACATTGCTTGGCTAGCCATCGATGTGCCAAACGAGAAAATGAACACGTTGCAAGCGGCGTTTGCAGATGAGATGAAAGAGATCTTTGCTCAACTAAAAGACACCAGCGGCGTGAAAGGGATGATCATTCATTCCCTAAAACCAGATAACTTTGTTGCTGGTGCTGACGTTCGTATGCTTGAAGCGTGCACAACAGCGAGTGAAGCGGAAGCATTGGCTAAGCAAGGTCAAGAGTTATTCCAGCAGTTGTCTGATCTGCCTTATCCGGTTGTTGCTGCGATTCACGGCCCATGTCTAGGTGGCGGTTTAGAGCTTGCGCTAGCGTGTGATTACCGCGTGTGTACCGATTCTGATAAAACGCGTCTTGGTTTGCCAGAAGTGCAACTTGGTTTGTTGCCTGGTTCTGGTGGCACTCAGCGCCTTCCTCGTCTGATTGGTCTATTGCCTTCGTTAGACCTTATCCTTACAGGTAAACAACTGCGTGCCAAGAAAGCGAAAAAACTTGGCGTTGTTGATGCGTGTGTACCGGAGACGATTCTTCTTGATGTAGCTGAGCAGCTTATCGAAAAAGGGAAGAACAAAGGTAACAAGAAGCAATCGACAAAAGAGAAGTTGATGTCGGGCAGCGGTTTAGGTCGTAAGTTTGTGTTTGAGCAAGCCGCGAAGAAAACCAATGAGAAGACCCGCGGTAACTACCCAGCAACGGTTGCGATTCTCGAAGTCATTCAGCACGGTCTTGAAAAAGGCTTTGTTCAAGGTCAAGAGCTTGAAGCGAAGCGCTTTGGCGAATTGGTGATGAGTTCAGAATCTAAAGCACTGCGTTCTATTTTCTTTGCTACTACAGAAATGAAGAAAGAAAACGGCGCAGAAGCTGAGCCAGCTGCAGTCAACCGAGTTGGCGTGTTGGGTGGTGGTCTAATGGGGGCTGGCATTAGCCATGTTTCTGTTGCGAAAGCGAAAGTGCCAGTACGTATTAAAGATGTCAGCAATGATGGCGTGCTTAACGCGTTGAACTACAACTACAAGTTGTTCGAAAAGCAGCGTAAGCGCCGCATTATCTCGAAAGCGGGTCTGCAATCTAAAATGCTGCAACTGTCTGGTGGCATTGACTTCACAAGCTTCAACCATATTGATGTAGTAATTGAAGCCGTGTTTGAAGATCTTGACCTGAAACAGACGATGGTTGCAGATATTGAAGCGAACGCAAAACCAGAGACCATCTTTGCGACCAACACGTCTTCGCTGCCAATTCACAAAATTGCAGAAAAAGCAGAGCGTCCAGAAAACATCGTCGGTCTGCATTACTTCAGCCCAGTGGAGAAAATGCCATTGGTGGAAGTGATTCCTCACGAAACCACGTCAGAAGAGACCATTTCTACCGTTGTTGCCCTTGCTAAGAAACAGGGCAAGACACCAATCGTCGTGAAAGATAAAGCAGGCTTCTATGTAAACCGCATTCTTGCGCCTTACATGAACGAAGCTGCACACATCTTGCTGGCAAATGAGCCGATCGAACAACTTGATGGAGCACTGCTCGACTTCGGTTTCCCAGTAGGTCCTATCACCTTGTTGGACGAAGTCGGTGTGGATATCGGTGCTAAGATCATGCCGATCTTGGTTAACGAATTGGGCGAACGATTTAAAGGTCCAGACGTATTCGACACACTACTGAATGACGGTAGAAAAGGTCGTAAGAGTGGTAAAGGCTTCTACACCTACAAAGGTAAGAAGAAAGAAGTTGATAAGTCCGTGTACAAGCTATTGAACCTGACGCCAGAGTCTAAGCTGAGCGACAACGACATTGCATTGCGTTGTGTACTGCCGATGCTCAACGAAGCGGTTCGCTGTTTGGACGACGGTATTATCCGCTCTCCACGCGATGGTGATATCGGTGCGATCTTTGGTATTGGTTTCCCACCATTCCTAGGTGGTCCGTTCCGTTACATGGACCAATTCGGTTTGAAAGAACTGGTTGAGAAAATGAACGAGTTTGCATCGAAATACGGCGATCGGTACGCGCCATGTGATGGCTTACTCACTCGCGCGGGTGAAGGTCGTAACTTCTACGATTAATGGCTTTCGCTAAAAATAGAAAGGCTTGCGTGATGCAAGCCTTTTTTGTGTTTGAGATTATGAGACGTTATTTCTTCTTGTCTTTTTTGTCCTTGTCGTGACCTTTGCCTGGGTTGTTATCACCGTGGACACTAGAATTACCTTTGTGGTCTTTGTCATGCTTCCCTGAGGAGCAATCGTCGGACTTTATTGATACGTTATCACCATCAAGGCGCAAACAGTCTTCACTCAGTTCGAAATCGTCACCCTTAATTGTGATGTCTGCATGGGCAACAGGTGCGAGTGGCATAAGTACAGCAGCAAGTAAAAGTAGCTTTTTCATTTAGTCCTCGTGTTTGCGTAATTATTGAACAAGGTAATTACAGCATAAACGAAATGACTACTTTTACCATTTCATGCCATTTCCATACTTAAGTCTCTTACCCGAGACCGAAGTCTTTTGGACGCAGTTGAAACTCTTCGATCGAGCCCACTTCTAAACCGAGATTGATACGGGGTTCGTCCGCGTGAGCGATGCCTTGTGAGTGCATCACTAAACGATTAGCAGTACGAGGTTTAAGCTCATTGACCACAAAGCGAATCATGTCAGTGCGAGTTAACTCTTTAAGCTCTTCCAACACTTTTTCGCGCTGATTAAAGTCGGTGTCTTTGTTTCCAATTGCTACCCATAGGCGCTGCGCTCGCCCGCGTAATGTGGTGTCAGGCGTTGCAATTTGGTTCCACAATCCGCGTTTACTGCTGTGCCACTGGTATTCATTGAGCTCTAACAGCACCATGTAGAACGCATTTAAAAACTCATCGATTGAGGTAACCAGTTCGGCTGGTGCAGCATTCGGTGACTGCACATAAAGCACAATCCCCGGGTGGCGGTTAAGCGGCATGTTCCCCGTGCCAACCATGTAGCCTAGCTGTTGTTTGGTTCGGATTTCATGGAAGAAGGTTGCCGACATTAGGTGGTTCGCCAAGGAATAAAGTGCAATGTTACGAGGCGAGATGTCTTCGCATTGGTGATAAATCACTACAGCTGAGTCTTGCTGGTTACAGTTTACTTCGCGTTGGAAACTGCCGTTTTCACCCAGCATGACGAGTGGGCGAAGCGCTTCTTCGTAACGTTGTTCTTTTACGCGAAGTGCGTCTTTCAATGTGTTTGCCATGTCATGAGCTTGCTGACGCTGCCAATCGCCATAAACGAACATCTCAACGTGTAGCTCAGCCAGAATCGATTCAACGAACACTGACAGCTCATCCACTTCAATCTCTTCCAATGCTTCAACCAATGTTGCGAATGGCGGATTGTTCGGTTGGAGTAAGCCTGTTAATGCATTAAAAAGCTGTGAAATAGGACGATCTTGCGATGAATTTCGCCAATTGCGTAACAGTTGCTGCTTAATGGTCTCAAAGCGAGCAGGGCTGAACTCACGTGCAGCAAAGCGATGCAGAATCATTTCTAGCAGTTGAGGTAGCTTTTGGCTAAAACCCGATAATGTCAGCGTGACGCCGCCTTGGTGAGCATACATGTTGTAACCCATGCCTGCGATTTCAGCTTGATACGTCTCTTTGGCTAGAGAATCGAGGAACATCTCAACACATAGTCGTGTTTTCACGATGTTTTTCGGTGATGCTACCGCGTGTGAACTGTCGATGGCGACGTAAACGACACCTTTTGGTACTCGGAATTCATCGTCTTGCAAATGCCATAAACGGAAGCCTTCTACATCCTCCACCAACTCCGGCAATGAGCCACCGTTTTCAAACGGTTTTGGATCGAGTTCGTAGCAAATGTATGGGTTCTTTTCTGGGAGAACGAATTGCCAACTTGGGTCGATTTGTTGATAGAAACGGCGCTGCTCTTCGCTAAACGGCGTTACCGAGTAAGGCGTGAAGTACCACTCTGCGGTTTGGTTGTATTCCAAGCCTTTCGCTATCAAGGTGACGCGAACATTTTCAACCGAAAGATATTGGAGTAATGAGCGTTGAAGCGCTTCATCATAGCCTGCCATTTTGTAGTCACCATAAACCGTGTCTTCAGGTTGATAGTGCTGCATATTGATCACTAGATGGCTGACCAAATCCATTGGACGTGATGGCTCTTGGAAGCGAAAAGCAGATTCCAACACCGCTTGTTTTTCCAAGTAGCGCCACTCATCCATACCACCTTGTTTGATCATGGAGAGGTATTGGAATACCGCTTGAACGATGTCATCGATATGGTCCAAGCCGTTTGGCGTAAGGGTGCAACTTACGGTGAAATCGCGGTAGTTACTACCGCTCGCACCACCACCTGCTGAGAGGGAGGTAATCCAGCCTTTCTCTTTGAGTTGAAGCATCAGACTGCCTTCGCCTTCGTAACCCAACAGGTGAGCAAAGTAGGAGAGAGGCTTCACGCTATAGTGCGCATCCATTCCCGGCATTGGGAACGTGAGAATCAGTTTACGGAACTCTTTGATTGGCTCGACTTGAACCAAGATGCCCGTGCTTTCTTCAGTACCAATAGGCTCATCGATCGACTTGCCGCGTAGTTGGTGATTTGGAATGTCGGCAAACATGGTTTCTACCCATGCTTGCTGCTCATCAAGAGATTGCGGACCAAACAAAGTCAGCGTCATCAAATCAGCGGAATACTGTGAGTGGTGAAATTCAACTATCTCGTCGCGGATGGATTTGCCATCGCGATCGCCAAGTGTATCTAAGTTACCGACAGAAAATTTTGAAAACGGGTGCTCTGGGTTGATGACTTCTTTGTTGACTTGATACAGACGGCGAGAATCATCGTTCAGTTTGAGCTTGTATTCGGAGTCGACCGCTTGGCGCTCTTTGTCTAACGCTTCTTCGTTAAACAGTGGTGCAGTAAAGAATTGGCTGAAGCGATCAAGCGCGGTTTCAAAAGCAGTTGGTGTGACATCGAAGAAGAAACAGGTGTGCTCGGTGCCCGTCCAAGCGTTGTTGGTGCCACCATGTTGACTAATATAACTTTGAAACTCGCCCACTTTAGGGTATTTTTCCGTACCCAAAAAAAGCATGTGTTCTAGATAGTGTGCCAGACCTTGGCGATCCATCGGATCATCGAAGTGTCCAACGTTTACTGCTAGGGCTGCTGCCGACTGTTGAGCTGTGTCGGAATGAATCAGCAACACGCGCAGAGCATTACTCAATGTAATGTAGCGGTATTGATTTGAATCGTTTGGACTTAGGTGCACGATGCGTCTCCAGATTTCGCATTACAGTAATTATGATCCCCGAGCGGGGAGGCGCAAAGTTTGCGCTTCGACAAATACTGCTTGCCGCATTTTTGTTATTCGTAAGAGTACTGCATAAGCCCATCAGCAAATTGCTATGGGGTTCGAGCTATTTGAAGGAATGCACTGAGTTCATAACTTCATCGTAGAATGTGATGAACTGAGTATATTCTTTTTAATAGATTGTTAAGAAAGTCGCTATCTTTAGCAAGCGAATTGGTATAATGAACCGATAATTATATCAGTATTTTTGTTTCGACATTATTAAAGTTAGCCCGCTATCCGTATAAAGATAGCAGTCAACCTTTTGGTAGCGTTAGCTATCCCTAGGAAATAACATGAAAATATTTATCTTGCGTCACGGTGAAGCAGAGCATTTTGCGAACACCGACGCAGAAAGACAACTGACTCCAAGAGGCAGAACTGAATCGGAAGCAGTTGCCCGAGCATGTAAAGAGCAAGGTTTTGCTCAATTCGACAAAGTACTGGTGAGCCCGTACATTCGAGCGCAGCAAACTTGGCAAGAAATCAGCGCACACTTTTCGGCTAAGAGCATCGAAACGTGTGAAGATATCACGCCTTACGGTCAATCCGACCAAGTGTTTGATTTCGCTAATGCGTTGATTGAAGTTGAGAAGCTTGAATCTCTTTTGTTTGTGTCGCACTTGCCGCTGGTGGGCTACCTTACCTCGGAATTTGTGAAAGACATGACGCCACCAATGTTTCCAACATCTGGCTTGGTGTGCATTGAATTTGATCCGCAAACACAACGCGGTGAAGTGCTTTGGCATATCACGCCATAGAACACTAGCTCTCGAGACAATGGCTCGAGAAAAACAAAAAGGCAGGTTTAACCTGCCTTTGTCGTTCTTGCTCGTCCGAGAAGTACTTCTCGAAGTCGGTGAGTTATTTTTCTGGAATGGACAGCAGCACCAGTAGGGCACCATCGCCGCCAAACTCTAGAGGCGCTTGGTGGAATGCCATTACGTCTGGGTGTTGAGCTAACCAAAGCGGCGCTTTCTGCTTCAGAATGTGCTTACCGATGCCGTGTTGTACACACGCACAGTGGATTTCGTTTTTCACGCAGTACGCGATCATCGCACCGAGTTCTCGCTTGGCTTCTTGCTGTGTCATGCCGTGCATGTCTAGGAAAACGTCAGGCACGTACACGCCACGACGAAGACGTTTCACTTCATAAGTGGACACATCGTCACGGGCATAACGAGTTGGTCCCTCTTCATTAAGAAGCGGAACAAACTCATCAGAAAAGTAAAACTCAGAATCACTCGCTTCACGGTTTGAGCGTGTGATTTCTTTTTGCTTAGTATTTTTTTTTGGTTGCTGGATTATGGTATCCTGTCGCAACTTTTTTACGCCCTGTACTGCATCCTTAAACAAGGCGAAATCGTCATCGTGTTCGGTGTCTTTTTTGCTCATTAGGTAAACAATTTCATTTTTACAATTTATGGCAGTATTGTAGCGCTTTTCGGAGGCAATTTTGGATAAGATTTTTGTAGAAGAGGCGGTATCGGAGCTCCATACCCTTCAAGATATGATTCGTTGGACGGTAAGCCGCTTTAACGCAGCTAACCTGTTTTACGGTCATGGCACTGATAATGCGTGGGATGAAGCGGTTCAGCTTATCCTGCCAACATTATACTTGCCGATTGATGTGCCTCCGCACGTATTGAACTCTCGCCTTACGACAAGCGAGCGTCTGCGTATCGTTGAGCGCGTAGTAAAACGCATCAACGAGCGTACACCAACTGCATACCTAACGAACAAAGCATGGTTCTGCGGTCTTGAGTTCTTCGTTGATGAGCGTGTTCTTGTGCCACGTTCTCCAATCGGCGAATTGATTCAAGCGGAATTCCAACCTTGGTTGGTGGAAGAGCCTACGCGCATCATGGACCTATGTACGGGTTCTGGTTGTATCGCTATTGCTTGTGCGCACGCTTTCCCTGAAGCAGAAGTTGACGCGATCGACATCTCTACAGACGCTCTACAAGTGGCTGAGCAAAACGTACAAGATCACGGCATGGAGCAACAAGTGTTCCCAATCCGCTCAGACTTGTTCCGCGATCTTCCAAAAGAG
The DNA here is from genome assembly GCF_002021755.1 of Vibrio owensii. Taxonomy (NCBI): domain Bacteria; kingdom Pseudomonadati; phylum Pseudomonadota; class Gammaproteobacteria; order Vibrionales; family Vibrionaceae; genus Vibrio; species Vibrio owensii. The sequence goes on from NZ_CP019959.1 coordinate 2,835,495, forward strand.
AAATACAACCTGATCGTGTCTAACCCACCTTACGTGGACGAAGAAGACATGAACAGCCTGCCAGACGAGTTCACGCACGAGCCTGAACTAGGTCTAGCTGCTGGTACTGACGGTCTAAAACTGGTTCGTCGTATCCTTGCTAATGCGCCAGACTACCTAACAGACGACGGTATTCTTGTGTGTGAAGTCGGTAACTCGATGGTCCACATGATGGAACAGTACCCACAAATTCCATTCACTTGGATTGAGTTCGAGAACGGCGGTCACGGCGTATTCATGCTAACGCGTGACCAATTGGTTGAGTGTGCAGAAGAGTTCAAACTGTACAAAGACTAAGTCTGTCGAAATAAACCATTCGAATAAACAATGAAAACACCGAGCCCAGTGCTCGGTGTTTTTTTATCCGCTTCGCACTGAGCTTGGAAAATTTCGGCTGTTTTGTTTTTTCCGCCAAATCGGGCTTTACATCAAAACGTAATACCGCCACTATGATTCCACGAAGAATTGAAAAGCAGTTGCGCTCATGGAGAGCGTGGCGACAAGAACTTGAGGAAGTAATGGCAGGAAACAGTATCGGACAACATTTCCGAGTAACGACATTCGGAGAAAGTCACGGTATCGCACTAGGATGTATCGTAGACGGATGCCCTCCAGGTTTGGAAATCACTGAGGCAGATCTGCAAACGGATCTCGACCGTCGCCGTCCTGGCACATCACGTTACACTACCCAACGTCGTGAACCGGACGAAGTAAAAATTCTTTCTGGCGTTTTTGAAGGTAAAACCACAGGTACTTCAATTGGTCTGATGATCGAGAACACAGACCAACGTTCTAAAGACTACTCAGACATCAAAGACAAGTTCCGTCCAGGACACGCTGATTACACTTACCACCAAAAATACGGTGTGCGCGACTATCGAGGTGGCGGCCGTTCGTCTGCTCGTGAAACGGCAATGCGTGTGGCGGCTGGTGCAATCGCTAAGAAATACCTAAAAGACGAGTTCGGTGTAGAAATCCGCGCTTACTTGTCGCAAATGGGTGACGTTTCAATCGATAAAGTGGATTGGAATGAAATCGAAAACAACGCGTTCTTCTGCCCAGATGCAGACAAAGTGGAAGCGTTTGATCAACTTATCCGTGATCTGAAAAAAGAAGGCGACTCTATCGGCGCTAAAATTCAGGTCGTGGCAACCAACGTGCCTGTTGGTCTTGGTGAGCCTGTATTTGATCGTTTGGATGCAGACATCGCCCATGCGTTAATGAGCATCAATGCGGTGAAAGGCGTGGAAATCGGTGACGGTTTTGATGTGGTAAACCAAAAAGGCAGCGAGCACCGTGATACGCTTTCACCAGAAGGCTTTGGTAGTAACCACGCGGGCGGCATTCTTGGCGGTATCTCTACTGGTCAAGAGATTGTTGCAAACATCGCGCTTAAGCCAACCTCAAGCATTACGGTGCCAGGTGAGACTATCACTAAAGAAGGTGAACCAACTCAGCTGATCACTAAAGGTCGTCATGACCCTTGTGTGGGGATCCGCGCTGTGCCTATCGCAGAAGCGATGCTGGCTATTGTCGTTATGGACCATTTGCTACGCCACCGTGGTCAAAACCATGGCGTACAAACCGAGACTCCAAAGATTTAAGTTTGAAGCTTAACTCGATAGAAACACAAAAGGCTGCTCAATGAGCAGCCTTTTTCATGTCTTTCAATAGGTTTCTATTTGAATCAGTGAATCGACCCTTCGGTTTCCAAGTGGAATGAAGGCAAGCGCCATTTAAAGCGTACTGCCGCCATACGCAACATGTAACCAGTAATCAGAGTCACAATCGTCGCGGTTACGTCCGGTACGTTGAACTCAAGTAACGCTAGGTACAAACCTGATGCGATAAGTGCTACAGAGGCGTAAAGCTCTTCATGAAGCACAAGCGGCGTTTGACGACAAATCAAATCACGTAGCAGACCACCAAATACGCCAGTTACAAGTGCAGACACCATACAAATGCCAGGGTGTAAGCCCATGCCAATCGCTACCTTGGTGCCGATGATGCTAAATACGATCAAGCCTAGCGCATCCAAACGAATGAACAGACCTTTCAGCTTGATTACCCACTTCGCCAAGCCAGTTGTCAGTACACCCGCAACGCATGTAATTGCTAAGAATTCAGGATTCTTTACCCAACCTAATGGGTAGTGACCTAGCAAAATGTCGCGTACTGTACCGCCGCCGATTGCCGTTGCACTGGCTACCAACATAACACCAAACCAATCCATTTTTCTTCGACCAGCACTCAATGCGCCAGTCATGGCTTCAGCCGTGATACCAATGATATACAACACACTTAGCAGCATAAGGGGACACTCAAATAAAAGGGCTCTGTTATGTCCTTGAGATTAAGGAAAACAGCAGCAAAACTTACCAACAAGATCTAAGCCTTGGGGATAGGCTTAAATCCAAAAAGAATCTCGCTTTAAGTAGCGTTGAAGTCGCCATCATTAAGCGTAAAAATAAGGCGTGAGTGTAGTGGGAAATGTGATCTGTGACGAATGAGAAATAGTATGGAGAAATTGACTTTCAGATTAACTCAGCTAATAACCAAACATGTTGTGTGGCTTTACCTGTGTAAGAAAAACAGCGACAATGCGCACCGCATACCAATTTGAAGTACAGAATCGATGATGAATCACGAATATCAAGACCTTATCACCATCTTCAACGACACGTTTCTTGAGTCTTTTAATACCAAATTAGAACTTGGTGGTGATGAGCCTATCTACTTACCAGCTGACGAAGCGCACCCACATCATCGGATTATTTTTGCTCGTGGCTTTTACGCGTCAGCACTACACGAGATTGCCCATTGGTGTGTAGCAGGACCAGAGCGCCGTTTGCTAGAAGATTTTGGTTACTGGTACGAGCCAGATGGTCGTACAGCAGAAGTTCAAGCTGAGTTCGAAAAAGTTGAAGTTCGCCCCCAAGCTTATGAGTGGATTCTCGCGAAAAGTGCTGACTTCCCTTTTAACGTTAGTTGTGACAATCTACACGGCGATTTTGAACCAGATCGTCTTGGTTTTATGCACAAAGTGCACAATGAAGTAATGGGTATTTTAGAAAACGGTCTTCCGCCGCGCGTACAAATGCTATCGGATGCCTTGCGTGCCTTTTACCAAACCAAGCCGCTGGAAACGTCTGACTTTATCGTTAAATAACCTCAGAGAAGCTCCATGATTATTGAATTTGAAGAAAAACTACTAGAACTGATTGATGCACGCATTGAAACCGCATCGGATGATGAATTGTTTGCTGGTGGTTATTTACGTGGTCACATTTCTCTGTCTGCGGCGGCGTGTGAAGAAGAAGGCATTAACGATGTGGCTGAGCTTAAATCTCGCATCGAAAACAGTCTTGAGGAAGCGCGTTCAGAATTAACACCAGCAGACCGCGTGATTGTTAACGACCTTTGGCAAGAGCTTCAAGCACAAGCTTAAGCCACCATCAGTTTTTATAAGCTTCGACAGGTTGCGCTAAACCTCTGGTTGAAGCAAAAAGAGTTGAATTAAACTCCTTCGAAATTTTCGAATCTCTCCTTAAAATTTTTGTGGTTGTAGCACACTCGTTCACCTCTTACTCTTGTTAGTACAAAACGTGAACAAAGGACTACAACCATGAAAATTATCGCATTCGGCGCTTCTAGTAGCTCTACCTCTATCAATAAAACCCTTGCAACTTACGCTGCTAACCTTGTCGAAGGGGCAGAAGTTCAAGTGTTAGACCTCAATAGTTACGATGTTCCTTTGTTCAGTGAAGACAAAGAGAAAGAAATCGGTCAGGCGGAAGGCGCAAAAGCGTTTCTTGCTGACATCGCAACCGCGGACGCTTTGGTGATTTCTTTTGCCGAGCATAACGGCTCTTACCCAGCGGCGTATAAGAATCTATTCGATTGGGCGACACGCATCGATCGCAACGTATTCCAAAACAACCCCGCGGTTTACTTAGCGACTTCACCTGGCCCTGGTGGTGCACAAACGGTACTCGCTGCGGCGACAGGCTCTGCACCTTACTTTGGTGCTGAAGTGAAAGCATCGCAATCTATTCCAAGCTTCTACGATAACTTTGATTTGGAAGCGGGTGAGTTCCGTAATGCGGAAATTGCAGAGCAGGTGAAAGCGGCCGTGGCGGCGTTGAACTAAACACTTGTAACTCACTCTAATTCCCCTTAGAAAGGGGGAGAATTAATGTGGATCTAAGAACTGGTTCCTCACTTTTTAAGACGAGGCGAGGGGTGGTTGTTTGTTCTCAGAGCTACCCCCTCTAACTCCCCCTTGGAAAGGGGGAGGACTAATGCGGGGCTAAGCACTTGTTCCTCCCCTTTTTAAGGGGAGGCTAGGAGGGGTTCTTTGCGCACTCGAAACGCGTTACAACTCAGTAATCGCCTTACCTTTACGTAGCTTTCTTACCCACATACGGCTTGGGTGCAGCTCAGTCAGCACATCAACAGGCAGTGGTAACGGGTCGCCACAGATTTGTGATGCCAACACTTCTGCCATTAGTGGCGCAGAGCTCAAACCACGAGAACCTAAACCAAGGAAACAGAATAGGTTAGGGAACTGGTGAATCGCTTCAACGTCTTGTTCTTGTTGATTTTGCAGATCCGCATATTGCGTCTTGATGGTTTCAAAGTCGCCTACGTTACCGACAAATGGCAGGTGGTCACGGCTAACACAACGAATACCTTGGCGTGATAAGTTACCAGAGGTATCCACTTCTTTTGTCCAAGTTTGGTTTGGCAAACACTTCACCAATTTGTCGGCGTTGTCTTTTTGTGCTTCTTCGTCAAACTCGTAATCTAGGTGGCTGCGGTCGTAGCTTGCACCGATACATAGGTGCTGATTATTCGGGTTAACAGGTGTCATGTAACCGTCGTAACACAGTACCGTTTTCAGCTTAGACAGCGTTTCAGTTGCAGGTGCGTGGCTAACTTGGCCTTTTACCTGACCCATTGGTAGATCAGCAGTTTGGCTTAGTGTTTGGAACTCGCTGCCATTAGCAACCACTACAGTTGAATGTTCAAAGCTTTGATCGTTCGCTTTCAATACCCAACCCTTGCGCGCTTCATCCCAATCTAGTGACTCGACTTGATGCTCGAACTTCGCTTCAAAAAGCTCGGTGTTTTCAAGTTGAGCAATCAAACCACGAGTCAGTTCAGCAGGGCATAACCAACCGCCAAGAGGGTAATGAACTGATGCCATATCAATCGGCAAGCCTATTTTTTCCGCCGTCTCTTCAGCAGATAGCTTGTGAATCAACTCTGGCGTGAAATTGCCAGCGAGCATCTTCTCTAACTTGTCTGCGGATTTGTCATCCCACATCAGCTGAGTAATGCCACACCAATCGTGATTAAATTGGATATCTTGCGCTGCTTGGTCAACAAACTGACGGGCAAACAAAAAGCCCGGAGCGAACACGCGTGAAACGCCTTTGTGTGGACCATTTAGTAATGGGTACACAGCACCTTGGCGGTTGCCTGATGCGCCTTCTGCAGGTTGAGCGTCTTTGCAGTAAAGCGTGACATTTTGACCGCGGCGAACCAGCGTTTTAGCCAGAGCTGCACTGGCAATACCGCCACCAATAATCGCAATGGAATCATGATTAGTCGATGCAGTGCGGTTGAACCAAGGTAGGTGGTTTGAATGCGCTTCACGTTGTTCCATTGAACCTGCGATCATTTCACGCTTGGTGCCGAAGCCTTTGACTTTTTTCATTGCAAAGCCCGCTTCGTTTAGGCCGCGGCGTACAAAGCCCGCTGCCGTGAAGGTTGCGACCGTACAATCCTGTTTCGCCAATTTTGCCATGCCATTAAACAGGTTTTGGTTCCACATCTCTGGGTTTTTGCTTGGAGCAAACCCATCTAAGAACCAAGCATCAATCAAGCCTTGCTCTGCATAAGGAACAAGCGGCATGCAGTCTTTGATATCACCAAACCATAGGTCGAGCGTGATAGCGCCGTCTTCTAAAACAATGCGATGACACTCAGGCACTGCAGCTGGGTAATGTTGTTGCAGCTTTTCAGCAAACTCTGCCAACTCTGGCCATGATTGATGCGCTTTTTCTAGATCAGCTTTGCTCAGTGGGTACTTCTCAAAGCTAACGAAATGCAATTCTTTTAGCGTTGCCTCTGGATATTCGCGACGAAATTCGGTAAACCATTGCCACACGGCTAAGAAGTTCAACCCTGTGCCAAATCCGGTTTCACCAATAACAAAACGTCTTTGGTCAAATTCCTGCCATCTTTCTGGTAGATGATTTTGTTTGAGGAACACGTAACGCGTCTCTTCGAGACCGTTTACGTTGGAGAAATAAACATCATCAAATTGGTCAGAAACCGGTGTACCAGCTTCGTTCCAACCAAGTTCTGCGTTTTTAATCGAAGTCATAATGGTGCAAATATGTGATTTGGCGCGGTTAGAATTCGGCGATTGTACGAATTTCTGGGAAAGCTGACCACTTTTGTTGACTATCTTAGTTATTATCTAGCGGATTTTTGAATTATAGGAATGTCATAATGAAACGAGTCGTAATCACCGGTATGGGTATTGTTTCAAGTATCGGTAACAACGTCGAAGAAGTTCTAGCGTCTCTTAAAGCGGGCAAATCTGGCATCACTGCGTCTGAGCAGTTTAAAGAAAACGGTCTGCGTTCGCAGGTGTGGGGTGATCTGAAAATCAACCCTGCAGAGTTTATTGACCGTAAGCAGATGCGCTTTATGGGTGATGCGGCTGCTTATGCATACCTATCAATGCAGCAGGCAATTGAAGACGCTGGTCTATCTGAAGAACAAGTTTCAAACGATCGTACAGGTATCGTTGCTGGTTCTGGTGGTGCTTCTGCATTAAACCAAACAGTAGCAACTGACACGATGCGTGCGAAAGGCGTAAAACGCGTAGGTCCTTACATGGTGCCACGTACTATGTCTTCAACAGTATCTGCGTGTCTTGCAACACCATTTAAGATTCGTGGTGTGAACTACTCAATGAGCTCAGCTTGTGCAACGTCTGCACACTGTATCGGTCACGCGATGGAGCTTATCCAACTTGGTAAACAAGACATCGTTTTTGCAGGTGGTGGTGAAGAGCTAGATTGGTCTCAAACTATGATGTTTGATGCAATGGGCGCACTATCTACTAAGTACAACGAAACGCCAGAAAAAGCATCTCGTACTTACGATGCAGATCGTGACGGTTTCGTTATCTCTGGTGGTGGCGGCATGCTAGTTATCGAAGAACTAGAGCACGCACTAGCACGTGGCGCGAAAATCTACGGCGAAATCGTAGGTTACGGCGCGACTTCTGATGGCTACGACATGGTAGCACCATCAGGTGAAGGCGCAGTTCGTTGTATGAAGATGGCAATGCAAGATGTTGATGCTATCGACTACATCAACACACACGGTACTTCTACTCCTGTAGGTGACGTGAAAGAGCTAGGCGCTATCCAAGAGCTATTCGGCGACAACAGCCCTGCGATTTCTGCAACAAAAGCAATGACAGGTCACGCACTAGGTGCAGCTGGCGTTCACGAAGCGATTTACTCAACGCTAATGCTAGACAACAACTTCATTGCGCCAAGTGTGAACATTTCTAACTTGGATGAAGCAGCACAAGGTCTAGACATCGTAACGGAAGCTCGCGACGCAGAGCTAACGACTGTTATGTCAAACAGCTTTGGTTTTGGTGGTACAAACGCAACATTGGTAATCAAAAAGTACCAAGCGTAAGCGACCCAAAGCTAACTGAATTTGTTGGTCGGAATATCACTGTGATTTCCCATACGGCGTAAACGGACCAACAAACCAGTTTCCAGAGCTTGATCAGTCAAACTGATCGAACAGACGCAGACTCTATCCCAAGGAGAGCGGGATAGGATCCTTTTGTTCTGGAACTTTGCCCGGCTAATTTAGCCGGGCTTTTTCTTTTCTGAAACCTGCTTTTGAAAGTCACTTGGGTATAGTTGTTGAGATTTTTCAAGAAAAGGGCACAATCGCTTTAGCTTCGCATCTTGCGAATAAACGAACTCATACAAATGGATGTTAAACGCTGGCGCTATGAAAATTATTGTTGATGAAAATATGCCGTACGCTGAAGAGCTATTCAGCCAACTCGGTGAAGTGATTTTAAAACCTGGTCGTACACTGACAGCCGATGATTTAGTGGATGTAGATGCGCTAATGATTCGCTCAGTTACCAAAGTAAACTCAGAACTGATCAGCAAAGCAAACAAGCTGAAGTTCGTTGGTACGGCGACGGCGGGCATGGATCATGTTGATCAAGCGCTTTTAAAAGAGAAGGGCATTTTCTTCACCGCAGCACCAGGATGTAACAAAGTTGGCGTTGCCGAGTATGCGTTCAGCGTCATGATGGTGCTAGCACAACAGCAAGGTTTCTCTGTTTTCGATAAAACCGTTGGTATCATCGGTGCGGGTCAAGTCGGCAGTTACCTTGAGAAATGTTTGAAAGGCATGGGCATCAACGTGCTCATCAACGACCCATTCAAGCAAGAAGAGGGTGATTCTCGCAGTTTCACTCCGTTAGCAGAGCTTATCGAACGTTCTGACATCATCACGCTGCACACACCTATCACTAAAGATGGCCCACACCCAACCCATCATTTGATTGATGAGAAGGTGTTAAATGGTCTTCGTAGCGATCAAATTCTTATCAATGCGGCACGCGGTCCAGTTGTGGACAACCAAGCGCTGAAGCAACGTTTACTGAAAAACGACGGCTTTACAGCGGCACTCGACGTATTTGAATTTGAACCAGAGGTTGATATGGAGCTTCTGCCTCTGCTAGCATTCGCAACCCCTCACGTTGCAGGCTATGGTCTGGAAGGGAAAGCTCGCGGTACGACGATGATTTTCAACAGCTACTGTGAGTTCTTAAATAACGAATTACGTGCGCATGCCAGCGATTTACTGCCGACCGCGCCTGTCCCGACTATGGTATTGGACAGAGCATGGGATGAAGCAACGCTGCACAACATCACGCAGTTAATCTATGATGTGCGTAAAGATGACGCTCTTTTCCGCCGCGAAATCAGTAAGCCAGGCTCTTTTGACCTGATGCGTAAAAACTACTGGGATCGCCGCGAGTACAGCGCTGTCACGCTAGTGGGTAACGAAACATGCAATCTTGCACCATTAGCAGAACTAGGTTTTCAGGTTGAGGTAAGTCAATGAGCCAGCAATACAATGTTGCCGTATTAGGTGCGACCGGTGCGGTCGGTGAAACAATTTTGGAAGTGCTTCAAGAGCGCAAATTCCCAGTAGGCGAAATCTTCCTGTTGGCAAGTGAACGCAGTGAAGGCAAGACTTACCGTTTCAATGGTAAAACAATTCGCGTACAAAACGTGGAAGAGTTTGATTGGTCACAAGCGCACATCGCTCTGTTCTCTGCTGGTGGTGAACTGTCAGCAAAATGGGCTCCAATCGCAGCAGACGAAGGCGTGATTGTTATCGACAATACATCACACTTCCGTTACGAGTACGATATTCCTCTAGTTGTGCCTGAAGTAAACCCAGAAGCGATTGCAGAGTTTCGTAACCGTAACATCATTGCGAACCCGAACTGTTCAACCATTCAAATGCTGGTGGCACTAAAGCCTATTCACGATGCAGTGGGTATTGAGCGCATTAACGTATCAACGTACCAATCGGTTTCTGGTGCGGGTAAGGCGGGTATTGATGAGCTAGCAGGTCAAACAGCGAAGTTGCTAAACGGTCTGCCGGCAGACAAGAAGCAATTCTCTCAACAGATCGCATTTAACTGTATTCCACAAATCGACCAGATGATGGAAAACGGCTACACCAAAGAAGAAATGAAAATGGTGTGGGAAACGCAAAAGATCTTTAACGACCCATCAATCACCGTAAACCCAACTTGTGTGCGCGTGCCAGTATTCTACGGCCACGCAGAAGCACTTCACGTTGAAACGCGTTCACCAATCGATGCACAAGAAGTCGTTAACTTGCTTGAGCAAACTGACGGTATCGAAGTATTCCACGGTGAAGACTTCCCAACACAAGTTCGCGATGCGGGCGGTAAAGACCACGTAATGGTAGGTCGTATCCGTAACGATATCAGCCATCACAGCGGCGTAAACCTATGGGTTGTTGCAGATAACGTTCGTAAAGGCGCAGCAACTAACGCGGTTCAAATCGCAGAAGTTCTGATCCGCGACTACTACTAAGTCGACCTCGCTAAGAACCTTTAAGCCTCGCACTATGCGAGGCTTTTTTGTTCGAACGGCGTAAAATTGTGTGAGATTAGTACGAATATGGTGAGAGCCACACATTTTTTACCCTCAACGCTATAGTTTTGCGTGCTTTATCCGATATATTTAACCGATCACCATTTCAAATTGTTACTAGCACCTAACTGAGCCTTCTATGCGTCAAAATTATAAGCGTTTGTTAGCAGCCCTTGTGCTGATGAGCGCGACTCAGACATCGTCAGTGGTTCAAGCCGAAGGTATTCGTCTTGTAGGACCCTCTGGTGAAGTGCAAGCATCTCCGAGCTACGCTGAGGAGATTGAACGAGCATTACCCGCTCCACCTGAAAATGACCAACCGTCGCGTTTCTTCGGTCCGACTGGTCAAAACGAGACTCTCTGGTCGATCGCTTCTGAATTACGACCTTCTCGAAATGTTTCCGTACAACAAACGCTACTCGCCATTTATCGCATAAACCCTCAAGCGTTTGATAAGCAAAATATCCACGAGCTTATTCCAGGAAGTCGTCTGCGTGTGCCTTCTCTAGAGCAAGTGCAAAGTGCGACAACCGCACAAGCGATTGCGATCATGAAAGCGCATGAAGCTCGCCTTACTCAGCCTAAACCAACGCCTGCTCAGCCGGTAAAACCGAAAGTTGAGCCGCCGAAGCCTGTGGTTGAAGCGCCAAAGCCAGAGCCTAAACCTGAGTCAGTTAAGCCAGAAACGCCGAAACCAGAGCCAATTAAAGCAGTAGAACCAACCACTCCAGTGCCTGCAGTGAGCACATCACCTGAGGGTGAAAAGCAAGTCAGTGCGCTAAAAGACAAGCTGCAAGGTTCGCAAAGTGAGTTGGAATCTTTAGAAGAGAAGAACCATCGCCTGCGTTTAATGCTTTCTGAAGTACAGAGTGAAGTCGAAACGCTAAAAACCTCGCTCAACGATGAAGAACGCATTCGCTCAGAAGTAGAAAAACTGCTGGCAGAAGAGCGCCAACGTGTCGCTGAACAACAACGCATGCAACCGAGCACCATGGACAAAATTTTGACGAATGGTTGGCTTGTCGGTCTTGCGGCATTAATTCCGGGTGCTTTGATTGCGTTGCTAGTCGTTATGCTACTTGGTCGACGCTCTAAAGCGAAAGAGGAAGAAGCTGCTGCACAAGAACAGCAAAACGTTGATCCTCTTGCGGCGCCAATCGGTTTAGCGGCTGCTGATGAATTAGATGAAGAGCTAAGCCTAGATGATGACCTGTTCGGCGATGACGACGAAACAGAAAACCTATTCGAACAAGAAGAACAACAGCCTGAAGAAGAGGATGTTTTCGGTAACCTCGATGACGATGACCTCGACTTCAATCTAGAAGGCGACGACGGCGAAGACCCATTCGCTGGCATTGGCGACGATGGCGAGTTGGATGTCGGCTTCGATGAGTTTGATTCTTCAAGCAACGGCATCAAGGTCAATGGCGAAGAAAAAGCCCTTGGCCTTGAAGAGATGGAGCGCGCACTCGATGAGGTGACGCCAGAGCTTGAAGTGCTCGATGACGATGATGATGCAGGCTTCGATCTTTCTGACGAAGACGGCTCTGACGCGATGTCTGACGACGCCTTTGCTGAATTACTCGCTGCAGATGATCCTGCGGAAGAGTTACAAAGTAATGCGCTTGATCAAGCAATGCTCGATGATCTGTTTGCTGACCTTGATGGTGACGATCTCAACTTAGACGTAGAAGATGATAAGCCAACGGTATCAGAAACCGCATTCTCTGCGGGTGAAGCGACAGATGACGACATCGACAAGTTGCTTGCACAGTATGAACAGCCAACGCCAAAAGACACTGATGATGATTTGTTTGATGAGCTAGAAACGTTATCTGGTTTATCTGATAGCGATTCAAGTGAAGAAGAAGCATCTGCGTTACTTGATGAGTTGATCGGTGAAGACGATGGCGAACCGCTTAACGAACTTGATCCACTTGAAGAGTTGGAAGACATCGCAGGTTTAAGCGAAGAGCCTACCATCGATGAAGACAGTACAGATTTACTTGATGAGCTCATTGGCTTCGATGATGAAGACGCCTCCGATGATGACTTTGACCCGCTGGATGAGCTAGAAAAGCTGTCGGGGTTCGATGGTGACGATTCTCTTGAAGACATTGATGAAAACAGTGTTGATCTGCTGGACGAACTGCTTAGCGACGAGAGCGTAGAAGAGCAGGACGAAACAAGCAGTGAAATCGATCCATTTGATGAACTGATTCGTGAAGATGACGAGTTAGAACAAGCAGAAAACAAGCTGAGTGACGACGATCTTCTTGCTTCGCTAGGCTTTGATGATCTAGAGCCAGAAGCTGAAGAGAGTGTTCAACAACCTCAGCTAATGACAGATGTTGAGCCTGCTGCCGGTCTGGAAGAGGAAAAAGCAGCGCTTGGTCTCGATTCTGGTTTGGATATTGATGCTCTGCTGAGTGAGAACCAACCTGAAGTTGATAGCCAAACCCCGGTAGAGCTTCCAAGTGAGCCGATAGAACAAGAGCAACCAGAATCGATTGATGATTTTGATAGCCATGATTTCTTAGGTGACCTTGAGGACGTTTCCCCAGAACATGATCCGTTAATGACGGAGCTTGATGAGCTATTCGAAAGTAACAACGAAGCGCTATTACCAAATGAACAAGAGCGTTCAGACTTTGCAGCAGAACTTGACGCTTTAATCGGTGAAGAGCCAGCAGCAAGTGAGAATGCGGATCAGCAACCTGAAGCTCCGGCTGAACCTTTGGTTGAAGGTAACGAACTAGCAGAAAAGACAGTTGAAGAGCATTCAGCTGAAGTTTCTGAAGCGTTAGATCCTCAAGCAGAAAGCCTAACGGAAGCGTCTCAGCCACAAGAAGAAACGATGGTAGAACCGGAAACTGAACCGGCTCCAACGTTCACGCCAACACCAAATACGGTTGAAAACGAATTTGGAATTCCTCAAGAGGAAGATTGGCTGGTTGATGAGATCGAACCCGAAAACAAAATTGAACAAGAACCCGTCGCGGCAAGCTCGACTGAATCGGCTATTGATGAAGAAGAGTTCAACTTCGATGAGTTAGAGCTTCCAGAGTTCAACGAAGAAGACGCATTGGCTTCGATGGCTGAAGAGCCTGCGCAAGCAGAATCTGAAATCGCTGAGCCTCAAGCGCCAGTTGCGGAAGCAGAAGAAGAGTTCAATTTCGATGAGTTAGAGCTTCCAGAGTTCAACGAAGAAGACGCATTAGCTTCGATGGCCGAAGATCCAGCGCTAACGGAATCTGAAATCGCGGAGCCTCAAGCGCCAGTCGCGGAAGCAGAAGAAGAGTTCAACTTCGACGAGTTAGAGCTTCCGGAGTTCAACGAAGAAGACGCATTAGCTTCAATGGCTGAAGAGCCAGCGCTAGCGGAATCTGAAGTCGCGGAGCCTCAAGCGCCAGTTGCGGAAACAAAAGAAGAGTTCAACTTCGATGAGTTAGAGCTTCCAGAGTTCAACGAAGAAGATGCATTGGCTTCGATGGCTGAAGAGCCAGCGCTAGCGGAATCTGAAATCGCTGAGCCTGCAGCGCCAGTTGCGGAAGCAGAAGAAGAGTTCAACTTCGATGAGTTAGAGCTTCCAGAGTTCAATGAAGAAGACGCATTAGCTTCGATGGCCGAAGAGCCTGCGCTTGCGGAATCTGAAATCGCTGAGCCTGAAGCGCCAGTCGCGGAAGTAGAAGAAGAGTTCAACTTCGACGAGTTCGAGCTTCCAGAGTTCAACGAAGAAGACGCATTAGCTTCGATGGCTGAAGAGCCAGCGCTAGCGGAATCTGAAATCGCTGAGCCTCAAGCGCCGATTGCTGAAGCAGAAGACGAGTTCAACTTCGATGACTTTGAACTACCAGAGTTCAATGAAGAAGATGCTTTGGCATCAGTGACAGAAGAGGTAGCAAGTTCTGACTCTGACACTGTTGAACCTGAGGTTGTTAAAGAGCACTCAGAAGTCTCTCAAGCTGTACAACAAGCAGAGAATGACCATGACGCTCTGTTTGAAGTCTTCGCGCAACCAGACGCTTTCAGTGCCGATTTAGAGCCTGAGCCGAGCAATGACCTAGAGTCGGAATTAAATGACTTTGAAGAGTCTGCGATGGCGAACTTGTTGTCTGAAAATGCTGAATCTGAAGTGTTTGATGGCAAGTTAGACAGCGACACTATTGCAAGTGCAGGTATGGACTTTGAAACCATGCTGGATGTTGGTGACGATTGGGATGGCTTTAAGCTGTCGCCAGAAAACACCTCATCAACGGCAGAGGTTCCAGAAGACCAGCGTGAAGTGTGGAGTTCATCAGAAGCACTTGCACAGCCTGAGATCGCGCAAGAAAACTGGGGTGAGCAAGACGACCTAACCGATTTTGATCCGAAGAAAAATCAATTCATGACCATTGATGAATTGATGGCTCAGGTAGACAAAGACGGTGGTGAGTTTGAAGAGCAAGAGCTCAAACTCGATGTGGGTTTGAATGAGTTTCCGGATGTGATTGGCGATATTGGTGATGTTGACGTAGATACCAATGCTGAAGCAGCTGGCAAGCTAGACCTAGCAAAGATCTACCTTGAAATGAACGACCCTCAAGGCGCGATTAAACTGTTAGAGGAAGCGATCGTCTACGGTGAGGACGATATTCGCCGAGAGGCTAAAACTCTCATCGACACGATTAACGGTCGATAAGTAAAAAGGGGTAGCAAACGCTGCCCTTTTTTGTATCTGGAAGGACTTACGTATATACTTCCCGCCCCATTTTAGAGTTCGAAGGTTAAAATGAGAATCGCATTAGGTATCGAATACAACGGTACAAACTACTTTGGTTGGCAACGCCAAAGAGACGTGAAAAGTGTCCAAGAAGAGCTAGAGAAAGCATTATCTGTGGTCGCGAACCACCCTGTCGAAGTACAGTGTGCAGGTCGTACCGATGCTGGCGTACATGGCACTGGTCAGGTCGTTCACTTTGACACCAACGTGAGTCGTAAAATGGTGGCTTGGACCATGGGCGCAAACGCGAACATGCCAAGTGATATCGCTGTCCGCTGGGCTGTGGAAGTGAACGATGATTTCCATGCTCGATTCTCAGCAACCGCACGTCGTTACCGCTACATCATCTTCAACCACGCGTTGCGTCCTGGTATTTTAAATTCTGGCGTTAGCCACTATCACGGTGAGCTAGACGAGAAGAAAATGCATGAAGCAGGTCAGTACCTGTTAGGTGAGAACGACTTTAGTTCATTCCGCGCTGCGCATTGCCAGTCGTTGAGCCCATTCCGTAATTTGATGCACCTTAATGTGACTCGTCATGGTGATTACATCGTGATTGACATTAAAGCGAATGCTTTTGTCCACCATATGGTGCGTAACATTACTGGCAGTCTGATCAAGGTAGGTCGTGGCGAAGAAAAACCAGAATGGATCAAGTGGCTACTTGAAGCAAAAGACCGCAAATTAGCAGGTGCAACGGCGAAAGCTGAAGGTCTGTATTTAGTGGATGTGGACTACCCAGAAGAGTTTGGATTGCCACAAGTTCCGATCGGTCCGCTGTTTTTGCCAGATAATTTGAACTAAATTTGCGATTTTGTTTCAAAATATCGGTATTTTAGACTGGATACGTGCAGAAACTGTGCGTTATTAATGATATCAAAAATAGGTACAACCAGTTTTTTATCTACAGTCGCGGCAAGATATGTTTTAATCCATCCGCAATATTCCCGAATTTATATCTTTCGCAATGAAGCGGAAGAGTTGAGAGAAAAGGTCTTCCATGAGTTGGCTTGAAAAGATTTTAGAGAAAAGCAACCTAGTAAGTTCACGTAAAGCCTCTATTCCTGAAGGCGTGTGGACCAAATGTACTTCTTGTGAGCAGGTTCTGTACCATGCTGAGCTTGAGCGCAACCTAGAAGTTTGTCCTAAGTGTAATCACCACATGCGCATGAAAGCGCGTCGTCGTCTAGAAACATTCTTAGATGAAGGTGAACGCGTAGAGCTTGGCACTGAACTTGAGCCACAAGATAAACTGAAGTTTAAAGATTCTAAACGCTACAAAGAGCGTATCTCTGCAGCGCAAAAGAGCAGCGGCGAGAAAGATGCACTGATCGTAATGCAAGGTGAATTGCTGGGCATGCCACTAGTGGCGTGTGCGTTTGAATTCTCTTTCATGGGCGGTTCAATGGGTTCTGTTGTTGGTGCACGCTTTGTTAAAGCGGTAGAAGCAGCAATTGAAAACAACTGTGCGCTTGTTTGTTTCTCAGCAAGTGGCGGTGCGCGCATGCAAGAGGCACTGATGTCTCTAATGCAAATGGCGAAAACCAGTGCAGCACTTGAGCGTCTTTCTGACAAAGGCCTACCATTCATCTCTGTACTGACTGACCCAACAATGGGTGGTGTATCAGCGAGTTTGGCAATGCTAGGTGACATCAACATTGGTGAACCTAAAGCACTTATCGGCTTTGCAGGTCGTCGTGTAATCGAACAGACAGTACGTGAAGACCTTCCTGAAGGCTTCCAACGTAGTGAGTTCCTTCTTGAGCACGGTGCGATTGACATGATCGTTGACCGTCGTGAAATGCGTCAGCGTGTGGGTGGTCTAGTGGCTAAGCTAACTAACCACAAGTCTCCTATGGTGGTTTCGGTTAACGAATCTCCAAATGAAGAACCATATTCTGTACCAGAAGCGGACGAAAAAGGGTAAAGTATCAGCTAACATAAAAACCAAAGAAATTAATGGTTAAAGTTAGATGACCCAAAACTCTATTCCTCAAGCCACATCCTCTCTAACGATGTGGCTTGATTATTTAACAAATCTCCACACTTCAGCTATCGACCTTGGCTTAGACCGTGTTCAAGCGGTAGCGCAAAAAGCCAACCTCACCAAACCTGCTCCTACTGTGATTACTGTTGCCGGCACCAATGGCAAGGGATCGACGTGTGCATTGATGGAAGCCATCCTGTTAGATGCAGGCTACTCAGTGGGTGTATACAGCTCTCCACACCTAATTCGTTACAACGAACGTGTGCGCATCAATGGCGTGGATGCAGAGGACAGCAAACACTGTGAGGCGTTTGATTACGTTGAGCAGCAACGCGGCGATATTAGTCTAAGCTTGTTTGAATTCGGTACGTTAGCCGCACTTCGTATTTTCCAAGTTGAGAAAGTCGACGTAGTTCTGCTAGAAGTTGGCCTCGGTGGGCGTTTAGATGCAACAAACGTTGTGGATCATGATGTATCAGTGATTACTAGCTTGGCTATCGACCATGTTGATTGGCTTGGTGATGACATCAATGTGATTGGCTTTGAGAAAGCGGGCATCTACCGTGCTGGTAAACCTGCGATTTGTGGCCAACCGACGCCGCCAGCAACCGTTGCTGCTCACGCTGATGACATTCAAGCTGAGTTCTTCCAAGTTGGTATCCAGTTCGATTACCAATTGACTGAGAAAGGCTGGAAGTGGACCAGTGGCGCATTTGCATTAGAAGACCTACCAGTTCCATCGCTACCGCTACCTAATGCGGCAACAGCTTTAATGGCACTTGGCGCTTCAGAATTGCAAATCACTGACATTAATATCGTTAATGGCTTGAATAATGCTCGTCTAGCTGGCCGAATGCAGGTTCTGCAAACGGGCCCAGAAATCGTTCTTGATGTCGCGCACAACCCTCACTCTGCTGAATATTTAGTTGAGAAGGTGAAACGCCAATACGCGGATAAGAATATCCACGTTGTGGTCGCGATGCTGCACGATAAAGACATCAAGGCAACAATCGAAGCATTAACTCCAATTGCAACACAATGGTACCCAGCATCGCTAACTGGCCCACGCGCGGCGACAGCAGATGAACTGTGCCAATACTTACCTCAAGGTCAAGTTCAGTTCCAAACCCCAGTCGAAGCGTTTGAGAGCGCGCAGAAACACGCCGCTCAAGCCGATGTTATTTTGGTGGTTGGTTCCTTCCATACAGTGGGCGAAGTGTTGGAGCATTGGCAATCAAATAATGAGTAATCAAAGGTAATTTGATGGCAAGTAAATTCCAAAGTCGTTTAGTCGGCACCATCATTCTAGTGGCGGTGGGGGTCATCGTACTTCCAGACGTGCTAGATGGTAAGAAACTGCACTACAAAGAAGAGTTTGCCAGTATTCCTATCAAACCTGAACTTGATAGCGATGTGGAGAACTTCGAAATACTAGAGCCTGTAGAAGATGATGTCTCTTTGCCTGAATCTCCGGTTACGGCAACGGTAGATGAATCCGAAGAGCCTCAAGTTGCCGTTTCGGAGCCAGAACCAGAGCCAGTTACCCAACCAGAAGAAACAAAACAACCTGAACAGGTGGAAGTTGCGGTTCGTCCAGTTGAAGAAAAAAATCAATATGAAGATTCTGCTTGGATCATTCAGTTGATGGCACTGAAAAATCATGAGAATGCTGTTGCGTTAGTAGAGGATTTACAGAAGCGTGGTTACCAAGCTCATGTAAAAAAAGAGACAGCTTTTACTCGAGTGATTGTTGGTCCTGATGTATCAAAAAGTAAACTTGAACGACAGGTCAAGGAATTACAAAAAATTACAGGCTCAAAAGGTCAATTGCTTAAATTTAAGCCATTAAATCCATAAGAAAACGTTTGCGTCAGCATTTTTTCTGTTAAAATGCGCGCCAACTTAAGATGAAGAAAACATGAATTGGTTAGATTTTGTCATTTTAGGTGTGATCGGATTTTCAGCTCTGATCAGTTTAGTTCGCGGTTTTGCTAAAGAAGCTTTGTCTTTGGTGATTTGGTTTGGAGCATTTTTTATCTCCAGCAACTACTACGCCAAATTGGCGGTGTACTTCACCAACATCGAAGATGAAATGTTTCGAAACGGAGCCGCAATTGCGGCGTTATTCGTCGCAACCTTAGTGGTTGGTGCAGTGGTGAATTACGTCATTGGTCAACTGGTACAAAAAACAGGGCTATCAGGTACCGATCGAATTCTCGGTGTGGTGTTTGGTGGTTTACGCGGAGTACTGATTGTTTCTGCGGTGCTGTTTTTTATGGATGCGTTTACTGCATTCCCAAGCTCGGATTGGTGGAAAGAGTCACAGTTGGTCCCTGAGTTCAGCCGTATCATCGCCCCATTCTTCGAGCATTTAAAAGCAACATCAAGTTTTCTGTCTGGCACTATCTAGTAGTGCCAGCTACTGTCGCAAATCGAGGATTAGGACATGTGTGGTATTGTTGGAATCGTGGGCACAACGCCTGTAAACCAGTCTATTTATGACGCGTTAACGGTGTTACAGCATCGTGGCCAAGATGCCGCTGGTATTTGTACCATAGAAAGCAATCGTTTTCGTCTGCGTAAGGCGAACGGTTTAGTGAAGGATGTGTTCGAAGCAAGACACATGCAACGCTTACAAGGTGAGGTTGGTATCGGTCACGTTCGTTACCCAACCGCTGGCAGTTCAAGTGCCTCTGAAGCTCAACCTTTCTACGTAAACTCTCCTTTCGGTATTACACTTGCCCACAATGGTAACCTGACTAACGCTCATGAAGTTCGTCAGAAGCTGTTTGAAAAAGACCGCCGCCATATCAACACCACTTCAGACTCAGAAGTACTTCTAAACGTACTTGCTCATGAGATCGATACGGTAAAAGGTAACGTAACTGCGGATGACGTTTTCCGCGCTGTAACGAATGTACACCGCACAATCCGTGGCGCTTATGCTGTCGCAGCGATGATCATCGGTCATGGCATGATTGCTTTCCGTGACCCACATGGTATTCGCCCTTTATGTTTAGGTAAGCGTGAAGTCGAAGGCAGAACAGAGTATATGGTGGCTTCAGAATCTGTAGCACTTGATGCGGTTGGTTTTGACTTTGTTCGTGATGTCGCACCAGGTGAAGCGATTTACGCAACGTTTGAAGGCGAGTTGTTTACCAAGCAATGTGGCGACAATCCAAAACTGAACCCATGTATCTTTGAATTCGTTTACTTCGCTCGTCCAGACTCATTCATTGATAAGATCTCGGTTTACAGCGCTCGTGTTGAAATGGGTAAAAAGCTGGGTGACCGTATCCGTGAAGATTACGCAGATCTTGATATCGACGTGGTTATCCCAATTCCTGAAACATCGTGTGATATTGCGCTGCAAATTGCACAAGCCATTGATAAACCATACCGCCAAGGTTTCGTGAAAAACCGTTACGTCGGCCGTACGTTCATCATGCCGGGTCAACAGCAACGTAAGAAATCTGTTCGTCGTAAGCTAAATGCTATTCGTTCTGAGTTCAAAGATAAGAATGTACTGCTTGTCGATGATTCTATTGTTCGTGGCACAACTTCAGAGCAGATCATTGAGATGGCTCGTGATTCCGGTGCGAACAAAGTGTTTATGGTTTCAGCGGCTCCTGAAGTGCGCTTCCCGAACGTTTACGGTATCGATATGCCAAGCGCAACAGAGCTGATTGCACATGGCCGTGATAACGAAACTATCTGTAAGCAAATCGGCGCAGATGCACTGATTTATCAGCGTTTGGATGACTTGGTTGAAGCGGTTGGTCTTGGCAATCAAGACATCACGCAATTCGATACCTCTGTATTTAACGGTGAATACGTGACAGGTGATATCGATCAGCAATATCTAGATTTCCTTGATGGCTTGCGCAACGACGATGCGAAAACGCAACGCGAGATTCAGCAAGATTTAGCAAACCTAGAACTGCACAACGAAGGTGCTTAAATCGCGCTGCTAAAGACATAAAAAAACCAGAGCTTCGGCTCTGGTTTTTTGTATCTGTGCTCAACATTAATGAATGTTGTAGGCGATCACGAAGTCGATGAATAGTCGAACTTTCTCTGGTAGGTGATCTTTGTGGTTGTAAAGCATGTAGATGTCACGCGGGTTTGCGCTCCAATCTGGCAATATGCGCACGAGATCGCCACTTTCGATGTACTCTTTGATCATCACATCAGGCATCAACGTAATGCCAAGACCTTCCGAACAAGAGCTACGAACCACGTTCAGTGCGTTTGCTTGAAAACGACCACGCTCTACGTTCACCACAGACTCGCCCTTGCTGTTAATCAGCGTCCACTTGATAAGTGGTGAACCTTTTAGCAAAGAGTGGTTAGAAAGCTCTTCAGCGTGATTTGGAGCAGGGTTTGCGCTCAAGTAATCAGGACTCGCGACCAGAATGTCTTTCACTTCACCGATTTTACGAGCAATCAGACTGGAGTCACGTTGCGGGCCAACACGGAAGATCACGTCCCACTCTGTAGGATCAAGTTGATCGGCGTTGCTTTCCGTTGTCAGTTCGATGTTGATATCTGGGTACTGTTTCATGAACGAATTGAACATCGGCATCATCATGCGCTTCGTCAAGTTGTACGGCGCAGAGATCTTGATCTTGCCCGATGCACCACGGCAATCATCCGTAATTTCCTCTGCTGTCGAGGTTAGGCGTTGCAGCAAAGGTGAGCATTCATGGTAAAAACGTTCCCCGGCTTCAGTCAGAGAAAGCTTACGCGCATGACGGTTCAGCAATCGAAGATTGACAGAGTCTTCAAGCGCTTGAATGCGTCGGGTGATGGTTGCCACCGGAATCATGGTTTTTCGCGAAGTTGCGGTATAGCTCCCATTTTCGACAACCAATCGAAATAGGTTTAGATCATCTAATTTCATATTTCCAGACACATTAAACTACCGTTTATGGCTAATTTATAATTAACTTTGTGATCAAAGTTTGCTTTAAGTCAACATGTTGCGTCATTTGAACACAGCAGGAGGCTCTTAGTAAATACTGATAAACAATGGAATATTTGTATAAACGTCAATTTCAGGCTACGGTTTATAACAAGGTGAAAGGGCCTGACGTCTTGCTGCACAACGTTTCGTAAGATGTGAATACAACAACAATAATAACTTAGAATTTGTTTTTTGACTGAGCTTTGTGAGGTGTAAAGGTATGTTTAAGACTCACAGTCAAACGGCAATGGTCTCGGCGCAGGAAGTGGTCAATCACAAGCTCATCATGTTGGTGGACGATGACCCTATATTTCGTAGAGTAACTAGTGCCTATTTGGAAAGTCAGGGTTTCAAGGTAGTAGAAGCTGAAAATGGCCTAGAGGCGCTTCAACAGCTGAGGGAGTGCCAGCCTGATCTTGTCTTATGTGACTTATCAATGCCCGTCCTAGACGGAATCGAATTTGTAGAAGAGGTAAGCCTAGAGTATCCATCTATGCCACTGATCGTGGTATCGGGCACCGACGAAATGTCTGATGTAGCGAAAGCGCTGCGTTTTGGCATTAAAGACTTCTTACCAAAACCAATTGGAAACTATAAACATTTGTCTCAAGCGATCGATAACACGCTTGAGGAAGCCGACTGCCATTATTCTGACCATAGGGATTTCTCCAGCCAGTGGTTTAGAGTTGATGACGGTGGAGAAATGCCTGATGAGCAAGAGCTCCATTGGCATTTAGAGTATTTACAGCAAAACCCGAATGCTGCACGTGATTTGCTTCATGCATTGCTCCCGGAGAAAGATGCGTCGCAAGGCGACTGGAAGTGTTCTTACCGATTATTGCAGTCTACCGATGTTATGCCGTTGGTGTTTGATTATCGGTGGTTGATGAACGGTCAGTTTGCGTTTTACCTCGTCGATTCAGCATCACTGGAAGAGGATGGGGTAGCGACGACATTACTTGTGCGCGCTCTGTTTGATGACTACTTACGCAACCTGAAAAGCTTTAGTGCCGACTTGAAAGACATGGTCGAGATTATTGAGAAGGGCATTCAATGCTCGGATTGCGCTGGAGCAGTAAATGCCGTGTTTGGTGTTGCGGATTTAGCGTCATCGACGGTTTCAATTTTACCAGCGGGTCTTGATAGCCAATGGTCTGATGGTCATACGATTCAACATATAGCGGCGGGGAACCGTCTTGGTGATGGCAGTATGAAGAACTTCATCACTCGTGAGCTCCCGATTACGACGAGTGGTCAACTGTCTATTGGCTGTCTAGGAACATCAAGCTTTAGCTTAAACATCGTTCGTTTGAACCGCTTGATGTAAACATAAATCATCTAAATGAAAGCAGCATATCGATGCTGCTTTTTTTGTTTTTTCTTTTCGTATCTCCCTCGTTGCTGCCCTTTATAACCTTACTTTTTGTTGGTGTTTAGCGTTTGATGTTTAAGGTATAGTCAGCGCTTAAAACAATAATGACCCATTTGTGCAACGATATTTTAACGATGCATGGTTGGGAGAAGCAAAGTCAACAAGTGAGAAGAAGCATCATGGCAGACAAAGATTTTAAAGAGCCTTATAATATTTTTTACTTTCTAGGTTTCATTGCAGTCCTTTTGATCCCAACTCTACCTGCAACGCTAACCTGGCTTCGCGTAATGAACGGTTACGCAGGTTTTTAATCGAGCGATTGTTTACTGGAGTCCACCATTCGTATTAAGCGTTACTTTTTCAATATTGCTGGTGGACTCTGCATGATACTTGGCATCGCCGGTATCGTTCTTCCTTTATTACCCACCACTCCCTTTATCCTATTGGCAAGCGCGTGTTTTATGCGTGGAAGCCCTGCGTTTCATCGTTGGTTGCACGAACACAAAACGTTTGGTCCAATGCTCGATAATTGGCATAAGCACAGAGCCGTTACCCGTAAAGTAAAACAACGTGGTGCGGTATTTATTGTGCTGAGCTTTACCGTATCCATTCTCGTCGCCCCTATCATTTGGGTAAAAATTGCGCTTTTAGTGATGCTAATCGTTTTACTGAGTTGGTTTATGCGTCTACCTGTGACTGAGTTGGTTGCTGACCGAGAAGAAAATCACTAAGATTGTAGAGAATAGTGTGCCCGCTCTTCGAGTGGGCGTTTGTATTTTCAGCGCCTGTGACTTTTTAAGAAAATGAGCTCATAGGGATGAAAACCTATTGTTTGTTGCCCTCATATATACTGCGATAAGAACAGAGGGCGATGAGCCAATCTAAGTAAATCGGTATTATGACTACAGAAACAATTTCACTGATCAAATCTAGCATCAAAAGCATCCAAGACTACCCAAAGCCAGGCATTCTTTTCCGCGACGTGACTAGCCTTCTTGAAGACGCAAAAGCGTACCAAGCAACGATTAACCTTTTGGTTGAGCGTTACAAAGACATGGGCTTCACGAAAGTTGTCGGTACAGAAGCGCGTGGTTTCCTTTTTGGCGCACCTCTAGCGTTAGAGCTGGGTGTAGGTTTTGTTCCTGTGCGTAAGCCAGGCAAACTTCCTCGTCCAACAGTTGCTCAATCTTACGAGCTTGAGTACGGCGTTGATACGCTAGAAATTCATACTGATGCAATCGTAGAAGGCGATAAAGTATTGGTTGTTGATGATCTGCTAGCAACTGGCGGCACAATTGAAGCAACAACAAAACTGATCCGCCAACTAGGTGGTGAATTAGAGCACGCTGCATTCGTTATCAACCTACCAGAAATCGGTGGTGATAAGCGCCTAGAAGGTCTAGGTCTGAACGTATACAGCATTTGCGAGTTTGAAGGACACTAATACATTCAATGAGTTATTTAGCTTTAGCGCGAAAATGGCGTCCTAATAAGTTTGATCAAGTAGTCGGGCAGAGCCATGTCTTAACTGCTTTGGAGAACGCGTTAGCGCAAAATCGCTTACACCATGCGTACCTATTTAGCGGCACGCGAGGCGTTGGTAAAACGTCGATTGGCCGACTGTTTGCTAAGGGCCTGAACTGTGAAACAGGTATTACTGCTAACCCTTGTGGTGAGTGTGATACTTGTCGTGAGATTGATGAAGGTCGCTTTGTTGACCTACTGGAGATCGACGCAGCTTCTCGTACTAAAGTTGAAGACACTCGTGAACTGTTAGACAACGTTCAATACAAACCCGCTCGCGGACGTTTTAAAGTGTACCTCATCGATGAGGTACACATGCTTTCGCGTCACTCTTTCAATGCGCTGTTAAAAACGCTGGAAGAGCCGCCTGAGTATGTGAAGTTCTTGTTGGCTACGACAGATCCGCAAAAACTGCCGGTGACGATTCTGTCACGCTGTTTGCAGTTCCATCTTAAGCCAATCAGTGTTGATGATATTCATCAGCAACTTGACCATATTCTGGAAAAAGAACAAGTCTCTGCAGAAGCAAGAGCACTTGGCATGATCTCGCACGCTGCAGATGGCAGTATGCGTGATGCACTGAGCTTAACTGACCAAGCTATCGCCCTAGGCAACGGTACGATTCAAACCGATATCGTGAGCCACATGCTTGGAACGATTGATACAGACCAAGCGATTCACCTGCTGGAATCGATCAGCAGTAAGCAGCCGCAACAGGCGATGGACAAAATCCAGCAACTTGCATCAAACGGTGTCGAGTGGGATGGATTGCTACAACAATTGGCGTCGCAGCTTCACCGTGTCGCGATGTACCAAGCTTTGCCATCGACCTTGGATCAGGCGCAACCTGATGCCGAAAAAATCGAATTATTGAGTAAAGCTCTCACACCACAAGATGTTCAGCTTTACTACCAAATTGCTTTAAAAGGCCGTGAAGATCTGACGTTGTCACCAAATGGTCGCGTCGGCATGGAAATGATCGTATTGCGCATGATGGCATTCCGTCCGTCAGCAAATAATAGCGCGAACGTGATTTCTACTTCATCACAGCCTCAAGTCGCGCCGACATCAAGCGTGAGCCCATCATCGCAAGCAGCTCCGCAGTCATCGCCACAACGACCATCGCAGCAACAAGCTCCTGTGGCTCAGGCGCCTGCACAGCACATGCAGAACCGACCTACGCCGTCAGCGCAACATCAAGTGCCAGCTCAGTCGATGAGTCAGCCGACGACACAGTCTCCGGCTTCGATGAATGAAGCGCCGCAGTACCAACCTGAGTATCAGGGTGGCTACGATATGGCACCACAATACGATATGGCTCCGCCGATGAGTGAGAACCCTGCGCCAGCGCAGCAAGCTCCTCAACAAGCTCAGCCACAAGAAAGTGCTCCGGCACCTGCTCGTGGTAATTTGAGCGGCCTACGTCACCAATTACGTTCACAGCGTCAGGGACAGCAACAAGCACCAACGCAAAGTGGTGGCCCAAAAAAGTCTAACGCGACATCTGCACAGAAAGAATCGGTTATTGACCGTCTAGCGCAATTGCATGGCAATTCCGCGCAGGTGTCGCCTAAGTCTGCTCCTCAAGCTGAAAAGCAAGCTCCAGAGGATGAAGCGTACCGTTGGCGACCAACCAAACCGGTTGAAAAGAAAGCCAATACGCAGCTGACACCTACGCAGCTCAAGCAAGCGCTAGAGCACGAAAAGACGCCAGAAATGGCGCAAAAATTGGTTGATGAATCTCTAGATAAAAGCGAGTGGGCGAATCTGATTAGCAAGATGGATACGCCTAAGTTGGTTGAACAACTTGCATTAAACTCGCATTTCAACAAAGAAGGCTCGACAGTTTCGCTACAATTAAGAGGCAGCCAGGCACACTTGAACACCGACAGAGCGCAAAGTGAGCTGCACAGTGCACTGAACCATGTGTTGGGTGAAGAGTGTCATTTGAGTATTGATGTTAGCGAAAGTGGTGAGACGCCACTAGAGTTGAGAGATAGACTCTACCAAGAGAAATTACAGCAAGCGCTGAACAGTTTAGAAAACGATCCGCACGTACAATTCATCGAGCGCCGTTTCTCAGCAGAGCTTGACAAAGATAGTGTACGTCCTATCTAAAAAATGAACGGAATGGGGTTGAAAACACAAAGTGGCAGCCCCATTAACAGATGCAACACCTAATTAAACCAGAGAGATAAACATGTTTGGTAAAGGCGGTATGGGCAACCTAATGAAGCAAGCCCAGCAAATGCAAGATCGCATGCAAAAGCTTCAAGAAGAAATCGCGAATATGGAAGTAACTGGCGAGTCTGGTGCTGGTCTAGTTAAAGTTACAATCACTGGTAGTCACAGTGTGCGTCGTGTAGAAATCGATGAAAGTCTGATGGAAGACGACAAAGAAATGCTAGAAGATCTTATCGCTGCAGCATTCAACGATGCAGCACGTCGCGTTGAAGAAACTCAAAAAGAGAAAATGGCTTCAGTAACTGGCGGTATGCAACTACCACCAGGCATGAAAATGCCATTCTAATCTGCTGAATTCTAACTAAGCGGATTTTCAATGCGTACCAGTCATATGCTGGAACAATTGATGGAGGCCTTACGTTGTCTACCTGGGGTTGGCCCCAAGTCGGCGCAGCGTATGGCCTTTCATTTGTTACAGCGTGATAGAAAAGGCGGTCTGCAACTAGCAGACGCGCTTAGCCAAGCAATGACAGAAATTGGCCATTGCACCGAGTGTCGTACTTTCACTGAAGAAGAAGTTTGTCATATTTGTACTAACCCAAAACGCCAAGAAAATGGTCAGATTTGTGTGGTAGAAAGTCCGGCAGACATCGCAGCAGTAGAAGCAACGGGTCAATACTCGGGTCGATACTTTGTACTGATGGGACATTTATCACCGCTGGACGGAATTGGTCCAAGTGATATTGGTCTAGATGTATTGGATTACCGTCTGCGCCGCGGAGATATCTCTGAGGTGATTCTTGCTACCAACCCAACGGTAGAAGGGGAAGCGACGGCTCATTACATCGCAGAACTTTGTAAAGAACACCAAGTGGAAGCAAGCCGCATTGCACACGGTGTACCAGTCGGTGGCGAGCTTGAGCTCGTGGACGGGACTACCTTGTCACACTCCCTTCTGGGTCGACACAAGATTTAATAAAAAAGCCGCTGAATTCAGCGGCTTTTTTGATCTTGAGGTTCGAGAATCGATTAATCGTTTGATTCTGTACCTAGAAGGTTCTTGTAGATAAGTGCACCTAGAATACCACCAACGATTGGTGCTACCCAGAATAGCCAAAGCTGAGAAACCGCCCAGTCGCCAACAAATACCGCAACACCAGTACTACGCGCTGGGTTAACCGATGTGTTTGTCACAGGAATGCTGATTAGGTGAATCAATGTCAAACATAGACCGATAGCAATAGGCGCAAAGCCTTGCGGTGCACGTTTGTCTGTTGCACCCATGATCACGATTAGGAACATCATCGTCATGACAACTTCAGTCACTAAAGCTGCAACCATTGAATATTGGCCAGGAGAATGCGCGCCGTAACCGTTCGCGGCAAAGCCAGAACCAACCACGTCAAAACCTGCTTGACCGGTTGCGATTACGTAAAGTACGCCACCCGCAATAACACCACCAATCACTTGAGCGATGATGTAAGGCACTACGTCTTTAGTCTCGAAACGACCACCAGCCCATAGACCGATAGTTACTGCTGGGTTTAGGTGACAACCTGAGATATGGCCAATAGCAAATGCCATTGTAAGTACGGTAAGACCGAACGCCAAAGAAACGCCCAACAGGCCAATGCCGACATCAGGGAAGCCAGCCGCTAACACTGCACTACCACAACCACCAAGCACTAACCAAAAAGTACCAAAAACCTCTGCCATGTATTTATTCATATTGTTTCCTATTGCGGATTTAGATTACCCGCTGAACATAGTAGAGAATTGTCAGAAAAGTGTGAGTTGAAGCACGGAAATTAACCAAAATGCCAGATATGAGCGTTTCTGTCTCATACATGAAACGAAATGAGTAAGGAGAGGGTAGGTGGATGAGTTGAAAGGAAAACCTCGGCTATCGTTATAGAGTTTGATAACCGAGGCGAGAGGAAGCGTTAGCTAAAAGCAATAAATGGTGAGATACACAACAAGATGCCGGTCGCGATGATTAGGTATAGTGAAGCACCTTTGTATTTATGTAGAGAAGGCACTTGATACACCAAGTAAGCAGGAATCAAACAGCCAATCAAACCAAAGATAGGGCTACAAACCGAAGTGAAGCTCAGAACCGGTAGGTTGAGTACGATAGCGCCCCACGCCATCAAAATCGCGAATAGAATGATGCCTTTCGTCACGAGATCTTTGTTGATTTGCTCTTCAGGCATCACTTTTTTCAATGCCAACATCGCAAGACCTTGGCAAGAATCACGGAAGCCAAGGTAAACACCAAAGAAGGCTGTCATTACAGAAAAGATGTTCAACATCAGGCTAAGCAGTTTAAGCGTCGTGCCGTCCATGCCTTGTGCTACCATCGCTAGCGCAGAGATGTTCTCGTTTGCTGCACGGACTGCTTGTTCATGAGACATCGCCAACGTGAAAGAAATCGCGTAGAAAAACACGGTCACAAACAAAATGCCAAAAGCGATATTCATGGCGCGCATCGCTTTAAAACGGGCAACTTCAATAGACTTCTCTTTCGAACGGTAAGAGATCACCATCGGACTCAAGCTTTGAATAAACAAGATAGAGGTAAGGGTGAATGGCAGCAGTTCAATCGCATCTTTTAGGCCAGCACCAGCCGTTGGTACCGTACCGACATTAGCTAAATCCCATTTTTCTACCATCATGAAACCCAACAGGGCAACGGTACAGAGCTTAATTAGCACTAAGCCCGTACTGACTTTAAATAAGATCTTTTCCCCACGAGATGCGATCGCCACCAAAGCGCAAACCAATGCTAGACCATACAACGGGTTTTCCGACAACAGCCCCTCAGTGATACCAAAGCTGTGTAGGAAAGAGGCTGAGTCATTATTGATTGCTGTCGAGTATACGAATACCCAAATCACCAACATGATGAAGTAGAGCACTCCTAACAATGCGCCCCATTTATTGCCAAGGTAGCCAGAGATAACCCCCGCATAGTCTTGACACTTCGGAGAAGTGGAAAGCGTGTTAATAAATAGGCGTTGGAACAAGTACATCGCTGGGTAGCCAATCACCGCGGAGGCAAGAAATACCCATATACCAAGTACGCCCACTTTTACTGGAAGAAAAACAATACCAGCACCGATTGCCATGCCGATACTCATGATAACCCAGCCCCAGTCAGTGCTATCAAACTTAGTCGCCGCTTTCCATTCTGTGGCTGTCATTCCGGCTTTAACGTGAGGTGGTTCTTTAGTTATTGGAAGAGTTTGTGTCGGTACAGTAACGCTCATTGTCGTTTTCTCTTTGTTAGTATGAATTTTTCTCAAATCTATTTGAGAAAAAGATTAACAACAATTTTTTTGTGGAAAATTCAGATAAATTTGAGATCTCGGCAAAATTACTCAATAAAATCTGAATTCAGATCGATTTGTGTGATCTGTAGTGGTTGTTTTGCTCACATATAGTTGAAAGAATAGCTTTGAAACGAAAGCGAAAGCTGAGTTTTACGACTAAAACTAAAAACTATGTGAGGATTAACATGAAAGAATTGATCGCTTCAGAGCACGCTCCTGCTGCAATTGGCCCGTATTCACACGGTACCACTTACGGGGATTTGATTTTTACTTCTGGCCAGCTCCCAGTTGATAGCGCGACAGGTAAAGTAGTAGAGGGAGGAATTACTGCTCAAAGTCATCAATCTCTAACGAACTTAAAACATGTGCTTGAAGCTGGTAACGGCAGTTTAGATACGGTTCTAAAAACGACGTGTTACTTGGCAAACATCAGCGACTTTGCGGAATTCAACAAAGTGTATGCAGAGTTTTTCCAAAAAGATTGCCCAGCACGAAGCTGCTTTGCGGTGAAAGATCTTCCGCTAGGTGTTTTGATTGAAGTTGAAGCGATTGCTAGTAAAAAGTAATACGGAGAAGAAGCATGAATCAGCAATGGAACCAATATATCCAAATCATTAAGCAAGTTGTAAAACCTGCCCTCGGATGTACAGAACCCATTGCTGCTGCATATGCGGCAGCAGTTGCAAAGCGTGAGCTTGGATGCCAAACCCCGGACATGATTGAAGTACGTGTCTCAGATAACTTATTTAAAAACTCAATGGGGGTTTACGTTCCCGGCACTGGGAAAATTGGCCTTAAGATCGCGGCGTCAGTTGGCGCATTAGCGGGAGACCCAAACGCAGAACTGGAAGTACTCGCTAAAATTAATCAAGACGATGTGACTGCTGCCCAGCAACTTATTGATGAAGAGCGAGTCAGTGTTGCTCGCATTGATACACAAGAATTTATCTTTTGCAGTGTCACCATGAGCGCTGGAGAAGACACCGTCTCGGTGACCATCAGCGGTGGGCACACTAATATTATTCAGATCACTCGCAATGGAGCTGTGACGTTCGATGCCCCTTTGCAGCAGCGAGTCGCGACAGGATCAGTATGTGAAGGGGTTGATATCTCTATTAAGCAGATTTACGACTTTGCCCTTCAAGCGCCATTTGATGACATCA
This sequence comes from Vibrio owensii, assembly GCF_002021755.1. Classification (NCBI taxonomy): domain Bacteria; kingdom Pseudomonadati; phylum Pseudomonadota; class Gammaproteobacteria; order Vibrionales; family Vibrionaceae; genus Vibrio; species Vibrio owensii. Next base: position 2,867,089 of record NZ_CP019959.1, read on the forward strand.
AATTCATTCTGCAAGCGGCGGAACTCAACTCTTCCTTAGCGCAAGAGGGTATCGACCGAGGTTACGGCTTAGAAATCGGCCGCACATTAAAAGGCAATATCGAACAGGGGTTACTTGGCAATGATCTGATGAGCAGAATCCAAATGATGACCTCTGCTGCATCCGACGCTCGAATGGGTGGTGCGACCCTGCCTGCTATGAGTAACTTTGGCAGTGGTAACCAAGGCATTGCGGCTACCGTGCCTGTGGTTATCGCAGCGGAAGCTTTCCAAAGTGATGAAGAGCACTTAGCACGAGCTCTGATCATGAGTCACCTAGGCGCGATATACATCAAGTCTTACTACCCACCTCTGTCCGCTTTCTGTGGTAACACGGTAACCAGTGCGGCTGCATCCATGGCGTTGGTGTACCTAGCGGGTGGCACATTTGAGCAATCATGTTATGCGATTCAAAACGTTATCAGTGATAGTTCGGGCATGGTGTGCGATGGGGCAAAATCCTCATGTGCGATGAAAGTCTGCACTTCTTCAACTACGGCGGTGCGCTCATATTTGATGGCGATGGGTAACCACAGTGTGAAGAATCAAGGTATAGTAGGCGATGAAGTCGAACAAACTATAAGAAACGTAGGCTCTATGGTTAGACTTGGTATGCCGTATACTGACAAATCTATTATCGATATCATGTCGGCCTAGCCTCAAAGTTTTTGCTAAGGGAAGTAAATTGCAGCTTAAGAAACTCACCAAAAGTGATTTAGATATTTTGAATTCGATGAAGAACGTCGTCGATGGCATTGCTCGTATGTACGGTGAACATACTGAAGTCGTTCTTCACAGTCTTGATGCAGAAGCACCAGAAATCATCAAAATTGCCAATGGCCATGTTACTGAACGTGGAGAAGGCGCTCCAATTACCAACTTAGCAAGAATGAAGCTACTTGAGGGCAAGGACGTGTCAGACTCGTATCTGACTAAAACCGCGAGCGGAAAGACCTTGCACTCGATTACCACCATCGTTCGTAACCCAAAAAATAAGCCTATCGGTCTACTTTGTATTAACGTGGATATGGATGTGCCGATGCAGGACTTCTTGCGTTCAATCTTACCGCAGCAGCAGAACCCTTGTTGCACGGGAGCGAGCTCGCCAGAAACGTTTGCACGCAACATCGACGAAACCATCATTAGTACGATCGAAACCGTTCAGTCAGAAGTATGGACGAATGAGGCAATCACACCTTCCAAACGCAACCGAGAGTTGGTAACACGCTTACAAGGTTTGGGGATTTTTAAATACAAGGATGCGGTATTGATGGTGGCAAACCACCTAGGTATCTCGCGCGATACGATTTACCTTTACCTAAGGGAATTGGGTAACGATTAAGTGAGCTGTTCTAGCTCGGTAATGTTGCTCAAAGCTTCCTGATTCGTTTTGCCACATACGATCGGACACGGTTTGAAATCGTGGCAAACTTTTGGCCGTTCTGGTTTTCCGAACAGTTTGCACAGGTTATCGTCATTCAGTTGAATGCAACGTTCACCTGCTGGTTTGCCGTTTGGCATGCCCGGAATAGGGGAAGAGATACTCGGTGCAATACAGCACGCCCCACAACCTAATCGACAATCCATCTAAAAGCCCTCGTAAAAATGAAGGGGGCATTATGGACATTTCTCGCCAGATTGGAAGAGGCGTGCGTGAATTCACACCAACAAACTTAACCCTTTTTATTCATCATTAAGTAAATCGGCGACTTCAAAATTCTGATCGCGTTTAGCTTGTTGGATATAACGGTTGCACTCTTGCATGCTTAAACCCCACGTTCCAGCCTCGGTACGAGCGGTCATTTCCGTTAGAAACGTTGCTTGACCTTCTTGAACATTAGAGGCGATATCCTTGCCGTATTGCTGACAAAGTTCTGCATCGGTACTCGCTGCAGCTCCGAACGAAACAAGAGAGATAATGGTGATCATTGCGAGTTTCATAATATTGATTCCTTTATTCACACTATGAGCTAAAACCATAGGATAGGAATCACTATTAGTAAAAATATCAATGTTGAGCGACCTTGTTGATGAAACAGGACAAACGTTGATAATAGTTCTTATTACGGGGCGGAATTCGGCAAAACTTGAACTTTTGTTGTCAGAGGGGTATAAAACGCACCCAATTCATTCCCATTCGAGAAATAAGTAGTAAGCGTATGAGCACTCCATTTTGGCAAAGTAAATCGTTAGAGAACATGACAGAAGAAGAATGGGAATCTCTCTGTGATGGGTGTGGCAAATGTTGTCTGCACAAGCTAATGGATGAAGATACGGACGAAATCTACTACACCAACGTGGCGTGTAGTTGGCTGAACAGCAAAACATGTTCGTGCAAAGACTACCCGAACCGTTTCACTTCAGGCGAAGAGTGCACCAAGCTAACGCGTGAAGATATTGATGATTTTACGTGGCTGCCACACACTTGTGCATACCGCTTGTTGGCAGAAAACCAACCACTGCCAGAGTGGCACCCATTAATCACTGGCTCTAAGTCTGCCATGCACGCAGCAGGGGAAAGTGTACGAAACAAAGTGGTGTATGAAATCGATGTGGTGGACTGGGAAGACCACATTTTGAATCACCCAAATCGCCCATAGCCGAACGTAAACAAGCCTTTCATTATGAAAGGCTTGTTTGTTATTGGATGAAGTAAAAAGTGCTCAACCTTTTAAGAAACGGTTATAGACAAACAATATAACGAAAGCACCTAAAGTTGCAGTGACGATACTGCCGATGTTTACGCCGTCTGCACCGCCAAGGCCCACAAAGCTTCCTAAGAAACCACCAACGAAAGCGCCTACAATACCGAGCACCATAGTGGCAATCCAGCCGCCTCCGTCGTTGCCAGGCATCAACCACTTAGCCAGTGCTCCTGCAATCAAACCTAGAATAATCCAAGATAGAAAGCCCATAATTTCTCCTTACTCATTATTGTGTTAGCTATCTGCTATCCGTTTGCAACTGTTATGATTCAATCATAGTTCATCCCGCTAAAACTGCTCTTTTGTTAACTTGTCACGGGTTAACGCATGATGGGTTAGCTGATGACCATAGCGATGTAACCTAATATCAACACTAATACAGAGGTCAGCGCATAAGGTACAGGGTAGCCAATTGCAGGCATGTCACTGTGGCTGGCATCTTGAGCCCCTTTCATTGCTGGCGTGCTATTGCGTCCGCCAGCGCAGGCTCCGGCTAAAATCGCAGGATTCATCTTGCGGAAATACAAGCCGTATAACCAAGCTAACAGGGGTGGTACGAGTGCTGCGGTCACACCCAAGAGTGCAATCTTAATCACGATGATGCCTTGGAATGACGCTAAGATTTTCGGCCCAACGGTTGCCGCCAATACCGCGACAAATAGGTTTAGACCTATGTCTTGTAAAAAGCTTCTCGCGCCTTCGCTCATCGGGCCGCCAAAGCTTGGGTTACGGGTTCGCAAAAAAGAAAAGACGATTCCCGTTAGCATGCAGCCGGCTGATGTCCCTAACGCAAATGGAATGCCAGCAACGGTGACACTCAAATGACCAAAGACATAGCCAATAAGAAGGGAGAGGGCAAGGTAGAAGGTTTCAGTGACCGTGTTCTCTACAATCGGAACGCTATTGAGTTTGGACGCGGTTTGCTCGACACACCATTGGGATCCAGCAATGCGGACAACATCGCCCACTTCGACCTTAGTTTGCGGCAATAAAGGCTGCTGGTGGCCTTGTCGAAATATCGCTTTGAAATAAACGCCAAAACCCACTTCAGCATGCAATTGTGCGACCGTTTTCCCTGCGTGTTCGGATTTGCCTACGTGGATATCAGCCACTTCGATATCGACGTTTCTTGCTCTTGGTTCATCGACTTCGTTACCGATGTCTGCTTCGCCTTCGGCAATCAACACGTGATATTCCCCTCGAATACCAATCACATCATTTAACTCAAGTGTTGGATTGTCAGAAGCATCAATGACTTGGTCTCCTCGAACCACTTTCAGTACCGCAGCATCAGGGAACTTCTGATACAACTCTTGAACTGAACGTCCGACAAGTTCCTGATGCGAAACTTTGTAGGCTCTCACATCAATCGGAAGTACGCCGACGTCAGAGAAGCCAAATGTACTTGGCAATTTTTCGTTGTCGTCTCCAGTGGAGTATTCCGCTTCAGCGTCTTTGCCCGCTTTAACTGGGTCGATACCAAATAGGGAAGGAAGGTACTTAATAAATAGGATGATTAAGACGGTTGAGAGAACATAACTGATTGCGTATCCGGCGGCGATGTTGGCACTGACATGATCAATACTCATGCCTTCAGGAGGAGTAAAGGCTCCCGAGCTTATTGCAGATTGTGCAACGCCCATTACGGCGGTCACAGTATAGCTTCCGGAAATGATGCCAGCCGCATAGCCCGGTTCTAGCCCCATTAATTTTGCGCCGATCACCACAATCGCGAAGTTGCTAAAGACCACAATGAGCCCGATAACCACGAAGTCGATGCCGCCCCGTGCTAACCCAGAGAAGAATTGCGGTCCGACTTTCATTCCGATGGCGTACATGAACATCATCAAAAAGATGTCTGACACCAAGCCCGGTTCTTCAATTTTTAGCCCGTAAACAGAAAAGGAGGTTAGCGCTAGAGCAACACCAACGACTAAGGTTCCGGCGGTTGTACCTAAGCTAACGCCTTTAAAGGTTAATCGGCCAAGTGGATAACCAATGGCGAGAGATAAAAAGAGAAAAACGAATGGGTTTTCTGACAAGTAACTAAAGAGAAAAGACATAGTGTCACCTGTTACCTAGTGAGTGGCAGAGCGAGGTACAACCCATATTCCTCGCTCTTGCGTGTAAGGTGAGAGCGTTAACCGTGATTGAAGTTGCTCGATTCGTCTGCATCACTGCCGTTAACAATCGGATGTTTGGCAAAGAAGTCGACGCAGTGTTGCAAATCGGCAATCAAAAGATCGGCCATGTCGCGGCTAAATCCGTGGCGAACCAAAATGCGCATGATCACCAGATCTTCGCGTTCTGCTGGCATGGCGTAAGCGGCGATCTGCCAACCTCTTGATCGGATGCGATCTGAGAGATCATAGAGGTTGAAGCCCGGATTCGCGTCTTCTTTGAGTGACCAACTCAGTGCAGGTATCCCGCCGTGCCCATCGTAGATAATCTTGAACATGCCCATCTTCTCGACCTCTTCTGCTAGGTATCGAGCAGTGTCGTAACAGGCTTGGTGGATCTTTCGATATCCCTCTTTCCCAAGGCGAAGGAAGTTGTAGTACTGAGCAACGATTTGACCACCAGGGCGGGAGAAGTTGAGGGCAAAAGTTGGCATGTTCCCGCCGAGATAGTTAACGTTGAAGATCAGATCTTCATGCAACGCATCCGCATCTCGCCATACCACCCACCCAACGCCTAGTGGCGATAGACCAAATTTATGCCCAGAAGCGTTGATTGATTTCACTCGTGGTAGACGGAAATCCCACTCTAAATCTGGGTCGCAGAAAGGAGCGAGGAACGCACCACTTGCGCCATCGACATGGATTGGGATGTCTAACCCGGTTTCCGCTTGGAGTCGATCTAAAGCCTCATGCACGGCTTTTACAGGTTCATACTGACATGTAAAAGTCACCCCAAGAGTTGGAACGACACCAATGGTGTTTTCATCACAGCGTTTAATCACTTCTTCTGGCGTCATGATTAGGCGATCGCCTTGCATCGGAATTTCACGCAGTTCGATATCCCAGTAACGAGCGAACTTGTGCCAGCACACCTGAACGGGGCCACAAATCAGGTTAGGGCGGTCAGTCGGCTTGCCTTGCTTCTTCATTTTTTCACGCCATGCCCATTTCAGAGCCATACCGCCGAGCATCGCAGCCTCACTGGAACCCGTCGTTGAACACCCCATCGGGTTTTCCGCATCTGGTGCATGCCAAAGGTCAGCCAACATGTGAACACAACGAGACTCGATTTCAGCTGTTTGGGGGTACTCATCTTTGTCGATCATGTTTTTGTCGATGCATTCATCCATCAACTTGTGTACTTCTTCTTCTAGCCAAGTTTGGCAAAATGTGGCGAGGTTCTGGCGAGAGTTGCCGTCGAGCATCAGTTCATCGTGCACCACTTGGTAAGCATGTTCCGGCGAGTGTTCTTCATCTGGAATACGATACTTGGGCATAACAACTGAAAGATCTTTCGATGAGTACACATCATCGAGAATAGAGCCACGGACGGTCGATTTTTTATGAAGAGGCATGTGAAATCCCTTATCTTATTGAAACAATTGCGCTTGTTATCAGTAGTGATTGGTGTTCATAAGACAGTTTTGACTGCCAATTAAACGTAGCAGAGATTTTTACAGCCGTTGGTTTTGTGACTCGTTGTTTGGGCTGTCGCACAGACTTTGTTCTGAGTTAAGCGAAGAATACAGAAGAAGTGGCAGCTACTATTCCATATTTAGATTAAGAAAATTTGGATCCGCTGTAGGAACTTTGACGCATAATTTACTAAATGCTGCTCGGTTTGCGGATTCGTGTTGTAAACTTAGAGCATCTAATTTCAAGGATTTACATTCCGGCGCTTGGTCACCCCGATCAAGATTGTCTCTTACGAGGTAAAAATGACGTTACTATCCCCCCTAAAAGTGCGTTTTACACCATTTGTGGTGTTATTTATGGCGTTTGCTTTGACCATGAGTTCCTTTGTGGTTCGAGCAACAGAAAGCACAGAAACGGTCGTAGAAGTACCAAAGGTTTCTGCCGCTGAAAAAGCGATCGATAACATCAACCAAGACATCATCGATTTGTCTGAAAGCTTAAAACAAGCCAGTGGCGATGAGCGTGATGCCTTGCAACTGCAACTGTTCCAAAAAAATGAAGAGCTGCGCAGCCGCCTTGCGACAGCAATCAGCAACAAGTCGATTCCTCATGAGAAGCTGATTGAGCTTGTTCAAACTCAAGAGAAGTATTCTGAAGGCGCGGTCGTTTACCTAGATGACAAAGTCAAAACGCTTAATGAAGAAATCAATACTGCAAAAGACGAAGACAAACTGTCTTTAGTCAACAGCTATCGTGAATTGCAGCAGTACTTGGACGTAAGCTACGAATCAAGCTGGCAGAACCTTAACTGGCTGAAAACACTGGATGTGCAAGATGAAGATGCGGAAGCGGCATTCAAAGACAACGTTGATAAGCGCATGCGCTTGCTGTCTGCGTCGATTGAGTACTTAAATCAGCAAAGCGAAATCATCGGCTCACAAATTTCCTCTAGCCCAGAGTCAGAAAAAGCGTCTCTGCAGCTAAGCCAACTGATTCTGAAGCAACGACTAAATATCGCGACAGAGAGCCTACGCAACCTGATCACCATTGGCGATAAAGTTGGCCTAGAAACATCTGAATACAAGCGTCAGATCTTTGAGGTGACAGGTAGCATCACGCATGATTTGCTGAACACCAAAGTGATTCTGTCTATCCTGAGCCATTGGTCGAACTCAATGGTGGATTGGTTTGCTGAAAACGCACCACAGCACATCTTCCAGTTGTTTGTGTTTGCTCTGATCCTGCTGATTGCCCGCGCACTGGCGAAGCTAACGCGTAAAGTGGTTAGCAAGACGGTGGCATCGAAGAACTTGAAGCTGTCACACTTGATGCAAGACTTCTTTATCTCGATGTCAGGCAAAGCCGTGTGGATAATCGGTATCATGGTTGGTCTATCTCAAATCGGCCTTAACCTTGCTCCAATCCTGACCGGTTTCGGTATTGCTGGTGTGATCATCGGTTTCGCATTACAAGATACGCTCTCAAACTTCGCTGCGGGTATGATGCTACTGATCTACCGTCCGTTCGATGTCGGTGACTTTGTTTATGCTGGTGGTGTAGACGGTAAGGTAAGCCACATGAGCTTGGTAAACACCACAATCCGTACTTTCGATAACCAAATCATCATCGTGCCAAACAGCAAGATTTGGGGTGACGTGATTAAGAACGTGACACATGAGCGCATTCGCCGTGTCGATATGGTTTTTGGTATTGGTTACTCAGATGACGTGCTAAAAGCAGAAGAAGTATTGGCAGATATCGTGACGTCTCACCCTTCAGTACTTCGCTCTCCTGAGCCAATGATCAAGCTTCATACGCTGAACACTTCTTCAGTAGACTTCATTGTTCGTCCTTGGGTTAAAACGGATGATTACTGGGATGTTTACTGGGATGTGACCCGAGAAGTGAAACTGCGCTTCGACCGTGAAGGCATTTCGATTCCATTCCCACAACAAGATGTGCACTTGCACATGGTGGAAAAGAAAGAAGCATAAATTTCTTTTACTTGAATCCAAAATCAACAAAAAGGCGCTCAATTAGAGCGCCTTTTTTATCGGTTTAGCAGTAAAGATTACAGTTCATCTAAGAACGTGATTTTTGGCTCACTAGCAAGTAAACCATCAATCTCACTCAGCAGAGTCTGGAAATGCGTTGTTTTGCAGTGTTCGTCAAACGCGGCTTGGTCTGCAAACTGCTCTTGGAATAAGAATTGGCTTGGGTCATTTTTGTCTTGGAACAAGTGATAACGCACGCAGCCAGTCTCATTTCGAGTCGGCTCCAGCATCGCTTCTAATGCTTGTTTTAGTTGAGATACGCAGTCAGGTTTTGCGTGAAATGCAGCAGTTAAATGGATCATAGTTGTGTTTGCTTCTTTGTTGTTATTAAAGGGGATAGTGGCCGTTCCTGTTAGGACAGAACTTACTATCAGAGATAGCGACCTTGACGCTGCAAGAACTCAATTTTGTAGCCGTCTGGGTCGGTAATGAAGAAGAAGGTTGCTAAGTGCTTTTCCTGATGGTCAAAGACTTTGATGTCACTGGTTTCAATATCCAATGAGTTAAGGCGTCGATGTGTCGCCGCAATATCCTCCACACTTACAGCAAGGTGGCCGTAACCTGTGCCATGTGTGTAAGGTTCACTTTGGTCGTGATTGTGCGTCAGTTCCAGCTCAAACCCTGTTTCTGGGTTCGCTAGGTAGGTAAGAGAAAAGCCGTCGAATACGTATTGGTCTTTGATTTCTAGCTCAAGTGCGTCGTGATAAAACTTTAGAGAACGCTCCAGATCGCTTACGCGGATCATGGTATGAATCATTTTTGTCATGAGTACTCCTTAATTGTGCGCTTAGACTAGTCAGTTTTCGCGCGCAATAGGTAGTACTCAGGTACGACAATGAAGGTTGGGGGAGGTGTGGGTGTTTTGTTTAATGCAGTTCGTTCAACGCTTGTGCCATGGTCTCTTGCGGCTGGCGTGCATACGTTAGACAAGCGCAACGCAACAAGGAGGCAAAGTTGTTTACTTCACCATTGTGCTCCAGCGCTTCTTGGTAAACCGTACTGATGAACTTCGGCACCGTCATCTCTTGTGCAGAAGCGATCTCTTCTAAGATCAGCCAAAAGCTGGACTCTAGTTTCACGCTCGTAGCATGGCCATCGATACGGATAGAGCGGGTGATAAATTGGTAGTTTTCCTGAGGTTGCTTCGCAAATATTTCGCACATGGTATTGATCGTATTTATAAATAACCCGCAGATATTGGAACGTTGAGTGCGGGGCGTCAACCGTTTCTATGTAAAAAAACGCCCTCTAATGAGGGCGTGAAGGTTTCACCAAAAGATGAAAGTAAGTGCAAATTACGGATTATTTGATTTGTTGAATCAGGTATTCACCCAGCTGTGAGTGATGCATGATTTTCGAAACCGGAAGAATAGTACCCGCTGGCCCCCATGCAAAAACGTTTACCGGAGTATGCGTGTGTGTGCCTGTTCCCCAGACTGTATTTTGTTTGGTCGCTTGCTCACGTGCTAATAAGTTGCCACGGTCGTTGTATGGGAAGAAGGCGTCAAAGTCGTTGACCGCTGGGACATTCTCTTCACTCAAATACTTGTGGCTCGCGAGGCGGTAAGGGTTAGGCTTGCTTGCTAATACGCGCGCAGCTTGCTCTGGTGTGATGGAGAAGTCGCTGCTCGCGTTGACAATTTCAGCCAACTTTTCTGGCGTCTGTGCAGTTTCATCGAGTTTCTGGAATTCACTGATCATGCCGTAGTAGCTTTGCTTTTGATTGTAGAGACCGTCGAGAATATTAAACTGGCCAAAGTTGAAGTTAGGTGCGTAATCGCGGTTCGCAAATGCTTCGCCACTGCGCTTTTCTGGTTTTGGTAAATCTGCTGATGAGTAACTGAATCCAAAAGAGCCAGTTTCATGATCGGCAGTGACGATAACGAGAGTGTCTTCGCGACCTTTTGCCCATTCATAAACTGTATTTACCGCTTCATCAAACTTGATCAATTCATGCAGCATGGTGCCGGCGTCGTTACTGTGACCTGCCCAGTCAATTTGACCGCCTTCCACCATCAAGAAGAAACCATCTTTATCCTTTGAAAGGACATCGAGCGCTTTCTCTGTCATTTCTTTTAACGATGGTTGGGTACGTTTCGGATCGTCTTTGCTGTGGCTGTAAGCGATACCATCATTCATGCCGGAATAAGCGAAGAGCCCCAGTACTTTTTCACCCTTTGCTTGTTCAAGCATGTTGCGGTTAAACGCTAGGCTGTAACCTTGCTGCTGCGCTTCCGTCAGAAGGTTTCGCTCATCTTTACGTTTTGATTTTAGGTAGACATCGCCTTGAGTCAGTTGCTCAAGTTGTTTGTAAGTTTCGCCTTTATCGTTGGTCGATTTAGGAATCCAATGACGAAGGCCGCCAGAAAGCATCACATCCACGCCGGTCTCTAGCATGTCCACAGCGATGCTGTTTTCCAACGAGCGGTGAGGTTGGTGAGAGGCAAAAGCGGCAGGTGTCGCGTGCGTCATGCGGGTATCTGAAACCAAGCCAGTTGCTTTACCTTTAGCCTTCGCTTTCTCCAAAATCGTTTCAACGTGGTTGCCTTGGCTATCGATTCCAATCACTTCAGAAGCGGTCGGAATGCCGGTCGCAAGCATGGTTGCTGAACAAGCAGAATCCACAACGATGGCGTCTTCTGGGTTTGTCAAAGAGGAGCCAATTACTCCTTCTTGTGCCAGTTTGTATAGTGCGGTGGTTTCGCCTTTGTAGATAGAGTTTGGTGCATGATTGGCGTAGGTCTCTAACAAGCCAACTTGTTGAGGGCCCATGCCATCGCCAATCATCAAGATGACGTTTTTGATTTCTGCAGAGAGCGCATTGAAAGAAAGTGTGGATGCCGCTACTGCGGTTACGATTGGGGTCACTAAGTGCTTCATTGTATATTCCTTATTTATAAAAGCGCTCGAATTAAAACAAGGATTTATTGCAGAAATACTACCGTCATAAAAGGTTCATGTGGAAGTCACTTTTATTCACTAAGTCTAGGGGCTGTTGCTCTTTCGTGGTTGAATTTTGTTCGGATGGGACGTCCAGTTATTCTTAACGCCTGCCTTGTATAAACGGCCCTCCAAGCCGCTGCAAAAATCAGCTCTAAAGGTTTACACACTTTAAAATAAGAAAAGCCCACAGAAGTGGGCTTTGAGTTAAGTTTAGGAGTCGAAAGTCATGAGCTAAAGCTACACTGCGTAAGCAGGGCTTTGGGTCACGATGAGCAAACTCGATTGAAGAGGGCATGGAAGCCTTTTCAAAACCAAGTTTGGCCAGTTTTGCTCTCACCATGTTGTCTGAATAGAGTGGCAACTCCTCTTGCCCTTCTAAAGACAAATGATGAACAGCAAACAGAACTCGCCTTACGCAGCAGCATAATCGAGATAATTCTGTGAAATTTGGGATTCGTCGGGCGAGAACTTATCGGCCGTACTTAATAGGAAAATGGAGAAATTGAGTTGAAGAAGGGCAAGATTGAAAAGCCTTTTTCATAGTCCATCGTCCAATAATGAATCGTCGCCCATTATGGACTGGAGCAAAAAACGCGTTCAAATGAGGATGGTTATCGTAACGAAAGAAACTCTTGCTTAACGCGGGTAAGGTTAAACAAGAGCCAGAATAATGCCACCAACGGTCAGTGCAGCTGAAAGATATTGGCCTGCCGAGTATGAGCCGTCTTCCTCTTCTTCGATAGTATCTGGATGGTCCATACCGAGAGCGCCATGTGCAAAAGATTCAACCTTATCGCCAACGGTTTTGTTTTCCGCTTCGACCTTTTTACTCTCATGGTCGATTTGCTGTAGAGCGGCAAGCAGCGCTTTTCCTTCAGAAGAAAGCGTCACTTTGTTTTGCTCAACCTTTAGTGGCGCTGCGTCGGTAGTTTGATCTGCCTTTTTTGCTTGCTCAACTTTGTTTTGTTGAGCGGCGTATGTATTAACTGAATTGCTTCCTACTGGATTCATCTGTTACCCCTTCGAACAACGACACTCCTTCATGAGTGCAGGTATACCCAAGTGACTTCAAGATGCAGGATTCAGAGCGTTGTCATTGATTCGAGGTCAAGGAAAACAACGCAGCGTAATAGCTGGCTCTTTCCAAGTTGTTTGACGCAGAAATTGGGTCAATGACACGCTCCCGAAGGGCGAGTTGACTTGGCTTGTATACTTTGTTGTCGATTCTTGATTTGGACCCACCAAACCTTTAAATCGCTGCCGCGTCTACAAACCAAGTCATTCTCGCTGAACCTAGCATCTCGAGGTTACTTGGGTATAAAAAGCAGTTATATCTATATCGACGGCAAACGTTATTTCTTGAATCAATCAGAACGAAAATAGGTCTGTTTTTGCCGCTTCCTGTCACTATTCGGAAACTAAAGCAAAAAGCAGACCTATTTATCTAAAGGCGTAGTCAGATTTTTCTGATTACTTACATTGAAGATCGCTATTACGCTTAGCAAGGTGCTTGTACGCCGCCATGCGGTTTGCGTCTTGTACGTAACGCACCGGTGGCGCAAGGACTTCTAGTTGGTAATCCGAACCGTCTGAGGTGATGTCTGCAGTAGGGGTAATGACGACAACGTTTAAATCTGGGTTGCGATTCAAGATAGAAGCCGCTGTGCCTAAACCGCCTTCAGTATGGAATTTGCCCGCGACGTGAACTACTTGAGTTCCTGGGTGTTTCTCTAGGTATTTGACGATGGATTCTGCCATGGTCTCATCCCATGTTACCTGAGCTGCGTATTGCTTTTCAGTCTGCTCTGGCTTGCCGTGGTGCATGGATGCCATGAACTTTTCTTTGTATGGACTGTTTGCTGTGTTGACTTCGTCCGCGACAAAACTGCGCTCATCACTGTCGAGCTTATCTAAGTAATCGATGCCTTGGCGGCCAATGCAACGCACAATATTTTTCGGCGCATTTGCGGCAATCACTGGAATATCAGCTTGCTTGGCAAACTCAACCAGCGGGCGGTAATCACTTTCGTAGTTTGGCCAAGCATTACTTTGCTTCATAAAGTATTGCTCACCAATTTCGCCGTTTAGGTATGAATCTAAGATTGCTTGCTTGTCGCGTGTGACCTGCTCCATTGAAAGCGCAAGAGGGCGACTAGCAGAAGACAACTGCTTTAGCATGTCGGTTTGAAAGCGGTGGATACCAGCGTGTGTGTGCCATTCACCAATCAAAATTACGTCGGCTTGTTGTAGGGCTGGGGTTAGCTGGTTGACTGAGATGGCTTCACCGGAAGGGGCATGAAGCTGGTAGTCGTAGAAACTGGTTACGTCGTCAGTTGCTGCGTTGGGAGCGGTCGGTGCATTTGAAGCACAACCAGTAAGCAAGCCTGCAAAAATCAGACTTAGTGTAGAAAAGCGCATTAAAAAGCCTCCAAAAATGTCCGAATGATATTAATGGAGGCTGATAAATGAATCAATGGTAATGAGAATAATTAGCGTTACATTTTATGCTTCATTTTCAGATTGAATCGATTTCTTACGGTAAACGCGCAACATAAAGTCAGCCTCACATTGGAAAAGTGTAGATGACTTTAGCTCTTCGCGAAGCTCGTCGTTGGCTTTCCATGCGAATGGTGTCATTTGCAGTAGGTCGAATGCGACGCCGTCTTTTAAGTCCATGGTGTAGTTGAGCTTTTGTTGATGCTCAAGTTCGAACCCTTCAATGTTCTCTGGCTCTTCGTTGTGTAAGCGTATCTCTTGGTAGATACGTTCACGGAACTGGTACAAGTGACGGCCTGCTGGCGTGACTGTGATAACAACACCGTTGTCTTTAATCACACGTTGTAGCTCTTCTGCTTTACACGGAGCGTAGATACGCAAAATCGCGTCTAGAGATTGTTCTGCAAATGGCAAGCGATGGCTTGATGCCACGCTGAAATCGCAATTTGGGTAGCGCTTAGACGCGAAACGAATGGCGACTTTAGAAATATCTAGACCATAAACCGTCGCTTCTTCATTTTGTGAATGCAGAGACTGCTGAACTTGGTCTGTGTAGTAGCCTTCGCCGCAACCAATATCCAACAATTGATGGCTTGTGCCTTCGGTGTATTTGGCACATAGGCTTGCCACTTCTTGGCGCATCGGATCGTAATGATTGCCTTCTAAAAAGCGACGACGTGCTTGCATCATCTCTTTGTTATCACCTGGATCTTTTGAGCGTTTGTGGTGCGCTGGCATCAAGTTGACGTAGCCTTCTTTTGCTAAATCAAATTGATGGTTGTTTTCACACTTAAACGTCTTTGCTGTTAGCTCAAGAGGTTGGTGACATAGAGGACATTGATAGTTCATGACGATCTCTGGACAGGAAGTAGGGCGGCAAATTCTATCAAAAAGGGATGCTGCAAGCGAAACAAAAAAGAGCCGAATTATCGGCTCTTTCATCGGTTTTATTGGAGGGTTAGTGGAAGAAATCCACTTGCTGTTTCAAGTTTTGCGCTTGCTGCTGTAGCTCGGTTGCGCTTTGCGATGTTTTAGCGCTGGTATCGCGGCTTTCGCGGTTCAGTTCGCTAATAGAATGAGCATTGGCGGCAATCTCTTGAGAAACTTGTGCTTGTTCTTCTGAGGTTGCAGCAATAGCATCGGCTTGAGACGCAATAGACTGAACTTGTCCTGCAATCGCTTCTAGCGCGGTGCCTGCTTCTTGTGCTTTATCCAATACCTTATTCGCGTTTTGCTGGCTTTCCGTCATCATGCTTACGGCATTGCTGGTGGAGCCTTTAAGTTTCTCGATGATCTCGACGACATCTTTCACGGAGGTCTGAGTACGATGAGCAAGGGTTCGCACTTCGTCTGCCACTACAGCAAAGCCGCGGCCTTGTTCACCTGCACGTGCAGCCTCAATAGCCGCATTAAGTGCAAGTAGGTTGGTTTGCTCTGCGATCTCATCAATCATTTTCGTCACGGTTTGAATGCTTTCGCTGTCTCGATTCACTTGTTCGATAGCTGCCGCAGATTGGTCTAGTTGGTCATTTAACTGCGCAACATCAATACAAACGCCTTCAACGACTTCTAGACCAGATTGGCTGTCAGTGTTTGCAGAGCGAACATTTTCGGCAATTTGTTCAACTTGCTGAGCGACAGATTGAGCAGACGAAGCCATCTCTTCAATTGCAGTTACCACTTGCTCTACCTGCTCTTGCTGAAGATCCGATTGCATCAGGTTGCGGTTAGCATCATCCACAACGCTGGTCGAGTTACTTTCAACTTGGTCGCTAGTCGAGCGAATTTGACCAACCAACTCGTTCAGTTGTCCCGCCATATTGGCAACGCCGTTGTTCAAGTTAATGATTTCGTTTTTCGATGTTTTACCTGAAGCAGGAATATCGATACTCACTTCACCTTTTGCCAAACGGTTCATGTAACCATTCAAAATGGTGAGTGGATTTAGTGTTCGGTTGAGTACAAGCGTAAGCACCACAAAAGTGGCCGCTGCCACAATGAGAGAAATCATTGCAATCAGTTGAAGTAAAGCTTGGCTGCCTTTGGTGACTTCATTGATGAAAGTGCCTCCTAACAGTTTCCAGTTCCAACCCGGTACTTGAGTGTAAACTAGGTACTTTTCACCCACGGTGCCTTGGTACTCAAATGGGTAGCGAATTAAGCCACTTTCTTGTTCGAAAAGTTGGTAGAAAGGTTTATTGCCGTTGTAGTCAGACACTTCTTGAATCGGTGGATCGCTCTCTTCGTGTTTTGGGTGAAGAAGGTAATGACCTTGGTTGTCTTTTTCGTTATCCAGAATGATGGTGTAACCAGTGTCACCCCATTTTACGCTTTGTAGCGAGCTGAATAGATCTTGGGTCGCGCGCTCAACAGGTAAACCAATGAATGAGATACCGTTGACCTTACCATTCGCGTCTTTTAAAGGTGCGTAGTAGGTGATGTAGCGCTCACCATAAAGTTTGATTTGCGCATAGTAAGGTTGGCCGTTTTTAAGCTTTTGGTAACCCGGGTGGTTAAGCCCCAATGTAGTGCCAAGTGCTCTTTTGCCTTGAGGATCTTTTAATGAAGTAGCGACGCGAATGAAGTCGTTGCCCATTGGAGCAAACAGGGTCGCAACAGCGCCAGTGTCACGAGTAAAGCTATCAACTAACTTAGTGTCACCAATCAAGCTTTCGCTGTATTGGGTGATGTTTGGTACTTGGTGACCTTGAAAGTCAACGTTGTAACTCTCGACATAGACGCCCGCCAAATAACCATTACGGAAGGTGGATTCCAAAACTTCTGCCGTGTGCAGATAAGCATTGAACTGCCCTGCAATGGTTTTTGCCATCGATTCCACTTTAGATTGATGTTCTTTCAGCGTATTTTCTAAAAGTACGTTTGAAGCGTTTTGATAAACAAGCGCAGCAATGCTTGAAAATGCAATAAGCAGACACAGTGTGATGACCAGTTTGAGCTGGAAACCGACACTTTGATTCCGATATTTGTCTAGCATGTAGTGTCTTTCCTGATTATTGATGGATGTTATAAATGTTGTATCGGCATGCTAGCGATTTATATGACGAGTTTTTTTGATATTTATTAAGTTAACTGTCAAAAAATAAGAGCAACCAATAGCTTAGATAACAAATGACCGCTGACTGGGTGATTTTATTGCAGAAATGAAATGACCAAATAAGGTTGAGTAAGTTGAGCTACCAATGAATTGGATGCTAGTGGGTGAAAGTTTCATTTGTTTGGTTGAAGCGATAGTAAGGAGCAGCGACTAAAAGAAAGCTCATACCTTCGGCTTTGGTCACGTTTATCCTTGTTTTTTATAGGTATTGTTGGGGCTTTCCAAGCGTTTAATAGAAGCTGTTATGACAAAGAAAATCATCCTAGACACAGATCCTGGCATCGATGATGCGATGGCCATTCTTTTTGCTGAAGCCCATCCTGATATCGACCTTATGGCCATTACAACCGTTTATGGTAATGCAACGATAGACAACGCGACGCAAAACGCCCTTTACCTAAAACAGAAGTTTGGTATGAAAGCTTTGGTTGCGAAAGGTGCGGATAAGCCTTTAGTAAAAGCGCCGGTTGGAGCAACAGTTGTCGTACACGGGGAAGCTGGCTTTGGTGATGTGAAAGCGCCGAGCGCACTGGATGTAAGTGCCATTGATACGCCTGCTTATCAGTTCATCATCGACAGCGTTAGAGCAGAGCCGGGAGAAATCACCTTGGTGGCCGTGGGCCCTTTAACTAACCTTGCGCTCGCTTTGGAAGCAGACCCAGAAATCGTTAACTTGGTTAAGGAAGTGGTTGTAATGGGCGGCGCTTTTGGTGAGAACGATCATCGAGGCAATGTTACGCCATTTGCGGAAGCAAACATTCATGACGACCCTCATGCCGCAGATAAGGTATTCACGGCTTCGTGGCCAGTCGTCATCATCGGTTTGGATGTTACGGAAGAGAGCTTCTTTACGGGGCAATACCTAGACCAACTGCGAGAGGATGCGGGAGAAGTAGGGCAGTTCATTTGGGATGTGAGCCGCTACTATTTGAAGTTTTACTCCGAGAAGGTTGGAATGGATGGTTGCCATGTCCATGATCCTTCTGCGATTGCGTATGTCATTGATCCTGAGCTGTTTACTTTGCGCAGTGGTGCCGTCCGAGTGGTGACTGATGGGCCTGCCGAAGGGATGACGATTCAGAAAACGGATCAACGTAAATACATGAACGATGAGTGGAGTGCTTTCTCCGCGCAAAACGTTGGGGTCGGTGTGAAAAGCGATACACTGCTTTCACTGTATCGAGAATCGATTATTCGTTATTCAAAGCGATAACGGAGTGGGGTTATCTGTAATAGTCGATGACTTGCACAGATATTCTCTCGTTGTGTGATTTTACGGGAAGAGTAAAAACATTCGACGTCGGATATTGATTTTGATTGTCGTAGGTCAGCCCTTCAATCTTCTTGAACGGTTTATTTTCGGCATAGAACATCTCAATGCTTATTGCCGTTTTCTGGTTCGCGGAAACTTGGAAGCGGCAGATTCCGGTGGGGCAATAGACTTGATATCGTGTTGGAGACAATTGCTTGTATTCGGCGACGTTCTTTTCGGTTTGTAACGAGACCTCAGTGTTGGCACAGCCAAACAATAAGCTCGTAAGAAGCGATATTGAATAAATGCGGTATTTCATCGTTACACCATTATCTCGACTCGTTGTGGTTGGCCTTAGTATGGCATGAGTGATTCTTGTGTTGTGCTTTGGAAATGTAAAAAAGGCCGGGTGAACCGGCCTTTAAACTGGATTACTGCGCTGAAATTACAGTGATAAGTTCATGTGTCTCACCTGGCTGTAACGTCTTGCCTTGCTCAATACTTGGTGCATGCACTGTCGACTCAACACACATCATGGTTTCGTAGCCGTTGTCTGCCATGTCCCCCATGCCTTGTGCGCCTTGTGCCCAAGGGTTCCACAACACTGCTGAGTTATGGCCTTGGTTTTCAACGCTCAACGTGCGATCTAACACTGGGTCTTTCACCAAGATTTTCGCTTCTGGCTGAGTGTAAACACGGTCGATAGTATCAGTTAGTTGAAGGACGTCACCACCTTGGCAGATTTCACCTTCTTTTAGGCTATCGATGTATTCAGGGCCCATTCCCGTCGTTTGTGCTTGTTTGATATCACCAACGTTTAGATATGTGTGTAGTGCACCTGAGAATGTCCACTCTGCATCATCAATGTTGGTGACTTTCAATGTCACCTTTAGCTCGTCGCTGATTTCAACAACAAGACGAGCATCAAACATATGTGGCCAGATGTCGTGAGTTTCTTCGGTTGGGAAGAGAGCAAGTTCAACGATCACGCCATTGTCGTTCTCACGGTGTTCAACCAATTCCCATTCTGCTGTGCGCGCAAAACCATGAGCTGGCGCTGCAATGCGGCCAAACCAAGGCCAACAAACAGGAATACCACCACGAAGTGCCGCTTTGCCATCAAAGATTGCTTTTTCGCTCATCCAGATTAGGTCTTCTTGGCCTGCTGGTGTGAACGACACGACATGACCACCGTGTAGCGCGATACCTGCCGTTGCTTTCTCATGAATAACGCGAACGACTTTAACCTGATCAACTTCAACGATAGTGACATTGTCAGATAACACAGTGAGTGCTGGGAGAGTTTTTAAATCCATGTGTTATTTCCTATAGCTGGGGGAGAGCGTTGTCGATACTTGCAGAACAGATGTTATATCGATTTTATATTCTCTCAAATTCCAGATACAAAAAAGGCGACTCTAGAGCCGCCTTTTCTTTAACGAAGTTATTCGCTAATTGCTAACTGTCTAATTACTTAGAAATGTGAGCGATTAGGTCTAGAACTTTGTTTGAGTAACCGATTTCGTTGTCGTACCAAGATACAACTTTAACGAAGTTATCAGTTAGAGCGATACCAGCTTTAGCATCGAATACTGAAGTTTGAACTTCACCGATGAAGTCTTGAGAAACAACTTGGTCTTCAGTGTAGCCTAGTACGCCAGCTAGTTCGCCTTCAGAAGCTTCTTTCATTGCTGCACAGATAGCTTCGTAAGATGCGCCTTCTTTTAGGTTAACTGTTAGGTCAACTACAGAAACGTTAGCTGTTGGTACGCGGAAAGCCATACCAGTTAGTTTGCCGTTTAGTTCAGGAAGAACAACGCCTACAGCTTTAGCAGCACCAGTTGATGATGGGATGATGTTTTGAGAAGCACCACGACCACCGCGCCAGTCTTTAGCAGAAGGACCGTCTACAGTTTTTTGAGTTGCTGTAGTAGCGTGAACTGTAGTCATAAGACCAGATTCGATACCGAACTTGTCGTTAAGAACTTTAGCGATAGGCGCTAGACAGTTAGTAGTACAAGAAGCGTTAGAAACGATGTCTTGACCAGCGTAAGTAGCGTGGTTAACGCCCATTACGAACATTGGAGTAGCGTCTTTTGAAGGACCAGTTAGAACAACTTTCTTCGCACCAGCAGTGATGTGCTTACGTGCAGTCTCGTCAGTTAGGAAAAGACCAGTTGCTTCAGCTACTACGTCAACGTCGATAGCATCCCATTTTAGGTCTTCTGGGTTGCGCTCTGCAGTTACACGTACAGTTTTACCGTTAACGATTAGGTTACCGCCTTCAACTTCAACAGTACCGTTGAAACGGCCGTGAGTTGAGTCGTACTTAAGCATGTATGCCATGTAATCTACGTCGATAAGGTCGTTAATACCTACAACTTCGATGTCGTTGCGCTCTTGCGCTGCACGGAATACGAAACGACCGATACGGCCAAAACCGTTAATACCTACTTTGATAGTCATTATAGTTGCTCCACAACTTAATTTCTGATTAAAGATAACTGGTAGTAAAATTACAAAATCCAGTAAACATCTGCAACAGATAATCGGACTTAACTTGTTTAAAGTCAAAAAAAAGCGACGCTTTTTTTAACAATTCTTCGCAAATGCTCGTTTTTTAAACTTTTAACTGGTTATTCTACATTCCAGTTGGCGTAATATAACTTTCGAGATAAGAACTCGTATCAAATTAATTACACATGGTGTCCTGGTGAGAAAGTATGTGCTACAACTGTTACGAGAAGCAAGTTTTTTGCTAAAAAAGTCATTGCCAAAAATAAGAAATAAGGAACAGAAATTGGTAGAACAAAGCGGAAGAAAAGTAACGAAGTCCGATGAACAGTGGCGCGAGCAGCTCTCTGAGGAAGAGTTTCGCGTCTGTCGCGAGCAAGGCACAGAGCCTCCGTTCTCCGGTAAACTGCTTCATAATAAAGAGACAGGTGTGTATGCCTGTACCTGTTGCAACACCCCTCTATTTGTCTCTGATAACAAGTATGACTCTGGCTGTGGTTGGCCGAGTTTCGATGCCCCGATTAACGACTCTGCGGTGCGTTATCTTAAGGATTTGAGTCACGGAATGGTCCGAACTGAGATTCGATGTGCCACTTGTGACAGCCATTTAGGTCACGTTTTTGAAGATGGACCGCAAACAACGGGTGAGCGTTTTTGTGTCAACTCGGTGTCGTTAATTTTCAACAAATCCGATCAATAACGCCAGTTTTGGTTGAAAGAATGTTTCATCCTTTCAATTAATAAAATACTGAACCGTTACTGTAGAAATAAAAAACTCCCGACATGAACGGGAGTTTTTTATTTTATAAATCGCTAGGGATCATCCTTGGTGAATAATTCCCTTTATCTATTGCCTTAGATATAGATTTAGCCAAATCATCTAATTGTTCATATTTCTCTGGGTTGGCAAAGTTAAACATGCGCTGCAATTGTTGCTCGTCAGCAAGTGGGACATCGTAGCGCTTTGCAACCATGGCCCATAAGTAAGCCTGCTCTTTATTACCTAGACCTTGGTTAATGCTGGCCAATGACTTCAAAATTTCTGGTTTTAAGTTGTCTTCGTTCGACATCGATAGCGAATTATGAAGTAATGTTAATGTCTTTTGTGGATCGCGGTTGGTATAGAAGGTGGCGAGTGCGTACTGCATTTCTGCGGTATTGAGCTCTGGTTTGCCTTCCATTTGTAAAAACTGACGACGTGCTTGGTCGTCACCCGTTTGAGACCACAAGAAGTAAAGTGTTGCTGGGTCGTTAGAGCCTTTTAAGTTATTGACGATACGATCCAGCTCATCAATGCTGTGCACCAAGGCATCAAATCTTTTACGTTTTAGCGCGCTTTGATCAATCGGAGTGATCTGTGACGCGAGTTCTAAACATTTGCGATACTCAGCAACTAACCCGTATTCGATGACTTGATTGGCTTCTGATGGATCTTTGAGTAGCTCAAAGCGATGCCAAACCAAATTGGTACGAGGTATGCGACATTGACCATCGTCCATATTTAAGTTTTCACAGCGAAGCTGTGGATTCTTTTGGCACAATTCTTCAGTGGTGACGTTGCCTTCGAAGCAACCTGTTAATGTCAGGCTGGCAAGGCCTGCGAGTAACCAGTATGTTCGTTTCATGGTTTTGCTTGTGATCCGTTACACCAATTCATTTTCGAGCTCTTGACTCTGCTTTCTATACCGTTATGTTCTGTAAATAGAATGTAATAAGAAGGTACATTATGGACGCAGAACAATTATTAAATGCGATAACTCCAGAAGTCTATGAGCGATTGGTTTACGCAGTAGAGACAGGAAGATGGCCTGAGGGTACACCACTTTCCCAAGAGCAGCGAGACTCATGTATGCAAGCTGTGATGTTGTATCAATCAAAACATAACACCGAGGCGCAACACATGACGGTCGCCGCTGGTGGTGAAATCAGCTTTAAATCTAAGCAAGAATTGAAGAAACAATTCAGTGGAGAAGAGCAAGACATCGTTCGAGTGAATCCGAACTTGAACTAAACAGCACACCTCTTTCAAAGCAAAAAGCCCAATTTTGTATATTGGGCTTTTTCGTATTCGGATGTTGAAGAGAACCGTTTACAGGCTCATTTCGCCACGCAACACTTCTTGCATCTTTTGCTTAATTTCTTCGTAAGACAAATCTTGGCTCAGAAGGTAGTGAAGTTTTGCTAGTGCCGCTTCTGGTGTCATATCAAAACCGCTGATTACGCCGGAATCAGCCAGAGCACAGCCTGTTGCGTAACCGCCCATGTTAACTTTACCAGCCAAACACTGAGTTAGGTTCACGACAATAACGCCACGTTCAGAAGCTTCTTTTAGGTGACCAAGTAGCTCTGGATTTTGAGGGGCATTACCCACACCAAAAGTCAGCAGAATCATTGCGTTAACTGGCTGACGAAGTGTATTGCGAATGACTTCGTGTGAAATGCCCGGATACATGGTGATCACACCGATAGGTTGAGGTGTGATGTTATGTACTTTGAACTCACCTTCTGGTTGCTCACCGACAGCAATGTTGTTGCTGATTTGGATGTTGATACCCGCTTCCAATAGTGGTGGAAGGTTTGGTGAAGTAAAGGCATTAAAACCATCTGCATGAGACTTAGTGCTGCGGTTACCGCGCATCAACTGATTGTTGAAGAACAACGTCACTTCGTTGATAGGGTAGTTTGCCGCAATATGCAGTGCATTCAGCAGGTTTGCTTGGCCGTCTGAGCGCAGTTCTGCTAGAGGAATTTGTGAGCCTGTTACGATTACTGGCTTACCTAGGTTTTCCAACATGAAAGACAAAGCAGAAGCTGTGTATGCCATGGTGTCAGTACCATGCAGAATCACAAAGCCATCGTATTTCTCGTAGTTATCACGGATGTCGTCTGCGATTTGCTGCCAGTCTGCCGGTGTCATATCAGATGAGTCGATCAGAGGCTCGTACTCATGAATGGTGTATTCCGGCATTTCTGGGCGGTGGAACTCGGGCATACTGGCTAGTTGTTTTTCCATAAAGCCAGCCACAGGCACGTAGCCGTGATCCGATTTTTGCATACCGATGGTGCCACCGGTGTAAGCGATGTAGATGTGTTTTCTAGTCATCGTTCTACTTTATTTCATGTAGGGGGAACAGTGGCGGGGATTATAGCGAAATGACACCTAATAAAAAGGGGCATCTCGCACAGAGATGCCCCTTTTTGGCTAAGCTAGGAAAGCTATTGCACTTCGCAGTTCAAACAGAAGGCGTACTGACCTTTTGGATCGTTGAAGCTTTGCATCATGCTCGCGTCTTGCTCAAACTGTTGCGCTACTGGCTGAAGGCTCTTTGGAAGAAAGCTCGTTGCATCGATGCTCAAAGACACTTTCACCTGATTCATGAATTCTTGAATGAATTGCTCAGTTGGTGAAAGAGGCTCTTCAACCCAGTAGATTTCGTAGTTTTCAACTTCAGCAAGTTTCGCTGCCAGTTTCACAGCATCATCGAAGTCACCCATTTGGTCTACTAGACCGAAAGACAGTGCATCTTGGCCTGTCCAAACGCGACCTTGTGCCACTTTATCGACTTCGTCTAATGACATATCTCGGTTTGAACCAACCAGAGAAATAAAGCGTTTGTAGCCGTGCTCAATACCCAACTGGAACGCCTCAGAAGCGCCAGTAGAAAGACCTGTCGTGATGCCATCACCAGAGAATGGAGACGTGCCAACGCCGTCAGTGCTGATGCCAAGTTTGTTGAAACCTTTCTCGAACGTTGTGATAACGCTGAAGATACCAATCGAACCTGTCAGAGTCGTTGGTTGAGCAACGATCTTATCTGCACTCATGGAGATCCAGTAACCACCAGACGCTGCAAGACTCGACATTGAAACCACGACAGGTTTACCTGCTTCTTTCAGCGCTTCTACTTCATTGCGAATGACTTCAGAGGCAAACGCGCTACCACCAGGGCTATCAACACGAAGTACAACCGCTTTCACTTTGTCGTCATTGCGCGCTTGACGAAGTAGGGTTGCTACCGTGTCGCCGCCCACAGTGCCGCGTGGTTGTTGACCATCCATGATTGTGCCGCTTGCGACGACTACTGCAATGTCGTTCTCTGACGGTGTGAGATTAGGGCGCATGGTCGCTAGGTAGTCGTAGTAACCAATCGCGTTGTAGCTGTCTTTACCATCGCTACCAAACTCTTTGGCAAATAGCTTACGTACGTCTTGGCGAGTAGCCAGTTCGTCGACTAGGCCCATTTTTACTGCCAGTTGTGCTAGGTCACCATCTACCGATTTCATCTCTGCAAGCAATTCATCCATAGTCGGATTGAGTACTTTGGCGTCGATGTTGCGGTTGGTTGCGACGTCATCAACGAACGCACTCCAAAGTTGAGTGATCCAGCGCGTTGCTGACTCTTTTGCTGCACCCGACATGTCGTCGCGGATGAATGGTTCAATTGCTGACTTGTAAGTACCTACTCGGAATACGTGAGTCGATACGTCTAACTTCTCTAACAAGGTTTTGTAGTACATAGAGTAAGAGCTGTAGCCCTTAATCAATACGCCACCGTCTGGTGCTAGGAAGACTTTATCTGCATAGCTTGCAAGGTAGTACTGACTTTGGTTGTAGAAATCACCGACCGAGTACACAGGCTTGCCTGAGGTTTTGAACTCATTCAGTGCTTTTGCAATGTAACGAAGTTTCGTCAGGTTAGTTTCTGGCATATCGCGAAGCGCTAGAACCAACCCCGATACTTTCGGGTCATCTTTCGCGTAACGGATAGTATCTACGATGTCGAACAGCACGTTCTCTTTCGGGATTTCGTTACCCAGAATAGAGCCAGCTACCGAATCCATAGGATTGACATAACGTCGCTGTTCTACGATAGGGCCAGATAGGTTCATTACAAGTGCCGATTCTTTATCGACGGTAGGCTGACCTTCACCAGTGTATGTAAAGGCAAAGTAGAAGACGGCAATCATCACTAAGAAGATCAGATTCATCAGCGCGAGTCTGACAAAGGTGATGGCTTTCCATATCCCCTTGAATATCAGACCAATAAATTTGAAGAGTTTTTTCATCTTGTCTCCATAACGAGATAGTCATTCCCTAATCTTACAAAGTATGGGTTCTTATCTCTAAGATCTCAAAAGATAACAATTTTTTTAGCTTATCACGGCAATTCAACAATTGGCATACTTTAACGTGAGATTGACTTGTGTTGCAAAAATGTAAACGCTTGTTTGATTTTTTGGTTTTTGCGGCGTACTGTGGTCAGACCACAACAATAAAAATGGATGTTTAGTGATGTCTGCCATGTACCCAAATTTGTTAAAGCCATTGGACTTAGGTTTTACACAGCTACGAAACCGCGTCCTGATGGGATCAATGCACACTGGTCTAGAAGAGCACAAAGAAGGACTACAAAAGCTTGCGGCGTTTTATGAAGAACGTGCCAAAGGCGGTGTAGGTCTAATCGTGACGGGCGGTTTCTCACCAAACCTACGTGGCCGATTACATCCTTTGAGTGCAGAATTCAGTAAGCCAAAACACGCCAAAGCACATAAGATTGTCACTGAGGCGGTGCACAAACACGGCGGCAAAATAGCCCTACAAATTCTCCATGCCGGACGCTACGCGATGCACCCATTCGCGCAGAGTGCTTCGGGAATGAAAGCGCCTATCGCCAAATTTGCACCAAGCGAAATGAGCGAGCGCCAAATCAAAAAGACCATCGAAGCTTTCGCTAATAGTGCCGAGCTGGCTCAGCTAGCGGGCTATGATGGTGTCGAGCTGATGGGCTCTGAAGGTTATTTGATTAACCAATTCTTATGTAAACGCACCAACATGCGTTACGACGACTGGGGTGGCAGTTATAAAAAGCGCATGCGCTTCCCGGTTGAAATCGTTAAAGCTGTGCGTAAAGCGGTCGGTGAAAAATTCATTATTATCTTCCGTCTTTCCATGCTCGATCTGGTCGAGCAGGGCAGTACGTTTGAAGATGTGATTGAACTGGCAAAAGCGCTAGAGGAGTCCGGTGTCACCATCATCAACACTGGTATCGGCTGGCACGAAGCGCGCATTCCGACCATTGCAACTCAGGTTCCTCGTGGCGCATTTACTTGGGTGACAGAAAAAGTTAAACCTCACGTCTCAGTGCCAATCATTACTTGTAACCGTATCAATACCCCAGATGAAGCCGAGCGAATTCTTTCTTCTGGCCATGCCGATATGGTTTCGATGGCGCGTCCATTCCTAGCTGACCCTTATTTTGTTGCGAAAGCGGAGCAAGAGAAATCTCAACTGATCAACACTTGTATTGGCTGTAACCAAGCATGCTTGGACAATGTGTTCAAAGGTAAAAGAGCGAGTTGTCTAGTTAACCCGCTGGCGTGTTACGAGACGGAAATTGTTGTTGAAGAGGCATTCAAGAAGAAGAACATTGCGGTAGTTGGTGCCGGACCTGCTGGTTTGGCTTGTGCGACGACGCTGGCAGAACGTGGGCACAAAGTGGATCTTTTTGAGAAGAACGATCGCATTGGCGGTCAGTTCCGTTTAGCGATGCAGATCCCGGGCAAAGAAGAGTTCCGTGAAACCATTCGTTATTTTGCGAACCGCATTGAAGAGACGGGAGTGAATCTTCACCTAGAGACAGAAGCCAATTACGACTTGCTGACCGAATACGATGAAGTCGTCATGGCATCGGGTGTTGAACCTCGCAAGGTGAAAATTGATGGTATCGATAACCCAGAGAAAGTGATCGACTACCAAACACTGATTCGAGATAAAACGCCTGTTGGTGAGAAAGTTGCGATTGTTGGGGCTGGTGGTATTGGTGTTGACGTGGCGACCATGATCACCGAGCCGGTGGGTCAAACATTAGATGATTGGCTGCATGAGTGGGGCATTGATAAAGAGATGTCTCAACCGGGCGGTCTGTATCCTTATCCTGACGCAGTGAGCGATAAAGAAGTATGGGTGCTTCAACGTCGTAAAGGGCGTGTTGGTAAAGGGCCGGGCAAAACCACAGGTTGGATTCATAAACGTACGCTAGAGAAACGTGGTGTTCACCTCTACGGTGGGGTGTCGTACGACAAGATTGATGATGCTGGCTTACACATTCATGTAAATGGCAAAGAAGAGCTGCTAGAAGCGGATAAAGTGGTGATTTGTGCAGGGCAAGAATCGGTTCGCCCGTTTGAAGACAAGTGGCATGAGCTGGGCGAGAAGCTACACATTATTGGTGGCGCAGATCATGCGGGTGAGCTCGATGCGGTTCGTGCCATTCGCCAAGGCGTCAAACTTGCTGTGAAACTCTAAAACGTAACCTCAAAAATAGTTTTTTCATTCGTTCTTAACCTTTTATCGCTGCGCCAAGTGCGCAGCTTTTTTTGTTCTAAATCCCTAGAAAACAGGTTGTTATTCGAAAGTTTGGATTATGCTAAAGTGAGCTGCGTAAAAAATAATAATTCAATCAAATAAGGACTTGCTCATGGAAGCTCTCGATCTTTTGCTCAACCGTCGTTCTATTGCCAAGTTGTCTGAGCCTGCGCCAGAAGGTAAAGCGTTGGAGAATATTATTCGTGCAGGTCTGCGTGCGCCTGATCATGCGGGTTTAACCCCTTGGCGCTTTGTGATTGCTCAAGGCGATGGCTTAAAGAAACTGTCGGACATTCTAGTTAAAGCCGCTGAAGCAGAAAACAGTGAAGATGCGGTCGTTGAAAAAGTAAAAAACGCCCCGTTTCGTGCGCCAATGGTCATCACGGTGATTGCGAAAGTGACAGAACATGAGAAAGTCCCTGCATTCGAGCAATATTTGTCAGCAGGCTGCGCGGCACAAGCGATGCAAATGGCAGCGGTAGCACAAGGTTTCCAAGGTTTCTGGCGCTCGGGTAAGTGGATGTTCCATCCTGAAGTGCATCAAGCTTTTGGCCTTGAAGGCGAAGATCAAATCGTAGGATTCTTATATCTTGGTACACCCGGCTGCACCCCAATGAAAGTGCCAGAGCGTGACCTGTCTCAGTTTGTTGAGTTTCAGTAAGCTATAAAGTGACGTTATAACTGTTCATCTGTACAGTTTTTCTTGATTTGTTAGGGCTACATTAGATAATGTGGCCCTAATTATTATGATTTCCAAAACCTTATGTCTCGTCTGTTTATTGCTGAAAAACCAAGTCTAGGTCGCGCGATTGCGGCTGCACTACCAAACCCTCAAAAGAAAGATCAAGGCTTTATCCGTTGTGGTAATGGTGACGTCGTGACTTGGTGTATTGGTCACTTGTTAGAGCAAGTTGAGCCCGATGCCTACGATGAACGCTATAAAAAATGGAATATAGCTGACTTGCCGATTATTCCCCAACAATGGCAGTTAAGACCGAGAAAAAGTGCCAGTAAACAGCTCACGGTAATACGTAAACTCCTTAAAGATGCGACAGAAGTTATCCATGCAGGCGACCCGGATCGAGAGGGGCAATTGTTGGTGGATGAGGTGTTGGATTACTGTAAGCTCTCCAAAACCAAGAAAGAAGCGACGCAACGACTTCTCATTTCAGACTTGAACTTACCCGCGGTTAAGCGTGCATTGAGTTCTATGCGCAGCAATCGTGATTTCATTCCTCTTTCTGTTTCAGCTTTGGCACGTTCTCGTGCTGATTGGCTTTACGGAATGAACATGTCTCGCGCTTATACTTTGCTGGGCCAAAAAGCAGGCTACCAAGGTGTATTATCGGTAGGTCGAGTTCAAACCCCTGTACTTGGTTTGGTGGTACGTCGCGACGAAGAAATCGAAAACTTTGTACCCAAAGACTATTTCACTCTGCATGCATTGATCCCTTATCAAGATCAAAATAGTTCGTTTGATATTCGCGCTCGTTGGAAACCAAGCGAGGCATGTAAGCCTTGGCAAGATGAAGAAGGTCGAGTTCTTAACCGAAAGCTCGTCGAGAACGTAGCAAATCGCATTGCTAACCAGCCTGCGAAAGTTACGGAATCCGAGCAAAAGCAAACGAAGCAGTCTGCACCACTTCCTTATTCATTATCAGCCTTGCAGATTGATGCTGCCAAACGCTATGGTATGAGTGCCCAACAGGTTTTGGATACTTGTCAGGCGTTGTATGAGAAGCACAAACTGATCACGTACCCACGTTCTGATTGTCGTTACTTACCGATGGAGCATTATTCACAAGCGGGTTCTGTCACTTCCGCTATTGCCAACAATGCCAAAGAGCTACAAAGCGCGGTGCAAGGTGCGGACTTATCGATTAAGTCTAAAGCGTGGAACGACAAAAAAGTCGATGCTCACCACGCAATCATTCCAACACCAAAACAAGCGAATGTGAATGCGTTGTCTGGTAATGAGATGAAGGTGTATCAGCTCATTGCACGTCAATATTTAATGCAATTCTATCCAGCTGCAGTTTACGCGGAAGCGAAGCTCGTCTTTGATATTGCTGGTGGTACGTTTATCGCTAAAGGTCGCCAACTTGTTTCTCCGGGCTGGAAAGCGTTGATGGGGAAAACGGACAAAGAAGACGATGGTATCGATGCTGTGCCGCCACTTGCAGAGGGCACCGTGCTGACTTGCCGTGAGGGTGAAATCAAAGATCGTAAAACAGAGCCGCCGAAGCATTTTACTGAGGCAACATTGCTTCAAGCCATGACGGGTATCGCTCGTTATGTGGCAGATAAAGAACTAAAGAAGATATTACGTGAAACCGATGGTCTGGGCACTGAAGCGACGAGGGCAGGCATTCTTGATACTTTATTCAAACGCCAATTGCTGACTCGTCAGGGGAAATCGATTTTGAGCTCACCAGCAGGACGTGGCTTGATCCACGCTTTGCCAATGGACTCGACGTACCCGGATATGACTGCGCATTGGGAACACCAATTACAAGGAATGGCAGAAAGAAACCAAGCATATCAACCTTTTATGCAAGCGTTAGAACAACGCATAGACGAGCTGATGGGCGAGGTGAAATCAGGTCCGATTCCGGAATCTCTGCGTCATCTTCCTAAAGTAGAGCGACCAGCATTCAAGCGTAAGAAGCGCAGTTACAACAAATCTGGTGCATCAAAAACGACGACCACCAAACGTAAATCCTCTAAATAACTCATGTTTACTTACAATCAAGCGGCACCATCCAGTGCCGCTTTCTCATATTAAGGTCATGGCTAGTCGAACAAGTTGTCGTTCTTGTCGATTGCGCCTCTGACGTCATCTTGAGTTAGCACTCGTTTACCTAAATCCTGTTTTACTTGTCGTCCTAAGTCGATCAGCGTATCGCGATTCGCTTGAGTTTGACGTTTACCTGCACTTCTTAAGCAGTAATTGAGCTCATGATCTTCACTGAAATTCACCAGATCTTTATCTGCTGCCATGGTTACTCTCCTTAGCGGGGTTAATACCTCACTAAGTCTGGATAGGAAATGGTGAAATTCAAGTTAAGTATTGAGATTGGAGAAGTGGAGAATGGGCGACGAAAATAAGAACCTTTCGTCGCCTTACGTTAACTTATTGATAGTTGACTATTACCAAGGAAGTTCGGTGCCATCATAGTTAATAAACTGCCCCGAATTTTCTTGCGTGCTTTGCTCAATCACTTTTGCTAAACCATCAGCAGACGTTTGGGTGTCGATAAGGGCATTAGGCCCACCCATTTCAGTACGTACCCAGCCCGGATGAAGTGCCAAGACTGTGAAGCCCTCATCGGTTAGGTCGTTACTTAAACTTTTAACCACAGAGTTGAGCGCTGCTTTGGAAGAGCGATAGATGTAACCACCACCAGAGGTGTTTTCAGTCATGCTGCCAACTTTAGAGGATATACACGCAATTTTCTTCGCTTTGCCTTGTTGTAACAGCGGATAAAAGTTTTCTACTAACTTCAATGGAGCGATAGTATTTATCTCGAAGACTTGTCGCCACTCTTCGATATCGGTGTTACCAAAACCATAGCCTTTAGGCCCGTAGTAACCGGCATTGTTGATCAGCAGATCAATTGCTGGGAGTTCGCTTGCGAGTTGGGCGACTCCTTGGTAATCCGTCACGTCTAATTCATGTAGCACCAAGGTGTTATAACGCGATGCTAATGCGTGTAGTTCTTTACTGTCTGCTAGGTTACGGCTTGTCGCGTGAACTTGAGCGCCTTGTTGCAAATAGAGCTCGGTTAAACTCAAGCCGATACCGCGATTCGCACCAGTAATAAAGACTGTCTGACTCATGAGTACACCTATCTGTCTGATTCAATGAGGTTAAGTGGAAACAGAACCATTGTGTTAGTTAAGGGCGATAAAATCAACTAACCACCATGCACCTAACATCATCGACATGAACAGAGATATCGCGCAGAAAGAACCAAAGAAAGCGCCAAGTATCGTATATAAGGTTTTATTCATAACAGGTAGAAATTTAATTGATATTGAAAATCATTATCAATTAAATTTCTTTTTAATCAACTCAAGGAGTTGGTACTATTTCACAACGTTTTATGAAAAGAATGTCTCATGCTGCCACTGATTTACCACCCTATTTACTCGCAACTCGATCTACCAAATGGTCACCGTTATCCGATCATGAAATATCGCTATCTTTATCAAGCTGTGATGGAGAAACTCGCGAGTGAAGATTGGGGAAGGCAAATTGAATTCTTCCAACCAAGCCCTCTAAGTACGGATGATATTAAACGCGTGCATGATGGGGAGTATGTTGACTTGTTGGTGACGGGAGCTATGCCTGCGGCCAAAATGCGTCGAATTGGGTTTCCTTGGAGTGAGGCGTTGATAACACGGACACTGACATCCACCGCCGGAACGGTACTGACCGCAGAAAAGGCATTAGAGAATGGTGTCGCGATTCACCTAAGCGGTGGCTATCATCATGCGCACAAAAACTTTGGCAGTGGTTTTTGTCTGTTCAACGATCTGGCGATTGCTGCTAAGCACATGCTTGATCATGAACACGTCGATAAAGTGATGATCATCGATAGTGATGTCCACCATGGCGATGGCACGGCAACGATTTGTGAAAGTGAACCCGACATTGTCACCTTGTCTTTCCATTGCGATAAAAACTTCCCGGCGAGAAAGCCAGACTCTGATCTTGACGTCCCTTTGAGTCGTGATACCAATGATGAAACGTATTTGATGACGTTTAAAGAGGTCGTCGAGATGGCGATTAACTTGCATCGTCCAGACATGGTGATATATGACGCTGGTGTGGATATTCATGTCGACGACGAACTGGGTTACTTCAACGTGTCGACGGAGGGCATATTTGAGCGAGACCGTTTCTTAATGCAGTTGATGAAAGACAGAGGTATTCCTGTTGCGGCTGTCGTTGGTGGTGGTTATCGAAGTGAACACGCGGATTTGGTGCCTATTCATATGCAGCTGTTGAATGCTGCCGAATTCGTTTTTAAAGACTGAATCTAGAATGTTGAAAATCGAGGTAATGGA
The DNA here is from genome assembly GCF_002021755.1 of Vibrio owensii. Taxonomy (NCBI): domain Bacteria; kingdom Pseudomonadati; phylum Pseudomonadota; class Gammaproteobacteria; order Vibrionales; family Vibrionaceae; genus Vibrio; species Vibrio owensii. Next base: position 2,900,241 of record NZ_CP019959.1, read on the forward strand.
CTCAGTTCTCGAATGAACATTTAGGGCTGGGAATCCTTTCCCAATTTTATTTTCCTAGCCTTTGACGTTGTCTAAAACAACAAATGGATGGATTTAGCTAATGCAGAAAGACGATGCCCCTGCCTTATGCCGAGGCGAATATTAGGGGGCTTCGCGGTATTTAGATAGTTATAAACACCTTACAATTCGCCTGATAAAAAATGTAATCAGCAACTAACCTTTTGATTGGTAAGGTGACGTCTCAAGTTTTTGAGTTTTTTAGTGATAATGAGCCATTGTCGATTAAATTCACTGAGTGGGTGGTTTCTATCACTTTAGATGCTTTCATTTGCGCGGAAATGACCATTAAATTATTTTTTCGGTGAATTTGAGTTCATAATTAATATGTATTTTATAAATAATTGATGTTTAGTTTGCTTATGGCAGTCAAGTTTATCAATTTATGAATGAGATAGGATAATGCCTTTAAATTCATAAAATTAAATAAACTATTCGGACTGTATATGAACCATCAACGCATTTCCAATACCATCTCTTTTAAAGGGCGAGGGGGAGAGTTTTTTGGCATCTGGATTGTCAATGTTCTACTTTCTATCGTTACGCTTGGAATTTACTCTGCTTGGGCCAAAGTAAGAACAAAGCGCTACTTCTACGGTAACACGTACATCGACGGTGATAACTTTGAGTATCATGCCGAGCCAATGCAAATCTTAAAGGGGCGTTTAGTCGCGCTGGCGATTGTATTGGTATGGGGTATCGCAAACTCATTCATTCCCCAACTGGCGCTTGTGCTCTTACTTCTGTTTTATGTCGCCCTGCCATGGTTGTTATGGAGCAACGCACGATTTGATTCTGCAATGACGAGTTACCGCAATGTTCACTTCTCTTTTAATTCGTCACTAAAAGATGCATACATCACCATACTTGGCCGAGGCTTTGGTGCTGCGCTGGCAGTCATGGTTTTCATTGGTATCTGTGTGGCGGTTGCAAGCGTTTCACAAGCTGCGTCGGTTATTTTAGGGCTTTGCTCAGTCGTCGTTATGGCTGCACTTTATGGTTGGGTTGTGGTTGGCGTTCAACGCTACTTTGTTAATGGCTACCGTTATGGTGACTGGCAGTTTAGTGGCGAACTTGAAACCAGTTTCTTTGTAAAAACCTACCTGAAAGCCGTAGCAATCGGTCTTAGCACAGCTGTCGCGCTTGCGATTGTAGCGGTCATTGTGATGGTTGGGAGCTCAGGGCTAATGGAAGCAGCAACGGGCGACTTGGCTTCACTGAATGAATCTAGCCCTGTCATTACAATGGTTGTCATGTACCTTGGTATGATTGGCTTAACCATCGGCTTGACGGCATACACAGCAACAAGAACTCGTAACTACTTGTTCTCCCAAATGAAGCTAGAAAAAGAAGGGCAAGAAGAAAACAACTTTACGTTTAAGTCTACCTATACAGTTGATGGCTACATGTGGCTGATTATCTCAAACTTCCTATTACAAGTTGTGACCTTGAGTATTGCGAGACCATGGGTAATGGTTCGTACTTCTCGCTATGTTGCTGATAAAACGGTCGTCGTTGGAGACATGAGCCAACTGAAAGCAGCAGACCAAGATTCAAAAGTGAAATCAGCGATTTCTGATGAAGTTGCACAAGCCTTCGATCTCGGTGTTGGAATCGGTTAATGCAGTTTGAAGGAGCCGCGTTTCCACCAAAAAGCTCAGAGCGACATCAAGCCAGATTGGATGTCGCTCAAGCTAACTCGCTGAGTTTGGTTGTTGCTGACAATATTTTTAGCTGTGATCAGCAACATGCGGACATTACTGCTCCAGTCGGCAATTTACCCGTCAGATTTAAGCTGCCCAATGGTTGGGTTTTCGTTACCGAGCGTACTGAAGAAGTGTCTCGGTGGTTGGAGGCAAATAAAAGGTCGAGCTTTGTTGATAAAATTGAATCGAACTGGCTTGCTTGGGTCGTGTCTGCGATGGCATGTATTGCGGTTGTGCTCGGGGGATATTATTACGCGTTACCTTGGGTGAGCGACAAAGTCGCATACGCGATTCCTGACAGTGTCTCAGTTGTACTTGGCGAAAAGGTACTCGAAAGTTTGGATTCCCGTTGGGAACCGAGCGAGCTGAGTAAAGCCGAACAAGAAGCCATTCGAAGCAGGGTAGAGCAGCACTTAACACAGTTAGAGGCGTTGCCTTACCAAGTAGAGATTGTTTTCCGATCTTCTGAGCTAGGAGCGAATGCGTTAGCCTTACCTGGTGGAAAGATTGTGCTGCTCGATGAATTAGTTGCGTTGTCTAAAAATCAGCAACAGTTGGACAGTATTATTCTTCACGAGCTTGGTCATATTCATCATCGCCACATGCTAAAGAGGTTGGTGTATTCGAGTGTCCTTTCTGTTGGTGTCGCTCTTTTAACTGGTGAAAGCTCTGGCATCGTGGACAATCTTGCCGGCGCAAGTGTGTTTGTGTTGTCCAGTGGTTACTCCAGAGAAGCTGAAATACAAGCCGATGCATTTGCAAGAGAGGCGATGCTCAAGATTTATGGCGACACAAAGCCGATGGCTGAGATGTTTGAACTGTTCCGTAACCAAAGTTATGAAGAGTTGCCTGAATGGTTGAGTACCCACCCAGACCTTGATAAAAGGATTAAAGCAGCAAAAGGAAACTAACCTTTCCATTCGAATACCTAACGATTAAAGCTCACTAAATATTAGTGGGCTTTTTTCTTGCGTATTGAAAAGTGCTTCGAGGATTAGACAGGCTTTTTCTGGATGTGGCTGAGTGCGGTGACGCTTGGTCTAAACTTGGCTGAGAGCCGGGGTTGCGTTCAACTAGGGATTTACAAATCCCGTAATTTCCCAAGCACTAAAACGACGAAAGCCCGTTGATTTCTCAACGAGCTTTCTAAATGTGGCGGAGAGATAGGGATTTGAACCCTAGATACGCTATTAACGTATGCCGGTTTTCAAGACCGGTGCTTTCAACCACTCAGCCATCTCTCCGTTGTTGACGCGCATAATATAAGGCTTTGAAAATCTTGTAAACCCCAAAATGAACCGTTTGGATGTTTACTGCACGATTTTGTGTTGTTTGTGGAGAAAAGAAACGAAAAAGCTCTCCGAGTGGAGAGCTTTTGTTCAATTAATTGCTTTTTGAATAGAAGCGCTGAAGTTCTGTCAGCCCTTGCATTAGTACTGGGAGCTTCGGTGTAGATTCTCTCAAACGCTTATAATTGTCGTCATAGAGCTTATAGTTACCGAATTTGTCTATAACGGTTGTTTGTGAGCTAGTGATAAGTGCGATTTCACGCGTGTCACCAGCTAGAATCCAGCGGCGACGGCTCTCATCGAATAAGTTTCGGCCACTGCTGTAATCGTAAGGGTTTGAAGATACACCCAACATGTCTTGTAAAAGTGTTACAGACAAATCTAAGTGGCTCGTACTGTGCGTAAACTCGGCTGGTAGCATGCCCGGCCAGTGAATCACCATAGGTACTTGGAGTTGGTAACGGCTGTAGTTGCTGTTTGCTCCCCAACTGTTGGTATTGGTTTCGTTAAACTCACTGCCGTGATTCGAGGTAATAACCACGATAGTGTTCGCCAGTAACTCATTTGCTTCTAAATCAGCAATAATTTCCGCAACGGTTTTATCTGCGGATTTCACTGACTGCTCATAAGCTTTCTTAAATCGTTCGCTGGCTGGGATCTCTTCGTTAGCAGCCATCGGCTCAGATTCAAAGTTGTCGACAGTGGTAACTTCTATGTAGCTAAACCAAGGCTTTTTCGCTTGTTCAGTTAACCATGTATTCCAAGCTGCAATCGACTGCTTGTCGGTATGGGCTTGTGTGCCATCTAGCTCATTAGCCAGATTCAAGCCACGGAAGATAACTTCTGAATACAAGTCATCTTCAAAACCATTACCGCTGAATAGACCAAAGCTGTAATCCTGATCTTTTAGTACGTCTAGTAATACTGGCGCACTGCCTTGCGCTTTGATGCTGCTCGCGTAACTACTTGGTAAGCCATAGAACAAGCCAAATGCACCGTATGTGTCATTGCTTGAGCTGTAATGGTTAGTAAAGTTTTGATTGTCTTGCGCAAACTTGTACAAGTTCGGCATTTCGTTCTGGTTAAGCGCGTCCGCACGAAGGTTATTCACGCTGATCATCAGCACGTTTAACTTGTTACCACGACGATTGAATTCAAGCTTCTCTAGCGGGTAGCTGACTAAATCGATGTTGCCTTGGTTCTCTGCTAAGCGTTTTAGGTACTCTTCACGGTCAAGAAGGCCATGTTTTTCCATAAAGCTCTTCGCCGTCATAGGGTATGACAATGGGAAGTTAGAGCGTTGGCTAGTAATCGGATTATAGAAGTAAGCATCAGCCCAAATGTAAACCAAATGGCTGGTCATAAAGCTTAAGAAGAACACGGCAGCTAAAGGACGGCCAACGTGTTTATGGGAAAGTTTGCGTTGTTTGCGCCAAACCCACTCAGAAAGAGCAAGTTGCACCAGGAAAATAAGCGGCATCACCACAAAAAGGTGTTGGAGATCAGAGCTGATCGCGCTTTTGTCTTCGCTAAACAACAGCTCCCAAACCACAGGGTTCAGGTGCAAATTAATGGATTGATACGCTTGAGTATCAATCAATAAAACGGTTTGACCAACCGTTGCGAATATCACTGCCACCAAGCGGAAAAGTTTCCTTGATGGCAGGACAAACGTCAGGGGGAATAGAACTAATAAGTACAGGGCGAAAACAAGGAAGCCAAAATGACCAACCCAAGATACAGCCAGATAAAATTGCCCCATAAGGGTTTCTGGCCAAGGCGATTGAACGATATAGCGTGTACCTATCAACATCGATGCAACGATGTTGAAGAATGCAAACCAGTGACCCCAACCTACTAGTCGAGATACGCGTTCGCCGTATGAGTTTCCGCTGTCTACCATGTACTTGTTCTATTATCCGTTATTAATGTGTTTTTGGCGCTTCAAGAGAAGACATCAGTGCCTGAGCAAATTTTTCAGCAATAACTTTGCGTTGTGAAGCAGCAACTTGTTGATTTAAGACATTGGTTGCGATATTTCCCGCAATCATTAGCGTCAACTCAGGAGAGGCAGCGTGTTTATCAAGTACAGCACCCACTTCAGCAAGAATTTTCTCTACTTGTTCGTCAGTATATTTAGATGTAATCGGCATAAAGACTCTAATAATGATAGTAAAAGCGGCTTATGATAACCTACAATGCCCAACAACTTAAACCTTGTAGCAAGATAAAATCACTATGAGCCTTCATCTTTCAAACGTTATTCTGCATCAATTGTGCAAAAACGATCAGGACGAACTGGTTGTTAAACTTCGCCCGGCGTCGTTAGAAAACGATACCTCTACTGAAAACCTTGTCGCGGAACTGCATCGCGTATTCCACTCGAAAGCAGGCAAAGGTTTCGGCTCTTTCCAATCAGACAGCGAATTTCAATTTTGGCTTCAAGAAATGCGCAAAGGGGAGAGAGATTTCTATGATTTCTCACAAATTAGTGCAAATCGCTTGAAAGAAGAGCTGATTAAGTACCCATTTGCTGATGAGGGTATCTTAGTCTTTGCTGAGTACCAAAGCTTAGCAACTGACTATTTGTTTATTGGTATCTTGCCAATGAACCAAAGTCTAAAAGTGACTGAAGGCTTGGATATTGATGCGACGGATTACCTAGACATCACTAAGATGGACATTGCTGCGCGCATTGATCTTTCAAGTTACGACACAGACCGTGAGTCAAATCGTTACCTTTCTTACATCAAAGGTCGCGTTGGTCGCAAAGTAGCAGACTTTTTCCTCGATTTCCTACAAGCGGATGTTGGTCTAGATACTAAGCAGCAAAACCAAGTGCTAATGCAAGCGGTAGAAGACTTTTGTGCGGATTCTAAGCTTGAGAAGCAAGAAGCGAACGAGTACAAAAAGCAGGTTTACAACTACTGTAACGAGCAAATCAAATCAGGCGACGAAGTACAAATTTCTGAACTGTCTGGTGAGTTGCCACCAAGCCAAGATGGCACAAGCTTTATGGACTTTACCAAAGAGCAAGGCTACGAGTTGGAAGAATCTTTCCCTGGTGACCGTTCTACCGTACGCAAGCTAACTAAGTACGTTGGCGCTGGTGGCGGTTTGAATATCAGCTTTGATAGCTTGTTACTTGGCGAGCGTATTTTCTACGATCCAGAGACAGACACGCTAACGATCAAAGGCACGCCACCAAACCTAAAAGATCAGTTAAGCCGTAACTAATTGATAATAAGAGAGCATTATGCTCTCTTTTTTTATGTGAAGTGCGCACAGTCAGCGCGTGTTTCATGGTATATGCTTGTTATTAATAAGAAATAGTCGAGGGAAAAGCATTGCTGCAATTCAAAGAGGGAATTAGAAGAGCTGTCTGGCTTTTGTTTGCTGTGTGGTGTGCATTTGCCGTAGGTATTTGGCTGCAAGCGCAACAAACTATCCGCACGATCTCGACCATTGATGAACTCAGCAGCAAAGTGGACGAGGTGCGTAATATCTTCCACTTCGAATTGCCTTATCGTGCACAACACGTTGATCAAGTCTCTCTTAAGCTCCAACTTGTTTACGCTGTTCGCTTACAACTTGAAAGTGAACATTCTGCCGGATGGGGTTCGCCGGATTTAACTCAGCTGCTTTATTCCACAGACCGTTTTCTTGAAGGTGCTAGAACCTTTATTGGGAGCGACAGTGAGCTAGTTGCTCTCGCAGATCAGTTACACAACAGTCGCGAGTCTGCCAGCAATTCAGAGCAACTTCGCACCATGTATTACCGTCTAGGCGCTTTGGTGCTGGAAGCCATGTTCAGCGACGCAGCAACAAGTGCTGACACATACCAAGAGTTGGATTCTCTGTTTACTGAGTCACAATACCTTGAATCCAAAGAACAAGCCTCATTTCAGCGTCGATTAGCTCAAACTTCAAGCGTATTAGCCGCGCATGCGCAGGGTAGCCACCTCTCTAATCAACTGCTCAACCCCGAGTTCCCAAATCAACTCGCTTCAGTGATTAGTACCCTTGAGCAAAAACTGACGTTTTACATCACTTTTCTTGCGTTAGTAAGTGGTTCCTTACTTGCGCTAATCTCTTGGGCGCTATTCTCTAAAACAGCACTTGTGACGAAAGAGTCGTTAGCGCCAAATAAGAATGAAGAGACGCCAGCCTTTCCATCTACTCCTGTTTTGGAAAAAGCGCATGTGGCAGAAACGAAACACGAGATGGTTGAAAAAGCAGAATCTGTGGTTCAGACAGAATCTCCTCTTCCTAAAGAGGATGGTGATGCAACGCCTCCTTATCAAAACATGGCGACCGAGAGCGAAGATTCAGACATCAAAGAGCCTTATATTGATATAGAGAAAATGCTCGACTCACTGTCTGGTGATGAAGAGTCAGTGCGCATGTTATTGGAAGTGTTCATCCAAGATCACGCTGAAGACAGCGAAAAGCTCAAAGGTCTTATCGCTGAAGGGAAGGATAAGGAGCACGCCCAACGTGTTGCGCACAGTTTGAAAGGGGTATCGGGCAGTATAGGTGCAATGCCTCTACACTATATCTCTGGGGATATCGAATCTTTAATCAAACAAGGTGAGCAAGTCTCAGACGATAAATTGGATCAGTTAGAAGAGACGTTACAGAAAACGACACTTTTTGCTGAAAGAGTTCTCAATAGTGAAAACATTCGAGAAGTGCTAACGGATTGATATTCCTCTGACTTAAAATAGAAAAGATTAAGGTATTTAAGGGACGCTCGCGAACCTGATGCCTTGGTTCGTCACTGTTCCTGTTCTACACATTTTGACCATAGGTAATTTCATGTCCATCCGTCGACTGTCCTCATTGATGGTGGCTTGTTTGGTTTTAAGTCTTTCAGGGTGTTCTCTGTTAGAGGTGAAAATCGACAGCCAAACTGTACCGCTCACCAAACAAGAGCTGAACATGCGTATTATGACGCGTGAATATGCTCAGCAATTCTTTGCTCAAGTCGAGCAAGCCGCCGATGTGCTCCAAGAAAACTATGAGCCGAGCGATAAGGTAAACCAATCCTATATTCTGCTCTGGAAAATCAATGCGGAAGAGGGGCTTCAAGCTGCCGCTTACCAAGTTTCACCAATGGCTGCGCTGATTGATACGTGGGTGTTCACTCACCAGATGAACCAGTTCTACAGTGAAGGTGCGGGCAAAGACCTATTTGCGACTGGCGAAGCAAAAAAAGTGTCTGAACATTTGGCAAAAGAAGTCGATAAACTAGCGAAATCGCTATTGAAGAAAGACGTGTACGAAAAGACCCAAGTATTCGTGGCAGACTTTGTCGAGAAGTATCCTTTTGCTGACTTAAGCATGATCAGAACGCCGGCTTACCGAGCATGGTTGCAAGCAAACCAAATCAGCGAGGAAGAAGCCGTTACCACGCTTGGTACAATGCCTGAAGCAATCGGTGATGTATCCGACCGTTTAAGTTTGGTCTCAGAACAAACACCTAAGATCATGACTTGGAAAGCGCAGTTGCTGGCACTCAATAGCTCAGCAAGTATTGAACAAGTCAACGCAGCGCTAAACAGCTTGAAGGTGACTTCTGAGTCGTTGAAGGACTTTATCGACAACAACCCTGAATACATGCGTAACTTGGCAGAGCAGATGGCCGTTCAATTACAGCCTCTAGTGGAAGACATTGACCAAAAAACGGAAGAGCGTTTGTCTCAGTTGAGTGATGAGCGTCAGGCTTTGGAATTGATGGTGGCGAGAGAGCGCCAAGAGATTGCTCAAATCATCACAAACGAACGCGAGAAGTTTGCTCAGGACCTAGACCACGTATCACAAGAGGTGGTGAATCTGGCGATGGACAAATTGATTGAGCTTGTGAAGAGTACCATCATCTACTTTATTCTGTTTATCCTAGTGATCTTCTTTGCTCCTCTCGTACTTGGTTATGCCTTGGGTAAGCGCTCTGCGGTAAGAGCCAGCACTAAATCGGCGTAATTATTTAGAAGTCACAACACGAAATAGCAGACACAAAAAAGGACCGAATCATCGGTCCTTTTTTATTCATGGAAGGTTTCCATCTATAGCTGAAGTCTTAAGCTGTTTGTTGCTTTAGTTCAGCTTCTGTTTGTTCTTCTGTTGCTGGAGCCGTAGGCTCGCATTTATCAACAAACCAGCCCATGTAAGAAGTGAAGATGGTCACGATGATACACACGAAGCTCAGCCACATGAACGGTGCGTACGATAATGTTGCCACACCCAAGATGCTTGCCATGTAGATACCATTATCGCTCCACGGCACCATACCGGATGTCAGCGTGCCACCAAACTCTGCGTTACGAGATAGGTTCTTGCGTTTGTAGCCAAGGCGGTCGTAGTTCTTCGCACAGATCTTAGGAGTAAGAATCAGTGATACGTACATCGCAGAACCGAATACGTTACCCATGAAGGCCGTACCAATTGTGCTGGTTGCCAGTGAACCTGCGCTTTGAACACGTCGTTCGAACAGTTTTGCAATCGTTTCTAGTACGCCAACCTTATCTAGTAGGCCGCCAAAACCTAGGCCGAACACGATCACCGCAACAGAGCCCAGCATAGAAGACATGCCGCCACGGTTTAGAATCGAGTCAATGAAATCCACGCCTGAAGAAATCGCAAATGGTGCCCAAGCGGTATTAAATGCCGTTAGGAAGTCTACATCCTGAATCATCACTGCCCAGATAATACCAAGTAGTGAACCGAAGCTGATCACAGGGAAAGAAGGCATGCGCATCGCCAATAGAGCCAATACGATGATCACTGGGACAAAGGAATAAGGCGTGATGAAAAATTGTTGTTCCATTGCCTGAATAACTGAATCCACTTGGCTCATATCCACTTTACCTGCGAAATGGAAGCCAAATGCGGTAAACATGATACCAGTAATGATGTAGCTGATCAGTGCGATAGGCAGCATACCTTTGATGTGCTCAACCACTTCTACATTCGACATAGAAGAAGCAAGGATCACTGAATCTGAAAGTGGAGACATCTTGTCACCAAAGTAACAACCCGATAGAACCGCACCCGCCGTGATTGGTGCTGGAACACCAAGACCTTGACCGATACCCATCATCGCAATACCCGCTGTACCCGCCGCACCCCAAGATGTACCTGTTGCCAATGCAGTCAGAGAACAAATGATCATGGTCGCCAGTAAGAAGATAGAAGGGTGAATGGCTTTCAGACCGTAGTAGATGATGGTTGGTACGATACCACCAGAGATCCAAGTACCTACTAAGGCACCTACAGCAAGAAGAATAAGCACTGCGCCCAAACCATTAGAAATACCGTTTAGTGCTGCTTTTTCTAGGTCTTTGTATTGATGGCCGAGTCTTAAGCCCAATAGCATGATAATGAACCAGCCAATGTACAGCGCGAGCTGAATTGGAAGGTCTAGTTTGGCAGTAAATGAAAATGCCAAAAGAAGAAACAAACCTAGTGAGATAAATACCTGTATCAGACTAGGAAGACGTGTTGTAACTTGCTTCATATGTGCCTCTGTCGTTCATGGAGCAATAGAGGAAGGCCGCTCCCTGTTTTAATCGCGCCTAACATACATTAACAAAAATTATATTTCGAACATTTGGTGCTTTATCTTGACTTTCGTCCGCATAAACGTTTGCTTGTGAAATTAATAACTAAAAAACTTTAAGTTTAATAGTTTGAAATGTTTTGTGATGTAAAAAATATGTGCTGCAATTGTTGTTTTCTTACTGAGTGGTAAGACCTTATCGCGTGACGTTCACAGTTTTCTGGGCGGAATTAGATGGTTAATCAATAAGAAAAGAGAAGAAAATAACTGGGATTATAAAAATTCGCGGCAAACGTTAAAAAAGTTGTGTTTATTTGCAAATTAGGGCTTGAGATTTTGTGGCGAAAATTGAACTATGGAGAAAGTTTCAAAAATATACATGGAGAGTTAATGCGATGAGAGTAGGTTTAGTTGGTTGGCGCGGCATGGTCGGTTCAGTTCTGATGCAGCGCATGGTCGAAGAGAAAGACTTCGATCTGATCGAGCCAGTTTTCTACAGCACGTCTCAAATAGGTATCCCGGCTCCAAACCTAGGTAAAGAAGCTGGTCTACTTCAAGATGCGTTCGATATTGACAGTTTAAAACAACTTGATGCAGTGATTACGTGTCAAGGTGGCGGTTACACAGAGAAAGTTTACCCAGCACTTCGTCAAGCTGGTTGGAAAGGTTACTGGATCGATGCGGCTTCGACACTTCGTATGGCAGAAGACTCCATCATTACTCTAGATCCTGTGAACCTAGCGCAAATTCAGCAAGGCATTCACGGCGGCACTAACACCTTTGTTGGTGGTAACTGTACCGTTAGCTTGATGCTCATGGGTCTTGGTGGCCTGTTCGAGAAAGGTTTGGTTGAGTGGACAAGTGCAATGACGTATCAAGCGGCGTCTGGCGCAGGTGCACAAAACATGCGTGAACTGATTTCTCAGATGGGTGTGATCAATGATTCTGTAAGCTCTGAATTGGCTAATCCGGCAAGCTCTATTCTAGACATTGATAAGAAAGTTGCCGACACAATGCGCAGCTCTTCATTCCCAACGGATAAGTTTGGTGTGCCGCTAGCTGGCTCTTTGATTCCTTGGATCGACGTTAAACGCGACAATGGTCAGAGTAAAGAAGAGTGGAAAGCGGGTGTAGAAGCGAACAAGATCCTTGGTTTCCAAGATGCGCCAGTGCCAATCGATGGTACATGTGTGCGTATCGGTGCGATGCGTTGTCACTCTCAAGCATTGACTATCAAGCTCAAGCAAAATGTACCAATGGATGAGATTGAAGAAATCATCGCAACGCATAACGATTGGGTTAAAGTGATTCCAAACGATCGTGACATCACGGCTCAAGAACTCACTCCAGCGAAAGTAACAGGTACGCTTTCTATTCCAGTAGGCCGTCTACGTAAGATGGCAATGGGCGATGACTTCCTAAACGCTTTCACTGTCGGTGATCAGCTTCTTTGGGGTGCTGCAGAGCCACTACGTCGTACTCTACGCATCATTCTTGCTGAGAAGGCTTAATTTGTCTCAACTCTGAGATGTCTATTTTGAAAGCGCCCAACTGGGCGCTTTTTTGATATTTCAATGACAGTAAGCTGACTTTTGTTGCATAACGTTGCCGCGAATTTAATCAATTGGAGTGCGGTAATGAAACAGAATACAAAAGGTTTTACTCTCATAGAGTTAGTGGTTGTCATCGTAATTCTCGGCATTCTAGCCGTTGTTGCCGCACCTAAGTTTTTAAATCTTCAACATGATGCTAGAGAAGCTGTCATCAAGGGACTAGGTGGCTCCGTTCATAATGCTGCAGAGATGGCTTTTGGCAAAACCGCTGTAGAAGGAATGGAACATGAAGAGTCTTACAGTGTTGAAGGTTACGGTTCCGTCCAATATGGTTATCCGGCTGTTCAAAAAGGAGGGATGGAAAACTTCCTAGATATCGAGTCTGGATATCACGATCTAACAAAAGAGTGGGTATGGGGGGCGCATAACCATGGATCAGTAAGTAATCCTGATACTTGGATCGTGACTCGATCGGAATATATTGACGCTGATCCTGATGACGAAAGCGCGTACAACAAAGCGATTGAAGATACGCAATGCTACGTGAAGTACACCGCGGCAATGGAGCCGGGTGATGAATACAAGGTGGAAGTGTTCACTGACGGTTGTTAAGTCGAGAATAGACCTTACCCACAGGAAATGTTTGTTTCTTTAGAGCCAAAAGTTATGTAGAAGCCGATGTGAAGTCATCGGCTTTTTTGATCGTGGAGTTAGAATACAAGGGCGTTCAGAATGCAGCGCTCCAATAACCCGGAAGCGCTACGTTGGAAGGCAAGTGAAAGAAACTACATTCTAAAACGCGTTGCAGAATCTATCCCCAGAAAGACAAAATATCGCCGATTCCCGATTCCCGATTCCCGATTCCCGATTCCCGATTCCCGATTCCCGATTTTAATCCTCTTCGTCTGCACTCACGACGCGATTATCAGGATCCGCTAACTCACTACCACAATGCTTACAATGCATCGCATCAGAATCATGGCCGGAGCGGTTACAGTTCGGGCATTTCACCAGTTCTTTATGTGCATTCATCTCATTACTCAATTCTGCGGTAATAATGCCAGTGGGAACCGCCAGTATCGAATAACCAAGCAACATGGTTAATGACGCGATGGCTTTCCCGAGATGTGTTTGCGGCACCATGTCACCGTAGCCTACGGTAGTGATCGTCACAATCGCCCAGTAGATGCTTTTCGGAATACTCGTAAAGCCATTATGTGGGCCTTCAATAACGAAGATCAGCGCACCGAAAATGGTGACCAGAATACCTACAGTACTAAAGAAGATAAGAATCTTACGCCTCGCCATTAGCAGAGAGCGCAACAAGATGTTGGAATCTTGGAGGTAGCGTACAAGTTTTAGGATTCGGAAGATGCGCATGACACGCAGCAATCGCACGACACCCATAAACGATGCGCCAGGGAAGAAGATAGCCAGATACGTTGGCAAAATAGCCAACAAATCGACCACACCATAAAAGCTGGTGGCGTAAGACTTAGGCTTGGGAGAACAGTAAAGCCTTAATAAGTACTCAACTGTGAATAGGGCAGTAAAAGTGTATTCAATATAACGCAGTTCTCGTGACCATTCCGTCATCACAGATGGTAAGGACTCTAAGATGAGAACCACAAGAGAAGTGATGATCGCAATAATCAGCGCGATATCGAAAATGCGCCCAGCACGAGTGTGCGTGCCGAAGATGATGACGTATAAATGATGCTTAAGAGACTTGCGAGGCATGATGTTGCACTGTCAGCGTTAAAATGAAACGGATTACAACATCATACCAGAAGTTGGGAAAGTTAGGCTAAACCAGGGAATAGGTTTCTCAGGCCGTTAGCAATGAACTCAATACCTAATGCGCCAAGGATCAGGCCCATAATACGCGTGATCACGTTGATACCTGTCTGGCCAAGGAAGCGTACGATCAGAGGCGCAGAGCGGAATAGCAACCAAGAGCAGAAACAGAACAGCATGATGGTGACACTAATACCAACGGTATCAAGTGCGCTTGGGTAGCGTGCACCATAAACGATGGTTGAACTGATTGCACCTGGGCCTGCCATTAATGGCATCGCCAGTGGTACTACGCCGATTTGTTCACGGCTAACGTATTCTGATTTCTCTTGCTTGTTCTGCTTATCTTCACCCAACTTACCGCTCATCATCGAGAACGCGATACTAAGAAGTAGCAAGCCGCCAGCAACACGGAAAGAATCCAGAGAAATGCTGAACATATCTAGCAACAACTGACCAGCAAAAAGAGAAATGATCAAAATGACCGCAACCGCAACATTGGCTGTCGTGGCGGTTTTGCTTTTCTCTTCTGGTGTCATATGACCGGTCAGTGATACGAACACAGGCATGATACCAACAGGGTTCACTGCTGCGACCAAACCTAAGAAAAACTGTAGGAAAATAGCTAACTCTAAAGTCTGCATGTTGCTTACTCGTAAACGTTCACAATAGTGAAAAAGAGAGGGGGTGATTTTAGGCGGTAATGTAAGGCAAAAGTGCGGTCGGAAGAAATGAAAAAAACTAACGTATTTGGCCTAGTATTTGTGAGAAAAACTAATTATTGAAGAAAATGTATGCAATCTGGAAACGAATTGTTACGTAGAAGATTGGTGGTAACCTGAACTGTTTTACACAAACGTTAACATTCGCACATTTTTCACAAAAAGAAAGGTGGTTTGTAGAGAGATATGACGCATTCGATATACTCTCAGTAGCACAAAAATTAGGGTCCACATGTAATTTTGTTGGCTAAAAATGAAACTTTTTTACAGATTATTGTTGTTTCTTTTAGTTTTCAGTTCGTTTGCTTCTTTTTTGCTCAATTAAAAATGAAGTTTAATTTAT
Organism: Vibrio owensii; assembly: GCF_002021755.1. Lineage (NCBI taxonomy): Bacteria > Pseudomonadati > Pseudomonadota > Gammaproteobacteria > Vibrionales > Vibrionaceae > Vibrio > Vibrio owensii. The sequence continues at coordinate 2,915,266 of NZ_CP019959.1, forward strand.
TTGTTTATCAATGGTTTAAGTCGTTTTGTTGTGGTAAACCACTACTTTGGGGGTATTTCAGTTGTGAGAACTGATCCAAGTCAATTTTTTTCACACTCTGAAATATTATACTCAGCCCTGAAAGCAATTTACTAAGATGGTTGTTAGTTAAGTCGCTGATAAACAGTAGAAACGAAAGACAATAGCCTTACTAAAAAGTTTTTAATATTTATTATTTTAGGAGATCCACCATGCCTGTAACTAACTTAGCTGAACTAGATGCTCTAGTAGCACGCGTTAAAGCAGCACAAGAAGAGTTCGCAACATTTTCTCAAGAGAAAGTAGATGCAATCTTCCGCGCAGCTTCTCTTGCAGCTAACCATGCTCGTATTCCACTAGCACAACAAGCAGTTGCTGAATCTGGAATGGGTATTGTTGAAGATAAGGTAATCAAAAACCACTTCGCTTCAGAATTCATCTACAACAAATACAAAGACGAAAAAACATGTGGCATCTTGGAAGAAGATGACAACCTAGGCACGATGACTATCGCAGAGCCTGTAGGTATCATCTGTGGTATCGTTCCAACGACTAACCCAACTTCTACTGCAATCTTCAAATCTCTAATTTCTCTAAAAACTCGTAACGGCATCATCTTCTCGCCACACCCACGTGCGAAGAACTCTACTAACGATGCAGCTAAACTAGTTCTAGACGCAGCAGTAGCAGCGGGTGCTCCAAAAGACATCATCGGTTGGATCGACCAACCATCTGTAGAGCTTTCTAACGCTCTTATGAAGCACGACGGCATCGCTCTTATCCTTGCAACTGGTGGTCCAGGCATGGTTAAAGCAGCTTACTCTTCTGGTAAGCCAGCAATCGGTGTAGGTGCAGGTAACGTTCCTGTAGTTATCGATGAAACAGCTGACATCAAACGTGCTGTTGCTTCTATCCTTATGTCTAAGACTTTCGATAACGGCGTAGTATGTGCTTCTGAGCAAGCTGCAATCGTAGTTGGTGAAGTATACGACGAAGTGAAAGAGCGTTTCGCTTCTCACAAAGCTCACGTTCTATCTAAAGCTGACGCTGATAAAGTACGTAAAGTACTTCTTATCGATGGCGCACTAAACGCGAAAATCGTAGGTCAACCTGCTCCAGCAATCGCTGAAATGGCTGGTGTTAAAGTTCCTGCTGATACAAAAGTACTTGTAGGTGAAGGTCTAGGTAAAGTTTCTTACGATGATGAGTTTGCTCACGAGAAACTATCTCCAACTCTAGGTCTATTCCGTGCTGACGACTTCGAAGACGCAGTTGCTCAAGCGGTAACAATGGTTGAAATCGGTGGTATCGGTCACACATCTGGTCTTTACACTAACCAAGACGTTAACGCAGACCGCATCCGTTACTTCGGTGACAAGATGAAGACTGCACGTATCCTTGTAAACATCCCGACTACTCACGGTGGTATCGGTGACCTTTACAACTTCAACGTAGCACCTTCTCTAACTCTAGGTTGTGGTTCTTGGGGTGGTAACTCTATCTCTGAGAACGTAGGTCCTAAGCACCTTATCAACAAGAAAACTGTAGCTAAGCGAGCTGAAAACATGTTGTGGCACAAACTACCTAAGTCTATCTACTTCCGTCGTGGTAGCCTTCCAATCGCAATGAGCGACCTAGAAGGTAAGAAACGCGCATTCCTAGTAACTGACCGTTTCCTATTCAACAACGGTTACGCTGACGAAGTAGTTAAACTGCTTAAAGAGCAAGGCATCGAAGTTCAAACATTCTTCGACGTAGAAGCGGATCCAACACTATCTGTTGTTGAGAAAGGTGCAGAAGCAATGAAGAGCTTCCAACCTGACGTAATCCTAGCTCTAGGTGGTGGTTCACCAATGGATGCTGCGAAGATTATGTGGGTAATGTACGAGCACCCAGAAACTCACTTCGCGGAACTAGCAATGCGCTTTATGGACATCCGTAAACGTATCTACAAGTTCCCTAAAATGGGTAAGAAAGCTGAGCTTGTATGTATCACTACAACTTCAGGTACTGGTTCAGAAGTTACTCCATTCGCTGTTGTTACAGACGACAAGACTGGTGCTAAGTACCCACTAGCTGACTACGAAATCACGCCAAACATGGCTATCGTCGATGCTAACCTAGTAATGAACATGCCTAAGTCTCTAACAGCATTCGGTGGTTACGATGCAGTAACTCACGCTCTAGAAGCTTACGTATCTGTTCTTGCGAACGAGTACTCAGACGGTCAAGCTCTACAAGCACTTAAGATGCTTAAAGAGTACCTACCTTCAAGCTACGCGAACGGTGCAAACGACCCAATCGCTCGTGAGAAAGTACACAACGCGGCAACTATCGCTGGTATCGCATTTGCGAACGCATTCCTAGGTGTTTGTCACTCTATGGCGCACAAGATTGGTGCTGAGTTCCACCTACCTCACGGTCTAGCGAACGCACTACTAATCTCGAACGTTGTACGTTACAACGCGAACGACAACCCAACTAAACAAACTGCGTTCTCTCAATACGACCGTCCACAAGCACGTCGTCGTTACGCTGAAGTTGCTGACCACCTAGGCCTAAGCCAAGAAGGTGACCGTACTGCTCAGAAGATTGAACGTCTACTAGCATGGTTGGACGAGCTGAAAGGCGACCTAGACATCCCAATGTCTATCCAAGCTGCAGGTGTTTCTGAAGCTGACTTCGTAGCCAAACTAGACGAGCTAGCTGTTGAAGCGTTCGATGACCAGTGTACAGGTGCTAACCCACGTTACCCTCTAATCACTGAGCTGAAAGAAGTGCTAATGGCTTCTTACTACGGTAAAGCATTCGTTGAAGGTGAAACTTTCGAAGGTACTACTGTAATCAAGAAGAAAGCAGACCAAGTAGCTAAGCCAGCAGCGAAAGCAAAGAAAGAAAAAACTAACGCATAAGTAACACGTTAGTTATGAGATAGGTTTTCGCTAGCACGAAACCTACAATCGGGAAAAAGCAAGGCCCCAGTCGAGAGACTGGGGCTTTTTTTCTTTCTTAATTTGTCCGCTTTATGGACGAAAGGTGGTCTTAGGTCGAGGGAGGATTAGACTTCAGTAGTGACGACGCGGCCGCTGAAGTACTCATTAGCAACAATGTAGGCCGTGTTTCTAACTAGTTCATCTTGGATCTGTGCCCAGTGCCTTTCGTCTAGATCTTCACTGGTGTGATTAACTGAAGGGATTACACCGCCAACGCGAATATTGAATGGTGTCAGTTCTTTTGCCCAACTATGAGTAAAACCGGATACCAAAGCCGCCATGCTTTCTACGCCCGTCAGATCTTCATGATTATCGTGTGAGATAACGTTGACGATAACGCCTTTCTTTTCTCTTGAGCGGAAGCGCTCTGCACTTACTTGGCCATAGGTATAGAGGAATCGTGCCGCCGAGGAAAGGTGGTCGATATAGGTGCTCATTGGCTCTGGTGCCATTAAGCTCGGCATTGGTGAGCTCGTCCAGCAATTTACGATAACGTCTGGAGTCGCCCCTAATTGTGATTCGATTTGGTCAAACAACAGATTAATGGATGTGGTGTTGTCACTGCACACATTCATCGCATAGACCTTGTCGGAGAAGGCACTGATTTGTTCGTAGCTTGCCTTTAAGGCACTAGGGTTCTGGTCACAGAGCACCAACGTCGCACCAAGATGGGCGAAGTGGTTAGAGCAAGTTCTGCCTAAGACGGAGCCTGCAGACGTGACGAGAATGATTGATTCTTTGATATCCATAGCACCTTCACTGTAATTTCTTGTGTTAAAGAATACATCAGTGGTTTGTGCTAATAGCATGGACGAATTTATTTGAGCTCAGTGTGAAAAGCTTCAAACTAACGCTTTCGAGCAACAACAATTGTTTTGGAATTTGTAAGGCGTCACATTTCTGACGTGTCGAGAATGTAAGCCGTTGGAGAAAAAGCTGATCTCTAAGCTTGCGTTTGAATTTGGTACTGACGTTGAGCCGTCACGAGTTGATTGTACAACCCAGCTTCAGGAATCAATTGCTTGTTGCGCTCGCCCAAGCTACGGCGTTCATGACCAGATAGGTTGTGGTAAACCTCTTCTGGTAGATTGAAAGTATCTTCAGGAAGGTAAGCCAGCGCATCTGGTTTTAAGTAGTGGCTCAGTTTTGCGGAGGGCAGTCCTGCATCATGGAACTGTTTTGCTTGCTCAGCTGCAAGTTCGTAGCTGCTGCTATCAGAACGAAGTGCTTGAGGTTGAGATAAACCGAACTGTTGGCGAAGAATGTCATCACTCGTGAGTACTTCTTGGACTTCTTCAACCGGAACCACATCGCGAACATCATTCGAGAACATAGACAGAATCAGCGAGAAATCAGCGCGACGACCTTCGTGTACGGCATGGTTAATACCATTCCCGAACTGAAGTTCGTTGATGATTGCTGCTTTGTCTAAAGTATGGATTTGCATGATGTTCCTCGCTTGATGCACTTTTAACGGCAACAACGGAAAGAACTTTAGGAAAAAGAGGGGATTAATTGAATAAACTGGTTTTAGGAGCAATAAAAAAGCCCGCGATAATGCGAGCTTTTAAATATGACTAAATTGAACTTAGGGGGAAGTAAATTACTTCGCTAGGTTCTCTGCTACGAAGTCCCAGTTTACAAGAGCCCAGAAGCCGTTCATGTAATCAGGACGTACGTTGCGGTAATCGATGTAGTAAGCGTGTTCCCATAGGTCAACAGTTAGAAGTGGAGTAGTACCTTCTTCTGTTAGAGGAGTCGCTGCGTTAGACGTGTTAACGATCTCTAGAGAACCGTCAGCTTTCTTAACTAGCCAAGTCCATGAAGAACCGAAGTTGTTGATTGCTGAATCAGTGAATTTTGCTTTGAATTCTTCGAAAGAACCGAACGCTGCGTTGATCGCGTCAGCAACTGCACCTGTTGGTTCGCCGCCTGCGTTTGGCGCTAGACAGTGCCAGTAGAACGTGTGGTTCCAGATCTGTGCTGCGTTGTTGAATACGCCACCAGTTGAAGTCTTGATGATCTCTTCTAGTGTTTTGCCTTCGAACTCAGTACCAGGGATAAGACCGTTTAGCTTAACAACGTAAGTGTTGTGGTGCTTACCGTGGTGGAAATCTAGAGTCTCTGCAGAGATGTGTGGTTCTAGTGCGTCTTTCGCGTAAGGTAGAGCTGGTAGTTCAAATGCCATTGCTCAATTCTCCATAGATATGAAAGGGTTACCTTTCGATTGCTTCCAGTGTTTTTATTTATATGTAGTCTTTACGACTGACTTGAAAAGTATTTTAGCAAGTTTTTACTTTATTAAAACCCCGATATGAAAATATTTTAAGATAAAACCAATAAAGACTTACTAATTATATGGTTTTTATTCTGTGTTTATTGAGTAAAATGTGGCAATAATTAAAGTTCACATCCATGAATGAGGAAGCGATGGAAACTATCGATAAAATCAAACAGCAGATCTCTGAAAACACAATCTTGCTGTACATGAAAGGATCACCGAAACTGCCTAGCTGTGGTTTCTCTTCTCAAGCAGCACAAGCGCTAATGGCATGTGGCGAGAAGTTCGCTTACGTAGACATTCTACAAAACCCAGACATTCGTGCTGAACTACCTAAATACGCTCAATGGCCTACATTCCCACAACTATGGGTTGAAGGCGAACTGATCGGTGGTTGTGACATCATTTTGGAAATGTTCCAGAAAGGTGAGCTTCAGCCTCTTATCAAAGAAGCGGCAGCACGCGTTGAAGGTAACGCTGAGTAATTCGTAAATACTCACATTTGGCGATAGAATACAAAGGAGCCGCATTGGCTCCTTTTTCTTTTTTAGGTTAGTGGAATGAACTTGAAGCTTTATTATGTTCCACTCTTTCTACAACTCTCCCAAAACCTAGCAATCCCTTGCTGTCTCAGGTGTTTGAAAATTATTCCGTTCTAATGGTTACCGATAAATACTGATATTTAATGGCGGCTGTCGCCATTTGTGGCGACTAGGACTTGAGTTTTGCGAGTGGGTTGAGGTGCACCGTATCGCTCAAATGACTTGGTGAGAAATGGGCGTAAATCATAGTGTGATCAATCATCTTATGACCGAGGATCCCCTTTAATACAAGGATGTTGCCGCGATTCATCATAAAGTGACTTGCGAAGGTATGGCGCAGAACGTGTGTTGCTTGACCTTCCGGTAAGTGTGGTAATGCTATCTTAATTCATTTATACACAACTCTGTAACTGCAAGTAAAAAGGCGGTCATTGGTTGGTTTATAAATCTCGTTATATAAGTCTTCCGAAATGGGGATCGTTCGGTTGCGTTTGCCTTTGGTGTTGTCAAACGTGATACGATACTTCGTTAAGTTAGAGCCTTTTAGAAAAATCGCTTCCCTGACTCGCGCCCTTGTTGATAAGCAAATCTTGTAAACCTTGATTATCTCGTCACCAACAGGGCTTTGTTTGTCATGTAACTCAAACCAAAGTTCAACTAAGTCAGGAAGGAGGACGGTGATCAGGTTTGCCCCAAGCCAAGGTTTATCGTTCACTTCCTTAATGGAGTAGGGTTTGAAGGCATTAGCTTTGCCTTTGGTGTCGAAGCGTTAGGGGGGCTTACAGTTTTGATCTTGCGGGTAGCACTCGCACTGTCAGGGCTTGTGCCCCCTGCCTTTAAGGCTATGAACAGATATTGGTTCAAAATATCTTTAAAAGTTCTGTTATATGAGGTGCATCTAATTGAGATAACGTTTTTATCAATTCGTTTTCGCTAGAGGGTAATGTCGAAGCTAAATCAGGGTCTTTCGAAGCATTGGAAAACAATTTAGCAACAATTGACTGTAAGTGCTTTTCAATATTTTTATCGACTAGGTATGGAGTTATTGAACCATGAAATGTCAAAGGAAGTTGTACCAGAGTCACATTCATATCCTGCAAAAGTTGTGCCTCATGACGGTCGATTGAATACATTCCTGAGAAAAACACTATTGTAGATGCTAATGTGCTAGAAACATGGCTACTTATATCACCATAAGTTTCTAAACATTTATTCAAGTTATTATTATTGCGTGCTGTTAACAGCATATTTTTATAGGAAGGGTAACCTATAACCTTCGATTCAGGATACAGGGATACTTGTGGGCTAAAACTAAAGCATTTTACAGAATATTGTTTATCCCTACTTTTAGACAACAATGATGACCACAAAAGTGCTCCGCTTCCACCCTTAGAACTACCTATTAAAGTTACTTTTTCGTATTTGCACTGAGTGATAAAATTGTGGATAAGGGATACCTGACGCCCAGGATTGTAGATATAGTAGTGAAGCTTCTTATCAGCGATAAACAAAACATCAGTAGGAAACTGAATGTTGAACATAGCAAACCTAGCATTTGGTGAAAATACTATGACGACCTCATTACTATCATTGTTTTTAAAATCAGTTAAGTAATTAGGGTGGAGCGTACTTTTAAATTCTTGAAAAAAATCAACTTTATGTGTCATATATTAAATATCTAATCTTTTTGGATGTAACTGCGACTATACCCATGGCAGTAATGCCATATTCAGAAACCACCAGAGAGGTGTTACCAAAAGCTATGGCTAGGGCTTTACCCGGCAAGGGCTGGAAACCGTTTATAGAAAGGTTACCATCAATATCTATCAGATATCTACCTAAGACAGTATTTAAAGATTTTTTATCAACTAAATAAATAGCATCGTTGGTTTCAACTTGTTTGAGAGAGTCAGAATTCAAGCTGTATCTATTAATGTGGCGAATCGGATATGGAGTTTTTCTAGTCTCAAGCTCTTGATCGTTAGTCCGGCAAAGTTTTTCGATAACAACCTTATGTTGAGGGTGTTACTTTGTTCTATTCTCTATCAAAGTATGACGAGATAGCTAGAAGTGAATCGCTGATAGAGCTTTCTCGATGAGCAGCGTTGTTCAACCTTTCATAAGGCACTACCAAGTGCTAGATGTTGCTTAGGAACATCAAACAACTCGGACATTGCCAAAAAGCTTTACACCTTATACTTAGGTCAGTTTCATAGTCCGTCCACGCTATTGTGGATTTAGTCAGTTTTTGATTTGTCTGTCAAACGCAAAGGTGGATCAAAAGTGTCTTTGTGTTTCGGGAGCCATGCCGAGCGAAGCCTATGATAACTGCTTAAAATACAGTTATATCACCATGCTTAGTTTCAAGATACCACCTATCAGCTCTTACGTAACTTAGGAGAAATACTAACACACTACAGGTCTACAGATTGGAACCATTCATCATTACATCACTGAATGTCACGTCATCATCAAACCTAAAGATAAGCCTAGCGATAAGAGTAAAACTATATTGTTGCAAGGTCTGGCATTACTGCTCGTGCCGAGATTGTACATCTAGATCCAAAATCAAGCATAGGAATCAATAATACGGCTTAGAACGTGCGCTTTTTTACCTAATCCCAACCAAATCATACGGCTTGTTGTGGTTACATACGCTCACTTGGAGCGTCTTTCTGACTATGAAGTAAAAGTATGGTGCATGAGCAAACAAATCACCATGTACGGCTTAAGCGGATGTAAACAGCGATTTTTCAATGTTGAATGAAGAGAGTTCACCTTCGCTCGCAATACGGAAAAATTCGCAACACGTATTGGGGAGACTGGAAGAATGTCTTCCGACAAACTGAACCCATAACAGTCTCATCAGTCAGACTCAATTGCTTGAGCGTTATTGATTAAAGAGGCCGAAAGTTACACCATTATGAACACATTATTTGCTGATCTCGGTATGGCTTCAGTCTGAGCGCTATAGGAAGGTTGAACTGTAACCTAATAGAGTGCGCTCTGCTTACGGTTTTTCAGGTAAGCTGTCGAGCGATGCAACGCGGACCGTTTACTTTGCAGTCAAAAATGCAAAACTATCGTCAAGGTGCAAGCGGTGGTTTAGTTTTGTTCTTCTTTGGTTTAGAAACTCGTGCTATAGGCTTTTAACCTATCATGGAAATGGGCACAGATTTTTATCCATAAGAGAATCCAAACCAGATTTAACCTAAAGAGTCCATGTGACTCAGTTAATTATTAAGCAAAAGCAGCAGTTGAAGACCCTAAGTACTGCTGAGAGCATTACTGCTTTCTAGGCTATTCGCTTCATGTTGAGAAAGGTGTTTGGCGAACTACTGGATAAAGCCTCTAACCTAGTGCTCATTGTAGGTGCTTTATATGTGAAAGATCACCAACACACTTTTGAGTCGTTTAACGACTCAGATGTACAGAAGATTCGAAGTGGAATGCAATATCTAAAAGACTTGATTGTCGGCATCAATAATGACTGGGGGATACTCATTGCCTCAAGTATTATTAATTCACTAGTACCCATTAGATCACAAGACTGCATTTGCTCTGTAACAGTTTTTTCGTCTTAGCGTAGGAGGTGAATTCAAAACGTGAATAAGCCTAAGAAAATATGGCGAAGCCGTTTAAATACTTGGCCAATCTCGCCGAATGCACGATCTAACGATTAGCAACCAATGTATCCTTGTGTATTTGCTAAGTTGCTTTTTCCAGAGCACATAGTAACAGTTAATGCTAATTTCCATGACCACCTGCAAAATACACCAGAACAAATTGTTGAAAACGTAAGTTGCGTATTGAAGCAGTCGAACAGCGTGAAGTTTGTGACATCGTTCATACCTCTGATGTCCTGGTGATTGCGAACAAAGATCTGATTCTCATTATGGTTAATTTTTCTGAGCATTTGAATTTGTTGGAAGTTTACGTTTATCTTTTCACATCTACTTAAGATCAAGGCGCCGCTATTGAGTGATGAGCTGCGTTATATATTTGTATAAAGATGGCGCTAAGCACAAATTGTTGTGAATAGAGAGTCACTGAATGAACTGATCATATAAGCAAGTGAAGAACTCGAAGTAAAAGTGGAAGTAGGAGCATGATCAATCTAGCTACCTCTGATAATTTGGCAAGCCTTACTGAAGCTAAACTAGAAAGCACGATACTTACTGTCCTGCTGCTGAGGACCACGATCGGATAGCTTTTTTACTTCCCATTTCGGCTATACGTCGCCATGTAAACACAAATAGCAAATGAGTTGTCTGCTTTGCTCGGGGTCTCTCGTATGATTAGTGAGAAGTAGTAGTTGTAATGGGGTAAGTTTCTTGAAAGCACTAGCTTCAGAGTCTTGGAGTTGTGTTTGGGGGAACCAAGAGTAGTAAAGTCAACTGGGAATACATCAAGCAGTATGAATTCTCGGACTAAGAGACTGAACTTGTTGAAGTGGTTTCTGAAAAGCGCATCTACGCTAGTAATTCGTCGTCATGAGTTGATGAGGCGATATCCTGGTTTTAAGAACATCGGTAACGAGTTTGCTTTACAAGGTTTGTTCCTGCACCTGACTGCGCTTTCGAAATATCACAATTCATACAAGAGATGTGAATTCATTAACTACTGGAATGGCACAAGCTCACGTGAGGTGCGGTCATACCCTAATAACGCTTGGCGCCTTATTTGCGCGAACGTAGATTTTGATGAAATCTGTTAGTTTGGCATTTCTGTGGCCGAGACTCACATATGCATTTGCTTATCTGGGTTAAGCCAGAATATGATTTAAAGTACGCAATATCTTTATTAGCTATGAGACATTAGAGGAGCATAGAAAACTAACCCCCGCAACACGAGAAGAAAAAGCAAAATCCATTTTGTAAGGGTAACTATGCTGCTTCTAGGTACCAACCGATCACACTTTGTTTTGATTTTGGTTACATCGATCCAGTGAAAGGTACCACAACTGGCTGTATCGTAAAATACACCCTTATGAACAACTGCGCTTGGAACAGTCGCTGTGCAATTTATCAATTCTAGTTCTTTGATGAGAATCGCTTCCAGAGCGTTTATAAAAATTTCAAAGAATTAAGGTTCTCGCGATCTGAAAAGGTCTTTTCTTAGTTTTAAAGTGATTGAAAAATCAAGTTTGAACATGGGTTCTGTGATAGTCTGCAATGATATGTTGTTGAGATTGAAGATCAGAAAGCAAGGCGAAAAAGCCTATTGCGATATCGGTTGAAAGCTTTTTTAAGATAATATAGTTTTTTATTTTCTAGACAGTATAGTCTGGGCGAAAGAATTCAAATACTTGAAAATTAGGGTTAAAATTCCGCACTTTTGGGATCGGATTGGACTAATTAAGACTAACGACTATATACAAGTGCAAGTGGAATTTGTTGAGTTCATCTGTTCTAGATGTTTGGCGTGTCGGTAATAGTAAATAGCCGCGGCAAACATGATGTAATAAATGTTCGCCGAGGCAGAAATAACAAGACCGTTGCCAACGATAAAGTACACGCAGATACCAAGGCCTGATATTTTGTTGGTTAACACTTAAGCTTTAGGAAGATTCAAAGCAAACAAAACAAAGCAGAATATGTAGTCACCTCATCGCCACTATTTAAATTTTTTGATTTAACTGATTGATTTTATGGGTTTAAAAATTAAAGTGAATATAAAGCTTTACTACGTACATGATCCAATGTGCAGCTGGTGTTGGGGCTACAAACCAACCATCGAAAAATTGAAGCAGCAACTGCCGGGTGTGATTCAGTTTGAGTATGTTGTGGGTGGGCTCGCGCCAGATACTAATCTGCCTATGCCACCGGAAATGCAGCAGAAAATTGAGCAAATTTGGAAGCAAATCGAAGGTCAGCTTGGTACCAAGTTTAACTACGATTTCTGGACGTTGTGCACACCAGTACGTAGCACTTACCAATCTTGCCGTGCCGTTATCGCTGCAGGTTTCCAAGACTCTTATGAGCAGATGTTGGAAGCGATTCAACACGCTTACTACTTACGCGCGATGCCGCCTCATGAAGAAGCAACCCACCTGCAACTCGCAAGAGAGATTGGCTTAAACGTTCAGCAGTTCAAGAACGATATGGACGGCACTTTGCTGGAAGGTGTTTTCCAAGACCAGTTAAGCCTTGCCAAGAGCCTTGGTGTAAATTCTTACCCGAGTTTAGTACTACAAATTAACGACGCTTACTTCCCGATTGAAGTGGATTATGTGTCTACAGAAAACACGTTGAAGCTGATTCGCGAGCGCATTATCGACAACATGCCAGCGCAATAAGACGAAACCGGTTTTCAAAGCCCAAACAACAAAAAGCCGCTCAATGAGCGGCTTTTCGTAACGAATTGTATCCATTCAATGACGCGATTACAGCACCATTGCAGCAATCCAACCGAAGATAATCAGAGGGATGTTGTAGTGGATAAATGTTGGAACCACAGTTTCCCAAATGTGCTCGTGCTGACCATCGGCGTTTAGACCCGATGTTGGACCTAACGTTGAGTCAGAAGCAGGAGAACCCGCGTCACCTAGAGCTGCTGCTGTACCTACCAGTGCGATTGTCGCCATCGGTGAGAAACCAAATGCCAGCGAAAGCGGCACATAGATAGTTGCAAGGATTGGAATCGTAGAGAACGATGAACCAATGCCCATTGTTACCAACAGACCAACGATCAGCATAAGTAGTGCTGCAAGAGGCTTGTTGTCACCGATGCTGGTTGATAGCGATTGTACCAGTGTTTCAACGCCGCCAGTTTGTTTCATTACTGCAGCGAAACCTGCCGCTGCAATCATAATGAAGCCAATCATTGCCATCATGTGTACACCTTTAGTGAACACGTCGTGCGTCTCTTTCCATGCGATAACACCACCGAAAGTGAACACCATGAAGCCTGCTAGTGCACCGATGATCATTGAGCCCGTGTATAGCTGTACGCTTAGCGCAGCAAGAATACCTAAGCCTGCAACCACGATATGCTTTTTGTTTAGCTTCTCTTCAGATTCTTGAACAACGGTCAGCTCAGTCTCTTTGTATTCACGAGGTTTACGGTAGCTAAAGAAGATCGCAGTTAGAAGACCAAACAACATACCTGCGCCCGGCAACAGCATTGCTGTCGGTACTTGGCTTGCCACAACGTCTGTAAGACCATTGTCATGCAAGTTCTTCAATAGGATGTTGTTTAGGAAGATGCCACCAAAACCGATTGGTAGAACCATGTATGGCGTGATCAAACCAAAGGTAAGCACACAAGCAACCAAACGACGGTCCAGCTTTAGCTTAGCGAATACGCCCAAAAGAGGTGGAATCAAAATTGGAATGAAGGCGATATGTACCGGAATCACGTTTTGAGATGACATGGTAACAAGTACAAGAGCAACCAATACTGCGTATTTTAGACCTGTAGTCGACGCAGAGCTCTCTTTACCATTTAGGCGTTTGATAACGCTTTTTGCCAGAAGGTCAGTGATGCCAGAACGAGAAATCGCAACAGCGAAAGTACCTAGCATTGCGTAGCTCAGCGCGATAGTCGCACCGCCACCTAGACCGCTTTCAAATGCAGCAACCGTATCTCCAAGGCTCATGCCAGCAACAAGGCCACCAACGATGGCACTAAACGTGAGGGCAACCACCACGTTTACTCGCATCAATGCTAACACGAGCATGACGCACACAGATATAACGACAGGATTCATACTTTTCCTAATATGTTGTGTTTACTTATTATTCTTCGTCGACAAGCGGCCAACCGCCTAGGGCCTTCCATTTGTTGACGATGCCACAGAATAACTCTGCAGTTTGTTGTGTATCGTAAAGGGCAGAATGTGCCTCACGATTGTCGAATTCCATCCCTGCTGCTTTACATGCTTTAGCGAGAACAGTTTGACCATAAGCAAGCCCACTTAATGTTGCGGTATCAAAAGTGGCAAATGGATGGAAAGGGACTCTTTTTAGTTTGCAGCGCTCGTTAGCTGCATTAACAAAACTTAAGTCGAAAGCAGCGTTGTGTGCCACCATAATGGCGCGTGAACAATCGGCCGCTTTTTGCTCTTTACGGATCAGCTTGTAAATTTCTTTGAGTGCTTCTTGTTCTGAAACTGCTCCACGTAAAGGGCTGAATGGGTCACGAATACCATTGAACTCAAGGGCTTCTTTTTCTAAGTTCGCGCCTTCGAAAGGTTCGATATGAAAATGAATGGTCGAGGCAGGATGCAAATCGCCATTTTCATCCATGCTAAGGGTAACGGCGCAGATTTCTAAAAGTGCATCAGTTTGAGCATTGAAACCTGCGGTCTCAACATCAACTACCACTGGAAAATAACCACGAAAACGTTTTTTCAGGGTCAGAGCTTCATTTTCTATTGTCATGTTGGCTTATATTTGTGTGACGAAGGCTGCATTATTGCAGATTCTACCGATGAGAAAAACCGCAATTTCGGAGAAATGTAGAATTCTATTCCTCCGTTAACCAGTAAGGGTTATAACCAAAAACAAGGTAGTCGGTCACCTGTTATTCTCGCGATGTTATTTACCATTTTATGCACTTGCCAAAGTGGGGGTTAACTCCTTATAACCCCTTGCAAATTCCATGTTGGCGGGATTTTTGCATTGTTCTGCATGTTTTCAATTGATTCATGTAAGCGGCAATAGACTGCCGTTTGAGAGAAGTACTTAGATGAATAAATGGCTAGTAACCAGTGGTATCGTGATGTCTTTGCTTAGCGCGAACAGTTTTGCGTCGATGGGGAAGCGTTATGTTGCTACACCGCAGCAATCACAATGGGAAATGGTGATGAACACGCCATTGGAATGCCAACTTGTGCATCCTATCCCTGGATTTGGTGACGCGGTATTTTCGTCTCGTGCGAGTAAAAAGATTAACTTAGATTTTGAGCTAAAGATGCGTCGCCCTATGGGGGAAACGCGTAATGTTAGTTTGATTTCTATGCCACCACCTTGGCGTCCGGGTGAGAATGCCGATCGTATTACTAACCTGAAGTTCTTCAAGCAGTTTGATGGTTATGTTGGCGGGCAAACCGCTTGGGGCATTCTGTCTGAGCTAGAAAAAGGGCGCTACCCAACGTTTAGCTACCAAGATTGGCAGAGCCGTGATCAGCGTATTGAAGTCGCGTTGTCCTCGGTATTGTTCCAAAGCAAATACAACGCTTTTAGTAACTGTATTGCTAACTTGTTGAAGTACAGTTTCGAAGATATCGCCTTCACGATTCTTCACTATGAACGTCAAGGCGACCAGTTAACTAAAGCCTCGAAGAAACGTTTGTCGCAAATTGCTGATTATGTTCGTCATAATCAAGATATCGATTTGGTGCTGGTGGCGACTTACACCGATTCAACGGATGGTAAGAGCGCAAGTCAAAGCTTATCGGAGCGACGTGCTGAATCATTACGTACTTACTTTGAGTCGCTAGGGCTATCTGGAGATCGCATTCAAGTGCAAGGTTACGGCAAGCGTCGTCCAATTGCAGACAATGGCTCACCAATTGGTAAAGATAAAAACCGTCGTGTAGTAATTTCTCTGGGACGTACTCAGGTCTAATTGAAGTTAACCAATAAAAACGCCAGAGTTTGACTCTGGCGTTTTTGTATCCGTTTGACGTTGTTTATTTTATTCGTTGCCGCTTAGCTTTGTGTCATGTGTTTTAGTTTAGGCGGAACTTAGCAATGATTTCACAATTGGTCGCGGTATCGATTTTCTCGACTTGTTTCGCGATTGCTGGGTTGGGGTGGCGCTTCATGAAATCAATCAACGCTTTTGTGCAACAGCCAATGGAATCAATAAAGCTTGCACAATCTTTGTTTGGGCATTGAGGAATCAGAGTGAGTACTTTTTCTGAAGCCAGTTGAAGATATTTGAGCTCATATTCGGTATCACCAGCCCAACGCCAGAATTGGGCGAGGTTATGGCATGAAATCACCGAAATCAATAATCTCTCGTCGGCTTCTATTTCCACGCATTCGCTAATATCTTCACTCAGGCTAAGGGCTTGCTGGTAATGAAGAATGCTGCGAACAGGGTCATCTAGTTGAAGAGCAGTATCGGCTAGAAGTGTGTGTTTTTCCCATTCACTGATCATTATCGTGTCCCACATATCGATGTTGCCGACAAATCTAAACGATAATTATTATCAAGTAAAGTAATTTGTTGATAAAAGAAAGGCAGGTCTCAGACCTGCCTGCAAAAACATCGCGTGTTTCAATATAGCGAGTTTCAATAAAAGAACTTGTTAGCCTTCTAGACCTGCTGATGCTTGTTTGTTTTGAATCAACTCAATCATGTAGCCATCAGGGTCTTTCACGAAAGCGATGTGTGTTGTACCGCCTTTTACTGGGCCCGCTTCACGAGTGACATTGCCACCTGCTGCTTTGATTGCATCGCAAGTTGAGTAGATATCGTCTACGCCAATTGCGATATGGCCAAATGCAGAGCCTAAGTCGTACTCGGTTGTACCCCAGTTGTAAGTCAGCTCAATGACGGCACCTTGAGACTCATCACCGTAGCCTAGGAATGCCAGCGTGTACTCGTACTCTTTGTTTTCATTGGTACGAAGTAGCTGCATGCCCATTACTTCAGTGTAGAACTTGATAGATTTGTCTAGATCACCCACGCGTAGCATGGTGTGAAGAATTCGACCGTTTGACATTATTTGCTCCTAGCGATTGTTTCAGACGGGGTTATTCGTCTGGGTACACTTTTTCTTTGAATTCACACAGATCTTCGATGATACAACTGCCACAGCGAGGCTTTCTCGCCACACAGGTATAGCGACCATGAAGGATCAGCCAGTGGTGTACATCAAGCTTAAACTCTTTTGGCACCACTTTAAGCAGTTTTTCTTCTACGTCATCGACGGTTTTACCCATCGCAAACTTTGTACGGTTAGAAACACGATAGATGTGCGTGTCCACGGCGATAGTTGGCCAACCGAATGCAGTATTCAGTACTACGTTAGCGGTTTTACGACCGACACCCGGCAAAGCTTCAAGCGCTGCACGATCTTCTGGTACTTCGCCGTTATGCTTCTCTAGTAGGATCTTACAAGTCTTGATGGTGTTTTCGGCTTTTGAATTAAACAGTCCGATGGTTTTGATGTATTCCTTTAAACCATCGACACCCAAATCAAGAATGCCTTGTGGCGTGTTCGCAACAGGGTAGAGCTTGTCTGTTGCTTTGTTTACGCTTACGTCCGTCGCCTGCGCAGAAAGCAGTACGGCGATAAGCAACTCAAACGGTGTGCTCCAATTGAGCTCCGTCTGAGGGTTGGGATTGTTTTCTCGGAGTCGCTCGAGAATTTCAATTCTTTTGACTTTGTTCATTGCTGACTTCCAAACCCGTCTTTGCGGTTTATGAAAAAGGCCCTACGAGTGGTAGAGCCTTGATTTTAGAATTCTTGTATTATGCGTTAGTTACGCGGGCGCGCTCAATGGCTGGTTTTTCTTCTTTCGGCTGACGTTCCTGAATTGAGCTGTCGATAACGTTTTTCAACGCAATCAAAAGTCCTACGCCGATAAACGCACCCGGCGGCAATAATGCTAGTAAGAAGCTGCTATCGAAGTGGAAAACTTGAATACGCAGTGCCGCAGCCCAGTCACCCAATAATAGGTCTGCACCATCGAACAAGGTGCCGTTACCGATAAGTTCACGCATAGCGCCAAGTACAACCAATACTGTTGTCATACCAAGCCCCATCCAGAAACCATCCAATGCTGCTGGCAATGGATCATTCTTCGAGGCGTAAGCTTCCGCACGGCCGATGATAATACAGTTGGTTACGATCAATGGGATGAAGATACCCAGAGATAGATACAATCCGTAGGCATAAGCGTTCATCAAGAGTTGAACACAAGTTACCAGGGCTGCGATGATCATAACGAAAACCGGAATACGGATTTCCTTTGGTACGTAGTTACGAATCAGTGAAACTGTCAGGTTAGAACCGACAAGCACCAACAACGTCGCAATACCCAAACCAAGGGCGTTGGTAATGGTAGAAGAAACCGCAAGTAGAGGACACAAACCCAGAAGTTGTACTAGGGCAGGGTTGTTGCTCCACATGCCGTTTTTCATTAGCAGTTTATTTTCACTCATGGTTGCCTCCTGCGCAGTCTAGGGGCTGATTCAGAATCTCATCACGAGACTTATTTACGTAGTTTACTGTGTTTCTCACCGCTTTCACTACCGCTCGAGGGGTAATCGTTGCGCCAGTAAACTGATCGAAATCGCCGCCATCTTTACGAACTCGCCAAGAATTCCAGTTACTTTCTGTCACTTGCTTACCAGTGAAGCTCAAGATCCAATCCGTAACGCGTAAATCAATTTTATCACCCAATCCCGGCGTTTCTTGATGGCTTAGGATACGAGTACCAAGGATTTTGCCTTGGTTATCGATGCCGGTGATGATTTTGATTTCACCGTTGTAGCCATCTGGTGCGATGGACTCAATCGCCATTGCCGTTGGTTGACCATCTTTGGTAGCAATGTAAGTTGGCATCGAGCGAACCGTACCTAGATCGGGCGCAGAGACCATAGTACATGCCGCAACAAGATTGTTGTCATGCATTTCTTCCGGAATCACTTGGTTAAGAACCGACAGCAATTGCTTTTGTTCCTGAAGCTTAATTTGATCTTTTGTTAGGTACTGAGTCAGTGCCACAAGACCGGTTGTTGCACAGGCGAAGATCGCCAATGTCAGACCATTTTTTCTAATAGCGGTTAACATGTTTACCTCAGTGACCGTAA
This sequence comes from Vibrio owensii, assembly GCF_002021755.1. Lineage (NCBI taxonomy): Bacteria > Pseudomonadati > Pseudomonadota > Gammaproteobacteria > Vibrionales > Vibrionaceae > Vibrio > Vibrio owensii. The sequence goes on from NZ_CP019959.1 coordinate 2,933,874, forward strand.
GTTCTTGGTTTGGTGTAGTAGTCGATCAACGGCACACACATATTGGCAAGCAGAACGGCGAACGCAACGCCATCTGGGAAGCCACCCCAACTACGAATAATGAATACCAACGCGCCGATCAGAGCACCGAAAATTAAGCGACCTTTCACGGTCGTTGATGCCGAAACAGGATCGGTTGCGATAAAGAATGCGCCTAACATCGTTGCACCTGAAAGTAGGTGGAAGATTGGTGACGCGGTTTCTCCCGGCATGATCAAGCTAAACACGGTACTAAACAGTGCCAAGCTGCCTAGGAAACCAACTGGAATGTACCATTGGATGATGCGCTTTTTGATCATCACTAGACCACCAACCAAGTAAGCTAGGTTTACCCATTGCCAACCGATACCCGCAAGTCCACCAAACATTGGCTGTGATAGCACCTCACTTGGCGTTGCACCAGTATGAATACCAGTTTTGAATGCATCTAATGGGGTTGCCATTGTCACGCCATCCACGCCGGCACGAACTTGTTGTAGCGACAAACCATCAAAGTCATAGCCAGTGAAGATCAGAGACAACGCATCTGCAAAAGTCACGTGCTCAGACATCAATGAAACAGGCGCGCTCCAACTTGTCATTTGGACAGGGAAGGAGATGAGCAATACAACGTAAGCGACCATCGCTGGGTTAAATAGGTTTTGGCCAATACCACCGTATAAGTGCTTCGCAATAACGATTGCAAAAATTAAACCGATAACCATGATCCACCAAGGAGACCATGGTGGGATTGCTACGGCTAATAGCCATGCTGTCACAATGGCACTGTTATCACGCAGCGCACGCATTGGAGAACGCTTACGCACAAGCATGACTAATGCTTCAAGTGACACTGCGACCGCGATAGCGAACACGAGTTGAATGATGGTGCCCCAACCAAAGAAGTAGGTTTGAGCCACTAAGCCAGGAATAGCGCACAGGGCTACCCATTTCATTAAATCAGGCGTGCTGCGACGGCTGTGAGCGTGTGGTGAACTGGCAATAAAAAACGACATTACTCGTTCTCCTCAGTATTGTTCTTATTCGCTTCTTGCTGAGCTTTGCGTGCTTTAGCGCGCGCAATGGCTGCGGCAACAGCTGCTTTCTTTGGATCCACTTCCGGCTCTTCAGAAAGCGTTTCTTCAACAGATTCTGTTTGTGCTTCTTGCTGTGCTTTACGTGCTTTGGCACGAGCAATGGCGGCGGCAACAGCAGCTTTCTTCGGATCCACTTCTGGTTCTTCAGAAGGAGCTTCCGCTTCAACCGATTCTGTTTGTGCTTCCTGCTTCGCTTTACGTGCTTTGGCGCGAGCAATAGCAGCGGCAACCGCGGCTTTCTTCGGATCCACTTCTGGTTCTTCAGAAGGCGCTTCCGCTTCAACCGATTCCGTTTGTGCTTCTTGCTGAGCTTTGCGCGCCTTAGCGCGAGCAATGGCTGCGGCAACCGCTGCTTTCTTTGGATCTTCAGCTTGTTCAGCAGGTGCTTCTGTTTCTGCAGGTTCAGTCGAGCCTTCTTGCTGAGCTTTACGTGCTTTAGCACGAGCAATAGCTGCGGCAACAGCAGCTTTCTTTGGATCTTCAGCTTGTTCAGCAGGTGCTTCTGTTTCTGCAGGTTCAGTCGAGCCTTCGTGCTGAGCTTTACGGGCTTTAGCACGAGCAATGGCTGCGGCAACAGCGGCTTTCTTCGGATCTTCAGCTTGTTCTGCAGGCGCTTCCGTTTCTACAGATTCAGTAGAACCTTCTTGCTGAGCTTTGCGTGCCTTAGCGCGAGCAATGGCAGCGGCAACAGCGGCTTTCTTTGGATCTTCAGATTGTTCTGCAGATGTTTCCGCTTCTGCAGATTCCGTAGAGTCTTCTTGCTGAGCTTTGCGCGCTTTTGCACGAGCAATGGCTGCGGCAACAGCGGCTTTTTTCGGATCTTCAGCTTGCTTAACAGGTGCTTCCGTTTCTACAGATTCGGTCGAATCTTCTTGTTGTGCTTTTTTCGCTTTAGCTCTGGCGATAGCTGCCGCGACGGCTGCTTTCTTGTCACCGGCTTCAGCAGGTGTTGATGCGTCTTCTTGTTGAGCTTTCTTCGCCTTAGCACGGGCAATGGCTGCTGCAACCGCTGACTTCTTGTCGTCAGCATTATCTGTCGCTGCGTCGCCTTGTTCTTTTTGCGCTTTGCGTTCGCGAGCAAGACGTTTGCGTTCTTCGCGTAGCTTCGCCATTTCTGAGTTATCAGGCTCGGCTGCGCCAGATTGAGCCGCTGCAGCTTGTTTCGCTTTTGCTTTGGCAATCGCGGCTGCAACCGCAGGTTTCACTGCTGGCTCGGCTTTCGCTTCAGTATTCTCTTTTTGTGCTTTCACGCGAGCGATGGCTGCAGCAATCGCATCGTCACCGCCAGAGGCTTTCATGTCTTTACGACGATCATCCGCGGCTTTCTTAAAGCGATTTTCACGTTCTGCTTTTTCGCGTTCCATACGCGCTTTCTTCTCTTCAAAGCGCAGCTTAGCTCGTTCAGCTGCTGCGGCTTCTTGAGCGCGTGTACGGATTTCAGCTTTCGCTTGGCGATAGTATTGAACCAGCGGAATTTCACTCGGGCACACAAATGCACACGCGCCACATTCAATACAATCTTTAAGGTTCAGTTCTTCCAGCTTTTCGTATTCTTGGCTTTTTGCATACCACTGAAGCTGCTGTGGCAATAGCGATGCAGGGCACGCTTCCGCACATTGGCTACAACGGATACATTCCATTTCGTATTGGTCAGAAGCGATCTCTCGACGCTTAGGTGCCAGAATACAGTTTGCCGTTTTAGTGATAGGAACCTGAGCGTGGGGGAGGGTAAAGCCCATCATTGGACCACCCATGATCAGGCGCTGCAGTTTCTTATCTGCTTTGTAGCCAAACTCATCTAAAAGTGCTTGTACTGGCGTACCAAGTAGCGTCCAAACGTTACGTGGTTGCTTGAAGGTCTTACCCGTCAGAGTCACGATGCGATTGACTACAGGTTCGCCATCGATCACTGCACGTTTAATTGAGTAGAGAGAACCAACGTTTTGAACCAGGATACCAATATCTGCAGGGATAGCGCCGCTAGGAACTTCTTTGTTGGTCAAAATCTTGATGAGCTGCTTCTCACCACCAGAAGGGTATTTGGTTGGGATAACGCGGATCACGATGTCTTTGTTCATCGCCGCTTGTTCCAGCGCTTTGATTGCTGCTGGCTTATTATCTTCAATACCAATGATGGTCAGTTTTGGCTTAAGGATATGCTCGACGATCTCGATACCTTGGATCAGTTCGTCTGCATGTTCCTGCATGAGTTTGTCATCGGCGGTGATGTAAGGTTCACATTCAGCCGCGTTAACGATAAGAATTTCGGTACGTGCAATACCCGATTGGATCTTCTTAGCTGTTGGGAAGCCTGCGCCACCCATGCCAGAGATACCAGCAAGACGAATCACGTCGATCAACGCATCTGCAGATTCTTGGGTGTAATCGGCTACTGGCGTTTTCTCACACCAAGTATCGTTACCATCTGGCGTAATCACTGCGCACAGTTCGCTTAAACCCGATGGGTGCGCAACAGTGCGTGGCTCAATAGCTGTTACTTGCCCAGAAGTTGGAGCATGAACAGGAACGGTGAAACCACTGTCTGACGCCGTTAGCTGTTGACCTTTCAACACTTTGTCACCAACAGCAATCAATAGGTTACCTGCTTTACCGATGTGTTGTTTTAAAGGTAGGACGATTTCCGACGGAATGGCTGCATGAACCAATTCAGTTTTGTTGGATTGCTTTTTGTTTTCTGCCGGATGCACGCCGCCTGGGAAATCCCATAGCGAACCAGTACGAATTTGTTCAATCAAAGACAACATACGAAACCTTATTTAATTGAATCAGCCACGTTCGCTGCATTGGCAGCATCCGTAATGTTAACCACTGGAATGGCGTTAAGTTTCCATTTCCAGCTCTCTGTGGTGGTTTCCACAGGAATCATTTCAATACAGTCAGTTGGACAAGGCGCAACGCACAAGTCACAACCCGTACATTCGTCTTTGATCACGGTATGAAGGGCTTTAGTACCACCAACAATCGCATCCACAGGACACGCTTGGATACACTTGGTACAACCGATACACATGTCTTCATGGATGAAAGCAACGGTTTTGACTTTGTTGTCGAGATCGTGTGCCGACTCTTCCGCTTCAACGCCCATCAGATCTGCCAGCTTTTCGATCGTCGCTTGGCCACCCGGAGGACACTTATTGATTTTGTCGCCGTTAGCGATCGCTTCGGCGTATGGACGACAACCAGGGTAGCCACACTGACCACACTGAGTTTGCGGGAGAATAGAGTCGATTTGATCGACAATTGGATCCGCTTCGACTTTGAAGCGAATCGATGCAAAACCGAGTATTGCCCCGAAGACAGCGGCGAGGGCAGCAAGAGCGATGATCGCAATTAAAATCGTACTCATCGTTTACTTCACCAAACCTGTAAAGCCCATAAAGGCAAGAGACATAAGGCCTGCGGTGATCATCGCAATCGATGCGCCTTTAAATGGCACAGGTACATCAGCTGCAGCAATACGTTCACGCATTGACGCAAATAGGATCAGTACCAAAGAGAAGCCAACCGCTGCACCAAAACCGTAAATGATCGATTCGATAAAGTTGTGGTTCTCATTGATGTTAAGTAGAGCAACACCCAGAACCGCACAGTTCGTTGTGATCAGAGGTAGGAAGATACCCAACAGACGATACAGCGTCGGGCTGGTTTTGTGCACGACCATTTCGGTGAACTGTACCACAACAGCGATCACCAAAATAAAGCTCATGGTTCGTAGATATTCGATGCCCAGTGGACGCAAAACATAGCTTTCCACCAAGTATGCACACACAGACGCGAGCGTTAGTACAAAAGTTGTAGCTAAGCCCATGCCAATTGCTGTTTCCAGTTTTTTAGACACGCCCATAAAAGGACACAAGCCTAAAAACTTCACCAGTACAAAGTTGTTCACCAGCACAGTGCCGACCAACAACAAAATATATTCGGTCATAGTTATTACGTTCTTAAAATCCGATCCCAATATTATCGTGTTTTGTGACACCAATAACAACCAGAGAACGGTGTGGTTTTATGCACCCGATGGAAAATTATACGTGTATGTGATGTGAGCGGATGAATTAATAAGAAATTGAAAAGTTTGGTGAATGGTTGTTAACAAAGAAAAACGCAATTACCGCCACTGATTTAACGCACGCGTTGTTGATGGTTTTGGTATCACTTCGTATGGTTCGCCAGAAACGACAAAAGCTCATACCCCTAATGAGTTAGAGGCATGAGCTTTGATTATTTTACAATCTCGCGATTACAGTTTTTCTGTGAAAGTTCGGCTGATCACGTCTTGTTGTTGCTCTCGAGTTAGCGAGTTAAAACGTACCGCGTAACCAGACACTCGAATCGTCAACTGAGGGTATTTCTCTGGATGTTCAACCGCATCCAATAACATCTCTCGGTTAAGAACGTTAACGTTAAGGTGTTGACCACCTTCAATCGCAATGCCCTCGTTGCTCGCTTCGTGATGGAAGTAACCATCCATTAGCGCGGCTAGGTTTTTCTTCTGACTTAATTCATCTTTACCCAGTGCGTTAGGCACAATTGAGAAGGTGTAAGAAATACCATCTTTCGCGTAAGCAAACGGCAGTTTAGAAACCGATGCCAAAGACGCAACCGCCCCTTTTTCATCACGACCGTGCATTGGGTTTGCACCCGGGCCAAAAGGCATACCTGCGCGACGGCCATCTGGTGTATTACCCGTTTTTTTGCCGTAAACCACGTTAGATGTGATCGTTAGGATCGATTGAGTTGGCACTGCTTCGCGGTAGGTGTGCATCTTCTGAATTTTCTTCATGAAGCGCTCAACCAGATCACAAGCGATGTCATCAACACGGGCATCGTTGTTACCAAATTTTGGATAATCACCTTCGATTTCAAAATCAACGGCGATGCCATCTTCATCACGAACAGGCTTCACGGTCGCGTATTTAATTGCCGCCAAAGAGTCAGCGACAACAGACAGACCTGCAATACCACACGCCATAGTGCGGTGCACGTCGCGATCCATCAATGCCATTAGTGATGCTTCGTAGCTGTAACGGTCATGTGAGTAGTGGATGATGTTCAACGCTGTGACATATTGCGTTGCTAGCCATTCCAACATGTTGTCGAAGTGTGGCATCAAAGCGTCAAAGTCGAGAATTTCATCTTGAACTTTGTCTACGACTGGACCAACTTGCGCTTTCGATTTTTCATCGATACCACCATTGATGGTGTAAAGCAGCGCTTTTGCAAGGTTGGCACGTGCGCCAAAGAACTGCATATGCTGACCAACAATCTGCGGGCTCACACAACATGCAATTGCGTAGTCGTCATTATCGAAATCAGGACGCATGAGATCGTCGTTTTCGTATTGAACAGAAGAGGTATCAATCGACACTTTTGCCGCGTATTGCTTGAACGCTTCTGGCAATTGCTCTGACCAAAGAATCGTCATGTTTGGTTCAGGAGCAGGGCCCATCGTATGAAGTGTATGTAAGTATCGGAATGTCGTTTTAGATACGAGCGTACGGCCATCAACACCCATACCTGCCATCGCTTCTGTTGCCCAGATTGGGTCGCCAGAGAACAATGAATCGTATTCCGGTGTACGAAGGAAGCGAACCATGCGCAGTTTCATGATAAAGTGGTCGATCATCTCTTGCGCTTGTGATTCATCAATCAAGCCATTTGCGATATCACGTTCTAGGTATACGTCTAGGAAAGTCGATGTACGACCTAATGACATTGCTGCGCCATTTTGTGATTTAACTGCCGCCAAGTAACCAAAGTAGGTAAATTGAATCGCTTCTTGCGCTGTTTTTGCAGGTAGCGACATATCAATACCGTATTTCAAACCCATTTGACGAATGTCTTCAAGCGCTTGAACTTGGTCTGCAATTTCTTCACGTAGACGAAGCGTTTTCTCAAGATCGCCACCGCGCTCTAGGAAAGTTTGTGTCGAGTTGTATTGCTCTTTTTTGTCCGCTTTTAAGTAGTCGATACCGTAAAGGGCGATACGACGGTAGTCACCAATGATACGACCACGGCCATAGGCATCAGGAAGACCGGTGATGATGCCTGATTTACGACACGCCAGAATTTCTTTGGTGTAAAGGTCGAAACACGCTTTGTTGTGAGTTTTACGGTATTCAGTGAAGATCTTTTCGACTGCTGGATCCAATTCGCGACCATAAACTTCGCACGAGTTTTTCACCATGCGAATACCACCATTAGCGATGATTGCACGTTTTAGAGGCTGATCGGTTTGTAAGCCAACGATCTTTTCTAGATCTTTGTTGATGTAACCCGCATCGTGAGAAGTAATCGTTGATGGCAGATCGGTATCGAAATCAACAGGAGCGTGTGTGCGGCTTTCTTGTTTAATGCCTTCAAGCACTTGGTTCCATAATGCTGAAGTAGATGCGCTAACCTCGGCTAAGAAGGACTCGTCTCCCTCATATGGTGTGTAGTTTTTTTGGATGAAGTCACGAGTGTTGACAGAGTTTTGCCATTCACCAGAAGTGAATCCAGCCCATGCTTCTAGCATATCAGTCGTCGGAATAGTCATTAGTAAATCCCTAAGTTATTGATAAATAGAATGGAGGCGACGAGTAGGACGGAACCATTCTTAACCCTGTCAATCGTATGGATTTACTATCTATGAGTAAAATGAATGCTTTTCATTTTTTGAATGATTAATTTGCATTAATCTGAAATTCAATGGCTTATGTATTTAAATTGCCTTGAGATATGCAAATTTATTGTTGATACAGTGAACTTGTGGGTGAATTGATAGTAAAAGCTGCTGACGAAAGAGCTTAAGTTAGTCGGACTTACAAAGAGACGTATTGATGAAACGATACAGCGCCTATCTTGATGTTAACATTCAAGAAGGGCAGATACGAAAAAAGCCCAGTTTTTCAACTGGGCTTTTCGGGAATTTGGCTCCTCCTGCTGGATTCGAACCAGCGACCTGCGGATTAACAGTCCGTCGCTCTACCGACTGAGCTAAGGAGGAATTGCTTTGCTTGAAAGCGGGTCGAATCTTACCGAGCACCTATATTTCTGTCAACACCAAAAATACACATTTCTAGCAAAAAATAGTGCTTTTTTTTCTTTACTTTTTTGTATGCCTTATCAGTAAAGGGCTGGAGTTAGTTATCCACCAAAATTGTGGATAAGTATGTTGATGAGATCTGAGTAAAGATCTTTTATATGCAACAGCGCTGAGTTGTTTTGAATTTTTAATCAGAAATATGCACTGAATAATCATATAAAACAGTGATTTATTTAATTCGACGCAAAATTGCTTAAAGTGGATAAGATTTGGTCTTTTGGGGATAAAGGATAATATTGGGTGTTTCTGGGGAAAAGTTGTGGAAACTAAATTGTGATGATTTGGGGACGTTCATCAACTAGGGCGAAAGACTATAACAGAGTCGCCTGAGTAAGGCTAGATCAAAGTAAAGAAAGCGCAAAAATTAATTATAATGAGCTATAAATCTAAAATAGACGTAGATTTCATCTAACAAGGTGTATATATACAGCCAAAGTGCAGTAAATTTAAGGAAGGGTATGAGTAAAGTTTATGAACTGGTCTCTGAATATCAACCATCCGGTGATCAGCCAACCGCGATTAAGCAGTTGTTAGAAGGGTTAGATGCAGGTCTTGCTCATCAGACATTATTGGGCGTAACTGGCTCTGGTAAAACATTCACACTGGCAAATGTTATCGCAGAAGCACAGCGACCAGCGATTCTTCTTGCCCCTAACAAAACCTTAGCTGCTCAATTGTACGGCGAAATGAAGTCTTTCTTCCCCAATAACGCGGTGGAATACTTTGTGTCGTACTACGACTACTACCAACCAGAAGCGTACGTTCCGACCACGGATACCTTTATAGAGAAAGACGCTTCAGTTAACGCGCATATTGAACAAATGCGTTTGTCCGCTACAAAAGCACTACTAGAACGTAAAGATGCCATTATTGTCGCATCGGTATCGGCTATCTATGGTTTGGGTGACCCTGAATCGTATCTACAAATGATGTTGCACTTACGTCGCGGTGATGTGATTGATCAGCGCGATATGCTACGCCGTCTTGCAGAGCTGCAATACTCACGCAATGACGTTGCATTTGAACGTGGCCAATTCCGTGTTCGAGGTGAAGTGATTGACATCTTTCCAGCCGAATCAGACCAAGATGCGGTACGCGTAGAGATGTTTGACGATGAAGTCGATTGCATCAGCGTATTCGACCCATTGACTGGCGTGGTCAAGCAGCGCGACTTGCCGCGTTATACTATTTACCCGAAGACGCACTATGTGACGCCGCGTGAGCGTATTCTTGATGCCATTGAAAGCATTAAAGACGAGCTTGAACTACGTAAGAAGCAGCTTCTGGATAACAACAAACTTCTAGAAGAACAACGCATCAGCCAACGCACCCAATTCGATATTGAGATGATGAACGAATTGGGTTTCTGTTCAGGCATCGAAAACTATTCACGTTACTTGAGTGGCCGTGCTGAGGGTGAGCCGCCACCGACACTGTTTGATTATTTGCCTCACGATGGTTTGCTGATCATCGATGAGTCCCACGTGACAGTTCCGCAAATTGGTGCCATGTACAAAGGTGACCGTTCACGTAAAGAGACGCTGGTGGAGTTTGGTTTCCGCCTACCTTCTGCATTGGATAACCGTCCGATGAAGTTCGAAGAGTTTGAAGCAATTTCTCCGCAGACGATATTTGTGTCGGCGACACCGGGTAACTATGAGCTTGAAAAATCAGCCGATGAAATTGCTGATCAGGTGGTACGTCCGACAGGTCTGCTTGACCCAGAGTTGGAAGTACGTCCGGTAGCGACTCAGGTTGATGATTTGTTGTCTGAAATTCGAATTCGAGCGGCGAAAGATGAGCGCGTTCTGGTGACGACGTTAACCAAGCGTATGGCAGAAGACTTGACCGAATACCTTCATGAGCACGATGTGAGAGTTCGTTATCTTCACTCAGATATTGATACGGTAGAACGTGTTGAAATTATTCGCGACCTTCGTTTAGGCGAGTTCGATGTGCTGGTGGGGATCAACTTGTTACGAGAAGGTTTGGACATGCCAGAAGTTTCACTAGTGGCAATCCTAGATGCGGATAAAGAAGGTTTCTTGCGCTCCGAACGTTCACTGATTCAGACCATTGGTCGTGCGGCTCGTAACATCGAAGGCAAAGCAATTCTGTACGCGGATTCGATCACTAAGTCGATGAAGAAAGCGATGGACGAAACGGATCGTCGTCGTGAGAAGCAAAAAGCGTACAACGCAGAGATGGGTATTGAGCCTCAGGCCTTGAAGCGCAATATTAAAGACATCATGGAATTGGGTGATATCACTAAGTCGAAGCGTCAGCGCAATACTAAGCAAGTGCCGCTATCGAAAGTAGCAGAACCTTCGCAAACCTACGAGATTATGTCTCCGCAGCAGTTGGAGAAAGAGATCAGCCGTTTGGAAGCAGCGATGTACCAACACGCCCAAGACCTTGAGTTTGAGTTGGCAGCCCAAAAACGTGATGAGATAGAGAAGTTGCGCGCTCAGTTCATTGCCAATAGCTAATTCAACGCGCCTTATAATACCCAAGTGCTTGTGTCTACAGACGGTGCTTGGGCATTTTATTATTCCCTGTTCAACAGACAAAAAAGAAGCCAATAGGCAGTCGGGTCTATTGGCTCGTTTTGTGAACATGTCGTTCACTAACAACGTCAGTTGGCTAGGTGACCCGAGGGGTCATTATTTATACAGCATGGTTTGTGCCATTATTTAACCTGTTGATATTCGGTTTAATTTGGTTAGAATACCCACAATCCAACAAATGATTATTTGCAAAATGCAAAGCGTAATGCGATTATTATTTAAAACACAACAAAAAATCGGCTAGGCTATGCAACAAATAACAGAAGGTCAAAAGTCTCGTTATCTACTAATGGTAGAAGACACCGCATCCGTTGCGGCATTGTACCGTTCTTACCTGACGCCTCTCGGCATCGATATTAATATTGTTGGAACAGGCAGAGACGCCATCGAAAGCCTGAACCATCGAATTCCCGATCTGATTCTGCTCGATCTCCGCTTACCTGATATGACGGGGATGGACGTATTGCACGCGGTGAAGAAAAGCCACCCAGACGTGCCAATCATCTTTATGACAGCTCATGGCTCTATCGATACTGCGGTAGAAGCGATGCGTCATGGTTCTCAAGACTTCTTAATCAAACCATGTGAAGCCGACCGTCTTCGTGTCACGGTGAACAACGCAATTCGCAAAGCAACCAAGCTTAAGAATGAAGCGGATAACCCGGGTAACCAAAATTACCAAGGCTTTATTGGCAGTAGCCAAACCATGCAGCAGGTTTATCGCACCATTGACTCCGCAGCGAGCAGTAAAGCGAGTATTTTTATCACGGGTGAAAGTGGTACCGGTAAAGAAGTGTGTGCCGAAGCCATTCACGCAGCAAGCAAACGTGGTGATAAGCCGTTTATCGCTATTAACTGTGCTGCGATCCCGAAAGATCTGATTGAAAGTGAATTGTTTGGTCACGTAAAAGGCGCGTTTACCGGTGCTGCGAATGATCGCCAAGGTGCGGCCGAGCTTGCCGATGGTGGCACGCTGTTCCTTGATGAATTGTGTGAAATGGACTTAGATCTTCAAACTAAGTTATTGCGCTTTATCCAAACGGGTACTTTCCAAAAAGTGGGCTCTTCAAAGATGAAGAGTGTCGACGTGCGATTTGTATGTGCGACCAACCGCGACCCCTGGAAAGAAGTGCAAGAAGGCCGTTTCCGTGAAGACTTGTACTACCGTTTGTACGTGATTCCTTTGCACCTTCCACCGTTGCGTGAGCGCGGCGAAGACGTGATTGAAATCGCGTACTCGCTACTGGGTTATATGTCTCACGAGGAAGGCAAGAGTTTTATCCGTTTTGCACAAGATGTGATTGAACGTTTCAACAGTTACGAATGGCCGGGTAACGTTCGTCAGTTGCAAAACGTACTGCGTAATATCGTTGTACTGAACAACGGTAAAGAGATTACGTTGGACATGCTGCCACCACCACTGAATCAACCGGTGGTTCGTCAATCAATTTCAAAATTTATTGAACCTGAAATTATGACGGTGTCAGACATTATGCCGCTTTGGATGACTGAAAAAATGGCCATCGAGCAGGCGATTCAGGCGTGTGACGGCAACATTCCACGCGCCGCGGGCTACCTAGATGTCAGCCCCTCGACGATTTATCGCAAGTTGCAAGCTTGGAATAGCAAGGACGAAAAACAGAACGTATGAGTACGGACGTATTAAATCAGCAAAAAATTGAAGAACTCTCTGCCGAAATTGGCCGTGATAATGTTCCTGTTTTGCTCGATATTTTTCTTGGGGAAATGGATACCTACATCAGCAACCTATCCACTCTTGTAGGTACTGAGCAGTTGGTTTACTTAAAAGAGATAAGCCACGCGTTGAAGAGCAGCGCAGCGAGTTTTGGTGCTGATCGATTGTGTGAACTGGCTATTGCCATTGATAAGCAAGCCAAAGCAAATCAGTTGGCAGAGCAGGGGAGTGAAGTTGGTGAGATGCTCGATTTATTGCATGTGACTCGCGATACTTACCGCTCTTGGACAAAGTAACCAACTCAGATAACCAAATAAAGCAATAACAGCCGTTTATAAACAAGAAGCCCTTCCGATGTAGAAGGGCTTTTTTATGAACTTTGCTTAATGATGGTTAATCAGTGAGTAACTGGCTCTCAATGGCAAGCTTCAGCTTTTCACGGTCGTGACGCCAATCGCGGTTAGTAGACGCTAATGATTCAGTGACCACGTTCCAGTTATCTAGAACTTCTTGTTCAGTCTCTTCGGCTAATACGACATCTATTTTTCTGCCTTGGCAAGCGCGCTCACACCATTCAAGCTTTTGCTTCAGAGTCATTCGACCTGCAGGACCATATTCTGGGCTTAAGTTCGCCACAAAAATGACTTTTGCTTTTTGGTTAGCGGCAATCGCTTTACCAAGTTCTGGCAATAGTAGTGGAGGCATGATGCTTGTTAAGAAGCTGCCAGGGCCAAGAATAATTACGTCCGCTTCTGCCAGTGCAGTCACGGCTTCTTTCGTCGCAGGAACTTCTGGTGACAGATCGAGACGACGCAGATCGGTGTCCATCTCATCAACGTTGGTTTCACCCGTCACCCACTGCCCATCCACTGATAACGCGGTGAGGTCGGAAGGGTGCTCAGACATAGGAAGAATGTGAACGTCCACTTTGAGCATGTTACGGATAAGATTGATGGCATCGAGAGGGCGTACCGATAGGTTATCCAGTGCGGTCAGCATTAGGTTACCGAGGTTGTGTCCGTCGAGTTCACCTGTACCTTTAAATCGGTATTCGAACATCATCGAACTGATCGATGGCTCGGTGATTAACTGATTGATACAGTTGCGCGTGTCACCCCAAGCAATGCCACCCTGACAATGACGAATACGGCCAGTTGAACCACCGTTATCGGTTGTCGCCACAATGCCCGTTGCATTGCTGCCAAAATCTTTTAACGCCGCCAACATACGGCCCAAACCGTGACCACCGCCAACTGCGACCACTTTCTTATCGGTGTAGATATTCATTACGTTCTTCTAATAATCTTGTAAAAAACGACTACAATTTAACTTAATGAGTGCCAAAGGGGTACTCACTAAGCGGTAAATTGTGTTTCTAGAGAGTTTTTTATCACTCAAGTCTGGATTCCATTACAAATATTAAGTATTTTACACGGCAAAGCTATCAGGGGTTTACCTCCTCTGGTTGCCATAACTCCGAGCTCACTATGCTAAGTCTTAGGATAAGCGTCTTGAGCCAGTGACATACTGTCACAAGGGCATACTTGGAAATGATTATGCCTCCCGTGTTTGGAAAGGTGTTCCGTGGCGCAACAATTCGAAGACAAATTTCATCGTAAGTTCTATTACTTGCGTCTGTCAGTGACTGACGTTTGTAATTTTAAATGTACCTATTGCCTTCCTGACGGCTACAAGCCATCGGGCAATAAGAACTCGTCATTTCTTTCTCTCCCAGAGATCAAACGTGTTGTAAAAGCGTTTGCAGATTGTGGTACCTCAAAGGTACGTATCACAGGTGGTGAGCCGAGTTTACGCAAAGACTTTACTGACATTATCCACTCAGTAGCAACCACGCCGGGTATCAAAAAGGTCGCGACAACGACCAATGGCTACCGTATGGCAAAACAAGTTGCTGACTGGCGTGAAGCTGGCTTGACCAACATCAACGTGAGTGTGGATAGCCTTGACCCACGTATGTTCCATCAGATCACAGGTGAAAATAAGTTCACTGAAGTGATGAATGGTATCGAACGTGCATTTGAAGTGGGTTATGAGCAAGTCAAAGTTAATGTGGTACTAATGAAAGACCTCAACCACAACGAGCTACCTGCTTTCCTCAACTGGATTAAAGACCGTCCTATCCAACTGCGTTTTATCGAGCTAATGCAGACGGGAGAAATGGATGATCTGTTTGCTAAGCACCATGTTTCTGGTGTCGCTATCCGCAATCAATTAATTGCCAATGGTTGGTTACTCAAAGTACGTTCTCACAATGATGGCCCTGCACAGGTATTTGTTCATCCAGATTACAAGGGTGAAATTGGCCTGATCATGCCATACGAAAAAGACTTCTGTGAGAGCTGTAACCGACTTCGTGTCTCCGCTTTGGGTAAACTGCATCTGTGTCTGTTCGGTGACCATGGCGTGGAACTGCGTGACCTACTAGAGCGTGACGAGCAAGAAAACGAATTGATTGAACGTATTCAAGCGCAGCTGCAAACGAAATCCGTGAGTCACTTCTTGCACGATGGCAACACAGGTATGACGCCACATCTCGCGTCTATCGGCGGTTAATTCCAATCAGATTTCACATCGGGAGCTGACGTGGCTTTCGATGATTTTTTCCAGAATCGATACTCTGCGTATCAAAGCAAAAATAGAGAATAGGTGAACAAATGGGTCACGCTGAAAGCAAATTTCAACCTGCAAACATTGCCGTTCTGACGGTATCTGACACTCGTACTGAAGAAAACGACACTTCTGGTGGTTACCTAGTTGAACACGCAAAAGAAGCGGGTCACAACGTAGTAGATAAGCAGATCGTTATCGATGACATGTACAAGATCCGCGCGATCGTTTCTCAATGGATTGCAGACGAAAATGTACAAGCAATCATGATCACTGGCGGTACGGGATTCACTTCACGTGACAGCACACCAGAAGCACTTAAGCCACTATTTGATAAAGAAGTAGAAGGTTTTGGTGAACTATTCCGTTTGGTTTCTTACGAAGAGATTGGTACTTCAACCATTCAGTCTCGTGCGATCGCTGGTTTCGCTAACCACACTGTTATCTTTGCAATGCCAGGTTCTACTGGTGCGTGCCGTACTGGTTGGACGAAGATCATCAAGCAACAGCTAGATGCAAGCCATCGTCCTTGTAACTTCATGCCACACCTATCTGTATAACCTTTCCTAAAAGCGAAGGAAAAACAATGACCCAATTTACACATATCAACGCGTCTGGCGAAGCTAACATGGTGGACGTATCAGCAAAAGCGGAAACCGTTCGTGAAGCACGTGCTGAAGCGTTTGTACACATGGCTCCAGAAACACTGCAACTTATTGTTTCAGGCCAACACCACAAAGGTGATGTGTTTGCGACGGCTCGTATTGCTGGTATTCAAGCTGCTAAGAAGACATGGGATTTGATTCCTCTTTGTCACCCTCTGTTGCTTTCTAAGGTTGAAGTTCAACTGGAAGCTATCGAAGCAGAAAACAAAGTACGTATCGAATCTGTATGTAAGCTAGCGGGTAAAACAGGCGTAGAAATGGAAGCGCTGACGGCGGCTTCAGTGGCGGCGTTAACGATTTACGATATGTGTAAAGCGGTGCAGAAAGACATGGTTATTGAACAAGTTCGTCTTCTAGAGAAGACGGGCGGTAAATCTGGACACTTCAAGGCGGAATAATGATTAAAGTACTTTTCTTTGCTCAAACGCGAGAGCTAGTTGGTATGGATGGTCTAGAACTTGAAGGCCAGTTTGATAATGTCGAAGCCATTCGAGCTCACCTTGTTGAGTTAGGTGCTGACAAAGAAGGCAAGTGGGATTTAGCGCTAGAACCAGGTAAGTTACTGGCAGCGGTAAATCAGTCTATCGTGCCTTTAGATACCGCAGTGAAAGCGGGCGATGAAGTTGCCTTCTTCCCACCGGTAACAGGGGGCTAATATGGATCCTCGTGTTTCTGTACAAGCTGAAGACTTTTCGGTCGATCAAGAGTACCAACGCCTATCAGAAGGCACGTCTTCTGGTGCGGTAGTGACCTTCATCGGTAAAGTTCGTGATATGAACCTTGGCGACAACGTGATTGGTCTTCACCTAGAGCATTATCCGGGTATGACGGAGAAAAGCCTGATCGACATCTGTGATGAGGCCGAATCACGTTGGCCTTTGTTAGGCGTTCGCGTTATTCACCGTATTGGTGATCTCGATACTGGTGACCAAATCGTTTTTGTTGGTGTGTCTAGTGCACATCGTGGTGCGGCATTTGATGCTTGCGAGTTCATTATGGACTTTCTAAAGACCAAAGCACCATTCTGGAAAAAAGAGCGCACTACCAGTGAAAACCGCTGGATTGAGTCTCGCGATACCGATCATCAAGCTGCACAGCGCTGGGAAAAGTAGGGCAGTTTTTTATTCTGCTAGCAAATCGTTCAAAGCCAGATGTTAATAGCGTCTGGCTTTTTGTTTTTTTAGCGCAAAAAGCGAGCTCATTTTCTACTCTCACTTGCCGTCAAAACCACCATTTTTCCTCTCTTTCTCCTCTCGGTGACCTTGTTCACAATAAAAAATATCGAACGAGATATATGCAATTATTAATTAGACTCAATGTGTCATAAATGTTAATTTTTGTACATATATCTAGCATAAGATGCTATCAAAGAGTTTGAATTTAGATTTATCGAAAGTTTTGCCTGTCAAATGACCATGCGAATCTGTATTTCTCTACTCAATACTTTTTGTGCGGTATTTATTGCTAAATATGGGCACTATTTACAGAATTATTAGTTTTTTTGCTACATTTTTATGGCAAATTACTTCAATGGTTGCTAATGTGTGCCGCAGTCTTTGTAAGGTTTTAGTGTTTTGTGCTCAAAAAGTGCGCTAAAAAATTCTAAAATTCTGACCGTTCCAGTCCCTTGCAGAGAAGTCATGGATGCTAATGAAAAACTTGGAGTTTTACGCATGTATAAGAACAAAATCACCCAAGCCCTTCTTCTAGGTGCTGGTCTGGCAGTGGCTGCCTCTTCTACTACCGCTTTCGCTGCTGACGTTCCAGCAGGCACTAAACTTGCTGAGAAACAAGAAATCGTTCGCGGTAACGGTACCGAAGTTGCAACAATTGACCCGCACAAATCTCAAGGTGTTCCAGAGTCGCATGTGATTCGTGATCTCCTTGAAGGCTTAGTGAACCAAAATGCAGACGGCGACACTATCCCTGGTGTAGCTGAGAGCTGGGAAACCTCAGACAACAAAACTTTCACTTTCCACCTACGTAAAGACGCTAAATGGTCTAACGGCGATCCTGTAACAGCACAAGATTTCGTTTACAGCTGGCAGCGTGCAGTCGATCCTGCAACCGCTTCGCCATACTCTTGGTACATGGAATACACCAAGATGAAAAACGCGAAAGACATCGTTGCAGGCAAAAAAGACAAGAGCGAGCTAGGTGTTAAAGCGACAGACGACCACACTCTTGTGGTTGAGCTAGACACAGCGGTTCCTTACTTTGTAATGATGGCTGGTCACACAACAATGAAACCAGTACACAAAGCGACAGTTGAGAAGTTTGGTGATCAATGGACGAAACCAGAAAACTTCGTAGGTAACGGCGCTTATGTAGTAAACAACTGGGTTGTGAACGAGCGTCTAGAGCTTGTTCGTAACGAACAGTACTGGGATAACGACAAAACTGTTATCAACAAAGTAACGTACCTTCCAATCGAAAACGGCGTTGCTGAAATGAACCGTTTCCTATCTGGTGAAATCGACTTCACGTCTAAACTGCCGACTGAGCACTTTAAGCGTCTGAAGAAAGAGCACCCAGAGTCAGTATCGGTTGAGGGCAGCCTGTGTACTTACTACTACTCATTCAACACTAAGAAAGAGCCTTTCAACGACGTTCGCGTTCGTAAAGCGATTTCTTACGCAATTGACCGTAACATCGTAGCAAACGCGATTCTTGGCCAAGGCCAGAAGCCTGCTTACTTCCTAACGCCTGAAATCACTGCGCACTTCAACCCTGAGCTTCCAGCTTACGGCAAGATGACGCAAAAAGAGCGTAACGAAGAAGCGGCACGCCTATTGGCAGAAGCGGGTTACGGCAAAGACAACCCTCTTAAGTTCTCTCTTCTATACAACACAGATGAGAACCACAAGAAACTAGCAGTAGCGCTTGGTTCTATGTGGAAGAAAACTCTAGGTCTAGATGTAACACTAGAAAACCAAGAGTGGAAAACTTACCTATCTACGAAAGACCAAGGTGATTTCGAAGTAGCACGCGCTGGTTGGTGTGGCGACTACAACGAAGCATCTTCATTCCTAACCCTTATGGTTAGCTCGAACACAACTGGTGGTCAGCACTGGGGTAACAAAGAGTACGATGCTCTGATCGACAAAGCGATTAAGTCGACTTCAGAAGAAGAGCGTACCAAGATCTACCTAGAAGCTGAGCAACTGATGGCTCAAGATATGCCTATCGCGCCTATCTACCAGTACGTTCGTTCTCGTCTACTAAACCCGCACGTTGGTGGTTTCCCTGCTAACAACGCGGAAGAAAAGATCTACACCAAAGATCTTTACATCAAAGCAGACTAATTAAAGTCGCTTCAAGACTATAAGAATAAGGCCCACACGTCCCAACAACGGGACGTGCGGTGCCTATCATCAATTTTTTTAACTGTCACAGACTGAAAGAGTGAGTTTATGCTTAAATTCATCGCAAAAAGGATATTTGAGGCGATCCCAACAATGTTGGTTTTGATCACCGTATCTTTCTTTCTTATGCGTTTCGCACCGGGTAACCCATTCTCGAGCGAGCGTCCATTACCGCCAGAAGTTATGGCGAACATTGAAGCCAAATACGGCCTAGATAAGCCAGTATTTGAGCAGTACACCACGTACTTGACTAACGTTGTCCAAGGCGACTTTGGTCCTTCATTCAAATACTTAGATTACACAGTAAACGAGCTAATCTCGGTAGCACTACCAGTATCGGCGAAGGTGGGTTTCATTGCCTTTATCTTCACGGTCATTCTGGGGGTGACGATCGGGACCATAGCCGCGCTCAAACAAAACTCGTGGCTTGACTACACCATAATGTCTACAGCGATGCTTGGAGTAGTAATGCCATCCTTCGTGTTGGCACCGGCTTTGATTTACTTGTTCTCGCTCCACTGGAATTTATTCCCTGCAGGCGGTTGGCATGATGGCTCATGGCAATATTTGGTGCTGCCAGTGATTGCAATGTCACTGCTTTATGTCGCCACGTTTGCTCGTATCACTCGTGGTTCAATGATCGAGACATTGAACAGTAACTTTATCCGTACTGCCCGTGCGAAAGGTCTAAGCTACCGGTACATCATCCTG
This sequence comes from Vibrio owensii, assembly GCF_002021755.1. Classification (NCBI taxonomy): domain Bacteria; kingdom Pseudomonadati; phylum Pseudomonadota; class Gammaproteobacteria; order Vibrionales; family Vibrionaceae; genus Vibrio; species Vibrio owensii. The sequence goes on from NZ_CP019959.1 coordinate 2,953,729, forward strand.
AAACACGCATTAAAACCAGCCCTGCTTCCTGTAGTGTCTTACATGGGACCTGCGTTTGTTGGCATTATCACCGGCTCGGTAGTTGTTGAGACCATCTTTGGTCTGCCAGGCATTGGTAAGCTGTTTGTAAACGCAGCCTTCAACCGTGACTACTCGCTAGTAATGGGTGTAACCATTTTGATTGGTTTCCTATTCATCTTGTTCAACGCTATCGTTGATATTCTGCTAGCAATGATTGACCCGAAAATTCGCTACTAACAGGGAAGTATGGTTATGTTAACGAAAAAAGAGAATCTTGAAGCGGTCGAGAAATTTGCAGAGAACCTGGAAGTTGAAGGCCGTAGTTTATGGCAAGACGCCCGCATCCGCTTTATGCGTAACAAAGCGGCAATGGTGAGCTTGTTCATTCTTGCATTGATGACCCTTGCGGTAATCTTCCTGCCAATGCTGGCACCTTACACATTTGACGATACAGACTGGTACGCAATGCACGTTGGTCCAAGTGCTGAGCACTGGTTCGGTACTGACAGCTTAGGTCGTGACCTTTACGTACGTACGCTGATTGGCGGTCGTATCTCTCTAATGGTTGGTGTTCTAGGTGCATTGGTTGCGGTTGTGATTGGTACGCTTTACGGTGCGGCTTCTGGCTTCATCGGCGGTAAAGTTGACCGTATCATGATGCGTATTCTTGAAATCCTATACGCGGTTCCGTTCATGTTCCTAGTTATCGTACTGGTAACATTCTTCGGCCGTAACATCGTTCTTATCTTCGTCGCTATCGGTGCTATTGCGTGGCTAGATATGGCTCGTATCGTACGTGGTCAAACGCTAAGTCTACGTAGTAAAGAATTTATTGAAGCGGCACACGTTTGTGGTGTGAGCAAGTGGAAGATCATCACTCGCCACATCGTTCCAAACGTACTGGGTATCGTAGCGGTTTATTCAACTCTACTGATCCCAAGCATGATTCTGACTGAGTCATTCCTTTCATTCCTTGGTCTTGGTGTACAGGAACCAATGACAAGTTGGGGCGCACTTCTACAAGAAGGTTCGCAAACAATGGAAGTGGCAATCTGGCAGCTGGCGTTCCCAGCAGCATTCATGGTTGTGACTCTATTCTGCTTCAACTACGTTGGTGACGGTCTGCGCGATGCGCTGGATCCAAAAGACAGATAATTAAAAATAGAAAGAATAAAGGAAGCAATGATGAGTTTATTAGATGTCAAAGATCTGCGCGTCGAATTTACCACGCAAGATGGTATCGTAACCGCAGTAAACGATTTGAACTTCTCTCTGAATCAAGGTGAGACCCTAGGTATCGTAGGTGAGTCGGGTTCAGGTAAATCACAAACCGTATTCGCTATCATGGGTTTGCTAGCGAAGAACGGTATCATTTCTGGTAGCGCGAAGTTTGAAGGAAACGAGATCCTTAATCTGCCAGAAAAAGCACTTAACAAGGTTCGTGCAGAACAGATCGCGATGATCTTCCAAGACCCAATGACGTCTCTTAACCCATACATGAAAGTTAGTGATCAGCTGATGGAAGTTCTGATGCTGCACAAAGGTATGGGTAAAGCAGAAGCGTTCGAAGAGTCGGTTCGCATGCTTGAAGCGGTTAAAATCCCAGAAGCTCGTAAGCGTATCACCATGTACCCACACGAGTTCTCTGGCGGTATGCGTCAGCGTGTAATGATCGCAATGGCGCTACTGTGTCGTCCAAAACTGCTTATTGCGGATGAGCCAACGACGGCATTGGACGTTACGGTTCAAGCGCAGATCATGGATCTGCTGAACGAACTGAAATCTGAGTTCAACACTGCAATCATCATGATCACGCACGACCTTGGTGTTGTTGCTGGTTCATGTGACAAAGTACTGGTGATGTACGCAGGTCGTACCATGGAGTACGGCACTGTGAACGAGATCTTCTACAACCCAAGCCACCCTTACGCGGAAGGTCTATTGAAGGCGATTCCTCGTTTGGATACAGAAGGCGAGATCTTGCCGACGATTCCTGGCAACCCGCCTAACTTGCTTCGTCTACCACCTGGCTGTCCTTACCAAGATCGCTGCCACCGTGTGATGGATCGTTGTAAGCGTGAAGCACCAATTCTGACGCCGTTTGGTGATGGCCGTCAGCGTGCATGTTTTTCTGAATGGGAGGCTTGGAGCAAATGAGTACAGATAAAAAGCTAATTCTGGATGTATCTGATCTGAAAGTTCACTTCAGCATTGCATCAAAATCTGCGTGGCCTTGGTCAAAACCTTCAAGCCTAAAAGCGGTAGACGGCGTAAACGTTCGTTTATACGAAGGCGAGACCCTTGGTGTAGTAGGCGAGTCCGGTTGTGGTAAATCGACATTTGCTCGCGCCATCATTGGTCTGGTGGAAGCAACAGACGGTGAAGTGGTTTGGTTGGGTCAAGATCTGACAAAAATGAAAGACGTCCAACGTCGTGAAACGCGTAAAGAAATCCAAATGATTTTCCAAGATCCTCTGGCTTCTCTTAACCCACGTATGACGGTTGGTGACATCATCGCTGAACCATTAGAGACATTCTACCCAGAGCTGACTAAGCAAGAAGTGAAAGACCGCGTTAAAGAGATGATGGCGAAGGTAGGTCTTCTACCAAACGTTATCAACCGCTACCCACACGAATTCTCTGGTGGTCAGTGTCAGCGTATTGGTATCGCACGTGCTCTGATTTTAAAACCTAAGATGATTATCTGTGACGAGCCAGTATCAGCACTGGATGTATCGATTCAGGCTCAGGTAGTTAACCTATTGAAAGAGCTGCAAAAAGAGCTTGGTCTTTCATTGGTGTTCATCGCGCACGATTTATCAGTTGTGAAACACATTTCTGACCGCGTACTGGTTATGTACCTAGGTAATGCTGTGGAGCTGGGTGAAGCAGATGCGTTGTTTGCCGATCCAAAACACCCATACACACGTGCGTTGATGTCAGCGGTTCCAATTCCGGATCCGGAAATTGAACGCAGCAAGAAGATTCAGATGTTAGAAGGTGATCTACCATCACCAATTAATCCTCCTTCTGGTTGTGTGTTCCGTACTCGTTGTCCTCAAGCGACGGATGAGTGTGCGAAGACCAGACCACACATCGAAGGCTCAGATGTTCACGCGGTATCTTGTCTACACGTAGCAGTGTAACTAAATTCAGCCTGTGACGGGCTTAAGCGCGGCTCCTTTTATAGGGTCGCGCTTTTTTTATGCCTACGATATTGGCCGGAATTAGTTCATTCGAAATTCTTGAACAAGATGGACTAAGTGGCCGGATTATAAGCTTTGCGTGATTCGCTAATATAGTGGAAAACAAATTAAGAGGAGAGCAGTCATGGGTAAGTTAGTTGAGGGCGTTTGGCACGATGTATGGTACGAGACTAAGTCTAATGGCGGTAAGTTCGTTCGTGAAGATGCGGGCTTTCGTAATTGGATAAAGAACAAACCCGATGCGACATTCCAACCTGAAACGGGCCGTTACCACCTTTACGTTTCTCTTGCTTGTCCGTGGGCGCACCGCACGCTGATCTTCCGCAAACTCAAAGGTTTGGAAAAGCACATCGATGTCACGGTTGTTTGCCCAGACATGCTCAGCGAAGGTTGGCAAATGGGCTTGCCTGAGCCACTGTTTGGCCATACTCGTATGCACCAGATCTACACTCAAGCCAAGTTCGATTACACTGGTCGCGTTACCGTTCCGGTTTTGTGGGACAAAAAGACTAACACCATCGTGTCGAATGAGTCGTCTGAAATCATCCGTATGTTTAACTTTGAGTTTAACGAACTCACCGGGAACAACGATGATTACTACCCAGAGCAACTTCTAAGCGTGATTGATGAGTGGAATGACTACATTTACCCGAACGTGAATAATGGTGTATACCGTTGTGGGTTTGCGACAACGCAAGAAGCTTATGAAGAAGCGTTTGATTCACTGTTTGCTGCACTGGATAAAATCGACGCTCACCTTGCAACGCATCGTTATCTAGCGGGCAATAAAATCACCGAAGCAGATTGGCGCTTGTTTACGACCCTTGTTCGCTTTGATGCGGTATACGTAGGTCATTTCAAATGTAATAAACAACGCATTGCCGATTACGCAAACATTCAAGGCTATTTGAAAGAGCTATACCAAGTAGAAGGCGTGGCAGAAACCACAGACTTCTACCACATTAAGCGTCACTACTATTTCAGTCACACTGGTATCAACCCAACCCAAGTGGTCCCCAAAGGCCCTGAATTAGATTTGGATTCGCCTCATGGTCGAGAATCTATATAAGTTTAAAACTTCTAAGAAAAGCGCCATTTGATGTGGCGCTTTTCTTTTTTCTCAATATCTTCTCACCATCACAGCTTCTTCCTACCGATCACATAAACTGATGATATAACAACCGATCTTTGACTGAGGTGGGGTATGGATATCAATGAGTTTGTCAGTGGCGAGCATCTAATTTGGAATCTGTTTGTTGCTCTGCTTTTGGGTGCGATTGTTGGAACCCAACGTGGCTGGGTGATGCGTAACAGCGTCGAAGGCAGTCGCGTTGCAGGTATCCGCACCTTTTCTTTAGTCGGTTTGCTTGGTGGCTTGGTTGGGATTCTTGCCAATCTGTATACGCCTTTGCTACTCGGCTTTGCTCTTATTGCTTTGGTGATTCTCGCTTGTATTGCGTTTGTTATTCAGCAAAAAAAGAGCGAGGACATCAGCATCACCGGTGTGGTCAGTTTGGTGATCACCTTTGTACTTGGCAGTCTGGCTGTTTCTGGTGAGGCGGCGCTTGCTGCTGCTGCGGCAGTCATCACAGCTGTCGTGCTGGATAACAAGAAAGAGCTTCATCAGGCTTTGCAGCGCCTTCAAGAGTACGAGCTTGATGCGGCTTTGCGTCTTCTGCTTATTTCCATCGTTTTATTACCTCTTTTACCCAACCAAGCTTACGGTCCTTGGAAGGCACTGAACCCTTATGAGATTTGGTGGATGGTAGTGCTGATCGCTAGTATTTCATTTGTCGGTTATTTCGCGATTAAGATCGGCGGAGCGAAGCGGGGCATATTGTTTACGTCTGTCTTCGCTGGCTTAAGTTCTTCTACCGCACTGACGTTGCAGTTCTCTCATCTTTCACGTGAGCAGGAAGGTATCAGCCCTCTGCTGGCAAGCGGAATCTTATTGAGTTGCGGCACTATGTTTCCTCGCTTGTTGATTGTCCTATCTGTTCTCAACCCTCAATTAGTGAGTTTGTTATGGCCGATTGTCTTAGTCATGATGATTGCACTTTATTTGCCGGCTTGGTGGATATGGCGTCGAAGTGAAGTCGAGAAGATAGAGCAGTCAAACAAACAGACTAACCCGTTGGCGCTTCAATCAGCACTGTTCTTTGGTGTTGTGTTGGCGATCATTATGTTGTTATCTCATGCACTTTCAGATTGGTTTGGTAGTGCTGGTATCTTAGTTCTATCTGCGGTGTCAGGGATTACGGATGTTGACGCCATTTCACTGACTTTAGGGCGTCAAAGTACTCAGTCATTGGCGATAGAGGTTGCTGTGCTCGGGATATTTATCGCGGCGTCAGTGAACACTATTGTTAAGATGGGGATGGTACTCATGATAGGCGCTCGTCAACTGTGGGCTAAGGTTGTTCCACCTATGTTGAGTGCGGTTTGTTTGGGTGGGCTTGTCTATTTGGCGCTTTAGAACAAATAACCGTCTGATGCAAAAACAATTTATTAGGTCGCGAGCTAGGTTCCAATCTGTAATTATCAATCAAGTAAAACTTATTCCTTTTTCTATACTGATTCACCAAGTGCTGAGCTTTCGTTCTAAGCGCTAGGAATCTGAACAAGGAAGAAACGATATGATTACTGTATTTCCAGGAGTGGTCGAAGGTACGGGCTTTAAATGGAAAACCGTGGAACAACCTATCACTAAATATAACGACGCTGTGGCCTATTTACGCCAATCTAGTGCGGCCGCAGCACTATTAGATTTTCTCTCGGGAGGCGAAGAGGTCACGTTGCTTTGTACAACTGATACTACCAGCAGCTTTTTTCCTGCAGAAATCGTAAAACAAGCAGGTTGCAATGTTCGCGGCAGTTTAGTGACTTGGAATCCTTTTGATAGCTTGAATGTAAACGACATTAAGCGCAATAAACCCGTTGGGCGCAGTCGTGTGCCAAACAAAAATGTATCTAGAGGGACGCAGTCACCAGCGGTTGGACTTATTCATGAGTTCGGTCACGCGCGTCAATACATGTTGAAACGAGATTGGTTCATGACGCACTATCGCGCTGCCTCAAGTGGTAGTGATAGCGATCGACTCATCATAGAAAATGATAACTTGCTTACCGTAGAGTCCGTCGTTGCTCGCCAGCTCAATGAAGGTGTTCGTTGGAAGTATAGAGATATTGGATCGAGTAATACGAATTTGAACGTGCAGTATCAATTAAACCGTCCAATGGACCCGATTCTTGTCTAGCAACAAGAAATAAAAAACCTCGCCGTGGCGAGGTTTTTTCATTCAGAAAGATGCGGTTAATTAGTTAACAGCTTTTTCTTTTGCTTGGTCAGCTTGATCTGCCTGAATCGCAGTTAGAGCAACTGTGTACACGATATCGTCTACTAGTGCACCGCGAGAAAGATCGTTTACAGGCTTGCGCATACCTTGCAGCATTGGACCGATAGATACTAGGTCAGCTGAACGTTGTACCGCTTTGTAAGTCGTGTTACCAGTGTTTAGGTCTGGGAATACGAATACTGTTGCTTTACCTGCTACTGGAGAGTTAGGCGCTTTAGAAGCTGCCACGTTTTCCATGATCGCAGCGTCGTACTGTAGAGGACCGTCGATCACTAGATCTGGACGTTTCTCTTGAGCAATCTTAGTTGCTTCACGTACTTTATCTACGTCTGCACCCTTACCAGATTCACCAGTAGAGTAAGAGATCATAGCAACGCGAGGGTCGATACCGAATGCCGCTGCAGAATCAGCAGATTGGATAGCGATTTCAGCAAGCTGTTCAGCTGTTGGATCTGGGTTGATCGCACAGTCACCGTAAACCAATACTTGGTCAGGTAGCAGCATGAAGAATACAGAAGATACGATAGACGCATCAGGTGCAGTCTTGATGATTTGGAACGGAGGAACGATAGTGTTTGCTGTGGTGTGAACCGCACCAGAAACTAGACCGTCTACTTCGTCGTTCTCAAGCATCATTGTGCCTAGGAATACTGAATCTTGTAGCTTCTCACGAGCAACAACTTCAGTCATACCTTTCGCGCCACGTAGCTCAACTAGACGAGCAACGTAGTTTTCACGTACTTCATCAGAGTTGATGATAGTTACGCCAGCACCTAGCTCAACGCCTTGTTGTGCAGCAACGCGACGGATTTCGTCTGGGTTACCTAGAAGCACACATTCAGCGATACCGCGCTCAGCACAGATAGCCGCAGCTTTAACTGTACGTGGCTCATCACCTTCAGGAAGAACGATACGCTTGCCAGCTTTACGAGCGAACTCAGTTAGCTGGTAACGGAATGCTGGTGGGCTTAGACGACGAGACTTCTGAGTGCCTTCAGTCATAGACTCGATCCAGTTACCGTCGATGTGACCAGCAACGTGCTCGTTGATGAACTCGATACGCTCTTTATCGTCTGCAGGTACTTCGATAGAGAAGCTCTGTAGGTTTAGAGAAGTCTGCCAAGTGTTACCTTGTGCTTTGAAGATCGGTAGACCAGTTTCGAACGCAGGCTTACAAAGACCAGTGATCTCTTCAGGGATGTCGTAACCGCCAGTCAATAGAACCGCACCGATATCAACACCGTTCATTGCTGCAAGTGCTGCTGCAACGATTACGTCTGGACGGTCTGCTGAAGTAACAAGTAGAGAACCTGGTTTGAAGTGCTCAATCATGTTTGGCAGAGAACGTGCACAGAAAGTGATGCTCTTGATACGACGAGTCGCAATGTCACCTTCGTTAATGATGTCAGCGTTTAGGTGCTGAGCCATATCGATTGCACGAGTAGCGATAAGATCGATGCTCCATGGCACGCAACCTAGTACACGAATTGGAGAAGTGTTGAAGATTTCCATCACTTTCATTTCGTTTTGCTTCGCGCTGTCTGCATCGTCAAAGATTTCAGATAGGTCAGGGCGAGTACGGCCAGCTTCGTCAACAGGTGCGTTTAGCTTGTTGATGATTACGCCAGAGATGTTCTTGTTCTTAGTACCACCGAAGTTAGAACATGCTACTTCGATGCGCTCTTTAAGTTGAGCTGGGTTATCGGTACCAGGAGTAGCAACAAGAACGATTTCCGCACCTAGAGTTGCTGCGATTTCCGCGTTCACTTGGTTAGCGAATGGGTGCTTACGAGTTGGTACTAGACCTTCGATAAGCGTTACGTCTGCATCTTTGTTGATTTGGTTGTAACGCTCAACAACAGTTTCTAGCAGCTCGTCCATGTTGTCGTTACCGATTAGGCTTTCAGCAACAGACATCGCTAGTGGTTGACCGATCTTCATATCGCTGTTGTAACCAACGATAGTTGAAGTTAGATCAGGTTGATCACCGCCAGAACGTGGCTGTGAAATTGGTTTGTAGAAAGAAACCTTAACGCCTTTGCGCTCCATTGCGCGAAGAACACCCATGCTTACGCTAGTTAGACCAACACCAGCACTTGCAGGGATAAGCATAATAGTACGAGACATTCGTAGAGTACCTTTAGCTATTGGGGGATAAAAGCTCAACTCTTATTCCATGAATAATTCAGAGAATAGGAGTTAAGCCCCTAAGAAATTCTTTTGGAAGAAAAACTGGCTAGCCGAGTGGCTAGCCAGTTAAATCTATTAAAGACCTGCTAGGCGTGCAGTGTCTTCAGCAATTACTAGCTCTTCGTTAGTAGAGATAACCATTGCTGGGATACGGCTGTTAGCTGTAGTGATAGTACCTTCGCCGCCGAAACGTGCTTTAAGGTTAGCTTCACCATCAACTTCGATACCGAAGATACCTAGACGGTTTAGAACCATTTCACGGATAGGGCCAGAGTTTTCGCCGATACCGCCAGTGAAAGTGATTGCGTCTAGACGACCTTCCATAGAAGCAGTGTAACCAGCTACGTACTTAGCTAGACGGTGACAGAACACGTCCATTGCACGAGTTGCTTCTTCTTTCTCACCGTAGTTGTCTTCAACGAAACGACAGTCAGAAGTCACTTCAGTTAGACCAGCAAGACCAGACTCTTTAGTTAGCATGTTGTTGATTTCTTCAACAGAGTAACCTAGAGCGTCGTGTAGGTGGAATACGATAGCTGGGTCGATATCACCACAACGAGTACCCATTACTAGACCTTCAAGAGGAGTAAGACCCATAGAAGTGTCAACAGATTTACCGTTCTTGATTGCACAAACAGAAGCACCGTTACCTAGGTGACAGTTGATGATGTTTACTTCTTCAACTGGCTTGTTTAGTAGGCCTGCAACTTCACGAGTGATGAATAGGTGTGAAGTACCGTGCATGCCGTAACGACGGATACCGTGCTCTTTGTATAGTTTGTATGGAAGAGCGTATAGGAAAGACTCTTCAGGCATAGTTTGGTGGAACGCAGTGTCGAATACAGCAACGTTTTGAAGCTCTGGGAAGTTATGCTTAGCAGCTTCGATACCGATGATGTGCGCTGGGTTGTGAAGCGGTGCGAAAGTCGCAGCGTCTTGAATACCTTTTAGTACGTCATCAGTGATTAGTGCAGATTGAGTGAACTGCTCACCACCGTGTACGATACGGTGACCGATAGCGCCTAGGTTAGCTTTAAGCTCTGGCTTAGAAGCAAGAATAGTTTCAACCATGAACGCTAGTGCTTCTTCGTGTGCTGCACCGTTACCTAGTTGAGCTTCGTGTTTACCGTCAAGTTTCCACTTGATACGTGCTTCAGGAAGGTGAAGACATTCAGCAAGACCTGATAGGTGCTCTGCACCTGTTTCTGCATCAACAACAGCAAATTTAAGAGAAGAACTACCGCAGTTTAAAACTAAAACTAGCTTAGACATGTGTGACTACCTGTTATTCGTCTGATCAAAATCAGTTAAAGGATGAAAAATTAATCACAAGAATAGACGATACCGCCAAGGGTGCGTACTAATCTTGGTCAAAAATTGTTCTAATTCCGTATAAATGAATAGTGATGAACCCATCCACCACTATGAAGCGATCCGTGCAGAATAAAATCTCGGAGTTGCTTAAATTGTAAATAACAGCAACAATGAGATTGAGGGTCTGCAAAGGATAGCGATAATAGGCAATGATAACAAAAAAATTTTGAAAGAATATTAACTTTCATCAATTTTTTGCGCCTTCAGTTGAAATGTTCAACTATTTTTTAGTGAGAGAGCGGTATGAGCAAACAAGTCGGATTGATCCATAGCCTGAAAGACGGCCAAAGTTACATGGAGATCTGGCCGGTTCGTAAAGAGCTGAACGCCATTTTTCCCGAACAACGCATTATTAAAGCAACGCGCTTTGGCATTAAAGTGATGCCAGCGGTCGCCGCGATCGGTGTGCTCACTCAAATGGCATTTAATAACTATGACGCACTTCCTCAAGCGATCGTAGTTGCGCTGTTCGCAATCAGCATGCCGCTGCAAGGTATGTGGTGGTTAGGCAGTCGTTCCAACACCAAATTGCCGCCAGCGTTGGCCTCTTGGTATCGCGAACTGCACCAAAAAATTACGGAATCAGGATTTGCACTAGAGCCAGCAAAAGCTCGTCCAAGATACAAAGAACTTGCGGTGATCCTAAACCGAGCGTTCCGCCAGTTGGATAAAACTGCATTAGAGCGTTGGTTCTAACTCCTCAAATCTACAATTAACTCATTGAAATGGAGTGTGCTTTCTAGCCGCTCCATTTTTTATGCCCGTGACATGGCTTTTCACTCTTATCTTATTTGCAATAACCGCCTCTCGTACCGATTGCGAGATCACAAATGTTACTTTGTTGTTAAATCTTGCTTTTCTTTCCCAACACTTAGCGTTAATAATGACAATTAGATGCACAAAAAGTGCGCAGCAATAAACACAACATCCCATCTTCCTCATTATTTCTGTTGAGCATTCATTTTCGATGAGGCTTTCAGTTCAAGGACGAAGAGACATCAAGGAGTCATGATGAAAACGAAACGTTTACTCGCCACTGCTATTCTTGCCGCGACCACGGTTTTTTCCTCAGCTAATGTGCTTGCTAACACTGCGACGGTTGCTGTTTCACAAATCGTTGAGCACCCTGCGCTCGACGCGACTCGCCAAGGCTTATTAGATGGCTTGAAAGCGAAAGGATATGAGCAAGGGAAGAACCTAGAATTTGACTACAAAACCGCACAAGGTAACCCAGCTATAGCAGTACAGATTGCGCGTCAGTATGTGGGGGAGAGTCCTGATGTGCTAGTGGGTATTGCCACACCATCGGCTCAAGCTTTGGTGTCCGCAACGCGTTCTATTCCAGTGGTGTTTACTGCGGTAACGGATCCGGTGGGCGCAAAGCTTGTGAAATCCATGCATCAACCGGGCAAAAACGTAACGGGTCTTTCTGATTTGTCTCCTGTGGCTCAACATGTTGCTTTGATTCAAGAGATCTTGCCAGAAGCGAAATCCATTGGCGTGGTCTACAACCCGGGTGAAGCCAATGCAGTGACTTTGGTGCAACTGTTAAAAGAGAGTGCAGAAGCAAATGGACTTAAAGTGGTTGAAGCGACGGCTCTGAAAAGCGCTGATGTTCAATCCGCGACCCAAGCCATTGCTGCTAAATCAGATGTGATTTACGCACCGACAGACAACACGGTAGCCAGTGCGATAGAGGGCATGATCGTGGCTGCAAACCAAGCTAAGAAACCAGTATTTGGTGGAGCGACGTCTTATGTAGAAAAAGGTGCGATCGCAAGCTTAGGCTTTGATTACTACCAAGTGGGTGTTCAAACTGCCGACTACGTTGCTGCTATTTTGGAAGGGCAAGATCCTGGCAAGCTGGATGTGAAAGTCGCAACCGGTTCTGATCTTGTTGTCAATGAAGGAGCGGCAACCAAGCTTGGTATCCAGTTACCAAGTTCAGTTGTAAAACGTGCGACCAGCATGCAGTAAGAGTGACGTTCAGGTCGGTGTAATGCCGACCTGATTTGTGCAGAAAGGAGCAGTTATGTCTGCATTTGCTTTTTTTGGTGCGCTCGAAATTGGCCTTATTTACGGCTTAGTGGCTTTGGGCGTTTACCTTACGTTTCGTGTTCTTGATTTTCCTGATTTAAGTGTCGATGGCAGTTTCCCGATGGGGGCCGCCGTTGCTGCCACTGCAATCGTCGCCGGCATCAACCCTTGGATCGCAACCGGAATGGCTGTTATTGCGGGTGGGATGACTGGGTGGGTAACCGCTTTTCTTGCCGTTCGATGCGGCATTCTTCACCTATTGGCTTCTATTCTTACCATGATTGCGGCGTTCTCTATCAATATTCGCATCATGGGTAAGCCCAATATGGCCCTTCTAGGGGAAGACACCATTCTTACTCCGTTTGAAGCCATGGGAGATTCTATGTACATCCGGCCGTTGGTTGTCGGCGTACTAGTATTGCTCTCTGCTTTGTTTGTCGTACGTCTTCTTAACAGTGACTTTGGTTTAGGGCTAAGGGCTACAGGGGTGAACGCTCGAATGGTAGCCGCTCAAGGGGCAAGTACTGCTTTTTACACCTACTTCGGCCTCGCGCTTTCTAATGGTTTTGTTGGTTTTGCTGGCGCTCTATTTGCTCAAACCAACAGCTTTGCTGATGTCACTTCTGGTGTGGGTACGATCGTAGTTGGTTTAGCTGCAGTGATCCTCGGTCAAACTCTGATACCAGGGCGCAAAATCTGGGTTGCGGTTTGCGCGGTCATTATTGGCTCAGTTTTATACCGACTTGCTGTTGCCTTTGCGTTGAGCTCAGGCATGTTTGGTCTGCAAGCATCGGACCTAAACTTAGTGACGGCGGTGCTCGTTGCAGTGGCGTTGATTGCGCCAAAACTGAAACAGAGCATGAAAGCGAAACAACGCGCGACTAGTGCGAAACAAGCCGCATCAAAAAATGGTTCAGGGGAGGCGCTATGATTGAATTAAACAACATCCAAGTGACCTTTAATCCCGGAACCATTTTGGAAAACAGGGCCTTGAAAGGTGTCTCGTTAGAAGTACCTGAACATCAGTTTCTCACCGTCATTGGCTCCAATGGCGCAGGGAAATCGACCTTGCTCGGGGCGGTGACAGGGGAGACGCCGATGATTGGCGGTCAGGTGATCATTGGTGGGCAAGACGTAACCCGGAAAACCGTGGCGCAACGAGCGACTCAATGTGCTCGTGTATTCCAAGACCCGTTAGCGGGTACTTGTGGGGATTTGTCCATCGAAGAAAACATGGCGTTAGCTTACATGCGAGGTAAGCGTCGAGGTTGGGGAATGGCGCTTTCTTCTCAACGTCGCAAGCTTTTCCAAGAGCGCATTAGCATTCTTGGCTTAGGGCTTGAGGATCGCCTTGGGGACAGTATTGGATTGCTTTCTGGCGGGCAACGACAAGCGGTCAGTTTGGTCATGGCAACACTATCAGACAGTAAGCTGTTGTTGCTAGATGAGCATACCGCTGCGTTAGATCCTCGCATGGCGGCTTTTGTTATCGATTTAACCAAACGTATCGTCAGCGAGTTCAACCTCACAGTGATGATGGTGACGCACTCAATGAAAGATGCGCTGGCTTGCGGTGACAGAACGGTCATGCTGCACCAAGGTGAGATTGTTCTTGATGTCGCAGGTGAGCAACGTGCCAATATGCAAGTCCCAGACTTACTCGAAATGTTCTCTAAAGTGCGTGGTGAAGAGTTGGCAGATGACAGCTTGTTGCTGAGCTAACTTAAAGAAAGAGCAAAACTACGCCTACCAAACGTGATCCTCCTTGAGAAAATTGCATCTAAGGCAATGTCGAAAGGAGGATTTTTCGGTAAATACTCTTTATTAAAATAGTGGAATATTCCAATACTAAGAGCACTTACCATGACCCTTCCATTTATCTTCCATAGCCAGACCGAAGATGGCCTTGTATTTGATGGTGAACTGCTAACCGTCACTCTGAAAACTGAAAACGTTAAGTTTGATAGCGTGCATGTACGCTGTGAGCCTGACAACGAAGAATATCTAATTGAAATGCTACCTTGCGGCAAGGCTGGTGAACTTCAACTATGGCAAGCGCAGTTCGCGGCGAACCGAGATCGTGATGTCACTCATTATGTATTCAAGCTCATCAAAGGCAATCAGCAATTTTGGTTAGATGACAGAGGTGTACATAAACGTATGCCACCGAAAGAATTCCACTTTAAGCTGAACACGCAGTCTCAACCACCGAGCTGGGTGCAAGAGCAAGTCTTCTACCAAATCTTCCCAGACCGTTTTGCTGCAAGCCAAGATGAGCAAGCAATCCGAAATACTTACGCACAATACGACCCAGATACCATGGTGAAATCTTGGGGAGAGGCAGTAGGTTCTCATCAAAATACGGGCGCGCGCGAGTTCTTCGGCGGCGATTTAAAAGGCGTTGAAGAGAAACTCGATTACTTAGATGACTTAGGCGTGACGGCGTTGTATTTCAATCCTATCTTCACGGCGCCAAGCAACCATAAGTACGATACGAAAGACTACCTTAATATTGATCCTATGTTTGGCACTAACGAACAGTTTGCGCAGCTGTGTGAGCAAATTCGTGGCAAGCAGATGAAGGTTGTTTTGGATGCCGTATTTAACCACACATCCGTTCATCATCCATGGTTCGATATTAAACAAGAAGGTCAGGGGGCTTTTGGCAATCCGGACTCTGACTTCCGCGACTATTACTTCTTCGAGGGACAAACCAATAATTACATTGGCTGGAAAGGCATTGGCAATTTACCGGTTCTGAACTTTGAGAACGAGCGAGTTCGCGATCATATCTACCAAGGTGAAGAGGCGGTGATTAAACACTGGCTCAAACCACCATATTCAGTCGATGGTTGGCGCTTTGACGTTATTCACATGCTGGGGGAAGGCGATGGCGCAAAAAACAATGCGCACTATGTGGAAGCGTTCCGCAAAGCAACCAAAGCAATCAACCCTAATGCTTATGTGTTAGGTGAGCATTTCTTTGAGGCGACACAATGGTTACAAGGTGGGCAAGAAGATGGGGCTATGAACTACTACGGCTTTGCTCATCCAGTTCGTGCTCTGATTGCTAAGCAAGACATCATGTATGACCCGATTGACATCAATGCGTTAGATTTTAAAGAGTGGATGGATGAGGCGAGAGCTAAAGTCCCTTTTGCCAACCAATTGTCTCAGCTTAATCAGTTAGATAGTCATGATACCGCCCGTTTTCTGACGCTTTTGCACGGCGATAAAGAAAAAATGCGAATCGCACTGGCTTTACTCATGACTTACATCGGTACGCCTTGCCTCTATTACGGGAGTGAAGTGGGATTGGAAGGTGGGCTTGATCCTGACAACCGCCGTTGCTTCCCGTGGGATCAGGTTACCGAGTCTGAGTGGCTGCCTTTGTATCGTGACTGGATAAGAATTCGCAAGCAATACAAGGCACTACAGTCCGGTAGTCTGCAATGGCTTCACTGTGATGAGCAGGTCATGGTATATGCTCGACAGTGGAAAGAAGAAACAATAGTTGTGGCATTTAACCTAAGTAAATACGAACAAAATGTTAACCTGCCTTTATGGCAACTTGGCTTAAATGCAACACACTTGCATCAAATATTAGACAAAGGTGAAGTCGGGGTGGCTGAACGTCATTTTTCTGTCAATATCCCAGCATTGAACTGCAAAATATGGCAAGTGAAGTGACACCTGATGCCTTATTTATTAAAATTTATGAATACATAAGTGAAAAACTATAAATAGCCCTTCGATAGCCAGTACTTTCGAAGGGCTGAAATTATTAAAAGCCAATGGTGTTCAATGGGTAATAAAAGGCGATTTAGCCTCAAATTTGTCATCTTCTTCCCACTCTTTTTATTCATTGTTGTCATGATCGTGACTGCAAAGAACTACTACGATGCGATGAATCGTTACATCACTCTAGAGTACGCTCAAGTTGACCGTGCTTTGGGTCGTGCTATCAAAGTACTAACCGCCCTCGATTACAGCTTTGTAAACTACTCCAATCCGGCTCATCCTTTGTTCCAAGAACATAATCATATGCTAAGAGACGATTTGTGTTTCGTATGGCCAATTGATGTATTGCTGTTGGAAAACAAACACTCAGGTGGATTGCCTGCGGTCGAACTCGATTACATGATTGTTGGGCAGAAGGAGTTATGTCAGCCAGGAACGAAATTGTTCAAATTGGCGGAACAAAAAGCGGGCTTTGCGCCATCATTGTCGTTTTTACACGATATTGAATCGCACATTATCGGTATTCATTACATCGACCAGCGCGGTTATGTAATTTCTTCACCGGACACCTACGCTCAATATTTCACTAAAGAGCTGTGGCAGACCCTCAAAGCAAGGCCGTTTTGGCAAAAAACGGCACAAGAAACGGTGAAAGTCACCATGTCTGGCCCAGCCCCTATGCTGGATCGCCATGATGGGCAAGTGGTGAGTTTAACCGTGCCAATCTATGAAAAGGGGGTTCACCAAGGTGTCCTTTCCATTGACTTTGACGTCGATGACTTATTAAAAACAAATGAGAACCTAGCAGGTAAGCTACATATTATTTCTGGCATGATGGAGCTACCTAACAACATCATGCGACTCAAATCTATTGAGCACGAACGCTTGAGCGCCAATCACCGTATTTTTTATGAATACAACTTGTGGAGCGAGTTCAAGAATCTGTTGGCGTTCGAGAAATACAGCGTTGCGGTTGCATTTTTTATCTATGTGTTGAGTACCGTTGCTCTATTCTTGGTGAATACTCAAACAGAGCGCCGTTATTTCAAAGAGTTGGCGGCGAAAGACCCTATGACGGGTTTACTCAATCGACGTGGCATGCAAGCGGTATGGCGTAACAAAATGACCAAGAAGCACGTCGCGCTTGCCGTTTTTGATATCGATGATTTTAAAGCGATTAACGATACCTATGGGCATGATGTCGGTGATGATGCAATTCGTCTGGTGGCTAAGTGTATTCGTGACAATATTCGTCATTCAGATGTGGCATCGCGTTTTGGTGGTGAAGAGTTTGTTCTTGCCATCTACGATGAAGATTTCGATAGCATGCTACGTATATTGGAGCGTGTAAGAAGTGCGATTAGTAAAAACTCGAAAAGGGTGGTTGCTGGTGGTTTTACAGTATCAGGCGGTGTCGAGTTCAAGTCTTCCTCTCAATTAGAGAGCTTTGATGAACTGTTCAAAGTAGCCGATGAAAAGCTCTATGAAGCAAAGAGCACCGGTAAGAACAAGATTTGCTACTAAGCAGTAGATAAAACAAAAGGGCGAATTCATCGCCCTTTTTTGATCTTTAAAACTGCTTTAACTTGCTTTACGCGACGCGAGACTGCAACTCGTCACGATAACGCTGAATGTGTTCAACGATTGGTGCCGCTTTGTTGAACGTGCGGATCTCGCGGAACAGCTCATTTGCTTCTGGGTAAGCCTGGCGTAAGTAAGAGAACCACTGTTTTACGCGGTTCGGATAGTACAAACCTTTGTCACCTTTCATTTCAAACTGAGAGTAGTAAATCAGTAGCTCTAGGACTTCTGCCCAAACCATTGGCTTATGGTTGTATTTCACCATATTGCCCAGATTTGGAATATTGAATGCACCGCGACACACCATCAGGGAATCAACGCCTGTGGTTTCAATACAACGTTGACCATCTTCGTAGTTCCAAATTTCGCCATTTGCGATTAATGGGATGTCAAAACATTCACGGATTTGGGTGATGTATTCCCACTTGATTTCAGAGGCTTTGTAGCCGCCTTGTTTTGTACGAGCATGAACCGTCAGTTCGTTTGCGCCAGCAGATTGAATGGCATCAACAATCTCAAAGCAGTCTTCAGGGTTTTCCCATCCAAGACGAATTTTAGCGCTCACAGGAATATCGTTTGGAACAGCGTCACGACACGCTTTTACCACGTTATGAATCAGTTCTGGATGCTGAAGAAGTGCCGCGCCACCTTTACTCTTGTTCACCAAGCGAGCCGGGCAGCCGAAGTTAAGGTCGATACCGCGCGCACCAAGCTCAGCGGCTTTGATTGCGTTTTCCGCCATCCAATTTGGTTCTTGACCAAGTAACTGTACGTGAACAGGTACGCCAGATGCGGTTTGTGAGCCTTGAAGAAGCTCAGGACACAGACGATGGAATACGTGATCAGGTAACAGCTGATCGATCACTCGAACAAACTCTGTCACACATAGATCATAGTCGTTTATCTCGGTCAGGATTTGGCGCATCAAATGGTCCAAAACGCCTTCCATCGGGCCTAATACAACTCGCATAGCTTGCCTAATACAGTTTGGTGGTAAAAAGGAGGGCGATTGTAGCGATGTGAGTGAAGTTTGTCATTAAAAGACTCATCAACGCGGACACACATCAACTAGCATCTTATTAACTCTGGGGTATAATGCCGCCAAATTCATGGGAAACCAGATGTCATGCAATACACATTAATTGAGAAAGGTGAAGTTCAGCTAGACGAATCTTCACTGTTTTTGGAAGGTGCAGTATTTGCTGCAAACCTGATGACAAAACCGCTAACACCAGAAAGCTGGCTAGAGCCACTACTTGGTGGAGGTTTTAAAGCCATTCAGCCAGCTGTTGAAGAGCAGATTCACAAACAGCATAACTACATTCTGCGTAATGAGTACTCGATTCTTACGCTGACCAACAGTGATGCAGAGCAACTTGCAGACTTTGCTGAAGGCTTTATGTCTGTGTGGCCAATGATTGAAGAGCAATGGCACGATGTTGTGCTGAACGACGGTCTAGAGCGTATGCTGCAAGCATTATTGACCACCATGATGTTGGCGATTGATGAAGAGCAAACTCAACAGCAAATGCGTGATGCAGGAATTGAGACTCCACCAGCGCTAGCCGATTTTGTTGATCAGCTTGATCTTATGATCAACGAAGTAGCATTTGGTGCTGACGAGTTGATGGTAGGTAAAAAATCTAAGAGCTTGAACCCGTTTAAAGACGTTGGCCGTAACGACCCTTGTCCTTGTGAAAGTGGTAAGAAGTTTAAACAGTGTTGCGGTAAGTAATTGCAATATAAATAAAAAGCCGACCTTGTGGTCGGCTTTTTTGATCTACTTGATCGGTATTCAGCGTGAAAAGTTATTACCGATTACTGAATTGGATTTTTACGCTTACCACTAAAGAACTGAGCAATCACGATGAATGCAAGTGCAACCAAGTTACCTGCGAAGATGACAACCAACCACTGAGGCATTGAAAGGCCAAAGAATTGCCAAACAATCTTCGCACAGTCACCATACGCTTCGAACATCCAAGGAGCCCATTGGTTTAGCGGAGCCCAACTCGGGAAAGTCACGAATAAATCACATGTTGCGAACGGTGATGGGTTGAACTGATAGTCGACGTGCTGCATCGCCAGCATCAAACCTTTATAAGCACTTGCTCCCCATGCAGCTAACGCTATCCAGCGCACGAGAGGGTTGTTTGGTGCAACAAGACCAATCATTGCCGCGACACCAATTCCCATCATAGCGACACGTTCATAGATACACATAACACACGGTGCTAGCATCATGACGTGTTGAAAGAATAGGGCGCAAGCTTCAAAAAAGACGATGGCCAAAAGGAGCAGGAGCCAAGATAAGCGTCCCTTCGAAAACTGGTTAAGTGATGCAAAAATACTCACGGTTACAATCCTGTCTGAAAATATAAAAAAGCTCTGATTACTCAGAGCTTTTTAACTTGGATAAGTTTCCTAATCAACTCAAATTTTTAGTGTCCACCTGACACAACTGGAGTCAGATCACCACTACTTGGCACAATCCAGCCCGCATCGTAGAAGAATGCTGTTGCTGGTTCTAGGAAGAACATGATGCCCATCAAGCCAACAAGCGCTAATACAACCGTGTAAGGAAGCGCCATGATAACCATGCGACCGTATGATAGACGAATCAAAGGTGCTAGTGCTGATGTAAGTAGGAATAGGAACGCAGCTTGGCCGTTTGGCGTTGCAACTGAAGGTAGGTTAGTACCTGTGTTGATTGCAACGGCTAGTAGGTCGAACTGTTCACGAGTGATAAGGCCTTCAATAAGCGCTGCCTTCACTTCGTTAATGTAAACTGTGCCGACGAATACGTTATCCGAAACCATCGAAAGCAGACCGTTGGCAACATAGAACAGAGCAAGTTGAGCGCCCTTATCTTCAACAGCAAGTACTGCATCGATAACCGGTTTGAATAGCTCTTGGTCGATGATAACGGCAACTACCGCGAAGAATACCGCAAGTAGTGCTGTAAATGGTAAAGCCTCTTCAAACGCTTTACCCATCGAGTGCTCTTCGATAACACCAGTAAACGAAGTCGCTAGAATAATCACAGAAAGACCAATCAGACCAACTGCTGCTAAATGAAGTGCAAGTGCGGCAATCAACCAAACAGCGATAAGGCTTTGAACCCAAAGTTTCGCTACGTCTTGGTTAGTACGAGTCTTGCGCTCTTCACGGTCGAAGTCGACTAGGATTTGACGAACGTTGTCAGGCAGTTGAGCGCCGTAGCCAAACACTTTTAGCTTCTCTACAACCACACAAGTGATCAAGCCACAGATGAATACTGGCAAAGTTACTGGAGACATACGAATCAAGAACTCACCAAAGAACCAGCCCGCTTGGTCAGCGATGATCAAGTTCTGCGGTTCACCAACCATGGTAGTAACGCCACCTAATGCTGTACCAACACCTGCGTGCATTAACAATGAACGTAGGAATGCGCGGTAGTTCTCCAGGTCATCACGCGTTAGCTCAGTGATGGTGTCATCTTGAGTGTGGTCGTGGTCACCGATAGGGTTTCCAGAAGCCACTTTGTGGTAAATCGAGTAGAAACCAACTGCAACACTGATTACAACGGCAATAACGGTCAGCGCGTCCAAGAATGCTGACAAAAACGCTGCTGCGAAACAGAATGCGAGTGAAAGTAACGTTTTTGAACGAATACCAAGCAGGATCTTTGTAAAAATGAACAGCAGAAGCTGTTTCATAAAGTAGATACCCGCAACCATGAATACCAACAGTAGAAGTACTTCGATATTCGCTACCAGCTCGTGCTTCACCTGTGCAGGGCTGGTCATACCGATAGCAACCGCTTCAATTGCAAGCAAACCGCCTGGTTGAAGTGGGTAACACTTCAGCGCCATTGCTAGCGTGAAAATAAATTCCGCTACTAGCAACCAACCTGCAACAAATGGGTCAATTAGGAAGAATACAATCGGGTTAATAATTAGGAAGGCTATAATGGCAACTTTGTACCAATCAGGCGCTTTACCAAGGAAGTTCTTGATAAAGGCATTTCCGAGCGACATCGGCATGATAATTCTCTTTATAACAAAATTATGAATAGACACTACAATAGTGCTTAAGTATCTGTTTGTTAGACTTATTATCTAGTCTTTTAAAACAATAACTTAGAAAAACAACAATCCATTGTTTTACTGTAGTCTTGCCAAGTTACTTCCCCTGAACTTAAGCACCGCTCACTTTCGACCGCAACTCTACACCTCGGCATTTTATAGTCAATAACAAAACGTGATGCTGCCGACTAAAACTGCTTTTTATTTGTAATAACGCGATCAAAACGGCGTTACTATACCACGAAAAGATTAAAAAAAATCACCTTGGAATTTAAAACAAAGTCAATTACGAGAAAAGATAAATTAAGAAAGAATATTAATCGTAAAACACAAATTTATTTTGCATATTTTGAGCAGAAAAATGTGACGGGGTAGGCTTTATTTTCCGTGAGTTTGTGGCTGTTCCAAATTTTGCAAAATATAAATTTTGCGCGTTTGGTTCCAAGTGATTAGGGTTTTAAATTAAGGATATATGTAGAGTATTAACTCTATATTGAGATTTCGTTTCATTTGTTGATCGTTAATTTTCGCAAATCGTTAAGTAGTGGTATGATGAGTCGCATCGACCCTTAGAAATCAATATTGGATAAAAACAGAATGGTCATTAAGGCTAAAAGCCCTGCGGGTTTCGCAGAAAAATACATAATCGAGAGCATTTGGAACGGCCGTTTTCCGCCTGGCTCAATATTACCCGCTGAACGTGAGCTATCTGAACTTATTGGTGTTACCCGTACGACTTTACGTGAAGTGCTTCAGCGCCTTGCGCGCGACGGTTGGTTGACCATCCAGCACGGTAAGCCAACTAAAGTGAACCAATTCATGGAGACGTCAGGTCTGCATATTTTGGATACACTGATGACGCTTGATGTTGATAACGCAACGAACATTGTGGAAGATTTGCTTGCTGCACGTACTAACATCAGCCCAATCTTTATGCGTTACGCGTTTAAAGCGAATAAAGAGGCGTCTGAGCGTACTATTCAAAATGTTATCGACTCATGTGAAGCGCTAGTTAAAGCACCTTCATGGGATGACTTTATTGCAGCATCTCCATACGCAGACAAAATTCTGCAAAGTGTGAAAGAAGACAACGAGAAGGATGAAGCGAAGCGTCAGGAAATTCTGATTGCTAAGACGTTTAACTTCTACGACTACATGCTGTTCCAACGCTTGGCGTTCCACTCAGGCAACCAGATCTACGGTTTGATTTTTAATGGCTTGAGAAAACTATACGACCGTGTAGGTAGTTACTACTTCTCAAACCCTGCATCACGTGATTTAGCACTGCGCTTCTACCGCCAGCTTCTAGAAACCTGTGAAACAGGCCAGCGTGAGCAACTTCCAGTGGTGATTCGTCATTACGGTATGGAAAGTGCGCAAATCTGGAATGAGATGAAACAACAGCTGCCAACGAACTTTACAGAAGACGACAGCTAATCGATTGTTGAAGTCCAACGATTTCATATAAAAACCGCAGGTATCACCCTGCGGTTTTTTTTGTGTTTGCTTTTCCGAAGCTCGATTTAGGCTAAGGACAGTCTGGGTAATGGTAGGTAAAGGGTCTCAATGATGTCTGATAGCATCTGGTCATAGGTATTGAACACAGTAAGGGACAAGTCAGAGGTAATGTCGTACAACTCCTCTTCACTCAGGGACAATACTTCACCTTCTATATATTCATTTAGGGATTGAATCGACCTAGCAGACATCGGAGAGGCAACGCTCAAGGGGCTAATTACTGCCAATTGATTGAGCCTTCTAATCATTACCGAGGCGTAATTTCTCATCCGTTCAGGCCCACCTCTGTCTTGCATGTCTTGAATGCTGATACGGAGCTGTGTCAGCGTTTCTAAGCTATCAATCACGGTTTGCCAGTTCATATGGTACTCGTCATGTAACTCGTCTCTTTGGGCAATAGCGAGCCATGCGATGGTAACTTCATCCATCAAGAACAAACTATGACGGATCAGTTTGCCATGTTCCATCTGATTCCGCGCTACCGTGTTGTCCTGCCATTGCTCCATCAACTTATCGATTTTGATTTGCAGCACGCGATACATGGGTTTGTTCTCAAAGCGAGAAGTTTCCACGAGCTGATGCAGTTTATAACCTAACTCCTGATGAATTTGCTCTATCTCTTTTTCATGATGTTGTTGGTATTGGATAGAGTAGTGGGTCACCGCTCGGTGACGGCGCAGTAGGTGAACCACATCGCGTAATAAGGTGAGCAATTGATATTTGCGAGCATGTTGCTTTTCTCGCTTCGCAGCCAAGTGATAGATCCCTGCCAGAATGGCAATTGAGATCAAAGTAGAAATCAAAACAAACATAACCAACTCCTTGTTAGTGCTTTTGACCTAGCAACGATGAAGGAGCAGTTTTGATGCCAACAATTAAAGCAAATTAAAACAATGACTTACTATTGGTTAGAAAAAGAAGCTGTACGAATTTGGTGCGTAATCTCCCCAAAAGTGTGAATTTGGTCAAAAAAAATCCCCGCCGAATCGGGCAGGGATTTTTTAATTTCGTCGCGAAGTAACGAATTACATTACACGCATACCTGGTTGAGCACCTTCGTGTGGCTCAAGAATCCATAGATCGCTACCACCAGGGCCAGCAGCTAGGATCATGCCTTCAGACATACCAAACTTCATCTTACGTGGTTTTAGATTCGCTACCATTACAGTTAGCTTGCCTTCTAGCTCTTCAGGTTTGTACGCTGACTTGATGCCAGAGAACACCTGACGAGTTTCACCGCCGATGTCTAGTTGGAACTTAAGCAGTTTGTTTGCTTTTGGCACTTCTTCACATGAGATGATGCGAGCAATACGCATATCAACCGCTGCGAAAGCATCGAACTCAATCTCTTCAGCGATTGGATCTTTATCTAGCTCAGTTTGGCTAGCTTTGTTCTTTTCTGCTTCCGCTTTCTCTTTTGCTGCCATTTCTGCCGCAGCGTCTTCTTTCGATGCTTCGATCATCGCTTCGATGTTCTTAGGATCGATACGGTTGAACAGTGCTTTGAACTTAGTGATCTCGTGACCAGTCAGTGGTGCAGCAATGCCTTCCCAAGTTAGCTCTTCGTTTAGGAATGCTTCAGTACGCGCTGCTAGTGCAGGCATAACTGGTTTCAGGTAAGTCATTAGAACGCGGAACAGGTTAATACCTACAGAACAAATTTCTTGTAGTTCCTGATCTTTACCTTCTTCTTTTGCAACAACCCAAGGTGCTTTTTCGTCAACGTATTGGTTTGCTTTGTCTGCTAGTGCTGTGATTTCACGGATCGCACGGCCAAACTCACGAGTCTCGTAAAGCTCTGCGATACGGTCTGCTGCTGCAACGAATTCGTTGTATAGCTCAGGCTCTGCAAAGTTTTCAGCCAGCTTGCCTTCAAAACGTTTAGAGATGAAGCCAGCGTTACGAGAAGCTAGGTTAACAATCTTGTTTACTACGTCAGCGTTAACACGTTGAGTGAAGTCTTCAAGGTTAAGATCTAGGTCGTCGATACGGCTGTTTAGTTTTGCCGCGTAGTAGTAACGCAGACACTCTGGATCTAGGTGATTCAGGTATGTGCTTGCCTTAACAAACGTGCCTTTAGATTTAGACATCTTCGCGCCGTTTACCGTTACGTAGCCGTGTACGAATACGTTGTTTGGCTTACGGAAACCGCTGCCTTCTAGCATTGCTGGCCAGAATAGAGAGTGGAAGTAAACGATGTCTTTACCGATGAAGTGGTAAAGCTCAGTTGTGCTGTCTTTCTTCCAGTATTCGTCGAAGTCTAGACCTTCAGTTTTGTCACATAGGTTCTTGAAAGAAGCCATGTAACCAACCGGTGCATCTAGCCATACGTAGAAGAATTTGTTCTTTTCGCCAGGGATTTCGAAGCCGAAGTAAGGTGCATCGCGCGAGATATCCCACTGTTGCAAACCAGATTCGAACCACTCTTGCATCTTGTTAGCCGTTTCAGATTGTAGAGAACCTGAACGAGTCCACTCTTTTAGCATGCTTTCGAACTGAGGTAGGTCGAAGAAAAAGTGCTCAGAGTCTTTCATTACTGGAGTTGCGCCAGATACTGCTGATTTCGGGTTAATCAGTTCAGTTGGGCTGTACGTCTCACCACAGTTATCACAGTTGTCGCCGTATTGATCTTCCGACTTACACTTAGGACAAGTACCTTTTACGAAACGATCCGGTAGGAACATTTCTTTCTCAGGGTCGAACAGTTGAGAAATCGTGCGGCTAGAGATAAAACCGTTTTTCTTCAGCTCAAGGTAGATGTGAGAAGCCAGTTCGCGGTTCTCTTCTGAGTGTGTGCTGTGGTAGTTATCAAAGCTAATATCAAAGCCAGCGAAGTCTTTTTGATGCTCTTCGCTCACTGCAGCGATCATCTCTTCTGGCGTAATACCCATCTGTTGTGCTTTTAGCATGATTGGCGTGCCGTGAGCATCGTCAGCACAGATGAAGTTTACAGTGTTGCCACGTAGGCGTTGGTAGCGAACCCAGATGTCAGCTTGAATGTGCTCAAGCATGTGACCTAGGTGAATCGAACCATTAGCGTACGGAAGGGCACAAGTTACCAGCAGTTTTCTTGGATCGTTTGCCATACTTAATAATCGCTTTTTGATAGGTATAAAAAATAGAGACTAATACTACCCCATGAGTTCCCTAACGCCAAGGCATCAAACCATGGATTGCCTTAGTTTTTTTGGGGTTCTGAATCTCGCCGCTGGGTGCTACGATTAGATGCATAAAGGAGGCCTCATGCATCAGTTCACTTCAAAACAAGATTTTTGTCATTGGCTTAACCAGTTTCAACATCCACAGTTGGTGGAAAACTGGGCTGATATTAATGGTATGGTTGCGATCCCCGCGCAAGGTGGCATTCAAATTACCTTACCGTTTGCGAGCAACGAACTCCAAGTGGCGTTGAGCAGTTGGATTAAAGGGCAGCAGTCATCGGGTGATGTTCCAGCGTTTGATTTTCAAATCGAACTGAATATCAAAGCGCTTGAGACGCAAGTAACCAATGCCGTCAAAGGCGTGAAAAATATTATCGCAGTTAGCTCAGCAAAGGGAGGCGTTGGTAAATCGACAACCGCGGTTAACCTTGCTTTAGCCATTGCACAGTCGGGTGCGAAAGTTGGCTTGTTAGATGCTGATATCTATGGCCCATCGGTTCCTATGATGCTAGGTCAAGAAGACGCAAAGCCTGAAGTTCGTGACGCTAAATGGATGGAGCCAATTTTTGCTCATGGCATCTATACTCATTCTATCGGTTACTTGGTGGATAAATCGGAAGCGGCTATTTGGCGTGGCCCTATGGCTTCTAAAGCGTTATCACAACTGCTAACCGAAACGGATTGGCCGGAGCTTGATTATCTGGTTATCGATATGCCGCCGGGTACGGGTGACATTCAGCTAACGTTGTCACAGCAGATTCCAGTAACAGGTACTGTCCTTGTTACTACACCACAAGATCTTGCGTTAGCGGATGCACGTAAAGGCGCGGCTATGTTCCATAAAGTCAACGTGCCAGTTGTTGGCGTTGTTGAGAACATGAGTTACCACATTTGTAGTCAGTGTGGAGCGGTTGAGCATATTTTCGGTACTGGTGGTGCAGAGAAAATGTCACAAGAATTTGGCTTGGCGCTGCTTGGGCAAATTCCGCTTCATGTCTCTATGCGAGAAGATATCGATGCCGGTATCCCAACAGTGGCGAGACGCCCTGATAGTGAGCATGCGGGCTACTACAAACAGCTTGCTGACCGAGTTTGTGGCACCATGTATTGGCAAGGTAAAGCAAAACCGGATGCAATCAGTTTTACTATGGTGAACTGAGTTTAATATCAACGCTGGTTGAATATTGCACATTTAAACGTTTGCTCGGAGGTTAATCCTCTGAGCTGACAGAAACTTATAACGAAACCCTAATTCCAGCTAGTCACGAGGGGGTGAACTCCCTATAATCAGGCAGTTTATCTTTTTATGTGACTAGAAAATCATCATCGGGTGCAAATTAATGTCTGATAATAATCAATGCGTCATCGTCGGTATTGCTGGCGCTTCTGCTTCGGGAAAAAGTCTGATCGCGAGCACAATTTACAATGAGCTTCGCGAGAAAGTGGGCGATCATCAAATCGGTGTCATCACGGAAGATTGCTACTACAACGACCAAAGCAACCTAAGCATGGAAGAGCGTGTAAAGACTAACTACGATCACCCGAGCGCGTTGGACCACGACCTACTCTGTGAACACCTAGAGAAATTGGTGCGTGGAGAAGCTGTAGAAGTTCCAGAATACAGCTACACAGAGCACACTCGTACAAGCAACACCACTCCAATGACCCCTAAAAAGGTAATCATTCTTGAAGGTATCTTGCTGTTAACCGATCCTCGTCTACGTGACCTAATGCACGCGACAGTATTTATGGATACACCGTTGGACATCTGTCTACTACGCCGTGTTAAGCGTGACGTTGAAGAACGTGGTCGTACTATGGAGTCTGTTCTTAAGCAATACCAACAGACTGTTCGTCCGATGTTTATGCAGTTTATCGAACCTTCTAAGCAATACGCGGATATCATCGTTCCTCGCGGTGGTAAAAACCGTATCGCAATCGACGTTCTTAAAGCGCACATTGCAAAACTTCTGAAAGCTTAAGCCTTTAGACGGCTATATCGCTTTATTTTTGTATGAAGAAGTGGCACCTTAGGTGCCACTTCTTTTTTTGTTTTTAAATTAGTCAGTTGCAACGGAAAACCGGACATTTTTCACGCTTTTGTGGAACTGTCGGCGATAAAACAAGTCTGCGCTTATAATTGTAAAAACACTCGAGCAAGGAAAAAGCGAATGAAGAAACTGCTCTTAATCATTGCCATCCCAATTGTGGCGATCTTGGCTGTTATTTTAGGGTTAGTGATTTTTGTCAATCCAAACCAGTTTAAACCACTTATTGTGGAGCAAGCGCAAAAGCAAACCGGTTTGGAATTAGTCATTGAAGGGGACATTAGTTGGCAGTTTTTCCCATCGATTGGTTTCGAATTGGGTCGTACTGAGCTAAGAAACCCACAAGGTTTTAGTCAGCCAAATCTATTTAAAGTTGAAACGGTTGGTGTTGATGTCTCGGTTACCCCGCTATTAAGCAAACAGCTAGAAATTGGTAACGTCACCCTTGATGGTGCAGAGTTCTATCTTGAAACACTGAAAGATGGCACCAAGAACATTGATGCATTAACCAAAGCACAAACTCAACAAGCAGAACAAACGACGGATGCAGCACCAGAGCAAGCCGCAGACTCACAAAGCGCTGCTTCTGATTGGACGATCAATCTCGCTGGTGTCAGCATCTCAAATGGCTATGTTGAAATCCAAGATAAACAAGCCGGAAGTTACACCAAGCTTTCTGATATCTCACTAAACCTTTCTCAGTTTGCTTTCGATAACTGGACAACCGCAGACTTTGGCGTGAAAGGTGAGATGAATGAGCAAACCTTCACCGCGCAAGGTAAAGCGGACTTCAAATTGGCAAAAGGCCTTGCAAGCTACGCTTTGAAAAACATCAACTTCGATGCAACCTATTCAGATGCGACAAACAAGATTGAATCAGCAACGATTGGTTTGGAAACGTTTGAATTCGATAAAGTAAACAACCTAAGCTATGCATTGAAAGGCGAAGCTGGTGGTATGAAGTTGGATATGCAGGGTGGCGGTGAATTAACGGTCGATAAAGCCATCAGCAAAGTGCAGCTGAACAAGTTGACGCTCAACTCAACTTTTGAGGGGGATGCGCTGCCGCAATCACCAATGAAAGTGGATATGGCTTCGGATCTTTCGTTCGACCTAACTAAGAGCCACCTGAGCTTTGTGTTGGAGAAGCTGACGGCGAACGCCATCGCACTAGATGGTAAAGCGGATGTCACTCTGGGTGATATTCCGAAAGTACGTTTTGTAGTGCATAGTCCTAATATCGATTTGGATGAATTCCTAGGCTTGAATAATCAAGCGTCTGCGGGTGATAAACCAGCATCGGGTGGTAGCAAAGCACCAGCAGCAGGGCCAGAAGTTGAACCAGACTTATCAGCACTAAAAACGCTTGATGTGAAGGGTGATATTACGATTGATAAGTTCAAAGCAGCGAACGCGAAGATGGAAGCGGTAAAAGCAAGCTTCTCTGTTAATCGTGGTGTATTTGATCTTATTTCATTCAGCTCTAAGTTGTACCAAGGCACGATCACCGCAACAGCCAAATTGGATGCGCGTAAATCGCCAGCCACTTACTCTGCGAAGAAATCTATCAAAGGCGTGCAAGTCCAACCGTTACTTGTTGATGTAGCAAATAACGACATGCTAGAGGGCACAGGTAACATTGATGTGAACGTCAGTGGTAAGAGCCTAACGCCAACAGGCATCAAGAAAAATCTAACAGGCACGGTTGTGATTAACTTTGCGGATGGCGCTGTTAATGGCATTAACGTCGCTCAGCTTATCCGTGAAAACTACGCGCGATTCAAAGGCCAGAGCGTAGATGGCACTGATGAAGTCAAGAAAACGGACTTCAGCGCGATGACAGCGACCTTGAAGTTGAACAAAGGTGTGGTTTCTACCGATAACATGAAAGCGCAGTCTCCACTTCTTCGCATTCGTGGTAAAGGTCAAGCGAACTACCTAAACGAAACGGTCGACTTTACCATCAGCACCTCGATTGTAGGTTCACTGGAAGGTCAGGGCGGTAAGAATATCGATGAGCTTAAAGACATCACTATTCCTATCAACGTTTCTGGCAAATGGGCTGAGCCTAAATTTAAGTTGGTCTTTGACGATGTGTTGAAGCAAAAAGCACAGAAAGAAATTGATCGTGGCGTAGAGAAGCTAACGGACAAGATCAAAGATGAGAAGACCAAAGAGGCCGTTGATGGTCTATTGAAAGGCTTGTTCAATTAACAACGGTCTAAATCCAAAAGAGAAAGGGTTGGCAATACGCCAACCCTTTTTATTACTTATTACACGATGAATAGATTACCAATCCACACCTTTTAACGCTTTTACGCCGGATTCAAAAGCGTGTTTGACGTTCTTTACTTCCGATACGGTATCGGCCATTTCAATCAGAGTGCGGTGTGCTCCGCGGCCAGTGATCACGACAGACTGCATTTTAGGGCGGTTGTTTAGGGCTTCTACGACCTCATCCAAGTCGATGTAACCATAGCTCACCATGTACGTCAGTTCATCAAACAAGACGACATCAATTGATTCATCGCCAAGCATGCGTTTACATTCCTGCCATACCAACTGTGCTGCTTCGGTATCTGCGCTTTTGTTTTGCGTTTCCCAAGTAAAGCCTGTTGCCATTACTTGAAACTCAACGCCGAGTTTTTCGAGTAGGTTGCGCTCACCATTATCCCATGTGCCTTTGATAAATTGAGCAACGGAACACTTCAATCCATGACCCACTGCGCGAGCAATCGTGCCGAAACCTGAAGTCGATTTGCCTTTACCATTGCCGGTTATGATCAGCAGTAGGCCCTTCTCTTCTTGGGCGGCCGCGATTTTTGCGTCTACCTGTTCCTTTACTTTTTGTTGGCGAGCCTTATGGCGTGCTTCTTTGTTTTCTTCGATAGACATAGTACTTCCTCAACTCCGTTGTGTGCTTTGCCCGTGCTAACTTGGGTTCATCGAATTATCTCGCTATGATAGACCAACATATCGTGAAGAAAAACCATCGATAATTCAGGGAATAAAATGAAGAAACTACTCGTTGTTTGTATGGGAAATATTTGCCGTTCGCCAACTGGTGAAGCGGTATTAAGAGCAAAAGCTAAAGAGTTGGGTATTTCAGTGGAAGTGGACTCGGCAGGAACGATTGGTTACCACGCCGGAAATCCGCCTGATGCACGCTCCATGCAAGCAGGAAAGCAACGAGGTTATTCGTTCAAAGGGATGCGCTCTCGTAAGGTAACGATAGGGGACTTCGATGAATTTGATATGGTGTTAGCGGCAGATAAAGCGAATCTTGCCGATCTATTGGATATTTGCCCGGTAGAGCATCGCCATAAAGTGTCGTTATTTTTAAGTCATGGTGATTCTGACTATGACGAGATCCCAGACCCATACTATGGCGGTGATGCAGGTTTTGAATTGGTACTGGATTTGATTGAAGACGCGTCGGAAACGATTTTAAAGAAGCTTTAGTCAAATAGTTTGGATAGGGCGAAGAGCCCGAAAGCTGGATAGTAAAAGGGATGAGTCATGCTCATCCCTTTTTAGTTTTATTAGCCAGCAAGTATGTCAGTCGCAACCTTGTAGCTTGGGTCTTCTTTCACGTTGATTTCAACCAAGCTGCCTGCTTTGTCTAGTAGCTTACGACAATCTGGGCTCAAGTGACGTAGGTGAAGCGTTTTACCTAGTGCAGCGTAACGTTCAGCCAGTGTTTCGATCGCTTCGATTGCAGAGTGGTCTGTTACACGAGAGTCCGCGAAATCGACGATAATGTCTTTTGGATCGTCGTGTGCGTTGAACAACTCTAAAAAGTTAGCCGCAGAACCAAAGAAGATAGGACCGTGGATCTTGTACTCTTTTGAGCCTTCTTCATTTAGGCGTGTGTCAGCGTAGATGTGTTTAGCGTGTTGCCATGCGAACATAAGTGCAGAGGCAATAACACCAACCGCTACAGCAACTGCTAGGTCAGTCAGAACCGTCACTACCGTTACTAGAACGATTACGAAGAAATCTTGTTTAGGTACACGACGTGCAAGTTTGAACGTTGCCCATTCGAACGTACCGATAACCACCATGAACATCACACCAACAAGCGCAGCAAGTGGAATCATCTCAATCAGAGAAGATGCAAACAGGATGAACATCAGAAGTGCAATAGCTGCAACGATACCGGATAGACGGCCACGACCACCTGAGTTTACGTTGATCATTGACTGACCAATCATCGCACAACCACCCATTGCACCAAACACTGAACATGTCATGTTTGCCATACCTTGACCGATACATTCACGGTTTGATTGACCACGAGTGTTGGTCATTTCATCTAGTACCGTTAGCGTCAGTAGAGACTCAATCAGACCGATAGCTGCCAGAATGATTGCGTAAGGCAAGATGATCTGCAGAGTTTCAAGAGTGAAAGGAACCGCTGGAATTGAGAAGGTCGGAAGAGAGCCCGCCAAAGTCGCTGCTTCGTCGCCAGACATAGTACGTAGGAAATCAACTACCGTACGTGTTTCTAGGTCTAAACCAACCACTAGAGCTGTTACTGTTACGATCGCAACCAGTGAAGATGGCACAGCTGTGGTGATTTTTGGTAAGAAGTGAATGATACCCATTGTTAGCGCAACTAGGCCAAGCATTAACAGCATTTGGTCTTGTGGTAGCCAAGTCAGCATGCCGTTGATGTCTGGCGCTTTAAACTGACCTAACTGAGCTAGGAAGATAACGATAGCCAGACCGTTTACAAAACCGATCATTACTGGATGAGGTACGATTCGAATGAATTTACCCAGCTTGAATAGACCCGCTGCGACTTGAAGAATACCGGCTAACATGATAGCCGCGAATAGGTACTGAACGCCGTGAGTCGCAACTAACGACACCATTACAACAGCCATAGCGCCCGTTGCACCAGAAATCATACCTGGACGACCACCGAAGATAGAGGTGATAAGACCGACGATAAAGGCTGCGTACAGACCAACCATAGGGTCTACACCAGCAACGAATGCAAATGCTACAGCTTCAGGAACCAGTGCTAGCGCAACCGTAAGACCTGATAGCACATCGTTTTTTACGGAGTGCTTAGAAAATTGAGGAAATTCGAACATGTTTTGTATTGAGTTCTCTTGGCGATGAATTTCTCCCGACACATATTCGTATTTGCACGAGCGCTGAAGGGTAAAGTGTCTTCACTTTTATCAGCACAAACAGTAGTAAAAAAAGAGCAGCAGCAGAATGGTGTCGAAAACTTAAGTCGGCGAATGCTACCGAAAAGTGTGATTAAGTTCAACAATGAAGGGGATATTGACGCACAAATGTGATCAGTCGTTGATATTAATATGAACAATTATACTTAACACTAACAGCAACAAAAAAGGCTGCCAATTGGCAGCCTTTCGTTTCACTCTCGCATTCGCGAGGCCAAATTCTAGCTTAGCTAAAGTTTGGTTTTGTCATTTGTGCTGATGCACGGTTTGTTGCAACTTGACTACCTGCGCCTTTTGGAGCGTAGCGGTCTGCTTTAAACGGCGCTGCTGAAACCGTGATTTCACGAAGCTCTTGAGGACCTGGTGCTTTAGTCATCGGAGCGCTAGCGCGTGGCTTAGCTGCTACTTTGATAACTTCTGCTTTAGGAGCTGGTGTAGCGATTGGTGCTTCTACTGCAACTTGCTCTACAGTGTCTTCTACCACTTCAACCACTGGCTCTTGAGCTGCTTCGGTAACTTCAACGACAGGTGCTTCAACCGGTTCAATGATTGGCTCTACTGGCGCTGCTTCTACTGCTGCAGGTTCCGCTTTTTGTACTTCGACTGTTTCAACAACTGGTGCTTCTACAGCAGGCGTTTCTACAGCTGGAGCTTCAACTTTCGCTTCTACTGGCTGTTGAACTTTTGGTTCAACCACTGGCGCTTCAACTACTGCAGGTTGCTCGCGGCGAATGATCACTTTGCCCATTGCCATTTCTGGACAAGCAAAACCACCTTGCATTGCCGGTACAGATGTCGCTGCTACTGCCACTTCTTCCTTCACTCGCTCTTCCTTTTTAGGTGCTGGTTTTGGAATGTAGCGTGGCATCACTTTACCCATAGCCATCTCAGGAGAGGCTACACCACCTTTGCGTAGGCGGAATGGGTTAGGGCGACGATCGCGACCACGACGACGACGTTGACCACTTGCACGTAGGTGACGTGGTGAACGACGGTTGCGGCGTTGTTTCGATTCAGCTTTGTCTTGTTGCGCTTCTGCTGCCGCCTCTACTGGCTTCTCAACAGGTGCTTCAACCGCTTCAATTGCTTGTACTGCTGTTTCCTGTTCAGCTTGCTCAGCCGCTTGCTGGTCTTTCACACGTACAGATTTGTTTAGTTTGCGACGTTGACGACGCTCTTTCACTTTTTCTGCTTTTGCGTTTGGCTTCGCTTTGCTTTCTTCAGGCTTCGCTTCTGAACCAGTGCGTGCTTCAGCAGCCAGCTGCAGGCCTTTTTCCGCTACTTTAGCATTTGCTTTTGGCTCTTGTGCTTTTTCAGCTTGTTGAGCTTTTGGCTTACGCTTCTGGTTACGGTTTTGCTGCTTGTTAGGTTGCTGCTGCGCTTCGTTCTGCTCAGTCGCTTGCTCTTCACGTGGCTTACGACGACGCTTGTTGTCGCGGTTGTCACGACCTTCGCGATTATCGCGTTGGTTGTTGTTACGACGACGGTCGTTGCGGTCACGTTTGTTGCGTTTGTTATCGCGGCTTGGTTTCTTCTCTTCTTCTTTCTTAGGCTCTTCTTTTACTTCTTCAGAACCACCGAATAGGAAACTACCAATCGCTTTAAATAGACGACTAAATAGACCAGGCTTTTCTTCTTGAACCACTTCTTTCTTCTTCGCTGCCGGAGCAGGCTTAGAAGTCGCGCTAGGAGCTGGCGCAGTTTGAGCTGGTGCAGCGAAACCTTTTAGAACTGGTTCTTCAATACGTTTAGGTTTGATGTCAGCTTCTGCAGGCTCTTTGCCTTCTGCTTCTTTCATTGCTTCCAGTTTCTTAGGAAGTAGGTAAGAAAGCAGATCGAACTCTTCACCTTCACGTACGCGAATCACTTCGAAGTGTGGTGTTTCCATATCAGAGTTAGGAACAACCGTGATTTTCACTTCTTGGATGCGTTCAATGTGGTTCACTGAGCGACGTTTTTCGTTCAGAAGGTAAGATGCAATCGGAACAGGTACTACGGCAAGAACTTGCGCCGTGTTGTCTTTTAGTGCTTCTTCTTCAATTAAACGAAGAACAGACAGAGCTAGAGATTCATTATCACGAACAACACCTGTACCACTACAACGAGGACAGATATGGTGGCTTGCTTCTGCTAGAGAAGGGCTCAAACGCTGGCGTGACATTTCTAGAAGACCAAAGCGAGAAATGCGACCGATCTGAACGCGAGCACGGTCTAAACGAACGGCTTCACGTAGACGGTTTTCTACTTCACGTTGGTGACGAACTGGCGTCATATCGATAAAGTCGATAACAACCAAGCCACCAAGGTCACGTAGACGCAATTGACGAGCGATTTCGTCTGCTGCTTCTAGGTTAGTGTTAAGAGCCGTTTCTTCGATATCGCCGCCTTTTGTTGCGCGAGCAGAGTTGATATCGATAGAAGTTAGAGCTTCTGTTGGGTCGATTACGATAGAACCGCCTGATGGTAGGCGCACTTCACGTTGGAAAGCGGATTCAATTTGGCTTTCGATTTGGTAGTGGCTAAATAGCGGTACTTCGCCTTCGTATTTTTTAACGCGGCTGATGAAATCTGGGCGTACCAATTGAATGTGCTCTCGTGCACGCTCATAGATGGTGTTGCTGTCGATTAGGATTTCACCGATATCACGACGTAGGTAGTCACGGATCGCACGAACGATTACGTTACTTTCTTGGTGGATTAGGAAAGGAGCAGGATTAGAATCTGCCGCGCCCTTAATCGCACCCCAGTGGTTAAGTAGTACGTTCAAGTCCCACTCAAGTTCTTCTGCACTCTTACCTACGCCAGCAGTACGTACGATTAGACCCATACCTTGCGGCAGTTCTAGCGTGCTTAAAGCGGCTTTTAGTTGAGTGCGCTCATCACCTTCGATACGACGTGAAATACCGCCGGCACGAGGGTTATTAGGCATAAGAACAAGATAGCTACCCGCAAGAGAGATGAAAGTAGTAAGAGCTGCGCCCTTGCTACCACGTTCTTCCTTTTCCACTTGTACGATTACTTCTTGACCTTCAGTCAGCACTTCTTTAATACTTGGGCGACCTTGGTAAGTGTAACCTTCTGGGAAGTATTCGCGGGCAATTTCTTTAAGAGGGAGGAAACCGTGACGCTCAGCACCGTAATCAACAAATGCGGCTTCTAAGCTTGGTTCGATACGTGTGATACGTCCTTTGTAGATATTCGCTTTTTTAGATTCATGACCTGGACTCTCGATATCAAGATCGAAAAGTCGCTGGCCATCAACCAGAGCGACACGCAACTCTTCTTTTTGAGTTGCGTTAATTAACATTCTTTTCATTGAAAATTTCTCGTTGTCTTTTCTTTATATTTCTTTGCAACTTGTCACTTTTGTTTCGCTCTTTCACGGTGCCTGATCCCATGGCTTATATTTTGCAGCCTCCCGGCTGGAAGGGGATGCTCTAGGGCACTTCAGTCATCACAAATTCTTTTGGGTTTCGTTGGAAACGGAAACTTGTGACCCGCTATATCGGGCGGTAGATACTCAACGTGAATATGCGAGGAGTAGAGTGACAAGTGTGTTGAACTCAATGTGTCTTACGCCAATGCTGCACCTGACATTCAACAACCTACTCACATTGCTTGGGGATAAATGATTGGTAATGAACAAAATGTAACCAAACCTTCCTTAGCAGCTGTGAACTATAGCAGCGCAGGTTGATATCAGCAATCTGCTTTAGCGCAAACGATGGAAAATTTGGCGCTAAATTCAAATTTTGTAATTTATAACTGGCTGTTTCATAAGCACTTGAGTCTCGCAAACTGAGAAAGACGAGAAACAAATAGAGAAGTTGATAAAGACTTTTAATAATCTAAACAAAAGCTTGGCGTGTTTTGGAACTATTTATGACAACAAGTGTTTCTTTTGCGGCAAGAATAATGTGAAGTCGTACAGATTTGAGTTTACAATAGCGCCCATGAGCGAAATAAGAACACAAGTCCAGTTCGTTGATATCGACGAAGATATGGCGGGTCAACGCATTGATAATTTCTTGCGTAACCAATTAAAAGACATCCCAAAGAGCATGATTTACCGAATCGTGCGCAAGGGAGAAGTGCGCGTAAACAAAAAGCGCATTAAGGCAGAGTACAAACTAAAAGCAGGCGATCTTGTCCGTATTCCTCCGGTTACGGTAGAAAAGAAAGAGGACGACGTCGCGCCGAGCACGAAGCTAAACAAAGTGGCAGAGTTGGAAGACAAGATCATTTTTGAAGATGATCATCTATTGATTCTCAACAAGCCATCTGGCACAGCAGTGCACGGCGGCAGTGGATTAAAGTTTGGTGCGATTGAAGCACTTCGAGCATTACGACCACAAGCTCGCTTTCTTGAACTCGTTCACCGTATCGACCGTGATACATCTGGCATCTTGCTGGTTGCGAAGAAGCGTTCTGCGTTACGTCATTTACAAGCACAGTTCCGTGAAAAGACAGTGAAGAAGTTCTACTTCGCGCTTGTCATGGGTGAGTGGAAAAACAGCTGCAAAGTCGTTAATGCGCCACTGCTTAAAAACGAAGTGAACAGTATTGTACGAGTGAATCCAAACGGCAAACCGTCTGAGACGCGTTTTAAAGTATTGGAGAAATTCGAACAAGCAACGTTAATTCAAGCAAGTCCAATTACTGGACGTACTCACCAGATTCGTGTGCACACTCAATACACGGGGCATCCGATTGCATGGGATGACCGTTATGGCGATCGCCGTTTTGATGCGTACACAGGTCAGGTTGGTTTGAACCGTTTGTTCCTACACGCAGCGAACATCAAGTTCCAGCACCCGTCGAATGATGAGTGGATGGAAATCAACGCGCCGATGGAAGCAAAATTAGAGAAAGTCTTAGCGGGGTTGCGTAACAAGTAGAGGCAAGCGTATCTACATCCTTCGGGGCTGCAAAAAGCTATGTAAAAGCCGATGTTAATACATCGGCTTTTTTGATCGTAGAAAGCTTTTTAGAGAGTGGCGGCAGCTTTGTCTATTGAGTTATGAGAACTTTGTGCTCAGCAGTACCGTTGAAAGAGATCCCCAACTCGCTCGTTCCTCACTCTTGAGGATGACGTGCAGTGAATTCTGAATTTAAGTGGGTTATGACTTACTTTTTGATGGATGAGCTTAAACGACGTCATTCCCGAAAGCGACGAAGGAGCGTTGTCGGGAATCTCTGCTTGAGATGCAAAGTCATTAGCTTGATGACTGCTTACACCGTCCATATCAACCCTTTGGAGTCTTCTGTATTCCCTACAAAACCTCTAAACCTTGTTTTTGCAGCATATCGATCAAATCAATAAGTGGCAGGCCGACTAACGTATTCGGATCTTTGCCGACTAACTTCTTAAACAGGCAAATTCCCATCCCTTCGCTTTTAAAACTACCAGCACAGTAAAAAGGTTCTTCTCTGTCTACATAACGTTCAATCTGTTCACGCGTCAAATCTCTAAAGTGAACTTCAAAAGTATCGAAGCTGACTTCGGTATGATTAGCTGCTGTGTTGTGGACAGCAAGTCCGGTATAAAAAGTGATGGTTTTACCGCTTTGAGCCAATAATTGTTTGATGGCGTTTTCTCGGTTTAACGGTTTACCAACGATATTGCCGTTAATGACACACACTTGGTCACTGCCAATGACCAAACTGTCATGGGTTGTGTCACAAGAAGTGGCTTTACCAATAGCAAGCCGTTGTACCAGTTCTAAAGGTGTTTCGTTAGCTAAAGGGGTCTCATCGCAGTTGGGTGACAAGCAAGTAAAAGGCACTGCTAGTTTTTCCAGCAGTTGTTTACGAAAAGGGGAGGTTGAGGCTAAAACCAGTTGGTAATTTTTCATTTTGAATTACAATTCGCACAAGCATTTCCAATAGGATAATCGATCAAAATCGATTCTGGCTAATGCTCTCTATATTAAGCGTAAAAAAGTACAACTTTTTTGCCTTTTTCTTTGACTAATTTTGATTTGGAAGATAATATTCGCGCCCTATGCAAAAGGTAAAAATACCGCGAACGGTTGATCCGGCGAAGTCCGCACAGAAACGATTAGATTACGATGGCATCATCCAAGCTAGTCTTTTCAAGCGCTTAGCGGAAACAACTGAAGGCGTAAAACGCGACGCAGAAGTCTCATTGTCATTTGATATTGATGAACAGCGACTTGTTGTTATCTCTGGTAAAGCTAACATCGAAGTCGATTTAGAGTGTCAGCGTTGTAATGAGGTATTCACACATCCGTGTGAAGTTGAATTCCTTTACACTCCTTACTACGGTGAGAAGACAGAAGAGGAAGCACCAGAAATTTATGATTTGGTAGATCTAAATGAGTACGGTGAATTAGACCTTATACAACTAGTTGAAGACGAGTTCATCTTAACATTACCTCAAATCGCAATGCACGATGAAGCGGATTGTAGCGTTGATTCAAATAACATGGTTTTTGGTGAGATTCCTGAAGAAATTGAGGAAGAAAAACCGAATCCATTCGACGTTTTGAAAAATCTGAAAAAGTAACTGGTGTGGTAGCCGCTTCTTCTTTAGGTTTTTAACCCAATAGTATAGGAGTAGGGTCAATGGCCGTACAGAAAAACCGTAAAACTCGTTCTAAGCGCGGTATGCGTCGTTCACACGATGCGCTAACTACAGCTGCACTATCTGTAGACGCGACTTCTGGTGAAACTCACCTACGCCACAACGTAACTGCTGAAGGTTACTACCGTGGTCAAAAGGTTATCAACAAGTAAGGTTGAACCTTTGCAAAGTATTACCGTTGCACTTGATGCAATGGGCGGGGATTTCGGTCCACGCGTAACAGTGCCTGCCGCCGTGCAGGCACTGTCTCATTTCCCAGAGCTAAAAGTGATTCTTATAGGTGATCAACCTCTGATCACGTCTCAATTATCTCAACTAGGTACCTCTACCAGTTCTCGTTTAAGCATTCTTCATAGCGAGAAAGTAATTTCTAATTCAGAAAAACCGTCTTTAGCATTACGTAATAGCCAAAATAGCTCCATGCGTATGGCCATTGATCTGGTCTCTGATAACGAAGCAGATGCGTGTGTGAGCGGTGGTAACACCGGAGCCTTGATGGCGCTCTCACGATTCATTCTTAAACTGCTTCCTGGTATTGAGCGTCCTGCTTTAGTTTCCGCATTACCTACCATTAGTGGCAAACGTACTTGGATGTTAGATCTTGGTGCGAATGTATCTTGCGATGCAGACAGCTTATTTCAATTTGCAGTGATGGGCAGTGCGTTAGCCGAGGAACACCTCGGTCATCCACCTCGTGTGGCGGTGCTGAATATTGGTGCTGAAGAAATTAAAGGAAACGATTTAGTCAAACGCTGTGCAGAAATGCTTTCTCAAACCGACGCAATTAATTTTGTGGGTTATATTGAAGGTAATCAAATTTTGCATGACGTTGCCGATGTCATTGTTTGTGATGGCTTTGTCGGTAACGTATGCTTAAAAGCCAGCGAGGGAACAGCGCAACTCTTTATCGAAAAACTAAAAACCAGCATGATGGCATCAACGATAAAGGGATGGATTGCTAGAAAACTGTTTTCTCGGCTATTTAATGAACTAAAAACACTGAACCCCGACCAGTATAACGGCGCAAGTTTGCTAGGATTGCGCGGCATTGTCATAAAAAGCCATGGAAGTGCGGATGTATCTGCGATTGTCAATGCACTTGGCGAGGCAGTACACGAGGTCAAACGACAAGTACCAAGCCGTATTAGCGATCGTTTGGAAGCGGTTTTACTCGAGAGGCATTATTAGTCTTCATGTATAGCAAAATTTTAGGTACTGGCAGCTACCTGCCATCTCAGGTGCGTACTAACGCAGACCTAGAGAAAATGGTAGATACAAGTGATGAGTGGATCGTAGCTCGTACTGGTATTAAAGAGCGTCGAATTGCAGCAGAAGATGAAACTGTTGCGGACATGGCATTCTACGCAGCTGAAAACGCTATCGATATGGCCGGCATTGATAAAAATGATATCGACCTAATTATCGTTGCTACTACTAGCAGTAGCCATACTTTCCCTTCATCTGCGTGTCAGGTGCAAGGAAAGCTTGGCATTAAAGGTTGTCCTGCATTCGACTTAGCCGCTGCTTGTTCAGGTTTTGTATACGCATTATCTGTTGCTGACCAACACATCAAATCTGGCATGTGCAAAAACGTGCTTGTGATTGGTGCAGACGCATTGTCGAAAACATGTGACCCAACGGATCGCTCAACCATCATCTTGTTTGGTGATGCTGCGGGTGCCGTTGTTCTTGGTGCAAGCGAAGAGCCTGGCATTATTTCTACGCACATATATTCAGACGGCCAGTTTGGTGATCTATTGAGCCTTCCTGTTCCTGAACGTGGTAAAGATGCAAATAAATGGCTTCATATGGCCGGTAACGAGGTATTCAAAGTAGCCGTTACTCAGCTATCAAGGCTGGTTAAAGACACGCTTGAAGCGAACGATATGCACAA
Source organism: Vibrio owensii (assembly GCF_002021755.1). Taxonomy (NCBI): domain Bacteria; kingdom Pseudomonadati; phylum Pseudomonadota; class Gammaproteobacteria; order Vibrionales; family Vibrionaceae; genus Vibrio; species Vibrio owensii. Next base: position 2,995,734 of record NZ_CP019959.1, read on the forward strand.
GTCTGAATTAGACTGGTTGGTTCCGCACCAAGCGAACTACCGCATTATTTCAGCGACAGCGAAAAAGCTTTCGATGTCACTAGACCAAGTCGTGATCACACTTGATAAACACGGCAACACATCAGCAGCAACCGTGCCAACAGCACTGGATGAGGCGGTACGTGATGGTCGTATTAAACGTGGTCAAACTCTACTTCTTGAAGCGTTTGGCGGCGGATTCACTTGGGGTTCTGCCCTGGTGAAATTCTAAGTTTCACAAGATTCAAAATTTAAGATGCGCTACGGTGCATCTTATTTCTTTTTACTTTGCTTAAAGGAAAACAACATGAGCAAGTTTGCTATCGTATTTCCAGGCCAAGGTTCACAAGCTGTAGGTATGCTTGCTGATCTAGGCGAACAATATGACGTAGTAAAACAAACATTTGCAGAAGCATCTGACGCACTAGGTTACGACCTATGGGCGCTTGTTCAAAATGGACCTGCAGAAGATCTAAACCAAACTTTCCGTACTCAACCGGCTTTGCTAGCGTCATCTGTTGCTATCTGGCGTGTATGGCAAGAGCTTGGTCTTGAGCAACCAGCAAACCTAGCGGGTCACAGCCTAGGTGAGTACTCAGCGCTTGTGTGTGCTGGCGTGATTGACTTTAAAGAAGCAATCAAACTGGTTGAGCTACGTGGTCAACTGATGCAAGAAGCGGTACCTGCGGGTACTGGCGCAATGTACGCGATCATCGGCCTAGATGACGAAGCAATTGCAAAAGCTTGTGAAGAAGCAGCGCAAGGTGAAGTCGTTTCTCCAGTAAACTTCAACTCACCTGGTCAAGTTGTTATCGCAGGTAGTAAAGACGCGGTAGAACGTGCTGGTGCACTATGTAAAGAAGCAGGTGCTAAGCGTGCACTTCCTCTTCCTGTGTCAGTACCTTCACACTGCGCACTAATGAAGCCAGCAGCAGAGAAACTAGCCGTTGCGCTAGAGTCTATCGAATTCAATACACCACAACTTCCTGTTATCAACAACGTTGATGTGGCGGCTGAAACTGATCCGGCAAAAATCAAAGACGCACTTGTTCGTCAACTTCATAGCCCAGTTCGTTGGACTGAGAGCGTGCAGTTAATGAGCGAACAAGGCGTAGAGAATCTTCTTGAGCTTGGCCCTGGCAAAGTACTGACAGGTCTGACTAAACGTATCGTGAAAACACTAAGCGCAGCAGCAGTTAACGACGTAGCGTCGCTAGAAGCCGCTAAGTAATCTGTTCACGATAAGAAAAGGAAAACACAACATGATGAATCTAGAAGGTAAGATCGCTCTAGTGACAGGCGCGAGCCGTGGCATTGGTCGTGCGATTGCTGAACTTCTTGTTGAGCGCGGTGCAACGGTAATCGGTACTGCAACTTCAGAAGGTGGCGCAGCGGCTATCAGCGAATACCTAGGTGAAAACGGTAAAGGTCTAGCACTTAACGTAACTGACGTTGAGTCTATCGAAGCAACCCTAAAAACCATCAACGATGAGTTTGGTGCAATCGATATTCTAGTAAACAACGCTGGTATCACACGCGATAACCTACTAATGCGTATGAAAGATGACGAGTGGAACGACATCATCAACACAAACCTAACGCCAATCTACCGCATGTCTAAAGCGGTTCTACGCGGCATGATGAAAAAACGCGCTGGTCGCATCATCAACGTAGGTTCTGTCGTTGGTACTATGGGTAACGCTGGTCAAACTAACTATGCAGCAGCGAAAGCAGGCGTTATCGGTTTCACTAAATCGATGGCTCGTGAAGTAGCTTCTCGTGGCGTAACAGTAAACACAGTCGCACCTGGTTTCATCGAAACTGACATGACTAAGGCGCTAAATGATGACCAACGTGCAGCAACGTTGTCGAACGTGCCGGCAGGTCGTCTAGGTGACCCACGTGAAATTGCATCAGCAGTTGTATTCCTAGCTTCACCTGAAGCGGCTTACATTACTGGTGAAACTTTGCATGTAAATGGTGGCATGTACATGGTTTAATGCACAGTTCGTGCAAAATAAGCTGTTTTAGTTTGTGAAAAATAGCCTATAGTTGCTGTTAACTGTCATTAAGTTGTCATGCTCATGCGCAAGATTTGTGCATGATTTAAGTCAAAAATGTATTGAAATTCGGTTAAATTCGCTAATTTTGTGGTTTGACCAGCAAGGACCCCCTTGCAACTTTCAATAGTTCGAATAAACTACGGAATCATCGCATTAGGCGAAATCTGTAAAGGAAAAGAAAAATGAGCAACATCGAAGAACGCGTAAAGAAAATCATTGTTGAACAGCTAGGTGTAGACGAAGCAGAAGTTAAAAACGAAGCTTCATTTGTTGACGATCTAGGTGCTGATTCTCTAGACACTGTAGAGCTAGTAATGGCTCTAGAAGAGGAATTCGACACTGAGATTCCTGACGAAGAAGCTGAGAAAATCACTACTGTTCAAGCTGCAATCGACTACGTAAACAGCGCTCAGTAATTATCTCTCCCAGGCGGTCTCCTAGACCGCCTGTGTTCTTTCTAACTTCTTCTATCCTCTCATAGAAACATTCAATTCCCGGAGAATTATATCGTGTCCAAGCGTCGTGTAGTTGTCACAGGCATGGGTATGTTGTCACCGGTAGGCAACACAGTAGAATCATCTTGGAAAGCCCTGCTAGAAGGTCAAAGCGGTATCGTGAACATCGAGCATTTCGATGCAACGAACTTCTCGACTCGTTTTGCTGGTCTTGTGAAAGATTTTGATTGCACAGAGTACATGTCTAAGAAAGATGCTCGTAAAATGGATTTATTCATCCAGTACGGCATTGCAGCGGGTATCCAAGCACTGGATGACTCTGGCTTAGAAATTACCGAAGAAAACGCAGCTCGAGTTGGTGTAGCAATCGGCTCAGGCATCGGCGGTCTAGACCTAATCGAAACAGGCCATACAGCGCTTGTTGAAAAAGGTCCTCGCAAAGTTAGCCCATTTTTTGTTCCTTCGACCATCGTAAACATGGTTGCAGGTAACCTATCTATCATGCGTGGTCTTCGTGGTCCAAACATCGCGATCTCTACGGCATGTACTACAGGTCTACACAACATCGGCCACGCAGCGCGTATGATTGCATACGGTGATGCTGAGGCGATGGTTGCTGGTGGTTCAGAGAAAGCATCTACACCACTAGGTATGGCTGGTTTCGGTGCAGCAAAAGCACTTTCAACTCGTAACGATGAGCCTCAAAAAGCGTCTCGTCCATGGGATAAGGGCCGTGATGGCTTTGTTCTTGGTGACGGTGCGGGCATGATGGTTCTTGAAGAGTACGAACACGCAAAAGCACGTGGCGCTAAGATCTACGCAGAGCTAGTAGGCTTTGGTATGTCTGGTGACGCTTACCACATGACTTCTCCAAGTGAAGATGGTTCAGGTGGCGCTCTAGCAATGGAAGCGGCAATGCGTGACGCAAACATCACTGGTACTCAAGTTGGTTACGTGAACGCTCACGGTACATCGACACCAGCTGGTGATGTGGCTGAGATCAAGGGTGTTAAACGTGCTCTTGGTGAAGAAGGCTCTAAGCAAGTATTAGTATCTTCAACTAAATCTATGACTGGTCACCTTCTAGGTGCTGCTGGCTCAGTTGAAGCGATCATCACAGTTCTTTCTTTGGTAGACCAAATCGTTCCACCAACGATCAACCTAGATGATCCAGAAGAAGGTCTAGATATCGATCTTGTTCCGCATACAGCGCGCAAAGTTGATATGGAATACGCAATCTGTAACTCGTTCGGCTTCGGCGGTACAAACGGTTCGCTAGTATTCAAAAAATTCGCTGAGTAAAAATCTCTAACACTGTTTTAGAGAAGCGATACTTGTATTCTGACGGCTCGATGCTTAGCATTGAGCCGTTTTGTTTTATATGTCGATCGGAAAGTAAAGGTATCTGAATGTTCTGGGTCAATGGATTGCCACAAACACACATTTCGCTTGGCGACCGCTCGTTTCAATATGGCGATGGCTGTTTCACCACTATTAAAACTAAGAAGGGTGAATTAGAGCACTGGCAAACGCATGTTGAGCGAATGGAAGCGTGCCTAAAAACATTACACATCCCTTTTCCCGATTGGAACCAGGTGTTCGATTGGGTAATGAAAGCGGTGTTGAATGACGATCTTGCCGGAATCAAAATTCATATCAGTCGCGGCACTGGAGGGCGAGGGTATAGTCCTAGCGGTATCGAAGGGCCCGTCGTGACTATTTCGAATTTTGCATTTCCTTCTCATTACTCTTCATGGCAAGAAAATGGCGTGCCCTTAGGGGTTTGTGAAACCCGTCTAGGCATTCAACCGCTTCTGGCTGGCCACAAGCACAATAACCGTATCGAACAGGTTCTCGCAAAAGCGGAAATTGAAGGCTCGGAATTTACCGATGCTGTGACGTTAAATGTGCAAAATCATGTCATTGAAACTACAATGGCAAACCTTTTTTGGGTTAAAGATAAAAAGGTATACACACCCGATTTGAGTTTGTCTGGTGTGGCTGGCGTAATGCGCCGTAAGGTATTGGAATTTCTCCAAACCAATGGCTACCCAGTGCAGGTAGCAACATTCGAACTCTCTGATTTGCTTAATGCAGACGAGGTGTTGATGTGTAACTCACTATTAGGTGTGGCACCGGTCAGCGGTATTTCGACACCAGATAACAAGATTGACTTTCCAATAGGAAAATTGACTCGACGACTTCAAGGGAATCTAAATTCGTGATTAAAAAACTGTTTGCTTTTGTTGTACTGATTGCCGTTATTGGTGCAGCAGGTGTTTTTTACGTTGTTTCACAGACTAAGCAATATGTTAACTCGCCAATTCTGATAGAGCAGCCTCAGCTGTTTACCGTAGAAAATGGCACCAGCTTTCACCGAGTGATGCGTGATCTTGTAAAAGACGACATCATAGAAGCTTCTGATTACATTCGTTTAATGCCCCACCTTTACCCAGAGCTTCTTCAGGTGCGAGCAGGCACTTACCAACTTGAGCCAAAAGTTTCGCTTTATCAAACGTTAGAACAGCTCAATACCGGCAAAGAGCATCAATTTGCGATTACTTTTGTCGAAGGCAGTCGTTTCTCTGAGTGGGTTGAACAGCTAAGGGCTGCACCTCATGTAAAACATGACTTAACTGGTTTGTCTGAAAAAGAAATGGCAGAAAAGCTAGGTATTGAGCGTGAGAAGCTTGAAGGTTTATTCCTTGCGGAGACTTACCACTACACTGCTGGCGCAAGTGAAAGTCAGATCTTAGAGCGTGCACACAGCAAGCTAAACAAGATTCTTGATGAACAATGGGAAGCGCGTCAGGACAAGTTACCACTGAAAGATAAATACGAAGCGCTGATCTTGGCTTCTATTATTGAGAAAGAGACGGCAATTGATGCTGAGCGCGAACGTGTTGCATCGGTATTTGTTAACCGCCTCAACAAACGTATGCGTTTGCAAACTGACCCAACCGTTATCTACGGTATGGGGGATGCGTACGATGGCAATATCCGTAAGAAAGATTTGCGTACACCAACGCCATACAACACATACACCATTAATGGGTTACCACCAACGCCAATCGCTATGGCCGGTGAAGCATCTATTGAAGCTGCTCTCAACCCTGAGAACAGTAATTACCTATATTTTGTAGCAAGTGGAAAGGGTGGACATGTGTTTTCGAAATCCCTTGCTGAGCACAACCGTGCTGTACGTGCCTATTTAAGAGAACTAAGAAAGAACAAATGATGAAAGCAAACTTTATTGTCGTTGAGGGCCTAGAGGGCGCGGGTAAAAGCACTGCGATCAAAACCGTTTTAGATACGCTGAAAGCTGCAGGTATCAAAGATATCGTTAATACTCGTGAACCTGGCGGTACGCCGCTAGCAGAGAAGATGCGTGCACTAGTAAAAGAAGAGCACGAAGGTGAAGATCTAAAAGACATGACTGAATTGCTTTTGCTTTATGCAGCACGAGTTCAGTTAGTTGAGAACGTGATTAAGCCAGCGCTAGCAAACGATCAATGGGTAGTTGGCGACCGCCATGATTTGTCTTCTCAAGCTTACCAAGGTGGTGGCCGCCAAATCGACGCATCACTGATGAAGAACCTGCGAGATACAACTCTAGGTGAGTTTAAGCCTGCATTCACATTGTACATGGATATTGATCCTCGAGTTGGACTTGAACGTGCTCGTGGACGTGGCGAACTAGATCGTATTGAAAAAATGGACATCAGCTTCTTTGAACGCACGCGTGAGCGTTACTTAGCGCTGGCTAATGCCGATGATTCCATCGTGGTGATCAACGCTGAGCAGTCGATTGAAGAGGTTGCACAAGACATCAAAGCTGCGCTAAACGAATGGCTAGCGTCACTGTAAGCAGAATGTGGATTGAGGTCGCTCATGTTAAATGACTTTCCATGGTTACTACCCGTTTGGGATAATCTCAAAACAAGCTTGGATTCAGAACGAATTCCGGGCGCACTGCTGCTGCAAAGTGACAAGGGATTAGCGGTAGAGAAGCTGGTTGAGCTCTTTAGTCACTCGTTGCTGTGTCAAAATTACACCAGTGAAGCGTGTGGCTTCTGCCATAGTTGCCAGTTGACTCAATCTCATAGCCATCCTGATTTACACTGGATTAAGCCAGAGAAAGAAGGAAAGTCGATCACCGTTGACCAGATTCGAGCATGTAATCGGCTTGCGCATGAATCTTCACAACTAAACGGTTATCGCGTGTTCATCATAGAGCCAGCCGATGCGATGAATGAGTCTGCGTCCAATGCGTTGTTGAAAACACTCGAAGAGCCGGGACAGAAATGCTTGTTCTTGCTCGTGACGCATAACCAAGAGCGATTGCTGCCAACTATCCAGAGTCGTTGCCAACAATGGGTGGTGACACCACCATCAACAGAGCAGGCGATGAATTGGATGAGCGAGCAGGGAGCATCACAAGTACCAGCTTATGCGCTTAAACTGAATTTAGGGTCGCCAATTAATACCCTAGAAGCGGTGAAAAGTGGTGAGCTTGATGAGTACCAAGCGTTTGAGCGTTGTTTTATTGAGACGCTATCTTCGCCGGTATCAGATGTATTCCAGTGTGCATCGTTAATGGCAAAGAACCCAGACAAAGCATTCGACTGGGCTTGGTATCTATTAACGGACGCTCAGAAAGCCCAATTTGGGGTGGCGGAAGCGGCTCAACTTCCGGGCGCAACTCTGTTCCCAACACACAGTTATGACGGTTTATACCTGGCGTCGAAGAAGCTGCTTGAGCTAAAAGGGCAAATTCAACGCTTTCCAGGCTTGAACCTTGAACTACTATCAATGAATTGGTTAATTGAATCACGAGAGGCATTATGTTCGTAGATTCGCACTGTCATCTAGACAAACTGAATTACGATGATCTTCACATCAATGTTGAAGACGTTATTAACAAAGCAAAACAAGCGAACGTAAAAGAGCTACTGTCGGTAGGCGTTACGTTAGATTCATTTCCAAAAATGTTGGAAATGATTACGACATACGACAACGTTTATGCGTCTTGCGGTGTGCATCCGCTTGATGTGGAGAGCGCGTTCTCTATGGAGACCTTACGTCAACACGCTTCGCACGAAAAAGTGGTAGCGATTGGTGAAACAGGTCTGGATTATCACTACAAACCAGAGACTGCAGCGCTGCAAAAAGAGCGTTTTGAACAGCAGGTAGATTTAGCGGTGGAGTTTAACAAGCCGCTTATCATTCATACCCGTAACGCTCGTGAAGATACATTAGAAATTCTACGCAATGGTGGCGCTGAAAAATGTGGTGGTGTGATCCACTGCTTTACCGAAGATCTACCATTTGCAGAAGCTGCATTAGATTTAGGGTTCTACATCTCAATTTCGGGCATTGTAACCTTCCGTCAGGCGACAGAATTGAAAGAAGTCGTGAAAGCTTTGCCTTTAGAAAAGCTGCTTATTGAGACGGATTCTCCATATTTAGCGCCCGTTCCACATCGTGGAAAAGAGAACCAACCAGCCTATGTTGTCGAAGTTGCAGCCTATATTGCACAGCTAAAAGGATGCTCCATTGCTGAAGTAGGGCAAAAAACAACCGAAAACTTCCGAAATCTTTTTTTGCGATGAAAAATCAATAGACGGTTTAAAAAAGGGGCTATTGCCCCTTTTTTGTTTAGAAATACGCCAAAAAGATCATTTAGTTTAATGTTTACTAAATTTGTTGATTTAACCGCAATCAAATCTCTCAAATGTAATTTTGTTACTAAAAATAACATCGGTCTTTATTTTATTTACGCCTTAAAATTAATTATGTTGATAATAAAATCGTTATAAAACAGTAATATAAGTTTAATGCAAACCTTTTCATCTACTGTTTTTGGGTGTGATCTGCGGCTTGTTTTGAAACTAAATTTCGTAACTGTGTGGAAAGTTTGAGGGTCATCAATATATATTTAGAGCCGGAAAATATAATGCAACGTGTGGTTACATTTTCATTGGGTGCTAACATTTAGGCTACGGGGGTGTGCCGTTAGTGCCCAAATAATACTTATAATTTATCAGGAGCATAAACATGTTTAAGAACCTTTTTGCAAACCTGCAAAAAGTTGGTAAAGCTCTGATGCTACCAGTATCAGTGTTGCCAGTCGCAGGTATCCTACTAGGTGTTGGTGCTGCCCACCTAAGCTTCATTCCAGAGGTTGTTTCTAACCTAATGGAACAAGCTGGTGGTTCAGTATTCGGCCAAATGGCACTTCTATTTGCTGTTGGTGTAGCACTTGGCTTCACAAACAACGACGGTGTAGCAGGTCTTGCTGCAATCGTTGGTTACGGCATCATGACAGCAACGCTTGGCGTTATGGCTGGCATCATGGGCGTTGAGAAAATCGATACAGGTGTACTAGGTGGTATCCTTGTCGGTGGTGTTGCTGCTTGGGCATTCAACCGTTTCTTCAAAATCCAACTTCCAGAGTACCTTGGCTTCTTCGCTGGTAAGCGTGCTGTGCCAATCATCACTGGTTTCGCTGCGATCATCCTAGGTGTTGTACTATCTATCGTATGGCCACCAATCGGCGGTGCAATCTCTGCATTCTCTGACTGGGCTGCGCACCAAAACCCACAACTTGCGTTCGGTATCTACGGCGTAGTTGAGCGTTCTCTAATCCCATTCGGTCTACACCACGTATGGAACGTACCATTCTTCTTCGAAGCAGGTACTTGTGTAAACGCTGCTGGTGAAACTCAAAACGGCGTACTAACTTGTTACCTAGTTGCAGATGATGCTTCTCGCGCTGCTGGTAATGGCTTCGGTCAGCTAGCGGGTGGTTACATGTTCAAGATGTTCGGTCTACCAGCTGCAGCAATCGCTATTGCTCACTGTGCTAAACCAGAAAACCGCGCGAAAGTAATGGGTATCATGGCGTCAGCTGCTCTGACTTCATTCCTAACAGGTATTACTGAGCCAATCGAATTCTCATTCCTATTCGTTGCTCCTGTACTATACGGTATCCACGCTCTACTAGCTGGTTCTGCATACGTTGTTGCTAACACTCTAGGCTTCGTACACGGTACATCATTCTCACACGGTCTGATCGACTTCCTAGTTCTATCTGGCCACGCTCAGAAGATGGGTCTGATGGTAGCTGTTGGTCTAGTTTACGCAGTAATCTACTACGTAGTATTCCGCACAGTAATCACTGCTCTTGACCTTAAAACTCCAGGTCGTGAAGACGAATCTGAAGAAGCTGTTGCAACTTCTGGTTCTGACATGGCAGGTGAGCTTGTTGCAGCATTCGGCGGCAAAGCAAACATCACTGGTCTAGACGCATGTATCACTCGTCTACGTGTAGCAGTAGCTGACACAGCTGCAGTTGACCAAGACAAACTAAAACAACTAGGCGCTGCTGGTGTTGTAGTTGTAGCAGGTGGTGTTCAGGCTATCTTCGGTACTAAGTCTGACAACCTGAAAACTGAAATGGATGAGTGGATTCGTAACCACGGCTAATCTCAGTCATTCATAAGAAAAAGGGGGCTTCGGCCTCCTTTTTGCTTTCTGTATCTTTCCCTTCATACCTCTCCAGTATTTATTCTTCTCTAATCTCTAATCTCTAATCTCTAATCTCTAATCTCTAATCTCTAATCTCTAACCTCTAATCTTTTTCTCACTAGCACTTACTTTTGGTGTTCTAGCCGTGATCTCACGCTCACCCTTACGTTTGTGGCTTTTTTCGTACGTCATTCTTACTCATTACTGACACAACAAAATGACAACATGTTTGAATTATGCACGCTGTTTTTTTAAGTGGGGAAAGGCTGTGAAAAAGCGAATTTTATTGGCGGCAACAATGCTGCCGAGTGCCGTAATGGCGGCGGATGGAGCGAAGAATTTTTCTGTTGGTATGGCGGTCGATCAAGAGCTCAGCGTTGTCGTTGAAATTGATGACAAGTACCGCGGTATTATTGGTAACGATGGTATGGCGTTTGATTACATAGCGAAGCGCGGTACATTTGATCAAAGCATGCCATTAACTTGGTATGTCGGTGTTGGTGGCTGGTACGAGTGGGATGATGAATTCGGTGTTCGCGTCCCACTGGGTTTAAATTGGGATCTATCAAAAGGCTGGGATCTGTACGCGCAAATCCATCCTGAAGTGGACTTCTACAAAGGGCCTGATCTGCAAATCGGTGGGGCGCTTGGTATCAAGTACAATTTCTAATAGACACAAAAATGCCGGCACTGAGCCGGCATTTTGTTTTTGAGCCTTAATTTCGCTGGCAGTTAGCTTTACTGCTGTTTATTCATTGCTCGTTTGATGCATACCGCAGCGCCACCCCAAGTGATGCCAAGTCCGATAACCATCATGATGATTGCACTTGTAGTCATTATGCTTTCTCCTTGCTCGCTACGTTAATCAATACGCCAAACACAAACAGTGCGGCAATCATTACCCAACCCAGCGTTAGGTCGTAGCCACCGTAACCTTCTGTTAGAAGTGCGTACAGCTTGGTTGCCAAGATAACTGCTAACATGATTGGTGTGACAAAGCGTAAACAGATTTCGAACCATTGACCAACAGAGAAGTCAGAGCGCTCGTTTACGTAGTTACGAACTTCAGGCACTTGTTTCAACAACCAAGCCATTAGAACGATTTCTACTAGGCCGCCAACCATAATTCCAACGTTGTTTGCGAAGTGGTCGACAAGGTCCAGCAGAAGCAATCCGCCGTTGGTCGCGAATGCCATCGAGACAACAAATCCAATACCAATCACTACGTTTGCAGCTTTCTTACGGCTCCATTTTAATTTGTCGATAACGGCTGAGGTTACCGCTTCCATGATTGAGATGTGCGAGCTTAAGCCTGCAACAACCAAAGCAAAGAAGAACAGGGGACCAAGGATGTATGGCGCTGGTAGTAGGTTAATTGCCGCAGGTAACGTCACAAATGCCAAGCCCACACCCGCAGAGACTACCTCAGTAAGCGGTTTGCCTTGTTCTTGAGCCATATAACCCAATACCGAGAAAATCATGATACCGGCAAGGATAGAGAAGCCACAGTTGATCAATACCGTCATGAAGGCGTTGTTGGTGATGTCTGATTTCTCTGGCAGATAGCTCGAGTAAGCCAGCATGATGGCAAAGCCGATACTTAGTGTGAAGAAGATCTGACCGTAAGCCGCTGCCCACACTTTTACGTCCCAGATTTTGCTGAAGTCTGGTTCGAACATGTAGTTCACACCGTCTAGCGCACCAGGAAGGAAAATCATGCGACCGATCAAGAAGATCACCATAATGAACAATATAGGCATCATGATCTTAGATGCGCGTTCAATACCTGATTTAACACCGCTCACAATCGCAGTATAGGTAATTGCCCAAGCAATAAGCATAGATACGGCGATCTTCCATTGAATGCTACCTAAATCCGTTGGAGAGTTATCACCAAGTTTTAGGTATTCACTAAAGAAGAAGGCGTTGGTATCGGAACCCCAACTTTGAGTGAACGACATCCCAAAGTAAGAAATTGCCCAACCAATAACCGCAACATAGTAAACGGCGATGACGGCAGCAACACCAACTTGGAACCAACCAAGCCATTCAAATTTTGCGTGGATTTTTGCCAATGTTTTTGGTGCAGAACCGCGGTATTTTTGACCCATACTGAACTCAAGGATCATGAATGGAATACCTGCGGTGATCATGGCGAAAAGGTAAGGAATAAAAAAGGCACCGCCGCCATTCTCATAGGCCATGTATGGGAAACGCCAGATGTTACCCAAGCCGATAGCTGATCCGACTGCTGCTAAGATGAATCCCGCGCGGGATCCCCATTGTTCTCGCTTCATATTTGACTCCTGTACAACTCCCTAAGGAATGAAGCTCTTCTCGGCAACGTGCAACACCAGCAGAGCAAAGAGCAACTGTTATCCATCAGTTTTCTGCTCGATGTTCGGTATTGTTATAAAATTCTGGTGTTTTGCTTTGTGTTACCTAACAAGAAATAGAATTAAATGCTTTAAATTTTGATGTGTGTTTGCAAAAGCTGAAATATTCTTCTGCTTTCTGTGTTCAGACTAACTTTTTACATTATTTAGCGCAATAGATTCTAAATGTTAATGTCGATATTTTATCTGGTTTAAATATTGTTAATTAGTGATTTGGTAGGCTATCTGATCGGTAAAGTTAGGTAGGTTTTGAAATAAATGACTGTATGGTCGATGTGATCTTGGTCAAATAAACTCTTTTTGGCTATTAGGGTGTATCTCTGTGTTAGACACACCCAATAGAGAATATTTCGTTAAAACGACACATTAGAAGTGAAAGTCGTTAGAAACGGAAACGAAAGCCAATGTTGGATTGGAATTGGTTCATCCAGTCGGTTTCAAACTTGATGATACAAGACGAACCGTCCGTTGGTACGACGCAAGCTCCTGAGGTGTCGTTGTCTACAACTGTGCCTAACCAACGGATTTGCGCGGTCATTGCAAAGGTTTTCGAGAATTCGTACTCAAGGCCGGCGAATGCACTACCAGAAAAACCATATTTGTCGTTTACCCAGTCTACGTCGGCGTATGACGCGCCTATGCCCAATCCAACGTAGGTTTGCCAGCCCTGAGCGAGAGGGTAGTAAATGCTGCTTTGAAATTGAAGATAGTGAATGTCTGCAGAGTTATTAATGTCTTGCATTTCTGACGACTGATTGGAATAGAAAAAACCGATGCGGCCCATCTCAAAAGGGGTTTCAACTGACAAAGCATAATTGATTGAAGGGTCTAAGTCGTAGGTGCGGTCATTCTCGTCCTCTACTTTACCGCCTCCTGTAAAGCCGACATAGGGCGTGACGATAACCGTCGCTTGAGCAGCCATAGAACAGCTCAATAATATACTCCCAACTAGCCAGCCAATTTTATAGTTCATTTGCTATCTCCTTATTATGACTAAGCTAATTGTGATGCCTTAGCCAAAATCGTGCGACTAAATTAGGCAATTCTTGAACATAATTCACACTGGTGTTATTAATTTGTTACAACCAAAGGAGGTGTCTATGGAACACGATCTAAAATCAGCCCTACTCATCGTCGTTACAGTATTCGCAGTTTTACTCTCTTTCGGCATCATTGCGATTACTACGGCTTAATGCATTGGCGATACGCCTATGACACGCAACAGCGGTATTATCACTGATCGCCATGCAGAGCTCGACATTGAGATGTATGAGCGCTACAGAAATGGCAAAACTGCCCTTGTCGCACAAGGAGGAGGGCAGAGAGGGATTTTTACCGCTGGAGTGTTGGATGCATTCCTTCTTTCCAATTTCGATCCATTCGATGAATTCTATGGCACATCAGCCGGAGCTCTGAATTTGTGTGCTTACCTTTGTCGCCAACACGGCATGGGCAAGGCTTTCATTACGGATCTCACTACTTCCAACGAATTCTTTAATCTTTTCCGTTATATCCGCAAGAAGCAATATTTGGGCTTGGAATGGGCCTTAGAGCGCATTCAAGATTACCCTTATAAACTTGACCTCGATATGGGGAAAACTGCGCTAGGGGCCCGTAGTGCGTTTGCTGCGGTGACAAATGTCGATACTCTTTCTGATCAATATCTACCGATACTTGGTGGGGACTGGGTCAATACCATGGTTGCCACTTGTGCGATCCCTAAATTGTATCAGGGACCTGTGGATGTAAATGGACATCCTTATGTTGATGGTGGGGTCTCTGCCTCGATTCCTGTGCAAGAAGCATGGAGAAAGAATGCACGTAACATCATTGTGATCCGCACGGAGCCTTTCTCTGAAGCAGAAGCCAAAGTACAAGCCGAGATTGGTGAAGAGGGTATCAAATGGTACCGCGAGTCGATTAACTCTGTGCAAGAGTCTTGGCAACACAAAGTTCACCAATGGAAAGAGGATTGGAGTAGCTTCTTACAGCAGAAAATTAATGCGGCTCATCAATCGAAATTGTCGGGTAGAAAGCTGCTCAATGGCGGACGCTGGTTGTTTGGGGCGGATAATCTTTATCGCTTGAGCCACCTGATTGGTGAAAACTTCGATTCTGGATTGGCTGACATGTTGATGATTCACTACCAAACCTTCGAATTGACGCAAGCGTTCTTAACCGCTCCGCCCGATGACACCTTTATTTTGCAATTGGCACCTAAAGAAGAGTTACAGTCATCGTCTTTGTTGAGCGATCCAGAAGCGTTAGAGCACGATTATCAACTTGGTCTGCAAACGGGTTTCAATCTGATTCAACTCTATGACAAATTGAACATAGATGGTCGAGAAACGGCTTAGATTGAAATCAAGTATCTGAAAAAGAAAAGGCTCCGTGTGGAGCCTTTTATGGTTTTTTGGGAAAGTATTAAGCGGACAAAATACGCATGCAGTTGGTTGAACCTACTACGTCCATCACATCACCTTGAGTGAAGATCACCAAGTCTCCTTCATCCAGTAACCCTTGCTCTTTCAAGGTCACGATCGCCGCATGAGCCGTCGTTAAGCCAGCACCGCCTTTGGAGTCAAAATACACAGGTGTGACGCCGCGATACAATGCCGCTCGGTTTAGTGTTGATTCATTACGCGACAGTGCGAAAATCGGCAAACCAGAGCTTAAGCGAGACATCATCAAAGCGGTTCGGCCTGATTCGGTCAGAGAAACCATCGCTTTAACACCTTCCATATGGTTGGCAGCATACATGGTCGACATAGCTATGGTCTCTTCTGCGGTTGCGAAGGTGCGGTCTAAGCGGTAGGTCGACAGGCTTGCTTCCGACATCTTCTCTGCACCTATACACACTTCAGCCATGGATTTCACGGTTTCCACTGGGTATAGACCCGCTGCGGTTTCACCAGAAAGCATCACAGCATCCGTGCCGTCTAGGACTGCGTTTGCCACATCCATGACTTCTGCACGAGTTGGCATTGGCGCAGCCATCATTGATTCCATCATTTGGGTCGCAGTAATCACGATACGGTTTAAGCTGCGAGCACGGCGAATCAGCTTCTTCTGTACACCGATAAGCTCTGGGTCACCAATTTCGACCCCCAAGTCGCCACGAGCAACCATAACAACGTCAGACGCTAAGATGATGTCATCAATGGATTCTGTGGTAGCGACGGTTTCAGCACGCTCCACTTTTGCCACGAGTTTCGCTTCAAGGCCTGCGTCTCGCGCCAAGCGACGAGCGTAATGCATATCTTCGCCATTGCGAGGGAATGAGATAGCGAGGTAATCGACTTTAATTTTGGCAGCGGTGAGGATATCTGCTTTGTCTTTTTCAGTAAGTGCATCCGCAGATAGGCCGCCGCCTTTTTTGTTGATGCCTTTGTTGTTGGAAAGAGGGCCACCGACCGTTACTCGGGTGTGGACTTTGTTGCCTTCAACGCTAGTCACTTGCAATTGCACGCGACCATCGTCAAGCAGCAAGATGTCATTAGGAGAGACGTCTTGTGGGAGCTCTTTGTAATCTAAGCCAACGGAGTCTTGATCGCCTTCGCCTTTTGGTAGGTCGCTGTCTAGCGTAAATTTATCGCCGACGTTGAGATGAATTTTGCCGTCTTTGAACGTGGAAACGCGAATTTTTGGACCTTGTAAGTCACCAAGTATCGCCACTTGGCGACCAAGCTTCGCCGCGATAGCTCTTACTTTTTCTGCACGTTGAACGTGGTCATCGCTGGTACCGTGTGAGAAGTTCATACGAACGACGTTTGCTCCAGCTTTGATTATCTCCTCAAGGACATTGTCTTTATCGGTTGATGGGCCAAGCGTTGTGACAATTTTTGTTCTTCTTAATATGGAAGTCATAGATTCTCCGAAGAATGCAGGTGTTGGACTAGATAACTCGAATTCTATTCTCGCTAAGTATATGCACAGTATGCGCAGATTGTTCGCATTTAGGTCAAAGTGCTGAAAAAACATTAAGGCGCAGGCTTTGTTACCTAATTTGATGAATAAAATAAGTTATTTTTCAAACAATTTAACAGGAGTAGATTTCTGGTTATTTGATTGAATACACAAACAAACATGTTTATACGTGATGCTTGTCACGGGGATTTATCAATTCACTTCACAATTACTTCGCAAAGTAAAAAAATTATCCCGTTATAGAATTTCGGAGTGCAAGATGTACATGGCTCAACCGGGCCATATTGATCATATCAAACAGGTCAATGCTGGTCGTGTATACAAACTAATTGACCTGAAGGGTCCAATATCTCGAATCGATTTGTCCAAGCAAAGTGAGCTTGCGCCTGCGAGTATCACTAAGATCACTCGAGAGTTGATTGAAGCCCATCTGATTCATGAAACTACTGTTCAGGAAGCGACGAGCCGTGGCCGTCCAGCAGTGGGTTTGCAGGTCAATAATGAAGGTTGGCAATTCTTGTCGATGCGTTTAGGTCGAGGTTATTTAACCATCGCACTGCACGAGCTTGGCGGTGATGTTCTTATCGATACCAAAATCGATATCCATGAACGCGACCAAGACGATGTACTTGAACGCTTACTCTACGAAATTGATGAATTCTTCCAAACCTACGCTGATCAACTCGATCGTGTCACCAGTATCGCGATTACTTTGCCTGGTCTGGTGAACTCAGAGCAGGGCATCGTATTGCAAATGCCGCACTACAATGTTGAGAACTTGGCGTTAGGCCCTGAAATCTATAAAGCAACGGGCTTACCTGTCTTTATTGCCAACGATACGCGTGCTTGGGCGCTGGCAGAGAAGCTGTTCGGACATTCTCAAGAGAACGATAACTCGGTACTTATCTCCATTCACCACGGTTTAGGTGCGGGTATCATCTTAGATGGTCGCGTGCTGCAAGGTCGTCACGGTAACATCGGCGAACTTGGCCATATCCAAATCGATCCAAACGGCAAGCGCTGTCATTGTGGCAACATTGGTTGTCTTGAAACGGTGGCGAGTTCGCAGGCAATCCGCGAAGAGGTGGTTACTCGTATTGCTAACGGTGAAGCTTCTATTCTTGCTGAGCACGAAGAAATGAGCATCGAGAGTATTTGTGAAGCGGCGGCGAACGGTGATCCTCTTGCGGTTGATGTGATTGAGAAACTGGGTCGCTATCTAGGCTCTGCGATTGCGATTGTAATCAACCTGTTCAACCCAGAGAAAATCTTGATTGGTGGGGTAATCAACCAAGCCAAAGATGTGCTTTATCCTGCGATTCGTCGTTGTATCGAAGAGCAAAGTTTACCTGTTTATCATCAAGACCTTGAGCTGGTGGAATCTCGTTTTTATAAGCAAGCGACGATGCCGGGTGCTGCGTTAGTGAAACAGGCGCTATACGATGGACAACTGTTGATGAAAGTGATTGAAGGTTAATCTTTCTTGCATCAACTCAACTTGAAGAAAAGGGTGAACGTTACAGTTCGCCCTTTTTTGATCTTCTCAGTGCCGAAAACGCCAATCTGGGCGCTGTTTCATTGCTATATCTATAGCATTAATGTAATTTTCGTAAGTAATGTAGAGCACTCATACAAAAGGTTTACTTTGTTGTTTCAACACGGTTTTCTGTAAAGAGTGATAGGTTGTCGTTCAAAGTTAGGTAGTGGTATGTCCGGAGTGTTAAATACGGTTGATCAGCGTACGAATCTAGTAGGTGAAAACCGACTGGAGCTTTTGCTGTTCACGCTGAATAGTCGCCAATTGTTTGCGATTAACGTTTTTAAAGTGAAAGAGGTGATTAAGTTGCCTCCACTGACTAAACTCCCGGGCTCTCATTACAACATCCGTGGTGTAGCGTCTTTGCGCGGCGAAGCCGTGCCTGTGATTGATCTGCGTTGCTCGATTGGTTTCCCACCACTGCGTGGCGAAGCAGAAGAAGAAAACTTGATCATCACCGAATACAACCGCTCTATTCAGGGTTTCCTTGTCGGGCCCGTGCGCAACATCATCAATACCGCTTGGACAGAGATTCAGCCGCCGCCATCGACATCTGGCCGCTCTAACTACCTAACAGCAATCACGCAAGTGAAGGACGGTGAGTCATCACAAATTGTTGAAATCATTGATGTAGAAAAAGTGTTGGCGGAAATCGTCCATTACGACGTCACTATTTCTGATGGCATTTTAGATCAAGAGCTAGCTCAAGCCATGATTGGTCGTAATGTTCTGATTGTTGATGATTCTTCAACGGCCCGTAATCAAGTGAAAGATACCTTGTCTCAGCTTGGTTTGAACATCATTGAATGCCGCGATGGTCTAGAAGCATTGACGGTCCTTAAACGTTGGTGTGATGAAGGTAAAGACGTCGAGAAAGAACTGCTGATGATGATCACGGATGCAGAAATGCCAGAAATGGACGGTTACAGACTGACGCATGAAGTGCGCTCTGATCCTCGAATGTCCAAACTGTTCATTACGCTGAACACCTCCTTAAGTGGTAGTTTCAACGAGGCCATGGTGCAGAAAGTGGGCTGCGACCGCTTTATTTCTAAGTTCCAACCGGATCTTCTCGTCGAAGTTTCACAAGATAGAATGCGTCAAGTTTTATATACGGGCGTTAATTAATCGGCGAAGAATTAATCCATAAGGGTAGGTGATTAATTGAACTGCGATTGCTATACTATTTTACATATTTCTGACAATGAAATATGTAGGTATATCACGTCACTTTTCACCTATTAACCTAGGGTACTTCCGTTTAATGATATGGCTAACATCTAAAGTCATTATGACTTTATCCTTGTTACTGTATAGGAAATACAAGAGTAAGCGTACGGAAACGATGGCTGAGGATTAATTCAGCAGAATCGAAAAGGGAGGTTTTACCTCCCTTTACTTTTTTCGGCGAAATGTGTTTTCCCGTCTCCAAAACATGATGGCTTAATGGAAATCGCGTGATTTACTTTTCAGCTCAGCAAGGTTGTGTGTGCAATCGATGAGCTTTCCTGCAATTATATGTGTCACTTCTCCTTCTCTTTCTAAAATCCCTTTAACCATCAAGACTTTTGAAGTGAGATACGCTTGTTTTTGAGCGCGGGCGGTTGCTCGCCAGACCACCACATTAATGTTGCCCGTATCGTCTTCTAAAGTGAAAAAAGTCACACCTGCTGCGGTGCCTGGAGATTGCCTACCTGTTACGACACCAACGACCGTCACTAAAGATTTGTGCTCCTTTTCAACTAACTGCTTCATCCGAGTAAAGCGCGGTAACTTACCGGCTTCTTCTAGCAAGGTTATCGGGTGGCGACTCAGTGACAACCCGGTACTGGCGTAATCTTCAATCAAGTTCTCGTATTCAGAAGGTTGAGCTTGGTAGTTCGCCATTGGTTCTTCCATGTGATTGAACAAGGGTAAATCTGATAACGAATCCATCGCAGCCCAGCGAGCGTTATAGCGATTACCTAAAAGGATCTGAAACGCATTGGCAGAAGCGAGCAGTTCAATATCACGACGGTTTCTTAAGATCTGTTTTACCTCTTGAATAGAGCGATACCCAGTTGTTGGTCGGCGCTCAACCAGTCGAGAAGCGCTTTCTTGATTAAAGCCCTTTACTAAACGAAAGCCCAGTTGTACGCCAAGACGGCCATTAGGGCGTTTGACCAAATGATGCTGATACGACGAGTGATTGATGCAAACAGGCAGCACTTCGACACCGTGTCGGCGCGCATCTTGAATCAATTGCGAAGGGCTATAAAACCCCATCGGTTGACTATTAAGTAGGGCAGTATAGAACTCAGCAGGATAGTAAAACTTCAACCATGCAGAGCAGTAAGCCAATACTGCGAAAGAGGCTGAGTGGCTTTCTGGAAAACCGTATTCACCAAAACCGCAGATTTGATCGAAGATTCGCTCCGCAAATTCTAAGTCATAACCACGCTCACGCATCCCGTCGATCAGTTTAGGTTTGAACTTGGCAAGATCGCCGTTCTTCTTCCATGCTGCCATCGCACGGCGCAGTTGATCGGCTTCACCACCACTGAACCCAGCGGCTACCATCGCGAGTTTGATCACTTGTTCTTGGAAAATCGGCACGCCCATAGTGCGCTCTAGTACGCTTTTCACTTCTTCCGATGGATAGCTGATCGGCTCTTCACCATTGCGTCTTTTTAGAAACGGATGGACCATATCACCTTGAATAGGCCCCGGGCGGACAATAGCAATCTGCACGACTAAGTCGTAGTAACGTGCAGGCTTTAAGCGTGGCAGCATGCTCATCTGTGCACGAGACTCGATTTGGAATACGCCAACGGTATCGGCTTTTTGGATCATGCGGTATACGTGCGGATCGTCTTGCAGACGCGTGATCTCAGCAATCGACAGGGATCGCTGGTGGTGTTTCTCGACTAATTGAAAGCACTTACGGATCGCGTTTAACATGCCGAGAGCAAGTACATCGACTTTCAATAGCTTTAAGCTTTCTAAATCATCTTTATCCCATTGAATAATCGTGCGATCTTCCATCGAAGCATTCTCGACAGGCACCAGTTCATACAAAGGGCCAGATGAAATCACAAAGCCGCCTACATGCTGAGATAAATGGCGCGGGAATCCGATGATCTCGTTCACCAACTGGATAAACTGTTGGCCTTTTAACGACTCTGGTTGTAGCCCCAATTCGATGATTTGTGCTTGCCAACCTTGGCTACGATCACGGCGATTAACGTTTTTGATGAAGAAGTCTAGCTGAGTTTCTTCAATCCCCAACGCTTTGCCCACTTCACACACGGCACTTTTAAAGCGATAGCTGATCACGGTGGCTGCCAAAGCGGCACGCTCGCGGCCATACTTTTTATAGATATATTGAATCACTTCTTCGCGGCGCTCGTGTTCAAAATCGACGTCAATGTCTGGCGGCTCTTTTCGTTCTCGGCTAATAAAGCGTTCGAATAGGACCGAGATTTGCCTAGGATCGACGGCGGTGATTTCTAAGCAGTAACACACTACCGAGTTTGCCGCAGAGCCTCGCCCTTGATAGAGAATACCTTGCTGCTTAGCGAACATTACAATGTCATGAATGGTCAGAAAGTAATAATGATATTCCAGCTCTTCAATGAGGGTTAATTCATTCTCGATAGTCTGATGAATGTCTGTGGGTACGCCTTCAGGGAAGCGCAGTTTCTTACCACGCTCGACCAACAGACGCAGATAAGAGGTTGGAGTGTGACCGTCAGGGATGAGCTCTGTCGGGTATTCGTATTTCAAATCTGAGAGGTTGAATTCGCACAAGCTCGCAATATGGGTGCTTTCTGCCAACCATTCGGATCTGTAAATTCGAGAAAGTTTGTTCAATGGACGCAATGCTCGTTCGGCATTGGATAAACGACCAAAGCCGAGCTTATCAACGCTACAACCGTGTTTTACTGCTGTCAGGACATGTTGCAATGGTAAGCGTTCAACAGCATGCATCAAGACGCCACCACAAGCAGTAATCGGCAATTGGAACTCGTTTGCTAATAATTCACAGTGTGTGGTGTAAGCATCGTCATCACCACCTAAATGACGCTGAATCGCGACCCATAAGCGATGAGCATGGTGCTGCTGGAGCCAGCGCCCCCAATAATGGTCACTCTCTTGATGAGTCGGGAGCCACAACACAAGGCAGTGACGAATCGACATCAAATCCCACTCCGACAGTTGATAAGTGCCTTTCTCGCTGCGTCGTCTGGCATTGGTGATGATACGGCATAGCTCAGCGTAAGCTTTACGGCAAGGGCAAAGCAGCACGACTTGGCATTCGTCATTAAGCCAAAACATGCTGCCGACGATTTGCTTGATGTCGAGTTTGTGTTGCTCGATGGTCGCATGGGCTTTCACTACGCCCGCAACTGAGCACTCATCGGTGATCGCAATGGCTTGATAGCGATAAAACGCCGCCTGCAGCACCAACTCTTCTGCATGAGAAGCGCCAGTGAGAAAGGAGAAGTTGGACTGACAAAACAGTTCTGCGTAACTCATAACGACCTAACAAAAATAACTGTCGATTTAACAAAAATAGCCATGAAGAAACCAATGCTTGTGCTGATCGCGAAACACCCATAGCCATCGACCTTGCTTGGTGTGCGCAATGTAGTAATCACGCATGATCTCGTCACCATCCCACCATCCAGAGACAATCCGTTCAGGCCCATGCACTAGAGAGACTTGCTCTTGTAGCGAGATAGGGGCGGGTAATTGCATCGCTGGGCGCAGCAGAGCAGGGATGGTGTTAATCGGGACATCCGGCTCATCGGCTGGGCGATATTGACTGGCTTTCTCTGGCCTTGGATCGCAGGCTATATTGGGTTTGAGTACCGCGCTTTTGCCCAACTTAGCTTGCAGTAAAGAGAGCAGCTCTAACGCGTTCATTTGCCCTTTTTGCCCAGCAAAGAAATCTCGTGCAGAGCTTAAAGGTTCACCTTGGCGCTCTACTTTTAACGTCAGGCCGATAACAGGACCGTTTAACGTGACGGATTCCAAACTCAAACTCGCCAATTGTTGCCAGCGTTGGCGCAAGTAATCGCCTTGCGCTGATGTGAGTTGAAGGTGCTGTGCTTGTTTGTCCCGCTGATGCAGGGTTAAACACAGCTCAAACGCGACTTTATCGCGCAGCTTGAGAAAGGTTTCGAGTTGACGAAGTAATTTAGCCAGTGGCTTCTCCACCCATTGGACGCTTTCAATCTCAAACAACAGTTCTAAATAGACTTGGAAAGATTCGGTTGGATGATAAAAGTCGACAGGATGTTTAAATTGCCCTGTCAGGCGGCCAACATAGTTCACCAAATCAATGTCGAATCGACGCGCGATGTCTTGCAGTGGTAGTTCAAGTAACCCTTGTAGTGTGGTGACACCTACACGTTGTAGCTTCTCTACGGTAGTGCTTGATAAATCCGTCAATGTTAGTGGCAGCGGTGATAAGGCTTGTTGCATGACAGACTTATCTTCACTGATGAAGTTCGCTCCTGCTAATGCCATCAATTTGGCAGAAAAAGGCGAAAAGCCACACCCGAATTGAAAACTCAGTTTCAGCTCCGATAAATGAGCACTGACTTTAGTCCAATAGTTTTGTAGCCCTTCATACAGATTAAGCATCGGGGTTGCGCGTAGCAGAATGCCTTGGTTTGGCATCAATACGACATCAGACGTAATCAAATACAGCCATTGAGCAATTTCTTGTAACTTGCTCAGTTCGGTTTGCGGATGATAAGGATGCACTTGCAAATCTCGGCACAAAGAAGCCGCGCTACCCAAGCCCATATTTGGCTTAATGCCTTGTTGCTCGGCAATCTCGTTGTATTGAATGATCCGACAACGTTGGCTTTCTACAATCACCACAGGCTGCTCTTGGTTATCACCAAAGAGTGCATCTAACTGTAGGCGAGGGAAGTGCAAATATATCCACAAAGCCATATCACTAACCTTGGTTCGCCAATGGGAAATTGACCACCGTGGATGGAATACGAGTTGTGCTTGGCATCACCAGTTGCGGATAGTGGTGCTGGAAGTTGATATCGACGCTACCTTTGCTCCAACCGCCTTTTCGTTTGAGAACTTCTACACTCACACCTTGCTCATGACCTTGTAGCTTCAGGCTCAATGAAACAGGCAAAGACAAGCGATTTGTCATGTTAGGTTTGAGCATAAACAGAGGGCAGGAGCCTTGCTCACTCGCAACTTGCAGGCGTTTTACTTGGTGGATCTCTAGCTCATCTTGCCATAACAAAACGTTGGTACACACGCCGCTCTTGAGGCATTGCTCTGCTGCCCACAGCGCATCGCGTTGATGTTCAGGCGTGATTACCCATACTTGGTTGATGTCCAAGCCAATGCTATGTAGGAACAATGAATTCATCAACGCTGGTGGTTGAATGAATGCCGTCACCCCTCTCGAAAGAGACGCTTCTAAATAAGGCGCAAGCAAGCGCAGTTCGCCAATGCTGCCAACAGATTCCATTTCCACCACGCCATGAGGAGGAAAGCCGCCGCCAAGCAGGGCGTCGAGTTCAGGGAAACCTGAGCTATTAAGGAACTGATGCTCGTCTGCTTTGGTCAAATTTGCTTGCCAAACAAGGTGTTGGCTTTTTAAGTGTTGGATGATGTCTTGCATAAATAAATACCTGTATATATGTACAGTATATTTCTGTGATGGAAAGTCGCAAGATTTTTATAGGCAGAAATACGAAAAAAGGCAGCGTTTGCTGCCTTTTCAATCGATTATGTGAGGTGACCTGAAGAGGTTACTTACGCTTTGGTTGAGCGTCGATGCACTGACCGTTTACATCTGTGACCGCTGGGTCCATCAAGTGAAGGTAAAGCGGCATGATATCCAGTGGTGTTTTTAGTGTGTTTGCATCTTCACCTGGATAAGCTTTTTCACGCATTCGAGTACGAGTTGCACCTGGGTTAATCGCGTTAACACGCATTGGTGTATCACTAAGTTCATCTGCCAATACTTGCATCATACCTTCTACGGCAAATTTGGAGATGGCGTACGAACCCCAGAAAGCACGGCCAGAATGGCCCACAGTTGAAGACGTAAAGATAATACGACCTGCGTCTGAATTACGCATAATAGGCAGTAGCGCTTGAGTCATTAGGACTTCTGCTTTCACGTTAATCTGCATGATGTCGTCGAAGTCTTCTTCATTGATTTGCTCAAACGGGCACAGCGTGCTTAAAACGCCAGCGTTGTGTAGTAGGCCATCCAAACGACCAAACTGACCTTCGATGGTTTCTGCCATATCGATGTAGTGCTGCTTAGTTGCGCCTTTCAGATCAAGTGGAATGATCGCGGGTTGAGGGTAACCTGCAGATTCGATTTCATCGTAAATGGATTCAAGGTTTTGAACGTTTCGACCAAGTAGAATCACAGTCGCACCGTGCTGAGCGTAAGAAAGTGCCGCTTGGCGACCGATACCATTGCCTGCACCAGTGACAAGAATGACTTTACCTTTTAGGGCATCTGCTGAAACGGAGTAGTTCACGGTAGTTAATCCTTATTATTGTATCTAATTCCGACGAACAGACGTCATCTTAGTGTAGAAATGCGCCTGTTTCTCAATGGAAAATCTTGGTAATCGTGACAAGTTGGTTACAATACACCAATTCATGTGTTATACCAATTCCAGAACGGTTGTCCGGTATGTTATTTGAACGCCATCAATCAGAACAAGAGGTTACCGATTTTCTTGCCTTCTCTCTGATTTTTCTACGTAACATATTGATGACTATTACTGGTATGAGATAGAGGAACTCTCATTGGAATTTTTATTAGATTACGGTCTGTTTTTAGCCAAGATTGTCACCGTTGTTGCGGCAGTGGTTGTGCTGCTGATTATTGCGAAATCGGCGGGTGGTAAATCGGGTGCTGCGAAGGGCGAATTGGAAGTCACTAATCTTTCTGAACGTCACAAAGATGCAATCGAACAATTAGAGCATCACCTACACGATGACGCTTTCATCAAAGCTCGTGATAAAGCGGCTAAGAAGGAAGAGAAAGAAAAGAACAAATCTCGCGAGAAAGAAATCAAACAAGCGAGCAAAGAAGGTTCTCTTGATAGCAAGCGCGAACCGCATCTGTTCGTGTTGGACTTTAACGGCAGTATTGATGCAAAAGAAGTGGGCTCGCTACGCGAAGAGATTACTGCAGTATTAGCAGTAGCTCGTGAAGGCGATGAAGTGCTACTTCGTCTAGAGTCTGGTGGTGGCATGGTTCATGGCTATGGCTTGGCATCTTCTCAACTTGACCGAATCAAAGCTGCAGGTCTGCCTCTGACGATTTCTGTCGACAAAGTGGCAGCAAGTGGTGGCTACATGATGGCATGTGTGGCAGACAAGATTGTTTCAGCTCCGTTTGCAATTGTCGGTTCTATCGGCGTTATCGCGCAGATCCCTAACTTCAACAAACTGTTGAAAAAGCACGATATCGAATATGAGCAGCTAACAGCTGGTGAGTACAAACGCACACTAACGATGTTTGGTGAGAACACTGACAAAGCGCGTGATAAGTTCAAACAAGAACTTGAAGAAACACACGTATTGTTCAAAGACTTCATCAGTGAACGTCGCCCAGCACTAGAACTTGAAAAAGTCGCAACAGGTGAGCACTGGTTTGGTACGCAAGCGAAAGAGCTAGGACTGGTAGATGAAATCAGCACTTCCGACGATCTAGTTGTTGCAGCATGCAAAGAGAAAACCGTACTAGCAGTGCATTACGTGCAAAAGAAAAAACTGGCAGACAAGCTTGCCGGTGTTGCAAGTAAAGTGGCTGATAGTGTCGTACTTAAACTTGCAGAACGCGGTCAAAAGCCAATTGTGTAATGCTTAAGAAATAACAAAAAAAAACCAACTGTTTAGTTGGTTTTTTTATTTCAGCGGCGGGTTATTAGTTCAGCTCTAACCGTTATTGTTTCAGTTCTAACTGATAGAAGCTTGCTTGAGCATAATCACCCGCTTCCATGCCGCGCCATTCACAGTCTGAACTGCTTTTCTTCGTATTACATTGGTTGTAAGCACCGGCTTTGTAATACATCCAATCGTTACCATAGCCTTGGTCTACTTCATGACCTTGGTATTTGCCTTCTGCTAGATTCACATCAAATGTCTTAGTGACTTCATTTTTCTCACCAGGGTTCTTAGTGAAAGTCAGGTGCATGATGTCACCTTCCACGTTGACGCTGTATGAGAAGATTTCACCCAGTTTGATGCCGTCTTGTGGGTCTGCGTCACCTTTACGTAAGTTGTATTGTCCGAATACGTTGTGGCGGATGTCTTGGCGAAGCTTCTTACCATTTTCATCTTTCGCGTCTTGAAGTTCTTTGGTTGGGTTTAACTCGTAGTTCCATGAAAGAGAGCCGTATTCATGCTCAGGCAGTTTGCGGTAAGAAATCTTTAAAGGCTCATTGTCAGAGCCATGAATTTGGCCAATCACGACAGCGAATGCGCCATTCTTTTTGTAGTTACCACTTGTACTGACTTGGTCAACAGACAGGGTCGCGTTTAGCTCGCCACCAATTGCACCGTACTCAGCAGCACTTGGGTGAGAAGCGACGACAAAGTTGTTTTTTGGCTCACCGTAGTGTGTTGCCAGCATGGCACGAAGTTCACTACGAGTGTTCTTACTATTAGGAGTGGTCGGTGCTTCATTTGGTGCAACAAAAACCACGGCGCCTGTTTCTTTGTTGGTATAGAACCACTCAGGGTGAACATAAGGGGTTTCTGTATTGCCCAACTCATCTTTGGCTATTTCTAATGCTTTACCTTTGCGTTCACCTTCTTTAGTCAGTTCAGGCAAGGTAATTTTCCAATTCGTCATATCAAAGTTTTGAGCTGGAGCCTTTGTCGGATCTAGCTCATATTTGCTCGCTAATTCATTAGACGAAGTTGCAGCTATAGCAGACGCAGAGGCAATGCTGGCAGCAAGAAAAGTAAGCGCTAATTTCTTCATATTGTGTTCTCAATTTTTATAGGGTCGTCGATAAGATGATTTAATATACAATAATATTGTATTACTAATGTGTGATCGGGTCGGAAAAATGAAACTTAGAGAAAATTTGCCATTTAGTATTGCGCTTTAAAGAGAAAGAATCAGAACAGAGAAAACGGCAAATTCTGAACCGGGGAGAGGGCAAAGAAATGGTATCCTGAGACTATTAGGTATATACTCCCGCACCGTAAAATTAAGAATGAAATGAATTTGGGTGGAAGTACCGAAATTCGCACATCAACGTGGAGAAAAACATGTCCTCTCAAACTCCGGTTGTTACCGTAGATGGACCTAGTGGTGCAGGTAAAGGCACTTTATGTATGTTGCTAGCGAAGAAGTTAGGCTTTCAGCTTCTTGATTCTGGCGCCATTTACCGTGTTCTTGCACTCGCAGCGATTCACCACGGCGTAGACACTGAGTCAGAAGATGCGCTTGTTCCACTGGCTACTCACCTAGATGTTCAGTTTGTTGCTGAAGGTGACCTAGTAAAAGTGATTCTAGAAGGCGAAGATGTCTCTGGTGAACTTCGTAAAGAAGAGACGGGGATGGCAGCGTCTAAAGTGGCTGCACTGCCACGCGTTCGTGAAGCATTGTTGCGTCGTCAGCGCGCATTTGAGACCGCTCCGGGTCTGGTTGCTGATGGTCGTGACATGGGTACGGTTGTATTCCAAAATGCACAAGCGAAAATTTTCCTTGATGCGAGCGCAGAAGAGCGTGCAAATCGACGCCTTAAACAGTTGCAAGATAAAGGGTTAGATGTTAGATTTGCTGACCTTTTGAGCGAGATCCAAGAGCGTGACGACCGAGATCGTAACCGTCCAGTGGCGCCACTACGCCCTGCAGAGGATGCGCTTGTGCTAGATTCTACGTCGATGACTATCGACGAAGTAGTAGAAAAGGCACTACAATATATCGAATCGAAGCTAGCTGAGTAATTACGCTCGGCTAGACTAAGAGCGTTGGTCGCAAGGATGATGACTGGCGAATTTAATAACCCCATGCGGTAGGATACCCGTGGACGTTTAATTTATTGAAGATTAAATAAATGACTGAATCTTTTGCTCAACTCTTTGAAGAGTTTCTAAACGAAACAGAATTCCAACAAGGCAGCATCGTTAAAGGTACTGTAGTAGCTATCGAGAACGGTTTCGTTCTTGTTGACGCTGGTCTTAAGTCTGAATCTGCTATCCCTGCTGAACAGTTCAAGAACGCTGCTGGCGAACTTGAAGTTGAAGTTGGCGCTGAAGTAGACGTAGCTCTAGACGCTGTTGAAGATGGTTTCGGTGAAACTCAACTTTCTCGTGAGAAAGCTAAGCGTCACGAAGCTTGGATCGTTCTTGAGAAAGCTTACGAAGAAGCTGAAACTGTTGTTGGTATCATCAACGGTAAAGTTAAAGGCGGTTTCACTGTTGAACTAAACGGTATCCGTGCTTTCCTTCCTGGCTCTCTAGTAGACGTACGTCCAATCCGCGACACTGCTCACCTAGAAAACAAAGAGCTAGAGTTCAAAGTTATCAAACTTGACCAAAAACGTAACAACGTAGTTGTTTCACGTCGTGCAGTTATCGAATCTGAGAACAGCGTTGAGCGTGACGAGCTTCTAGAAACTCTACAAGAAGGTTCTGAAGTTAAAGGTATCGTTAAGAACCTTACTGACTACGGTGCGTTCGTTGACCTAGGTGGCGTTGACGGTCTTCTACATATCACTGATATGGCTTGGAAGCGCGTTAAGCACCCATCTGAAATCGTTAACGTTGGTGACGAGATCCAAGTTAAAGTTCTTAAGTTCGACCGTGAGCGTACTCGCGTATCACTAGGTCTTAAGCAACTAGGCGAAGATCCATGGGTAGCAATCGCTAAGCGTTACCCAGAAGGTCACAAACTAACTGGTCGCGTAACTAACCTAACTGACTACGGCTGCTTCGTTGAAATCGAAGAAGGCGTTGAAGGTCTAGTACACGTTTCAGAAATGGATTGGACTAACAAGAACATCCACCCATCTAAAGTTGTTAATGTTGGCGACGAAGTTGAGGTTATGGTTCTTGAGATCGACGAAGAGCGTCGTCGTATTTCTCTAGGTCTGAAACAGTGTAAAGCTAACCCATGGCAGTCATTCGCTGAAGCACAAGCTAAAGGCGACAAAGTTACTGGTAAGATCAAGTCTATCACTGACTTCGGTATCTTCATCGGTCTAGAAGGCGGCATCGACGGTCTAGTTCACCTATCTGACATTTCTTGGAATGTTGCTGGCGAAGAAGCTGTACGTGAGTACAAGAAAGGCGACGAGATCTCTGCAGTTGTTCTAGCAGTAGACGCTGAGCGTGAGCGCATTTCTCTAGGCGTTAAGCAAATGGAAAACGACCCATTCAATGCTTACGTTGCTGACAACAAGAAAGGTGTTCTAGTTAACGCTACTGTAACTGCTGTTGACGCTAAAGGCGCTACAGTTGAAATCGCAGAAGGCGTTGAAGGTTACATCCGTGCTTCTGAAGTATCACGCGATCGCGTAGAAGATGCTTCTCTAATCCTAAGCGCTGGTGATGTTGTTGAAGCTAAGTTCACAGGTGTAGACCGTAAGAACCGCGTAATCAACCTATCTATCAAAGCTAAAGATGAAGCTGAAGAGCAAGAAGCAATGGCATCTATCAACAAGCAAGACGAAGCTGCTTTTGGTAATGCAATGGCTGACGCTTTCAAAGCTGCTAAAGGCGAATAATTTACTCGCTTAAGCTAAAAAGGAGCCGCAAGGCTCCTTTTTTATGCTTGCTACTTTCCGAGTAGTAATACTAATGTTGATAAACTATGCTAAAAAAAGACATTTTTTGATTGCGCATTTTGTGTAAAATTTGTCTAGAATTGATAGCAAGTGTTTGTTGGAATTAGTATTACTTACTATAATGAGTGATAAAGATACTCAAAGAGGGCAACTATGACTAAGTCTGAACTGATTGAAAGACTCTGCGCTGAGCAAACACATTTATCAGCGAAAGAGGTAGAAGATGCTGTAAAAGATATTTTAGAGCACATGGCCTCTACACTAGAGAGCGGTGACCGTATCGAGATCCGTGGCTTTGGTAGTTTTTCTCTTCATTACCGCGAACCTCGCGTAGGTCGTAACCCTAAAACGGGTGATAAAGTGGAGTTGGAAGGTAAATACGTTCCTCACTTCAAACCAGGTAAAGAGCTTCGTGAGCGCGTAAATATCGATAGCTAAGGCTCTCTTATTAGTTTGAAAAAGCGGCATACTCTCGTGTATGCCGCTTTTTTATAACTAGATTATTGGTAATATACATGGTCTGAAGAAACATTTTACTGCATAATCTTACCTACTTACTCCTCGAAGGGTGATGTAACATGAAAATTATAAAAATCATTGCTGTTTTAGCTCTCTTTTTAATTGCACTGGCTTTAGGTTCTCAAAACCAAGAGATCGTAACCTTTAATTATCTTCTGGCGAAAGGCGAGTTCCACCTATCAACGCTATTGGGTGTGGTATTCGTGGTTGGCTTTGGTCTAGCGTGGGTTATCTTTGCTAGCATCCAATTTAAGACTCAACTTCAAGTTCGTCGTCTGAAAAAGAAACTTAAAAAGTATGAGCCCGCTGAAGCAGAGAAACCTGCAAAACCAGCAGTAGAAAAACAGGCATAAGGATAAGGCTTAACTTTAATGCTTGAACTACTCTTCTTGTTATTGCCGATAGCCGCCGCTTATGGCTGGTACATGGGCCATCGCAGCGCTCAGCAAGACAAGCAGAAGCAATCTCATCAAATATCCCGTCAGTATGTGACGGGTCTTAACCTGCTCTTATCTGATCAGTCAGATAAGGCGGTTGACCACTTTATTGAATTGCTCCAAGTTGACAACGAAACGATAGATACACACCTAGCGTTGGGTAATCTTTTCCGTTCTCGTGGTGAAGTCGACCGTGCAATTCGTATCCACCAAAACCTCATCTCCCGTTCTGGGCTCACTCTAGATCAGAAAAACTTAGCGCTTCAACAGCTCGCGAAGGACTACATGGCGTCCGGCTTTTTAGATCGTGCTGAGAAAATCTTTGAGCAATTGGTGGAAGAACCCGATCACCGTGAAAGTGCACTTCAGCAACTTGTCACCATCTACCAGCAAACGCGTGAGTGGGAAAAAGCCATTCATTACGCCAACCAACTGGCTAAGATGGGTAAGAAGCGCACTCGTATTCGCGCCAATATTGCGCATTTCTGGTGTGAGCTGGCCATGCTTGACCAAGCCGATGGCAATACCAGTAAAGCGATTCAGCACTTTAAAAAAGCACTATCAGAAGATCCAAAATGTGTGCGTGCAAGCATTGCGCTTGGGCGTATCTATCTTGAGTCAGAAGACTACAAACACACCATCAAATATCTGACGGGTGTGCTTGAGCAAGATAAAGATTTCATTAGTGATGTTCTACCGACCATTGCAGAGTGTTATCACCACTTAGGCCAAGAAGACGAGCTGGTGGAATTTTTACGTGCGTGCATTGATAAGAAAGCGGGCGTATCGTCTGAATTGATGCTAGCGCAGCTTGTCGCCCATCATGAGAGCGTTGGGGCAGCACAAGAGCTGTTGACCAAGCAATTATTGAAAAACCCAACCATGAAAGGTTTCTACCGTCTTATCGACTACCATATTGCTGAAGCAGAAGATGGCCGTGCGAAAGACAGCTTGTCGACGCTACAAGCGATGGTTGGTGAACAGTTAAAAGTTAAACCGCATTACCGATGCAGGAAATGTGGTTTCTCCACCCATTCTCTTTACTGGCATTGTCCATCATGTAAAGGATGGGGGACGATCAAGCCAATCCGAGGATTGGACGGTGAATAGTTTTAATGCAGCTGGCAGAGTTTCTGTCCGCTGCATTTTTTTGACCTTTATTTAATAAGAACCAAAAACAGTTAGGAGATGAAATGATCGACCAAAAAGTTATTGTCGCACTGGATTATGATAACCAAGCAGATGCGCTTGCGTTTGTAGATAGAGTTGATCCTGCGTCATGTCGCCTAAAAGTAGGCAAGGAAATGTTTACGCTATTTGGTCCTGATTTCGTACGTGAGCTTCATCAACGTGGTTTCTCTGTATTTCTAGACCTGAAGTTTCACGATATCCCGAATACGTGTTCAAAAGCAGTTCGCGCTGCGGCTGAACTGGGTGTATGGATGGTGAACGTGCACGCGAGTGGTGGTGAACGCATGATGGCGGCATCACGTGAAATTCTTGAACCTTACGGTAAAGACCGCCCGCTGCTGATTGGTGTGACAGTATTGACCAGTATGGAGCAAAGCGACCTTGCCGGTATTGGCTTGGACGTTGCGCCTCAAGAGCAAGTGATTCGTCTAGCTGCGCTGACTAAAAACTCTGGCCTTGATGGCGTGGTGTGCTCAGCGCAAGAGTCTTCTTTGCTTAAGAATGAATTGGGTAAAGAGTTCAAGTTAGTGACACCTGGTATTCGCCCTGCAGGTTCTGAACAAGGTGACCAACGCCGTATCATGACGCCAGTAGATGCAATTCAAGCAGGCTCTGATTACTTAGTGATTGGTCGTCCAATTACTCAAGCAACAGATCCAGCGGCTGTGCTTAAGTCTATCAACGACAGCCTAGCGAACATGTAAGCCTAGTTTGGGGCTAAAACGAAAGGTGAAGTGGTAAACACTTCGCCTTTTTTATTTCCTGTAACACAAACATGCTCAACATAAAGACACTATATCGCAGGGCAGGAATGGCTTAGCGGATGGTACTGTTATGATCACACTTCTATAACATAAATCGCTGTGATAGTCGGAATGTGCAACCATGTGTTATGGATGGGTTGCGTTACAAATGTGTAACAAATACTATGGAGTGGATGCATTCACTGCGTTGTAAGGTCAGGATGACCTAGTGAAACTCTCTGATATTAATACGGAAGTGGACAGGACTTCACTTTGTATTCGCTCCCTTTATTTTCTTTGCTGTGTATCGCGCGCAGTCATTCTGAGGTTCACTTGTTGTCGCTTTTCCTGCCGCACTGCGCAAACACAACAAGGAAGAAAATAATGATAAAGACCCTGCCATTTTCGGCACTGGCAATGTTGGTTGCAGGAAGTTTTCAGCTAAACGCAGCTGAGTTACCTGCAGATATCGAATGGACTTCGAACAACAACGAACCGCTTTTTGCTTCAGAAGAAGCGGTCCGTGGTGGTACTTACCGTACCTCTATCCGTAGTTTCCCTCAAACGCTTCGCAGTGTTGGCCCTGATGCGAACTCAGGTCTTCGTCAGTACCTAATGGATGGCACACCGAAGCTGGCACAACGCCATCCAGACACAGGCAAATGGATTCCACAGCTTGCGAAAGCATGGGCATTTGGTGAAGACAACAAAACCGTTTACTTCCAATTAGATGAAACAGCGAAATGGTCGGATGGTGAAAAGATCACGGCGGACGACTACGTGTTCATGATGAAGTACTACACCTCAGAAGACATCATTGATCCGTGGTACAACGACTTCTTTAAAACGAGCATCTTAAGTGTCGAGAAAATTGATGATTACACTATCAAAGTAAATCTTGCTGTGGAACAGAGTCAAGATGCGTTGATGGTTCTGATCAATATGCCAAGTAACGGCTTCCAACCTCGTCCAGAGCACTTCTTCGAGGGTGAAAAAGACGCGAACAACGATGGTATGCCAGACAACTTCGTACGTAAGTTCAACTTTAAATCTGAGCCTACCGCTGCGCCTTACTACATTGATAAAGTGAAGAAAGGTAAGAGCGTGACATTCAAACACGTTGGTGAAGATTGGTGGGGCTACAACAACCGTTATTACAAAAACCGTTACAACGTAGACAAAGTACGCATCACAGTCATTCGTGATGAAGACATCGCAATGAAGCACTTTGAGAAGGGTAATTTAGATTACTTTGAGATGGTACTACCAAACTTCTGGCACGATAAAACAGACAGTGAAGTTTACAAGAAAGGGTATGTACAAAAATACTGGGGCTTTAACCAAGCTCCTCAAGGTGCAGGTGGTCTCTGGATGAATACCGCGATGCCGATGTTGGATAGTCTAGAAGTGCGTAAAGGTATCATGGCGGCGACTGATTACGACGGTATGATCGAAAACATTATGCGTGGTGACTACTCTCGTAAACCACATGGCCTTGGTTTTGGTCACGGTGAATATGACGACCCAAACAACAAGCCGCCGAAGTTTGATCCTGCAGAAGCGATTAAGCACTTCGAAAAAGCAGGCTTTGACAAGGTGGGCTCTGACGGTATCCGCGTAAACGACAAAGGTGAACGTCTAAGCTTTGCAATTACCTACGGTTACAACTCACACACACCGCGTATCGCTTACCTAAAAGAGCAAGCAAAACTTGCAGGCTTGGAGTTTACTCTGAATCTGGTTGATGGCTCTTCGGCGTTCAAATACATCCTTGAGAAGAAGCACCAATTGGCGTTCTTGAACATGGGTTCTGGTGAGATCCCTGCGTACTGGGAATACTTCCACTCAGATAACGCGAACAAGCCACAAACGAACGCGCACACCAACTACAGCAGTCCAGAGTTAGATAAACTGATTGAAGCGTATGACAATGAGTTTGAACAGCAAAAACGTTACGATTTGTCGCGTCAGATTCAAAAATACGTGGGTGATGCGAACGTGATCGTTCCTGGCTACATGGTACCTTACACGCGTGATGCGCACTGGCGTTGGGTTAAGATCCCGAAAAACGGTATGACAAAAAATACTGAACGAATTCTTCACCCAATGGACATTGCGAACTTCTGGATTGATAAATCAGTGAAAGAAGAAACTGAGAAAGCAATGAAGGCGGGTAAATCTTTCCCTGAAGTGACGGTTATCGACGACCGTTATAAGCTTTCAGCGAATTAGTTATTTAGTAGGTAGACAGTAAAAAGCCCCGATGCTTGATTGCGTCGGGGCTTTTTCTATCTAAGTGGACGATAAATACAGGGATTACCCATGTCTTAGCGCCGCAGAGCGACCGAGAATAGACAATGTCGTACCATTATGGAGCAGGGCACTCATGGCTGGGTTTAACCACCCTAGTGCGGCTGCAAGCATGATCCCGCTATTCACGTACTCAGCAATTTTAATATTGGAGTTGATCACATGCATGGCGATGTTAGCAAGTTCGCGCGCTTCTGCTAATCCATACAATTGGTCACGAAGTAGAACTACGTCGGCGACTTGACGGGCGAGTTCGGTTCCTCGGCCCATCGCAACACCAACATCTGCCGCGGTGAGTGCTGGAGCATCGTTAACACCATCACCGACAAACATAACAGTGCGACCTTCTGCTTGAAGCGCTTCGACAATGGTCGATTTCTCAGAAGGTACCGCTTCGGCAAAGATACGATCTAGCTTCAACTCATTACCAAGGATACTGGCTTTGAATTGGCTATCACCCGTAATCATGATCAGCTCTTTGACACCAAACTGGCGAAGGGCATTCAGGGTTTCTAGTGCATCCTCACGTAAGTGATCACGCAAGCCAATCATGCCAATTAAGACATTTTGATGAGAGATAAAAATAAGGTGGCGACCTTGCGCCTCGTATTTCTTAATTACATCTTCAAATGGCGTGAAGTCGACATCCTCATGCACTTCTAGGAAGTGACGGCTACCCATAACCAACTCGTGTTCGTTCATTGTGCTCTTGAGGCCGTGTGCAATCACGTACTCCACTTCACCATGCTCAATGTGCGGCAGTTGGTTGTGCTTGGCAGCGTTTACCACAGCCTGAGATAGCGGGTGGTTACTGTGCTCTTCTACCGAGGCAGCAATCGCTAGCAAGTCACGTGCAGAGTTCGAGTCGCAGAGGGGAATGACATCCGTTACCTGCATATCACCATGCGTGAGTGTCCCTGTTTTATCGAAAACACAAGTGTCGATTTTCACTAGCTTCTCAATTGCACTGCCGCCTTTAAACAAAATGCCTTGTTGCGCAGCACGGTACATGATGGACTTGAACGTTACTGGGGTACTCAGTTTCAAGGCACAGGAATAATCGACAAGAAACACCGATGCAACACGGTTGATGTCTTGAGTGAGTGCGAAGACAGCTGCACCAATCCCTAAAGTGATTTTTACACGACGATTCGCCATGTCTTGTGTGACTTGTTGAATTTCACTTTTTTCACTCAACGAGTCGTAAATCAACTTAGCAATTTTTGCGGTTGTTGCTTCACTTCCGACTTTATCAACACGAACTTGAATAGTGCCTTCATGGACACTCGTACCAGAGTAAACAACCGCGCTCTCTTCACGACGAACAGGCACGTTCTCACCAGTAAGAGACGATTGGTTGATTAACGCCGCGCCTTTTACAATGGTGCCGTCAACAGGAATCGATACGCCAGGAGCCAGTTCGATGATGTCATCAACATTCAGTTCCGTCGAATTGACTTGAGTGCGGTCTGACCCATCGACGCGCCAAACGATCGACTCTTGAGGGCGCATTAAATCAGCCAAGAGTTGGTCACTATTACGACTGGTTTTTTGCTCCATGTATTCCCCAAGGCTGATCAAGCTTTGCGTCATCATTGCGGTACGATAATCACCGCGCCAAGCTGAGAGACCAACGGCAATCGCATCCAAAACTTCAACCGAGATGTTTTTGTCTTTTAGGTCGCTCACACCTTCAAACAACGTTGGGGCGATTAAGGTAGCCGTTGAAAGTGCGCCCCATTTGTTTGGCAGCAAAGCAGCAGCGATAGTGCCAATCACATTCATTGCAATATCGCCGCGAGTAAACTTATGTTCCGTTTCTTCTTGCGTTGCGTCGTTTAAATCAAGCTGGTTTAAACGCTCTTCGACAGTTTTTGCTTGCAGCAATTGCGTGTCGTATTCCACCACAACAGAATGGGCAGACTCGTTCACTCGTACCGCACTAATGCCTTGGATCGCCATTAAACTGGTTTCAATCCAAGTACCCACATCTTTGTGATGTCTCAGTGCTGATGCTTTAAAGCGGATTCGACCGGGAAAGTGATGCTTTACCTGAATCGAGATCATTCTTCGCCTTTGTAAAGGTTACGGTAGTATTCCAGCTCTGCTTGGGTGTCTTCCAAACGCTCTTTTAGTTCTTCAACTTCGCCACGAACCGCAGACCACGCTTTTTCGCCAGTCGTAGCAACGCCTTGTTGGAACTTTTTATTGGTTAGGAGGTAAGCAACTGCAGCGCCTGCAGCCACACCCATAGCGAAATGGGTTTTGGAGTTTTGCTTTTTGTAAGGTTGTTCTGCAGGTTGTTGTTCAGCCGCTTGGTTTTGTTGTTGCGGATATCCGTAATAAGGGTAGCCGTAGTATGGGTTGTTATTGTTCATTTTTAGAGTCCGAAGCTTGATCCATAAGGTAAAGGCCTGCTGCACCGACGCTGAAAATCGTCAGCATGGAGAGTGCAGGGCGGCCCGCCATTTTTTCTGCCACATAAGTTGTCGCACCAGCGATAGCTGCGGTTTTTAGCGCGGATTTCGCTGCGTTAGTCGCCATTTCATTGGTGTCGATATTGCCAGCTTTGTGCTCTTTCCATTGGCTGGCAATCGTTGCACTACCGCCGGCTATCGCACCAACGAGCATAGCGCGATTGGCAGAACTGAGTTTATTGGCTGAATTACTCATGTTCTTTAATAACGGGTTGGCCATCTTCACCTTCGCTTTCTTCGCGAGGCGCTTTTTCTGCTACTTCTTTGATTGCAGGTTCTTCTTTGTGGCGCTCTACAGACTCTTGAAAGCCTTGCTTACCGGCAGCGTAAGTATCTTTGAAGATCTCGCTACCTGTTGAAACGTTCTCTTTGACTGCGCTTGCAGTATTCACAGCGCCTTCTTTTACGCTCGAACCACCAGATTTCAGCATATCGCCAGCACCTGATACTAAGCCCATTAGTTTGCCGCGCACATTTTCATTGCTAAGTAGAAGTGCTGCTGCAGCGCCTACCATAGCGCCTTTCCAAAACTCTTTATCGTTCATACCGAAAGTTCCTAATATCTCTTTAAACATGCCTGCTTCTTCACCTAGAGCGCCTTCTAGCATTGCTTGAGCCTGCTCGAATAATGGATCGCTCTCTGGTGTTTCAGGAGTCTGTGGTGGTTGTTGAGGTTGAGGTGGGTGTTGCATCATCCCCGGATGTGGCCAGTGTGGAGGCGGTGGCATCATTCCTGGGTGGAATTGTGCCCCCATGCCTGGTGGCATTTGGTGGGGATGACAAAATGCTGGATGTGGGAAATGTGGCATCATACCTATTTGATTAGGTATCATCATTGGCGGCATTTCACCGTTTTGCATGCTTGCCATGTAAGCATTCGCCATTTCCTTTTGCATTTCCATCATAGCCTTGAAGTAGGCTTCGTATGGATTTGCATTGTTCAATGAGTCACTCATGAACGTTCTCCATTTAAGTCCAATTGCTCAGCGATCGAATAGCATGCTTGCTCCGCAGCTTGTTCTGAATCCGAAAACAACGCGTCAATCGCCTTAGGGTTGACTGTCATTGGGTCGTATTCGATGACGATGCTTCCCGTCGCACTGTTCAATTTGTAGTTTTTGAACGCAGGAATAGAAGAAATAGCTTTCTCGATGTCGTCACTACGGAATTTGGCAAGGTGCGCTACGATGCCCAGCTTGTATTTGAGTCTTACTCTTCCCGGGATATGGTGGCCAATCGATACCCACTTTCTTAGTTTTAAGGCCTGGTCGACGTACTGTTTCATAAAAAAATTATACGGTAAGCAAAGTGCGATTCATTGGGAAAAACGATCATGTGACAAACTAATTACAAATGTTTTGCGCTTAATCAATTT
The DNA here is from genome assembly GCF_002021755.1 of Vibrio owensii. Taxonomy (NCBI): domain Bacteria; kingdom Pseudomonadati; phylum Pseudomonadota; class Gammaproteobacteria; order Vibrionales; family Vibrionaceae; genus Vibrio; species Vibrio owensii. The sequence goes on from NZ_CP019959.1 coordinate 3,035,512, forward strand.
CAGTGGTACTGTTGCAAACAGTAATAGTTATCATTTGGATTGGTGCTAGCATGAATACTTACATTCACAAGACAAATCAGCGACTTAGAGTTCGTTCTGACTACATTAAAGATCACCCTAATGAGGTTGCGGAACTGATTTGTCAGTTGGAAGAGATTGATGCCGTACACGAAATTAAGCACAAGCGATACGCAGGTTCAGTTGCCATCAGCTTTGATAGTGAAGAGCTTGATTGTGATAGCCTGATGGAAATTCTAGAAAGTCACCATTGGACGCAGAGTAGCGAAAAACCGTCTTTTGTTGAGAAAGCAATGGTGAGTGGAACGAAGAGTCTCGTGAAAGGATTAACAGGGGTCGCTTTAACCCGAATTGTTGGTCCATCTGTCAGCCGAGTGATCATGAACTTGGCATAAATGACTACGAAAAATGAATTGAAAAAAGCCCGACGTGATGTCGGGCTTTTTTGATCTAATCTGTGGGTTGTGGAGCGGTAATTTATGCGCTCAACCTAAACTTTTTAGCAGCACATTTACAAATGCCGTTAGAAAGAGCAGGGCATCGTTTGCAAGGTGGTGACTTTAAGGGTAAATGTCCCACTGATTTTACCGAAAATGCAGGTGCTGCATCATTGGCAGATTGCTTAGGTCGTGGCGTTGACGCTGTTTTAGCTGAAGTCGTGAAATCGACCACACCTCCAGCATCGTTAAACCAAGACAACAGCGGATTGAGTGGGGCGGCAAGTTCATAAGCCGCGCTCATTGCAGCTTGGTTTGCTATGCCTTTTAGCTCATTAACGAGTTCACTTTGTGATGAAGAAGTGCGGGATTGAGATGTGACAACACTACCTAATGCATTGTTCTTCAATGCACTAAGTTGTTTGTTTGAAGAAGAGGCGACTTTCTTAACCGCTTTCTTCTTCAATTTTTTGAGCGCTTTCTTCGCGTTCATTGCAAAACCTCATACGATAACTGCTGATAATTTAGCAGTAATGCGATTAAAAATAAATCTCATTTAAGGTTTGAAAGCGCAATTTTTTACTTTAGTTGGCTTTGTTCTTAAGCAACCAAGTAAGAAGCCTCTAGCAGGTAAGTTTTAGCATCGCCCAACAAAGCAAATTCTTTGTCGATAGCTTTAAAGCGTTCATCAATAGAGTCCGTCGCCACAATTTGGCTAAAGGCTTTTACCGAGAAAGTTTCGTTAGACTTAAAAAACTGATGCACGTTTTCCAATTGAACTTTGTGGATGTGCTCCACCTTGCTTAATGCGGTGGTTAGATCTGAAATGTTAATCGACATTGCTGCTCAAGCGCCTTATCTATTGACCATGGGGTCATATGATTGGGTTTTATAGTTTTCGCTAAGGGTATCTCATGCAATGTGTCTCAAATATGATTGAGATCAGGGAGGGAGCATTTATTGTACATATCCGTCGGTAGGCGGTGGGCATTGGTGCTTATTTGCCGCAGTGACCATGAGACTGACGACATAACTCTTCTAGCCATTTGAGATGGTATTTTCTCAACCTTTTTGGTGCGAAGTATTTGGTAAGCCAAGTCATGCCACCACGTTGCGTGCTTTCGGTGACAATACTGCAACCGGTTTTGGTTGGTTCCAACACCCACGCGTGATACATATCAACGCCGCCTTTTTTCCCTTTCCAAGCCAAGCGCTGATGCTGTGTGTATTCGACAACCGTACAATGGAAGTCTAGCCAAGAGGCTTTCCAACGAAACATGGTGTTTTTGCACAATGTGCTGTCACCACTTAGGATCTGCACCATGGTTTTTCCGTCTCGCCACGCAGGCCATTCATGAGCACGAACTAAGTGCTGCCAAACAACCTCGGGAGGCTCGGGGATTTCGATTTGGCTACGCACATGAATGTGGGAATGTTTGGGATGATAATAATCCGGCCAGATAACTTCCGATTTGTTCATCTAAGCAACACCTTATGACACTCGTTCTTATTAGCTTAGGAGAATCCGGTACGAAGTGCCGAAACACTTCGCCCTAAAGTGATTAAAAGTAAAAACCAAGACCGATTAAGAAACCGTGCGAGGCGGTATCGTATTCAAAGGTTCCTTCGTTTACGTAATCAACCCAAGTGGATTTGTAAGCGAGGTTAACGTCTGACCAATCATTAATGTGGTAACGCAAACCAAATTGGGTCGCATAGGTAAAGTTGGTGTCTTTACCTAAACCGGCATCTAAGCTGGCATGAAAGCGCCAATCTTTGGTTAGGTCATTGATCCATCGAACACCCATTAGAAAATCAACCCAGTCTTCTTTGATGTTGAGCCTATCCACCAGAATGCGGTTATCGTTGCGGTAAACCTTGCCCTTGATGTCGTTATCCCACCAACGTAAGCCAAACATGTAATCGATCATGCCGAAGGAGTAGGTTTCACGCTGAAATGCTTTTGCTTCGAGAACGCCCTGACGGATCTCCAAATCAGCACGATAACTGACATTAGGGAGAATACCTGACAGGTTATTTACGTCACCACTGAGGTCCATAAAACTGTAATCGATGTAGTAACCCCATTTGTTTTGATATACCCCTTCAAGTCTTGCCATAGCGCCAATATCGAGATGATCCATGATGAACTTTGGATCGACATCGAGACTGGAAGAGAAGTTACCCATGGTGGTATCACCATTGATATTTAAGGCGAGCATGTAGATCTCGACACTGTGTTGCCAGTTGCTTGATGGGGATTGCGTATCTTCTGCTATTGCGTTTGGCGCCACTGCAAGCGAGGAAATAAGGGCGATAGAAGGGAAGGTCATCTTAGCCATATCAACGTCCGTGTTTGTAATCGTTATTAAATGAATTGCACAAAATTAGCGTAGAGCATGGATTGCAGTAATTCAAAATCTCAGGTTTATGGATAACTTTCTTTTCAATTCAGCGTGATACCGATTCTCTATGATCGAGCTAAGATCTTTTTTGTAAATAACTCTAGACCGACCGGTTTGTATTGTGTATTCTTTGACCATCGAAGAGCGTGGTAACGCGTTCAACATTCAACGTCGATGGAATGACATTTGACGGAGAATCCCAGATGAAAATCGAAAACGTCCTGCTATCCGGTTTGTGTATTTTGGCGCCTTTATTGATGTTTGCTTAAAGACACGCTGGCTTAATCAAGCTTCATTTAAAAATGCATTAATTATGCAACTTGTTTAATTTGTTAATTTAACTACGCTGTATGTGAAACAGCGAATCAGGAGACGTCATGAAAATTCAAAGTATTTTTCTTCTCTTAGCTGCGGCAGGTCTTACCCCAATTGCACTTTCTTATGGTTTTTCACCAGTTGACTCGCTCTCATTTTTATTTGGGATTGATGCATCCTCGGTGAACGTTAGCCACATTTTCCGAGCGGTCATGGGATTGTATTTAGCGCTCGCTATGTTTTGGGTAATGGGGGCGATGAGCACCAAATATCGTCTACCTGCACTGTATAGCTTGGTCATTTTTATGTGGGGCTTAGCGATGGGAAGGCTCTTGAGTTTGCTAGTAGACGGAATGCCGCATTGGTTGTTAGTCGTGTATCTATTTTTGGAGTTCGGCTTTGGCTTGGTGGGGCTGAAGATGATCAGAAAAGAAGAGCAAACAGCATAAGGAAAATCTATGAAAGGGATACTTCGTCGTATAGCGCTAGGATTGGCTTCATTGATGTCCTTCGCTGCAACTGCAGCGCAGGACCAACCCAATATCTTCGTGATATTTACTGATGATATTGGTGTATCTAACGTCAGCGCTTATCACCGTGGGTTGATGAGCAGCCAGACGCCAAACATCGATAGCATTGCTGAAAAAGGCATGTTACTTACCGATTATTACGCCCAGCCATCTTGTACTGCTGGGCGTTCTGCTTTTTTAACTGGGCAATTACCGGTAAGAACAGGCATGCACACTGTCGGCCTACCAGGTGGTCCTGTTGGGCTTAACCAAAATACGCCAACTCTACCTGAGTTACTTAAAGAGCTTGGCTACGTCACGGGGCAGTTTGGTAAAAACCATTTAGGTGACCGCGATGAGTTTCTTCCAACTATGCACGGCTTTGACGAGTATTGGGGCTGGCTTTACCACCTAAACGCAATGGAATACACCGAAGATCCTGATTGGCCGAAGGATGAAGCTTTCCAAAAGTTTGCGCCACGTAATGTCATTCATGCGAAAGCCGATGGAAAAGGTGGTCAGTCGATTAAAGATGATGGCGCTCTCACCATTGAGCGAATGCGTACTCTTGATGATGAGGTCAACAAGCATGCGATCGATTTTATTGAGCGTGCGGTGAAGGCCGAAAAACCTTTCTTTACTTGGTACTGCCCATCACGAGGCCATGTATGGACGCATCTCTCTCCGAAATATGAGGCGATGCTTGGTACTAACGGGTGGGGATTGCAAGAGGTCGTAATGAAAGACCTCGATGATCACGTTGGAGAAATGCTTGCGAAGCTTGAAGAGCTCGGCGTTGCTGACAACACCATAGTGATCTTCACCGCCGATAATGGGCCTGAGATCATGACATGGCCAGACGGTGGTATGACGCCATTCCATGGTGAGAAAGGAACAACATGGGAGGGTGGGGTTAGAGCGCCTTTCTTGATCAGTTGGCCTGAAAAAATCCCAGCAAATAAAATCAGCAACGGTATGTTTGATGGGATGGATCTACTGCCGACGTTGGTTGAAGCTGCTGGTGGTCCTGCTGATTTAAAACAGCAAATGCTGAAAGGTTACAAAGGCCACAAAGCACACCTTGATGGCTACAACCAAATGGAGATGCTAACCAACAACGGCAAATCTAATCGCAATGAAATCTTTTACTACGAGCGCGATAAACTGCAAGCCGTTCGTGTGGGGGACTGGAAAGCGCATTTTGTGGTACAAAACCATGGTTGGAGTGGTCCGAAAGAAGAGTTGAATGCGCCACTGTTATTCAACCTACGCCAAGATCCTTATGAGCGAGCGGAAGAAGAGTCCGGTATGTACTTAAAATGGATGGGGCAGAAAATGTGGGCCTTTGGTCCTGCCCAAGCCGCTGTTCAACAGCATTTGGAAACCTTCAAGAAGTGGCCTCCAGTGACGCCAGAAACACCTGCAGAAACCGTCGGTGGGGTCGGGAACTAGCATTACCTATCTAATAAACATAAAGCCAGCGAAATGCTGGCTTTGTTGTCTTTATCTTGATGGTTTCTCTCGATATATGTGCTGCGCTGTGTTTTACCGAGTATGTGAGAGGTTCTGCTTACTCGTTTAGCAGCTTGACGGTGGTTTGCATCGCATCATCTAAAATTGCGCGATCTTTTTGCATTGCCGCAAGCAAGGTATAACCCAACCACAAGCTAAACAGTGTTTTTGCTGTTTGTTCCGGTGCAGACAAACTAAGCGTGCCTTCTTGATTGCTGCGCTCAAAGAAAGCCGTCATTTTCTCAATCATTTTCTTAGTGCCAACAGCCATTTCACTTTGCATTTCAGTGTCGTGACCAGAAACTTCACCAGCGAGTTTGACTACCAAGCATTGAATACGAAAGTCTTCGGTCAACTTAACGACGCACCAATCATCAAAGTAAGCTTGCACGCGTTCGCTTGGCGCTTTGGACTCGTCACTCAAAAAGCGTTCGAGACGCTCAAGGTGCGTTTCAAAGTAGTCGTGCAGCAAAATCGCACCAAAGTGTTCTTTTGATTTGAAGTAGTGATAAAACGACCCTTTAGTACCTTCTGCTTCGTTAATGATCTTCATTAAGCCCACACCAGCAAAGCCGTGTTCATTGATCAAATGCAATCCGGCATCGAGCAACGCTTGTCGCATGTCTTTCATTCTTTATCACTCACTAAAAGGGCAGGTTTACAGTGTATCGGGAAAACAAGGGGAGAAAAAGTCGCCCACTCAGAGAACTGAATGGGCGAGGAGTGTTATAGCTGAGCGGCGATTTGATCTGTCAGATTGTTCAAACCTACCGATAGTGCATCGACAAGCGCATCGTAGCCTTCATCTTGTAAAGGCATGCTGATTTTGACCGGTGCGCTGGTCTTCACTTTGCCGCTAGCATCAACAAGGAGCCATTCACCTTCGATTTCAGCGTTGCCTTCATAACTGCCGTTGAACTTACTTAACGACAATTGAAGCTTGCTCTCATCACTCTGGTCGAGCAGGTTATTTACTTCTACCGGCCAGTATTGGCTTTGCTTGCTACGCAGTTCGTCGATTACACGTGTCGTGATTTGCTCAGAGATACTGTGCGCCCACTGATTATGCTTCGCTTGGATGATCTGAGTCTCTGAAGCGCGATACACAATGCCACTGTCGGCAAGGTAGCTTGCCAATTCAACTGGGCGAACCACAAGTAGTGGGCGTTGTGCAATCATGGTATCGCTTACTTTGGCTGAGCTTGCTTCCGGTAAGACATACAAAGCGCCTGTGTCTTCAGGAGCGCTACTACAACCTGCCAGTAGGGCAGAAATCAATAAAAGTCCGCGTTTCATTATTTTTGCCCTCTCGCTGGAATTGGATCGCTTACTTCATCTTCACCAAACACCAATGAGTTTGGTTTTTCATTCAATTGTTTCAACACTGGTTTGAACTCAGTCATTACTTTTTCAAGCTCTTTCAGTGTTGATTCCATTTCGCTGTACATGGTGGAGTTTGGACCGTAGCCATCCAACGTTCTTTGAAGTTGCTCTAGGCTCTTGCGAATATCCGCAGGAATCGCTTTGGTGTCGTCTTGGTTGAGGAGACGATCCACACTGCTTGCAACACGCTCTGCCGAAGCCAGCGTCTTTTCTGAGTTCTTCAGTGTTCTGTTAAGTGAGTTCAACGTGTCTTCCATTGGTAAGCTATTTAGCTTGGTTAGGAAGTCATTCACTTGGCGCTGAACCTGAGCAAAGCCACCTTGTTTGGTCGGGAACACGTCAAAGTCTTCGAATTTGCTCGGCACGTACGGGTCTTCATCTGGGTAGAAGTCGGTGTCGATGTACAGCGCGCCCGTTAGTAAGTTACCGGTTTTCAGTGTACCGCGAAGCCCTTTAGCAAACTCTTCTGTCAGCTTTTCTTTGAACAGCGGCAATTTGTCTGCGGGTAGGTTGTTGTACACGCGACCCAATTCGATACGTACTAGGACCGGAATCTTCTTCGCAGAGAAATCTTCTTCCGGCGTTGGCATACGCATTGGCACTTTCATTACCGTACCGATACGAAGGCCACGATATTCCACGGGTGCTTTGCGTTTTAGACCACGTACCGATTCTTCAAACATCATTACGAATTGAATGTAGTCATCGTACATGCCTTCGCGCACTTGTTTCACATCATCGAACAGACGGAAGTGTGTCATGTCTTCTTTGATTTCATCGCCATCGCCAATACCAGAAATAGTGTCAAAGGTGACCCCGCCAGTAATCATACTTTCTAGTGAGCCAAATTTCACTTCAAAGCCTTCTGCATTGAGCTGTAAATCGACACCAGAGCTTAACCAGAAATGGGTTTTGGTACGTACTAGGCTGTCGTATGGTTTGAAGATAAACAATTGGTATAAAGCGCGGCGAGTGTCGACATCGAAGCTCGTCGTTTCAACTCGACCTACCGTAAAGCCTTTGTAGATCACGGGATCACCAACCCCAAGTTTGCCCGCTTCTTTGTGAGTCAGAACAATGCGCAAACCTTCTGCATCTGGAGAGGCCACTGGTGGCACATCAAGCACATCAAAGCGTTCTTTCTCAACCTGAGAGTTACCCGGTTGAAGCTGGATGTACGCACCGGACAACAAGGTTTCTAGACCAGAGACACCTTCACGGCCGATGCGCGGTTTTACAACCCAGAACATAGAGTCTTCACGCAGCATGCGTTTGGCATCTTTGTTCATTTGCGCTGTTGCAATGATGTGGTCGTAGTCTTCGCTAAGCTTGACGTCGGTGATCACCCCAACTTTCACGTTCAGTGCTTTAATCTCGGTTTTGCCGACTTCAATGCCTTCTGCAGTTGGTAGCTTCAGCGTGATCTCTGGACCGGTACTGTTGATGTATTGGAACAACATCCACGCTCCCATCGCTAACGCAAGGATCGGGATGATCCAAATCGCAGAGACCTGCTTTTGCGGTTTTATTTGAGCGGTTGTCTTGTTCTCATCACTCATATTTGGCTTTCTCAGTTAAGTTATTAGTCATTGGCTCCTGCGCTTCGTTTTGCGGCTTTTGCCACAACAAACGCGAGTCAAAAATCATTGCAGAGAGCATGGTGAAAATTACCACCGCAGCGAAGGAGAGTGCTGCAGGGCCAGGATAGATCGCCATTAAGTTTTGCAATTGCACCAGTGCAACCAAAATTGCGACCACAAAAATATCAATCATTGACCAACGGCCGATGAACTCAGTGATTCGGTAGATTTTTAAACGTGAAATACTTTCTTCCGGCGGTAAGTACTGGGCTTTTTGGGCGTTGTAATACAGCCATGCAAGTGCGAGCATTTTAGCCATCGGAATAAACACACTCGCAAAGAAGATGACCGCAGCAATCGGATAGGAGCCTAACTTCCACAGAAGAATCACACCTTCCATAATCGTCGATCCCTCTGAGTGACCAAGGCTCACGGTGTACATCATTGGATAAAGGTTGGCGGGAATGTAGAAAATGATCGAGGCAAACAAGAGCGCCCACGCTTTCTGGATATTATCTTGCGGGTTGTACTTATGAACCGGGCTGCCACAACGGATACATTTCTGATGCTTTTTGTCTTCAATAGGGTTGAGCTGATGGCAGGTGTGGCAACCAATGTGGTTTTCATTGTGATGCGTATCACCTTCTTTCACATTCGGCAGCTCAATTGCAGGAATGAAGTGTCCCCACAGCCAACTCTTATCGACCATCGAAATGCACTTCACAACCAAGATGGTGTAAACACAGAATGCCCAGAATGAACTGCCCATGCCAATCTCAGCCAGTGAGGCGATCTTAATTAAACTTACCAAAACGCCAATTAAGAACACATCGACCATAAGCCAAGGTTCGACTCGGAATAAGATGCGACACAGCGATTTTGCCATGCGAGTTTGTTTCTTCCCTAACGGGTGCTTGAGTGATTTTAGCGCTTCAAGGTGAAGAAAGAGGATCAAGCCTACATAAATGGCCGGAAGCACCAACACCGTTGCTAGCAGCAATGCACCTAATAGGGCGTTATGAAACTCAGCCAGCATTTTAGCGGCATGCATCAAGGTGATCTCTTGGGAAAGGCCTTGAACACTGAATGACATGAATGGGAAGGAGACACTTAAAACCAAGGTGATCAGGCAAGCCACCGACACAGCAATAACGCTTTGATACGGTTTCGCATTGACTTTGGTTAACGCATGCTCACAGCGAGGACACTGGGCTTTTTGACCTTGTTCGATGTCCGGGACACGAACGACCAAGCCACACTCCTCACAGGAGATCAATTGACGTGAATTAGGTTGAGTGCTCATTCAGTTATTATTTCGTACTTTTAATAACTAAGAATAACCCTTTTTATCGATATGCGCTTGTTTTTGCGGGAATGTTTTACAAGCTTCTTACCTGTTTAAAAGAAAAAACCAGCCACACAGGCTGGTTTGAGCTTTATTTGATGCTGCCAACGGAAGAGCGTCTGACCAGAATTGGCATGAACAATTTGTGTTCCGTACGTTCTGTTTCTTCGTTATTGACCAACTGAAGTGAGAGTTTCACCGCCTCGTTTGCCATGACTTGAATTGGGTAGCGAATGGTCGTGAGGCGAGGGTAAATGTAGCGCGCGATATGACCATCATCGAATCCAATCACTGACATGTCTTCAGGAATACGGATGCCATTTTCCTGTAGCAAGGTCATACAGCCTGCAGCCATGTAGTCATTGTAGGTGGCAACAGCGGTGATGGGCGTGTTCTTCGCCATCAAGTTCACCATAGCTTGCTCGCCGCCGGTTTCATCTGGCTCGCCGTATTCGATGTATTCCTCGCGAATCTTGATGCCGTTATCTCTCAGAGCATCAAGATAACCGTCGCGACGATCTCTTGCGTCTTCTATATCATGGCCTGAGCAGATATAGCCGATGTGTTCGTGTCCATTGCGAATCAAATGCTCAGTGGCAATGTAAGAGCCTTTGCGGTTATCCAAAGCAATACAGCGTGAAGCGATGTCTGGCACGATACGGTTGATCAGCACCATTCCTGGAATTTCATTTGCAAGCGTGGTTAACTCGGCATCTGTCATGCCTTTGCTGTGCACGACCAAAGATTCACAGCGGCTGTTGATCAGCAAGTTGATCGCGTTGCGCTCTTTCACGGCATCATGATAGCCGCTACCAATCAGGAGCTGTTTCTCTTGTTCACTGGCTATGGTGTCGATGGCTTTGACCATGGTGCCAAAAAAGGGCGCAGAAACATCGTTCACCAATACCCCGATCGCGTTGGACGATTTACTGACCAGTGCGCGCGCATTGGCATTCGGCCGATAGCCTAGTTTCTTCATTGCTTCTTTGACGGCGACAATCGCGGATTCACTGGTGTGTGGGGCGTCATTGATGACGCGAGATGCGGTTGCAATGGATACGCCAGCTTCTTTTGCGACGTCTTTGATGGTAGCCATAGGGAACTCAGGATCTGAAATTTGCTTCATTTAACAATGCACAGCGGATGAACTCAAACACCCAATTGAGAATAGTGGCGGTGTATCAAGGTTTTAAAACAAAAAAGCGTGCTCAGGTGAACACGCTTTTAGTCGAATTGAAGTTACGCCTTAATCAACCGTCGTTGGTGGGAAGGCTTTGCTGCCTAACACATGACCATTCACTTCTTTGCCGTAGTATCCTTGGTGGTTGTGGTACTTCGCTGCGTTCGCTTGTAAATCACCTTTGTGGCGAGGGTCTTGTGGTCGTTCGTGGCTGTTGATGTAAGCCGCGACATCCCATGCATCTTGCTTACTCAATTGGACGCTTTTGCCTAAAGGCATGTTCTCGTAGATGAAGTAAGCCGCGGTGTTGATGCGGTGCATGCCCGCTCCCCAGTTGTAAGCGTATTCGCCCCACAAAGGTGGAATGTAAGAGCGGCCGTTTTTATCGTGAATACCTTGACCACTTTCTCCATGACAGGCCGCGCAGTTGTCGACGTAAACTTGCGCGCCACGCTCTGGTGAAGGCTCAAGCTCAGGATTATCTATTTTTGGGTAGCCACGGCCTGCTAGGTTGCCACGTTTCTCCGCAGGTAAGGCGTTAGCGATTTTTTCCGGCAACGGAAAGTCTTCTGCTTTACCGCCCGTTAATAATTGTTCAGTGCTGATGGCAGGAACTGGCTCACCTTGCATACCGTATTGATCCAACAAGCCTCCCATTGCTAACCAGTAGGCATAAGCGCTGAGCGCCTCTAATTCCTTTGAGTCTTTTGCTGGTGGCTTACCGTTCATCGAATAGGTGAAACAGCCTTGAATGCGGTCGGCGTAACTGTTTACTTTGTCGTTCTTTTTGCGATAAGCAGGGTAGGCCATATAAGCAGCCCATAGAGGCGCGGCGTTGGCTTTACGTCCGGCTTCCATATGGCAATTCACACAGTTTTGTTCGTTACCCACATAACGCCCACGCATTTGCTGTGAGTTCACAAACAGTGAGTAGCCGTATTTTACTTTCTGACCAAATTCGTCGTTTTCGATGGTGCTTAAATCACGAGGTTTAAGGTACTGTGTGTCAGCGTGCTTTTGTACCGCTGGCAATTCGGTTTGGCGATCTGGCAGTTCATGGTTTGCTGCATCACTCGCGTGTGCAAGGGTTGAGATGCTTGCAAGCAGCAGGGAATAAATCAGTTTCATTTCGACTCCTCATAACGCAAAGAAGCGAAGTAGTAAGACAGGTTTTCGATTTCTTTATCGGTGAGCTTTTTCGCAATGCTGCCCATCATATTGAGCGGGTCACCGCTACGAGTGCCGTTCTTCCAAGCATGAAGTTGGTTTTGTAAGTAATCGGCTTGTTGGCTCGCAAGACGGGGAAATTTATCTACGCCCATACCACTTGCGCCGTGGCAAGTTGAACAAGCGGGAATGTTTCTATCCCAGTCTCCTTGATAAACCAATTTTCGATAAGGATTACTGATATCCGCTTGATCACCGCGCTGCTCAAGGTCGGTAAATTCCCAAGTCGGCAATTGAGCAAAATATTGCAGAACTTCTGCACGAAGTGCTGGGTCGCTAAGCTCATCGGCCATGCCTTTCATGATGACATTGTGGCGCTTGTCGTTCGAGAAGAGCTCGAGCTGACTTTCCATATAGTCGGCATTCAGTCCGGCAAGCATAGGTGCGATACCTGCTTGGCCTTTACCGTCGACACCATGGCATCCGGTACAGATCTCACCGTGTTCGGGGAGTGGGGCAGAATAAGCTGCGAAAGAGGCGGCACTCAGGCAAAGCGCAGCCAAAGATAAGTTACGAAACATGCTGACTCACATTTGATTATTATTTGAGCGCATTATTGTGAGTATTGTTATTAGTTGTGGCTATTGTGGAAATCCACATAAATCCTGTGGAGAGGCATTGCGGCTTGCTGTAGAAATAAAAAAGGCTTCCACCCTAAAAGGGAAGAAGCCTAACAAATGAATGGTGGCTGAATCGCTACGCTTTGCGAATCTTCGCAGGCAGAGATTGACGAGCCGCAGCACCAACCACCCAATCCAGCATCACACCTTTACCTTCACGAGTAGGGTCAATTAAACCTATGTCGTTGATATTGACGCCATCATGGCCGCGGGTCTTGACTGGTTGTTGTTTATCACCAATCCAGTGCGCACGCTGACCTAACTCTGTGTGGCCAAAGCCATGTTCAAAACCGAGCGTTCCTTGGCGAATACCAGACATGACCATTGCAAGTGCTGTGGTGCTCGCACCCGGTGTTTCAATCACGAAATGATCGCCAGTTTGAATACCAGCCGCAGCGGCATCCGTTGGATGGATGTAAACAGGGTTAACGCCTTTAATCGAGTTCAAGCGTGGTGACAAATTGGATACCGCGCTGTGAATGTTCGATTTAAAGTTGGTCAGGTTGAATGGCCACTCGGCTTTCGGGTACTGAGTCTCAAGTGGTGTGCCATCTGCGAGCTTTTGTGGATGCCAAGTCGGACAGCCACTGTAGAACTCGCCTGTCATGGTGTTTCTTGCACTGCCAACACGCTCGTTCCAAATCGCAACAGGACGTGTCCACTTGTACTTCATTTGCTTACCTTTGTAGGCTTCTGTGGCGTTTTCAAAACGACCACCGCGAGCAAAAATGTACGCCACGCGCTTCATCTCATCTGGTGTTAGCGCTTTTTGCATGCTTGGCAGTAGGCGCTCAAGGCCAGACCAAGCAATGTCTTCTGCACTCACTTCCGGAACGCCACCTTTCACGTAGGCAAGATTGGCTGCTGAGCGAAGATAGAAGTCTTCAGCAGAGTGAATACCGTGTAAACGACCTTGCGTGTCTTTGATGGCGTTGTCACCAAAGCCACCCAGTTGCATCTTTTTGGCGATATCAATCAGGAAGTTCTCCAGACAAATACTGCGACCATCGGCGGTTTTTTCTGTGCGCGCTTCCACGATTGGCCAGCGAGCCGTCACTGCTTTTACTGGAACATCATGCCAAGGTGATGCCATGCCCCAGCTTTCGTAAGTGACAGTATCTGGCACGATGTAGTCCGATAGTGCAGTGGTCTCGTTGATGAAGGCATCGACAGAAACAATCAAACCAAGCTGCTTTGGATCTTTTAGCTTGTCTTCAAGCAGCGTTTTTAAACCCGGCACACCATAGATTGGGTTCGCCATATGGTTGATCCACGCTTTCACTCGGTATGGATAACCATCGATCGCTGCCGAGAGATGCTCAGTAAGTAAAGGCGCTGCAAACGGATACCAAGGTGCACGAGTCGGGTAAGGGGATTCTCCCGCCTCCACGCGACGTTTGTATTCGCTGGTTTTTTGGTAAGGGAATTTGCTGCGCGAAAGGAACACGCCTTTTGGTCCCACTTTGCCTTCAAATTGAGTGAAGTCGTAGCGAGGGCCTGCCGCAGATGTCGGATAACCACCCGCTTTCGCCATTGCGCCGCCTTTCATGTTGATGTTACCAATCAGAGCATTAAGCATCATGATGGTGAAGGCGTTGTAGAAGCCGTTGGTGTGCATGTTGCCGCCGTGAGTATCAACCACCGCTTTAGTGCCATGACTGGTAAAGCGTTTTGCTAGCGCGATGATTTGATCCACGGGGATCTCACATTGTTCGCTGTAGAAGCCCAGATCGTATTTAAACGCCTCTTCTTTCAAACGTTGCAATGATGACTTAACGCGAACGATACCAGATGCCAGCTCTACATCTTGGTCGACAAACAACGATGCTTCACCCGCCTGCTTGTGTACACTCAATTCGCCGCTTTGCGCATCGACAATCACGTATGGATCTGTCTCTGATAGTGCTTCCCCTTCAAATGGCATACCCATTTCAGATGCACGCAAGAAGTGCCCGTGACGTGGGTGAGATTCATCGCTGATCACAAGGTGAGTGGCATTACACCAATGTGCCGTGCCCGCTCTTTGCATCGCCGTTGCTCCTGGCTGCGCAAGGAAGGTTTTGTTGTAGCGTTCGTTGGCGATAATCCACTGAATCATGCCAAGAACCAAGGCAGAATCGGTGCCTGGTTTGATAGGCATCCAATGGTTGTTATCACCCGCAGCAAGGCTGGATGAACCTGCTGGCAAGCTCGGCGTGATAATGGTGTATTCCAGTTTGCCTTCGGTGCGCGCTTTGGCTAGCTGACGAGCCTGACGTTTGAACGGGTTCCCCGCTTGTGCTGGTGACATGCCAATGAAAATAACGTATTCGGCATTATCGAAGTCCGGCTTTAAGTGGGCGTTCTTATCCAAATCATTCATAAACGCGCCGCTGCCAGCACGAAAAGCGTAGCCACAATAAGAACCATGATGACCGAAGTTACGCGTACCAAAGCTATTAAAAGCAAAACGTTTGAAGATGTCGTCACGGCCTTCGTTACCGGCGTTGGTCATCAACAGTTGGTTGGCTTTCGGGCCGTATTCTGGGTTTTGCGGATCAACGGGCGCCGTGAGGTCACGAATGTCTTTCAAACCATCAACATGACCTTCGCCAAACAGATCGCCACCGTTGACGACTTCGTCCACCAATTGCTCGTAGCTGATTGGTTCCCATTTGCCTTCACCACGTTTGCCCACACGCTTCAGTGGTTGGGTTATACGATAGGGGCTATTACGAATTTCCATCATGCCGTTACCGCGAGCACACGCTGTGGAACGGCCCTCTAAACCGTTTTCACCCGCCAAGCTCAAGTAAGCGTCTTTTACAGGCGTCTCAAATGGAATGTGCTGCTGATGTGATAAAGGATGGTATGGGTTGCCCGAAATGCGCAGGATCTCGTCGTTACGATTGTCGATACGAACGCGCAAGCCACATAAGCTCCAACAACCAAAACACATTGATGGCGCAACACGCTGATTTGGATTCGGGATTAAGTTGCCCTTGTCGTTCACCTTGTATTCGGGCTCCAGTGAGTTGCCGTGGTGAATATCACGGGTTTTCTCACCCGCAGTGCCGTGAATAGCACCTTCTACCATGTGTTTTGTGGTGGTTGCGTAGCCCGCAGCAAAGGCTCCAAGCCCGCCCACTGCAAGGCCAGATTTCAAAAACTGACGGCGTTTGTTATCCATAATGAAATCCTCTTAGATCAGTGTTGAGTTAGGGTTGAAGATGTAGATTCACGCTTTGGTTGAATCAGTTCGGAACCAAGTAATGCCAGCGCAATCCACAGTCCAAACATGCCGATGATGCCGAGCAGACCATTACTGCCAATTGGCAAGCCATATGGATATGGGCCAACATCAAACTTAGCGATGGTTTGTACTTCCATCATGGTGATCCAACGAACCGTCCATGCTGTGGTCAGTGCCATCCCAGACATGAATAACACTCGAATGAAGTGACGATTGGTATCACGCAGTGTAAACAGAGCAAGCAGCACGCTACCCAGCAGCAAAGACGTTAGTAATGCGATGTGCTGTACCCATAATGGAGAAGCGTAAAGGGATGAACTGGCATTGTTAGAAGCCCAGATAGGAATCAACAAAAGCGATAATGCGCCACTAATTGCGGTAGTCTGGCGCAGTAAACGAGTATCTCCGAAGGTCAGACGGTCCGACTTCGATGGAATCAAAAGCCAAATAAGTAGGGTAAAGCCGACCGCGCCAATAAACGCAGTCACAAACCAAAGCACAGGTGATGCAGGTTGATGCCACAACGAACGAGATTTCACGATCGCAATCTCTGCGCCAGTGTATAGCGCGATGGTGAGGCCAGATAAGACCGTCACAATCGACGCTGCCATCATCAGCTTACGGTTGGTTTTCCAACGACCTAGCGAGAGCTTCGCAAGTAGCGGAAATACCTTACCCGGTTGGTTTTCAAGGTTGATCAAATCATTACGCAGATATAGCCATGCCGTTGCCACTGCCAAGCCGGAGAACAGAGGTAAGAACAACGAACCTAATGACATCCAAGACCATGGCGTTAGGTGTGCGTAGAAATGCCACGCGCGTCCCGGCTGGTGGAGATCGCCTGTTAACGCGAGCGGGCCAACGATTGCGCCAATCGCCAGAGTCAGCACCAAGGCGGCGCGCAGACGATGGCTAGTGTGAGATTCAAACAACAGCGCGATTAAGAACAAAATAGCCGCCGCATAAGCTGAGCCGATGTAGAAGAAATATTGCACTGCCCACGGAAGCCAAGCGATGGCCTGAGGCTGTACGAGCACTTCGGTTATGTTCATGCTTTTTCTCCTTGTGGATCGTAAATCGCAGGCTGACCTTCAATGTGTTGAGTGAAGCGTTCATTCATGCCGATGTAGAACACGTGAGGTTTGGTGTCTTCGTTTGGTTTAAGCACCTTGATGTCGTCTTGGTGCTCTGTCATCAGGCGGCGAACTTCGCTGTTCGGATCGTTGATGTCACCAATCACGCGAGCACCACCGACGCACGTTTCCACACAAGCCGGCAGCAAACCTTCTTCAAGGCGATGTGCGCAGAAAGTACATTTGTCCGCAGTTAGGGTCTCTTCGTTAATGAAGCGCGCATCGTAAGGGCAGGCTTGAACACAGTAAGCGCACGCCACGCAGCGACTGTTATCGACCATCACGATGCCGTCTTCTCGTTGGAAGGTGGCTTGCACCGGACAAACAGCCACACACGGCGGGTTATCACAGTGGTTACACAAGCGCGGCAGCATGAAAGATTTCACTTCTTCCGTTGCGGTTGAGCCATCATCGAGGGTGACTTCGTATTGTTTTACTGTGGTTCGGAACTGGCCAATAGGGGCTTGGTTCTCGATGCTGCAACCGACGGTACACGCCTGACAGCCAACGCATTTACGCAAATCGACAACCATGGCGTAGCGTTTACCGACTTGGCCTTTTCGGTCGGGTTCATTGTTGTTTCTGATCACTGTGCCTGCTGTGGCTGTGCCAATTCCGGCGATCGGAATCAGCGCAGCGCCTGCGGTAACGGCACTGAGAAAACGGCGTTTGGTGGAATCCATAACTCACCTGCTAAGATTGATTAGAGTTTGTTTTCATTGTCAGAATTGCAGCCGTTTGCCGATATAGTGGATTTCCACATACCGAGAGCAAAGTTGATCTAAAACAAATGTGGATTCCGCTATGTTGCTGTTATTCTGATGCTCCCAATACCGAGGATTAAGAAACAATTCATGCTGAAAAAATCGCTAAACTTCATTCGCTTATGGATTGTTTTTATCAGTCTTATGCTCGGCTGCCTCACGATTTCTTTTGCTCATGCAGCACCAACGCAGACATTAGATTCCAGCGCTTTCTTTAAACCGCAAGTCGATGTGGGGGTGCTAGCCATACGTGGCCATTTATATGCGGAGCAGCGTTGGCAACCGACGATTTACTGGCTCAATCAACAGATCCCTGAAGTCCGGTTTGTTCTCCATCCGCTAGATCTCGATGGCATGACCAAAGCAGTCGAAAACCAAAGCATGGACTTCATTCTCACTAACCCCGGACAAGCAGTGCGCTTGGGGCGTCAGTACGCGCTGTCTTGGATAGCGACGTTGACCAGCCAAGCGCCAGAAAACTCCAATTACGGCATTGGGTCGGCGTTGGTGGTGCGTTCTGATTCGCCTTATTCCACACTCAATGATGTGTCCGGTTTGCCGATTGCAGCGGTGTCAGAGAAAGCCTTTGGTGGTTACCTCACATTGCGTTATCAAGTGATAGAGAAAGGGTTAGATCCGAATGACTTCTTCTCGGACGTGCGCTTTTTGGGTTTCCCAATTGATGCCAACCTCTACCAACTGCGTGATCACAATGTGGAAGCCGCGGTGGTTCCAGCTTGTTTGGTTGAGCAAATGGAAGGCGAAGGACTATTGGAAGAGGGGCAACTGCGGGTTTTAAGTCCGCTTAAACTTCCTCAAACCGAGTGTGCAGTGTCGACGCCCCTGTATCCAAATTGGTCCTTTGCGAAAACGGAGCGTGGATCGTCCCAATTAGCCAAGAAGATCAGTCGAGCTTTACTTGCGATGCCTGCCGATAATCCCGCTGCGATTGCAGCTAAAGCATCCGGTTGGACATCACCAGTCAGCTTGTTGTCGATAGATAAACTCTACCAAGCGATGGACTTGCACCCACTGCAGCAACCTTGGTGGAAAGAGGCGCTACGCTGGCTGCGTTTCCATCAAGAATGGGCGTGGGCGTTATTTCTGTTTGTGATTGTGTTGAACATTTACCACTTCTGGCTGGAGTATCGTTTCAGCAAGAGTAAACAAGCGCTAGAGAAAACCTTACTGCGTTTAAAAGAGAAGAGCGAAATGCTAGAGCACTCACAACGAGTGGCCATTGTGGGCGAATTAGGCAGCAGTCTTGCGCACGAGATAAACCAACCTTTAGCGGCGATCCGAAACTACAGCGAAGGTGGTTTGTTACGATTAGCTAAGAAGCGTCCTCATGAAGATATCGTGCCAGTATTAGAAAAGATCCAGACCCAAGTAGAACGTGCCGATGCGATCGTTTGTCGATTGCGAACCTTAATTAAAAAGCGCAGTGTCGACATGGCGGCATGCGATGTGGAGCAACTGATCTCTGATACGGTTGAGCTGCTGAATTTCCGCTTGCAGAAGCAAGGCATTGAAGTGGTTCGCAGCACCGAAGGACAACCTCAACTGGTCGAAGCTGATGCCGTAGGTCTGCAGCAAGTGTTGGTGAACGTGATGAACAACTCGATAGATGCTTGTGTGATGTACGCAGAAAATCACCCTAATAATTATCAAGGCAAAATTGCGCTTCACACGGATTATCAAGCCCAAAGTATGTCGATTCGAGTGTTGGATAACGGTACGGGCTTGGAGCATGAGAACCCAACCGCCGCCTTTGTGAGTACAAAACAGGAAGGATTAGGGCTGGGCTTGGCGATCTGTCGTGATGTGATGGAGATGCATGGTGGTGAATTCGTTATCCGATCTACTCAGCCACACGGTTGTTTGGTGGTATTAACCTTGCCGTACCAAACCATGAAAACCGCCAATACAAAACGCAACGACGAAGAACAAACAAAAAGAAACACAGGAGAAGTGAATGAGTGATAAGCAACTGCCCGTATTTGTGGTCGACGATGATGAGTCGGTGCGAGATTCGTTGGCGTTTATGCTCGAAGAACATGACTTCTCTGTGACGACGTTTGCCGATGGACAGGCATTTCTTGATGGCGTGGATATCCATCAAGCAGGTTGTGTAATTCTGGATAGCCGAATGCCCAATTTGCGTGGCCAACAAGTGCATCAAATTCTCAATGAAGCCAAAAGTCCATTGGCAGTGATTTACTTAACCGGACATGGCGATGTGCCAATGGCGGTGGATGCGCTGCAAGCTGGCGCGGTGAATTTTTTCCAAAAGCCAGTAAAAGGGGATGAGCTGGCACAAGCGATTTTGAAAGGCCAAGTTCAATCTGCAGCGAATCTGGATATCGCGGGAGCGAAAGCGGCGTATGAATCGCTGACGCCAAGAGAGAAAGACATTCTGCGTTTGATCATCGCGGGTAAGCGCAATATTCGCATTGCCGATGAGTTGTGTATTGCGATGCGAACAGTGGAAGTACATCGCGCAAGTCTGTTGAAAAAGTTCTCGGCGAAAACCGTGGCAGAGCTGGCTTACATCTACGGAAAACTGGCTCAATAAGACAGGCATAAAACTTTTGCACAAATAAAAAATCCCCAAGCCGAAACTTGGGGATTAAGCCACACTGACGTGTTTTTTTGTTTAGGGTATCAATCGATTACTGAGCGGGTTTAAACGTCACTTTGTAAGCGTATTGATTGTCCGTTAACTGGAATTCCTTGTGCACACTTGGGCTCCAAGAGTCATCACCGCCAACGCCCATGTGTTTATGATCTAGGCGCACGTAAATCTTCTCTTCTGCGACCAAATCATTGGTGTGTTTCGCTGCTGCTAAGTGCTGCTGAGCGTACTGACTCACACTGAACTGGAAGTCACCCGAGATTTCTAACTCATTCACCTTCAACCATTGCGTACCACAGCGCAGACCGCTGTCGGTTGGGAAAATGTATGGTGTGTGCATTTGCTCAAGTGTTTGTGTGTGCTGGCCGAAGCGCGCCGCTGCCAAACGGTCTGGGTAGTTTTCAAACGGACCTAAGCCTTGCCATGTGATCGGAGCGTTTTGCTCGTTCAATGGCAGTTCAAGTTCCAAACCGATGCGTGGCATTGGTGGTAAATCATCAGCCAGCTTCACGTCGACAGCCAATGCCATCTCACCGTTGTTGCTCAGGGTGTGCGTCCAAGTCGTGATCGCCTGTACTTCACCATTAAAGTGGTAAGCGAACGTCGAAGTCACTTTCACTGCGTGCGCTAAGGTTTCACTGTGGCAAGCGACACATTGGCGCTCCCACTGGCCGATACCCGCCATGTCCCAACGACACATCCAAGCGTTTGGATCGACGTTGTCGATTTCGCTTACACCGATGTCGTTATCCAGTGGCGCACGGAAGAAGTTATCTTGTGGTGCTGCAAGCATTTGTGCTTCACCATCGACACGCCAATCGGTCATCAAGCCAGTTTGGCTATCCCAACGCCATTGATGTTTTTCATCCACGCTAGACACCAAAATGGCATTGTCTTGCTGCGTTAGCATTGGCGCCGGTTGCGTTTCCAATGTAGGTAGAACAAGGCCTGCTGTATTGCGTAGTGACATTTGCTCAGAAGCAACGACGTGTTCTGCGTCTGCCCAAGGCGTTGCAGCAATCAAAGTAATGTCGGTATTTAAGTGATATTGCGCTTCCGCTTTCGGCGTGAAGTTAAGGGCAATCTCAATACTTGCTTGGCTGTCGGCTTCTACGTTAAACGCCAATGAACCCGTTTGGATGACTTTGCCATCTTCCAACAGAGACCAGTTCAATTGCTCGTTATCGGTCGCGCGGAACAAGTTCTCGTTAGTCACTAACAGTGTACAAGCGTCTTTGGTTTGCTCTTGCAGTGACACGGTGATCATGCGTTGGCAGTATTTTGCTTCTTCCAACGTTGGATGAACCGTGCGATCTGGGAAGATCAAACCGTTGATGCAGAACTGACGGTCATTGATTTCATCACCAAAGTCGCCACCGTAAGCCCAGAAGTGTTGGCCGTTTTTATCCCATTGGCTCAAGCCTTGATCGACCCAATCCCAAATAAAGCCACCTTGTAGGCGAGGGTAATCGCGGAACGTATCCCAGTAGTCATTAAAGCTACCCAGACTGTTGCCCATTGCGTGTGCGTATTCACACAAAATCAGAGGACGTGTTTCGTTTGGTAACGACACCCATTTCTTGATTGCCCATTTAGGCACGGCTTCGTCTTCAATGACCGTATTCACACGCGCGTACATTGGCGCAATGATGTCGGTTGCTGTGGTGTTTGAACCGCCGCCTTCGTATTGCACTGGGCGAGAAGGATCGTAGTTTTTAGACCAAGCGTACATCGCATTGTGGTTGCTGCCGTGACCGGATTCGTTACCTAAAGACCAGATGATGATCGAAGGGTGGTTCTTATCGCGCATCACCATTTGGGTGTAGCGGCTCATGTAAGCGTGTGCCCATTGTGGATCGCTCGATAGGCGGTTCATTGGCTGCATGCCATGCGTTTCGATGTTTGCTTCATCACACACGTACAAGCCGTATTGGTCACACAGTTCGTACCAACGAGGGTGGTTCGGGTAGTGCGCCGTACGTACCGCATTGAAGTTGTATTGTTTCATCAAGCAGATGTCGCGGATCATGTCTTCTTCCGTCATCACATGACCAAGCTCTGGGTGATGTTCGTGACGGTTCACGCCGCGGATCAGCAAAGGCTTACCGTTTAGCTTCAATTGGCCATCGGTGATTTCGACTTTACGGAAGCCCACATGGTACGCTTCGCTTTCTAAGTGCGTGCCATTTTCATCCAACAGTGAAACGACTAAGCGGTAAAGGTTCGGTGTTTCCGCCGTCCATTTCTTTGGTTCGCATACGTGCAATGTTTGGAATACCACGTCATCCCACGTGCCACGTTCGTCAATGCGACGGTTGTGCGGACGGTCGATGCGTGGCTCTGTCACGGCTTGTTCGCCATCAAACAGCTGCACTTGAATTTGGTAGGTGTCAGGCGCAGAAATCGAAGTCACAACCGACAGTGAACCATCGCGGTAACACGCGTCTAAATCCGGTGTGATGAACACATCTTCAATGCAGTGTTGTGGTTTAGATAGCAAAGTCACGTCGCGGAAGATACCACTTAGCCACCACATATCTTGGTCTTCTAGGTAACTGCCATCACTCCAACGAATCACCATGACGGCTAGGCTGTTGTCACCCGCAACAAGGTAAGGTGTTAGGTCGAATTCGGAAGGCAGGCGGCTATCTTGGCTGTAGCCAACCCAAGTGCCGTTACACCAAAGGTGGAAAGCCGAGTTCACGCCATCAAAGATAATGCGCTGCGTATTGGCTAAATCTTCTGTTGAAAGTGACACGGTAGTGCGGTAGCAACCCGTTGGGTTATCACTTGGTACAAACGGCGGGTTTACTTCGAATGGGTATTTCACGTTGGCGTAGATAGGCTTGTCGTAACCTTGCATTTGCCAGTTTGAAGGGACAGTAATCTCATCCCAGTCTTTGTCATTGAATTGTGACTCGATGAACTCGCCGTCAACTTGCTCTGGCGTATCAAACAGTTTGAATTTCCATTGTCCGTTCAGCGATTGGCGCTGGGCTTGAATACCGTCGCGGGCATGGTCAATATCGCGGAAACTGGAAAGAGGGCTGTGAGCCTTAAGACAGTGAATGTTCACTGATTGCGGGTTTTCCCAGTCGCGTCTTTGGAGAATTTCTGAAAATGCCTTCATGGTTTTCCTACTTAACTTTTTGTTTCTAATCTTGTTTCGCTACGGAGTTTGAGCCCGTAGCGAGAGTGTCTTTGGTCTTGTTGTGAAGCGTTATTTCGCTAATTGCTTCACGAGATAATCTTTTGCTTGGGTAAAGCCTTGCTCAGCTGCTTGGTTGGCAATCGCCGCAGCTTGTTTTACGTCGTTGTCTTTGAGCGCTGCATCGATTTGAGATTGGTACAACGTCCATTCATCTTGTGCTTCAGGTGATGCGGCAGGGGTTAACTCTGCTTTTGCGGTGTCGTTGGTTTGTGTGCCCAATTCCGCCAAAAGCGTTAATACCGCGTTGTTGTCGGAGGCGCTCGCCGTAACATCAATAACGCCAAAAGGTTGGAACTGAGCAGTGAGCGGAAGCTGTTTACTGCCAATGACGTTTTGTGTTTCTGCGTAAACTTCTTCTGGGTGCTTACGAGTCAATTCGGTGCCAAGCAGTGTCGAATCTGAAGCGATGACTACGTATTTCGCGCCATTAAGTTGTGGGTTTACCGTGATCACCTGTTCAACACGCTCTAGGCCACGCATGCCCGTTGTGTGGTAGTTAAAGTCTTTTGCTGAGTAATCGGATAGAAGCTGCCACTTCGCGTCATAAATAAGAACGTTCGCAGCAAATAACGCATTGTTATCAACATAAGAGCGAACAAGTAGCGAGAATGGAGCGTCAGAAGTGATTTGATAGCTCATCACCGGCAGCGGTTTGGATGAAGCAGAATCTGAAGAAAGTAAAACCGCACTGCTAACACTTGGCAGATTTGCATCTATAACCACCTGCTGGTGGAAAGGAATCGATAGGGCGGTCAGAGGCAAAGCATCTAACGTTGAGCAACATTGTGGTTGGCTCAAATCGGTATTGAAGGTTTGCTCTGGTAATCCACTGCACGCGCCAAGAGACAGAGCCATGAATAGAGTTGCTAGCGGTTTTAGTTTCATCTGCGTTGTCCTTTGTGGGGTGAGCGTATTACTCACCCCGTTGGGTTCATAAATAGTAGCGGGTTTGGATTACCACCATGTTTCGACGTTAAAGCCAAAGGTGATTTCGTCGACGTTTTGTCCACCAGTGCTGCGAGCATGGCCGTAGACTTCGCCGCCACGGTTCCACTCATCGGTTTTCTCTGAGTAGGTCGCGAACAAGCGCAGTGATGGACGAGCCCAAACGCCTTTGCCTGCTTGGAACATTTGCGCCACCGTCACTTTGTACATGTCGTTAGTGCCAGCGCCGTTTTGTGCTTCTACTGATTCGTAGCCAACTTCAAGTGCGGTTGCCATGTATTCTGTCCAGCTGTACTGAGGGCGAGCGCCCACGCTGAACCATTTCTCACCTTCGTTGTTATCCAGTTTTTTGTCTTGGTAAGCGATGGAGTACATCACTTGGAAATCTTCATTCACGTTAAGATCGCCAGAGTTGAAAATACGCCAGCTGTAACCATCGTGCTCAACGCCTGTGTTGTATTTACGGTTTGAGCCGCCTTCAGCACTCATCAAGCCGCCCGCAAGCGCATCTGTACCGTATTGGAAAGCGAATGTGTTTGAACCATAGTTCCAAGCTTGACGGTAAAGTGCAGAAAGCATGGCGCCAGAAGTGGTGATGTCACTTTCGTCATAGCTAGAGTTTTGCGTGAACACATAGTTCAAACCGACCGTAAGATCTGCGCTGTCGCTCAGTTCAATGCCGCTTAAACGTGCGTCAATGTTGTGTAAGCTGCGGCCATCCGCGCTAGAGTTTGGCGCCATCCATGCGATGTGACCTTTAGCAAAGCCAAGATCCCAGTTTTCAATACCGATACCTGTGCTCGATGTGTCCCAGTATTTAATGTCGATCATGTGCACTTCATGACGGCGGTAAAAACGTTCGCCCGCCCAAACGGTGGCATCCGCTTGGCCTTCAAACAGACCATGACCTGCCGACCACATTTGGATCAAGCTAACGTCCCCCCAGCTTTCGCCGCTACCAAGGTAAAGCGTGGTATCAAAGTACGCGTCGCCTTGTTGCCAAACGTCGGCTTTGAGGCCCGCTTCCCACCAGTTCAGTTCGTTACCCAAACGGTAGTTACCGTAACCTTGACCAGCACGAATCACATCGTTGCGTTCACCTTTGCCACCATTGTGTTCATCGTTATCGGTGTAAATGTTGCCCCACTTGGCGTAGCCGAAGTAAGTGATGTTCTCCACTGCAGCCATACCAGCAAGCGGTGCTAGGGCGAGGGTTAACCCAAGCGCTCTTACAAGCGTCTTTTGTTTCATGAAGTGTCTCCATTCTATTTTTTATGGATTTATTTTTTATTGGTTTGAGTCCTAACTCGCTGCGCAGTGTAAATAAACTCTGGAAACGTTTTCATGATGAGGTTGGCATTTTTGTCGTAATGAGGGGTTTATTACTATTTTGTGTGATTGCGATCTCTTAAATAGAGCTTTTAAGTGCGATTTTAGATTGATTTCTAACCGCTAAAGTTGGAATCGTTTACTTTGGTTGGGCTGTGTTTGGGTTTGGATAATGGGGTCGATGTTATTTAAGATGATGATTTAAATTGGATTTTTTCTAAGAAAAGGAAGTTGTTAGGAAGAAGAGGAAAGAGAGCCCAATTGAAATCAACTGGGCATGTGAGACAAGGAAGCATATACAACAAGTGGTTCGCGGGCGCACTGCACACGAGCATTTGCGGTATCGTCAAACTGGGATTTTGAGTTAGGACCCAAGAGAGACACTTCATAAAGAATCTCGAAGCCTCAAGAATACGGTTGTCGGTTAACCACTTCAAGAGGTGAGGAGTTCAACTGAGCGGTCTGTAACCTTATTTATGATTTTGTTGTTGTAAGGTAATGAATTAAATAACGAAAAATTCTTTATAAATCAGTTTAGTATTCGAATTTACGTGCTGTACTTTAAAGAGCTCAGTTACCAAAGAATCTGAGGTTTGAGGAGCTGATCGCTGCGTAATATAAGAAGGAATAAGGCGTAGCGGGCGATGGCACAAGTTTGAAAATTTAACTGTAAACGTTTCCATGATTTTGGTGTGGCTCACAGATTCTTTTGTTTTTTTCATTATGATGCAGCGTAATTTCCAGTTTCAAGGTAAGACAAGATGACGGACAAAACACTGATTGAGCTAACCGGTCAGCAAACTCAATTGATTGTAGAGTTGGGCGAATATGCAGAGATTCTGTATTGGGGACAAAAAGTAAGTGGTGACCTTAGTGGTTTCCGCATGGCTTTACATCGTCCCGTGCCATACGGTCGTTTGGACAGCGACGTATCCATGACTCTACACCCAGAGCTTGGTCGTGGCGTTTTCAGCAGCCCAGGTGTGGAAGGGCATCGCGATGGTCAAGATTGGGCTCCAGTGTTTGTCATCTCCCATATTGAACAACAGCAAGACAGTATTGTGATTGAGAGCGAAGATGCGATCGCAGGTCTTCGTTTACAAACCGAACTTAAGCTTGATAGCAACGATGTGGTGAAAACGCGTCATACGCTCACCAACAAAAAAGCAGGCGTTTATCATGTGAACCGTCTTGCCAATACGTTGCCTTTACCAGCTCGTGCGAATGAGTTAATGACTTATTACGGACGCTGGGTTCATGAGTTCCAAACGGTGCGCCAGCCATTGCTGCAAGGCGGCTATCAACAAGAAAACCGTCGTGGACGTACCTCTCATGAGCACTATCCTGCGCTTGTTGCCGGTACGACTCACTTTGATGAAATGAATGGTGACGTGTGGGGCTTCCATTTCGCATGGAGTGGCAACCACAGATTGCGCGTAGACGTGAAAGCTGATGGCCGCCGTTACATGCAAGCTGAAGTTATTTACCTGCCTGGTGAAGTGGCGCTAAAAGAAGGTGAGAGCATTACAACGCCTTGGCTGTACGCGAGCCACAGTAATTGTGGTTTGAATGGCATGAGTCATCACTTCCACTCTCATGTACGCGAAATGATTTTGCCGAGTGATTTCACAGACAAACCTCGCCCAATCCACCTCAATACGTGGGAAGGTATCTACTTCGACCACGATCCTGAATACATCATGTCGATGGCAACTCAGTCCGCAGAGATGGGTGTTGAACGCTTTATCATTGATGATGGCTGGTTCAAAGGGCGTAACGGTGACAAAGCAGGGTTAGGGGATTGGTTTCTGTGTGAAGCCAAATACCCAAATGGCTTGCATCCGATTGTGGAACACGTAAATAAATTGGGCATGGAATTTGGCTTGTGGTTTGAGCCAGAGATGATCAACAAAGATTCCGAATTGTTCCGTACGCATCCTGATTGGTTGCTGGCTGTAAACGGTTACGATCAGCCAACCGGTCGCAACCAATACGTGATTAACCTACAAAACGATGATGCGTTTAACTTCTTGTTTGAGCGATTGGATCATTTCCTCTCGACTTACAACATTGCTTACATCAAGTGGGATATGAACCGTGAAGTCGTTCAGCCAGCGCACTTAGGTCAGGCTGCGGCACACAATCAAACTCAACGTTACTATCAGTTAGTCGATAAAGTTCGTGAAAAGCACCCGAAAGTCGAGATTGAATCTTGTGCAGCCGGCGGTGGTCGTATTGATTTTGAGGTTCTGAAACGTACGCATCGATTCTGGGCTTCAGACAATAACGATGCACTTGAGCGTCAAACCATTCAACGCGGTATGAGCTACTTCTTCCCGCCAGAAGTGATGGGCAGCCACATTGGTGCGAGCCACTGTCATAGTACGCGCCGTCGTCACAGCATCGAGTTCCGTGGGCTTACAGCACTGTTCGGTCACATGGGGATTGAGCTTGACCCAGTGAAAGAAGAACAAGCAGAAAAAGAAGGCTTTGAGCGCTACATCAAGCTGCACAAGATGCTGCGCCCATTGCTACACAGCGGAAGAACTTGGCGAATCCCAACGGACGATAAAGCGCATCAAATTCATGCGGTTGTTTCAAACGATCAATCGGAAGCGGTGGTGATGATCGCTCAGCTCGCGATGCCAACGAACTCTTTAAGTGGGCATTTGCGCGTACCGGGCTTGGATCCACAAGCAACATATCGAGTGACGGTATTGGATAAACCGTCTAACTACGATGACATCGTGAATTATCAACCGCCTTGGACTGAATCGGGTTGTGAGCTATCTGGTGCATGGTGTGAAGAGGTTGGCCTGACTATGCCAATCCTGGATGCAGAAAGTGCCATGTTGGTGAAGTTCGAACGTATCCATTGAGCTATATCTGTTTAGAACCTTGCCTATTTAGAATCATAGCTATTTAGACGATTTCATCGTTTCTCATTGGTTTTCTATCGCCGTACAAACATCAGGTTTGTACGGCTTTTTGCGTTGGTTTTAAATGGCCGTTTTGAAATCGTTATCATGCTTAATGAGCGTAAAGTGTTGATAAAATGGCGTAAATAACACGATCTCCTCGCATTAATAGGTCTAAATATTGTTCGATGTCTCATTTTGAAAACTTGCCTGTAAACGTTTCCATAAAGCGGTTTTTGATCACAGTAAGGCATTCAGTGTGTGAGTAGCATTAGCATCGAAATATAAATAAAAGACGTCGACGTTATGAATTCTAGTTAGGGGAATGAATAGCAGTACGACACTAAGGAACTATTATGTCTGATAAAATTACGCTACAAACCAAGCTGTCCTACGGTCTTGGCGCACTCGGTAAAGACTTTGCCTGTGCACCTATCTACATCTTCTTAATGTTCTACTTCACTGACGTTGCCGGCTTGTCTGCTGCTTTCGTTGGTACCATCTTTTTAGCGGCTCGTATTATTGATGCGATTACTGACCCAATGATGGGTGTGATCGTGGACAACACGCGCTCAAAATTCGGTAAATTCCGCCCTTGGATTGTGATTGGTACGTTATTAAACGCAGTAGTACTGGTTGGCCTTTTCAGTACTCACATGTTTGAAGGTACTACGCTTTACATCTACGCAGCAGCGGCATACATCCTTTGGGGTCTAACGTACACCATTATGGATATCCCTTACTGGTCAATGATTCCAGCGCTATCAAGCTCTCGCCAAGAACGTGAAAAGCTGGTGGTATGGCCACGTCTGTTCGCGAGCCTTGCATGGTTCATTACTGGTACTTACGGTCTGCACATCGTGGGCGAGCTAGGTAACGGCAACCAAGGCGACGGTTTCTTCAATGTTGCGATGCTGATTGCGGTTCTGTTTGTAATGAGTGCATTCTTGATTGCTCGTAACGTAAAAGAGAAAGCAGCACCAGCTAACGCAAAACCAGCAGAGAAATTCAGCTTCAAAGACGTTTTGACTATCATCGGTAAAAACGACCAGCTTAAAGCGCTAATCGGCACGGTTCTGTCTTTCCAAATTGCGAACCTATTGGTTGGTGGCTTTGCGATTTACTACTTCTCTTACGCACTGGGCAACGCAGAACTATTCCCAGTTTACATGGCGGTTGCAGGTGCAGCAGAAGTAGCGGGCGTGTTCTTGTTCCCTCGTATCGCTTCTCTACTACCACGTAAGCTTCTATGGCCTATCGCTTGTGGCTTCCCAATTCTATCTTGTGTACTTCTACTATTGATGGGCTTCATCGCTCCAGCTAACGCGCTAATGATTGGTATGGCGGGTGCGGCAATTAAATTCGGTGTGGGTATCGCGAACGCGCTGCAAACTGTAATGCTGGCTGACGTTGTGGACTACGGTGAGCACAAAACAGGTCGTCGTAGCGAGAGCGTTATCTTCTCAGTACAAACCATGCTTGTGAAATTCGCAGGCGCAGCAGGTGGCTTCATCGTGGGTGTTGGTCTGTCTGTTGTGGGTTACGTACCAAACGTGGAGCAATCAGCAAGCACCATTATGGGCTTAGAATTTATGATGATTGGTCTACCTGCAATCATGATGACCATCAGTGGCGTGATTTACCAACGTTACTACCATTTACATGAAGGCTTCAACAAAGAAGAAGCTGAGCAACAAACTCAAGTTGAAAGCGTACCAGCACAAGCGTAATCGTTACGTTTTCACTTAAGTACCCCAACTCAATTTAGTCACTAAGATAAAGCGCCTCCAGATGGAGGCGTTTTTGTTTGCTTCGATAAAGTTTTTTGATTGGCTGAAATTCAATTTTTAGACAATAATTTCAGTTGGTTAAAGGATTAAGGCGCTTGGATTACTCCAAGATAAAACGATGAAAAAACGTAAACGCATTTCGTTAAGGACAGTGCTAGGGTTGATGTTTGTCTTCTGTACCCTAGTGACAGTAGGTGTGGCGATAGTTTTGCAATACCACTTTGCAAGAAAAACTGAGCTGCAACACACCCTCACTCGATATCAAGCCATCGCGACAGGGGTATCGAGTCATCTCTCCAATCTACAAAATTTAGCAGAGAACGTGACACGAAGTGGCGCACAACTGGTGTCGCTCATTGGGGTAGATACGCCCGAAGAGAGCATCATCATCCCTCTGTCTAAATTGCTGGTAAGAGAACCTAGCATTCACAGTATTTTTGTTGCCAAAGCGAACAATGACTTCTTCCAACTGATCAACCTTTCTTCAGAAGAAATACGTTCTCGTGTGGAAGCGCAACCCGGCGATAAATGGTTGTTGGTCGTTCATAGTGGCGTGAAGCGAGATCGTCGTAAGGTGAGTATTTACTACGATGAAAACTTCGTATCACGCCATGCTTCAGACGAGTTCAGTAACTTCATCCCGACTCAGCGTAGCTGGTTTGAAAATGCCGATTACGATGATACTTACAACACCTCTCCGTATCTGTTTAACACGCTAAAAGTCTCAGGGGAAACCTTCTCCATTAAGGTGCCTGAATCCGATACCGTGGTGGGGGTGGACATTCTTCTCTCCTCGCTTGAGGCTCAACTCACCAACCGTTTTATCGAAAACAAGCAAGCGTCAGAAGCGGAAGCATTTATCTACCAAGCGAACGGTCGATTGATTGCGACCAACAAGATGATCGACATCGAAGAGCGCTTGCCCTTGGTTTCACCGGTGAATTTAACGGATGAGCAGCGAGCGCTGGTAGCACAAACGCCAGAGTTGAAAGTGTCGAACCAAAATAACTGGGCGCCGGTTGATTACACCGTTGGCGGTCGCCCAAACGGCTTCTCAATTGATCTGTTTAAGATGATTTCGGAAATGACCGGCTTAAAGTTTAAGTTTGTGAACGGTCGAAGTTGGAATGAGCTCGTCAACGACTTTAAAAATGGCAATATCGATATTCTTCAATCGATTGCCGACCAAGATGACCTTTCGAGCATCGGTGTAGTGGGTGAGCCTCTTTATCACGCAAAGTTTGCGTTACTCACCACAGAAGAGAACAAGCACATCAATACCTTAGAGCAAGTGAAGAACGAAAGAATTGGCTTGCTAAAAGGGTGGAGCATTCAAGATGATTTGTTAGAAGCTTACCCGCAAATGACCATCGTCAATTACGCTTCTTTGCACGATGCGATCGACGGGGTATTGAATGGAGACATCGTCGCTGTGCTCGACATTCGCCAAATATTGGTCAACAAAATACGCGAAACATTTCGTCAGAACTTAGCCATCACTTTGGTTAAAGATTCCAACCTCTCCAACGCGTTTTACTACTTGGCGAATGAGGAGCAAAGACCTCTAGTTGAGATCATTAACCGCGCCATTGATGCGATTACGCCAGAGCAAAGAAAAGAGCTGCGCGAAAAATGGTTTGAGGGTAAGGCAGCACTGTCGACTTATACCTTTGCGCCATACGAAGAATTGGTCAAATTTGCCAAAGATCCTGAGTTCATCAACTCGGTTCAACTGGTGGAGATCAATGGAAAAGACAAGTATGTTTTCGTCTCCAAACTCACTCATAAGGAAGAGCGTTACTTTGCTGTTGTGATTCCACAAGCTTACGTCATGTCTGGCGTAAATGAAGTGACGCTGTATGCTGTGGGCGCATCTTTGTTTGTTCTTGCGTTGTTGATTCCCGTGGCATGGGAGATGGCGAAACCAATCTCTCAGCCAATCAATATGTTGAGAAAGCAAGTCAGATTTGTACGCGATCGCGAATACGACAAAGTGCAGCGTGTTCACTCTCGTATTGAAGAGATTCACCAACTTGGTCTTTCAGTGATGCGAGGCAGTAATTCGCTTAAGCAGTTTGAACAAAGACAAAATGAGTTCTTTGAATCTGTCATTCAGCTTATCGCACGCGCGATCGATGAAAAGTCGCCGTACACGGCAGGGCACTGTAACCGCGTGCCGGAGATTGCTTTGATGTTGGCGGAAGAGGCCGAGAAATCAGATCAAGGGGCGTTTGAGTCGTTCGCTTTTGAAAGCGATGAAGAGCGTCGTGAGTTCCGCATCGCAGCTTGGCTTCATGATTGTGGCAAGATTGCGACGCCTGAGTATGTGGTTGATAAGGGCAGTAAGCTAGAAACCAACTACAACCGCATTCACGAAGTTCGCATGCGATTCGAAGTACTGTGGCGAGATGCGCAGATTCAATATCTACTCAAAAAGCTAAAAACTATGGGTGTCGATGAGCAACCCGAGCAAGCACTGGAACAAGAATTTGCGGCGCTGAAAGAAGAGTTCGAATTTGTCGCCAATGCGAACGTGGGGGCGGAGTTTATGTCGGATCAAGACATCGAACGCCTACACAAGTTGGCCGAGAAAGAGTGGACACGTTACTTCGATTGTGGACTTGGTTTATCGCCATTAGAAGAAACGCGTTATCAACCACAACCAACGCCGGCAACGGAGAAGCTGCTTTCTGATCGTCCTGAGCATGTGATTGAGCGTGAACAGCCGTTTGATCTCGACCCTGAGTTTGGCATCAATATGACGGTGCCAGAAAAGCTCTACAATCATGGTGAACTGTATAATTTGGCCGTGCAGCGCGGTACGTTGTCAGCAGAAGAGCGCTTTAAGATTAATGAGCACATGATCAGCGGAATCAAGATGCTCGAAAGCATACCGTTCCCACCCGAACTTGAGCGCGTTCCTCGCTACGCTACTACGCACCACGAGGCGATGGAAGGCTTTGGTTATCCGAGAGGTTTGATGGGAGAGGAATTATCGATCCCTGAACGCATTCTGGCGGTAGCGGATATTTTCGAAGCGTTAACCGCGGCTGATCGACCGTACAAGAAAGCCAAATCCTTGAGTGAGGCAATCAGTATTATGTCGAAAATGGCACTCGGTGGGCACATTGATAAAGACGTATTTAAGCTGCTGCTAACCAGTGGCACTTATCTAAGTTACGCCAAGCGCTATCTGCCAGATGAGCTGATCGATGATGTCGATATTGAGGGCTATATAGAGAAGCTATCTTAGCCTTCATCAAGTTTTCATAATGTGCGTAAGCGCTTCGGTTCTTACGCACTTTTTTATGCGCCAAACTTAAACATCAAAGTCTTGTTCAAATTTCGTTTTGACGAAGTCGATGAAGGTACGAAGACGTTTAGGTTGGTAGCGATCACGATGGAAAATGGCGGATAGCGGCACAGACGGGATCTCCCATTCCGGCATCACTTTAACCAATTGGCCTTGCTCGACTTCCTCGTCACAGTAACTCAATGGTACACGAATAATTCCGTTACCGTGTAGTGCGCCCATCACAAGTGCGCGGCCGTTCTTGCAACGCAGATTACCTTTCACTATCACATCACTGTGTTCTTTCGGGTTAGCAACGTTGCGGTAACTCCAACGAGTGACTGAGCCCGTTAGCGTGCGATGTTTGGCTAACTCTTTTGGAGTGACCGGCTCGCCATAAGTCTTCAAGTATCTCGGGCTTGCTAGCGTCACCATATCAATCATCATTAGCTTGCGCGCAACAAAGCCTGCGTCTTCCAACTCGCCCATGCGAATCGCTACATCGAACTGATCTTCAATCAAATCAATGCGTGGTGAAGAGAAGTCGAGATCGACCGTAATGTTCGGATATTCCAACATGAACTCATTGACGTATTTGGCAATGATGTCTTCACCGATATAACCACCCACGCAGTTTACGCGAATCAAACCGCGCACTTCTTGAGTGTCGTCGACCGCGGCGATCAACGCTTGGTCTATATCGTGCAGTGCCTTCTCACATTCTTGGTAGAAACGCTCTCCGGCATGAGTCAGGCGCAGAGTCCTTGTCGTACGGGTCAGCAAGGTCACGCCCATTTGCGCTTCAAGCCCACTGATTTGGCGAGACACATGAGAACGAGACACCGAAAGGGCTTCTGCCGCTTTGGTGAAGTTACCCAGTTGAGCGATCAAAACGAACGAGCGAATATCAGCAAGATTAACTTTATTGAGCATGTTGAATTATTTACGGAAACGGTAGTCATAAGACTATCATAATTAGTTACCAATGAGAGCGACGCAAAAAATCATACCACTTGAGGTTTATGCTAACTTGCGTATGATTTCCGGCGTTTCCACATTTATCGAAGTTAGAATGCATTCATCCACCTCACAATCTGCTGCGTCACGACAACAGGGCAAATGGCTCCTAGCGTTAATTGGCTGGGTGATCGTGGTGTGTCTGATGAAAAACTCTGGCTTGATGTTCAGTTGTGCAATGCAATATGACGCGAGCTCTACTTCTGCGGTCGTTGGCGATGAAGTCAAAATCGTAAAAGCAGAGAGCGGGCACAAATCTGGCAAATGTGAGTTGTCTGAAAAGCTGATTCAATTTGCTCAGCAACAACTGGAAACCTTGGTCGTTGTTTTGTTTGTTGGCATTCTCGCGCTTGTCGTGTGGCGCTGTTGTGCGTTCGCCAGCAAAAGGCAATGGACCGAACCGATAGCCCGAAAGTATCGAGTCCATCTCACCTTGTGTGTATTCCGTGAATGACAAGTGATTTCTGACGAGTTTCGTCAGCGATTTTCTACACTTGTTTTAACTAGGAATAACTATGAACCACATGAAAAAAACGACTCAAGCCGCTTTGATGCTCATCATGACGTTGGCACTGAGCATATTCTCACTGTTTGCCCAAGCACAAACGACGGACACAGGTTGGCTGACCAACCCTCAGCACCCACCTGTGCAGACACGCTTTGTCTTAACCGGACAACAAGATCCGAATACCAACACCATCACAGGTTACCTTGATGTCAAACTGACCGGTGACTGGAAAACCTATTGGCGTTCGCCAGGTGAGGGCGGTGTTGCACCTTCCATTGATTGGGAAAAATCACAAAACCTGACCAAAGTGGATTGGCAATGGCCGTACCCACAGAAATACGAACTGCTTGGCATCGAGACGCTAGGCTACAAAGGTGACACTGTCTTCCCAATGACGCTGCACGTCGAAGACATGAACAAGCCAGTGACGATTGATGCGACGCTGACGCTGTCTTCATGTACAACGATTTGTGTCCTGACGGATTACCACATTCAACTGTCTTTCCTACCTTCCGATCTACAAGTCGATGAAGATGTGATGTTCACTTACGCGCAAGCGGTAAGCGGTGTGCCTCAAGCTTCACCATTTGTTGAAGTGACAGAAGCGAACTGGGATGCAAACCAATCTAAGCTACAAATCAAATTGACTAACTCACAAGGTTGGCAAAAACCAGAAGTGTTGGTTGATGGCGTCGACGAAGCAACCAGCGATTACAGCTTCAAATTAGAAGGGCTGCATCAAGAGGGCAACACGCTTACCGCCAACTACCTAGTCAATACTTGGTTGGGTGACGTAGAGCTGGATAACCAATCGGTTTATGTCTCAATCAAAGACAACAACTTACTGGCGCAAGAAACCGCGCAAGCCAAAGCGGGTGTTATTACTGAAGCCTTGCCAAGTACATCGCTGGTGAACATTTTCTTGTTCGCGTTACTCGGTGGTTTGATTCTCAACATCATGCCTTGTGTATTGCCAGTTCTCGGCATGAAGTTAAGCAGCATCGTAGCGGCACAAGGCGTTGAGCGTCGTCAAATTCGCACTCAGTTCGTGGCTTCTTCGCTTGGTATTCTGACGTCGTTTTGGTTACTGGCTGGCTTTATCTTAGTGCTGAAGCTCACCGGTAACGCCATCGGCTGGGGCGTTCAATTCCAAAGCCCTTGGTTCTTAGGTCTAATGCTGTTGGTGACCGGATTGTTTGGTGCCAACATGCTTGGTTTATTTGAAATTCGCTTGTCTTCGGGGACGAACACTTGGCTAGCTTCAAAAGGGGATAACTCACTGCTTGGGCATTATGTTCAAGGTATGTTCGCGACTCTGCTAGCAACGCCTTGTTCTGCACCTTTCCTAGGCACTGCGGTGGCGTTTGCACTGGGTGCAGACGTGGTGACTCTGTTTGCTATCTTCACTGCGTTAGCTCTGGGCATGGCACTGCCTTGGATCTTAGTGGCTATCTTCCCGGGGATTGCACTCAAGCTACCAAAGCCAGGCCAATGGATGAATGTCGTGAAAATCGTCTTCGGCATCATGATGTTGGCAACCAGTGCGTGGTTGTTGTCATTGATGGCGAATCACTTGCCGGTATTTTGGGTCATTCTGATTGGTCTAGTTGCCTTCATCGTTATCATGGCGCGTGTTAAGCGTATTTATGGCAATAAAGCGTTGGCGATTTCTGGCACGGTTTCGTTGATTCTGATTGCTGGTGGTCTGGTACTAGGCAGTGTGACTGCAAATCATTGGGCGACGCCATTGCCAGAAGATTTGGCTTGGGAAAAACTGTCAAACGAAGCGATTGCCGACCACGTGAAGAATGGCCGTGTGGTGTTCGTCGATGTGACGGCAGATTGGTGTGTGACTTGTAAAGCCAACAAGATCGGCGTGATCTGGCAAGATCCGGTTTACTCACTGTTGCAAAGTCCGAACGTGGCGACACTGAAAGGCGATTGGACACATCCGAATGGCTCAGTGACCGATTTCTTGCGTGCGCACGGTCGCTTTGGTGTGCCATTTAACATCGTGTATGGCCCAGCAGCACCAGAGGGGATTCCTCTGCCAGTGATCCTGACTGACGATGTAGTGGTGAAAGCAATCGAACAAGCAAGTGGAGGCGCGATTAAGTGAACACAGTAAAAAAGCGCAAGTCGCTCAAATACTGGCTCAGTCAAGCGCTACAACTTGTCCTTATGGTGACCGTGATTTCGGTCGCCATGGATTGGTATCGCACCAAAGACATCCCTAAAGAGCAAGCGCCGCCTCTGAGTGCGATCATGGCCGATGGTGAATTTGTCGATGTGATTGCCAAAAGCCACGAAGAACCCGTCGTGGTGTACTTTTGGGCAACGTGGTGTCCGGCATGCAAGTTTGTTAGCCCAAGCGTGAGTTGGTTAAGCGATTACTATGAAGTGGTTGCGGTATCTGGCGCGTCTGGCCCGCAAGAACGGGTGCAAAAGTTCATGCAGTCTAAAGACTACCAGTTCGATAACATCAACGATCCGAAAAGCGCCATCATGCAAGAATGGAGCATCAGCGTGACCCCGACCATCTATGTGTTAAAAGATGGAGAAGTGAGCTCAATTACCACAGGCGTCACAACGCCAATGGGCATTCTGGCAAGGATCTGGATGGCCTAAATCAATGCGTAGCACGTCGACTTTTTTCACGCTTTTACAATGACATAAGTGTGCAGGTGAGTATGGCGTGCTACGTTTTTTAATTTGGCTAGTGCAATTTAAAGTTACTTTAGTTTTGTAAGGTAGGCCAACAGTTCTTTCTTGTTGTCACGAACTCGGTATAGAGTGTCCATAATTGGCTGAATCAAATCACTCGCATTTTGGTTATTGGCTTTGTCCATATTGCGAGACTTGAGCGCGACGCCAACCATAAATAACCCAAACAGGCCTGCACCTAATTCTAGGGTTTGGGTTTGGTAGATGAGTGCCCCACATCCTACCGCGACTAATAGCACCAAAAACTTTGACAGCAAGCTTGTTTCACCGTAATCATGTATTGATTCAGGCATTTCCCAACGGCCTTTACTGATGTTGTAGTAGTACTCACTATACGTTCGATACCTATCATTTTTCTGGCGACGGGAGTAGCCGATCAATAGATAGTCACCTACTTCAGTATGCGCCATTAAAGACTCCGGTAATCGTTGTTCAAAAACCTCCCCGGCGTCGTCTTCTACGGTGACTTTTCCCGTAAGTTTAGAATCGCGAACACGATGGGTAGTGGTTTTCGTGTCGTAAAAACCGTGTTTATCACGAATCGTGTAGGTTTCAGTGTAAGTCACGTCGCTCACATCGGTATTCATATGACGGTCTGTGACCTGAACCATATAGCACCAAGCGCTACCATCAAATTTCTTATTTGGACTTAGAGCATGACGGTATATGAATTTTTGTTGGTGAGACTGATAAAACTCTTTCATTTTATCTAGGCGCATCTCACGAATACTTTTTTTAGATATCTCTATGGGTTGAGGCTCATCTACAAGCAGTTGCGATTCTGTGGTTTCATTCATACAAGCGATAGA
The DNA here is from genome assembly GCF_002021755.1 of Vibrio owensii. Taxonomy (NCBI): domain Bacteria; kingdom Pseudomonadati; phylum Pseudomonadota; class Gammaproteobacteria; order Vibrionales; family Vibrionaceae; genus Vibrio; species Vibrio owensii. The sequence continues at coordinate 3,074,350 of NZ_CP019959.1, forward strand.
ATCAAATTCATTCTCTGATGTCCGCTGCAGAGTTTGATGGGGAGCTTGACTTGTTCCGCATTTAGGGCAGTACTGAAGGTCTAATTGAATGCGGTGATCGCAAGCCCCGCAAAAAATATCATCATCGTGATTTGTGCGTTCAATCTTATGAAAACCTAGCTGGTATTTACTTATCTCTAAAATTTTTGCCAAGGTTGCGGTAATGCTCTCTTTGCGACTGTTTATTTTTTGGTAAATCGTGACATCTCGGTTATATCCCATCCACCCTAAGGTGGCGATCACAATACTACTTATAAGAATAGCGCTCGCGCCCATCTCCATTAAACCACCAACCACTATCGCTGCAATAAATGCAAACATTAAGCTTAAGCTAATATACTGTCCCGCATTGGGCTTAGTGACATCATAGTGATTGGTCAGGGTAGATACCTGCCCATCATCATTGTGAAGAATGACGCCAGAAGCGAGCAAGTTATTAGTCACAATCCCTTTTGCTGCATCGTCTAATAGGTAGTGTAGATTAATGCCAGTTGGCTCAAGCAAACTGATGACAGTACCATTTTTTAGATTGTTGAACGCTGTGTTTTCAGCGTCGATGCTGATCTGTTTGATCTCACCATCAGCATTTTCTAGGGTAATCCACCAATAAGAATAGGTAATATTGCCGCCTTTATTACGACGCTTGTAATAGAAACTGTTTTTTAGACGACCTGTAAAGGTTTTGGCTTCCGGGCAAGATTGAATAAGATCATCGAGTAGGTATGGTTCGATATCCGTTAACGTGAGCAACTTTTTGCTTTCCTCAACTTCCTCGCCGCATTGAGTGCAAAATTTATCCTGAAGATACAGGCCGTTACCGCAATGGTGCATTGGTCATCCTTACTATGAGCCGAAATAAACTGGCGCAGATTAGCCGAATAAAAAATATTTGATGAAACAATCTAGTATTTAGCTTATGAATTTGTGATTCACTTCAATAATGTTTAGTCACATATCCTGTAATGATTTTAATTGTTAAAATTATGTATTGCTAAAGGCGTAAAGTTTCGCCAACTAAAGTGGATTGGTTGTATATTGAGCGAGTGAAAAAATAAAAGTGAACAATGTGCTCTTAATCAATTAATGGCATAAAAAATAATGTAGAATTCGCCGATTTTTTTGAAATTGGAACATAAAGCTCAAAATGAAACGGAATATATGTTGGATTGTACTGTTGTTAGTATTAGCCGGTTGCTCTAGTCCTCCACCTATCCCTTATGTTGCTCCTACTTTGTTACTCACGCCCCATTTACCAGATTATGCTGATGAGTCAGAAAAGAATAGGGATTTGCAAGATGCACTTGTGCAACGCGGCTTAGTGCTCGATCGCCTTGGTCGAATTGTACCTTTGGACGAGGGTAGTTGCCGTTACCCGATAGCGACTCGTACTGCTTTGCTCAAAGATCTTAAACAGCAGCAATCTTCTTCGTTTGGTTACACTCTTGTCTCCTTAAAAAAACAAGGTGATGATTACTTCTTTTTCCCAAACGATAGTCATTCACAAACACTTGAATCTTTAACCCTCTCTTTTGATGGTGTTTTGTTTGATTTGACAAATATTGATAAGGGAACTTTAGTTCGAGATTGGACAACTCATTTCGCTTACCTTGACCAAACATTGTTGGTTACTGGGGAGCAACATAAGCTTTTAAAGAAAAAGCACCTGTCGTTTACTCCAAGGAATATTTTGATTGTGACTGGTCAACGTGCTTCTGCCGTAGGCGAATTGTCGATGCAATTTGTAAACGCGATAGATACGACTCACTTTTTAGTGCTCACGCACGGTGATGTTTTACGAAGCTGCCAAGCGCTGACTCAAGGTACGATGATCAGTACACCTACCGAACCCTACAGCCGAGAAAGTATCAAATCTCAGGTAAAACTTGTTTCATTGTTGCCAGCTGATGCGGATTTTAATCAACTTAAGCAGCAACAGTCTTTACTCTCAACTGGGCGCTACCTAACCTATCGAGGTGATGTTGCGACTTTTATTGACCGATGCTCAGCAGGACAGGGCCAAAGTAATCAAGCGTTGTGCCATTCCCAAGCTGACGATAGCAGTGCGCGTAAAAAGAAAGTGATCGTATTTGGAGGCAAACATGGTGCCTAACCAAAACGTGACTGCAACGAAACCCAATAAGGGTTCCATTCCTATTTTGTTGCTGCTTTTTATCATGCTACCAGGCCTACTAGCTTATATGTGGGTTGAGGTGTCGTTGAATACTGTACTTGTTCAGCTTTATGCATCAGGCCTAGAAACGTTAGTGGGCGAATATGCAGAGTTGGCTGAACATGTTGAGTTGATTGGTCGTATCGTCAGTGGATTTGGTTTGGCGTTAGCGGTCGCAACTGCAATTCCAAAACACATGCTTGCGTTAAATATCGCGCCATTTGTAGGAGCTTTCAGTCGTCGCTTTGTGGTGTTTATATTGCTTTGGATCGTGTCGGTACCTGCGCTGCGCATCACGGTCGATCAGTTGGTCATCTCGACATCTCCAGAAACTAAGCTAGCGGCGGTGCGATCACTCTTATTTAAAGAAGTCTTAGATCGCCAAATGGTGGTTTTTGATCGTGCAGAGGCAATGAACTCGATCGTTGCCGATGATGAGCGTCGTAAGCTTCTCGTTGCGTTGCTGCCATCATTGGCTTTGATGTCTACTGCTGTTGATAGCACGATTGCAGCTCAGACCGAAAATATGATGGTTACGTTAATGGAGCGCGACCAGGAAGCGTATTTTAATAGCAAAATTTTTCCACGCTATAAGCAAGCACGGGCAGAATACGATAAAGAGCTAAAACACTATTTGGTAACCCAAAAAGCGATCGCAAAAATTCGCCAGAACTATACTGGGCCAAGTGCGTTTAAGCGTGAGTTTGGTGAGTTGCAACGTAAAATTGATGCGCAATTGGCTCAAGAATGGCTCACTTATCAGCAAGGTTTTGATAATGAGGCGGAATTTGTTGAACCCTTAGTCAAACGATATGTAGAAGTTTATCGTGGGCAAGTCCAACGCTTACGTGCGAAAAGCTGCGATTCTAATTGTATCGATGCATTACGCCAACAGTGGCATGACTATATGCAAAGCGAAATAGATTCGGGCCGAATAGCAGGTCTGCGTCTATTGAGTTTAGATGATGAGCCTTGGTTATATCATAAGTATTTAGCAGGTATTACACGTTCATTTACAGCCAAGCTGCAAGATGCCCGAATTGCTTATCTGGAGCATCGATACCCGTTTGACGATGATCTAGAGCAACATGAATTTGTCGCCCAAGCGGCAATTAAGCAAATCGTGGTGCAAATCGCTCGAGAGCAAGGGTACAAAGTGTCGGCAACGTGGTCACGCACTGACTCAACGCCGATTCGCCGTTCGTTGCAAGAACGTGCTCGTGTGGAAATTGATAAAACATGGCGTCAATATCAAGCCACTAGCCAACTAAAACTTAGCAATCGAAATATGGATAAGATCGATATTGCTAAGCACAGTAGCACGCGGGCGATGTTCAAGCAGATCTTAAAAGAGCATTACTATAGTAGCTACCAACATACGACAGGGCGTGAACAGCTATTTAAACGTTGGGTAGCATCACTAGATAACGCTAACTTCGTGCGTATGTTAACCGATGCAACGGCACAATCGGCTTTTGCACCTGGTGGCATGTTCTATCAAATAGGCAGTGATGCGGTTCGTTTATCATTCATCCCTCCAGTGGCGATTACAGCGAGTTTGTTTGCTATCTTCTCCTTGCTTTTCCAGTTTGGTCGTGCGAGTTATCAAAGCAACCGTGTGATAGGCGTCAGTTATTTTAGTGTGATTGGTATCGGGGTTGCCTTAATAGGTACTGTTGGAATTAATCATAGAAACTCATACGCAATGGCGATGAATGAGTTTATTGAACAGACGGTAGTACAGACTGCTGAACTGAGCTTGTTGGATAAAGCGACAGCCACATTATTGGGTAGCATCATCGATATTGAAGAGTGGTTATTGCATGTAACTGGTGGTCAAGGGTTAACTGCATTATCAAGTTTGATTGATACACAGGCACAGAGTGAGCGACCTAGCAAGATTTACCGTACTTTCGAACAGACTCAACGGCTTGATCAGGTGGCACGAGATTTAGTTGTTATATCAGGCCAAGTCGAGGTCCCTTACGACTTTAACGTCGCTGTCATTAAGCGCGATGAAAGGATGGGATTTTATGCTGGTTTGAATTATGGCAGCGATGGTCAGTTAGAGGAAGTTGCATTGCCAAATATCTTGGCCAGTAAAGAGGTGGGCTATCTGTTGGATCAGAAATGGTTCCTCAAACCAAATCCAGCCCAAGACGCTTTGTTGCTATTGCAAAACTATGACTCAATGGAAGGTTGGAAAGAGATTAAGCAGATGGGCCGAGTGTCCATACGTGAACTTCTTGAACAGCGAGCATTGACCGTAATGCAGCAATCGAATAGCCCTCAAATAAAGCGTATTCATAATACGGATAGAGAGCGCTATAACAGTTTGATTTTTGTCCAGCGTGGTAATGGGAGTGTTTATGAGTGTTTTCAGATGCCACCATTAACCATTGAAAATTTGTTGCAGATCTCTCGCCAACAAGAAATTGAAGGCCAGAGCCGATTTAAATGTAGAGGGGATCTGTTTTGATTACAAAATTGAAACACGCCATTAAGTCTCACCGCTGGTTGATCATTTCAGCATTAGTGGCTTATGCGGCAGCGACGGGCTTGGTGCAGTATCAATCCCACTTACAAGATCAAACATTGCAGGAACTTCAGCGCACTGCAGAACGAATTAAATTTAAATTGAAATTAGTAGGCATGGAATAATGAGTGAGCAAGCAATATCTGAGCAATTGGTTGGTGAGAATGAAAGCAAGTCGGGTTGGTTATCGATTGATAAGTTGGTTGTGATTATTACAGCGGCCTCTACGCTGTACTTTATGCATGCGGAACATCGCGAAAATATAAAAAATATTCAGCGCACGACACAAGTTTTGCAGAAGTATGAACGCCAACTTGATCTCGCTATTAGTGCAGATAAAAACGTGCTCGATGCTTATCAAGCAAACTTAAAAAAAGTAATGGGTTCGCTAGATCGAGAACAAAAGTTGTTGCTTGAACAACTTGTTTCCATAGACAACCAGACTTCGTTGAAAAAGTAATTACCCTTCAAGAACAAACATAATAAGGTCGATATGCTGATGTCGACCTTTCTCAATTTATTATTCGGTTCAGAACGAATAGTTCGCCTGAATATTGGGGCATATTGCCGTTATACTCCTTTTGTGTTTATCCCTTTTATTTGAGAGTTTCTTACTTCAGCCAGATAACCCAGTACAGTGCCGATAACACGGATATCTGGAATTGAGCCTGTTAATGTCATTGGTGCAAGGGTGATAAGTCTCGAAGTCTGAGCCGAGCGTAAGTCGTACAAATTGCTCACGGAAAAACACATATGTCACCACCTAAACGATAGCAAACTAGCTAGTGTAATCGGAATCACTTTTGTTTATTGTGGTTGTTTCAGTGTGTACTCTCTCTGAATCTAGTTTTGGAAATAGCCGATAGACTAGGGGGGAACCCGTTATGTACAAAAGCTCAAAACAAGTGTTTTGGGCTTTTGTTATTTAGGCGTTATTGAACCTGCTCGTCGGGATGACCCCACATCAATGGTTCTGCGTAAGGGCCTTTGATGGATGAGGTTGATTCGCCGACACCATCTAGTGCGCCAGGTGTAAGCTCACGTGCAAACCAACACTCTAAAGGAGCTTGAGTTCTTACTGGTGGCAACACATTGTGCGGCGCGTTGTAGCGGTTTCCGTAGTGGAACGGCTCACCCATCACAAAGATAACGTCAGCATCTAATTGCTTTTCTGCTTCTTCCATCAATCTTGTCGCGTAGCCTTTGCCTTGGTATTCAGGTAGTACGGCCAGTGGCGCAAGCACATAGCATTTTAGGTGTGGTGCTGCGTCAATCACGATAGGGGTATAGCATGCGTGTGCCACGCCTTCGTAGACGATTGAAAAGCTACCATCCGCAATAAGGTTGTCGGCAAATTCTGCATAGAGTTTGGCGTGTCTCTCATCGTATAGTCCACCTGCTTTTGCGAACGCTTCGTATTGAATTTGATAAGGTGTATTCATTGGTTTCTCCTTCGTTTTTAAATTTAATAAACATACTGACTGACCGTGCAGTCAGTATGTTTGGCCAAAAAAATCACGCATCGATATGTGCATGATTTTTGGTATTTTTAACAGTACTTTTTGATGAACTCTTGTCTGATTTCTTCGATAGGGAAGTCCTCATTCAGTAAGTAGTTCATGGCAATGCCGTCTATCTCTGCGATGAACATTTTTGTCACCACTGCCGGGTTTGCGTGTCCTAGCGAGCGGAAGACTTCTTCAGTAGATGCCTGTAAACCTTGGTAGCGTTCGTCGATCAGGTCGACAACAATCGCTCTGGTTGTCGGGTGAACCATCACACTAAAGTTGAACTGGTAAATCTTGCGATGGTCAGGAACCGTCATGCCATCGAAGATCGAGTGGATCATGGCTTCTAGGCGATCATCACTCTCTGTTACGTGTTCATCATTTTTGTCGGCTTCTTCGATAATCTGAGTGATATGAACAAAAACTTCTCTTAACAGTTCGTTTTTATTTTTGAAGTGATGAAACACCAAACCTTTTGAAATCTCAGCCTTCTCGCAAATGGTGGAGACGGGCGTTTTCTCAAAACCGTGTTCTGCAAATAACTGGGTTGCAACTTCAATGATCTGTTGTCTTTTGTCCATTGTGTTCACTCTACATACTGACTGACCAACTGGTCAGTTTTGCGAATAATAGTGCGTTTATTGATCTTCCGTCAAGTCTTAATAGGATCAAAATCGCTTGATTGATGTTTTAGGAGTGAAGTGAAAATCAAGCACGATCGAAAACGGGTACCGTAAACCTCTGTCTAATCACACAATTACCATTACTTTTTTCTACAAGCATCAAACCTCGTTATTGTCTCATCCACTAAAGCGGTTCAACGTCATTAGGAGACACCATGATCGTTACCACTCTCGTCGATAATTCTCGTGTTGAGGACCGAGCCGATCTCTGTGTTGAGCGCGGTTTATCGCTGCACATCGATACAGAAGGAACCAAACTGTTGTTCGATATGGGCAGTGGACGAACGTTTTGCGACAACGCGCCTTTACTAAACATCGATATCCAAGAAGTTGAGCTCGCGGTTATTTCTCATCGGCATCATGACCATTGCAACGGTACTTCTCACTTTCTAGAGCAACACGATGTAGCCAAAGTCTATTTAAAATCGTGTGGAGATCAGGATTACTGCTTTCGAGCTTTTGGCTTCAAGAGTGATGTTGGTATCGACAAAGCTTTGTTAGACACAACCAATGACCGCATAGTGCAGGTAAGCGAAACGACGCAAGTTGCTCCAAATGTTCATGTGATTACCAAGATCAGCGACAAGTACCCACAACCCAAAGGAAATCAGTACCTCTACACCCAATCGAAAGATGGCGGTTATGAGCAAGACGCTTTTGAACATGAGTTACTTTTGGTGATCAAGGAAGAAGATGGCTTGGTTGTGTTCACAGGATGTGCGCACAGCGGAGTATTGAATATGATTGAAACCGCCATTGAATTATTTCCAAACTGCAGAATCAAAGCGGTAGTAGGTGGCTTTCACCTTGTGGGCTTACCCGTATTTAATGGCATCGGCGGCACTAAAGACGACATAAAAGCATTAGGTAAAGCCCTGTTGGAATACCCTGTTGAGAAGTTTTACACGGGCCACTGCACGGGCATGAAAGCGTATCATTTGCTGAAAGAAGTACTTGATGAGCGTTTAGAGCATTTACCAACTGGGCGTCGTGTAGAAATCTAATCAATCACTCATTTTTATTTTGGAGAATAGATGTACAGTCCAAAAGTCTTACATGCACAAATTAAAGATGTGACTTGTGGTGAAAACGTCACCATCATCAAACCTGCAAACGTCTATGGCTGCGAGCTAAAAGAAGGCGTATTCGTTGGCCCCTTTGTCGAAATCCAGAAGAACACAGTGATTGGTGAGCGAACTAAAATCCAATCTCATACATTTATTTGCGAATACGTGACCATCGGCAGTGATTGTTTTGTTGGTCATGGGGTAATGTTTGCCAACGACCTGTTCAAAGGCGGAAAACCAGACGCGAATCCAGACAGCTGGGGGCGCACAGTCATTGGGAATAACGTAACCATAGGCTCGAATGCCACGATACTTGCCGTGAAAATTTGTGAAGGTGTGGTTATTGGCGCAGGTAGCGTGGTGACGAAAGACATCACAGAGAAAGGCATTTATGCAGGGAATCCAGCGAAGAAGTTGAGAGATTTACCCTGACGAAGAACACGAGCATCCACGGAAGAACCACGGAAAAAATGAAGTTTAGAGAAGTGACAGCGTCGGATTTAGCGCTGCAAAAAGAGCTATTGTTGGTGGCGCTTTGGACGCCGGACGATGAACCCGACCACGATCCAAAAGTGCTCGAACTGGCGCACATCAAAGCCTATTTTGAAGAATGGGGCAAAGCGGGCGACCTCGGATTATTCGCATTAAACCAATTCGATGAGCCAATCGGCATTGTCCAGATTCGCTATAAATCGAGCCAAACCGTTCAATATGCTGAATATCCTGAATTGGCAATGGCGGTTCATGCAAGCCATCGCGGCAAAGGCGTCGCTTCAGCACTTATGAAAGCACTATTAAAGAGAGTTGAAGGCACTTGTGATGGTATTCGTCTCGGCGTTCATCCTAAAAATGAAGCCGCACAAAAGCTGTATGAGAAGTTTGGATTCGTCACCTATGAAATCGCGCAAAGTGGTTTTCCTCAAATGGTAAGAACGAAGTAAGCCGCTCTCGATTAACACAATACGAAAAGTAAAAACACAAGGAAGAATCGATGCCACTGACATACCGTAGCGCGACATTTGAAGACTTAACCAGCTTGGTTGCATTACTGGCTAATGACCCGTTAGGAAGCAAGAGGGAAGACGCAAGCTCGCCACTGAATCAAGCTTATCTTGCTGCATTCGAAGCGATCGACAAAGACCCAAACAACCAATTGCTGGTGGTAGAACTAGAGGGTGCTTTGGTTGGCATGTTACAGCTGACTTTTATCCCTTATCTGACCCACATTGGCAGTTGGCGTTGCCTGATTGAAGGCGTCCGAATTCATCAAGATTATCGCGGACGTGGCTTTGGTGAGCAGATGTTTGAATACGCGATAAAGCAGGCGAAAGACAAAGGTTGTCAACTCGTTCAATTGACCAGTGATAAGCAACGTCCTGATGCACTTCGCTTCTACGAAAAACTGGGTTTTAAGGCCACGCACGAAGGCTTCAAACTGGCGTTGTAAATACTTACTAACCAGAGAGTTAAGCCTCGACGGTAGTGCAACCAAGCACAATCAACGGCGATATAGAACAAAGCGATGAGATTCAGAACTTACACCCCACAAGACAAGCAAGCGATTATCGACATTCTGCTGTCTAACTGCCCGAAATATTTCATCGAAAGTGATGAGGCGGATTTAGTCGATTTTTTAGATAACTACGCCGATGAAAACTACCTCGTGGCTGAAGAAAACGCGCAAGTGATCGGTTGTGGTGGACACTACACCAAAGGTAAAACTCATGGTATTGCGTGGGTGATGTTTCGTCACGGTTCGATAGGACATCGCCATCTGCTTTCAACGGCAGATCGTTTTTATCAAGAGATGGAATCGCGCATCAGAGCAGAAGGCCATCTCTATGATATTCACATCAGCACCACACAATTGATGGAAAAACTCTTCAATCGATACGGATTCATCACGGTAAGCATTGTTGAAAATGGCTTTGGCGAAGGGCTGCATCAGTACGATATGGTCAAGTCTTTCACCCGTTAATCCGTGCACCAAATGTGGAGCATGAGTATACAAAACCCCAAAAACTGAAATCCTGTAGTTTTGTATACAACTTCTGTAGTTTTGTGTACTGACCTAGTGCTTAACTCGCTTTACTATGCTCTTATCTTCTTTTGATACGGGTATAGAGATGAAACCAATCGTACTTATGGCACTGCTTTTCGGGCTGGTTGTTTCTGTGGTGGGGTGTGCGTCAAAACCGCCTGTCGCGCTGAATCAATCAGAGCAGTACTACAACTACATTCAACCGACATTTGACGATTACTTGTCGGTGACCAAGGATTGGTTAGTCGAACATCGTGGTTACATCAGTGATGATCATGACAAAGAAATCGCGATGAACATGCCTTTTGAGTTGAAGCCAGAGCACAAGTCCAACAAAGCGATCTTACTCGTGCACGGACTGGGTGATTCGCCTTATAGCTTCTCAGACATTGGTAAAACACTCCAAGCGCAGGGTTTCTATGTGCAAAGCGTTTTGCTACCGGGTCATGGCAGTAAGCCATCGGATCTTATGCTGCCAACCTACAATGATTGGCAAACTATGGTCGATCACTATGCGGCACTACTAAAGCAAGATTACGATGAAGTTTGGTTAGGCGGCTTTTCTACTGGTGGAAACTTGGTGACCATCAATGCCATTGAACAAGGCAACGTCGACGGTTTGTTGCTGTTCTCTCCGGGCTTTCAATCTAAAGCGCCAATACTAGAGAAGTTTGCGCCATTCGCTTCACTGTTTGTCGATGGCTATACAACCAAAGAAGATAACTTAGCGCGCTACAGTTCTGCGCCGCTGAATGGGGCTATCGCGTATTCAGAAAGCGCGACCAAATTAAGAAGCTTGCTCAAAGAAAACACCGTTAAGGTACCAACATTAATCGTGTTGAGCGAAGCCGACAGCGTGGTTGACCCAAAAGCCGTCAAAACCCTTTACGAAGAGCGTTTTGTTAACTCGGCCAATCAACTGCTTTGGTACGGTGAATCGGACATCGCGCTGTCTTCCGCAACGTCGCTGACCATGAGACTCGACTCGATGCGCATCAGCACAGGTTCACACATGAGCCCATTGTTTGCGCCTGAAAACACATACTATGGCCAACATGGTGAACACAGAATGTGTATGAATAGCATGGACGAGAAGGCAACCGCGTACTGTGAAAATGGCGGTGAAGTGTGGTGGTCTGCTTGGGGACATGAAGAAGAGGGCAAGGTCTACGCAAGATTGACTTGGAACCCGTATTACCAACAACTCACGCAAAGCTTGGCCGAAGTCACCGGAAACCAAACTCAGTCGACGGCGGTAATTCATTAAGCCCGCTCATTAAGTCTTTATTCCCAAAGCTTAAAACTAGACCTCAAGTTCATTTACGCGTGAGCTTGAGGTTTTCTTTATTCTGTCTCTTTATTTCAAGGTTCTAGGTTAGCGTCATCTCTGCGAGTTCCATCTTTCTCAAACAAGTACAAAATCTAAGCGTTTAACGCCGATTTCAGCTATTCATCCTGCTTATTGTCAAAGCGCCCTGACAAAACCTTACTAAATATGACAATCTTAGCGGCTTCAAACCACGATATCCTTAGAACTTAATGTTCATGAGATGGTCACAAGACTACAAAACAATAATTGGAATCAATGATGGCAAAAACTTGGCTTGTCGCTGCTGTGAGCGTTGCATTGCTTGGCGGCGGTGCGTATTTCTATCTGCAATCTTCGGCTCAACCAGAGGCTTTTCCTACTCTGGCAGTGGAAAAAGGAACCATTGAGAAACAAGCGGTCGCAGTCGGCAATATTGTCCCTGCACACTCAGTTTCGATTAAGTCGCAAATTGACGGTATCGTCGGCGAGATTTACGTCCAAGTTGGCGAGAAAGTGAAACAAGGCCAGCCATTGATTAAGGTTCGTCCGAACCCGACGCCACAGGCACTTACGGATGCGTCCACGGACTTGATGCGCAGTGAAGCAGACCTCGAATCCGCTAAGCAAAAGCTCGCCAACTTAGAGAGCTTGGTGAAGCAAGACATCATTCCAAGCAACTACGATGAATACGTTAGTGCGCGCTCGACGGTGAAATCGGCACAAGCGAACGTGCTTCAAAAACGCCAGAACCTCGAACTGATCCGCAGTGGTGAAGCATCGATCGGTAACGCGCGTCTGACCTCGACCATCTACGCACCGATTGACGGCACAGTATTGAACCGCAAAGTGGAAGTTGGTGAGCCAATCATCTCAACCGAATCGAGCCAAGCTGCAACAGAAATGATGTCTCTGGCCGATATGAACAGCCTGATCTTCAAAGGCAGTGTAAGCGAGCATGATGCCGCGCAGCTTTCTCCGGGTATGCCGGTATTGCTGACCGTTGCGCCGTATCCAGATGTAGAAATCTCCGGCGTGCTGACCAAAGTTGCGATTCAGTCAGAGAACCTAAACTCGCCAGAAGGCAACGCGTCGGCAAAAAGCTTCGATAACGGTTTTGAAGTCGAAGTAGGTGAGCTGAAGATCCCACAAGAAGTGTTGCTTCGCTCGGGCTTCTCATCCAATGCGCAAATCACGCTGAAGAAATCAGAGAACGTATTAACGCTGCCTGAGCGTGCGCTGCAATTTGATGGCGATACGCCAAACGTATTGATTCCAGATAGTTCAGAACAAGGCTTCCACAAACAGAAGGTGAAGCTTGGTTTGTCAGATGGCATCAATGTAGAAGTATTGGATGGCGTTGAGCTAAACGAAGAGATCATCGATAACAGCATGATGATGGGAGCCGCGCATGGCTAAGCTGCATTTGTCTAAAATTGGTTGCGCGATATTAGCCGCAACACTCAGCTTACCAAGTTATGCGATTTCAATTGAGCAAGCATGGCAACAAGCGAAACAGAGCGACCCAAATTACGAGAAAGCCAAGATTGGCGTGCAACTCGGTGAAGTCGGTGTGGATGCGAGCCGCAGTTCATTACTGCCGGGTTTGAGTGCGACGGCATCGGCGGATTGGAGTGAATCGGCCGATAACACCAACAGCTACGGTGCATCACTGTCTCAAACCATTTGGGACAGCAGCTTGTGGTCCGATCTAGACCAAGCCAATGCCAACTACATCAAGGCTCAATTAGAACTGGCTCAATCACACAATGAATTAGCACAAAGACTGCTTTCATCGTATTTGGATGTCGCGAGCGCACAAGGCGATTTGCAATTGGCGCAATCCAAATTGGAAGAAGGCAACAAACTGCTGAAGATCATCGAGAAGCGTTACCGCGCCGGTAAGGTGAAATCGGTTGATGTCGAAGAGATCCGTGCGACTCAAGTAGCAGACAGAGCAGGGATCTTGAGCGCGAGAGCTGATTTGGAAGTCAAACGAGCTGAGCTTGCTGCGTTGATCAATCAGATCCCACAAAGCGTCGACCAAATTCGCACCGATTCTCTTATTCAACCGCCAATGATGGTGGACTCTCAAGAGCAATGGTTAAAGCTTGCCAAAGACAGCAGCCCAGAGTTGTTGGTGGCTGCGCAAAACGTGAAAGCCAGTGAGTTTGCCAAAGACTCCGCTCAAGGTGGTTACTACCCAACAGTAAAAGGAAACGTCGGCTACAACGATGATGACCGACGCAAAGACGGTGAATTCAACGCGGGTATTACCCTAAGCGTGCCGATCGATTTGAATGGTGCAACGCGCGCCAGAGTCGATGAAGCATCCTTGAATATCCTCAGTGCCAAACAAGATCTACGCAGAGTCGAAATCGACATTCAAAAGCGCGTTATCCAGCAGTTTACTCAAGTCGACATCAACTGGAACCAAGTCTTAATGGCTAACGAACTGGTTATCTCTCGTGAGAAAGTGCTGCGCAGCAAAGAGAAACTTTACGATGCAGGTATGCTAGAAGTATCGGAAGTCATTAGCGCGCACAACAACTTGTTCGAGGCCAAAAATAGCCTACAAAGCAACTTGTACAACTACTGGCGTCAGCGCATCGGTCTGCTGCAAACCGCAGGCAAGTTAGACGACGACACCATGGCACTGATCTCCCGAGCTTTTAATTCATGACCAGTTTATTGCAACAAACATGGCAAACGCTGATGGCGCATCGCATGAAAAGCATGCTCGCCATCATTGCCATTGCTTGGGGCGTGATATCCGTGGTGGTGCTGATTGCACTGGGTGAGGGCTTTTATCGCCATCAAACTCAGCAGTTGTCGTTTATGGTCAACAACGTGCAAATCGCGTTTCCGTCGAGCACCAGCAAACCATGGCACGGCTTACCTTCAAGGCGTCAAATTCAGATCCCGCAAGACAAAGTCGATATGATCAAGCAGTCCGGCTTTGTCGAAGCGGCATCGAGCGTTTATGCCAAATGGGATGCGAGCGTCACCAATGACAAAGGCCAGAACCTAACCAGTAACGTTAGTGGTATTGATCCGTCTTACTTCTCCCTCATTCAACGTAAGTTGGAGTCTGGCTCACGCAACCTGTCACCAACTGATATCGCTAACCATACGCGTGTTGCTGTGCTTGGTGATCAAATTGCTAAGATGGGTGAAATCGGCATCGGGCAAATGGTTAAAGTGAACGGTATTCCCTTCTTGGTGATTGGTATCATCAAAGATGAAGATGCAGGCATTTCATTCGGCGACAGCCGCAAAGTGTTTATTCCGCAAACCACGTATCTCGATTTGTGGGATGCCAAACCGTGGATGCTACTGCTTAAGCCAACAGAGGGTATGAATGGTCCCGCTTTCCGACAAGCCATCGTCAACTTCTACGCCAAACAATTGCACTTTGACCCAACCGATAAAGAAGCGATCAACCTACCGGACTTTAGTGAAGGTGCTGCGCTAATCACGGGTATTTTCCGAGGCATTCAAATCTTCCTTGGGGCAAGTGGCGCAATGACCATGGCCGTTGGGGCGCTCGGTGTCGCGAACATTATGTTCCTCTCAGTGACAGAGCGAACGCGAGAAATCGGCGTGCGCTTGGCAATAGGCGCGACACAAAAATCCATCCTTAGTCAGTTCATTCTGGAGGGCTTGTTCTTGGTGGCTGTCGGCACGGCACTTGGCTTATTAGTCGCGTATATGGTGGTGGCGTTGTTAGGCTCAATCACCTTGCCGGAGTGGTTAGGTTTCCCTGTAATCACACCGGATTCGATCGCTTGGTCACTGTTAGTCACGCTGGTTCTGGCGTTGTTGGCGTCTTACTTCCCAGCGAGACGAGCATCGCGACTCACTCCGGTAATCGCTTTGAGCGCGAGGGCATAATCATGTTGCTACCAATGAGACAAATCTTTCAGGAAATGGCGGCAGAAAAGCTTCGCTTAGGCTTAACCATTCTTGCTGTGGCATGGGCGACCTTGTGTATCGCCGCAATGCTGGCCGTGGGCGAGGGCATTCGTCAGGGCGTATTAAGAACCGCGCAAAATGGCAACGGGAACCTGATTTACCTAACGGGTGGTATGGCGACGGTCGATTATGGCGCTTTTCACCAAGGCAAATTCTTAACCTTAAAAGTCGACGATACCGATGTGGTCAAAGCCCTTCCAGAAGTGAAGAGCGTTGCACCGACCGCTATTTGGAATGAGCGCATTACTGTGGGCGACCGAGGCTCATGGCAAGAGCCATTGGCCGTCACGACAGACTTTGCATCAATGACCAACCTAACACCAATGGATGGCGGACGTTGGCTAAACCCACTCGACCAAAAGCAGATGCGCAAAGTGGTCGTATTGGGTTATTCGCTCGCGGCTGACTTGTTCAACCCTGTCGATGACTTCAGCTGGTTTGCGCCAGTGACACTGCAAACCGATCCCGTGGGGGAAAAGGTCAAGATTGGCAGCGAAGAATTCACCGTGATTGGTGTATTGAAGAAAAGCAGTGCTGAGATTGAGCAGGGCGACCAAATCAACTATTCCAGCTTTGTACCGTTAGCAACGTGGCAACGCTTTCATACCAATGGCGATATTGGTGGCATCAACGTCGAGCCACAAGCTAACACTGACCGCAAAAAGCTCGCAGAGACCATTCGCCAAGTCATTGCTCGCAAACATGGTGCTAGCGTCAGTGATGAGCAAGTGGTGCAAGTGGAAGACATGTTCCTCAAACAGAAAAGCATGCAGCAGTTTTTGATTGGCCTGCAAAGCTTCCTTGGCATCATCGGTTTTGTCACCCTTGCCGTTGCGGGCGTGGGGATCGCCAACGTTATGTACGCGACCGTGAAGCGTTCAACCCGAGACATCGGCGTGCGAATGGCAGTCGGGGCTACACCAACAGCGATTCGCTTGCACTACTTGGTGCAATCACTGATGACCATGATGTTAGGTGGCGTATTGGGATTAGGCGTGACCTACGCATTGGTATCGGCAATCAGCGCCATCAACCTAGAGGGCAACGTATTCTATGAGCACCTTGGCAAACCAGTCCCAGAGCTGTCATGGATTGTCGTTGCGATTGTGATTACCACCTTGGTGATCATCGGTGTTGCATCCGCTTGGTTACCAGCAAACCGAGCCGCCAAAGTGAGCCCGTTGGAGGCACTGCAAAGTGAATAATAATAAGAATTCTGGAGAGAAGATGTCGAACAAACCACTTGTTGAGCTAACCAACATCTGCAAATACTACTCTAGCGGAGAGGCGGAGGTGCGCGCGCTAGACGGTGTAGACTTAACCATCAATCAAGGTGAGTTTCTTTCGATTCTTGGCCCGTCTGGTTCGGGAAAATCAACGCTAATGAACATGCTCGGCTGCCTAGATAAACCGACCGATGGTAAATACTTACTGGGTGGTCAAAACGTGGCAAATCTAAGTGCGAACGATCTAGCGGGTATTCGCAACCAAAAGATTGGGTTTGTCTTCCAAAGCTTTAACTTGTTGGAATACGCGACAGCATTGGATAACGTGGCACTGCCGTTGGTATACTCTGGCATCAAAGCCAAAGAGCGTCGCCAACGTGCCGCGAAGTTGTTGGAACAAGTGGGGCTAGGGGATCGTCTCGACCACAAACCAAACCAGCTTTCTGGCGGTCAAAAACAGAGGGTCGCGATTGCAAGAGCCTTGGTCAACGATCCGCAAATCATCTTAGCGGATGAACCCACAGGGGCACTGGATTCGAAATCTGGCGCGGAGATTGAAGCCTTGTTCAACCAACTCCACGCCGAAGGCAGAACCTTGATCATAGTGACGCACGATAACGCCTTAGCAGAGCGCACCAAACGCATCATCACCATCAAAGATGGCAAGGTTATTTCGGATAGAGTGCCTACTTAAAAGTCTTTCTATAGACTTGAGTTCCTCCGATAAACAGCTCTAAACAAGAAGCAATTTTGGTTGGTTAAATCAGAATTGCTTAACCCTTTCTTTCTATCCTTATCGCAAAGTTCATAGATTGTCGCCTAATGATCGGCTAATCATTTTTCTTCGATTATCTATAAATTAAACCGGTTTAAATTTATTGCGCAGTTAGAGGTGGTGATCACAATAAGTGATTGTTCTTATTGTGTGTAATTAGTCTTGGCTCTAAATTTAAATCGGTTTAAATATTTGGCGAAAATGATGGCGACTATCAAAACACTTTCCGAACATCTTAAGTTATCAAAGGCGACAGTAAGTCGAGCACTAAATGGCTACCCTGAAGTAGGAGCGAAAACTCGTGAACGCGTCCTTAAAGCAGCCAAAGAGCTTGGCTACTCTGCAAACGCGAGTGCAAAACAACTGGCTACTGGCCGTTCTGGGATGATTGGAATGATTTTGAAATCAACGAACGAACTAGTCGATGCTCCAACCTATGTTGAAGAGCTTGCCTCGATCAGTTCTTACCTTGCGGAATTAAATCACCATCTACTCATCGGTTCTTCTGTGAAAGGCGACGCGCTCTCTACCATTAAACAATTTGTCTCAAAAAAAACGGTTGACGGCTTGATTTTAAAAGCGCCAGAAGTTGATGACCCGCGAATCAAATATTTAGTGGAAAAAAACTTCCCGTTCGTCGTTCATGGTCGCTCAGAGGTTAAACCTAACTATGCTTTTTACGATATTGATAATGAACAAGTCGCCACACTTGCAGTAGACCATCTCATAGAGCTTGGTCACGAGAAGATCGCATTCATAAACGCCCCAACACATTTAGCGTTTGCTCAGCAGCGTCAAGCGGCTTTTGAAAGAAGAGTCGCAAATATTAAAAGCAAGGTTGTCAACGTATCCGTTGTTGAACATGAAGGTTTTGAAGCCACAATGGCATTGCTTAACCCAAACAATCATTTCATTCCGACGGCAATCGTATGCTCAAGTGTCAGCTTGGCCTTGGGATGCTATCAAGCAATTAAACAAATCGGACTGGAAGTTGGAAAAGACATATCTGTCGTTGCACATGATGATGTGCTAGCTCACCTTAACAGCGCCAAATTCAACCCTCCGCTCACAGTGACATTGTCTCCAATTAATGACTCTTCAAAGCCACTAGCAGAAAAAATGAAATCTCTGCTTGATGGCAAACCGATCGAAGAGCTTCAAACCATATTACCCGTCGAGCTCATTAGACGTAGTTCGACACAGCAACGATAAAAATTTTAACGTTTACACGGAGAGTTAAATTGGCAACTGTAAATACAAGCTTTCAGCATCCTGAGTGGTCAAAATCGGCCAATATTTACCAGGTCAACCTTAGACAATATTCAGAAGCAGGAGACATTCAGTCATTTAGACAAGACCTTCCGCGTCTAAAAGAGTTGGGTGTAGATATTATATGGCTAATGCCCATTCATCCTATTGGTGAAAAAGAGCGTAAGGGGAGCTTGGGAAGCCCATATTCTGTAAAAGATTATTATGGAGTTTGTCCAACGCTTGGCACTTTAGATGATTTCAAAGTTCTAGTGGATGCCGTTCATGAGTTAGGAATGTACATCATTATGGATTGGGTCGCTAACCATTCAGCTTGGGATAACCGTTGGGTTACTGAGCATCCTGAATGGTACCTAAAGAATGCCCAAGGAGAGATCCATTCGTACGTCTATGATAACGGTGAAGAGCTTGAGTATTGGGATGATGTCGTGGGCTTCGATTACACTCAGAAGCCACTCTGGGACGAAATGGAAAACGCTCTTAAGTATTGGGTTCAAGAGGCTAACATTGATGGGTATCGCTGTGATGTCGCGGGTCTTGTTCCAACCCCATTTTGGGAGCGCGTAAGAGCAACGTTGGATGAAATTAAGCCAGTCTTCATGCTTGCTGAATGGTCAACGGTGGAGCTACATGAAAAGTCGTTTGATATGACTTATAACTGGGATTTCTACGACGTTATGAAATCGGTGGCTGCTGGTAAACCAATCATCACATCCTTCAAAGAGTACCTATCAAAAGAGGTGTCGCGTTACCCATATGATGCTTATCGTATGGCTTTTACTACGAATCATGACAAAAATTCCTGGGATGAGTGCGATGTGAAAATCTTCGGCGATGCATTGAAAGCGTATTTGGCGCTGACGATGACATTCCACGGCATGCCATTGATCTATAACGGGCAAGAGTCGGGATTAGGCAAAAAGCTCGCTTTTTTTGAAAAAGATACCATCGATTGGAAGACATTCGCCTTTACACCGCTAATCAAAGAACTGTTTTTCCTAAAGAAAAACAACCCAGCACTATGGAACGGCCAATATGGTTCTGTACCAGAGATTCTAGAAGCTTCAAACGGTGAAGTTATTGTTTTTTCTCGTCAAAAAGAAAATAACAAAGTCATTATTTGCATTAATTTTTCATCAAAACAAGCTGCAGTTACGTTAAATAAAACAGCCATTACTTTGGAACCTTATGGATTTAAAGCAGTGGTTGAACAACAGTAATAATAAGGTGAAACAATGAACAAACTAAAAGCGCTTAGTATCGCTACATTATTGGCAATAACTTCTTCAAACGCTGTCGCTTTCTCAGAAGACACAATTACAGTATGGGTGCCGAGTGACAAAGGCTACAACGGCATTATCGAAATTGGTAAAAAATTCACTGAAGAAACGGGTATTAACTTAGTTGTGGAATACCCTGACAAACTAGAAGTGAAATACGAGAGTCGTGCTGCGGTTGGTCAGGGGCCTGACATCATGATCTTTGCCCACGATCGATTTGGTGGTTACGCTCAAGCTGGCCTTGTTCGTGAAGTTAAGCCTAGCGAGGAATACAAAAGTAAATTTGAAGCGTTTACTTGGAGTGCAATGAACTTCAATGGTAAGTATTTTGGATACCCGATTTCGGCGGAAACACTCTCACTCATTTATAACAAAGACATTATTTCAGAGCCAATTGAGAGCTGGGAAGATGTTTACGCCCTGGATAAAGAGCTATCCAAACAAGGCAAAAAAGCCATTATGTGGGATATTAAATCTCCGTTCTTTACCTGGCCATTGTTAACCACTAATGGTGCTTATGCGTTTGGTACAAATGACAAAGGCTACAATGCAAAAGATGTAGGGGTAAACAACAAAGGCGCTCATAAGTCGATGGCATTTTTGAAAGAGCTCGTCGATAACAAGATCATCATCGCTGATGCCGATTATGCTAATGCTGAGTCTGCCTTCAATCAAGGCAAGGTAGCTATGACGATTAATGGCCCTTGGGCATGGGCTAACTTGGACAAAAATGGAATGAACTATGGGTTGGCAGTCCTTCCTAAACTCAATGGTAACCCATCCAAGCCATTTGTGGGTGTTCTGACCGCCGGCATTAGCTCTGCCACACCAAATGAAGATTTGGCGAGAGAGTTTATCGAAAGCTATCTTCTGACCAACGATGGTCTTCGCTACATGAATAACGATAAACCAATTGGTGTACCTGCATTGAAATCATTCAATGAAGAACTGAAGAAAGACTTTAGAGTGGCCGCAACCTATGAGAATGCAATTCGAGGTGAAGTAATGCCTAACATCCCTCAAATGATGCCATTCTGGTTTGGTCAACAAGCTGCAATTGCGGATGTACTTACAGACAAACAATCGATTGAGGATGCACTTGCAACAGTTGAAAAACGCATGTTGGCGAATAAGTAGGGTACTTCTGCAATACTAGATGAGCAGTTTCCAATCTGCTTAAGTGAGTTTGAATCACATAAGATGAACGCTTGATAACAAGACGAAAATCTCAATGTCATTATCAAGCGTTATAACAAAGTTTGTCTGTCCAATAGGGCAGAATCAGAACTGACTAAATAAAGGCAAGTAGGAAGATACGCCAAGAAGTTGAACTAAGCGCGGCTTTTAGCCAGTAGCTGATCCACTTTACCTTTTGCTGTCTTACTTACCGTCTGCATAAACTTGAAGCTTGGCGCTGCAATGCCGGATTGTTCAAGCTCTTCTACCATCAACAACCACAGCTTTGCTGTTACCTGTGCATCGGCTAACGCGCGGTGGAATACACCGTCGTTTTCGATGTTCTTGTAACGAACCAACTCACCCAGCTTGTGTGACGGGGCGTCTTGAATCAGGCGTCTTGCCACCAATAAAGAACACGCGAACTCGCCAGAATAACCGCAGTCGATTCGCTCCAGTTCCGCATCCAGAAAGCGCTTATCAAAAGACGCGTTGTGCGCGATAAGATTCTCTCCCGCAATAAACTCACTGAACGATGCCATGACTTCATCGCAGCTCGGTGCGGTGCGCAGCATGTTATTGGTAATGCCTGTGTAACCCTCGATAAATGAGCTCACACGAAAGCCGGGATTCATAAGTTGCTGAAAACTATCGACCACCTCACCATCAACGATCTTAATCGCGCCGATTTCAATCGCGCGATCGCCCATATTCGGAGACAGACCTGTGGTTTCAAAGTCGAGTACGACAACGGAGTTAGCTTGAGGCATGAAGTTTTCCAACTGAACAATAAGGTGCAAGAGTATCGTTGAAAGAGTGGGAAAAGGGAAGTCGGGGGAAGTGGGACACGGAAATGCCCCCAAGCTTGTTTGGAGATGTGAGGTTTACATGTCTTCGATACAAGTTTTGGACTACTTAAAATAATTTGGCTTAACTCTCAGTATGAGTTGCTCTATGTAATTTTAATTATTGTAGCTTCCTGTTAGAGTAAAAATCTTCAAGATTATCAGTATCAGGGTTCACTATGAATGCAGGTGAGATTGGCGCAGCCGCTGGCCGAATTTTTAACTACAAAGCGCCGCTTAGCTGGATTATTCGAAGTCAAGAAGACCAAGATGATCATGGCATTGATTGTGAAATTGAGCTGAAAGACTCAACCGGAAAAGCTCTTGGTCAAGAGAGCGTATTTAAAATTCAGCTTAAAGGTCAAGAGAACTGCTCATTCATTGATGATGGACAGAAGTTGTCTTTCTCGGTATCTCGCGCCCGTCTTCTATATTATCTCAAGTTCAATATTCCAGTGATATTGGTGGTTGTTGAAGTGTCTAGCGAAGATATTTACTGGGTTTCTATTACTGACAATCAAGAGATCTTGGGGAAAGTAATTGACTCATCTGCTGATACTTTGACCGTCCATTTACCCGTTGAGAATAAGCTAGAAAGGAACGATTTTGCAGCATTCGATAAATTGCTGGTGTCTGTTCAAGAATGTTGGGACTTTCTGTCTTTACGAGATCTGAAGCTTGCAGTTAACAACTGTAAAGCCCTTCAACCAGATGCTTTGAACACATGTATCGAACAAGTTGGTGATGCTCTGTTCACGGCTTACCATATCAAGTTAGAAAGGTTGATGGTTAAAAGGGCATATCCTCAAGTGTTTAAACAAGCGAGTGATCTTATTAACTCTCCAATAGTACCGTCAAAAGACAGGTTCATTGCAGCTTTGTACTACTCTTTTGCTTTTGATATTCAGCCCTACACGCAACTAAAAAGCGATGAAGCTTTAGAGAAGCTAAAGCTATGTGATTATCTTGTACGCTGCGCAAGAGAGCAAAGAGAGTCAGCTTATCGTCTAACTGCGATAGCTAAGGCCAGATGTACAGTTTTCTTTATTAAAATTGAACAGTTGAATGCACTTCATCATACGAATGCTCACTTCAAAACTGACAGCTTTGAATTTTTGTATATGAATCGCGCAGCTAACACTCAATACCATGAAGCGTGCATGCTACTACAGAAAATCATTAACTTGTGTCATCGTTTGATTAGACAAAGTCAGTTCAACATTTTGGCTGATGTGATGAAAGACTTAACAATGTCAATTGGTATGTTTAAGTCGATTCACAAAACTAGGGGGACGGATGATGCCATTACGTTTCTAGATGAATGGTTTGAAAGCATGATCTACATGTCTTTAACTTATCTAGCAATGATTAGAGATCTTGGAAAAATTGAACACTTGTACCTATTCATTAGCATACAGAAAGGGTTAAAAGATATTGTTCAATTTGATATGAGAGAGCTAATTCTCGATCATTTCCCAGACTCACGAGAGCTCCTTGATTGTCTGGACCCCATAATTGCTAACCAGAAGAAACCAAAGCCACTTTTTGAAGCAAGCATTGAAGAGCAAAAGCAGTTCTTTGCTGATATGGCTAAAAATTTGGGTATGGACCCAGATGATCCTGCTTCGAGAGAGGGGCAGTTCATTGCTATAGGTTTAGCCAACTATGACCCTACAAATGTTATTGGTCATTGTGAACATATGTTTGTTGATTATCGACCTAGAGGGATGATCGCTCAACAGTTAGGAATGCACTCCTTGAGTATGCCTATCATGACTTGTTTAAAGCATAAACACACAATTGGAACTGGGAACTTGTTAATCAAAGCATTCGATAACACTGAGGGTCCAAAGTTTGCGTTAGGATTCAAGCAAAGTCACTGTGATAAGTGTTCTGATTGCTCGCCAAGACTAGATGATTGGGTTTGGAGTTTGAAATGGCAGCAAGAAGAGCGCATAAAGCATGCCGAGTGGCTTGATAAGATAGATTTTTAAAACAAACTAATCCGAATACCGTTATCACAAGACTTAGCTCTAAATCATTTATGCCCAACTTTGAGTCAGTACACTCAAAGCCAACCACTTCTCCGCCTACAATTTGAGACGCAGAAATCGCTGCGTCTCATCACCCCAACCTCAAACAAACAACTGTACCGCGCAGTAAAGCAGTGTCGCCGCTAAGGTCATATTGATCGCTTTGCCATACTTCTGAAATTGCGATTGAAGCAGCTTGCCGGTGATTGCCCAGATCAAGTTGCTCGCCAATGCAATAAACGCGAGCACTAAGCTGGTGGCTAAGATCCAGTAGATGTTTTGTGTGTAAGGCAACACGAATGTCGAGATAGATGTTACGCCGTACAGAATGATTTTCACGTTCACGAACTGCAAACCAAAACCTGTTAAGAAAGTGATGCCCTCAGAATCTTTTGATGTAGTTTTGATATCACTTGTCGCGATTCCCCAAGCTAACCAAATTATGTAAGCCGCACCCACCCATGTGAGCCAAGGTGTAATTACAGGAAGCAGGCTGACCATGTGATAAGTGAAAACACCACACAACAGCATCAAAACAATATAGCCGCAGAACATCCCAGAAATGACTTTGGTAGAACGCTTTAGCCCGTGCTGGGTTGCAACACTGAGCGACAAAATGTTGTTGGGACCCGGCGTGATCGAAGTAATGATGACGTAGGTGAAAAATGCGGTGTAGATGGCACTCATCTCTATCTCTCCTGTTTTTTGTGCACTATACTTCGCGTTAATCAATTAAAAAATTGAATATATTTAAACTGAGAGTTTTAACTTTTTGAACTATTCAGTTAGGAGTTTGGTCATGAATCTAAAGCGTTTCCTTACGTTTAAAACCATTGTTGAGGAAGGCTCGTTTCTTAAAGCATCGCAAAAGCTTTATTGCACTCAGTCGACAGTAACTTTTCAGATCAAACAGTTAGAACAAGATCTCTCATTGCAGTTGTTCGAAAAGATCGGCCGAAAAATGGTGCTGACTCAAGCAGGAGAAAAGATTCTTCCGTACGTTTATGAGCTCGCACGAGTGATGGAAAACATTGAAGGCACGGCACAGCAGGAAAGTTCTGAGCCGACAGGAGAGTTGAAGGTTTTAATCGCAGAAACTCAGCTCGCTTATAAAATGGCCAATGTTTTGAAGGAATTCAGAATACGAGCGCCGAAGGTCAGGCTCTCTCTGCAATCACAAAACTGCTACAAGATTCGTGATGAATTGATTGCTGATAAAGCCGATTTGGGTGTGTTTTATCGTGTCGGTAATGATGATTCACTCAAGGTGCATGAGTTTGAACAAGAGCCGTTAGTCCTTGTTGCTTCGCCGCTTTTAACTGGATTGGATTTACAGAAAAGGGATCAACACATTGATTTGGGGTTCATCAGCAATGGTCCTAAGTGCCTTTTCCGTCAGACTTTTGAGAGCATCATCCAAGAGCGCAACATCAGCATCGATAACATGATTGAGCTGAGCAGCATTAACACCATCAAAAACTGTGTAGAGAGTAATATCGGTATCTCGTATCTGCCTCGTTTCACTGTTGAAAAAGAACTGCAAGAGGGCAGTCTGCAAGAGCTCGCATTTACCGACGCACCACAAATGATCAAACCACTGTGTGGCTACCATGCCGGAAAGTGTGTCACGCCTGCAATGGAGGTCTTTATCGACTGTATGCGTAACGCGCACTAGACAGTTTTTTCCTCAAACCATGAAATTCCTTCATGTTCAACGTGAAGTATTACCAATGTTATTCAAGTAACGAAGCAAGTATAAAAAACAGACTGCTCTGGTGTTAGGCACTGTGACAGCTGTTTTTGAACTGAATTTTCGAAGTAAACGCTGCACACACTGACGATTGGGAAAATCAAAAAACACAACCATCCCCAAGAACAGAGTTAGGAATCAGTCAGCGTTTATCTAAGGAAATAGGATACCAACTCACCATGAATAACGATTTCAACTTTGCTATTAAGAGCATCCGTTTTGATGAGAACTACCAACCATCAGACAGCACGCGCATCACGACCAACTTTGCCAACCTAGCTCGTGGTGACAGCCGCCAGAATAACCTTCGCAATGCACTGCGTATGATCGACAATCGTTTTAATGCCTTGGCGCATTGGGATAACCCAAATGGCGATCGTTACAGTGTCGAGTTGGAAATCATCTCTGTGGATATGGATATCCAAGGCAGTGGCGAAGCGTTCCCATCCATTGAAGTGCTTAAAACCAACATTATTGACCGCAAAACCAATGAACGCATCGAAGGCATTGTGGGTAACAACTTCTCTTCTTATGTGCGCGATTACGACTTTAGCGTTCTGCTGTTAGACCACAACAAAGACCAGCCTCAATTTAGCATTCCTGCTGATTTTGGTGAGTTGCACGGCAAACTGTTTAAAGCGTTCGTGAAGTCGGAATCGTACCAACAACATTTCCAAAAGCCGCCAGTGATTTGTTTGAGTGTGTCGGACAACAAGGTTTACCGCCGTACTGACAACCAGCATCCAGTGTTGGGTTTTGAATACCAGCCAAACGAATCGTCATTGACCGAACAGTACTTCAAAAAGATGGGCTTACAGGTGCGCTACTTTATGCCGCCAAACAGTGTCGCTCCGTTAGCGTTCTACTTCTTCGGTGACTTGTTGAATGACTACTCGAATCTAGAGCTTATCAGCACCATCAGTACCATGGAGACGTTCCAAAAGATTTATCGCCCAGAGATTTACAACGCGAACGCGGTAGCCGGCCAGTGTTACCAACCGAACTTGAAGAATCTCGATCACTCGTTAACCCAAATCGTTTATGACCGCGAAGAGCGCAGCCAGCTTGCGAAAGAGCAAGGGAAGTTTGCTGAGAAGCACTTCATTAAGCCTTATCAAGCCATCCTTGAGCAATGGTCTGCAAATTACGCGTAATCAATAACGAGAATCTAGAAGGGAATAACGATGAAAACACTATTACCGACTTCAACGGCGGGCAGCTTACCTAAGCCTTCTTGGCTGGCTCAACCAGAGACGCTTTGGTCACCGTGGAAACTGCAAGGCGACGAGCTAATTGATGGCAAACGCGATGCGCTGCGTGTCTCTTTACAAGAGCAAGAACTAGCAGGGGTCGATATTGTCAGTGACGGTGAACAAACACGCCAACACTTTGTGACAACCTTTATTGAACACCTTAGCGGAGTAGACTTTGAAAACCGCAAAACCGTGACCATTCGTAACCGCTATGACGCGAGTGTACCGACGGTCGTTGGCCCAGTAAGCCGAACCAAACCTGTGTTTGTGGAAGATGCGAAGTTCTTGCGTCAACAAACCAAACAACCGATCAAGTGGGCGCTGCCGGGGCCCATGACGATGATCGACACACTTTATGATGATCACTACGGTAGCCGTGAAAAGCTGGCTTGGGAATTCGCAAAGATTCTTAACCAAGAAGCCAAAGAGCTTGAAGCGGCAGGCGTCGACATTATCCAATTTGATGAGCCAGCATTTAATGTGTTCTTTGATGATGTGAACGAGTGGGGCATAGCTTGCTTAGAACGCGCCATTGAAGGGCTAAAGTGCGAAACTGCAGTACATATCTGCTATGGCTACGGCATCAAAGCCAACACGGATTGGAAGAAAACATTGGGCTCTGAATGGCGACAATACGAAGAGGTTTTCCCGAAGCTGCAAAAATCCAACATCGATATTATATCGCTTGAGTGTCATAACTCGCGCGTGCCTATCGAACTATTAGAACTTATCCGCGGCAAGAAGGTGATGGTTGGCGCAATTGATGTAGCAACCAATGAGATTGAAACACCAGAAGAAGTTGCAGAAACTCTTCGCGAAGCTCTTAAGTACGTCGATGCCGACAAACTTTACCCATGCACAAACTGCGGCATGGCGCCTCTATCTCGTGAAGTTTCAACGGCAAAGCTTAATGCACTCAGCGCAGGCGCAGAGATCATTCGAAAAGAGTTGGTGGGTTGAGTCTTTAGCAATACTCAATATTCAGTTATCAACCCCTAGATAAACAAAACCAAGAGTCAGACTCTTGGTTTTTCTGTTTGCGAACGATGATTAATGACAAGCTTCTCTAAATCATTCTTTGAATAAACTCCAACATATTGGCTCTTGCCGGTGTCGGATTTTGCTTAAGTAGCCTGTTCGTGAAGTCATACAAGCTTTCGCTAGTTTGCGAGCTTAGAGCTTCAACGCTTGCTCCATGATCAATGAGGTATAGAAACGACTCATAATCGTCAGATAAAACGGCACTGTGTAAAGGTGGAAGAGAAAGTCCGTCTAGGGTGTTGATGCTGTTGATATCTGCCCCTTGTTGTAACAGCACATTGGCGACTTTGAACTTATTCTCATGATCTGAGTTCAATATCGTCATAATGCCAAGCTCAGAGTTGATTGAATCAATATAGCTTTCACTCAGATTGAAGGTCTCGATATAGGTTAAGCAGGCGCTGTCATTGAAGAGGGCAATATTGCTACCTAAAGCACAGAGCACAAGTCTTTCATCATCAACTGAGCTCGCGAAGACGGTAACCGTGGCAGCGACGACGACCAAAATTGCAGCTAACTTTTTTAGCATAGTTACGCCCAGAGTTTGAGTTTTGTGGTTAATGGATGGATTTTTAGACGGATTGAGGCGACAAGTAAATAAGAAAGAAGGACGCTGCTGCCATCGTGCGAAGAGCTTGTAAGAATGTTGAAACTAATAGAGTTATCGTTTCACAGGGGTTGTAATCTCATCGCACATCGTAAGACGCAAAAGCACGCACTGAAAAGTAAAGTAGTTTGCAGATCTTAACAGCACTTTGTGGGTAGATCCTGAATCACCTCGTTCCTCGTTGTTCAGGATGACAGACGTTGGTAGATACGTTGCTCGCGATGTTCTTATATGTGGAGTGTATCCAAAGTTGGGTCATTCCAGCGAGTCTAGACGAGACTAGGAATCTGCTAACCACTCGCTGGGAAATGGCGATAACCTCAGGACTTAACAGCATTCGGTGGGTAGATCCTGAATCATGCTCGTTCCTCGCTGTTCAGGATGACGGACGTTAGTAGATACGTTGCTCGCGATATTCTTATATTGGGTATGTGTCCGAAGTTGGGTCATTCCAGCGAGTCTAGACGAGACTAGGAATCTGCTCACAACTCGCTTGGAAAATAGCGATAACCTCAGACCTTAAAAGCACTTTGCGGGCAGATCCTGAATCACCTCGTTCCTCGCTGTTCAGGGTGACGGACGTTGGTAGATATGTTGCTCGCGATACTCTTATATGTGGAGTGTATCCAAAGTTGGGTCATTCCAGCGAGTCTAAGCGAGACTAGGAATCTGCTCACAACTCGCTTGGAAAATAGCGATAACCTCAGGACTACAAAGTACTTTGCGAGTAGATCCTGAATCACCTCGTCACTCGTTGTTCGGGATGACAGACGTTGGTAGGTACGTTGCTCACGATGTTCTTATATGTGGAGTGTATTCAAAGTTGGGTCATTCCAGCGAGTCCAAGCGAGACTAGGGATCTGCTAACCACTCGCTGGGAAATGGCGATAGCCTCCGAACTTCATAGCGCTCGGTGGGTAGATCCTGAATCACCTCGTTCCTCGTTGTTCAGGATGACGGACGTTGGTAGATACGTTGCTCGCGATACTCTTATATGTGGAGTGTATCCAAAGTTGGGTCATTCCAGCGAGTCTAGACGAGACTAGGAATCTGCTCACCTCTCGCTGGGAAGTGGCGATAACCTCAAAACTTAACAGCACTCTACGGGTAGATCCTGAATCACTTCGTTACTCGTCGTTCAGGGTGACCGGTTCTTAATAAAAATGCCGCTCCTAGCAAGGTGAGCGGCATGCTTCGTTTCCCGTTTCCCGTTTCCCGTTTCCCGTTTCCCGTTAATTCAATTCCACGTTCTTCATCTCTGGATGCTTCAATAACATCACGCGAATCCAGTGGTGTACCACCCACATCACCATTGCGGTCAGCAGCACTGCCACGAATATCGAACTGAATCGGTACAAGATGGAGAAGAACGCGTCTTTCTGCTCAGGCACTAATGACGTGGTCAGTGGAACAGACAGAGCAGACATCGCCGAGAACGCAATGGCGGCTTTGACTTGGCCTTTTGTTAGCCACAAACAGAATGGCCCCATAGCGATGGTAAACGCCAGCCAGAACAGCAATCCATGACCAAACCAACTGCCCAAGATTAACTGCACCGTCATACCCGCGATACAACCTAGCGCTGTGCCAATGATACGGATTTTCGCCATGGCCATTGAGCCTGCGAGTGTCATTGGCGTTAGGATAATGAGGATCGAAGCTTGTGCCGAAAGTGAGTCATACAAGTCACCTATTTGGAACACCAAAAACGCCGCCATCGCTACCACCCACCCCATAGCAACTTGGCTGATGTAGTCTATGTCGCTTTTTACTGGCGTGGTCATTTCTGTTTGTAAGATCTTCGATTCTGGCTCTGGGAATAACCAATAGGCGAGGGCACAGACGAAGATATTGCTGAACGAAATCACCCAAAGGTTGACGTTGAACTCTTCAATATCCATGAAATCGTAGCTTGCAAAGTTCAGCACGATCGAGCCTACCAGCAGTCCCATGTAACCAAACAAGTAGGTTTTTGGGTTCATCATCGCGATGCATTTAAACAGCATCATAATGCCTACTGCCGCGAACATCAGAGTGGGATGGAACTGTAAGTATTCGAGGATAAAGGTGGCTTGAACCGTCGTCCAAACCGCCGAGAACAGCACCATCAATACCAGTGGCAGGCTGAAGTGATCCATACGGCCGAGCACGAACAGTGGCAGCATGACGGCAAAGAAGCCGTAAGACCAACCAAAGAGCATGCTCAATGCCAAACCCATTGAGCAGCCGAACCAAATGCGTAAGGTTTTCATCGCAGCCGCCTAGTAGATAAAGTGGAACCAGCTAGCAAGGTAGATTTGAGCTTGTGCCATCATTGCCCAGAACGGACTGTTGTCTGGGTAAAGGACGATAGTGGCACGAGAACCGACGAACAGAGAGGAAGGTAAGGCTTCTTCGCTGGTCAGGTTTACGCGAGTGCGCTGTGCATCACGTACCCAACGGTTGTTCACTTCAACTTTGGTCAGTGCACCGTTTGGAGTTTGTTGTGCGGCTGCGACACCGTAATCTCGGCTCGATAATTCGAAGTCGTACACAGAACCTGGATTTGCATCGAATGCCACCATTGCGTGGTAATCTTTGCTTACTCCTGCCACAGACTTCTCACGGAAATCCGCAGCTACCCACATTGAGCCTGTTGGGACAAACGTGAGCAATGGCATGTTGGTGTTTGCCATAGTGCCGACTTCCAATTGTAGGTTCGTTACCACGCCATCGCTCGGAGCTAGGACTGCGGTGTTGGTTAGGTCTAGCTGAGCCTTCTCAATGCCGTTTTTCGCAATTCGAACTGCCGTACTTTGGCCTTTTTTGTCACCAAGTTGTGCTTCAATCACTTTCAAGTTTTGTTGTTCTGCTTTGAGCGCAGCTCGTGACACTTGGTTTTGTGCGAAAGCGTTGTCCAAAGTGGATTGAGAAATCACTTTCTGTTTCGACAGTTTTTGCAAACGTGAGTATTCACGGTGTGCGTTATTGTAGGTCGCTTCTGCTCGTGCAATGTTTGCCAATGCCGCTTCACGCTGTGAGTAAAGAGTGGCTTCTTTTTCGTAAGCCGATTGCAATGACAACTCCGCTTGCTCTAGGGCAATTTTGTATTTGCGGTCATCGATTTTGAATAGCACATCACCCTTGTGTACCGACTGGTTGTTGTCGATAAGCACGTCGGTCACTTTGCCGGAGACTTCTGGCGCGACTTGCACTACGTAACCTTGAACTCGCCCTTCGGTGGTGATTGGCGCATGACGGTCAGCAATGATGATGTAGAAAAAGAGTACAATGAACAGGACAATAAGTGTTCGCATCCAGTGTTTGAATTTATGATCCGCTGTCATAAGAGATACCTGAATTTATGGCGCTAACAAGCAAATAAGACAGGCGATTATAGAGAAGTTGGTCACAGTTCAGTAGAATGACATTAAGTGCATGAATGACCTAAAAGTAGGACAATGAACGTAAGTTTTGATGATCTTCACCTGTTTAGCCAAACCGTTGTACACGGAGGCATCAGTGCTGCCGCAGATGCTAACCAATTACAGCGCTCCAAAGTGAGCCGCAGACTACAGGAATTGGAAAAAGCGCTAGGCTGCCAATTGCTGATTAGAACCACGCGAACCATTGAGTTGACCGAGCACGGCAAGCGTCTGTTTGAGCTGGTGGGACAACCGATTGAGCATATTCAGCAAGGCTTGAATGTGATGCACGAATATCAACAAGAACTGACGGGCAAGGTACGCGTCGCGATTCCGTCTGCATTGATGAGCTCAGCCGCGTTTAACTGGATCATTAACGAATACACCACGCGCTACCCAGAGATGTCGGTGGAGATTGAAAACCACCAAGAGAGTGTCGATCTCAAGCGTCAGGCGTTCGATCTTCAGCTTCTTCCTAGTGTGGCGAAAGTGTCGGACGACAGTTATGTTCAGTTCAGCTTGTTGCCTTATCGCAGCCATTTTGTTGCGTCTAAAGCCTACCTAGAGGCGCATTCACCATTAAAAACCATGGAAGATTTAAAGCATCATCGTTTGCTCACCAACCGTTACAATGCGGACTTACTCGACTCTGAACTGCATGTGGCATTGAAATCAGATGATTTGAATTTGCTTCGCTCTATGGCTATCGCAGGCAATGGCATTGCGTTTATTCCTCAAGTGCATTCCAAGCCAGCATTGGAGGACGGCATGTTAGTGGAAGTCCTGCCAGAGTTTACGCATCCTAAGCAGCACCTGACTCTGATTTATCCATCCAATCTGTTTTTACCAAACAAGGTAAAAGTGCTGATTGAACTGTTTCGAGAACGATTCAAATAGCGTGAGCGGACAATAATTTTGCGAATTTGCCGATCTGATTATCCTGCGCTTCTGGTACATTCGTTTTATTCAAAGGCTTGAGCAGAATGATGTTTAAGCTGCTCATAGGAGATGAGAATGTTATCGAAAAACACCACCGGACTGATTGTTGTCGATGTGCAAGGTAAGTTGGCAACGCTCATGCACGAAAGCGAAGCACTGATTGAAAGCACCACCAAGTTAGTCAAAGGCGCAAAAGCGCTTAACTTGCCGATAGTGTGGTTGGAGCAAAACCCAGATCGTTTAGGACCAACGGTTGAGCCGATTCGTGAAGTGCTCGCGAAAGATCACTTACCCATCGCTAAGTACACCTTTGATGGTTGCAAAGAACCGACATTCAAACTCGCGGTAGAAAATGCCAAAGTCGACACTTGGCTAGTTTGTGGTATCGAAGCGCACATTTGTGTGTATCAAACCGCGGTGTCGCTGCGTCAAATGGGTTACCGAGTGGAATTGGTGACCGATTGTGTCTCTTCTCGAACGCCAGCGAACAAAGCGCTAGCGCTTGCAAAACTGACCGCGAATGGCGTTGGTCTAACGGGCGTCGAAATGTGTTTGTATGAAATGGTAGAAGATTGCCGAGCTCCAGAGTTTAAAGAGATCTTAGGGCTCATTAAATAGCACAACCGCAGTCGTAGACAATTGTTACGGTGAAACATGGCAGAGGCAAAGATGGAACTGAGAGCATTTGAAAAGGAAGATTACGAGGTACTCATCCGCTGGATTGATTCAGAAAAATTGAACTACCAGTGGGGAGGCCCAAACTTTCATTTCCCTTTGGATGATGAACAAATCACTGCTCATTGCTCCAAACCTGAAGTCTTCCCGTTTATCCTTATTTGCGACGGAAAGAAGGCGGGGTATGTTGAGCTGTTCAAAGTTTCAGATTCACACTTTCGTATTTGTCGTGTGTTCATTGCTAACGCGTTTCGAGGGCAAGGCATTTCAAAGGTCATGCTCACGCAGCTCATCGAACTGTCTCAAACTCAGCACCGTGCTCAAGTCTTGTCGTTGGCGGTGTTTGAGCGTAATACGGTCGCGAAGAATTGCTATGAATCGCTTGGTTTCAAAGTGACTTCTCATGAATCAGGAACCCGTTGTTTTGATAACGAGGTTTGGGATCTTTTACTCATGGAAAAGCGACTGTAGAAAAGGTTTAAAGCCGGATAAAGGGTACTGGGGTTTAGCTCCTAGTTCACTTTGGGTATGTGTTAGGGATTAAGGATGACAAATGGAAATTAGAGAAGTTAAAGACACGGATTCAGCTCAAATTGTTGAAATATATAATTACTATGTGGAGTCCACGTCGATTTCTTTTGAGGAAGAACCTATTTCCGTCGAGGTGATGCAGCAACGAATAGAAGAAGTGCTGAGTTTAGGCTTACCTTGGTTGGTAGCCGAGGTCGACGGCCAAGTATTGGGATACGCTTATGCCAATCGATGGAAGCCGCGCTCTGCTTATCGCTTTACTGTTGAACCTTCTATTTACGTGAAGCAGGGCATCACCAGTAAAGGTATTGGCAGCACTTTGTATTCACACTTGCTCGATAACCTGAAAGAGAAACAGATTAAGAACGTGATTGGCGTGATTACGTTGCCTAACGAGTCAAGCATCCGATTGCATGAGAGATTGGGCTTCAAGAAGGTAGGGGAGTTTCCTAATATCGGGCTTAAGTTCGGCGAGAAGAAGTCTGTCGGGTATTGGCAGTTGGAATTGAATGCGTAACCTCGAACTTTGAAATCTCCTCCCTTGGTAACCTGATTTTTTTAAATAGCTTACCAAGGGAAATCGGCCTCTTGTGCTGACTTAGGCATCCCTGTTCTTGTTCGATGCTCGCTTGCTAGAGGACAGCGCGGTTTGTGTTTCTTCCAGCCCTTCCGCTTCATATTGATAGCCCGAGTTCATGCTCATGTCTTTGTACTTCACCAGCATCTTTTCAATGATCAGAGATTGAATGCGAAGAGCATCTTTCCCAAGCTTTGTTGCAATAAATTCACTGAGCGCTTTCACCGTCACTTTGTGCTTTTGCGCGTTTGATTCGGTTCCGGTTTTGACTTCAATCACCATGTTCTGCTCTTTCTGAGCAATTTGAGTCAGATGCGCAGTGAACCGCTCGTTGTAAACCTGAGATGTTGGGCTTAAACGGAGTTTGTTGATTCTTGGGTACTGAATCGCCAATTCATCCTTAAGTTTTTGGTGCAGTTTTAAGTCTTTTAGAGCAATCGACTTTTGCTGATTGATGCTGTTGAAGAACTTCATATCGTTAGAGACATCAATGTCTTCGGAAGATGAGATAAACGCAGGGTCAAACAACACATTGCGGTTGAGCATGGTGAACTGCTCGATTGGTCGGCCTTTTACAGCGCCCTCGTTGAGTAACCCTTTCGGCGCTTTTGAGCCTTTTTCGTAGGTGTCTCCACTTGTTACACCAAGCGAGATATACAAGGTGGTGTCATCTTTTACTTCCGATGTGGCTTCTTCCGCCGCGGAGATAAGATCCATTTCAGACATCAACACATTGCAGTCCATCATGGTGACTTTTTTGAGTTGTTTGAGTTTGCAAAAATCGACGACGGCTTTTCTTGTTGCACCAAAACCAACGGTGCCAGATTCGAATGACCACCCAACCAAACCTACGCCAGCGGCTTGAAGTAGTGTCCCCACTTGCTCGTGATATAAGTTCAGCTCACTTTGGTGCACGAACAAGTACACGGGTCTGTCGCTGCCTTCTGTGTACCAATACAAGTCCTCCAGTTTTTCTTTGATCTTAAACTCTTTCGGCATACCGACGGAGGGAACGATTAAAGCAGTGCCCATGGTGGATTGAGGCGCGATTATTACTTCAAAATGAGAAGCGCTTGGTGACGTTGACTGTTGGCTTTGTTGTCGAGTTTGCACCGGACTTGGATCGTGGATTTGTCGGCGGTAGTAGACACGCTCCAGTTCGCGGTAGTTATTCAAAACCTGATCGACACTGACAGGCTCATACTTGAGCGCACCTGTGTTGTCGTTAACGACGTAGCGGTAGTTAAAGCGTATTAGTGCCTCAGCGGCTTGGTCTGCGATAGTGAGATTGTTCTCTTCTACGTGGTTTTGCCAATCTCGTTGAAACGCTTCCCACTTGTCGGCGTTTTCTCTGGTTTGATCCTCGCGCGAGCGCTTAGTTGCAGAACCTCCTTGCGCAGTGTTGGAGGCATCGTTCTTTCTTTTTTTCGCTTGGCTTGAGGTAGCCGCCGAAGTGTTCGTTTCACCGTACATGCGTGTGTTCACTTATTTTGAATATGAGTGATGAGGGAGACTCTCCCTCAAGTGGCATCTTGATTTGCGTTGTCGAGCAGCAAGCCATAAAAACTAGACCGAAGACAGGCTGGTTATGTGCGTCAACTGTATGTCGTCCTCGACGAAAGAAACGGCCACTCGTAATACGCGGCTTTCAATTTTTTGCACATTTAATACTGGCGTGTTTTGCGACAATCCTGCGTGATTAAATATATTGATCACTGAAGAGGGCTGCGTTAAGTCCGAATATTCTCCCCACACATCGCGTTTTGCGTACTTTCCCCAAACGTCTCCGAGCGGGTAGGCTCGGCCTACTGTGAAGGTGTCTTGAGGACATATTTGCTCAGCATTGGTCGCTTTTTGTGGTTGTTGAGCCGCACTAACATTCAACACATCACCAACTTTGAGTGCGATCGGATCGCTTTCATAGCTCGGATTAAGCTTGAGCAATGCTTTTGCAGACAACCCATATTGAGGCGCAATATCCGTCCATAGTTCCGGCGTTCCATCGTCGTTGGTACTGACTTTATGGGTCTTCGCTTTGCTCATTTCGTTGTTCGATTGTGTCGTCGTACTTTCTCTTGGTAACAAAGACTGTTTCACAATCGCTTTAAGCGCAGCAATATCAATGAGCGTTGCATTTTGCTCCAACCAAGTAGGGTTAATCTCGGCAAGCTCATCGTTGGTGAGCTTCTCTTGACGGTAGAAAATATGCTGGGGTGCGGCTTTCTTACCCTCGATTGCGACCGGTACCAGTACGGTGTTGAATGTTTTGGCGCTGGCCAGTATTTCTGTAATGCCATGGGCGTTGGAAGTGGTCATTTGCCAAGAAAACTTGTCGTTACCAAGAATCGCCATTTCATGCATTAACTTTCCATCATGGAAATAATAGTAAAAGCCTTGCGCTGCCCAACCCAGTAGACCTTTGGTTTCGACGGCAGGAATAAAAGGAATGAATTCAGCATTGGTATATTCACTGCCGATCGGTTTTGGCGTGACAGTGTATTTTTGTTGTAAGCCGACGTCTTGAAAAAGTTCGTGTAAAAGGGTTTTGTCTTCGGCTTCGAAACATGCTGCTGATAATACAGTACAGGGCGACGGTTGGGTTTTCTCTAATTTTCCCCAGCGTTTAATAAGCGGTTCTTTTTGCGTTTTTGCCAGAGAAAAAACACCCGGTCGAAGTGTATTTAAATCGTCTTTTGGCGCATGGATTTTAATTCGGCATTCAAATTCCGCCTCAGCCTGAGATTGATAGTCGTGGACTGACGAGCTGTAGCTTGCTGGCGCACTGTTCTGTGAACTGGATTGGTGACTTGTGTTCGAATGACGGCTAGCAGTTGAATGTTTGTTTGACGTAGTTGGTGTGGATTCGATAAGTGGCGAGTAGCCAGCTCCCCTCACACGTGTTGATGTTGGACGCTTCATTAATATCGCCTCTTGGATTTAATTGGTGATAGCTTAGCGGCAAATAAAAGAACGCACTATAGACAAAACAACCAATTCTTTTTGCTTAGTTACTAAATCTATAGTCAGAACGAAAGTCACGCAGGGTAAGGTATTTAATGATAATAATGTTTATTAAAATGAGAGGATGATGCAATAAATAATATTAATGCGAAGGGTGGGTAGATATATTGATGGTTTATTTTAGGAAAGCATGAAGCGCTAATTATTGGTTATTAATGACGAAAGCTTAATAACTAGCAGTTAAGAACTGACAGTTTAATAACCGATAGCGAATCATAACCATTAACTAGCGCTGTGGCCTATTGGAAGAACCAATTAGCTTACTCAAACTCTCTTTGGTATCTCGGCAACATGGATTCATTGCCAAGCAACCCGCCTTGATGGATGTAAATCAACGTCTTATCTTCATTTTCTGCCAACCATGGCTGCAAGCATTGCCACATGTAAGGGTCATACAACAGATCGAATTCTAGGTTGGTTTGATCGTAGAGTGCATTCCACGTCTCGTAATCGCTTTGATATAAACGACCGAAATGGTGCTTATCGCGTACCGACAAAATGGTTGGGTGATTGTCTGTTTCTAGCGTGTTGAATTGTTCAGTGAGGTACTGGGCATCACCGACACAAGCACAGGTAACAACCTCGATTCCGTGTGGCTTCAAATGTTTACTTAAGTAAAGCGCAGTGGTTCCAGTTCCTGATGGCAAGGCCACAACAAACTGTTTTTTGCCTTCAAGGCGAGTCCAATCAAGAAGCTCGCGCGCTAATTGCTTTACTCCAGCTTCGGCAATTTTTGCTTTACCGCCTTCTGGAACCACCAAGGTCGTGTCGTCCAAACCACGAACCTGTTCGATGTATTCGGTTGGATGCAAAGTAGATTCGATGTCCTGCATCGCTGTGATACTCATACCCAAATCAAGCGCACCACGATAGTTGCCGATAGGGGAGTCTTTAAGCCAAGACGGAATATGTTGAACGTAGAACTCGAAGTTCCAGCCTTTGATTTGCGCCAGAGCGGCAAGCGAGTACATTGCGTTGGATTGGGCAGAGCCATAACTGATTAGGGTTTTGATGTCGCTGTTCTGCGTTTCCATCAACGCCATAAACTTACGTGCTTTGTTCCCAGAAAAGTGAGAATGCAGCATGTCATCACGCTTAAGGAAAAACGTATGACCGTTGAAGTTGTGTTGAGTTATCGGGCTTTCAGAGAGTTTCATGCTACTGCTGACGTGTCCAACCACGCGACCTTGCCGTTAAAAAGGGCGCGTAGTGTAACGCCATTAAACCCAGATAAAAAGTCTGGGTTTCAGTACATCCATTTCGGTTATTCCTGATGTTTTGGCCGCTTTGGTTTCAGGGGATTCAATTCCATGGCTCGCCTTTCTGTCTCAAGCCAAGTAGACTACGCCGCTTATTTCAACTCAATCAGAAGGCTTGGTTTTGCAAACTCTAGAACAATTAAAAACAGGACAATTAGTAGGAACGAAACAACTGAAGTTAGCGCAAGGGCTAACGGAGTTTCCTATGGAAATTTTAGAGCTTGCAGAAACGCTTGAAGTGTTAGATTTGTCTGGCAACGAACTGTCAGATTTACCACCAGAGTTGGAACAGCTGACCAAGCTAAAAATCATCTTTGCTTCCAACAATCGTTTCACCCATCTGCCAGAGGTCTTGGGTCAATTGCCAAACCTTGAGATGGTTGGGTTTAAAACCAACAAGATCAAAGTGGTGAGTGAAGCCTCACTACCAACTCAGTTACGTTGGTTGATTCTGACCGACAACGAGATTGAAGTTCTTCCAAACAGCCTAGGTGAAAGACCGCGCCTAAGAAAGCTTGCATTGGCGGGCAATCGCATCAAACAACTGCCAAACAGCATGGAAAACTTGGTCAATTTAGAATTGATTCGTTTATCTGCGAACCAGTTAGAGCACTTCCCGGATGTGTTGATGAAGCTGCCTAAATTGGCATGGTTTGCTTTCGCAGGTAACCCATTCTGCAAACACCCATCTTCGTTAGACAGTGTGCCGAAAGTGACGACAAACAGTTACTCGCTTAATCATGTTCTTGGCCAAGGTGCGAGTGGTGTGATTTCTCATGCTAACTGGACTGACGCTCAATATGACTTCCCGAACGAAGTGGCGGTGAAAGTGTTCAAGGGCGAAGTGACCAGTGACGGTTACCCACATGATGAACTTGAAGCATGTTTACAAGCCGGGCATCACAACAACTTGGTGAAATCCATCGCGCAAGTAGACGATGGTAATGAGCTTGCTTTGGTGATGGAGCTGATCCCAAACCGTTACTACAACTTAGGTTTACCGCCAACACTGGAAACTTGCACTCGAGATACATTCCCACAAGGGTTTACGCTGAAGGTCGAGCAAGTGAATTCCATTGTGGAGCAAATGGTGGACGTGTTTAATCATCTGCACGATAACAAGGTGTGCCATGGTGATTTGTATGCGCACAACACTTTGGTGAATGACCAAGGTGAGATGATCTTCGGCGACTTTGGCGCGGCAAGCATTTACGGTTACTTATCGGACGAACAGCAAGCGGCAATCCGAACCATTGAATCCAGAGCGTTGAAGTACTTTATCGAAGATATGTTTTCTGTATGTGAAGCGTCGGAATCGGCATCGCAAGCATTCAATCGACTAGCAGCACTTGCAGCATAAGATTTCATTCAATCGGAATTAGAAAGAGGTATCGAATTGCTCGTTTTGAGACTGAGCAAATGTCGATACCTCTCAATTGAGTTAAGCGCTGAGGAAGTTACTCTGAGCAAGCCTCTTGATGTTCTGACGCAAGATCAATCACCGCCTCACAACCACCTTCTGGATGTGTACCAATCTTAAATTGCCAGCCATAGCGTTGGCACAAATCGTCCACAATCATCAAACCTAATCCGTGCCCATCAGAGTGCGGAATGGTCGAAAAGCCTTCGCCTTCATCACGCACCGAGATGGTGTTCTCATCCATATTGATATGAATTGATCCCGATGGTGTCGCGGCGATGCCGTTGCGAATCAGGTTGCCAAGAATAATGGTTAGCACGGCATTGGTCGCGCGCGTTCTTGGGTTGCCGTCGATCTGTACATCAAAGCTGAGTGCTTTCTCATCCGCCTGAGCTTGGCTTTGGAAGATGATTTGGTTGAGTTCTTCTTCGGTGATGCTGCGCACTGGTGAATCATCTGCATTACGCTCGTAACGCACTAAGCCGAGTAGGGCATCCACCATAGTCGACATCTGCTGCGTTGCATCCTGAATTCGGTTCACTTGGCGGGTTTGGAAATCTGTGTTCGCACTTCTCGCCAGTAAGCTGCTTGAGCCTTTCATCACGGTTAATGGTGTACGCAGTTCATGGCTTGCGTATCGTGCAAAGGCTTGCTCACGCTTTATGACTTGGTTGATTTTATGGCGGTACTCATTCAACTCATCCGCAAGGGTTTGGAACTCTTTGGCCGAGCCTTCAGGCACACTAAAAGTTTGCGTGGCATCGCCTTGGTGATGATCGAGTTGAGTTTTGAGCGCATTGACGGGTTCAATCAAGCGCTGTGACAAACGCAACAACAGACTACCAAATAGGAACACCAGCACGGCGACAATGGAGAGCACCATAGCGACGACGAGAATGAATTCCTCTGAGGTGATCTCGATTTCATCAATCAAGGAAACCAGAATCACGGGATGTTCAACGCCTTTGTAGGTGTAAGTACTCATGTAAACCATGCGCGAGTATTCACCGTCTTCTACCTCATCAAGAAAGTGCTTTTGACCAATCAGGTATTTTTGGTAGCGCTCGGCAACCAATGAGATGTCGTTGTAAGCGGTGGTGAGCAGGTCAAGCTGAATACTGCCTTGCTCTGGGTGGGACTGGAAATGTTCAATCGCTTCTTTTTTGTCGACCATAATACGACGCTCGCCGACACGGTCTTCAGACCAAAGCAGGGAGCCGGTAATCAACAAAAAGCAGAAGATGCCAATCACGACAGACACAAAAGAGAAAAACAGAGCGAGTCGCCCTGTCATACTTTGTGTGCTTTGCGTGCTAGCAAGTAAGCGATTGATCATGCACCTGTCTCCAAGCGGAAGCCAACTTTCGGTACGGTGATAAGCACATGTTGTTCAAATGGCTTATCAAGTTGGTTGCGAAGTTGGTAAATGTGGCTGCGCAGAACGTCGTTGTTCGGCTCGTTCTCTTGCCAAAGTTGGAAGGCGATTTCTTCACGTGTTACTACGTCTGGCGCGCTTTTCACAAGCATTTCCAGAATGGTGTAAGTGGTGGGGTTTAGCGCCAGCAGTTTATCTTGGCGGTAAGCTTTACGCGTTTTTTGGTCGATAGAGACTTCGCCGTATTCCAACTTACTCGACGCGACAGTGCCACGGTAACGGCGGATCAGTGCCATCATGCGCGCTTCAAGAATATCCAAGTCGAAAGGCTTGGTTAGATAGTCATCCGCACCATGTTGGAAGCCTTTGAGCATATCGTCACGGCTATCAAGTGCAGTCAGCATAAGCACTGGTGTGTTGTTGCCCGCGTCGCGAAGTTTATTACACATGGTCAGGCCATCCATGCGTGGCAACATGAGGTCGAGCAAGATGATGTCGAAGGTGTTTTCCATCGCCAGTTTCAAGCCGAGCTCGCCGTTGTCTGCATAATCGAGTTCCATACCTGCACACTCAAAATAATCGAACAGCATGCCTGCGATTTCTCGATTATCTTCGACTAAAAGTACGCGTTTCATGTATTTCTCTCCAAGTGGACGGGTTTTCGAAAATAAGACTTCGTCTTAACCGAACATTATTCACTAAGAACGTGAAAAAGATGTCAACAACATCTCTTTCACATTGATGTTTGTAGACTGGATTCATTCATCGGATTTAGTGGAAGAGTAGCATGTCAACCTTCAACATTCACGCTGCAACCTTTTCAAAGGTGAGCCAACACACTGAGCCTAAAACAGTTTTGTCTGTTGTGGTGCCATTCTTTAACGAGCAAGAAGTCTTGCCTGAATTTCATCGTCGTTTAGCCGCCGTTTTGGATGAAATGCCAGAACGCTGTGAAATCGTCTATGTCGACGACGGCAGCAAAGATGACAGCCTAATGATCGCGCAAAACTTTTCTCAATCTTCTAGCGACGTTCGTTGTATTGCACTAAGCCGTAACTTCGGCAAAGAGTCCGCCATGAGTGCGGGGCTGGAACACTGCCAAGGTGAAGCGGTGATCGTGATTGATGCCGACTTGCAAGACCCGCCGGAGTTGATCCCGCAAATGGTATCAAAATGGCGTGAAGGGTATGACGTGGTGAACATGCAGCGCAGCGAACGCCACGGTGAAACATGGTTCAAACGCTTTTCGGCCGCTTGCTTTTACAAAGTGCTTAACAGCATGGCGAAATTGGATGTGCCGGAGAACGTGGGTGATTTCCGTCTACTGAGCGCAAAAGTGGTCAAACACATCAATGCGCTGCCAGAACGTAACCGATACATGAAAGGCATTTTCTCTTGGCCGGGTTTCAAGCAAGTGACGGTTCAGTTTGAGCGTGACGCTCGTTTCTGTGGTGAAACCAAATGGAACTACCTCAAGCTGATTGGCCTTGCAATGGACGGCATTACCTCGTTTTCCATTCGTCCTTTGCGCTTAGCGACACTTGCTGGTGCGCTAGTGGCGTTCAGTGCCTTTATCTATGGCGCATTCATTGTGATGAAAACCGTTGTGTTTGGTGAGCCTGTCACTGGCTACCCATCCATGATGGTCGTCCAACTTGCATTGGGCGGTGTGCAACTGCTGTCGATTGGCCTTTTGGGCGAATACATTGGCCGCATTTTTGTCGAGACCAAGCAACGTCCTCTTTATCTTATTCAGTCTGTTTACGAGCAGCCTGCAAAACATCAATCCATCCAAACCATGAAGTTTAAATTGGGAGAAACCGCGTAATCATGAGTATTAATAAAACCCATCTGTGGTTGTTGTTGGCGTTTGCTCTTTTACTCCGTCTTATTTCACTTGCCGCTTACCCTTTGATGGACACCACAGAAGCCCGCTACGGCGAAATGGCACGCTTAATGGTGGAAACCGGCAATTGGCTTACCCCACAGTTTGATTACGGCGTGCCTTTTTGGGGGAAGCCACCCCTGTTCACGTGGATGAGTGCTTATGGTATTGAGTTGTTTGGATTGAATGAATTTGCGGTGCGCGCACCTCATTGGTTAGCGGGTGTTGCGACGATTGTTTTTGTTGCTTTCATGGCGCATCGCGCTGGCTTTAATGCAGTCATCGCAGCGTTGGTACTGGCGACGTGTGGCATCTTTTCAATTGCGGCGGGTGCGGTGATGACAGACATGGCGCTGACGTTAGCAATGACCATGGCGATGGTCGGTTTTTATTACTGCTGGCTTGGCAAAGACAAACACAGCCGATTGTGGGGTTATCTCGGTTTCTTTGGCTTGGCTTGCGGGCTGTTAGCAAAAGGTCCAGTGGCGATCGTGATCATGGGCATCGCAGTGTTTCCTTGGCTTGTGATTCAGCATGGTTTTTTTGGTGCCTTCAAAGCCTTGTGGCAGCGTTTTCCAATTGTATCGGGGTTGGCGCTCATGCTAGCGATTGCTCTGCCTTGGTACATCATGGCTGAAATGGCGACGCCTGGATTTATTGATTACTTCATTGTTGGTGAGCACTTTAAGCGTTTCGTTGTCAGCGGTTGGGAAGGGGATCTGTATGGCTCCGCTCATGATCAACCACGCGGGATGATCTGGGTGTTCTGGCTGCAATCGGCTGCGCCTTGGTCAATCGTATTGCCTATCTTGGCGTGGAAACGTCGTAAGGTACTCAAAGCCATTGAAACTGATCATCAAGGTTTGTTTAGCTTCCTGATGTGTTGGCTGATTTCTCCAATGATCTTGTTCACCATGGCTGGGAATATTTTGCCTGCTTACGTATTACCGGGTGTGCCTGCGTTGGGTATTTTGATTGCAATGCTGGTGGATAAACACGATTTCAAATGGTTGACCGGAACGGCAGCGGTGTTGCCAGCCCTGCTTATGATTGCGATGT
The DNA here is from genome assembly GCF_002021755.1 of Vibrio owensii. NCBI lineage: Bacteria > Pseudomonadati > Pseudomonadota > Gammaproteobacteria > Vibrionales > Vibrionaceae > Vibrio > Vibrio owensii. Next base: position 3,119,075 of record NZ_CP019959.1, read on the forward strand.
TGGTTTTGAATATGGGCAAAGCAGATAGCCGCAGCGACCGCATAATCTTCGCGCAAATTAATGACAACGCTCCGGTCTTTTACATTGGTAAGCGCCCGTTCTCAGGCCAATTCTATAGCCATGGTCAGGCGAAAAAGCTTGAAGATAAGAATGACTTAAACAATCTGAAGAAATTCCACCTGATTGGTAAATCGCAGCAAGTGGATAGCATGATTCATGAAAATGCGTTGAGTTGTACCAACGAGTTCACAGCAAAATCGAAACGCTCACTCTACACCTGTGTGGTCGGATAGCGGAATGGGCAAATTACCAAAATTTGCTTCGCTGGAAAGGTTTGCTTCGTTAACAAGGTTTGCTCTAGTAGGTGGTGTCGGCTTTATGGTCGACACCCTTATCTTTACTGTGTTGTTCCATTGGTTTGGTCTGGAGCTGATGCTGGCTCGTGGGATAGCATTTTTGTTTGCAGCAACTACGACTTGGCTTGGCAATCGCTGGCTGACTTTCTCTCAAGCAGAAAAAACCAACCCTTTCGCTCAATGGCAAAAATTTATGGCGAGTGCCTGTATCAGTGCTTTGCCGAACTTTATTGTGTTCAAAGGCGTAACGCTCGCGCTTGGAACACAAGGAGTGATGGTCTATTTGGCTTTGATCTTAGGCATATTGGCAGGCATGGTGAGTAACTATTTACTCAGTGCAAAATGGGTGTTTCGCCAAGGGTAAGTCGGGTGGGGTTGTCGAGAATGACGATAATTCCATTTAAAACAGGGAGATGGATGAAATTTAAGTGTGATCTATATCACGTATTGAGTAATCTGTCTCTTTCTATCCATGCGCTCTGATATCTCTCTATTTTCATATAAAAACCATTTTATTATTAAGGGTTAAGTTCTATAAATACAAGAGCTTAGGCTTTCTTCTGATGCACTTTATTTATTGTGCAGCTCATACTTAGAAAATATAAAACCGCCCTCCGTCGTAACTCTGTTAATAATGCAGATCTTTCTGTTCTCTTTCTGTTCATATTTTGGCGTCTTCTATTCACTTCTGTTGTTTAAAATCCACGAAATTTCAAAAGCTAACGCCAATTTATCATCAGTCATAGAGGCTAATATGTTTAACAGTATACGTACGCGAATTGCAGTGAGTGCGGGTGGAGCAATGGCTTTCACTTTGTTGATTGCAATGGGCATGACCACCAATGCTTTCACGGATGTGAACAAGCAAATTAACGAAAAAGTGAAAGCGCAATTGACCGATGCGACCAACACAGATCTGCAAAATACCGCGATTCAGCAAGGTTTGAATATCGCTAACCAGCTTGATCCTGTTTTGGCAAACCTAAAGCAAGCGCGCTCTATTATTGAGTTAAGCGCAGAGCGTAACGCAAGCGCAGACCTTATTGTTAAACAGTTTACTGCCGCGCTAGAGGCTCAGAATAAAGCCGTATTTGCTGGCTACATGGTTTGGCAAGATAAAACATGGCCACAGCAAGTGACGTTCAACGCAGAAGATGGGTTTAACAGCCAAGGTTATCTTGCGCCGTTTTTCTCGCCGAACGAGCACGACAGCTTTGATGCGGTCGCCATGGAAAGCTTTAGCAATACAGAACTCAACAGCAATGGCGAGCGCAAAGATGATTGGCACCTTATGCCTTACGAAACGGGCAAGACGTTTGTCATGGAGCCTTACTTCTATCCAGTAAGAGGCAAACAAGAGCTGATCACGACCATCAGCCAACCCATTAAGCAGGATGGCAAAATCATCGGTTCTTTAGGCTTCGATTTGTCGCTGCATGAGCTGCAAAGCCAGAGTGAACGTTTTGCGCATAACTTGTTTGATGGCGAAGGCAAAATCCTTATCACGTCTTGGAAAGGTATTACGCTCGCGAACAGCCGTGCTGCCGATATGGTCGGTAAGAAAGTGTCGTCAGAGCTTGCTGCAGAATGGTCAAACATTCAGTCTATTGCGAAACGTGATGGCGCAGGTTTGGTGACTTTTGGTGGTGATGAATACGCGATCACAGCTATCGATACGAGCGATGCTCCATGGGTAGTCATGGTGTCGGTTCCCAGCAACCACCTTACAAAAAGCGTCGACGACTACCAACAATGGAGTGATGACCAGAATTCAGAAGCGCTTGAAAAAGGTATCTGGGCGGGGATCATCGCTGCTCTTCTAGGCATTGCTGCAATGGCATTTATTGCAAGCTCGCTTGGTAAAGTTCTGAATAACTTGGTTGAACGTTTCAAAGACGCTGCACAAGGTGAGGGTGATCTGACTTACCGCATTGAAGTGAAAGGCAAAGATGAAACCGCGCAACTGGCGCATTGGTTCAATACTTTCCTATCGCGTATGCAAGAGATGCTGCTGACTGTGATGGCAACGGCAGACCAAGTCGATAAGAACGCCACAGAGGGCCAGACGCGTGCCGCAGCTTCTCGTGACCAATTGAATGCTCAAGTAAATGAGGTGAACTCGCTAGCAACCGCAATCAATGAAATGAGTGCCACAGCGCAAGAGGTCGCGAACTCAGCAGTTCAAGCGGCAGCAGCTGCAAGCCAAGTACAAAGCAACAGCTTGAACGGCATGACACGCATGGATAACGCCGCAAATGCGGTAGATAGCTTGGCAATGCAAGTGAACGATGCGCAGCAACAAACACAGAACTTAGTCGATTCCAGCACGGCGATTCAAGGCATTCTGAGCGAGATCGGTGGTATTGCAGAACAAACCAATCTATTGGCTCTGAACGCTGCAATTGAAGCGGCTCGCGCAGGTGAGGCAGGCCGAGGCTTTGCAGTCGTTGCCGATGAAGTTCGTAATCTGGCCAATCGTACTCAAGGTTCGACAGAAGAAATCCGCGCGATGCTGGCTCGACTAGAGCAAGAGACGCAATCTATCGTTGTGTTGATGGAGCAAAGCCAAAAACAAGCCATCGATACTAAGGGTGAGACTCAAGCAGCGCACTTGGCTCTGTCTGAAATCAACCAAGCGATTGAAGTCATCAATGACATGAACAACCAAATCGCTTCGGCAGCAGAAGAGCAAAGTTCAGTATCGGAAGAGATTAACCGTAATGTCGTGATCATCAACGACACGGCGGTAGAGGTGATGGATACGATGACCTCATCAGTAGAAATCAGTAACGAGTTGACGGTAAAAGCGAGCGATCTTCACGGCGAGCTGAGTAAGTTCAAGCTGTCTTAATCGTCTCTTTTATTGAGTCTCCCTTACAAGCCGAGTGCATTATGCGCTCGGCTTTTTTGTTCGTGCCAATAACACTAACCCAAACTATTCAATTCAACTTTTTCTGCTTTGGTTGCGTCTTTTTGAAAATGACTTCGTCTTATAGGCATGGAACGGAATTAAGTGATGTGTGCATGGTGATGTTTTATTCATCTAATGCCTTTTTGAGAGTGCTGTAATTGACGCCGATTTTATAAATCAAGTTGCGCTTCAAATTGATTATTACCGTACGTGGTTTTTACTGGGTTTTGGAACTTGTTCTAGATCATTAAAGTGTTCAAAAACGCAATCTTTGATTTTAAATATTTAAACTTTGATGTGGTTTAAGAAATTAAACCTGACTCATATGTTTTTGGTGATCTTGTTCAACTATTGTGCGTGATTTCGATCGATTCTTGGTAATTTGTTGGTGTTTTAAGCGTATTTTTTAGGTTTACAGAAGTTTACTCTGTATTGCTGAACTCACCCGAAAGGAGTAGTTTGCAGTCATTGAGTTCAAAAATGTAAACCGAAATGATGAGTGTAAAGCAAGTTCGATTCACCGACGAAGACAGAGAATGTTTAAGCAACTACTTTCGTTTAGCAGACACGATTGCCGATTTGATCGGACCGTACTGTGAAGTGGTTATTCATTCATTTGAAAGCCTAGAAAATTCAGTCGTGAAGATCGTGAATGGTCATCATACCGGGCGTGAAATTGGCTCGCCAATCACCGATTTGGGCTTACGTATGTGGAGCACATTCGAGAAAACGGGCGAAGTCTCTCCGAAGAGTTATTTCACCAATGCTGCCGATGGCTCGCTACTGAAATCGACCACGTGCATTTTGGCTGGCCCAGAGCAAAAGCCAATTGGCATGCTGTGCATCAACATGAACTTATCTTTCCCATTCCCAGAAATCGTCAAGACGCTGATGCCACAGTGTCACGTATCGCAAACCTTGGTCAGTGAAACCTTCAGCAATAACGCGAATGATGTCATTAAGCAGGCATTGAGCGCTGCTATGAAAGAGGTGGATCAAGACGAGACGGTTTCCGCTAAAGGTCGTAACAAAGCCATCATTCGTTGTTTGTTTGATAACGGTGTATTTGAGCTAAAAGAGACGACCACACAAGTATCAGAGCAACTTGGGATCAGCCGTCAGGCGGTTTACAAGTTTATCCGTGAATTTAAATCAGAATAAAACTAATAACTTAGGAGTTATATCGTGAAACAGATCATTGCCACTGAACAAGCACCTGCCGCTATCGGTCCTTACTCTCAAGGGACGTCTTACGGCGACATGGTTTACACATCAGGCCAACTACCACTGGTTCCAGAAACCATGCAGTTTGTTGAAGGCGGCATCAAAGAGCAAGCTCGTCAGTCTCTAGAAAACTTAAAAGCGGTTCTAGAAGCAAGCGGAGCTGGCCTAGACACAGTACTTAAGACGACATGCTTCCTATCAGACATGGAAAACTTCGCCGCATTTAACGAAGTGTACACAGAGGTATTTGGTACAGAAAACGCACCAGCTCGCTCTTGTGTTGAAGCAGCAAGACTACCAAAAGACGCATTGGTTGAAGTTGAAGCCATTGCATACAAAAAGTAACCGATTTTCGGACATAAATGGGTATCAATAGGAGATTCTCATGAGCGTTTCATTTATTGGATTGAGCATCCTGTTCTTTGGGTTCTACGCATTACTTGCGAACTTCAAAAAACAAAAGAAAAGCTTTAACTTCCGCGTACTGAGTGCGCTTGCTGCTGGTCTGTTATTCGGCGGTGCGATTCAGCTCGTATTTGGTGTTGGCAACGTTGCAACGGCAGGTTTTGCTGAACTGATTTCTGTGTTCGGTAAAGGCTACATCAAGCTTCTACAAATGATCGTAATCCCGCTAGTATTTGTAGCGATGATCTCTTCGATCATGAACGTAGAAGGCGGTGGTGCACTATCGCGTATCGCACCAAAAATCATCGGTATTCTACTTTTCACTTGTGCTATCTCTGCGGCAGTGGGCATCGCAAGTATTTACCTATTCGGTATCGATGCTAACGCGCTAGTCAGCACTATTGGCACTAACAGCGCTATCGAAGCACGTGGTGACTCTCTGATTGCAACACAAGATGCGATGGCGAGCAGCGGTCTATCAGGTATGGCGCTGTCTATCATCCCAACCAACATCTTTGACATGCTAACGGGCTCTCAACGTACGTCGACGCTATCAACGGTATTGTTCGGTATGTTCCTTGGCTACTGTATCCTGCAAGTGAAAAACCGTAAGCCAGAGAAAGTACAAAACTTCGTTGATTTCATCAACTCTGCAAAAGAAGTCGTACTTTCTATGGTACGTGAGATTCTGAAGCTGACGCCTTACGGTGTATTCGCTCTGATGACCACGTTCATGATGACAAACGATTTGTTCGCACTAGCAGAAATGGGTCGCTTCCTACTAGCAAGCTACGTGGCAATCGGTGTAATGTTCGCTATCCACTTCGTGATGGTGTCTATGTTCGGTCTGTCTCCTGCGAAGTTCATGAAGAAAATCTGGCCAGTGCTAGTATTTGGCTTCGGTTCTCGCTCAAGCATGGCGGCAATCCCACTAAACGTTGAAACTCAAACTCAACGTCTAGGTGTGGACGAAGAAACAGCAAACATGTCAGCAACATTCGGTACCAGTATCGGTCAGAACGGTTGTGCGGGTATCTACCCAGCAATGCTAGCTATCATGGCGGCTCAAGTAATGGGTATGCCAGTTGACCTAGGCTTTATCCTACAACTGATTGCTGTCATCGCGATTGCTTCATTCGGTATCGCAGGTGTTGGTGGCGGTGCAACGTTCGCAGCAGTAGCGGTACTAACCATCATGGGTCTAGACATTACAGTTGTGGCGATTCTGGTTTCTATCGAAGCGCTTATCGACATGGCTCGTACCGCGCTTAACATCTCTGGCTCAATGTTGTCAGGTGTATTAACCGCGAAGAAGAATGGCTCACTAAACACTGAGCAATACAACGCTGATGTTGCTGCAACAGTGTCAAAAGAAGCAGCAGTGTAATTTCCAAACTTAATAAAGAGCACCCAACGCGGGTGCTCTCCGTTTTTCCTGAGTTCAGGTTATTTAGGTAATAAATATGAAAGTTGTTGTCGTAGGCGGTAGCGCTGCAGGTATGAGTTTCGCAGCGAAATACAAACGTAATCAGCCATCAGATGAAGTGATTGTGCTGGATAAGCGCGATTACATCTCGTTCGGTGCGTGTGGTTTACCTTACTTTGCTGGTGGCATGTTTGATGACACTGAGCGCATGATTTCTCGTACCCCAGAACAAGCGATTAAATCTGGTTTAGACGTACGCATTGAAACTGAAATGGTGGCACTAGACCGCACTGAAAAACAGATTAAAGTTCGTCACCAAGGTGAAGAAAGCACCATCGATTACGATATGTTGGTGATTGCCACTGGCGCACGCCCAATCGTGCCATCGTTCGGTGAGTTCAACCCAGAGCACGTATACACGCTAACCAGCATGGAAGATGGTTTGGCAGTAAAAGAAGCACTTAAGGACAGCAACAAACAACGCGTTTGTGTTATCGGCGGCGGCTTTATCGGCCTTGAAGTGTTCGATGCAGCGCACCTACTAGGTAAACACGTCACCATCATTGAGCGCGAACAACACGTGATGAGCCGTCAGTTCAGCCCGGAAATGATTGAAGTGGTAGAAGGCGCGATTCGTGAATCTGGCGCTGAGCTTAAAACCGGTTGCAGCGTATCAGCCATTCGCGACGCAGAGCAGGGCGGTTACATCGTAGAAACCGACAGCGGCAATGTTGAAGCAGACGTTGTGATCATGTCACTTGGTTTCAAACCAAACACAGAAGCATTCGAGTTACCAAAAGCAACGAACGGCGCATTGCTAGTGGATGAGTTTGGCGCAACAGAAGATGCACACATTTACGCTGCTGGCGACTGTGCAGTGGTTCACCACATGGCGCTAGGCAAATCAGTGTATGTTCCACTGGCAACCACAGCAAACAAGCAAGCGCGTATGATGGCGGATAAACTTGCTGGCAAAGACACTTACATGAGTGGTTTCTTGGGCTCGTCTTGCTTGAAAGTGCTGGACTACGAACTTGCATGTACAGGCGTATCGGAACTTCTAGCTAAAGAACATGGTTTGGAAGTGAAGGTTTCAACTATTTCAGATAAGAACCAAACTGACTACTACCCTGGTCAAGAAGACATTAAAGTAAAGCTGGTTTACCACCCAGAAACCAACGTACTACTTGGTGGCGAAATCGTGGGTAAGAAGGGCGCTGTAGGCCGAATCAATGCACTCGCTGTTGCTATCACTGCGAAGATGACAACACAGCAACTAGGCTACATGGACTTCTGCTACGCTCCACCATTCGCACGTACATGGGATGCACTAAACGTTGCAGGCAACGTAGCGAAGTAGTTTAGTAACCCAAGGTAAAATTCAGATAAAACAAAAGGGCTCCAGAGTAATCTCTGGAGCCCTTTCTTAATGCTTGCAGTGAACTATGAAGCTGGAGTAGCTTGCTGTTCACCAGCCGCTTTTAAGCGTTCGATTTCTGATTCAGTTTGCCACTTACCGTTGTATAGGTACTCTCGCTCTGGGAGCGGGGCATTTGACGCCCTTAAATCAAATACCTCATCGGTTTGATATTCTTTATAACAAACTGGCGTACCAAACAGTCTAGCCTCTGGCTTGGCTTCAAATAGCTTTTTGTGGTCTGCGACTTCTGTACAGTCAAGCTTATATTCCGTCGCTAGCTGATTGACCATAGACTCTAAGTCAGACACGGTTTTGAAAAATACGTAATAGTGGAATCGGTTGTGTAAGCGTGAAATCTTAGTATGTTCCATATTAATGTATTCGCATGTGTCATGCTTAAAAAAGAACTTAATCACTTTTCTTTTCTTATTGTAATCAGCAAAGAGCCAGTCTTCTCGCTCTCCAACTCTCACTTCTGTTGGTTCATCAGGCTGTCGTTTAAGCATACCAAATGAAACCAATATAAACCCACCAGCTCCGGCAAGAACCATGGGTCCAGCAACCCCAACCATCACGACACAAACTATTGCTCCAATCCAACCCATGGCTTGAGTCGCAGAGTTGACCCAATTCGGTAAATCACGTCGCTTTTTTATAACCAATCCGCGATCGGACAAGGTGTAATCATAACGATTGTCCAAACCAAATGTCAGATAAGATACACCAGACATGATTATCGTCAGACCCGATAAAATATAAGTTAAGATCATGTCACTGTTATCATGTAGGAAATAGGTAAGGAAAAATAATGGACTGACAGCGGCTATAGCAATCGATAGGTATAAGTATCGAAAAGGCTCTTCAATATCGTGCTTGTGCCAGGTTGTGAGATCTTTCCCCCTTAGAATTTGTTGCTCTTGTTCTTCTTGATAAGCCGAAAGCTCGTCTGGCGTGATGTAAAAAGGTAAATAAGCCAAGGGTTACTCCTTGGCTGTCGTTAGTTCAGGTTTTGATTGTTCGATTTCAGATTCCGTTTGCCACTTGCCGTTGTAAAGATACTTACACTCTGGGAGTGGCGTTTTCGCACCCCTTAAATCAAACACTTCATTAGTAGGGTATTCTCGATAACGAGCAGGAGTTGTAAAAAGTCTAGGTTCAGGCTTCGCTTCAAACAGCTTTTTGTGATCATTGACCTCTTTACAATCCAGTTTGCAGATATTTGAAAGTTGCGTGACCATGGATTCTAAGGCAGCTTCATTTTTAAAGAAAATGTAACAATAGAATCGCCCCTGTGAGCGAAAAGTAATCTCCTGAGCAGTATCTTGGTATTCGCACCTGTCATACTTAAAAAAGAACTTAATTACTTTTCTTTTCTTGTTGTAGTCCGCAAAAAGCCAATCTTCTCGTTCGCCCACCCTTACTTCTGTTGGTTCATCAGGCTGACGTTTTAACATACCGAATGAGAATAAAATAAGGGCTCCAGTTCCCGCTAACGCCATCGGGCCTACCACCGCTACCATTACCACACATACTACTGCACCTATCCAGCCAACAGCTTGCGCGGCGGTATTTATCCATTTAGGCATATTGCGACGCTTTTTCATCACAAAGCCTTTATCTGAAAAAATATAGTCATAGCGATAGTCTCGTCCATACATGTAGTAGCTTAACGAGTACACAAAAAATGTGATAAGTACCGATATGGCATCATTAACCCATCCTCGAGACCAAAAGCCAAGGAAGTAGAAAAGTACAATTATCGGCAACATTGCTACAATCGAAATGAACAAATAAAGGTATCGACTTGGCTCTTCAATATCGTACTTACGCCACGTTGTTAAATTGTTTCCTGTGAGAATTTCTTGCTCTTGCGCCTCTTGATAAACAGCCAACTCTTCTGGGGTGATATAAAATGGTGAATACGCCAAGGGTTACTCCTGAAAAACTAATGTGCTAACAACGGGGGTGAGTGTTTTTTTAATGATGTCTTGTTTGGTATTGTCTGAAATTGAGCCATAAGTTGCACTCTGTTTTACGCCGTTTTGGAACCAATACTCACGCTTAGCTGGGGCATCATCTTCCACATCATAAGCTACTTGCATAGCAAGGTATTGATCGGCCTCTTTAATTGGCAATGTTACCTTGTACACCAGTAATTCTTTGCTCGTTTGGTCTTGAGTTTGTAGCGTGACTAAATCTGCGTTTTGATGCCAGGAGCCGGACGTTAAATCATCTTCTGTTGCTTTGGTGTTAGTACTCACCATAATACCATTCGTTGCAGCTCGTTGTGGAAGCTGAACATGCACTTCCAAACCAACTAACTCACGATGTGTATAGCCTGGATAAGCCTGTACTTTTTCAATAGGCTGATGGTATACCGTAGGTTGCTGAATAATAGATTGTAAGTCAAACAGCGCTTGCTGCACCAATGCTGAATTATGCTTTTCTCTTTCAGGCAAGCTTGCAGATTGGCTCCACTGAGTGCGAGCAGGGTGATAACCCCAAGGCAGTTTATCTAACCATTTTTGGTAATCATCTTGTTTTACTTTACTCAGAACGTGATTGGCAACTAAAGTAATAATCGTTACTGCAACTAAAGCAGCCATAACTGGAGCACCAAATGTTATGTTAGGTGAGAGCCATCCTGTTAATGTGCCTCCAAATTGCAACGTGGCGATAGCGCTTGTTACGCCTAAACTAGCTGTACTCAACCTTTGAAACACTAACTCTCGACCATACAGCTCATCTTCTCGTTGCCAAGAACGGTAAGCCTCTATACCTGAAGCTAGCGCACCTAAAGCCCCTGTAATCGCGAGCCATTTATTGAATAGCTTTAAGTCATCAAGGATCAAGTTTTCAAAACCTTCGACGTTATGACTCACTAACTCCTTTAATACTTTGTATGAATGGGCTCTTAACTTAGGGTCACCCTTCACACTATCCCAGAACTTACCTGTACGGATACCTGTCCAAGCTCCGGCCGTGTAAAACAGCTTTTGTTGAACATCTAAGAAATCATCTTGCGACATTAACCCTGTTTCTTGAATACTGTTCATTGCATCAGCAAGTGCGAGGCAGTTGAAAATCAGAGCTAAGAAGCCTAAACCACCCACATCTTCAAACCGTTGATTAAGATTGTTTAATCTGTTGTCCCATATGTCTTTACGCATTTGAATTGTTGCCTTAAGTACGTCATCTGGAAGTTCTACGTACTGTGGGTATTCAAATGTCGCAACGGCTAAGCTTTTTTGAAGGTGCCGCTGTTGCTGTAGAGCCTTCTTATACTGCGTGTTTGATATAGTTTTATCACCCTTGTTGAAGGCTGCTAACACTTCCTTGTTTTGGTTAGATGCGATGAGTTTTTTATCATGGTCGGACTTCCAAGTACCAAAATTTTGAGCGTAGCCTTTATTGACATTGATTGGAGTATCTATCGACAAGCGCTCTACAACGGCTGCTCTTAGGTAAAAACTTGTTCGGGTGAACGGTTTTGACAATAGAGATATCATTAAGATCGACGCTTGGGCTGTAAGGCTAACGCCAACCTCTATTACCCCCTTCAATAAAGCACTGTTCGTCGCTTTGAATATGGTATCTAGCCCATCGAATCCTTTCGCTATATCTCTTAAAAACTCGGTTTCTGCAGTATTTGGGTTAGAAATAAAGTCCATTACTTTTGCATACATACCTATACGGTTACTTGCTGCCGAAACGTAGTCCATAAATTGTTTGTCTGAGCTTTCAGTGTCTGGAGCAATTTTGGCGACGTCTACTTCACCTACCTGATTTGAAACTTGTTCAGGAATTAACTTCTCCACTTGTTTAAAGAGGCTACGACTAAACCCAGAAGTGTAGAGTGCGAGTAAGCTGGTTGGTTTCTCCCATTGGCTTTCAGCCCATTGGCGGTCTTCTTCTTGCATCACCAAAGTAAATGACTCAACGGCTTGTTTATGAAGTTGATACAAGCTGTATTGTGTGTCTTCACTGTATAGGTCGAAGGTTCTCTCGAGGTGATGCGGTGTCAAAGACTCCATTACAGCGATAAAGTCGCTTTTTACTGAAACAACTTCGGCAAGCATGGCTTCTTTTTGTTCTGACAGCTCTTGCATCTCGCTCAGCATTTGCTTCCAGTTGAGCTGCTTACGCCAGCGTTCAGTCGCTATCCATTGTTCGTATTTACCAAATCGGCTTGCAGAAATCCGATATTTGTCCTGTATTGCTTTGGCAATGTAACTTTGGGTATGTTGGTGTGATTCAATCGCTCCAGCGGAAAATTTAGCAGGATAGCCTGATTGAACTGAGCCTTTATTTTGCTCTGCCAAATCAAGTTGGTTAGAGGAATCATAATATTCAGCCATGTCGGTATAAAACGACAGCTCTTCGCCGTTACGCTTAACGCTAGCTGGCATGTCTATCTCGTCACTTGCCCCGAACATGCACAGTTGCATGGCAGTCTGCATTAAGTTCCACTGGTTTGAAAACTGATCAGTGAAAAGACGGTAGGGGCTTGCTGTACCAACAAAATTCAGCGACATATCTTGAATGTCAGCGGCGTAATCTTTTATCGCGACGAAGTAGCCCGATTCTTCTTCTGGAATCGCAGAGGTTAAATCACTCTCAGCTGCGACAGGTTTAAAGACGGATCCATCTTCATCAGCTTTGGTAGCGATGCCGGAATCCGCAAAACGCCCATCATCAACGGCGGAAGATTCAATATCAGCCACTTGAGTTAACTTATCTATGGGTGCAATGTTGGGCTGATTCTCGTTTGCGGATAACACGACAGTTTGCATGCGATCGATATGATTACTCGGATTGTTAAGGACGCGCATGAACATGTTCCATGTCCAACGGTGTTCAGAGTAACAAATCGACAGCACGCTCCCATCTTCGTAAGTAAGGAAAGGTTTTGCACCTTCTGGTGTCCCACGCTGTTCGGATTCTGGGCTTTCCGACTCTCCCAGCTTGTAGAGCGTGAATTGCGTTCCTTTGATTTCGTATTCGTCTAGGCTTTTGTTGATTGCATCATAGACATACAACCAACCATCGCGAAGCTGACGCAAGGTGTAGCCAACGGTATTGAGTTTGGCTGGGCCTTGGCCTTTCCATTCTTCAGGCAAACCAAAAGGTTGTGTTTCTTCTGTTTCTAGCTGATCGATAGCGTAGCGAACAGGGATGAAATGTGCCGGTAAAGCCTCTGTTGGTTCTTTCTCGGTTTTTAAATTGAGAGGCTCTGGCTCAGACGGCGGTGGCGGATCGATTTTTTTTGTTTCTCCCTCCCAAAACATACTGCGCTCTGGAGGCGAGCCAGCCATATCATCGGATGCGGTGGTTGGAACGGTATTCAGAGATTTCAACGTGCCATCGCTTTCAAATGCCTGAACAGCTTCTTCGTGGGTATAGCTGTTGTCGTGCCAAAACATCGAAGTTTTTGGAGGAAGTGGATTACTCATCGTCAGCCTATGTTTAAGAGTTTTACTCCATTAGGCAAATATCGCACCAAAATAAAACAACTAAAAATCAGTGGGTTATTCCTTGCGTGATTCTGCTTTAACCAAAAAGTTGTTTGTTTTTCCAATAAGTTGGTTGGCGTATACCATTTTTTGTATCGATAGGACTTAAGGGTGAGTTAGAGTCGAATTGTGAGTTGTGATAGGGGCTGTTGAGAGCAGCATACAAAACAAAAAAGGCCCCGGAGTTACCCCTAGAGCCTCTCTAGTATCTGTTTCTAGTACGATTTTTTGGGAAGCTGATGGCTTAAAAAGGGAATATGAAGTTTAGAGCATCAGTTTTATTACCATTGATTGCTGGAGAGAAGCTTAGTCCCAAAATCGCTTAGTAGTTTCTGGTCATTAAACCAAGGATAGAAGCGCTATTCTCACCAAAATGCAAAGTGACGGACTTCGTTTCTCCTTGAGCGAATTTATCGCCCTGCTCAATCGAAGAAGGGGATAAGTACACTTGGCCACCAAAGTACGCTTTGATTTGAGATGTCTTGAGCTTAATACCACCGCCAGAGTTGTTGGTGATAACTGCTTGAATCATACGCTTGCCAGAAGGGCTGCTGAATATGTCGTAGCTCTCAATCGTGAAGTAACTGTAAGAAGGCATATCTTTACTGTGTTTCGGTTCCGGCACAAAGGTTGAACCAGAAACCGATCTCACGAATTGCATGGTGTCTTGCGATTGAGAGAGGCTATCTTGGATATCGCCGATTTTATTTTTTATGTTATCAATGTCATCTTTGCTTTCCGCATTCGCACTCGAGGCAAAGGCACACAACAGCATTAAGGTGGTTACATAGTTCTTGTTTGACATACTTAGACTTCCTGTTTTAATTATGCGAAACACAGTAAAATTGATTTAAATCAATTATGTCAATGTTGCGTCAATTCAGTAATTTGTATTCTTGCGCTCATCTATATGACTAGATATCACGTGCTGGCTTACCTTAATCCGATTATAGAAAGGGATAATCTGATGCTCTAGAAAGGTGGCTTTCGGAGGGGGTAGTTTCTAGTGTGCAGTTCTTAATGGCATCGCAGTGATAATTGCAAACTAAAGACAAAACAAAAGGGCTTCAGAGTTACCTCTGAAGCCCTTTTTACTATTCAAGTTTACTGTTCAAGCTCTATTGAATTAACGGCGCTTAGGTTTGCGTTGACCCGCTGGTTTGCCTTGTCCTTGAGGGCGACCTTGACCTTGTGAGCCCGTACCGTTTGAACGGTTTTGGTTGTTGCTACCAGGACGTGATCCCGTATTAGGACGCTGACCGTTTTGATTGCCACGACCTTGGCCGTTTTGACCACCTTGCGCTTTACCTGAACCGTTGCGGTTACCAGATGGCTTGCCATCACGCGAGCCACCTTCAGAGCGTTTGTTCAAGTGACCACCGAAGCCCGGTTGGTTCTTGGTGTGTTTGGTCGCAAAACGGTTTGCACCGTGACGACCAGACTTACGACGTTGTGCTGGTGTTTGCGCATCAATGTCTTCTGCCGGAACCAAACAGTTTGGTTTATCACCAATCAGGTGTTTTTTACCCATGTTGATCAGCGCTTCGCGGATCATTGGCCAGTTAGCTGGATCGTGGTAGCGAAGTAGAGCTTTGTGTAGGCGACGCTGACGCTCACCTTTCGCCACAGGTACATCTTCACGTTGTTTGTATTTCACGCGCTTCAGAGGGTTAGTCTCTGAGTAGTACATCGACGTTGCGTTACACATTGGCGATGGGTAGAAGTTCTGTACTTGGTCACACTCGAAGTTGTTCTTCTTCAGCCATAGAGCCAAGTTCAGCATGTCTTCGTCTTCTGTACCTGGGTGCGCCGAGATGAAGTAAGGGATCAGGTATTGTTTTTTACCTGCCTCCGCGCTGTACTTCTCAAACATCTCTTTAAAGCGGTCGTAAGTGCCCATGCCCGGCTTCATCATCAGATCCAGTGGACCTTTCTCGGTATGCTCAGGTGCAATCTTCAGGTAACCGCCGACGTGGTGAGTCACAAGTTCTTTCACGTATTCCGGTGATTCAATTGCAAGGTCGTAACGTACGCCAGATGCGATCATGACCTTCTTAACACCTTTTACTTTGCGAGCTGCGCGGTAAAGATCGATGGTGTGTTTGTGGTCGGTATTCAGTTTGTTACAGATACCTGGGAACACACAAGAAGGGCGACGACAGTTTGCTTCCGCTTTTGGATCGCTACAGCCAAGACGGTACATGTTTGCTGTAGGACCACCCAAGTCAGAAATCGTACCGGTAAAGCCTGGAACCTTGTCACGGATCTCTTCTAACTCGTTGATGATGGAATCTTGAGAGCGGTTTTGAATGATACGGCCTTCGTGCTCGGTAATCGAACAGAAAGAACAGCCACCAAAACAGCCACGCATGATGTTAACTGAGGTTTTGATCATGTCGTAAGCAGGAATTTTTGCTTTGCCATACATAGGGTGAGGAACACGCGCATAAGGCAAGCCAAATACAAAGTCCATCTCTTCTGTCGTCAACGGGATTGGCGCTTGGTTTACCCAAAGCTCGCGGTCACCATGACGTTGCAATAGGGCACGACCAGAGTACGGGTTGGTCTCTAGGTGCATAACACGACTTGCGTGCGCATACAGAATACGGTCGTTGTTTAGTTTTTCGAAGGCAGGTAAACGCACCGCGGTGTTCGCAGCATCATGACGTGATGGGCGAATCGTAATTGGCTTCGCTTCTGGCTCTTCTTTTTTGGTGTCGCACTGAGTTTCTACTTCGTATGGGTTCTTAGGTACGAACGCTTCTTTACGAGGTTTCTCAATACGAGAGGAATCGATAACCGTGTAACCTTCTGGTTCTGCAGGTAAGTTAACCGCAGTACCACGGATATTGGTCATGTTGGTGATGTCTTCGCCATCGGCTAAACGGTGCGCTACTTCAACAAGAGCACGCTCGGCGTTACCAAATAAAAGGATGTCCGCTTTTGCATCGAACAGAACAGAGCGGCGAACTTTGTCTGACCAGTAGTCATAGTGAGCTACACGACGCAAACTCGCTTCAATACCGCCAAGAACAATAGGTGTGCCTTTGTATGCTTCACGACAACGTTGTGAGTACACCAAAGTTGCACGGTCTGGGCGTTTACCACCTTCGTTATTAGGTGTGTAAGCGTCATCGTGACGAAGCTTTTTGTCAGCAGTGTAGCGGTTGATCATGGAGTCCATGTTGCCCGCAGTGATCCCGAAGAACAGGTTTGGCTTACCAAGTTGCATGAAAGCATCTTTGTTTTGCCATTCTGGTTGAGCAATGATACCGACACGGAAACCTTGAGATTCCAATAGACGGCCAATGATCGCCATACCAAAGCTCGGGTGGTCTACATACGCGTCACCCGTGACAATGATAATGTCACAACTATCCCATCCTAGGGCGTCCATTTCTTTGCGACTGGTCGGCAAGAAGGGTGCCGTACCAAAACACTCAGCCCAGTATTTTTTGTACTCATGAATAGGAGTAATGTCGTTGGTCATATTTTGCTCTCTGTTCCAGGGAGCGCGAATTATAGCGATTTGATAATCAGGTATCTATACCCAAGTTCCCTTATCAAGCTTAGTTCAGTAAGTTTTATTCGTAGATGAAAACTACTCGCAATTGCATTGGTGTTTTTTACTGCGTTATGTCCTTCAAAGCCTTGTGGTTATTGGCTTTTCTAATGGTGAAAATTTATTGATAAGCAATGGTGTGCTTATTGAAAACTCTTCCTATAATTTATTTAAGTGCATGCTAATGCATACGTCATTTTGACTCTAAATACTGACCGAACGCCGTGACGTTCCAAATTGTGTATGACCACTTTGCAATCATAAAACTACAGCAAAATCAGGCGACACCATGGGTAATCAGTAAAAAGAGGCAATGGCTGATAAAAATAGGGGGCTAGGTAATGAGTGAACTATTGTCTATTGCACAAGGAGATGTGCAGCCAGCGGCCGGTCATTCTCAGGTTATCGATTGGTCTTACGATATTCAGACCCGAGAATTTGAATGTGACCAGAATGGCATGATGGCCGCTTTCGGCTTAAAGAAACCCATTAGCGGATTAGACGACTTGTTTGAACACATGTTGCTAGGCCAGCAAGATGTCGCACGGGAAAAAATAGCGCAAATTGAACGAGATGGCGGGCACGGCAATTTGTCTTGTTGTTTGATGCCGAATGAGGCCATGTTGGTTCATGTCGACATGAGCTTTGAACGCCTGAATGATCACATCGTTCAAGGCAATGTTATTCCACAATTGAGTATCACCGGTTGTGAGGAATTGGCAAAAATCCTCGAAACCATCTTCGATTTACCTAATGTAGGTATCTTAGTTGCTGATCAAGAGACGCGAATCCTTGGTTGTAACCGTGCTTTTGAGCAACAAATGGGGTATGAAAACCGCGATATTGTCGGTTTGAAAACTAACATTTTTAGCTCTGACCATCACAGTAAAGCCTTCTACGATGATATCTGGGAGCAGATTAGCCAAGAAGGTTACTGGAGTGGCAATCTATTAAGTCGCGCTTCAAACGGAAGTAATCAAGCCCACCATTTGTGTATCTATCGTCTTAATTTTACCTCTGGTCGAACACTGTTCCTTGGTTTTTCGACGGATATTTCTGCCTCTCTGCTTTGGATGAAAAAAGCGGGAGAACAAGCTCAACAATGGTCGGCCTTTCTTCCCCCTCGTGACGAATTCGAATCTCAGCTTGCCAATCTAGCAAGAGAAAATGGCAACAAAGATTTGAACATCGTCATGACGTTACGTCCTAATTTCTCGCGTAAAAACTTGCTTGAGCAACAGCTCGGTTTAGCGGATTTCATGATGCGTAGTCGACACGCGAGCATTGCCGGTCAATTATCCAAAGATGTATTTGTCGTTTGTTTGCAGACGCCGCGCTGTCAATGGCTTAGCCCTTTGAGGCTGATTCAGATTGCGTTGAGAGGCTTTTTTGTTGAACTAAGAAGTGAGTTGGGTTCGAGCATGCATGATGTGATTGTAGAAGGTCAAACAGGGGTATCAGTACTGGGTTACGATACCAATAATCCACGACAAGCTTTGGTGCATGCCGCGCAAGCGATGGTCTCTGCACCGACAGGTGACCAAAGTTACTTTAGTTTTTACAACAGTGACTTGCATGACGAGTTGGTCAAGCGTCATCATCTGGAAGCGTTTTTAAGAACGCAAATTGAGAGCCAATTAGTCGATGTGTATTTTCAACCGATTATTGAAACGCGCACTGGTAAAATCGTGAAGTTTGAGGCGTTAGCGCGTTTCTACCATCAGAATAAAACCTACGACACACAAGAGATGATTTCAGTGGTGGAAGACCTAGAGTTGATCGCTGCACTGGACGACGTAGTGTGTAGAACTGCACTCAAGCAATTGCCTCATATTCAAAAAGTCTATGGTGAGGAGATTGGCTTAACGCTTAACCGTTCGTTAAATACCAAATTAGATTCCCTTCAAGTTCTGCAAAGTTCTTTAGACTTAATCGCAGAGAGTGGCGTAGACCCAAGCCGTATTACTATTGAGCTGACTGAAACGGCGTATTTCGAACAAGACCAAGAGCACACAGTCGCGTTGGAAGAATTGCGCGGGCAGGGCATTAAGATCGCGATTGATGATTTTGGTACGGGATATTCTTCGTTTTCCTATCTCGAAAAAGGCCAGTTTGATCTACTCAAGATCGACCGCAAGTTCGTCAAGAACATCGAAGAGGGCAGTACAAAATACAGCATCGTTAAGATGATCACTGAGCTCGCCCATAAGCTGAATGTTAAAGTGGTTGCGGAAGGGGTTGAGTCAGAAGAGGAACTAAAAGTACTTGCTAGTGTTGGCGTCGATTACATGCAGGGGTTCTTGTTTTCTCAAGCTATTCCTGTGGTTTTATTGGACAAGCCTCAATGTCACAAGAAGCGATTTAACGGGGTAGTCATAAAGCCAACACGTGATGAATCTTTACTTTCACTGAGTCATCGTGATGTAAGGCGTTTAGACCCTGGAGAGCCATTATCATTGGCGGTTGAGTACATGAATCTTAGCCCAGATGCACCTTTAGTCGTGATAAATGAAAAGTGCTGTGTTGGTCTGATTACTAAGGAACAGGTCAATTTGCATTTAACACCAGCGATGGGGACGGATCTGGAATCAGAAAGAGAGAACCGCATTTGGAAGCGACCAGTGAACCAAGTGATGAATACAGAGCTTGAGAGAGTGGATGCAAACCTACCGGTCTCTGAAGTGAAAGCTTTAGTAAAAGCAGGCACCAAGTTCCCTTGGATTTTATGTGACTCGCAAAACGAATATCGCGGTTTGCTGACGCAAGAAGATGTGTTGAGTTATTTGGCCTCACTGTAATGAATGCTGACCCATAAGTAATAACTAAAAGCCCTGTTGCGTTTAGGTGGTTTGGCGGTAGGCGATTTGCTATTATCGCCACCCCAAAATGACTTTTGAGTTTGCATTCAACATGATTCAACAACTGCTGTTAACTTTTCCTCCAATGCTGTTTGGCGCGCAAGCGCTGTTGACTTTGCTTTTGATTAAAGGCGATATCTGTCCGGGTCAACGTGGTCGTCTGCATAAGATGTTGCCGTCAATTGGTATTCTTTGGTTGGCAGTGGCTTCACTCCGTATTGAAGCGTTTATGGTCGTGTTCGCGATCTTCTATTTCTACTCTCAAGTTCAGACTAAAAAGACTCGTGAAAAAGGTCCGCTATGGGCGCTGCACCTCGCTAACGGTTTGGCGTTTGCTTATGTGAGCATTCAAGTGTTCGAGCAACCGCATTGGGCAGCCTCGGCTTCGATGGCGCTGATGATCTTCTTCTTGGGTGCGGCATTTGCTCAACTGCTTCTGGTTATTGCACGCAGCCGTCTGCAAGCTTTCCACCGTATTTTGCCTGTGACTGGCGTGGTTTCTGGTATGTTGTTGGTCGTAATGACCTTGTTCTCGGCGTATCAATTGGATGAAGCGACGCTAAACTCGGTGACGCAACACATCTTGGCGTCATTGGCGATGCTGATTGTGGCTATTGTCGTTTGGTGCTGGCATATCTTTACTCACAAAGCGCCGAATAAAGTTCAATTGGCGGCGGCGCTATTACTGGCTCTTGCTTCAATGACCAGCCTTCAAGGTCTATTTTTACTTGGCGCATAAGCCTCAGTGACCTTACATCCTCTCAGAATTCTGCTTAATGAGCTCGGGATTTAGACCGAGCTCACTTTCAAATCATCCGATTAAGTCTACGCTTTAGATATAGCCTCTATTCGTTTAGAGTGCGCCAAGACGCATGTGCTCAACAGAATTGAGGTCGAATACCTTGTCTTAGAGGAGTGTCGCTATGGACTTAAGCAATGTTAGTAACTGGGACAGCATTATTTTGCTGGGTATCGTTAATGAAAAGCTGCGCTTAGAGTGCGACAGCTTTGAAGAGCTCGTTTCCATGTACGAAATGGATGTGGAATCGCTAGTGGGCAAGCTTGATATGCTTGGTTATCAATACGACCCACTCACTAATCAATTCAAATCTTACGAACGTTAAATTCGTCTCGCTTTCCGAATTTTTAAGCCATCTTGATGCCGTCAAGGTGGCTTTTGCATTGTTGGCGCGCGGTGGCAAAGAAGGCTTGTAAATAACGCTTATCTTTTTCTGAGTTTCGTGTTGCAGCAAACAAGCGACGCCATAACCCATCACCAAACGGCTTACTGGTAATGAGCCCTTGACGTGAAAACTCCGAAATAGCCCAGTTAGGCAATGCCGCGACGCCCAATCCTGCTGACACCATTTGTACGAGCATTAGCGTGTTATCTGCTTGCTTCCATTTTGCTGGCTCTATACCTGCTGGCTGTAAGAAGTGTTTCACCACATCCAATCTTTGTTTCTGAACTGGATACGAAAGCATGGTTTGATCGGCAAGATCTTCAGGTTCAATGATCTCTTTATTGGCAAGGGGATGGCTGGTGGACGTGATCAAGCGCATTTCGAAATCAAACAGTGGTTCATAGTGCACTTCAGAGCGAGGTTGAATGTCGGAAGTGATCACCAAATCAAGTTCTCCGGCGAGTAATGCAGGTAGAGGCTCAAAGCCAAATCCGGAGGAGAAGTCGAGCGTGACGCTTGGCCACGTGATCTGATACTCCTTAAGCGCAGGCATCAACCACTGGAAGCAAGAGTGACATTCGATTGCCATGTGCAAGCGGCCATTCACATCTTCTTTTAGACTCGCGAGCTCGTTCTCGGCTCTGGCAAGTTTAGGCAAGACGTCATCGGCCAGTCGAAGCAAGATTTCACCTTCAGACGTAAACTTCACGGGGCGAGTTTTACGCAAGAATAGCTGGCCTCCAATACGAGATTCGAGATCTTTGATTTGGTGAGAAAGGGCTGATTGCGTCAGATGTAAAGCTGTCGCTGTCGCTGTGAGTGACCCTGTATCTCGTAACGAGGTGAGGGTACGTAAGTGTTTCAACTCTATCATGAATCCCATTCATCCTTATGTATCTGCCATGAGCTTTATTAACTTACCGATAAAAAATGGATATGTAAACGTCTAGACGTCCATTTGTTTTGATTGAGTGCGAGTGAGATCCCTCACTATGAAATTATTTAATAAACAAGTTGAATAATTGGATGTTGTTCAATTCTCTTGTCAGAGAGATAGTTTTAGCCATCCAGACATCTTGGTAAGTTTCATACTCGATGTTCTGACTCAAACATCAGACACTGAATAAGGAATACGGACATGGCGACGACAACGCATATTCTTGGTTACCCACGCATTGGTGAAAAACGCGAACTCAAATTTGCTCAGGAAAAATACTGGCGAGGAGAAATTGATCAAAACGAACTCAAACAAGTTGGTGCTGCATTACGTGAGAAGAACTGGAGCACGCAAACGGAAGCGGGTTTAACCTTCGCTGCGGCTGGTGACTTTGCTTGGTACGATCATGTACTTACAACCACTTTGTTGCTTGGGCATGTACCGAAGCGTCACGCTAATGGGTTTCCAGATCTAGACACGCTATTCAAAGTCGGCCGTGGGCAGTCTCAAGCTAGCTGTGATTGCAAAGGAGCGGCTGCCTCTGATATGACGAAGTGGTTCAACACTAACTATCACTACATTGTTCCTGAATTCAGTAAGGATGATTCATTTGAAGTCAGTTGGCCGCAATTGTTTGAGGAAGTAAACGACGCGATTAAAGCAGGGCATAAAGTGAAGCCGGTTCTGCTTGGGCCATTAAGTTACCTGTATTTAGGCAAAGAAGTGGAAGAGGGCTTTGACCGCCTAACGCTATTGCCGAGAATTTTGACTGCGTATCAAGCCATTCTCTCTAAGCTGGTAAGTTTGGGTGTCGAGTGGGTGCAGATTGACGAACCTATTCTTTCACTTGAACTTGAAGACAAATGGGCTGACGCATTCAAGCTCGGATATCAGGTGATCCGCAGCGATGTGAAAGTGTTACTGACGACCTATTTTGATTCTGTCAGTGACACACTAAACAAGATTATTGAACTGCCGGTGGATGGCCTGCATATTGATTTGTCTGCATCACCAGAGCAACTGGATGAAGTTGTCACTAAGTTGCCAGAGGATTGGATATTGTCTGCGGGTGTAGTGAATGGACGTAATGTGTGGCGTACTGACCTAAGCAAACAGTTGGAACGTTTACAGCCCGTTAAAGATAAAATTGGCGACCAATTATGGGTTGCGAGCTCTTGCTCACTGTTACATAGCCCTGTTGACCTCGATCTCGAACCTTCTTTGAGTGAAGAAGTGAAAAGTTGGTTTGCGTTTGCGAAGCAAAAAGTGACGGAAGTGGCGCTACTTGGGCGTGCGCTAGATGGTGACCCAAACGCCATTCTCGCTTGCGATACTTACAGCCAGCCAATTAAGGATCGTAAGACAGCCACTCATGTGAACAAACCTCAAGTACAGGCACGTTTGAATAGCATTACCGCGTCACTCGGTGAGCGCAGTGCACCATATGCTGAGCGTGCCGCTCACCAAGCTGAAGTGCTTGATTTGCCGCTACTTCCGACGACGACCATTGGCTCTTTCCCTCAAACAGGGGAAATCCGTGTTCAGCGTAGCGCATATCGCACAGGCAAGCTTTCAGAAGCTGAGTATCACCAAGCGCTAAAAGGTCATATTGCTGATGCGGTAAAACGCCAAGAAGCGCTCGACCTTGATGTTTTGGTGCATGGCGAAGCAGAGCGTAACGATATGGTGGAATACTTTGCCGAAAACTTGGCTGGCTTCCAAACCACAAAGTTTGGTTGGGTACAAAGCTACGGCTCTCGTTGTGTGAAACCAGCCATTGTTGTGGCAGATATTGAACGCGAAAAGCCGATCACGGTTGAATGGTCTACCTACGCGCAGTCATTAACCAGCAAGCAGATGAAAGGCATGCTCACAGGTCCGGTGACAATACTATGTTGGACATTCCCGCGAGAAGATATCACTCGTAAGGAAATTGCAGACCAACTAGCGCTTGCTTTACGTGATGAAGTATCCGACCTACAAGATGCAGGCATCAATATTATCCAGATTGATGAACCTGCAATACGTGAAGGTCTGCCTTTGAAGAAGCGCGACCACAAAGCGTATCTGCAATGGGCTGTTGATGCGTTTAAGATCTCTGCGGCAAGCGCGAAACCGGAAACGCAAATCCACACCCACATGTGTTACAGCGAGTTCAATGAGATTATTGATTCGGTGGCGGCGTTGGATGCGGACGTCATTACCATTGAGACATCTCGCTCGAACATGGAATTACTCAAAGCGTTTGAAGAGTTTAATTATCCAAACGAAATCGGCCCTGGCGTTTACGACATTCACTCACCGAACATTCCAACACAAGAGTGGATTGAAGGTCTGTTGAAGAAGGCAGCAGAGAAGGTGCCAGTACAGCGCTTATGGGTGAATCCAGACTGTGGTTTGAAGACGAGAAACTGGGCAGAGACAGAAGCGGCGTTAGCAAATCTGGTCTCAGCCGCGAAAAAGTTACGCACTGAGCTCGCTTAATGATTACTAGCAAATGAAAATAAAAAGCGAGGACATTGAGCCTCGCTTTTTTCTATCTGATCTCTTACTCATTCTAGTGAACGAATAAGCGCATTACTGTGGCTGTTGAGTCGCAGTACAAGTTTGCTCTGATACTAGCTCATCTGCCATTAATTGGCCGCGAGAGTTACGGATCTTAATGCGGTACATCAAGCCCATATCGATTTGCTCACGAACGGAAGGCGTGTTGCAGTAGGTGTAAATGCTGGTATTCAAAACTTGGTTTAACGGCTTAGCACCCAGTGCATCGTCGTTGTAGATCATCATCATCTCAACCACATTCTTATTGGATGAGATGCGTAAAATCTTAAGAGGACCGTATTCAAGCGGTAAGCCCGCAGAAAGAACACCCGCACGGTTTGAGGCCATCAATTCGAGCTGGCGCTGTTTATCATCGTTCGATGAACAGCCAGCTAAGGCACCAAATGCGAGGAATAGACACAGTAATTTTTTCATAACTTAAAACACTTTCTTGAACGGTTTTACGATGACATTTTCGTAAACACCCGCCGCGATATAAGGATCGGCATCAGCCCATGCTTGAGCATCTTCCAAAGAAGCAAACTCTGCTATTACGGTTGAGCCTGTAAAGCCCGCTTCACCTGGATTATCAGAATCGATCGCTGGCATTGGACCCGCTGTGAGTAGTCGGCCTTCGTCTTGAAGCTGTTGTAAGCGCTCAAGGTGTTGCGGTCTAACACTCATACGTTTTTCCAATGAATTCTCGATGTCCTGAGAAAAGATGACGTACCACATAGCATATTTCCTTAATTGGTAGGGTAAAGTCTTAATTTAACGCCTTTTTTGTGTCACTCACAAGCGAACATGAAAAATTGTGAGGTTCTTCCTAGCATTTATTGGTTATGGCGTACTTGATTACTTCTGAATTGGGCGTGGTTTGCCTTCAGTATCGATCGCAACATAGTTGAAGGTGGCGTCACAAACCATGAAACGGTCTTCAATGCCGTGTTCTTTGATTGGCTTAACCCAAACTTCTAAATCGATGCTCATTGAAGTGCGACCGATTTTAGTACATTCGCCGTAACAACACACAACGTCGCCGACTCGAACGGGTTTTTTAAAAGTGATACTTGATACTGAGACCGTTACGATTCGACCAGAAGAGATTTCTTTAGCAAGAATACCGCCCGCTAAATCGAGCTGAGACATGATCCAGCCACCGAAAATATCGCCATTGGCGTTAGTGTCGGCAGGCATAGCGAGGGTACGAAGCAGCAATTGGCCGCGAGGGGATTGAATTTCCTGACTCATTTTGACATCCATTAACTCTAGCAAAGCTAGTCTGGGTGGATTGCAATAAGGCAACACCAAAAGTCCAGACAGCAAGAACAAAACAGCGACCCAAAGGTCGCTGTGAATAATCAATATGAGCGAATTATAGCAAAACTGAGTTTTTAATCATCAACCGATACATCGGATGAGTTCTCTTTTTGCTCTTTCTGTTCTTTTGGCATGTGTTTATAGATGTAGAAGCCCGTTGCAATCATATAAGCGAACGTTGCAATCAACAAACCAAACACTTTGAAGTTCACCCAAACATCTAATGGGAGTTCGAACGCAACGTATACGTTCAAGCCTGCGCAGAACGAAAAGAAGCCGACCCATGCCCAGTTAATCTTGGTCCAAACCGCATCCGGCAACGTTATCTCTTTACCTAACATGCCTTTGATTGCTGATTTACCCATTGCGTGGCTGACAGCTAAGCCTACAGCAAATATCACGTAAACAATGGTCACTTTCCATTTGATGAAGTTCTCATCGTGGAGGAATATCGTCATACCGCCAAAGATGGCCACCATGGCGAAAGTGATCAGCTGCATCTTCTCTACTTTTTTGTACAGTACAAACGTCAACACAATCTGGATGGCAGTCGCGGCAATAAGAGCACCAGTCGCAACGTAAATGTCGTACATCTTATAAAGTGCAAAGAAGACGATGAGTGGAATAAAATCAAGGATTTGCTTCATGCTGCAAAAATACCGAGTTGTTGAGTTGAGGACAGTCTAGCGAAATCTGAGGCAATGTGAACATTTATAGCTTAGTGGAAACAAAAATTGCCGTAATCAATACGGCAATTTTTTGAGAGGAGTAGTGGCTACGCGACGTTTTGGTAGCGCGTGATTAATGTCTTAACATCTTCTAGATAACCCTCTCTCAGAAGGTTATCGACGGTCGCCTCTAACTCATCATGAGACATGGTAAAACACGTTGATTTTCCGGTCATTAGGCTTAGGTACTGGTGGTATTCTTCTTCAGTGTAATGACCGACGCGATCAAGCAACAGTGTTTTGATACCGTGGTGAATCAAGCCGTAATATGTGTGTCGATGAAGCATCATGTTCACTCCTTATCAAGCTGCTCCTCCATCCTGTAGAGGACTTGAATCTGTGGATAATTCGATTTGTACTTCAGCAATGCATATCGGATGCCAACTATTCGTTCTCTTTTTCAAAAGAGCTAGACGCGGCATCTTTATTCAACCAGTTGTTCAAAACATGACGCAAAGCGTTCAATGTCGTTGGCTTTTCTAGTCTCCCGTCCATCAGCTTTTTGATCATGTCTAATTCTCGTTCACCAGACTCACCCGACAAAGCAATGATAGGCGTTTGAGAAGAGAGCGCCTTGATTCTTTGGCTTGCATCAAACCCGTTCATAACAGGCATTTGCACATCCATTAGAACTAAATCTACGTGATTGTTTTTAAATACTTCTACTGCGTTTTCACCGTTATTCGCTTGTAAGCTGTTGACGCCCAATTGGTTCAAATACATTTGTACAAGCGCACGTTGCACCTCTTTATCGTCGACAATGAGCACTGTTGGTGCTTGGCTATCTATTTGTACGTTGGCTGTGACTTTATGTTCAGTGCTTCGTTTACTGTGTTTCCAGTCATTGAAGTAAGGTGTGCGTAAGGTTTCGGCTTTTGGTGCATTTGGCACAACAGGGAAGTACAAATGAAACTCGGTAAATTCGCCAAGCTTAGATTCGCACTCAATTCTGCCGCCAAATGAACGCATTACACGCTGACAGTAACCTAAACCTAAGCCACTACCACCGCTCTTTTGGTAAGAGAAAAAGTCATCAAAGATCTTGTGAGATATCGTCTCGTCGATGCCTGGACCAGTGTCGCGGAAGACGAGAATATTTTCGTAAGCGCCCGTTTTGGTGCTTATCTCAATTTGACTATCTGCATACGAGTCAAAATAGTAAATTGCATTACGAATCAGATTGAAAATGACAAAGTTAAATAAGGTCTCGTTGAGTTTTGCAACAAAGTCAGTGTGTTGCGGTAAGCGAATTCTTTCAATTATCTTCTCATTTTCAAAACCGTAGTGACTGACGGCTTGGTCGACGGCTTTGTGAATCGAAGTCATCGCGGTAGGCTCATGCTCCGGAGAGCTGTCGCTCACTTCTCGCAAAATGATATCGATAAGTTGGCGACCACGTTGAATCGCCGCTTGGCCATTCTCTATATCCAATTTGATCTGCTCAACAGAGGCTTGATCTTCGATGTGCTGCTTTAGGGCCTCAAATTGTAATTGAACTTGAGCAAGAGGGTTACGCATCTCATGGGCAATCGAGTTTGCTAAAGCACGACTTTGACGAATGCGGCGGTCGGCCTCAATAGTGCTTTGGACTCGCGTGAGCAAGGTCTGCAGCGCAGAGATCTCCTCATTAGAGAACATTTGATTGTTGCTCTTATGTGGAGAAACCAATAAATGCGTCACCGATTTGCCTTGACCAAATAAAGGCATGACTAAAGCTGTGTCGTTCGAGCTCATCTTGTCGTAGAGGGCTTTGAGTGAGCCTTTTGCGGAAACCTTGTAATCCAACTCTTCAGAAAGCTCATCAAGAACCAACACCGACTTATTAGAAGAAAGGTAATCTTCGTAAAAGGTTTCGTTGTAGTTGCTGGTTACGAGACGCAACTTGTCATTTGGAATCTGCAGTAGATTCCCAAGGTGACGCATAGCCTCATCGATCGACAGTTTAAAATCTTCCTCTAGCGCTAGGATTTGTTGAACCGGAGTCTTTTTGTTGCCGTAAATCAGGAAAGAAGCGTAACGACTCACTCGTTTGTAGAGTAAATGCCATGTGATACCGATAAGTGCACAGATAGGTGTGGCGATAAGCCATTGGTTGCTATCCGTTAGCGGAATAAATATTGCCCCCAGCGGAAGAACAAATATCGCACAAACGAGCAATGCACTCAGGCACATGTAGGCCAGATATTTCACGCTGTAGAAGCGAGAGGTCAACAATGCATAACCGACAAACAACATCTCACTAATGGACAAGGCTGGTGGTAACCAAGTAAGTGAGAAATCCCCCATGAAATAGGTCATTCCAAGGTGAATGGTTGCGGTAGACAGCATGAACACCAAGATACCGGCGATCATGTAATTCGTTTTCGCTAAGGTTAGCTTGCTGCTGTTGGTTCTCATTGCAACAAGGTTTACTAGCGTGAGGACAACGAAGCTGACAAGACCAATAAAGAAGTACGAAGTATGAGGCCCAAACTCAATGACGAATTGGCTTGGCCCTACGATGTCCACATGTTCAACCGTCAAATCGGGACGCAAATTGATAAACAGTGAGTAGACCGTAAGGGTAACGAAAATCGCCTGCTGCCATAGATGGACTTTGCCTTTTCGCTGTTCTGCCGCGAGTTGGCAAGAGAAGTAGTACGCAAACGCAAAGGCAAAAAACGAGGCGAGGTTGGCAAACTTTGCCATGAATATGCCGGCCGTTGCGCCAAGTTGAGGCAATAAGTCAGTATGGAAGTAAGCGTTGCTACTGATCCACGCAATGATACACACTGAATACGCTATGTAAGGCGCGTGGTGTGTACCGAAGATCACTTCATTTTTTTGTTTCAGGCGATAGCAATAATAGAAGAGCCACATCATAACCACGGCTACGGTCGCGAGGAGCGTCACGGCCTTGGCGTAGATTATTGCCTCTAAGCTAAAATCAAACATGCTCATCTCTTTCTAAGGAACCACGTTTTCTGATCTCTCGAACGGCACGTTTATAGCCTCGAAAGTCGGTATCACTGAATGCTTTGACCATCATTTCAAAATTCCAGAATCCACGGTACGTCTCTTTGCCATCGTTATTTAAGTCGCAATAACCTGAATGGAAATACGCTTTTGCGTCGATGGCTTGATAAAAGTTGAGCATGAAAGGTTGCTCGATAATGGTGAAGCCGATTTTATAACCTGTTTGATGCAACACGCTCATCAGTTCTTTTTGAGCGAGGTAGAGGAAGTAGAGTTTTTGTTGAGCATTTCCACTTACGGTCAGGCGCAGCACTTCACATACGGCTTGCGTATCAGCCAATTGTAACTTGAATTCACTATCAAATTCTGGGAGAGAGTAACATTTTAACAGTGCAGATGGTGTAAATAGCTGTAAACGCGTGAATTCGGAGTAGCCATAACTAGGAAAGCAGTAATTCCACTGTTCGTTACTAAACTGCGGTGCGTAGCTGAGCCAAGTATCATGAATGGACCAATCTTGGATAAGTGCAGAAGCAACGAGAGTAGGGCAAGGCTCTTGGTCTGGGTGCTTTAACACGATGAAGTGTTTGCCAACTTGGGACAAAAACAACAGTGGCAGCATTTCGTACCACTTTTCACCTTGTATAAAAAGCTCAAGATTGCTGAGTGCAATCGCATCACTCAATGGCATTGCCTGCGGATGGCTCGGAGCTTGTACCATAAGTTGAGCATCTTCTACGCGCTCAATTAGCGCACCGTAATAAGCGCTGTCTTCAAAGGGCAGTTTGGGTGCTGTTGAAGCGTATTCTTCTAATGGAAACTTGGCTTTAATCGCAGCGATCTCACACTCACACCAAAAGTCCAACCAATGCATGTAGCACTGTCCTACAACGTCTTCAAGTAGAGCAATTTCTTCTGATAGTGTGCTTGGATAGCGTTGAATAAGATCGCGATAATCCATTAACTCAAAGAGAACGGAATAGCTTTTATGCTGATGCTCTGGGAAGAGAGAGGTGAGTTGGTTTTTACGGTAATCCGTAATGGTTTGAAAAAGCGCGGTGCGCTCATGTGGTTCATAAGCGTTGATCACAAGATCGAGCAGCGCTTGCTGTTTTTGTTCGATAGACAAACTGTTAGCCGACAGTGAGCCTAAAGATAAGGTTAATTTCATGGGACAACCTAGCCTAGGTTTATTGATTTTTTATGTTTGTGTCGTCCTTATATCACTAAAGAAAAAATATGCTACCGGTTTCTATTTAAACGGTTACGTAAGGCAAGTTTGAGATGAAAAAAAGCCGCTCTTTTGAGCGGCTTGTTTAAATTGCATTCAGGCTTAAGCTTCTTGCTTTTGAAGCTCAACTTGCTGTGCTTCTTCTTCCACTAGAGCATCAACGATAACGGCACATGCTGCGTCACCTGTGATGTTTAGTGCCGTACGAATCATATCGAAGATACGGTCAAGAGCGAACAATAGTGGTAGACCTTCAATTGGGATACCTGCCGCTAGAAGTACAGCCACAACAAGGAATGAAGGACCAGGAACACCTGCTTGGCCTACTGCGCCTAGTGTAGAAGTTACGATGATCGCAATGTAAGCGCCCATACCTAGGTCGATGTTGAATAATTGCGCGAAGAAAATGGCTACTAGGCCATAGTAAATCGCGTTACCAGACATGTTGATGGTCGCGCCAAGAGGCAGAACAAATGATGCTGTTGAGTTGCGAACACCTAACTCTTTCTCACACGTATCCATTGTTACTGGCAGTGTCGCCATTGAAGAAGCTGTAGACAGTGCAACGGCTTGTGGCTTTTTCATTGCTGAAACGAACTTCTTCGCCGATGTCTTAGTGAACACGTGCACCATCGCTGGGTAAACCACGAAACCGAACACTAGGATTGCCGCTACGTAAACAACGAACAGTTTGAATACCACCATCAGGGCACCAAAACCGAACGTACCTACCGCTTCAGCCATCAGACCAAATACACCGATAGGAGCAATGATCATCACTTTGTTGATCATCCAAACCATAGCGTCAACGATGCAGTTAACACCATTGATGATTGGCTCGCGACGTGATTTTTCTTGTTTTGAAATCGCGATACCGAAGAACATACAGAACACAAGGATCTGAAGGATGTTCGCTTCGTTTAGTGATTGGAAAACGTTAGTTGGGATCATACCAGTGATGGTTGCCCAGAAAGTCGGTAGCTCACCTTTTGAAGCGTATTCTGCTGAGAACATGCCCTCAACGCCAGAGACGTCGATGCCCATGCCCGGTTGGAATACTTCACCCATGACTAGCGCAAGTGCTACTGCTAGGGCGGATGTCAGACCGAAGTAACCTAGGGTTACCAAGCCCACTTTACCTGCAGATTGGCTGTTGCCTAGACCTGCCGCACCTGAGATAAGCGCTACTGCGACCAAAGGGATCACAAGCATCTTGATCAGGTTGATAAAGATTGCACCAAGTGGCGCGAATACAGTCGCACTTTGACCCATAAAGGCACCAACGGCAGTACCTACGATCATTGCAATGACGACTTGCACGCCAATGTTGTTTAGCAAACTCTTTTGTTTTAACACTTCCATAACCTCTGTGCTAATAAAATGTAAAATCCTAAAATTACCCACCAATCTAAAGTTGTTATTTGGATAATTATATCGCCTTGCTTTTTACACTTATCATTCACAATTAGCAATACAATTCCGGTACAAACTCACCGACTAATTAGGAATTTCTTGATTAATGATAGTTTTTTAATCAATAGCAATCGTTTGCTATTGTTTGAGGTAATGGTTTTGATTGGTGTTGTTTATAAAATGGATGGTAATGGAAGGGAGGTTTTAGAAACTGAATGTTAAAAAAAAGATCGATTCCGAATGTTTAATAAGGAATCGATCTCATAGTTATCAAATCAGTGATACGTTATTTTTGTGTTGCAGCTTTCATTGCAGAAACGAATTCACCTAGCTTGTCGAGCATAATTTGTGGCTGCTCAACGTTCGCTTCAATGATTTTTACCACGGCTGAACCAGAAATTGCACCAGCCGCACCAGATTCTAGTGCTTGTTTCACCTGTGCAGGCTCAGAGATGCCAAAACCAAGTAGCGCTGGTGGTGCATCAAATTGGTTCAGTCTATCGAGCATATGACCTACAGGCATGTTTGCTTTGGTTTCTGCGCCAGTAACACCTGCACGAGAGAGTAGGTAAGTGTAGCCGCCACCCAACTCTGATACTTGCTTCAGTGTTTCATCACTTGCCGTTGGTGGTGCGATGAAGATTGGGTGAATACCAAACTTTTCTGCAGCAGCAACAAATTCAGCACTTTCATTAGTTGGTACGTCTGCAATCAAAACAGAATCGATACCTGCTTTTGCACAACGCTCATAGAAGTTCTCGATACCACGAGAGTAAACAAGGTTCGCGTACATCAGAAGGCCAATAGGCAACTCTGGGTACTTAGCTCGGATCTTACCAATTTGCTCGAAGCAGATATCTGGTGTTGCACCTGAGTCTAACGCGCGAATGTTAGCGCCTTGGATAGTTGGGCCATCCGCAAGAGGATCTGAGAATGGAATACCGAGTTCTAGGGCATCTGCGCCCGACTCAACCAATGTTTCCATGATCTTGTAAGACTGTTCTGCGTTTGGATCGCAAACCGTTACGAACGGTACAAACGCGCCTTGGTTTTTCTCGTTTAGGCGCTCAAACATCTTTGCATAACGGCTCATTAGATCGCTCCTTTTTCTTCTAGGATGGCATGTACAGTGAAGATATCTTTATCACCACGACCTGATAGGTTCACAACTAACAATTGTTCTTTTTCTGGATTCTCACGAGCCATACGCAGTGCATGAGCCAGTGCGTGAGAAGATTCTAGAGCAGGGATGATACCTTCGTTACGCGCAATTTCCTGGAATGCTTCTAGTGCTTCATCATCCGTCACGTTGTCATATTCAGCACGGCCAATTGCGTTTAGGTGTGCGTGTTGTGGACCAACTGAAGGGAAATCAAGGCCAGCAGATACTGAGTAAGACTCTTCAACTTGGCCGTTTGGATCTTGCATCAACGGTGCTTTCATGCCGAAGAAGATGCCCGTTTTACCGTGTTTAAGTGGTGCACCGTGCTGGTCAGTATCGATACCTTTACCTGCTGGCTCAACACCAATTAGGCGAACGCTTTCTTCTTCGATGAAGTCAGCAAACATACCAATCGCGTTTGAACCACCGCCCACACATGCGATAACCGCATCAGGAAGACGACCTTCACGTGCCAAAATCTGATTCTTCGTTTCTTCACCAATCATGCGTTGGAAATCGCGCACGATCGTTGGGAATGGGTGAGGACCTGCCGCTGTACCTAGTAGGTAGTGCGCGTCTTCGTAAGTTGCTGACCAGTCGCGCAGCGCTTCGTTACATGCATCTTTAAGTGTCGCTGAACCCGAGTGGACAGGAATAACTTCTGCGCCCATTAGCTTCATACGGAATACGTTCGGGCTTTGACGCTCAACGTCTTTTGCACCCATGTACACGCGACACTTAAGGCCAAGTAGTGCACACGCTAGTGCGGTCGCAACACCGTGTTGGCCTGCGCCTGTTTCAGCGATGATTTCGTTTTTACCCATGCGTTTCGCAAGCAGTGCTTGACCTAACACTTGGTTGGTCTTGTGCGCGCCACCGTGAAGGAGGTCTTCACGTTTTAGGTACAGTTTGGTTTTCGTACCTTTGGTTAGGTTACGAGTTAGAGTCAAAGCCGTTGGACGGCCCGCATACTCTTGAAGAAGCGTCATGAACTCACTGCGGAATTCTGGGTCTTCTTGCGCGTCGATAAACGCTTGCTCTAGTTGCTCCAGTGCTGGAACTAGAATTTGCGGAACGTACTGACCGCCGTATTCGCCAAAGTAGGCATTCAGTTTTGCCATCGTTATATTCCTTCTCGTATTTTTCGCTACGAATAGCTTTAAATTTTTTAGCTGATATCCAGCTTTAGTAGTTGCGAATGGCGGTGAATGCCGCGAGCAACTTCTGTGAATCTTTTTTGCCTGGTGCGCTTTCTACACCAGTGTTTAAATCTAATCCCAAGCAACCTAGTGTCGCTGCTTGTTGAGCATTTTCTGGCGACAGTCCGCCCGCTAGCATAATTTGACTTGGGTCGCCGATCAGTGACCAGTCGAACACTTGACCAGTTCCGCCAGTTTGAGTGCCAACTTGCGCATCTAATAAATGGCGATCAATGTTGTCTGCAAGCAGTTCTGGCTTGGCATCAGTCACGCCGTAAGCTTTCCAAATTTCTACTGCTGCTGGCAGTTCGGCTTTGAGTTGGTTTACGTAAGCTTGGTCTTCTTGACCGTGCAGTTGCACTGCATTTAAACCCAAAGAGGTCACGACAGAAGCAACAAAATCGATATCGTGATTTTGGAAAACGCCTACATAATTCAGAGGAGCACCGCTCATGGTTAAGCGAGCACCTTCAAGGTCAACCGCACGCTTCGACTTCTCGACAAAAATCAAGCCACCAAATACCGCACCAGCTTGATACGCTTTCGCTGCGTCATCTGGATGAGTAAGACCACAGACTTTGTTTTCACCCAGCGTCACTTTACGTACTGCAAGTTCAAGGTTGTCTTCTGCCATCAGTGAACTACCAATCAAGAAGCCGTCTGCGTATTCCGCTAAATCACGAACTTGTTGATGTGTATAAATGCCAGATTCTGAGATTACTGTTGCGTTAGGAGCCAGTTCGCGAATTGTCGGTGCCAGTTCTTTAGTACGATTCAAATCAGTACTTAGGTCGCGAAGGTTACGGTTGTTGATGCCGATAACGCGTGCGCCAAGCTTAACGGCACGATGAAGCTCTTCTTCGTTGCTGACTTCGGTCAAGATACCCATGTTCAGGCTGTGTGCTGCTTCTTCTAGCGCTTTGTACTCTTCGTCATTCAGGACAGAAAGCATCAATAGCACAGCATCAGCACTGTAATGACGTGCTAGGTAAACTTGGTAAGTATCTACCATGAAATCTTTGCACAGAACTGGTTGTTTGACTTGACCACGCACTTGAGGAAGAAAGTCAAAGTTACCTTGGAAGTACTTCTCGTCTGTTAGGACTGAAATTGCATCTGCATGGTTGTTGTAAACCGATGCAATGTAATCCAAGTCGAAGTGATCACGAATCAAACCTTTAGAAGGAGATGCCTTCTTACATTCGGTGATGAATGCCGTCTTTTCGCCACTCAGAGCATCGTAGAAGCTGCGGTCCGATGGCAGCAAATCAGACTGAAATGTGCTTAGCGGTTGAGACACCTTACGGTCTGCAACCCACTGATATTTGTCGCGGACAATTTTCGCTAGTACTTCTGCCATTTCTGCTTCTTTCTTGGAAACGTGTTCAGACAGGTTGTCAGCTTTCTGAGTGTTGAAGTCAGTCATCTTCTTCAATTCCTTAAGCGTGTGCGGCAAGTTGTTGTACCAATTGGTACGCCTTGCCTGAATTCATTGCCTCAATCGCTTGCTGCGTGTTGGCTTTTAAATCTTCGTGGCCGAATAGACGCATTAGCAGAGCAACGTTCACTGCCACTGCACCTAATTGTGCGTCTGTACCTTTACCCGTCAGAATATTAGTAATGATCGCTTTGTTTTCTTCAGGATCGCCACCTTTGATCGCTTCTAGTGGGTGCGCTTCTAGGCCGAAGTCTGCAGGCGTTAGTTTATATTCTGTGATCTTACCGTCTTTGATTTCAGCAACGGTTGTTTCGCCGTGAATTGCTACTTCGTCCAAGCCACTGCCGTGTACTACAGCGGCGCGCTTCATACCCATTTGTAGCATGGTTTCTGCGATAGGACGAACCAGTTCTTCACTGTAAACGCCCATCAACTCGATGTTAGGACGAGCAGGGTTAATCAGTGGGCCAAGAATGTTAAAGATAGTGCGTGTTTTCATGGTTTGACGCACTGGCATCGCATGTCGCACACCACCGTGGTACTGAGGTGCAAATAGGAAAGCAACACCGATCTCGTCTACCGCTTTGCGCGTATCTTCTGCGCTCATTGCTAGGTTAATACCAAATGAATCAAGAAGGTCAGAAGAACCAGATTTGCTTGAAACGCTGCGGTTACCGTGTTTCGCTACTTTTAGACCACATGCTGCAGCAACAAACGCCGCAGTGGTTGAAATGTTGATGGTGTTGTGACCGTCGCCGCCAGTGCCTACGATATCTGCGAAATCGTAATCTGGGCGAGGGAATGGGTTTGCGTTTGCCAGTAGTGCTTTTGCCGCGCCTGCTATTTCATCCGGCGTTTCGCCTTTGATTTTTAGTGCAGTCAGTGCTGATGCCATCAAAATTGGGTCTAGTTCACCACGGATAATGATGTCGAATAGCTGTTGGCTCTCTTCCTGAGTAAGCGATTCTTGCTCGTACAGTTTGGTAATAATAGGGTTGATGATTGCTTCCATATTTCCTCTCCTAAATTTCTTATGTGCCAAGTGCTTTTTAAGCAGTGAGTGGGTTCGTTGAAGTTTGTTCTTCAAGTGCCCATTCAATGGCATTGGCCAACAGTGTCGCTCCGTAGGTCGTCATAATAGATTCCGGGTGGAACTGGAACCCGCAAACTTTATCTTCTTCATGTACAACAGACATTACCAAGTCATCCACTTCTGCTGTGATGGTTAGGCTCTCAGGAACCTTGGTCGCAACTAGCGAGTGGTAACGTGCAATTGCAAGTGGTGATGGTAGGTTTTGGTAAATCGCATGGTTTTGGTGCTCCATCATAGAGACCTTACCGTGAATGATTTCGCCCGCGCCAGCAACAGTGCCGCCGTATGCTTCAACAATCGCTTGGTGACCTAGACAAATGCCGAGCATCGGCACTTTGCCTTTCATGCGTTGGATAAGCTCTGGCATTGAGCCTGCCTCTGACGGTGCACCAGGACCTGGTGATAGCAGAACCACTGGGTTTTCAAGCTCATTTACCGCTTGTTCAATGGTTTCTGCTGGGATGTTGTTTCGGTAAATCTTGACTGAGTGACCTAGCGAGCGGAATTGATCCACAAGGTTGTAGGTGAACGAGTCAAAGTTGTCGATAAAAATGATATTAGCCATCTCTGAACCCTATTCCTTATTGTGACTTATGCGCTGCTTGGATAGCAGAGATTACCGCTTGTGCTTTGCCGCGCGTTTCGTCTGCTTCCGCTTGTGGATCAGAGTCGAACACCACGCCCGCACCAGCTTGAACTTGAGCAATACCGTTCTCAACGTACGCTGAGCGGATTACGATACAAGTATCTAACGTACCCTCGCCAGTAAGGTAACCCACAGCACCGCCGTAACTACCGCGTCGTGCACCTTCTACATCGCGAATCAACTGCATTGCACGAATCTTTGGTGCACCAGTGAGCGTGCCCATGTTCATACAAGCTTGGTATGCGTGCAGCGCGTCTAGGTCTTCACGCAGTTGACCAACCACACGAGATACCAAGTGCATTACGTGGCTGTAACGGTCGACTTTTAGAAGGTCTGCTACGTGGCGAGTGCCAGCTTGAGCAATACGAGCGACGTCATTACGTGCTAAGTCAACCAACATCATGTGTTCTGCGTTCTCTTTCATGTCGGTGCGCAGTTCAAGTTCAATGCGGCTATCTAGGTCGAAATCAATCTCGCCGTTAGGGCGTTTGCCACGGCGACGAGTGCCTGCGATTGGGTAGATTTCAATTTGGTTAGTGTCGGTTTCGTACTTAAGCGCACTTTCTGGTGATGCGCCAAACAGAGTGAACAGCTCATCTTGCATGTAGAACATGTAAGGGCTTGGGTTACTTTGTTTCAGTTCTTTGTAAGCCGCCAGTGGAGAAGGGCAAGGTAGAGTGAATCGGCGAGATGGTACAACTTGGAATACATCGCCTTTCACTACGAACTCTTTTAAGTCGCGAACAGTTTGGCAGAAGTCTGCATCAGATACGCTAGGTTCTACCGTTACGTCAGCGATTTGTTTTGCGCTTGGCAGTAGTTTTGGCGCTGCACACTGAGCGCTGATTTCTGCAATACGAGTCTCTAACGCTGTTTTCTCTGAACCATCAACAAACAACGTCGCTTGAAGCTGGCAAGATTCCGTTTGATGGTCGACAACAAGCAATGTTTCCGCGACGTAGAAAACGTAATCTGGGCACTGATTTGTTGCTTCTGCATTACCAAGCGGCTCGAAGTTTGCGACTAAGTCGTAGGCAAACAGACCACCAAGGAAAATCGCGTGTTTGTCTTGCTGCGAAATATCAAAACTATGCTGAACCAAACGCAGCGCATCAAAAGAAGAGGCTTCACGTAGGCGAGAATCTTCATCTAACGTGTCACATGGTTGGTCAAATTCTAAAGTTAGCGTTTCGCCATCGAACTTACTCTCAACGTCACCACGAATGTTCTGGTTTAGGTGAGACAGTAGGTTTTTACCGTTGTTGGTCAAGGCGTGCATGCTAACAGTGTGGCCGTAGCAGACAATGCGAACCGCTGAATCTACGATCAGCAGGGATTTCAAATCTTGCTTCGAATCGATCTCAGCAGATTCCAGCAACAGGCTGTCAGTTTTGTTCTCACATAAAGTGTGGAACAAACGAGTCGGGTCTTGAGTATAAGGGACGGAAGCCGTTAGCACTTCAAGCTGTCCAAGTTTCTTAATTTCAATGGCCTTGTTCACAAGACCTCCTTATAGCTGTTTTACATCTTCCTGCCGTACATAGTCGCATAAAGCAAACGTTCACCCAATCAAGTTTTGGTCATGTCCGATGAATGTTTGAGCAGTTGAATGTGAGATGGACGACAAAACAAAAAGCCCGCTGAAGTAGCGGGCTTTGTGACATTTAATTCTCTAAACTAGAAGTACACGTTCGCCCACCAAGAACTTGTCCAAGTGCGCCACCAAGCAAGGTCAGCAGAATTCATCTTATTCAGACGAACTGCAACTTTCGCTTCCTGATTTTGGTTAAATTCTTGTAACATGGTGAGCCTTAAATTAGGTACTTCGTATTTGTGTACTAGTTAACTAGTGCGGAGATGAAAAGTCAACCCCAAAACAGCATTAAAACGACAAAAAGATGAGAATTGATTTACACAGTCACACCACCGCGTCAGATGGTCGATTTGCACCACACGATTTAGTGGATAGGGCATTGAGTTTTGATATCGAGGTTTTGGCGATCACGGATCATGATACGGTTGACGGCTTAGCTCCGGCCAAGCAATACGTTGAAGAGAATAATCTGCCGATAAAAATCATCAACGGTATAGAAATTTCGACTGTTTGGCAGAACAAAGACATCCATATTGTTGGATTGAACATCGATCCAGAAAGCCCTGTGCTGGCAGAGCTGATTCAACAGCAAAAAGCGCATCGTGTTGCCCGAGCTGAGATGATTGCTGAACGTTTGCAAAAAGCGACTCGCGAAGGTGTGCTAGAAGAAGTTCAGCAAATCGCGGGTGACGCGCCAATCACTCGTGCACACTTTGCCAAGTGGTTGGTGGATAATGGTTATGCCAAAAACATGCAGATGGTGTTCAAGAAATTTCTAACCCGCTCTAACCCAGGTTACGTGCCACCAAATTGGTGCTCAATGAAAGATGCGGTTGATGCAATTCATGCTGCTGGAGG
Organism: Vibrio owensii; assembly: GCF_002021755.1. NCBI lineage: Bacteria > Pseudomonadati > Pseudomonadota > Gammaproteobacteria > Vibrionales > Vibrionaceae > Vibrio > Vibrio owensii. The sequence continues at coordinate 3,159,052 of NZ_CP019959.1, forward strand.
CTCTGCTGTTCTTGCGCATCCGGGTCGTTATCAACTGACTGCGAAGTGGGTAAAGCGCCTATTAGCCGCGTTTGTTGAAGCGGGTGGGGATGCAATGGAAGTGGCACAGCCTCAACAAGCGCAACAAGAAAGACGCAACTTGGCTGATTATGCTATACAATACAAACTATTAGCTTCTCAAGGCAGCGACTTTCACTATCCATCTCCGTGGATGGAATTGGGAAGAAACCTCTGGTTACCCGCGGGCGTAGAACCAGTTTGGAAAGATTGGGGTATTGATCCTTCGTTGGATAACGCTCAACAAGACGAAATCGAGAACCGATAAAAATATAGAGCCGAGAGGTTCGATAATGAGGAATTACAATGAGCCAGTTTTTTTACGTTCACCCAGAAAACCCACAGGCTCGCTTGATCAATCAAGCAGTAGCAATCATTCGTAGCGGCGGTGTGGTGGTTTACCCAACCGACTCAGGTTACGCACTAGGCTGTCAGTTAGAAAACAAACAGGCGTTAGAACGTATTTGTCAGATCCGCCGTCTGGATGATAAGCACAACTTTACTTTGTTGTGTCGTGATTTGTCGGAGCTTTCTTTGTACGCACGCGTAGACAACGCGGCATTCCGACTACTGAAAAATAACACGCCGGGTCCTTACACTTTCATCTTCAAGGGCACAAAAGAAGTGCCGCGTCGTTTGATGAATGCAAAACGTAAGACCATCGGTATTCGTGTACCGGATAACCGCATTGCACTAGACCTGTTGGAAGCACTTGGTGAACCAATGATGTCTACGTCACTTATCCTACCGGGTAGCGATGTGACGGAATCGGACCCAGAAGAAATTCGTGACAAACTAGAGCACGCCGTAGACGTGATTCTTAACGGTGGCTACTTAGGTGAGCAACCAACAACGGTTATCGACTTCAGTGAAGGTGAAGCGGTTGTTGCTCGTGTTGGATCTGGCGACCCGGCACCATTTGAGTAACTGGTTTTACTCTTAACAAAACAAGAAAGGGAGGCGTGAGTGCCTCCCTTTTTACTTTGAATCCGCTTATTTCTGATTCAATGGAATGGTATCAATTTAGGCAAAATCGAAGATATCGATGCCGTGGTGCTCAATGTAGTTGATGTAGCCTGCATCAATACCTTTCAGTGTCACTTCTACATTAAACTCGTCACTTGAGTAAACTGCCCAACCGAAATCGTTGTAAGACAGAGTTAAGTCGTCTGCCGAGTCCAAGAACGTATCGCGAATACCATCGTTGTTGGTATCTAAACCCATATCAAAGACAAGCTTGTCGTGACAAATGTTGAAATCGAGAATTTCTGATTTTACTTCGATGTCGTTTGAAGAAACTGGCTGATCGGGAACGCCAACAGCAAGACGGTTGGTCATTACGAACGTGTCATCGCCGCAACCGCCAGCAATCACAGAATGACCATCACCGACAACTACGGTGTCGTCACCCCATCCGGCATTGATAAAGTTGTTGCCTGAGTAGTCGAAAATTGTATCGTCACCACAACCACCAAATAACAGGTCATTACCTAAGCCGCCAGACAAGTAATCATCGCCTGAACCGCCTGAGAGTAGGTCATTCCCTCTGCCACCTAGTAGGGTATCGTCACCACGACCACCGAAGACATAGTCGTTTCCACCAAAGCCAACAAACTTATCGTCGCCGCCAAAGCCGACAAAAATATCAGTCGTGTCCGAGCCTTTTGTGCCGGTCATGTTGTCATCTTCTGAGGTGCCAAATATCCAATTTAGGTCAAGATTTGTATGAGACATTTATTATTCCTTTTCATCTGATTAAGGGAGCTAGCAAGCTGTAGGGTTATCTTTCTTATAGCCCTGACAATTTTATCAGGTAGGGGATTTTTTAAGAGGTGGACACAGACCCATAATAGTGCGGTTCTAATGCCAATGAGTCTGGTACTAAGTTGGAGAAGATGATGAGTTTAGTGTGAGTTTCCGAAGGACATTCTGCAGTGACAATATCGACGATTTTGCTTACATTAAATCAGAGAATCTCGTATAATGTCCGACCGAAAAAATCCCAATAGGTTGGGTAACTTGCACAATTGAAGACCAATTCTGGTCTCGACGTCTGTGAAGACGACACATAGGTAGATAAATGAGCGAAAAGTTACAAAAAGTATTAGCACGTGCTGGACACGGTTCTCGTCGTGAGATTGAATCGTTAATTAAATCTGGTCGCGTTAGCGTGAACGGAATCGTAGCTAAACTTGGTGAAAGACTAGAAGATGAGAACAGCGTAGTTCGTATCGACGGTCACATTGTGTCTGCAAAGGCACAAGAAGAAGTGATCTGTCGTGTATTGGCTTACTACAAGCCAGAAGGTGAACTATGTACTCGTCACGATCCTGAAGGTCGTCGCACTGTTTTCGATCGTCTGCCAAAAATTCGTGGCTCTCGTTGGATTTCAGTTGGTCGTCTTGATGCGAACACATCTGGCCTGCTGCTTTTCACAACGGATGGTGAGTTGGCAAACCGCCTAATGCACCCAAGCCGCCAGGTTGAGCGTGAATACCTAGTACGCGTATTTGGTGAAGTGAACGAAAAGAAAGTTCGCAACCTAGTAAGTGGTGTTGAACTTGAAGATGGTATGGCTCGTTTTGAAGACGTAGTACATGCGGGTGGTGAAGGTATGAACCACACGTTCTACGTAGTGATTAACGAAGGTCGTAACCGTGAGGTTCGTCGTTTGTGGGAATCTCAAGAATGTACGGTTAGCCGTCTAAAGCGTGTTCGTTACGGTGATATCTTCCTAGACAAGAAACTGCCTCGTGGCGGTTGGATGGAACTAGACCTGAAAGAAGTAAACTACCTGCGTGAGCTTGTAGAACTTCGTCCAGAGAAAGAAACCATGCTTGATCTAAACAAAGACAACACATCACGTAAGCGTGAACGTGCTCGTAGCCAAAAAATTCGTCGCGCAGTTAAGCGTCACGAAGAGCGTGTTAACACACCAAAAGGTCGCAGCAACAACCCTTCTCGTCGTAAGCCGAAGAAGGCTGCTGGTGACCAAGGCGCACGTAACAAGCATCGTTAATCGATAGCAGAAAATCAGAAAGGCTTGCCACATTGGCAAGCCTTTTTCTTATCTAGCGTTTCGCGTTCGCGATCTTTCGTGTTTGCCAATCACAAGTAACTGTTAATCGTAGGCATAAAAAAACACCAGCGCGAGGCTGGTGTTTTTGATCATGATGAGGAAATCGTTAATCACGTTTCCAAAGCATATGACAGAACTTATGTTCTGGGTCTCGACTGATTAGCATACGAGCAAAAACGTCATCAAGTACGTCATTTTCCTCGTTTACTAAGCCGATTCGAACTTCTGCATACACTTCTTTGTCGATATCGAAGCCAACGTGTTCAACCCAGTCATCACCAGTTTCAACAAGTTCTGCGGCACCACGATCTTCAAATTGCGCAGTAAACAGAATGACATCAGCTGGCTCTAGATTGTCTGGAGCCATCTCAAGGAAGATGTCGTACGCAGCGTCGATAACGTCGTCGTAAGAAATCAAATCAGACATACTTATGCTCGGCTCATGTATTTACGTTCAGTCGTGTTGATGATTACACGGTCACCAGTCGCGATGTACTCAGGAACTTGAATAACAAGACCTGAAGCAAAGCGTGCAGGCTTAGTACGTGCAGATGCAGATGCACCTTTAATTGAAGGATCAGTTTCTTCAATCACTAGCTCAACAGAAGAAGGAAGCTCGATACCAACAGCAGAGCCGTTGATTAGGATAAGGTGAATACCTTGAGTGTCTTCGTTGATGAACAGAAGCTCATCTTCAACTTCGTTGTGCTTGAATGTGTATTGTGAGTAGTCTTCGTTATCCATGAAGATGTGCTCATCGCCATCAGCGTATGAGTACACAACTGCACGTTTGTTCATTTCTACTGTTTCAACAACGTCATCAGACTTGTAACGCTCGTCTACACGTGCACCAGTGTTTAGATCTGTACAGCGCATTTTGTAGATTTTAGCGCCGCCACGACCACCTGGAGTGGTTACTTCGATGTCTTTTACTAGAAGAGTTTTACCATTAGACTCGATTGCGAAGCCTTTTTTGATTTCACTTGCCTTTGGCATTGTATTTTCCTATTTACACTTATTAAGCAAAACTTGGTGATTATAGCGCTAAGTTGCTTGTCTGGCATCAAAATTCCGCACAGTAATTTGCACGTCAATAAGGGCTTTAATGGGCTTGATTCAAACGCTAGGCTAGTGGATCATATAGCCCATCGTCCGTTAAAAGCTTGAGATCGCGTTTTCTTCAATGTCTCTCCCTGTCATCGACCCAAAGCATCCATTCCAACCTGAATTTGAACCTCTGCTCAGAGAAGTTCTGGCGTGCCTCAAAGGCGGGCTAGGGGCCAATCTTCATAGTGTCTACGTCTACGGTAGTGTGGCACGCAAGTCGGCGGTTGCAGGAAAATCGAATCTCGATATGGTCGTTGTCACTAAGTCGAACTTTGAAAACAATCGCGCTACTTTGTTGAACACCATCAAATGGCGTGCTCAACAGGGATACCCTCACGTTAAAGGGGTATCGATTCGTACCGCCTTGGTGAGTGAGGTCGCAAACCTAGACAGCATTTTTACTTGGGGCTTTATGCTCAAACACTGCTGCGTGTGCGTCTACGGAGATGATCTGGCGGATTGTTTTGGAGATTACGTCCCAAGTTGGGAGATTGCTAAACATTGGAACATGGATGTCGAAGACTGGCTATCGGTGTATCGCACTAAGATAGTACAAGCACAAAGCATTGAAGAGCTGGTCAGTGCCCAAGTAACTATCGCTAAGAAGCTACTTCGTGCGTCGTACTCGCTTGTCATGTATCGAGACAAACGTTGGTTTGATGATCCGCTTGAATGTGGGGAGCAATTTCTACGATACCACCCAGAAAAGCAGCTAGAGATAGAACGCCTTGGCATTTTGCTCTCTGGTCGCGCTATCCCTAAACGTTCTGTGATTGGTTTAATTGACGGTTTTGGTGAGTGGTTGGTGGCTCAGTACCAAAAGACCGAATTTCGTATTGGGTAACGTCAGCTAGCGTTAACTCCCTTCAATCTAGAACCTGATTTAGAACAGGCCCATCTGCGGCGCAGATAACTGCTCGAAGTCTGTGCCAATGAACGGCAATATCGCATCCGCAACCGGCTTTAGCTGTTTATCAATGTAATGCTGGTAGTCGATAGGGCTATTGAGATACTCGTGTGGCTCAGGTCCATTCACAGTAATTAAGTATTCTATTCGACCTCGGTTTTGATATTGCAGAGGGCGACCGAGTTTGACATTGATGTCGTCGGCTAAACGCGCAGCACGTACTTGTGGCGGAATATTTTTCTGATACTCATGTAATTTGCGTCGCAAGCGCTTTTGATACACCAACTGATCATCAAACTCTCCCGCATTGGTCTTCTCAACCATCTCTCGCACGTAATCACTAGGGTCTTCACCATGGAAGATCATTTGGTACAAGGTGTTTTGGAATCGCTGCGCCAGCGGTGTCCAGTCGGTACGTGCACTCTCTAACCCTTTAAAGATGATGCGTTCTTGTTCGCCTTCACCAATCAGGCCTGCATAGCGTTTTTTCGAGCCCGTTTCGGCACCTCGAATGGTCGGCATCAAGAACTTGCGATAATGAGTTTCGTACTCAAGTTCAAGAATCGAGTTGAGGTTGTACTCGCTGCGCAGATGGTTATTCCACCACTGGTTGATGTAGTCGACCAGTTCATTACCAATTTTATCGGCGTCTGCTTGGCTATATGCGCCGTTTAAAGAAACAAAGGTTGAGTCGGTGTCGCCATAGATCACTTGATAACCTTTGTCCTCAATCAGAACTTTAGTTTGCTTCATGATTTCGTGCCCACGCATAGTGATACTAGAAGCAAGGCGGGTATCAAAGAAACGACAGCCGGAAGAACCAAGCACACCATAGAAAGAGTTCATGATGATTTTGATGGCTTGTGAGAAGGCTTTCTCATTATTCTTCTTGGCAACATCTCGCGCTGCCCAGAGCTTTTCGATCATCTCTGGCAAGAAGTGCTTTGAACGATGGAACTGACCGCCACGAAATCCCGGTACGGCTTCATCTTCTGCCTTGCCGATTTCAAGCTGCAAACCTTCGACTAAGCCCATAGGGTCAATCAGAAATGAGCGAATGATAGAGGGGTACAGACTCTTAAAATCGAGGACCAATACGGAATCATAAAGGTTAGGGATAGAGTCCATCACATAGCCGCCAGGGCTGGCGATCCAGTTTTCTGGATGCAGATTTGGCGCAACATAACCGGCTCGGTGGATTTGCGGCAGATACAAATTGGTAAAAGCCGCGACAGAACCACCAACGCGATCCAGTTCCACACCTGTGAGGCGAGAGCGTTCAATCGCAAAGTCGAGCAGGTGAGTGTGGTCGAAAATCTTGTTTACCAACACGCAATCTTGCAGGTTGTATTTCGCCAGAGATGGTTTGTCTGAACGGTACATGCGATTGATTTCATCCATTCGGTCATGCACGTTATGGATCTCTTTACCTTCTCCGAGCAGTTCTTGTGAAACGGACTCAAGTGACCATGAGCGGAAGTGGTACGTCGCGGTTTTAAGCGTATCTATACCATCCAGCACCACACGACCGGGGATAGAAATAAAACCTTGTTGGCTTTGCGCTGAGCTACGGAAAAAACTCGGTTGGTCTGCTCGGCCTAATATCAGCTTCATGTTGTGCCATTCTGCGCGCTTATGCAGCAGGCGGAAGTCGAAGTCGATAATGTTCCAGCCGACAATGACATCTGGGTCGAACTGCTTAAACCATTCAATCAAAGCTTCAAGTAGCGCTTTTTCATCTTTTACCCATAGAATTGGTGTATCGGCCGGTTCTGGCTCACCAATCATGATCACACGTGAATCGACAGGGCTATCTAAACCAATGGAATAGAGGATGCCTTTTTCAGAACACTCTAAGTCGAGGGAAACTACATGCAATTTAGGTTGGTATTCGCCCGTGCGACACTTTGCGTTTTGGACGCGTTGGAACCCGTTTCGAGATTGTAGATTCCCGGTAAACTCCATGCTGCCTTTGATAAAGCGTTCCATCAGATAACGATCGGCAAGTCGTACATCACCCTCGAAATGGACTATGTCGTTTTGCTTGAGTTCATCTTGTAGGGCGAACGCGTCTTTTGTGGTCTGGGTATAACAGGCGGCTAAACGTGTTAGTTGGAAGCTCTTTAACTCTAGCGGGCGTATGTCGACAGCAATTTGTTTAGAAGTGGCAAATTGCTTGGTTTGTTCGATTTGCGCTTGTTCAATAAAGAAGACGGGTCTTTCTCCTTGAATCAACAATTGGGTCGGACCATTCTCGGTCGAAAGCCACAACTCTATTTGAGTTTGACCTTTGATGTCTCGGGCTTGGCGAGTGAGAAGGAAGCCTTGTTGGATGTTCAATAGAGAGAAACCTTGTAAATCAGTGAAGAACGTATTCTATCATTAAGAACTGTAAAAATAACCAGTGAAAAGTAACGCTCTATTTTGCTGGTTAAATCGTGGTGCCTTGGGTGTACAAAAGCTGAGATATGTCGCTTATGGAATAACCATTTATGGGTGATATTGCGTTTTGCTGAGCAAAGTGAAATCTAGCTGCTTGATTTATTGGAGCTTATGTTGTTAATTAGCTTGTCTTAAAATTCGGCTTTGCACAGAGCGCACTCAAATAATAGAGTGGTTTATGAATAAGTTCTTGCCAAACTTTGCGTTTAAGCACATATTCATAGAAAGCAATTTTTTGCCATATGCGTTAGTATATAGGCACTCATACTGATATCCACATTTGACAAATGTTATGTGGGTGCAGAGCCAATAAAAGTGTGGAGATACAAGTTTGATAAATGTTTTCCTTGTAGATGATCACGAGCTGGTTCGCACAGGGATACGACGTATTATTGAAGACGTCCGTGGAATGAACGTAGCAGGAGAAGCTGACAGCGGTGAAGAAGCAGTAAAATGGTGTCGTAGTAATCATGCTGACGTCGTTTTAATGGATATGAACATGCCAGGAATAGGCGGCTTGGAAGCCACGAAAAAGATTCTTCGCGTGAATCCAGATGTAAAAATCATCGTACTAACCGTTCATACGGAAAATCCGTTCCCAACTAAAGTGATGCAGGCGGGTGCTTCTGGTTATTTAACTAAAGGCGCGGGTCCTGATGAAATGGTTAACGCAATTCGTGTGGTTAACAGTGGGCAGCGTTACATCTCGCCAGAGATTGCGCAGCAGATGGCATTGAGTCAATTCTCACCTGCCTCAGAAAACCCATTTAAAGATCTTTCTGAACGCGAACTGCAGATCATGATGATGATAACCAAAGGCCAGAAAGTAACGGATATTTCTGAACAATTGAATTTAAGTCCAAAAACAGTCAACAGTTACCGCTACCGACTGTTTAGCAAGCTGGACATTAATGGTGACGTTGAGTTAACACACTTAGCGATCCGCCACGGAATGCTGGACACCGAGACCCTTTAGTGTGAATCAACCCTTCGATTCGGCTTCCTTTCTCAAGACAGTAACTCATCAGCCCGGCGTTTACAGAATGTACAACGCCGAGGCTGTTGTCATTTATGTAGGCAAAGCCAAAGATCTCAAAAAGCGCCTCTCAAGCTACTTTCGTAAAAAAGTAGATAGCGAGAAAACGCGCGCCCTCGTAAGCAATATTGCTAAGATTGATGTCACGGTCACTCATACCGAGACGGAAGCGCTCATCCTTGAGCATAACTACATCAAGCAATACTTACCGAAATACAACGTACTTCTGCGTGACGATAAATCGTACCCTTACATTTTTATTAGCGGTCATAAACATCCGCGATTGTCTATGCATCGTGGTGCGAAAAAGCGCAAAGGTGAATACTTTGGGCCGTATCCGGATTCTGGCGCGGTACGAGAAACCTTACACCTTTTGCAGAAAACCCTCCCTGTTCGCCAGTGTGAAGATACGGTCTATTCCAACCGAACTCGTCCATGTTTGATGTATCAAATTGGTCGCTGTGCAGGCCCATGTGTGAGCACGATTATTTCGGATGAAGAGTACGCCGAGCTGGTGGGTTTTGTTCGTTTGTTTTTGCAGGGCAAAGATAAGCAAGTACTTGAGCAACTCATTGAGAAGATGGAAGTGGCAAGCCAACAACTTCGTTTTGAAGATGCGGCCAAATTCCGTGACCAGATCCAAGCGATTAGACGCGTACAAGAACAACAGTACGTTTCAGAAGACAGCATGGATGATATGGACGTGCTTGGTTTTGCCCAAGAAAACGGCATTGCTTGTATCCATATCTTGATGATTCGTCAGGGTAAGGTGCTAGGCAGTCGTAGCCATTTCCCTAAGATTCCACAGAACACCAGTCAACAAGAAGTGTTTGATAGCTTCCTTACCCAGTACTACTTGAGTCATAACGAGGCGCGTACTATTCCCTCTCGCATTATCTTGAATCAAGAGCTAGGTGGCGATATCGAGCCGATTCAGCAAGCTCTGAGTGAAGTAGCGGGGCGCAAGGTTCAATTCCATAGTTCTCCAACAGGTTCACGCGGTCGTTACCTTAAGTTGTCCAATACCAATGCGTTGACGGCGATTACCACTAAGATTAATCACAAGATGACCATCAACCAGCGTTTCAAAGCACTGAGAGAAGTCTTGGGTGTGGAAACCATCGCTCGAATGGAGTGTTTCGATATTTCGCATACGATGGGCGAGAGCACTATTGCTTCCTGTGTGGTGTTCAACAGTGAAGGTCCAGTCAAGCAAGAGTATCGTCGCTACAACATCACAGGCATTACGGGTGGTGATGATTACGCGGCGATGGGACAGGCATTAGAGCGTCGTTATTCGAAGCAACTTGATGTAGAGAAGATACCTGACATTATCTTTATCGATGGTGGTAAAGGGCAATTGAATCGTGCTCATGAAATCATTTCGCAGTATTGGGGAGATTGGCCAAAGCGTCCGACTATGATTGGTATTGCAAAAGGGGTGACACGTAAACCAGGTCTTGAAACCTTAATTACCGTAGATGGTGAAGAATTCAACTTGCCAAGTGATGCACCAGCGTTGCACCTGATCCAACATATTCGAGATGAGAGCCATAACCATGCTATCGCAGGGCACAGAGCGAAACGTGGAAAAACGCGTCGCACCAGTGCTTTAGAGGGAATTGAAGGCGTTGGCCCAAAACGTCGTCAAGCTTTGCTTAAATACATGGGTGGTTTACAGGAATTAAAGCGTGCAAGTGTCGAAGAAATCGCCAAAGTACCGGGAATTAGTCACTCTTTGGCAGAAATTATTTTCCAAGCATTGAAACAATAAGGAAAATCCCGCAACATTAAGCCGCAATGTGTAAGAGAATAATAAAATGCGTTTGAATATCCCGAACATTCTATCTCTACTAAGACTGTTCCTAATCCCAGTTTTTGTGGTTGTTTTCTATCTACCTTACTCTTGGGCTCCTTTTGCAGCAGCAATGGTTTTCTGGGTTGCAGGGTTTACCGATTGGTTAGACGGCATGCTAGCTCGTAAGTTAGGCCAAACCTCTCGTTTTGGTGCCTTCATCGACCCAGTCGCTGATAAGGTCTTAGTCGCCACTGCTCTGATTATGATTACGGAGCACTACCACACGATTTGGGTAACCATTCCTGCGGTAACTATGATAGCGCGAGAAATCATCATCTCTGCATTGCGTGAATGGATGGCAGAAATCGGCAAACGAGCCAGTGTTGCGGTTTCTTGGGTCGGTAAAGTAAAAACCGTGTCTCAAATGTTCGCATTGTGGGTGTTGATCTGGCGTTACGATGATTGGATGGTATGGCTAGGCTTTGGCGCTCTTTATATCGCGACTTTCCTAACGTATTGGTCAATGGTTCAATACTTAGCGGCGGCGAAAGATGATTTGCTCAACGAAGAGCACCATTAATCAAACAACACATAAATAGCATTTTAAGAAGCAGGCGATATAGCCTGCTTTTTTTATGCCTCGGATTTGTGATGAAGAAAAATGTGACATGAGTCTTGTTTTTAATCCGACTAAACGCTTAGTGCGGTTTGTTACTTTAATTATCGATAGTTAATACAAGAAGGAACGCCACAGAATAGGTGAGAGGTGTAGCTCGATATTCATGATAAACAAGAGTATTTGGGCTAATCTCAGTATTAAAACTAATCAATTTACCGTCTTTCGCACAAATTCTGGTCAAACGATTTAAAAAAATAAAAATAGTGTTGACTCGATCGTCCGAATCCGTAGAATGCATTCCGTACCCAAGAGAGCACGGCTTGAAAGGGTGGTGAAAGAAGCGATGCTTACTTCACAAATGAGGCGCCTTGGCAGAGTGGCTATGCAGCGGATTGCAAATCCGTGGACCTCGGTTCGACTCCGGGAGGCGCCTCCATCATTCTTTTTAGAATGAATGCGACACTAGCTCAGTTGGTAGAGCGCAACCTTGCCAAGGTTGAGGTCACGAGTTCGAACCTCGTGTGTCGCTCCAAATAAAAATGATATGGCGTTAAGCGGTATCAGATGATGGTGTTTTACTTTTCTGTAAAGGCATTACAAAGAAATTTGTGTGCCCTGGTGGTGGAATTGGTAGACACAAGGGATTTAAAATCCCTCGACGTTCGCGTTGTGCCGGTTCAAGTCCGGCCCGGGGCACCATCTCAAATCTGCGACACTAGCTCAGTTGGTAGAGCGCAACCTTGCCAAGGTTGAGGTCACGAGTTCGAACCTCGTGTGTCGCTCCAGATTCGGAAAGCCCAGCATAAATGCTGGGCTTTTTCGTTTCTATCGATTCAACTGCTATGAGCTCACTTTTCTCATCCCCAGAGCTTCACACCGCTGATCAGAATCGGTTTGTCACATCTTCAATAGTAACTTTAGGGTTCCCTAAGTTTCCTGTCACAGCTTCCTTAGCCTTCCTTTGAGCATTTCAGATGATCCACTTCTGACGCTAATTTCTGCGATAGATATCAATATTGCGGAAAATGAACTGAGTAAACGTTTGCTGTGATTGTGATCTCAATCAATATGCAACCTGTGAAAACATATTGCCAGAAGATTTTAGTTTGTGATAAATTCGCGCGCAATCTCGGAGCGTATTATTACGACTTTGATTCTCTGGGGGATACGCGTAGTGAACATTCAAGCTGATTGTGACACTACGTAGGGTAGGTATCGACAAAGCCATTTGTCGATAGACGGGATACTAGTGCTGTAAGAAACAGCATGTTAATGGGAAACCCAACATTGAAACCTTTAAACAAACACACACTAATCAGCTTCATACTGCCGAAATGTCCTGTTTTACAAAACGGGTGCATTACGGAACCTTGATTACTCCCCAATCAAAATAAAAAGTCACGCTCGTTGTGACGGGTTATCTGTATTTGTCATTTAATCGATGACGAATGCGGAGGTGTATCTATATCTCCTGTTATTTAATACTAACGAGAATAAATACAGGAAAGAGAATCATTATAATTCAAGGGATTATGTAGTATGAGCACTGCCTTTGAAGTCGATAACACTATCGCAAATTACTTTTCCTCCCAGGTTCCTGTTGTTGAAGGAATCTACGATTTAACGCCTGATCAAGTTCTTATCGAACAAGCAGAGCATGAATCTGAGGTTCGTTCTTACCCACGTCGTCTACCAATCGCGATTAAGCAAGCTTATGGTTGTTTGGTTGAAGATACGCGTGGTCAAGTCTTCCTAGATTGTCTTGCTGGTGCGGGTACATTGGCTTTGGGTTACAACCACCCAGAGATTAACCAAGCGCTAAAAGAACAATTGGATTCTGGTTTGCCGTACCAGACTCTGGATATCGCAACGTCTGCGAAAACGCACTTCATCAAGTCTGTTAAAGGCTTTTTACCGCAAGAGCTGAGCGACAACTGTGTGATTCAGTTCTGTGGCCCTTCAGGTGCAGACGCGGTTGAGGCAGCAATCAAACTTGCCAAACAAACCACAGGTCGTAACACCATGTTCGCTTTCCGCGGTGCCTACCACGGTATGACGAACGGCACCATGGGTATGATGGGGAACTTGGGCACCAAAGCTCGTCGTACAGGCTTGATGTCAGACGTGCACTTCATGCCATTCCCTTACAGCTTACGTTGCCCGTTTGGTCTAGGCGGTGATGAAGGTGCGAAAGCAAGCATTCGCTACATCGAGCGTCTACTGAACGACGACGAAGCAGGCATCATGAAGCCAGCAGCAATCATTGTAGAGCCAGTACAAGGTGAGGGCGGTGTTATTCCTGCGCCTGCATTCTGGCTACGTGAGCTGCGCCGCATCTGTGACGATCACGGTATCCTACTGATTTTTGATGAAATTCAATGTGGTGTCGGTAAGTCGGGTTACAACTTCGCATTCGAAGAAGCGGGCATTGTTCCTGATATTTTGTGTTTGTCTAAAGCGATCGGTGGTGGCTTGCCAATGTCACTATTGGTGATCAACAAGCAACATGACACATGGAAGCCAGGTGAACACACCGGTACTTTCCGTGGTAACCAGCTTGCAATGGTATCAGGTGCGAAAGCATTAGAAATCATTCAACGTGACAACCTTGTTGAGCACGCCAATGTTGCAGGTCAATACCTTCGTTTTGGTCTTGAGAGTATTCAAAAACGCGTAAACTGTATTGCAGATGTACGCGGCAAAGGTCTGATGCTTGGTGTTGAGATTAAACATCCAAGTGGCGAGCTAAACAAGTTTGGTGAGCCTTTGTCAGATGGCCAGCTTACTCTTGCTATCCAACGTGCGGCGCTTGAGCGTGGATTGATGGTAGAGAAGGGCGGCCGCGACGGCTCCGTCATTCGTTTCCTTCCTCCGCTTATCATTTCTTTCGAGCAAATTGACTTTGCACTTCGAGTTCTGGAAGACGCAATTATCGCTGCAGGCGGTAGCCACGTTGAAGCAGACCCACAAGAAGAGTGGAAAAAGCACTTCATTCAAACTGGTGAACTTGGTGGTACTGAGTTTGCGTCTGTGATGAATCACATGACTGCAGCAATGAAGTCGGTGTTTGAGCAGGTGAATGCACCATACTCGGGAATGGAGCCTAAACTGCTGGAAGCGGCGATTAACGCGGTCGATCTGGACAACAAAAACGCATCGCTAAAGTCAGTGATTGATGAAGCTGCAGAGCTTGTTGCGAAGAATGCGATTTTCACTCAGCACCCAGATTGTATTGCTCACCTACATACGCCTCCTCTCATGCCTGCGGTAGCGGCAGAAGCCATGATTGCAGCATTGAACCAATCAATGGATTCATGGGATCAAGCATCGTCTGCGACTTACGTTGAGCAGAAAGTAATTAACTGGCTGTGTGACAAGTACGAGCTTGGTGAGAAGTCGGATGGCATTTTCACTAGCGGCGGTACACAAAGCAACCAAATGGGCCTAATGCTGGCGCGTGACTGGATTGCTGACAAGCTAAGTGGCCACTCAATCCAAAAGCTGGGTCTTCCAGAATACGCGGACAAACTTCGTATCGTATGTTCGAAGAAATCGCATTTCACGGTTCAAAAGTCAGCATCTTGGATGGGACTGGGTGAGAAAGCCGTGATGACCGTCGATGCTAACGCTGACGGCACAATGGACATTACTCAGTTAGATCGAGTTCTAAAACAGGCAAAAGCAGAAGGTTTGATTCCATTCGCTATTGTTGGCACCGCGGGTACGACCGATCACGGCGCAATTGACGATTTAGAATTCATTGCTGATATGGCAGCGAAACATGAGATGTGGATGCACGTGGATGGTGCATACGGTGGCGCATTGATTCTTAGCAGCCACAAATCACGCCTGAAAGGTGTAGAGCGTGCACACTCGATCAGTGTCGACTTCCACAAACTGTTCTACCAAACAATCAGCTGTGGTGCGTTGCTGGTGAACGACAAATCTAACTTTAAGTTCCTGCTTCATCATGCTGACTACCTAAACCGTGAACATGATGAGCTACCAAACTTGGTCGACAAATCTATCGCAACGACGAAGCGTTTTGACGCATTGAAAGTCTTTATGACGATGCAAAACGTGGGTCCTAAGGCGCTTGGCGATATGTACGATCACTTATTGGTACAAACGCAGCAGGTTGCCGACATGGTTCGCAACCACGAGCAGTTTGAACTTCTTGCTGAACCAGCACTTTCTACGGTTCTATTCCGTGCAACCAATGTACGCTCAAACAACGCATCTGCAGATTTAGATGAACTGAACAAAGCATTGCGTCTTGAAGCGTTAACTCGTGGTATCGCGGTACTTGGTGAAACCATCGTTGATGGTAAGACCGCTCTTAAATTTACGATTTTGAATCCTTGTCTGACGACAGCGGACTTTGAATCTTTGCTCTTGAAAATCAACACGCTAGCAGTTGAGCTAGTTTAATAAAGGTAACGGAAAACTATGGCAGTTCTACAGATTGGTGCAGGCGGCGTTGGCTGGGTTGTTGCACATAAAGCAGCACAAAACAACGACGTTCTGGGTGATATCACAATCGCATCACGTACTATCGGTAAGTGTGAGAAGATCATCGAATCGATTCAGAAGAAAAACAACCTGAAAGATTCAGCTAAGAAACTAGACGCGCGTGCAGTGAATGCTGACGACGTAGATTCTCTGGTTGCTCTTATTGAAGAAGTAAAACCGGATCTAGTGATCAACGCGGGTCCTCCGTGGGTTAACATGCCAATCATGGAAGCGTGTTACCGAGCAAAAGTTTCATACCTAGATACATCAGTAGCGGTTGACCTATGTTCTGAAGGTCAGCAGGTTCCCGAAGCTTACGATTGGCAGTGGGGCTACCGTGAGAAGTTTGAAGAAGCGGGCATCACGGGTATCCTAGGCGCGGGTTTCGATCCAGGCGTAGTATCAGTATTCGCGGCGTACGCAGTGAAGCATCTGTTTGATGAAATCGACACGATTGACGTAATGGACGTGAACGCAGGCGATCACGGTAAGAAGTTTGCGACGAACTTTGACCCAGAAACGAACATGCTTGAGATCCAAGGCGATTCATTCTACTGGGAAAACGGCGAGTGGAAACAAGTACCTTGTCACTCTCGTATGCTAGAGTTCGATTTCCCGAACTGTGGTTCACACAAAGTGTACTCAATGGCACACGATGAAGTTCGCTCAATGAAAGAGTTCATCCCTGCTAAACGCATTGAATTCTGGATGGGTTTCGGTGACCGTTACCTCAACTACTTCAATGTAATGCGTGATATCGGCCTATTGAGCCCAGACCCGTTGACGCTACACGATGGTACAGTCGTCCAACCTCTTCATGTACTAAAAGCGATGCTACCAGATCCAACGTCTCTAGCACCAGGCTACACTGGCCTAACGTGTATCGGTACTTGGGTTCAAGGTAAGAAAGACGGTAAAGAGCGTAGCGTGTTTATCTACAACAACGCAGACCACGAAGTGGCTTACGAAGATGTAGAACACCAAGCGATCTCTTACACGACAGGTGTTCCTGCTATCACTGCAGCGCTGCAATTCTTCCGTGGAGAATGGGCAGATAAAGGTGTGTTCAACATGGAACAGCTAAACCCAGACCCGTTCCTAGAAACAATGCCAACTATCGGCCTTGATTGGCATGTTCAGGAATTAGAAGCAGGTCAAGGTTTGCCGCTGATTCACGAACTGAACAAATAAGTTTAACGTCAAACTTATTTAGATTACTCGAGCAGTCATGGCGTGAAGCCGTGGCTGCTTTTGTTGTATTTAAGGTTAACCCCTCCCAGCCTCCCCTTGAACAGGGGAGGAGCAAAGACAGATTGAACTTAGTTTCAAATCTTCCACTTTTTTGGCAAGAGTAGAGGTGGCTTGGTTTAATCCTGCCCCTTTCTAAGGGGGAGTTAGAGGGGGGTAATCGTTGATAAATGGTTAGTTATGAGCAAAGAACAACTGAAAACCCCGTACTTCATGATCAATGAAGACAAGTTGGTTGAGAACTTAGAGAAAGCAAAACAGCTGAAAGATATCTCTGGCGTGAAACTGGTGTTGGCACTGAAGTGCTTCTCAACATGGGGTGTGTTCGACATCATCAAGCCTTACCTAGACGGGACAACCAGCTCTGGCCCGTTTGAAGTAAAGCTTGGCTACGAAACTTTTGGCGGTGAGACGCACGCATACAGCGTGGGTTATAGCGAAGATGATGTTCGTGAAGTAGCAGATATCTGCGACAAGATGATCTTCAACTCTCAGTCACAGCTGGCGGCATACCGTCATATTGTTGAAGGTAAAGCATCAATTGGTTTGCGTCTAAACCCAGGTGTAAGCTACGCGGGTCAAGATTTAGCGAACCCAGCACGCCAATACTCTCGTTTGGGCGTACAAGCTGACCACATCAAGCCAGAAATTTTCGATGGTATTGATGGCGTGATGTTCCACATGAACTGTGAGAACAAAGACGTAGACGCATTTATCGGCTTGCTTGATTCGATCTCAGAGCAGTTTGGCGAGTACCTAAACAAGCTAGACTGGGTAAGCATGGGCGGTGGTGTATTCTTCACATGGCCGGGCTACGACATCGAGAAGCTAGGTCTTGCGCTAAAAGCTTTCTCAGAAAAACATGGCGTGCAAATGTACTTAGAGCCGGGCGAAGCCGTTATTACCAAGACCACGGATCTTGTCGTGACTGTGGTAGATATCGTTGAGAACGTGAAGAAGACAGCGATTGTGGATTCGGCAACGGAAGCGCATAGACTAGATACCTTGATTTACAATGAGCCAGCGTCAATTCTGGAAGCGTCTGAAAGCGGCGAGCACGAATACATCATTGGTTCGTGTTCTTGTCTGGCTGGTGACCAGTTCTGTGTGGCGAACTTTGAGCAACCACTAGAGATTGGTCAGCGTCTGCATATTCTGGATAGCGCGGGTTACACCATGGTGAAGCTGAACTGGTTTAACGGTCTACGTATGCCATCTGTGTACTGCGAGCGTTCAAGCGGCGAGATTCAAAAACTGAACGAGTTTGATTACTCAGATTTCAAACGTTCGTTGTCTCAATGGACAGTGAAGTAACCACCAAATTGTCCAAGACAAAACGAAAAAGAGCAGCATAACGCTGCTCTTTTTATTGGATAATAGGAACAGCGCGTTAACCTTCCACAATAACGCGTGTATCTTCGCTTAGTGCTTCTAGCTCATTCGCTACGTCATCAATGCCTAACTCACTTGGCAACTTAATCGCCATTTTTGCACTGAAAAGACTTGAGCTAACACCGCCGCCGCCAGCAATAAATACACGTTGGCAGTCCATATCAAGAATAGAGATGCCTTGTCCGTCAAGGACATGAGTGATTTCATTGACGATACCAGCTCGATCGTTGGCATCCAGACGCAGTTGAAAAACCGTCTCTTGAGCGTGAGCATGCGGTTCTGAATCAACAAATCTCACTACCAATGTTTGGCAAGCAGAGAACGCTTCTTTAACGATATCTACGTTCTTTTCAGGAAGTTCAACCTTGATAACACCGGCGACCTGATCCTCAATAAAGTTCACTTTACTGATTAACCATTTGCCGTCGTTTTCATGTGTAACCGCTGCTAGCTGTTTAATGGTTGCGGGTGATGCCTGACCAACAAAATTAACGATAAACACTGTGTTCATAATGTCCCCTCCCGGAATAAGGTTTGGGTGCGGCACGGTTAGACGTATCGCTGTAGTGATTTGAGCTTAAGGTTTAAGAACTTAAGTTATTGGAATTTTTCCTTAATTTCAGTGTAGGTGCTGGGGGAGGGTTATGTTTGACGAAGGTCAATTTTTGACGCTAATTCGTGATGCAAATAATGAAAACTATGCTTGGGGCACAAAAAAAGCAGCCCGTGAGCTGCTTCTTAAATGTTTGGTTTTAGAAGGTTACCTTCATTTCGAAACCGTAGAAGATGTTATCGTAGCTTGCGCCAGCATCCATCGCGAATTTCGCGGCATCTTGGTTGCCGAACCAAGGAGATGAGCTGAACTGGAATTCTGCGCTACCACCCCAAGCATCGGATACCCAATAGTGGATATGACCTACAGGGTTTAGGAAGAACAGAGATACATCACCCATTGTCTCTGAACCCATCACTTCACCGCCGCCGGCAATAATGTCTTGCTCGGCTGTTAGCATCATTTCACCTACCACGGCACCAAAAAATGGAGTAATAAACAAGTCTTGCCATGATGGGACTTCAGCAAACGCTTCGACACCGTATTCCCAGAAGAAAGTCGACATGGTCGCTGAGTATAGGAACGATTCAAACTCGTTGTAACCCGCGTGACGCGCCGCTGTGTAGTAAACACCACCAAAGTAAGGGTGCATGATGTAGTTTAGGAAGTGTTCATCACGATCCCAAACTGGACCGTCTGAAACGTTATCTTTCCACTTACTACCGAGTTTACTCATGTCACGGTCTTCTTCGTCCCATTTAGTAATGCTTTCTGGTAGTAACGTCATCAAACCAACAGTCGCCACACTCAAACCGAGAATGGTATATGTTTGACCCATTAGGTAATCCCAATCTTTGTCTTTTGGCACGATCATGTGCTTTGGTTGAAGACCTGCGTCGAGATTTAAGGAATCATCGCTATCCAACCCCATAGCAAAGCTACGATTTTGTGGTTCGAAGCTATACAGAGTAGTCGTTTCGCAGTAACCTGACAGGCAATCAGGCGTGTAAGAGAACTCGATATGGTTACTCATATCGTACTGGCTCGCGTTCGCCGCAGCTGACGCAGTCAGAACAAGACCACTTAGAGTTTTCTTGAACATGGATGATTTTGACACAGAGGTCTCCGAGTTGTTGGTTTGATGATCGGGCTCACAATTATCCCTTAAAAGAACAGCCATTTAAATACTTGACCTACATTTAATCTCAACAAATTAACTAAGAGATTAGTCTAATAAAATGAAAACGATATAGGCACAATGTCGAAAAAATGTGGATTTTGCCTATTTTCAGGAGTCAGTTGTGAAAATTGCGATGCTTAGTACCGGTGAAGAAGTCCTTCACGGTGATATTGTTGATACAAATGCTGCTTGGCTGTCTAGCTTATTTTATCAGCATGGATTTGGCTTAACGAAACGCTCAACCGTTGGTGACAAGCAGTCGAGTCTAATTGAAGAATTCCTAATGCTCAGCTTCAATAACGATGTGGTCATCGTTAATGGTGGCTTGGGACCAACCACCGATGACATGAGTGCGGCGGCGGCAGCAAAAGCCGCTGAGTGTAAGCTTGTGTTGTTCAAAGATTGGTTAGAGCATCTAGAGGCAATGTATGCGCGTCGTGGTATTCCTATGCCAGACAGCAACCTAAAACAAGCGATGTTGCCAGAGACGGCAGAAATCGTAGATAACCCAATTGGTACCGCTTGCGGTTTTAAGATGCTGATCAATGATGCCGTCTTTTATTTTACCCCTGGCGTACCAAGTGAATTTAAGCTGATGGCAGAAACGCAAATTTTGCCAGATTTGAAAAAACTGTTCCCTGAAGTCGAAAGTGCGTCTTGCAGCCGAATTTATACCTTTGGTCTGTCGGAGTCTGGTATTTCAGATAAGCTTGACCAAATGAAGCTGCCACAAGGTTATGAGCTTGGCTATCGTTCGTATTTACCTTTTATTGAAGTGAAGCTGTTTGGCCCATCGAATCAAGTTGAACAGCGCATGAAGCTCATGCAGATCATTCACAAGCACCTTGAAAGCAATACGGTGAGTGTCGATATGCCAATGGTCGACCACGTAGGTCAACTGCTGGTGGATAAAGGATTAACCTTGTCCGTTTCAGAGAAGAGCAGTGCAGGGCACTTAACTTATTGGCTTAACGGTGATGAAAACGTTGAAAAGCAATTTGGTCATGGCTGGGTATTAGCAGGTCAGAGCCAAACCATTACAGACGAAGGTGATCCGTTAGCGGCGACGTTTGCGCTGGCGGGGGCGACGCGTGAGAAGTGTGGTACTGATTTAGCGTTAGTCACAGGTAAGCTTGATGAGGGCGTTTTCTCTGTCGCACTTTCCACTTCTACGGGAGAGTGGGGGGCGTTGTACAAGCTATCGAGAAAATATCAACGCGATGATCAAGTCAAAGTCATCAGTGCGGCGGCATTAGATATGTTGCGCCGTTATTTGGAGCGAAAGCCAATGTCAGCGCAATACGCTTTCTTAGAGAAAGTGAAAGAGATGCATATTCCGAGCAGCGCACTTTAATGCTGTCGCTTGAAAACAGCAGATAACAAAAAGCCAAGGCAAATGCCTTGGCTTTTTAGTATTCACTGGTGCTAAATCTACGCGCGTTTCTCTTTCATCGCGTAGTTCACACCGCTGAGCGAAACACTGGATTTCGCTTTGCAAATACATGGCAAAATCTCATCTGGCTGAGTATAAGCCATAGCAAAACCAACATACTCCACTTCACCTGACTCTAACTTACAGCGGCAAGCACCACAGTGTCCGTCACGGCAGTTGTATTCAGGGAGTAAACCAGCTTGTTCCATCGTCTCCAAAATTGTATTGGATGGGTTGGACTCAATGCTGACGAGTTTGTTGATTTTGATGCTTGGCATTACAGCTCAAATCCTTCGAAGTCGTCTGCGCTTACTTCGTTGTCAATCTGACCAACAAGGTAAGATGAAATTTCTGCTTCTTGTGGCGCAACCTGAACGTTATCCGATGACAACCAAGCGTTGATCCATGGGATAGGGTTCGAAGTTGCTTCCGGGTATGCCATTGGTAGACCTACCGCTTGCATACGGATGTTGGTGATGTACTCAACGTATTGGCTTAGGATATCTTTGTTCAGACCGATCATTGAACCGTCTTTGAATAGGTATTCTGCCCATTCTTTTTCTTGCTCAGCCGCTTCTTTAAAAAGATCAAAACAGTCTTGCTTTGCTTCTTCAGCGATTTGCATGAATGTGAAGTCATCTTGGCCGTTACGCAGCAAGTTGATCATGTGCTGTGTGCCGTTCAGGTGAAGGGCTTCATCACGAGCGATCAGCTTGATGATTTTCGCGTTACCTTCCATTAGCTCACGCTCTGCGAAAGCGAATGAACAAGCGAAACTTACGTAGAAGCGGATTGCTTCTAGTGCGTTTACTGACATCAGACACACGTACAGTTTCTTCTTCAGATCGTACAGGCTAACTTTAACCGTTTCGCCGTTCAGAACGTGCTCACCTTCACCGTAACGGTGGTAGTCATTTGTCGCTTGGATCAGATCATCGTAGTAGTGTGCAATGTCTTTAGCGCGCTTTAGGATGTGCTCGTTTTCAACGATGTCGTCGAATACCACACTTGGATCATTCACGATGTTACGGATGATGTGTGTGTATGAACGAGAGTGAATCGTTTCAGAGAAAGACCAAGTCTCGATCCAAGTTTCTAGCTCAGGCAGAGAAACAAGCGGTAGCAGTGCAACGTTCGGGCTACGACCTTGAATTGAGTCAAGCAGCGTTTGGTACTTCAGGTTTGAGATGAAGATGTGCTTCTCGTGGTCTGGTAGCTTGTTGTAATCGATGCGATCGCTTGATACGTCCACTTCTTCCGGACGCCAGAAGAAAGACAATTGCTTTTCGATTAGCTTTTCGAAGATCTCGAATTTCTGTTGGTCGTAACGAGCAACGTTCACTGATTGACCTAGGAACATTGGTTCCTTTAGTTGGTCGTTTTTGTTCTGGTTAAAAGTACTGTAAGCCATAATGCCTCAATTCCTTTTAGACCTCCCCAAGCGGGGAGGTGTTCGATTGTTTGTTTCTACGGATTGTTAGGGTGGGTAAGATTAAATCTTACAACCGCCGCCTGCACAATCGTCATCTTGTGGTTGAACTGCGTCTTTCTGGTCGTCTTTCGCGCCGTCACGAGTGTTGTGGTAGTAAAGTGTCTTCACACCATACTTGTACGCAGTTAGAAGGTCTTGAAGAAGTTTCTTCATTGGAACCTTACCGCTCTCGTAACCAGAAGGGTCGTAGTTTGTGTTTGCAGAGATCGCTTGGTCAACGAATTTCTGCATGATGCCCACAAGGTGTAGGTAACCGTCGTTAGAACCGATGTTCCAAAGCAGTTCGTAGTTGTCTTTCAGTTCAGTGAAATCTGGCACAACTTGCTTCAAGATACCGTCTTTCGACGCTTTAACAGATACGAAACCACGTGGTGGCTCAATACCGTTTGTCGCGTTAGAGATCTGAGAAGAAGTCTCAGATGGCATTAGCGCAGTCAGTGTTGAGTTACGTAGACCGTGTTCCATGATCTCTTGACGTAGGCTATCCCAATCGTAGTGCAGTTCTTCTTCACAGATTAGGTCAACGTCTTTCTTGTAAGTGTCGATTGGCAATAGGCCTTTCGCGTAGTTCGTTTCGTGGAACGAAGGACACTTACCTTGTTCTTTTGCTAGCGCTACAGATGCTTTCAATAGGTAGTATTGAATCGCTTCAAACGTGCGGTGAGTTAGACCGTTAGCGCTGCCGTCAGAGTACTTAACGCCGTTCTTCGCTAGGTAGTATGCGAAGTTGATAACACCAACACCCAACGTACGACGGTTCATTGTCGACTTGTATGCCGCTGGTAGTGGGTAATCTTGGTAATCAAGCAGTGCATCTAGTGCACGTACTACAAGCTCAGATAGCTCTTCAAAGTCATCTAGAGACTTGATAGCACCTAGGTTAAACGCAGATAGCGTACACAGAGCGATCTCACCCGAATCATCTTCAACGTTTTTCAGAGGCTTAGTTGGCAGTGCGATTTCCAAACATAGGTTTGATTGACGAACTGGCGCTACTTCTGAATCGAATGGGCTGTGAGTGTTACAGTGGTCCACGTTCTGAATGTAGATACGGCCTGTTGATGCGCGCTCTTGCATTAGCAGAGTGAACATTTCGATCGCTTTAACCGTTTCTTTCTTGATTGAAGGATCGTTTTCGTATTTCACGTATAGACGTTCGAATTCTTCTTGGTTTTCGAAGAAAGCGTCGTACAGACCCGGTACGTCTGATGGTGAGAACAACGTGATGTTGCCACCTTCTACTAGGCGTTGGTACATCAGTTTATTCAACTGAACACCGTAGTCCATGTGACGAACACGGTTCTCTTCAACACCACGGTTGTTTTTAAGAACCATTAGCGAGCGAGCTTCGCCGTGCCATAGCGGGTAAAACACAGTCGCTGCACCACCACGAACACCACCTTGAGAACAACACTTAACGGCTGTTTGGAAGTATTTGTAGAACGGGATACACCCTGTGTGGAATGCTTCACCACCACGGATTTCAGAACCTAGCGCACGGATACGACCTGCGTTGATACCGATACCCGCACGTTGAGAAACGTAACGCACGATTGAGCTTGCTGTTGCGTTGATAGAATCAAGGCTATCACCACACTCGATAAGTACACATGAACTGAACTGACGAGTAGGGGTACGTACACCAGACATGATTGGTGTAGGTAGAGAAATCTTAAATGTCGACGTCGCATCGTAGAAACGCTTGATGTAGTCAAGACGCGTTTCTTTCGGGTAGTTAGCGAATAGGCAAGCAGATACAAGGATGTATAGGAACTGCGCACTTTCGTAGATCTCACCAGATACACGGTTTTGTACGAAGTATTTGCCTTCTAGCTGTTTTACTGCTGCGTAAGAGAAATCCAGATCGCGCTTGTGGTCAAGGTACGCATCAAGTTCGTCCAGTTCAGCTTTCGTGTAGTCTTCTAGAATGTGTTGATCGTACTTACCCATATCAACAAGACGAGCTACGTGGTTGTACAGCGTTGGCGGCTCGTATTGGCCGTATGCTTTTTTACGTAGGTGGAATACCGCTAGGCGAGCAGCTAGGTATTGGTAATCCGGTGTCTCTTCAGAGATCAGGTCTGCTGCAGACTTGATGATAGTCTCGTGGATATCTGTCGTCGTAATGCCGTCGTAAAACTGGATGTGAGCGCGTAGTTCTACTTGTGATACCGAAACGTTATTCAGGCCTTCTGCAGCCCACGTAATAACGCGATGGATTTTTTCCAGATCGATAGTTTCTTTGCGGCCATCACGCTTAGTGACGGTAAGTTGTTGGTTCATTCTGCTTTATTTCCCTAAGAAAACTGATAAAAGCCGTGTTTTTGTTTGTTTATGTGCAAAACTTGTAAAATTTGCGGCGGCTTTGTGATCAAAGTCTATCTATATATTGTAGTCGAAACACAACATATAGGGGTTCATTTGTTTGCGAGTTACAAGATAGTGCTATTACCCTGAGTTTTCAAGGTACAGGTTTGGGATGACTTGTGGATAACTAACAAAATAAAAAAAATCAGTAAGTGAACACTAACCGATGAGAAAAGGGCTGACTTGAATGGGGAAAATTACGTTTTTCAGATCGGTTCATAAATAACCGCATGTAAAAATATTTTCCTTGATCTTTGACAGTTTTTGTTTGTTAAAAACAGATTGGTCAAAATGGAATCTAGAGCACTTTTTTTCTACAGAAATTGACAAAAAAAGCGGCGCTTCTGTGCTACCGCTTTTCAATAAAGTTCATATTACTGTTCGCCAAACTGGCTAGGCAATAATGATTTTATTAATCAGTATTTAGCAGTGTGAACGATGTAGTTTACATCCACATTATGACCGAGTTTGTAGCTGTCGTTAAAAGGGTTGTAGTGCAAACCTGTAATACCCATTTCAGTTAGGTCGGTTTGGTCAATCATCTTCATCATTTCTGCCGGTTTGATGAACTTCTCATGGTCATGAGTGCCTTCAGGCACAATCTTGAGTAGCTTTTCAGCACCGACAATCGCAAATAAGTAAGATTTGATGTTGCGGTTTAAAGTAGAGAAGAAGACGTGGCCACCAGGTTTTACCAATGCCGCGCAAGAGCGAATCACAGACAGTGGATCAGGAACGTGCTCAAGCATCTCCATACAAGTCACGACATCATAAGTGCCTGCATTTTCTGCTGCGTGATCTTCGATAGTGCTTTGGATGTAAGTCAGCTTAGTGCCTGTCTCAAGAGCATGAAGACGTGCCACTTCTAATGGCTCTTTGCCCATATCGAGACCGGTAACGACGGCGCCTTCTTTTGCCATGCTTTCCGCAAGAATGCCACCACCACAGCCAACATCGAGCACTTTTTTGCCAAATAAGCCGTCAGCTTTCTCTAGGACATAGTTCAAGCGAAGCGGGTTAATTTGATGAAGTGGTTTGAACTCGCCTTCTAAATCCCACCAACGAGAAGCCATCTCTTCGAATTTCTTAATTTCACTTGGGTCGACGTTTTGTGCTTTTGTCATGATAGTTATATCGCTTCGCTAATAGTCCTTTGGAAGGCGTGATTATACTCCAATGGTACGATACGTTAAAACTGCTTCTTTTCTCACAATCGCTACAGGAGAGATTTTTGAGCGGTGTTGGTGGAAATGTAGTCAGTTTTCATAAAGATATGGGATGAATGTGCAAATTCTCTTCATTTAACTCATAACGAAGCTCACAACCTGATAAAACGAGTGGGAAAGTGATGCCCCGTTGATGAATTGTGTGTTATATTTTTGCACCTTACACGTATCGTAATTACGATCAGATAATAGAGGGATAATGGCTCTATGAGCGATTTAGCTAAAGAGATCACGCCCGTAAACATTGAAGATGAGCTTAGAGGTTCATACCTAGACTACGCGATGTCAGTAATCGTGGGTCGTGCTCTTCCAGATGTGCGTGATGGCCTAAAACCAGTACACCGCCGCGTTTTATTCGCGATGAACGTACTAGGCAACGATTGGAACAAACCATATAAAAAATCAGCCCGTGTTGTTGGCGACGTAATCGGTAAATATCACCCACACGGTGATAGCGCTGTGTACGACACAATCGTACGTATGGCTCAGCCGTTCTCACTTCGTTACATGCTGGTCGATGGTCAAGGTAACTTTGGCTCGATCGATGGCGACTCTGCTGCGGCAATGCGTTATACCGAAGTACGTATGGCGAAAATTGCCCACGAACTTCTGGCTGACCTAGATAAAGAAACCGTGGACTACGTACCTAACTATGATGGTACGGAGCAAATCCCAGCGGTTCTTCCAACTAAAATTCCTAACCTATTGGTAAACGGTGCCTCTGGTATCGCGGTAGGTATGGCAACCAACATCCCACCGCACAACCTTGGCGAAGTGATCGATGGCTGTCTTGCGTTCATCAATAATGAAGAAATCACTATTGATGAACTAATGGATTACATCCCTGGTCCTGATTTCCCAACGGCAGCGCTAATCAGCGGTCGTAAAGGCATCGTAGACGCGTACAAAACTGGTCGCGGCAAGATCTACATGCGTTCAAAAGCGGAAATCGAAGTGGAGAAGAATGGTAAAGAAACCATCATCGTCACTGAAATCCCTTACCAGGTAAACAAAGCTCGCTTGATCGAAAAGATCGCTGAGCTAGTTAAAGATAAGAAAGTAGAAGGCATCAGTGCACTACGCGACGAGTCTGATAAAGACGGTATGCGTATTGTTATTGAATGTAAGCGCGACGCTGTGGGTGAAGTTGTTCTGAACAACCTTTACGCACAAACTCAGCTTCAAACGACTTTCGGTATCAACATGGTTGCGCTAAACAACGGCCAGCCACAGCTATTCAACCTAAAAGACATGTTGAAGTGCTTCGTTGACCACCGTCGTGAAGTTGTCACTCGTCGTACTATCTTCGAACTACGCAAAGCGCGCGAACGTGCTCATATCCTTGAAGCACTGTCTCTTGCTCTTGCAAACATCGATGAAGTTATCGAGCTGATCAAAAACGCACCAACACCAGCAGAAGCAAAAGTTGGCTTGGTATCGCGTGGTTGGGATCTTGGTAACGTAGCATCAATGCTTGAGCGTGCTGGTACTGATGCAGCACGTCCAGAATGGCTAGAAGATCAATACGGTATCCGTGATGGTCTGTACTACCTAACAGAGACTCAAGCTCAAGCAATTCTAGAACTTCGTCTACACCGTCTAACCGGTCTAGAGCACGAGAAGATTCTTGATGAATACAAAGCACTTCTAGATGAAATCGCAGAGCTAATGCACATCCTTGCAAGCACTGAGCGTCTAATGGAAGTGATCCGCGAAGAACTTGAAGCGGTTCGTGATGGTTACGGTGATGTTCGTCGTACAGAAATCACAGCAGCAACCCATGACATCGACATGGAAGAGCTGATTGCTCGTGAAGACGTAGTAGTAACTCTGTCTCACGAAGGTTACGTTAAGTACCAAATTCTAAGCGACTACGAAGCTCAGCGCCGTGGTGGTAAAGGTAAGAGTGCAACGAAGATGAAAGATGAAGACTTCATCGAACGTCTACTTGTTGCAAATACTCACGATAACATTCTGTGTTTCTCAACTCGTGGTAAGACTTACCGTCTGAAAGTTTACCAATTGCCTCATGCAACTCGTACTGCACGTGGTAAGCCAATCGTAAACATCCTTCCTCTAGAGGAAGGTGAGCGTATCACTGCAATTCTTCCTGTTGATGAGTTCTCACCAGAGAAATTTATCTTCATGGCGACAGGCGATGGTACGGTTAAGAAGACCCCACTGAACCAGTTTGCAAACGTACGTTCAAACGGCCTAATCGCTGTGAACCTACGTGATGATGACTCACTAATTGGCGTTGATATCACAAACGGCGATAGCGACATCATGCTGTTCTCTAAAGCAGGTAAAGTGGTTCGCTTCAGCGAAGACAAAGTGCGTGCAATGGGTCGTACAGCGGCGGGTGTTCGCGGTATGAAACTAGCAGACGAAGACCAAGTTGTTTCTCTAATCGTTCCGTCTAACGAAGGCGATATCTTAACGGTTACACAAAACGGCTACGGTAAGCGTACTGAACTAGCGGAATACCCAACGAAAGGTCGTGCAACTCAGGGCGTTGTGTCTATCAAGGTTTCTGAGCGTAACGGTCCAGTTGTTGGCGCCGTACAAGTAGAAGAAGGCGACGAGATGATGATGATCACCGACGCTGGTACTCTAGTACGTACACGTGTAGCGGAAGTGAGCCAAGTTGGTCGTAACACCCAAGGTGTGACACTTATCCGTACAGCCGAAGACGAATCAGTAGTTGGCCTACAACGCATCGACGAAGTTGAAGAAGTTGAATTGCCAGAAGGCGAAGAAGCAGAAGCAACAGAGGCGAACGCAGAAGGTCAAGCTCCTGAAGCGCCAGCAGCAGACGATACAGCTGAAGGTTCAGAAGAAGAGTAAGCTTCTTCTAAATCGCTAAATTTGAAAGCCGAGCATAACGCTCGGCTTTTTTGTATCTGTATCAACGCAATGAAAGTCGGAAACCAGTACACTGGCGTTATCTTTATTCATAGGTTGCTTTATGTCTGTTTGGTTTTTCGTTGCCATCTCCTTGATGGGCTTGTTCATCGTCCTCTTATCACTGAGTGCATCAAAAGTTAAACCTACCCAATGGTTCGGCTTTTGTCTGTTAGTGCTTGTCATAACCAGTGCAAGCTTCTTACTGCTGCGTCAAACTCCACCTCAACCGATGCAAGCAGAAATGTCACGTATGATGACTGCTCGTGACATCATGCAAGAGATTCAAGACCAGTTGCGAGAGGACCCAAACAACGCTGAATTGTGGTTCCAACTCGGGCAGGGCTACCTACTAGAGGGTGAATTTGACGGTGCGTTGATTTGCTTTGATTACGCGATCCAACTGACTGAACCTGTCAGTGCCACGCAACTTGCTGCAAAGGCGACCACTTTATACTACATCCACCAACAATCTGTGACGCAAGAAGTCAGCCTGCTTCTGGAACAAGCTCTACAGATAGAACCGCACAATGAAGCGGCTTTGTCTTTGATCGCAAATGACCATTTTCTGTCATTCCGCTTTCAGGAAGCCATTGATACTTGGGTACTATTATTAGATTCTAATGATCCAAATTTAGATAGAGTGCAAATCATTAACTCTATCAACAAAGCAAAAGAGCTGTTGTAAGCGTACAATTTAATAAGCAGTAGAGGGAAAGGTGGGCAACGAATGAAAAATAAGGCACTAAGCATATTGGTTTTGCTGTGCGGCTCTGTATTGGCGGGTTGTAGCTCTTCCGATCATTCTGGTTCTTCCTCTTCGGTTTATTATTCTTCAGGTTATTACGATCCGTGGTGGTACGATCATGACGACTACTGGATTTATTACTATCCGGGTTGTTGCGACAACGACGACGAATATAAAGAGAAACTGGAAGAGTGGTGGAATGGTTTAGATGAAGACCAACAGCAATCCATCAAAGACAAAGTCGAGGATTGGAAGGACGATGATATGTCCGCCAATATCGATAACATGAAACGCCAACTCGACGATCATTGGCAATCATTGCCTGACGAGCAAAAGCAAGAGATTCAAACCAAATGGGAGAATCGTCCGGAGCGTATTGAGCCAGCGGCTTTACAAGACAAAGCGGTAAAAGAAAAGGTTCAACAAAGAAAAGCATTACCGGAAACGAAGATCCAACGCCCAGTTGCTCGTCCAAATGTGCAGATGCCTAAGACACGTCCAAATATTCAACCGAGGCCGAGGCTTCCTCGTCGCTAGTACATTCGATTTTGTCTCTCGATAGAATCGAGGATGAAGAAATAAAGATAACAAAGAAACAAATAAACACAAAAAAAGGGGCGTTCAGTACGCCCCTTGTTGTATCTATAAATTAACCGCTGCCAGTTAGACTAATACGTGGCTTCGCGTTCAGCTGCCGCTTTATCCCACTCTGGCGCTACTGTTTCTAGGAAGTGTTTCTTGTCTGCGTTCATTTTCTCCATATCCATGCCCAGTGCTTGTTGTGCTTTGGCTTTGGTCGAGATATCTGGAATTTGAACAGGGTCAGTAATGCCTTTGGTGGCCAGTAAGCGAACCAACTTGGTACGAGCGTCAGCGGCGCGGTCAACTGCAGTACCTAGTACTTCTAGTGCTACCTCAGGAGCATGCATGTGAACACCGTGAGAAGCAATTGCGTAGTCCCAACGCCATTGTGCATGGCGAATATCTTGTAGGATAGGTTCCATCTCTGCTTCTGTTGCACCTGCTTTCCACGCTGCGCCTGCTTCAAAGTGTGCCGCTACGATTTGCTTCTCGGCGGTTAGCTTCATGTTCAATACTTGTGCTTTGCGAGTCGAAACGATGCCTTGTAGCTGCTCTTTAGTTTGGGTATGACATTGTGCACAGGTGTCTTCGAAGCGATCAAACGGGTTACCCACTTTGTGGTCTGTGTACACCGTGCCGTCTTCTTTGGTTACTTTAGGCATGTGACAGTCCACACACACCACTTTGTTTTTGCCATGGATGCCATCGCGCCATGTTTCGTAACCCGGGTGTTGTGCTTTTAGCATCGGAGCTTTAGATACTGCATGCGTCCAATCTTTGAAATTCAACGCGTCGTAGTATTTCTCCATGTCATTAACGGTGGTGCCCATATCCCATGGGAACTTAACCGCTTTAGTCGGGCCGGTGAAGTAGTATTCAACGTGACATTGAGCGCAGACCGATGCTTGCTTATCTAGGCGAGATTGTTCATCAAAGTTTTTACCAATAGTATCAAAAGCACGCTCAACATAAGGGCGAGTTACCGCCAGTGCTGGTTCGCCTTTCTTAAATTCTTCAGAGCGAGTGTCGTGACAGTCAGAACAACCGATAGGGTTGACGATTTCTGAGCCCAAGCGTGCCCATTTACCTTCGAAATAACCGTCTTCACCACGTTCATCAATCACGCGAGCAACGTCAGGGCTTTTACAGCTCCAACAGGCCATTGGCATAGGGCCGGATTTTTCATCAGTCGGTGCGCCGGTACGTAAGGTTTGGCGAACATCATCAAGTGCGTAAAAGTGACCGCGTGCTTTGTTGTAGTCTTTTGCAAAGCCATAGCCAGCCCACAAGATCACCATGTTTGGGTCTTCACTTAGGGCATCTTCAATGTGCTCGCTTTCGGATGTTGCTTTCCAAGAGTGGTATTGGTCGGGATGGTTCTGTTCAAAGGCGTCATTACGAGGGTCAATGAGGTCTTTTTCTTCTGCCGCCAACGGAGCGCCGACCAAAAATAATTGGCTGGCGAATAAGGTCGCAACCGCGATAGGTGCGCTCATCCAGTGTTTTATGCTCACGGTGTTATCTCCATATTCGTTTTTATTAGCAGCGTTGTGAGAAGCTATTCCAAATAAGAACTGGAGATCTACGATTAATAATATTGCTTAATTGGATAGATGAAATAGTGAGCGAATCTTGTCTTGTTTTAGATCAATTTACACCAGTGATCTCAGTCATGTTTGAATTTATATACCCCTAAAGTGGTAGTGGTTAAGTCCTTGTTCGTCAATGTATTGGGCTTTTAACCTTTTTAAAAATAGGGTGATTTAGTTCGCTTTTTGAGCAGGTGTTTCTACCCCTTATGAATAATAGAGGTATTATAAATATAGGTTTAGCGTTGTGGCTTTCCGAAATAAGAATTGATGTCATTTGAAGGTTTGAAAAATATCTTCAGAGGAAATTAATTGTCGCTCAAATAAATAATTGAGAATAGTTATCAATTATTATCGAGCTAAGGAAAGAACAATATGGGCAATATAAAATTGACCATAGAGACAATGCTGAAACTTCTCTTCGTCTTTGCCATCTATGGTTTCTCCATCGCCGCCCATGCGACTTCTTCAGAGCCGATTGAAGGTGCTCAAGCTGAGCGTCATCAAGTCGAGTTGATCCGTGACCGAGACTACAAGTGTCTGCAATGTCATAAGGATGCCAAAGAGACTCTGAACCTTTCGCATGACCCGCAAGCACTACTCAGCCAAGGGAAGCAACTTAATTGCACCAATTGCCATAGCAATATTGGTCCCGACCATCGTGAAGGCGCGCCTGATGTGATTAAGTTTTCTGCCGCGCAATCGAAAGAGGTACACGACAAAGTGTTCCTTGATCCAAGCATGATTCTTAAAGCTAACAGCCAATGTGTGGATTGCCACGCACCGGCACAGCTGAGAGAAAGCCACTGGACACACGATGTGCACGCCAAAAACCTCACTTGTTCAAATTGCCACGATGTACACGCAGCGAAAACCAAAGCGTTGTCGTACGACAGAAAACAACTGATCAAGCAGTGTGTGGATTGTCACTCTGAATTTGCCGTCGAACCTGAACTTGCCAAAGAAGAGGAGAGATAGCATGAAATGTTCGAGAAGAAACTTTTTAGCCGGCAGCGGCGCGTTGATTTTAACTACAGGCGTTGCAGGCACTTCCGTTGTTAGCTCCTCTCTTTATGCCAGCAACAGTGAACAAGCGAAACGCATGGGTATGGTTCATGATGAAAATACCTGTATTGGCTGTACCGCCTGTACTGATGCTTGTCGCGAAGTAAATAAAGTCCCTGAAGGCGTGACCCGACTTAAAATTCATCGCAGTGAACCGATTGGCGAGTTCCCAGATGTGGAATACCAGTTTACTCGTGAATCCTGTCAGCACTGTGATAACCCACCATGTGTATACGTTTGTCCAACAGGCGCTGCATACAAAGATGAAGCGACCGGCATCGTGGATGTACATAAAGAGAAATGTGTCGGATGTGGCTATTGCCTTGCTGCTTGCCCTTACCAAGTGCGCTTTTTTAATCCAGTCGATCACTCTGCGGATAAATGTAACTTCTGCCGTGATACCAACCTAGCGCAAGGTAAGCAGCCAGCTTGCGTGGAATCTTGCCCAACAAAAGCACTCATCTTTGGTGATTTAAATGACCCAACTAGCGAGGTGAGCAAAGCTATCGAAAGCCATGTTGTCTATCGCGATAAATCGCATTTAGGTACGCAACCTAAACTGTACAAAATTCCGCATAGCAAAGGGGAGGTGTCATCATGAACGGCTTCGAAAGTGCATTCCACTTTGACTCGTTAGTCTGGGATTGGATCATCGCGATTTACTTATTCCTTGCTGGGATGTCAGCAGGTGCGGTGATGATTTCTATCTATTTAAAACGCAAAGTGATTGAAGGTGATCCCGCAAACAACGGCATCATGAAAGCGATGGCTTGGCTTGCGCCATTTGGCATCATTGCTGGGTTAGTAATTTTGATTTTCCATTTAACCAAGCCTTTAGAGTTTTGGAAGATCATGATCTACTACAACCCAACGTCGGTGATGTCGATGGGCGTGATCTTGTTCCAAGTGTACATGCTAGTGCTGTTTGTTTGGATTGGCGTTATCTTCCGCCATCAAATCATCAGCTTCTGTGAAGGGAAGTTACCAAGCAAGCTGCTGGATTTTGCCGATGGTATTTTGATTAAGGCGGGGAAAGCCAACAACGCAATTGAATTGTTTTTGGGATTCTTAGCCATCGTGCTTGCGGCATACACTGGCTTTCTATTGTCTGCGTTGAAGAGTTACCCAATGCTAAACAATCCAGTACTGCCAATCTTGTTCCTGTTCTCTAGTTTGTCCTCGGGTGCAGCAGCATGTTTGATGTTCGGAATCTTGGTGTTTAAAGAGTCGACCAGCAGCCCAAGTGTGTCTTGGGTGCACGGATTTGAACGCCCAGTAGTGTTGTTTGAATTGTTTGTCTTAGTGACCTTCTTTACTGGACTGATCTTCAGCGGTGGTCAGAACGAAGTCGCGGCTTGGAATGCTATTTCGAGTGGATTCTGGGCTCAATGGTTCTGGGTTGGGGTAGTGTTCATCGGCATGATTACGCCTTTGACTCTCAATTGGTTGACGCCTTCTGAAGTGCGCCACAAAGGCAGTTATGTTTTTGCGGTCACGACGTTGAGCTTGGTTGGCGTACTTATGCTGCGTACTTTCATTCTCTATGCCGGTCAAATGACCATAGTGTAAGGAGGGAAAATGGAGGCCGAGCTAGGGTTCTTCTTACTGATATTGGTGGCTGTAACATCGACTTGTGCATCGCTTCTGCATTGGCTACGTCGTGCTATGGGTAAGAAGGCGACATTGCCGCATCAAGTCGCGATGTCCCACATCATTAGCTTAGCTTCCATCATTTGTTTAGCACTTCTGATCGTCTGCTTCGTGCAAGACAACTTCGCGTTGGAATATGTTGTTACGCATTCCAACAGTCAACTTCCCGTAGCTTTCAAAATTGCTGCCGCTTGGGGTGGGCACCAAGGCTCCATGTTGTTTTGGGTCGTGACCCTGAGTTTATGGGCGTCGTTTATTGCATTTAAGTCACCGCTCAATGCCCAATATACTTGTGACTGTCTAGGAGTCATGAACGTTCTGATCGGGACGTTTGCATGGTTCACGTTAATGACCTCTAACCCGTTCGAATATGCCCAAGTATTGGCTTCGGAAGGGCGAGATCTAAACCCTATGCTGCAAGATGTTGGGCTTATCATTCATCCACCATTGCTTTATCTCGGTTATGTCGGTTACGCAGCAATATTAGCTTTTGCATTAGCGGCGCTATTGGGTAAACAACCTATGAGCGATTGGTATGTGGTCGCTCGAAGCGCAGCGTTTTTTGCATGGGGAACGCTCACGTTGGGTATCTTGGTGGGAGCATGGTGGGCGTACAATGAGTTAGGGTGGGGCGGATGGTGGTTTTGGGACCCTGTCGAGAACGCTTCTTTACTCCCTTGGCTTACTGGTACTGCTTTGTTGCACAGCGGTGTTGTCGCAACACGTAACAGAGGCGCAATTTGGAGCACCTATGCACTGGCGTTTGCTACGTTCAGCCTAAGCATTTTAGGGACAT
Organism: Vibrio owensii; assembly: GCF_002021755.1. Taxonomy (NCBI): domain Bacteria; kingdom Pseudomonadati; phylum Pseudomonadota; class Gammaproteobacteria; order Vibrionales; family Vibrionaceae; genus Vibrio; species Vibrio owensii. The sequence goes on from NZ_CP019959.1 coordinate 3,194,833, forward strand.
TCGTGGTGCGCTCTGGCGTGCTGACTTCAGTGCATGCTTTTGCGGTGGACCCAACTAAAGGTTTGGTGCTGCTTGGTGTATTGAGCTTGCTTGTCATTATCACTTTTGGCGTATTGATTTTGCGAGGAGAACAACTCCCTCGCTTCAAACTTCAATCTCTAACGAGCCGAGCTTACACTGCTTATATCGCCAAAGGGCTGCTGGTTATTGCGACTGCCATCGTTTTTCTTGGCACTTTTTATCCGATGGTTTATCAACTGCTCGGCTTAGGGAACATTTCAGTTGGCGCACCTTACTTTAATAGTCTGATCTTCCCATTAAGCATACTGGCTCTAATTGCCTTAGCTTTGATGCCGGTGCTGAAATGGACAAAAGGCACAGTTCCGAGTGTAAGCGCTGATATCGCGATCAGTATTGCGTTATCTCTTGTCGCTGGGATCGGGTTTATCTTCTTAGTGCACGCACTGCATTTCGAAGTATTGCTAACCATAACATTGGCTACTTGGGTGATTGTGGCGCATCTCGTTATGCTGTTTCGCTGTTCCAATAAGCGTAAACTCATGCCAATCGTGATGGCACATATCGGTTTTGCTCTGGCGGTGAGTGGGGCTGTATTCAATAGTCACTACTCTTATGAATACAATTTACGTGTCGAACCAGGCAGTTCTCAACAAAGGGCGGGGATCACTATCGATTATCATGGTATCGAATGGCTGGTGGGGCCGAACTATACCGCGGAACAAGGACAGATTACCTTGCATTTGGAAGATGGCCGCATGCTCAATTTCAACCCGCAGAAGCGCCATTACCCTGTGCGAGTAATGAACATGACTGAGCCTGCGATTTGTTCACTATGGCATGGCGATTATTACGTGACATTGGGTGACAAAGTCGACACTCATGCTTATGCGATTAAAGTTCAATACCGCGCAGGTATTTGGTGGATATGGTCTGGCGGGCTATTAGCTGTGTTTGGTGCGCTATTAACCGGCCTAAAGAAAAGGAGAGAGGCTATCAATGCGATCGAGAAATACGCTTAAACTCGCAGGTCTCGTTGTAGCTGTTGCCGTGTTTGCTGTAGTTACTGCGGTGGCCTTGTCTGAGCGACCACATGTCGAATTGTCCCCACAACGAAATTTAGAGACACCTAATTTTCGCTCTACTTCTCTGATCTCTGATGACATAGTTTCTGAGCAATTGTTCAAAAGCGACGGATATAAATTATTGAATGTTTGGGCATCTTGGTGCGGGGTATGCAAGCGAGAGCATGAAGAGTTATTGCAGTTAGCAGAACTCGGTGTGCCTATTATCGGGCTGAATTATAGAGATCAAAAACAAGCTGCTCGTGAATATTTGAGCTCTAAACGAAACCCATATATTGAAGTAATTAGTGACCCTAATGGAAAGCTCGCTGTGGAGCTAGGTGTTATTGGAACGCCGGAAACTTACTTGATTGATCAAAATGGTCGTATATTGATCAAATATCGCGGAGAGCTAACGGCAGATAAATGGAACGATATATTTTCAGGATATTTGAATGTTTCAATTTAATAGTCTTCTCCTCACATTAATCCTATTTACACTATTTTCTCCTTTCACGAGAAGTGCGGATTTAGAACAGAATGTTGATCTGTTTGAGTTTCATTCTGTTGAAGTGCAACAGCGCGCAACCGCATTAGCCAAGACATTACGCTGTCCGCAATGCCAAAACCAAAACCTTGTAGAGTCCAATGCACAAGCCGCCAAAGACCTTAGATTGAAGGTGTACACCATGGCTAATCAAGGCAGTTCAAATCAAGAAATAAAAGACTACCTAGTCGCTCGTTATGGGAATATTGTTCTGTATCAACCGCCATTTAATTATACCACCGCGTTACTGTGGATCTTTCCTGCTCTATTTTTGATCCTTTTTGTCTTATATTCGATCCGAATGGTAAAGCGCAATTAATGTGACCGTTATTCCACTATTAAAAATAAATTGTGCACATAACAAGCAGAATGTTATCATTTTCTCGAATTTATGAAGGCTCCAGTGAATAGCAGACCATAAAAATTGAGCTGGAGGAGTAATAAAAGAATGAATAGGTGTACGCAGTGGATTCAGTTATATCGCAATTAAAAAAGGACTTTTATTCGCAGATTCGTGCATTGCAGTCACCGAAGCTGCCACAAGTCACTTCTACACTCGCCGTTTTAACCGACGAAGAGATTCAAGAACTTGAAGCGGTTTGGATTGAGCTCGCCGTATGGAAGCGCAGCCAAACGCACTAAAATCAATTCTTCAACTAACGCTTTCGAAACCCCAGGCAAATTTGTCTGGGGTTTTTTTATTGTAGTTAATTATAAATGTTATATTATAACATTTGTAAAGTCGGCTAGCGGGAAGTGTCCGAACAGGATTTCCTAGCTTGTCATGAATAAGAATAGGGTTCTTTGTGATCTCAACATTGAAAAATGCGGTATCAATCCCCATAGTTGAAGAGCAAATGAGAGCAATCCCATGAATGCGATAACGAAAATGCATCAAGCAATAAATCGAGTGAGTGTAGATATGGCGGAAGTACGTGCCAGAGTAGATTTTAAAGTCGGGGCTAAAAGTAACATTGATGCCGAAATCCTGTCTTTCCATGGTCTGAAGACAGATAAAGAGCATGTTGCGATTATCTTCAAACAAGCAGACCAAACTCAGGACATGCCATTAGTTCGCATGCATTCTGAGTGTTTGACTGGCGATGTGTTCCACTCTTCACGCTGTGACTGTGGTGAGCAACTAGAAGAGACCATTAATCGTATGGGCGAATCAGGTGGCATCATCCTTTACCTTCGCCAAGAAGGGCGCGGTATTGGTCTATACAACAAGATTGATGCTTACCGCTTGCAAAGCCAAGGCATGAACACCTACGAAGCGAATAATCATTTGGGTTTCGATGATGACCTGCGTGACTTCACAGAAGCAGCACAAATGCTAGAAGCATTGGGTGTTAGCAAGATTCGTTTGGTAACGAATAATCCTAAGAAGATCCGTGAGTTATCGGAATACGGAATCGAAATTTCAGAAGTTGTCAACACTTCTGCGCACATCAAAGATGGCAATGAAAATTACCTTAAGGCAAAAGTTTCTCACGGGAAACACAACCTAAAGGTCTAATTATAAAGATAATATTGACAATAAAGCATGTGAAAAGCCTCATTATTATGAGGCTTTTTTTGTATCTGGAGTTGCAAATAAATTGTAAATTTGTATTATTTCGGGACTAAAGTGCAAATAAGAATAATTAGCACTACCAATACGATAATTAAAATGCTCAACAAGGATGCTTCAGATGAATGCAAAAAAAGTTTTAGTCCAATCTATTGCTGCATCACTCCTCATTGCCAGTGGTTCTACCGTTGCTGCTACAGTAACTAAACAACAAGTTGTCGAACATTACGCGGACGTTGCTCATGCTGTGTTTGCTGATTCAGTAACAACAGCGAAAGCGCTGGATGTAAAAATCGACGAATTCCTAAAATCACCATCAGCGAAAAAGCTTGAAGAAGTAAAACAAGCTTGGCTAGATTCTCGCGTTCCTTACCAACAGTCTGAAGTTTTCCGTTTTGGTAACGCGATTGTTGACGATTGGGAAGGTCAGTTAAACGCATGGCCACTTGATGAAGGTCTGATCGACTACGTAGCGGCTGATTACCAATACGAATTGGGTAACGAAGGTGCGGCTGCAAATATCATCGCAAACACAAGTCTGCAGATTGGTGCTTCTAAACTGGACGTTTCAAAAATTACGCCAGAATTACTAGCAGATCTAAACGAAGTAGGCGGTTCTGAGGCAAACGTTGCGTCAGGTTACCACGCGATTGAATTCTTGCTTTGGGGCCAAGACCTAAACGGCACTAACGCGGGTGCAGGTCAACGTGCTTACACTGATTTCGTTGTGGGTTCTGAGTGTACGAATGGTCATTGTGATCGTCGTGGTGAGTACCTAAAAGCGGCCGCTGATCTACTGGTTCAAGACCTAGAGTGGATGGAAAAGCAGTGGTCTGCAGAAGTGAAAGGCAACTACCGTGAAGAGCTACTGAACGAATCTGCTGACAATGGTCTTCGTAAGATGCTATTCGGCATGGGTTCTCTTTCTCTAGGTGAGTTAGCGGGTGAACGTATGAAGGTGGCACTAGAAGCGAACTCGACTGAAGACGAGCACGATTGTTTCTCAGACAACACGCACAACTCTCACTACTACAATGAGCAAGGCATCTACAATGTTTACACAGGTACATACAAAGGTGTAAACGGCAAAGAACTGTCTGGTCCGAGTATTGCTGACCTTGTTGCTCAAAAAGACAAGAAAGCTGCGACCGAAATTCAAAAGCAGTTTGATACAACACGTAGCCAAGTTGGTGAGCTAGTGACTTCTGCAGAGAAGAATAACCAGCACTTTGACCAACTTATTGCGGCGGGTAACGCACAAGGCAACGCGCTAGTAAACGACACCATCATGTCGTTGGTAGCGCAAACTGTTGCGATTGAGCGAGCGGCAAACATTGTCGGCATCGACAGCCTAAGCCCTGATACTGCTGACCACGAGTTTTAATAAGAAAACCATAATAAATAAGGGCTCTTTGTGAGCCCTTTTGCCGTTTGAGCTCGTTGTTATCACCCTTGTTGTATATGTAGAGCAATGATATGAAGCCATACCTAATTTCTGCGCTAGCCGCGTTCCTTTCTTCTTCTGCCATGGCTTACGATGTTAAGTCTGGTGGCAAAACCAGTGTTAAAAAAGATGGCGCGAACGCCTATTCTCTTCCTGCTGCCAACCTGCCGATGAGTAAGCGCCTCGACTTTAGCGTAGGTAACAGCTTTTTCCGTAACCCTTGGGTACAAGCGCCAGCGTCAACGGACGCTCGTGATGGCCTAGGCCCGCTTTTTAACACTAATGGTTGTCAGAACTGCCACATCAAAGACGGTCGAGGTCATCCGCCAGAGAAAGATGATTTACATGCCGTGTCTATGTTAGTGCGCTTAAGCATTCCTGCGATGACGCCAGAACAAAAGAAAGCCTTCATCAAAGATGGTGGCATACCTGAGCCGACTTATGGTGGCCAGCTTCAAGATTTCGCCCTGCAAGATCAAACGCCAGAAGGCAAAATCGAAATTACTTACACCGATGTGCCAGTGAAATTTAAAGACGGTACGATGGTGACACTAAGAAAACCTCATTTGAACATTACCGATCTGGGTTACGGCGATATGCACCCTGATACTGAGTTCTCAGCACGTGTGGCACCGCCAATGATCGGTCTTGGCTTGTTGGAGAGTATTCCCGACGAAACGCTACTCGCTTGGGCTGACGAACAAGATGCCAACAAAGATGGTATCTCAGGCAAAGTAAACAAGGTGTGGGATATTGAGAAGGACGACTTCTCGATTGGTCGCTTTGGATGGAAAGCCGGTCAACCGACGCTAATGCAGCAAAATGCGGCGGCATTCAATGGTGATGTGGGCCTTACGAGCCATTTATTCCCGAACGAAAACTGCACCTCGAAACAAAGCATTTGTGACGACATGCCAAATGGCGGCAAACCAGAAGTGAGTGAAAATATTCTCGACTTCGTTGAGTTTTACAGCCAGCACTTAGCCGTACCTATTCGCCGTAACATCAATGATCCTAGCGTGAAACTTGGTCAGCAAATCTTTGCTGCGTCTGGTTGTGAAAGCTGCCATAAAACCAGTGTCAAAACGGTCAAGCGACCAGAGTTACCAGCGCTTTCTGAGCAGCTCATCCATCCATACACAGACATGCTTCTGCACGACATGGGTGAAGGCTTAGCCGATAACCGTCCGGAATACTTAGCAAACGGCCGTGAATGGCGAACGGCACCTCTATGGGGGATTGGTTATACCGAAGAAGTAAACGGACACACTTACTTCTTACATGATGGCCGCGCTCGTAACCTGTTGGAAGCGGTGTTGTGGCACGGCGGCGAAGCTGAAACGGCGAAACAAAACGTTTTGGCACTGAACAAAAAAGAACGTGACGCATTGATTGCGTTTCTGAACTCTCTATAAGGAAGCAACCATGAAAAAAACACTGTTAGTGAGTGCGATTGCTGCAACGTTAAGTTTGGTTGGTTGCCAATCGACCGTCGGTTCGAGCTCAGCCAAGCCTGAGAGTACAAGCCATATTTCTCAAAGCGTGTACGAGGTCGAGTTTCAATCAGCGCAGACGTTTTTAGCGCAAACCACAGAACTTGAACAACGCTTCGCGGATTACTGCGCATCAGAGTCGAAAGATGATGCACAAGTAAAACAGCAATGGCATCAAACTATGCTTGCGTGGATGGCGTTACAAGGTCAAGAACGTGGCCCTGCTATGGCGTTGGAGCAAAGCTGGAATGTTCAGTTTTGGCCAGATAAAAAGAACACCACTGGTCGTAAGATGTCTGTACTGACGAAATCTGATCAAGCTTGGAGTGCAGAAGATATTTCCACCCAAAGTGTCACCGTGCAAGGTTTAGGGGCACTGGAATGGCTGCTTTACGATAAAGCGTCGACCTTATCTAGCAACAACAATACTTGTGCGACAGGCGTTTCGATTGCAGAAAACCTCGATAACAAAGCGCAGATCATTGCGGATTCTTGGGCAGAGAATCCTTGGAAATCGCTAGAGATGACGGAATGGGAATCTGAGTACATTTCACTGCTCTCTAATCAGCTTGAATACAGCATGAAGAAGTTGAGTCGACCGCTAGCGAAGATTGGCAAGCCTCGCCCGTATTTCTCAGAATCGTGGCGTTCAGAAACCTCGCTTTCGAACCTAAAATCCAACCTTCAAGGGATGGAAGCGTTGTACTTTGCTAACGGGAATGGTCTAGATGCGCTTCTTAGAGAGCAAGGCCATGCAGATCTCGCAGACCGTGTTGTTCATCAGTTTGAAATGGCGTTAGAAACTTGGCCAGAAGATAAGAGCTTGTTTGCTGCACTACAAACAAAAGAAGGCTATCGCATGGTGCTCGCTCAATACAATAAGCTAGAGCAATTGAAGTACCTGATTCACGAAGAAGTCGCGATCGAGCTTGGCGTGGTTATAGGATTTAATGCAACCGATGGTGACTGATCAAACCCGCCGAAACTTACTGAAAGCCGCTCTATTCGGGGCGGCTACGCCTATGATGCCATTTGGTTGTGCTTCAACAAGCTCACGTGAGCCTGCGTTGATCGGCTGCTCTATCATTGGCAGAGATAAATATGAAGCGGTGGTAGCGGATGAGCATGGTATGCCGCTATCTTCATTGCCGATTCCTGAGCGTGGACATGGTGTAGCAACAAACCAACAAGGCCACGCCGTAGTCTTTGGTCGTCGACCTGGAACTTTCTTCATGGTGTTTGATTATCGCTCAGAGCAGATGATCAAACTGCAACTAGCAAAGCCAAATCGCCATTTCTATGGGCATGGCGTTTACTCCCATGATGGCACGTTGCTATTTGCCACAGAAGGGGAGAGGGGGACAAGTCGTGGGATCATTGGTGTTTATGATGTGCAGAAGCAATATCAAAAAATCGATGAGTTAACGGGTTTTGGCCTTGGCCCTCATGAAGTGATCATGATGCCTGATGGCGCATTGGCGATTGGCGTCGGTGGCGTACACACTAATGGCCGTGAACCTCTCAATCTTGATAGCATGAGACCGAGCCTGAGTTACCTTTCACAGGAAGGGGAGCTACTGGATCAAGTGTCTTTACCCGATCATAAGCTGAGTATTCGCCACTTAGCCCATGATGGTGCGGAAACCGTGCTTTGTGGTCAGCAATATCGTGGTGAGCCGGACGAGTATCCAGCCCTGATCGCCATGCACACGCGTGGTGGTGAAATGCAAGATCTTCAAGCTGAACCTGAAGAGTGGGCGCGTTTCAATCACTACGTTGCGAGTATTGCAGCAACCGATGAATGGATCTTAGCCACTTCGCCTCCGGGCAGTTGTTATGGTATATGGTCTAAATCTACTGGCAAATTGGTAGAGCTAAGTGCGTTACCAGACGCCTCTGGTGTTGTGACCTACGGTGATGAATTCCGAGTCAGTTCTGGCGCGGGAAAAGTGGTCGAACAAAGGCCTGAAGAATCAAAAAGTACCTTCGCAAGCGGTGTGCAATGGGATAACCATTGGTCGAGAATTATCTAGAAAGATCATTGAGTAAGCACTTATTGAGAATTTTGTTGTCGTTTTCGTCTTCAGATTCTTAATTTTAAAGCTGCAACCCGTGAGATATTTGCCATACTTTTTTTATGGCATGTAACGGAAGGATCGTTTCAGTGATTGCTAGACTCCTAATGATAACGGCACTTTTGGTGCCGTTTTGCAGCTTTTCAACAGTAGTTTCTCTCGATGCTTCTGCACAAACAGAGCAAGAGGGGGCGGTTGATCAGCTGTCTGTAGAAAAAATGATCCATTACCCAGATGTAATTGATCAACTGTATCAAAGCACTAATTATCGCTTGAACTGGGAAAACGAAAGCGATGTAGAACAACTCCTTTTTCAGCTTAAGCTCGTTGCGTTAGCAGATGTGACTCAAGAGTTTGACAACCAACTGCGCCGCATAGAACAAGTGCGTGAACAAGGCGACAAGCTTGATTTCGATCTTGTAATGAGTGACTCATTACTCATGTATCTTTCGTACCTAGAGCAGGTTCCAGAAGAGGGCATCAATTGGTTATTTGCGAACAAAGGTAATGTTAGCTTCCCTGCGCCGAGTATTGAGACGCTCTCGTTACTGAGTAATGAAATCACAGTCGGAAAGTTAGACGAGTTCCTTGCTGAGTTGCGCTCACCTTTGCAAATGGACGAATCGTTCAATACTGCATATGCATCTTTGTCGACTTACGCCAAGTTTGAGTTCCCTCTTTATCAACAAGATCAACGTTTAGCCCGAGTTGGGGATGAGTTGTTTGATAAAGCCAGCATGATTGCTCGAATGCAGATTGTGGGTGTTGATGTTGGGCATTTGGATACTGAAACCACACTCTATGATGAAAACCTAGAGCTAGCGGTGATGGAGTTCCAACGTATTCATGGCTTGAAACAAGACGGCATCATCGGTCCCAATACGATTCGTTGGATTAACTTCTCACCACAGCAACGTTTGCACTCATTAGCCTTAAACGCCGAGCGTTCTCGTATTTGGGCAAAAGAGCGCGACAACGTGGTATTCGTTAACGTTCCCGGATATGAAGTGACTTATTGGCATGATGGGCAGCCGTTGTTTGAATCTAAAGTTGTCGTAGGGAAAGCATCACGTAAGACGCCAATCATGACAGGTACATTGGACTCAGTGATCTTAAACCCTACTTGGAATGTGCCGTGGAAGATCATGGTGAAAGACATCATTCCAAAGGTGAAACGCAATCCGATGTATCTGATGCAACACAACATCCAGATTATTCGCTCTTGGACATCGCGCGAGATCATTGATCCAACAACTATCAACTGGGCAACCGTGAACCCAAGAACTTTCCCATATCGTATGAGACAGTCATCGGGTTCACACAATGCTTTGGGTCTGTATAAATTCAATATGCCGAATCCACAAGCGATATACTTGCACGACACACCAAGTAAAAACCTGTTTAACCAAGATCGTCGCGCGTTCAGTTCTGGTTGCGTTCGTGTCGAACATGCTGACCAATTGGCGGAGTTACTCTTCAAGACTCAAGGTCTGGAAGAAAGGCTAGCGAAGAAGCGTCAAAATGGTCGTCGCTCTAACACCTCTGTACCACTTAGTGAACGAATTCAAGTGCATATCATCTATCAAACCGCATGGTTAGAAGAGGGCACCTTGTACTACCGTGATGATATTTATCAATACGATGATCAAGGGTGAGATTCGTTCTCAATTTAAAAAAATTTACAATTCATAAAATCTGTTTTCTGTTCAATAAGTAAACAGAAAAACCAGCCTAAAAACGACAAGCCGGACCGATTTATGCATTTGACGCGTTAAATTGGTTTCGGTAATGTCCGCTGCTCGTACAGTAATTGAGCAGTATTTTCATGGTAAGTCGTAATTTTTCCCGTCGTGATTTTCTTAAAATGACCGCTGGTGGTGTCGTTGTTGCTTCAGCAATGCCAAGTATGTCTTGGGCATCTCTGCCTGATGAACCTCGTGTTCTCGCGATGAATAACCTCAATACTGGTGAGTTGTTGGAGTCGTGCTACTTCAATGGCACAAATTATGTCGACGAAGAGCTGAAGCGTCTTGATCAGTTTTGTCGTGATCATCGCCGTAATGAAGTTCATCCAATGGATCGACGTCTGTTCGATCAGATCAGTCAAATCCAAAAGTTGATTGGCACGGAAGCAGAGGTGATTGTGATCTCTGGCTATCGCTCTCCATTGACTAACGCATCATTGCGTAATGGTTCTTCAGGTGTGGCGAAAAAGAGCATGCACATGGAAGGAAAGGCCATTGATTTCCGTTTAGATGGCGTGAAGCTTTCAACAGTTCGAGATGCGGCATTAAGCCTAAAAGCCGGTGGTGTGGGTTATTATCCACGCAGTAACTTTGTTCATATCGATACGGGTGCTGTTCGTTCTTGGTAGTGCCAAGTTGAGACAGGGTTTCTCGTCTCAGAACGTCGCCTATTACCCATGGTACAAAGCTTGAAGTCACTAGGGCTTAGTGTCATAGTTGCGGCAGTTTTCATGCAAATTTATTCGGTATAGGTTATCTATGGCTCTGAAATACCAAGTTGTTCCAGTAACATCTTTCTCTCAAAACTGTTCTATCGTCTGGTGTGATGAAACCATGAAGGGCATTGTGGTTGATCCAGGTGGTGATGAAAAGCAACTCGCAATGCTGATCAAAGAACTGGGTGTTGAAGTAGTAAACCTAGTGCTAACACACGGCCACTTGGACCACGTTGGTGGTACAGAGCCACTGTCTGCACTGTTAGGTGGTACTGAGATTGTCGGCCCACACAAGGCAGATAACTTCTGGTTGCAAGGTTTAGAAGGTCAGAGCCAAATGTTTGGTTTCCCACTGACTGAAGCGTTTGAACCGCATCAGTGGCTAAATGAAGGTGACAAGGTCACTTTTGGTAATCAAACCCTAAACGTGATTCACACTCCGGGCCATACACCGGGTCACGTAGTGCTTTACAGCGAAGAAGCACGCTTGGCGTTTGTCGGCGACGTTCTGTTTAACGGTAGCGTTGGTCGCACAGATTTCCCACAAGGTGACTTCAACACGCTGATTAGCTCGATCAAAGAGAAGTTATGGCCGCTCGGCAACGATGTTACTTTCGTACCAGGTCATGGTCCACAGTCGACATTTGGTCACGAGCGCAAAACAAACCCGTTCGTTGCTGACGAAATGCCGCTTTACTAAGGCGTCTTTGAATTAAGCATCTGGCTCGGCGGCCGCTAGGTAACGTCGAGCCAATCCCACAAACTCTTCCGCTTCTCTATCCAAATCACTGGCTGAGATAAACACGTCGTAGCCATAAAATCGTCTTTGATATTTCATTCTATTCGCTAGCATCGCTTGTAGGCCCTCATAGTGCATCCCTTCTTTATTGATGTAAGGAGTGGGGTCTAACACCATGTCTTCAAACTTTGTTTCGCAATTATTTTGTTTTGCTCCTAAATAAAGAAGGGCTCTTTGCCCAAGCAAGATTTCCGTCGCGATACGTGGACAAATCGCGTTGAGATAAGGTGAGTAATGCTTCAACCGAATCCCTATCCAAGGAAGGGGTTGGTGCCAGCCTTCTTGTTCGTATGTGCAAATGCCGATGGAGTCGATGTCTTTCCAGCGCACCACCCAGCCGCCTTTAAAGAGGTGTTGTTGAAAGTGGGAGGCGGTAAGGGTGAAAGAGACTTGGCTCTTTTTTATCATGATGATGGCAAAGCCAACGATGATGGCCATCAGTACGACCGACAACATCGCTTGTTTCCATCCCGGCGCAATCAAAACCAGAAACATGGTGATGGTAACGACCATAAACATGATCAGTTTGTTGATGGGGGAGTCGGATTTGAAATGTGAGTTACTTAGATGCAGCGTTTCCATGCTTTCAACCTCAATGAACAATGGCGTTGAGACACATGTTTCTTGATATTCAATTGTTTGCCTATCAAGAACAAAGAACCTCTGTTTTTATACCCAGTATTCAATAAATCCGTTCACAATTTATCTGATTAAATAGTAGACGTTCTATGCAGTGAGCGCATTTTTCATCGCGTTTCGCCGCTAAAACCTACAAATCGCTGATGAATTTTGGTATAAAACGCGCTTCAAATTTTCATCCCTGCTGAGATGCAGTGAACTGGAGAAATATTCAATGAGACTTGCTCATAAGCGTAAAGTGCAGATGAAACTGCAAAAACGCATTAAAGCGACAGTAGCAAACGTAGCTGCGGCACCAAAAGCGGCAAAACCTGTTGCTGAGAAAGCAGTAGCTGAGAAGAAAGTAGCTGCAGCGAAAACTGTTGAGGTTGCACTAACTCCTAAGCAACAACAAGTTCTAGATATCGTTGTAGCAAATGCTGAAGGTATCAACCCTAAAGGTATTGGTCTAGCTGCAGGTCAAGAAGACACTAAAGCGGCATCATGGGCTACTGGCGCACTGAAGAAGCTTCTTGAAGAAAACCTAGTTCAAAAAGAGCAGTTAGCAGGTAACAAAGTTATCTATAAAGCAGTTTAATTACCGCTGTAATTCTGTTTCTTAATTGAATACCTCGACTCCAGTCGGGGTATTTTTTTGCCCAAAAAACGCTTTTCGCTCATTTATAACTGAGTATTCTAACTATACAATTCCGTCATTTGTCACATTTTATTAAATACTGTGTAAATTCTTTCGCAGTCAACTACGTACGTGCTTTATCAGATTTTGATGATATGGCTTTTCAGTTAACTATCTGAATAATAAAAGCTCCTGCAATTTGATATTAAAAAGATTACGTATAACTACGTAATACTAATGGCTAAGGCTCACGTTTAAGTGCATTTTTGTTGCGTGTTCATGCCCATTTCTTACTTCCATGTAATGTCCCATCTTCTATAGCGAATCCTTATGTAATGGATGACAACAATAATCTTGGTGACAAAGGACGTGAACGATGAGTCTTATCCAAAAATCTCTGAAACGAGTGCTCAAGGCGACAGCAATGGTCGCGACGATGGCATTCGTAGCAACTTCTGCTCATGCTGCTGATGACAAAGTATACCGCCTTAAACTAGCGGAGACGTGGGGGCCAAACTTCCCTATCTTTGGTGACGCAACAAAGAACATGGCAAAAATGGCGGAAGAAATGTCAAACGGACGCTTACAAATCCGCATTGACTCTGCAAACAAACACAAAGCACCACTTGGTGTATTTGATATGGTGAAATCCGGTCAATACGATATGGGTCACTCGGCGTCTTACTATTGGAAAGGCAAAGTACCAAACACCCTTTACTTTACCTCTATGCCTTTCGGTATGTTGCCAACAGAACAATACGCATGGTTCTACTACGGTGGCGGTATGGAGTTGATGGAAAAAGTTTACTCCCCGCACAACCTATTATCTTTCCCTGGTGGTAACACGGATACCCAAATGGGTGGCTGGTTCCAGAAAGAAATCAAATCAGTCGATGACCTGCAAGGTCTGAAAATGCGTATCCCAGGCTTTGCAGGTGAAATCCTTGCTGAGCTAGGTGCGAAGCCAACCAACATTGCACCGGGCGAACTATACACCTCGCTTGAGCGTCGTACGATTGATGCATTGGAGTGGGTAGGTCCTTCTCTTGATTTACGTATGGGCTTCCACAAAATTGCGCCTTACTACTACACAGGTTGGCATGAGCCGGGCACTGAGCTGCAGTTCCTAGTGAACAAGCGTACTTGGGAACGTCTACCAGATGATTTGAAAGCGATCCTTCAAGTGGCGATGAAAGCCGCCGCGTACGACATGTACACTCAGTCTAAGCACGAGAGTGGTAAGAACTGGGCATCAATTCAATCGGAATACCCTGATGTTCAAGTAAAAGACTTCCCGCCTGAAGTTATTTCAGCGCTACGTGAAGCGAACGAACGTCTACTTAAACAGCACGCAGAAAAAGATGCGCTAGCGAAAGAGATTCAAGAATCTCAAGCAAGCTACATCGAACAAGTGCGTCCTTGGTCTGATATCTCACACCGAGCTTACCTAAACAGCCAAGCTCAGCAATAACTTCGACATGCTGGCTAGCGCGAGCGATTTAGCCAGCAAAAGAAGCCCAAGAAAAACTTCTCTTAGAGAAGACTATAACAAGTGCTCCGCGAACCAGCGGAGCCAATCCCACACGTTCCATGGAGTTCGGAATGAGAAGCCTTATTTATATTGAGCGAATCTTTAACCGCTTCGGTGATTTTCTGGGGTGGTTATCCAGCATCCTATTTGTTTTGTTATTAGCGAACGTGGTGTACGACGTTGTTATGCGCTACGTGTTTAATGACGTATCCATCGCCTTCCAAGAAATGGAGTGGCATCTATTTTCCGCTGTATTTTTATTGGGTGTGCCATACGCGATTAAATCCGGTGGTCACGTTCGAGTCGACATTTTCTATGAGCGCTTATCGTATAAAGCGCAATCCATCATCGATATCTTAGGCACGTTACTTTTTCTTTTCCCATTCTGCCTATTGGTTGCTTGGTTCGGTATCGATTTTGCCAAAGAGAGTTTCGCTCTTGGAGAAACGTCTGGAGACCCTGGCGGTTTACCATATCGATGGATCATAAAAGCCATGATTCCACTCTCATTCTTGTTTATGGCGATCAGTGGTATGGGCTTACTGCTTCATTCCATCAATAAAATTGTTAACCCTCATCTTATCTATGCCGGTAACAACGGTAAGTCGTAAAAGGAATTCAGCATGATCGGTATAGTGATGTTTTTTGTAGCGCTGTTTGCGTTACTACTCGGTTTTCCTGTTGCCTTTACCTTTGGCGGCATTGCATTAATTTTCGGCGTATGGGCAGAAGGCATCGAGATGTTTGCATTCATGCCATATCGCATTCAATCCATCATGGAAAACACGGTATTGATGGCAGTACCTCTGTTTGTCTTCATGGGGTTGGTTTTACAAAAGACCCGACTGGCAGAGCAGTTGCTTGAGTCGATGGGGCGTTTGTTTGGTGGTATTCGTGGCGGTATCGCTATCTCAACGGTTTTGGTTGGTGCGCTGCTTGCAGCATCGACGGGCGTGGTTGGTGCATCAGTAGTGGCAATGGGGTTGATCTCTTTGCCAGTGATGCTCAAGTACAACTACGACAAAGGTTTGGCATGCGGCACCATTTGTGCGTCAGGCACGCTTGGGCAAATTATTCCACCTTCTATTGTTCTAATTCTTCTTGGTGATGTGTTGGGGGTGCCAGTCGGAGACCTTTTCCAAGCCGCGATTTGGCCGGGTTTAATGCTGGTTGGTGCATACGTTATCTATATTTTGATTTACGCCAAGCTCAACCCTGAGGCAGCTCAACCTATCGAACGTGATGAATCCATCAGCCGTAAGGAAGAGGTGATTACCGCGCTCAAAGCCGTTTTGCCACCTTTAGCACTGATCATTGTGGTTTTGGGTTCTATCTTTGCTGGTATTGCCACGCCGACCGAATCAGCGGCGCTAGGCGGTGCTGGTGCGATTGTACTTTCGCTACTTTACAAACAGTTCAGCTGGTCAATGGTGTATGAAGCATCAAAAGAGACGGTAAAAGTCACAGCGATGGTTTTCGCGATTCTACTGGGTGCAACGGCATTCTCGATGGCATTTACCTACACGGGCGGCGACTACTTGGTAGAAGAGTGGATGCTAGAGCTTCCGGGTGAGAAGTGGGGCTTTTTGATCATTACCATGTTGGTGATTCTTATTCTCGGTTTCTTTATCGACTTTGTAGAAATCTGTTTCATCATCGTGCCGATCATTGCGCCTGTAGCTGAGTTAATGGGTATCAACATGACATGGTTTGCGATTTTGATTGCCATGAACCTTCAAACCTCATTCCTCACACCACCATTTGGATTTAGCTTGTTCTATTTAAAAGGTGTAGCACCAACGGGTGTGACAACTCGTGATATCTATCGAGGCGTTATGCCATTTATCGCGATTCAAATCGTGGTTCTGGCTTCCCTGTTGTTCTTCCCAAGCTTTTACGGCATGTCATAAAAGCCATGATGTCGTCGGGGAACGAGGTTTTTGTGACCTGAGAGTTTTTACCTTTTGAGACAAGTTGTTAAGCTGATTAGTTATTAAGCTAATCAGCGTTTCATTGGAGGAAAGGATGCCTCTCAAAGCCAAATTAATCTTGCTGGCATTGATCCCAGTGGTTTTGGTGTCAGCAAGCATCAGTTGGATTTCCATCTACCAAGCGAAAACGTTGGGTCAACGCGAAGTGGAGATCTTTCACCAAAGTCTGATCCAATCAAAAGAAGTGGCATTGAAAGATACCGTTGATCTGGCTTTCGATGCGATTTCTCACATCTATAACGACTCTACTATCGACGAGCATGTTGCCAAAGAACGTGTAAAAGCCATCCTGAACCGCCTTCGCTATGGCTCAGATGGTTACTTCTTCGCTTACGATAAACACGGTACTAATTTAGTCCATCCGATTCTGCCTGATCTCGTGGGGCAGAACTTACTTCACATCCAAGATGAAAACGGCGATCACCTGATTGAGGCGTTACTTTATCAAGCCCAACTTGGCGGCGGTTTCCATCAATACCTTTGGCAGAAACCCTCCACAGGTGAAGTCGTGCCTAAGTTAAGCTATGCCGCATGGCTTGATAAATGGGAATGGATGATTGGCACGGGGTTGTACATAGAGGATGTGAGCCGTGAAGTTGCCAACATGCGCGCTGCGGTGAATCAGAATATCGAGACGACTTTCTTTACCGTAGTTGTGATTTTGGTTGTCACGGTCGCTGTGATTATTGTTTTAACCCTCGCTATCAACCTCCATGAGCATCGCTTAGCGGATAAAAACCTTAAAGAACTGGCCCATAAAACGGTGATGTTCCAAGAGGATGAGAAAAAGCACCTAGCTAGAGAGCTGCATGATGGTATCAATCAGTTGTTGGTTTCAAGTAAATGCCATCTCGATTTGATGGGGCATCGTATTGAAGATGAAAAGCTCAAATCCCACCTCGACAAATCTCAGCGTTCGTTGATCACCGCAATTAACGAAGTGCGCCATATCTCCCATCAACTTCGCCCGAGCGCCTTGGATGACATCGGCCTAGAGGCGGCGCTTTCTACGTTATTGCAGGACTTTCATTCCCATTCTGGTATGGACATCGACAGCCATTTCGATACAGGGCAGGTTAAGCTGAAATCGGAAGTGGCGACCACGCTATATCGCGTTGCTCAGGAATCGTTGAATAATATTGAAAAGCACGCCAAGGCAAAAAAGGTCACCGTTATTTTGCAAAAAATGGGCAATATGCTGCAATTACTGATACGGGACGATGGTATTGGCTTTATGGTCAATCAATCGGTACACCGCCAGGGGATTGGTCTGCGCAACATGCGTGAGCGTGTCGAGTTTATTGGCGGCGAGTTTGAATTGATGAGCGAACCAGGGTTGGGAACGGAAATCACCGTATTGTTAGATTTGGATGGATTAGTTTATGGATAAACCAATTAGTGTGGTGATTGTGGACGATCATCAGGTTGTACTGGATGGGTTTATGGCGCGTCTGGAATTGGAACCTGATATTGATGTGATAGGCACAGCAAGCAATGGGCTTGAAGCCATTGAAGTGTCAAAAGTGCTCAACCCGGATGTCATCTTAATGGATATCAGCATGCCCATTATGAATGGGATAGAAGCAACAGGTGTGATTAAGGAAGAACGCCCGGAAAGTAAAATTCTGATGCTGACTATGCACGACAATCGCGAATACATCATGAAGGTGATGCAAGCCGGAGCAGTCGGTTATATGTTGAAAGAAATCTCAGCCGACAAGATGGTTCAAGCGATTAAAACCGTGAATCAAGGTTCGACGTATTTTTGTGAATCTGTCACCCAAACACTGTTTACTCAAGATGTTGTACCTGCGGCACAAAAGCCTAATCCACTGAGTCGCCGCGAAGAAGCGGTACTTAAATTAGTCGCACAGGGGAATAGTAGTAAAAAGATTGCTACGCTTTTGGATATCAGTTATCGAACGGTGGAAACGCATCGTCACAACATTAAACATAAGCTGGACTTACATTCGACTGCTGAGCTAGCGAAATATGCGTTTGAAACAGGATTGATAGAGTAAGAGAAGGGCAAACGCGCTCATCACCGATGGGAGTCATGAGCGCACAGAGAAGCTTATTCTGGTTTAGTGATGCTGCCTAGTTCAAGCATTGGCGCAACATCGATGTCTTCTGCGTTCATCATGGTAGAGATGCGCTGAACAGAAGATAGCAGCAAGCTTTGTTCCCACTCTTCAAGCTTTTGGAAGCGACTGATGAAGTGCTCTTGCAATGGCGTCGGAGCTTGTTTAAGCGCTTCTTGGCCTTTTTCCGTCAAGACAGCATGAACTTTACGTTTGTCTTCTACGCTACGGCGTCGTTCGACAAGTTGATTGCGCTCTAAACGGTCAAGGATAGTCGTAGCCGTTGCCTGACTCATGTTGGTATGGCTAGACAATTGCTTGATAGTGACGTTATCAAGTTCACTAATAGCACGCATTAGAATCAGCTGAGGAGCCGTCAAACCAGACTCTTTGCTCAACTTCTTTGAATGTAAATCAATAGCGCGGATGATCTGACGAATCGAGACCAAGACTTCTTCGTACTTTTCCAATTTCGTAATCCAGTCATTAAGGGATCATGTAACGAGGCGACACTAACTCAAAAGCGTTGTTATTAAAAGGGCTTAGTTAGGGATCGCGACACCAATTTTCAATTATTTGCCTTGGCTCTCCTTATTGTTTTTAAGGGTATTCGGCGGGTAAAAAAGTAACGGCTAGAATTATTATAGTAATAAATGTTTGTGGTCTAATTATTGTCGTGGTTGTTTTCGCTTTTTTTGGTGGATTTTTCTGATTGAAAAGTAAGTTATTGGATTTTTTATCAGCAAAAGATAGACAAAAACGCCTCAAATGGTAGGATCTTCCACTTTCATGGAAAATAAAATGTATCGTGTTCGAATGAATTTTTGGTTTGCTGCCGAAAAACGAGAACACAAAAGAGAGGAACAATGACAAAAGGTATAGATAAGTACAGTATCGACAGTACCGACTATACGGTTGGTCAAGACAACGTCCAGAAATGGGGTTTTGACGTACATAATCCTGTTTTTGGTATCAGTGCTGGTTTCATTGCACTATTTCTTATCGCGGCGTTGGTGCTTGATGCACATACCGCAAAAACAGCGTTGGATGGCATTAAGCTAAAAATCATTAGCTCATTTGACTGGCTGTTCATCCTTTCAGGCAACATCTTCGTAATCTTCTGTTTAGCTTTGATTGTGTCACCAATGGGTAAGATTCGCCTTGGTGGTAAAGATGCGGTAGCGGATTACTCTTTCATGTCTTGGCTTGCGATGTTATTCGCGGCAGGCATGGGTATCGGTTTGATGTTCTGGAGTGTGGCAGAGCCTGTAGCTTACTTCACTGGTTGGTACGAAACGCCTCTCGGTGTTGAAGCCAATACCCCAGAGGCTGCAAAGCTTGCACTGGGCGCGACAATGTTCCACTGGGGTCTACACCCATGGGCAATCTACGGTGTCGTAGCACTATCATTAGCTTTCTTTACTTACAACAAAGGCCTTCCGCTTTCTATGCGTTCGATCTTCTACCCATTGTTGGGCGATCGCGCGTGGGGTTGGGCAGGTCATATTGTTGATATCCTTGCAGTACTAGCAACGCTATTTGGTCTTGCAACGTCTCTAGGTCTTGGTGCACAACAAGCAGCGAGTGGTATTCACCACGTGTTTGGTGTGGAGCCGGGTCTAGGCCTACAGATCGTCGTTATTACGATTGTGACGTTACTTGCGGTTGTTTCGGTAATCCGTGGTATCGATGGTGGTGTAAAGGTCATCAGTAACATCAACATGGTTATTGCGTTCCTACTGCTTATCCTTGTTGGTTTGATTGGTTGGGCTGTGAGCTTAGGTTCAATTCCTACCACCTTTATGGCGTACATAGAAAACTTGGTTCCACTGAGCAACCCGTTTGGTCGTACTGACGAAGCTTGGTTCCAAGGTTGGACAGTATTCTACTGGGCTTGGTGGATTTCATGGTCACCATTCGTAGGTATGTTCATCGCTCGCGTATCTCGTGGTCGTACAGTTCGTGAATTCATCACGGCAGTACTGATTGTTCCTACAGCGGTAACACTAATTTGGATGTCAGTATTCGGTGGTCTAGCTATCGATCAAGTGATCAACAATGTGGGTGAGCTAGGTGCAAACGGTCTAACTGACGTATCACTAGCGATGTTCCAAATGTTTGATGTTCTGCCATTCGGTAACATGCTGTCTATCATTGCTGTTGTGTTGGTATTGGTATTCTTCATCACTTCATCGGACTCTGGCTCACTGGTTATCGACAGTATTACTGCTGGTGGTAAAGTGGATGCGCCAGTTCTACAACGTGTATTCTGGGCGTTTATGGAAGGTGCGATTGCGGTTGCACTACTGTGGATTGGTGGTTCAGAAGCGGTTCAAGCGCTGCAGGCTGGTGCTATCTCTACCGCGTTACCATTCACATTCGTTTTGCTTGCAATGTGTGTCAGCCTATTGATGGGCATGAGAACAGAACGTCAGTAATTGATGTGATTTATAAATATCGTTAGATATTAACGAGTTAAAAAGCCAGCGGAATGCTGGCTTTTTTTGTGCGATTTTTCTGACGCTTGCCAAAAAAATGACGAAGTAAATTCTTTATTTTACAACAGGTTATTGTCTTAATTTTGTGAATAATCTTCGTGATTACTTTGTCAGAAATGTGTAATATTCAGCCACCTTAACTGTTCTCCCAACCTCTTAAAATAATTATGAAATTATCATTAAAACAAAAGCTAATTGGCGCAAGCCTATCTGCTGTTGTAGTGATGGCAACAGCACTGACTTGGCTGTCGGCTGGTCAATTGTTTGATCAGACGCGTTCAGGTGTCTATTCACGAGCACAAAGCCTAAGTAACGCAGCATCAGAAGGTATTTCTGACTGGGTTGCGATTCGCAAAGACATTGCAACGGCTTTCAACGACTACTCAACAGAGCAAGACGTGGTGCCTTTCTTACAACAAGCGCGCAAAGCGGGGGGCTTTGACGATATCTTCCTAGGTACTCCGGAAGGTGGCATGTACCGTTCTCATCCAGAACGTAACCGTGCAGACTATGATCCTCGTACTCGCCCTTGGTACAAAGATGCAAATGCAGCAGGTAAGCAGATCATCACTGAAGCTTACCAAGATGCGATCACTAACGCGCTACTGGTTACCATTGCAGAACCTGTAATGAAAAACGGTAAGTTTGTTGGTGTTGTTGGTGCTGACGTACTGATTGATCAGTTGATCAATGATGTTATCAGCTTAGATGCGGGTGAAAATGCGCACGCAATGCTGATCGATATGAATGACGGAACTTTCCTTGCTCATCCAAACAAAAGCTTAACGCTTAAGCCAATCACTGACCTATCTAAAGAATTTACGAAAGATTCCATTGAACGTGCAGCAAACACGGGCTCAATTGAAACGGCAACCATTCAGGGCAAAGATAAGCTCTATTACTTCAGTAAAGTACCTGGCACAAACTGGATGTTCGCGATTGAAATGGACCGCGCAACAGAAGAAGCAAGCCACGCGCAACTACTGCGTGAAATGCTGATTACTGCGGTACTGATTACGATTGTGGTGATTGTGGCCGTATCTTGGTTAGTGGGCTTCTTGTTCCGCGACCTTGGCCGAGTATCACAAGCGCTTGAAGAGATTGCATCGGGTGAAGGTGACCTAACGCAACGCCTTGAACCACGCAGTGATGATGAAGTCGGTAAACTGGCTGACAACTTCAACCGCTTTGTTGGCAATATGCACACGATGGTAACCAAGTTAAGCCATGTGTCATCTGCTCTTTCTGAGCAAGCGCGCACAACGGCTCAACAAGCTGACGAGCGTAGTCAGCGTATTTCTTACCAGCAAGACGAAATCAACATGGTCGCGACGGCTGTTAACGAAATGGCCGCAGCGACGCAAGAGATTGCAGGTAACGCAGATAACACAGCATCAAGCTCTGAAGAAGCGGTTCAAGCATGTGTTCACGGTTCAGGCCAAGTGACTCAAACGCAAGGCTCTATCCAAAACCTAGCGCAAGAAGTACAAGTTGCAACCAACGTGATTCAAGAGCTAGAAGCACACGGTAACGCAATCAACACGATTCTTTCGACTATCCAAGGCATTGCAGAGCAAACTAACCTACTAGCACTAAACGCAGCTATCGAAGCGGCGCGTGCGGGTGAGCAAGGTCGTGGTTTTGCGGTAGTTGCGGATGAAGTTCGTGTTCTGAGCCAACGTACTCATGCTTCTACTCAAGAGATTCAAGAAACGATTGAGATGCTACAAGGCACAACAGCGAAAGCGGTAGGCATTATGGATGACAGTCGTCGTCTAGCAGACACCAGTGTTGATGATGCAAACTCAGCTGCAGTGAGCCTTACTCAAATTCACTCAGCGGTAGAGCGCATCAGCGACATGGCAACGCAAATTGCGTCTGCAGCGGAAGAGCAAGCGTCTGTGACAACAGAAATCACTCGTAACACTGAAGGCATTCGTGACGTGTCTAACGAGCTTTCTGTTGAAGCGCACCAAGCAGCAGAGCAAGCGGCGCATCTGTCTGAGCTTTCTCACGAGCTAGAGCAAGAGATCAAACGCTTCAAGCTGTAAGCTTAGAGTGTTAGTTAAGCGCTGATATTCGCGTTTAATGAAAAGAGAAAAGGAGCCAATTGGCTCCTTTTTGTTTATCTAGAGATAATATTCTCGCTTCTCGCTTCTCGCTTCTCGCTTCTCGCTTCTCGCTTCTCGCTTCTCGCTTCTCGCTTCGCTACAGCCACAAGCTACTGATTGGTTGCTTTTCGCTGTAGTGGTGAGCAATTTGCGCTTGAAGTAATTCAGCGGTGGCAATGGCGTCCGTTAACGCATGGTGTGGCGTGTAATCTGGAAGGCCATAGCGACGTCGTGATTGTGCTAAACGTAAGGATTTCGGCTTATTACCCTTTAGCTTATTCCACAAACCACCAGATGTTCTTTGTTGAATATCCTCTTCAATTTGCAACGTATCCAGCACAGGGAACTCAATGCCTTCGCCGATACGAGTGCGCAACGCTTGAGCGAGAAACTCTCTTTCAATACGGCGGTAATGCACCACGACAATCTTTCCCGCCAAGCTTTCAAGTAATGGTCCTAAAATCTCACCCAAATCCGGAGCGTCGATCAACTCACTATGAGTAATACCGTGAATGATGACCGATTCCTCATCGAGTTTTTCTTGTGGGCGTACTTTCCAGTGCTTCGCTTGGCGCAAGAAAATTCGATTGAGATTAAAAGGCACCAAACCTATGGTGATGATGCCATTTTTTTGCGGATTTAAGCCCGTCGTTTCGAAATCGAGTGCCACGAATTCCACTTGGGACAGCGGGGTTTCCGGCGCGGGTAACGCCTTTCCATAAAAGGCAATTAACCGATCATCTTTCGCTTGCTCCAACTTGTGTTGAAACTTGGTATGCCATTGAATGGTCGGCTTTTGAAACAACTTTTTTATCATTCCACGCCTCACTTAAACTTGTTGCTGGCCTGATAACGGAACTTAAGGAAGTTCTGACCATTGCTGAGGATCTGGAACGCATCTTTTAGGTTACGTCGTTCGAAGTCCGACAGATTTTCTGGCTCAATGTTGTTATCTGGTTCAATACCCAATTCGACATCGATCGCTTGGTGACGGATACGTACCATAGAGATGAACTCCATCGCGTCTTTCAAATCCTGAGCACGGCCTTTCGGCAAAATGCCCGCATCAATGATGTCATCGAGTCGTTCAAATGAGTTTTGAGCGCGTGACCCCACCGCCAACGAGTGAACACGAATCAAGTCCACAAGAGGAGCTGTACCGCGACGTTTCAAGTTGATCGAGTTTTTGTGCTGGCCATCTTTTTCCATCACAAAGTCTTTAAAGAAGCCCAGTGGTGGGGTTCGATTCAACGCGTTACGAGCCAAGCATGCGAGGAAGCGGTTGTTCTTACGTGCGCGTCGAACAATGAAACTCGTCAATTGTTCTGCCCATTTTAAACGCCCATAAACGCCATCTAAATCGAAGAAGATAGACGCATTGAGCAAGGCTTTCGGGTTCGGGTCGTCAATCCAATCGGCGAAGCACGCTTCCCACTCTGAACGTGTCATGCGCCACTCTGGGTTGGTCGCCATGATGTCACCGGTACAATATTTGTAGCCACACACGTTCAAACCATCACTAACGTATTGTGCGAGTGCTTCGAAGTATTTCCCGTGTTTTTCCTCTTGGTAGGTATCGTCGAGAATGATGGCGTTGTCTTGGTCTGTGACCAATAGCTGCTCATCACGGCCCATAGAACCAAGGGCTAGGAAACAGTAAGGGATTGGCGGTGGGCCCAATTCTTCTTCTGCCATTTCGAGCAGGCGTTGCTTGAAGCTTCGGCCAATGACCGACATCGCACTGCCGACCATGTGAGAGTTGGCGTCTTCGTTAACCAGACGAACAAAACTGCTTTTCACTTCGTCAGCGACAATGGCCAAATCTTCGATGGTTTGTTGTTGGAAGATGCTACTTACTAACAACAGTGAGTTTTGCGATTCGTAACGAACAATGTCGGTCGCTTCGATGATGCCAATAGGCATTTGATCTTTTACAACCGGCAAGTGGTGAACGTTGTAACGAAGCATAGTTAGCATCGCTTCATAAACGTAAGCGTTGTGATCGAGAGATATAACCTCGGTCGTCATGACCGTTGATACTTCATCGAGAGGCGACAACCCTTCTGCCAAGACGCGGGTACATAAATCGCGGTCGGTGATAATACCGACGACAGGGGATTGTGGATCGTCTTCATCGAGCACAAAATCAGGATCAACGATCAACAGTGATGACACATTATCTTGCGCCATTAATTGTGCGGCTTCTTGAATCGTTTGACCGCGCTCGATGGTTGGCGCATCGCGTGTGAGAAGTGTTTTTACTTTCGAGGTCGTTAGATCGTTCGCGTCGTTGTTCTCTGAAACCGCTTGGCGCAAACGAGCACTGTTTTCTACTTCAACAAAATCTGCGAATGAATCGAAGTTATCGTACAGTTCTTGGAAGATATCTTGAGGAATGCAGTAGAGCAGGGAGTCTTCAATCGCTTTTACTGGAAAGCGAACTTTGTTGTTGGTTAGAAGACCCATCTGACCAAAAAGGTCGCCTTCGTCGAGCCGGTTATACAGTTCACCTTTACGTCGATAGACTTCAACTACACCGCTACGAACCATGTAAAGATCGTGGATCTGATCGCCGAAATGAATGATAGGAGTGTCTTGACGGTAGTAAGAGATTTCGATGTTCTCTGTCACTTTGGTGAGCGTTTCTTCCGGAAGCTCGTTGAATGGGGGATACTTGGCGAGAAAGTTATATATCTCGAGAAGTTCTGCTTCCATTAAGGTGCCTTTTGGTTTGCAAGTGATAGGGTAATCTTAACTTAGTTTTAAAACAGAATCTTATCGGATCACTGTTTTTCGTGCGCAATGATAAGATTCAGACAAGTCGCACGGCAAATCCTAATTAATTCGGCTACGCTGTCATCAAGATGCCGAATTAAATCAATACAATGGCGTTTATAGAAGAGTTTTGGATGACACTCATGGAAGGAAGTAGAATGGTAAGACTATTACTCGCTGCACCTCTTGTAGCATTACCAATAATGAGCGTTGCCTCAGAAGCAGAACAAGCAGAAAAATTTGGTTACGAGCACATCAATTTAGATGTCGGTGCCGGAACCACAAACGAAGAATGGCTAGATAATTCCAACGCCACGACGCTAGGGTTGGGTGGTAATTATTTGGTTCGTGATAATTGGCTACTCAATGTGGATTATTCCGCACAATTTTTCCACCCAGACGACTTCACTTTACGTATCGACCGTTTAATGTTTGGTGGTGGTTATCGTTATGGCATCAATGAGCAGCTTGATGTGTATGGTATTTACGGCCTTGGTGCGATCAAAGCGAAAGCAACGGATGACAACACAGACCGTACCATTTCATCTGACAGTGAGTTTATTCAAGGTGTCACCATCGGTGCGAATTATCTATTCAGCGAGAAGCTAATGGCAACAGCGGAAGTACATTTAAACCGCAGCGATATTGTTGACGAGAACAACTACAAAATTGGCTTCAACTACCAGTGGCATCATGTTATCGGTACTGGACTTTACTACCAATTCCGCGATACGGATTATGAAGGCCAACCCTCTGATCACATCAATGAAGTAGGCATTAGCTTCAAGTTTATTTACTAGTAGCAGAAGAGAAAGACATCGCGATTTCTATCGCGGTGTTTTAACAAAACAGTAGAAACTAAAAAGGTCAGCAATTGCTGACCTTTTCTCTTTTTAAGCGGTTTTCGCTAGATGGCGATTATAGAACCGCAGCGATACCTTTACACAGAGGACCCATGTTTGACTTCGTCATGCCTGCTACGCTGATACGGCCAGAGCCAACAATGTAGATTGCAAACTCTTCCTTCAGACGGTTCACCTGTTCTTTAGATAGACCAGAGAACGAGAACATACCGTTTTGGCGCTCGATGAAGCTGAAGTCCGCGTCTACACCTTCTGCTTTCAGAGTTGCAACGAACAGCTCACGCATCTCTTGGATACGGTCACGCATTTCTGCTACTTCAGCTTCCCATTCTGCGCGCAATTCTGCATCGCCAAGAATGTGAGTCACAACAGCACTGCCGTGCGCTGGTGGGTTAGAGTAGATAGAACGAATGATCGCTTTCACTTGCGAGAATGCAGTTGTTGCTACTTCTTCTGATTCAGCAACTAGAGTGAACGCACCTACACGCTCATTGTAAAGACCGAAGTTCTTAGAGAAAGAGCTCGCCACTAGGATTTCTTTGTTGTATTTCGCGAAAATACGTAGGCCAGCCGCGTCTTCTTCTACACCTTTTGCAAAACCTTGGTATGCAAAGTCAAATAGAGGAAGCAGTTTCTTGTCTGCTACTAGCTTAGCCAGTGTTTCCCACTCTTCTGGCGTTGGATCGATACCTGTAGGGTTGTGGCAGCAGCCGTGCAGAAGAACGACATCGCCTTCTGATGCAGCTTGCAGATCTGTCAGCATCGCATCAAAGTCTTTGTCTTTTGTTTCAGCGTTGTAGTAGCTGTATTGTGCGGTTTCAATGCCAGCAGCAGTGAATACACCGTTGTGGTTTGCCCACGTTGGGTTGCTGATCCAGATCTTCACTTCGCCAAGTTGACGCTTGATGAACTCGCCAGCAACGCGCAGAGCGCCTGTACCACCTGGTGCTTGTGCTGTTTTAGCACGCTTACCAGCAACGATTTCAGCATCTGCGCCGAAAAGCAGTTTTTGCACTGCTAGACCGTATTCTGCTGTACCTTCGATTGTTAGGTAAGATTTGGTTTTTTCAGTTTCAATCAGTGCGGCTTCGGCTTTTTTAACAGTCGCAAGAACAGGGGTTTCGCCTTGTTCGTTCTTGTAAATACCAACGCCTAGGTTAATTTTTTCAGCGCGAGCATCTTTTTTAAACTCTTCAGTCAGTCCAAGAATAGGGTCGGCCGGAGCGGCAACTACTTTTTCAAACATAATCTTCATCCATGTTAATCGAAGGGGTCTGCTGACATTTATACCTTTCAGCAATATTCGTTACAACAGTTAGTGAAAAGAAAACTTAAAAAAGTTTTGATTTGAAACAGAAATCTAACATAACCAATGCTTTTGACATAAAAACCCCTCTTAAGATGCGTTATAAGAGGGGGGATAAATAACTAAGCGGCTATGTTTTGCTCATCTTGATATTGATGAGCGATATGTTGAAATTGTGTTTCGACAGCAAGAAAAGCATCGACGATTTGAGGGTCGAAATGTTTACCACTGCCTTCAAGAATGATCGCTTTCGCCTTGTCATGACTGAACGCTGGCTTGTAAACGCGTTTTGAAATTAGCGCGTCGTAGACATCTGCCAACGCCATGAGTCGACCAGATAGTGGGATTGCTTCTCCCGAAAGTTGGTTCGGATAACCGCTTCCATCCCACTTTTCGTGGTGTGTTAGCGCGATCTCTTTCGCAACTCGCAAAAATGAGCTACTTCCTAGCTGTTTTTCTGCAATTGACAACGCTTCGGCACCAATTTCAGCATGGCCCTTCATGATCTCAAACTCTTCATCGGTCAATTTTCCCGGTTTGAGTAACACGCTATCAGGCACGCCGACTTTACCCACATCGTGAAGTGGGGCCGATTTATACAACAGTTCAATGTAATTGGGAGTGAGTAACATACGATGCTGTTCAAACTGACTTAAGTGCTCTGCCAGCACTTTGACGTATTCCTGCGTTCGCATGATATGTGCGCCAGTTTCGTTATCGCGAGACTCTGCCAAGGCAGATAAGCTGACAATGGCAACGTCACGCGTCGTTTTCACCTCGTCTTGCGAAACTTGCAAGCTGTCTAGCATTTGGTTGGTGAGACAGGCCATTGAGCCCAGCTCATCATGTTGGAATACAGGAAGGCGTTGAGTCACCTTGCCTTGAGTGACTTCCAATAATGCTTGTTCTTGACTAAACAAAATCTTCCGCATTAAGCGAGTCCAAAGAATCATTATCGCGATCACATATCCACCAACGACAAGAGCTATGTAAACCAGCTCCTTAATGAAACTAATTTTCCCTAATCCATTGGCGATTTGTTCCGGATTCTGTTCTAGCCAATAAATGTCTTTTACAGCGACCATGGTCAAAATCGCCGTTAAGGTAATCAGCAAAGCGATCATCATCCCGATCATCTGTTTGACCATAGATTGACGTTGCCCTGAGAGGACAAAATCGAATTGGTTTTGCTGGCGCAAGTCATTAAATTGAGCCAATTTGCTTTGCAGTTGAAGGATAGAACCTGTCAGGAAGCCAAATAGCCCCATGCCAAACAAGACCTTTACATTGCTATCGAACGTAAAGTCATACTGAAGGTTGTAATAAGCCGCGAAAGGGATGCTAACCGCAGTAAATAAAATCGTATCCAGCTTAGCTTGGCGGTTTTGTGCAATTAGCGGGTGTGTCGCGAGAATAAAGTGGCGCACTAAATAAATGAAGGTAAACACCACGGCGCAGTGCAAAATGACTTCGTAAACGCTGAGCGTACTGAGCATCGGACATACGCGTCCGCCATAGGTGCCAAAAAAGAATGCAGCGGCCAAATAAAGTTGCAATGTAAGCGGTGCGTTGTAGTTAGTATTCGCCATGATTAACCTTTCTAGGAACATCTTCAGCATCACTATTTTCACACTTGGTTGCGCTTCTAGAGAGGAATTTGGTGATGTTATCGATGCTGTTGATTGATCTGTCACTTGTAAAATCAAAGACCTGCGATTCTAGCGATAGATTTCATTAAGCGCTATAAGGACAGATAAAGGGAAGCGGGGTGCATCTTTAACTTGAAAGTAAAACCGCAATTAGACGCTGCCTAAAAGGGACTTCATTGATGTGAACAGGCAGGCGAATAGAAGGTTGCATGAATATCGAGATTTCTAGGTTTTATAAAGCCTGACGATGTATTTGTTTGGTTTATTTAAAGTGCCCCAAGGATTGTCTTTCTCCATGTGTTCGATGTTCTGATGTTGCGTTTACCTCGAAAAATCCGAAAGGTTAAAAAGTACCTCGAGGAGACATTTCTTTCCTCAAAAGCTCGTTGTTGATGACGAAGTTTCGGTAGAAAACAAAAATCGGAGCCAGTGCTCCGATTTTTATGTGTGTAATCTAAGTCGACTTAAGGCATGTACATGTCATTGAGCTTTGACACTTCTTTGTGCTTTCTGCGTTTGATGAAGTAGTTAGAAACCACACCGAACATCAACACCAGACCACAGAAGCCGTACACTTGCATGATAGTCGGATCGCTTGAGACAAAACCGAAGTCTGAAAACATCACGTAAGCGCCCAATACCATGTAGATGATGACCGCTGATGCTTCGAAGCGGAATGACCATGGCGTCACATCGATATTCTCATTCACTGGCATTACGTAGTCTGTATCACGCGGCATGAAGTGACCAATCGCAAACATCAGAGCAGTACACACGACGAATAGAATCGCTAATTGGTGTAGGAAGTGAATTGGTGTACCAAAGACCAATTGCATCGCAGCGTAAGAGCTAACAAACACGACCAAAGCAACTTTAGCGGCAATAGCAGGAACACGTTTTGAAATGTAGCCCACAAACACGATGGTGAAGATAGGCACACTAAAGAAGCCCGCAACCATTTGTAGGTATTGGAACAAGCCTTCTGGTGCGTACATGATGAAAGGGGCAATACAGACCGAAATGATCGCAATGATAACGCCGAAAATACGACCTTTCCCGACCAACTCTTCATCCGATTTGCCTTTGCCAAATAGTGGCTTGTAAACGTTCAAAGCAAACAAGGTGGTTGAGCTGTTCAATACACCGTTAAAGGTACTCAGGATTGCGCCGAACATGACCGCAACGAAGAAACCAACAAGCGGCTTAGGCAACACTTCGTTCACCAAGCGTGTGTACATCGTATCTGGGTTGCCCGCATCTGCGCCAAACATATGGAACGCAATGATTCCGGGAATGATTAGGAAAAGTGGAGAGATAACTTTAATCGCACCCGCCAGAATCACACCTTTCTGACCTTCTTTCAGGTTCTTCGCGCCAAGTGCACGTTGGATAATTGATTGGTCAGTACCCCAGTAGTATAAGTTCACCAACAATAGACCTGTGAACAGGGTAGAGAACGGCAGTGGATCGGTCTCTTTACCTACGGATTGCAGCTTTTCTGGTGCGGCTGTCAACAATACGTCCAAACCTTCCATAAAGTTACCGCCGCCTAATGCCATCAGACCAAATACAGGGATCATCAAACCACCGGTGATCAAGCCTACGCCGTTGATCGTGTCTGCAATTACCACGGCTTTTAGACCGCCGTAAATCGCGTAGAAGAAACCCAGCAAACCGATAGTGGCAGAAATAAGGGCAATAGAGCTGAACTCAGAAATGCCCAGTAAACCTTGTACATCAAAGATTTCACCCAGTACCACTGCGCCAGCGTAAAGAGTGGTAGGTAGAATGTTGATGACGTATTGGCACAAGAACAACAGGGTAACGAACTTCTTCACCGACATGTCGTAACGGCTTTCTAAGAAGTCTGGAATAGTGGTGATGCCTTGCTTGAGGTAGCGAGGAACAAGCAGAAGCGCAATGATAACCAGTGTGACGCCAGAGGCCACTTCCCAGCCCATCACACTCATGTTGTGGGTGTAGGATTGTGCACTCATGCCAACGAAGCTGGTGGCACTCAAGTTGGTCAGAATCAAAGAGCTGGCAATCAGCCCGCCTGTTAAGCTTCGTCCACCAAGGAAGAAGCCATCTTGAGAGGTGTTTTTATCGTTTTTAACTTTGCTGTAAGTGAACACCACAACAAAGCCTGTAAACAGCAAGAACGAAAGTAATACTGTAATAGACATTTTGTTTCCTTAACAAGTTAAGCAATTAAGTTTTGCTTGTTAGTTGTAGGGTGTCCCTCTAGCGCGTATAGGAGTGTTTTATCAGGAACAACGCGAAGTTGAAACCCGGTCACTAGAGGGCACAGATAGAGGTTTAAATTTTCTTAAGGTGAACAATCAGTGCCGATTCTGGGTCGAGAATCGGAAGTGTCACCCCAATTTCCTTTAAGTTATCGCCACTTAGTGTCAGGGTTTTGTCTAGCCATTGCGGACGTTGCTTCATCAACTGGAAGCTGGTTTTTGGCATTTCAACAATCTTGACTTCGTAACGGGCGTCTTCATCCGCACAGCTAACGCGAAGTGGAGATGGCAGCGCATGACTTGGCATGGCCAACTGACACACCGTAATCAGCATTTCTTGTCCGTTCTCAACGCCATAGATGTTCTGGTTTTGATCGGCAGGATCGATGCGGAAAGTACGTCCAGAATGAAGCAAATCGCGATACTGTTTGTGCAGTTGAATGTAATGAGCAAACGCTTGTTTTTCTTCCGCGCTTTCTTTTACTGGATCGAGTTCCACACCCATGTGACCACTTAACGCCGTCACGCCACGCATGTTGATCGCATGGCGACGATTGGTTGAGTGACACTCTGCAGGACCAATGTGAGCGCCCATAACTTCAGGTGGGAAGAAGTAGCTCATACCACGTTGAATCGCTTGACGTTCCAGCGCATCGTTACAATCAGAAGCCCAGAAACGGTGAGTGCGTTTAAGGATTTCAAAATCAATACGACCACCACCCGAAGAGCAAGACTCAATTTCAACCGCAGGGTGTGCTGCTTGAAGCTCGTCTAACAAGCGGTAAAGCGCTTTCGTTTGACCATGCACAGCAGGTTTACCTTGATGCCCTGGTTGAACCAATTCACGGTTCATATCCCATTTCAGGTAGCCGATGTTGTAGCGAGTCAGCAAGTCATTCAAACGCTCAAACAGGTAGTTGAAGCAATCTTGATTTTGCAAATCCAACACGTATTGCCAGCGACCTGAAGGCTGGTGGTAGCCTTGCAGACTCAATACCCAATCTGGATGTTGGCGATAGAGGTTTGAGTCTTGGCTGACCATCTCTGGCTCAACCCAAAGACCAAATTCCATGCCTTTGTTGTTTACGTGCTCGATGACAGGCTCAAGACCATTCGGGTACTTCGTTTCATCCAAGTACCAATCACCAAGCGCTGCGCGTTCGCCATCACGACCAATGAACCAGCCATCGTCAATGATGAAGCGCTCGACACCCATCTCAGCGGCTTCGGTTGCCATCTGCATGATGTATTCGGGTTTATGATCGAAGTAGATGCCTTCCCACGTGTTTAAGTGAACAGGGCGAGGTTTGTTGTTTGGAAATTGGATAATATTGGCACGAACAAACTCGTGGAATCGATCTGATATTCCATTCAACCCCGAGTTACTGTATGTCGCGTAAAGCCATGGTGATTGGTAGGTTTCACCGCTTTGTAGACGCGTTTCACCAGACAGTAGCAGTTCACCAGCTTGAACAAAGCGACGACCGTCACTGCGAACATCGGCACGAAGTTGGTGGTTACCACTCCAACCAAGATGGAAGCCCCAAACTTGCCCCAATTGTTCACTAAAGCCATTAGTGCCCGCGAACAAACCTGGGTAGTTTTCGTGAGAGGTGCGACCGCGACGGTTTTCTTGCATAAAGCCACCATGCTCAAAGCTCAAACGCTGAGTTTGAAACTCATGGCACCATCGACCGTGGAACGTCATCAGTTCGTTTGCATGGTTAGGAAGTGGCAGGGTAGAGGAGAGCTTACCTAAGCAATACTCACCGGCAGTCGTATTTTTTACGGTGATGCGTTTCTGTACCACATCACTGTTAAAGTCCAGTTTTAGCGCAATCAATAATTCAAGACCCGCAATGTCATCTTGCAGAGTAAATGTCGCGCTGTTGTCATCGTGTTCAATGGATGTGGTTGTGAACACGGGAGCCCAGTCTTCGCCATTGCGATGCCCTTCAATCCCAGGCGCATTAAAGTGACCACTACCAAGCTCAGGACAAAGTGATAGGGGTACGTCGACATCAAGACGAGCCTGCGAGATAGGACGTTCGGTTGAGAGCATTAAATCGGGATCGATCTGAGCGATCTTGGATCCCCAATGAAGGATTTCAGGAACACGATCCACTTTAATGATCATGCTGTGATTCTTGGATTTTAAGTGAACAATTTTTTGCATGTTGTTTCTCTGTTTTCGCAAACATTTAATCTGCAAATAATCATGCGCTTGTTTGGTTTTATTTCGATTGAGTAGCCGTTTAAATGTGACTTTGAACAGGTTCTAGAACGCGGTTTTGTGTGCTAGATCTGCTGTTTTCGGGAACATTTTTTCATGTTTTTTACGACATTGTTCACGAGAACATTCGAATGAATTTGGTAGAGTGAACAGCAAATCAGAATAGGAGAACGCAGTGGCAGTCACGTTTAAAGATGTTGCACGATTAGCTGGGGTTTCGACGCAAACCGTATCACGCGTAACTAATGGCGCGGATAACGTCGCAGAAGAAACACGAAAACGAGTCAACGACGCAATCAAAAAGCTTGGATACGTGCCGAACAAAGGGGCACAAATGTTGAGCCGAGCGAAGTCGCGGATCATCGGTATTGTCTCTTTGGATATCTCATTGCACGGTGTGGCTCTTATTGCTAATGGCGTTCGCAATCAAGCGCATGAGATGGATTACGCGACGGCGCTGGCAGTGTTAGGTGACAACTCCATTGAGGAATTCCGTAGCGCAATCCGAGAACTCATTGCCCAGCAAGTTGATGCTATTATCATCAACGCCCCGGTTACCAGAGAGATGGCAGAGAACCTTGTGGAGCAGTTCAGTCAGCTCACGCTGGTTTTTATTGATGTACCAGAGGGGACGCCCGTCAATTCCCTCAGTTGTGATCATAAAGCTGGAGCAAATTTGGCGATCTCTCATTTGATCGAACACAGGCGCGAATCCTTTGTCTGCATTTCTGGACCTGAGGCATCCACGGCTTCTCAGATTCGTTATCAAGAGTGGCAATCGCAGATTCAGCAACATGAATTGGTGCAAGCGGCGTACTATGAGGGAGATTGGCAAGCAGCCAGTGGATACAACGCCATTAAAGATGCCGTGTTAAAAGGTGTATCTTTTGATGCTGTATTGGTGGCGAATGATCAAATGGCGCTTGGTGTGTTATGCGCGCTTTCGGAAGCAGGAATTAATGTACCTAAAACTGTCTCTGTGGTTGGGTTCGATGGCATTCAAGACAGCCAGTTTTTCTCACCTCCTCTGACTACGGTTAAGCAAGATTTCAATGAACTTGGACGAAGGGCGGTCAAACTAGTATTGAGCCAGATGGAGAAAGGGCAAGGCGTTGTTTCAGAAGTTTTGCCGGTCAGCTTGGTTGAACGGCAAAGCACATCAGCAAAGGCGGATACACTTTATGAC
Organism: Vibrio owensii; assembly: GCF_002021755.1. NCBI lineage: Bacteria > Pseudomonadati > Pseudomonadota > Gammaproteobacteria > Vibrionales > Vibrionaceae > Vibrio > Vibrio owensii. The sequence continues at coordinate 3,230,032 of NZ_CP019959.1, forward strand.
AAACAAGAAATACTGGCGCACTTAGAGAACATACGCCGTCTGTTACCATAGTGGAGCTTTCTGCCAATGAGCTAATCGTTGAAAGTTCAATGTTGGCTGGGGTGAAACTAGGCCAAAAATTATATCGGCAGACATAAGAAAGCCCCGACATTGCGGGGCTCCATTTTTGTCTCTGATGTTAACAAGCGCAGAGCTTATTTCTTCAGATTCATTTCAGATTCGTGTGCATTGGTTTCGATGTCTGGGTTAGAAGACAGCTTACCTGTTGCCCAGTCATTCATGTGCTTAAGAATCGCTTTTAGGGCATGCTTTTCTGTTGGCGCTTCAGAGGCTTCTACTTCTAGTTTTTGCTTAGGGTGAGAACCTGTCGCGTCTTCAGCTACGTGCAGCCAATCTGGGTGCCAGTAATAAGGCTGACCTGACGAAGTGCTCCAAGAGTGAACACCGTTAGATTCGCCTTTGTATTGGATATCGTTTTCGTTGTATTTCGTCATTATTATCGTCTCTCATAGTCATGAGTTGAGGTGTGCGTCACCATTACACTATAAATGTAACAGATGTTATCGGAATTAATGTGACTGCTATCGATTTATCTTGCTGATAAATAATCCAATCCGCTGCACAGCTCTCATTCAGATAGATTTATTGATTCTTCATGGCAATAACCACCTGAAAAATAGGTACTTAATTTACCCTATTGCCCGTTCAGATGCTTGATGATCGCCGCTTTCGCATGTTCTTCTGTCGCGGTTTCACCCTCAGGTACCTCTAACTCAGCCTTAGGGTGAACGCCCAGTGCGTCTTCTGCAATGTGAAGCCAGTCTGGATGCCAGTAGTAAGGGTTGTTGCCTTCTGGGTGATCCCAACTGTGAACGCCTTTATGTACACCTCGATAAGAGAGGTCATCCATCGTAAACATTTTCATCATTTCCTCCCGCAGAATTTCATGCCTTTGAAAGTATGGAACATAAATTCTCATTTCGTAACGGGAATTGATATCACTAAGATTGATTAATTACGTTTCGAGTTTGATAAGTGTGATGTCGTTATAAAGGCGCGAAGTATGCTAATGTGCGCTCGATAGTCAGGAATGAGGGAAGCATGAACCGATATCGCCAACTGGCTGAGTTGTTTAAATCTCAGATCCAACAAAATACATGGAGAGCAGGAGAAAAACTGCCCTCGGTGCGAATGACGAGTCGTAACCATTCGGTGAGCGCAGGAACGGTACTGCAAGCCTATCAATTGCTCGAAGCGCAAGGGTGGGTGATCGCTAAACCTCAGTCTGGTTACTTTGTGACAGCTGAGTTGGATAGGCTAGAGCCAAAGAGCGCAGAGAAAAACGTATATCGTGCCTCGGTTAATGATGAGCTTTATGATTTTTTGAAACATCAAGGGTCACCAGAGTCGATTAAGCTTGGTTCAGCTTTTCCGGATCCAGCCTTGTTCCCGTTGGAAGCGTTAAACCGTAACCTCGCCAGTTCTGGGCGAAAAATGGGGCCTGATACGCTGTTAGATAATCTTCCTCCAGGCAGTGAATCGCTGCGTCGCCTGATTGCGCAGCGCTACATTCAACAAGGCCTGAACTTAACCCATGACGATATCGTGATTACTTCTGGCGCATTAGAGGCACTGAACCTTAGCTTACAAGCAGTGACTCGTCCTGGAGATACAGTTGTGATTGAATCGCCGACCTTCTATGGGGCGCGACAAGCGATTGAACGTCTCGGTTTGAACGTAATTGAGATCCCTGTTGATGCGCAGTATGGCCACTCGATAGAGCAACTAGAATGGGCGTTTACCAATAGCGATGTACGCGCTTGCTGGTTGATGACGAACTTTCATAATCCGACAGGTACTTCGCTTTCTGAACAGAACAAGCAGCGTATTGTCGAGCTTGCGAACCAGTATGATGTGTATCTGATCGAGGATGACGTCTATGCTGAGCTCTACTTCGCAGATAAAAAACCGGCATCACTGAAAAGCTTCGATACCCAAGAGCGAGTGCTTCACTGTGGTTCACTATCAAAAAGCCTTTGTCCAGGTTATCGCTTGGGGTGGGTGGTTAACAAACGCTTTAATGAACCGATTCAAAAACTGCAGTTAATGTCGACGCTCTCTGGCAGCGCGCCTATCCAACAGGGCGTGGCGCATTATCTTCAAAACGACAGTTACGATAATCATCTAAGAAAGTTACGTAGAACGTTGCAGCAGCGACAAGAACGCTTCGTTGCCCTCATCAAAACATACCTTCCTCAGACAGTGAATTATCACCTACCTTCGGGTGGGTATTTCTTGTGGCTAGAACTGCCTCAAGGTGTGGATAGTAAACAACTTTATCAAACACTCTTGAAAGAGCAGGTGACCGTGGCTTATGGAAAATTGTTTTCTGTCGACGAGAAGCTTGAGCACTATTTGAGGTTGAATACTTCTTTTGCCGATAGCGAGCATTTAGAGAGTGCGATCAAAAAGTTAGGCAGCCTTGTGCGCGAAGCAACTGTTTAGTGTTTTTTTGGTCAAACTGTATCAGCGCTTTTCCAACCAGCTGTGCTTCAATCATCACTAGAAACCTCTATACAAGGAGTGATGATGAAAAAGCAGTTGGTAAAACATGAGTTACGATTGATCGCAGTAGCGGTTTTTAGCGCTTTCTTGTTGGTGTTTGCTCACCTTATTTTAGCGAAATCTTTTTCTCATATGGCGTGGACGGAGTACACAGCCGCCGTTATTCCCTTTATTATGTTTGGCTTGTGCGTGTTAGGTGTGAAATACGCAGCTAACGCTGATAAAGATGATGAGAGTGAGCCTTAACGACTCATTACAAACAATAGGGAAGAGCGGAATGAAGAGAGTGTTATCACTTGCGCTGTGCCTTGCGGCATTTGGTGCTTCAGCGAGCCAAAATAGTGAGCCCAAGTCAGTCACGTTGAACTACGACCAAACCCAGCTTGTTGCTGAGATTCAACCAGACAATCACTTTGAAGCTCGAATTGACAATGAACAAGAACGCATCGACTTTTCTGGTTCTGTCGATAAGCTCCATCCAGATTACACGCTGGAAGTTTCCGTGATACAAGCAAGTAAGCTTCAACGCTCTACCGCTCAGGTCAATACGAAAGTACTGATAAAGCAAGGTGAAAGACAATCGCCTTTGACCATCGGCAGCGTCAACGGCAAGAACGTGAGTGTGTCACTTAACTGATTTACTTTAATGAGTTGTTTTCGCAGCTGAGAAAACAGCATTCAAAAGTACAGTAGTTGACGTTTGCTTAAGACAAAATAAAAGACCTCCAAATGGGAGGTCTTTTTAATTCTGTATCACTCTAGGTGATTAGAAGTTCGCAGAGCGAGGAGTACGTGGGAATGGGATCACGTCACGAACGTTGCCCATACCAGTTACGTAAGATACTAGACGCTCAAAGCCTAGACCGAAGCCTGCGTGTGGCACTGTGCCGTAACGACGTAGGTCGCGGTACCAGCTCATGTGCTCAGGGTCGATACCCACTTCACGCATACGTGCATCTAGGATGTCTAGACGCTCTTCACGTTGAGAACCACCGATGATTTCGCCGATGCCTGGTGCTAGTACATCCATTGCTGCAACTGTTTTACCGTCATCGTTAGCACGCATGTAGAATGCTTTGATGTCTTTCGGGTAGTTCTTAACGATTACAGGCGCTTTGAAGTGTTCTTCAGCAAGGAAACGCTCGTGCTCAGAAGACATGTCGATACCCCATTCAACTGGGAATTCGAACTCACGACCTGAATCAAGAAGGATCTGGATTGCGTCAGTGTAGTCAACTTGCGCGAAGTCAGAAGAAACGAACTGCTCTAGGCGAGTGATCGCTTCTTTGTCGATGCGTTGAGCAAAGAACTCAAGGTCATCACGACACTCTGCAAGCACTGCTTTGAACACGAACTTCAGCATGTCTTCAGCCAGTTTAGCCACGTCGTCTAGTTCTGCAAACGCTACTTCAGGCTCAACCATCCAGAATTCCGCTAGGTGGCGGCTTGTGTTTGAGTTTTCAGCACGGAAAGTAGGACCGAACGTGTAAACTTTGCTTAGTGCACAAGCGTAAGCTTCTGCGTTTAGCTGACCAGATACAGTTAGGAACGTTTCTTTACCGAAGAAATCTTCGTTGTAATCTACTTTGCCTTCTTCAGTGCGAGGTAGGTTTTCCATGTCTAGCGTAGATACGCGGAACATTTCACCAGCACCTTCAGCATCTGAAGCAGTGATTAGTGGCGCAGATACCCAGAAGTAACCTTGCTCGTGGTAGAAGCGGTGGATCGCTTGAGATAGACAGTTACGTACACGTGCTACTGCACCGATTACGTTTGTGCGCGGACGTAGGTGCGCTACTTCACGTAGGTACTCGATAGAGTGACGAGTTTTTGCCATTGGGTAAGTGTCAGCATCTTCAACCCAGCCTACAACTTTAACGTCTGTTGCTGCTAGTTCGAAGTCTTGACCTTTCGCAGGAGAGGCAACAATCTTACCAGTTACTTCAACAGAACAGCCAGTAGTTAGCTTTAGTACTTCGTTGTCGTAATTATTAAGATTATTAGGGACCACGGCCTGAATCGGGTCGAAACAAGAGCCGTCATAAATGGCAAGGAAAGAGATTCCAGCTTTGGAATCACGACGTGAACGGATCCAGCCACGAACAGTTACTTCACTGTCTACTGCTAGCTGACCTTTCAAAACGTCTGATACAGGCGCGTAAGTCATGTTTTCAATATTCTCCATTGAGGTAAAAATTCAACTCAACACTTAAAAGTGCCTGTCTCACAACAAAATTGTTTAAAAAACAAGCGAAGTGTTGAGTTGGATAGAATTTTTTAGATTCATCGAAACATATTACCTGTCAAATCGTCAGCTTCAACCTTTATATTCATTTTGGAGGGGAGAATTTTCCTATTTACTCCTCCTTTGTTCCTCCGACAGGGTAAATTGGTTAAGTAATGACTCCAAACGCTCAGAAAGGTGTTCTAAATCGACGCTGATTTCGCGAGTATGCGATGCGGATTGAGAGGTCTCGTTAGCGTGCAAGGTAATCGTGTCGACTTTCGCCTGAATATGTTTACTCACACCGGAAGTGGTTTGAGTCTGCTGCTGAATGTTTTCGGCGTGCTTCAACACTTGATGCATTTCATCCACCACGTTTCTCATTGTTGCCGACAACGCTTCGACATCGACAGAGCGTTGATGGGCAAATTCACACACACTATCGACCGAACTGAGAGACTCTTCGCTGCCTTGTTGGAATTGCGAAATGATGGTTTCGATATTGCTGGTGGCTTCCGCTGTACGGGAGGCAAGATTACGCACTTCATCAGCGACGACAGCAAAACCTCGGCCTTGGTCGCCTGCGCGCGCTGCTTCTATCGCGGCATTAAGAGCCAGTAGGTTGGTTTGCTCTGCAATACCTTTGATCACGCCAAGAATAGAAGACACCTCTTCCGTTTGCTGATTTAACGTCGTTATCTTTTCACGCACTTTGTCGATGTCGGTGACTAAGCTCTTGATGTCTTCGCTGACATGATGAGCTTGGCCAGCGCTGCTTGTTGCGACATCAACGGTGTGATTGACTAACGTTGTGGCGTCAATGGTCGCTTGTTCAACAACCCCTTGTTGGTCAAGCATACCAGTGATGTTGGTCTGGACTTCGTTGGTTTCAACTTGTTGATTATCGGCGGCCTCATCAGTGGATTGAGCAACATCGGTGAGTCTATTTGCTGAACCTGCGAGGGAGTGTGAGGTCTCGCGAACTTGTTCGAGGCTTTCACAGACCGTATCCATAAAGGAGTTGATAGAATCGGACAGTTGTCCAACTTCATCCTTTTGATTGTGTTCCAAACGTTTAGAGAGATCTTTGCTGGCACTCACGTTAGACATAAATCGTGAGGTTTTCTGAATAGGGCGAACAATGATCTTGCGAATCAGCCCCATGGTGATCAAGAAACCGACAAACGCGATCACCGACATGATGCTCATCGCAAACATGGCTTGCTTGTTAATCAGCGAGTTGACGTGGTTCATATTGTACTCAAGACGAATTGCACCAAGAACTTCACCCTCCGGAGCGATATGGCAAGAAACACAGTTCGTACCGCGGTAGTTTTCGCTCGACTTCATCGGTAACGCAACAACCAAGCCTTTTCCCCAGTCTGCACTGATTGGCTCAATCACTAACTCTCCGCTAAGCGCACGTTGGTCTATATCATCAACAGGCTTTTGATTGGCATCACCAGGCCCATAGAATTTGGAGACGGTATCAGCACGTAAGACGCGCACCTGCTCTATGCCTTCTTGAGCTAGGGCTTTTTGACGCAACGTTTCTTTCTGCGACATGGTGCCGGTTAGCATCATCATATTTAGGCTATCGAAATAGTTGCTTGCCTTATCGTGGAGCTGTTCACTAAGGACATCATTGATGAGCGTTTTTTGTTGATAGTATTGGTAGCCCGTCGATACCGCGAGTACACAAGTGAACACCGCGATAAGAGCGAGTAGGAGCTTGAAGGTTATAGTTGAGCGCATATTTTTATAAGTGTATTTGGAACGAACGCCACAATATTAAGGGGTTAGCGAAATTTGAGCGATGAATAGCCCGAATGAATGTGACCCCAAACAGAGTAGGGTTATGTAAATGTGATGTAAGTAGTGTGTAATCAATTGTTTGGCGTGGTGCCAAAAATGCGACAGTGAAAAAAAGGGGCTCAAATTGGGTCAGTAATTTACGCCTTTAACCCATCGTTAACCCGAAATAGGTTAGGGTAGCGTCTGTTTTCACACGTTTATTTCAAACGCGCGTGTGAGGGCACGGGTAATCTAACCACCGGCCCTGCGTTAGATTCCTAAACCATCACTTTTCTGGCATTTTCCAGACTTTGGCAATCATCTCCTCATAGGTGATTGCCTTTTTTATTTTTGAGGATTTTGTGTGATGACATCCTCGCTGACCGACTTTAGCGATTGCGCTCGTAAGCTTTGTGGCAGCTATTGATAAAGGTTGTCATTAAAGGGTGAATTCCTTAGTATTGCGTGTCTTTTTAAAGCCTGAGAATCAAGATGAAAACAGAATTATACAAAGAGTTTATGTTCGAAGCGGCACACCACTTGCCACACGTACCAGAAGGTCACAAGTGTGGACGCTTACACGGGCACTCTTTCCTTGTTCGTCTTTATGTAGAAGGTGAAGTAGATCCGCATACAGGTTGGGTTGTTGATTTCGCAGAGATCAAAGCGGCATTCAAGCCAATTTACAATCGCCTCGACCACTACTACTTGAACGATATTGAAGGTCTGGAAAACCCGACTAGTGAAGTACTAGCGAAGTGGATTTGGCAACAACTTAAGCCAAGCCTGCCTCTACTGAGCAAAGTAGAGATCAAAGAAACCTGTACAGCAGGTTGTATCTACAAGGGTGAGTAAGTTCCCTTTGCATTCCTATTAGAAAGGCAAGCCACTCGGCTTGCCTTTTCTTTATCTGCTTATCTAGAACTGCTCTTTTTTAGCGAGGCTAAATGGCTAACCTAGACCAAATGTCGACAGAGTAAGGTGCGTTAGTAACCTATGCCGTTGCGAAGCGCGAACTGCACCAAATCTGCATGACTATCGAGTTCTAACATATCCAACAGTCGATACTTGTGTGATTCGATAGTTCGAGGGCTCAGGTTCAACTCGGTGGCAATCTCTTTTGCCGATAAGCCTTTCGCCAACAAACCCAGCACATCGCATTGACGGTGACTCAACCTTAGCATTCGATGGTTTTCGTTATCCGTCTTCATATCTGGGCGATGCAAACTGCGGTGAAGCTTTGAGTGCTGCCAGAAGGATAACCACATATGGGAAATGAACGTCACTTGCTCCAACTGCGTTTCGGTTAATCCACAGCGGCCACTACCAAACAAAGTAAAAGACAGTCCGCCCCAACGTTGACCAAATTGAGTTAATGGAATCGTATAGTGGCAACATGCGCCTTGGGCAGAAAGCATACGCAAAACGACAACATCACTAGTGGCGAGCTTGTTTTTGTCGAAGATTTGAATCTCTTCAGAGTTGCCAATCAGGCGCAGGTAGCGCTCACCGTCTTCCACACCGACCTGTTCAGCGGTCAGTATCTTGTGAGGTGCTCGCGCAACGGAAAGGGTCTTCCCTTGATTGAAGAAAAGCATGGAGTTCGGGAACATCGTCATGCGATCGATCTCAAACCAATCCATTGCTTCAAGCATGAATTGTTCGAGTTGGCTTTGACATTCATCTGCATGAGAAGTCGTCAAACTCTTCGCTTGACGCATCATGAGTGCTTCAAAACTGGTTCCTGTCGTTTTACCTATATCGCTGCCCATAAAAACTGGCTCATCTTATCGTTTTTTATAAATGCAGTAATTTTACTCTACATCCTGTTCATATCATTCTGCAGAATGGCTCCCGCATTAATTCGAAGTTTTTCGAATAACATACACTATATCCGTTTTATCTCAAGGAGAGAGTTCACGCACGTATGAGCAAAGAGCTCCAACTGCATGGATATCGTGGCTTTTTTAAAAATTATAGTTATTGGTGAATGGCGAGCAAGTCTCCGCCGCTTAATCATAGTCCGGAGAGGTTTTAATGAAAATGGTAAAACTGCGTTACCGCACAGGCTCACACAGTAGGTGGGTTGAAGTGGTGGTATCAACGTTTGTTGCTGAAGAATTAGCAAAAGAATACACAGGTTACGGCTGGCAAGCGGAAGTAATGGCAGTATGACTTAGTAAATAGGCAGGCTCATAAAGAACCTGCCTATTTTCATCTTAGGGGCAAATCAGCTTAATGCGTGGCGCAAGATCAGCGCTTTTCCACTCTCTTCGTAAATCGTTTTCTGGGTGTTTTCAAACCCCGCCGATTCAAACAGTTTTATACCGACTTTATTTTGGTTTGCGACCGTTGCGCACACCGAGTTGCTCTCCGCATCAATCGCGTAGCCATACATCATCAACTTTTGCAGTGTCGACGTACCAATTCCTTGTTGTTGGAATCGTTTGTCGATCATGATGTAACTCAGGCCCAATTCATGACGCTTCGCAAAAGGAGCGTGTTGAGCAAACGCTTTATCAATCACCAAGTATCCGACGGTTAAGTAGTCGTGGAAGATGGTGTAAAAGACTTCTGATTTCGTCCTATTTTGGTAAGCCTGTTCAAATGGCTTAAAAAATCCTTTTTGATTTTCATGTACTTCCAATTGCATCAAGCTAGCAAAATCCTTTAGCTTGGCAGGTTTAATGGCGATCATGTTCTGAATCTATTCAGAGGCGGTAAACACAATACCGCCATTATAGTTGTGGATATTAAAAGTACGCAATCTGGTTATGTACAGATTTTGTCAATAAATTGAGGGAACTAGCGGCAAAGTGGATAGTAGAAACCTTGATGGATGTGGGCGCCCAATGTGGTGAGGAGATGCGCACATTCTGCAGTTTCAACCCCTTCTACGATAACCGTGCAGTGATAGGTATGACCCATGGCAATGAGCTGGCGTAGTGTCTCTACCTTCTTGTCATCTTGCTTAAGGTTCATCACAAACAAACGGTCAATCTTAAGGTAGTTGGGCGTGATGTGGCTGATAAGCTCAACGTTGTTATTCCCAGTACCAAAATCGTCGATACTGATCTTACAACCCATCTCTTTAAGCTTGCTGATGTTGTCGAAGATTTCTCGGGTGTAATACATTGAGGCGTTCTCGGTGATTTCGATTGTCAGCAATGAGCAATCGAGTTGGTTAAGCTGTCTATACAAACGGGTAAAGTTATGGCCTTCAAGCAGAGAAGGGCACACATTAATGCTCAATGGCGCAAGCAGCGATTTCGAGTCTCCGAAGACGGTTTTGATCACCAGTAGCGTGTGGTTTATCAGCAATCCATTCGCTATCAAACTCTCTATAAAACGTTGAGTGTTTTTAACTTTAAAACGGGACAACACCTCGTAATGGATATTCTGCCGGTTAGACGTATTGTGGATTGGTTCTAGCTTGAGATTAAATTCGCGGATTGCCCACATGTAAGTCAGCAGTGAACGCAGCTTTTTATGCCTGATAGCAAACATTAGTATGAAGCTCAAAATTAAGATGCTCGTAATAGGGCCGGAGACGTAATAGATCTCTTTATAGCCATTGTCGTTGACGTTATAGAGGAAGGACTGCCCACGAGTGTCACCGATTTCTAACGCTGTACCGGTGTTAGTACACACTTTCATCCCGGATAAGAACATGCGAGACATGTGACTCTCAATGTTATTCGACAAATTGATGTTCTTTACTCGAACAAGAACTTGAGCTCCATCGAAAACAAAAGAGTGTGTGGTGTAACTGTCGTTGTTTAACCAAGTCTCACGGTCTCTTTCGTTGACCGGAACCACAGCTTCTGGCGTGACTAAGCAGCGAATATTGTGCTTGTCTGTCATTAAAGCGGACTCAACCAATTGCACGTTATCGAATAAACCACGAAGCTGGTCTTCATGTTCAAAACAGCTGCGCTGAGCAAGGTCGTGGGCAAAGTCCATCGCGCCATCGAAATAGTTCTGTCTGACGATGGTACTGATGGTGTAAAAACACACGGCGACATAAAGCAGCATGGTAAACGTGATAAAAAACAGCAAATTGAAGTAAAGCACACGGCTTCGCAAGCAAATACCTATCGCCATTCTAACGCTGTGCAGTGCGTGTTTGTGGATTCTTGATTGTTGCAGTAGTCCATCTTTTTGCGCATGTTGGCTATCGTAAGGCACAAAATATCCCTTTCGGTGGATGTTTTCGATAAGAGACTTTTGCGTCTCGACGTGGTTCTTCGTCAGTTGTCTGAACTTCTTTCGTATCGACGCAACAGCGTTCTTAAATCCATTTTCCGGCAACATCAAGTGATGTTGCGATGACAACTTCTTTTCGATTTTCCTCTGACTGATAGGCGCGTTTAAGCTACCAAAAGCGGCAATGGTGCTGAGGATTAAATATTCAATTCTGTTGACGGGGATAGCGGAGTGAATGGAGTTATTGAGCTGTAATGAAAGTTCTTTTTCGGACAAGCAAACGCAGATTTGGTTTCCAAGTTCAAACCTAATCATGTGTTAAAGCGCTCCAGGATTATTTTTTGAATACGTTATCAATATTGGGTTAGCAGGTATGTGACCTTCTACGGGCATATCCTAAACTTCTGGATATAGTCGTAATTTTAGATTTTTTTATAAAGCTCAATCTAGAGGGAATTTTTCTTAGGTGAGGTTTTAAAGGAAAAAAGCAAATGAAAAAAAGCCCGAGCACATGGCTCGGGCTTTTCAATTCAGAGAGGAGGGGATTAGCAAATCACTTTGATTGCTAGACCGCCTTGAGATGTTTCACGGTATTTCGCGTTCATGTCTTTACCTGTTTCTAGCATGGTTTCGATAACCTTATCTAGAGAAACAGTTGGAGCTGAAGAACGACGTAGTGCCATACGAGTAGAGTTGATCGCTTTTACTGCTGCGATACCGTTACGCTCGATACATGGAACCTGTACCTGACCTGCAACAGGGTCACACGTTAGACCTAGGTTGTGCTCCATTGCTATCTCTGCAGCCATACATACTTGCTCAGGGCTACCACCCATAAGCTCAGCAAGGCCTGCTGCCGCCATAGAACATGCCACGCCAACTTCACCCTGACAGCCAACCTCTGCACCAGAGATAGACGCGTTGCGCTTGTAAAGACCACCGATTGCGCCAGAAGCAGCAAAGTAACGGATGTAATCTTTTTCAGTCACAGTTTGGATGAACTTATCGTAGTAAGCCAGTACCGCAGGGATGATGCCACACGCACCGTTAGTTGGTGCTGTAACAACGCGACCACCTGCTGCGTTCTCTTCGTTTACTGCGAAAGCAAACATGTTTACCCAGTCAACAACCGACATTGGATCGTTTGTTGTCTTTTCAGAAGTAAGCAGTTGCTGACGAAGTGCTGCTGCACGACGAGGCACGCGTAGTGGACCAGGCAGAATACCTTCTTCGTTCATACCGCGATCCATACACTCACGCATTGTGCGCCAGATGTTTGCGAAGTATGTACGAGTCTCTTCATCAGAGTGCAGAGAGTGTTCGTTCTTCATTACCAATGCGCTAATAGAAAGACCGCTTTCTTTACACTGGTGAACAAGCTCTTCTGCAGTTGTGTATTCGTAAGGAACCTTGATTGGGTTCTCTACTTCTTTACCGAAGTTCTCTTCATCAACGATGAAACCACCGCCGATAGAGTAGTAAGTCTTTGAGTACACTTTTTCGTCTTCGATCCACGCGTGGATCTGCATGCCGTTTTCGTGAAGCTCAAGGTTAGTAGTATGGAAGTTCATACCACCATCTTTCGGGAACGATACTGTATGACAGTGCATGCCAACAGGTAGGCGCTCAGTTTCTTCTACGCGAGCGATAAAGCCCGGAATAGAGTCGATATCTACTTTCTCAGGGGAGTTGCCAGCAAGACCCATGATGATCGCGATATCCGTGTGGTGACCTTTCCCTGTCAGTGATAGTGAACCATAAACGTCAACGGTGATTTTAGTGATGTCGCGCAATTTTCCCATTGAGCGTAAATCATCAATAAATTCTTTACCCGCTTTCATTGGACCTACAGTGTGTGAGCTTGAAGGACCAACGCCGATCTTATAGATGTCAAAAACACTAATCATATCGATTACCTCAGAACAAAGCCTCCCAAGGGGAGTTGGGAGGCTTTTTATTATCGTTATATTCTTGAATTAATCACGCTTTTATAGAGAGCGGTGATTAAAGAGCGCCGTAGATTACAGAACTAATTGCTGCAAGACCACAGATTGCTGTGAAAATCTGTACAGGTGCTGAAGTTTTGTACTTCGCCATTGCAGGAACTTTGTTCATAGCGAATACAGGCATCAAGAATAGGATTGCAGCGATCATCGGTGCACCCATTGTTTCAATCATGCCTAGGATGCTTGGGTTAACGATAGCAACGATCCAAGTAGTCACAACGATGAAGATTAGAGATGCTTTCTCGATCTTGCTCTTAGGAGTTTCAGAGCGAGATTTGATTAGACCAACTAGACCTTCGTGTGCGCCTAGGAAGTGGCCGAAGTAGCTTGAAGTGATTGCTGCGAACGCCACTAGAGGACCCATGTAAGAGATAAGTGGAGACTCGTGAACGTTAGCTAGGTAAGACAGTACTGAGATGTTTTGTTCTTGCGCAGATGCTAGTTGCTCTGGAGAAAGAGAAAGTACTACAGAGAATACGAAGAACATTACAAAACCCATTAGCATCATCGCTGCACCGCCAGTGATCGCGTCAGTTTTCTTAACTGCGTCATCACCGTATACACGACGTTGTTCTTTAGAGAACTGAGAGATGATTGGGCTGTGGTTGAATGAGAATACGATGATTGGAATTGCTAGCCAAACGATTGAAGGCATTTCGCCCCAGTTTGGAGATACTTCCATCATTGATGTATTCCAGTCAGGAATTAGGTAGAAAGAAAGCGCTAGTAGGATGAATACTAGAGGGTAAACCATTGCTGATGTTGCTTTCAGCATTAGCTCTTTACCGAATACTACACCCGCAGTCATAGCAGCGATTAACGCGCCAGATAGTAGCCAGCGAGGGATAGATTCCATACCCATTTGGTTAACTAGGAAAGAGTCAACCGTGTTTGTGATACCAACACCGTAGATTAGTACGATTGGGTAGATAGCGAAGAAGTAAGCAAAAGTAATAAGGTTTGCGCCAGTTTTACCAAAGTGCTCTTCTACTGTGTCAGTGATATCAGCTTCAGGGTTTTTCGCAGAAAGTACGAAACGAGCTAGAGATTTGTGTGCGAACCAAGTCATTGGTGCCGCGATTAGAGCTAGGATAACTAATGGCCAGAAACCGCCAGCACCTGCTTTAATTGGAAGGAAAAGTACACCTGCACCTACTGCTGTACCAAATAGGGACAAACACCAGGTGAAGTCTTTGTAAGAAAACTTACTAGACGATTGTGCGGTTGAAGCCGCAGAAGTAGTTGTATTCATTTTTGAGTTACTCATTTTGGGAACAGGAAATAAGTCGGGGCCAATTTTGCAAGATTTTGCACTAGGAAAATTAGATCTAAATCATGTATTGCTCGAGCTTATTGGATGATATGTCAAAAACCTGCTTTTTATCACGAAAATGGCGTGCTACACGTGATTATTGCTAATGAGTGGAATTAGAAAAACTTATCTGAAGCGGTTGGTGTATAAATTTTTCTCACCGCAAGCGTTTGCCTTATAAAAATCAAATTAAACTAATGTGAATTGATGTTTGAAAAATAACTTTTTATTAATATAGATGCACATAATGTTTGGTTTGATGGGTGAGTTGTCATTGATAAGACAGTTAGTTAGAAATGATGTGTTTTTGCATCGATTCGATAATTTGTGCTGTCATTCCCCAGATAAAATGACGCTGGTAGGGGATTGCAAACACGCGGTGACTTGTCTTTCTTAGGTTGAATTTTGTACTGTAAAGCTTCTCTGGGTTCAAAATATGGTTGGCTGGCACTTCAAAAACTTCCGCGACTTCATTTTGGTCAATGCGAGTTGTGTAGTCTGGAGAAACGAAGGCCAAAAATGGCGTCACATTAAACTGGCTAATAGTAGGTAGCTTAGGTAACTGACCAAAAACCTGTATATGCGTTTGGTGAATACCAATTTCTTCTTCTGCCTCTCTAAGAGCGGTATTGACCAAGGTGTGATCGTCATTCTCATATTTTCCTCCAGGGAAGCTGATCTGCCCCGGATGATTTCTCAGATGCTCGGCGCGCTTGGTCAAAATGACTTGAAGACCTTCTTCACGTTCAACAAATCCAATCAAGACAGCGGCATCTCGTAAGGTATTTTCTTTGAGGTGAGCTAAGCGCCCAAGAGACTCTCTGTGATAGCCCGTTGGCAGTTGCAGTTGGAAGTTCTGTAACAGTGTTGATTTATCGATGACCAAAGTGAAATCCTTATCCCCAAGTTGAGTGTGCTTTTGATGGCGTTGTGCGCATATTAATTTGAAACTTATAGAGTTATACACCATTCTTTATTTTAAGACGTCACTATAAGGTTAGTTGAAGACGATGAAAGGGATAATTTTCACAGAGTTCATGGAGTTAGTGGAGGACAAATTTGGTCTGGAAGTGCTTGACCAAGTTTTGGACCTGTCTAACGACGAAGGCATTTACACCTCGGTAGGCAGTTATGACCATCGAGATCTTGTTAAGTTGATCGTTAACCTCAGCAAAGTGTCTGACATTCCGCCAGAAAAATTACAAGAAGTGTTCGGTGAGTGTGTATTTCAAAATCTACTTAAGTCCATTCCAAACCATGCCAGTCTTCAACAGTGCACCACCACGTTCCAATTTGTGCGCCATGTAGAAGACTTTATTCATGTCGAAGTGAAAAAGCTTTACCCAGACGCCAATCCACCGCAATTTGATTTTATTAATGAAACAGAATCAGAAATGGTATTTGATTATCGAAGTGCACGCTGTATGGCGCATGTTTGTGTCGGCCTGATACAAGGTTGTGCGAACCACTTCAATGAGAGTGTCGTTGTTAAACATCAAAACCAATCGGATGACGGAAGCCAAGTTCGTTTTTGGCTGGAGGCTCAATAACTCAATATGACGGGAAGTTCCTCACTAGAAAGGAAACTCAAACGAGAAGTCGCGTCACGAAAAGCGGCAGAAACACTGTTAGAGCAAAAGAGCTTAGAGCTGTATGAGTCCAATCAGCAACTGAGTGTCGCATTGAAAAAACTCGAGATGAAGTCTGAGAACGACTTACGTAAGTTCGAGTTTGAAGAACAAATCGATGCAACGCTGATCAAGTTTGGACGAACGTTCCTTTCTAGCACCTTTGACGAGACCATGATTGCCAGTTTCTTGGAGCAACTGACATCAAACTCGGTGGTTTCCGGTGCCTACTTATCTTTGAGCCAAGAGCATCTCTCATCGTTGCGTCGCCATCAGTTTGGCCATCTCGTGCTCGCTCATGAAAACGCGATACAAACCAAGCCTCATTGGATAGATAATCGCCTCTATTTACCCATCATTATTGACTCAGCGATCTTGGGTGAGCTGATCTTTTCTGTCGCTCTTGATCAAGTCGATCAAGAGTTCACTTCCAAACAAATGGTTTTGGTTTCCGATCTAGTGCACGGCGTCATCAGCCGACATTTGAGCCTAGAGCGAGAGGTCGAGTTGCGTAAACGGGCAGAAGCGTCTGAAAAAGCAACCAAAGAATTTGTCGCGATGATCAACCACGAGCTTCGTACTCCGTTAAACGGCGTGTTGGGTAGTGCAGAGTTACTGAGCAAAACCGAGTTGGGGGAAGAACAGCAACAATACCTTGGTAACTTGATTCAATCCGGTGATTTACTTCGAGTCATCATTAATGACTTGCTCGATTTCAGTAAAATGAACGCAGGTATGATGGAAATCATCGATAAAGTTTTTGCTTGGAAGGACTTAGAGAACGCATTAACCGGTGTGTTTGCTGCGAAAGCGGCGGAAAAGCGCATTCATTTCTCGATCGATAAAAAGCTCGGCATTCCAGAATTTCTTGTGGGTGACTTTGAACGCATCACCCAGATTCTGGTGAACCTCATAGGTAATGCGATTAAGTTTACTCATCTCGGAGGCGTGGTTCTACGCGTCGAGTGGGTCGATGGTTATGCGCATTTCGAAGTGGAAGACACAGGCATTGGTATTCCTTTAGAGGCGCAGAAAGCGCTGTTTGATCCTTTTGTACAAGCTGACCGTTCCACGAAGCGAAGCTTTGAAGGCTCTGGTTTAGGTTTGGCAATCTGCAAGAACTTAGTCGATTTGATGGATGGTGAAATCAGTTTCGTCAGTGAGCCACGCAAAGGCACCACCTTTAAAGTCGTTGTGCCGCTCAAGCAAGGCGAAGCGCAGGGAAGGGCTGCCGGTGACGTGTCTGTCGGTAAATATATCGAACTGGCAGGACGCTCGGTGTTGGTGGTAGACGACATTCGTATGAACCAAGTGATCGTCACGCAAATGCTCAAAAAGCTCGATATCAAACCAGATTTAAGAAACAACGGCCTAGAAGCGCTCGACGCGGTAAAAGAGAAAGACTACGAGTTAATATTTATGGATTGTCGTATGCCAGAAATGGATGGTTATGAAGCGACGGTACATTTGCGCGAAGACGGCTTCACTAAGCCAATCATTGCGCTGACTGCAGGAACAACCCTAGAAGAGAGACAAAAGTGTATTGAATCTGGCATGGATGACATTCTCACCAAGCCTTACACCGCTGCTGATATAGAACAAATCATGTGTAAGTGGCTCGACGAATGATGCACGAGTCCCCTTGATTAACAAACCCCATTTATTAACAGAAAGCATTAAAAAACAAAACGGCTCTGTTATTACTACAGAGCCGTTTTTCTGAGTACTTAAAAGCGCTTTCAGTTACTTCAGCGCCGGTAAGATCTTAGACAGCTTATCTAGCGTCTCTTGATATTCTGCTGCGCAATCACTGTCTGCTACGACGCCGCCGCCAGCCCAAGCGTAAAGCTTGTTATCTTCTGCTACCAGAGTACGAATCGTGATACTGGTATCCATACGACCATGGCGCGAGATATAACCGATACTGCCACAATAAGCGCTGCGACGATGTGGTTCTAATTCTTCGATGATTTGCATTGCACGTACCTTTGGCGCGCCAGTAATTGAACCGCCCGGAAAGCAAGCTCGAAGCAGGTCGGCTGCGCTGTATTGTGTATCCAAATCGGCACGGATGGTACTAACTAAGTGATGTACTGCAGGGAAGCTTTCAATATCAAATAGCTTTGGCACATGAACGCTGCCCGGTGACGCGACACGGCCAATGTCATTACGCAGTAAGTCGACGATCATCAGATTTTCGGCCTGATCTTTTTCTGCCGTCTGCAAGTCATGCGCATTGGCTTGGTCAAGCTCGGCATTTTGGCTACGTGGACGGGTACCTTTGATGGGCTTGGTTTCAATGACGTTGTCTTTCAGCTCCAAAAAGCGCTCTGGTGATACACTTACGATTGCCGAATGAGGCATGCGAATAAACGCAGAGAAAGGGGCTTGGTTAGCCGCTTCTAGCTTAGTGTAAGCTTGCCACTCGCTTCCTTGATAAGGAGCATTAAAGCGCTGCGCCAAGTTGATTTGGTAACAGTCGCCACTCAACAAGTATTCTTGAACACGGTCAAAACGCGAAGCATAAGACCCTTGCACCATGTTCGATTGCCAATCGCCAATCAGCTTAAAGTCTTCAACATCAGCTGGAGATTGTGAATTAAGCCATTGCCACGCTTGCTCAATGTTTTGGCCTACAAGACAAGCTTTTTCTAGTTTGTGGTCTACCACCAGTGCCCATTCATACAACCCAACAGCCATGTCTGGCGTTTGAAGGTCTTTAGTTGCAAGTTCAGGTATAGATTCTACACGGCGGCCTAGATCGTAACTGAAATAACCCAGCGCACCGCCGACAAACGGTAGATCCCACTCTGCGCTCAACTCAAGGTTTGGCAAAAGCTGTTGTTGGAGCTCGTCTAACAGCGAGAACGGGTCATCTTGAGAGACGTATTCTTGCGTGTCTGTTTTGATTTGCGTATCGCCAGCGATGGTCTCTAGCGTTGCGATTGGATTGGCGACCAATACATCAAATCGGCTGTCGATATGCGTCTCAGAAGCGGAGCGTAAAAGCATCGCCCAAGGCTGCTGTTCGATACGAGAAAATAGGGAAATAGCTAGGTCGTTGGCGTAATCCAATGCCTTAAAATCAAGCAATTGCGTATCCATGTTGTTCATTTGTTTAAATTGTGACAAAGAGTTCGTTCACTGCATGGCATGTCATGGGCAGCAAGAGTATCATATTCATCTGTATAGCCAAACTACCTCTATACAAAGGCTTTGAGGTGGTTTTACTATATGAGAAGGCGACTTCAATAACTCGTGTGTCGATATCAGCCGTTCGACAATTGTTTACATAAAACGAAGCTCATTTAAGGGCAATAAGCTCAACAAACACGACAGAAGCCAAGCCAATAATGGAAGCAAAGCATAACAATAATGAGGCATGCAATGACGGTAATACGCACGCAGGATGTCATCAGCAGTGTTGCTGATGCGCTACAGTATATTTCTTACTACCACCCGCTAGACTTTGTTCAAGCCCTTGAAAAAGCCTACCACCGTGAAGAGAGCCAAGCAGCGAAAGATGCTATTGCTCAGATCCTAATTAACTCCCGTATGTCGGCAGAAGGCCATCGACCGATTTGTCAGGATACAGGCATCGTGACTTGTTTCGTGAACATCGGTATGGGCGTTCAATGGGATTCGACCGACATGACGGTTCAGCAAATGGTGGATGAAGGCGTTCGACAGGCTTACACGAATCCGGATAACCCATTGCGTGCCTCGGTCCTGATGGACCCTGCGGGCAAGCGAATCAATACTAAAGACAACACGCCAGCAGTCGTACACATCAATATGGTGCCAGGCGATAAAGTCGAAATCCAAATCGCGGCGAAAGGCGGCGGCTCTGAAAACAAAACCAAAATGGTGATGCTAAACCCATCTGACGACATTGCAGAATGGGTAGAGAAAACACTACCAGCAATGGGCGCAGGTTGGTGTCCACCGGGCATGCTTGGCATTGGTATCGGCGGTACTGCTGAAAAAGCTGCGGTATTGGCAAAAGAATCTCTGATGGGGCACGTCGATATTCAAGACTTGATTGATCGTGGCCCTCAAAACGCAGAAGAAGAGCTTCGTCTTGATATCTTCAATCGCGTGAACAAGCTGGGTATCGGTGCGCAAGGCCTAGGCGGTTTAACAACGGTTGTTGACGTGAAGATCAAAACCGCGCCAACGCATGCTGCTTCTAAGCCAGTGTGTTTAATTCCGAACTGTGCGGCAACGCGCCACGTTCACTTCACACTTGATGGTAATGGTCCAGCAGAGCTAACGCCACCTAAGTTAGAAGATTGGCCAGACATCACTTGGGAAGCGGGCGCGAATACTCGTCGTGTTAACTTAGATACGGTGACCAAAGAAGAAGTTCAAGAGTGGAAAACCGGTGAAACGGTACTGCTATCTGGCAAGATTCTAACGGGTCGTGATGCGGCACATAAACGTATCCAAGGCATGCTAGAAGCGGGTGAAGGTTTACCTGCTGGCGTTGATTTCAAGGGTAAGTTCATTTATTACGTTGGCCCGGTTGATGCCGTCGGTGATGAGGCAGTAGGTCCTGCAGGTCCTACAACCTCAACTCGTATGGATAAGTTCACAGACATGATGTTAGAAGAAACTGGCATTATGGGTATGATCGGTAAAGCAGAGCGTGGCCCTGCAACGGTTGAATCGATCAAAAACCACAAAGCGGTTTACTTAATGGCAGTTGGCGGCGCGGCGTACCTAGTTGCTAAAGCGATTAAGAAAGCTCGCGTGGTGGCATTCGAAGACCTAGGCATGGAAGCGATTTACGAGTTTGAAGTCGAGGATATGCCGGTAACGGTTGCTGTGGATTCAAATGGCGCGAACGCTCACCAAATTGGTCCGGATACTTGGAAAGTGAAAATCCAAGAGATGGAAGCGTAATCGACTTGGTCATCATTCGAACGTCTCAATTGAGAGAATGTGACAAAGTGCTGATTTACCTAGCAAACATTTGACAAAAGTGCAGCGAAAGCTGCACTTTTTGTCTATATAATCAAATATAAACTTATAGGCATAGCAAATCTCACTGTTATGCTGACATGATTAGGAGACGGCATGCCTCGTTTTATTCAAATTCTACAAATAGTTCTTGCTGTTGTGATCGGTAGCTTTGTTGGCTACGACTTGATTCTTCACGGCATCAGTATCTTCGATGAAAAATACGTCACCATCACTTGTGTGTTATGGCTGATTCTGGAAGTTTGCCTATTCGTTATCTACAAGTTGATTGAAGACGATTAGACTTCACGTAAAGACATTAAGATCTCTAAGCCTCTGAAATTATCAGGGGCTTTTTCGTTTTTGGAAATAGGTTTTGCAGTGAATACTTTGTTCATCTTTGATTAAGGTTGGTAAAATTACACTGCGTAGCAAGAATTGATGAGATAAATAAAAACGATGAAAAGAATAACACAAGAAGTGAATGACTTTATTAGCCGTGGCATGGACTCTAATGTCCGTATCGCCGTAACGGGGTTATCGCGTGCGGGTAAAACCGCGTTTATTACTTCTCTGGTTAATCAATTGCTGCATACCGCTACTCACGACAATTTGCCGTTGCTTAATGCCGCGCGCGACAAACGTTTAATTGGTGCTAAACGTGAGCCTCAATCCAATATGATGGTTCCACGTTTTGCTTACGATGATGCGATGAACCAAATTCATGCCACGCCACCACAATGGCCAGTACCGACCCGTGACGTGAGCGAGATACGACTGGCACTAAAATACAAACCGAACAAAACAACCAAAAAGCTGCTGAGTAAAACTGCCGTGTTGAATGTCGATATCATCGACTATCCGGGTGAGTGGTTATTGGATTTGCCTTTGCTCGATATGGATTTCGCGACGTGGTCACAAACCCAATTTGAGGCGTTAAAGGGGCAGCGTAGTGAGCTTGCTGCCGATTGGCTGGCAGAGCTAGAAATGCTGGATTTAGCTGCGGAATTGAATGAAAAGCAGCTAGAAAAAGTCGCTAAAACTTACACCGACTATTTGCATGCTTGCAAAGACAGCGGTTTACATTGGGTTCAGCCGGGTCGTTTTGTCTTGCCGGGTGAACTTGAAGGGGCGCCAGTATTACAGTTCTTCCCATGTCGATTTGATGTCGATGTGAAACCAGTTAAGGGTAGCAACTTGGCAATGCTAGAAGCCCGTTATCACGAGTATCAACAGAAGGTGGTTAAGGCGTTCTACAAGCATCACTTTGCTACGTTTGACCGCCAAATCGTGTTGGTAGATTGCTTACAACCGCTAAATGCCGGTGATGAAGCCTTTTACGATATGCGCCAAGCGCTTGAACAGATCATGCATAGCTTTCGATATGGCCGAAGCAGTTTCTTGCGCCGTTTGTTCTCGCCAAAGATCGACAGAGTATTATTTGCTGCGACAAAAGCCGACCACGTGACGCCAGATCAACATCCACATTTGGTCTCTCTGCTTCAACAGATGGTGCATCCTGCGTGGCAGACCGCAGCGTACGAGAACATAGAAATGAGCTGTATGAGCATTGCTTCGATTCAAGCGACGATTTCAGGTTTCATCGCTTCGGGAGATAAAACCGTCCCTGCACTGCAAGGCACAACGCTTGATGGGGAGTCAATGACGATGTTCCCTGGTGAAGTGCCGAAGAAGTTACCTAACGCGGCTTATTGGCAAAACAGTGGCTTTGATTTTACTTCTTTCCGACCAATGCCTTCAGAAACCGACGAGCCGATGAAACATATTCGACTTGATAAAGCATTGGAATACCTATTGGGAGACAAATTGAAATGAGCGAATTAAAACAAAAACAAGTCTTCTCAGAAAAAACGATGCACAGCAATGAAGAGAGTGTTTCTCCTGAGTTGACGGCGCAAAAGACGTTTTCAGAAAAAGAAACCTTCGTACCTGTCGCGATTGAAGAGCAACAGGAAGAAACCGAACAAGAGTTGCAGCTCGAACAGGTCATTCGCCCGACATCGGGTCGCAAATGGCTGACAACGGGTCTCTTTGCCACCTTTGCGGGTTTAGTTGGTTGGCAAGCCGTCGATTCTGTCGTTACCGCAGTACAAACTGCCGATTGGTTGGCGCTAGGCTGGGCTGGCTTTATCGCCACCATTGCCTCTTTTGGTTTGGGCGCATTAGGCAAAGAGTTATGGAAGCTGCGCAAACTTCGTAACCACTTTAGCGTGCAAGAAGAGAGTGAAACACTTATCGATAGCCAAAGCGTCGGCAAGGGCAAAGCATTCTGTGAAAAGGTTGCAGAACAAAGTGGAGTGCTGGCGGAGAATCCTGGCTTTGATCGTTGGAAGAACAGTGTGAACCCTGCTCATAGCGATGCAGAAATCCTTGAGATGTACGATTCTATGGTTGTTAGTCAACAAGACAAACTTGCAACCAAAATTGTTTCTCAGCACGCAACTGAATCCGCAGCCTTAGTTGCCGTTAGCCCATTGGCAGCCGCTGACATGTTGCTGGTGGCTTGGCGTAACTTCAAAATGATCGATAACCTTTCTAAAGTTTATGGCGTTGAATTGGGTTACGCTTCCCGCATAAAACTACTACGCGCAGTGTTTGTGAATATGGCGGCTGCGGGTGCGAGTGAACTCGCCATTGATGCCAGCATGGATTTGATGTCGATGGACCTCGCCGGGAAAATCTCCGCACGAGCGGGGCAGGGATTAGGTGTGGGCATTTTGACTGCGCGTCTCGGTCTAAAATCCATGGCACTACTTCGTCCTTTACCTTGGTATCCAGAACGCCAAGTGAAACTCGGTGCCATTCGTAAAGAGGTAGTGGCGAAAGTTGCATCAATTACGATGAAACCGTAACCAATATCACCTTTGACGGTGAGGATTGCTTGACGCCATTCCAAGCTTGGTAGAAACTACTGTCAACTTTTCCTGACAGTTGTGAATTGGGATATTTTCAGTGCGTCTTGAAGTCTTTTGTGAAGATAGACTCGGTCTTACCCGAGAACTGCTCGATATTTTAGCGTCTAAAAGCATCGACCTACGTGGTATCGAAATTGATATCAGCGGCATCATCTACCTAAACTGCCCAGATATTGATTTTGATACCTTTAGTGAATTGATGGCCGAGATCCGCCGTATTCCGGGGGTCAAAGACGTACGTAAAATCCAATTTATGCCAATGGAGCGCCATAACACAGAGCTGCTTTCATTGGTGGATAACTTGCCCGATCCTGTGTTTGCTATCGACCTCAAAGGCGCTGTTGATATGGCGAACATGTCCGCACTTTCTCTTCTTGGTCAGCACAAACAAGATGTTATCGGCACGCAAATTGGTATGTTATTGCCGAGTGTTCGTTTTAACCGCTGGTCTGAAGGCGTGAACGCTCGCACTCGCGAAAGCCTAGTGATCGATGGCTTGGATTACATTCTTGAATTGATGCCGGTCTACATCAAAGACGAAGCGCAAAACTCGACACTTGCTAGTACCTTGATGACGATTCGTTCGAGCCAACACGGTGCGCAAATCGAAGAAATACTGCCTCTTCATAATCAACTTGGCTTTGAGCATTTTGTCGGCTTATCAAATCGCCACAAAGCGCTAATGAACCAAGCGAAGAAGTTATCTGTTCTCGAACAGCCTCTATTGATAGAAGGTGAAACGGGGACTGGTAAAGAGATGTTGGCGAAAGCATGTCACAGCCGCTCTGGCCGAGCGAGCAAACCTTTCCTTGTTTTAAGCTGTGCATCCATGCCTGATGATGTGGCCGAAACCGAGTTGTTTGGTCATGCGCCGGGTTCGTTTAATCACGAACAAGGTCACAAAGGTATTTTTGAACAAGCAAACGGCGGTACGGTCTTCCTTGATGAAATCGGTGAGATGAGCTCGCATCTGCAAATCAAACTGCTGCGCTTCTTACAGGATGGAAACTTCCGTCGTGTGGGCGCTGAGGATGAAATGCATGTTGATGTCCGCATTATTGCCTCCACCAAGCACAACCTTGCAGAGCTTGCTGAGGCTGGTAAGTTCCGTGAAGATTTGTATTATCGCCTTAATGTTCTTACCTTGAATATTCCGCCTCTGCGTAAGCGCTCGAACGACGTAGCGCCGCTGCTGGACTTGTTCGTAACGAAACACGCTCAGCAACTTGGCATCGACAAGCCTGAGCTAGATGAAGAACTGGTGGATGCATTAGCGAACTACCAATGGCCGGGTAACATGCGTCAATTGGACAACATGGTTCTGCGTGCATTGACCGAGATGGATGGACATATCCTTAAGGCAGAAAACTTCAACTTGCCTCAACCACAAGCTATGGGGGGTGGTAGCGCGACATTGAATCTTGATGGTTCGCTTGATGAGATCATGCGTGATTACGAATCGCAAATCTTAGAGCGTTTGTATCAATCATTCCCATCGAGTCGTAAGCTCGCTAAGCGATTGAATGTGTCGCACACCTCTATCGCGAACAAGCTGCGTGATTATGGTATTCGTAAAGTCTAGAGTCGCGGTAAATACTGGGCTATCTGTAAAATGACCCCGAAATTAAATGGACGTTGTTATTCATAATGGAAGATAAAAGTTCTTCAATCGTCGTTCACAAGTTGGACGGCGACTTGCTTCTACGTACTGCAGAAATTGGCGATGCCGATATGATTGCAGAATATTTTCAAAGCAATCGCGACTACTTGAAGCCCTTCGAACCGAAGCGCGAAGAAGCGTTTTTCTCGGTTAATGGTTGGCTACAAAAGCTGATCAAATTGAATGAATTACATCGCATGGGGTTGGGGTACTATTGTCTGCTTGTTCATGCCGAATCTGGTAAAATGCTTGGCACGCTCTCTTTCAGCAACCTGACTCGTTTTCCATTCTATGCCTGCAATGTGGGTTACTCCCTTGCAGAGGACGCACAAGGTCATGGCTATATGCGCCGCGCGTTAAAAATGGCCTGTGATTACATGTTTGATGTGCAAAAGATACACCGCATTCAAGCAGGTTACATGCCGCATAACAAGCGCAGTGAAGCGGTATTGCAGCACGTTGGGTTTGAGAGAGAAGGCTATGCTAAAGACTATTTGTTGATTAACGGTGAATGGCAAGATCATGTGCTTACATCGTTAACTAACCCAAACTGGAAAGCAGAGGCTCGATAAATGGAAAGATTGGAAAAGCAGTTAGCACTTCTCATTGAATTGGATCAACTAAAGAGCGTGCTTCGTCGTACTCGGGTAAAGAGTGCCGACCGACGCTTAGAGAATAGTGGTGAGCATAGTTGGCACGTTGCATTGATGGCGGTACTGATGCAAGAACATGCCAATGCGCCAATCGATATTGCTCGAGTGATGAAAATGCTGCTTATCCATGACGTCGTAGAGATCGACGCAGGCGATACCTTTGTTTATGATGTCGCTGCTTCAAAAGAACAAGAAGAGAAAGAACTGAAAGCGGCAGAGCGTCTGTTTGGAATGTTACCAAGCGATCAAGGTGATGAGCTGTTCTCTTTGTGGAAAGAATTTGAAGCGGCCCAAAGTGATGATGCGAAATACGCCAAAGCGTTAGATCGCCTTATCCCGATGCTACTCAACTACCACAATGATGGTCAAAGTTGGAAAGAAAATGGTGTAACGCGAGAGCAAGCGTTAACCATCAATAAAAGAATTGAATTTGGTTCTGTCACCCTATGGGACAAGGCCAAAGAACTGATTGAAGAAGCCACCGAGAAAGGTTGGTTGAAGTCGTAAGAAAGGAGACTGAATGTCTTATTTGCCTTTGGATGAATACCAAAGAAAATGGATTTTTACTCACCAGTCAATGCCAGTGCCTGAAGAGGACCTCGAGTTTATCAAGCCGATGAGTCAAGCTCGCGCCGCGCAGTTCTGGAAAGAGAACATTAGTGCACAAAGTCCTGATATGGATCGTTTGAGCTCGTCCGATTGGCCAATGAAAGAGTCTAATTGGTCAGAAGAAGTTGATTGGATGGCTGCTTGGGAAGCCGATGAACCCGAGTTACCAGAAGAAATTGCGGCGTTTATTGATTGGCAAGATGATGTCACGGTGTACTTCTGTTATGAGAAGTACAACGTTATCGAGACGAAGTGGTCGACGTTCAAAAAATATTGGAAGAACTTTCTGTTCTATGATGATGGTCCGATCCTGCTCGGCCGCCGTCGTGCTCAAGCGCTTTGGTTTGATTCCAAAGGCAACGTCAAATTGGGCGAGCGTCACTAAACCAATTAAATGTGAAAGCCACCGGAGTACTTACTGTCACTCGGTGGCTTTTTCTTTTTCATAAGCTAGATAACGGACTCAAGACGCCTCCTGCGCCGCGCTCGATGACGTGCGTGTAGATCTGAGTCGTTTTCACATCAGTATGTCCTAGCTGTTCCTGAACGGTTCTAATATCAGCGCCAGATTCTAAAAGATGAGTCGCGAAACTGTGTCTCAGGGTATGGCAAGTCACTGATTTTTCGATTCCTGCATCTTTTGTCGCTCGTTTAACAGCTCTTTGTATTGCGCTCTCATTGATATGGTGTCGTCGAAACTCTCCGGTATCGTCATCAACGCTTAATTTGGTTGATGGGAAGAGAAAGTGCCAATTAAAATCCAATTCTGCACCGGGGTACTTCCGACGTAACCCATCAGAGATATAAACACCGGCATAACCGCCCATGTGACGGTCTTTCTGATAATAATCTCTCGCTAAACTGACTTGTGCTTTGAGTGGTTCATGCAGCTCTTTCGCCAGTGTAACTGTTCGGTTCTTACCACCTTTTCCTTGCCATACTCTGAGCGCACCATAGTCGTAATCAATATCTTGGATCCTTAATCGTAAGCACTCCATGATTCGCAAACCTGAACCATACAAAAGCTGGATGTGGAGTTTGTATTTCGGGTCAATATGTTGAACAAATCGGCGCACTTCGTCTCTTGTTAAGACAACTGGCAACTTTTTCTCAGTGAGTGATTTTTGAAACCTCATATTCAATGAAAGTGGCATCTGGAAATACTCTCGATACAAAAATGAGATGGCGTTTAACGCAAGTGCCTGTGTTTTGACTGCCACTTTTTCATCAATAGCAAGATGACTAAGAAAGCGTTCGACATCGTCTTCAGAAAGTTTGGAAGGGTGGGTAAGCTGGTGGAAGACGATGTAACGCTTTATCCAAAACAGGTAGGCCTCAATGGTTTTCTTCGCATAGTGACGCGAGATCATATGCTCTTTAACACTCAGTAAAAACTGACTTTTCATAGTTATAATTTGACTGGTTGTTTGTACAGTTTTATTAACTTAGGCCCTTATGGACAATTAGGCACCAATACGCCGTCTAATTGCGTGTGTGAGCACACAGATTCATACTGAATTTCTATTTGTTTCATAAAGATAAGTGCTAGCATGCATACTTTCTTTTGGAATGAAAGAAGGCGGTAGCGTACCTGAAAGGTGGCTGAAGGCCGTATAGAAAGCGTTAGTACGGGTTTGACATCAAAGGTCATAAGTTTTGGTGTTTATTTATTTCTGTGCTCGTCTTTACACCTTTCAATTTGTACCTTTCACGTTCTTTCCGGTGGCACTATATGCGGAGTGTTTGCTTTGATTTCACCGTTTACGGTGTCTAACTCTTACCCTATTTCTTTGGCGCTTCTTCTCTTTCGTGGTTTTTACGAAGTGAGAGTTGTCTTTCTTTGGTATTGCCGTCGAAGTGCGAGGATCGAATCCTTTTCTAATTTGAAGCCAGTGAAAGTAGGGCAGTTCAGTGCGTTTTTCTTCTAGCCAACTTTCGTCTTTCAATCGGGGTAAAGTTTTGTAGCTGCCCGTCTCACTTCAGTGTTCAAAGCCTTTCATATTATGCCAGTTTTCAATATCTTGGAGCGCATAAATAGAAGTAGCGCATGTACTAACAAATTGCTTAAGAGTGATTCGTAACGCGTGGCATTTTTACTATGCGGTGACTTATGGTGATTAAGGCGCCGTGCGGTAGCTTTTGTATTGCGTTACTCACACCTTAGCAAGGCGTTAACTGGATTGATGACGAGGTAAGTCCGATGAAAAGAATTGCGGTCATTGGTTCCGGCGGTTCGGGTAAATCCACATTTTCGGCACTATTAGGTACAGAGTTGAATTTGCCTGTTCATCATCTCGATCAGCTATATTGGAAACCAAATTGGGTTAAAACTCCAAAAGATGACTGGATCAAAATTCAAAAAGGTCTTTGTGAAAGCGAGTGTTGGATTATCGATGGTAATTATCAGAGCACCCTTGATATAAGATTTGAAGCTTGTGACACAGTAATATTCTTAGATGTAAACCGATATACCTGTATCTATCGAGCACTAAAGAGAACATTATTAAGTAGTAAGCGTCCAGATTTAGCTGAAGGTTGCGATGAAAGGTTTGATATCGAGTTCATCAAATTCTTATGGGACTATCCCAAAAAGTCGAAACCCCTAATAATGGACAAACTCAAGACGCTTACAAGAAATAAGCGTGTAATTATCGCAAAATCTGGAGAGCAAGCGCTCCGCCTTTGCAAATCCAGTTAACAAACTGTTCAAGAGGGATTCGCAACGCGTGGCATTTTTACTATGCGTTGGTTTTAGTGTTTAAGGCGGTATGCGGCTGCATCGGTATGGCGTTGCTCACCCCTTAACAGGGCGTTATGTTTTTTGGGAGAAAATGATGGAATTCAAGCTAGAAATTTATGCACCTGAAACAGAAGTTGTAGCTATCCGTGATGCGCTTAACTCAGTTGGTGCAGGTGTTGTAGGTGACTATGACAGCGTTATTTCTATCGTAAAAATTTCAGGGTTCTGGAGACCAACTGAATGCTCGGAGCCTGTTACTGGCGAGAAGGGTAAAATTAACTTTGGTGAAGAGGTCAGAATTGACGTTAGATGCCAAGAGTCTTTAGTTCAAGCTGCACTTGATGCTATTCGAACAATTCACCCTTACGAAGAACCAGTGATCAACATTTTACCTCTATACAACCATAAGTTTGTCTAGCTACGTCAGCACAAACATAACAAACTGTTCAAGAGGGATTCGCAACGTGTGGCATTTTCACTATGCGTTGGTTTTAGTGTTTAAGGCGGTATACGGCGGCATCGGTATTACGTTGCTCACCCCTTAACAGAGCGTTATGTGTCTTGGTCAGGATTACGTCGAGCCTGCTACTTAAAATGAAATAATATCAGCTTTTAAATGAATTACAGGGAGTGTAAATGAAAAAAGTCGAACAATTTGAGTCACTAATCAGAGTTATGGATGTGGTTCTAACATGTCTAGCTGTACTCATAATGGCAGTTGGTATCTTTTCCACTGTCTTGCATGGAATTCAACTAGGTATTGGCGCTCTTGTATCTGGGATAATGCTATGGATAGCCAAATTTTTCATATGTGGCATATCATATACACTGATTCAGATAGCAAAAAATACTGCTCCAAAAGTTTCGGATGAAAACACATAACAAACTGTTCAAGAGGGATTCGCAACGCGTGGTATTTTCACTATGCGTTGACTTATGTGTTTAAGGTGGTATGCGGCGGCTTCGGTATTGCGTTGCTCACCCCTTAACAGGGCGTTAGGTTTTCTGGAGATAGTGAATTGAGCAGAGAAATATACGATATGGAACGACGTTGTGTTGATAGGCACAATGATTTAGCGGGTCACATTAATCGGATGAGTCAGCAGCAAGCTCGTATCATGACAAACGAAAATATAGCGGCGACAAAAGAAGTAGTTGCTCACGTATACGGAAAAGCTAACTCTTACAGCAATGTAATTATTGCTGCTGGTTATGTCGGTTTCTTTACTTTATGGTCAAGTCTAAAAAGTGATTTACCTCAATGGGCTATTTTAAGCTCAGGCGCACTTATACTGATATCACTGATGACATTTATAGGATTTGAACTATATAAAATGATCAGTGTTTCAGTACAAATGCACAGAGTCTCAAAACGGCTTCAAAAGCCCGACATGTCGTCTCTAAGTGAAATACAGCGTATTGAGCAAAAAAGCGCACTGATTAACGCTAGGGTCTGGGTTTTTACAATTATTCCAACAGTTTTGTCGGGATTTGGAGCCGGTCTTATATTGTTATACTGCTTTCTGGTTGACTTTATAGCACCATATTTGCAACAAACCTAACAAACAATTTAAGAGTGATTCAGCACGCTTGGCATTTTCGGTTTGGGTTGAGTTCGGTGTTTACGGTGGTCAAATTGAGAGTCGTGGTTGCGTGCTTCACACCTTAATTGGGCGTTATGTTTTAGGAGGCTTATGAGCATTTTTAAGTATTTAGGCATCAGTGCAGCGGAAGCTTATTTAAAGTATCAGACTATCCGTTTTAATACCCTAGATGCGTACAATGACCCCTATGAAATGCAGGTACGTTTTAAGTCGAAAGTTGAAATCGAAGCTAGTTATAAGCAAATTAATTTCCACCTTCATGGAAATTCAGGTTGTATTGAGCAATATTTCATTGTGGACGACAGTGAGTACCCATTTTCACTGGACACATCGGTTTATGAAGACATATGTGGCAAAGTGGGGATGTCTTGTTTTAGTGAGTCAGAATCAAAAATACCCGACAATGTATTGATGTGGGCTCATTATGCTGAGTCACATCGTGGATTAGCAATAAAACTAAAAGAAGGTTCCTTTATTGCCTCTATTTTAAACAAGGTTAATTACGTCACCTCTACGCCAGTGTTAGACGCATCAATATTGTCTGAGTCTAGCTTTTTTGTAAGTGATTTGTATTTTAAGTCTACAGATTGGAAGTACGAACAAGAGCGGCGATTAGCTATTCCGCTCAGCGAATGCGATACATTGGACAACAAGGACGTATATGGTTTCCCTATCCATGTCCATGACTTGCCTGTAAATGATGTTGAGATGATTTTTCTTGGCTCAAATGCATCAAGGGAATTGTTGAAACTCGGGTACGAATTTCATCAAAAGTTTGGAGTTCCAGTTATCAAACAAAAGGCTCGTTCTGATAGGTTTGGTTTTATGGCAACAGCTTCATTTGGACCTTCTTTGCAGGAGTGTATAGAACTAAATGAGCATTATGGCATTAAATAAAACATAACAAACTGTTTAAGAGTGATTCGCAACGCGTGGCATTTTTACTATGCGTTGCGTTTAGTGTTTAAGGTGGTATGCGTCGGCTTCGGTATTGCGTTGCTCACACCTTAACAGGGCGTTATGTTCTTTGGAGAAAAAATGATTAATCTTGGTGGAAATGGCGTTCGAATAGATCAAGAGCCAGATAGTTGTCCGGTTTGTAGCCGCTTAGTGTCAGCAAATCGAATTGATGCTTTCAAAGAAATAGACGATGACAGCTCAAACTATAGCCGTTATCTAGAAGTGCTATACGAATGCCCATCGACTAAATGTGGACATTTGTTTCTTGCACACTTTGAAAGGAAATCTGAAAGCAATAATTCAGTAAATGCGTACTTCTCATACTCACATTCAACTCCTAACCATTTTAAGCCTTTTGAGTTTGATGAAAGAGTCTGCAAAATGTCATCAACTTTTGTCGAAATTTTCAATCAATCAGCAAACGCTGAAGCCAACGGTTTAAATGAAGTGTGTGGTATGGGGTATAGGAAAGCATTGGAGTTTTTAATAAAGGATTACTGTATTACTTCACATGCTGATGAGATTGAAAAAATCAAAGCTATGCCTTTGATGCAGTGTATCAATCAATACATATCGGACACTAATATCAAGGAATGTGCTACTCGTGCAGTCTGGCTAGGCAACGATGAAACTCATTATCAACGAAAATGGCAGGATAAAGATATTTGCGATCTTAAGTTGCTGATTAAGCTTGTTGTCCATTGGGTTGTTAGTAGTCTTATGACGCAAGAGTATATGCAGTCGATGACACGAACATAACAAACTGTTTAAGAGTGATTCGCAACGCGTGGCATTTTTACCATGCGTTGGTTTTAGTGGTTAAGGTGGTATGCGGCGGCTTCGGTATTGCGTTGCTCACACCTTAACAGGGCGTTAAGTGTATCTACAAGTAAGGAGGCTAAATTGGCAAGGAAATCTTCGATAGAACATGTTTTTAATGAACTGGTTGATCTGAGTAAGCAGTTTTGGCAGGTGAGCCTTTTTGCCACAATATTGTTTATTGTACTTACGTTGTTTGCAGTTAAATTCGCTGTTGGAATGCTAAGTGGGGTTGATTCTGGTTCACCAACGAATGTAGCAATCATAAATTCAATTGGTTGGGTGTTTTATTTAGTCCCGATAGTTTTCGGGATGATTACGCTGTTTTTTGGTGTAAATACTCTTAAAGGATATGTGGAGTCAAAATACACTTAACAAAGCATTTAAGAGTGATTCCCAACGATTGGCATTTTTCATTCCATCGTTGGGTTTAGTGTTGACGGTGGTATGGTTGGGTTTCGTGTTAGCGTTGCTCACACCTTAATGCGGCGTTAACATGCAAGATTTAATTTTCGTAGACCCTATAGGAAAACAGACGATGAAAACAGCATTATTTCTTCTATTACTATCTATATGTAGTGGAGTGACTTTTGCGCAAAATGGTGGTGAAGTTATAGTCAAAAAAGATTTGGTTCATGCAACAATTAAATCGGATTCCTCGCTACAGTTGAATGAACAAAAACAAGCCGTAAGACAATCATTAATTGAATCAGCCCCGATAGAATTAAAAGTAGAATCCAACAGTAAAACAGATTGGGCAGCAATAATTACACAAGCTATGGGATTCTTAATTACTATTGTTATTGTATTAACAGGTACAAAAAACTCGATTAAAGCAGTTGAAACTAGTGCTATTCAATCTATGGACTCTTTTCAAAAAAGCGTCGCAGCACAAAAAGAAATAGCCGATAAGACAGTCATGGTTGAAGTTCTCTCTAGGAACAGACAAGAGTGGATCAATAAATTGCGGGACGAAGTGTCCTCGTTTACGTCAAACTTAATCAAGGCGAGAAACTTTGGTAACGTTAGCTACGGACTAAGAAAAGAATTCGATCTGTGTAAAAGAGCATTTAGAGATTCACATGAAGAAAAAGATATGGCTTTAATGATATCGACAAAAGAAATGTGGGAGGGTGCAATGAGTAAAGAGCGTGATGCCTATGAGTCATTAAGAATTAACAAAGAAAAAATTCATTTACTTCTAAACCCTGCGGAAGAGGATAGCAAAGAGCTATTAGAGGCAATTGAACAAGCATTTTACAAAGTTGACCATGAGAAATATCGAGACAACATCGAAGCTTTTGTCACGCCAATCAGAACAACGACTCAAATAATTCTTAAAAAAGAATGGGAAAGGGTTAAAGGTGTTAACTAATGCATGTTAACAAGCAATTTAAGAGGGATTCACAACGCTTGGCACTTTTGGTTCTACTTCAGTTTTAGTGTTTATGGCACAATGCTTTAGGTTTGGGTGGAGGCGTTGTTCACCCCTTAATTGGGCGTTATGTGTCTTGGTCAGGATTGCGTCGGGCCAGTTACTTAAAATGAGATAATATCCGCTTTTAAATGAATTACAGGGAGTGTAAATGAAAAAAGTCGAGCGATTTGAGTCACTAATCAGAATCATGGATGTGGTTATAACATGTCTAGCAGTACTAATAGTGGCAGTTGGTATCTTTTCCACTGTCTTGCATGGAATTCAACTAGGTATTGGCGCTCTCGTATCTGGGATAATGCTATGGATAGCCAAATTTTTCATATGTGGCATATCATATACATTGATTCAGATAGCAAAGAACACTGCTCCAAAAGCTTCGGATGAAAACACATAACAAACTGCTCAAGAGGGATTCGCAACGCGTGGCATTTTAACCATGCGTTGATTTTAATGTTTAAGGTGGTATGCAGTGGCTTCAGTATTGCGTTGCTCACCCCTTAGCAGGGCGTTATGCTTTTTCTCAAACTTGTAAGTATGGGCACTTTACGTATTCAACGAATATCAGTATGTATCTTTACTAGAAATGAGGTTTTTATCCCTTAATACACGCTAACTTTTCTGAAAACCATCGCAACTCATCAAAAATTGCGTTCTGTCTTATCTAACTTATCAGTGGTTTGATAGAGTTATGATTCGATGTGTAAGGAGGGTTTTAGATGGGAACTATACTAGGCTTGGTCATTTTAGCAGCGATAGATTGGTATCTTGTTCGTAAAACTGGACTTCATATACATCAACTCATTTCCAAAAAGTATGCCGAACATTCGCGTAGTAAAGAACACCATAAATAAGACCTCGTTAGGCAACAGGCTAACTGTATATGGCGTTGGCATTTAACCGTGCCTACTGATAGAACAAGCATAACAAGCAATTTAAGAGGGATTCACAACGCTTGGCATTTTTGGTTCTACTTCAAATTTAGTGTTTATGGCACAATGCTTTAGTTTGGGGGAAGGCGTTGTTCACCCCTTAATTGGGCGTTAAGCATTATGGTGTTTGCTCAACATGAGGTTTCAATGAATAGTGAAGAGTTTGCAGGTGAATACTTGCTAAAGAAATTTAGATTAAAAGACTCAGATATAGAACGTTATGAGGAGGAGATAAAAAATGGAGGAAACAGCCGTTACCTTTCTCTTCGAAAAATGTCACAACTTGAGAGCTATCATACTCCTGATTATGTAATCTCAGACGATGTAAATGACTCTCTTGAAGACATATTGTTTGTCGACGTTAGCGGTCCGAAAGGTGGTTTGTTAACTAAGACAGAAATTGAACTCGATAAAGAAATAGCTCGCATACAGTCTAAAATGTCAGTCGGGCAAACTCGCTCTGTAGAGTTAAGTAAGCAAGTGAAGCCGTTGATTCAGGGTGTCAAAAGCAAATTAATAAAAATCAACAAGAAGTATGCTTGTAATAGGGACTATAAGGGTTCTATTTCACCAAACAATGGAATCGTTTACTGCATGGAAGAGGGACGCGTTCCTGAACATCACAAGAATACAATGCATAACCTTGGAGCTTTCCAGTTATCGATAACTACATTAGAGCTGCTCGATTTATTATCCAGTGGAAAATGTCAGTTTAATGATATTGAGCAACTTGGGCTTAATCGTCCTGTTGTCTTTGAGTTCAATGAACTGTACAAAAACATCAGTTTTATAGCTTTTGTTGGCAGAGAAACTTTAGAAAACCAGTCGTACATATTTGTTAATAGTGAGTTTTTACGTTGTTCTAACAATATACTGGCTCAAGCAATCAAAAAGATGCCCTATGTAAATGGCAATGGTTTTCGAAGTACGAGATGTCCAAAATCAAAGCTGTTAATTGACATCAATCTTTCTGAAATTACCGAAGAAAATCCATATGTTTTTCCGTATGGAAATATAAATTATAAGGGTAATGCAATGCCCGGCGCAGATGTGCCTCTAGAAGAGATTGAACTGTCAAAGATCCACCAACAATTCAACGATGGCTTCTCAAAATAATGCTTAACAAACAATTTAAGAGTGATTCAGCACGCTTGGCATTTTTGGTTTGGGTTGAGTTTTGTGTTTACGGTGGTCAAGTTGAGTGAAGTGGTCGCGTGCTTCACACCTTAATTGGGCGTTAGGCGCTTGGTTTAAAACGTAAGATCAAGCTCTTGGAAGTTGTGTCTTAAATCATTGATAATGTGTCCAAACTATCTAGTAACTGAGTTTGTATATGGAAACCTCAAAAGAAGAACTTCTAGCCTTATTAACGAAAGAGTGCGAATTGTACTCGTCTATTCCTGCAATTGAGCAACAGCAAAAGCGGGATAAAAAGTGCTTTATAAATGGTTTGATGACGGCTTGCCGAGTGGTCGGTATCAGTTTTGAAGAACTGAACGCGATAATAGAATTGATGCCTCAACAGCCAAAGTTCAAAGATATAGATGAGCAGCTATCTATCCCTACATATGTACGGAACAACGTTGAGATTCAGTTATAAAACGTGGCTACGCGCCTAACAAACTGTTCAAGAGGGATTCGCAACGCGTGGCATTTTCACTATGCGTTGGTTTTAGTGATTAAGGTGGTGTGCGGTGGCTTCGGTATTGCGTCGCTCACCCCTTAACAGGGCGTTAGCTGTCTTCATTTATAGGTACGATATGACAAAGAAAATTCCATATTATTTTGCTCCCGAAGAGTTGCGTTTGTTGCAGGCATTTAACTCGAAGCAAGTAGAACTAACTGCAAATTTCGTAGAAAATATAGACGAGCATGTACAAACATATACAACCGAAATGTTCCAACAACAGTGTGCAGATGACCCTGGTGAAGTTGTTGAGGTCGAAGTATCACATATTGCTGGTGTAAGCGAAGATGAATACGATTTTAAAGCAGTGTTTACAGATTTGATGCCCATGTATCAACGACAGTCCATGCTAGTCACTAACTGGGCTGTATTTGAGTGTGAACTAAAAAAATTTTATAGCATCATTGCCGAAGAAATGGGGCATTCTCCTGAACTACCTAAAAAGAAAAGAGGTAGTGACTTAAGTCATCTGATTAAAAACTTCAAAGCGATTGGCTTATTAACTGAGCCATCAGAACAGTTTGAGATGGCGTTCAACAAGTTAGACAATGAAGTTAGATTTATCCGCAATGATTGGGTTCACAACGGCGGTGTCGCAAAGAATACAGAGAACGTTGGTGATATCGAAGGTATTTCAATCAATGGACAACAGCTAGATATCTCTAGTGGCTATATAGAATCTGCAACAGACGCAATGTGGAAGTTATCGCATGAACTGACTGATTCAGCGAGAAAGGTGCAAAACAGCTAACAAACTGTTCAAGAGTGATTCGCAACGCGTGGCATTTTCACTATGCGTTGCGTTTAGTGTTGAAGGCGGTATGCGGCGGCTTAGGTATTGCGTTGCTCACACCTTAACAGGGCGTTATGTGGTTGGAGAGAAATTATGAATCCATCAGCGGTTCTTGTTCATGTCCCAGATGTAGCGAAAGGGCTTGAATGGTACAAGAAAGCTTTTCCAGAAGCCGTTCCGGTTTACCATCCAGAATTTGATTTCACGGCACTTGATCTAAATGGTTTCTCACTAGAAATAGTCCAAGCAGACGAAAAGGTTGGTGCTGGTAAAAGTGGTACAGTTGTTTACTGGTCAGTAGATAATTTATGTGTTGCACTGGCTCATTTTGAAGAGCTAGGTGCGTGTCTTTATCGTGGACCAATGGAAATAGAAGATGGGCTTTCAATGTGCCAAGTTGAGGACCCTTTTGGAAACTTAATAGGACTACGTGGGAAAACCACATAACAAACTGTTTAAGAGTGATTCGCAACGCGTGGCATTTCTACTATGCGTTGGTTTTAGTGTTTAAGGTGGTATGCGGCGGCATCGGTATTGCGTTGCTCACACCTTAACAGGGCGTTAGCTTGTAGGTGAACAAATGACTGTAGATTGGCGTGATAAATACATAACAGAAAAAGGTTTTCGTTTTACAGAACTAATAAACGATGACTTCTTTCAACCTTTCAGAGTCTTATATCAAGCAGGACATTATGTTTCTAGCATTAAGCTTATGCTTGTAGCTGTTGACTCGATTGGCTATATCGAGTTTGGCGAAAGCTCTAGAGGTGAAGATACCCCGTTTGTTAAATGGTTAAATGAGTATGCTGACTTAACCTCAGTCGAGGTTACTCCCAGAGAGCTTTGGGAGCATCGAAATTCACTCTTACACATGAGTAACTTGGACTCAAGGCAAGTCCAAAAAGGTAGCATAAAACGCTTGGTTGCTTATGTCGGCAGTATTCCTCCGGAAGTTGAGTTGTTGGAAGAAAATGCCAAGTATTATGACTATCGAGCATTAATACATGAGTTTGGTCAGGCTTGTAACAAGTGGATTCAATCATACAGTGACGATCCATCAAAATTTGATCAGTTCATTCAACGATACGATCTCATTGTGTCAGATTCACGTATGCTCCACATTCCACTTACAAGCTAACAAACTGTTTAAGAGTGATTCGCAACGCGTGGCATTTTCACTATGCGTTGCGTTTGGTGTTTAAGGTGGTATGCGGGAGCTTCGGTATTGCGTTGCTCACACCTTAACAGGGCGTTAGCTTGTAGGTGAACAAATGACTGTAGATTGGCGTGATAAATACATAACAGAAAAAGGTTTTCGTTTTACAGAACTAATAAACGATGACTTCTTTCAACCTTTCAGAGTCTTATATCAAGCAGGACATTATGTTTCTAGCATTAAGCTTATGCTTGTAGCTGTTGACTCGATTGGCTATATCGAGTTTAGCGAAAGCTCTAGAGGTGAAGATACCCCGTTTGTTAAATGGTTAAATGAGTATGCTGACTTAACCTCAGTCGAGGTTACTCCCAGAGAGCTTTGGGAGCATCGAAATTCACTCTTACACATGAGTAACTTGGACTCAAGGCAAGTCCAAAAAGGTAGCATAAAACGCTTGGTTGCTTATGTCGGCAGTATTCCTCCGGAAGTTGAGTTGTTGGAAGAAAATGCCAAGTATTATGACTATCGAGCATTAATACATGAGTTTGGTCAGGCTTGTAACAAGTGGATTCAATCATACAGTGACGATCCATCAAAATTTGATCAGTTCATTCAACGATACGATCTCATTGTGTCAGATTCACGTATGCTCCACATTCCACTTACAAGCTAACAAACTGTTTAAGAGTGATTCGCAACGCGTGGCATTTTCACTATGCGTTGCGTTTGGTGTTTAAGGTGGTATGCGGGAGCTTCGGTATTGCGTTGCTCACACCTTAACAGGGCGTTAGTCGCCAGAAAAAGCTAGCAATCAAAATCATGTTTCTAAGCTTAGAATTCGGAGGATGATCGTTTGATACGCAGGTGCGTCGTCGATAGTCAAAACTCAGTTTCAACTGTTTCAAGTCCAAAGCTTTGTAACTGTCCTAGCGGTTGTTTTGTTCTTTGGTGCTGACAGTGCAGGGTAATCGAGAGTCTGTTTTTGGTTGCAACTCTGCTCGGTGAGTTTGTTGGTACAAAAGCCAATTTACTCGCTGAAGTGACGTTTTCTCTGGCGTTGTAAATTCCACGTGGTTTCAGTGACTTTGTTGAAAGTTCGCACTGTGAGATTGGTTTTCCAAAAGCGCTTTTTGGTGTTGTCAGTCCGTTTTCTGCGGCGTTGTTTGTTCCAAATGGTTTCATTGAATAGCCGCTTTGAGACTACGCCTGACTTAAATGCATCAAAGCACATAAAGTTTGTTGTTCGCAAAGTTTAGTTCGGCTTAAAATTGTCGCTCGGTACCTCGCGACTAACAAACTGCTCAAGAGGGATTCGCAACGCGTGGCATTTTTACTATGCGTTGAATTTAGTGATTAGGGTGGTTTGCGGTGGCTTTTGTATTGCGTTGCTCACCCCTTAGCAGGGCGTTATGTTCAAGGAGGAGTATTTGAATACTATGTTGGAATGGAGCAATCCATACGAATTAGATTTAACAGAAGGTAAAGGCTTAGTTTACTTCGCCAGAGTTGTTGATGATGTAGGTAATGAATATCGTTACGTGGGGCAAACCAAACGAGGGAAGAAACGTTTAAATGACTACGTTAACAACGTTAGAAGGATTCTCTCAGGTCTTCCTAGAAGGACAACTAAGGGGCAAGAGAAATATCGAGCCGTACATCTAGCACTGGCTAAAGCAACGCAAAATAATTGGTTTTATGAACTAAAACCAATTGAGATCACGGAACTCACAAAACTGAACGATTTAGAAAGCTCAAAAATTAAGGAGCTAAATTGTAACCTGAATGTAAAGTGGTCTTGGAATGTATCTGATTTTTCTGAGCTAAATCTTAGTGATATCCGTTAGTTTTGAACATAACAAACTGTTCAAGAGGGATTCGCAACGCGTGGCATTTTTACTATGCGTTGATTTAAGTGTTTAAGGTGGTATGCAGCGACTTTGGTATTGCGTTGCTCACCTCTTAACAGGGCGTTATACAAAAAGGAGAAGTTGCACCTCATATGGAACTAAATTTTTTATCGAACTTTGAGTTCGCATATCTTGCTAATGTTGGAGATTTACTCACTGGGTTAGGAACCTTAGTACTGTCTCTTTCAGCGCTGATAAGTGCTTTTAGTTGGAAACGCAAAAATCAATGGGAGCGGGTGTATTCTGAAATTTCTTCAGCCAAAGAAGCTATTACAAGGAGCCGCTTAGACTTCTACAAACTAAATAGGCAGGTAGTAGTCCCTTTGATGGTGCCAGCAACGGTTAGCAAAAGAGTTGTACCTAACAAAGATAAAGCTACTGCCATGATTGACTCTTTAAGCGTTAGCTTAAACGATCTACAAAACGCATTGATTATTTTGGAATCTGTAACGTTAACTAGCCAAAAGCAATTGGCGCATAGTGCATTTGAGTTAATTAATGTTTTCGAACGTTTTTCTCACAATATTATGCGTAATATCGATAACTTTGATGCTATTGATACCGTGATCGAAGCTGAAAACTTTGTCAAGGATCTTGAATATATTAGGCTTCAACTCGACGACTTTAGCTCTACAATTGCAGAGATAAATAAAGAAGCTTAATTTTATCTCTGTGCACTGGTGAAGTTTTTGTATAACAAAGCATTTAAGAGTGATTCGCAACGCTTGGCATTTTTGATGTCATCGTTGGGTTTTGTGTTTAAGGTGGTAAGGTCAAGTTTGGTGGTAGCGTTGCTCACACCTTAATGCGGCGTTATGCCTCAATGATAAATAGTTAAATATCGGTGATAAAAATAATATGAAAAAGGTATTACTTTTCTGCTTTTTATCATTTTCGGTCGTCGCTGAAAATGTTAATAGTGAGCAGGAAAGCTTAACTTCTCCCGAAGTTGTTAAACTTCAAGAAGATCTCAAAGAACTTGACTCAAGGGTGTCAAAAGCTCTAAACGTCAATCAATCCTTGGTTATTCAGGGAAATGAACTCATAAATAAAGCGACAGAATTGGTAAATAACCAAACTAAAAAGCAAGATGAGTTCGCATTACTACTTAACGAGGTCAAACAGTTTAAAGAAAGTAAAACTGATCTAGAGTTTAGTATTGCTACTGATATACCATATGTAGTTTCAGTTGTGCTGTCGATTTTACTTTCTGCTCTTGTCACGTGGATGCTTCTTAGAAAAGATGCAACCGCAGGTCATAAGCGACTAATTAAAGAGTTTAGACAAAGCTGGGTTAATGATTTTCGGGATACCGTATCAAATTACCTTGATAAGATTGTTCAAGTTCAGGCGTTTCAACAGAACAATATTAACTTCAAAATTACACGTAATGCACTGATTTCGATTAGAAATGAGTTTGACGAAAAAAAGAAAGAAATTGATGCGAAAGACATTGATTTAATCGATAAAGTAAAGGAAAAACTTTCAGTTACTAGGGTGTATGAAAAGGAACTAAAAAAGGAGTATGATAAAAATTATCAGTCCAAAAACAACGAGTATTTGGCATTACTGTCCAGCACGAAAGTTCTAAGTTCTAAACTACATTTGCTTCTTAAACCTACGTTTGAAGAAAAAGATGTAAAAGACAAACGAGTTTATGAAGCATTAACTCAAATCGAAAATTATCTAAATGACCCCAATACTAGGCATAGCGTTATGAACCATGATGTTCTCGTACGCTATAATCAAGAACTCTTAATATCTACACAAGAGTTGCTTAAAAGCGAGTGGGATAAAATTAAGGATCCAGCAAAAGTGTAACAGAGGCATAACAAAGCATTTAAGAGTGATTCGCAACGCTTGGCGTTTTCGCTTCGCTCAAGTATAGCCAAGCGCCGCTCACACCTTAATGCGGCGTTAGAAGCCAACGAAAATCCACTTTAAAGTTATAGTGACTATTTAATATGTTGATATATAATGATTTTATATCATTCTATTCAAGGTTTGATATAGCCTTCTTTGTTGATGTGTAAAGTATGTTTACATAATTAACGGTAATTATAATCAATGTTATAAAGTGGTAAGAAATTGGATTACAAAAAGATTGTAGTTAAGACCATTCAACTTCAGTTCAATACTAGCTCAAGCCGTGCCGAACAAGTCGTTGATAATCTTGCAACCAATTATGCGGTGGCAAATGCTTTGCCAATTAGCGATTTCTGGGCGTCAAATGGAGCGGTTTTTAAAAGAAAATTCGAATCCTATTTTGCGAAAGCTCACGTTGCTGGGCTTAACAGTGGACACCAAGATCTAAATCAACAATTAGATGTTTTTGAGAAAACGATGATTTCTTTATTCTAATTGCTTCACGATTGATCGTAACTAAAGCCTTACTTTTGTAACAGTAAGGCTTCTAACAATCTGTTTAAGAGTGATTCGCAACGCTTGGCATTTTTGCTATGCGTTGCGTTTAGTGTTTAAGGTGGTATGCGGGAGCTTCGGCATT
Source organism: Vibrio owensii (assembly GCF_002021755.1). Taxonomy (NCBI): domain Bacteria; kingdom Pseudomonadati; phylum Pseudomonadota; class Gammaproteobacteria; order Vibrionales; family Vibrionaceae; genus Vibrio; species Vibrio owensii. The sequence goes on from NZ_CP019959.1 coordinate 3,273,126, forward strand.
GCGTTGCTCACACCTTAACAGGGCGTTAGCAGTTTTTGGGAGGAGTAATTGAAAATATTTCTAACACACTACAAACTTTGTAATGATTCAAACGTTTGGAGAGTATTTAAGACGATAGTTGTAAGTAATGATATTGCTGATGTGATTGTGTTGATATGTAAATTCTCGCTCTTCACATTCGGGGCAATTGGTTTGAAGTACTTCTCAGAAGGTATGTTCCAGTCGTTATTGTTGATTTCTTTTTCGCTATTCATGTGTTTCAAAATGATCAATCAATACAACATGTGTCGACAAAGGGCATTTGAACGTTATTCAAACATTTTCCAACATGAGCTGTCATTTTTTAGTAAAAATAACGAGTATCTACAGTTTGTAATGTTTTATGAAGGAGCAGTTAGATTAAAAATATCAGATAATACTAACTTTGAAAGCTCTTTAGAATACTGTAACGTCGAAATTGATAGTTATTCACAGCCAACCATAGCTACAAACCCTTGGTTCATAATATTTGCGTCCTTCTTAGCTGCGTCACTCATTTCTTTATTTTGGGAATCGAACGAGGTATTTGAGGCTATCGGGTTATTTTTCGTCGTCTATGCTGTTTTGTTTTTTATACCATGGGTAATCACTCATTATGGAAAGCATCGCGCATTAACACGATTAAGAAAATTTTGTTATTGGGCACAAAACCTATCTGAAGAAGAGAGAGAAGTGTTTAATAAAAACAGCTAACAATCTGTTTAAGAGTGATTCGCAACGCTTGGCATTTTTGCTATGCGTTGCGTTTAGTGTTTAAGGTGGTATGCGGGAGCTTCGGTATTGCGTTGCTCACACCTTAACAGGGCGTTAGCTGTTTAAGGAAAAAATGAGAAAATATGATAAGCCGCTATTCTGGCTGTATATAAAAACAAGAGACTCGTTGTTGTCATCTTTTAAGGGCTTTCTGGGAATGCTTTTAGTGTTGTTCGGGGCAGAAGTAGTTTTAGGTAATGAATCCCCCGAGAATGTCTGGATTTCGGTGGGAATCACTTTACTAGTATCTAGTCTTCCAGTCTCAATGGGCCTGATGATGGTAAAGCTCAAATTTAAGAGTTTTGCTGGGTCAATACCTACAGCAGAACTAGCGTATTTTTTACAGCACGATGAAGGTGCAAACTTAGATAAAGCTGTGAGAGGTTTATTTTCGTTATGCCTATCTTTTATGATTTACCTTTGGTTTACGATGGTAACTATCGCAGTACTCGGTATGTTGGGAGCAAAGCTCGTGTTGTAAAACACAGCTAACAAACTGTTTAAGAGGGATTCGCAACGCGTGGCATTTTCACTATGCGTTGGTTTTAGTGTTTAAGGCGGTATGCGGCGGCTCTTGTATTGCGTTGCTCACCCCTTAACAGGGCGTTAGCTCAATATATCAACACCTTATAGTTAAGGTTCTAGTAAGTAATTACTGATCCAGTAAATTGCAGCCTCTCGTGAAGTCATACGAAAAAAAGCTAAGTGGATTTGTGTCGTGACTTTTTAGATCGTATCAATCCGAATATATGCTAAGTAGGAGTTTTTATGAGAGTTCAACAGTCAAAGATTGGGACTGACCCAGTAAAATATTATGCGAGTTTAATTGGAATGGAAAAGCATGAGTCTCGCTTGAAAAAGCAAACCAATGCAATTCCGATCATGACCGGAATTGTCCTCTACAGACAGCTCCCAAAAAATAAGCAATCGCAAATATTAAAGCAAATACTAGACATGAGTGATAACCAGTTAAAAGCCTCATTGTACGGATTAGTTTCGCAGGTTGTAGCTAGTCCATATTGGTTCTCGTGGTCTCTTTCTGACAGTGAGCTTAGGGAGTTCTTTGATACGAATAAAGGGGTGACTGACGCGCTGAAAGTCGTAGGGTTAGATATAACAATTCCGTTGACAGTGGCTGGTGTTGCAGCATTTTTATACTCCGCAAATGAAAAAGGGGTCATTGGAGCGTCACAAAAAGCCTCTGAGCAACTCAAAAAAACGGTTACCTCGTCGCCAGTGGCGCAAGTTGGCATGAAAATGGGACTAACAAAACAGCAGCATCACGAGCATCTGCAATTCTGGTTGTTATGGTTACTGTTATTGCATACCAAACGAGTTCAAATGCAAAAGATGCTCAAAAAGAGTTGTTACGCAGAGGTTTGCTAAAAGCGGATGATTAATAATGCTAATCATATTTCTAATACTTGCCTTTTCATTGGCGACAATCCATTTCTCTCACGTGCTTTTCTCTTTGTGCCTATTATCTCCAAGTCAGTTACCTAAAGGTGTAACATTACTGCGTTCACTAGCTCTTTGCATAATGGCGGCTTGTGCGCAGTATTATACGCTTTCATTGATCTTAGGTTCTAACCTACCTGCGGTATCAGGTTTAGTTTTAGTAATAACAAATACTTTCTTCTTTATAGGTTTTTACTCTGCTTACAAAGCTAAGTACACCAAAGAAAGTTAGTGCGTGAATATATATCAAGCTAACAAACTGTTTAAGAGTGATTCGCAACGCGTGGCATTTTTACCATGCGTTGATGCTAGTGATTAAGGTGGTGTGCGGCAGCTCGGTATTGCGTTGCTCACACCTTAACAGGGCGTTAGTTTTTTGAACCTCATGAATATTTAGGCAGCGGAAAGTTAAAATGGATAAGAAAAGAAGAATTGCGAAATTTGATAATTTAATGAATCAACAAAGCCCTGCGAGTTGCCCTGTCAGCGCATGGGAACTATTGACTAGGGTTTTAGCAAATGTAGAGAGTAATCATGCTCCAGTAGATGAAGAAAAGATGACTATATTGCCGCTCGATCATAAGGACGTTAGTAAACTCGAAAATGGAGGATTTTCGATCCCTTTAATTGGTTATAAAATCCTCTTAAATCCCAATGGTGCAATTAGAATAATTAACTACTATAACCGTATGTTACCCTCTGTAGACCTTCCTGGGGCAGATGGAAAACGTTTTGATGAAGAGTAGAAATAATGATTCGTCAATTTCTTATTCATAAGTGGTTGTAGTAAAAACTAACAAACTGTTTAAGAGTGATTCGCAACGCGTGGCATTTTTACTATACGTTGTGTTTGGTGTTTAAGGTGGTATGCGGGAGCTTCAGTATTGCGTTGCTCACACCTTAACAGGGCGTTATGAGTCAATGGAATTTATGACCCAAGAAAACGTAAAAATAGATATCTGCAATCAAGCAATAGAAACCCTTAAACTGAATCGGAGTGTTTTACAGCCTCAGTTGTTTGATTCCATAGAAAAGCAGTTAGAGTGGTTAATCTCTTACTTTGAAGGTACGTCTAATGAAAGATCAAAGTTGTTTGAACTAACTTTTGGACATTATGCTGCCCGAGAAATTGATCCTAGAGAGCGTGATTTGGTCGATGCACTGAATAAAGCGTTTTATGTCGCGGTCCAAACTAGGAGGGGATTAAAATTGGAACTGAGTGAGTTGGGAATTGACTCATAACAAATTGTTCAAGAGGGATTCGCAACGCGTGGCATTTTCACTATGCGTTGGTTTTAGTGTTTAAGGTGGTATGCGGTCGCTTCGGTATTGCGTTGCTCACCCCTTAACAAGGCGTTATGTGAATGGCGAAAAATCAAAGAATCTAATCTCTAACTTCTTGCTACAACTCATATTTACAGCAGCTCCAATTCGGTAAAATGCTCGAATATATTAGTCGTAGCCTGGTGAGTTATGATCGCAGTAATTTTTGAAGTACAGGTAGCAGAGGGTAAAACTTCTGAATATCTAGATATTGCAAGTGAACTAAAACCGCTGCTATCAGATATTGATGGTTTTATCTCAATCGAACGTTTCCAAAGTCTAACAAATGACAGCAAGGTTCTATCTTTGTCATTTTGGCGTGACGAAAAAGCAATTCAAGAGTGGCGCAATCTAGAATCTCATCGATTTGCTCAATTAAAAGGTCGTAGTGGTGTTTTTGAAAGCTACAGACTCAGAGTTGCGGGTGTCATCAGAGACTATGGCATGGACATACGTTCTGAAGCCCCAAAAGATAGTATCGACGCACACGGCTAAAATTCACATAACAAACTGTTCAAGAGGGATTCGCAACGCGTGGCATTTTTACTATGCGTTGGTTTTAGTGTTTAAGGTGGTATGCGGCAACATCGGTATTGCGTTGCTCACCCCTTAACAGGGCGTTAGCCTACCTTTCAAAATTGGAACAATGGATGACTAGTTTGAAATACGACCAAAATGAAATAAATAAGGAAGGCTGGGAAAAGGTTGCCTTAGCGTATTCGGGAGATTCCGCCTCAGAAGATGACCCTAACTTACGTGAGTTTGCGAGGAATGAATTTATAAAACGCCTTGATGGAAAACACATTTTAGAGGTTGGTTGTGGACCAGGAACGGACGCAGCAAAATTTCATGAGCTAGGTTTTGAGGTTCTTGCCACTGATTATTCCTCTAGGTTTTTAGATGTTGTTCGAGAAAGATACCCGTACTTAAAAGTTAAGCTTTTTGACATGGTAAAGCCTGAGTCCTTACACCAAAAATTTGATGGAATATATGGTTTTGGCAGCTTCATTCATATTCCTAGAGAACTGTGTTGCGAGTCACTAAGAAACCTCAATGGGATTTTAAAGCGTGGAGGCGTTCTGTGTTTGCAGTTGATCCAATCTTCAAAAGGCATTGAGCAATACTATATTGATGATTGGGCTGGTGATCCTCAATGTTCAATGTTATTCAACTGCTATGCCCCTGTAGAAATTGAAGCGAAATTAAAACTTGCTGGGTTTACCGAGGTAGAGCTTCTGACGATGCCAGCAAGCATTTATGATGAAATTCCGCGCTTGATTGAGCGAGGGATCACAGGGTACTTTGTTTTCGCTCGAGCGGCATGAAACCGAACCCTAATTTGGGCTTGTAGGCTAACAAACTGTTTAAGAGTGATTCGCATCGCTTGGCATTTTTAATATGCGTTGCGTTTAGTGTTTAAGGCGGTATGCGGGAGCTTCGGTATAGCGTTGCTCACACCTTAACAGGGCGTTAAGTGCCGTTAAAGATCACATTCGACTTTAGATAATTTTGCAATTAAAATACTGAAAAATAAACATAAAAGAGATAGTTATGAATAGCGAAAGTTGGACTGATTTAGTACCTACAGTTGCAAAGCCTGTAGTTTACGCTTATCAGTATAGGCATGCGATCCATGAGCATTGGATCAAAGCTTTGATTAAGTTAGGTAAGGGTAGTGCTGATGTTATTGTAACTGGCAGACCTGGAGCGGGAAAAAGTGTGCTTGCCGCTCACTACCATGGGGAAGCCAACAGCCTTGATTGGCAGTTGCCAGGTACTAGTAACGAAGTTGAAGTTAAGCCAATTACTATCGGTGATTGGACAAAACTTGTTTCAGTTATTCCTGGACAGAACAATGCTGAACGAGCAAAAGCTCTTGATCTTGCACTAAATTCAAGTGATTCGCTAGAAGGCATAATTCATGTTGTAGATTGGGGTTATACTGCCGTTCGAGATGACTCAATCAGAAAAACGATGGTTGAGCATAAGGAACTAGATAGCGTATCTAAGGTTCGTGACCATAATCTTCAAATTGAGCTAGAGGAGTTTAAGAGGCTTCTAGAGTCAGTCAAACTTTCTAAAAGTAATGGGCGTGGTCCAAACTGGATAGCGATTGCTGTAAACAAGGTGGACTTATATGAGTCAAGTGTTGAAGATGCTAAGCAATACTATCATCCTGATTGTGGTAGTGTGTTCGCAGACGTAATTACCGAGCTATATCAAGCTATCGGTAAAGCAAATATTAAAGTAATTGCTATCCCAGTATGTGCACAACCCGAAGCTTTTGAGTGGAATGGTGAAAAGGTTACATCACAGATTGACAGTGTAACGAAACAGCGTAATTATCTAAGAGTATTTGTCGATAATATGGCTTTGTTACAATCAAGCACGGAAAAATAGAATGACCGAGAAAGATAGCCAAAATGAATTAGAGAGTTTGCTGGAAATGGCGGAATCAGTTTCTGCTACCATAGAGGATCTAAACACGAGGATTGTAAATCTTCGCACTATGGCTATGGTATCTATGGTCGGTATTTATGCCACTTTGGCTGCTGGTTTTTTTCTTTATGACAGCACATTCTTGATTGAAAAACTTGAAGTGTGGGCTTTCCTGCTCACTTGTCTATTGACTGCAACGTTACTAATGGGTTCGTGTTTTTTTCTTTTTCAATACTTTCGTAAAGTTAAGAGCCTAAAGTATAAGTTAAATACTGAAAAGGAAGTTCTTGAACACTTACTCCCTTTAGTATTCGAGTATAAAGATAATATATATTCAAACAAGTCTAACTATGTTGAGATGGCTCTCATAGAAATGCGACTAAAAAGGATCGGCTTTTCGAGTAAGTGGTAGGGCACTTAACAAAGCATTTAAGAGTGATTCCCAACGCTTGGCATTTTCGGTGTCATCGTTGGGTTTTGTGTTTATGGTGCTATGGTTAGGTTTAGTTGTAGCGTTGCTCACACCTTAATGCGGCGTTAGCTCACATACAGTATGGTTAGAGAAATAATAATGAAAAAAAGAAAGTTTTTGTCCGAGTTTGGTGTAAATATATGTAGCTCTGGAGTGCTCTTTATGCCATCCGATCAAGTACATCTTGACGGAAGTATGGACGCAGAGTCACTAGAAATATCAAAAAACAGCCATATTTATCTTATTACTAGGCGTCCATCCGCATATTTTATAAACGACTCTTTGAAATATGATAATGACACCTTAGAAGTTGAAATTGGTTACAGAATTGAAGGGAAAGAGCACAAGTTTAAGCATAAACAGATGTTTAAACTTACTGATGGTGCTGTAAATTTGATTGTAGGAAAGTATCCGCACAGAGAGATACTATCTGTCGACGATACTGGTGAAACCGTTAAAAGGTTACCAGCTAGTATGCTGAGTGTTCCAGTGTTAAATGATCTAGAAGTTCTTTATATTGGTCAGGCATTTGGTAATGGCAGTCGTACAGCTCATGAACGTTTAAAAAGTCATTCTACTCTTCAGAAAATCTTAGCGGAAAGTTCAGTTTCTTATCCAGATAGTGAAGTTTCAATATTAATGTTTCAATTTGAACAATATAGGCTAGCAGCAACGTTAGATGGAAATGCCAAAGATGTTATCGACGGCAACGAAGACAATAAGCGCTTCTTGGACATCAAAGAGAATCCATTAACTAAGAAACAACAAATAGGTTTAGTGGAAGCTAGCTTAATCAGATATTTTCAACCTTACTACAATGAGAAATTTAAAATAAAATTCCCATCTCCTAAAGTGAAAGTTCTAAAAAAATGTTTTGAACTAGACTTTTCAGGCTTGATTGTAGAAGTAAATACTGAAGATTTAGGGTTTACTTTACATTCAGAGAGGGTGGAGTCGAAACATCATCACATTGCAAGTATTGATATTGTAAGTGATCAAAGTAGAGCTGGTTTCTTCTTCATTACTCTTGATGCAGAGGTTCAGTTGTTAAATGACGTTATCCAGTAAAAATGTGAGCTAACAAAGCATTTAAGAGTGATTCGCAACGCTTGGCAGTTTCGCTTCGCTCAAGTATAGCCAAGCGTTGCTCACACCTTAATGCGGCGTTATAACTCAGGAGGTAGAATGGCATTTGATATCAGTTTAGCTTTATTAGCGTTTACTTCCGCTTTACTGAGTGTATTGACTTTAAAGGCGACAGATACTCACGAAAACTGGTGGTTTAGAAAGTCATTTTTGAGTAAGTTACTTGTGCTAAATAGCCTGCTTGTATTATTAGTGTGTATACCAAAAATATATGTAGACAATAAGGAAAAGCAGGAAAATAGAACAAGACTATCTAATTTGCATGTAAAGCTAGACAAGTCAGCAGACGAGCAGTTGAATCTACAGAAGCAGTTATCTAAAACTAAAGAAGAGCTCAGAGTCGCTATCAACTATGGCACACGGCTAGAGATTGAGTATCAACAAAAGAAAGATCTTATGTTGTCTAAAAAGTGGCAACGAGCATTTTTAGCTGAGAAAAGTGCAAACCAAAGATTACTTCATTACTTGGCAAATGAGCTCGAAAATACAAGTAGCTTCTACTTTTTGAATAATCCTACGTTTTTAAGGAATAATTACCTAAAGTCGGTGATGAGTAGCTCATATGTTCATAGTGCATACCAACTTGAATTATTGACGGAGCTACATGACCAAATAAATGATATCAATGAAAGGATTAAAGCTGGTAGTGAAGCCGTTTTGCCGGGGAGCAATACCAACTCGACATCCGGTATTGCTAAATTTGTTGGTGTAACTTCCCGTGCCGCGCGTGTAATCGAGTTGTACGCATTACTAGAGTCTGAGTTATAACAAACTGTTTAAGAGTGATTCGCAACACGTGGCATTTTTACTATGCGTTGCGTCTAGTGTTTAAGGTGACATGCGGGAGCTTCGGTATTGCGTTGCTCACACCTTAACAGAGCGTTAGGCTAATCAAAAAATGAGGATTATGGTGAAGGGTAAAGAAATTGTAGAAGCAGCATTTTCTGATGTTGAAAGCTTCTTTGTTCCGGGTAGCAACTTTACGGTAAACAGAGAGTTAAATGTAGATGATATTTCATATGCTTCAATTAGAGGAAGTGGAGCTAATGCCCGAATCAGAGTTTCACGAGGGATTTGCGAATATGAAATAACTACAATAGAAGACTATCTATTTGTTTTAATTATATTATGTCATGAATTAGCTCATTATCTAAATTTTCACAACGAACACAAAGATCAAGAGGAGCTTGATAGTGTTGCACTAGAGTCAAGAGCTGACCACTTTGGTGCTCAAATATTGCTTGTTCTAGTGACCTTTAAGACGAATACAAGTAAGTTAATAAGAACTATTGAGCCAACATTTGATCAAAGATTAGCTATTAAAAGTATTGGTAAAGCGTTAGGTGATATATACGAAGAAATATACAAAAATTGTAATTCTGAGCTATATCCTCAACCTAATATTCGTGTTGGGCTAACTGTCGCAGGGTGCTTGTCGTTCTTTCATCGTTATTTTGGGGAGCTACCAAAGCAGTTTAGTCTGAGCTTTATTCTAAATGTAATTAGGAGCGGGAATCTTGCTCACGTCCTTCAAAGCATGGATGACAGCAAGCAAGAGCAAATTGTCGGCAAGTTAATCTCGACTCACGCAAAGTTGCAGCAAGAGCAACCCTTTATGAATCAGGGCTTTAAACCTCATTTTGGCTTTTTTCTTACATCTCAGTTTGACCTAAGTCCGAGCCAAAGAAAAATGTATAGGGATACACTTGAAACTCACGTGCAAACCTTTATGCATTAGCCTAACAAATTGTTCAAGAGTGATTCGGCACGCGTGGCATTTTTACTATGCGTTGGTTTTAGTGGTTAAGGTCTTATGCGGGAGCTTAGGTATTGCGTGCCTCACACCTTAACAAGGCGTTATACGTAATTTTTTGGAGTTAGGATGTCAGACAAAGTTAAACATGAACTTGTTGATTTCATGGAAGCTGTAACAACGGGTATTCAAAATGAATACAAAAGGATTCAACGCAGGGTTAGTGAAGATCCTGGGACAGCTGGAGATGAGGGCGAGGAAAACTGGGCTGAACTATTAAGAAATTGGTTACCATCCAATTATGAGGTTGTAACTAAAGGAAGAATAATCAGTAGTAAAGGTCAAGCAAGTCCTCAAATTGACATAATAGTACTTAAACCTTGTTACCCTAATTACTTGAAAAGTAAAAAACTATATTTAGCGGGCGGTGTCGCCGCAGCTTTTGAGTGTAAATTAACGTTAAAACATCAACATATCAAACAGGCATTCTCAACAGCAAATAAAATAAGAGAATTGTTAGATACAAAAGCTAGCTCTCCTTTAAAAGAAATGAATTCTACAATTGTTTACGGAATTTTGGTGCATTCACATAATTGGAAATCTGAGGGTGCTACGCCGATTGAAAATATAAATAAAGCTGTAGAGCAATATGATAGAAAATTTATCACTAAACCCGCAGAGTGTTTAGATTTCATTTGTGTTAGTGATTTAGCAACATGGTCAGTTATGAAATTCCCTGCATTTATGAATGTTGACACTACAAAGTCTCCTCCAAGACCCATTAACCATCCATTTCCAATTACGCATTATGGTGTTACTCATTCAGGAATGTTTCAACAAGGATCAGCAGCAAACTCGACTACAACACCAATAGGTGCTTTTCTGGGACTGTTACTAAATAGAATGTCGATTTATGATTCACCCTTAAAAGATTTTGCACAACATTTTAGGTCTACCGGTGTTTGGAATGGAACGAGTACTATTTGCTCTCGAACTTGGACTCTATCAATCTTTTCTGACGAGGCTCAGAAAGAATACCATGAAAGAAACTTAAGTGACCCTAAGGTGTATTTAAAAGAGTTTTTGTAACGTGTTGAAATTACGTATAACAAACTGTTTAAGAGTGATTCGCAACGCGTGGCATTTTTACCATGCGTTGGTTTTAGTGATTAAGGTGGTTTGCGGCGGCTCTTGTATTGCGTTGCTCACACCTTAACAGGGCGTTATACCTAAAGCTTAACTATGCGGATGTAAGTAACAATTTCATGGGCTTATGTATGCTTTTAGTTGACTACGTCAGTTGCATATAGGAGAATTTGCAAAAAAATAACTTACAACAAGGCTTTACATGTCAGCGGCACCTGAGACTAGTGTTACATTCGATTGGCTACCAGCAGCGCTCGAACAACTGAATGTGCTTCACGAGAAAGCACCAATGGTAGTTAATACATGTTTACTAATGTTATGTGCAGCGCCGTTAGTGGCAGCATTGTCATTACCATTACTTGCAATTAGAAAGAAACAAAATAACACTGTACTAGAAGCATTTAGGGATAACGCTTCTACGTCTGCTCAAGGCGGAAGATAAGGTGGTTAGTATGTATGATGAGATAGTTCCATTAGTTGTTGTACTAGGTATTAGTGCGATTTACTTACTCAACTGGAGGTCTTCGCTGAAAAAGCGTGCTCAGCTCCAAGAAATGGTACTGGAAGTTATCGAGAACAAAGCGCGTTCACAAGCAGCTAAAGAGCTGGCCGTAACGTTTTTTGTAATGTCAGGAAGACATTTTGTAGTGTTCTCTTACTTGAATTGGGCATTAACAGCCAAATTTAGAAGTATCTTGGGGTTAAAGCCGAACGTTGAGACATCTTCGACAAAGCAAAAGATGGAGAAGTCATTAAAGAGAAATGAATTGAATAAAGTAGTATTTCCGATAATGAAAAAATCCATCGAGATCAATGCAATGCTTTCTCCAATTCAATATGTTTTAGCTTTTGTGCTAATCGTAATTGGGAAAATCTATTCATTTTTCGCTTGTCCAAACTCAAAAAGCTCAAAGGTTAAAGCTAAAACCCATGTAGCACATGCTCTTCTAAATTACTCCGAACACCGAGTTTAGGTATAACAAAGCATTTAAGAGGGATTCAAAACGCGTGGCATTCGTGGTTTGAATCCCTTTTTGTGTTTAAGGTGTCTATATCTTGTTCCGAGGTATGCGTTTTTCACCCCTTAATGCGGCGTTATATGCCAAGGAGGATATATGACAAAGGAAGTCGTCAATAAGTGTTACATGGCATTAGGGATTGCCGCTGGAGACTGCATCTATCGGTACCTTTTCCGTTCTGAGGAGCCATTCGATTTCTACAAGCCAGTATTTATGTTCATAGTAGCTTTTCTTATTCTCAGCATACTAAGTTTTGGCTTGAAGCTATTCAAACGACTAATTTCAATTTGAGCATTATTTAATTAAAACAACAATTTGCATCCGCTTGTTGCGTAATAAGTGGAAGGATGGTTGTGGTTTTGTGTTTGGCTCGGTGTCATTGGTGGGTAAGGCATATAACAAACTGTTCAAGAGGGATTCGCAACGCGTGGCATTTTTACTATGCGTTAAATTTAGTGGTTAAGATGGTATGCGGCGGCTTCTGTATTGCGTTGCTCACCCCTTAACAGGGCGTTATAACGAAAAAGCTCCAACCATATAGGTTGGAGCTTGCACTTAACGTTTTTCGCTACTTTAAACTAACAACTTAAGGATACTAGCGATGATCTCTTTAATCAGAGCATTGCATAGCATCTTAGCTAGTTCATCTTTCCACTTAGGGTAAGGTGACATGATAGCTATCCTCTAGTTTGAGGAAGACTAAACTAACTATTCTTATCCCAGTTAACGCCTAAGAAAGCCAATCTCTTCGTTTGAAAGGACACGCATAGACTTCCGGTTATGGGAAGCTTAGCGGCACCACCCGTCAAAGCTGACTAGACAAAAATTTGCCTGGTGGATTTAAAGATACTTAATATTAAAAACTACAGATCAGAATCGAACTATTATAGCTATTCTGTGAGGAACACTTACTAAGCTTATCATTTCTCTCATGTATTACTCCTTGATTTTGTGAAAACAAAACTGGCTTTATTTAGCCATAATCAATACAGTTTCTTAAATTTGGTCGTCTATTTATTGCGCGTTTTCAAAACGGCGTGCAGTATACCTAAGTGTTTGAAAGTATGCAACTTGTATTACAGCTCATGTGCGTTATAATTGTACTGTTTGAAAGGGCATGCATTCTTTTAATGTGTAGCCGAAAAAGCTCCAGCTACCAACTGGGGCTTTTTTGTTTCGTAGTATGTCGATCTCGTTTATTTTCGTTATAACAAACTGTTTAAGAGTGATTCGCAACGCGTGGCATTTTTGCTATGCGTTGCGTTTAGTGTTTAAGGTGATATGCAGGGGGCTTCAGTATTGTGTTGCTCACACCTTAACAGGGCGTTAGCAATCAGGGAGAAATTGGAGTTGAGTGGTTATCAATCGAATTTAGAAAGTCAGCTGAACATGCTCAATGAGACTTGGGATTCATTAATAAGTAACGGAGTCACCAACGAAACAGAGTTAGTTCTAGAATTTAGCTACTTATGTCCAAATAAAGCATCAGCTATTCAACTAAACGACGCTCTCGAAAACTATGAGTCACTGATCAGAAGTGAGGGGTTTATTAACCGCTCATGGTTTGTTGAAGGATATTCTCACCCGACAACGGTAACCAAAGACATCCTTGCTCAATGGTTAGACTTTATGGTTACAAAAGGTTGGGAGTTTCAATGTACCTTCGATGGTTTTGGGGCTTCGTTTAGTTAAATTGCTAACAAACTGTTTAAGGGTGATTCGCAACGCGTGGCATTTTTACTATGCGTTGCGTTTAGTGTTTAAGGTGGTATGCGGTGACTTCGGCATTGCGTTGCTCACACCTTAACAGGGCGTTATGTTTCTTAGTCGAGTGTAGAAAACTATAGTTAATATTCAGATGCTTATTGTGGAAAAGGAGAGTTGATGGATGTGTATTCGTTACTAGCATTTGCGGCTTTTCTAGTGCGCTTCTTTTTAATTACGTAAGAAGTAGCGAAAATATCTCGAAGTATCCTGAAAGTAGCTCTTGGTTGTTTACTGTCATTCGATATTCTATGGTGTCACTCTTCATATCCTTTGTTTTTATCGGATTTTCTGCTTTTTTAGCAGCAGGTAAAAGCTAAGTTTTTAGCCGGTAAAATTGTTCTGCTCATTTACGGTAACGTACTGGCGGGTGGTAATAAACATAACAAATTGTTCAAGAGTGATTCGGCACGCGTGGCATTTTTACTATGCGTTGATTTTAGTGGTTAAGGTGTTATGCGGGAGCTTAGGTATTGCGTGCCTCACACCTTAACAAGGCGTTAGTACGGGTTTGATATCAAAGGTCACAAGTTCAGGTGTTTATCTGTTTTGGCGCTCGAATTTACACCTTTTAGTTAGTGCCTTTCATGTTCTATCCGGTGGCACTATATGCGGAGTGTTCGCTTTGATTTCACCGTTTACGGTTTCTAGCTCTTAACCTATTTCTTTGGTGCTTCTTCATTTTCGTGGTGGCTTTTGAGAGAACCTTGGTTGTAATTGATGCTGTCGTCGGAGTACTAGGACCGAATCCTTTTCTAATTTGAAGCCAGTGAAAGTAGGGCAGTTCAGTGCGTTTTTCTTCTAGCCAACTTTCGTTTTTCAATCGAGTTTAACTTTTGTAGCTGCCCGTCTCACTTCAGTGTTCAAAGCCTTTCATATCATGCTACTTTTCAATATCTTGGAGCGCACAAATAGAAGTAGCGCATGTACTAACAAATTGCTTAAGAGTGATTCGTAACGCGTGGCATTTTTACTATGCGGTGGCTTAGGGTGATTAGGGCGCCATGCGGTAGCTTTTGTATTGCGTTACTCACACCTTAGCAAGGCGTTAGTACTATTGAGTTTTACCCAGTATTGGTGACTTTTGTAAGGAATAATATGAAAAAAGATCTTCGAATTTCTGATGCCTTGGGAATGTCCCAAGAATTGTGGAATAAAAATAAAGACAAATGGGCTCCTATGGAGCCTGAACATGCAAACACTTTTATCCTTTATATGATTGAGGAAATCGGGGAAGTTATATCCATCGTCAAGAAAAAGAATGTTGACGATCTAATGGCTACAGGTTTAACTCGTGACCATCTCGTTGAAGAGCTCTCTGACGTTTTAATGTATTTCTCTGATGTATTGAATAGGTTTGATATCAGCGCCGATGAGCTAACAGGCGCATATTTAAAGAAACATGATAAAAATATGGGGCGTGATTTTGAAAGTGAGCATAAGCAATCTTACACATGATTAATTTTCCTAACCCCGTACTAACAAAACGTTTAAGAGCGATTCGCAAACGCGTGCTGAACTCGCTTCGCTCAAACATAGCACGCGTTCACTCACGCCTTAACGTGGCGTTAGGCATATAAGCGGCAATTAACTGAATGGGAGTTCCTTCTCCCAATCTTTTAGAGTTTAACCTTTAGAGCTTTTTGGGTCGTTTCCGTAACTATGTTTATCTCGGATTTTGTTGTTGTCACCTCTATGTATAGATACTTCAGATTGCGCTTTTTTTGCTAGCTCACGAGTTTTCTCAAATACTTCTTTTTGAGTTTTGCCTGTAATGCTTGCTCGACCTGCATCCTGACGCTTGCCACGCCAAGTTCCATCTGAACCTTGATAAACGTTGTAGTCATTCTTTGCCATAAAATTTACCTCAAATGAATAAGTTATAGGATCACCAGTGTGTGCAACCACACAAATGATACATGGGTATTTGTACAGGTTAATTCAAGTGGTATATTCAAGAATATGCCTAACAAGTTGTTCAAGAGGGATTCGCAACGCGTGGCATTTTTACTATGCGTTGGGTTTAGTGTTTAAGGTGGTATGCGGCGGCTTAGGTAATGCGTTGCTCACCCCTTAACAGGGCGTTATGCCTATAAGAGGAAATATGGATAGTATATGGGAGTGTTTTGGGTGTGGCCATAGCAATGAACACTCATCATTGAAGTGCGAAAAGTGCGGGTCTTTAGGCAAAGAGCTTGCAAACAAGCAGATGGCAAACCACCTGTTAGGGAATGACAAAGTGAAATCGAAGTTTGAATACAGCTGTGATAAATGTGGTTCAGAATCATATGAGGTTGGTGAGCTAAGAGCCAGTGGTGGATTTTGGAGTACATTTTTCAATTACAACAAACACCGTTTTTATTTCTTATCATGCAGTAGTTGCGGTCACACTGAGTTTTACAAACGAGGTCTAGGTACTGGACAAAAAATACTAGATTTTCTAGGTGGTTAGCATAGGCATAACAAACTGTTCAAGAGGGATTCGCAACGTGTGGCATTTTTACTATGCGTTGGTTTAAGTGATTAAGGTGGTTTGCGGCGGCTTTGGTATTGCGTTGCTCACCCCTTAACAGGGCGTTATGTTTTGGAGAAAGCTATGAATTTAGAAGATTTTATCTCTCAATCATTGTCTCAAATAGCGAAAGGTATTGAAAAAGCGAATGAAGAGTTAAAAGGCTCTCAGGCTCTTGTGTGTCCGCAAGGGGTTCTCGATGTTTCGAGAGATACTCGATATGGCGGAATTAAAGTAGAAGATGGATGGTTAGAAGTTCACGAAGTTAAGTTTGATGTAAGTGTGTCAGTTGCTGAGGGTTCCGAATCGGGGGGCAAATTAGGTGTATCAGTTGGTGGTTTTTCTATAGGCGCTAATGGTAAAGAAAATCAGGCTAATTCATCTGCTTCGAGAATTCAGTTCTCTGTTCCTATGGTATTACCGCAAGTCCAGTATTCTAAAAAGTAGAACAAACATAACAAACTGTTCAAGAGGGATTCGCAACGCGTGGCATTTTAACTATGCGTTGATTTTAGTGTTTAAGGTGGTTTGCGGCGGCTTCGGTATTGCTTTGCTCACCCCTTAACAGGGCGTTAAGTGTATGGCGTAAATAGGAGTGCAGATGAAGTATATAATGAGAAATGAATCATCAATCATAGGTGATATTACAGAGAATGATATTAAAGCACTGTGCGCTAGGCTAGGGTGGGCAGTAGAAAAAGTCCAAAATGATTATGGCGAAGATCTCTTAATCCAAACCAAAGAGCATGAACGAATGGATCCATTTAAAATATGGATTCAAGTCAAGGGTACGACTGATTTCGAAACGAAAAGAACTAAAAATGGAAATATATCTCAGAGTGTCGCTAAAGGAAATATGTGGAAGTGGCTTCGTTCAAGAGAACTTTGCGTGCTCATTGTATGGGATATAAATGAGACAAAAGGTGTTTACTCGATAATTAAAGATGATGTAGATCCATTTGATATATATAAAACGGATTGTGATTCTATGACTGTCAGTATAGATGGGAATGCCCATGTTTCGTTGGATGCTTTAAACAAGATATGTTGGCAAGCTCGCCTCGAATACTACGAATCAGTAATAGCGATGTCGAGAGTAGAATGTGAAGTTAGTGGTGGTCAACAGGAATCAAGTTCTCCTTTATCTCGAAAATTCTTACTAGTGAGCGAGTATCTGCATAGCGTTGGTGTAATTGCTCATTTTGGTTCTGAAAAGCACATATTGTTAACTGATACATGCCAAGCTTACTTTAGTAACGGGCTTATAAATTGGCAACGTGAACACCCTGATGACTCTGAATATGACAGTAGAGGTTCGGTGGTTGCTTTAATGATAATTAACAGAGTTCGTGAAGTTACAGAGCTTAACATTAGTCAGTCATTATTGATGGATTGCATGGAGTTTTTTGAACATTTTGGTCGTAGCTTTGATCGCAATGAGCATACATACACTTAACAAACTGTTTAAGAGTGATTCGCAACGCTTGGCGTTTTTACTATGCGTTGCGTTTAGTGTTTAAGGTGGTATGCGGCAGCTTCGGTCTTGCGTTGCTCACACCTTAACAGGGCGTTATGTGAATGGCGAAAAATCACAGAATCTAATCTCTAACTTCTTGCTACAACTCATATTTACAGCAGCTCCAATTCGGTAAAATGCTCGAATATATTAGTCGTAGTCTGGTGAGTTATGATCGCAGTAATTTTTGAAGTACAGGTAGCAGAGGGTAAAACTTCTGAATATCTAGATATTGCAAGTGAACTAAAACCGCTGCTATCAGATATTGATGGTTTTATCTCAATCGAACGTTTCCAAAGTCTAACAAATGACAGCAAGGTTCTATCTTTGTCATTTTGGCGTGACGAAGAAGCAATTCAAGAGTGGCGCAACCTAGAATCTCATCGATTTGCTCAATTAAAAGGTCGTAGTGGTGTTTTTGAAAGCTACAGACTCAGAGTTGCGGGTGTCATCAGAGACTATGGCATGGACATACGCTCAGAAGCCCCAAAAGATAGTATCGACGCACACGGCTAAAATTCACATAACAAACTGTTCAAGAGGGATTCGCAACGCGTGGCATTTTCACTATGCGTTGGTTTTGGTGTTTAAGGTGGTTTGCGGCGGCTTCTGTATTGCGTTGCTCACCCCTTAACAGGGCGTTAGTCGCCAGAAAAAGCTAGCAATCAAAATCATGTTTCTGAACTTAATATTTAGCAGCTGTTTGCTTGGTACACCGATTAATCTTCGATCATCAGAACTTAGTTTTAGCTGTTTTAAGTCCTAAGTTTTGTAACTGTTGTAGCGGTTGTTTTGTTCTTTGGTGCTTACAGAGCAGGGCAATCGAGAGTCTGTTTTTGGTTGCAACTCCGCTCGGTGAGTTTGTCGGTACAAAAGCCGATTTACTCGCTGAAATGACGTTTTCTCTGGTGTGGTAAGTTCCACGTGGTTTCAGTGACTTTGTTGAAGGTCCGCACTGTGAGATTGGTTTTCCAAAAGCGCTTGTTGGTGTTGTCAGTCCGTTTTCTACGACGTTTTATGTTCCAAGTGGTTTCATTGAGTAGGCGCTTTGAAACTACGCCTGACTTAAATGCATCAAAACACATAAAGTTTGTTGTTCGCAAAGTTTAGTTCGGCTTAAAATTGTCGCTCGGTGCCTCGCGACTAACAAACTGCTCAAGAGGGATTCGCAACGCGTGGCATTTTTACTATGCGTTGATTTTAGTGATTAAGGTGGTTTGCGACGGCTTAGGTATTGCGTTGCTCACCCCTTAGCAGGGCGTTAACTGGATTGATGACGAGGTAAGTCCGATGAAAAGAATTGCGGTCATTGGTTCCGGCGGTTCGGGTAAATCCACATTTTCGGCACTATTAGGTACAGAGTTGAATTTGCCTGTTCATCATCTCGATCAGCTATATTGGAAACCAAATTGGGTTAAAACTCCAAAAGATGACTGGATCAAAATTCAAAAAGGTCTTTGTGAAAGCGAGTGTTGGATTATCGATGGTAATTATCAGAGCACCCTTGATATAAGATTTGAAGCTTGTGACACAGTAATATTCTTAGATGTAAACCGATATACCTGTATCTATCGAGCACTAAAGAGAACATTATTAAGTAGTAAGCGTCCAGATTTAGCTGAAGGTTGCGATGAAAGGTTTGATATCGAGTTCATCAAATTCTTATGGGACTATCCAAAAAGTCGAAACCCCTAATAATGGACAAACTCAAGACGCTTACAAGAAATAAGCGTGTAATTATCGCAAAATCTGGAGAGCAAGCGCTCCGCCTTTGCAAATCCAGTTAACAAACTGTTCAAGAGGGATTCGCAACGCGTGGCATTTTTACTATGCGTTGGTTTTAGTGTTTAAGGCGGTATGCGGCTGCATCGGTATGGCGTTGCTCACCCCTTAACAGGGCGTTATGTTTTCGGTACAGTTGGTGAAAATGTCAAAAAGAAATCCAGAGAAAGAGCTAATAGAAAGTTTCAAAGAACTGATTACTTCAGATAATGCTTTTGGGATCAAAGAAGCCGTTAACTTTGGTGATGATTCCGATACAGTTGCTGACGTAGAGTATCTCGCTAAAAATGGTGAGTATTTAATTTTGGAAGCAAAAAGCCATAAATCTTCAAATGCTCAAAATACACGCCATCAAATTTTTGGTCAGTTACTAAAAGAGCAAGGAAAAGAAAATGATAAAAGAAAGCTCTATGATAATAGCGCCGTATTTGGGTTGCTAATACCAGGTGATCAAGCCATTGGTGTTAAAGGCGCTCCCAAAAGTGACGGTGTTAAATACTACAGAGACGGGTTTACTGCTATACCAAAAAGTAAATTTTCTGCTTTTGGGGATTTAGTCAATGCTGGGTATGTTTTTGTTTGTTTTGGTGTGGAGCGAATAGAAGTGTTTTCATGGTTAGGCTTTTACAGTGATGATAAACCAATATGTACTATTTTAGCCCAAACATAACAAACAATTTAAGCGTGATTCAGCACGCTTGGCATTTTTGGTTTGAGTCGAGTTTAGTGTTTAGGGTGGTTAAATTAGGTGTCGTGGTCGCGTGCTTCACACCTTAATTGGGCGTTATACGCTTTATGAAAAATGATACAAAAAGGACGTTATGAAGTTATCTGAGTTACAAAGTCATATAAAAGAATTCGATTATGCGCCAGAGCAATCTGAACACTATTTTTTAAAGCTAATCGAAGAAGTTGGCGAGTTATCGGAATCTATTCGCAAAGGCAAAAGTGGGCAACCAACGCTAGATGAGCTCAAAGGTTCAGTCGCAGAAGAGTTATATGACGTTTTGTATTATGTTTGTGCTCTAGCCAATATTCACGGTGTAAACCTTGAGAAAACGCATGAACTAAAAGAAGTTTTGAATAAAGCTAAGTACAACCGATAGGACGCGTATAACAAATTGTTTAAGAGTGATTCGGCACGCGTGGCATTTTTACTATGCGTTGATTTTAGTGGTTAAGGTGGCATGCGGAAGCTTCGGTATTGCGTGCCTCACACCTTAACAAGGCGTTATGGTGATTTAACTCCAGATCAGAGAGACTGGAGTTAATTAGAGCTAGAAGCAGCCGTACTCGTTGCAAGTTGAAGAAAAGTAGTTTCCTTCTGAGTCAGTGCCTGTTGTGTATGTATTGCTGCCAATCTTATTCGTTGTACTGTTCCAAGAATTACCATCAGCAGATGTACCGTTGGTGTAAGTCGAGTTACCTACAGAAGTGCTAGTTTGATTCCAACTTGAACCAGTTTGGCTGTTGTAACCTTGAACAGACGTAGTGTTGCCGTATTTCTGGACGTTGTACGTATTTCCATTGTCGTCATAACAAGTCTTGTAAGAGTCAGATCCATAGCAGTTTGCAAGTGCATTTGTAGGCAGACTAAGCGAAATTAATAGTAGAAGGTGTTTCATTGATACATCTCAAATAACAGGGTGGCGTACTTTAAATTTAAATTGCGTCATATGCAACAAAAATCATCATAACAAATTGTTCAAGAGCGATTCGGCACGCGTGGCATTTTTACTATGCGTTAGTTTTAGTGGTTAAGGTGGTATACGGAAGCTTAGGTATTGCGTGCCTCACACCTTAACAAGGCGTTAGCTTTCTACAGAACTCAAAAGAGGTATTCAATGGATTTGAATAGA
This sequence comes from Vibrio owensii, assembly GCF_002021755.1. Classification (NCBI taxonomy): domain Bacteria; kingdom Pseudomonadati; phylum Pseudomonadota; class Gammaproteobacteria; order Vibrionales; family Vibrionaceae; genus Vibrio; species Vibrio owensii. The sequence goes on from NZ_CP019959.1 coordinate 3,294,107, forward strand.
TATGAATTGGTCATCTTTGATGCTGACGATACACTACGGGAGTGCACTGTTGAAGGTCAGTTTTATCCGCTTGCACAAGGGGAGTGGGTGTTAAAAGGTGATGTTTGTGATGTCCTCAGCAAATACGATTGGACATCCAAAAAATTTGGTATCGCGACAAATCAACCGGGTATATCTAGGGGGGAGTTTACAGAGGAAGTAAGTCTTCAACTCCTTAATGATATGGTCATAGGCGTTTTTGGTTTTCTTCCGGATAGAGAAGCCATTCAGTTTTGCCCGCATGCCATTGATGGTGAATGTGACTGTAGAAAGCCAGCAGGCGGAATGTTAAAGCGCATAATAGCGCATTTTGGTGTCGAGCCAGCATCGACGGTTTTCGTAGGTGATCGCCTTAAAGATAAAATTGCAGCGGAAAGCGCAAGTTGTGGTTTTATCTGGGTCCACGATCTTGTAAACGGAAGCTCCAAAAGCTAACAAACTGTTCAAGAGTGATTCGCAACGCGTGGCATTTTCACTGTGCGTTGAATTTAGTGATTAAGGTGGCATGCGGCAGCATCGGTATTGCGTTGCTCACACCTTAACAGGGCGTTATGTGCTTTGGGAGAAATGGAAATGGATATTCCCGACAGATTCAAAAATGTAAGATACGTTTCATCTCGCATTCCAGGTTGCAAAGATGATTCAGACTTAACGCTTGGAGCTAACTGTCAGGTCTTTGCTTATAACCTGCTTAGAGACTTCGGTCTAAATCCACCCAACTACCGTTCTAGTGAACTGTGGGGTGACTTAGAGTTTAGTGAGGTGGTCACCGAGTTTAAGCCGCTAGATATCATGATGTACAACGACTCTGCTGACTCATACGGAGCACACGTTGGGGTGTATGTCGGTAATGGACTCGTCTACCACCTTTCTTTATCCAATGGCGTACCCATGTTTGAGCGCCATTTAGACTTACTTCAACAATGTAAGTATCAGTTTTTTATTGGCGCTAAGCGTATAAAACAGTTTGGTGCATAACGTAAGCACGCACATAACAAACTGTTCAAGAGGGATTCGCAACGCGTGGCATTTTTACTATGCGTTGGTTTTAGTGTTTAGGGTGGTATGCGGCGGCTTCGGTATTGCGTTGCTCACCCCTTAGCAGGGCGTTATATTTTTTTTAGGTGGTAATAATGATAATTACAAATTTAAGAACTTGGACGTACGAAGATAGCATGGAGGGGTTGCTTTTCTTTGCCCAGCGTATCTTAGAGTTGTCCTATGATAAAACAGAGTTTTCTGAGAAAAGGGTTTCTGTATCTGCACTTGATATAGTTAATGAGTGCTTGGAGTATATTAACTTGGAAGAAAGAGGGTTGTTCAATGTCTCTAATTCAGAGTTGGACTCCTTGTTTACTGAGCTGGTAGATGCTATTCGTTCGAGTAAGACAATTAAAGGTGTTTTAGGTGATAAACTAGAATACTATCTATCTAAGCTTAGTGTAGATGCTGATAAGAAAGTCACTAAGAATGTTTTAGAAATTCTGAGAATGAAACTTAAAAGTGGTGATTATTATTCTCTACTTAAGCATGACCTGAAAGATTGTATTATTAATTTTCGTAAAAAAGACGAGCTACATAATATAACGACTAGCTTCTTCCAGTTTTTGTTATCATACGGATATCAAAAAGGCACAGTTTATTTTTTGACAAATAAACATTTCTTTGATCGTTCAGGTATCAATAAAATTAGTTCAATTGACGACATTGATACTTTTACATCTCTTTTTGATTTGGAAAAGAAAAAGTTTGAAGTGGTTTTTACTGCTTCAAATCTTTTTATGGAAATAAAAGATTCATGCAAAAAGTTCAAGTTAGAACTCAGCGAAGAGAAAGAGTCGTTATACAATGAAGCACTAGAGGGTAAGTTTTATAAAAATACAAAGAAGAAGAAATTATTCATATCCTGCAAAGATATACGTGCAGTTGATTATCAACACGCAATGAGAAAGGCTAAAGATAGAGTTTCATTTTTGTTAGATTTATTTGTTGTTTTCAGTCACAGAAACAAGCCTTGGGTCTCTGATTACTGTCTTGTATATAAGCATGATAAGCATAATGTCGTAAATATTAGCAAGCAAGGGAATGCAATGCATTCCCTTGGCGAGCAAGAGTTTTCTTATACCAAAAAAATATTCCCAATTTTCATTTCCCAATTTGGACTTCAAACTGAGTCATTTCAGAGATTTAATCGATGTGTTGAATTGCATTCTCATGCGTTGGATACAGATGAGGTTGCATCTCAGATTGTGAATTTATGGATATGTCTTGAAACACTATTAATTACCAATAAAACAAACTCTCATATTGGCAGGGTTGTAGATACTGTATCTCTCATTAATTCCTTCTATGCTGTGCGCAAAAGGATCGCATCTCTAAGCGATCTACTAGTTAAGTGGAATAAAGAAGCATTTGAACAAGCGAAAGAGAAGATAGGCATTTCAGATGATGAAAAGGCAACGGCGGCATTAGTTGGCGTAGAGGAGTATGAACCTATGGCTGTTGAGCTTCTAGACTTAATGGGGGATCAACCTCTTCTTAGATACAAGTTCTTTCTGCTAGTGCGAGATATGCAGACAAGGTCAGGTGTTAAATTATTTATTGAAAAAGAAACTATTAGATGCAAGAGAGATATCAACAGAGCTTATCGCTCAAGAAATAAAATAGTTCATCAAGGTAATGTTAATGATCATGAGGATTACTTGGTTGAAACCATTCATCATTATCTTGATTTGATGCTTTTTGCTATTATTGAAAGAAAGGTATCATTTAATGATATTCGTACAATTGACAACTTTATACAAGAAATGAGGATTAATGTGGAGTGTCACAACAGCTTCTTGTCAGGCGACCAGAAAAATAAGATTACCAAAGACGAATTTGCAAATATTCTTTTTGGTCCACAGAACTAAAATATAACAAAGCATTTAAGAGTGATTCCCAACGCATGGCATTTTTCATTCCATCGTTGGGTTTCGTGTTTACGGTGACTTGGTTAAGTTTCGTGGTGGCGTTGCTCACACCTTAACAGGGCGTTATGTTTTTAATCAACTCCAAGGATTTAGGAGGGTAAAGTGATAAGTCTATTTGAAATGGAACCTGGTTGTTTTGAGCTGTTTCGTGAAAACTTTATACGAGAATACGCTGGTTCTATCAGCTCCAATTATGGCTACTCTGAAAGGAAATCTTTTGAGTTCGCTTCCCTAGACTTCGAGATGAGACTACCCAATAAGCTTGTTACTGACGGTAACTATGTCTGTTCGATTAAATTGGGGGAGCTATCTATAGGTCATCTTTGGTACATAGAGAGCGTAGAAGACTCAACCGCTTTTATTTGTGACTTCTTCATAGAGCAAAAGTATCGCAACTCAGGTTATGGCAAATTAGTAATAAAAAACCTTGAATCCCGCCTCAAACAAAGTGGTATTACAAGGTTGAAGCTCCATGTTGCAAATGGCAATAATGGTGCTTTAAGGCTGTACACTCGTCTTGGGTATGGGATCACAGGGCATAATCTATTCAAAAAGTTTGATTAGCTTGATGAACACCAAAACATAACAAACAATTTAAGAGCGATTCGGCACGCGTGGCATTTTTACTATGCGGTGGTTTTAGTGATTAAGGTGGCATGCGGGAGCATCGGTATGGCGTGCCTCACACCTTAATTGGGCGTTAGGTGAATTAATGGAATATCACTACACAAATAATGATAGGTTGATGCAGCTAAACGACTTAAAAGGACGTTTGAAGCTTTTAATTGCTCATCTTCAACTAAACCATAACGATGCCAAGATAATTTCAATATACGAGCGTGCTTTGTTTGACGTAGATGAGCTGATTTGCAATGGTTTTAACCAAAATCAATTGTCGAATGTTAGTGATTCAATCCCAGATCTTTTTAATCGGCACAAAGATTGGGTACCTCCCTTAGAAGTTGGCTCTGATGGTAAGTTGTCTGAGCAGCAATGGTTTTTAGCGTTAGAGAACTCTCTTCAACCTGTTCTAAAAAGTGCAAGGGAACTAAAGGAGTTGGGTGCGCGATAATTCACCTAACAAACTGTTCAAGAGGGATTCGCAACGCGTGGCATTTTCACTATGCGTTGGTTTTAGTGTTTAAGGTGGTATGCGGTAGCTTCGGTATTGCGTTGCTCACCCCTTAACAGAGCGTTATGTGCTTTGGTGGAAATGAATATGGAAATCACAATCAGGCGTATCGAAACAGAAAGCGTTGAGGACAGAAGTATATTCGAGACTCTGTTCAAGGAGTATCTATCTGGATTCTCAGTTGAACTAGATCTCTCAGTAATTGCTCAGCTATTTGCGTTGCCTTATTTCTACGGATTTATCAGTTTTGTCGACAATAAGCCAGCTGGTTTTGCGGTTTGCTTTGAATCGTTCTCAACTTATCGTGCGCAAAGAGTGATGAATATCCATGATTTTATGGTGTCGGACAACTTTCGTGGTAAAGGTGTTGGCAAGGCGCAACTGAACGGTATCGAACAGTATTGTCGTGATAATGATTACCTCAAAATCACACTAGAGGTCGGTGATGATAATGTTGCAGCTAAAAAGCTCTATAGTTCATTGGACTACGAAGATTACAGAGTAGTTTTGACAGGGCAACAACATTGGCAAAAGTACCTCAATTAGCACGCACATAACAAACTGTTCAAGAGGGATTCGCAACGCGTGGCATTTTCACTATGCGTTGGTTTTAGTGTTTAAGGTGGTATGCGGCGGCTTTTGTATTGCGTTGCTCACCCCTTAACAGGGCGTTAGTACGGGTTTGGCATCAAAGGTCATAAGTTTTGGTGTTTATCTGTTTTGGCGCTCGTCTTTACACCTTTCAGTTAGTGCCTTTCACGTTCTTTCCGGTGGCACTATATGCGGAGTGTTCGCTTTGATTTCACCGTTTACGGCTTCTAACTCTGAGCCTATTTCTTTGGTGCTTCTTCATTTTCGTGGTGGTTTTTGAGAGAACCGTGATTACTTTTGGTGTGGCTGTTGAGTGACGAGGAAAGAATCCTTTTTTAATTTAAAGCAAGTGACAATAGGGCAGTTCAGTGCGTTTTTCTTCTAGCCAACTTTCGTCTTTCAATCGGGGTAAAGTTTTGTAGCTGCCCGTCTCACTTCAGTGTTCAAAGCCTTTCATATCATGCCATTTTTCAATATCTTGGAGCGCATAAATAGAAGTAGCGCATGTACTAACAAATTGCTTAAGAGTGATTCGTAACGCGTGGCATTTTTACTTTGCGGTGGCTTATGGTGATTAAGGCGCTGTGCGGTAGGTTTTGTATTGCGTTACTCACACCTTAGCAAGGCGTTAGGTCTATCAAACAAGGATATTTCAGATGGAAGATGATTTAGTATACCACTACACGACAGCAGAAGGTGTTCTTGGGATATTACAGAGTTCGTCGTATTGGGCTACACAGATAGATTATTTAAACGATAAAAGCGAATATCTTTCAGGACTAAATATGGTTAATGATTTAGTTCGCCCTGTTTACTTTTCTAATCGAAAAGAACTCATGAGTTATTCCGATGAAGAGATGAGGTTAAAAGGGTTAGATGGCTACATCGAATACAGAGATATAGCGCTATTAGCTGATAAAATGTTAGGCGGTATGCCTTCTGAAATTGGAATCTATTCTGCCTCATTTACGTCTGAAAAAGATAGTGTTAAACATTGGATGGCGTATACCAAAGCAAATGATGCGTACAGCATAGGGCTTTCGAGAAAAGAATTGTTTAGTGAGTTTAATAATAGCCATAATATGTTTCGAAGTGTGTCTTATAATAACCAGTCTAATGAGAATCTTATAGCGCGAAGAGCAGTCGTTGAATTATTAAAAGCATACGGAGACTTCAAAATTGTGGCTCCGTTTGTTAGTAAGAGAAAATGTAGGCATTCTGTAAATGAGAGAATTCAAGCTGCACAATATTACCTTGAAGTGTTAATGAAAGTTCATATGTATGCTTGTTTCGTAAAGCATAATAGCTTTTCGCATGAATCAGAAGCTAGATTGGTCACTACTCACATTTCAGAAGACCTGCTGGGGTCTCCTAGATTTATCGGCACCCGCGACTATCCGATTTGCAAGAATTCAAGCGATGTATTTTATCGAGCTTCATCTGGCTTGCTCATACCTACGAAAAGTATACATATCCCTAGGTCTGCTATTAAGAAAATAATAGTGGGTCCACATTACAGTCAAGAGCTAGCCGCAAAATCAACACTTAGCTTGTCGAGAAAGCTTGGCTATTCTGTATCTGTTGAATGCTCGCAGGTGCCGTTGAGATATATATAACAATTCTACTAATAGACCTAACAAACTGTTCAAGAGGGATTCGCAACGCGTGGCATTTTCACTATGCGTTGATTTTAATGATTAAGGTGGTGTGCGGTGGCTTCGGTATAGCGTTACTCACCCCTTAACAGGGCGTTAGTTCCCCAGAGGAAGCAATCAATCCGTAGGGAATTTTTGTTTCTGGTGTAGTACACGCATAACTCGGATGATATCGCCCTCAATCCAGTAAGAGACAATCATCGAAATCTCAGGAATGATGAGTAATCGTCCGCGGATGCCATCTCGTTGCACACCCATTAAAGGTTGTTCAAGCAAGTTTTCTACTTTTGCTTCAATGAGGTTGTCAGTTTTTTCTGCCGCATCAGGGTTGAAGTCATAGAGAAACTCGAAGATCTTTTCACGATCATTAAGTGACTCTTCTTCCCATAAAATCATTGCTTACCTCGATTACGGATTCTGGCTTTGCGCTCTTCCATTCGAGACTTAGCCGTTTGGTGCTCAACGAAAACAGATTTTCCTGAGTCAAACTTCTCAAATGCTAGGTTTACTTGTTCAGTTAGCCATGCATCGTGAGATAATGTTTTTCTTTGTTGTTCAGCGAGTTGCTCAGTAAGTTCTCGGCAAGCATCACTTAGAGTTCGACCTTGGCTCTCAGCCATTTGTTGAGCTAGGCGTTTTGTTTCTTCATCAACACGAAATTGAATTCTAGTGTCCATGATATATTCCTTTGTTGGTGTGTGTACAAATGTTAGCACTAGGCTTTGAGATGGGCAACTAACAAACAATTTAAGAGTGATTCGGCACGCGTGGCATTTTTACTATGCGTTGGTTTTAGTGATTAAGGTGGTATGCGGGAGCATCGTATTGCGTGCCTTACACCTTAATTGGGCGTTAGGTTTACGAGTTAACATGAGAGGTTAAAGTGGATAAAACTGAGTTGATAAAGCGACTTGAAGAGTTAGGTATAGGGCTAGAGCGTTTTATAGTCCAGATAACCGACTACGTCCATACATGGTCTGAAGCCTATGAGCTAATTGTCAGCGTTATTGCGCCTAGCTTGAGTGGTGTGACTATCTATCATATTGGTAGTACAGCGATCCCAGGCTCAATTGCAAAACCGATAATAGATATAGGTATCGCATATAATGACACTTTAACTTTGCAGCAAAACATTCTAGCGCTCGAATCTCTAGGCTTTACTTGCAAAGGAGAACGGGGAGTTGAAGGTCGTTGTTTCTTCACATATTACAACGACAACGAGCGCTTCGATTATATCCATGTTCATGCTTATAAGCAGGGCGACTCAAAGTTAAGAAAACATATTCACTTTAGAGATGCTCACATTCAAAACCGAGAGTTGCTAATCGAGTACAATGTCCTCAAACAGGGCTTGATTGCAAGTGGCGTCAGTAGACAAGATTATCCTGAAGCTAAAGCAGCTTATATTCAAAGAATACTGTCACTTACATCGTGAAATCATAAACCTAACAAACTGTTTAAGAGTGATTCGCAACGCGTGGCATTTTTATTATGCGTTAGTTTTAGTGTTTAAGGTGGTATGCGGAGGCATCGGTATTGCGTTGCTCACACCTTAATGCGGCGTTATGTGTCTTGGTCAGGATTGCGTCGAGCCAACTACTTAAAATGAGATAATATCCGCTTTTAAATGAATTACAGGGAGTGTAAATGAAAAAAGTCGAGCGATTTGAGTCACTAATCAGAATCATGGATGTGGTTATAACATGTCTAGCAGTACTAATAGTGGCAGTTGGTATCTTTTCCACTGTCTTGCATGGAATTCAACTAGGTATTGGCGCTCTCGTATCTGGGATAATGCTATGGATAGCCAAATTTTTCATATGTGGTATATCATATACATTGATTCAGATAGCAAAGAACACTGCTCCAAAAGCTTCGGATGAAAACACATAACAAACTGCTCAAGAGGGATTCGCAACGCGTGGCATTTTCACTACGCGTTGAATTTAGTGATTAAGGTGGTTTGCAGCGGCCTCGGTATTGCGTTGCTCACCCCTTAGCAGGGCGTTATGATAATTCGGATAAATTAATTCGTCTTCAGGGCGGTGACAGGGGAATATGGGGTTGTCATACCTGCAACAGTACCGTTTATGACTGGACGTATGTAAAGCCAAAACCAAGGAGTTCTAGGGGACTCGGCACATAACAAACTGTTCAAGAGGGATTCGCAACGCGTGGCATTTTTGCTATGCGTTGATTTTAGTGTTTAAGGTGGTTTGCGGCGGCTTCGGTATTGCGTTGCTCACCCCTTAACAGGGCGTTATGCAACACGAACATTTCGAATTTCGTCCCTATTCACACATATGCTACAAGTTTTGACTTTCTACTGTTGTAAGATGTGCTTCATTGTTCATATGGAGGAAGTTAAACATGGAAAAGTGTCCAGCAATCGTCGGTGTTGTTTTCGATGATAAAAGCTTAGCCGCGATAGACAGAATAAATGAGCTACATGAATTGGAGAAAAGTGCGCAATTCTTTATCTCACTTGGAAACTTAATTAATATCTTTGGTGGAAATGTAGTCAAAGGAGCAGGGAGTAGTGGTGTAACCAAAGCTATCTCTGCAATTCCAGCAAGCGATACTATACATAAAGCACGAGATGTTAGTATCGCAGTCGGTAGAGGTGTTTCTTCTGATGCAGGACAAACTGCGTGGAATATAACCCAAGCAAACTGGGAGTATTACTTCAAATCCTACAGCGCTCTTACCGTTATTAAGCTTAGACAAATTGAAAACATTGCTACGGAACAAGCCTTAGAGCATGTAACAGACAGAAAGCAGTACAGGTTTTGGAAAGCTATATCTGATGGGTGTAAATTATGAGAATAGCTCTTACATTTTTTTTGATAGTATTTTCAATTATTTCCAATGCAGGTCAAAGTGTTGAAGATAAGCTATTCACTGACTTAAATAATTCAATAGATGCTTTGGGTTCTCGGATAGCCGTTTGTAGTAAGATCTCAACGAAAAATAAACCCGATGAAGAGACCTTAAAATTTGCAAAGAAAAAACTTGACGAACTTACTCCAGTATTAGCTCATATTAATTATTTAGCGATTGAACGCTGTAGTTTTAGCGAGAAAAAAGAACTGGCGTACAGTATGCTTATTGCAAAAAACAATGCTAAGCGTCAGAGCACTTTGGAATTAGTTGAAGCGACGGAGAAGATGACATTTCCATTTAATACAGAGTCGCAAGCTAAATTTGATGCTTTAAGTGGGGAAATCAAAACGTTTTTAACAAACAGCAGTTTTTTCAGTAAGCCATTTGACGTATTAGCATTTTACGAAACGGTTGCTGACATGTAAGTGTTGCATAACAAAGTATTTAAGAGTGATTCGCAATACGTGGCATTCTCACTATGCGTGAGTCTAGTGTTTGAGGTGGTACTCGTTGGCCTCAGTATTACTTCATTCACTCTTTAACGCGGTCCTAAAGTTGGTGTAAAAAACGTTATTCTCAGTTTCATTTTAGTTAGTGATGCCTCTATTAACGCTAAGACGAATCTGTTGCAACAAGACTATTCTGTTAATTTCATTGGTTTTATAGCTAAGGTAAGAGCAATGAAAAAACTAGATGAAGTTAAATTAAATCTAAAACGAATAAAGCAAATGGGGGAGACAACTTTAGGGAAGTTGACTATTGAGGGCGTGAGTAAAAGTTGGTTTGTATTGGAGCCTGCTGGACCAGATTCCATAATTGAAGGATCCGACAAAAGGATCAAAGCCGGCACTTATAAATTACTCCCATACAGCTCACCGAAGTATCCAAATGTATATGAACTACGAAATGTTCCGGGTAGAACGTATATTCTAATCCATGCTGGAAATTATCACAAAGACACTCTCGGGTGTTTGATGCCTGGTAAAACGTGGGGGAGTGTGGCTACGTCTCATTACTACGTGGGTAATAGCAAGTCGGCGCTAAAAGAAATTTTTACTGAAATCGCTAGCTATAAAAAAGTTTCCATAAATATATCTAATCAGTTGGAGCAGCAATAATGATGAGGAATATAGCAATACTTCTGGTGTCTGTTCTTTGCTCAGGATTACTGTATGCTAAACCCCCAGAAGTAAGCCTCTTACATAAATGGATGATAGAAAACTACAAATCTATTGAATTAGACCTTTCAGAAAGAAAAACTACGGAATTGGTTCCTATACTTTTTTCTTTGGTAGAAATTTGGAAACGTAGAGACGGAGCTATTTCTGGAGAGGTTTCGCCTTTGCTGTTGGTTGCGCTAGCAACAGAGCCTCAGAATACTCTACTTTTACTATCCGGAAGCCCTGAGTCTTTTGATAAATGGTTAAATGAGTTAGAAGGGATGGTGTTTACTGATCACACAGGCAAGGAGATGATTCGATTAGAAAAGCTAAGACTTGATGTACTAGCAACAATGAAGTCTTACTCTAGAAAACAACCGGATAATTTTAAACCAATGGTTGAAGCACTAATTGAAAGGTTGGAGGTTATAAAAGTGAGCGTGGTAGATTAACCCAGTATTAGTAACCAGCTAACAAAGCATATTTCCGTCCATTCACGGTTAAGTTTCGGATTAGAGTATAATTGTTTGGCTTTGTGATCGCGTTGCTCATATTTCAACAAGGCCCTATATCTCAGGAGAAAATATGAAGGTTGAGGTGCAAGAAATAGCACCCAATGAAAAGGAATTGATTCAAAGCTTACTGCAATTTTATGAGTACGAATTCTCAATATATGAAGAAGATGATGTTGATGAGAAAGGCTATTTCGAGATTGCGGACGTTGATGAATAATTCGAAATTAAAGAGTATACGCCATTACTAGTGCGAGTCTTGGGACAACCAGCTGGTTTTGTCATTGTTAATTCAGACCCTAGTGCTGAACAAGGGAGATACCTCATTGAAGAGTTCTTCATAATGAAGAGGTTCCTGCAAAAGGGCGTAGGGAGTGATGTTGCAAGTCAAGTTTTTGATATGTTCAGCCAAGATTGGGTTGTTAGGGTGATAAGTGAAAACGTAAAAGGTCAATCATTCTGGAAGAAGGTAATAGATCATTACACAGGTGGGAACTTTTCTATTGAGGTTTTCAATGATGAATCGTGGGAAGGACCGATATATACATTTAGCAAGCCAAGTTAAGGAACACAAAGACGTAAAAGTGGCTCGGTATACGTGACGCTCTCGCATTGATGCAATATAGGCGTTAAGGAATACTCCACTTGTGGCTTAATATAATAGAGCGTCCTAGCTATGGACGGACAAGCGTTAAAAGGATTTTTATATGCTAAACATTCGGCAAGCTCATACCGGAGATATAAGCACCTTAAAGAAGTTACAGTTTCAACTTCATGAATACCATCAAACGAATTTACCAGATGACTTCTTATCACCTGATGAAATAGAACAAAACATCGATCTAAATAAAATCATCGAAAGTGAAAGCTCGATTTTTCTTGTTGCTGAAAATGAAGGGCGTTTAGTGGGTTTTATTTTTGGTGAGTTATGGGATCGTAAGTCTTGGACGTTAAAGCAGCGTAAGATTGCAAGTATTGAACAGATTGCGGTGGATTCAAGCTTTAGAAATCAAGGCGTCGGGCTGAGGTTAATCGAAGCATTTGAGGAGCTGGCGATTTCTAAAGGTGGGGAAGAGCTTTGGTTAGAAGTTTACTCTTTCAATGAAGCCGCATTGAGTTTGTATCGCAAAGCCGGTATAGAACCCAAATTCCAAATTGGCCAAAAGGCGTTAGTCCGATAATTCAATGAATAAATGATGTCATGAGCGTTTTGAGATGGGTATTTCCCATGCTCGTTGTGAAGTACAACCTCTGAGACTCCTGTCGCGGAATGGTTCTCCACTCTTATCGTGAAAGAGCCAGTACGTCTGTGTTCGATGTATAACAATGCATTGAAGAGCTTATGGAAAAGTATCGTTGATAATCTGAGTATTAATGTCTTCGATACAAACAAGGATGACACATGGACATTTTGATTTTTTGTCTAATCGTTGCTGCTCTGCTTCCTTATATTGCAAAAATACCCCTTGCAGTTGCTATGCACAAAGCTGGTGGCTACGACAATAACTATCCTCGCGAGCAACAGGCTGAATTAAAAGGATTTGGTGCTAGGGCATTAGCTGCGCATCAAAACGCTTTTGAATCTTTAATAGTATTTGCCTCGGCGGTTCTTGCTGCTATATCGACCGACACTATAAACGCGAATGTTCAGTTCTTAGCGTTGACACATATTGTCTTCAGAGTTGCCTACCATGTGCTTTATTTATTGAACTTGGGCATTTTGCGTTCGATATCTTGGGCAATAGCGATGGGCTGCGCGTTTGGCATTATGGGGCAATGTCTTTCTGGTTAATCGTTCGAGAAGAATCATATTGAATTAAAGAAAAACGGCCCGTCAGGGGAGTTGGGCCGTTACAAGTGTAAAGCTGATTAACGTTCAGGAGTCGTTAACAGTCTCACTGCGCTGTCTACCGCATTGTCGATACCTTGTCGACTCTCCAATTTACCAGAACTCGCAGGGCCAAGTGCGCATGCGTAAAGAGCAAGCTGTTTATCAAATGGCAAATCCAATTGCTCATAGAGATTTTGGCGGATCTTTGCGTGGTGTTCAGGTTCTTGGTTAGCAAGGTTGACAAGCGTGTCGTAAATAAGCGTTTTCATATAATTCCTTTTTTATTGCACGGGGTGCATATGTATTGTATTCGATTACAATCAGAAATTAAGAAGCACCAATCACAGAAAAATGGTCTGATATAAATTCGCTAAGCGAAGTAACTTCGATATGGCAGGAAATAAAATCTCAATAAAATCAGTAGTATAAATAAAATTCTGTGTTGGTTGTTTTGCTGATCTTATACACGACAATGCTATGAAAAAGAGCACTAATTTTGCGAGGCGAATGGTCGTAATTCAACTCTAAAAAGCTTACTTTCTTGTAGTCTAAATGGTTCAGTGATTGTATTTTGTTATTGACGAATGCCTTAACAAAAACAGATGAATAATGCTCAAGTTTGATTTTGAGAACTTCGTATAGTGAGAAAAAAGGAGCGGTCAATCGCTCCTTTTTCTATTTGAGAAAGTACTAACTATCCAGACGCTTAAACACATCGTCAATTAGGCTCTCTCTGTCATTTATTGCTCTATCGAGAAAGTCTTTTGGTGCGTTTGTCTCTGGAGCGTACTTACTACTCCAAATCATCATTTCTAAAAGAATAGGCAGCATATCCTTGCCTTTTTGTGTCAGAGAATAGACCTTTTTGCGCTTGTCAGAAAGGTCTACCTGTTTCTGAACTAATCCTTCTTTTTCAAGATTTTCCAAGCGACTCGACAAAATGTTTGTGGCGACTTTTTCTTCTGAGCCTTGTAGCTCGGAGAAAGAGTGTTTACCAAAAAACATCAGATCTCTCAGCACAAGTAGGCTCCATTTATCACCAACGATGTCCAGGACATTGGAAATAGGGCAGTCGGAGCGTCTAGACATGATATTCCTCGATTTGATCTATAAAACTGTGGTCATGATAATTCACTTGCATTTTGCAAGCAAATTATTTAACTTGCAAAATGCAAGCTAAATTAAAGCCACGAGGAAGTGGTCGACGAGAACCGAAATTGGAGCAACTTATGACTAATTCAAAAATTGAGTTTGAATCCTTTATCAAGGCTCATTGGAGTCTGGAAGACAAAGCAAATGCAGAAGCGGCGTTGACGTTTGTACAACAGATAATGAACGATCATAATTTTGACGCTATCCGAGAACGCTTCAATGGTAAAAACTATAAACAGCACAATCGCAATATGGCAGATGGTATCGAGGGTGTTATCAAAACCATGAGCGATTTGGTGAAAAATGCACCAGAGTTTAGTTACGACGTGAAGCACGTTTTTGTAGATGGAGCACACGTCATTCTGCATTCTCATGCCACGCTTAAGGCAGCGCATCGTGGTGATGATTCAAAAGGGATGAACATCATCGATACATGGAAAGTGGAAGATGGTGAATTAGTAGAACATTGGGATGCAGTTCAAGGAATCAGCATGGACATGCGACTGTATAACCTGTTTGCTGGTGGTAAGGTACGGAATACAAATGGGGTGTTTTAAAACGCCCGTATTTCCGTTTCCGAAGATGGAGTGTAAAGGGTTTTAAGTTCGTGCGTTAACTCTCCATTCTGTTCATCACAAAGCATGTTTTTAAAGGATTAAAAGAGCATTCGTATGGAGAAACATTGCGTCGTTCTTGGCGGAGGTGGTTGGATGATGGGAGAGATCCCAAGCCAACTCGACCAATACATCTTGTCTTTGACGGGAAAGAAGAACCCAAAAATCTGTTACCTCTCAACTGCTACTGGCGATGCGGAAGAGGTCATCACCCGTTTCCACAATGCTAAGTTGAGCGAACACCTCACACACTTTCCTCTGTTCAAGTTAGAGAAAGGCTGGCGAACCAAGTTGTTCGAGCAAGATGTGATTTACGTTGGCGGTGGCAATACCCGTTCTATGTTGGCTCTATGGAAAGAGTGGGGCATCGATGAGATTCTCAAAGAGTGTTACAACCGCGGCATCATACTTTGCGGGATGAGTGCTGGCGCTATTTGTTGGTTCGATTATGGGATTACCGATAGCGATCCAGAGGCTTACTCCATCATCAAAGGGATCGGTCTTTTGAAAGGTTTAGCATCTGCTCACTTTGTTGAGAACGACGAAAAATACGACCTGTTCGAGCGTTTTGCCCATAGTCAGCTTGATGTAATCTGCTACGGCCTCAGTGATTACGCCGCACTGCATTTTGTCGATGGTAATCCAAGCAAAGCCATATATAGCGATGAGAATGCTCAAATCACAATCCGAAACGGCAATGATGAGATTTCAAAGAGATAAGCCTAGCTTAGATGCGCTTACACGACTGTGCAAAAGCGGGAGTAGATGTCTTTTATTTTGGCTTCGAAGGCAGCCAGAGGCGTCACAATGGCAGCAGATCTTGTTGTCTGACAGCTTAAGAGTGCTGGGCAACTACCAAACCTCAATAAACATCGGAGAGCGTGTCTCGAAAAGCGCTTTGAGTAACAAGCATCATTTTTGGGCTTTGCACGTTGTGGCAACATCAAAACAGTACATGGGCGACTATGTTGAAGCGATAAGCTTGTGCATACAAAGTCAGGCGTTTGCCACGGAGTTGTATTTGAGCTTTAGTTATCAGCATTTGGGCAAGTTGTATGTAGAGCTGGGGCGATTGAAAGAGGCGGAAGTACTGTTGAATGATGCACTTAACATCAGACGAAAATACGATAAGCCGCTTCTGGAGTCATCGACGTTAAAAGCGCTCCAAGGATTGGAAGAGTTAAGGAAGAACAGTACAAGGAACGTATATGAACCGTAAGATTTGGCTTTTCATTGCCATTGTATTGCTAAGTGGACCTACCGTGTTACCTATTAGCCTAGAAGCATTCTTCCTCGTTGAGCTCGTTGGCTTTCTAGGAATATGGTCAAATTGTTCCAGCTATGTGTATGCTATCTGTGTTCACCCTTATACACGACGCTTTTGGGCATGTTTTACAAGTCCGGAGCAGCATTGGCTTACTCATTTTCCAATGATGGAACTGAAACGTCATCCGTCTCTCCTCATTCACATGCTGCCATATCGAAGCGTTTTAGCGTGGTCCATCCCTACACTGGTTAGTGTTCAGCTTATGGTAGGTTTTCGCTTTTAGTTCTGATTTGCGACCGGTTAGAAAGAGGTGATGTAATTGAACTAAATATCAGTCTGTTTCTAATTGCTAGTCTCTCCAAACTCTTTATATGTCCTTTTGACTAACTTATCGCTAGTGGTTTGATGAGGGCATAGGCGACTCAGGGAGGAGAGTAATGGAAGCACATTGGAAAGTAATAGAAGCCTTAGCGAATGGCACGAACCCGATAACAGGAGAGGCGCTGCCAAGTGAATCTCTTTACAATGAGCCTATCGTTATTCGAGCAATGTTCGCTGTTTTGCAAGATTTAAAGCCATCACCAAAAGTGAACAAAACCAAAAGAACCATTGAGCAAAGACAGCGAGAAAATGAATCGAATGGTTTACCAAAGAACGCAGGATTGCCTTGGACACCGGAGCAGCGCGAGCGTTTATCTGAACAGTTTTCCTCTGGTACAGAAATAACCTCGCTCGCAGAAGAGCATGGTAGAACCCGTAATGCCATAACCGCGGAGCTAAAAAAGCAAGGACTGATAGAAGCTTAACGCCTCAATAAACAGTTTCGTAAATAAAGAAAGCCCCGCAAATAGTGCGAGGCTCTGTAGCGACAACCATGCTTAAGAGGGGTCGATACTTTTGATGCTTTCGACTTTCTCTTTCTTCGTTTTCTTCAAAGAGTAGACGGCGTAACCAGCAACACCCATTGCGACGAAGATAGAACAACCACGCATAAAGTTAATTAACATAGGCGCGTCGTCAGTAAAGGCGTTGATTCCCCAAAGCATCACGAGAGAGAACACAAACATAACAAGTAAGCCGTAACACGGAGCGTCGATTTTACCGGGAACGACATACCACCCATCTTGCTTGATTGGTTTGTTTAGACGAGCGTACTCCGCTTGCTGGCCTTTCACTGTGTAAAGGTGCATTTCATCTTGTTTACCCGTCAGAAGAAGGCTGGCGGCATAAGCGACAACGGCATTCACAATCACGCCAATTACACAGTACCAAGGCCACGCAATATCTGTCGCAACGGCTACATACCAAATCACCAAGAAGCTAGCAGCGACGCCAATTAACAAGCCTTTTTCCGTAATGTGTTTTGAATAGAAACCAAGGACAAACATACAGAAGCTCGCGCCGACAAAGTAAGAGCCTGCCTTACTCAGCACTTCCAACACAGAGCCTGTGCTGGTGGCAAACATTATCGCTGGGATGATGACCAAAATCGCCCACGCAACCGTGAAGAAGCGCGATACTTTCAAGTAGTGCTCTTCTGATTCGTTTTGTTTGTAGAAACGCTTGTAGAAGTCAGCCACTGACACCGTCGCCATTGAGTTAAATGCAGAGTCGAGACTCGACATACTTGCCGCCAGAATCGCTGCAGCAATGATGCCCATCAAGCCTGGCATTCCATATTCACTCGCATAATGAAGAATGATGGTGTTGCCATTTTCAAACTCTTTACCGTCGTAATAAGCGTTGAACAGGACGCCCAGCAAGATAAAGACAAAGTAAATAAAGAAGGCCACGTAGCCCATCATCAACATTGCCTTTTTCGCATCGCCCATGTTTTTAGCGGCCATACAGCGCTGTACCATCATTTGGTTACCACCATACACGGTGGTGTGGAACATGGTCATTGCGATAACGCCGGCCCACACCGTCGTTACTTGGCTTAGGTCAAAACTTGTTTGTAGGGCATCTGTCATTCCTTTCGCTTTGAGTTCTGCCATTACCTCCGTCATCGGGGCAGGCATGCCATTCCAAACGGCTTCGATGATGATGAATGCGCCAATAAACAAGATCACAGCTTGAATCACATCGGTCCAAATAACGGCCGCGATACCGCCCATAACGGTATAGATGAGGGCAATTGCAGTGACGATCATGATGCAGTACATCACGTCGATACCAGTAATAAACTCTAAAATCATTGCTGTCGCATAGAGTACCGCTGCCGAGCTCAATGCTTGTTTGATAAGGAAGATAAACGACAATGTCAGTCGTGAAGCCTTGCCGAAGCGTCGCTCTTGATACTCGTAGATAGAGGTTAAACCGTTATTGTAGAAAAACGGCATAAATACAGCCACGATGAAGAAGATCACGAGCGGGTAATTGAGGTGAATCGCGATCACCGACAGGCCTTCTTTGTATGACCAAGCCGGCCCACCAAGAAACGACATAGCACTGACGTAAGTACAAACGACAGAAATACCGATCGCCCACCAAGGGATGTTTTTGTCACCCAAGGCGAATTGGCTCGCAGAAGTCACTCGCTTACCAATTACCGCGCCCAGTACTAACGTTAGGGCAATGTATCCGCCAAGGATGCTCCAGTTAAGTGCGCCAAACTCATGCATAATTAGGTCCTTCTAACTGTTCTTTCATTTGTGCAAATACGTCGTATCCAAGTTGCAGCAGGATATGAACGATGTCGATCGCCACCCAGTTTTCCTTCAGTAAATCGCCTTCGCGTCGCCAAATGTCCATAACGCGAAGTTCGATGTGTTTTCCGGTTGGTGCAAGACCGAGCCAGCCACTGTGGCCAGTGTGAGTACCGTGCATATGCGGCCAGCCACCAGTGGATACGTAGTCATTTTTGGCCAAAAAATTGACCTCAATATCGACACTTCGATCAGGGAAGGCGAACACGAATGGTGCTTGATGGTGGTTACGGAAACCTTTGATACCGCGCGTAGTGCCAATACCTGCTGGGCCGTACCACATAAAGTCACTGTGCCAGTAGTTTTCTAAATCCATCGAGAAGAGATCTTGACCATCAAAACGACCCAAGCAAGACAACATATCTTCGACTAATTGGGCGCTCTTCTCACTTTCTTTCAGAGACACAACAGAATGTTGGATACCGTTTGACGTCGCAGGAGAAGGGACTAAGCCATCGTGGCCTAAGCTTTTTCTAAGAGGGCTGCTTCCCGCTTGATTCATCGCATCGATGAAGTCTGGAATCATGTATGATTCGGTGATTTGGTCGTTCTCCACACACACCATTTCGGTGTAACGTAAGTAGAGTGTTTTCCCTGTTGCAGGGATGCCAAACAGTGGCTGTTCAAACGTACCGATAAAGTAACCAGTAGAGTTGTACCAAGTACGGCCTTCGTATTCGCCGTGCATCACAATCATTGGTCGGCGTTCGGCATCAGGCAAAGCATTAACAAGTGGTGAGAGGAAAGATTCGTGGGTTGCATCTGGGCCATTGAGATCGTTCACAGGGTGCGCCACGCACCATTTTACGTCAGGGTTCAAAGCTTGCAGAGCGGCCTGTTTTTGCTCTTTATCTGCGGCGTTGAAGTAGTTCTGGTAGAACTGTTCGATGATGTTGAGTGACATGTTGCTTCCTTACTGTCTGTGATTTGAATGAATAGTGTTTAATCAGCCGTTAGCCTTGCTGTAGCAGGATTTGCTTCCAGATTGCGGTCTCGTCAAACAAAGTGAATTCGCGACGAAGACCCCAAGGGCCAAACTCAGCGTGGCTGATCCCCATGATGTAAACCTCTTTCCCCGAAGGCTTACCAAACATCCCATACCCTTCATGCTTACCGTGCAAAGACCAACGAATTGCAGCGCGTGGTGACATCATGTCGTCATCTCGGCCGATACGATGGTGAACGGAAAATTGAGCATTAGGAAAGGACGCGCGAAGTGCCATCCAAAAATGGTCAACTTCCGAGTGTGATAGGGCAGTTTGACCGCCTGTGTATTCGCCGATACAAGCGCGATCGTATTCTTTTGGTACGGTAGAGAACTCGGCGTTCATAAGACTTCTTAGAATCGCTTCGTAGCGTTGACCGTATTCATTGTCATTGCCTACGCCCAAATAGGGGCCTGGAATATCGGCTTTAGGTGTGAATGGAAATGGGCTTGATTCCACGCCACCCTCGAATTCGATTTGCTGGCGTGCAAACTCTTCTGATGTCATGCTTAATTGCTTTGCGATATCGGCTTGATCGCGAACCAACCATTCGTCATTGATTTGGTTATTGATGGCGTGACAGTCCGCGATAATGCGGAAACGAAGCTTACGGTTCGAAGCTTGTCCATAGAAGCCGTTTCCGCTGTGTGTTGCGGTAGAGATAATTCGATGAGAAGAAAGCATGCCTTGTTCTGGCGTACCAGACCAAATGACATCTTCGCCATAGAGAGTACGATCCGGAAATTCCGCAAGCGTCGCCATCGTAGCACTGATGACCCCTTCGTTTCCTTGGACGATAGAGAGTGGAGTGCGAACAACAATGTCAGGAGAGTAGTAGTGTTCCAAGGTGTTCAAACCTCGATCTTCCCATATCTCTTTTGTGATACCAAGAATGTAGTCGGGAAAGTCACGCCACTTTTCATCGAAGCCAACCATGGCCATAAATCACCTCCTGAGTTGAATAGTTATGTATTGGATTAAAATTGATTACGTATCCAAAACTAACTCATGTTGCAAACTTGTCAATGGATTGTTTGTGTGGTGTGTAAATAGCGTGCTGATGATCAGATTTTTAACAATTGAACGAAAAATAAACACAACAAATGTGGTGTTGTAAGAAAAGTCTGAACTTTGCTGAGTGAATTTATAGGCAGGATAAAGATGCATTTCTTGTATGAATTTATTTCTAATGATCTGTTTTTAATGATTTAACTAGGATAGTTGTGTTTGTTTTAAAGAAATAGTTAGAGCAATCAGTACTTAAGATGCTTTTTGTTATCGCTCTATGGGAACCTTAGTTATTTTTTTCTGTTTTGGTGCAAGTCATTACCAAAATGAGACAGGAGTGAGAGTGAATTGCATACGAATGCTATGGGCTATAAAGCGGCCACTAGCGCCTGTAAAAACAAAAAGAGCCACTAGAAAGGTGCATACCTAGTGGCCGGAGAAATTATTACGGGCCTATGAAGTTTGGGTTCAGGATAAAAGCGCAGGCAGCGATAGAGAGATGGCAGGGATGAAGGTAATCAACATCAAGGCCACTATCATTGCTCCAATCCAGCCCATAATGGCTTTAGAGAGCGCCTCTATCGGTACTTTGCCTACCTGACTTGCCATAAACAGGTTGGCACCTAAAGGAGGCGTAACAAAGCCAATGGCCAAGTTCACGATCATCACGATACCAAAATGAACGGGGTCCATGCCGAGTGCTGACGTAATGGGTAACAGAATTGGCGTGAGAATAACAATGGCGGCCAGCGTTTCCATGAAGGTACCGACAAGCAACAACAGGACATTGATGCAAAGCAGTATCAGCAGTTTGTTTTCGGTAATCGATAGAATGAACTGAGCGATCTCTGTTGGTAGACGTTCTAGCGTCAATATGCGGCCAAACGTCACGGACGCACCCACAATGACGAGCACAGCGCCAACTAACAGTGACGATTCTAGAATGATTTTCACCACTTGCGCTGGTTTGAGTTCTTTATAAACGAACATGCCAAAGAACAAGCCATAGAGCACACCAATAGCGGCGGATTCGGTAGGCGTGAAGATTCCGGAATAGATGCCACCGAGAATGATAACGGGTAGTAGCATTGCCCAACTTGCTTCTTTTAGCGCATCAAGACGCTCTGCCCAAGTCGCTTTGTGCTCGTTACCTGTGTAGCCCCGCATTTTGGAGACAATTAGACAGTAGCCGATCAATACCATACCGACGACCAAGCCAGGAATGATGCCCGCCATGAACATCTTGGTGACCGAGACTTCAGCTGTGATCGCGTAGACGATCATCACCACAGAGGGTGGAATAATGACGCCAATCCCGCCGGAAGAGGCGATCAAGGCACCGGCAAAGCTGCGGTCGTATCCTTTCTTCACCATAGAGGGAATCATCGTCAGGCCGATAGCGGCAACGGTGGCAGACCCTGTACCAGAGATGGAAGCGAAGAACATGCACGCCACAATGGCGACGATGCCAAGCCCACCAGTAAAGTGACCAAAGAAGACCTCCGCCACATGCAATAATCGTTTTGAGATCCCTCCTTGGCTCATGAGGTTGCCTGCCAAGGTAAAAAGAACGACGGCAAGGAGAGGGAAGGAGTCGAGCCCTGTCACCAAGCCTTGTACTAAAAACTCGATGTTAAGGAATGGCAGGCTTAATATCGCGACCATACTGGCTGCCGCCAGAGCAATACCGACTGGAACGCCAATGAGCAGAAGCAGGCCAAAGCTGCCAAACAAAAGTGCAGATGTCATGCGTTAAGCTCCAATAGTCGGTTAGAAGTACGATACTTGGCTTTAAGATGGCGATAGCGTTGGCGTGAAAAGCGTATCCGTTCGCTTGTATTGGATAGAGCGCTAGTGCGTTGATAGATGCTGGCTACCAGGCGCACGCAGCTTAAGATTGCGCAAACCAAAACGGACGCATATAGGCAAGCAATAGGTATTTCCATTGCGGGTGCGATCTGACCGAGTTGTAGGCTGCGGTTGGTAACCTTAAATCCAAACCAGGCGACAGTGGCACTAAAGGCAAGGTAGATAAGATCAGAGACAATCAAACTGAATTGCGTCCAATTGCCCGGAAGTTTATCGATGAACACACGAATACGGATGTGTCGATCATCTCGGATACAGTAGCTGATGCTCAGGTACATCGCCCATACGAATAAATAACGAGCCAGCTCTTCAGCCCACGCGATCGTTGCGTCAAATAGGCGTAATGCGATTTGCAAGCACAGTAAAGTTGTCATCATCGAGATCGCGATAACGATGAGGGTAGGTTCTAGGTATTTGTCTAGTAAGCGAAACCACTTCATATTCACCTCCAAAACGGAAGCACGACCTGTTTCCAGATCGTGCAAAAGAGTGGGAGTTATAGGCGTTCTATCTCGGCAATCACGTTGTCAAACAAGTCTTCACCTGTCTTGCTACGTAGATCTTGGTACACGGCTGCATTCATTTTTTCTTTCATGATGCTGCGTACGTCATCTGGGACGATGTTAACCGTCATGCCTTTCGCTTCGAGATCTTTGATCACTTCTTGATTTTGCTTAGCGGCGAGCTCGCGCTGCTTAGCGATGGTTTCTTTGCTTACTTCACTGATCAGCGCCTGTTGCTCTGCAGGCAGTGAATCCCAAAACGATTTGTTCATGAACAGCACGTAGTTGGTGTAAATGTGGTTAGTCAAAGAGAGGTATTTCTGCGCTTCATAAAAGCGTTCGGCATAAATCGAATAGATGCCGCTTTCTTGAGCGTTTATCAGACCTTGTTGGAGCGAGGTAAATATCTCACCCCAAGAGAGAGGCGTTGGTGCAGTACCCACGGATTTCCACGCACTGATCTGAGTTGGGTTCGACGCAGAACGAATCTTCAGCCCTTTCAAATCTTCAACGCTGTCTATCGGTTGTTTGTTGTTGGTCACACTACGAAAGCCGACCTCCATGAAGCCCAAGCCGTGAAAGCCCTTTGATTCCATAGCATTCAACAATGGTTGTCCGATCTTCTCGCTGTCGAGCGCTTTGTGTGCTTGCTCTTCGCTATCAAAAAGGTAGAACACGTCGAGCACGTTAAATTCTGGGACATAGGGAGAGAGTAAAACAGACGCTCCAAACGTCATTTGTAAGTTGCCTTGCTGCACAAGTTCAGTGGTCTCACGCACATCGCCCAGTTGTCTCGCCGGGTAGATTTCGACCTCTATCTCACCGTTTGAGCGTGCTTCCACTTCTTGTTCGAAATAGAGCATTGCTTTGTGTACCGGAGACGTTTCTTGGCTGTCGTGAGCAAGACGAATAACGTTGCTTGCAAACGTATTCATGCTGCTCAGTGCGAATCCCAGTGCGGTAAGCGAAGTTATGATTGCTTTCTTCATCGTTCTTCCTTGTTTATGGTATGACCTGCCATAGGCATTCGTCGGCAAGACACACTACTTGTTATGTTTTTATAAATTAATTGAGCAATTCATATCCATTTTGCATACGAATCCAAAATAAAACATTCAAGTAACAAGTCAATAACAAGGTCAGAAAATTGAAGCAGAATTGAATAATGATTGGCTAAAATTTAATCGCGCTCACAGAAAAATGCCCCGCTCGAAAGCAGGGCATTTTGTTTATTAAGAATGAATAAATATGAATTTATTAAAGGGTGCTGCTGCGTTCGATCAAGGTGCCTTGTTCGAGAAGATACTCACCCGTTGCGTCCTGATTGCCATTGATGCGGTTCATCAGATCTTCAACCGCGCGCTGAACAATTTTGTCAACGGGTTGAGCGATTGTCGTCAGATCATAACTAGGCCAAGCAGACATCGGAATGTTATCCACGCCCATCACTGAGAAGTCTTGAGGGACCTTTGCTCCGGCTTGGCGTAAACCATCCATCACACCCATGGCGAGGATGTCGTTTGCACAGAAAATCGCGTCGGGTTTACTGGTATGCGACAAGATTTCTTTCGCCGCTTCTAGGCCAGCTTCAAAACTGTATTTAGCTTGAATAAAGGTCGGGGATGGGGCGCTGAGCTCTTGCAGCTTTGAAGAGAAGCCAAGCCAGCGCTCTTCACTGGTCATTGAACCTGCATCACCACTGATGTAAGCGCATTGTTTTGCGCCTTTCTGTGTTAAATACTCGGCTGCTTGTTGGCCCGCTAATCGGTTATCAATACCAGAGCTGTTGGCATTAATGCCTTCGGCATAACGGTTGATCAGGCTTAAGTGAACGCCAAACTTCTCGCATTGGGCAAACGCGCGTGAGGTCAAACGGCTGGTGGCGATAACGAGCCCGTCTACTTGATATTCAATAGCACGAGAAATGGCGAGATCGAGGTCGTCCTTGTCGATAGGACAAAGCACGACTTGTCCGCCACGCTTTTGAATTTCGACAGCCAAAGCACGAGATTGCATGTCGTACATTGGGTTTGATTCGCTATCAAGCGCAATCGCCACTAGACCCGAGCGATTCGAAATCAGGCTTCGTGCGATTGCGTTCGGTGTGTATCCGAGCTTAGCTGCGGCATCCATCACCATTTTGCGTTTCTTCTCGCTAATACTCGCGGTTGGGCTAAATGCCCGAGATACCGTCGATTGAGAGACGCCGAGCATCTTCGCGACGTCTATCGAAGTTACTTTCGCTTTAATGGTGATACTCCTTATATAAGGTCATTGGACCTTTCCATACGTGATGAGTGTATGGGCTAGGGGATTTATGTGTCTAGAGCATTACATTGATAAGGCGTAAATATCGGAGAAAACTCAAGAATTCATCACATTTCTCTCTTGTTTAAAGCCATCAATGATCATTTTGTGTTCAGACCCAACGCAAAAGAAGCCAACACCGAGTTCACGCCATTCCCGAGCTTGTTGAGCTGTGGCGACAAACATGCCAACAGGTTTATTGGCTGCTTTGGCCGCTTCGATTACTCGCATACTTGCTTGCGCGACTTTCTCGTCATGAACGCTATCTGCCCCATAAGCGACAGTGAGATCGACTTGGCCAATAAAGAGTGCATCAATACCTTCAACATTGGCAATCGCTTCAACATTTTCGACCCCTTGAGGATCTTCAATTTGGGCAATGACAATCGTATTAGCACGGCTGTCTTTCAAGTGTTCAACCATGGATTTGGTGGCGTATTTCGCTGCTCGACTTGAACCTGCATACCCTCGGCCACCTTCTCCGTAATGGCAGATTTTCGCCAATTGTGTTGCTTGTTCAGCAGTACAAACATGGGGGATTTGTACACCCGCCGCACCACAGTCAAGCGCGTTCAAAATGGTTGAAGGGGCGCTGTCTTGTACTCGTACCACGCACGCGAGGTCATTCGCTTTGGCCGCCATGATGCACAAATCGAGCGATGAGCGATCGAAAGGTGCGTGCTCTGCATCCAGTACTACAAAAGGCAACTCTGCCAGTGCCAATACTTCGATAATGTGAGGGTGAGGGGTTTTAACAAATGTACCTAATAGCGTTTCTTGATTCAGACGTTGCTTAAAATTGCTCATGATTCTCTCCTTTGCAAAGGTATGCAAAAACTAACATGGTGAAATGTAAATGATGAGTAAAAATGATGTGATCTAAAACTCATTTCTGATTAAAAAGTAAATATCACCAAAGTCGAAATTACTTTCTATCTCCTGTTTAAATTAGTTAATACAAAGGCTTAAAGGTGGTTTTTGCTGTTTGTTGACTTAACTTGTCAAATGTTAATTAAGTGTTTAATCTGATTTTGCATTCGTATCCAAAAGCATAAAAATAACCGTTCGTCAGCCTCAATGTTCAAGGAGAAACCCAATGGCACGCATTTTAAAAAACGGAATCACTGAAGAAGCATCAGCATCAAACGACGCAAAAGTGCGTCAGATTGTCGAAAACATTCTTGCTGATATTGAATCGAAAGGTGATAGCGCTGTACGTGAGTTGTCTGAAAAATTTGATAACTGGTCGCCGGAGCAATTCCGCTTATCAGAAGAGCAGATCCAAGCCTGTGTGGATGCGCTTGATGAATCGACTCGACACGATATCGAGTTCGCTCAACAACAAGTTCGAAACTTTGCTCAAATTCAACGTGACTCAATGAAAGACGTCGAAGTAGAAACCATGCCAGGTGTGGTACTGGGGCATAAGAATATTCCAGTAAACAGCGTGGGGTGTTACATCCCTGGCGGTAAATACCCATTGGTTGCATCCGCTCACATGAGTGTATTGACGGCGAAAGTCGCCGGCGTAAAACGTGTTATTGCTTGCGCGCCTCCGTTTAATGGTCAGCCAAATGTCGCGATTGTCGCTGCGATGGCAATGGCGGGTGCGGATGAAATCTACTGCTTCGGTGGTGTTCAGGCGGTAGGTGCAATGGCATTGGGTACGGAGACGATTGCGCCAGTCGATATGATTGTAGGGCCGGGTAACGCATTTGTGGCAGAGGCGAAACGTCAGTTGTTTGGTCGCGTTGGTATCGATTTGTTTGCAGGCCCAACGGAAACCTTAGTCATTGCTGATGAGAAAGGTTGTGACCCAGAATTGGCAGCGGCGGACTTGCTTGGTCAGGCCGAGCATGGTTACAACTCTCCCGCTGTATTGTTGACCAACAGCGAAACATTTGCACAAGAGACCATCAAAGAGATTGAACGTCAGTTAACCATTCTCCCAACGGCGGAAGTTGCGGGTAAAGCGTGGGCAGATTACGGACAAGTGATCGTATGCGATAGCTACGAAGAAATGGTGGAAGTGGCAGACGATATCGCTTCTGAACACGTTCAAGTGATGACGGAAGATCCTAAATACTTCCTAGACAACATGACCAATTACGGTGCCTTATTCCTAGGTCGTGAAACCAACGTTTCTTACGGCGACAAATGTATTGGTACCAACCATACACTGCCAACAAAGAAAGCGGCACGATATACCGGTGGTCTTTGGGTAGGGAAGTTCATCAAGACCTGTACTTACCAGCGTGTGACGGAAGCGGCATCCTTGAAAGTCGGCGAGTACTGCTCTCGCTTGTGTGCACTAGAAGGCTTTGCTGGTCACAAAGAGCAAGCGGATATTCGTGTACGCCGTTACAAAGGCAAAGTGGAAGAGGCGTAATATGTCGAAACTTGCCTTAGTCACAGGCGGCAGTGGCGGACTGGGTGCCGCCATTTGTCGCAAGCTAGCTCAATCTGGATATCGCGTAATTCTGACTTACAACAGTAATCAGAAAGCCGCCGACGATGTGCTTTCTTCGTTACCACGTAACGAGCATTTGGCATTCAAACTGAACGTGGCAGATTCGGGTGAGATTGAACAGCTTAAACATCAAGTCAGTGAAATGAGCGACAAGCTAGATTTGTTGGTCAATTGTGCGGGGATGACGAAGTTTGTCGCGCATGCCGATCTGCAAAGTTTGGATGACCAACTGTTTGATCAAATTTTCCAAGTGAACGTCCGTGCGCCTTTTGCCATGGTTCGAGCGTTTGAGCCTTTGCTCAAGCAAGCCAATGGTTGTGTGGTGAACATTACTTCTATCGCGGCACAGACTGCGATGGGCAGCAACATTGCTTATTGTGCAAGTAAATCTGCCGCAGAAAACATGACCCGTTCTTTAGCTCGCGCTTTGTCTCCTGAGATTCGCGTTTTGGCGGTAGCGCCTGGGCTTGTCGACACCGAATTTGTCAAAGGCTTGGACGATACTTGGCGTAACCAACAAGAACAATCCACGCCGCTCAAGCGTTTAGCCAATGATGAAGAGGTTGCTCAAGCCGTGTACGCCGCGGCAGAGGTTCTGACCTTCTCGACAGGCAATACCATCGCGGTTGATGGTGGGCGACCTCTAGGACTGTAACTAACGCTCGGTTTGTCACTAACAGTCGTTTTGTAACTAACAGTCGTTTTGTAACTAACAGTCGGTTTGTAATTAACAATTCAAGGCTAGGTTTAAACAAGGACAACAAGGATTTCCTATGACTCTACAAACAAAAATGAATGACAATCTGGTCCGTTATATGGAGCTGATTCCGGGCACCAGTGCGTTTATCGATGCGCGTACACCTGGCAGTGATCTGAAAGATAACTTCTGCATTATCGGTGCAGGGGTAGCAGAGAGCAGTCGTCAACACGTTCACATTCGCGATACCGCGGGCTTTAACATTGGTGCAGCAGGCCAACCACCGGGCATCAAAAATTCGTTGCACTCTCATCGTACCGCTGAACTTTTCTTGGTTTTCAAAGGCCAATTCCGTTTTTATTGGGGGAACGATGGGGAACACGAGGCGGTGTTATCTCATGGTGACGTCATCTCGATTCCAACCAATCTCTTCCGTGGTTTTGAAGTGGTTGGCCGTGATTACGGGTTTATGTTCTCGGTACTTGGCGGTGACGATTCAGGTGGCGGTGTTATTTGGCATCCAAACGTTATCAAAGACAGCCAAGGCCACGGCTTGTACTTGAAAGCGGATGGCACGTTGGTGGATACCATTGATGGCGATGCCGTGCCAAATGAGTCTGAGCTGATGCCACTTCTTACTAAAGAGGAGCTAGCCAAGTTCGATACTTACACCGCAGAAGAGATGATGCCGTTCGTCGCTCTGCAAAAAGATTATCGTGCAATCAAAGGCGACTTCAGCGCTAGTAACGTCAAGCAATATGCGGTAACTGGTCACCCTTTAGCGGGCTATGATTTCCAAGTTAAGAGTGAAGATGAAGTGAGCATCATGGCTTATGAGCTTTCTGAAGGAGGCTCGATTCCTCAACACTGCCGAGAAGAAAAACAAGTGCTGATCAATTTTGATGGTGATACTGAAGTGGTTCTCACGCATCAAGGCGAACAAGCGAATGTTGTTTTAACGCGCGGTGATGTGCTGAATGTTCCAGAAGGTGCGTCTTACTCGCTGACGAACTTGCGTGGTAATAGTTTGACGTATTGCATTCTTGGTTCTGATCAACCAAAGCCGTTGGCAGGAGCATAAGATGACGCAATCCACCTCACTCGTTTGGCTGCCCGGACTACTTTGTGATGGCGCATTGTTTGAGGACATCAATCAAATGATGCCTAGTTGGGTCGATCCGCAATGCCCGACACTGGCGTCAATGCCTTCAATGGAAGAGTTGGCGCAGAAAGTGTTGCAAGATGCACCGCAAGAGTTTGTGCTCGGTGGCTTATCGATGGGGGGGATTCTTGCTTTTGAGGTGTACCGCCAAGCGCCAGATAGAGTCAAAGGTTTGGTGCTAATGGACACCAATGCGGCGGATGAAAAGCCAGAGGTGACACAAAAGCGTGATGCACTGGTTAGTCGAGCGTTAAGTGGTGAGTTTGAATGCATTACGCCTGACACTCTAATGCCTGTGCTGATTCATCCAAGCCGTTTGCAAGACAAAGCATTAACTGAGCGTATAGAAGGCATGGCGATCAATGTGGGTTTAGAAGCGTTTGAAGCGCATGCCAAATCGCTCGCTACCCGCCCAGATGCTCGACCTTTATTGGCGGATATTCAGGTACCGACTTTGGTAATAACGGGTAAACAAGATCTGCTTTGTCCGATCGATAATCACCTTGAAATGGCGCGCCATATTAATGATGTTGCGTTGCACGTAATACCTGATTGCGGGCACCTCTCTTCGATGGAAGCGCCAGAAAAAGTGGCTCAGATTATCTCAAACTGGCTGGAGCTAAATCGAGCCAAATTCTAGTGTTTTACTCTGTTCTTAAATCTTCAAAGCTCTTCTAAACAAAAAGCGCCATATCGTCATGGCGCTTTCTCTTTTCTATCTCTCGATACTTTTCCTAAAACTAGGCGATAGTTGGCGTCAAACTTGGTTTGTTTCGCTCAACCACGCTGATTGAAATCGCAAGGAACAGAATATCTTTCACAAGGAAAAAGTTCGCAATCAAAACACCGTCGGAAACTTTCCACGTATTTGGTGTCGTAACTAGGAAGCTCAGTGTCGCGAGGAAGATAACACTTGCAGCAATACCAGAGTAGTAAGCAACCGTTGGTTTTTTCAATCCAACCAATAGGCCGAGTGCGACGGTGATTTCGGTTAAGCCAATGATATTAGACACGGTTTGAACGGAAATGATGCCATATAGCCAAGACATGGCAGGGTGATTAACCACCAAAGGTTCAATTAATTTGGCTTCAGTTGGGGTGAATTTATAAATGCCCAACCAGATAAGAACAAGGGCAACGCCAAATACGCCAAGGTAGTAACCAAATTGTGTCGGTTTTTGGGAAACAGATGATGCATGCATAATAACTTCTCCTATAAAAGCATGTTTTCAAATGACCGACAGTTGAATTATAAAATTCTTGAATTTATGGTTATATAAAATAACTAATGTCTATATAGCAAAAAGACAAAGAATAAAAAGGATTGGCTTAGATGGAATTTATTCCTGTAGATTTATCACGTCATTTGGATTTGTGTATCGCGTTTCGAAAAGACGCTTATGAGGTCAGTTTTGGCCATCAGGATGGGTTTGATATTCAAGAAATCACTTCTTGGTTTCAATCGATCGTCAATGACAACGAAGCGGGATTCTTCCATGTCATCAAAGATGGTCAAATCATCGGGCAACTGGAGTGCCGACATCCGGTTTTGGACGATGAAGGGCTGCGATTTGGTTACATCAACCTGTTTTACTTGAAGCCAGAATTCCGCAATCGAGGGCTAGGGAAGCAGTTACAAGACTTCTTATTGAAGCGTTTTGTTGATGGTGGTTGTGCCTACGCCAGATTGCGCTACATTCCGGGCAATGATGCCGGCGAACGTTTTTATCGAAAACATGGCTGGTATCCAGTGGGAGAGCCGAGTGGGCGAGGGCAACTCATGCAGATTGATTTATTGAGAGGCATTTGATGATTATCCGTGAATTTCGTGAGCAAGATGCCCCGATACTGTGGGCACTTTTCTACAACACTATCCGCAACATTAATCTTAGAGATTACACCGAGCAACAAGTGAAAGCTTGGGCGCCGGACGAATTTGATGCACAACTGTGGCTAAAGAAAATGACCACTATCCAGCCTTTTGTCGCTGAACTAGATGGCGTCATCGTTGGCTACAGCGATGTTCAGCCAAGTGGGTTAGTCGATCACTTTTTCTGCCATCATGAATACCAAGGGCAAGGTGTAGGACGTGCATTGATGACTCATGTAATCAAGCAAGCAGAAGCAAAAGGGCTGGATAGGATCTATTCAGAAGTGAGTATTACCGCTCGTCCTTTCTATGAGCACATGGGTTTTACTGTTGTGAACGAGCAGCAAATCGAAGCCCGTGGTGCTACGTTAACCAACTATGTAATGGAAAGGCACTTAGACAAAAAGGATGTGTGATCAATAAATAATCCTCGCTCAATTAGTGAGCTTGAACACAGATACCGCATGTTTTCTGCGGTGAATAAGAGTTCATTGATCTAACACCAGAATTCCTCCTCAAAAGCGCGCGCATAATTTCTCTTCGGAGTGGCGAAAGGAAGCCAGTTAAAACAGCTCCTTACGTCAGTTATCTCACGGCAAACCATCTCAGGAAGAGAAGTAGTACTATGCGCCCTTATCTCAAATACATCATCCCAACGGTGATCCCTTTGCTCATTTTGCTGATGCCACTGTCAGCGTTTCCATTCGAAGGTATGACCATCATTCAGCAGCGCGTTATCGCGATATTTTTGCTCGCTGCACTCTGTTGGGTATTTGAACCGATCCCAATTTACGCCACCTCTGTGGTGATCATCGTGCTTGAGTTGTTGCTCGTTTCCAACAAGGGCATCATTTTCTTTCGGCTTGATGAGGGAGAACCTCATTTTGGTGAGTTGCTGCAATACAGTGACATCATGGCGACGTTCGCCAGCCCAATCATCATGCTGTTCTTAGGCGGATTCTTTCTCGCGATGGCGGCAACCAAGTATCGATTGGACGTCAACTTAGCGCGCGTACTGCTTAAGCCGTTCGGACAAAACCCGAAATACGTCATGTTGGGTTTAATGTTGATTACTGCAATCTTCTCAATGTTCATGTCGAACACAGCAACCACGGCGATGATGTTGTCCATCTTGACGCCAGTTATCGCGGTGTTTGGCCCGAAAGATCCAGGACGCATTGCGTTTGCGTTGTGTATCCCTGTCGCAGCAAACATCGGTGGTATTGGTACTCCAATTGGTACACCACCAAACGCGATTGCGTTGAAATACCTAGTGGGTGACAACCTTATTACCTTCGGTGAATGGATGGTGTTTGGTGTGCCGTTTGTCATTGTGATGATGGCGCTAGCGTGGTTCCTGATCGATTTTCTCTACAAAGCTGAGACGACCAAAATTGACCTTAACATCAAGAGTAAATTCTTGAAAACACCGAAAGCCATCATTGTGTACATCACGTTTGCGGGCACGATTCTGCTTTGGTTGATGGGCTCGGCGCACGGTATGAACTCATACACGGTAGCGTTGATTCCGGTCGCGGTATTTTCACTGACGGGCATCATCAACAAAGAAGATCTGAAGAAGATTTCTTGGGATGTGCTTTGGTTGGTATCTGGCGGTATTGCGTTGGGCCTTGCACTAGACAAGACAGGTTTGGCAAGGCTGGTGGTTCACAGTATTCCATTCGATGAATTCTCGCCTTATGTGGTGCTGTTCGGTGCGGCGTTCTTATGTTTGCTGATGGCGAACTTTATGTCTCATACCGCGACAGCGAACTTGCTGATGCCAATTATGGCGGCGCTCGGCACTTCAATGGCATCGTTAACACCACTCGGCGGTGAAGTGACGTTGATTCTTGTGGTGACCTTTGCGGCATCGCTTGGTATGTCTCTGCCAATCAGTACGCCACCAAACGCGTTGGCTCACGCTACAGGCCATGTGCAAAGCAATCAAATGGCGCGTGTTGGTGTTGTACTGGGTGTGGTTGGTGTGTTGTTGAGTTTCTTGATGGTGTGGATCCTTCACACCGTAGGACACATTGGTTAAGCCATGTACGAGAGCAAATTAGATACGCTTGTAGAGCGTTACTTCAATCATATCGAGCGTCGCATTACGGTGTCGGCAGGCTCGGTATTGATTGAGCAAGACGGCTACAACGAGCGGCTCTATTACGTATTGTCTGGCGAGCTTGCTGGTTATTTCTCTGAGGATGGTAAAAAGCAGACTCAGGTGTTTGCGGCATCTAAGGGCGCGTTTATTGGTGTGCACAGTTTTTTCTCTGGAACGTGGACCGCCTCTTCAACGGTGATTGCCCAAACGGACGTTGAGTTAGCGTGGATTGAGCGCAATACGCCAGCGGTAGAAGCAAGTAAGTACGGCCCTTTAACCGCGCAGTTTATGCCCGTAATGGTTAACGAGCTTTCTCGTCGTCAACGCCGAGCGATGCAAGAAGCGTTGGGCAAAGAAAAGGCATTGCAAAAACTGCACACCGCAGAGCAAATGACGACACTTGGCCAACTGGCTGCAGGCATTGCGCATGAGCTTAACAATGCCATTGGCGTGGTGAGCAGTAAGTCAGAGCGCTTGGAATCGGTGATCATGGGGTTGCTTGAAGAGGTGCATCCTGAGGCGAGCCAGTTCTTTGATTTTGGATTGATGCAAGGGCAAAAAATCTCTTCAAGTGAAGCAAGAACACGAGGGCGACATTTCGAGAAATATTACGGTCTGCCTAAAGGTTTAGCCCGTGAGTTAGCTCGCGCTGTCCCGACTGATTACCTTAACGAGCATTGGTTAAAGCGCCCAGAAGAAGCGATTCGTTACTGGCAGATGGGGCGTGATTTGCACGATTTGCGCATTGCCTCAAAACACACCGTTGGCATCGTGAAATCAGTGAAACAGTTAGGACGTACCGACATAGACAAAGAAGAAGGGCTCAGAGTCAACGACTCGATAAACCAAGCGCTTGCGTTGCTACAAAGCGATTTAAGACGTGTCAGTGTGCGTTTTAGTCCGGCTGATTTACCTCTGTTTGTAGGCTCACAAACCGAGTTGGTGCAGATTTGGGTCAACATTTTAAAGAACGCTTGCGATGCGATGAGAGAAACGGACTCGCCAGCGATAGAGATACAAACGCGCGTGAGCAAAAATAAGATCTTAGTAACCATTGCAAACAACGGTCCTGAGATTAATGAAGCGACACGCAGAAAGATTTTCCGACCAAACTTCACGACCAAGAAAGGTGGCTTGTCGTTTGGCCTAGGGCTAGGGCTGTCGATTGTGAAGCGCATTGTGGCGGGCTATAACGGTTCGATTGCAGTGAAAAGTGACAGCGAAAAAACCATATTTAGAATTAAACTACCGGTAGAGGACGAACATGGACAAGCTTAATTTAATTTGCGTTGATGACCAGCGAGAGGTGTTAAGCGCGGTTCTGCAAGACTTACAGTCGTTAAGCCAGTGGCTCAACATTGAAGATTGCGAGTCTGCCGATGAAGTACTCGAATTAATGGATGAGTTAGACGCGGAAGGCGAGATGATTGCGTTGATCATTTCTGACCACGTGATGCCGGGTAAAACCGGTGTTGAGCTGCTAACGGAGATTTCCAAAGACAGTCGATTCATTCGTACGCGCAAAGTGCTGCTTACCGGGCAGGCGACGCACACGGACACCATCAATGCGATTAATTCCGCGGGTATTGACCGTTACTTCGAAAAACCGTGGCAGGCAGAGCAATTGGTGGAGTGTGTGAGAAACTTGGTGACGAAGTACATCTTCGATATGGGCTTAGACTACACCGAATACCACGAGCACTTGGATCAGAATGTTGTGTTTGACCGTTTGAGATAACCGCTGAAAACGATAAAAACTGAGCTAGAAAACTCGCTAGCTCAGTCAGATTTTGTCGTTATTTAAGGCTATTTACTCAACACGAGTGGCTTAAAACGAAATTACTGGCTTAGTGTGTATCGGCTCGCACTGGCCACCGATAGGGGTTTCGAGAACCAATAACCTTGCAGGTAATCCACGCCCATTTCCGCAAAGAAATCACACATCTTCGCGTCTTCAATGCCTTCAATCACCACTTCGATATTCTGTTCACGACACATGGTGATCAAGAATTTCAAATATTCATGCGATGAGCGGTTGGTCAGGGTTTTCCACGCCATCGATTTATCGATCTTAATTTGCGTCATTGGCAAATCAAAGAAGCAGTTTAACGAGCTGTAGCCCGCACCAAAATCATCTAGGGAGAGAGAAAAACCAAGCTCTCGCAACGTATTTAATGGCGCGATGGCGGCTTGGTTGTTGTCGAGAATAAAGGTCTCGGTCAGCTCAAGCACAATGGCTTGCGGCTCTATGCCGACTTCATCTGTCATTGCTTTGATTTTGCTCGGGAACTCGCTATTGAGAAGCTGTAAAACGGACACGTTCACATTCACGCGAACTTGATTTTGATAGCGTTCGCGATAGCTCTTAATGAACTGACATGCCTTCTCAAACACTTGGTAGCCAAGCTCGACAATCAAGCCTTTGTTTTCCGCTACGGGGATAAACTCATCCGGGTAGATTTCGCCAAACTCTTTGCTGCGCCACCGTACCAGAGATTCAAAACTCACCACTTGTAGATCGTATGCACTGACGATTGGCTGAAATTTTACGCTCAGCGTTCTTTCTTCCAGGGCGTTTTTCAAACCTTGCTCAATAAAGAAATAACGGTCCACGGCATACTGCGTTTTCTGGCTGTACACCGCGATGCGATCTTTGTTCTTCTCGTTCGCGTATTGGCACGTGCGGGCTGCTTTACGTACGATCTCTTCGGCAGAGTGTTCTGGATCAACACAAGGGTATAAGCCGATGCTGATGTTGCTGCCGAGATACTGGCCTTCTTCCACCACTGCTTCATGATAGTTTTGCTTGATGGTCTGAGCGTAGGCTTGAAGCGCTTCCAGCGGCACATCATCAAGCACGAGGATGGCAAAGTCATCATCGTGAACCCGATAAACGGTGCAGTTAGGGGAAGGGAGGTGGCTTAAGGTTTGCAGCAATTTCTCAACCAAGCCGTCGACAAGCTCACTGCCGTATTGGTTGAGGTAGGATTTGATCTCTTCAATCTGAATGTAAAAGATCGATGCGTGAGTGCTTTGCGATTTCACTAACTCATTAATATTCAGCAGCAGGTGCGCTCGGTTTGCCATACCAGACGCGTTGTCATGAAAGGCGACCTGATGGATGTAGCTTTCCATCAGTTTTCGCTCAGAAATGTCTCTGTGGCTGCCAACCATGTAATGACCCTGCTTAGTTTCTTTGGTCATTGCGACGCCTTCAATCCAAACGTATTGGCCATTTGGTTTGCGCAGGCGGTAGGTTGTCGTTACGCGTGTGTTGTCGGTATTGATGTGGGCGTCAACGCGTTTAGACAGGCGTTCTCTGTCTAACGGATGCACCAAATCTAACCATCTATCGAGGTTAATACGGCCCGCATTGATGCCAAACTGCTCATAGAAGCGCTGGTTGTAGAAAACCATGGTGCCAAACTCATCCATGTAGAAGAGTCCTTCACTGAACACATCGAAGATATGGATGAAGCGTTGTTCAACGATCTGCAAAAACTCGCGATCGTGCTCGGAAATGGTTTGGTCAACCTTGTTGGTCAAGATACTGCCCCCGCAATCCAAATTGCTGTGGAGATAAGTATATAAGTCGGGCTACACGCAAATGACATATTTTTGAAGTTTGTCCTTTTACACTGCAAACGAAGCTAGTCGAATCAGATTGGCAGTCTGTTGTGTTAATGAGCTTAAAGAGTTTCTGTGTAATAGAGTAATTATTAGAATAATGCGACTAATAATCGGTATTTATAAAACTTTGGTCAACAGTAAATACTATTTGTATTAAGTAGTTATTGATTCAACACCCAAATTATCGAAATTCTTACCACTTGTGATGATTATTTGAGCTAAGCCCATAAATTAAAAGTGGTTTATTGAACGGTGAACGTCTCATATATTGACTGAATGCTCATTAATTTTAAATGATAGCGAATTCTTATAACAGTGAATGGTCAGATCTCTTATAATGCGTCTGCTAAATAACAGGTGTTAAAAGTTTCGCGATATGCAGTACAAACCAGAAGACTCAATAAAGATAGCCATTGCAGATGTAAGTATCGGTATGTTCGTGACTGCAATCGAACAAAATAAACGCGTTAACCTCGCCAATGCGGGACGTGTTTCCACTGCGCAGGGCATTCAAAAGCTGCAAGCAAGTGGGGTGAAGTTCGTTTGGGTCGACCAGAAACTTTCTGCTCAAGAGTGCGTGTTCAAACCTGTTGAAGAAGAACACGATGTCACCTTAGCAGCCTCTGAGGTGATGACTACGCCAAAAATTCAACGCGCGTTTCGTTCTCGCGAAGCGCAGCATAAACGTGCCAAAAAACTGATTGCGGAAGCGAAGTGTTTGGCGCAAAAACTGCTCAACCAAACCTTTGAAGGCAAGGTCATTGAAGTCAACGAGATTGAATCGTGGGCGGATGACATGATCGACAGCGTCTTTATTGACTCAGACGCGCTTCAGTGTGTGTCGGCGCTGCGCCAAAAAGACAGTTATTTGCTTGAGCACTCAGTTAACGTCGCTTGTTTGCTGGTTTCTTTCGGTAAGCATTTGGGCCTCGATAAAGACACACTCAAGCAGTTGGCGATTGGTGGCATCATTCATGATGTGGGTAAAATCAAAGTCGATGACGAGATCTTACATAAGCCAGCGCGTTTAACGCCGGAAGAATTTGAGCACATGAAACTGCACCAAGTGTTCGCAGGTGAAATCATTCTTGGCGTAAAAGGCCTGAGTGATGTCAGCCGAGATGTGTGTTTGATGCACCATGAGAAGCTCGACGGTACTGGTTATCCATTGGGTTTGTCTGGCGACCAGATCCCAATGCACGGGCGCATGAGCTGTATCGTGGATATCTACGATGCGCTGACCGCAGACCGCGTCTACAAAAAGGGCATGAGTTCGGCTGAAGCATTCAAAATCTTGTTGAGTTTGACGCCATTCCACCTCGATCCAGATTTGGTGTACAAATTCATCAACTGCATCGGTGTATACCCAGTCGGTTCGATTGTTCAATTAAGCGATGGTCGAGTCGGCATTGTTTGGACATCCAGCGACTCGCAGCCGCTAAAACCGATCGTGAAGTGCTTCTACTCGCGCAAATACAAGCGTTACATCGATGTGGCGATGGTGGATTTGAAAAACAGCTCTCACTCGATAGAAAAAGCCATCGCACCTTCATCGTTAGAAGTAGATCCAAAACCTTTCTATGACTAACGTACAGTGACTGCTTATTTGATGCGATCTGTGAATGATCTTGTCGAATAAGTAATCACTTTACATGATTGCATATTCCCAGTATGTTGAATGCATAACTAAACAGCTCAAAGTAGGTTAAGGGAGAGATAAAAAGAGGTTTGTTACTCTGATTTCTGACCCTGACTTCCTGCCCTGGCTTCAAAACCAGAACGCTTTTTGAGGATCTCGATTAACTTTGAGCTTGTTCGTTTGTGGTTAGAATGATGTGGTGTTTTGCTCTATTGCGTTTCATGGATCGAAGCGAGAGTAAGACGGCTATTCCACGTGATTCGCTTATTCATCAGCACATTGGAAAGGAGCGCCAATGCAACTCGATACTTGGATCTATTACACCCTCGCAATACTTGTCCTGACTGCTTCTCCTGGCCCGAGTTCGCTACTTTGTTTAAGCAAAGGTGTGAGCAGCGGGTTTCGCCACGCCTTTATGACTGCACTCGGCAGCCTAGCTGCGATTACTATTATTCTTACCCTGTCTTTCACCGGTCTTGGGGTTGTGATTGCTTCTTCGGAGCTGGTCTTTAACATCATCAAGTGGTGTGGCGCGGCGTATCTTATTTGGCTTGGTATCCAAGCATTACGCTCAAAACAAACCGATTTCTCACAAGCAAAACCAGAACAAGCATCGTCTGGTTATTTGAGTGCATTTACTAGCGGCTTCATTGTCGGTTCGAGCAACCCGAAAGCGATCGTGTTCTTCACGGCATTGTTTCCGCAGTTTATTGATCCTTCTGCATCGCTATTCACTCAATACATCATTTTTGCTAGCACGTTTGTGGTGTTTGAACTGAGTTGGTTAACCTTTTATAGCTTGTTGGGTGTGAAGACATCGGACTGGTTATTTGCAAAAGGGAGAGCTAAATTGTTCAACCGTCTGACTGGCGGCGTATTCATCAGTGCTGGTGTTGCTCTGTCGACGGCGCATCGAAGCTAAATGACTGCAGGTTAAGCTAAGTTATTAAATCTTAAGCTAAATTAGAAAAACCTTATTTCCAAAATGGAAATCGGCGTTTTGGTTTTTTTCATTAGTGGCAAAGACTCTTGGCGCGTAGAATTCAACGCGTCCCTTCAAGATTGATTTGAAATGAACAAACGATTGGAAGGGGCGTATTCGTTGTATTTTCTCCAGGAACATCTTAGATGACTCAAAGCCTTTCTGATCTTCAGCAGCGTTTCCTTGCTATCGCGACTGATAGCAACTTGTCTCCAAAACAGAAATCGAACTTTCTTGCTTTGGAAGCCGAAGCCACTATTCCATATATGACCGTCTCTGACGAGGTAAGCCAAGCAATGCAGCAAGGCGTCATATGTGACATGTTTGAAGGTCACGCGCCGTTTAAGCCGCGCTATGTTTTGCCCGATTACGCAAAATTTCTTTCTCAAGGTTCTGAATACTTGGAGTTAGCTCCAGCAGAAGATTTCGATGATGCGATCAACATGTTGACCATCATTTACCATCATGTGCCTTCGGTAACCAACATTCCGGTTTACCTTGGTCAACTTGATGATGTGCTAATGCCTTACGTTGGTGACCTCACTGACGAGCAAATCTACAAAAAGTTAAAGCACTTTTGGATCATGCTTGATCGCACGTTGCCAGATGCGTTCATGCACGTGAACATTGGCCCGACGGACAACATCATCTGTCGTACGATTTTGAAAGTAGACGCCGAGCTAAAGCAGATCGCGCCAAACTTAACCTTCATGTACGACGAAACCGTGACTCCAGAGGATCTGCTAAAGCAAGCAACACAAAACATTTGTGAGTGCAGCAAGCCACATATCGCGAATTACCCAATGCATGCGAACGCGTACGAAGGTGGTCGTTTTGGTATCGTGAGCTGCTACAACTCTCTGCCACTGGCTGGTGGTTCAAACACGTTAGTGCGTATGAACCTAAAAGAAGCAGCGAACCGTGCAGATAATCGTGAAGATTTCTTCAATAACGTGCTGCCAGAATATCACGGCTTGATGGTTGAGCTGATGGATGCACGCGCTTCACATTTGCATGAAAAGTCTGAGTTCTTCAAAGGCTTCTTAACACAAGAAGGCCTGATTGAAGAATCTCGCTTTGCGCCAATGTATGGCATCTACGGTATGGCAGAAGCGGTAAACGTATTGCTAGAGAAAGAGGGCAATGCAAGCCGTTACGGCCAAGATGCAACGGCAAACGAGCTTGGTCATGCTATCTCGGCAAAACTGTCTGAATTGGTAGAAAGCACACCAGTGAAGTTTGGTCTAGAAGGCAAAGCGCTACTGCACGCACAAGGCGGTATCAGCCTAGATTTGGATGTAACGCCGGGTGTTCGTATTCCTTACGGCAACGAGCCAGATCCCGTGTCTTATGTGCAAGCGACCGCAGTCCACCACCAATACTACCGTTCTGGTATCAGCGACATTCTGACCATCGACGAAACCGTGAAATCAAACCCAGAAGCGATGTTCAACCTGTGTAAAGGTGCGCTTAACGCGGGCTACCGTGAGTTTACGGCAAACGTCGCGTCAAACGACTTGGTTCGCGTAACGGGTTACATGGTGAAATTGTCTGATATCGCGAAATACGATGCAGAAGGTTCACGTACCAATACCACATTCCTCGGTGCAGAAGCGGCGAAGAACACAGGTATTTTAGAGCGTTCACCACGTGTGGTGAGCCACGAAATGTCACCGACTTACGCTAAGTAATTGGTGACGGATAAGAATAAGATGGCTAGACGATCGGAACACCTCTTGGCTAAGGTAACTCGTATCCTTCCGTTCTCTTGTGTTGATGGACCGGGAAACCGTCTAGTCATCTTTCTACAGGGTTGTAACTATCAGTGCATCAACTGCCACAACCCGCACACCATCAATCACTGTAATCATTGTGGTGATTGTGTGAGTGAGTGTCCGGCTGGCGCACTGAAGTTCGACGAAAGCAACAACGTTGTTTGGCTTAAAGAGGAGTGCACCCACTGCGACCATTGTATAGAGATATGTCAGCACCAATCTAATCCAAAAATTACTGACTACTCTGTGGAGGCAATGCTCGATTTGATACGCAAACAGCGCTTTTTCATTAGCGGTGTTACAGTATCCGGTGGGGAATCTACCTTACAGCTTCCTTTCATTACTGAGCTGTTTAAAGGGATCAAACACGATCCTGAATTGCAGCATCTCACTTGCTTCATCGATAGCAATGGTTCTTTATCTATCGCAGGTTGGGAAAGAGTGTTGCCTTACATGGATGGCGCGATGATTGACCTTAAATCGTGGCAAAGCGAAACGCACCACTGGTTGGTCGGTCGAGATAACCACCGAGTATTCCAAACTATTCAGTATTTAGCGCAAGCAGGCAAGTTGTACGAAGTACGGTTGCTTCATATTCCGGGTAAAAGCGATTTAGATACGGAAGTTGCAACGGTAGGGCATTATCTGCAAGCGTTGCCAGAGTCGGTCAACATTCGTTTGAATGCCTTTCAGCATCACGGTGTAACGGGTGAAGCTCTGGAATGGGAGAAATGCTCCCAAGATGAAATGGAACGCTTTCACGCTCAATTAAGTCAATTTGTCAGCAGACCAATGACCATGCCATCGGTCTACGTTTAGCGCAGTAAAGATAAACCAGTTTAGAGTTTATTCACTCTCGGTTTGCGACATCCACCGAGGGTTTCACAAGCCTTAAGCACTTGTTGTTGTAGCCATCTTAAAGCGGGATCGTTCAGACTCGCTTTATTCCACACCAAGCTATACGCCACTTGTCCGTACTCAAACGGCAAAGGTCTCTCTACCAACTCCTTGGCTTGCAATGCCATTCGTGCCCAAAGTTTTGAGCAAGTGAACAGATAATCAGAGTGGTGGCACATTACCGCTGCCGAACCAAAATCTGCCACGTGCATCGCGACACTGCGTTTAGCGTAACGCTGAGTTAAGTTCTGCTCAAAGTAAGGCTGGGATAGGTCTTTATCATGAATACCAATGTGTCTCGCACACAAGTAGTTCTCGACCGACAGTTCTTCTTTCACTAACGGGTTATTGCTGCCCATCAAACAGATCATTTCGTCTTCTAGAATCGTCTGCCAAACCAAATCTTTGTTGTGCGTCGGTGGTTGGCTGATGTCGTGCGGGAGAATCATAAAATCGACCTGACCACGGATCAGAGAATCAAAACTCATTTGTTCTTTGGCATACACGTTGAGTTGTGCGCGACTCCCCATTTGCTGAGATAAGTCTTGCAGCATAGGTGCGAAGATCTCGAAGGTACTTTCACGCATTGCCAAAGAAAAGCGACCTTCGTAATACGCGGGATTAAACGAGCCTTGGTAAAGCAAACCGTTCATGCTGGAAAGAATGCCATGAACAGAAGGGCCGATGTTCAAAGCAAATGGAGTCGGGACTAAACGAGTGCCATCGCGGTAGAAAAGGTCGTCTTTAAGAATGTCTCGCAATTGGCTGAGCGTTTTGCTCACGCTGGAAGGGGTCACGCAGAGCTGTTCCGCCGCTTGAGTCACGCTGTGTGTCGTGAGCAGCATGTGCAATACAGTAAGGTGTTTAAGGCTAATGCGTGAGAGTGTTATGTAATCCATTCGTAAGACTAGGGTCTGTTTATCTTTCGTGGTTAAATTTTGTTCGAGGTAAAAGCGTTTTAATCGCGGCGAGTCGATTGAAGCCTAGTGGCTCTAAGTAAAATTGACTCAACAAAGAATAAAACGCTTTTAGCCGAACCCTTTGGGCAGCGTTTGTAGGTGCTTTCTACTGCGTTATTGGCTTATCAGGTAGAATAGCTACATATCAAAGCCTCTGTCTTGTATAAAACATCTACAAACTGCTGCAAAAATCATCACGAAAGGTCAACAGACCCTAACTCGTGTGATTTTTCTCAGTATATCAAAATATTATTGTGAAACATTTTTTTACGATTGTTGAAGCACGTAAAAAGAGGCGTTTCAATTCGTACTCGATGCAATAGTTTGGCTCAACTCGGCACTTGATGGGGTGAGTATGGCTTATAACCCTTAGAGGACGAAAGATGCTTTACACAAGCCTGACAAAATAAGGGATTGCGTACAAAGGGAGGAGGTGATTTACTCGCGTTTCCTAAGTAACAGAGGTTTTAAAAACTTAATGGACGACCCCTTTAGTCGACTGAACAATTCACTGTATGGCTTCCAATCACCGGAGGCGTACTCATGTTAGAACTTTTCATGCAACCAGAAGCGTGGGCTATCTTCGCTACCTTGTTTGCTCTTGAAGTAGTCTTAGGCGTTGATAACGTCGTATTCATCTCCGTTCTGTGTGAACGATTGCCACAACACCAGCGTAA
This sequence comes from Vibrio owensii, assembly GCF_002021755.1. Classification (NCBI taxonomy): domain Bacteria; kingdom Pseudomonadati; phylum Pseudomonadota; class Gammaproteobacteria; order Vibrionales; family Vibrionaceae; genus Vibrio; species Vibrio owensii. The sequence goes on from NZ_CP019959.1 coordinate 3,338,161, forward strand.
ACTTGCCCGAAATCTAGGTATTGGCCTAGCGGTGATGGCGCGTATTGTTTTGGTGTTCTCGATCTCTTGGATCATGCAGCTTACTCAGCCATTAATCAGCTTCAGTGACTACGCGTTTACTGGTCGTGATTTGATTATGATTGCGGGTGGTGCATTCCTACTGGCGAAAAGCTTGAAAGAGTTGTGGAGTTGGTTAACGCACACTGAGCACGGTCACTCGACTCATGTTCGTACTGGTTTGGCTGTGGTTCTGCTTCAGATCGTCGCGGTTGATGCTGTGTTCTCGATGGACTCGGTGATTACTGCGGTTGGTCTAACGAGCGAAGTACCAATCATGGTGGCTGCGATCATTTCGTCAGCGATTGTGATGGTGTTGACGGCGGAGAAAATCAACAACCTAGTGACGCGCTACCCGGGCTTTAAGACCCTTGCTCTACTATTCCTAGTATTGCTAGGTGGTCTGTTGATGGCAGAAGGTTTTGCTATTCACATCAACAAAGGTTACGTGTATTTCGCAATGGCGTTTGGTCTAGTGTTGGAAATGTGTCATATCCAACTTAAGAAAAAGCAACGCCCAGTGATTCAACGAATTCGTCCAATCCAACCTCGTTCTGTTGCGCTCCAAACGCGCTAATTGAAACGCAAACAGTAGACCTAAATAGCCGCTCACACGAGCGGCTTTTTTACGTCTGAATCTTGTTACTTAAGTGGATTTGTCGTCTCGATAAAAAACGGAATTTGTTGTTGTAGCACGGATTTCTTATATAGACCGCCCAAACCCACACGAGTGAACAAAATAGAATGAACAAATTGATCGACGCGTTATCGACGCACGGATACTACATCTGGGATGATTTTATTTCTCAAGAGGAAGTGGCTGAGCTGCGTGACTGTATTCCTGACGATTGGAAGAAAGCACGTATTGGTCGTAACGACGACGTGACTCGTATTGAAACCATTCGTAGCGATAAGATCCAATGGTTAAAGCGTGACATGGGCGCGCCGGTGGCGTCTTTCCTAGACAAGATGGAAGAGATTCGTTTAGAAGCAAACCGCTACTTTTTCCTAGGTTTGTTTGAGTACGAAGCGCACTTTGCGAAATACGAGAAAGGTGACTTCTACCAAAAACACCTCGATTGCTTCAAAGGCAATGAAAACCGCCGTCTAACTACGGTGTTCTACATGAACGAATCGTGGAGTGAAGAAGACGCTGGTGAGTTAGTGGTGTACGATTTGAATGATAATGAGATCGCGAAGATTCCACCGCGTTCAGGTCGATTGTTCGTATTCTTGTCTGAGCAATTCCCACACGAAGTATTGCCGACAAACGCGGAACGATTCAGTATCGCAGGCTGGTTCCGTATCAACGGTGTGAAAGACAATCAGTTAGACATCGCACATTAAGCCATCTACACGTGCTTATTTGCAGTGTTTACATGCTTTCAAAACAACAAAGGGACGCCGATACTGGTGTCCCTTTGTTTATTCTGTTTACTGACTTTGTTTGGCGCTACACTTCCGTGGAGAGCTGATAGCACGCCTGCATGTCGGCAGATAAAACCTGATAAACATCGGAGCACAGTTTGCCTGCTTCAACCTGTTCATCCATGATGTCGGCAATCTCTTGCTGCGTCATGCGGCCTCGATATGGGCGATCTTGAGAAAGCGCTTGAAAGACATCGACAACGGCAATAATACGAGAAGGCACATCCAATGCTTCCGCCGTTTTATGATAAGGGTAACCAGAGCCATCTAACCGTTCATGATGGTTGGAAGCCCACTCAGCGATCTTGGCATTGGGGAACACTTTGTGCAGGGCTAGTTCAGTATCAATCGTATGGCGCTTGATGCGTGTGTATTCTTGCTTGTCCAGTGGGCCTTCTTTGTGAAGGATCTCATCAGGGGTTTTGAGCTTGCCAATATCATGAACTAGGCCCGCAATGAAAATCATCTCTTGCTCGTGTTCATCCAATCCCATTTTCTTCGCTAAGTAACCAGACAGTTCCGCCACTTTTTGAGAGTGCTGATAAGTAAAAGGACTCTTGGCATCCACAATACGCGCTAAGAACAACCCTAAACTGTTCATGTCTTCGATGGTGAGTTGCTTCTGTAGCCAATCAATGTTCTCAAACTGAAGTCCAATGGTTTCGATGTGTTCAGATTCCATCGCAAACCAAAATGCATCTGTCATGATCAGCTTAACCATGGCTTCGCACATATGTGGGTTAAACAGTGTGCCTGCGTTAGCCATCACACACTCGGCAATCAACTCTTCGTGCAAAGTAACCAAGTCGCTATGACAGTTGGAAACGTAATGCGCGCGCATAAAATCGAGACGATCAGAAAGATAGAGTAGAGCTGCGACGTCTTTTTCAAATGCTGGAATATCGATGTGCTCGAGCTCGATCCAATGAGTGTGGTGATAAAGTATCGGGGTTGAAAATTGGGTGAGTAATCGACACTGCTTAAGCGTGTGGTAGCCACGAATACAGTGCGCTTTGGCGTCTTGAGGAACGAGCTGTTCGAGCAACATCATGTGCTCGCGAGTTTCTGAGACGCCACAGTCGTGAACCATGCCTGCAAAGTAACAGAACTCTGCTTTTTTAATGTCCCAACCTAGAGTGAGTGCACATTGATACGCGATGTACGCGACTCGATGACTGTGGTGCGTATCATCCACACCTACGTAATCTAACGCGCGTGCCACCCAGATGAGGGCCTGTTTTAGATCGACTTCAAATCCCGAGGCAGATTGGGAGTAGGAAGATTGCTTCATTGTTAATACCGACGTTTCTACTGCCTATGCGTTGATTATTATGTTGTTTTTAGGGGAATGCGGCAGCGAACTGGAACCTAAAAACACGTGCATAAGGCTTAGTTATAGTTATGCCGAGAATGATACTGGTTGTCGCACGTAAATTTCATCCGTAGCTCGGAACTATCGATCATTTATTTGAACTACGTATTGATTTGGAAAGAATTTTCTCACTTCGATTGACATCTTTTGAAAACCCCTTAAATAGTGATGTAAAGTATTCTCATTATCATGTTTGTAGTAAAAGGTAAGTTATGAAAAGAGTCGTAGTGTGGGGCGCAAGCAGCGGTCTTGGTTTGGCAATTGCACAATATTTTGCAGAGAAAGGTGCTGAAGTTGTCGGTGTGGCGAGAAATCCAGACAAAAGCCCAGAATTAAAGGCGATTTGTCAGGCAACGTTTGCATGTGATGCCACGATTGCTGAAGAGGTTGATCGCGTTGTTGAGCATCTCAATCAAGAAGACATTATCATCAGCACGATGGGCAGTTTCCGTGCAGACATTCCGGTAGATTACCTTGGTCATCGTCACCTTATCGATGCTGCCTGTAAAGCATCACTCAAGCGTTTTGTTTTGGTGACGTCACTTGGTTGCGGTGATAGCTGGAAATACCTTTCTGACCGTTCTAAAGCGGGTTTTGGCGGTGTTGTGCGTGAGAAGTCATTGGCGGAAGCATGGCTACAAACCAGCGATTTGGATTACACCATCGTTCGTCCTGGTGGCTTGAAAGATGGCGAAGTGACAGGCAATGGTGTGTTGGTTGAGCCTAAAGAAGTGCATGGTTTGGTATACCGTCAAGAAGTGGCTCGTTTATTGTTTGAGATGCTGGAAAATGGTCAAGGAAGCGGTGAGATCTTCCATTGTATCGACCCAGAGCTGACTTACTAAGCTCACACGATAAACTGAATAATCCGCAGGGGCAGAGCTTAGGCGCTGTCCCTACTTTCGTTTGAATAGAGTACGACTTGGTCGCGGCCCAGATCTTTTGCGGCATACAAGGCTTCGTCTGATTCATCTAACAGGCGGTTTGGGTCTATGATGTCGGCTTGCGCGCGCTCTGAAAGGCTAATACCAATCGAGATGGTTAGATACTTGATGGTTGGTTCATCATGATGAATGATTTCCAGTTGTTTAACCCGCCCGCGCAGTTGGTTGCCTCGCGCTAACGCTTCTCTCGCATCATGCACAGGAGCGAGAACTACAAACTCTTCCCCGCCTAATCGCAAAGCGTAGCCATGCGTTTGCACCGCGAATGATTCTAAGGTTTTGGCGACTTTTTGTAGCGCTTTGTCTCCTTGTAAATGCCCTCGGTGATCGTTGAACTCTTTAAAATGGTCGATATCAATAAAGAAGCAGGCGATGAACATCTTGTTAGATTGATAGCACAACGAGCGGAAGGAGGCTTCAAGCGAACGGCGGTTATACAAACCAGTTAAAGGATCGTGCTTCACCATGTCGTCTAACTCTCTATTCTTGCGGACCACTTTGTCGACAAGGTGGCTAAAGGCGCGTGCTAAATCTCCGATTTCGTCTTTCCTTTTGGTGTTAGGGACTTGAAACAGGCTAATGGTTTCAAAGTTCTGGCGCATAAAGGTCGACAGGTTATTGATTGGCGATGAGATGTGGTAAGACAGCAAAAGTAACAATGGGTATGAGATCGCCATGCCGAGGACGATTTCTCGAATCGAATCCACCACAAATTCATCACGAATTTCACGCACCAATTCGATGTCGTACAGCAGTTCTATGTTGCCTTGAATGTCACCAGTTAATGGCAAAGTGATGTAGAGAATGTCTTTCTCAAAGCTCAGGTGACTTTTGCCGATTACCCGGCAAGGATAGAGATCGAGAGTGAAGTCTTCTTCGAGTTCCTTGCTCATATAATACTGCTCACGTGCGTCATTGAGACGAGCCAATAAATACTTCACTTTCACATTGGCTTGGGAACCGGTTTTCTTGACCGAGGTGAGCCTAGCGATGCGCTGGTCTAAGTCTTGTTCGAAGGTCGGAGGGTAGTCTGAACGCCAGATTTCTTTTGCGTCACGATTGTAAGTGACAGACACGGGAGAATTCGTCACGGAGGAATAACCGTTAACGTACAAATAACGCAAGTCGGTGTGCATCTCTAGCTCATCTTTAAAGCTGGGCAGCATGAGATTGGCGTAGTTACCGCCATGCACCGCATCACTGACATGATGAACCAGTGCGCTTGCGCTTTGCTCGCGAGACACGATCGTCGTTTTGATGATGGTATCCATTGAGTTATGAAAATTGTAATAACCCAAACCACCTATCATGAGAATGACGAGAACAAAGTGCGAGAGGAAGATCTTTATTCTTATTGATGTTCCCACGTAATGAACTACTCGTTAAACACATCAATGATGGGTACGGCACATGTCCCATTGATGCAAATGTCCTTATATCCGTTATGACAGCGGTAGCACGTTTCAATCCTCAATGACGGATGACGATCTGATATGTCGTTTCCCTGCCGATCATAACTCCCGTAAAGCACTTCACCAGCAAGATGCTCGGTGACAAAAATAATGTTTTCTTCTTCGTAAACTGCAACTGCCGTTAAGCCATCGGAATAGGGGCCGTGCTTTTTATAAGCATCTACTTTGTGTTTCGGAACATAAATACTCAGGTTGGTGCCTTTACCTTGATTCGTCCAGTTGTACATCTTGACGGTCTCTTGAACAAACGTGGGCGTATCTGGCGGCAATACCACGTCTCGCCCAGGGATAACACTTTGTTTAACAAGCACAAGTTTGTCGAGGTTTTCTGGGAAGCTCGCCAATGAGCCCGCAAAAACGGATCCCGAAAAGACCAACAAAGCAAATGGCTTGTATCCCATGGCTCGTCCTCAACCATTAGTACTTAAGTTATAGAATAGTAGATAAATATTGGTTTGGTCGGCTTAGGAGCATAGATGGATGAATACGGAATTCTGTGAACCCACTATCTCGAATTGAAGAAAAAAGCATCTAGAATGAATACTCAAAAACAAAAGGACTTTGTATGTTGAAACATCTGCTTTATCGCGGTTACACCAATGGACTGAAGGTGGCCGCTTACGTTCTTCCTCTGCCGAAACCAACGTTATTTTCAGGCCCCGGTAGCATTCATGAACTCACGGAAGCCATCGCCGATCTCGGATTTAAAAAGCTGCTCCTCGTTACCGACGAAGGGCTAGTAAAAATAGGAATGGCAGAGCAAGTAGCAGAAAGTGCCAGAACGAGAGGTTTAGACGTCGCACTTTATGCAGAGGTAAAACCTGACCCTACTTATGATCAAGTTGAACGTGGATTAAATGTCTACCTAGAATCCGGTTGTGATACGATTTTGGCGCTTGGCGGTGGTTCTGCAATGGATTGTGCCAAAGTGATTGCGGCCAGAGTGACCAACAAGAAATCCATCAAGAGATTGGCCGGCTTGTTTCGCGTGTGGAGAACACCTGCGCCATTATTTGTTATTCCTACAACGTCAGGTACCGGTTCTGAAGTTACCGTCGCGGCAGTCGTTTCCGAGCCAGAGACTCACCACAAAACCCCTCTAATGGACCCGAAGTTAGTACCTTTAATGGCAGCGCTAGATGCCAATCTACTCGTCGGTTTGCCTGCAAAGATAACGGCTGACACTGGTATAGATGCTCTGACTCATGCGATTGAAGCCTACATATCCCGCAACGCGACGACGGAAACCAAAGCGTATTCAGTTGCCGCTATTAAACTCATATTCCAATATCTCCCTCGTGCAGTAGAAAAGGGTAGCGATATTCAAGCTAGGCAAAAAATGGCGATGGCGTCTTACTATGCAGGCCTTGCCTTTACCAAAGCGAGTCTTGGCTATGTACACGCGTTCGCGCATAACCTAGGTGCCAAGTATGGTTTACCTCATGGAATGGCAAATGGCCTTGCTTTGCTACCAGTGCTCCGGTTCTCATTCTCTGAGATTGAGCCACAACTAACTGCACTAAGCGGAGCGTTAATCGATGCGCAAAGTGAGGCTATGCCAAACGCACAAGCGTTCCTCGAGAGATTGGAAGGGCTGTACAACGAGATAGGCATCGAGCAAACGTCGTCACTGTTGAAAACCTCCGATACTGACGAGTTGGTGACTTTGATACTTAAAGAAGCGCATTGGAACTATCCAGTGCCTAAGTTCATGAATGAGGAAGAGTGCGCCCAATTGCTCGCGGAAATCAGAGTTTAACTATCGCTGTATAAAATAATTTACACATATGGATTTTTATCCTTACACTTTGCTTGATCTTATTAGAAAGATCCTACAGAATCGTCATCATTCCAAATATGGTGTTAGGTTTGGTGTGCTGTAGCCCGATCTGATGCTGATGAATCTTATTAAGCTGTAAAGATAAATATACAATGAGTCGATCTAAAGTGTTTGGTAGCACCCTGATTATTGCAGGGACTACGATTGGTGCTGGTATGCTGGCGCTTCCTCTTGCGTCTGCAGGTATTGGTTTCTCAACCTCTCTTATTATCATGTTGGGATTGTGGGCATTAATGGCGTTTACGGCGCTATTGATGCTTGAGCTTCACCAATATGCGGACAGCAGTGCAACCCTTCATACTTTGGCGAAGCAAATCCTTGGCCGGAAGGGTAAGTGGGTGGCGAGCTTTGCGATGCTGTTCTTGTTTTACTCATTGTGTGCCGCTTACATTGCTGGTGGTGGTGCTCAGTTTGGTGACCGTCTAACAGAGTGGTTTGGGTTGGATATTTCAGGCTCGACTTCTACCATCATCTTTACTCTTATTGTCACTATGGTTGTGACGGTTGGTACAGGAACGGTAGACAAGGTAAACCGCGTACTGTTTGGCCTTAAGATGGTGACGATGATCGCTGTGCTGTCTTTCCTTGCGCCAAACGTGACCGAATCTTACTTACTGAGCATGCCAATTGAACAAGGCCTTATCGTTGCAGCAATTCCAGTCATCTTCACCTCTTTTGGTTTTCACGGCAGCATCCCTGCGATTGTTAACTACCTAGATGGCGACACCTCGTCTCTACGTAAAGCCATCATCGTTGGTTCTACGATTCCTTTGGTTATATACATCTTCTGGCAAATCGTGACGCTTGGTGTTGTGAGCCAAGATACACTGATTGAAAACGGCGGTTTAAGTGCGCTTATCGGTCAATTATCTCAAACGGTTCACCAATCAAACCTTGGTAGCGTAGTGGGTGTATTTGCTGACCTTGCTCTTTTGACGTCTTTCCTTGGTGTGAGCTTGGGTCTGTTTGAATTCTTGGGCGACACCATCAAAGGCGACAGTGAAAAACCAAACCGTCTGGTTGCTGCTGTAATTACTTTCACACCGCCATTAGGTTTTGCATTGTTCTACCCACAAGGTTTCATCATGGCCCTGGGTTACGCAGCGATTGCTTTGGCTATTCTTGCTATCTTCTTACCATTGGTGATGGTGGTGAAAGTGCGTCGCTCCGATGAGTTTACAGGAGAATACCGCGTGGCAGGTGGTCAGGGAGCACTCTTAGTAACGGGCATTGCGGGTACGGGTATTGTGATGGCGCAGTTACTCATTACTCTGGGCGTGCTTCCTGCTCTGGGTTAATCACCAAGCTGATAGATAACGAACAACTCATCATGTATTGAAAAGCCAGTGTACGAGAGTGCGCTGGTTTTTTTGATCTGGATTAAATTACCGTAGAATATTCGGTGAAAAGATTGGCGAAAATCTGTTTTTATTTCGTACACTTAAGTTGTGGTATGTCGATAATTTAGGTGGAGAAAAGCCGCTCTAATCACATCAAATACGCTGACTTTCATGAGCCTTTTCTTCTGGTTTCTCTACTTGGTGTGGAGGTGAAGTATGGCGCACCGGAGCTTTTACCCGTTTGCAAAACCGCTCAATGAGCAAATGCAAACACTGAAGAATAGGATGCAGGCACATTTACCGTGTGTCGATAGGGTGTCTTTTGCAAAATATCACCCAAAACAAGGCATGCTAAAATCCTTTGCTGAGAGTGAGTTCGACACTTGGTGTTTGGCTCATCATGAAGCGCCACTTCGTAAACTTCATAATTTAAGCATTGCTGCTGACAATGCCATTCCTCGTCTTGTTAACGATCTCTACGACATCAACCACTGTCCGCGCATTCAAACCTTATTGAAAGAAGGTTATCACTCATCTGTTGCGATCCCTTGTTACGATCGTCAAACCTTTACTGGTTTCGTCTTTCTCAATTCGATTCAGCCTAATGCGTTCAGTGCAGAAGCTTTGAATGGGTTAAAGCCTTACTTTGAAATGGTGCAGTTCGCGGTGGAGTCTGAAGACCATGTTGTTAACGCTATCGAGCTGTTAGCGGAAAGAATGCAGTGCTTAATGCCAGGTTATTCACCAGAGGTTTACTCGCATAGCAAACGAATGGGCATGTACGCTCAATTGATTGCCACCCAACTTGCTGATACATACCAATTCAGTGATGAGGTTGTGGAGCAAATCGGCATGTTCACTCGTTATCATGCTCTAAGCGACATTAAGCTTCCGGCAGATATCGTATGCAATCGTCGCTGTGTGAATGCAGAACAAGAAGCGCTGTTAACGGAGCACATTGAGCAATGTGTGGAATCAGCCGATAACATTGTGGCAAGAATCGGCAATCCGGTTCATCCGAGTGTCACTTTGTTCCAACAAATCATTTCTTACCAACATGAAAACCTAGATGGCTCTGGTTATCCGCATGGGCTTGAGCATTCAGGTATTCCAATCGCTGCGCAAATAGCAGCCGTCGCCAATGTGTTTGATGTCATGACCACCCATCATCCATATCGTCAAGCGTGGTCAATTCCGTATGCCTTGTTAGAACTAGAGAAACGTGTTTATCAAGGCTTGTTATCCCGAGAGTGCGTGAATGCCTTGCGCGAACATCAAGGCTATCTTAAACAGATCATTCATAAGTACCCAGAGCACTACGCTGGTATGAGTTTAATGTGAGAGTAGAGGAGCAAACCGTGAAGGGAATCAAAATATTGACTAGGAGGTCAGAATAAATAATACTGTATATGTATACAGTAACTCGTTTGGAGGTGAAGTATGTTGTGGGAAACCCTAGAAAGAGTAAACCGCTTACGCCAACAAGCACTTGCGAATGCTGAATTCGTAGAGTCTGCAAAGGAACATGAAGAAGCTTTGCAAGACCAAGAGTATCATTACCAACCAAGAAAGCGTTCAGCCAAGGACAAACAAGGTAAGAAGTCACTGGCCGATATCTATAAAGAAGTAGAGTTTGGCGCTAACGCTCGTCATTAACTGGTTCAACAATGCTGCGACTCTCATCCTACTTTTCTCACCGTCGCAGCTCCTCCGTCAGCGAGCGCTGTACAATTGCAACGCTCGCTGCGTTAATAACAATCCTGATTTAATCTCTTCGTGACAATGTCACTATTAACGTATCGAAAGCATAAAAAAATCCCCCGAACAGTCGGGGGATTTTTTAGAAATCTGCTTTGCGTACGTAATGGGGGTTTTTGTACTTTTTCTCGGGACCAAAAGTAGACACCACCAATTTATTCCACAACGCTTTATCAAACTCGCCTTTAGGAATCGAAGGGTAGAGGGTTTCTTCCTCTTCTCTTGCAAAGTTCATGTACTGCTTTTTCTTGATTTGGTTGTACTTCTTAGCAATTTGATTGTGCTTTCTTACCCATTCAAGTTTGTACTCGCGCAGGACTTTTTCACCTTTCTCTGCATCCATACGAGACAAGAAAAGACGCTTGTACGACACTTTTCTATCCAGCATGGTACGCATGACGGTTTGAATGTACTTACCGTGATGAGTAATGGTGATGTCATTCTCATCAATAGGCGTGATACACCAGCTCTTTGGCAAAAAGCTTGGTTTCTTAAATTGCTTATTACGTTCCATCAGCACCTGATGAAGAACTAAATCAGATGTGCCGCGGAAAGTCTTTTGCCACTTAGCGATTCGAATTTGTAACGAACCTGGCAAGCGATAGATGTTAGTAAACTTATCTTGGTCCATGGACTTCAGTCATGAAATTAATATGCAATAGAAAACAGTCCGACATGAGCTTTGAGCGAAAAGAAAAACACTTTAGCGGGGCTAGCTCGTGTCGATAATTAACGCGATTTTACAACGACCTCGCGGATAATAGCGAGGGGTTATGTCAATAATAGGTAAGAAATAAAGAAATTGTTTAGATTATGAATGGAACTTTCGTATAAGGAAAGCCCGCAGCATAGCTAACGGGCTTCAAGGTAGTGGTAGCGTATTATGCAGACTGTTTAAACAGCTTCCTCGAATTGCTTGTCGTCTTCCTCTTCGATTTGCTGAATATGGCGATTGGCTTGCTGAAGTTGATACATCTGTGCATATCGACCATTTTGTTTTAACAGCGCTCTGTGCGTGCCACTCTCAACTAAATCTCCGTGATGAAGAACGATGATTTGGTCGGCATCCAAAATCGTCGATAGGCGGTGAGCTATTACAACAAGCGTCATATCTTGACGAAGCACTTCAAGGCTTTTTTGAATTAACGCTTCTGTACCCGAGTCGATGTTTGCCGTTGCCTCATCCAAAATCAGAATCTTAGGCTTAGCGACAAGTACACGTGCGAGCGCAAGCAATTGTTTTTGACCTGCCGAAAGGTTCGTTTCACCCTGACCAAGTTGCGTATCTAATCCGTTCGGGTAACGACGAATCTGTTCAACAAGGCCGACTTTTTCCAGTGCATCCCAAATCTGCTCATCTTTTACCTTTCTGCCCAAAGAGATGTTCTCACGAACGCTGGCCGGGAGAATATGTGGGTCTTGCTGTACCATCGCAACGTCTTTACGCAGCACGTCTTTGCCTAAAGATTTTAATGGACGCCCGTCAATCCGTAGTTCACCGATTTCGGTTGGATAGAACCCCATGAGCAAAGAAGCGAGTGTGCTTTTACCGCTACCGGTGTGGCCAACAAGCGCAATAAAATCTTGATGCGACGCTTTCAGGGAAATGTCCTTCAATACGTCTTGTTTGCCATCGTAGCTGAAAGTCAGGTTGTTAAGCTCAATCGCACCTGTTTGCAGTGGCTTATGGTCATCGCCGTATGTTTGCTCTTGCGCATCGATCAACTCGAATACACGCTCACTCGATACCAATGCTTGCTGAAGCAATGCCAACTGCTGTGTCATCTCAATCAAAGGTTCGGTCACGCGTGCTAGATAACTGATGAAAGCGTAAAGAACACCCACGCCAATCAACTCGACACCATTAAAGCCAAAGATAGCGACAAGAGAGAGTAGGGCAAGGCCTGCGAGCAAATCCATAAGAGGGCGTAATAGGTAGCCATTCAAACGAATCACTTTCTTCGAGGCAACCAGATGCTCGTCAGTGAGGCCATTAAACTGTTTGTTGAAGCGCTCTTCTTGCAGCATTAACTGCACCACACTCATGCCTTGAATGGATTCGCTTAAATTGGCGTTAATGTCTGTCAGTAGGTCACGCATGTTTCGATAGCTTTCTGTACTGAGCTTTTTGAACAAGTACATAAAGCCGATTACGATTGGCAGCAGCACCAACACGACGATAGTCAGCTTCCAGCTCATGTAGAACATGACGCCCAACATCACCAAGATCATTACTGCGTTTTTCACCACAGTGGCGATCAGTAACTCATAAAACTGTTGCAGCGATTCCGTATCGTTGGTGATACGAGAAACCAACTTACCCGCAGGAGTGTAATCAAATGCCGATAAAGGCTGCTTGATCACGCCAGAGAAAACCTGTTTACGAATCGTTTTGATCGTGTTGGTTGCCACAATACTAAATTGCAATGATTGGAAGTATTGAAACACCGCTGAAATAAGCTGCAAGGCAATGTAACCTGCGGAAAGTGAGATCAAAATGTCGCGTGAGTAATCACCTTTCGCGATGTGTTCATCAATAAAATACTGAATCAGCCAAGGTCCGCCAGCACTGGCTAACGCCGCGATAAACAGTAGCGCCAAGCCTTTTAGCATGGGTTTTGGCTGCGACAATGGGTAAGACATTAACCGTTTAAACGTTGTCGATTGCTTCATGATTAGTCCTCCATTGCCTGTTCTAGTTTCTGGTACTGGTACATTTCCGCATACCAACCCTGACGTTCCAGAAGTGCCTCATGCTGGCCACGTTCTGCTATGTGCCCGTGATTCAACACCACAATCTCTTCTGCCGCTTCTAGAGCAGTGAGGCGGTGGGCAATAACAATCAATGATTGCTCTCGATAGTAAGTCTCTAAGTTCTTCAGAATCTGGTGCTCGGTACGTCCATCAACAGCGGATAGGGCATCGTCCAAGACCAACACTTGGGCATTGAGAAGCATGGCACGTGCGATGGCGATACGTTGTTTCTGACCTCCAGAGAGGGTGATGCCTTTTTCACCCACTTCGGTTTGGTAGCCTTCAGGAAACTTCTCAATATCGTCGTGGATACAAGCCAGTTTCGCCGCTCGATAAACGTCTTCTTTTGATGCGCTAGGGTTGCCCAGAGCGATATTGTCGAAGATAGATTTAGAGAACAAAAACGGGCTTTGGTTAACAACAGCAAAACGATCTCGCCACTCGGGCAGGACTGCGTCCTTGATTTTGATATCACCAAACTGAATCGTACCGTTATCCATGTCATGTTGACGAAGCAGTAAGGTTAGTAAGGTTGATTTACCACTGCCGACTGGGCCTGCAATGCCGAGCATTTTTCCTGGCTCAAGAGTGATATGGACATCAACTAGTGCTGGTGGCAGATCTTTAGACCAGTGGAATTCATCAATCTTGATCTGCAAAGGCAAAGGTTTAGTGCCTAATGGTGTTTTACCACTGACGATCTCTGGCTTTTCATCGAAGATTTCTTGCAGACGGTTCCACGCGGCAGAGCCTCTTTCCAAGATGTTAAATAGGAACGCGAATGCCAGCATAGGCCAGATCATAAGACCCAAATACATAGTAAATGCGGTCAAATCCCCAAGTGTGATATCACCTTGGTCAACTAAGTAGGCACCAGACGCCACGCTCAAAAAGAAAGACATACCAATAGTCAGCTGAATGGCTGGATCAAAGCGCGCATCAACACGGGCAACGGCGATGTTCTTCTCGCCTGTATCATCCACAACCTCTTCAAAACGTTGCTGCTCTTGGTTTTCTAATCCGAAAGCACGCAGCATTCGCACGCCATTTAGTGACTCTTGAGTCATGTCTGACATCGTAGAAAAGGCTTCTTGTGCGATTTTGAATCGTTTATGCAGAATACGAACGATGAAGAAGATGATGATGGCAAGAAACGGCATCGGCAATAATGCCATTGCAGTCAGCTTCCAACTGATTTGCGTCACCATAATGATCAGTACCGCGATACCAGTGATCAGAGAATCGGCCGCAGTTAACACGCCTTCACCAGCGGTCATAACAATGTTGCGAACATCGTTCGTACCACGCGCCATCAGGTCGCCAGTTTTGTAGCGTTCAAAGAATCGAGGGGGCTGAGTAGAGACATGACGATAAAGGCGATTACGCAAAATGGTGCCTAGTTCCCAACTCGCGCCAAATAGCCAAATTCGCCACAGTATTCGACAGCCATATATCGCAAAAAACAGCACGATAAGGCCTAATAACCACATCACTAAGGTACTGGTTTCAAGTGTATTATCGACCACGCCATCGACAATAATGCCGACCGCTTTGGGAGGAACAAGCTGAAGGGCGGAAATGACGGCAAATAGCAGGATGGACCCCACATATTGTTTCCACTTTAGTTGGAAATACCAACGCAGCTGCCAGAATATTCTCATTTCGCCTCCTGCTTAAATTATTGAATTTGTTATGGAACCATTATTGAGCGAATTGATGAGTTTACAAGCATAATTTTTGAGCGAAATGAAAAACAACACAATGTGTCGATTTTATAGAGGCTCGATGAATAGCCGCCTTATGTATTGCTGAAAGGGGAGGATGTAACAAGATATTGTGAAATTAATGTTAATTGCAGTTTTGAGGGGTTCCGTCTCAAACAGAAAGGAAAGCTTCAAAAGTAACACTCTTGAAGCTTGTTTTTACCGGTTTTAGCAGTCTCTGGTTTGAATTCCGTACTTTATTTGACCACCTGCTGTTTTTGGATAATAGACTTCTACGTAGCAAAGGTTGAATATGTCGACAGGCTTATTAGCAAAGCCAATTAAGAAATAGGGTTCATCTTCATCGTCCACTCCGTACCAACGATTGATAGTCAGTTTTGGGTCAAATCCGGCGAGCTCTTTTGCTGGAATCACATTCTTGATATATCCGTAGTAGCCAATCAGATCGTTGACGCCATCGTTATTCAAATCAATGTTCATCAGTTCACCAGCGTCGACGTTCTCTTGCGATTGGAGCACCGCTTTTGCATAGACTTGATTGTTGGCTGTCATCAGCGCCTCACGAGCACCATACAAGACAGCAATGCGGGCATCCTTCTGGATACCAAGAAATTTTGGGAGCGCAAGGACACTTACCACCCCAAGAATGATGATACAAACCACCAATTCTACCAGTGTAAAACCTTTGGTATTACGCACAGCCAACCTCCGAATATGTATTTTTATAGTCTGCTATTCTGGAGCAAAATTATGGCTGGAAAGGTATTGAAAAAGAATGAAGTTATGCGATGAATGATTCGGTTCTAATATATAAAACAAGTTGCTTAAAATTGCATTCGTAATTTATTCAATCTCACACAAAAAGTAAGTGTAATCTCAATAAGAAAAAGCCCCAATCCTATAAAGATATGGGGCTTTATATCATCGCTTTATGAGGTGCTTGTTGCTGCGTGTGAGCCTTGTTTGAAAACAAAACGCCAAATGAAAAGAACCACGGCTATGTACGCTAGACCAACGCCAAGCGCCTGCCAGTGCATGCCGTTATACATCGCGATCGGCATCAAAGAGATAATGAAGATGTCAGTTATTGAGCCTGGGACATAAGCGATGGCGTAATCATCAAGTACCTTGCTACGCATCTTTGGATCAACAATACGAAGTAGAGCAATCCCCATAGCTACCGTGCCGGTTAACCAACCCCAAGAGAAGATGCCTTTCTCAAACCAATCTTCGCCCATGATTCGTGGTGCTACCCAAAAGATTAACCAAAGTGTGAAACTTACACCGCCAATTGCTAGTACTACCATAGGCATTAAGTACTGGGCTAAGACGGTAATCTTGATGGCTGAGATACCAAAGATAATCAAATAATCGGTACTGATGCCCGCAGCGTGTTTGAATGCACCGTCACAAAGATAGCGTGAAGCTTTCGTTTGTTTCGCGATGATTCGCACAAGCATGCCGCCAAGGAAGCCAGTTACAAACGTCGGGATCTGCACCTTATCGTGGAAAGAAGACAAATAGTTGGCAGCGACATAAGAGAAAGCGGTTACGACAACCACTAGCGCAGCGTGAATCGCGAAAGAATCAACCGACAGGGAAGACATGGTGTCTTTCATTACCGGTTCTTGATCATCAGGCTTAACAAGGCCTTTGCGTTCGTGTTCGTCCATGCTGTCGAATGTCGTAAAGCTACGAATCCAACCCATCTTCAATGCGAATTGCAGCATGAGCATGCCGACAGAAATCGAAATGAAAATACCCACGGTTGCGAAGGTTAAGCCAAGTGTGAAGCCATCTTCCCAGCCAAGCCCCGTGAAGATTTCACCAACCACAGAGGCAGAGCCGTGACCGCCCATAAAGCCCGCAGACATTGTCACACCAAAGCCGGGATTAATCTCTGGCCAGAAGAAGGTAGTGATAGCGAGACCAAACATTGCCGCAAACAACCACTGAGAAACAGAAGCGATTTGGTTGAATGCCCACAATGAGCCAGCGCGCTGTGCGACGGTTTTAGGTGATGGAACATCCGTTGCCAAACCTAACGCAGAAAAAAGTGCAGCAGTTAAAAGGCTTGCGTTAGCGGTAAAGGTGTCGGTCCAAGGCAGTACGTTTAGCAGGGCTGGTCCAAAAATCAGACCGAATAATCCCGCGAGAACCGCCGATGGAATGTACATACGTTGTAGTAGTGGCGTGTGAACGCGAATGACTTTTGCCAAAATCAATAGTAAGCCAGCAATGGCTAAGTCAGTCAGCATTAGACCTTTAGGCATCTTATCCTCCAGTAAATGCAGTCAAGGGGTAGCGTCCTTGTGACCAACCTTGATTGAAAAATCACTCCCAACGAAAAAAGTCACATACGTGACCAAAAGTGTTGAGAAATCAATGTCGTTTTCATAAGCAAAGGAATGCGCTTATGCAGTTTGAAATGAGTGCAAGTGTCGTGATTGCGCACGAACTTGAAGAGAAATTTGATGAAATTTCTCGATGTTATTTTGATAGTTCACTCAGGAAAGGCGGCAATCCTAGTCACTTTGTCAGAGCAATGCAATTGATGGGAATCAACAAATAGTGTTCACTAAATGAGCGTTCCATGCTAACGGCCTGAAAAATAAAGACAATTAACAAGAAATAATATTTGTCATATCGACAATAAAAGTTGATTGAGTGGTGAAATTGTCGCCGCTTTATGAGGTGGCGTTACGGATTCACATGCGAAAGAACAAAATCAACCAAGGTGCGGTTTTTAAGGGAAAGCTGTTTTGAACGGTAAAGCAGGTGGATCGGTTTTGGCTTGGGAGCATGTTGCTGGAGAATTTCTACTAAGGCACCAGATTGGATTTCCTGTTCAACTAAGATCTTTGGTTGCAGAAGAAGACCAGAGCCTTTTAACGCGGCAAACTTAAGTGCATCGCCATTATTAGACGTTAATCGGGTGTTGCTGTTTCCAAAGGTATTAGATGGCATGTTCACCACTTGTTGGCTTTCTCCTTGGTGATACTGAAACCCCAAACAATGATGATGTTCAAGGTCATCAAGCGATTGGATAGGGGCATGTTGCTCAAGGTAAGAGGGTGAGGCGCAGTAAGTCATGTGGTATTCACCCAATTTTCTCGCGACTAACGACGAATCGACCAATTCACCGATTCGAATAATCACGTCAGCTTCGCTTCGATATGGGTCAATCAAATTGTTGTCCAACATCAGCTCAACGTTCAAATCGGGAAATTCAGCTAAGAAGTCAGCCACGATAGGAGCAATGACCTTTTTGCCATACGTGACAGGGCAGTTAACTTTTACTGTTCCGGTTGGACGGTTGATCAGCGTCTGGATCAGGTTCTCTGCGTTGGTGATGTCTTCAATAATGCGGTGGCACTCTTGGTAGTAGAGTCTACCGGCTTCGGTCAGGGACTGTTTGCGCGTGGTGCGATGAATCAGCTGTGTACCTAAGCTTTGCTCAAGAAAGCTCACGTGCTTGCCAACCATGGTCGGTGAAATATCAAAGCGGTGTGCTGCATTACGAAAGCTGCCGTGTTCGACCACGTAAGCGAAAACTTTCATGCTTGTTAATTTATCCATTACACACCCAGAGTTGATAAAGAAATAACTAAATCAGAGTTTATCAATCAAATGAGGTTAATTACAGTGGGCGTATGATTAAGAATGGAGAAAGAGATCCATCATGAGCGAGACGATTTTTGTTACCGCCGAACTGAAAATGAATGCCGATAAGCCAAGACAACAAGTGGTTGAAGCCATTGAACAATTTTGCCTTGATATGCAAAGCGAAGCGGGGTGCTTGCAAGCGAATGCGACCTACGACTCTAAAGATCCACAACGTGTGATTCTTTGGGAGCGATATGAAAACCGCGCCGCGATTGAAGCGCATTTTGCTATGCCGCATACACAAGCGTTTATTGCGGCTGAAATGGCGGAGTTAGTTCAAGCATTCGAAACCCAAGCTCAATAGGAGACGTGAACATGAAATGGGGCATTTTAGGCACAAGCTTTATCTCAGGAGTCATGGCTGAGGCAATCCAAGGCGATGACAAGAGTGAATTGTACGCGGTGGCTGGGCGTTCGGAACAGAACTTAAAGGCATTCGCTGAGCAGTATGGCATCGAGAATACGTTCACCGATTACGATGCGTTGATTGCTGATGAGCAAGTCGACATTATTTACATCGCATTGCCAAATCACCTTCATCATGACTTTATCGTCAAAGCGGCAGAGCAGGGGAAAGCGATCCTGTGTGAAAAGTCACTCTCGGTAGATATGGAAAAAACCGAGTTGGCACTAAAAGCAGTCGAAACGCACAAGGTATTCTTTGCTGAAGGTTTGATGTACTTGCATCACCCGTTGATCAGCGAGTTGGTTTCGGTGCTTAAATCGGGAGAGGTTGGGGAACTTCGCTCCATCCATACGTCTTATATTGCGTCGATTGCGCAGTTTGTTAATCCAGACAGTAAAGGTGCTTTGTATAATTTAGGTTGTTACCCAATGTCATTGGTGCATTTGGTGGTGAAAACCATGTTGGGTGAACAAACCTTTGAGAACCGTTCAATGACAGCGATTGGTCGACAAGGTAACGATGGGAATATCTGTGAATCGAGTTTGATGATGCAATTCGGTGAGCAACAAACCGCGAGCGTACACACCGCTGAAGATCACGGATTGAAACACCAATTCACCATTCTTGGTAGCAAAGGCTGTATTACGTTAGATTCAAACCCATGGCTACCAGCGCAAGAAAACCAGTTTAGTGTGGAAATTTACGAGACGTCGAAGCGTGAAGTGTTTGTTCCGGCGGCAGGGGATGCTTTCTTCTATCAAGTGCGCAATATTCGCCAAGCGGTTGAAGCAGGGCGTACCTCGTTAGAGAACCCTTGTGCAACATGGGAAGACTCTCACCGTATTATGCAGCTACTGACTGAGTGGGAATCACTGGCTTCAAAGTAAGTTTGTGCTTGAAGCAATGAACATAAAAACGGCACACTAAATATAATGATTAGTGTGCCGTTATTGTTTTGTGTTCAGTCTGGATTAAATACGGTTATCGCCGGTGCTGAACGCAATGATTTGGCTGATCTCAGACAGGCTTCTACCACTTTCTTGCTGCCATTGAACAAACGCTTTATTGGTGGCATCGAGCGATTTCTTCGTATCTTTGCCACCTTCAATGATCTTGCAATTGCGCAGGTAAGCCTCGACGTCGCTAGACAAGATAAAGGTATCAACGCCCATTTGACGAAGTGTGTAAGGGCCAGTATTTCCGCCTAGGCGATTACCGCGTTTCTTCAAATACGCCCATAGGTCGGTGATTTTCTCTTGCGGCCAATCGGCAACCATTTTGCCAAACGAGCCGTATTCGATTTTTGCTTCGTGGATCATACGAGCATTAGCAGGAATCGACATGACTTTAGTGAGGTGGCGAATGATGCGTTTGTCGGTTGCTTTGGTTTCCCATTGCTCGTCTGACAGCATCAACAGCGGCTCAATCTTAAATCCGAAGAACACTTCTTCGAAGTTCGGCCACTTGTTGCGAACCACGCTCCACGAAATCCCACTTTGGAATACCTTCATTGAAAAAGCGGCCAGCCAACGGTCGTCGGGAATCGCTGCCAGCTCTTCTTTGCTTAGTGGATGAGATAAAAGCGCTTCAAGTTGATCTTCACCACCTTTACGCTCAGCAGCACGCTGATAAATCGCGTCAAATTTTTCGATACTCATAAAAGAAGTTAGTCCTAGTTTATGTCGATATTTGCGAAACATACTACGCTTAAGTGGCTGAATCGTAAATTGATGGAGTGTCACAAATGAAGAAGGTCACATTAACGTTTGTCGGGGAAGGTTCGGATCGTATTGCGGAAAAATTCTATGCGTGGATGACGGACGGTGGGTTAGAAGACAGCATGATTGAGAATTTATCTGACCGTGAAATCTCAGTGGTCGGCATCAGTGATATGGATAATGAAACGCGTGATGTGGTGATCAATACGGAAATGAACTAACGAGTCGTCGTTCGTCAGCAAGTAGAATCAGATAAAACAAAGCCCTTCACTCGAAGGGCTTTGTTGCGCTTATAAGCATGGGAGCTTAGTTATTTACCAGCGTCAGACCGCTTGGGAGTGCATCACCAAAGATACGCTTCGATTCGCTCTCAGATAGCTCTTTGACTTCTTCAACCAGTGATACCCAAGATTCAGGCACCTTGCTTTGCTTCAACTTAGCCAATACCTGCTCACGGTAGTCGTCCGAGATATCGAATAGTCGGTCGCCCGTCTTACGACAAATCATTACGGCTGCAAACGCGATCATTGGCTCTTTCTGCCAGTTCTGCTCTAACAGCTTAGGCAACCATTGTTCCGCTTGTTCACGAGGAACAACGTTATGCTGACTGCCATATAAAGGCGTACGCGATGCCAAGCGACCCATAGCCCACCAGTGCGCTTGTTCGAACTGGTTATGGTTGATGGCTTTGCTCAAGAACCACGTTGCTAATAGAACCTTGTCTTCGACTTCTAGATGCTCTAGAGAGGCAGATAAGCGCACCATTGATTCGTAACCCATGTCTTGCGCTGCTTTGGCGGATTGTGGGTTTTTCATTGCGCCAGGATGTAGGTATTTCGCGATGTCTGCCAAGATGGTCTCTTGTTGCTCTTGGCTCAAGCCACCTGCGATACGACGCCAGAACACCCACCAGTCAGTCCAACCTTGATGGTTCTTAAACTGAATGTTTTGTTGGTAGAGACCCCAAACTTGTTCAATGCGCCATGAGTCGGTTGGATCGCCAAAGCCCGGACGCAGTGCAAAGCCAGCCAAACGAAGCCAGTTTTTCTCGTGTTGTTCAGAGCGGCGACGACGCTTACGACCTTGTGCAAAGGTATCGAACAGTTGACGTAGGGTCGTGAAATCCCATTCGTCACGTTTGCCAAGTTTCTTCTCAAGATCTTTGGCTAAGGTTTTGATCTCTTTGCTTTCCGCGCTTTTCTTATTGCCGCTGTAAAGGCGAGCGATCAGCTCCTTACATTCGTTCAGTTTAGGGTGAAGCTTAACTTGCTCGCTGTCATCGGTTTGCTTGTTACGAACTTCGAATTCCAGCTCCCAACGTTTGCTGTCATCTTCTGCGCTGACACATTCCATCTTAAGCGTGCCGACTTCGGTCAACTGACACGCCAGTTGCACTTCTACGCGCTCTTTTTGGTTGGCTTGCAGTTCGGCACCTTCACCTTCAAGGGTGGTGATATAAGGTGGCAGAGGAGCAAACAAGTCAGGATCAACGTCCACCATCACACCGTTTTGAATAGCGGTGTTATTGCTTAAGGTGTCGTGGGTAGAAGTCAGCAGGTTAAAGCGAACGGGTTCACCTAGGGTAAGCGAGAAGCGACGACCACTTAAGCGGATCTCGTGACCTTCTTCTGTCCCTTTTGCAAGCAAACAGAGCGCTTTGCCCATCTTATTCTTTTCTTGAAGATGCAAGAAGTAAGAACGCGCTGCACCACCACCAATTTTTAGCTGTGCACCACGACGTGCTTTACCAAACGCAACAGCACCTAGTGCAACAGACCAATCTGGATGTGGGTTATCTAATACCGTAACCGGAGCGCCGCGCCAATCGGACAGTAGGGTAGTGACTCGCTCAGTCACAAGTTCACTATTGAACACACCACCGTTAAGTAGCAAACCTACCGGAATTGCATTTTGTTTGTCGTCTTCAATGCCGAGAGCGGCACGAGCAACTTGTTGGTGCTGAGTTAAGAACTCGGCTACGTGTTTGCTAACTGCTGGGTCAGCAACGTATGGAAGACCAAACTCGACAACGGCGCTGCGGCGTTTGTCTGGTACTTCACTGAAATCAGAAAGCGGGAAGAAGCCATCCAAAGCGATTTGGTGCACTTCTTGTTTGCTCAGCCCAATACTCTTTGTTCCGCCAAGAAGTTTTGAGCCACTGCCTAGCATGGTGATTTTTACTTCTTCAGGTGCACTCGCTGAAAGCAGGTTTTCTTTCGCCTTGCGAGTTTGCTGAATCAACTTAGTCAGGCTTGCGGCAGTGAGCTTCTTACTTTGGTTGAAGCGGCTTTCTGCAAGGTGTGCTAATGCTAAATCGAGGTTATCACCACCAAGCATCAAGTGCTCGCCAACGCCAATACGATCAAGGGCTAGCTCATTTTGTGAAGAGAAACTTGCTTCAATCAAGCTCAAGTCGGTAGTACCACCACCCACATCGCACACCAGAATCAGCGGTAACTCTTTGAGCTCATCAGCTGCGGTTTGCTGGTGGCGTGCGTACCAGTCGTAACATACGGCTTGTGGTTCTTCGAGCAGGACGATTTTCTTTAAGCCTGCCAGCTCAGCCGCTTCAAGCGTGAGCTTACGAGCGGTTTCATCGAACGACGCTGGAACGGTCACAACCACATCTTGGTCTTCTAGCTTATTGCTAGGGTGACGGTAGTTCCATGCTTGACGAATGTGGTTGAGGTAGCTTGCGCTGGCAATAACGGGTGAGACTTTATCTACGTCTTGCGCACCAGCCCAAGGAAGAATGTCTGAACTACGATCCACTGCTTGGTGCGATAGCCAGCTTTTAGCACTGGATACCTGACGTCCTTCCACCTTAGCGCCTAATTCACGAGCCCATTCACCCACGATCACATTACTAATGTCGCCAGATACAGGTTCGTTTTCCCAAGGGAGTGTTAGGTCAGAAGGGGAGATTTGACCAACCGCAGGGTGATAGCGGAAAGAGGGCAGCAATGGTTTACGAACCACTTCACCCGGACCAATCAATTGGTCGATGTCGAATAGGGATACTTCGGATTGTTCAAGGTTGTCGGTGATTTCACAATACGCCACCACAGTGTTTGTGGTGCCAAGGTCAATACCAACAAGGAAACGAGGAGATGCCATACAAACCTTCGTGTATTTAAAAACGGCACCCGATTGGATGCCGTTTGATTTCTATTTATTCTTCTTCGTTTGAGTTGCTTTTCGCGTCTTCGCGCACATCGAACTCAACATGCCATTTTTGACCGTTATCAGCGGCAATGGCTTCTAAGTAAAGCGTACCAAGCTCTGTGACGCGAGAGGCTAGGGTTACCGGAACCACTTCACCTTCACGACGACCTTCAGATACAGGCAGCGTTACTTGGATTTCTGGAAGCTCTTCAAGCTCTTCTGGAGCCCAGTAGTCTAGGTGAGTACCTGCTAGGTCATCACGACGAACCGTTGAGCCGAAGAATTGGAAGTTAACCGGCTGACCGATGATCAAACCAAACTCTTGGCTTGGTACGTCAACGCTTGAACCTTCTTCCATACCAAATGGTGCAACACACAGTGCTTCCATTGGAGGCGCCATGCCCGGAATCGCTGGCATCGCACTTTCGATACCCACGTAGTACGCCGAAGCAATACCACCACGGATACGAACGCCTTGACCACGACGTACAGAGCCGTAGTAAGCCGCACCGCTAGCAACCGCAAGGTCTAGATCCACACCTGTTAGGCGTTTCGCCATTTCAGCATCTGCTTCAATTAGCCATTCGTTGATCGTGTCTTCTAGACGAGTTGCTAGAAGTTTCGATTTCAGAACGCCACCGTTGAATAGGATTGCGGTTGGCTTGATGAACTCAGCTGATTGGGTTGCATCCGCACCTGGCATACCAGGCATGTTAGCGAATGGATTGAAATCTTGAGCTGCTGCTTCTGTGCCATTTCCTGAAGCAGCAAGAGCATTGGCTTGCTTAGACAAGAACGCTGCAATGTGACGAGTAATACCCGCATCTTGTGCGTAAGGCAGACCCATTTGCGTTAGTGCACCACGGTTACGTTGAACAGGGTGGTCCGTAATCGCAACTTGAGGGAAGAAGCCGTCAACCAGTGTTTGTTGTACTTCTTCTTGAGTCAGTTCTGTTTTCAGCGTTGCGCCAAGCAGTTTAGAACCACGGCTTGGTACTACGATTGGCACTGACTGAAGCTCACTGTCGTTCAATAGCGCTTCTTTCGCGTCACGACATGCGTGCGTCATTGCCTGAACTTGCCATGGCTGTAGCTCTTTGCCTTCTTGCGCTAGCTTCATCTTCAAGCGGTACGCAAGCGCAAGGTCCATGTTGTCACCGCCAAGTAGGATGTGTTCACCTACCGCGATGCGGTTCAGAGTTAGGTTGCCGTCGTCTTCAGTTACTTCAACCAAAGAAAGGTCGGTTGTACCACCACCGATATCGACCACAAGCACGATGTCGCCAACTTCAACTTCGTCGCGCCATTTGTCGTTGCTGTTATCAATCCAGTTGTAAAGCGCAGCTTGTGGCTCTTCTAGAAGCGTTAGGTGCACAAAGCCAACGTTACGTGCTGCTTCTGCAGTTAGATCGCGAGCAGCAGGATCAAAAGAAGCAGGAACAGTAATAGTTACGTCTTGATCGGCAAGGTTGTGATTTGGGTTCGTGTGATTCCAAGCGTCTTTTAGGTGCTCTAGGTAAAGCTCTGTCGCACGAAGAGGGGATACTTTTTCCACTTCTTCTGGGCTACCTGCTGGTAGGAATGCATCACGACGGTTCACACCAGCGTGGCAAAGCCAAGATTTCGCACTTGCAACAAGGCGAATTGGCGTTTTCGAACCTAGGTTACGTGCAATTGCACCAACCAGAGCTTTTGGCTCGCTCGACCACGGAAGAACGCGTGATTGCGGGTTCATTTCGTGCTCGTGCGGCTGGTATAGGAAAGATCCTAATTGGCTGCGAGTCTCTACCGTGCCCGGCGCAGTCAACTGCGGGATAGGCATCACTTCAACGCGAGCGTCCTCGTTGTGTGTATCAACAAAAGACATGACACAGTGTGTTGTACCTAAGTCGATACCAACACTGAATTTAGGCGTCTGTTGAGTTTCAACAGACGCTTCTTGAGAATGGTTTTCTTGGTTCATGTGTTCCATTAAAGCTCAACCTCAGCTGGAGCAATCACAGATGCATCGTAGTTCTCAGCCAGTTTAGGCAACGTCATTGATGTTGCTTTCCAACCTTTGTGAACTAGCGTGCCGTTGAATGGCGCGCTGCCTGTTACGTTGCCAGTTAGGCGGATTTCTTGTGGGTTGAAGCCTTCTTCAACCGTAATGCGAGTTTCTTCGTCTTCGTTACGAACGTGCGCTAGCGTCACGTAGTCGTTCAGTACTTTCTGACCGCCAGTGTGGATTACGCGAGCGGCTGCGCCTACTTCTTCATCAGAGAATGACGTTAGGTCTTCTTTTAAGAAGTCAATCAGACGAGCTTCTTGTTGCATGATAGAAAGCAGCTGCATTGCAGAGTCCGTTGATGCTGTTGCAAGTTTTGATTCAACTTCTACAACACGCTCTACGACTTTCTCTACTTCCACTACTTTTTCTACTTCAACGATCTTCTCAACTGGCTTCTCAACCTCGACGATTTTCTCGACCGGTTTTTCTACCACTTTCTCGACCACTTTTGATTTGCGCGATACCGCGATCAGAAGAAGTAAAACACTCGAAGCTGCCAGACCAGCATGCAGCATATCGAACGTTTGAGGAATTAGATTCAAATCAATGTTCATGACGTTTTTTCTCTTTCTATTGATTTATTGGTGCTCAGTATTGGCTCATGTGTTTACTAAAAGGATCGTCTTTGCGACCTGCACCAAGTTTAGACATTAAAATGATGGTGGATGGTAGCATATTCAAGGCTTAAGACTGTAATAATTCGTGAATATACCGCATGATTAGCATGAAAAATCAACGATTAGACGGAGCGGCAAACGTTGTTGCTTGATGTTTACCCACATGTGGCGCAGTATTTCCATCATTATCGAAGCATTGCACGCAAAAAACGTGGAACACGAAATGACATATAGCACGGCTCAACAGAGCATTTTCAAACGATATTCTGCTTCTATTGTAGCCTTTATTACGGTCATTATCGTTACCGCTGGCATGGTTGGTGTTGCCTACAAAATACAACAGCGTTACACCATGACCATCTTTGATACCTTGGCTGACCGCCAAGCGGAATCTCTTAAACTTGCCGTAGAAAACGATCTTGAGTTCATCGGTGCGGGAGCGAACTTTTTTCACTCCGTTGATAAGTCTTACTGGACGCAATTTCCTTACTATGCGAAGCAAGTAGTGGGCAGCTCAGAGAGTTTGATTGCTTTACAATGGATGCAACGTGTTGAGCCGAGTGAGTTAGAAAGTTACCTCGCTAAAACACGTCAAACTTTCCCAGACTTTCAGATCTTTACCGTACCCAAGGATGGCGAGAAGACATTCGGATACATCCTTAAAGACGATGCGCCTGCTTATGTGGCGACCGATATCTATCCAAGAACCGCAACCAACCTGTCTTTGCTTGGCTTTTATTCCTCACGTCTGCGTTTTGAGTTGATCTTAGATGACATCATCACTCATGACAGAGCCAACATTTCAGACAAAGTTCGTCTATTACAAGATGGCTACGACCAGTCATTAGAGAAAACCGGCTTATTGGTTTATCACCCAGTATTCAGCTTCGACAAACAAGAATTGCTTGGTGTCGTTGTTGGGGTAGTGCGCAGCACGGCTTACTTCGATCAACTGATCACAAAGACGGCAACGGAACTGGATATGTCCGTCAAGGTTGAAGATAAGGGGTTTGATGCTTACGACGATCCTCTGTTGTTTAAAAGTGAAAACTGGGACGCTTTAAACGGTAAGATCATCAGCCGTACCATTCATTTGCCAAACCGAGATTGGGTCATCGAGTTTAAACTTTCTGAATCCGTATCTGCGTGGGAGCGTTCAGTACTGTATGGTACAGGCATCGCGGGTTTGGTTATCGCCTTCTTGATTAGCTATATCGTTAATCTACAGTCGCGTGAGAAGGAACGCCTTGCGGTGATGCTCGACAATAAAACGGTGGAGCTAAAGCGCATGGCAGAGTTGGATCCGTTGACCCAATTGCTGAACCGACGCGTATTTAACGATAACTTACTGCACTACATTAATAGTGGCGTTAAGTTCTCTTTAGTGGGCTTCGATATTGACCGTTTTAAGCTTATTAACGACAAATATGGACACTTGGCCGGGGATGAAGCGTTATTGCATGTCACTAAGCTGGTGAACGCAAATCTGCTTGATGGTGACCGCTTTTACCGCGCCGGTGGTGATGAGTTCTGCATTTTATCGCGAGTGACGGATAAAGAAGAGTTGGCCATCTACTTAGATAAGCTACGTGGGATAGTGGCGAGCTCTCCGTTTGATTACGAAAGTACGCCAATCATTTGTTCGCTTAGCATCGGTGCTGCGGTGCACAAAGATGAAGATCCTGAGAGTTTATTCCATAAAATGGACGTGCAGCTCTACCAAAGTAAGGAAAATGGTCGAAACTCTGTATCGATCGGCGATTAATTCAGCGAGCAAATTCGAGTTTTGAGATTGGTTACGGTAGAATCTCACGCTTTCAAATTTACGTTAGGAATCAAGACAAACTATGAACCATAACCGTATCGTCTGCTTCGATTTAGAAATGTGCTGCTGGAATGAAAACGGCGTGGGTCGCACGGGCGAGATCATTGAAGTTGGTTTGGCTGAAATAGATTTGTCGAAAGGTGAAATCGTAAAGCGCGCGCAATACTACGTGAAACCAGAACACGATGAAGTGTCTCTGTTCTGCGCCGAGTTAACGGGCATCACACCGCGTAAGATTGAAAAGCAAGGTCGACCACTAGAAGAAGTCCTCAAATCGATGCTAAAGAACTTCGGTGGTCGCAATAAGATTTACGCATCATGGGGACGTGATGACCTTATCTTGCTTGAAGAGTGCCAACAAAAAGGTATTGATGCACCATTTACCGAGTTCATTAACTTAGCAACCTTGTACCGAATTCAAAATCGTCTTAAAGAAAAACGTATTGGACACAGAGCGGCGCAAGAAGCCAAAGGTATCGAGTGGGAAGGTCGTCAGCATTCCGGTTATGTGGATGCATACAACTTGGCGAAACTTGCACTGACCATGCTATAAGCTTCTGTTTTCATAAATCTTTCATTGGATTTCAGTCTGCTCGTCATAAGCCAGCTCTAAATTAGTTATTAATAAATAACAACAATGTTGGCTAGTCTCTTGCGGAGATGATGATGTTTGATTCGGTCAAATCCAGACTAGAGATACAAAAAACGCGCTCATGAGGCGCGTTTTTTATTGGTTCTTATTTTTGTTTAGGCTGTATTTTATTGAGGTAGCGCTTTACTGAGACTGTAGTTTCGCTCGGATAAAGTCGCTGTGGTCGACGTAGAGTAGCTCTGCTGTTTTGCGAATTACGGCATCTTCCAATGGGTCAATTTCACCGTCAGCGTACGCCACTTCCCACATACTTTTAATCAGTTCGTAGCGGGTTTCTTGTGAAAGCTCACGCAGTTGAGACGTAAAGTCATAAAGGGAAGTCGATTCACTCGATCGGTTCTGAGCCTGATTCAGTAGTGTGTCGGTCTCTTCTTCCGTCAGGGAAAGCAATTTCATGATCAAAGAGCGTTTGGTTGCTTGCTCTCTTTCATCGATTTGATGGTCCGCACCAGCCACTTCACAAAGCAAGCAGGCTATCGCCATATTGGGTGACAGCGTGTTGGATTGGCTAAGGTCCGAGCCTTCTATAAGTTGTTTAAATAATGAAGTAAGCGAATTAAACATGTTGAGCACCAAGCTGTTATCTATTTATTTAAGATGGTAATGGTTTGAGCAAATCTCAAGGTCTTGATGAAATTTGATCAAGATCTCATACGGTTGAGATGACATTTTTGCTCAATACAGTATTTGACCGCCAAAAAGCGGATTTATTCCTCAACCTTTGTCGGCGGGAAATCGATTGAATCACCTTCACTTGTTAAGATGCTGATATTATTTGGCTTTCCGTCTTCATCCAATCTCAGCTCGCCAATCGCACTTTGGTTCACGAGTCGATAAAAATTGTGGTTGCTTGGTGCGCGTTTAAAGATCTTCAAACGCTTACGTTTGGTAAACAAGTTCAATGGTGAGCGAGGGCTATACAGCAGACGATCCATTGCATCACATGCGCTCAGAAGTTGCGCTGGAAACTGGTTCTTAATCCCACTACACGTGATCTGATAGATGTTTGGACTATTACGGCGAAAACGCAACTTGATGTCATAGGCGAAGGAGTAGTGTACATCGCCAGAGAGAATCACGAAGTTAGTTGGGGTTTTGGTATGAGTGAAAATACTGATCAAGGTATTCGCACTGCCCGGATGCGCCATCCAGTTCTCCGCGTCAATCAGCAGCGGCTGACCAAAACTGGTCATGATGCGTTGCAGCGTCTCAATAAACTTCACACCAAACATGGGCGCAGCAGAAACGATGATCACTTTGTCTTGATGCATCAGCTCTTGTTGGAATTCAATCAAGGCTTCCCAATCCATCAAACCCGACGGTTTATTCATGCGTGATTCTGAACGCCAACGACGAGTACGTGTATCCAATACCACCACTTTTGGTGAGGTGTGAATCGTATAGTGCCAATCTTCAAAACGATAAAGGTACTTTATGAACTCGTCTTGAGATTCTGAAGTCAGCTCTTCAAAGTAACGGCGCGCATGCTCCATAAACGGGGCGTTGAATTTTTCTGGCGCGTTTCCCCAACCTTGGCATAGCCAGTAAGCGATCAGGCTGTTACCGATGATGCGATGTGAGAAGAGGTTCTCATTGGCTGCTTTTTCCCAGCCAACCGTTAGGTTCCAATCGTCGGTCACGTCATGGTCATCAAAGATCATGTAAGTAGGAACGTGAGCGAGTAAACGCTGGACTTTATCCAAGCCTTCGACAAACGCATCAATATGGACTTTCTCATCACGCCAATGTTGCTGCCATTTAGGCTCTAACGCTTTTCCGCCGGTTGTAAATTCTCTTTCCAATAAACGTTCACGATTGACTAGCTTCCATGGCACTGGAGACCAAACGAGTAGGTACATCGCAAACAGCTCGGCAAAACTGATGAGATGGTTTTCGCATTCACGTGAACTGAAAATAGGGGTGCCACGATGGGGGAAGAACTTGCTAAGTAAGCTGCCATCGTCCACGTAGTGGGGCAGAATGTTATCTCGGCCATAAAAGCAATCTGGGCTTTGATACAGTTCTTGCGTGTTTCTAATTGGTGCTTGCGCGAACTCTTCATCAGGCAAGCCTAGCAACTCGACTAATTGCTCAATCGCATCCAGCATTGGACCTGCTACATGGTCGGCATAGATTTGGTCACCGCTCATGATGAGCATATCAGGGCGGTCTTCTATCGGTTGGCTAGCAACTTTTGCGTCAGCTTGGACCAGAGTGTCCTTACTAAAATGATGTGGGTTACGACATGAGCCATGCAGGACATAATCGGCTTTTTCACTGATTAGGAACTCCACACCTTGTGCTGAATCTGTGCCTTCACCGTAGACTAGATGGGGCATCAACTCGGTTAGCAAACCGGATTGGGTATGGATTTGATAGCGTAATGCTTGATGGGTAGGAAACTCACCTTGCAGCGTGAGCATGCAAACCCAAGCGCGTTTACCAACTTGTAATAGATGCTCTGCCGAGACTGGTTGAGAGTAATATTGCGCCCCAGTGGTTACATCGTTGATTTCAACCAAGCCTTCAAGAGGTTGCGTCGTCACCAACCAAATGTTCACTTCCGTTGCGGTGACTTTTCTTAAAATCGGACCGGCAACAATCAGAGGAAGAGAGGAAAGTTCGTTGGTGTTGAGCGATGTTGGCAAAGCGGTTCCTTAATATTTTGAATCAGTGTTCTGAATCTTCTTCGAGTATTTCGATAACTTGCGAACTACTAAGTTCATGTCCCATCAGAAATAAACCTAACATAGCATCGGCTTTAGATGCACTGTCGCTGTCTTCATCGAGAATTTGCTGTAGACGAGTACGGATCAGGTCGATTTCATGATCAACAAAACCGCGACCTTCTTCTTCGCCTTGGCCATCTTCTGGTGCGTTATCGAAATGCATAAACAGCATGTCACCATCAAGAGTGGTGCTTTCCAAGCGTTCTGGTAGCCATTCTTCACCCATCACGATATCGGGGTCGCTACCTTCCGGCAAGTTGTTGATTATGGAGATGAGTTCGGATGCTTTCACGATAAACTGCGGCTTTGGTCATTGGTTTTCTATTGTATCGGCGAATCTGGCAAAAATCTAAATCTCATTGCTGAGAGAAGAGAGAATTTTGACCGTTTCGTGTTTGATTGCGTGCAGAGTAATCAACCAATGAAAAAGAGCTCGTTTCCGAGCTCTTTGTTAAAGGGGGAGGCTAGGTTATTGGCAGCTGCCTTCAAAAGTCCATAGCCAATAGTTGTCGAATGGATTCGCGCCCCAGTTGTCTTGTGAGGCGACAAAGTGATTGCCCCAGTATTTCACCGCCGTGCCCGAAGGGTAGTAATAGTAAGGAGACCACTCTTCTATGTCTGCACACTGATCTTGTGGAACCGGCTCTGGTTGGGGCGCTTCTAACTCTGCGCTCACTGCCACGTAAACGTCCGATGAGCCTTGAGTGTTCGCCGCGAGCACATAGATATCTGCTCCTTTAATACCACTGAAACCGCAATACTCGTGGTTACCTTGGTTAGTCGAAACGCAGTCGTAGTCAGAAAGTGTTGCTGGACGGTCGATTGCAACATACATGTCGATATTGCCGTAGCCATTGTAAGTTTGCACCCATACCTCATCAGCCGGAGACTGACGCAATACAAACTGTTGTTCGCCATTCGGTGTGATTTCAACAGGTGTTGGCATATTGATCTCCAGCTCTGTCGTCCCTTGCTCTGGCTCAGGATTCGGTGTTGGCGTTGGTTGTGTATCGCCGCAGTTCATTACTTGCACCCCAACTTCTGCGAACGCTGAGGTTACAGCAGAGCCGTCGTATCCGAGTTTTTGTGCTGCTTTACAAATGCCTTCCGCACCTTGTTGGAAGTTCGAGTTAGGTTGCCAGTAAAGTTGGTTGGCCGTCGCATAAGCAACAAATGCTTTCTTGATGTCCCAATTTGGGCTCATTGCCAAATGGTAGAAGGCTTTGTTGAAAATGCCTGAGCTGTGGTGCACATCGATGCCATTGTAGTATTGGTTGATATGGTCGATGGAGGAACCGTCATGGCTTGGGTTGATGAAGTAACGCATAGCTGGCGAGTATTTCATAACGTGTTCGCCCATCTTCCAATTAAAGCTGCCATGCACATATTGGCTAAGTGCTGCAGCGGCGACATCGGAAAAGGACTCATTCATTCCGCCCGACATGCCACGATATTCCAACCCAGAGTTTTGCTCGGTAAAGCCATGACTAACCTCATGAGCAATAACGTCCCACGTTGCCAGTGGGTACATTGAGTTATTGCCGTCACCAAAGGTCATTTGGCGACCATCCCAAAAAGCATTCCCATAGTTCGAACCGTAGTGAACTCGCATGGTTAGCTTTTGACGAATAGGGCGAGCACCAATCCAATCTTGGTACATATCAAACACGCGTTGACCAAAGTAGTGCGCGTCATTCATTGGAGCGTACGCGCCATTTACTTCTCGATAGTTATTCACGTTACAGTCAAAACGATGAACTTGGCCACCCCATTGTTGGTTGTTCATGTTGAGGGTAATGACGTTTTCGCTGTCCATTTGGCAGTATTGATTAACTTGGAACCCACCAAACTTGGTGTTGGGACCAAAGTAGTAACGGCCGCTTTTGCGGTTGCCTCCCGGTCCTTCGGCTTCCAAAAACGCAATCCCATCCCATTGGTCGACGATCTCACCTGATTTTGCATCTACCAAAGTGATAGGGCGAGAAGGGCGGAAATTCTTAATCTGGATTGCATCGACTTTGTAAATCAATCGCGCGGTTTGTTGCTCATCTAACCAGACCATTAGCTCTGCCTGAGCGTCATCACTTGGCGAGTTTTCATTACTTGGAGATTTGCTTGCGGCGACACCTTGACGGTTGCCCGTTGCGATCTCAATGGCTTGCTTGCCACTGATCATAGGTAGGGTTGAATCAATATCGCTCTCAATGCCGACAACAACATCACCATCGACAGGTTGAGCAAATCCTCGAGTAGAGAGATCGGCCACAACGGAGTGTCCGTAAACCGGTATGCCGTAATGGAGTTGCTGTTTGCGAACCAAAATTTGGTTACCGATTTCGACTCGATTGATGTCTCGATAACTCAGCTTAGTGTTCGCCGCGGAATAAGACGCTCGTTGTGTGTTATTGAGTGCCGTAGATAGATCCGTTTGTGAATGGTCCAGAATTTGTGCCGCATGTGAAGCAAAAGCGAAGGGCGCAAGCGTTAATAAAGTGACGTTTCGCATAGTTTACCTTTTATTATGTGTATTTATTTGCATAAAGAATGCGAGTGCAGAGTAAAGATAATTAAGTGATATGTTTAAGTGCAATTAATTGAATATTTGACGTTAATTCAAGATAAATTTATAAATTGCTCAAGGTTTGTACTGTGATATGAGGGGAGACGGAGTCTTGTAGGAATTTTTACCCGATCTTAGACCAAAGTCAGATATACTCTTTTTCAATCGAGACCTTCTCAAATTACAGTGACATAGGAGAGCTATGAAACACCTAGTAGGAGCATCGTTAGTATGTTCTGGTTTATTGCTGAGCGGTTCGGCGTTGGCTGAAACAAAGCACGCGGAGCAAGAGTGGGGCATTGCGGCAATGTACCGAACGGCATCGATCCCGTTTTATACAGCCAATGATGACTCAACGGTGAGCACGTTTGTGCCAATGATGTTCTTTGAAAACGAACACTTGTACATCGACGGTATCGAAGGCGGTGTGTTCTTATTTGATGAGAGCGATTCTAACTGGCGTACCAGTGCCATCATGCGCTTACGCTTTGTTGATATTCCTAAATCCATTCAAAATGCGTTTGAAGGGGATCGTGTCGATTTCGGTGGTCAAATTCGTTATAACTTCGATGAAAACTGGCGCGCTGAATTTGAAGTCATGACGGATGACGAATTTCAATTTCACTCTAACTACCGTATCGCTGCTAACTATGAATTGGGCGATTGGGAGTTAGAACCCTCTTTTACCATTCGTTATAAAGATGCCGACTTCAACAGTTCGTACTACTCATTTAAAGATTCAACAGGTGAGAAAATTGGTGCGGGTATTGATGCGAATTTGGGTATCAAAGCACGTTACCACGTAATTTCTAACCTGTATCTATTGGGTGAAACCAGCATCACTCGTCTGGATAGTGAAGCTTACAACAGCCAAATTGTGGAAGATCGTTACCAAGGTGAAGTGTTCGTTGGCTTTGGCTTCTTCAATGATAAAGGCAAAGAGCGCAAGTCAGATTTGCGTAATCGTCCGTATCTTCGAATTGCACATGGCTGGGCAACACCTTCTAACATGGGTGACATCTTTAAGTTCAATGCTGAGAAAGACGAATACAATAACCAACTGACGTCGTTCTTCTACGGGCATCCGCTGACAGACGAGCTATTTGGCTTACCTCTAGATATCTATCTAACTCCAGGTCTTGTTCACCATTGGTCGTCAGACGTGCAATCTTCTAGCACTGAATACGTGATGGCGATTAAAGCGTATTACACCTTTAATTGGCCTACGAAATGGCGTTTTGGTGTTGCAGAAGGTATGTCTTACATCGATAACATTACCTATATCGAAGGGACAGAGATGGAAGAGAAGGGTTATACACCAAGCAACTTGCTCAACTATCTCGATTTCTCATTGGATGTAAACGTCGGTGACCTGTTCAACCAAAAAGACTGGGAGAACATGTGGGTCGGCTACTCACTGCATCACCGCAGTGCAATCTTCGAGAACGCCTCTCAGTTTGGCCGTATCAAAGGCGGCAGTAACTACAATACGATCTACTTCCAGTACGATTTTTAAGCTTAGCTAAAAACAAATATGAATAAGCCTCATCTTGACATGAGGCTTATTTATTTCCTGTTAATTGGTAATTATTCTTATTTCCATTCTTCTGTATTCGTATTTATTATCCATTCAATTTAAATACTATTCTAATATTTAATTGAATTGACACCTCTCTGACCTATTAATACTTCATTCATATAAAACGTTGAAATGAAATATAAGATTGCATTTTGTATTTTTTAATAATTGACTGTGGTCAAGATTATCACCCCTTAAATCTACAAGGATATTAATAGTGGCGGGTGGCCATGCCTTAGTTGCTCGAGGCTTGTGCTATCTAGCTTAATTGATGGTTTTGTAGAAATGTTGCTTTGATTTGCCTTGTGTATTAATTAAAGCGAAATTAGATATTTTCAATGAATGCCTATTTTGAAAATACAATCTCTATGTCTTTTATTTCTAACGAGTGTTCTTTCCCCACTTAAAGCCATTAATTAAGCGCCACGACCAAATTCAAAAACGTAATTTAGGAAAAAACCATGAGTCAAAATGGTAAGTTTAATATTACTCGGCGTGATGCTTTAAAGGGCGGTTCTGCACTTGGCGCTTTGGCGTTAGCAGGAAACGCGCTTTCTCTCCCGTTTGCAACTAAAGCGGTTGCCAAAGAAACACCAGCAAAACCAAACGAAAAAATTGTCTGGTCGGCATGTACCGTAAACTGTGGTTCTCGTTGTCCGCTTCGTATGCACGTGGTCGACGGTGAAATCAAATGGGTAGAAACCGATAACACGGGTGATGATGTGTACAACCATAATCACCAAGTTCGCGCTTGTTTGCGTGGTCGCTCTATGCGTCGCCGTGTTTACTCGCCAGACCGTTTGAAATACCCACTTCTTCGCGTTGGTAAGCGTGGTGAAGGTAAATTCAAACGCATCACTTGGGACGAAGCCTTTGACCTCATTGGTGATAACCTAAAACGCATCATTAAAGACCACGGTAACGATGCGGTGTACCTAAACTACGGTACAGGTACGCTTGGTGGCACAGTAACAAAGAGTTGGGATCCAAGCGCGACATTGGTTGCCCGTATGATGAACCTTTGTGGTGGTTACCTAAATCACTACGGTGACTACTCTGCAGCAAACATCGAATGTATGTCGGAGTACTTCTACGGTTCGTTCGTTGATAACAACTCGATTGACGATGTTCAAAATGCAGACCTATGTCTGATGTTTGGTAACAACCCAGCAGAAACTCGTATGTCGGGTGGTGGTCAGGTTCACAACTATGTGGATGCGAAAAACATCAGTCACACTCGCACGATTTGTATCGACCCTCGTTACACTGACACTGCTGCAGGCCGTGAAGACCAATGGATTCCTATCAAGCACGGTACAGATGCAGCTTTAATTGCAGCCATCGCCCATGTATTGATTACGGAAGATAAAGTCGATCAAGACTTCCTTGACCGTTACTGTGTGGGTTACGACCGTAAAACGCTTCCGGCATCAGCGCCAGAAAACGGCAGCTACAAAGATTACATCATGGGCACTGGCCCAGATGGCATCGAGAAAACCCCAGAGTGGGCACAGCCTATCACGGGCATTCCAGCAGATGTGATTTTGAAACTTGCACGTGAAGTTGGCGATGCTAAACGCATTTACATTACCCAAGGTTGGGGTCTACAACGCTCAGCAAATGGTGAGCAAGCGTGTAAAGCGGTAATGATGTTGTCATTGTTACGTGGTCAAGTTGGTTTGCAAGGTGGTGGTACTGGTGCTCGTGAGGGTAACCACTCATACCCATTCCAACGCTTCCCGAAAGTGCCAAACCCGATCAGCGCTTCTATCCCAATGTTCCTTTGGACAGACGCGATTTACCGCGGTACGGAAATGACAGATCTGACCGACGGCATTAAAGGCGTTCAGAAGCTACAAAACAACATCAAGTTCATCTGGAACTATGCAGGTAACTGTCTGATTAACCAACACTCAGATATCAACCGCACACACGAAATTCTTCAAGATGAAAAAGCGTGTGAAATGATTGTGGTGATCGACAACCACATGACGTCTTCGGCGAAGTATGCCGATATCGTATTGCCAGACTGCACAACGTCAGAGCAATCGGATTTCTGTATGGATGGTGCAGCTGCATCAATGCCTTACTTCATCTTTGCAAGCCAAGCGATCAAGCCTCGTTTCGAATGCAAACCTATCTACGACATCATGTCTGGTGTGGCGAAGCGCATGGGCGTGTTTGATGAGTTTACTGAAGGTCGCACTCAAGAAGAGTGGTTGCAATGGATGTACGCTCAGACCGTTAAACAAAACAACGATCCAAACTTGCCGTCTTACGATGAGATGAGAAAGCAGGGTATCTACAAGAAGCAGTTCGACCGTCCACACGTGGCGTACGAAGACTTCCGTCGTGATCCAGAAGCGAACCCACTACCATCGCCATCGGGCAAGATTGAAATCTACTCGGAGACGTTAGCGAAGATCAACGAAGAATGGGAATTGGACGAAGATGAATCTATCAAGCCATTACCAGAATACGTTTCGACGTTTAATGGCTGGGATTCTCCTGATCGTAAAGAGTACCCACTTCAGTTAACAGGTTTCCACTACAAAGCTCGTGCGCACTCTACGTACGGTAACGTCGACATCCTAAAAGCAGCGGCACCACAGGAACTTTGGATTAACCCGATTGATGCTGCGTCACGCAACATCAATAACGGTGACTTGGTTAGCGTGCGCAGCAAGTTCGGTGAAATGAACGTTCGCGTAAAAGTAACCCCACGCATCATGCCACACATCGTTGGCTTAGGTGAGGGCGCATGGTACTCACCAAATGGTAAAGGTGTTGACCAAGCAGGTTCAATCAACGTGCTGACGACACAACGTCCAAGCCCGTTGGCAAAATCAAACCCGAGCCATACCAACCTCGTTGAAGTGACGCTAATTAAGAAAATGGGGGCTAAATAATGAGCACAGCGAAGCAGTATGGCTTTTACATTGATTCAAGCAAATGTACTGGCTGCAAAACATGTCAGCTCTCTTGTAAAGACAACAAAGATCTGGGTATCGACCGCAACTTCCGTCGTGTTTACGAATACGTAGGCGGCAACTGGACGGAAGAAAACGGCGCGTTCCGTCAAAACGTGTTCGCTTACTACCTATCGATCTCTTGTAACCACTGTACTAACCCTGCGTGTACCAAGGTTTGTCCGTCAGGTGCAATGCACAAGCGTGAAGAAGACGGCTTTGTTGTTGTCGATGAAAGCGTGTGTATCGGTTGTAAATCTTGTCACATGGCATGCCCATACGGCGCACCTCAATACAGCGAAGAAAAAGGTCACATGACTAAGTGTGATGGCTGTTACGAACGTGTCGCGGAAGGCTTAATGCCAGTGTGTGTTGATAGCTGTCCATTGCGTGCGATTGAGTTTGGTCCAATTGATGAGCTACGCGCAAAATACGGTTCAAACGCGGATGTGGCACCACTGCCAGATGCTCGCATTACGAGCCCGAACCTGATCGTGAAGCTAAATCCAAATGGTCGTCCAACCAATGACCGCACTGGTTTCTTACAGAATCCAAGAGAGGTGAAATAATGTTATACGAAGCACCATTAGTTGCCTTTACGGTTCTTGCTCAAACAGCGGTTGGCGCGCACCTAACGGTTAATGCGTTCGAGAAATTCGGTAAGCCACCACGCGTGACAGAACCTCGTATGAACATCGCTCGTTTCGCAATTTTGGTTGTAATGGGATTGGGTTTCTTGTTCTCAACCACTCACTTGGGTAGCCCACTTCGTGCCTTCAACGCATTAAACCGTGTTGGCAGTGCGGCGCTATCTAACGAGATCTTAACGGGTGCAAGCTTTCTGTCTCTAGCGGGCTTGTACTGGTTGCTGACGATTCTAAAAATCGGCAGCGAAGGCGTTCGCAAAATTGTGAACTGGTTGTCTATCGCGGTTGGCGTGATTTTCATGTTCGCGATGGCAAATGTTTACCAAATCGAAACGGTACCAGCATGGTACTCACCAATGACCACGGTTGCGTTTTGGTTCACGGTCGTGACTTCGGGTCTGATGTTTGGTTACACGCTGATCAACGTATTGGACGTGACGGCTGAGAAAACCAATCGTCGCCTAATGTGGGCTGGTGTAAGCCTGATTGCGCTGAACCTAGCGTTCTCAGTGATGCAGACGATTTACTTCGCAGGTATCTCAACGGCGATTCACAGTGGCTTGGATCAAATCACAATGCTATCTGGCTATGTTGCTGGTCATGTGTTGTTGCTTGTGGTTGCTGCTGCTCTTTGGGTATTCGCTGAGTTGTTTACCGCAGAAGGTCGTCAGAAGAACTTGCTGGTTATCGTGGCATTCGTTGCCTTGTTCGTTGCAGAGATTCTGGGTCGCAACGTGTTCTACGGCATGCACTTTACATCTGGTCTGTACTGATAGCCGTTATTTGTGCTGATAAGCATTATTTGTACTGATAACAATTAGCAGAGTGGGGCGAGTGTTCGTCCCACCTCTTTTCTGTTTCATTTAATCGAAGAATAAAAACACCAGTCATCAAAGGTACTTCATGCAAATTTCTCAACTTGAACCACAAGATACCAGCATCGTTCTTAAGCTGTTTGGTGCACTGTTTTACTACCAGCCAAAAGATTACCCAGCGGCAAATCTCGATACGTTGCTGAGCAATACTGATACGCCAATCGAAGCGCTCAATGACATGCTGCGCAGCTTTCAAAACGAGAGCGAAGAGGCTCTGCAAATGGAGCACGATCGCATGTTTGCCGGTATTGGTGAGATGCCAGCGCCACCTTGGGGTTCGGCTTATCTAGATAAAGAAGCGGTGTTGTTTGGTGAATCAACCATTGAATATCGTTACTTCTTGCAGCGTTGTGGTTTTGCTTTGGAATCTGACCAACGTGAGCCAGAAGACCAGATCGGCTTGATGCTGATGGTGTTAGGCATGTTGATTGAAACTGATCAACAAAAACTGGCGGCTGAAATGTTGCGCGAGCACTTGATGACATGGTTTGGCTTTTTCAACAAGCGCTTCAAAAAAGCGGTGACTCTTGCGCCTTACTCAAAACTGTCGAATCTTACTGAAGAATTACTTCAATCCCTGAGTGAGCAATACCAAGTCGTTGTGCCAGCAAAGAGAGATTACTCGGATGCGCCAGTCTGAATCGGTTGATCTAAGTAAGCGACGTCTGTTTTCGTTTCGTCGTGCGCCAGTAGAGCAAGCTCAAGAGCCTCGTGTAAAAGCGAGACCGCCGTATGCGGTGGAAGAGTCGATGTTCACTCGGCTTTGTGATGGATGCGGAAAGTGTGCTTCTGCATGTCCTAACCAAATCATAGAAATGGTTGATGGCGTTGCTGTGTTAGACATCAGCTACTCGGCATGTGATCTATGCGGCGCGTGTAAGTCGGCGTGCCCTACATTGGCGCTTTCAAACCAAATAGAGTCTACAGGCCTGATAGCCACTATCTCGAACAGCTGCGAAAACTTATACGGTTATTGCGGCAGTTGCGAGGACAGTTGCCCTTATGATGCCTTGCAATGGCAAGATGATGTCAAACCTAAAATTGACGCTGCCAAATGCAAAGGTTGCGGACAATGCGCACAAAGCTGCTATAACAGCATGATCAGTTTTGACTTAAAACGATAAAAAAGGGA
The DNA here is from genome assembly GCF_002021755.1 of Vibrio owensii. Taxonomy (NCBI): domain Bacteria; kingdom Pseudomonadati; phylum Pseudomonadota; class Gammaproteobacteria; order Vibrionales; family Vibrionaceae; genus Vibrio; species Vibrio owensii. The sequence goes on from NZ_CP019959.1 coordinate 3,379,440, forward strand.
TTGGCGCGAACCAATCCCTTTTTTGTATTCAATTCTATTTAATCTTACGCCAAGGTTGCCAATTGGCTTTGAGCGTCTGAAATACCTTTTGCTGCTGCGTCTTCGCCCATGTTTAGCGCTTCTGCGTAAACAAACTCCACATCCGTGATACCAACAAAGCCCAATACTGTGCGTAGGTATGGTGTCATGCTGTCGGTTGGTGAGTCTTTATGAAGACCGCCACGAGTGGTGACTACGATGGCTTTCTTACCTTCAATCAGGCCTTGAACGCCGTTTTCTGTGTATTTGAATGTCACGCCTGCACGAGCAATCAAATCAATCCAGTTTTTCAGCTGAGTTGGAATCGTGAAGTTGTACATTGGTGCTGCGATAACCAAAGTATCTGCTGCTTTGATTTCTTCAATTAGGGTATCAGATAGGTCAACCACCGCTTGTTGCTCTTGCGAAAGATCTTCTGTTGCACGTAGTGCTGTCGCAACGGAAAAGTCTAAAACTGGCAGTGGATTTGCAGCTAAGTCACGAACAGTTAGCTTATCTTGGTCTACATTTTTGATGAAGTCTTCAACCAGTTTGTTTGATTGAGAGTAATCGCCAAGGATGCTTGATTTAAGAGCTAGTACACGAGACATATGGATTTCCTTTAATAAGTGCTTTCGGCTATGTGATGCATTATAGGCAATGCTCATCGACTCAAAACCCGATGGATTCGCTTAAGTTGTTCGAAAAAATTGAATGATTGCCGGATGCTGCTTTCCGTTATCTTGTTCTAGCCCTTATGTGCTACAATCCGCGCAGTTTTATGTAATGAAAAGAATAGGAAACGCTTTGACTTCGTCACAGCCCCCAAAAAAGAATCCCGCTGAAGAGCAAGCGACACCGTCAAATGGTGCGCAAAATGCCAAAGCGAAGCAGGCTAATGCATCTCAAGCACAAGCTTCTCAGAATGCTGCGCCTCAGGCTCAAGTAAATAACGCGGCGTCACTGCGCAAGGCACTTAACCAGTGCATGATGCGTGATCGCTTCCGCTTGAGTAAACGAATCTCTGGTGCAAGCAAAATCAAAAAAGACGTAGCACGTAACGCTGTGTTTGATGAAATCGCATTAGACATCGCCAAATCCATGATGGTTGTGGAGCAACGTAGTAGCTACAAACCAACGATTGAATACCCTGAAATCCTGCCAGTTAGCCAAAAACGCGACGACATTGCGAAAGCGATCGAAGAAAACCAAGTGGTTATCGTTGCGGGTGAAACTGGTTCAGGTAAAACCACTCAGCTACCAAAAATCTGTGCTGAGCTTGGTCGCGGTAAATTCGGTCTGATTGGTCATACTCAGCCTCGTCGTCTTGCGGCGCGTTCGGTTGCAAGCCGTATTGCTGAAGAGATGGAAACCAAGCTTGGTGAGTTTGTTGGTTACAAGGTTCGATTCAACGATCAGATCTCTGAAAATACCCAAATCAAATTGATGACGGACGGTATCTTGCTGGCTGAAATTCAGCATGACCGTTTCTTGAATCAATACGACACCATCATTATCGATGAAGCGCACGAGCGCAGCCTGAACATCGATTTCATCTTGGGTTACTTGAAAGAGTTGCTGCCACGTCGTCCTGATTTGAAAGTGATCATCACGTCGGCAACCATCGACCCTGAGCGTTTTTCAAAACACTTCAACAACGCACCAATCATTGAGGTGTCAGGTCGTACTTACCCAGTAGAAACGCGTTACCGCCCACTAAGTGGTGATGACGATAATGATCGTGACCAACTTGAAGGTATCTTCGAAGCGGTAGACGAACTGTGCGATGAAGGCTTAGGTGACATCCTGATCTTCATGAACGGTGAGCGTGAAATCCGTGATACCGCGGATGCACTGTCTAAACGTAATCTTAAGAGCACGGAAATTGTGCCGCTTTACGCGCGTTTGTCGGCGGGTGAACAGAACAAGATTTTCCAACCTCATGCTGGTCGCCGTATTGTACTGGCAACCAACGTAGCAGAAACCTCGTTGACGGTTCCGGGCATCAAGTACGTTATCGACCCGGGTACGGCGCGTATCAGTCGATACAGCTACCGTACTAAGGTTCAGCGTCTTCCAATCGAGCCAGTTTCTCAGGCGAGTGCGAACCAGCGTAAAGGTCGTTGTGGTCGTGTGGAAGAGGGTATCTGTATCCGTCTGTACTCAGAGGAAGATTTTGAGTCACGTCCGGAGTTTACCGATCCTGAGATCCTGCGCACCAACCTAGCGTCGGTTATCTTGCAGATGACCGCACTTGGTCTGGGTGATATTCAAGCCTTCCCATTTGTAGAAGCACCTGACAAACGCAACATTCAAGACGGTGTTCGCCTTCTAGAAGAGTTGGGTGCAATCAATTCTGATGCGAAAGAATCGAAGAAACGCCTAACTAGCATTGGCCGTCAACTTGCACGCCTTCCAATCGACCCACGTTTAGCACGTATGGTATTGGAATCACCAAAGCAAGGCGCATTGAAAGAAGTGATGATCATCGCAGCGGCATTGTCGATTCAAGACCCGCGCGAGCGTCCAAGTGACAAGCAGCAATCATCAGATGACAAACACAAACGTTTCTTCCATGAAGACTCAGATTTTCTGACGTTTGTGAACCTGTGGAACTACATCCAGAAGCAACAAAAAGCGCTAACGGGCAACCAGTTCCGCAAGCAATGTAAACAAGATTACTTGAACTACTTGCGCGTGCGTGAGTGGCAAGATGTGTACTTCCAAATTCACCAATCGATGCGTGAAATGGAATTCAAACTGAACGATGAGCCTGCGTCTTACCATGGCGTACACAGTTCAATCCTAGTCGGTTTGTTGTCACACATCGGTATGAAAGACCAAGAGAAGAATGAATACCAAGGCGCGCGTAATGCTCGTTTCCATATCTTCCCTGCATCAGGTCTATTCAAGAAGCAGCCTAAATGGATTATGTCTGCTGAGTTGGTGGAAACCTCAAAACTTTGGGGGCGCATCATCGCTAAGATTCAGCCTGAGTGGATTGAACCATTAGCGAAGCACTTGATTAAGCGCAGTTACAGCGAGCCGCATTGGTCGAAGAAACGTGCTTCGGTTATGGCACACGAGAAAGTGATGCTTTACGGCGTGCCAATAGTGCCGAAGCGTTTGGTGAACTACGGCAGTATCGATCCAACCGTCAGTCGTGAACTATTCATTCGTAGTGCGCTGGTGGAAGGTGAGTGGGAAACCAAGCACGCGTTCTTCAAGCAAAACCGTAAGCTTCTTCAAGAAGTGGAAGAGCTTGAACATAAATCTCGTCGCCGTGACATCTTGGTCGATGACGATGAACTGTTTGATTTCTACGACCAACGCGTTGGCACTGAAGTGGTTTCTGGTAAACACTTCGATACATGGTGGAAGAAAGCGTCGAAAGACAACAAAGAGTTGTTGAACTTCGAAAAAGAGATGCTGTTCAAGGGCGATGCAAGCCACGTTACCGATTTGGATTACCCGAACTTCTGGCATCAAAACAACCTGAAACTTAAGCTGAGCTACCAGTTTGAGCCGGGTGATGACAGTGACGGTGTGACGGTACACCTGCCGCTGCCGATCTTGAACCAAGTCGAGCCTGCGGGGTTTGACTGGCAGATCCCAGGTCTGCGCCATGAGCTTGTAGTGAGCTTGATTAAATCGCTGCCGAAGACAGTACGTAAGAACTTTGTTCCTGCTCCAAACTACGCCGATGCTTTCTTAGCTCGTGCAACGCCAATGGAAGCGCCACTGCTTGACTCATTAGAGAAAGAGCTGCGTCGAATGACGGGGGTGGAAGTTCTGCGCGAAGATTGGAATATGGATCAAATTCCGGAGCACTTGAAGGTGACTTTCCGCGCGGTTGACCATAGAAATCGCAAGTTGAAGGAAAATAAAGACCTTCACGAATTGAAAGAGAGCTTGAAAGACAAAGTTCAAGAAACCCTTTCAAAAGTTGCGGATGACGACATCGAGCAAGAAGGTCTGCATACGTGGAGCTTTGGCGAACTGCCTAAGGTATACCAACAAAAACGCGGTGGTTACGACGTTAAAGCGTACCCAGCGATTATGGATGCCAAAGACAGCGTTGAAATCAAACTGTACGAGACCGAATACGAACAGGTCACGGCAATGCAAGCGGGTCAGCGTCGTCTGATCTTGCTGAACGTGCCGTCGCCAATTAAATATCTGCACTCTAACTTACCGAACAAGTCGAAGTTGGGTCTGTACTTTAACCCTTACGGTAAAGTGCTGGATCTGATTGATGACTGTATCGCGTGTGGTGTCGATAAGCTTATCGAAGAGCAGGGCGGTTTGGTTTGGGAGCCAGAGAAGTTTGACGCGCTGAAAGAACACGTTCGTGCTGAGCTTGGTGACACGGTGGTAGACATTGCACAGCAAGTGGAAACCATCCTGACGACCGCTTTCAACATCAATAAGAAGTTGAAAGGCAAGATCGATTTCACCATGGCGTTCGCATTATCGGACATCAAAGCGCAAGTCGAAGGGTTGATCTTCAAGGGATTCGCGACAGAATGTGGCTGGAAACGCCTGCCAGATATTCTGCGTTACATGCGTGCGATTGAGCGTCGTATGGAGAAGCTGCCGATCGATCCAAACAAAGACCGTTTGCACATGCTGAAAGTGGAATCCGTGACGAGCGACTACAAAGAGCTGCTCAACAAAATTCCGAAAGGCATGGTGATTCCTGAGAACGTGAAAGAGATCCGTTGGATGATCGAAGAGCTTCGAGTGAGCTTCTTTGCTCAACAATTGGGGACTCCGTACCCAGTTTCTGATAAACGTATCAAAAATGCGATTGATGCTTGCTAAGCGATCGGTACAATAGCGGCAGTTTTTTTCTTGTGGGGTTTGCTGAGTAATCAATGGTTTGTCCAGTGGCAAGCTCGATTGGTACAGTAATTGCAGTTATTTACCCACAAGTGATTTTAAGTCACAAGGGAGGCAATGGTTCGCCTCCCTTGTGTTTGCAGTACCAACCTCTGCTTGATGCAGAAGTGGGTAATAATAAAGAGTAAAGGTTGATGATGAAGAAAACTCTATTGGCAGTGGCACTTCTAAGTGCTTCTTCTGCAGCAATGGCAGATTCATGGATTTATGGTGGTGCTTCTGTAGGTCAGTCTGACTACAAAGGCGAAACAGACACGTCTTACTCTGTACACGTAGGTACAGGTATTCTGCCAATCATCGGTATCGAAGCGGGTGTTACTCAACACGGTGAATTCAAGATCGCTGGTCAAGAAACTAAACTGACTTCTTACTACGCTGCGCTTAAACCAAGCATCGACTTCGGTCCTCTGCATGTTTACGCGAAAGGCGGTATCCACCAGTGGGATAAGAAAGTTTCTGGCGGCAAAGACGACGATGATGTGGATCTAATGTACGGTGTAGGTGCGGAATACTTCATTTTCGGTCCTATGTCTGTTGGCGCAAGCTACATGAACTACACAGCGGGCAAAGACGACATCGGTACGTTCTCTCTAAACGCGACACTGCACTTCCTATAATCGTCGAACATTTCGAAGATTTATTTGATAAACACCGGCAACGCGCCGGTGTTTTTTTGTCTGTAAATCACACAAATAGACATTGAACAGAAATTATTCATTTCTTGTTCTTAAAACCTGCCACTTTTTGAATATAGTATTTACCTAGATACATAAGGAACGCGATGCAGTTCGCGTGATGTTCCGTTCAGGAATCGAACAGGAAAGGTATAACTATGAAAACAAAACTCTCGTTATTGGCTTTGGCGCTATGCTCAACATCTGCACTTGCTGACTCTTGGCTTTATGCTGGTGGTCAAATTGGTCAATCAGACATCGATAGCGAAAACGACACCACTTATGGCATTCATGTTGGTACGGGGATCTTGCCGCTGATTGGTATTGAAGTGGGCTATTTCAACCATGGCCAAGTGGATTTAAATCTTGCTGGTAACCGAGGTGATGTAGATTTCTCTTCTTTCTACTTAGCCGCAAAGCCAAGTATCGACTTTGGTCCTCTGCACGTTTACGCGAAAGGTGGTATTAACGCGTTTAACGTCGAATACAATGGTAATCTGAGTAGCTTGGACAAAGACGATGGCGTGTCTTATATGTACGGTGTTGGTGCGGAATACTTCTTGTTAGACAACATTTCTGTCGGTGCAAGTTATCAAGCGTTTGGGGTTGATATCGATGGGGACAGCGATACAGTAAGCAGCATCACAGGTAATGTGACGTTCCACTTCTTATAATATGGCTTCAGACTGAGTCATTCGAATCGTAAGATTTCGTTTGATTTGAATATGAACAATGAGAAAAGCCCGCCGTTATTTTGAATAAAGTAACGGTGGGCTTTTTGTTTAGTCCTGAATCGGATTAGGTCGGCATTGAATGTTGGTTAGAGGGACAAACTTGTCGTCTTTCTCGTAATAAACGCCACATTCCTCTTCACGAAGTTGCAAGGTGTATTGATCGGGCAATTCTGTCTCTGCGCCGTTCAATGGCATGTTGTAACTCTCCATCAATTGCCCAGAAACGATCAACAAATGTGAGTTTGTTTCGAAGGTATTTGACGCAATTTTTGGTGGCACTTGGTTGCCTTGAATTGTCGTGATTGCTTGTTGGATCTCAGTCACTGTGTCTGCAGACGTTTTAATGCTTAGTGCATTGACTGCATCATCGCTGTGACCTGAAGAAGAGCAACCCATTAGCATCACGCTGATACCCGCTCCGGTAATTATTGCTTTTGTTCTAGTTAATTTTGACATGAATAGCCTCTTGTCGAAGTGGATCAATCCCTTTATCAAGTGGAGTGCCACCTAGCATAGGCATCGCTCTTGGAGCTGCCGCCACAGCAGGCGCAGGAGGACAAGTTCCTGTGTTCATGTAGTTTAGTGCTGCAGATAGCATGCCTTCAGAGCTATTACCCAATGGTTTGGTTAAGTCGTCTGCCACAACACAGCCTTCCACTTTGTCATCTATACCAATAGTAGACGATACAAGATTTTTTGCTGTAGGTGTAAAGCCATCGGCAAAATCGCCAAATCCTTTAGCATTCGAAGACTTAAATTGAATGGTGTAGTACATGTTGCCGCAGTTTTGCTCTGGCGAGAAGCCGTATGGCTTACCCGTTGTCGTGGTACCAATTTGAACCACTTCGACATCAATACCACGAAGACCATTGATGAGAAGCTCACTTGAAGACGCGGTATTGTCAGTAGTCAGAACGTAAACGCGTTTCGCACTTAATGTTGGTAGGGCAATGTCAGTCAAGATACCTTTACCCCAATCAATTTCAGTGTCGACAAAGTTATAAACGTTATTTTCTACCTTGCCAGAGTTCATGATCTTGTCGTTGTAAATCAGTTCAGCGAAGGTGGCATTAGGATGTGTGCCTGCCAACATGTAGCCGACTTGTGCAGACTGCCAAACTAAACCACCACCGTTGTAGCGTAGATCCATCACGATCTCTTCAACGTTTGCAGCTGACAGCTGATTAAACGCATCGATAAGTGGCTGTTGCGCAGTCACTTCAAAAGCGTTGTATTGCATGTAGCCGACTTTTGTTCCGTTGTTGTCGATGACTTTTACATTACGAACTGGGCTGGTTGCGACATCTGCCGATGTCAGAGTCACCACCTTCGGAGCGCCATCAACGGTTTCAAACGTGAAGGTGTAGTTTTGACCTAACGTAGGAGAGAAAAGCGTATTGTTGATGAAATCAATCTCAGAGCTCGAAGAGGTGTTCACAACATCAACATCATTGATTTTCAATAGCTTGTCGCCACGAGCAACACCATTTGAAGATGCTGGAGAGTTATCTTCTGTGTAAGAAATGATGATTTCTCGTGGTTCATAGCTTTGAACGAATTTCCAGTTAAAGCCGAAACCAGCAACAAGACCCGCTTGTTGTGATTTCATGAAATCGTCGTAAGAGCGAGTGAAGTGGAATCGATCCTTGTATTGGCCAGAAGCCGTTCTTTCTGTCGTTACCAGCGAATCAAAATAAGCCGCAACGGTAGGGAAGTTGTCCGGGTTGATATCTGGGATCTCGTCATACCAAAGATAGGTATCATTACTGAACGCACGTAAGAACATTTTTTCTTGCAGTGCTGAACCTGTTTGGTCTGGATAATAATCCCCTGTGTATGGGTCAATGCCTGTTCTAGCGATGCTACATTTATTCGCAAACTCGCTAGCCGGGGTAGAGAAGTCTCCTGCTGACCAGGTTATGTTATTGCCGACTGCAGTGCTAGAGCTATTTCCATTGTCACCGCCGCCTCCACAGCCTTGTAACAATAGAAGAGGGAGAGTTGCCACCAACGCTGTGTTCTTATACTTCAACATAAATTTCCTTATTTCTGTGACATTTATAGATTTGAATTGTTTTTAATAAATTACCTATAAGCCACTCGAATGTATAGATCTTGTTCGTTGCTGTGCAAACACTAAGCAAATTAGTGTGATTGGTGTCATATAAATTAGAGTAAAAATTCAGTTTACTAATTTAGTTAAATCTAAAAATTCATTAATAAATAGCAAGTTAGTGCTATTTTTGACGCGAAAATTCACCATGACACTTCTGTAATTTTAGACGATTGAAAGTGGCTTTAGAAAAGCATTGAACGACAGAAGAATGCTAGGCAAACAGTCCGAGCATGACGAGAGTCGACGCTTTGTGGTCGACTCTTTGAGTTTATGGAGTTAAGAAATTTGATCGAGTTGGTACTGATACTTTCGCTCTAAGGCTTCATTGCCCGCAGCGCGTTCTAGTTCTACCATCAGACGGAGAGAGGGTTTCTTGACTCCGTACATTTGGTTAAAGCGCATCAAGCGAATACGAGCATCGGTGTAGTTTCCGCTGTCGATCTCTAGCTTTGCTAACTGAAGGATAGATTTAGGACGGTGAGGGTCATGGTCGATAGCTCGAGCGAAGTAATACTTTGCCTTTTCAGCTTGATTCGACTTTAGTGCACAAAATCCGGCGTTCTCGTAACTAGCAGGGATAAGGTAATAGTAAGGCTGCTCGATCGCACGATTGAACATTTTATCTGCTTGGCTGTATTCACCTTGTTTACACAGGAAGGTGCCGTAATTGTTCAGTACGTTACCATTTTTGGGATGCTGGCGAAGAGAGCGTTTGTACATCTGTGCTGCTTTGGAGTCTTCACCTACGGTTTCGTAGTAATGCGCCATCGAAAGCTGAGCTCGATAGTAGCTGGGTGCGTGGGTAAGGGCTTGCTGCAGATTATCGTGTGCTCGGATCATACTGCCACTCTCTAAATAGCCGAGACCGAGAGCGATTCTAGACTCTGCCATAGAAACTGGATCGGCTTTCACAACTGGACTGTTTCCATCTTCATTGACGGTGACACACCCAACCAAACCTAGCTGGCTTGCTAACACTAATACACCGAGTTTTCCAAGCTTCATATATATGCCCCACATCCCTGATTCACACAGCATGATATGAATTACGATGCAAAAGCCTATTGGGGAAAAAATACTATGCGATCAGGTTAGCAAACTGATACAAAAAAGCCGCCAGTTGGCGGCTTAGTTCACACTCTAAATTCAGGCAGTTAGTCGTCTTTAGTGAAGGCGTCTTCGCTGAAATGATCCAGATCGTACGGCGTTTGTTGGTAAACGCAATAGTTCAACCAGTTAGAGAACAGCAAGTGTCCATGGCTGCGCCAACTCGCACAAGGTGGATTGTCTGGGTTGTTATTCGGGTAGTAATTGATTGGAATAGCAGGTTCCATCCCTTCGCCCAAATCTCGAATGTATTCGTTATGGAGTGTGTGAGAGTCATATTCTGGGTGACCAGTGACAAACACATTACGCTTGTCTTTTGTGGTTGCTAGATAAACACCCGCGACATCGGACGTTGCGAGAATATCGAGGTCCGTATGTTCTTCTAAAAACTCCGGCGAGAAATCTGCATAACGAGAATGTGGTGCTAAGAACGTATCATCGAAACCACGCAGAAGAGGGTGGTACTGATGATGGATAGAGTGATGGTACACGCCTGATAGCTTTTCTTTGCGTGTTTTCTTTGGCAGGTTGTATAGAAGCTTCAAACCTGCTTGTGCAGCCCAGCAAACATAAAGTGTTGACGTGACGTGATCTTTTGCCCACTCCATAATGGTCTTCAAGTGATCCCAATAAATCACATCTTCAAATTGGACCAAACCTAATGGAGCACCAGTAATGATAAGGCCATCGAAGTTCTTGCCTTTTACCATTTCAAATTGACGATAAAATGTGTCTAGGTGCTCCGTTGGTGTGTTCTTACTTGGGCGATTATCGATTCGTAACAGTTCCACGTTCACTTGAAGTGGGCTATTAGAAAGTAGGCGAAGAAACTGAGTTTCTGTCTCAATCTTCTTTGGCATCAAATTGAGAATAAGCACTCGCAATGGACGGATTTCCTGACTCGCCGCTCGACTTTCGCTCATCACAAAGATGTTCTCTGTCCTTAATACATCACTAGCGGGTAACTGATCTGGAATTCTAATTGGCACGGCTTTCTCTCCCTAAGCTTAACTTTTTAGACGTCTATACTTCTAAAGCTAACGTAATTACTGACGGATGTCGACATGAAATGTGACTTTGAACCGGATTTCTTTTGTTCTTACTTTCATCTCACACAAGAGGCAAACACACCAAAGGGGCTCTACATTTGAAGATAGTGCTTGTTAGAATAAAAAACCTAAGTCGAACTGTTCTAATTTTAAATATTCCAATCACTTATTTTCAGTAAGTGAATACTTGATTACGCTAATAATCCGGAAGGTTAAATTATGCCGATGTAAGATAATTAAAATTATTAATTCATTTAATTTAGTTGGGTTATATTCTAACTCTTGTTTTTGTGTGATGCGTTGTTAAAGGTTATGACAAGTTACTTTGTCTTTTATCGAATGATATGCTAACAACTAATTTTTAATATCTCTAATTTGGCTGTGTACGATTGAAATTGATGAAGCAATAATTTAAAGTCTGAATTTATAGAAAGAATGACCCCTATAAAAATTATTGTAAGAAAAAGCCGAATAATGGTCTTATTAGTAAGTTGAGTAGTTAGAGAGTGCTGAGTTTTCTCGAAGCCTAATCAGTGTTGGTTAGAGAAGCTTCCAAGGCAAGTGAGTCTCTAGAGGTAGGTGAACGGCTGTCTTGTCATCACAACCTACTCAGGTTGACCTACTTACGTCGTTAGACACCGTTTTCAACGCTCTTATATCACAATTAGAATGAGCCTTAGATAAGAACTCTACTTAGACATTATGTGATTTAAAACGAACAAAGATTGATAAGATTAAATTAGAAATAAAATATAGGTTTGTAAGTTAGTTCTGAGATATAAACATATCACTGACAAAGTTTTTGATTCTTAACGTTGGAGCTATTTTGATGATTGAGAATCATACATTATGCATCATTCATTAACACGTCAGTTAGTGTAGGTGGTTTATTAAAAGGTGATAGCAGGAATAATATAATGATATTGAAACTATTTCTGTTGATGCAGTGAAAACTCACCTTGTTGATATAAACCGGAAAAAGCCCAGCGTTTGCTGGGCTTTTTTTTATGTGTCTTATGCCAGTTGGTCATTACCTTCGATCAAGTAGTGATTACTGATTGAACCTGCGGTTCTAGCGTTTAGGTGAGGCACATACTCTGGGTCATTCATAAAGTCGAGTGCTGCTTGGCGAGAAGGCCATTCGATAATGATGCGAAGCGCCGGTGCTTCACCATTGCCTTCTAGTCGTTCGTGCACGTTAGTTCGTGCGATGTACTTGCCACCGTGTTTTTCCACCAGTGCGTTCGAGACGCTGACATAAGCAGGTACCCAGTCTTGGGCTGTAGGGGTTACATCTAATACTGAATAGTAAGTCACGGTATGCTCCTTGATTGCACGTTAGCCGATGAAATTTAGCTTAATGCAGTCTGGTCATTTCGATAAGAGAGAGCGGAATCGAAACACTTTTTAGATTCCATTGAAAATCCAAATTGATTAGGGGTTATTGCTCAATTGGTATGAATTATCGACTCAAACTGACGCTCTGCAATTGTGATTGCGGCAAGATTTCTGAGTACATTTTTGTGTAACGAATACGGTAGCGTTTGAAGAGAATTATGAGATCGAGTTAGTATAAATTTTGAGCCTTAATACCAATAAAGATACTAATTGGCTCGCCAGCACGTACTTAAATACGTTGTATGGAAAATCATCGTCAGTGGAGGACATTATGTTCGGTATGTTTAAAAGAAAAGAGACCATTCAGAGCATTGCACATCAAGTTCCTAACGTCTTGCTTAGGGAGTTTGGCGATAAGGACGTTTATCTGCCAGACGAAGTCGACAAAGCGTTGGCCGAACTTGGGCACGACAAAATGGAAGACATGATGCGTTATCAATACGCTTACGGCATGTTTACCAGTTTGGCGAGCTATGAGCAGTTAGGTTTAACCGAAGAGCTTGGTAATTACGGCCACTTCCAGCGTGAGGTTGGTAAAATGCTTCTCAACACACCAGAACCGATTGATATGCATATCTACTTTGAGCTTTCACAGCAGCATCATTTTAACCATGCTAAAGCGGATGTTGGCAATGAAGCGACTGTTGTCGATAGTGCAGATGGTGGCTATTAATAGTGGCAGAAAGGGCATTCCAAATTCACTTTCTCGCTGACTTCCCCCATGAGTCTGATCTTATTGCACAATGGTACTTTGATGAGTGGGCTTACACTGTTCCTGGTGTGACGCCCACTCAAGTTCGCGAGAAGGTTTTACTCAAAGCCAATAGCCGCCATGCATTTCCACTTTCATTTGTGGTTCATGATGAAAACAATGACCTTGTAGCAGTCGCTGAACTCAAGATCCGAGAGAACATTCATTTCCCTGAGTATGAGCACTGGTTAGGTGGAGTCTACGTCGATGCCTCATCACGCGGTAAAGGTTATGCTGCTGCGCTGGTCGTTCGTGCACAAAATCACGTGTTTCAACTTGGCATTCCAAAATTGTTTTTGCAATGCGAACCGCATAATGAAGCTTTATATCTGAAATACGGTTTCCGTCCTCTACATAACGCTTCACACAACGGAGTCCAGACCATCATTATGGTTTGGGAGTCATCCGAGCTAAGTTCTTGATATCTTTCATCCCCCCCCACGTTAGTGCAATTTAAATCGCCATTCGCTAAAAAATAATAGGTTATAAGTAACAATGTGCATATTTTGACGTTGGTCAAAAATGTGCCACTTTCTCCGTCGTTTTTATTCAACTTGTTCAATACTCATTTGAAGTTGGATGTCGAGTTTTGGAATGAAGATCATGGAGAGAGATATGCGAAAGTGGCTAGGTGCACTCACGCTCACTGGGTTATCAGCGTGCAGTTTATCTGAAGATATCTACATGGAAGGGCGAACACTTTACTTTAATGGCGAAATAACCGCGGAGAGCGTGCGAGAAGCCATCGAGCTTGCCAACGTTCAACCGCATGGTGTTGTTGCCTTGATGATAGACAGCGACTCAGGCGAGTATCGACCAGCGATGGAACTAGGACGCTGGGTTTACAACAATCAGGTTCATTTAATCGTCAATGGAACGTGCGCTTCTGCTTGTGCGAACTATGTTCTAACAGCGGCACCGAGTACTTTGGTTATGAAAGGCTCAGAAGTGCTTTGGTTTGGTGGCGCGATGCAAGATGAATGGGACACCGATGGCTTTGATCAACAAGAACTCGAACAATGGCATCAATCCTTGAGTTTATGGCGTCAGCATGAAGAAGCCTTTTTTGCGCTGGTGGCGGTAAATCCAAAGATCACCATGTTTGGGCACTTGAACAAACGTGAAAAATTACACAAAGCAGGTTGCGATACCAGCAACGCAGCTTGGATGTATCACATTGATGATATGCAAAAGTTGGGGTTGGAAAACATCGTTTATGCGGATCCAGATTCGTTACTTACAGCCAGAAATGACGCGTCTGCCTGCGTGATTAATTTGGAAGAGACCGACTTCTAACTGCGATTATTACGCTGGTGTAAATGTGAGTTGCATCACTTTTTATAGCGTACTGACGGATTTTGATTATAATGCGCCGCTCAGAGATTCGATATGTCATCGAGTTAAGGTTAATTGAGCGTTGTTTGCCTTATGTTCAAAATGCTTGTTTCTATGCCTCCACTGGTTGCGCTGTCTATTGCTATCGTGTGTGAGGTGATTGCGACTTCTTCTATTCCAAAGACAGAACAGTTTACTAAGTTGATGCCGAGCACCGTGGTTATCATCGGTTATGGTATCGCTTTTTTCCTACTGTCTGTGACCGTAAAAAGCATGCCAGTTGGTATTGTATATGCGATCTGGAGCGGGGCGGGGATTGTACTTGTGGCTGCTGTCGGTTACTTCCTGTACGGACAAAAACTCGACCTTGCTGCTCTCGTTGGTATTGGTTTCATTCTTACTGGCGTTATGATTGTGAACTTGCTGTCTAAGACCGTCGGTCACTAATCCATAGATTTACCAACAAAAAGCCGCGAATAGTTCGCGGCTTTTTGCTATCTGAAGAAACACTCTTTGGCTATGTAAAGAAACATGGATGCGATTAATTCGCCATCGCCTCAATCAATTGGCCTTCTCGGCGACGCTTACGATTTCGGTACATTACGGCACCAATCGCTGGCAAACTAAAGGCGATAAAGCCAAGAATCAAAGCAGATGCGCCTGTTTGAGCGCTGATACCTGCTGGCACATCGAATGAAACGAAGATGGTCACCAGACAGCTAACCAAGCCTAGCGTCGCCACTAGCATCATACCGAACTTGCCACCAGGTACGCGGAACGGGCGTTCAATATCGGCGTGTTTACGGCGTGAGACCAAGAAGCTGACAAAGATACAGATGTACATCACCATGTAGAGTTGAGTCATCAGAATATTCAACAGCCACATGCCTTGGTTCACGTTAGGCACCAAGATGAACACCAAAGAAAGCACACTTACAATCGCACCTTGCAGCAACAGAAGTGGAACTGGTGCTTGGTTCTTGTTTTCTTTTGATAATGTCAGCGGCATGAAATGGTCTTTCGCAGCGACATGTAAGCTCTTAGTTGGTGCAATGATCCAGTTATTCAGACTCGCTAAGCTACCAAACACAATCGCGAGCGCGATAACTGGCAGCATGAACGACATGTTCAAATCATCGAAGAACGCCTTGAACGCCAGAATAACCCCTTCGCTTAGGCTTGAATGATCGCTCGATACTACGGAAGAGATGGAAAGTGAACACGCGGTTAGAGAAACCAGAATCAACACAGTTGAAGCAATAAGTGCCTTTGGATAAGTCTTTTGCGGGTTATCGACTTCACTCGCGTAAGAGGTGGTGATCTCAAGCCCTGTTAGAGAAAGCACAACCGCGGTAAAGCCGGCACCAATGCCATCTTGTGAGAAATCAGGTAACCAGTCAGATGCATGACGAAGTGAAATATGCGATTCACTTGGATTGGTGTACGCCCAGTAACCGCCTAAGCCGATGATCAGCAGGATAGGGAAGATAAGCCCAAGCGTACCGAACACATTCGTAATGAGCGAAGACAAACGCAGACCGAAGATATTCACCAAAGTCAGCGCCCAGAAAATCACGTTAATCATGATCAACATAAAGATGTTGTTCTGGGCTAGTTCAGGGAAGAAAGGATACGCACCGGTTGCGACGATAAACGAGATGAGAGGTGGGTAGTACACGATGTTCTCAGCATACTGATACCACACGGTCGCAAAGCCAAAGTTTGGACCTAACGTCTCTTTACCCCACAAATACACACCGCCTTGTTGCGGGTAGGTGGTACTCAATTCTGCACACACTAATGCCGTAGGGACGAAGAAGCAAAGACCTGCCAGTAAGAAGAAAGAGATGGCGTGACTACCAAATAAGGCGGCACCCGGAATGTTCCTTATGCTGTCGACGGAAGTAACCGTAATCATGATGACAGAAAAGACACTGAGTTTGACGGCGGATTTGGCGATATTGCTCATTCGATACCTTTAATTATTGAGCCACGTGTCTCGGACGGAGAACCCGCGTGCTACAAGTAAGACGGGCGTATTGTAGGGCTGCACGAATCTGCCGGTATATAGCCAAAAAT
Organism: Vibrio owensii; assembly: GCF_002021755.1. Classification (NCBI taxonomy): domain Bacteria; kingdom Pseudomonadati; phylum Pseudomonadota; class Gammaproteobacteria; order Vibrionales; family Vibrionaceae; genus Vibrio; species Vibrio owensii. The sequence continues at coordinate 3,395,603 of NZ_CP019959.1, forward strand.
GGTATGTATTTACTCAAAAATGAACCGAAATCTCAGTGGTTTAATCGTAATCAATTTAAACGTTTGCTCTGGTCAAAAAACGCAAGATTGCGTTAAAAAATGCATATTAAGAAATGTGTTTATAGCGAATTATTTATTACCAGAATCCTAGAAATTTGGTCGAAATACGCCATTGTTTGACTCTAACCTTGGGGGAAGGTCTAGATTGAGGGCGGTTAGAGTGATTTAGAAAGTGGAGAAAACCATGGGATGTTGCAATCAAGCGCCAAAAGGCGGCACCGGAAAACTCTCTTATCTGCTGGGATTGGTGGCGGTGCTATTTGTCGGGATCTTAGTATTGGCCGCAGTTTTTGGCTAACAGAACAGTATTAAAAAACACGCCCTAGAGCGTGTTTTTTGTGTCTGTCATTGGGGGCTAAAAACGGGTGTTAGCTAACCCAATGCCAAAGAAGATAAACAGCCCACCACTCAAGTAGTTCAACCACTTACTGGTTTTGGAAGAAGTGAGCAGTGCTTTCACTTTGGTGGCAAAGAAGATCACAAACAAAAACCAACTCGCGACGATGCTTGCCTGTAGCGCACCCAACATCATGCTTTGTTCAAGAATGTGTTCGGGTTGCACAAACTGAGGGAAGATCGATAGGTAAAACAATACGATTTTTGGGTTCAGCAGATTGGTCAGTAATCCTTTCGCAAAGGCTTGTTTTAGCGTCTGCTCTTCTATCTTGCGGTCGAGCTTTAGCTTTTGGTCTGCCAGCTTAAGGCCACTTTTCAAGTTATTGATTCCCAGCCATACCAAGTAAGCGACACCCATCCACTTTAAAATATTAAATGCTAACGCGGACTGAGAAAGCAGCAGGCTCAAACCTTTCGCCGATACAAACGCATGGATCAGAAAGCCTAGCGCCACGCCAAGGATATTGGCTATCGCGAAGCGGCGGCTTTGCGTCAGGGCTGTAAACAAAATCAGCAAAGCGTTAGGGCCGGGTATCACAGCCAGAAAGAAAACGATGCCGCCAAACGCCAACAAGGTGTCGAAGTTCATACTTGTTCCAATTAAAGAGAATGTCTCATAGCTATTATGGCGAGACTTTACACCCGCATGTGTTGAAAAACAAACGATTAGAGTGCGACGTCATCGTCAGTTTTGACCGGATAAAAACGCTTCGATATAAGACTTTTTCTCTCTTATAAAATCGATAAACAATTGCGACTTCTGCGGTAAGTGTTTTCTGTCCTGATATACCAAGAGCATGGTTTTATCTTGGGGGACCCAATCATCCAAAATCACCGTGAGCTCTTGGGTTTGCAATTCTTTGTAGAGCATAGACTTTGGCAGATAACAAACGCCTGCACCGTCTAAGCAAAGTTGTTTGCTAACAAAGAAATCATCGGTTGTGACACTGCCAGCTTCGGTCACTTCGACCACTTCATCTTTCAAGCTAAACCGCCAAGGTAAAAAGTAGCCCTCCACGTGATTGCGGATGCACGGCGCTGCATTCAATTGACGCGGGTGTTCGAACTTGGGTAGAGCGTTAGCCAGAGCGTTTGAAATGGCCAAAACATACTTCACGGGAGAGAGCGAAATCGCCACCAAAGAAGAATCGCTCAATGGGCCTAAACGAAAGGCGAAGTCCAAACTCTGTTTCGTCATATCCTGATATCGATTAGACGAAGCAAGGTTGATCTTAATCGTGGGATAGCGTGCTTGAAACTCCGCAAATAGGGAGGCGAGTAGGTTCTGACTGAGTGCACGAGGTGCAGTGATATTGAGTGTGCCAATCGGCTTGCTCGCGGCATCTTCCGCTTCATGATAAAGCTCGCTGACCGTATCTGCGATTAACTGTGCTTTGGGCAAGACTTGTTGGCCGAGTTCAGTAAGCGACAATGAGCGAGTGGAGCGATTAATCAACTTGCCGCCAAGCTCAGCTTCCAACTGCTGAATCTTCCTACTCACGGTTGTTGTCGGCACATTGAGTTGCCTTGCCGCTTCAGCAAAGCTATTGAGCTCAATGACGCGCGCAAATAAAGGCAAGGCTGATATCTCTTTCATGTTAACTCTATTTTTCTTCATCCCGAATATGGGATAGTGAAGCCCAGATTAGCTATCTAGTCAATTTTTACGGGATTAACTAAAGTTACTCCATACCGCAGCGGCATGCTGCAAATACAGAACATACGCTCAATCTCGGTAGGAGAACATCATGGACATTCTAGTTTTAGGCGCAACAGGTAACACAGGCTCAGAAGTGGTTCGTCAACTACAACAAACAGGCGCAGATTTTGGTGTCATGGTAAGAAGTGCCAACTCAACAGCAACCATGAATCTTCAGCCAGAACAAGTTCGTGAGGGTGACTTTACCGACGTTGCTGCGATGGAAAAAGCGATGCAGGGTGTAAAACGTATTTACGTTTCTATGCCGATTCATCAAGACAACAAGCTTTGGGTGAAGAACGTCATCGCAGCGGCAAAAGCAGCGAATGTTGAACATGTTGTTAAGCTATCGGGCATGGGGGCTAAGAGCGATGCGGATTCAGAAATCATTCGTACCCACGTAGTGACCGATGATTTAGTCAAAGCATCGGGCTTGGCTTGGACCATTATTCAGCCTAACTCTTTTTTCCAGAACCTCTTTGGTAGCTTAGCGACCATCAATGCAATGGGTAAATTCTTCTTACCGCTTGGTGATGCAAAACAAAGCGTGGTGGATATTCGCGATGTGGCGGCAGTGATTGTTGAATCGCTTATTGGAGAAGGTCACGATGGCCAAACGTATTTGCTTTCTGGCCCTGAGGCACTGACTTTTGCACAGCAAGCCGAAGTGATCTCTCAAGCGTCAGGCAAGCAAATCGAATATGTGGCTGTTTCTGAACAAGACGCCGCCGCAGCGATGAAAGAAGCAGGAATGGATGAATGGTTCGCCAATGCGTTGGCTGAAATCATGGCTTGGTTCGGAACGGGGGCTTACACAGAAGTGACGGACACCGTTGAGCGAGTGACTGGTAAGCCAGCACGCAACTTCGATGACTTTGCGAATGAATTTGCGCATGCCATTGAGAAATAACATCCTAAGAATTTAATGACAGGGAAGCCAAGTGCTCCCTTTGTCGTTATTTGAATGTGAGATTTCAAACATGCTTATCTTCTCTAAAGCTTTATAATCATCAAGAGATTATCAAATAGGATTAGATAATATGTTGCTTGAAGATCTTCAAGTAGTGCTCAAAGTCGCTGAGTTTCGTAGCATTACAGGAGCCGCGACCGCATTAGATATGAGAACCGCCACGGCCAGCGCGGCGGTAAAAAGAGTCGAAGCTTCTTTAGGGGCTGAGTTGTTTGTGCGAACCACGCGCCATTTGCGTTTATCCAGTGCGGGTGAGCGTTATCTTCCTCAGTGTGAGAAAGCACTCGAACTGTTAGAACACGCGAAACAGAACATGCGTGAAGATCTCGACATTATTGATGGGGAAGTGCGAATCGCGCTTTCTTCCGATTTAGGACGAAACTTAGTTACTCCTTGGCTCGATGAGTTTATGGACAGTTATCCGCAGGTGACGCTGAGAAGCAACATCAGTGATAGCAACGTGGACTTCTATCGAGACTCTGTCGATATGGCACTGCGTTACGGTGCACCGACAGATTCCAGCATGTATGGGTTTAAAATCTGCAATGTGCCAAGGTTATTATGCGCAACACCAGAATATCTTGCGGAACATGGAACGCCTAAGCACCCACAAGACTTAATCGAACATAATGGTTTGTTGTATCAACTCCACGATACGTTGCAGGATGTTTGGGGATTCAGTGACGGTGATAGTGAACACAAGGTCAAACTCAAAGGCAATCGAGCTTCCAATGATGGCGATTTAGTCCGACGTTGGTGTGTCTCTGGAAAGGGCTTGGCTATCAAATCGTGTTTAGATATGTCGCAAGATTTGCTAAAAGGCAACGTAGTGAATGTCATGAGTGAATACAAACCAACACCAACGGAACTGTGGCTGATTTGTCCGAGCCGACAATCAATTACGCCAACCGTAAGATTACTGCGTGATCTGTTCAGAGAAAAAACTAAAGTCATTCTTACTGATCTGGTGGAAAGTGGTTTATTGGAACAAAGCGTACTTAAAAACTGACTCAACAAGGGAGCCTTTTCGCTCCCTTTTTCCTTTTATTGGGCGATAGACGAGAGAGACACTCTCGGGACGCTCACTCTTTCAAAATTCATTTCTCGAAACGCAACTACTCGCTGCGGCGGAACTACCGCTTGTCGTCAGTGCAGTAAGCCGCATTTTTATGGCAATTCGACGAAAATCACGGCATTTTTCTTAGATTTGATAAAGTCGCCCGCAATCTCCGAAAGTTCTTATTGTGTAGCGTGTCAAAGAGGCCTACACTCCGCGCGCTTTAGTTTTTAATAAGCACAGTCAATGATAATAACTTTTCGTATTTATCGTTGTTTTAAGGATTTTTATAGACGAATTCGTCTGATGACACACTCATGAATAAGCACAAAGCACCAAAATTCAAGGCAGAATTTTTGGCACCTCGCTACTGGGGCACATTGATCATAATTAGTATCATGTACCTTCTTAGCCTCCTTCCATTTCGTGTACAACTCGCGCTCGGAAGCGGAATTGGTCGCATTGCGATGCGATTAATGAAAAAACGACAAGTCACGATAAAACGTAATTTAGAGCTGTGTTTTCCAGACATGAGCGACCAAGAGCGTGAGGCGATAATAAAAGAAAACATCGACAACGCGGGTATCGCACTGTTTGAAACCGCGATGGCGTGGTTTTGGTCAGATAAACGTGTCAGCAAGCACGTCAACATCGAAGGAATGGAACATATCGAAGCGTTAGAACAACAAGGCAAAGGTGTTCTGATGTTAGCAGTGCATTCCATGAATCTAGAACTTGGTGCGCGAGCATTTGGGATCCAAAAGTCGGGTTCTGGTGTTTACCGCCCAAACAACAACCCATGTTTTGACTACTTCCAATACAAAGGACGTTCTCGCTCGAATCGTACTTTGATTGATCGTAAAAATGTAAAGGGCATGTTGGAAGCACTGAAAACAGGCCAGCGTGTTTGGTACGCACCTGATCACGACTATGGTACACGTCGATCGACGTTTGCGCCTTTGTTTGCGGTAAAGCGTGCCTGTACAACAACGGGAACCAGCTTGCTGGTGGATGCTACGGATTGTGCCATTGTGCCATTTACTATGGTTCGTGAAAGCAATGGGCAATACACTTTAACTATTAGCGCGCCAGTTGAAGGCTTTCCAAAAAACGATCCAGACCAAGCGGCAGCGTTTGTAAATAAGATTGTCGAGAAGTCGATCATGGCATGCCCTGGGCAGTACATGTGGCTGCATCGTCGCTTTAAAACTCGTCCGGATGGGGAATGTTGTTTGTATAAACCCCAACTTGTACCTGCGATGTAACCTACGAGCCCAGACATTTGTTCTGGGCTTTATTTTATCTGTCGATTCATTTCTGCTTGGTTGTTTGCCACAATAGCGACGTTTGATGACCAAGGATGAACCATGCTGACAGGATTGAACCACATTACGATAGCGGTGAGTGATTTAGAACGCTCGCTCGATTTCTATATCAACGCGCTCGGTTTTAAGGGACACGTGAAGTGGAAACAAGGCGCGTATCTTTCTTTGGGTGATCTATGGCTTTGTTTATCCGTCGATAAGCCAGACGAGAAGACTGATTACTCCCACATCGCTTTTTCTATCTCACAGCAAGACTTCACGGACTTTTCTCACAAGCTTATTAAGTTCGATATTGCTCAGTGGAAAGAGAACAAGAGTGAAGGGGATTCGTTGTATCTTCTCGATCCTGATGGGCACAAATTAGAAATCCACAGTGGTGATTTGTACTCGCGATTAGAGAGCATAAAGCATCAACCTTATCAAGGTTTAGAGTGGTTGTAGGAGCGTTTAGATGAGATTATTTTTCGCCCTCACGTTTGATAAAGGCAGTAAATCACAGCTCAAGCAGATCCAAGATAGGCTTCAACACCATGAGATAGAAGGGCGCTATACTTGCGTCGATAATTTTCATATTACGTTGGCTTTTATCGGTGAATCGACAGAAGAACAAACGCAGCGTCTTATTGATATTCTTCATCAACTTAGCTGCCGTTGTGAGCAGGTTACGGTCGATCACCTAGGTTCATTTCGCCAAAGTGGCAGGCAACTGGCTTGGTTGGGGATTAAAGATAATTTAGCGGTTACAACACTGCAAAACGAACTCATAGAGGCATTAGAACAGCATGGCTTTGTGACGGAGTCACGTGACTATGTTCCTCACATCACACTTGCTCGCCACGTCGATAAACAAGCACCACTTGATGCTGTTGAGATATCACCTTTACCACTTCCGATTTATTCTATCGCTTTAATGGAAAGCAAAACGGTTGATGGGAAGCTCGTTTATCACGCGCTAGAAGAAGTAGTTTGCTAGCACTTTCTATACATCAGTTCAGCCAGTAATCCATAATGGCTGAACCGATTTCAAAAATGATTACCGTTTTTTAGCTTGGCTTTTTCGACAGGTTTTCTGCCAGTTTCCCAGCGACAAGTTGGAACGCTTCTAGCTCTTCCTCAGACACGTTTAACGTCATCTTTTGAAAGATCTCAGCATCGACGGCTTTGATCTTCGACAACACTTCATTGCCTTTCTCGGTGGTCAACAAACACTGGCTGCGTTTATCTTCTGGATTCGGTCTCTTCTCAATAAAGCCTTCTTCAATCAATGTCTTAATTAAGCGTGTGACTTGTGCTTTATCTCGGTTTAAGAAGTTCACCACATCCATTGCCGTACATGGTGACTGTTTGCTAATGATTTTTATCACCCGTACATGCATAGGCGCGATAGGGAGTTCTAGTTGTTCAATATGCTCGTGCAATTGACGCTTTAAGACGTGCACAAGATGGAACAGATTATCCAGCGATTTTGGATTCGACATGTAACACTCCAAATAAAAGTGGTTGACATTGTCAACTAAATAGCTATAGTTGACATTATCAACTTAATTGAGAGTAACTTCAAGAGCGAGAATTGAATGACAGAATCCTTGACCATGTCGAATGAACTGACACAACCGGCGAAGACGCCACTGATTCATAAAATTGCTGTTGTATTAGGGATGATGACACTCATGGGAGGGACACTGACAGGCGTAATGACTTACATGAACGTAGGCTATTCCGATTCTTTCTTCAGCGATTGGTTGCGCTCATTCTTGATGGCGATTGTCGTCCTTATGCCAACGGGTATGGTGATGATGACGCTAATGACCAAACTGGTTGGCAAACTATTTAGCCGCGCCAGTGAAAAGCAGAAGAACCTTGTGGTTGGTGTCTTTATGGCACTGATTATGGAATCCGTCATGGCATTTATCACCGCCGCTAACAACATAGGGTTTGAGGACGTATCCTTATTTGGAGCTGCTTGGTTAAAAGGACTTTTCGCTGCGTTACCTGTAGCAATGGTGTTGATGACCATTACATCCATGACCATCAAACCGAAGATTGAACGCTTTCTAAAAAGCGAGTGAATATTGATTGGAGAAATGAGATGAGAAAAGACAACCACTACCGCATTACTATCGAAGAAGTAAACGTAGAAGAAGGCCGTGAAGCAAAAAGCCTGAGCTTTGAAGTCCAAGATCGCGAAGACATGTTGAACATCGTAGATAAGATCGGCCAAGGCAGCGGATTAGAACCTGCAGATGCGACACGCGTTGGTGTTGCCCTTCGTCTGCTTGGTCCTGTGATGATGAAAGATCGCAAGCATCCGTTATTCGTTGATTTCATGCCGCACTTCAGAAACTTCATGCAAAATATGAAGAGTACGGTGAAACGTAATCTAGCTTAATGATAAGTTTCTGAGCGTTTTGAGTAGACTCTAGCGCAAACAAAAAGGCTGGTATTAAACCAGCCTTTTTTTGTGTGATGACTTGCCGAACGTTATTTACCCAAGTATCGGCTTTCTAGATGTGCTTTAAAGTGTTTCGCGTTTAACACTTCACCTGTAGCCTGCGTCACCAAATCATCGGTCGAGAACAAGCTGCCTTTGCTCCAGATGTTGTCTGATAACCAAGTAAAGATCGACGATAGGTCGTCGGAGCGAATCATTGAATCTTATTTGAGTGACTTCCCATATCTTTTTATTGTGTAAAACAAAACGATAAACGATTACAATTAATGAAGTTAGAGGCTGTGGAGAATAATAAATGCCAAGAATTAGTAAAGCGGAGATGGAAGCAAAACGTGAATTGATAAACACAGAGGTTTTCAACTTATTTTTGGAAGAAGGGTTCGATGCCATCAACATGTATAACGTTTCAATTAGAACCGGTATTCGCCAAAGCACACTACAAACGTACCACAAGGCAGATACCTTACATACTGCGTTGACTGGCAGAGTTGCTCCATACTTTTTTGCTAAATTGAACATGGAATCGTTAGAAGATTTTGAAAAGAGTTGGATTGATGCGTTAAATGACTCAGGTTTCTGCAACATCCTAACCTTGTTGGTGGGTCACATCGCTGCCAGCGAAAAAGTAGGGAACTTGGCCTACAAAGGATTGATGGGTCTAATAAATGCGGTTGATGGGAGTTTGGGTAAGGAAGGGAAGGAGTTACTTTACAAACTTATGGGCTTCAGCATGATTGAAATTGCAATCAAGAAAGGAATGAAGGAGTAGAGTTAAATGCCCAACAAACATTAATTGGTTGGGCACTTTTATTAACCTGTTTCAGTATAACGTGGATCAGTTCATTACAAATTGAACGGTGTTTGATGCATCATTTTGTATTGGTTGCTCCTCTAACCACAATAAGACTAACAATTTTCCACTCACCCACAGTTTAGATAAAAAACGTCATATCAATAGCTTATGAGCAGCTAAACTCCCCCAAAAGTAAACGAATCGATTGATAATAATTTTATACCGTTTTTAAATTCGATAAAATTCTTTACATCTTGAAATCAAAAGCTATAATTCTTTCATTATACCGTTATGGATAACGATAAACGATTAGTGTCAATCTTAAACTCAAGGTGTGTAATCATGAAATTATCGAAAATCTCTCTCGTTCTATTCGGTACTTTAGTACTTATTGGTTGTGACTCTGATGACTCTGCTTCTGAAGTCGCAGCGCGCACAATCACTCTATCGACTGATGTAGTTATTGATGACATCGTTGGTGCTCAGGCTGAATTTCCACCAACTCCTAATGGTGAAGTTGTAATACGTCAAATCGATGCAAACGGTTATAGTCACTTCCTACGAGTGGATGGTTATGAAGTACGCGTCACTGACTCTGTAGATGGTTATGGTAGAGACTTCACTATCCCAGCTGATAAAATTGGTAACATTAACTCTGGAGACGTGTTTGAATTTGACGTATACGGCGGTGCTAAAGTTGAGCTTGTATGGGTGGGTGAGCACACCAACGAAGGCTCTTACAAATACTACACAGCGTATGCAATGACTGAGCTAGACCGAACTCAGAATTCCATCGTTCTCGAAGCGTACAACCGAGATTACGGCTTCGTGACTGCTGAAGTAACAGAAGATATTGACGGCCTTAACTCTACCATCAACAACAACAACTTTGGTCTGGTAACATTTAAGATAGAAGGTACGGGTCGCAAAGCGGAAGAAGTGACTGACCCTTACTACTATGGTTACACTATTGGTGCGGCTGACGTTCTCCTAATGAGTGCTGTCAATGGTGGAGTGTATGAAGATACCATTCCTGTGGAGGGGGCTCAGTGGTTTGATATGGGCGAGATTACCATTGGGGAAGACGGCAGTATTATCATTAAGGATCCTGTCTTCAACCCAATAGTTCCAACTCCTCCGTCTGAGCCTATTGTAGACAACTCCAAGATTACTGGTGCTAAGATTGTCGGTATTCATGCGAATACCGGTGCTGTGACTCTTAAAGGTGATAACAAGGAAGCGTACGTGTATCCTGATGCGTACAGCCCACTGTTTGACGGCACAAAGACTCTTAATCAATACATTATTGATATCGACGTTACCGGAGTTGATGTCTTGAATGGCGAAGGTGATGCGTACGCCAACATTTACCTAGTGTCACAAGTAGGTAACAAGTCGACGCTTCGCAAGTTTGCTATGGCAGTTGAAGCTGACCCTGAGACTGGTAAAAAAGCTATCTGGACTGTAGACGAAGATAAGGAAGGGATTTTTTACGAGAAGTTCGAAGATATGACTGATTTCAAGTTGCACTACGGCGAGTACTTTGTTTACAACTGGCCTGACTCTGGTCGTTTGAATACTAACTTTATCGTTCGTCTAGGCGATAGTATGCACGACGCCACTGGAAGCACTTGGTCTGTGAACAAGTTGACAGTGACTACTGTTGAATAATAAAAACTGGTTTACCCTACCATCAGGGAGCCTAGGCTCCCTTTTTTTCGTTTGGTTGATTAGCTCTAGTCATTTACTCGAGCTATTAACCGCACGCTATTTCAAGTATCGGCTTTCTAGATGTGCTTTAAAGTGCTTCGCGTTTAACACTTCACCTGTTGCTTGAGTCACCAAATCATCGGTCGAGAACAAGCTGCCTTTGCTCCAGATGTTGTCTGACAACCAAGTAAAGATTGGTGACAGATCGCCAGAGCGAATCGCGCCATCTACGTCCACGGTTTTCTGCATCGCTGCCATAAACTGCGCCGCGTACATCGCGCCAAGCGTGTATGATGGGAAGTAACCAAAGGCGCCATCTGTCCAGTGGATATCCTGCATACATCCGTTCTTAAAGTTGCCTTCTGTTGATAGACCTAAGTAAGCCTTCATCTTCTCATTCCATAACTCTGGAACGTCAGTGTGCTTGATTACGCCGTTCATTAGGTCGCGTTCAATCTCGTAACGTAGGATAACGTGAGCAGGATATGTCAGTTCGTCAGCGTCAACGCGGATGAAGCCTTTTTCTACGTGTGTGTAGATTTTCGACAAGTTGTCTTGAGCAAACTCAGGGCCTTCAAAATGGTTAGAAGCTAGTCGAGCAAGGTGCTCAACAAATGCTTGGCTGCGACCCACTTGCATCTCGAAAAACAGAGATTGAGACTCATGGATGCCCATTGAACGAGCTTGGCCAGCCATTGTGCCTGCTAACGATTTTGGAAGACCTTGCTCATAACGCGCGTGACCTGTTTCATGCACGATGCCCATCAATGATTGCACGAACTCTTTTTCATCGTAACGGGTGGTAATGCGAACATCTGTTGGTACACCGCCGCAGAATGGGTGAACACTCTCATCCAGGCGACCATGTTCAAAGTCGAATTGCAGTAGCTTCATGACTTCCAACCCTAGTGCTTTTTGTTTTTCAGCAGGGTAATGACCGTTCGGAAGCAGGATGTTGTTGGCTTTTTGCTTTTCGATGGCTCCATCAATCATTGATGGTAACCAGGTTTTCACGTCCGCAAATAGCACGTCTAGAGACGCTGAAGTAGTACCTGGTTCGTACAGTTCTAGCATTGCATCGTAAGGTGACGTGCCAGTCGCTTCTGCGCGAATTTGCGCTTCTTCTTGAGAAAGCTTAACCACTTCAGCCCAGTTCTTTTCGAAGCCGGCCCAATCGTCATTGCCACGTTGGGTACGCCAAGCATGCTCACATTTAGAGCCTGCTAATGACTGTGCTTGCACCAAAGATTCAGGCAGCAGGTTTGCTTGTTGCCAATCGCGTTTCATTTCACGCAGTACGGCTTGATCTTGCGTTGATAATGACTCTTCTTCTGCTTGTGCAAACAGATCACCTAAATGAGGTTGAGTCATAAGAGAGTGCATATGCACCTCTAGTTCAGCCATCGCGTTAGAGCGAGCTTCCGCCCCCCCTGCTGGCATGACGGCAGCTTGATCCCACCCTACGATTGCAGATAGGTGACCAAAGTTAGAGACTTTTTTTGAATGTTCGACGAGTTTTTGAAATGCGCTCATGTGGCTACTCTTTTGTTATGTTCTTTCCTTAAACGCCCCAAATGGGGTCCTTGAACGTACGTTCATATCTCTCGACACCGATGCAGAGAAAAAGGCAGCATCAAGACAATGCCGATAGAGAAGTGTGTCTAATTTACTATTTATTAACAAATAATGCAGGTCTATTGTGCACAAATTCAGTCACTTGTATAGCACACCGCAAAAGTTGCTTGCGAATCAAGCGGATTGACGGTATTGATGGGTGATACACAACAACTTATTAAAAGAATATGGATATTTTAAATTTTGAGGCATTTCTTATTGCCATTACGATTTTGACGCTCACGCCGGGATTGGACACCGCATTGGTGATTCGCAATACAAGCCGCGCGGGTCTTAAAGATGGTTGCACAACCAGCTTGGGGATCTGTTTCGGACTATTTGTTCATGCGCTGTTTTCTGCTGTGGGTATTTCTGCCGTTCTTGCTCAATCTGCGGAACTGTTCCAAATGGTGAAAATGGTGGGCGCCGCTTACCTAATTTGGCTTGGTTTGAGCAGCCTACGTGCACTGATGAAGACAAATGGGGGCATAGCGGTTTCTGAACAAGCGCATCAAGCTTACAGTGGCAAACGCTCATTCCGCGAAGGTTTTCTTTCTAATGTATTGAACCCAAAGACCGCCGTGTTTTATCTCGCTTTCTTGCCTCAGTTTGTTAACCCAGAAGGTTCTCCGTTGCTGCAATCAATGCTGATGGCTTCAATCCACTTCATTATTGCGATGGTGTGGCAATGTGGTTTGGCTGGCGCTTTGAACTCAGCAAAAACGCTACTGAAAAACGCGAGCTTTATGAAGTGGATGGAAGGAGCAACAGGTGCCGTGCTTGTGGCGCTTGGTATTAAACTACTTGTAGAAAAGCCAGCCTAATGCGTGTTCTTATTCGAATTGTCATCGCTTTAGTTCTATTTATCGTCGTCTTGCTCGGGATCGTCGCATGGAAGACGGTTCCCCAGTTGAACTTCGCCGAAAAAGGAATGAGGTGGGATTGGCACTGGGCTTACTTTGAGCCGTTTTCCAATGGCATCCAAGCCACGCGCACGCAAGATACGAAACAGCTGTTGTTACGCCGCGTTTACTTAAAAGAGTCAACCGCAGTATTTGTTGGAACCACATTAGACAACAAATTCGAGATTGATGTGGTTAACCAAGAAGCGTGTGAACCTGAGAGCAGCAAGTGGGTATCTGTTTCGGTAAATGGTCAGCCTATGTCTCATGTCCCAATGCTTTGTGAAGATTCGGGAGAGAGCTACATTTACCGCTTTGTTGGCAGCAAGCTAAGAAGCTTAGAGTTTGGTATTGAGGATGACTTCATTCGTGAAGACTTCAGTCAATGGCCGATTTCAGAGATAAAAGCGGACCAGTTCAAGCAACAACACTCTTCTTTTTTTAACAAGCAAGGTGATGGTGAAGAGCACCAATGGCTACGAGATTAAGTTTCTGGTGAAACTTTGAATAGAACAAAAAGAGACAAGTACCGATGCTTGTCTCTTTTTATTTGTCTGGAGGTTGAGTGCTAGATAGTGATGAAGCTTGTTACTCTAACCACTTAATCACGTTATCCCACAGGATTGGGTCAACGTTCCTTGCGTCAACCAACTCTTTGTCCATGAAAGGTTGTTGATACACTTCGGACTCGCTCATGATGCCTAGTGTTTTGAACTGGCGGAAGAAGCGCAAAAGACGCATAACGCGATCGAGCCTTTCGTCTTGATGAACGCAACGGTTGATGACAAAACCAATTTTGATTTGGCGAGACTTAAAGATGTGTTTCTCGATCAGCGTGTTGATGAATGGCAACGAGGCATGCAAATCAATAGGTGATGGTTGCATTGGTATGACTATGTAATCAACGTATCTAAGGTAACGCACTAAGTCGCTCTCTGAGAAGTTTGCCGGAGAGTCGATCACCACGTAATCCGTCGCGTTGCTGACCTTAAGCGTGACAGCAATATTAGACAAACTGCGAAGGGAAGGGTTGTAGCTCTGATTCGGTAGTTCATCAATGCCATCGGCCCAGCGATTGGTAGATTGCTGTTTATCGAAATCTATCAATTCTACCGTATGTCCATTTCCGATGAGTTTGCTGGCCAAACTGGCAGAGAAAGTCGACTTTCCCACACCACCTTTGAGATTTAAGACGATGATCTTTTTCGCTTTTGAGTAAGCGATACTGGTTTGGCGTTGTTTTACAAGCGGCAGCAAACTGTTTTCCCCAAATTACTAAATCAGGGCATTATGTACAAATTGTTAACTTAATTGGTTGGCATCCCATAAAATCATTCCTTGCTAATGCTTATTCTGAAGTTCGCTTTCCCTTATTTCATCAGTGTTCAAAGCAAAGAGTGTTCTGGAATAAGTAAAAAAGCCCGCGATGGGGAGTCACGGGCAAATTGTTGGTGATTCGTTGTAATTATTATTGAGGGTTAGTTTGCTGCCTGAACGGTCATCTCTGCACCTTCAAACCCAAGTGCGCTTAGCTCATCAGCATCAAAGTTGGTGGTAACTTCCACGTCGCCCACGCGCTGAGTGTTACCTTGCGGTAAATCGTTCGCTGAGCGAGTGCTGATTCCAAGTGGACTCGCTTGGCCAATTTCAATGGTGCCTGCGTATTGAGACTCTGCATAAAAATCACCGGATACGTAGGAATAGAAAGGTCGTAAGCTCGCGCCAGTGGCGTATTGCATGCTACTCAATCCTGCTTCTTTGATTGCCCAACTCCAGTCCCACCATTTCACTTCACCCGGAATATAGCGGTGATCCCATTGGTAACGAATATCCGCCGATTTGTCGCTACCACGTCCCATGGTAAAGGTGTGGCTTCGGTATGGACGATTGTCTGGGTGCGTGTGCCATGCGTTGCCACTCCAGCGAAGGAATCCGTAGAAGTTCACGTCATAGCTAACGTCGGCATTGAATCGATATGGGTAAGAGATGGTAGAGCGGTACAACTCAACACGCACTGGTAGCTCAGAGTTCGCAGGCACCATTGGGCGAGCTTGCAGCGTGACTTGCTCGCTGGTGGATGCGCCGTTTGAGTTTGAGAAGCTTTGGTTTGCTTCAAGCGTAATACTCAGCTTGGTATTACCAACCAATGGCCATTTGAACTCGTTTTCTGTCTTCACTTGCTGGGCAAAGCCGTAGCTGTTGGTCTTTGACCAGTTGGTGGACTCGTCCAGTTTCAAATCCACTACGATTTGCTGCGGCGTGTTACTGTAGTTTCTCGCCATGGCCGTGATGGTTTTAACAAGCTCGCGATCCGATTCAACTACATCACCATGCCAGAAGTTTTTGTCGTTTAGTGTGTAGGTAAAGTTGTCGACGGTGATTTTGGTTTTTTCACCACAACGGTAACCACTGCAAGAGCCACTGTTGTTACCTTGAATCACCCAGCGATCGCCCACGCGGTCAACTTTCATGTCTTCACCCACGTATTGGCTATTGTTGCCGCCAACCCATGCGTAACCAAGATTATGCGCAAGATAACTTAATGGGCGAACAAAGGCAGAGCGGTCGGTGACTAACTCATATTGAACATCAATTTCATCGCCTTCAGGAATCGCACGAGCTGGATAGTTCGGGATTTCTGATTGTGCTTCGTCCGGGTAACAGAAGGTTTTGCCATTCGGAGTATCACGTTTAATTAATCCATGATAACCCGGTCCCATGATCACCCAATCGCCTTTGAGGCCCGTGATCTGCCATTGACCCATACGAGCAAGTAGGGCACTTTTTTGCTCTTCAGCTTCATATCGGTCAAGTGGACGATAACCTGCTCGGCAGACATCTTCACCTAACTGGTCGAAGACGATTTGGTCTGGATATATCTTTGCATTTACACCACTTGCGAATGTAGACAGGATGGCGGCGGACAATAAACTAATGTTGATGTTTCGCATGAACGTTCCCTCATGGCTGTATTTTTATTTGTTTTATGTGCCCCGATCTCGAGGACAGGTTTACTGTTCCATGCTGATAGGATTGATAGTACTGAAAATAGTTGAAATATTATTACTGTAACGAATCAGTGAGTTGTATTATTGCATCTGTCATTTTCAACTAATGAAATCGATTGCCTTTTGAAAATAAGAGCAATAGCAGGTGGGTATATTCATGAAAGATTAAAATAGAATATTTACTCAATGACGAGGCTAAATATTGTCAGAATGAATTTGGAAATGATTTAAACGATTTTAACGAAACTTACACCTCAATTTATATAAGCAGAATCTAATGAATAAGTATTTTAAATTTAATAGTACAGACTTAAACATTAGTAATAATTAAATTTACTCATACTTAATTAGAAATAAATGAAGTAATAGGGAGTGAAGCCTTGTAATGAGTGACTTTTAAGCGAATAAAACTCACTCATCACAAGGCGAATATCAAAAGGGTTATTTCAAGCGAAAAGTTTATCGCTTAGCCAACAGTTTAGTGCGGCCAGTTTGTTTATCTCGGATAAGAGAGAAGGTTTCAGTTTGAAGCAGTACTTCGATATCAAAATAGATAGGGTCATCGTTTAGCACAAGATAGGGCGAAAGAAACGAATCATTTAACGCAGGGCGAATTTCTTGCACCGATAGCAGATTCATTTTGCCAGAGACTGACAAGCTCGTATCCGAATAAGGGCGTGACTTGCCCTTAAAGCTAAGGATGATGGGGTTCGACATTGATTCGTCTTGTAACGAAGCGATATGAGTGATAACGCGGTGATTGACCCGGGTTAAGCCATCAATCCGAACAGTGTGCTCATGAGGAAGAATATCGACCACACTGTGGTGATAGCGTTTATCTTCGGTATCGTGATAGCAAGGTAGCTTCCAAGCGCCGAAAAAGACCACGCAAGAGAGGGCTACGGCAATATACGCCTTCATTGGCTTTCCTCCGCAATAAACTGACCGATCGCTTGAGAGGCTTGTTCGAACTGACCTGCCGTATAGAACACATTGATGGATTTTCGCGTGTGCTTATTCAACCAAGACAACTCAGAGAACTGCTCGTTTTCCTCGATGTAAACCACGCAATGACACTGATGTTGAGCCAGTAACTGTTCAAGGTGCGTTGATAACTGCGTATTGGGATCGGTGTATACCTCTAGTGTCCCAATAGTGTGTTCATTTAAGGCTTTGTTGCGTTGAGGGTGACTGTATTTGCTATGAAACTTACTCGCACTTACTAGACTGGCCGCAAATAGAATGCCCAGAGAAACGATATAGCACGCTAAGTTTTTATAGTTGGTTTCATGTTTGTTCGGCAGTGGTGGTGTTGGCTGCTGCACTGATTTCTGTTGTACTTTTTCATCTGGTGGAGTCGCAGCGACAAGGCATTCGTTCAGCAAGACGCCTTCAACTAAACGATACCCGACCTTAGGGACAGTAACGATAGGGGACTCTTTTATCCCCACTTTGGTAAAGGTCTGCCTGAGCACACTGATGCTCTTCGCCAACGAAGTTTCACCAATGTATTCGTTCCCCCATGCAAATTGCACAATGTCTCGCTTTTCAACAACTGCGGGGGAATGTTCGAGAAGCAAAGTGAGGATTTGTGATTCACGATACCCAATTTTTACCGTTTTATTGCTGTTAGAAAGCGTGTTTTTAATAGGGTTATATAAGATCATACGATTATTTTTGTTTTTATTATAAAGCGAAAGAGACGAGTAGAAAGAAACCACTCATCTCTGTTATATGAATAAAGATTAAAATTAGGTCACTTTTATTTTGATGGTTTTAATAGTTAGCTACCTATTGATAGAAGAAACCATAATCATAGTAAAACATCAACTTTGTGCCATGTTAATCTTTCATTTAGTGATATAGCTTCAATGAAAGAACCAAAATAATCACACAGCAATAATATGGTTTAGGATTTACTAAATAACAGTGATGCTGACATTTAATTTAATATTGTTACACATGTCATTATAAGTTTAATTATTTGATAACTTGGTAGGAATTATTAGCCGAGTGGAAAATAAAAAGTGAAGAGTTAAATAGAATGAAAAGAATAACGAGAAAGGGGTATATAAAAAAGCCCACTGAGTCAGCGGGCTTAAAGTTTCTAGCTTGGATTATGCTTTCACTGCATCAAAATCATCCGATTGAGATGACGGCTTGAAGAACAGTTTTGTTTCTTCCAACACCACATGGCGCAGAGCAATCAAACCAATCAGGTTAGGAATTGCCATCAGACCGTTTACGATATCAGCCAGTAGCCAAATCATATCAAGGTGAAGGAACGCGCCAGATGCTACCAAACCAACGAAAATCAGTTTGTATGGAAGCACAGCTTTGGTACCGAATAGGAACACAACGCAACGCTCACCGTAGTAGTTCCAACCAAGAATGGTGGTAAACGCGAAGAACATAAGACCGATAGACACCAGCATTGGGCCTAATGTCTCTGCGTTCAAACCAACGGCAAATGCGTGTGTTGTCATCGCCGCACCAGCAAGGTCACTTTGCCATGCACCTGTAAGGATCAAAGCAAGACCTGTCATGGTACAAATGATGATGGTATCGAAGAAGGTACCCGTCATTGAAATCAGGCCTTGTTTAACACAAGAATCCGTTTTCGCTGCTGCGGCTGCCATTGGCGCACTACCCAAACCTGATTCGTTTGAGAATACACCACGTGCGATACCAGATTGGATGGCCAGCATAATGCTTGCACCCAAGAAACCACCCGTTGCTGCGGTTGAAGTGAATGCAGACACCAACACCAACTCAACTGCGTTTAGCAATTGGTCTGCGTTCATGATGATCACACTCAAACACGCCAACACATAAAATAGCGCCATTGCTGGAACCACTTTACCTGCTACGCTCGCAATCGACTTGATACCACCCAATGTAACGAATGCCACTAGTAGTGTCAGGATGAAAGCCGACAGCTCACGGTTTACACCAAGAGAAATCTCGCTTGCATCAAGAATCGCATTCACTTGTGGGAAGGTACCGATACCAAAACAGGCAACGCCCAATGCAAATACCGCGAACATGATAGCCAGCGCTTTCGAGCCAACACCATATTGTAGGTAGTACATAGGACCACCAATCATTTGGCCTTTGTCGTCAACACGACGGTATTTCACCGCAAGAAGACACTCAGCGTATTTGGTTGCCATACCGAATAGGGCAGCGAGCCACATCCAGAATAGGGCACCAGGGCCACCAAGTTTGATTGCGGTAGCAACACCAACGATGTTACCTGTACCAATGGTTGCAGACAGCGCAGTACATAGCGCTGCAAAACTAGAAACGTCACCCTGTTTATCAGATGACTTATCTTTACTGAATACCATCGCTAACGCAGTTGGTAGGTGTTTAAATTGGATCAAGCCTAGGCTAAAAGTGAAGTAAACACCGGTACCCACGAGCAAAAGCAGCAGTGGTGGACCCCAGACAAAGTTATCAATGGTTTGAAGTAAAGATTGTAGGTCGTTCATGATTTCCCCTTAATAAAACAACTAATAAGGAGAAGAGGGAAAGGACGAGATCAACGATCTCAAATAGCCATGCTATTCAAAATAAGGCGGGAACGCCAAATAGTTAGGTTGTTACTTTCCACTCCTCTGTCCTTTTGCCTGAGAGTTTCACCCCGCACACATGTGCAGGACTTGCTCCTTCGGCGACCGATTTAACGGTTCTCTCCAGAGGTTCCTCCAACTACAGTCCCCGCTACCAAGGTAGCACCTGAAATAGTTAATTCTTCGGCGAGTTACTCTAACCAAATGTTAAGATTTGGTTAATAACCACTCTCCTGCAGTCTTCATCGGAACATTTACTCAATCAAATGAGTAAAGGTTAGTTAATGATGCTGGTCACCATTAACGTGTGAACTCTATCATGTTTTGTTACCATTTCAACACCCAAATGAAGATTTATTTTCAACACATTATGCGGGTTTTGTTGTCTTAGTTTCATAGACTTGCTGATTAATTGAACAAATAACTCTCTATGTTGGTCATTCTTGGTATGTATGGAAGGGGAGAGACCAATGGTAGGATTTGATGAGAGTTGTCTAGGCTGGTGATAAGTTGTTCAGTTTAGAACAGAAAATTGATCAAAACGGGAGCAATCGCTTCAAAATCTACGCTAAGTTGACCGTAAGCTACGTAGAAATAGGTTACAATGATTCCTTGCGCAACTGTCTATGGAATCGGATAAGTTCTTATTATTGGACAAGGAGACGGTATGACCAGATTGTTAGCCATAGCGGTATTGATTGGAGTAGCGTTTGTGCTATTTCGTTATCGTACCAATGAAAAAGTCCAAAAGGCGACCGTGATTACCTTGATCGGCGCATTCTTAATTTATACCGCGTCAATCATGATTGCGGAACTCACTCGCTAGCAAACCAGCAGAGTCCTTGGAGTAAGATACGGTGACTTCTCAAAATAATATTGAAGACCAAGACGAAGTAGTTGTCATTGAGGAGCGCGATAAGCGTACTCACATTTATATCGCGATTGCGGCCTTATTAGGTTTAGCGTTCGGTGGTTTGGCTGGTTCTGCAATGACAGCAAGCAAGTGGGAGTCGACCTATCAAGTGCTGGAAGAAAAGTACCAAGCACTGGCACAAGACAAAACGAACTTGGTCTCTCAAGTAAAAACACGTGAAGCGGGCTTAGATAAAGAGATCGACGCTAAAGTCGCGACACTGTTGGCAGAGAAAGAAGAAGCGCACAAAGCGGAAGTTAAAGCACTTCAAGAGCAACTGACTGAAGTGGAGAAGGTGAACTTGTCTCTTGAGTCTCAAGTGAAGGAACAGAAAGCAACGTTGAACACGACCAAGAGCGAGAACGACAAACTTAACCGTCAAGCAGACATGCAAGCGACCATGTTTGAACGTTCACGTGAAGTGTTCCGTAAAGAGCTGCAAATCTCACAAGAGCTTGAGTCACTAGAGAAAGAACGCCAAGCGCTGTTACCGAAAATCGAAACGCTGAAGAAGGAGTGTGACGTTTTCTTAGAAGGTAAGTCTTGGGATGTGAAATCTGACGCGTGTGACAAGCACGATGAAGCGAACTCACGACTAAGCCAAGTTGACCAGCTCATCGAAGTTCACAAGATGGACTTGAAACAGATTAAAGAAATCACTGAAGACATGGGGCTGTAGCCTCAAAGCATAGAGCGATTACGATCTTCAAAGATTTAGAAACAGAAAAGGAGCTCAGTGAGCTCCTTTTTTATGCGCGATGTTTCGCTAGAACTATTTGTCGTTGGGGCAATTGCTAGGGATCAGATGCGAGACGCGTCGTAGCCAGAAGCCAACAGCAATTCACGCTCGTGCTTGATCAGCTGAGCACGATCCTCAATCAGTTCGTTAAGTGCTTGAGAAGGTTTCCCTGCCAGCGTTTTAAATGCATCAAACGTCTCAGCACTGTCGATTTCATCAATCATGCTGCTGATGACGTTACGCGCTTCGCAAGGGTTATCATCGGTGGTGAAGTACTCTACTTGTTTTGCCGCAGACTTCATTTCGGTGAGCAGTTCTAACGGGCTACTTTCTTTTGCCACTGCCATGTAATTATCAAGTACACGCTTCGCATACAACAATTCTCTTAGTGGGATATCTCGGCCACTTACAATCAGCGATTCATTAAGGATCATACTTGAGCTCATTGGCATTCCTTTTTTATCAATAATTAAAACTTCTTGGGCATTGGCTTGAGTCTAATTTATTGAAGTCTGAATGGGAATGCCCAAAAAGCACATTATTAAACGATTTTTCTGATTATTTACGCTTTTCTAGTGAGTAAGTACGCAAGTTGCGTGTTTGGTAGAATCTTCAGAAGATAGGTCAGTCAGGTGCTATGAGTGTTCGATTGCTCTCTGAGTGGATCAAATGTGGCGTTATCGGTTCTCAATATTCAACATTAATTCATGAAGAAGCGACCTGGCGTCACCCCAAAGCTTTGTTTGAATAGATGATTAAAAGCACTCACGCTGGTAAAACCACACTCCAGTGCAACGGTGGTAACCGGGAGGTTTTGCGCCAACAACGTCAAAGAGTGGAACAACCTTGCTTGTTGACGATACTCGATGAAAGACATGCCAACTTCGTTGCGAAACAAGCGGCTCAAAGTACGGCTACTAACGTTAATTTCTTCTGCCCATTGTTTTAATGAACGATTATCCGCAGGCTCATCCAACAGTGAGTTACAAACTTGTCCTAGCTTGGCATTGGTGGGAAGAGGGAGCTGAATGGACGCTTGCGGCGCGACTTTTAACTGATCCAACAAAACCTGAACAATACGCCAATACGCCTTTGTGCTTGCTTGATCGGCCGGTTGCTCAGAAAGATGAATGAGCATCTCACGCAGCATTGGCGACACGTTGAGAACATCACTCTGGTTTGGCAGTTCAGTGTCGATGCTTGGCAACAAGTAGACGTTTTTCATTGCCGCATCACCATACATGTAGACCTTGTGGCTTTTATGCGCTGGGATCCACACGGCTCTTTGAGGCGGAACGACCCATAGCTTAGATTCTGTCTCGACTGCCATCACACCGCTGCTTGCGTACACCAGTTGGTTGTGCTCATGGCAATGCCAATCAATCACGTGTCCATTGGGGTAGTGCTTGGGAATGACCACAGCCTCCAAGCGATTGATGCTGGCGTCCAAACTGATGGCTTTGATGTTTTGGCTCATTTGAGCAATAACCTGTCTTGATAGAACCTATACGCCAAATGCTAGCCAGATAAACTGAGCTTGTCATTAATTAGCTATCCGTTATTTGGTTTGGAGTCGAGATGAACCGTTCCTTTCACTCAGGTGTCCTCAATGTGGGCCATGCGCTTAATCATTATTTCTTGCTCATTTTTCCTTCTGTCGTACTAACGTTGCATAAAGAATGGGACATGAGTTACGCAGAGCTGCTCCAAGTGGGGAGCGGGGCAATGCTGGTTTATGGTGTGATGTCCATGCCTGCAGGTTGGCTGGCGGATCGTTGGAGTCGAAAGGGCATGATGATCGTTTTCTACTTCGGGATGGGTACCTCTGCGTTACTTACCGCTCTCGCGCAAACGCCATGGCAAATGGGATTGGGGCTTTGTGCCATCGCCTTGTTTGCCGCGATTTATCATCCCGTCGGTATCGCACTTATTTTTAGCTCTGCAAACAAAACCGGCAGGGCTATCGCGGTAAATGGATTAGCAGGTAACTTAGGTTTGGCGTTTGCTGCAATGGGAACCGCTTGGTTGTGCCAATGGTTCTCTTGGCAAGCTGCATTTTATGTTCCAGGTCTTGTGTGTTTATTAACTGGTGTTGTGTACTGGTATGCATCGAAAGGTGTTACTGATATCGAACATGGAAAAAATATACGTGACGACGTAACGATGCCTTTGCGACAACTCAAAGTGCTGTTCGCTTGCGCAGCGGTGGTTGTCTTCTTTGGTGGGTTGGTTTTTCAATCTACGACGACCTCGTTACCTAAAATCATGGATGCACAATTTAGCCAATCATTGAGCCTTTCAAGCACGTTAACCACATCGATTTTTGTTTGTGCTGCGTTTATTCAGCTTGTTGTGGGTGAGTTGCTCGATCGCGTTGATATCAAGAAGCTGCTCGCCTGTATTGCTGGTGGGCAACTGTTCTTCCTCCTATTAGCGACGGTTACTCATGAATGGTCATTGGTTCTTGTGTTTGTTGGTTTGATGCTGTGTACATACGCGCAAATACCAGTGAACGATTGGCTTATTGGCCGTTATTCCGATGTGAAATGGCGCTCAAGAATCTATGCCGTTAAGTACACATTAAGCTTTAGTACTGGACCTATCGCGTATTGGCTTATCGCAGCGACTTATGCTCATACACAAGAGTTTGTATTGATGTATTTCATCCTTGCTGGTGGGATGGGGCTTGCATCACTGAGCGCAATGATGATGCCTTCCTCACGCAAGAACACCGAAGCACAACCTAACCTCGCACAGTGACTTTGAACGTATTTTGATTTGTGCAAATTCTGCATAAGTGATGTACCGCGCGTGTGGTTTTTCCATTTCGAGCGCTCCCTATAATGCTCCTCAATCGCTAAGGCGAATCGAATGATATGAGGAAAGCAATATGAGCGACCAATTCAAAAATGCAGTACTTGATGACCAAGCATTGATCTCAGGTTTGAAATCCATCAACGAAACGTGGGGTGACTTAACGGTTCGTGTTGCTGGTGAAGTATGGGGCATGCCACTTATCGACCAAAAAACCAAAGCACTTATCACGATTGCCATCGACCAAATGGCATTGAATGTAACGGGTGATGGTAATCCATTTGGTGCGCACGTTGATATGGCGTTGAAGCAAGGCGCAACTTACGAAGAAATTGAAGAGCTTATCGTCTTTGCTTCGGCATACACAGGCTTCAACAAAGGTGCAACCACCATGGGTGCTCTGAACAAAGTACGTCACGACCGAGGAGACATCTAATGGCAATTCCAGGATTAAAAAAACCAGACCACATTGGTTTTACTGTACCGAATTTGAATCAAGCGATTGCGTTCTTCCATGAGCATTTTGATTTTGAACTGGCTTACGAGTTTGGTCCATTTGCGTCGGATGATGACTGGATGACGCAGCATTTAAATGTAGATGCTCGCGCACAAATTACCAAGATTGCCGTAATGAGTGCGAAAGGCATCAATCTGGAGATCTTCGAATACGCAGACAACATCGAGCGTCGTTATGAAGCGCCAAACAATGCCGATATTGGTGGCCACCACCTTGCATTTTATGTTGATGATATGGATGCAGCAGTGGCTTATCTGAAAGAGCAAGGTATCAAAGTGCTAGGAGAGCCTTCAGTGATGACAGATGGCCCAACAGCAGGTGAAAGCTGGGTTTACTTTATGTCGCCTTGGGGCATGCAGCTTGAACTGGTGTCTTACCCGAATGGGAAGGCGTACCAACGTAACAGCTCTGTGGCTTTGTTTGATCCACGATGAATATTCTGTTTGTTTTCTTGGTCGTGGTGTCAGGAATGGGCCTGTCGTTTGAGGCAGGTCTTCTTGGTCCACTGGGTGAGCAAGTAGGGCACCTATGGGCAACGTTGAGCATCTTCGCTGTTGGTGCTGCTCTGCTTTGGCTGATTCGCCTGTTCGTTCCTGCTCACCATCAGGTTGAATGGCACACAATTCCGAAGTGGCAGCTTATTGGTGGCTTTCTTGGGCCTATCTATGTGGTGGTGCTCACGTTGTCGACACCACTATTGGGTGTGGCAATGACCATGATTTGTGTGTTGTTTGGTCAAATCATTAAGAGCTTTGCGATCGATTACTTTGGCTGGTTTGGAATGGAGAGAAAACCGACCAATCCACTGAGAATGCTTGGCCTTGGCTTTATTTTACTCGCGCTGTGCTGCGTGTACATGGGAGCGCAATGATGGTTTTGGTCATCTTACTGGCGATTATTTCAGGCATGGCATTGAGTGCTCAAGCGGCTATCAACGGCAAATTAGGCGCAAAAGTGGGCGTGATTCAAAGTTCATTTTTAACCTTTGGTGTCGGTACGATTGTCACCGCATTGCTGATTTTCTTTTTCGAACCAGCACAAAGTACAACTTTGTTATCCGTGCCGAAATGGCAGTTAACAGGGGCGTTATTTGGCATTGTCTACATGGTGGTCATGGTCGCGTCAGTGCCGAGAATCGGAGTGGCGACCGCAACCGTCGCCACCATTTTAGGGCAAATGATCATGAGCTTAGCGATTGATACGCAAGGGTGGCTAGGAAATACGCCCATCGAACTAAATTACTGGCGCGTCGCGGCAATGTTGAGCATCGCAGGTGCATTGGTTTGTATCTATTTATCGAACAAAAAGCAGGAGCAATAGAGTGGCGAGCAAAACTCTTATCGTATTTTTTAATCTTAAGCCGACCACATCGGAAGCCGAGTATTTGAATTGGGCAAAGACTGTTGATCTTCCAACCGTAAATCAACTCAACAGTGTGTCTTCGTTTGAAGTGTTTAAAGGCGAAACCTTGTTTGGTCAGAACCAAGCATCACCTTGGCAATATTTTGAAGTGATCAATATCGAGTCAGAATCCTTGTTTGCAGAAGACATCCAAACCGACGTGATGCAGGCGGTGGTTGAGCAGTTTCAGCAGTTCACTCAAGACGCACACTTTGTGGCGACGACTAATATTCGTGATTTGAATTCGTGAACGGTAAAAACGTACTGGTTAGAAACATGGCTTCGCATGCTGCGTTAACGCGTTAGCTTGGCCATTCAAGAAGGTAAGTAATTTGATTGCTTGCCTTTTTCTCGTTTTGACCGTTACGCTTAGATCGATTGATATGGAGATACTCTGTGAATTACGACGTTTCTTTGCTTGAGATAAAGCTGTTTTTGATGACCACTCAGTTTGGTAACTTTTCTGAGGTTGCTCGCAGGCAGGACATGACGCCTTCTTCGGTATCGCGAAAAATGGCGCATCTAGAAGAGAAGGTAGGCACCAAACTACTGCATCGTCACACTCGCTCTATCTCATTAACGGATGAAGGCAATGCGTTTGCCAAGTACTGTGCGGAAGTGATTCAGCAGTACGAGTTGGTTGTTGAGCGCATTGAGCAAAGAGCAGACACGCCTCGCGGAACGGTAAAAATAAGTGCGCCGGTCGCATTTGGACGACAGCACATTGCGCCATATCTCTCTGAACTGCTTGAGCGTTACCCGCTGATCCAAATTGAGATGCAGCAGACGGATCATTTTGTTGACCCAGCAGCAGATTCGATTGACTTGCTGATTCGTATTGGCGTTCCTCAAGATTCTTCCATGAGAATGAAACGCTTTGGGAATCAACATTATTTGATGGCGGCCAGCCCAAGCTATCTCAAAGTGCATGGTGAGCCTCAATCTCCACAAGAGTTAGCGCAACACAACTGTTTGGTGTTCAAAGGCACTAAAGGTTTACAACGTTGGTTTATCGGTAAAGATAAAGAGAAGCTGGAAGCGTTTGATGTGAGTGGGTCACTCTACAGCAACAATGCTGAAACGTTAGTATCGGCAGCGGTTGGGGGCTCGGGGATTGTTGTATTTCCGAGTTGGTTAATTGGTGAAGAGATCAAATCAGGCAAATTGAAAGCCATCATGATCGAACATCAAGTCTCGACCTCTTCAGAAGAGCAGATCATCAGTGCGCTGTATTTAGACACCGATAACTTGGCGGCGAAGGTGAGGGTAGTCATTGATTTCTTGTCGGAGAAATTCGGCACACCTTGTTACTGGGACAAGCTCTAAACACAATAAAATGAACAAGAAAAAGGAGCGCATTGAGCGCTCCTTTGTTGTTTTTATTGTATTGCTTTTGAGTTGTACCAGTCGTTTTGGTACGCCTTAGAGGCAAACAAAGCGTTGGCCTTAGCGCGCTCAACGATTGCTGGATCCACTTCAATAGGCTTCATGGTTTGGTTATTGAAGTTGTACTGCATGGTCGATACCTTTTCGCCCGGCGAGAACACAACGAGGTTATCTCGGGTTAAGTAACCAAAGTTCTTGTCGTATTGCATCATGGCACGTTCGTCTTTGCGTGCGAGAGGCTTAGTAAGATCACGGCCAATCATCGGCGTTTTCGCATCCACACCAATCAAAGAAAGTAGCGTTGGTGGCATATCTAGGTTATTGGCAATACGGTCGTCTTTACGTGGCTTAATGTCTTTACCAAGAATCAATGCTGGGATGTGGAAGTGCTTCACTGGCACTAAGTTAGCTCCGGATACACGGGCATCGTGGTCAGCAATGATGATGAAGACCGTGTCGTCCCAGTAAGATGATTTCTTCGCTTTATCAAAGAAAGTACCAATCGCGTAATCAGAATATTTCACCGCATTATTACGCGTCATGTATTCAGAGTCGTAGGGCTCAATCTTACCTTGTGGGTATTCGTAAGGGCTGTGGTTGCTCGAACTGAATACCAAGCTAAAGAAAGGCTTACCGGTTTTTGATAGACGTTCGAACTCTTGATCTGCCTTGGTGTAAAGGTCTTCATCACTCACACCCCAAGAGCCAACAAACGATGGGTTTTCGTAGTCTTTCTCTTCGATGATTTGGTCAAAACCGTTACCAAAGAAGAAGGTCTTCATGTTATCGAAATTTGCTTCACCACCATAAATGAATTCTGTGTGGTAGCCATTGGCTTTCAGAAGATCCGCAATCGTAAAGAAGTTGGTTTGACTCTTACTTAGCTTTACAACCGCACGCGATGGCGATGGTGGGAAACCCGTTGTCACCGCTTCAATACCGCGAACAGAGCGAGTACCGGTTGCGTACAGTTGAGTAAAGCTCCAGCCTTCCGCCATTAACTTGTCGACGTTTGGAGTGAGTGGTAGTCCGCCTAATGAACCCACGAACTGCGCACCTAAACTCTCTTGCAGCAAGATAACCAAGTTCTTTGGCTTGCCTTGATAGCTCGCTTCGTTGCTGTTCATGGTTGGCAGAACTGACGGATCAAAATTCGACTTAGCAGAAGAAGCACGAACGAGATCTAGCATCTTCTGGTTATCCATTTTCCCGTAGAACTCTTCCGCGCTCTTTTCTGATTTCATATTGTTTACAGCAAACAACAGAGAGTAAGAGGAGTTTAGTGCCAAATCATTCATCAGTGGGTCGTTAGAAAACGCGACCATTGCAGGGTTTAAAGGGCGATGGCCCAGAGAAGAGCGTGCACCTGCAACACCAATCAGAACCACTAAAATGGCAAGAACAGGACGCCATTTCCAGCTTACTTGTTGGGCGTTATCGGTAAGCTTTTTGCTCCATTTCCAACCGAGGAAAAGGGTAATCGCTGTGCCTACAGCACCAATAAAGAGCTCTAGCTTGTAACCAGTCCAAAGCATGCTGAACACTTCTTTTGGATAAATCAGGTACTCAACAAACAAGCGGTTTGGGCGTAGGTCGTATTCTTGGATAAACGGAGCCGTGGCCAGTTCCATGTAAACCAAGATCCACAAACCTGCGACCATCCAACA
The DNA here is from genome assembly GCF_002021755.1 of Vibrio owensii. Taxonomy (NCBI): domain Bacteria; kingdom Pseudomonadati; phylum Pseudomonadota; class Gammaproteobacteria; order Vibrionales; family Vibrionaceae; genus Vibrio; species Vibrio owensii. Next base: position 3,424,601 of record NZ_CP019959.1, read on the forward strand.
ACGTAGAACCCATTTCCAGCATTCGCCGACCTTACCTTGAACAGGCAATAGAGCAGAAAGTAAGCCCGGAAGAATGAACAGCCAGCAGATAGTGGCAAAGTCTACGCGTAGGCCCTGACCCAAAATATAGATAAGGTCGTTAAAAGATTCGATTCGGTCAGAGAGCCAAATGGCGAATAAAATCCGCGAAACGGAAAGAAAAGCAAGCGAAAATAGCGCAAATACAGCAATAGGCTGCAAAGGCCCAAATGCGGGCTTCTTCATAAATATTCCCTAATTTACTGATGTAACTGATTTTTATGGCGTGTCTTTTATCAAAGAAAACGTGAAACAAACGTGAAATATAAGGCTTATTTATAAATTTAATTGTAATGATTAGTACGGCTTTGTAAGGGGGAGTAATGCCATACGGCATGCGCAGTTCGGTTTGTCGCCACGAAACGCGTCAAAATCGTAGGGTTGATTTCTATAGATTTCTTATTTAGGGTGTTGGGTATGAACTATTTAGCTATTTCTATCTCAACCAACTGTTGTTGTTGCACCTCCCAAGACGTGCGGCGGCTTTCGTGTAGCTATTAGTTAGCAAAAGATCATACAGACATATTAAAGGCCGCCGATGTTTTCATCTGCGGCCTTTTTGCATTTAAAGGAATAACAATATGAGTCAGCCAAAATTACAACTATTCAATACACTGGGGCGCACCCTTGAGCCGTTCAACACCATCGAATCCGGTAAAGTTGGGTTGTACGCTTGTGGCCCTACGGTGTACGACTACGCGCATGCAGGGAATTTGAGAACCTACCTTTTTGTGGATGTGTTAAGGCGCACGTTGGAGCTCAATGGCTACGACGTAAACCACGTTATGAACATCACGGATGTTGGTCACTTGGTGTCTGATGCCGATACCGGTGAAGATAAAATGGAGAAGGGCGCGAGAAAACAAAATAAGTCTGCTTGGGAGATCGCAAAGTATTTTGAAGACGCGTTTTTAGATGATCTTACTAGCCTAAACATCACCAAGCCTTCCATCATTTGTCGCGCGACTGAACACATACAAGAGCAGATTGAATTCGTCCAAGAGCTTGAACAAAAGGGCTTTACCTATCAAACCTCCGATGGGATTTATTTTGATTCGGCCAAACTTCCAGATTACGGAAAACTTGCCAAATTAGATCGCGAGGGGTTAGAAGCGGGCATTCGCGTCGAAATGGCAGAGAAAAAGAGCCCAACCGACTTCGCACTCTGGAAGTTTAGCGGCGACACACCAAGACAAATGGAATGGGAAAGCCCTTGGGGAGTGGGTTTTCCGGGGTGGCACATCGAATGTTCAGCGATGGCAGAGAAGTACCTTGGGGAGGTGTTCGATATTCATGTTGGTGGGGAAGACCATATCCCAGTTCACCACACCAACGAAATTGCTCAATGCCAAGCGAAGAATGGACACGTACAAGCGAATTACTGGCTGCATGGTTTCTTCCTTCAATTGAACAAAGAGAAGATCTCCAAGTCCGGTACGTCACTTCGTCTTGATGCGTTAATCGAGAAAGGCTATGACCCGCTGGCTTACCGTTACTTGGTGCTGACCAGCCATTATCGCAGTCATTTGAGCTTTACGTGGGAGAGCTTGGATGCCGCACAAACGGCTCTAAAGCGCCTGAAAGCGAAAGTGTCGGCACTACCAGAAGGTGGCAAAGTCGACCAAACGTATGTTGAGCGTTTTATGTCACTCATCAACAATGATTTAGCCATGCCACAAGCGATCGCACTAATGTGGGAGTTACTTGGAAGTGCATTAAACGATGCAGATAAAAAGGCAACGGCACGCTACTTTGACCGTGTGTTTGGTTTGGAGCTTGATAAAGTAGAAGAAGAGGAAATTCCGCACGAGATCTTGGAATTGGTAGAGTTGCGTTTGCAAATGAAAAAGCAGAAGGAATACCAACAAGCTGACGAAATCCGTCAGAAAGTTGCCGAACTTGGCTACAGAATCAACGATGCTGGTGATGGCTCAACGGTAAGTAAACAAGGCTAGCAAGCTGGAAAACAAAAAGGCTCACTGCGATAGTGAGCCTTTCTTATTGAAACGATCAACGCTCTCGTCGTTATTGAATCGCTAACTCAGGCTGCGAAGCCGTATTCACTTCTGCGGTTTGATTATACTTCTTAATCACCTGCGTCAAGCGAATCAGCATTGCAATTGCTGCGGTGGTTAAGCCAGTTACGATACCAATCCAGAAGCCTTCTTCGCCCATTGCAGGAACGATTTCATCTGTGATACCCAGCAACATACCCAGTGGAAGCGCCAAGCCCCAGTAGGCAAGAATCGCCAGAATCATCGGAATCTTAGTATCTTTATAGCCACGCAGAGCACCGTTTGCAGACGTCTGTAGCGCGTCGCTGAACTGGTACATTGCAGTAAACATCAACAGAGTAGCCGCCGTTGCGGAAACTACCGGATCTGTGGTGTACAAACGAATGATCCATTCTGGGAATAGTAGGAAAAAGCCCACTGAAATCAGCGACAGTAGCGCTGCGGTAATAATGCCAACCAAGCTACGGTGTGAAGCTGTTTCAAGCTTTTGTTCACCCAAGGCATGACCAACGCGAATCGTGATACCAAAGGAAAGGCTCATTGGGATCATGTACGTCATGCTAGAGATGTTCAGTGCAATCTGTGCTGCGGCAACGTTCTCTGCACCAATACGACCAATCAATAGCGCAATCACCGCAAAGATGCTGCCACAAACCGCAATGTTCAAACCAATCGGCATACCGAGTTTGAACAGCTGTTTGATCTCTTGCCATATCGGCTTTAGCTCAGCAAAGTGCAGAATGTTTTTGTAGTGATGATGGCGTTTGATGTAGCTAAACAGTAGGGCAGACATCAGCCAGTAAACCAAGCTCGTAGCCCAGCCACAACCAACCGCACCCAATGCAGGCATGCCGAATTTACCGTAAATAAGAATGTAGTTAACAGGGATGTTTACCAACAAACCAATCACCGAAATCAGCATGGGTGCGCGAGTGTTGTTCATCCCTTCGCAGAAGCCATTCAAGGTGTAGAAAAGCGCAATGCCCGGTACACCAAATGCCAATGCAACAACGTAATCACTGGCGATAGGAATGATCTCAGGCGCAACGCCTAAGCCAACCAGAATGCTTTCACCAAGCAGCAAGTAAACAATCAAAATTGCGCTAACGAATGCAGACAACCAAAGCATTTGAATAAACGCGATACGCACCTTATCCAAACTTTGCGCGCCGCGGTGGTAAGCCACGACAGGCGTTAATGCCATGATGATGCCACGAAGCAATAGCGAAACGGGTAGCCATAAACTGGTGCCAAGTGCGATCGCAGCTAGGTCGGCAGCACTCACTTGGCCTGCCATTGTGGTATCGATAAAGCCCATCGACTGAGTGGCAAGCTGCATCAGAATGATAGGGATCGATAGGTGTAACAAAGCGCCCGATTCTTTAAAAAAGCGAGAAAAAGAGGAAGGTTTGTTTTGCATGGATGTAATTAAACACCAATATCAATGCACCAGTGAAAGCAGGATGGCGTTGTGCATTGTAGGGTGTGCCGCGTAGGCACGCGCAATATACGGACTTTTGTTATGAGGTTCAATGTGTAATTTAGATCACAAGAAAACGATTGCTTTGGCTGTTGAATGTATTATTTGCTTTGTGAATATATTGCGTTATTTACTGGTTGTTTTTAGATGAAAACAAGCAATTTTCGACACGCTCGTTTCAATAATAATCAGTCATTATTCCGCTTTTCGATGGTTACAAATCTTTTTATCTGGCCTCTCGATTTATTTATTGTGTGATTATTTTCTTGGTGATATTTATCGCCTTAGTTTAGGCAATGCATGGAATAAAGAATGGAAGCCGAGCAATTAGAAGTACTCAATTTCATTAGCCAATACCCACCTTTTGATGACTTACCGGAAGAGCACCTAAGAAACATCGCAATGAATGCTGAAGTCGCGTATTACCGCGCAGGGACGGACATTCTCAAGAAAGGCGATGACATTCGTGATTTGTACATGATCCGCAGTGGTGTCGTGGAAATCTTCCGCCGCAAAGGCGAGTTGTACAACCGTATCGATGCTGGTGGCTTGTTCGGACAAATGGGGTTGTTGATGAACAACCGTGTCCGTATGCCAGCTAAAGCGATAGAAGACACCTTGGTTTACTGCATTCCAGAGAAGATCTTCACTGAGCTATGTGACGAGTTTGAGAACTTCGCCGATTTCATGGAGTTGGAAGACAGCGCGAGGCTGCGCACTGCGGTATCAAACCACTCAGATGGGAATGACTTTACTACTGCGAAAGCACGCAAGATCTTAAGCCGCGAGCCAGTAACGTTAGAAGCCAGTGCGACGGTGCGTGAGGCTGCAATTTTGATGGCGGAAGAGGGCGTTACTGCGCTTTTGATTGTCCGCGCACAAGAAGACATTACTGAAGACGACGATGACCAATTGCTTGGTATCTTGACCGAGAAAGATCTGTGCGTACGCGTCTTAGCTGAAGGACGAGACAGCGACATTCCTGTGAGTGAAGTGATGAGCTACGACGTTGTCTCGCTCGATTACAGCGCTTACGTGTTTGAAGCCATGCTGACAATGCTGCGTTACAACGTTCATCATCTGCCAATCTTAAAAGACAAAAAGCCAATTGGTGTGATCAGCATGACGGATATCGTTCGTTATGAATCGCAAAACAGTTTGTTGCTTGTGAGCTCTATCTTCCAACAAAACTCGGTAGAAGATCTCAAAGCGGTATCTAAACAAGTGAAAGACTGCTTTGTGCGAATGGTAAGTGAAGACGCGAATGCCCACATGGTCGGGCGAGCAATGTCGGTGATCGGCAGCAGCTTCAAACAGAGACTGGCAGAGTTAGCAGAGCAAGAATTAGGTCCTGCGCCAATCCCTTATTGCTTATTGGCGATGGGCTCTATGGCGCGTGATGAACAGCTAATCGTCACAGACCAAGACAACGCGCTGATTCTGGATAACAGCTACGACCCAGCACTGCATGGCGAGTACTTTGCTCAGCTCGCAAAATTCATCTGTGATGGATTAGCCGAATGCGGTTATACCTACTGTACTGGCGACATCATGGCGACCAACCCAGAATGGCGCAAAACGCGTTCAGAATGGGAAGAGTGCTTTGCGAACTGGATTGATGATCCTACGCCAGAGCGACTTCTGAACAGCAGCATTTTCTTCGACTTACTTGGCGTACATGGACGTGTGAAATGGGCAGAGCAATTGAGCGGCTTCATTGTGCGTCGTGCTAAGAAGAACAATCGATTCTTGGCTTGTATGGCTTACAACGCGATTCGTCGTACGCCGCCGCTTGGTTTCTTCAAAGACTTTGTAATGGAGAAAGATGGTCGTCATCGCAATTCCATCAACTTGAAACGCCGAGGCACCGCGCCAATGGCGGATCTGATTCGTGTGCACGCCTTGGCGATTGGTTCCCGTTCGCAAAACTCGTTTGAACGCCTAGATGACATCAACAACGCAGGCATCTTACCGAAAGGCCGTGGCATGGACTTAAAAGATGCGATGGAGTTGATCTACATGGTGCGAATCCGACACCAAGCACTGGATATCGAAAATGGAGAAGAGCCGGATAACAATATCGAGCCAGAAGAAATGTCGGAGTTTGAGCGTCGCAACTTAAAAGCCGCTTTCCAAATCCTAAGCAACGCGCAGAACTACATAAAGTTCCGTTACCAGAGAAGTGGCAAATGATGTGGTTTTCAAAACAAAAGCAAGATATCACTGATTTGCTTGATACCAGCCAGACACCTGATTGGCCTATCTTCTTCGAGCAACTTGCCGAGCAGGCGAACGATACTCGATTAAAACGTTATTACTCTACGCCTATTGTGAATGGTGATACGCCATTAAAAGAGGTACCGTTTGTCTCCGTCGATTTTGAGACCACAGGTTTAAACGCCGAGGAAGACGCCATTCTCACCATAGGTTTGGTGCCATTTACGCTAGGGCGAGTGCAGTGCAGCGGTTCTCGTCATTGGGTGGTGAATCCAAATCGAGAACTGAATGAAGAATCGGTGGTGATCCACGGTATTACCGACTCTGAAGTGAAGAATGCGCCGCAACTTGAACAAATTCTGGAAGCCATTCTTGATGAGTTAGCCGGAAAGATTGTGGTGGTGCACTACAAAAATATTGAGCGTCAATTCTTCAATAATGCGTTGTTAAACAGCGTGGGTGAGGGGATTCAATTTCCAGTCGTTGATACGTTGGACATTGAATACGCGATTCAACGTCGTGAGTGTGAAGGTTGGTTAAACAAGCTCAAAGGTAAAAAGCCGGGTTCTGTGCGACTCGGCCACGCGCGTGAGCGCTACCATTTGCCAGCTTATCAGCCACACCATGCGCTGACCGACGCTCTTGCTACCGCTGAGTTGCTTCAAGCCCAGTTGCAATATCACTTTGATGGTGACATGCCACTGTCCGTGATATGGCAATAACTCATCTATATCGTCTATGAATTGGCGATAAATTTAATTAGTCGTCCTGATAACAAAATGCAATGCGATATCAGGACGATTAACGCTAAAATTACAAAGTAGAGCAACCCTTCTAAAAGCGACGTAACGATCGCAAATAAGCTTTGCAGCAAGTGACGCAAGAAAGCCATCACTCAAAGTCCTACACAGATTTTAATTTGGTCACGTATTTTAAGGAGATAAATCGTGAGCACCGACAACAATGGCGGTATCCAACGCCCCGACGGTAAAGTGAACCCGATCGATACTGATTACCAGATCGGTCAGGATAACGTCGCGCTAAAAGTAGGTCCTTTTGGACTTGATATTCACAACCGTGTGTTCGCTATTTCAGGTATGTCGATCATCCTGTTCGTAGTGTTAACACTGACATTCAGACAACAAGTTGAGCCGTTCTTCGCGGGTCTACGTGGTTGGCTTGTTTCTAACCTTGATTGGTTCTTCCTATCTGCGGGCAACGTGTTTGTCGTAGTGTGTTTGATCCTGATCGTAACGCCACTTGGTCGCGTTCGTATCGGTGGTACAGAAGCAACTCCGGATTACACTTACGCAGGTTGGCTAGCGATGCTGTTCGCAGCTGGTATGGGTATCGGTCTAGTATTCTTCGGCGTATCTGAGCCTATGTCTCACTTCAGTGCTGCTCTTGGCGGTGTGAACGTTGAGAATGGTGTTCGTACTGACTGGGCTCCACTAGGTGCAGCAGAAGGTGACACATCAGCGGCGTCTGCACTTGGTATGGCAGCAACGATTTACCACTGGGCACTTCACCCTTGGTCAATCTACGCACTGTTGGCACTTGGTTTGGCGATCTTCTCGTTCAACAAGGGCTTACCTCTAACGATGCGTTCTATTTTCTATCCTCTTTTTGGCGAGCGCGTTTGGGGTTGGACTGGTCACATCATTGATATCTTAGCGGTAGTCGCGACGGTATTCGGCCTTGCGACGTCTCTGGGTTACGGTGCATCACAAGCAGCAACAGGTCTAAACTTCCTGTTCGGTGTACCAATGACAGATATGACGCAAGTTGTGATTATCGTGATCATCACAGCACTTGCTTTGATCTCGGTAGTGGCTGGTTTGGATAGCGGCGTAAAACGCCTGTCTGAAATCAACATGGGTTTAGCGGCGTTATTGCTTTTGTTCGTGATCGTTGTAGGTCCAACACTCGCAATCATGACTGGTTTCTTCGAGAACATCATGTCTTACCTAGCGAACGTTCCAGCGCTTTCAATGCCATTCGGCCGTGAAGACGTGAACTACTCTCAAGGCTGGACTGCGTTCTATTGGGCTTGGTGGATTTCATGGTCACCATTCGTAGGTATGTTTATCGCGCGTGTATCTCGTGGGCGTTCAGTTCGTGAGTTCATCGTGTGTGTAATCCTGATCCCATCAACCGTGTGTGTATTATGGATGACGGCATTCGGTGGTACGGCGATCAGCCAATACGTAAACGATGGTTACCAAGCGGTTTTTGACGCAGAGCTTCCACTTAAACTGTTCGCGATGCTAGATGTGATGCCTCTTTCTCAAATCACGTCTATCGTAGGTATTATTCTGGTTGTGGTGTTCTTTATCACGTCAGCGGACTCTGGCTCTCTTGTCATCGATACGATTGCAGCGGGCGGTAAAGTAGATGCACCAACACCTCAACGTGTGTTCTGGTGTACGTTCGAAGGCTTAGTTGCAATCGCACTAATGCTTGGTGGTGGTCTAGCGGCTGCACAAGCGATGGCGGTAACAACCGGTCTGCCATTCACTATCGTATTGTTGGTTGCAACGGTATCTCTAGTGAAAGGTTTGATGGATGAGCCTCGCCCAACATCAAAATCAATGAAGAAAGCGAAAGCGTAATTTAAGCTTCCTTCATAACAACAAAAAAACGGCATGCTTCGGCGTGCCGTTTTCTTATCTGAATTCTTCATCTTTAGCCATCAATCTACTGTAACTTTCTTCCTGCTCGAAACAATTCCCCAGTGCGAAATTGACGATGTTTTGCTCATTTGGCTTCAATTAATTTTTTACCCTATAAATACATTAGAGCTCAAACTATTTTTAAAGTCATGTTCATTTGGTCTTAGTGCGACATAGATCAAATAAGTAGGGTTTTTAAGCGGCTTTGTTTGATTTCTATGCACAATCAGTGTGCATAATAAAAAGGAAATTTAATTAGTGTACGAAGGATATGTATCTACACATGATTACCTCAGCCCCTTGGGTTATGTATCCAGAGATTGGAGAAGACCCAAGCAAAAAATGGATTTTTCGTGAACCTGTCGTGTCTGATGGCGACGATATTTATGGTTTGATCGCAGATTGTCCTCCGCTCGATATGAACTCTTCATATTGTAATTTTCTTCAATCTAGTCATTTCAGCAAAACTTGTATTTTGGTCGAGCACAAAGGCGAGATTGCAGGGTTTGTTTCTGGCTATCAGAAGCCGGATGAGCCTAACGTGCTGTTCATTTGGCAAGTTGCGGTTGCCCCTCGTTTCAGAGGAAACGGCTTGGCGTCTCAAATGCTTGAACGCTTACTAAAGCGAGAAGGACTCGAAGGCATAAACGCAATCGAAACCACAATCACTAAATCCAACGATGCATCTTGGGCGTTATTTAAAAAGCTCGATGCTCAACATGGAAACGCCGGCGAAGTGACGACTTTCTTGGATGAAAAGGATCATTTCAAAGGCAAGCACGATACCGAGTATCTGTATCGTATTCCCCTCAAGTAATCCCCACAAAATAGGAATCAAATAACGGTCTTATCATGGATATTTTCAAAAAGCAGGAATCCAACGTACGTTCATACTCGAACAGTTTTCCAGTCGTCTTTCGTAAAGCAAAAGGTACCTGGTTAGAAACAGAACAAGGCGAACGCTACCTCGATTTCCTTGCTGGAGCGGGATCTCTAAATTACGGTCATAACAATCCAGTACTTAAGCAAGCGCTCCTTGAGTACATTGAAATGGATGGCATTACACACGGCTTGGACATGCATTCAGAAGCCAAAGCCGCTTTTCTTGAAGCACTAAATCAATACATTCTTGAACCAAGAGGGCTGGATTACAAAGTTCAGTTCACAGGCCCAACCGGTACCAATGCCGTAGAAGCGGCAATCAAGTTGGCAAAAAAAGTGAAGGGGCGCAGTAGTATCGTTGCCTTCACAAACGGTTTTCATGGCTGTACGGCTGGCGCTTTAGCTGCAACGGGCAACCAACATCATCGCCAAGGAGCGGGTTCTAGCTTAAACAATGTTACTCGTATTCCTTTCGAAGGTTATGCAGATATTGATGGCCTCAAATTATTTGAAACCATGTTGTCAGATAACTCTGCAGGCATGGATAAACCAGCTGCAGTTTTATTAGAGACGGTGCAAGGAGAAGGTGGCCTTAACGTTGCGTCTAACCAATGGTTGCAGTGTCTCAGCAAGCTTTGCAAAGCACACGATATCTTATTGATTGTTGACGATATTCAAGCAGGCTGCGGTCGAACTGGCACTTTCTTTAGCTTCGAGCCATCGGGCATTAAGCCAGACATGGTAACGCTGTCAAAATCGATTGGCGGTTATGGTCTGCCAATGGCCATCGTTCTATTAAAACCTGAGTTGGATAAATGGAAACCAGGCGAACATAACGGCACATTCCGTGGCAACAATCATGCGTTTGTGACAGCAGCGAAAGCAATTGAAACATATTGGTCAAATGACCGTTTTGAAGCGCACATCAAGCGTTGTTCGAACATGGTTGATGAAGTCATTCAACGATCGGTAAAACGATTCCCTGAGATGTTTGTACAGCGTAAAGGTCGCGGGATGATGATTGGTATCGAATGTAAGAACGGTGAAATCTCTGGTGATATTGCAAAAGCGTGTTTTGAGAACGGAATGGTGATTGAAACCGCAGGACCAAATGATGAAGTGGTGAAGTTCTTTTGCCCATTGACCATTTCCGAATCCGAACTTACCCAAGGGCTTAATATCTTCGAGGGCTCGGTAGAAGCCATCGCAAGCAAACTTTTCAAACAAGCATCATAGCAAGGAAAGAATTATGATCGTTAGAACACTCGATGAGTGTCGCAATAGCGAAAGACGAGTTGTGTCTGATAACTGGGAAAGTGTCCGTATGTTATTGAAAGACGACAACATGGGCTTTTCATTCCATATCACGACGATATACGAAGGAACCGAAACACACATTCATTATCAGAACCATTTGGAATCTGTATTTTGCATGAGTGGAGAAGGGGAAATTGAAGTCGTTGGCGGTGAAACTTACCCAATCAAACCGGGTACGCTATACATCCTAGACAAGCATGACGAGCATTACCTACGCGCCTATAAAAACAAAGAAATGGTCATGGCATGCGTGTTCAATCCACCAATCACGGGTGCGGAAGTTCACGACGAAAATGGCGTTTATCCGCTGGTGGACTAGCCCACTGATGTTTTAAAGGGGTGATGTTTCACCCCTTTTTCTTATCCATTCTTTTAAATTACCAATCATTAAGGCCCCCCTCATGACATTTACCGTAGAAAAAATCGGCGGTACATCTATGACAGCATTCGATGCTGTACTCGACAACATTCTTCTTCGCCCACAAAACCCATATAACCGTATTTTTGTTGTTTCTGCTTATGGCGGAATGACGGACGCTCTATTGGAATGCAAAAAAACCAGTAAGCCAGGTGTCTATCAACTTATCGCTAAACGCGATGAAGCATGGCAAGACGCACTAGCGTATGTTGAAAGCCGTATGCTGCTGACAAACGAACATATTTTTGCCGATCCGATGAACCGCATGCGTGCGGACAAGTTCATTCGTTCTCGCATTTCAGAAGCAAAAATATGCGTAACCAATATCCTAGAAACTTGCCAATACGGGCAGTTTTCTCTGCGCCACTACTTACCGCAAATTCGTGAGTTTCTCTCATCAATTGGCGAAGCGCACAGTGCTTATAACACCGCCCTAAAGCTAAAGAACATGGGTATTAACTCGACCTTTGTTGACCTATCCGGTTGGGATAACCAACAACCTCGCAGTTTAGATGAGACGATACGTGAAGCGTTTGAAGAGATAGATGTGACTCAAGAGCTGCCAATCGTGACGGGTTATGCGTATTGCAAAGAAGGGCTGATGCACACTTATGATCGAGGTTACAGCGAAATGACCTTTAGCCGAATTGCTGCAACAACCAAAGCCGATTTAGCGATAATTCATAAGGAGTACCATTTAAGCTCTGCCGACCCAAGGGTTGTTGGTGTTGAGCGTGTCAATCCAATTGGAATGACCAATTATGATGTGGCCGATCAGTTAGCGAATCTTGGTATGGAAGCGATTCACCCAAATGCAGCGGCAGGACTGCGTGAAAGTGGGATTGAATTACAGATCAAAAATACGTTTGAACCAGAACATAAAGGAACATTGATCTCTGCTGATTACCGCCCAGAAAGCGACCGCATTGAAATCATTGCCGGTAAGCAGAAGGTATTTGCGCTTCATCTATTTGATCAAACCATGGTTGGAAAGGTAGACAACGTCAGCTACGAGTTGATGGAGATAATCGCTGATGCTCGCGTCAATCTCATAGGGAAGGAGATGAACGCAAACTCGATCACCTATTACCTAGGCGGCAGTGTAGAGAGCTTAAACAAGGTGCGCTACAAAGTAGAGAAACGCTATCCACAAGCCTCAATTAATGGACGCATGGTAGCGCTCATCTCTGCAATCGGTTCTCAAATCGATACCAATAAAACGTTAGCTAAAGGCGTTTTTGCACTGATGAATCGCGACGTGACACCCATTGCTCTTCACTCATCAATGAGAAACGTTAACGTGCAGTTTGTCGTCAGTGACGATGAGTATAAAGAAGCGATTTGCGCGCTACATGAAGAGTTCTTTGAACAAGGCAGCGATACAAATAAGTCGGCGAATGTTGCTTGAAGTTGATTGACGGCAGTTAACTGTTAGGCAACGGTTAGCTGCTAATAGAAAAGAAGGGGCGTGTTTATCGTCCCTTTTTTGTGTCCGTCAACCAAGATCAAGACACTTGAACATATAGGGTTAGCTAGATAGAATTTTTGTTCCTCAGTATTGACCTCAACTAACACATGAAACTTATTCGCTGACGACACTTGCCTGATTTTTCAAACTTCACGTTCTACTCTGATATTCGGAGGGAACAAACTCGAATTAAATTAGGTAAACATCATGAATAAGAATCAAACCATTCAATCAGGTCATTACCACCTTAAAACTATCGTTCGTGGCAGCGGTATCCCTTTAATTATTATCGGCAGCGCAGATTACTATTTGCGTGTCACGCCAACTGCATTGTTCGACCATTTCCAATGTGTTTTTGTCGACCATCGCGGCTTTGCTGAGTGCGACGTTATTCCCAATGCATCTGACGCAACGTTAGAGGCCATCAGTGCTGACATTAAATTGGTCATGGATACGCTCGGCATCGAAAAAGCGTGGATGTTTGGTCATTCTGGGCATGCACTAATGGCAACCCATTTTGCCGTGACGTTTCCTCAATATGTTGAAGGTTTAGTGCTTGCGAACATCTCGCCAAATTTGTCACCACAAATGCAGGCGCTCCAATTTCAATGTTGGGAGCAAGAAGCGGACGAGGAGAGAAAGCAAATTTTCGAACGCAATTTCCCATTGCTTGCTCGCGACATTGAGCAAAATCCGGAGCGAAAATTCGTTCACTTGTGTCATCGACTAGGCGCGATGCGTTGGTATGATCCGGAGTTTAATGAACTGCCGTTGTGGGAAGGGTTTCCAACCCATACCGCTCTGTTAGATAAGTTGTGGGGAGAAGTGTTTGCTGAATTTGATACGGCGATTTATCAGCAACTTCCCGCTGTACAGGTATTAGTGATCAGCGGAGAAAAAGATTTCAGCATTGCTCCAGTTTCAACATGGGATCAGATTGATTTTGGAGAGGCAGATATGAAGCTCGAAATCATTGCAGAATCTGCTCATACACCAATGTTAGAGCAGCCAGAACGATTTGTGAAAGTGATGAGCGAATTAGTCGCAACGAGTTAATTCACTTCTATGTGTACAGGCAAACAAAAGCAAAGGAGCCAAAGTTGGCTCCTTTTTCTATCATTATTAATGAATTAATATCGAGCGAGAGTTATGCATCCCACTTAGGTGCTAGACCTTCTGGGTCAACCTCACGGCCATTGCATTCGAGCGCATCGATACGAGCCATCTCTTCATCAGTTAGCGTAAGCTCTAACGCTTTCAAGTTGCTCGCTAGGTTTTCGCGCTTTGTTGAGGACGGGATCACTGCGATACCTTTCTGCATTGCCCATGCCAGAGCCACTTGAGCCGCGGTCGCACCTTTCACTGCCGCGATGTCATTGATTACTTCATCTTTAAGAACTTTGCCATAAGCCAGTGTCATGTAGGATGTTACCGTAATGCCTTTATCGTTCATGAACTCGACTAACTTGCGGTTTTGCAAATATGGGCTCAGTTCCACTTGGTTGGTAGCAATATTATCGAAGCCAACCACATCTGCAGCTTGTTCTAGTAGCTCGATATTAAAGTTAGAAACCCCAATCGCTTTAGTAAGGCCAAGTTCTTTTGCTTTTAATAGCTCTGGCATGTATTCATTCACGTCAGTGCCTTCGCCTGGCCAATGGACAAGTGTTAGGTCAACATGGTCAGTTTTAAGTTTCTCTAGGCTTGCTTTCAAGCTCGGGATAAGGTCTTGATTGTTAAGCTTATCAACCCAGATCTTGGTGGTAATATAAAGCTCATTTCTCGCTACGCCACTTTCCTCAATCGCTTGACCGATTTCAGTTTCGTTGTCATAGATTTGAGCCGTGTCGATCACGCGGTAACCAAGGTCTAGTGCGTTCTTTACTGAATCGATTACAACCTGACCCTTAAGGCGGAAGGTACCCACGCCAAATGCAGGAACTGTCATACATATCTCCTAGTTTTTAGATTTATTTTAGTCGTTGAATTCGTTTCGATGAACCCAGTTTGCATGATTCTAAAATTGATATAAAGTCACATAAAATGAAAATACTTTTGAATCAAACGCAATAATGAAAGCAACGTTAGATGAAATGAATGTGTTCGTGTCGGTGGTTGATACTGGCTCGGTCAGTGCGGCGGCCGAGTTGCTCTCTTTGACAACCTCTGCGACTAGTCGTGCGTTGGCAAGGTTAGAATCTAAGCTCAATACCACCTTACTTAACCGAACCACAAGGCGAATTGAACTGACCGAAGAAGGGCAGTTGTACATTGATCGCGTTCGTAAAATTCTAGCGTCGGTGGACGAGGCAGAAGATATGCTCGTCGGCGACAAAGGTAAGCCATCGGGACTTTTGAGAGTTAATGCTGCTTCACCATTTATGCTTCATGTTGTGGCTCCGCTGGTGGCGCAGTATCAACAAGAATACCCAGAGATTGAGCTCGAACTGACCAGTAATGAAGAGAACATTGACTTGCTTGGCAAGCGAACCGACATTGCAATTCGCATTGGACAACTTAAAGATTCCACCATGCGTGCTGCACGTCTGGCGACCAGTAGCATTCGTGTTTTAGCAAGTCCCGAATATCTCGCGCAACATGGCAGTCCAAAGTCAGTTAAAGAACTAGAGCAGCATCGATTGTTAGGCTTTAGTCGTTTCGAATTCTTAAATGATTGGCCACTACAAACCGAAGCGGGCGAACTGCTTCGTATCAAGCCAGTGGTAAAAGCGGAAAGTGGAGAAACGCTTCGAGTGATGGCATTAAAAGGAGACGGCGTTGTTTGCCTATCTGATTTTATGACTCAAGATGACCGACGTAATGGTCGGTTGGTTGAAGTCTTGCCAGAGTCTCGCTTAGATATTCGACAGCCTATCCATGCTGTTTACTACGCCAATGCCGTGGCTTCTGCTCGAGTGCGTTCATTTATCGATTTCTTAAAGCGTCATATGAATGATGATGGTTTTGAATAGCGCGAATTCAATTACTTGAAAAGAAGAACAAAAGGAGCCACACAAGGCTCCTTTAAAGTATTTCATTTACCAACTTAGATATTTGGACGTGCCGTCTCGTTGGTTGATGGCGGTAGATGAGGTAGCGTCACCTCTGGTTGGTCACCCGTTAGTGAGCGTAAGAACTCAGTAATCTTGACCGATTCTTCTTTCGTCAGTTTCTGACCAAGCTGAAGATCTGCCATCATGGCGACTGCTTCTTCTAGATCCCAAACCGAACCGTCGTGGAAGTACGGGTAGGTCAGTTCGATGTTACGCAGTGTCGGTACTTTAAAGACAAACTTATCGAAATCATTACCCGTGATCGCCTTACGCCCAACATCTGGGTTATCCGTTGCAAACGGCTTCACTAAGCCCATCTTTTGGTACATTTGACCACCGGCGAGAGGGCCGCTGTGACACGCTGTACAACCTTTCGCTTTAAACAAGTTGTAGCCTTCGACCTGCGCTGTTGTTAGTGCTTTATCGTCGCCCTTCAACCAAAGATCGAACGGTGCGTTTGGCGTACGTAAGGTTTGCTCAAAGGTCGCAATTGCATCAGTCACGTTATCAATGGTGATCGTCTCACTGCCGTAGGCTTGTTTAAACCACTCGCGATATTGAGGAATCGACTTGAGCGTGTCGATCGCAAGTTGGTGGCTAAAGGCCATCTCAAGTGGGTTTTCGATCGGGCCAGCCGCTTGTTCTTGCAAATCTTTTGCTCGTCCATTCCAGAACTGAACAAAGTTCAAATCCGAGTTAAACACCGTTGGTGAGTTGATAGGGCCAATTGCCCATTTATGACCAATGGAGCTTGGTAGGTTATCGACGCCACCTTTTGCGATGTTATGGCAAGAGTTACAAGAAATGGTGTTGGAGGCGGATAAACGAGGTTCAAACCACAACGTTTTACCCAGTTCTACTTTCTTCGCATCAAGTCCAGCAACTGGCTCGATTACCTTGATGGGCTCTGCTGATTGGCGCTCTGCGTAGGCACCGAAAGATAGGACTGATAAGACGCTCACTGCTATAAGAGTTTTCATAATAACTTCCTTTTTAAGTGATTTTTCACTCTCACTAGGGCGGCGTACTTCTTATTGGTACGCTCTGGAAGTCACGGTATAGCAATCGTTTTATTCGATAAAATGCAAAAAATCGATGGTTTTTATGGCAAAAAACGATGTTAAAAACGCCCAAACTTTGCACGATTTGATTTTGCAAGCTTCCCAAGCAGTTGGTCACCTTTCATTTACAAATATGCAAAGAATATAAACGACAGGTTCGTTGATTTAGGTCAATTATGCAATCAAGTGAAGCTTGGTAGGCGAAAAACCTAAGATATAAGATAAGCTAGGTTTTTATTGCGTAAATTATCGGTAAGAGTGGGGTATATAACAGGCAATAAACCAGGTGTGTAGAATTATTCTATTTTAGGGATTTTGCTCTAAGTCTAAATGAATTTTTGCATTTCAATTTCAATAAAGCTTGGTTATTGATCATGTTTCTGAGTATGTGAATTATTATCAATTATGCATATGGTTGCTCATTGTCTAGTTTGATTTGTGTAACGTCACTGCAGCACGTATTGAGCGTACTACGCTGATTGTCTGTGTTTTCGTGTTGACAGTTTGGTACTAGGTAAAAATCAACAAGACTATGATTTCAAGGAACATTTTATGTTAAAGAAACTACTAAGTTGTTGTATCACCTCGGCACTCTGTTTTCATTCTTCTATCGCTTTTTCGCAATCTAATGAGATTGCGGACCGTGCAGAGTTACAACAAGCTCCCAACACATTGCCTGCCACTTTGATGCTTGCGCCGGACGACATCGCCATTGCAGATCGCTACATAGTGGTATTTCAACAACCGCAAATGATGGCGAGCAACTCAACGGAATTCGAGCAATTCACGCAGCAGTCTGTAGACCGCATGTCTGGTTTGTATTCGATACAAGTGGAGTCGGTTTTTGACCACTCGATCAGCGGATTTGTCGCTAACTTGAGTCCTGAGCAACTAAAAGACCTGCGTTCTGATCCTCGTGTGGATTACATTGAGCAAGACAGAATCCTATCGCTTGACCCAATAGTCTCGGCAGACGCAAATCAAACCAATGCCATTTGGGGACTAGACCGAATCGACCAACGCAACTTGCCACTCGATAACAACTACAGTGCCAACTTTGATGGTACTGGGGTAACGGCTTATGTTATCGATACTGGTGTGAATAATGCCCATGTTGAGTTTGGTGGTCGCTCGGTTTCAGGGTATGACTTTATCGACAACGATGCAGATGCAAGTGACTGTAATGGACACGGTACACACGTTGCGGGCACCATCGGCGGCAGCTTGTATGGTGTTGCAAAAAACGTCAACCTTGTCGGCGTGAGAGTATTGAGCTGTAGCGGCTCGGGTTCTACGTCTGGTGTTATCGCCGGTGTGGACTGGGTGGCTGCGAATGCTTCCGGACCTTCAGTCGCCAACATGAGTTTGGGTGGCGGTCAATCTGTCGCTCTCGATAGTGCGGTGCAAAGTGCGGTTCAATCCGGTGTCAGCTTTATGCTTGCAGCAGGTAACTCCAACGCCGATGCGTGTAACTACTCTCCAGCGCGCGTTGCTAATGGTGTCACTGTCGGCTCGACCACTAGCACGGATGCACGTTCGAGTTTTTCAAACTGGGGCAGTTGTGTGGACGTATTTGCGCCAGGCTCACAAATCAAATCTGCATGGTATGACGGTGGCTACAAAACCATTAGTGGTACATCGATGGCGACGCCACATGTAGCGGGTGTAGCAGCACTGTATCTTCAAGAAAACAGTTCGTTGTCGCCAAGCCAAGTGGAAGCCTTAATCGTTAGCCGCGCAACAAGCGGAAAGGTGACGGATACAAGAGGCAGCGTGAACAAGCTACTTTATAGCTTAACCGATGCAGATTGTGGCCAAGACTGTGGTGGCCCTGATCCAACACCGGACCCAGAAGGCAAGTTAACCTCGGGTGTGCCAGTGAGCGGTTTAAGTGGTTCAACCGGTCAAGTCGCGTATTACTATGTTGATGTAGAAGCGGGGCAACGCTTAACAGTACAAATGTATGGTGGCAGTGGTGATGCGGATTTGTATCTCCGTTTTGGTGCAAAACCAGCACTGAATACATGGGACTGCCGACCTTTCAAATACGGTAACAATGAAACATGTACGGTAAGCGCAACCCAAAGTGGACGCTACCACGTCATGATTCAAGGTTACTCAAACTATAGTGGTGTCAGCATTCAAGCAAGCTACTAGTTATTATTCTCGTTATTAGAAGAGAACAAAGCCCACTTTTCGGTGGGCTTTTCTTTTGGGAATATTGGGCTTAGGGATTGCTGAGTTTCATAGGAGACGTTCGACGCTATTCAAACGCATCAGTTTTTTGCTTCAAGAACTCGATGAGAGTGCGAACTCGAAGCGGCATTAAGGCTTTCTCTTGGTACACCGCATAAATCGGAATCTCTAAATCGTGCACATCGGGTAGGATGCGAACTAAATCTCCTCGCACTAATTCTTCCTTCATCATAAAGCTTGGCATGATGGCAAACCCAAGATGATTCAAAACGAATTCTTTGACTGTGGCCGCGGTTCTTACTTGCACTTTAGGGCTATGAACCAAGCGCGTGACATGACCTTGGCTGTTGGTCATCGTGAGTTGCTTATCACCGTGAACGATATGGTGGCTAATCCAATCTAGCGAGAGAAGATCTTCCGGTGTAGATACCGTTTCTACCTTGCTGAGATAGGTTGGCGTGGCGCAAATCATGTCGCGAAAATAGCCCAGTCTAACCGCATATAAACTTGAATCTTCTAAAGCGGAAGAGGCGCGCAATGCAATATCACAACGAGATTCAATCAGATTGCTGTAACTGTCGCTCTCAATAATGTCGAGTTTGATTTCCGGATAGAGGTGTAAGAACTCACTCAATATATCGACCAAAGCTGAGCTAGGCGTGGAGATACGAATCGTCCCACTTGGGATTTGATTGGCATCTTGTGTTTCTGCGTTAGCTTCTGAAGCGATATCACCAATCAGTTTGCACTTTTCGTAGTAGCGTAAACCTGCATCAGTCAATGAAAGGGAACGTGTCGTGCGATGCAACAAACGAGTATTCAACGCTTGCTCTAGTTTAGAGACGATTTGTGAGACGCGCGCTTTGCCAATATCAAGATCGTCAGCTGCTTGAGTAAAGGATTGTTTCTCTGCCACTTTGGCAAAGACCATCATGTCATCGAGTGAGATCATACCGATTACTTTCCAAAAGCTATTTAGTATTGTTTAGTCAGAATGAACAATTAGTTTAATCAAAGGCTAATTATCTATCAATCATCAAACGATATAGTGTCTCCATCGACAGCGGGAAGCCAAAACAGCTTGGTCATTTTCGCCTTGTTCAGAAATAAATAATGTAAGAATCGAATGGAGAAACCATCATGTCAGATCGCAAAATTCTAGTAACAGGCGCATCAGGTAAACTAGGTTCACAAGTGGTAAAAGCATTGCTTGAAGAGCTCAATGTAAAACCAAGCCAATTGATTGTGACCACTCGTAATGCAGACAAACTGCAAGCGTTAGCAAGCCAAGGTGTGGATGTTCGCGAGGCAGATTTTTCAAGCCCTGAGTCACTAGAGCAAGCCTTCCAGGGAGCAGACAGCATGCTACTGGTCAGCATCGACGCCTCTGGTCCTCGCACTCAAGCGCACTTGAATGCAGTCGCGGCAGCAGAAAAAGTAGGGGTGAGCCACATTGCTTACACGTCGATGCCTTCTGCAGAGAGCTCGCCAGTGATGTTCGCTCATGAGCATGAAGCGACCGAGAATGCGATTAAACAAAGCAGTATCGCTAATGCGACCATCATGCGTAACAACTGGTACTTCGAGAACTTGGCAGAATACTTTGCGAGCATTCTACAGTCGGGTCATTGGTTGACGTCGGCAGCAGAGGGGCGCTCTGCACAACTATCACGCAAAGATCTCGCTTTTGCTGCGGCATCTGCTCTCGTGAAACCAGCGCAGGGCAAAGTGGTATTGCCAATGAACGGTGCGCAATCTCTAACGCACGCAGAAATGGCGAAAGTGATAGATAAAGTTCTCGGTACGTCTATCAACATGGTTAACCTGTCTGACGAAGATTACCAAGCACAGCTTGAGTCGTTTGAGTTGCCTGCTCCTATCGTAGAGTTGTGTGTGACGATGGATAAACACAATCGCGGAAACTACTCAGATGGTACAAGTGAAGCGTTTGAAGAACTGACAGGCAGGCAGCCTCAGAGTTTCGAAGCTTGGTTAGAAGAGAACAAAGCAGAGCTGAAAAAACTAACGAATGCTTAAGATTATTTGAATCCACCAAGGGACTCGTTTGAGTCCCTTTTTAAATATTAGAGCCTATTAACTCTTACTTAGTTTATTAATGAAAAGTAAATTAGAGTAAATATACAATAATTTATATTTAATGGTATTTACCGTACTCATTACCATTATACAGAAGAGAAAATAATGTGATTTTCCCCTTCATAATGAGCTTTTAATTAGTAATAATATCTTATTGAGCGGTTACTTCATCACCACTATTTATTCTAAGTGTCAAATTTATCATATTGTAACAAATTCTTACATTTGATAATTAGGGCCAACTTAATGCGATATCAATCTTCTCCAAGTGACCACACAGAACAAGTACAACAATCTGTTCAAGAACGCGCCACCCAACAACGTTTAGCTCGTAAGGAAGAGCTAAAAGTGACACAAGCAGACAATAAACGCTGGGCAGCGAATCGAGAAAGAGTCATTGCTGAACGCAGCAACGAAAACACCGACGTAGCGCTAACACCATTAAAAGAAAATAAGAAAAAGAGTGGACTCAGTTCTTTGTTGTGCGCGAAACCGAGTTTTTCCAAGCTACCAACCAAGACCGTTGCTTATTGTTGGGTGAATACAAAAGCGGAAAGTGGTGAAGACAATATTATTCCCAGTGTTGAAAAGGAACATGGCCTACTGAACGTCATTAGTAATGCCAAAATTACCCCAAAGGTAAAACACGTAATATATGTTGATAGACGTACTAAAGGGCGAACTTGTTACGACTCACGTGTCGAGCTTCCAGATAATGTTAAGTTCGTTTCAGTGGATGAATTGCTGAAGAAGAAAAACATGGAGACGCCAGTCATTGCCGAAAAGATGACGGAATTGTATGAGGCAAGCATCAATCACGGTAGCCCGGCTTTTGTAAAGAACATGGTCTCTTTACTGGCTTTAAATGCCGGAGATTACTTCTTCGATATCGGTGTCAGCATCAAGCCCGATGGTAATTTAGCAAAGCACCTTAATGGCGAGAGCAAATTTTCCGGTGGTGCGGTAGGTAACGGAAGTTATTTAATGGGTGGACATAATAAAGAGGATATTGAGACGGTGGTCGAGTACCTCTACGAAATGTATACCTGTCAAAGGCCCCCAACGGTACATCCTAAAAAGGCGGTGGAGGTGTTAGAAAGCCTCGATAAATCGTTGTCACCCGCGGATGTAATCAGCGCAGTAACAAGCAACTCGAAATTAGACGAAAAAATCACGCCAGCGGACTTCGTTACTTACTCTCGTAAGATGGAGCAGGGATTTGCTGAGCGAGGCGTTAAGACTACGGAATGCGAATATGCTCGTCACACGGACGTTGTCTTTGGCAACAACATTGCAGTACTCACTACTAAAGTGAAAACGGGCTTTAGGAGCGGAACAGACTTCGTTAATACCCATAAGATGAGCCACATTCACAAAACTAAAGTCGAAGCGCATCACGTGCCGGTTTTATAAAGTACGCAGAAGAGTAATGACCTCATCCCCCTAGGTACGGCGCCAAAAACAAAAACGCCCACACTTATTCAAAAGTATGGGCGTTTATCTTTTTTAAAACCCGTTATTACTTCACTGCTTCCACTTTCAACATCGACGCTTGAGTGACGGACAAGTTTTGTTTTACATAGCTCGTTAACTGTAACCATGCAAACAAGCCTGCTAGAACGTTAGCAATTGTCGCTGCGATGACGATTGTAAAAATGTCACCCTGTAACGAACCGATGGCAATCGCTGGGATGTACAGAACCACCAATCTTACAAAGCAAACGAATAGGGCAGTTTTTAGTTTACCTAATGCGTTGAAGATGGAAGTGACAACCATACACAAACCTAAAGGGCCGTAGCTAAACGGAATCACCCAAAGCGCTAGCTTTAACCAGTCTTGCATTGTGTTGTCCGCCGATAGGAGAGGAACAACAATTGGTAAACTCATCACCAACAAAGTTGCGATGGCCAAGTGGAACAAAATCACAAAGCGAGACGCCGATTGAACGAGCGCTTGGATTGAATCAAAACGTTCGGCACCGAGTTCACGGCCAATCATCGGCGGCAATGACATGGTGAGTGCTAACGTGAAGATCAGTAAGAAGCTTTCCACTCGGTTTAACAAACTCCAAAATGCGATTTCGTTAGTACCAAGATGAGCGATGAACATAACCGTCACGAAAGCACTGACTGACGGTAATATCTGATTCATCATGGTTGGAATCGTGGTTTTGATCAGCAGCGCGACATCGTCTTTGCTAGTTAAAGCCGAAGAGAAAGGCGCGAACCATTGACGACCTTTGGCTTTGTGCATCATGTAACCCGCGCTGATGGCAAAGCCAAGCATCGATGCTAATGCAGCACCCGCAATTCCCATGTTTAAAACGAACATAAAGATCGGGTCGAGCACGAGGTTGATAAGACTTGCGATAACAAAGACAGAGCCCGTGACTTTAGTGTCACCGTTCGCACGATACACACAGGTCATCAAATACAGTACGGCACTGGATAGTGCGCTTAACAACCATAAGCCCCAGAACTGACCAAATAACGTTTCGAGCTGTTGATATTGTGCACCGCTGTCTTTCACAGAGACAAATGCAGAAAATACACTTTGCTCCATCAACCACAACGCTAGTCCAATCAGTGCGATAATAGCGCTGCCGACCAATAACGCAAGTGAAGCGGTATTTGTCGCGCGTTGCGTATTATTTGCGCCAAAAGCATGTGAGATGATCGACGTTGCCGCGACACCAATGCCGACTTGAATGCCAATAAAGCCAGCTTGAAACGGCATCGTGATACCTTGCACAGTAAGCTCGTTCACGCCAAGCATACCGATAAACACCGCATCGATAAGTTGTACTGACATGATCGCAAAAAGGCCGACAGTCAACGGCAGTGTTTTTTCGAGAACGGATTTTAAGGTCGAGGAAATCGCTATCATCACAAGGCTCTTGATTCGAAAGTTCGGGAACAGTGCCAGTATAGAGTTGCGATTGTTAATGATAAGAGGGCTAATCCCTAAATCAGTTTTTAGATTTGGTTAATAATCCAAATCAGTCGGCGTATTTGTGTTGTGTGTTTGGCTGGTTATACTCAACGTATCTTTCTGAAAATAAGCGTATTCGTTAGCTAATCTGATATGAAAAATAGCCTCAGTATTCGAACTTATACCAAGCAATTACAGAGCCATTCACACGGGGATTATCATCAATTGGTGCTGCCAATCCACGGCAATATTGCGATTGAGATGACAAACTTTGTCGGTAAAGTCACCGTCGGTGAGTGTGTCGTGATTCCTGCTGGCACTGAGCATGGATTCAAAGCCGATGAAATGGCGCGTTTTATTGTCGCGGATTTGGACGTTTTGCCAGAGCACTTTTTTACGGAACAATTGGCAGTGTTTTCTGTTACGCCACCACTGTTAAGCTATCTTCATTTTGTAGAAAAACAGTTGCAGCACCAAGTTGATAGTGGGTTAGAGGGCTCGATTTTAAATGTGTTCTCGATGCTTTTAGATCAGCAAACTCACGCAAAGCCTGTTGACCCAAGGATTCGAGCAGTACAAAGCCATATTGCTGAAAATATGGATACGGCGTTGTCTATCGATGAACTGGCTAAGATAGCTTGTTTGAGCCCGACTCAATTTAAAAAGCGATTTAAAGAAAGTCTTGGCGTCAGCACATTGCAGTACATTACTGAGTTACGAATGGAAAAAGCCAAAGCTTTGCTCACACATACCGACTTACCAGTTCAACTGATTGCCGAGCGAGTCGGGTACACCGATTTATCTGCGTTCAGTCGTCGCTTTTCAATCCATTTTGGTTTGTCGCCACGCGAGCTAGCCCGTCAATAACGTCTCATTAAACGATTGTTGCGTCCTTTCTGCAAAGTTATGCCTTCTTAATCAACGTATCCTTTTCTCTATTGAAAATCATTATAGAGAAATAAAGCATGTCATCTGTTGCGATTCAATCGACGAGTCAATATCAATCGGGCGCACTGGCGATCTTGTTCGCCTCTTTGTTGTGGGGAACGACAGGCACAGCCGCAAGTTTTGCTCATCAAGTCAGTCCGCTAGCCATTGGTGCTTTCGCTATGGGCGTTGGTGGTGTTATTCAAGCAGTGTTATCTTGGCGTAGCATTCGTCATCAATTCCATCAGATTTTACTGTTTAAGTTAGCGTTAGCAATAAGCAGCGTTGCATTAGCTGTATATCCTTTGGCATTTTACACGTCGATGAAGCTTTCTGGCATTGCCGTTGGTACCGTTATCTCAATTGCCAGTGCGCCTTTCTTTACTGTTTTAATAGAGTGTCTTTTTAGCAAAGGTAAGCGCATTTCTGTTCAATGGTGGGTGAGCTTTGCATTTGGAGTGGTGGGCATCATTATGTTAGTCATGGCGAAATCGGGTGGGGCGGTGGAATCAAATCAAGCCTCTTATCTTTTGGGCATCGTTTTGGGGTTAATAGCAGGGTTAAGTTACGCCATTTATTCGTGGGTTGCTAAGCGAATGATTGATGGCGGAATCAAATCGCAAGCGGCGTTAGGTAGTATCTTTGCTGGTGGTGCTCTGTTGTTATTGCCTAGCTTAGCGTTTACCGGAGATAACCTATTCACCGGCATCACGAACGCTTCTGTTTCAGTCTATATGGCGATCGTTCCAATGTGTTTGGGTTATCTCGCCTATGGTTATGGATTAAGGTACGTTGATGTTAGCAGTGCCAATCTTCTTACGTTGTTTGAACCGGTTGTTGCGGCCGTGCTGGCGGTTTGGATTGTTGGGGAGAAGATTGCTATCTCTGGTTGGATTGGCGTTGGATTAATTGGTGTATGCCTTATTCTTCAAACCTTAGATAAAGAGGCGAGCAAACCAAAACAGGTGACATGATTTCCTAGCGAATAAGGTTTCCTTACTAACGAACATAGCCTCCTAGCAGACATCGATGAAAAGCGTTAACTCGTATGCATATCGGTTTTTCGTTTTCAATGAAATAGAACTGCCATTGCTACGGTCTGTCTTAATCAACGTATTACCAGTTCGCTATTTACTAAAGTATGAACACATTCGGGGAAGATTATGTGGATTAAGAAGAATCATCGCTGGGCTTTATCTGAAAACGAAGCGACGCCAGAGTCCGTTTATAAAGAACGTCGCGAAATACTGAAAAAGCTTGGCATTGCGGTTGTCGGTATGCCGCTCGCAGCGAATGCACAAGCGGGTATTTTGGATATCTTCGCGTCAAAGGAAAAGCCAGTCTCAGACAATCGAATTGACCTTAGCGCGGCAAAGCCACAACAATACCAAGCGGATCTTTCTCTTACTCCTGAAAGTAAAATTCTGAAATACAATAACTTCTATGAGTTTGGTACCGATAAGTCTGATCCTGCGAAAAACTCTTCTGAGTTCGTGTCTGACCCATGGACGGTTGAGATCGACGGCTTGGTGAATAACCCAATCAAGCTCGACTACGATGACATCTTTAATAAGTTCACACTAGAAGAGCGAATCTATCGCTTACGTTGTGTGGAAGCGTGGTCAATGAACATTCCGTGGATTGGTTTTCCTCTAGCTGACATCATCAAAATGGCGGACCCAAAAAGTAGCGCGAAATACGTCGCTTTTGAAACCCTCTATGATCCAAAACAGTTCCCAGCTCAAGGCTCGTTCAGCAGTATTGAATATCCTTACGTCGAAGGGCTTCGTCTTGATGAAGCAATGAACCCGCTCGCGCTGATTTCTGTGGGTTTATACGGTAAGACGCTTGCACCACAAAACGGTGCGCCACTTCGCCTAGTTGTACCTTGGAAGTACGGATTCAAAAGCATCAAGTCTATTGTTCGAATTCGTTTAACTGACCGAGAGCCGCCAACAACGTGGAATCGTTTAGCGCCGAATGAATACGGTTTTTACGCGAATGTGAACCCAAATGTCGACCATCCACGCTGGAGTCAAGCAAGCGAGCGTTTCATCGGCGAGGGCAGTGTGCTCAGCTCTCGCAGGCAGCCAACATTGATGTTCAACGGCTACGAGGAAGAGGTGGCACATCTCTATAAGAATATGGATCTGAGGAAGTTCTATTGAGAAAGCTGACGCCAAAACACATCATTGCGCTTAAAGTCCTGATCCACCTTGTCTCTCTCGGTTTCTTAGGTCTGCTGGTCATTGCTATTAATACTGACAACTTAGGTGGCGATCCCGTTCAAGGCATCATTCATTACACGGGTATTAGCGCGCTTAATACGTTGTTTATTACCTTACTGGTTTCTCCGCTTGCACGTTGGACCAAGCAAGGATTGTTAGTTCGAGTTAGGAGACTACTCGGGCTCTACAGCTTTTTCTGGGCAGTACTTCATTTGGTTGCTTTTGCTGTGCTCGATTTAGGATTAGATTGGAGTTTGCTTGCCTCTGAAATCGTCAAACGCCCTTACTTGACCGTTGGTGCAGCAGTGTGGGTTATCTTGTTACTTCTGGCGGTGACTTCGACTCAATCCATTCAACGTAAAATGGGGCCTAAATGGCAAAAGCTGCATAACTGGGTTTACTTAGCTGCGATATTGGCACCGATTCATTTCTATTGGTCGGTGAAGTCAGAGGTAGCAGAGCCAACCATCTATATCCTAATCGCCATTGGTTTGTTGCTGGTGCGTTGGAAGACATTGAAGCAGCGAGTGTTTCGAAAACTGTTATCCAATTGATGCGCTGTTAGACCAATTGCGATAAATGAATCAACAGACAAAAAGGGGCTCCGTGAGCCCCTTTCTTTATTGGATAAAAAGCCGCTAACCCAAGCTTTCTGTTGCTGTTGGCTCACCACGCTTCCACACCTTTCGTTCGCTCTCGCCAAAGACCTTGGGCTAGTTCTATCAAATCCCATCACAACGCTCATACCGTTAGCCCGAACCCTACGACTAATGTCTAACCACCTGAGACTATTTGTATTTTTTCGTTTGGTATAAGGTACTAGCAACTGAATTTTCAGAGTTCAAAAAGTTCAGTCATCGAGTTCTTGTAGCAGAGAACTTATAGACAACGACTCGCTTAATCTTCGTTTAGTGAGCAAACAACGTTGGTTGGAAAAACACACCTTAGAGTGTGAACGAAAGGAATCACAATGAGCAGCACTTTAGAGTCCGTAAATATTGGAACAGATAAGCCTAAAGCCAGTGAGGATGAACTCACCTATGAACAACAACATAAACCAAGTTCGGAGTTTGAGTCCCGAGAACAATATTTAGAGCACGAGTTGCAAATCATGGCGCCTAAACGTTGGCGTCCCAATTTGCCGTTTAAAGATTATCGATTCGAGGTAGAAGACACCATCCCGGCGATGGCCGCGACCATTGGTAAAGTCGTTATGGTGGGAGCCATTGCCGCAACTTTTGCCGGGGCGCTAGGGTTGAACGAAGGCTTTATTTTAGAAAATGTTCGTTATGAACTACTTATCGCCTCTGTTTTCATTATTCTTTTTTCAGGCTTTCTACTGCCAACCGCAAACCTCGCGGGTACACACGGCCCGCTCATCCCATTAATTCCTATCGTCGTTGCTGCTGGTGGGCACCCTATGGCCTTTGGTTTGCTGATTGGTGCTTTTGGCATACTGTTAGCCATCAGTAAAGGTGGCAGTATGCTGGCAAACCTCACGAGTAAAGGTGTGTGTGGCGGCTTATTACTCTACCTTGGCTTTGTTGGAACCGTCTCTCAAGTGAAAAAACTTTTCGCTTGGGCAGAGGGAATAGGGATGAGCCACATCGCTTTTGTCGTGATCTTTTGCACCATTATTTTATATGCACTATTGGAACATTTTCGTAAGCGTTGGCTAGCCGTTCCTCTTAGTTGCTTGCTAGGCGGTACTTTAGCTTTTGCTATGGGCGCACCGTTTTCTTTTCAAACCGAGCCCGGTTTACCCAATATGAACCCTATGTATTGGTGGGGAGAGGATACGGGCTGGATGCTAGGTTTACCGACGATTGAACACTTCATGGTCGTATTGCCTTTTGCTATTTTGGCCGTGGCTATGTGGTCGCCAGATTTCTTAGGACATCAAGTATTCCAAAAAATCAGCTATCCAGAGCGTACAGAAAAAGTACATATGAACATCGACGATACCATGACCACAGCGTCAATTCGTCAGACGTTCGGCTCTTTGCTCGGTGGTACTAACTTTACGTCTTCGTGGGGGACTTACATCGTTCCGGCGGCTATCGCTAAACGTCCTATTCCTGCTGGTGCTTTGCTAACGGCACTGTTCTGTATCATCGCTGCTGTTTGGGGCTACCCAATGGATTTAGCGATCTGGCAACCGGTACTTTGTGTTGCGCTCATTGTTGGGGTATTTGTTCCATTGCTAGAAGCGGGAATGGAAATGACGCGTGAGGGGAAAACCACACAATCGGCAGCGATTGTTGTATTTTCTTCTGCGCTCGTTAACCCTGCATTTGGCTGGTCTCTCACTATGCTGTTGGATAACTTAGGCTTAGTCGGCTGTAAAGAACGTAGTGGGGAACTCAGTAAAATGAGCCGTTGGGTACTGCCTGGCATTATGTTTGTTGTATTAACAAGCGTAATGGCGTTGGTTGGTCTACTACCAGGGATTCCAGCGCTTATCCCAAGTTTCCGTTAGATAGTTTCGTAGTACGATTTATGGTTTGAAGAACCTTTTTCTAACCTGATAGAAACGGTTTAGTTCTGTTGAACTAAACCGTTTTTGCCCAAAAACATATTTGGATAGCAAAAAAACACCATAAAATCGATTTGTCCTCCAGCCTGTAGGACAAACTCTTAAGCCTAATTGTGCAAGGAACGGGGAAGTACAATTGTGAAAAAATTATTTCGAAAATTACCTTTCATCTAAAGTGAATTAGGCAATATCTAAGCTGCCCTTGAGTTATAACTCATTGTGTTGGCTGCGATAGTTTATTGTTGAAGTTTTGTCATCAACTGCAAATGAAACACTATATGGTGCCCGTGTTATCGTTACGTATAGTTTATTTGGACTTACAGCAATTGAACTTCCAAAAAATTGGTTGAGCAACTTTTAAAAGAGTAAATAAAAGGTTTGATGGTATAACGCTTCTAAATTTAAAGTAATTTCTCGTAATTAGTTTTGAATCGAGAGTTCGAATCTCTCACTCACCGCCACATTCTAAGCCTCAGCAGAAATGCTGGGGCTTTTTCGTTTCTGTCCTTTCCTGCCAGACTCAAGCCTATTTTTCAAGCTCTACTTATTTCTTATTGTAATAAATAGTCCATTTGATGAAAAAATGATTCCACAAGTAATTACTCTAACTATTTAAAAATACAATGTTTTATTACATGTGTGTTGAGCTTCATAGGCAATATTTATATATATTTGGTATTGATGCCTAGTCGCTAGAAATATGTATTTGTATGATTGCTCACCATAAGTCATTGGCTTTCTTTATGTAAGTTACTGTTATATGGCTTTTTATATTCAATGTAGCTCCTCCTGATAATTACTGTGTGTGTTTGAATTACTTGTGTTCGTGATTCGTCTTTCTCTCTTGTGAGCTTTATATGAAAATCAAGCTCTTCTTGGGATATGCAGTTTTGGGTGTTTAGGAGGGTAGTATTTACAGGTAGTATTGGAATAGGTATGGAATCTAATAGTATAGCTTTAGTATCTGCTATCAGTGCGATACTTGCAGTCCCAGCTTTTGCGGAAGGGGGCTCTCTCAACACTCCAGTTAATGGACAAACTGGCGTTTCAAACATCGAAAGCAATGCCTCTCATAGTGAGCACTTTTACTTAGGCGCTCGTGCTGGGTGGGCGGCTTACCAAGATGCATGTTCATCAAGTGCACAAGAATGTAATGAGGATGTTTTTGCCTACGGTCTTTACGCAGGCTACCAATTTAATCAATGGTTTGCTCTTGAAGGCGGCTTCACCGATTACGGTAAGCCGGATGCGAAATATTCGAATGGAAAAGTCAGTACTGACACGTATGGTGCAGAAGTTGCCGCTAAACTTTCTTATGCGATTTCGCCAAACTGGGAAGTCTTTACTCGCATAGGTGCTGCTTACCAAGATATTGACAAGCAATCTGATTGGGCTGGAAGCGAACAAAGTCAAGATTGGAATGCAATGGCTTCTCTTGGTCTTGACTATAGTTTGTCTCACAACTGGTCTCTGAGAGGGGAATACCAATTCATTGATGGTATTGGTGATGATATTGTCCAAGGTGCAGATTTGCACTTCACCTCTATCGGTTTAACGTACCACTTTGGTGAAGAGGAAGTGTCTCAACCGGAACCAGTCGCTATTCCTGAGCCTAGACCCGAAACCGTTATTGAAAAACAAGTGGTGATAAAAGACGTTTCTCTAGCCGCTGATGCTCAATTTGGTTTCAACTCATCCATTCTACAAGTCAGTGACGAACTCAATCGTGTTGTTGATGCGTTAAATCAATATCCGAACGGTAGTGTTGTTATTACTGGTCATACCGATAGTGTTGGTTCGGAGCAATACAACCAAGAGCTTTCTGAGGAGCGTGCCAAATCTGTTGCTGACTACTTTGTCGGTAAAGGCGTGGATGCCAAACGTTTAACGGTAACCGGAGCGGGGGAGTTAGAACCTGTCGCAAGTAACGATACAGCGGAAGGGCGCACATTGAATCGACGTGTAAACATCAAGTTTGAAACGCTTGAAGAGAAAATCGATGAGCAAGTTAAGGAGGTTCAATAATGAATTTCCTAAATACGCTTTGGAAATCGTTTCTGGCTATATTCGTCCTGATTGGTGTCATTGGTTGTAACGGAGATGACAAAGGTTTGCTTGGCGGCGGTGGGGCCACAGAACCACCTGAGACCCGAGATGTGACCATTGTAAAACTGATGGTTTCACCAAAAGACAACGCTATTCCTGTAGGGGTGCTTTTACCTTTAAACGCAAACCTTTTGCTTTCTGATGGCAGCATTGTTGATGTCACAAGCAGCGACAATATCATCTGGTCAAGTTCAGATGAGTCGATAACCAAGGTAAACCCTGATGCTACTGTTGAAGGTATGATTGTTGGTGATACAACGGTTACTGCTCAATATACAGAAGATAATGAAACGGTAACTGACACTGCACGTGTCATGGTGACCGATGCAATAGCGACAGGACTGCAAGTTACTCCAAAAGCAGAGACATTAGCAGCGGGTTATGAAAAGCCTTTTGTCGCCACAGCAACGTTTTCTGACGGCACTGCGTATGAGGTTACCACTGAATCGTATTTGAACTGGGATAGTAGCGATATCGCTATGGCAACCGTTGATACTGATGGTTTGGCAAAAGGTATGAGTGCGGGTATTGTTGAAGTGAGCGCAGTTGCGAACATTAACGGGGTTGGCGTTCGCGATACTGCAGAGCTTACGATTACGGATGCTATTGCAACTGAGCTGAGAGTCTCTCCAGAAGTAGCGTCGGT
Organism: Vibrio owensii; assembly: GCF_002021755.1. Classification (NCBI taxonomy): domain Bacteria; kingdom Pseudomonadati; phylum Pseudomonadota; class Gammaproteobacteria; order Vibrionales; family Vibrionaceae; genus Vibrio; species Vibrio owensii. The sequence goes on from NZ_CP019959.1 coordinate 3,456,930, forward strand.
TTCTAAAGGCTTAACTCAAGCTTTTAAAGCAGAGGTGTTTTTTTCTGATGGCAGTACACAAGATGTAACTACAGATTCTTCATTAACGTGGACTTCTTCAGATGAGGCGATTGCGACCATCGATACCAGTGGCTTAGCTACCGGAGTAACTGCAGCTGCATCACCCACAACGATTAAAGCTCACATTTCTGATAGTCTGAATAGTACTGCGGAGCTTACGGTGACTGATGCGGTTATTACTTCTTTAGAGGTTTCACCAGACACGGATACAACGACCGTTGGTCAAACAAGGCCATTCAATGTGAAAGCTATCTTCTCTGATGGCACAGGCCTTGATGTAACGAATGATCCATCGGTGAGCTGGAGTACAAGCGATCCAGCCGTTGCCTCTATCACGACTGGCCAGACAATAGATAACGGAATGGTAACAGGCGTGTCTGCTGGAACGGTTGAAGTAAGGGCTAGCACTACTGTTGAAGGTGAAACGATTGGCGACAATGCGCTACTTAACGTAACGACAGAACGACTTGTTTATATTGATATTGTACCTGTCACTGTTGATGTTGGTGTTGGGAAAGCAACGACCTTAACAGCAAGGGGGACCTACACTGACGGTGAGACTGCTGATATTACGAGAGAGGTAGATTGGACCGGTCAAGACACATCGGTCGCAACAGTTGGAAATGGTGCCGTTGATGGTGGAGTTGTCACTGGCGTTGCGTTAGGCGGAACAACAACCATTGCATCTTTGAGTGATGGTTATGGCAATGTTGTTCAAAGTGACCCTGCGACTATTAATGTGGTCAAGAATTTAGAGTCGATAGTATTGGAGCCAAGCGACGTTCGAATTTGGGGGACTGAAACAGTCCAACTCAGGGCGACTGGCTATTATGATGATTCAACGCAAGCAGATATTACAGACCAAGTGAACTGGAGTGTCACGGGTGATGATGTGGTCTCGATATCAGCAACCGGATTATTATCAAATGGCGTAATCTCCAATGATATTGCAATGGCGACGGCAGAGCTGCAAGGTATTGTGAGTAACGAAATTAAGGTCACGGCTTGTATTACCTTAGCAGGGCCATGTATTGACGTAGTTGACTTGAACAATAATGGCGTTCTATATACTAGTTCACCTAGTGATAGATACCTTGAAAGTATCGGTGGAAGTGAGAACTATGGAATGTACTACGAGGAGACAGGGCGTCTAGACGATAGTGGTTTTTTTCAAACTGGTGACACTGGATATTACCACCTTTTTGAGTGGTGGAATGATGCACCAGCTTTGTGTGAGCAATATAATTCTATCGCGTTAGAAGGGAGAACGAATTGGCGTTTACCTACCGACAATGAGCTCCTCGATTTGTACAATTCCTTTTCTTTTCCTTTTCCAAATAGCCTATACGAGCAACGTGGTTGGCCTATTGGTATTGTCTATTGGTCATCAACCGAGGTCAGTCCCACTGATGTCGTTACTATTGACATGACGTTTGGTAATATTCGTAATACTACCGCGCTTGAGACATACCACTATGTTTCTTGCATATCTGAGCCATAACATTAAATAGAGGCGCTATAGCTTTCTATTCTAAAAGAGTACATTAGCGTTAGTTGATGTGCTCTTTTTGCTTTCTAGGTGATGGAAGCTAGATGGTTTAGGCTGATCATAGGTTGGCTGAATTATATAACTATTAAGTGTCTATGGAAGTGGGGTCTTACCATCCCTCTTTGGCAGGGTGTGAGTCACTGTTAAAAATTTAACCAGTCAGATCGTAATTAGGAGCACTTTGTCTAGTTATTCTTTAGAAAGAAAAGAAGGCACCTGAAAGCGACGCGTTAAAATTGGCGTTACGGTTTGAGAGAGGAAGGAGCCGCAATGTCCAGTAGAAAATATACAGAGCCGACTAATGCTACCGGCTCTATTATTAGTCGCGTAGTGACTAGTAATAGAGATAGTGAAAATGTAATAAGTTACTTTGCGTTAGGCTTTGAGGTCCAGCTGTATAGCTTTGTACGTCAAGAAGGTTAACTACTTGATATAAAAAGTTTAGAAAGAAAAAAGTCTTGAGTGGTACGGATTGAATCGAAAATGAGCAATCACTTGAACATTTTTCTTTGCGGCAAATAGACAAAAGCCCTCGAAAGTTAACTTCTTAACCAACGAGGCTCTAATCACAATTAGCAACTTGCTCTTGGTCTCTTCATCGATAGGAGGCAATAGAAAATGCCAAAAAGTATAACCATCCTAACGGGGTTAATGGTGGCCTGCATCACTGCACTTGTCGGTGGATCGGTAGGTATTGGTTACTTCATATTCTTTGAACTAGGTGGGTATGTGACCTTTGTGTCAGGCACGGCTATGACAATTGTATCCTCGCTCGCTATCATTTTGAGCTTTAGTGCATACTTTAAAAAGTCAGCTAACAAGCATATTCAGAATACTTCTTCTAATCCACTCAAGACGTGTTAATACAATTGCTCTAACACGGATTTACCCAAAAACGACCCAGTGACTCTTCAGTTCAACTCTGCCATTAAAATATTCGAACAAACAAAAAGGGGTTATGTGAGCCCCTTTCTTAATTGGATGTAAAGCCGTTAACCTAGGCTTTCTGTTACTACTGGTTTGGTATTGCGTTTGGCGATCCAGTAGGCAACGCCACCCCAAAGAACTGTAAGCACCCAAAGTGCTGTCCAGTGTTTAGCTACTTGTTGCCATGTTGCGCCCATTTGGTTGAGTGCTAAAAAGCCTTTGATTGCCCACGTGCTCGGGCTCAAATCGGCAAACCAAAGCAGCGGGGCTGGGATCGACTCAACTGGCCAAATGAAGCCTGCCAAGAAGATTAATGGCATTGAGCTAACCAGTACGACCAATGTCACCAGCTCGCGCCTTGGTAGCAAATACCCAAGCCACAAACCTAAACCACAACAGCCAAGCAAGAATGGCAATAACAAGGTCAACAATTCACCTGCGTTGGCAACGTGGTTGACGTTCAAGCGTTCAAAACTGAAGCCAAAATAATAGGCGCTGAGTAGGTAGTAGATAGCTACGAAGACCAAGGTTCTGGCAAGTAGCAGAGCGCCAGTTGGCACCTGAGACCAATACCCACGACCATGGCGCTGTGTACCGGTTTGCAAGCCGACGGCCATGATCAATGTTTGTTGAAGGATCAGAACAAACACCGCTGGCACCACGTATTCGATGTAGCCCATGGTCGGGTTGAAGGTTGGCTTCATGTTGAGTTTGATTGCAGAGTAGTCATGGCTGGCCATGCTCAGCGGCACGCCATCGATCACCATCTTGCTTACTTTAACTTGAGCACCAAGCGTACCGCCTGCTGTTGCCAAACCTTCGACTACGGTACCGTAGACCAAGAAGTAGGAAGCGTCGGCGGCATAAGCCAGAGTAGGGCTGCTGCCAAGCATCAAGTCTTTGTAGAAGTGTTCTGGAATTACCAAGAAGCCAGTGATTTCACGATTTAAGAATGCTTGTTTTGCATCGGCAATCGTGTGTAAACGCGTCACGACTTTAACCTGAGGCGTCGCGTCGACCATGCGCTCTAGGGTTAAGCTGGTTTGGCTACCATCGAGGTTCACAATCGCAATCGGCTGTTCTCTTGGCGTTTGTTGCGCATAAGGAAGCGGGTACAAGAAGGAGTAAAACACCACGCCACCAAAGACGGTCAGCACCACCACAGGATTGGTCATCACTGAGCGAAGTTCTGTTTTGATCAGTTGCCACAGTGTCATACTGCCTCCTGTTTGCTATCTGTTGAGGACGCGCTATTTAACAAAGCTGTGTTGCGATGTTTTGCTAATAGAGCCGCCGTCATCATTAGCGGGATAATGTACCCAACCATCGGCCAGAGTGAGCCGATAGATTGTGCCGCACTTGCGCCGTAGCTTGCTTGATCCACTTGAACTTCGATGTAATGCGTAATTGGTAATAAGCCTCGCCACGCTTGCGCTAACGCGTTCATGTCGGAAACCGGGAAGGTTATCCCCATAAATGCAAAACTCGGCGCGGTAAATGCGCCGGCAAAGCTCATTGCACGTGCTGGGTCCATCGATAGGAAGAAGAACAGCGCTCCCATGATGATGCATGCGATAGTCGTTACGAACTGCGCTAACAACATCACTAAGTAGCTGCCTTCCATCGGCCAATCAAGCACCACATAAAACCAGACTAAGAACAGTGCGCTTTGTGCCATAAAGACAGGAATGTACTGGCTTAGAATTTTGCTTAGTCGAGTGAAAGGGCGATCACCTAAGAACGCGAAGCTGTTGTTGCCATTTCCATAAAGACGAAAATGCGCTGCGAGGATCAAAATGGTACTGACCACGACACAGATCTGCCAGATCGCCGGAACAATCGCTGTTACCAAAAACTGAGCGTAGTTGGTGTTACGGTTAAACAAGGCCGTAATCTGAGTCGAAATTGGCACGGCTTGACCAATGGCAGCCAACGTTGTGGTGTTGCCTTTTGCTAGGTTACCCATGGTTTCTAGCTGGGCATCAAAATACCCTTGAGACTGCGCAACCGCTGAGTTGATCAGTTTCGCAACCAAAATGTATTGGCTGTTAAAGAAGACCGATAGCTGCGGTTGCCGATGCAAAAGAATGTCTTGGTCAAATTGAGGGGGAATCACAGCATAAGCGTAGATATCACCCTCGATCATTGCGTTCTTCGCTTCTGTTGAACTGGTGTAGTGATAATCAACAGAAAGAGTGGAAGAGGCATCAAGAGACTGAATCATCTTGCGTGACAATTGCGAGTGCTGCAAATCAACCACACCAATCGGGAGATCTCTGGCAATACCTGCAGAGAACACGCCCCAAATAGTGACGGCCAATAAGATCGGCACCCATGTCAGGCAAGATAATAACCACTTATCGCGCCGTAGGATTTGTCGTTGTGAGATTTGAATCGTCATAGTCTTAAGCCAACGCGATTACAGCTCAACCACAACGCTCATGCCCATGCGTAGCTCAGGCTCTGGTTGGGTAGGGCGAGCGTCCACTTCGAATGTACGAAGATCAAAACCTTTCGATGCGTCTGTCGCGCGCCATGTAGCAAAATCACCCATCACGGCAACGTGAGTCACTTTAAACTCAACGTCTTTATCTAATGCTGGTAGGTAAGCTTTAAAGGTAGTACCTTTGGTAAAGTGTTTGAGCAAGTCTTCGCGTACGTTCAGTGTCGCCCAAGAATCTTGCGTATCAATAACCGTCACAACCGGGAAGCCTTGAGGTGCAAGTTCGCCGCTTTGCAATAGAACTTGAGAGACTTCGCCATCAAACCAGCTAAAGATTTGCGTGTCTTTTGCGTACGCTTCTACTTCCGCTACTGCGCCAGCCGCCATGCGTGCTTTCTCTGCTGCAGCGACTTTGGTTTCGCTACGCGCGCCTTCTTTTGCCATGTTGTACATTTGGAATGCAGCGCTTTCGGTGTATTTCGAAGCTTGCCATTGCGTCATCGCTTCATCGCGTTTTTGCTCTGCGACTACACCATCTTTATAAAGGTTGTTTACACGTTGGTAGGTTTTCTCCATCAAATCTGCAGCCGCTTTCGCTTTCAACCATTGGTCTTTTGCGGCTTGAATTTGTTGCTCACGTGCGCCTTTTTCTGCTTCTAATGCCAATGCGCCAGCGGCTTTTTCACCCGCTTTTGCTTGCTCCAGTTTTGCTTCGATTTCTGGGCTGTGAAGGGTAAAGATCAACTGGCCTTTTTCGACATCATCGCCTTTACGTACCATGACTTCATCAATACGACCTGGGACTTTAGAAGAGATGCTGTACTGCTGCGCTTCAATCAACCCTTGTAAACGTGCTGGTTCCGGTTGATACGCTTGGTAGAACTGGTAACCAACCCAAGAAGCGACACCCAAAGCGCAAAGTGATAGTAGAGCGGGTTTTAGAGATTTTGCTGCCATGACTTATTTTGCCTCTTTGGATGCTGATGTTGGAACGTAAGCAGTGTGTTGGTATTGAGCGAAGCTGTTCATTTCGCTGCTCAGTGCTAATAGTTTGGTTAAAAAAATCAGATAACGGAAACGTGCTGCTGATTGCTGTGTTTCTACGCTGGCGACATACAGTTGCGCGTCGACCACATCCAAAGATGACGATAAGCCTTGAGTGAAGGCTTTTTCGCGTAAGCGCAGGTTCTCGTCTGCAAGGGCGATACTTGATTCTAGACCTTGGACCTCATCAATGGCTTGTTGTGCTTCTAGGTACGTCTTTTGTACCAGAAGTGACAAATCTTGCTTCGCTTGTGATTTTAGCGCATCGACTTGCGTGACCATGCTTTGCGCCGCTTTTACTTTTTCGCTGCGGCCAGTGGATTCGATCAGCGGAATATTTACACCGACACCAACTAACCAATCCGGTTTCATTTGGCTGGCCAAAGAGTCATCTTCATACAGGCTGTAATCACCGTATAGGTAAACTTCTGGGTAGTATTTGCCTTTCTCGGCTTTGATTAAGCTCGACGCTTGTTTGTGTTTGGCATCCAACAAATCTAAGCCTGGGTAGGTTAGCAGTGTTTGATCAATAAACGCATTCAACGGCGGCAGGTTATTGTTGATAAACAGGGTTTCTGAAGGTTCTACAGAGTCGTTCTGCGCTAAGATCTTACCAAGAGCCGCTTGCGCGATACTTAGATCACTGGCGGCTTTGCGTGTTTCGACTTTGGCTTTGTCTAATGAGGCTTCGGCTTGAAGGCGTTCAACGCGGGCGATTTGGCCTTGTTCTTCCATCTTAATCGCAAAGTCGCGGTGTTTGGTTAACCCTTTCTCTACCGCTTGTCGTGTTGCCAACACTTCTTTTGCTAGGACAACGGAGAAGTAGTACTTGGAGAGATCTTCAAAGCGAGCTTGTTGCTCCATCGCGAGCTGGCTTTTCGCTTCGTCCGTTTTACCTTCTGCTGCTGATTGAGCGGCATTGATTCGACCACCAGTGAAGATTGGCCAGATAGCACGAATAGAAGAAGAGAAGATGTCACGCTCTGTGATCGTTGAGGTGGTATTCGCAAGCGCACTAAAAATAGGTTGGAAAACAGGTGGCACGCTAATGTGTTGCCCAGTGCTATCGAGAATCTGCTGTCCGGACAAGGTGACGTCAGTATCTAAACGCGTGTAGTTCGCGCCGATGCTTACTTGCGGTAAGTTGAGGTTATCTGTCGCGCTTTGTTGGTATTCATAACTTTCTACGTTGGCACGTTGCGCTTTAAGGGAATAGTTGTTTTCTAACAACAATTTCCATGCATCATCGAATGTGATGGGAGCCGAGTGACAGGCAAGAGAAATCGAGCTGCTGAGAAGGCCCAAAATCCAGAACTTTCCGGTTTGTTTCATAGTGGCTACTTTGCTTTAGAGTATTAGCTCTAATATAAAGTATTCATTAGAAAGTGTTAAGTGATTGGATAAAAGAATTGTTGGAGAAATGTTGCGCCCAATTAAGTGGGGCTTAGTTGGGCGCAGCGTTATTACGTGTTTTCTACTGTTTCACTTCATGGAAGGGCAGTGAAATTCTGCTCTCCACTCAAGCTGACGAGAACCTCGCATTGTATTCAGCAAGTCTTTACCACTCATCTGTGGGAATGACAGCAGCACCTTAAGATCAGCGGAGCTAGCATCACTCTTTTCATAAGCCCTGACGTGTGTAAACGTTGAATACATATTCTCTGACAGCATGGCCTTATTCAGGCAAATTCCAAATGTATCGCGTTCCATGTTTTGGTGTTCCTTCTAACTATAAAAGCACCTCTGTTTATAGTTATTGCAGTGCAGATGGTGTCTAAGTGTTTGTCCTACGGTCAGTATTTGTATTTTTATCAATGTATCTTCAAATTTTCTGACGCAAGTGTTGAGCGTTAAATAGACTTCCAGTTGGCTGCTTTCTTTGTTCGAAGCTCTAGCAGGCTTCTTGACTAAAAATTATACGACGGAAAGTCTAAAAACGCCTCAAAAACCGCTCAAATTGGTGTGATCATGTTCAAGATTTGGATGGCAATTTATGTATGATGTTGAATAAATAACAACATTATTTGGCTGGCGATATGATTTATTTTTGATATTTCATGGAGGCTATAAATTGAGCGTTGAGACTGTGGTTAAACGCTCCGTGACTTAAAGCGACGAAGGCATCGAGTTTTACCGTTTCACGCAAGTTGAAAACGTTGCTGTTTTTTTGCGGGGTGTCAGAGTTTTAATCAACAATGGTCGCTAGATTAGACTCAAGTAATCCCATTGCATTTATTCGCTTCTCTCATTTTTAAGCGCTAAAGGTACCAGCTTCATGACCACGAATTCTTATAATTTCACCACAACGTTAGATCGAAAAAACAGCTTTGCTGCAAAGACAAACCACCAGATAGTCAAAGATTTTTTAGGGGTGAATTATTACGATGACACCATTTCCCTTTGGGTGGCGGATATGGATTTTGAGTGCGCGCCAGCAATAACTCGCGCACTGACTAACCGAGCGATGCAAGGCACTTTGGGTTATACACAGCAGACTGAACCTTATTATGACAGCGTCATCAATTGGTATGGCCGACGTCATAATATGTCGATTGCGCAGGATTGGATTGTGTACAGTGCCGGAACCGTTTCTGCGGTTCGTAATGTGATTCGAGCCTTCAGCAAAGAAGGGGAAGGCGTCATTATTCAGCCTCCGGTGTATTACCCGTTCCAACTACAGATTCAAGAGACTAACCGTGAAGTCGTGCGAAACCATCTGATCAAAGATCAGAACAATCAATACAGCATTGATTTGGTGGACTTTGAAGAAAAGTGCAAAGACCCGAACAACAAGATCTTTATTTACTGTAACCCACATAACCCGACGGGCAATATCTGGTCTGCAGAAGTCACGCAGTCTCTTCTCAAGATTTGTGCAGACAACGATGTGCTGTTTTTCTCGGACGAAATACACGCGGATTTGATTCGCAAAGACAGCTCGTTTACTTCTGCCCTTAACTTGGAACACAGTGAAAATACCATCATCGCAACGGCGGTAAACAAAACGTTTAACGTCGCTGGGCTGCATATTACGAACTTGGTCATCAAGAGCGCATCGCATAGGGAGACATTGAATAACTACACAGGAAAGGTAGGCATGTCTCCGTTTGCGTTGGACGCGACGATTGCTGCATTCAATGAAGAAGAGCAGTGGGTGGAAGAGGTCAATAATGTTATCGACACGAATTTGGCTTTGATGGCGTCTTTCATTGAGCAACGCATTCCAAAAATCCAATTCTATGTCCCTGAAGCGACTTATCTGGCGTGGTTAGATTTCTCTGAGTTTGGGTTAGAAGAAGCCGACTTGCTTAATCTACTGGCTGATGAAGCGCACTTGGTTCTAGAAGGTGGCAGCATGTTTGGCGAAATGGGACGAGGCTTTATTCGTATGAATGTGGCTTGTCCGACTGCAGTGATTGAGGAAGCACTGGATCGTTTAGAGCGCGTTTTTGCTTCTCGATAAAACCAACAAGGTCAGGTGAGATACATGAACGCCTGACCGCTTATCTTTCTGTTTCTGCGTCCTATTTCGTCAACTTTTTCTCTCACTTTTGAAGTGCTTGTGCTTCTGCTCGCTTAGTAATTAATCGGAAACACACGAGATCATTTCGCTCGTTCACAGATTTGTCATTTAGTAAAAGCCTCTTTGTTAACTCAGTGTTAATTTAGAATGTGTCTCCACAGTGACGTGGAATGTTCGCAACGGTAAGGGATGTATCAATGAGTTGGAGTTCGATCAGCTTTCGTAAGCGCATGCTCATTATTATGACGTTATCGGGTTTGATTGAACTTCTTATTCTGGTGGCTGCGGGCTTTACTTACCTTAAATTCGATCAAGAACAAGAGATGGGTGAGAAGGCACTAGGTGTCGCGCGTTTCTTATCGACATCTCATATCGTCATCGAGATGATCGAATCTCAAAACCCTGAGCCATACCAACAGCGATTTCGTGAAATGACCGATGCGTTAGGTGCTGCGTTTATTGTTATCGGCGATAAAGATGGTGTGCGTCTGATTCACCCCGTCGACGAACGTATTGGTAAGCCGATGAAAGGCGGTGATAACCAGAGGGCGCTGGTGGAAGGGAAGTCCTATATCTCAACGGCTCAAGGTTCTTTAGGCTATTCCGTGCGTGGTAAAGCAGCGATTTTTGACCAGCAAGGCAACATCATTGGGGTGGTTTCTGTCGGTTATCTGTTAGAGCGCCTGCAAGATCGAATCGAGCCGTTTCTTGCCTTTTTAATTGTAATGGCACTGGTTGTGGTTGCAGCCAATGCTGTTGTCTCTAACTATGCGTCACGTAAGTTCCAACGAGCGATCATGGGCTTTGAGCCGGAAGAGATTGGTCGTTTATACGGTGAATTGGATGTGACGATGAGCACCATTAAAGAAGGAGTGCTCAGTGTTGATGCGCAAGGTGTATTACGCTCGATCAACCGTAGCGCATGCCAAATTCTAGGTATTAACCGAGAGGCTGCGCTCAACAAACCGTTGACTGATACGCTCCGAGATAGCGATTTGTATACAGTGTTAGAAACAGGACAAGAAGATCACGACATCGAGATCTTCCTCAATCACAAACGCTTAATTGCAAACCGTTCACCGATCTTTGTGGATGGTAAAATCGTCGGTGCCGTATCGAGCTTCCGTTTACGTGATGAAATCAATGAGCTTACCGAGCAACTTTCGCAAACCAAAGAGTACGCGGATTTGCTTCGCTCACAAACGCATGAACACAGAAACAAGCTCAACACTATTAGTGGCTTGGTTCAAATGGGCGAGCTAGAAGCGGTGCAGCAGCTTATTGGACAAGAGACGGCGCATTACCAAGCGATGATTGAGTTCTTGCGGGACACCATTAAAGATCCGCTTATCGCTGGTATGCTTTTAGGCAAAACAGAACGTGCACGGGAGTTGGGGTTGCAGCTGGTGGTCGAAGAAGGCAGTCGTCTAGAACCGTTACCGGAATGGCTCAACGCCGAAGATTTGGTGACCATTCTCGGCAACCTTGTCGATAACGCATTTGACGCGACTTTGTCTGCGATTCGTGTTGAATCTGCGTTTGCGTTAGAACGTCGCAGTATTGATGTTTCGATCAGTGATTACGGAAACGAAGTGATATTAGAGGTGGTCGACCAAGGTTGTGGGCTACCGGAAAACATTGAGCCACAAGAGCTCTTGAAAAAGGGCATTTCAACCAAGTCGCGTCAGAATCGAGGGGTAGGGCTACACCTTGTGAATCAACTGGCGACGCGTTATCACGGTTATGTTGAGATGCTACCAAATACAGAACATGGAACGAGAATTACCGTGTATTTGCCTAAGGAAGAACAAGTATGAATACGGCAACGCGAGTCATGATCATCGAGGATGATATTGCCATTGCAGAGCTTCACCATAAATATCTGAGCCAACTCTCCGGCTTGGAAGTGGTGGGCATAGCAACGACACGGATGGAAGCAGAAATGCAGCTAGAGATCCTTAAACCAGATTTATTACTGATGGATGTTTATCTACCAGATGGAACGGGCTTGGAGATTCTCAATACGCTGCGCTCAAATAATCAAACTTGTGACGTGATTTTAATTACCGCGGCGAGAGATGTGGATACCCTTCAACAAGCGATGCGAGGCGGGGTCGTTGATTATCTACTCAAGCCTGTCATGTTCCCTAGATTAGAAGCGGCATTGCAAAAGTACATCTCTCAACGTCAACAGCTGAACGTGGCAGAAAGCTTAGATCAGAACTTGGTTGATAAGATGCTGCAATCAAATGCAGGTTCAGACAACACGCCACAACGCTTACCAAAAGGAATCGATGGCGTAACTTTAGACAAGATTCGTGCTTTGTTTGTTGGAGAAGGCATGTTTACGGCGGACGAAGCAGGCGAGCAGATCGGTGCCAGCCGAACAACGGCCAGACGTTATCTTGAATACCTCATTAGTTCGGGTGAACTGGAAGCCGACTTAAACTACGGCACAGTAGGGCGACCAGAGCGCAGTTATAAAAAAGTGATAAGGTAATCATTGTCGTTTTAACTCGTAAAGTGGTGGCTTTTATCTAGCCATCCTTTCATTTCTGAGTATTAACCACTACCTCTCTACCTGCTTCCCGATAGAACGCTCGGTTATAATTCATTAAGTATCATTCTCAACGAGTTGCGAATTGAGGAGTAAACTCCACCTGAATCGCATTACTTATGTAATGGATTGCAAATTTGAACATTTATTCTTCAATTTAGAGTTTTTGCTTAAATTTTATAACTCTCGAAAGGTTATTGATTACTTCTTATTATTCAATGCTTTGTTGCGTATCGTGTAAATTATTTAAACGTTTGCACCACCAAGTGTTGATGTAAATCAAATAGTCGTAGACAATACGCCCCCGTGTCGGAAATCTCCTCCGCAGAGTGCAAGGTTGTACTCGAGAGACATAAGCGTTCTAAACGACCTACAAATGTTGAAATCCAGACTATGTTTAAGGAGCTCAGCAGTTGCAGTGATTTGGGACTATAGGCTTTACCTATCAACGTAATAGGTAAGACCAATTTTCTATTTTGGGGTGCCATTGATAGGGTTGGCTCAATCCTTTTAGCCGTATCCGGGCACACAATAAGTACCTCGTTTTTAAGGGAAAGATGATGGTAATACCAGAAAACAGCAGCATCGTTATTTTTGGTGCTTCAGGCGACCTTACATACCGTAAGTTAATTCCTGCTCTATACCACCTCTATGCGAACAAACAGCTTCCAGAGAATTTTGCCATTCTTGGCGTAAGTCGAACTGAATACAGCGACGATTCTTACCGCGAAAAGCTGAAAAAATCGCTTCAGGAAATGGAGAAAACTGAGCCAGAAACGCTTAATGCATTTATCAACCACCTGCATTACCAAGCAATCAATACTTCTGACACACAAGATTACAGCAAGTTGGCGACTCGTTTAGACCAACTAGCAGAAGAATACCAATTCGAACAACGTAATACGCTTTTCTATCTTGCGACGCCACCAAGCCTTTACAGCGTGATCCCTGCAAGCCTTGCAGCACACGGTCTGAACAACGAGGAAGATGGTTGGAAACGCCTGATCATCGAGAAACCTTTTGGTTACGATCTTGAATCAGCGCGTACGTTGGACAAAGAAATCCACGAGCACTTCCAAGAGCATCAAATCTACCGTATCGATCACTACCTAGGTAAAGAAACGGTTCAAAACCTTCTTGTACTTCGTTTCTCTAACGCTATGTTTGAGCCATTGTGGAACCGTAACTTCATTGATTACGTTGAAATCACTGGCGCAGAATTCTTAGGCGTAGAAGAGCGTGGCGGTTACTACGATGGTTCAGGTGCGGTTCGCGACATGTTCCAAAACCACTTGCTACAAGTACTGGCAATGGTTGGTATGGAGCCACCTGCACAAATCAATGCTGACGCGATGCGTGATGAAGTCGTGAAAGTGCTTCAGTGTCTTAAACCATTGGATGAAGACGCACTTCGCAACGACCTTGTATTGGGTCAGTACACGGCGTCTGAAGTTCGTGGTCAACAACTTCCTGGTTACCGTGAAGAGAACGGCGTAGCGGACGATTCTCGTACTGAGACTTACATCGGCCTGAAAGCTTACATCAACAACTGGCGTTGGAATGGCGTGCCTTTCTACGTACGTACAGGTAAGCGTCTACCGACTCGCGTGACTGAGGTGGTTATCCACTTTAAACAGACACCACACCCAGTGTTTGGTCAAAACGCACCAGAGAACAAGCTGATTATTCGTATTCAGCCAGACGAAGGCATTCAAATGAGCTTTGGTCTGAAAGAGCCGGGCGCAGGCTTTAAAGCGAAGGAAGTGAAAATGAACTTCCACTATGCTGACCTGCAAGAAACCCAAATGCTAACTGCTTATGAGCGTCTACTACTTGATGCCCTAAACGGTGATGCAACGCTATTTGCTCGTAGCGATGCGGTTGAAGCGTGTTGGAAATACGTGCAACCAATTCTAGATTTCAAGCAAGACCCACAAGCGCTATTCGGATACGCATGTGGTACATGGGGACCAAAAGAAGCGGACGACTTGCTACAGCGAGCTAACCGCGCATGGCGCTTCCCTTGTAAAAACCTAACAGATACGGACTACTGCGAACTATGATCAACCATAAGATCTACCAAACAGCAGAGCAGGTAGTAGAAAGCCTTGCTAACGACATGAAAGCGTTTAGCGAAATGGGCCGACCTGTTCACATCTCTCTTTCTGGCGGCAGCACACCTAAAATGCTGTTTAAGCTATTGGCAACAGAAGCTTACGCGACGTCAATTCAGTGGCAAAACCTACACTTCTGGTGGGGTGATGAGCGCTGTGTTGCTCCTGATGATGCAGAAAGCAACTACGGTGAGGCAAATACGCTACTATTTAGCCAAGTAAGCATTCCTGCTGAGAACATCCACCGCATTCGTGGTGAAGACGAGCCAGAAGTTGAAGCACAACGCTTTGCGAAAGAGATGGCAGAAGTGATTCCAACTGAAAATGGCACTCCTGTGTTTGATTGGATCTTACTTGGTGTTGGCGCAGACGGTCATACCGCATCGCTGTTCCCAGGTCAGACAAACTACGATGATGAGAACCTATCAGTATTGGCTTCTCATCCTGAGTCTGGTCAGATTCGCGTATCAAAAACGGCACGCGTACTAGAAGCAGCGAAGCGCATCAGTTACTTGGTACTTGGCGCTGGTAAAGCAGACATTATCGAAGAGATTAACAGCTCACCAGCACGCGTACTTCCATATCCGGCAGCGAAGATCCAAGCGAAAGCGGGTCTGACGGAATGGTATTTAGATTTAGACGCAGCGGCAAAAATCGCTTAATGCGGCCGCTGGTCGAATAAAAGACAATTGGAGAGAAACAATGAAAGGTGATATTGGTGTAATCGGCCTTGCTGTAATGGGTCAAAACCTTATCCTAAACATGAACGACCACGGCTTTAAAGTTGTGGCTCACAACCGTACTGCAGCTAAAGTAGACGAGTTCCTGGAAGGTCCAGCGAAAGGCACAAACATCATCGGTGCATACTCTCTAGAAGAACTAGTAGAGAAGCTAGAAACACCACGTAAAGTGATGCTTATGGTTCGTGCAGGTGACGTTGTTGACACGTTCATTGACAACCTAATTCCGCTTCTAGACGAAGGCGACATCATCATCGACGGTGGTAACACTAACTACCCAGATACAAACCGTCGCGTAGCACATTGCCGTGAGAAAGGCATTCACTTCATCGGTACTGGTGTATCTGGTGGTGAAGAAGGTGCGCGTTTTGGTCCTTCAATCATGCCTGGCGGCGCGGCTGAAGCTTGGGAAGCGGTTAAGCCAATCTTCCAAGGTATCTCTGCAAAAACTGACGCTGGCGAGCCATGTTGTGACTGGGTTGGTAACGACGGTGCTGGTCACTTCGTTAAGATGGTACACAACGGTATCGAATACGGCGACATGCAGCTTATCACTGAAGCTTACCAGTTCATGAAAGACGGTCTTGGTATGTCTGCAGACGAGATGCAAGCAGTATTCGCTGATTGGAACAAGACTGAGCTAGACAGCTACCTTGTTGAAATCACGGCTGACATCCTTGGCTACAAAGATGAAGATGGTGAGCCTCTAGTTGAGAAGATCCTTGACACAGCAGGCCAAAAAGGTACTGGTAAATGGACTGGTATCAACGCACTAGACCTAGGTATTCCACTAACGCTTATCTCTGAGTCTGTGTTCTCTCGTTGTCTATCTGCACTGAAAGACCAACGTGTTGAAGCTGAATCTCTATTCGGTAAGACAATCACTCCAGTTGAAGGCGACAAGCAAGAGTGGGTTGATGCACTACGTCAAGCGCTACTAGCTTCTAAGATCATCTCTTACGCTCAAGGCTTCATGCTAATGCGCGAAGCGTCTAACGAAAACGGTTGGGACCTAAACTACGGTAACGTAGCGCTAATGTGGCGTGGTGGTTGTATCATCCGTTCGGCATTCCTAGGCAACATCCGTGATGCGTACGAAGCGAACCCAGATATCGCATTCCTAGGTTCTGATGAGTACTTCAAAAACATCCTACAAGGCAGCCTAGCAGCATGGCGTAAAGTAGCAGCGAAATCTCTAGAGTCTGGTATCCCAATGCCATGTACGATTTCTGCGCTATCTTTCCTAGACGGTTACACAACAGCACGTCTACCAGCGAACCTGCTTCAAGCTCAACGTGACTACTTCGGTGCTCACACTTACGAGCGTATTGACCGTCCACGTGGTGAATTCTTCCACACAAACTGGACTGGTACAGGCGGCGACACAGCGTCTACAACTTACGACGTTTAATCCGCAGTCAGTAAACGGATAAAAGCAAAAGGATGCCCAAGTGGCATCCTTTTTTGTGTCTGTAAGATATTGAGGTATTGGCAGATTTAAAAGTTACATTAAACGTTGATTCGTCACGCAGTTCTCAGAAATGGGAGAGCATGCATTTGCTATCAGTTTAATATTCCTTTCCGAAGAGTGAAGCTAAGCCGCTCTCTGGCGTTCCCTCAACTACAAGGTCACGGTAATAGATATGACACAACAGAAGCATCCATTTCATCCAGTTTTTGCGTCGCTTATGTTCATATTGTTGATCATCTATGCCATTTATCGCCTTTATCATCATTTCGCTTTCGAATCTCTAACGCTTCAGTTCAGTAGTAATTTTCAAGTGGTCTATATTGATGCGTCATATGTTTTAAGTATCGCAAGCTTACTCTTATGCCCTATATTATTGGTTTATCTTTTATTTGATCGAATGACACAGTTAGTCAAAGTGCCGGTTAGAGTGATAACCATAGCAGTTGTCTTGTCCCTTATCGTTGCTATTCCAATTCAAATTTTTGAATTTTGGCGATTGAAGTATATTGCAGAAAATAATGGTTACTCAGCGTGTCCACCTTTCACAATCGCGTCCAGCGGAATGACGATAGAAGCAATGGTAAAAAATGAGAGGCTTTGCTCGGATGCCGAGATCAATCGCATTGCTATGTATGGCTATTTTCACGAATTAGAAAGGGTTGATAAGTTATTAAAGACACGTGAAATAGCATCAGGCTCTAATAGGGAATAGTAGGACAATGGATGATACGCCAAGCATAAAAAAAGTCAGCCTGGTCGCTCTTGTTATCAGCTTGATTACATGTGGCATTGCTTTTACGTTGCTCAGTGCTCATTTCGAATTTTTAAGATTACAGGTTCAATTAGCTAAGCAATATCAAATAATCTACGTTAATACGCGCTATATAATCGTTATTGGCGCTAGCATCACTATTCTTGTAAGTTGTTTTTATGCCATATACAAAGCAAAGATAGGCAAATCCGTGTCGACGGCATTAAGTCGTTCGCTTGAAGTTGTGTTGTTGTCAGTGGTAGCTCTAGTGTGGCCTGCTTCTCTTATAGAGCAAGAAAGATTAATTTCACTCGCGACAGGTCAAGGCTACTATGAATGCCCGTTATTTTCTTTAGCATCGAGTAAGCCGAGCATTGAGGTAATGGTCAGAGAGCCTGAGTTATGTCGAGATGAGACGATGTTGACTATGACCGAAGACGGCAACTTATATCAACTTGATGAAATAAATGCTTATCTCAAGTCTAGGAGCATTGTTCATTAGTACTCAAAGAGCGCCTAAGCGCTCTTTTCTTTTACATTGCCTTTTGGGTGATGGCCGAATCTGTCATTCAAGTAGAGAAGTCCACTGACGAAAAGTGCCACAACGGAAACCGTAAAGAGGGCATACATACTTAATACCCAAGCGAATGTGGCTGTCAGAAAGGCAATGAAGGAAAACATTCTGCTGAATGACATTACATGACCTAATTTTTTACTTTTCATAACGCCTCCCAGAGCTTAGTGGGTAGAGCCAGAGTGCTTTCACTCCGCATTTGTATTGTCTCTTTTTTGCTCAGAAGATACCCAAAAAGTGGGCTAAATATTTCTCAAAAAAGATTAAATATTGACCTGGTAGACAGTTTTTAATCGCCAATTGTTGTGAGTTTCATTGCATAGCGTTTTGGACAGCATTTTTGATTCTGTTGAGCGTCAAAAATGATTTTTATCTTTGACTAAAGTAAATGCATCCCAACTGAAAACGCAGGAAACTCTTATGTTAAAGACTCAACTTAAACGTGTCGCATTGATTACCAGCCTATTGGTTTCATCATCAGTGATGGCAAGCACAAGCGCTTACAACACTGACATTCCTTCAAGCATCATGACACCAGATAAGGTTGAAACCAGCATTGGTACTTTGAATTTCAAGGATGGCGTGCCAAGCCAACAAACCATGGATAAGCTGTACAACAATCTCGATACCATGCGTGCGACAGAAGTGTTTATGAACGCGATTCCTATGGCCTCTATGGAAGCGTTGAGAGTCGGGCATGAGAAGATGGGGTTAACGAGTTCAAATCAGGTGATGCTGTTTGATGATCTGATGGATTCAAACCCGCTATTTTTAACGGGTAACACGGATACGGTTTACGCATCGGCATTTCTTGATTTAGAACGTGATGGTCCAACGGTTGTGGAAATCCCGCCGGGCATGGGGCCGACCACAGTGAATGATGCCTTCTTCCGTTTTGTGACCGATATGGGCGTTGTAGGTCCAGATAAAGGTCAGGGTGGTAAATACCTCATCTTGCCACCAAATTACGAGGGCCCAGTACCTGAGGGTTACCATGTCTCGCAGTCGACAAGTTATACCAACTGGTTTATTGCGCGTGGGTTCCTGAAAGATGGTAAGACGGATGCAGCGGTTAACTCATACCACACAGGTTTGAAGATTTACCCACTGGCGAAGAAAGGTGAACAACCGAAGATGGAATTCATCTCTGGTAGTGGTAAGTCTTTCAATACTATCCATGCGAACGACGACCATTTCTATGATGAAATCAAAACGGTGATCGACAAAGAGCCGATTGAGTTCATCGACCCAGAAATGCGTGGCTTGATTGCGACTATCGGTATTCAGAAGGGCAAGCCATTTGCACCGGATGCTCGCATGCAAAAGATCCTTGAAGATGGTGCTGCGATTGGTAATGCAACGGCACGTGCACTGATGTTTAACCCACGCACCGAGAATGCATATATTTGGAACGACCGTAACTGGAAGACCGCATTTATTGGCAACGACTACCAGTGGTTAATTGAAGAAGGCAACGGTGGACGAAACCTAGATGCACGTACCTATTTCTTCTACATGGCAACGGTTAACACGCCTGCAATGGCATTGAAGATGGTTGGTAAAGGATCGAAATACGCGATTGTTGATAAGTCTGCACAAGGTGAGTACTTTGATGGCGGCAAGAATTACAAACTGACGATTCCTGCCAATGTGCCAGCGAAGAACTTCTGGTCTGTGGTGGCTTACGATACGCAAACACGTTCGGAGCTACAAACGAGCCAACCGTTCCCAAGTAAGAACGATAAACGCGATGAGATGATTGAGAACTCAGATGGCTCGATTGATTTGTACTTTGGCCCGAAAGCTCCAAAAGGCAAAGAAGCAAACTGGATTCAAACCGTACCTAACAAAGGTTGGTTCACCATCTTGCGAGTATATGGTCCACTAGAACCTTGGTACGACGGCACTTGGAAGCCAAGTGATATCACTGAGGTTAAATAAGATAAGAGATTAAGTCCTAGAAGCTGAAGAAGGAAGCCGGCCTGTTTATTGGTCGGCTTTTTTGTATGCGTTAACGATGTGGCAATTGAATTTAGTGGTTTATCTAAGTGCTTGTTTAATAAATGCTTCTACTTGCGCAATGATTGGATGTTGGTAGAAGGCGCGATGGTACTGAATGCCAACGTCAAACATCATGGGTTTACCTTCTAACTTCAAAGGCAATCGACGAATGCCAGGGGGCAACTCTTGGTCTTCGATGTACATACCGACAAATACATATGGGCTGACTTTGACGCAATCTAGCGCAGCACTCATGGAGGAGACAGTCAGTTTTTGCTCTAGATTCACGCCAGTTAACTTACGCATGCGCTCGTAATAAGCGCTTACATCGAGCGATCCCATTGAGACGCGCACAGTATCTAGGTTCTCCATATCGCTCAGCTCTATTTCTTGCTGTTGACTGAGTGGGTGTTGATCATTGACGTAAGCGAAAATGGGAACGGAGCTGACTTTGCGTTCTACCATCCTTTCATTGAGTTCATTCGGAAAACCACCAATACCAATCGCGACAGCACCACGTTTGGGGTTTTCTATGCTTTCAATCGACCAATCAATAAAGGCGATCTTAGGCTTTTGCTCTTCTGTTGTGAGGGCGGTGACCAAAGGAATCGTCAACATGGCAGAAAGAGGATTGATAATGCTGAAAAGGTATTCGTTCGCATGCTGATTCGCATTGTAGCTTTGCGCCAGTTGCGGTATCTGCTCAAGTTGTTCTAACGGCTCGCTTATGGCTTCACATAGCTGCTGGCAAAGGAGAGTGGGGGTGTAGAACCCTTTCTCCGCATTGAACAGTTCGTTATCAAATCGCTGGCGACATTCGGCGAGTTGTCGAGTAAAAGTCGCTTTGCTGATGTCGAGAGTGTGACACACTTTCGCCTGCGTTTTTTGCTGGCTGAGCAGGTAAAGAAAGCGATACAGATTTAAATCAATGGTATTTTTCACGAAGTAAGCGCCTCAAAACATTGAGCTTTAAGTATCAACGCCTCTCATCCTCTGTTCCAATAAAATCTGCATCATTTTTTTCTTTTGTGACATAGAGTTAGCTCGTAAGGGTATGGTGTATCAATACTGATATCGAAACTAAGATTACGTAAAAGATGAAAAACAGTGTTAGGTAAGCCCTTGATCTCCTCCTATAATTAGCATGCATATGGAGGATGTTTAGTAGACAAACATCCTCTATTTTTTGAAACCTACAACAAGGAACCGGCATAAGTCGTTTTTGCTGGTGTTGTTTACATTTACCAAGAAGGTGATTTAACACTATTAATTGAGGTTCTTACGATGACTCTTAACAAGTACTTTGTTTTCATTCCGGCAGATATGGATCAGGAAACGCACAAGGAACAGAAAGTGAATTCTGAAACGGAAACTCAACGTCAGGCATTAGTAAAACAGGCGCAGCAAGAAGGCGGACTGTAAGGCTAGGTTTCAAAATAAGAAGAGCGCCCAAAGAGGTGCTCTTTTTTTATCTCTTACATTTCATTATTTCAGCATACCAAGGCTCTTGAGTTTGCGATAAATGGTATTGCGGCTCAGACCCAACATGCGCGAGGTTTTACTGATGTTGCCTTGGTTTGCTTGGTAGGTTTTTACCAACTTATCTTCCACAGTCGTACGCATGTCTCTGGTTTTTGATGTCCCCACTTCTCCGATAACGCTTGCTTGGCTTAGCTTTTTGGCAAGGTGGTTCGGTACGTGGCTAAGCTCGAGTTGCGCTTCTCCTTGCGCCATCAAGGCTGACACTTTTATTAAGCTGTCGAGCTCACGCAGATTCCCCGGCCAACCATAGCCCAACATTAATGACAGCAGATGAGGGCAAATACTTTGTTCAGACTCAGCATGACGACGATGAATGTTTTCAATCAGCGCTTGTTTGTCGCTACGCTCTTGGAAACGAGGCAATTCGACGATGAGTCCGTTTAGGCGGTAATAAAGATCCTGACGAAATTCACCTTGTTCGACTAATCGCTCTAAGTCTTTGTGTGTTGCAGCGATGATTTGTGTATCCACTTGGATGGTTTGGTTTGAGCCGACAGGCAACACGGTTTTGTCTTGGAGAACATGTAGTAGTCGGCTTTGCGCTTCTAATGGTAAGTCTGCGATTTCATCTAAGAACAAGATGCCTTTGTGCGCTTGACGGATCTTACCTTGATAGCCTTTGTTGTTTGCTCCGGTGAATGCGCCTGCAACATAACCAAACAGTTCGGATTCGACCAAGTCTTTTGGCAACGCACCGCAGTTCACGGAAACCAAGGGGCCGTTTTTCCTCTGGCTGTTTTTGTGCAGAGCTTTAACAAACTCATTTTTACCTACGCCCGTTTCGCCAAGGATCAACAAGCTAATGTCTTTGTCGATAACTCGATTGGCTTGCTGCCAACAGTGCTCGACGGTGGTATCGCCGTAATGCAGGTCATTAGAGGCAGAAATGGCACGAGATGATGTTTTACGCTCCGATAGTGGCTGAGTTTTGAAGACTAAAGATTGGTTATTAGAAGAACTGTCGAGTATTGAGGCGAGTTGTTGTCCAACAACGTTGGTTTGATCCAGCAGTTGTGAGGCAACTTGGTTATGAGCCAGAATCTGACCCTCTTCATTGGCGATGATGATGCCTTGCCAACCGCTATTCAGTAGACCTTGCTCACAAGCTAAATCTACTCGAATATGCCCTTGAGGAATTTGGTTGAGCAGTTGGTTCTCCACTTGCTGAACCATGTTTTGCACTAAGACCTGTGTTGAAAAGTCATGCTTCTTTTGTTCGCTAGTGATGTCCAGAACCCCAATCAAGTTACCCAAATGATCTAAGATAGGGCTTGCCGAGCAACTGATGAAACGATGATGTTATATGAAGTGCTGGTCTCCAATCACAGAGACGGGTTTTGCTTCCACTAATGCAGTACCAATGGCATTCGTTCCTTTGAGCTTTTCTTGCCAGCAAGCACCAGAACTGAGTGCAATCTCGGTCAACTTTTCGCGGAATTTAGGTTGTCCCCAACTTCCAATGATCACGCCTTCCGCATCGGTCAATATTAGGCGACTGTCGCTGTGAGCAAATAGCTGATTAAACAAAGGCAGAGCGAATTGTTTGACCGCATCGATCAAGAAATTGAGCTGGTGGCGTCTGTCTTCAAGAAACGCGGAAGTTACGCGAATATCATCTGGTCGACGTCGCTGTTTTAAACCGGCTTGTTCACTTCTATCCCATGAAGTGGAAAGCCAATTGCTGTTGGTAATGTGTTGAAGTTCCATGACTGTACCATTTTGTCACAGTGAGGGTGTGCCATTTTGGAACACTTGAACACTGGTGTTCACACCATACATCCGCTCAAACGTCACTCACTTGGTTTGTTATCGCTCGGTAATCATAGTTTTACATTTAATTAACAACAAGACGCGCGTTGTTGGCATGTGACTTGAGTAATGAAGTGAACAACAAAACAGAGTTGAACACTCGGTTGTTTAAAACAAAAAACTGAACGAGAACAAAAGGAAGGGTTATGATTTATGCACAGCCAGGTAGTGAAAATGCCATCGTTAATTTCAAATCGCATTACGACAACTACATCGGTGGCGAATGGGTAAAACCAACGGGTGGTGAATACTTCGACAATACATCGCCAATCAATGGCCAAGCGTATTGTAAGGTGGCTCGTTCTGGAGAAGCAGACATCAATCTTGCACTGGATGCTGCACATGGCGTAAGAGCGCAATGGGCGAAAACCAGTGTGACTGAACGTTCGAACATCCTACTTAAGATTGCCGATCGCATTGAGCAACACCTTGAAGAGTTGGCTGTGGCAGAAACATGGGAAAACGGCAAACCCGTTCGTGAAACGCTAGCCGCAGACTTACCTTTGGTCGTCGACCATTTCCGCTACTTCGCAGGTTGTATCCGCGCTCAAGAAGGCAGTGCGGCCGAGTTAGATGAGCATACCGCAAGTTATCACTTCCCTGAGCCGATTGGGGTAGTTGGGCAGATCATCCCTTGGAATTTCCCAATGTTGATGGCGGCTTGGAAGTTGGCTCCAGCTTTGGCTGCGGGCTGTTGTGTTGTGCTTAAACCTGCCGAGCAAACGCCGACTTCGATTCTTGTTCTGATGGAAAAAATTGGTGACCTTCTGCCAGCTGGCGTAGTGAACGTAGTCAATGGCTTTGGCTCAGAAGCAGGGCAAGCACTAGCGACCAGTAACCGAATCGCTAAGTTGGCATTTACGGGTTCAACAGAAGTCGGTAACCATATTCTGAAATGTGCCGCAGAGAACCTTATTCCATCGACGGTTGAGCTTGGTGGTAAATCTCCAAATATCTACTTCCCAGATGTGTTTGATCATGAAGACGAATACCTAGATAAGTGTATTGAAGGCACCTTACTTGCGTTCTTTAACCAAGGGGAAGTGTGTACCTGTCCTTCACGTGTGTTAGTGCATGAGTCTGTGTACGACAAGTTTATCGCTAAAGTTGCAGAGCGCGCGCAGACAATCAAGCAGGGTAATCCACTTGATACCGATACTCAGGTTGGCGCTCAAGCCTCGCAAGAGCAGTTCGATAAGATCCTGAGCTACCTAGAAATCGGTCGTCAAGAAGGCGCGAAAGTCGTGTTTGGTGGCGATGTAGCGAAACAAGAAAACGACTTGGAGCAGGGTTACTACATTCAACCGACTTTGTTACAAGGTCACAACAAGATGCGCGTCTTCCAAGAAGAGATCTTTGGCCCAGTCATCGCAGTGACCACCTTCAAAGACGAAGCGGAAGCACTAGCGATTGCCAATGACACAGAATATGGCTTGGGTGCAGGTGTGTGGACGCGAGACCAAAACCTCGCTTATCGCATGGGACGAAACATCGAAGCAGGGCGCATTTGGATTAACTGCTATCACGCATACCCAGCACATGCTGCGTTCGGCGGTTACAAGAAATCAGGTATTGGTCGTGAGACGCATAAGATGATGCTCGATCACTACCAGAATACGAAAAACCTACTCATTAGCTACGACGTCAATCCGCTAGGCTTCTTCTAAACAAATCGCCTTTAAGGCAACAGAAAAAGCAGTAAAACAAAGCCCCGAATTTTCGGGGCTTTTTATGTTCACTTATGCGGTCGCGCAAGGGTAATCGGTGTAACCTTTTTCATCACCGCCGTAGAAGGTGGAATGCGCATCGTAACCAACTGGTGTTAGCTCGATGCCGTTTTCCACGCGGTAGACGAAGTCTGGGTTAGTGATGAACGGTTGGCCGAACGCCACTAAATCCACTAAGCCAGAGTCTAGCAACGCTTGGCCTTTTTCTGCGGTGAGTTTACCTGCAACCATGATTGGGTTCGGGTACACCTCGCGAACTTGTTTGCGGAAGGCATCCGTTGCTTCAGTGTAGTTAGAGATATTCTCACTGAAGTGAATGTAAGCAAGGTTCATCGGTGCAAGCTTCTCTAGTGCTTTCACTGTTAACTCGACAATTTCGTCATCAACGACGTTTGAACCTTCGGTAACGAAAGGAGACAGGCGGATAGCTGTTTTATTGCCGCCAATTTCTTTTGCGATCGCTTCGGTCACTTCCAACATAAAGCGCATACGGTTTTCTTGAGAGCCACCGTATTGGTCATCACGTTGGTTAGATGCTTTGCGCATAAACTGATCAAGTAAGTAACCGTGAGCGCCGTGGATCTCAACGCCATCAAAGCCAGCCTCCATCGCGTTTTTCGCTGCTTGCACAAAATCTGTAGTGGTTTGTTTGATGTCATCTTCACTCATTGCTCGCGGCATTGAGGTTTCGATCATACCAAACCCGCCTTCTGGAAGAGGGCCAAATACCATGTCTGGTTCTTTGATTGCAGAAGCCGATACAGGTTGTTCACCAGCGATCGTGTCGTGGCTGCGACGACCAACATGCCAAAGTTGAATAAAGACTTTACCGCCAGCCTTATGTACCGCGTCGATGGTCTTTTTCCAGCCTTCAATGTGTTCTTGAGTGTAAATACCCGGTGTCATTGAGTAGCCGCGACCTACTGCTGAAATTGGTGCGCCTTCAGTAATGATCAAACCTGCTGTGGCGCGTTGTTGGTAATAAGTCGCCATCATATCGTTTGGCACGTCGCCCGGTTGTGAAGTGCGTGAGCGAGTCATTGGTGCCATTGCGATGCGGTTGTTTACAGCAAAATCGCCGAATTGGAATGCGTTGAAAAGTGCGTTGCTCATAAGAAGCTCCTATTTCGAATTACCCTCAGTCTACTCTTTTGATGATTTGCAATTAACGGCAGTAATGGCAAAAAGCTTTTGTTAAAACAACAAAAATAGAAAGGGTAATTGCAGCAATAGAGACTCACTTTTTTTCCACACCGCCACTGATAATTTATATATCAAGCATCAATGAATAATTGCGTTAACTGTTGGCTTTGCTTTTGGTTAATGCCTTATTAAACATCAATGGCTTGTATGTTCAACTCAGTGGTTCCTTTCGGACAGAACAATTACACAAGTCATTGGGTTCATCGGAAATGAGATAACTAAATGAAAAAAAGATCCGTATTAATACCCTTGTTTCTCCTATCAAGTGCAGCTCATGCGGCGAGCGATTATGTCGTTGGTCAATTGATTCCTGAAAAAAGCGTCGTGGTAAAAAGTGAAGTCGTCGGCGTGGTGGATTCTTATCGCTACGATAACGGTGATGTTGTGACTCAAGGTCAGGAGCTTTTATCTTTATCTTCAGAAGATTATGCATTGAGTTTGGACTTAGCCCGTAACGAGTTAGAGGTGAGTCGTGCCGAGTTGGATATTCAAGAGAAACAACTAAAACGTTATCAATCCCTGCTGACCAGCAACGGCGTCTCGGCTAGTGACGTAGACAACCAAATTCGCGTGACTAACATTGGTCGAGCTCAATTCAACGTAAGCAATACCCACTACAAAATCGCTGCACGAACATTGGATAAAGCCTCGCCGGATGCGCCTTTTGATGGGGTGATCATCAATCGCTCTATTGAGTTAGGGCAGTTTATTTCGGTGGGTGATGCGCTCTTTACCATCGCTGATATGAAGCGATTGAAAGTGCGATTTCATCTGTTAGAAATTGATTTCAACAAGTTCAGCAAAGGCGAGAAGGTTAAGGTCGAGGTGCCTTCTGTTGAGCAAACACTAGATGGCACCATCACTTTGCTTTCTCCTGCTTTCCAAAACAGTGAGCCGGGCTTCCTTGTCGAAGTGACGGTCGATAACGCCGACGGGAAGCTTAATCCGGGCATGGAATCATACGTGTATTTCAATGATCAGGAGGCCATGTGAATTTCTTCTTAGATTTGCTCTCTCACCGAAAGTTTGCGTCTAAAATCCTGACCATTTTGATCATCAGCATTGGTGTCCTTACTGCCTACAATCTTCCCCTTGCTGAGAAGCCTCGATTTGACTTAGGAAAAGGCGATATCGTCACGGTTTATCCTGGTGCCAGTGCGAAAGACATTGAAAGCAACATCACCAGTAAAATTGAGAAAGAACTGCTGTCTATTTCAGGCTTGAAAGAGTTCACCTCCACGTCGGAAACGGGCGTCTCAAACATCAGTGTGGTGCTGGACAGCAATGTCTCTGATCCGAATGCGGTTTACCAAGACATTCGAGATGCATTGGCAAGGGTAACGGATTTACCCGCTGGTGTGACCGAAGCGCCAGCGTTGTCGATCAAAAAGTCGTACAGCTTGGATTTCATGGTGGTCGGCATCTCTGGTGATGTTGGTTATAAAGCACTGCGAGATAAAGCCAAAGACCTAGAGTTGGCTCTGCGACGCGTCGAGGGGATTGGTGAAGTTTACACCGTCGATTTGCGTGCGCCAGAGTTCTTAATTCAACTCGAACCGATTTCTTTGAGACGTTATGGCTTAACGCTCGATCAAGTGGCGGCATTGATTGCAGAGCGAAATACGCTGATCAGCGGTGGTCGTCTGGAAACGTTAAAGAACAACCCAGAACTGATGACCTCTGCCGAGCTGGATAGCATTGAAGAATTGCGTGAAATGTTCATCTCATTCAGCCCGAATATTCAACTTAAAGACGTTGCAGGTCTCATTGAGGATGGGTTTGAAAAAGGCGAGGTTTATGGCTCAATCAACGGTAATAAAAGTATTCTTTTTGACTTAAGAACCAATGAAAGCGCGGACGTTATTAGCACCTCTAACGCGGTGAAAGCTTTGATTGCAAATCAGCAAAAAATGCTCGGTGACAAATACACTATCGCCATCGGTTCTGATTTGTCCGAAGACATCCATGAGAAAGCGCGCATCGTGCAAGACAACGGCTTGGTTGGACTTGGCTTGGTACTGATTACGTTGGCGCTTTTCCTTGATAGACGCATTGCATTTTGGGTCGCGGTTTCTATTCCCGTATGTATCTTCGGCACGCTGGCTTTGCTGCCTCCTTTCGGCCAGATACTCGATGTGTTCACTATGTCCGCCTTAATTTTGATTGTCGGAATAATTGTCGATGATGCCGTGGTGGTGAGCGATAAAATCGTCGCATTAGTTGAAGAGGGTTATCCGGTTGAGAAGGCCGTCACACAAGGGGTGAAGAGTGTATTCCCAGCGGTGTTGGCAAGCATTTTATCGACCATGATTGCCTTTATACCTTTGCTTTTCTTGCCGGGGAACAGCGGCAAATTGGTGTATGTGATTCCACTTACGGTCATTATTGCATTGGGCTTTTCGTTTATCGACGCGCTGTTCTTTATTCCTGCCCATTTAAAAGGCATTTTGCGTAAGAGTCAGGTAAAGAAAAAGCCATTTTTAGATTTAAGCGTACTGAATCGTTTGATTGAATTTGTCATTCGAAACAGCAAGGTCGCGTTGCCCTGTATTACAGTGGTGATTCTGACTTTAGGAGCCATTTCATATAAGAGCTTGAGCTTCTTGTTTTTCCCAACAGACGGCGCGTATTTGATAGAAATCAGTGCTGAATCGAATCCAGAGTTAGATTTGGATGACGTCTGGAAAGAAACACAACAACTCGAAGCGCTGATCAAAAGCACTGAAGAGGTGAATTATTGGTATGGCGAAGTAAGTTCACCAAATAGCTATTGGGTGATTTCATTAACACCACCAAACAGCCGAACAAGAACCGCAGAGCAAATCGTCGAAGAGTGGGAAGAGAAAGCAACGCAAATTACTGGGTTGGCTCAAATTGAGTTCGATATTGATGGTGGCGGTCCTCCGGTAGGGCGTCCGGTGGACTTGCGTGTCGTTGGCGGTACGGATGAAGGGCGAGAAAAGCTTGCTAATGATTTGACGGCGTACATTGAATCATTGGAAGGGACGAGCCGAGTACGACGTGATTTAAATGCACCAGCACCACAGATTCAAGCTGAGCTGCAGCATCATTGGCTCAAGTACTACGGCATCAGTGCCAACAAGGTCGGGGATATCATAAAGTTTGCGATTGACGGTCAACGCGTGACGCGGATCTTTAATGGTGAAGAAGAAGTGTACTTCCGAGTCGCGCTAGAAGAAGACGACAAATCCTTAAAAGAACTGGATAACATTTTAGTTCGTGCCATCAATAACAAGCTGGTGCCATTAAGTGAGTTGGTTCGCTGGAAAAATGCCGATGCAGAAGCGCAAATCAAACACTTCAATGGAGAGCGAGTAATTCGTGTGTCGTCAGGTGTCGATTCGACCGTCACCGATCCAGTTGCCGTGTTTGCTGCGGTTCAAGAAGCCTTTGCCAATAAAGAATACGGCGGTGCTTCTATCATTGCGACAGGACAGATTTTAGAAACACAAGAAGCGCAGCAAGGCTTTATGATCGCGATTAGCGTGGCGTTTATTGGTATTGCGTTGCTTCTGATTCTTCTGTTTGACCGAATGCGCGAAACCTTAATTGTATTGACGGTTATTCCATTTGGCATCGCAGGCGCGCTGTTCATTTTGTTCTTACATAATCAGGTGCTGAGCTTTTTCTCCATCATAGGGATGATTGCCTTGATTGGTATTATGGTGAACAACAGCTTGGTGTTGATTTGGCACTTCAAAGAACACGAAGCGGAATGTAACGACACTAACTTGCTAGATTTTGTCATTCGTGGAACACAAAGCCGCGTAAGGCCAATCACCTTAACAACAATTACAACCGTTGCAGGGCTTATCCCACTTGCTTATGGCTTGGGTGGTTACGATAACTACATGTCACCGATGGCGCTGGTGGTTGGTTGGGGCTGCGTGATCTCGATGATCGTCACGCTTACTGTGATTCCATCGATTTATCTATGGACACACAGGAAAGGGAAGCAAAGTGCCTCCGCAACCAATGACAACGTCGAAGAGAAAACCTTAGCGCTCGACTAAGTACGCTTGAAACACCGAACAGCCCACAGGCAAACTCTGCGGGCTTTTTAATTGGACTAAAACTAAAGTCGTACGCGGTTCATAATTGCTTACCGATCAAAGCCTTTTGCGGTGTGGTGATTATTCTCAGGATGTGATCTCGAACGTTATCAACTTGTTAACGATTGCTATACTTATTTGGCCATAAACAAAGGAAAAAATAAGGACGTTCAATGTTAAAGCTCAAGCAAATTGCTGTCGCGGCTTCTCTGGCTGCACTAAGTGCAAGTTTTTCAGTTTCTGCTAAAGATACGTTCGTAACCATTGGTACGGGCGGTGTAACTGGCGTGTACTACCCAACGGGGGGGGCTATTTGTCGTTTGGTGAACAAATCACGTGCTGATCATGGCATCCGTTGTTCAGTAGAAAGTACCGGTGGTTCTATCTACAACATCAATACCATTCGTGCAGGTGAGTTGGATTTAGGTATCGCTCAGTCAGACTGGCAGTACCATGCTTATAACGGTACGAGCAAGTTTGAAGATAAAGGACCATTCAAAAAGCTTCGTGCTGTGTTCTCTGTTCACCCAGAACCGTTCACCGTTGTGGCTCGTAAAGACGCGAACATCACAACGTTTGATGACCTAAAAGGCAAACGAGTGAACATTGGTAACCCAGGCTCAGGTCAGCGCGGTACTATGGAAGTGCTGATGAAAGAGTACGGCTGGACGAATGACGATTTCAAACTGGTGTCTGAGTTGAAAGCATCAGAGCAGTCTAAAGCACTGTGTGACAACAAGATCGACGCGATGATCTACACAGTAGGTCACCCAAGTGGTGCGATTAAAGAAGCGACTACCTCTTGTGACAGCAACATCGTAACGGTAGCCGGCCCACAAGTTGAGAAGTTGGTTTCTGATAACAGCTTCTACCGTATCGCAAACGTACCGGGTGGTATGTACCGCGGTTCAGAAAGTGATGTACAAACCTTTGGTGTAGGTGCGACGTTTGTTTCTTCAACGGCAGTGCCAGACGAAGTAGTCTACAACGTAGTGAAAGCGGTATTCGAAAACTTTGATGATTTCCGCCGTCTACACCCAGCATTTGCAAACTTGAAGAAAGAAGAAATGGTGAAAGATGGTCTATCTGCTCCACTTCACCCAGGTGCTGAGAAGTACTACAAAGAAGTGGGGTTGATTAAGTAATCTCACTCAGAACCATTAAAAACGCCATCGTAATTTGCGATGGCGTTTTTGTTTGTGTGCTATTCGTGCTTGGCTTTGGTTATATCGCGGTATTGAGTTAGGCATATACATCTACAAAGAAGTAAATGGTAATCGCGATTGAAGTGAGGGCGACAAAGCCTTTTACGTGGCTGGGATTCAACTGGCGAGATACACGCGCGGCCAAATAACCGCCGACCAATGTGCCAATCATCACAACGCTGCCTTTGGTCCAATCGATTGAACCGTTAGCAACAAAAATTACGATGGCAATCAGAGAAACACAGGTCGAAACCAGCAGCTTAAGCCCGTTCATTAGGTTGATATCTTGGTGTCCTGCAACCACTAAATAACTCAACACGATCACGCCTAGTCCGGCATTGAAGAAGCCGCCATAAGCAGAGACGCCAATCAAAAGAAGACTTAATGCAATCACACCCAGAATGCTGGCGTGTTTGGTCTCCTTGGTCAGAGATTTAATCAACGCTGTCATGCGTGAGCCCGTTAAAAAGAGTACGGTTGCAAATAACAGTAGCCATGGAATCGCTTCAAGAAAAACAGATTCTGGCGTATTCAGCAGAAGGTAAGCACCGACAGCACCGCCAATCAAACTGAAAGAGATAGTGAAAGCCAGCTCTTGCTTGTTCTTCATGATTTCTTCGCGAAAGCCGATTGCACCACTAATGTAGCCTGCGCAAGAAGCATAGGTATTCGTCGCGTTCGCCATGATGGGAGGCACGCCAACCGCCATCAATGCAGGGAAGGTTATGAAGCTACCACCACCGGCGACGGAGTTCATGATCCCACCAACGACGCCTGCAGCAAACAAGAGAGCAAATTCCAGCAACATAAAAGATCCTTTTTGTTTTTATAATTTTTGTTTCTGAACGGTTAACACTACGCAACTCACCCAAAGAAATAAAGTAGTGATTAGTCCAAGAAAAAAGCCACCGCAGAGGGTGGCTTGGTTTCAAAGGTCTATCTTGAGGGAGAGATAGAATGCTTATTGCTCAACTTTTACTGGTTGTGCTTTAAGCTTTTGAAAGAGTTTTACAAACAGTGGACTGCCAAGTACCAATACCGCGAGTACTGTAAATGTCAGTGTGATTGGGCGTTCCCATAAGAAGCTCAGTTCACCGTCGGAAATCATCAATGCACGGCGTAGGTTCTCTTCCATTAATCCACCAAGGATAAAGCCAAGCAACAGCGGTGCGAGAGGGAAGTTTGCCAGCCTTAGCGCGATGGCGGCCATTGCCACAAGTAACATCACAAACACGTCCATGGTGTTGAAAGAAACCAGATACACACCGGTGATAGAGAAGAACAGAATCATCGGCAACAACACGGTTCTTGGTACGGCCAACAGCTTTGAGATGTATGGGATCAGCGGTAGGTTAAGAATAACCAACACAATGTTGCCGAAGTACATGGAGATAATTACCGACCAGAACACATCTGGATGCTCAACAAACAGACGAGGACCCGGTTGAATACCGTAGGCGATTAATGCTCCTAGCATAATTGCGGTTGTACCAGAGCCCGGGATACCAAGGGTCAATAGAGGAACGAAAGAACCACTTGATGCTGCGTTGTTCGCAGACTCTGGAGCAACCAAACCTCGGATGCTGCCTTTACCAAACTGTTCTTTTTTATCCTTTGGAGCAAGGTTACGTTCCATGCCGTAACTTAAGAAGGCGGCGATGGTTGCACCTGCGCCCGGAAGCACACCAGTAAAGAAGCCAAGGATTGAAGAGCGAATAGAAACTGGCGCCACTTCTTTGATTTCTTCCTTGGTGACTTTCATCGAACCAATGTTGCTCAGCTTATCTTGTTCTTCATCACGTGTGTCCTCGGAAGGCTTCAAAATACCCATCAACGTTTCACCAAGCGCAAAGGTCGCCATCGCCAACAATAGGAAGCTGAAACCATCCATCAAATCTGTAAGACCAAAGGTGAAGCGTTCAACACCGACGCCTTTATCAATACCGACGGTAGACAGCATCAAGCCCAGAATGGTCATCATCCACGCTTTGATCACTTGTCCTTTACCTGCGAACGCAGCCACGGCGGATAAGCCAAGAAGCATTAGCGCAAAGTAGTCTGAAGATTGGAAGCTTAGCGAGACGTTAGCCAATGCTGGTGCCGCTACAAGCAGCATGATGGCTGAGAGCGTGCCGCCAGTGAAAGAAGAGTAAGCCGCCAGCGCAAGTGCTTTACCTGCTTGTCCTTTCTGTGCCATTGGGTAGCCATCAAACGCGGTTACTACGGTTGAAGAACAACCCGGTGCGTTGATAAGAATAGAAGAA
The DNA here is from genome assembly GCF_002021755.1 of Vibrio owensii. Classification (NCBI taxonomy): domain Bacteria; kingdom Pseudomonadati; phylum Pseudomonadota; class Gammaproteobacteria; order Vibrionales; family Vibrionaceae; genus Vibrio; species Vibrio owensii. Next base: position 3,490,507 of record NZ_CP019959.1, read on the forward strand.
GTTGAACCACCAAATACCGCACCATAGTAAACACCAGCCATCAGAATCAGACCTGAAGACGGATCCAACCCATAGGTGATAGGAATCATCAGAGCGATGGCAGAAATAGGACCAAGCCCCGGTAGCATGCCGATAAACGTACCGACGAAACAGCCAACAATCACCATCATGATGTTCATTGGCATCACGGCGGTGGATAAACCTTGTAGAATTCCATCTAACATAATTCAGTCCTTTCTTTTGACTACCAGATGGTGAAAATCAGACCAGGCTCAAGGTAGATATCCAGACCTTGAGTGAGCAACAAGTAAAACGCGATAACGAACGGGAATGAGGCTCCAAACAACACCGATTTACGTCGTTCGCCAAGAAGGTAAAAGCCCGCAAGTAGGAAGAATCCTGTCGCTAATACAAAGCCGATGTAAGTCAAACCCAGACCATAAAGCGCCATCAAAACTAAAAAGGCGATGAGCAGTTTCCAATTGAATGACATCACAGCGCCGCTTTGTTTATCGGGCTGACCAGTGACCAATAGCATTAGCGCTAAACCAATCCCGACGTAGGTCAGAATGGTCGGTAAGGTGCGAGCCGTGAAGGGTTCGTATTCATCCCCGGGAAAGAGAGGGATTTGCGTGGTTTGGTAGCCATAGCATAGGCAAAACAATAAAAAGATCATCGCGCCGACACGATCGCGGCACAGCAGATTCTCTTTGGTAAAAATATTGGTTGAATGAGACATATCCAACTCCTAGAACAACAGGAAAAGACCGTATATGGGCGTTAATGAAGAAGGACTAAGTCATTAACAATTAAGCGCATCGCTGCTAGTCGAGTTACTTAGTGTTTACCAATCAATAAACAAAGGAGTTTTTACTTGTCGATTATCGACAATGCCCATATACGGTGAAATTAGAGTGCAAATACAACTGGGGCTAGGGATAGCTAACCCCATAAACTCGGATGGGAGTTATTGCTTCTTCAGGAAACCTAATTCGCGCATTAGATCGCCCATTTGCTGCTCTTGCTCTTCTAGGAACGCGAAGAACTCTTTATCCGCTTTGTAGTTGTCAATCCAACCATTGCGGTCACGAACAACTTGCCATTCGTCCGTTTTGTACATTTTGGTCAGAGCCGCGTTCCATTCGTCGAGCTTGGCTTGGCTTGTGCCAGGAGCGGCAAAGAAGCCACGCCAGTTCGCGAACACAGTCTCATTGCCATATTCTTTCAGGGTAGGGATGTTTGGTGCAGCGTCTAGACGTTTTGGTGCCGTAATCGCCAGTACTTTTACCTGACCAGATTTCGACATCTCTAATACTTCGCCAAGACCGGTTGAAAGCAATTGTGTTTCGCCAGATAGAAGTGCGGCCATTGCTTTGCCACCAGCGTCATACGCGATGTAGCGAACTTTACGTGCGTCAAAACCTTCGCCTTTAAATGCGGCCGCGACGACTAGGTGATCCATCGAGCCTCGTGCAGAACCGCCAGCGATTTTTACTTTACGTGGGTTAGATTCGAAATCTTTGACCACATCTTCCCATGTGTTGTACTTCGAATCTGCGGAAGTCACGATAGCGCCGTAGTCAGCAATCGTTGCGGCTACTGGCGTCAGATCTCGGAAGGATTGCGGGAAGATACCCGTCAGTGAACGAACAACGATTGGGGTTGAGTTGACCATCAGCGTGTCAGGTTGGCGCTCAGCGGTTTCGATGAGGTGCGCAATGGCTTTACCACCACCGCCACCAGAGAGGTTTTGGAAAGAGACATTCTCAACGATGTCGGATTTAACCAGTACATCACCTGTGCCACGAGCTGTCATATCCCAACCGCCACCAGCACCACCAGGGATTAGGAAATGGAGTTTTTCAACATCAGCAGCAAAAGCGTGGAAAGAAAATGAGGCTGCAATGATGGATGCGGCGAGCGTTGGTTTGAGTACCTTTAACATGTTTCACGTTCCTTATGTTGGTGACTCTCTTGTTTTGAAGAGTCTTATTATTTGTTCTCCTAACGAGGTAGGGAGACTCGCTAGTGATGAGCTAAAGGTTAATAAGGTGTTAACGTGATGTCTCTAATGCGTAGATAAAGAGAATATTGAGCATAAGCGACATTTTGTTCATAAAGTTCACGCAAACATGCCGGCCGGAGAATGTGGCGAAAGACTAGGTTGGTCACATCAATTAAGAGTCTAAAACCGCCATAATGATGGAGGTTGAATAGGGAGGAACAGCGATGAAAGGAACATGTTTATGTGGCGCTATTGAAGTGACCGCACCTCAACACAATGAAGTGAGCTTTTGTCATTGCGATATGTGTCGAAAGTGGTCAAGTGGGCCTCTGCATGCGGTGCATTGCGGCCCCGGTGTGACATTTAGTGGTGCTGAGCCTAAACGTTATCAATCATCCCAGTGGGCAGTACGAGGTTTTTGTGCTGAATGCGGCACGAACATCTATTACCATTTATTGGCAACGGATGAATACATTCTTTCCGCCGGGTTATTTAATGAGCCAGATTTCAAATTGAGTTTAGAAATATTCACCGATGAGAAGCCTGCGTACTATGATCTGCAGCCACACAGCAAGAAAATGACAGCTCAAGAAGTGTTTGACCAATATGCGCCAGAAGAGTAGGTAATCATGAAGTTTCTTTGGTTAAAGATATTACTGACGGTAGCGGTATTTGCAGGTTTGTTTTTGATTGTCTATCAGCAAGTACAAAGTGGCGTAGGTTGAACATAAAAAGCCGAGTACAACTCGGCTTTTCGCTATTTGCTCACTTTTGGGTTTGATTACTTAAGCATGTGAACATAGTTATAAAACTTGACATCGCGTACGTAACCGTGTTTCTCATACACAGATTGAGCGGCTTTGTTGTCTATGCCTGTGTTTAACATAACAAAGGCAGAGTCAGTCTCTTTCGCCAGTAGGTCTGCTTGTTCCAATAAGCGTTCACCAATCCCTCGCTTTCTCTGGGATGAATCCACGTACAAATCGTAGAGAAGCCAAATCTTTTTCATTTCTAACGAACAGAAGAGTGGATAAAGCTGCGCAAAACCAAGCGTTTGCCCACTTTCATCAGTCGCGTAGTACACGACTGATTCTTCATTCTCAATGCGAGATTTGATAAAAGCCTCGGGATCTTTATCTGAAACATCGACTTGGTAGAACTCAAGATACTTCAGGTAAAGAGGGGCAATTTTCGCAACGTCGGAGGCGTCTGCTTTTTTTACAACGATCATAATAAAACCTCAAAGGCATACAGGACGTTAGCAAGCATACGCCTAATGTGCAGTAAGGCTTTCCGGTAATCTAATCTCTCTAAAATGATGAGCTAGCAATAGTCGTAGAATTTACTCACTTTCAGCTCATCCATGGCCACGATGCCTTCTACATCGAAAGCCGTGAAAGGACGATGAATATTGATAAAACAGCCCGAATCTCGGATTTGTTGTAGGGATTTCTCCTTACCTAAATAGACCAGCAATGAAGGTGTTTCCGTCGAGCCCATATTGGCAAGATTGAACCCATCGATTTCCATTGCATTCGCCACGTTAAAATCATCCAACGCGAGTGAACCCATTCGAATATAAATGTCATGCTCTGACAGTTTTGCCAACGGTTCCTTTTCAACGCCTTGTATTTTGGCCTTGGTCATCACGACCTCATTGGTAGCATGAAAAGCACCAACGAATGCTTCTAGGGTATTGATTCGAGCCTCGCGTTGCATTTGCATCATCTTAGGTGCAGAAAACAGTCCAATGATCGCCAGTACTATAACCGCAACCACCACTTCTGTTAGGGAGAATCCTTTTTGTTTCATAGAGATTTCTTATAAATGGGGTGTAACACAAAAGAGGTGACATGGTAGCGAGCGAAGTGCTCAGGATAAATTTGAGATGAACGATTGTTTCAACAGATAAAACCTATCAGTGCTTATTCTCATCCAAATACAAGCGATGCTTTTTTCTTATTTTCACGACAAGCAGTGTGTATTGATTCCCACTAGTATAAACATTGAGCTTATTAGAAAGGTGGTGTCGATGTAGGTGTTGTCTGGTTTTGTGAATGCCTTTTGAAGAATGGATTTGCTTGCGATATGCATCAAAAAATAATCGCTGTTAACCATCAATTTGAGTCAATTAACAAGTAATAAATTTGGTTCTGTGAAGGACAATCTTATTTATCGGATCGTTTTAAACATAGGTTTTGCAAAATTGATAGCAAATATTACGTTGTATAAGTCTACGCTTATGTATGGGGTTATTTAGTATTTTGATAGTAAATGGTGATGTAAAGCCGACAGTTTTGGCACTTTATGGTGATGCCGGGGCGCAAGAATGAAACGCAGTTCTGAGCTAAAAAGTAAATATTCAATCAAGTTTATTGTAAGTAGCATGTTCATGTTAGTGACGGCACTTACGGCGATCTTTGCTATGGGTATGCAGTATTACTTTGGGCAGAAAATGTCGCAGGAGCACGTCATCTCAAGGTTGAGTACGGCAGCGGCAGATGTAAGTGAATACATTCACCAAGTCGATAGCAATGCGATCAGCAGTACAAGAATGCTCAAGAGCTTTCTTTCTATGTCTGACCACAACTTTTCTGAAAAAGAAATTCTCACCTTGTTTGCTCAAGTTTTGGATGAAAACCCGTTCATTCAAAGCTTGTATGTGGGTAGCGAGAATGACGATTTCTTTCAAATCATTAACCTAAAAACCTCGGTAACGATTCGTGATAAGATGAGCGCCGATGCGGTAGATCGCTGGGCCATCGCTAAAGCCACTGGGATTGGTCCGGATAGACAAATGATTGTGTCGTACGTGGACAGCAACTTTAATGTGAATCGAACCGTTGCGAGCAAAACGTCATTTTATCCTACCCGCAGACCATGGTTTATCGGGGCAACAGAAACAAACGTCTATAAGACCGAGCCTTACCTGTTTAAAAATATGAAGGTCACGGGGCAGAGCTATGCGATCCGCAGTGGTAAAGATGTTATCGGTATCGATATTGAACTGTCGACACTGAACTCAAAAATCGCGTCAACCGCACTGGGTATGAGTTTAGAAAGTGGGGCGGAGTCTTTTATCTTCAACCATAAGGGTGAAGTGATCGCGTCGAACATCGATCTAGAACGCGATATCGAAGTGCCACCGTCTGAACCTTTAGTGCTGACTGAGCCTCAACGTGCGCTTGTAATGAACTCACCGGCATTGTTGGTCTCGAACCAAAACGACTGGGGACCTTATGACTTTTCTCAAGCCGGTGAACCGCAAGGCTATGCCGTCGATTTGTTGAGAATTCTCTCTCAGCAAACCGGCTTAGAGTTCGATTTTATCAATGGTTTTGAATCGATCACGTTGTCGAAAAAGTACTTGAGAGGCACCATTGATGTTCTGCATTCCGTGTCTGGTGAAGTGCCTGAGTACGGCGAGCAAAGCGCTACCATGTACACCGCAGACTTGGCGATAGCAGGGAAAAGCCAACGTTTCATTCCTATTTCTCTTGAAAATTTCACTGATGAAGTGGGCGTTGTTTGCGGGTTTGGCATGAAGGAGTGGTTACAAGAAAACTACCCTAAGCTGAACATCGTTGAATTTGAAAGCTTAAGTGATGCGAAAGAAGCGCTAGAGAAAGGCGAGATACCTTATTTGGTTGATACCTATTTGACGTTGGATGAATTGAATGGCTTGGAGAAAACATCGACCGTTACGGTAAGAAAACTGGATGCGAAGCCTGTGCCTTATCACATTTACATTAACCAAAAGCACGCGGGTTTGTTAGAGGTGCTCAACCTTGCCATCGAGTCGATTACACCGGAGCAAAGAGAAGCGCTAACGCAAAAATGGCTGGAATCAAACCATTGGCGCGGAACGTTTGTGCCATACCCAGAAGTATTTCAACTGTCGAAAGATACGTCTAACTACAACACCATGGTGAGACGAAGCATTGAAGGGCAAAACTACTTTGTTTATGTCACGCCAATTTCAAGCTCTAGTGGCGGTGATGACTACTTTTCGGTAGTGATTCCGAAAGAAATCGTCACCGATGCAGTAACAAAGCGCTTGTTTAACTCGCTGTTGTTTACAGCCTTGGTCATGTTAGGTCTTTTCCCTCTTGCTTGGCGACTTGGCACACCAATGACGCGTTCAATTTACGCGCTGAAAGCAAGAACGAGAAAGATCCGTGCTCGTCGCTTCGATAAAGTGTGGCCGATGACGACGCGAGTAAAAGAGATTGATGAACTCTCAGATGCAATGATGGAAATGGTGGCCGAGATTCAGTCACACGAGAAGCAGCAAGAAGAGTTTGTTGAAGCCTTTATTCGCCTTATCGCACAAGCGATCGATGACAAGTCACCATACACCGCAGGGCATTGTAACCGAGTGCCAGAAATCGGCATGATGCTGGCGGAAGCGGCTGAAAAATGTCAAAGCGGTAAATTCAAAAACTTCGCCTTCCAAAATGATGCTGAGCGAAGAGAGTTCCGTATCGCGGCTTGGTTGCACGACTGCGGCAAAATCACAACACCAGAGCACATCGTTGATAAAGGCACCAAGCTAGAGGCGAACTACAACCGAATCAATGAAATTCGCACTCGATTTGAAGTGTTGCGCAGAGACCTAGAGATCGAATACCTAAACGCCTTGTTACGTGGCGAGGTAGACAAAGACGTCGCAAAAGCCGAGTTTGAAGAAAAAGTACGTCAGCTCAACGATGACTTTGAGTTTATCGCTAATGCAAACATTGGTGGTGAGTTCATGAGTGAAGATAAGATCGAACGCGTGAAGCAAATCGCTGAGAAAACGTGGTTACGATACTTTGATGACCGCTTAGGTTTGTCACCATTTGAAGAAATGAACAAGCCAGCTTCTAACACGCAGCTGCCTATTAGGGAAAAACTGTTGGAAGACAAGCCAGAACATATCATCAAGCGTATTCGCCCTGTTGAGTTTGCGCCGGAGCATGGCATTCAAATGCAAGTACCGGAGCATCAGTACAACATGGGTGAAGTTTATAACCTGACGATTTCTCGCGGTACGCTGACACCAGAAGATCGCTTCAAAATCAATGAACACATGATCAGTGGCATTAAGATGCTAGAGGCCTTGCCGTTCCCACCAGAGCTAAGCAATGTTCCGCGTTATGCGTCTACTCACCACGAGACGCTGAAAGGGACAGGATACCCTCGTAAGTTGAGTGCGGATGACTTGTCGATTCCAGAGCGCATCCTAGTGATTGCCGATATTTTTGAAGCATTAACGGCGGGAGACCGACCTTACAAGAAAGCAAAGCCAGTGAGTGTGGCTATCGATATCATGTATAAGATGGCGTTGGATGAGCATTTGGATATGGACCTGTTCTTGTTGTTCCTAGAGAGCGGCGTTTACCTCGAATACGCGAAGAAGTTTATGCCAGAAACGCAAGTGGACGAGGTTGATATTCAAAAGTATCTCTCTCACTGAATCACAATGGTTTAACCCTCCCAAAAACATCAGCTAAGAGCGGTACTTCGGTATCGCTCTTTTTTATTGCGTAAAAGTGATCTCTGGCTTGTATGCGACGCAAGTCTCTGAAAAATATCTACTAGACTTGAAAAGTATATGCTTCAGGTTGCTTTGATAAAGCGAGTTGCTGAGTTTGTTGTTGAAGCCATCGGAGGGCTTTATCGCGTGAAGACTAAATCTGGTACCCCTCGTAAATTTTCGATTAAATTCACCGTCGGGAGTTTGTTTGTTATTGCTACGGCGGTAACGGCGCTGCTTGGACTCGGAATGCAGTATTACTTCGGTAAACAGATGTCGGAAGAACATATCCTGACTCGTTTAACCATGACCGCCAAAGACGTCAGTAATCATATCCATCAAATTGATGCCAGTGCGACCAGTAGCGCGGGTATCTTGCGCAGTGTAGCGGACTTCAGTGATACGCAATTCAGTGTGGATGAAATCCAACGAGTGTTCGTTCAAGCGCTCATCGACAACCCCGTTTTTTACAGTATCTATTTTGCCAATAACAACGAGTATTTCTTCCAAGTCATCAATTTGGAATCGTCCCCAGAAGTTAGAGGAAAGATAGGGGCAACCGCCAATGAGCGCTGGGTCATCATCACCATCAAAGGTGACGGCGAGGAGCGGGTGCGGCAAACCATGTATTACTCGGAATCGCTTGAGGTTGTCCGCCAAACAGAACAGAAAAGTAACTTTTATCCATCTCGCCGACCTTGGTTTGCGGGTGCCTCAAGAGACAGCGTTTACAAAACCGATCCTTATCTGTTTCAGCATTTAAAAATCACCGGGCAGTCTTACTCTGTGCGCAGTAAAGGTGCCGTTATTGGCGTAGATACGGTGCTTTCTTCACTGAGTGAAAAGATCAGTGCTACCGAACTTGGGATGAAGAAAGATGATGGTGTTGAAGCGTTTATATTCAACAATCGTGGTGAAGTGGTCGCGTCCAGCATCAACGTTTTTCACGAAGTTGATATTCCTGATTCATCGCTTTTGGCATTAAGCGAGCAGCAAAAAACCTTGCTAGTTGACCGCGAGTTTGTGGTTTCGAATCAAAACGACTGGGGACCTTACGACTACACCCAGAGCGGCGAACCAGGTGGTTATGCTGTTGATGTGCTCAATCTGGTTTCGCAGAAAACGGGCATGACGTTAGAGTTCGTTAATGGTTTTAGCTCAAGAGAGTTGGAAAAGAAATATCGCAAGGGAGAGATTGATATCCTCCAACCTGTGCTTGGCACACCGTCAGAGTTAGGGATCAAAAGTGATCCTCTGTTCATCGGGCAGCTTGCGATTGCGACGAAAACGACCAATCTAATGCCTAAGTCATTGACGGAATTAGGTGACGACAGTATTGGCGTGGTGGCGGGTTTTGGCATGAAAGAATGGCTACTTGAACGCTATCCGTCACTGAATATTATCGAACAACCGAATCTCGATTTGGCAAAACGAGCGCTGCACATGGGAGATATTCAGTACCTTGTAGACACTTACTTAACCATGGTTGAGATGAAGCGGTTGGTGAAGCTGACCAATATTCATGTCGGGTTGCTCGACGCGCCACCTTTGGAGTTTTCTCTGTTTATGAAGGAGAAAGACAAAGACGTGGTTGAGCTTATCAACCAAGCGATCGCGGCAATTTCACCAGAACAAAAAGTAGCGTTGCAAGAGAAGTGGCTCAAACCTCATCAATGGAGGGGGAGTTTTGCTCCGTATCCCGAGGTCTACGAGTTGGCGATTCAAAAAGACAAACACGACCTAATGAACAAAGTGACCATTGATGGTGAAAGTCGATTTCTCTATCTCACCAAGTTGCATTCTACTCGTGGTACGAGCGATTACTTTGCTGTGATCGTTTCTGGTCAAGTAGTGACTGATGCGGTGACAAGTCGATTGTCTAAAGCGATTGCTATTACGGCGTTCGCAATGATGATTCTCTTCCCATTGGCGTGGAGAGTGGGTTCGCCAATTGTGCGCCCAATTGTTGCGCTGCGAAAAGAGACCATCAAAATCAAGGATCGTCAGTTTGATAAACTCGTCCCGGTAGAAACGCGTATCAAAGAAGTTTCTGATTTGTCCGATTCGGTCACCGAAATGACGCAAGAGATTCAGCATCACGAGCAACAGCAAGAAGAGTTTGTTGAAGCCTTTATTCGCCTTATTGCGCAAGCGATCGATGACAAGTCTCCTTATACTGCGGGGCACTGTAATCGTGTTCCAGAAATTGGCTTGATGTTGGCAGAGGCAGTAGAGAAGTGCGACACCGGTAAGTTCAAAGACTTTAAGTTCAACAATGACGATGAACGACGTGAATTCCGTATCGCGGCTTGGTTACATGACTGTGGCAAGATCACCACGCCAGAGCACATCGTTGATAAAGGTACTAAGTTAGAAGCCAACTACAACCGCATCAATGAAATTCGCACTCGTTTCGAAGTACTAAGGCGAGACGCTGAAGTGGAAATGTGGAAGTCGATATCTACTGGTGAACTGTCAAAAGAAGAGGCGCGAGCCAAGTTCGACCAGCGAGTTGCGCAGTTGGATGAGGACTTCCGATTTGTTGCCAACGCCAACGTGGGTGGTGAGTTCATGAGTGACGATAAGATTGAGCGCATTAAACAAATCGCCCAACAAACTTGGTTGCGTCACTATGATGATCATCTTGGTCTTTCTCCGTTTGAAGAAATGATTAAGCCAAAATCAGACGTGACGCTACCCGTGGTCGAAAACCTTTTAGCGGATAAACCTGACCATATTATCGAGCGCGTTCGCCCAATGGAATTTGCACCAGAACATGGCATTAAGGTGCAAGTACCAGAGCATCAATATAACTTAGGTGAAGTGTACAACCTGACCATTTCCCGCGGGACGTTAACACCAGAAGACCGCTTCAAAATTAACGAGCACATGATCAGTGGCATCAAAATGCTGGGGGCACTGCCATTCCCTCCGGAGTTAAGTAACGTGCCGCGTTACGCTTCGACCCACCATGAGACTCTGAAAGGCACAGGCTATCCGCGTCGGTTGAGTGCGGAAGATTTGTCAACCCCAGAACGCATCTTGGTGATTGCGGATATCTTTGAGGCGCTAACCGCAGGTGATCGACCTTACAAGAAAGCCAAGCCAGTGAGCGTTGCGGTCGACATCATGTACAAGATGGCGTTGGATGAGCATTTGGATATGGACTTGTTCTTGTTGTTCTTAGAAAGCGGTGTTTACCGTGACTATGCCAACAAGTTTATGCCAGCCGAACAGGTTGATGAGGTGGATATTGAGAAGTATCTGAAGTCCAAATCATCGGACGCGTAACCCAGAGAGCATAGAGCGTTGAATCCCTACAGCTTCAAAGAGTGGCGCATTCGTTGCCACTCTTTTTGTATCAGAACTTGGTAGCGTGCTGGTAAATCAATGTTGCTAGGGGTAGGTAGCAGTTCTGCCGCTTCTTGTAGCGAGAGACCAGCAAAGGGATGTTGATCGTGACAGCTGAGCAAGGTCATTGCTAAGGCATAAAAATCATCGTTCTTACTTGCCTGACCGGTACGCAAAAAAGGGCGGGTCGCACTATAGGCTCGGCTAACGGTTGTATGTGAATGCTCTCGGTATTTAGCAGCAACTCGAATCACACTGCCAAAGTCGATAAGCCGAACTTGGTTCTTTGGCGTCACGATGACGTTATGTGGCTTGATATCGCCATGCAGATAACCCGTTTTGTGTAGATTGAGCAAAGCGAATTCAAGCTTGGTTATTAAATCTTGAGGTAATAAATCAGGTTCTATCGCGTTAAGTGTTTTGCCTTCCAGATATTGACTCATTAACCAGTCGGCGTGGTTTTGCGAGCCATAACCATGAAAGTTTGCCCAGTAATCCGACGCGTATTTGGATAGAAAGTCCGCTTCCGCCATCAAAGCCCGTTTCTCAGCCAAGCTTCGCGCTACCTTGATCGCCACAGTGCCATAAAGCTTGTGCTCGCACTGAAACACGTTTTCGCTCAAAGGCGCTACATAAGTAACGCCACAGGCTCTAAACAAGGTTTGGTTGGCGAACGTGTTCATCACTAAATGCTCGCAGGTAACACAAAGCCCGCAAAGAAATTCGGCACAAACGGATTGTTCTGACCTTGAGTTTTAATCGTTAAGCGAACCTTATCGCCATTGTAATCAAACTCAAGTTGGGTACTTTGCGAAGAGGTTGAAGTGACGCGCGGCTCAATCAAGCGGAACCATGCCCAACTGCCTTTAAACTGCTCATTGGCAATCGGCGTTGCTTGTTTTTGTAGGCGCACTGTAAGTGCATCTTGTGCGACAGAATCACCTTTCCAGCTCTGTTGTGTCCACAGCATCGGACCGTGTTGATAGGTGAAAATCGGTTTTTCAGCCCGAATGGAAAACTCAGTCAGTGCCGAGCTCATCTCTGTTGGTTTCATCTGGAATTGAATCGCAACGTTTTTCGGGTCAGCTAAAAACAGGGCAGAGCGAATGTCTTTGGCTTTATCAAACATCAGCCAAATCGCAGGATCTAACGCAAAGCCAGTATTTGGCAGTAAGCCGGACATAAATGGCGCACGTTGCTCTGTCGAGAAGCCTTTCAACATGGTTTGATAGAAGGTGTCCAATGTGCCATCTGTCTTGAAGAAGGCAGCAACATCCGCCGTGCTTGCGTCGCTGTTGGCACTTTTCTTAAACGGGTAGAAAGCCGCGATGGTGTTTTCATAAGGCTGGTAGACTTCGCTGTTCCACATACTATTAAGGTATTGGTGAGCTAAGTTCATCACTAACTCATTGGTTTGCACTGTCACGTAGTCAATCACTTCACCGGATAGCGTTGGCTGGGAATCGGTCAGTGACGCCAACTGTGCGACAGGGTTTTGCGCTTTTAAACCGGCGGATAGCGTTTCGTAAGCCACTTTGTCTGGCGTGTTGGATTTGTAGAACTGATCGAGCCATTTAGCCGTGTTCGCAAAACCTTCCAGAACGGAATCTATTGGTTTCTTACCCTGATCATCTGGCGTCACTTGTTTGTGGAAATCGTTAAACGTCAGTGTGATTTGGCGAGCTGATTCCTTTTTCTCGTTGTCTTGCGCAGCATCGGCAATCTCTTCATCGGTCTTCTTCTTCGCATCTTTTGGCTCAGGTAGAAGAACCGAAGTGTAGTTGCTGATGGTGGTAAACAGCTTAGACATTGGATTGTTTGAGGCATTGTTGAGCACGTTCAAGCTGGCATTCAACTGCTCAGAACCGGAAATGGTTTTCACCTCGATGCTGTTAATAAAATCGCGCCAATAATTGATGTAATCGTTCTGGTACATGCGCTTTAAATCGTGGCTGATTCTATGCATCTCTAGCGCGCTTGGTGCTTGCCCTGCGATGCCTTCATAAGCGGATAACGCTTCGATAAGAAGAGGGGATTCCACCGAAAGATCCAACTCGTTAAAGCCAGTCGGTGTGTACAAGTAAGGCACGAAGTAACCCACGTAACCAGGTTTGAATTGGTATATTTGGTTGAAGTTGGAGCCAAGTTCTTTACGCACATCGATGCGCTTCTCGTACGCATGATCGTTCAAAATGTGTTGGTAGAGTAGCGTCTCGATGTTGGATTGATTGATGACTTGCTTCGCCAGCCCTTCAAGCTCTTGATTGGCAGTTGTCGCCACCAAGTGCTGGTTAAACACATCGTCGAGCAACACTTTGAGCTGAGCAACGTTGGTTTTGTCCGCTTCGCCTTGATGCTCTAAGTTTGCTAGGAAGTAGCTTTTGAGCTCTTCAATGTTGGTGCGATTTTTATCAAACAACAGTCGATAGTCGTTCAACAATTCGAGTGTTCTGGCTTGATCTTCCAAGTTCACATACACATACAAGTCGCTCTCAATGGTGTGCGCCATAGAAGGGATCAGCACTTGTTGCAGCTCTTTGGTGTAAGCCGCTTCAACTTCTGGTTTGATGGTCGCATTCGGTAGGAATGGCAATGTATACCAAGGTTCAGGCTCCTGATATAACGCGTAAATGCGATGCATGGTGTACAGGTTTGGAATGTTGCCCACCAAATCTTCTTTGCTGTATGGCTGTGCTGCGATCGCTTCTTTGTAACGCTCTAACATGCCATCGGCTTTGGCTTCACGATTGGTTTGATAATCGAAGTCGAGCTTGAGAATCGTCAGTGTACCAATCAATAAACCGAGCCAAATTAGGGTGTAGGCGGTTTGGCTGAACCACAACCAATTCTCTTTATGGCGGTTAACCCCGACTAAAGTGTTTTCATTTAGCACTACATGAGACATCAAATGCTGAGCAAACAAGGTTTGTTGAACAGGCATTTGTTGGTGTTGCTGATATTGCTCATTGCCGAGGGACTGATTGACCACGTTCGCCAGTAAATCATGCTGTGCGAAATCACTGCCACTGTGGGTAAAGTAGAAGCCGCGGAAGTTGAGCCCATCTGTGTATTGGTCACCTCGATGCAAACGCTGTAAGAAGTGCCACAAATTCTGTTTAAGCAGACCAAATTGGTATGGCGCACCACAAATGGCATTGCGGAAATCTTGGTTAAGTTGCGCTCCCAACGCGTTGCTCATGTTCGAGATTAACTGACCAATGAGGTGGTCGTATTCGTCATTGAACCAATTGGCGTCTATGCCACCATGTTTTTGTACTGGGCTGGTGGCGCCGAACACTTCATTGCGTCTCGCCTCATCAAATGCAGAAAAGAACTGACAGAAATCGCTCACTTGTCCCATGTTGGTTAGGACATTGTAGACAGGTAAGTTCAAACCAAATGAACGATTGAATGCTTTGATTTGCGATTTCAATTGGTCGGCTTTTTGTGAAAGTGTCTCACTATTGCCAACTAATTGTTCAATTTCTGTGGTGAGCAACAAGCCGTTAATCGCTTGTCTCGGACGCCATTTATTTAGGCACTGGCACAGTGTTTTTAAGTAAAGCGGTTGTTGATCTTCGCCCATGCTGACGGAAATCAGAACTGAGTGTTCACTGAGCCAAAATAGAATTGGAAACTCAATGTCGTTACCAAAGTCATCCACCTTATAAGCTTCGTAACCCATCTGCGTGATGATGCTTTTGTCTTTGCTTGGGTTATCACTGAGTAACAGATAAATCGGTTGATCGTAACGGCTGGTTAAGCGCTTTTTACGTTTTTGTACGCCGAGCATTTTCTTGAAGTGGAAGGCGAGTAACTTAGAGCGTTTGATAATTAATGCACGTTCTTGGTCTTGCTCAAGACTCTTTTTCACCTTGTGGTTGATTAACCAAAAGCAAAGCCCAGCAGAGAGCAGTGCCACAATGGTTGTCGTGATGACGCCTGTCCATAAGAAATCAGGATACGCAACAAACCAAGTCAGTAAGCCGCCTAAGATTGCCAGAAGCAGAAGGGTAACAAGGCTCCAAATGATTGCCTTTTTTCTTGTCGGTGTGTTTGGGTTGTCTTGCGTCATTGTGACTCAACCTCGCTTTGATTGTTTTTGTTATGCACCACTAAGCCGTTGACGTTGGCATTCTCTCGATACCAGTTATTGATGGTTTTCGCTTGTTCTGAGTTGTCACATCGAACAATGACGCGAACGTATGAATTGATGTTATCCGCGACAGGTTGATAGTTGGATGTCGGCAGCTGGGCGATAAACTTCTCGGCGTTTTTAAGGTTAGAGAAGGTCGCAAGCTGCACCAGCCAATCAGTGTCTGCTGCAAGACTCGAGACTGGATCGCTCTTCGTCTCTGGCGTGGAAGTTTTCGCTTGTTGCGTCACGGCTTTTGGTTGGCTCGGGACTGGACGAGGTGGTTGAGTGGTATTTACCGCGACTTTATTGCCTTTTAAATCGTCGTCAGTGCTGACATAAACGATGTCTTCCGCACGACCAGATTCAATATAGCGTTGGCTGTACTCACCAAGCTGGACAAAATCTCGTGCCCGCTGTGGTTTGGTTTTGTTGTACCAGAAATAGGTCAGAGCAACGCTCAAACCAATGATAGTTAGGAAAAATAATGTGGTGACAAGGTAACGTTTCTTGCGCGTTGGTTTACGTGTTTTAGGCACCGAAACCTTAGTATGACAATAGATTCCACCGGCTTGTCGGTACTGACTTAAAATCTGCTCTAAGCGGTAGGTAAAACTCTTTAGCTGTTCGCTGCCCGTTTCGCGGTACTGACCTTTAAACCCGATATTGAGAAACAGATAAACCACTTCTAATAAGTCGATCAGCTTGTGCGGTTGGCGCGCTGCTTTCTCAGCCACAGTAAAAAAAAGCTCACCGCCGTTGCGCATACCAAACAGTTCACTGAGTAGGGTTTTGTTCTCCCATCCGCGTTTTTCACCCCAATCGGTGTAGACAATCAACTCATCCAAAACCACGGCATACAGGAAGCAAAGCTTGTCGATCACGGCGACTGGGTAGGTCAACTCGGCGCCTTTGGTTTTAATCTCATTGATGGAAGCCACCAGTTGATGCCTGAGCGTGGTAATGTCTTCGGGCTCCGGTAAAGTGTTGATCTTGAGCGTGACAGCCAGTAACTCAGAACTGATGTTGATCAGCTGATTCTCGGCTTTATCGAAATGATGTAAGAACCCAATATTGGCTTGAGCAGCGTTGACCGAATGCCACTTTACGTCTGGCATGTCGGTGTCTTTACTTACGAAGTCGTTTTCGCTGCTGTCCCAAACTAAGGTATCTTCATCCAAATAGTTCATAACTTACTACCTCAGTGCGTACAGCATCACTTCTAGGTCGCCAACACGTGTATCGACGTGCAGCGCCAGTGCATCGCGGTTTTCAATCATTTCTAACCAATTGCGGTCTGACGTATCCACTTCAAAATACGCTGTACCTTGCATCGGTTTTAGTTCACTTGGCGCAACAGGAAGCGGCGTCAGTTGCACGCCAGAAAGGGCATTACGCACAATCTCGACAATTTTGTTATTGCTGCTGAGTTTCGCTGCTGCAGGGAACAATTCGTTAAGCTCGGTGCTGCTGATATTGGAACGGACACTTAGAACGAATCGGCGATCGGACAGGTTGTGACCATCTTTCACCAACGTGCGCAGCAAGCGTCGTCGTTCAAACAATGAAGTATCGAAGACAAACTCAATCACAGAGTCTTGTTGAACCAGCGTGAGCATATTGCGCAGATTCGAAAAAAGCGGATTAAAGCAATCATACAGACGATGGAAATCTAACGGCTGACACGGTTCTGGAATCGCGGGTGTAGATGCCATGACTTGCGCTTCAAACTTGCGTAGCTCCAAATAAAGCTGATGGGTTTGAAACTTTGGATTCGACAAAGATAAATCAAACCACGGAAGCCAAGTGTTGAGTGTTTGCAGCCACAGGTAATCCTGCATCATCGACTGTGGGCTCTTTTGCCCTTGTCCGGCTTGAATACGTTTGAGCAAGCTGGTGGCACGGTTAGAGGTGAGGGCATGAATCTCTTTCAAACGCTCAACCAATAACTGTGATGCACCATAATGCAAACACGCAGGAATAAAGGAACGGTCTAGCATCACTTCGCCCGTTTCACTGCATTCCAATACTTTGGCGAAAGGAATCAGGGTAAAGCCCGAAGTGTCTTCGCCTTCTAGTTTTATCGCTATATTGAGCTGTGCGACGTCTACCTCAACGCTGGCATTCTCAGAGGTTGAAGTATCAAACACATTGATAGTGCGTGTGAGATAGCGGCTTTGTTCCGATTCATCATTGGCGTAATCATTATTGCCTTGCAGAGAAACAGGCAGCGCTAAGTAAGCCATTTTCTCAATCGTACCGTGCGGCACATCTCTGGCGACTTCGCGTTTCAGTTCGAAATGCGTGCCATCTGGGAACAAACCCGCGCTAGAAGAGACGGAAAGCTTGCCAATTTTAAGTAGATCGTGATTGATCACCAAGTCGGTCACACCATAGTAAGGGGCATAACCAGCAAGCGTTTCGACGTTTTGTCTGACGTAGTTTTGTGTGTATCTGTCTTGTTGTTGAAAGTGTTGTGGGGCAATGAACATACCTTCTTGCCAAACGACTTTTTTATATGCGTCCACGTGATTTCCCTATCTACTGAATCGAGTTAAAAGACATCCCACCAAGGCGAATCTGGTGTCACGGTTTGCAATGCTGCTTTGTTACCGCTGATCTTTAACTGGATATATTGTTCTTCTTCCTGAGGCGTGGTTGTCACTACCGTCGCCGTGCTTGCATCGTATTCGGCAAATTCCACCAATACGCCGATGTATTGAGTCGTCTTGTTGATGTCTAAGGTTTGTTTGCTATTGCTGTCTGGCATCACCACGGGCAGAACTTGTTTCGACACCAAGTTTGCGCCCAATAGGCTCACGTCATCGTTGTACAAATCGATAAACGGCAATTGCTTAAACTGCTGTGCATCGGTCAGTTGATACAAGCGTACTACTACGGGATTAGTACTGTTGTTAACACTTGGGTTAATCGTCTTCTCGGCGCTCACCGCCAATTGATATTGCGTCACAACCGGTGTTGGGTCAGATGAACATCCCACCAAAGCGAAAGCGAGTAAACTAAGCCAAATCTTCATCAGCTTTCCTCGCTTTGCTTTTGCATATTTTCCATAAACATCGCTTTGAACTGGCGACGAAAATCACCGTTGTCCTGCCGATGTTGGAAGTGCTTGCGGTAGATTTTCCAATACTTCTTGTCTTTGCTGCTGAACAATCCGCCAGACACAAATTCACTAAATTGATTCTCTAGTTGGTTTGGCGCGAACTCATTGAGGAACTGATCGAGTGTTTTGTCCAACGCATCAAACAAAGCATCATGTGCAAGCGGTGGGTTGCGAAGGTATTGTTGATTCTTCTCGGTAATCGTAATCAGCTTTTCGATGGAGGCTTCCAGCTCTGACGTTGGAAGGTGGTCTCCCGGAAGATACTCAATCTCCGTAGAACGCTCCATTGCTTGCTGCTGTTTCGACACCTCATCCACTTCAAAGTGATCCGCCAGTTCGTCATCGTCGATGTCTTCAAACGGGTCGGAGGAGAAGGGGTCATCGCTCATTACATTTTGGTGAGAGTAATGAACTTCCGATTTCACGGGTTCGACGATATCTCCTTCATCGAGAAAATCGACATTGTCTTCCAGTTGCAGGTCGAACTTGGTCGCAAAGAGGTCATCGGATTGCTCTTCGACAGGCGCTTTGCTCGACGTGAGTGTTGATACCAACATTGAATAGCTTTCGATCTTTAAAATGTCGCCATCGTTGAGTGAGTAATCTTTATCTCTCACCATGGCTTTATCGTTGAGGCGAGCTGGGTTCTTGCCAGTACTCTTAACCAAATAACCTGTGTCAGTGAGACGAATTTGTCCGTGGATACGCGAGATGCGTTTTGATTGATCGGGCAATGCCACTTCACAAGAAGCAGAACGCCCAAACTGCCCGCCAGACTCGGGCAGATAGATGACTCTTGAAGTCACCACCTCTTCAGAGGGTACAGAAATCAAATGTATGCTGATCGCCACTTGTTATCCCTCGCATTTAGCCAACGCTGTGTTGAAAGCGGTTAAGAAACCAGAATATTTTTCCAAAAAGCGGTTAGAGAAATACACGCCCATGGGCTTGGTTTCGAATACTTGAGAATAGAAGTAATCGCTTGGAAGAGAGGCTTGGCTGATTTCGGTGTGAAACACCCGTTCATCTTCCAGTGCGACGTCAATTTCTCTTTGTTTTAAAAGCCTTAGTAAAACCTTAGCATCTCGTGGCTGCTTAACGACGTTGTATCCATTACGTTTCAGCCAAAACCATGTGCTTGAGCCAAATTCTGCCGAGAACTTAAGGTTCAACTTTGACAAATCATCAAGCTTAGGCTCTACACCGGGGCCGAAATACCAACGCAACTTTTGCTCGGTAATAGGAGCAGACAACGTTGCGTAGCTGTCGTGCTCTCTGGTTTTCGGCGAGACGAAAAAGCCGTGCTGTTGACCACTGTGTACGTGGAGCTGTGCGTCAGACCATTCCGTCATGGTCAGTTGGTAAGGTTGTCCCATTTCGCCCAGCGCACATTTGACGCGGTTGAGCGCAAACCCATCCATGTTTTGATTTTGGTGAGTTTGGTACGGTGCCCATTTGTGGGTCGCAAGCAGCAATCGGTCGGGACCAATCCAAACTTGCGCCCATGCTTCGAACGAGAATAGGGCACCAAGCAAAATAAACAGCGATGAAACCAGCTTGGTTATTTTGCGGAAAAGACTCACCCCACAGCTGACCGCCGCCTCTTGAACAAGAATCGAGGTGGTGACGAGATGGGGTGAATGTACGCTTCTAAACATCATGATTCATTACTACTGAATATCCAGTTCAAAGCCCTGTGGCGTCGACGCAGCGGTGACCGTCACTTGGCTAATTGGTTGTTGTGCGCTCAGACGTGCGATGCATTCTTCTGCCAATTTCGGCATCAAAGAGCGGTTAATGATTTGCTCAACCGCACGACCACCTGTCGTAGGATCGGTGTTTTTGCTGACAACCAAATCCACGAAACCTGCATCCCACGTAAAGCTCGCTTGATACTGTTCTGCCAGTTTTTTGCGAATGCGGTTTAGCGCGATTTCGGTGATCTTCGCCAGCTCATCATCGTTGAGTGGGTAATAAGGCACGATGGTGGTACGCCCTAAGAATGCAGGTTTGAAGTAACGTTGTAGATCGGGACGAATCGCTTCAAGCAGTTCATCGTTGCTGATGCGTTCGGCGTTTTCATCACACACATCGCAAATCGCTTGGTCAGCGGCGTTAGAAGTCATAATGATTAAGGTGTTTTTGAAATCCACCGTGCGACCTTCGCTGTCTTTGATGTGTCCTTTATCGAAGATTTGATAGAAGAGATCATGAACGCCCGGATGCGCTTTTTCCATCTCATCCAAAAGCAAAACAGAGTAGGGATTACGGCGAATCGCCTCGGTTAACACGCCACCTTCACCAAAACCAACATAACCAGCAGGCGAGCCAAGTAACATTGAGATTTTGTGTTCTTCTTTAAACTCGGTCATGTTGATAACCGTGAGATCGTTGCTGCCTCCGTAAAGTTGCTCCGCGAGTGCCATGGCGGTTTCTGTTTTACCGACACCACTTGGACCGCACATCAAGAATACACCGATTGGCTTACGGTTGCCGGTTAAGCCAGCGCGTGAGATTCGAATCGCCTTTGCCAGCTCTTGCTTCGCCACGTTTTGACCGATAACGCGTTTATCCAGCTCTGATTCCAGTGACAATAGGCGAGCGATTTCGTCACTCATCATGTTGCCAACGGGAATGCCTGTCCAACCGGAAATGACTTGAGCAATGGTCGAATCATCCACCATTGCATTAACTAACGGCTCTTCGCCTTGAAGTTCGTGCAATTGGTCGAGAAGGGCATTCAACTGGCTTTGCTGAGTTTCGTCCGGCGTTTCGCTTTCTGTGATGCTTTGTTGAAGCGCTTTAATCTCATCAACCAACGTAATCTCTTGTTCCCAACGCGTCTGGTAGTCCGCTAATTGAGATTGATTGATAGTGATTTCTTGCTTCAATTCGGCAATTTCTTCTGCGCCTGAGCCGAATAAATCAAACTCTTTCTCCAAAGCAGACTGCTCGTTCTGTTGATAACGAATGGTTTGCTCTAACGCTTCTATCACTTCTGGCTTTGCACCTTGAGTTAACGCAATACGCGCACTAGCCGTGTCGAGTAGGCTGATCGCTTTATCTGGCAATTGGCGAGAAGGTAAGTAGCGAATAGATAGGTTAACCGCCGCATCAATGGCTGATTCTGTAATAAAAGCGCCGTGGTGCTTTTGCAATGAAGCCGCAATGCCTCGCAGCATTTGTTTGGCATCTTCTGCATTTGGCTCTTCTACCGTGACGACTTGGAAACGGCGGGTCAAAGCAGGATCTTTCTCGAAGTACTTTTTGTATTCTGCCCATGTTGTTGCGGCAATGGTTTTGAACTCACCACGTGCAAGAGCCGGCTTCAATAAGTTGGCAGCATCATTTTGTCCTGCTGCACCGCCAGCGCCGATCAGCGTATGTGCTTCATCAATAAATACAATGATTGGTACATCGCTGTTTTTCACTTCATTGATGACGTCTTTAAGGCGATTTTCAAATTCGCCTTTTACGCTCGCACCTGCTTGTAATAGCCCTAAATCAAGCGAATGGAGTTGAACGCCTTGCAGCGCACTTGGCACTTCATCTGCTGCGATTCTCAGCGCTAAGCCTTCAACGACAGCGGTTTTACCCACGCCTGGTTCACCAACGAAAATAGGGTTGTTCTGGCGTTTACGACAAAGAATGTCGATGGCTTTTCTCACTTCAGAATTACGCCCAGAAATCGGGTCGATATTGCCTTCAATCGCTTGTTGAGTCAGGTTGATGGTGTACTTGCTTAATGCGTCGTTCGCGCTTGCTGTATTTGCGGCTGAACTTGCTTCACCTGTGCTTTGTTGTGTTGCTCGCTTAACCGGCGTTTTGTTGATTAAACCTTGCAGGGACTCGGTCGACACGTTTTGTAGAGATTCGAGATTCTTGCTCGATACGCCCATGACGTTCTGTTGTAGCAGCGCTTGAACGAGATGCAGACTGATGATTTCGCCATGCCCATAGTTAACGGAGGCAATCATCCAAGCGTCTTTGAGAAGTTCAGTCAGTGCATGGCTGAGCGTTGGCTGGCTGTCTTGTACTTTTGGTAAGCGCTCGATGCGATTTGCTAGTTCACTGGCAAGTTGATCTTGGTTGATCTTCTGACTTTCAATCAGCGTTTTTAAATGAGAGTCTTGCTGATTCAATAGCGTGAGCAACCAATGTTCCGGCTCGATGGCAGCAACGCCTTGGTTCATGGCTGCACCCGCAGAGGCTTCCAATGCGCGTTTTAATTCTGGCGATAACTTGGCGACTAAATTTGTCAGCGTTACTTGTGTCATAACCTTATCCTTGTCTTTTGCGCGATAACCTTCTTTGTCGTCGCGGTGTCTACCTAGCTACTTCAGAAGAATCCGAATCCGCTCTGTAGGTTTACGTTCTGGGGCGAGGCAATCCACTTCACCCAATTTCGCGGCTTGATCTGGTTGAGTAGACAGCCTTGGTTTTTCGAGATACGCACGCTTAACGTTGAGATAAATAGAAATCGGCGTGGCGTCTCGTAAATAATGTTGAATGAGCTGGCGCATGTGGCTCGCCAACTGAGTATCTCTATGAATTTGATGCAGTTCTTTGCGGTTGGCAGGCTGGATACTCACCACCAAATGTTGGTTGTAAGTCATGCACGTTTTACCAATGAGGAAACCCTGTCCGATTCCGCTGTTATAGTCGTCTTTCTGTCCTAAACGGGTAAGAGAACTAGCGGGTAACTGGCGACGTTCATGGCTCTTAGTCGACACATCGATTTGGTAAGGGAAGTAGTCGTTGAGAATCTGCTCTAACGTTTCTAAGTTACGATGTCCTTGAGCGAACAGCAGTGAATACTGGAACAGCGCACCGTGTTCGCGTTTCAGGTTCGCCAGTTGTTTGAGTAAATCGGTTTTTTCTTTTGCCAGCTCTTTCTGCACCAAAAGGTGAGGAGCGAGCTCTAGTTGCGCGGCAAGTTCAAAATGGCGTTGATTGAATACGTCTAAAAAGTCCTTGAGTGCGTGATCGTCGTTATGCAGTGCAAACAACAATTCCTCATAGATGTAATTTGGGATAACCCCTTGTGCGCCAGATAGTGCTTGCTGCGCAATACGAACCTTGGCGCTGTGGTCACTGAACGAAAAGTATTGAATATCGTCGGCATCACCATGGGGCATGGCTTCCGCTTTAAGCTCTAACTTCAGCTTGTGCCCAGACTGTTTTGCCATTTGCATCAGCAATCGCATTGCTTGAGCAAAGTCATACTCATGTGGGTTCGCTTTTAAATCGTTAATCAGTAACATCGACATCATCTATCTTCCACGCTACATCGAGCGCTGGCTCCCGTGGATTTTTGGGTAACGCCTCGCAATGCCATCTTTGCCATAAAGACGAATTGTGAGCTGAATGTAGCGATCAAAACTACAGAACTGTTGGAAGAAGCGATTCAATACATCGGTGAAAGTCAGATAGTTACCAGAGGTATCGAGAGTGATTTCAATCTCTGTGCCCGGAGAGAAGACGTTCTTGCCAAGAATACGCATCGATGAAACTTGTGAGCGCACTTTTACTGACTGAATCATCTGAATTTCATCGCTTACTAACTGATTGCGGCTACACAATTGCAGCATTTGCTTAAGCTGCTGAGTCGGATCTTCTGAGTGCAGCAGAGACGAGAAGTTACTGTTCAGTAGCCCGATAAATTGCCAGTGCATATTAGCGTCAGATTCACGCTCTATTGGAGCTGACGGTGGGTAGAGCGAATGAAAATCGTCGGGTAAATCTATCGGCTCTAAACATGTCATCTCACCATTGATGGTGCATGCTTGTTTGCCATTGGTACAAAGAAGGCGAGTACCGTAGAGTTTGTTGAATTCGAGTTCTTGGTTGGCGTTTAGGCTGATCGCCAATCGCAGTTCACCTGTGGACTCCTTTCGGCTTTGCCAGTAATCGCAATGTGGGTCGCTTTGGTAACTGTCTTTAAACAGTGGCGTCAGCAGTTTTTGACCGCTAGACGTAATCTCAAACACATCCAAAATGTCGACCACTTGAATCTCATTATCGGTATGCGCATCGGCATTAACGGGAATGGTCAGGCTACGTTGGTCATAGCTGGTTGGTTCGCCCGTTTGCTCGAAGAGGTTCACCGCAGGCACGACATTGAGCTTAAACACTTGGTTGTCGAAAAGACGGATAAACTCCATCGGTAAAGAGTGCATGAACAGGTTTAATACCACAGTGGAGCAATCATGTTGCTGACACGCTTCACCAAAGCCTTTAAGACGGAAGAACTGACGTTTCTCTTTGAAGAAGAAAAATTCGTTCATCAAATGGTAGCCAGAAAATTGATTGCCTTTTTGTGGCAGAAATTGAAACTGTTTATCGCTGATTCGGCTCTTGAGTTGATCGGCAGCCAAGACTGCGTGGTTCTCACCATTGATGTTGGAAATCGATATCGCACGCGCTTCACTGAGCAGAAGTTCAACCAAGGAATCCGCATTGTTCTCGAAACCTTGAACGAAGAAGTCGAGATCTTCTAACGCTAATTGACTGAAGTGCACATCATCATCTCCAGTAGACAGAGTGAGCTGAATAACGGCGGTAGTTTGTTCGCTGCCTTGTGGGCGATTGAAGTCAAAGGGCGCGCTGCTTGCCTTGGTGTCAGTCAGTGCAAATGGCGTCGTTTTGAGTTCATCCGTTGTGGTGAACAAACATGTTTTTCCTTGCGATTCGGAAGAAAATCGTGTGCCTTTGGGAAGCGTCGTGCTGTCTGTGGAAGGCGCGTCTGTGCTCATTTCTAGATACGCCACACTTGGTACCGTTTGAATGTAACTTGGGTAGAGTACGCCAAGTAATCCTTCGACAACTTCAGGGATTTGCTCAGATAGACGTTTTTCAACGTTGGCATTCAGCAGTGCCACACCATCCAGTAAGCGAGCCAAACTTGGGTCTTCGATTTGTCCCTGATGAATATTGAGACGTTGTGCGTGTTCTGGATGTTCAGAACCAAATTGGCCGAGGGCTCGACGGACAAAAGTCAGCTCTTGTTCGTAATAACGCAGTAGAGGATCACTCATACAAATCCTCCTTCATATCGGTGGTCATGTCGCTTAATGAAATCTTGGAATCAAAAATCAGCTCTTTTTCGCCCTGTGCCGTTTTGGCTTTGGCGACAATATTGAACGCGATGGTGTTTTCTCCCGCTTTACGTTCAACAAGTTCAACCATGACTTGGCTAAGACGAGGCTCGAAATGTCGAATGTAGTTTTCTAGTTTGAGGGCTAATTGCTGGTGGTCGAGACTGGCACTCAATAGGTGTACATCCTCGATGCCAAAACGATAGTTAGAGCGCTGCACTTCGGTTAACCGATCATCAATGCTCATCAGTGACGCTTCCGAATCGAACAGACGAGTCAGGTGATATTTGATGTCCTCGATATCATCTCGACGAGTCGTAGGGGCAGTTTGCACAAAGGTACGCCAAAAACTCATTACGCCACCTCATCCAATTCGGTTGTCAGCACCACTTCGCCACTGAAATGGTCGTATTGATACTGCGGGACGATACGCAATGTACAGACGAAATTGCCCGGATGATGGTCAGAGTCGCACACGCTGATCTTTGCAAAACTCAAAGGGTATTTTGATAGGGTTTCTTCGTTGGCGTACGCAACGTTACTAGAGAATTTTTCAACCCACTGAGAGAGGAACAACTCA
Source organism: Vibrio owensii (assembly GCF_002021755.1). Classification (NCBI taxonomy): domain Bacteria; kingdom Pseudomonadati; phylum Pseudomonadota; class Gammaproteobacteria; order Vibrionales; family Vibrionaceae; genus Vibrio; species Vibrio owensii. The sequence goes on from NZ_CP019959.1 coordinate 3,516,317, forward strand.
CACTCAGCAGCTGTTTTGAAGCTACCGATCATTTCGCGTACTTGTACTTTGAGATAATGTGCAATACGGCAAGACATCAACGAGGTTTGGATTTGAGTGAGGACTTTCTCGTTATCAGACTCGCTGTTGTGCCAAATCGAATTGTTACCATTGAAGTAAAACTTATCGCTCAAAGGGCTCTTAGTAAGAGGGATAAAACCACTTCGACTGTAGAAGGTCGACAGTTGCCCAAACAAGGTCACTTTGGTTTGTGGTTGAATCAGAAAATGACTATCGCTTTGGCTTTGATTGACCACGGCACCTTGGTTGTTGTCGTTCCAACGAGATTTCAAGAAGCCAAACCAACTCACCCGTTGATGCTCTCGCATAATGGTGGATACAAACGCAAAGCCCGCATTGCCCCAAAGCCCGTTTTGCTTCTCGTTGTAGATGAATCCCACTTTGGCGTTTTGATAACGTGTACGCATACACATTTCTGGCATCACTAAACCGACAAAACGCGCAGAGGACTTACTGCGTAAGGACTGCCACGATTGGTAATCAGGACTAGCAAGGATCTTCTCGATTCGGTTGATGTCAGACAGCCAGTCTGCGCCTGATTCGACAAAGAAATCGCGATTCGGAGCAAATAGCATTGGGCATAACGTGGATTCTCCCAAGCGGCTTAATAGCTCCACAGTGAACAAATCATCGTAGTCAGATTCGAAATCCATATCTGCTGCTACTGGCTGTGTGAACAGCAAGCAACCGAATGGATGTCCGCCCAAGGTGTTTAACTCTTGGTTACCAATCTTATTGTACAACTCGGACGTTTTGGTGCTGTAGGCTTGATTGACGTCGGAAGACACTTCTTCCCAACTCATATTGAGTAGCTTGAGTTGAGTGCGTTGGTAATTAACGGGCAGGGTGGCTAAGCCTTGAAGCCCTAGCCAATTGGTTTGTAATGCCTCAAATTCTGGATGATGCAGTAACGTATCCATCTGTTTCGAGAGCTTATTGTCAATCTCTGCAATTAGGCGCGAAATATGAGTAATAAGCGCATCGGGATGGTCTAGCGCGGAGCGAGACACTTGAGACAGTAAAGAGAGCGCCTCTTGTAAAAAGTCGCTATCTTTATCGTCTAGCTGTGTAAATTGGGTCTGCCAACCTGAGTGATAAATCTTACTCATACTATCCTTGTGACCTAAATCGAATTGGCTTGGTCGAAGCATCCTACTTCGACCAAGCTTTATCATGCTTAACCTGGGATCTTCGCTACCATGCGAACCGACGTAGTCAGTTCTTCAAGTTGTAGCCAAGGTCTTAGGTGAGCAACGGCTGAATACGCGCCCGGTTTGCCCGGTTGTTCAACCACTTCAATGCGAGACTCTGCCAATGGTGTTTTCGCTCGTTGATCATTACCAATTGCACCTGCGTTGGTGTATTGATCGATCCACAATTGCAGTTCACGTTGAATGTCTGGCGCTTCTAGATTTGAACCTAGCTTGTCGCGACCCATGACTTTCAAGTAGTGAGCGATGCGACCACTTGCCATGATGTAAGGAAGACGCGCTGAAATCGCAGCGTTTGCTGTTGCATCTGGATCTGTGTACGTCTTCGGTTGCTGCGTTGTTTGACCGCCGATGAACACGCCATAGTTTGAGTTCTTGTAGTGAACCAGTGGCAAGAAGCCTAGGTCACTTAACTCTTTCTCGCGTTCGTCGGTTAGGTTCACTTCTGTCGGACATTGCTGAACCAAATCGCCAGCTTCGGTCTTGTATGTGAGGTTTGGTAGGTTTTCTACTTTACCACCGTTATCCAGACCGCGAATTGCTGTACACCAACCGTACGCGGTAAACGCTTGCGTCATTTTCAGACCTAACTCGTAAGCGGCATTTGACCAAACCAACTCATCATTGCTTGATGGGTTCGGATTGCCATCTTGGTCAGTGTTTAATTCTTCGTAGCTAAACAACTTGGTGCCAAGACCTTTCTCACCGTAAGGAAGGCGAGCCAGTGTGCGCGGTAGTGTTAGAGTTACGTAACGCGCGTCGTCACTTTCACGGAATGAGTTCCATGCAGCATAAGCCGGAGAATCAAAACCAGCCGCGACAGGTTTTCCTTCTTCGAAGGTAGTGAAGTCATTGAACTCAAACATTTCCGCGTTTGCTGCGGCAACGAACGGAGCGTGACACGCAGCGGCTACTTCGCCCATGTAGCGTAGTAGGGCGACGTCTTCATCTTTTGCGCTGAACTCGTAGTCACCGATGAAGGTGCCATACGGTTCACCTCCTGCTGTGCCGTATTCGCCTTGGTATACCGCGTTAAACAGTGGGCTACGGTCGATGGCTGGTGCATCTTCAAATTGATCAAGTAGCTCGTCTTTGGTGTAGTCGACCATTTTAATTTTCAGTGAGCGTCCTAGGTCGCTCTCTTTAACCAGTTTTTGCAGACCACGCCATGAACCTTCTAGCTTTTGGAAGTCATTTTCTTGCATGACTTTCGATAGCTGTTTAGAAAGCTTTTTGTCGATCTCTACAATGGCGTTTTCAATCGTTTTGGTGACGTTCTTGTCCCATGTTACCGTGCCGCTTAGCGCTTGCTCTGCCAACACTGAGAACAGTTCTTTTGTTGTGTCCGCTGGCGTTTGTGTGGTCGCTTCGATTGCACGATCCAGAAAGCTCAGCGAAGCTTCAGCCGCTTCTGCTTGTGGTTGGTTTTCAACTTCCGTCGTCATTATTCTGCTCCTTCTTTCTGGATGCCTAGCTCATCGGAAAGGGCGTTGATAGTGTCTGCACTTTGCAGAACTTCCTTGAGTAGTTTCTCTAGATCACGAGAACGGTCCGCTTTTGAAAGCAGTACTTTGAGTTGGTTACGAGTTTCAACAAGCTTCTTGAGCGGTTCAACTTGCTCAACGATGGCTTCAGGCTCGAAATCTTTCATTGATGAGAATTTCAGACTCGCTTCGATTTGGCTATCGTCATCAACCAAAACGTTGTCCACTTTGAGTGATAACTCAGGGCCAACACGCTTCATGACAGTATCGAAGTTGTCTTTATCGACGTTATAGAAGGTGCGATCTTCCACGTCTTCTTTGTCTTGCTTGTGACCCGAATAATCACCGACGACTCCCACCACAAAAGGGAGTTCTTTGGTTTCTACTGCGCCATTCGTCTCGACATCGTAAGTAATACTTACACGGTTTTTGCTAACTCGCTTGTGTTGGGAGTTCAGTGCCATAATGGTATCTCCTTATTCCATTAAGAAGCTGTCGAAGTAACTTTCGCTGTCGTCGCGTCAAAGCCCACTTCAGGACCTTTCTCAATTTTGCCGCCTTCGCCTTCGATGTAGTACGCTTTCGAAATCTCGGTGTATGTCAGGCTGAATGATTCATTTGGCAGGTGACCATCCGACGCGCCCATGTTGTAGCTCGACATACGTGCTGCGCTCAGTGTCAGGATTAGGTATGGATCCGCACCAGAACCTTCACGGTTTGGTTTGGTCATCACGATCTCGATGGTTTTACCTTCACCACCTGGCGCGTATAGGAACGTTGTTAGGTAAGGCGTTGCACCATCACAGCCACGAGTGATGTTCACTTCACCTAGCGCGACCATGCCTTGGTCTGCGTTGTTCGCGTTACCGACGTCGATGCCAACGCCACGAACGGCACTCCAGTTCACTGTATCAATAGCAAAAAATCCATCCTTGCCACCGATCTTATCTACCGTTGCAGCACCTTTTGGTGTAGTGCCATCAATTCTCATGTAAATAGAAGCCATTTGGTTCTCCTTTGCTTATTAGCATTTTTTGCTTCACCACTCGAAATCGGTAATACCGCTCGACGATTGAGTAGTTTTTACTTCTGGTTGGTTGGTTGTATTAGGAGTGTCGCTTTGCTCTGACGTTGTAGGTTCAATTGACGTTGCACTTTGAGACTCCTCTTTAGAGGTGTTTTGAACCTCAGGCGTAGAGACGGCGGGAACCGGTTCTGGCACTGATTGTGGTTCAGGAATTGTCTTCAGAATGGTTTGTTCTAAGTTGTCCATTCCGGTGAGTTGATTGATATGACTCAGAACTTGGCTGTTGCCGCCAGTCATTTCTTGGAGTAGTTCTGGCAAGCTTAGATAACCCCATCGAATCGCGCGCTCTAACAAGAACGGAACAGGGCTATGTGGTTCGGTTTGTTTGAAGTAATCGGCGAGCTTTCTAAGTTCATGAAAAGCGTGGTCGCGATTTTGGATCTGGCCAGCGATATTCATCGTAGTGGGTGCCGCTGGCTGGTGTGTTTCATTTGAAGGAATCGGCTCTAGCAACGGCGTCGTCGTAATTTGTTCTGCTTCTGGCTCTGATGAGGTTGGTGCTACTTCTGCATTTTCAGTTGCCTGATAGGTTGTTTCAGGAGAGTTTGATTCAACGGGGGGAGCATGAGCGTCTTCGGCAATCAATCTGAATTGATCATCTAGGGGCCATTTAGAAAACTTGTCTTCAGTGAGATAACGTATCGCGTTAATCAGCTCCGCGATGTTTTCTTTGATGAATTTGAAACTTACAGGAGTTGCATTAACGGGTTGGCACTGTTGAGCGATAGCTTGTTCTATAGCATCAAGATTTTGATAGGTTTGCGCCAAATCCATTAAGGTGTCTTGCGTGTCAGCGTTGAATAGGTTTTGCGCTTTAGTTTTGATTTCGCCAAGCGAACCGTTGCGCTCTGCGCGTAGGTAATCACCAAAGGTGACATCGTCTATCAAGCCAATCAACTGCAAAGGCATATACAGGGCAGTGGTATCGTGAGTTTCGCCGACAAGTTGTAGCAGAGGTTTCATTCGGAACTCGGCTCGCTCTCTAGCGATGCCAGACTCTTCTGCGCTTTTTAGTTTGTCTTCAGGAAGGAATGGATTGAGCGAGTCCCAAAACTGCTCCACGGTGCTTAGAAGCACTTGCGTTGCGTCGGCAAGATTTCGATAGGGAGTGTCGGTGAACAACTGACTGGTGATATACCAACCTAGTAGCTCCAAGTCTTTGCTTGACTGGGTGAGGGCGTGGTATGTCGCAGTACGCAACTGTGCCCAGTTGTCATCGTTGCTTTCAAGCAGTGCTTGATCGCTAGATGCATCAGGAGTTTCAACCAATTGGCGAAACGATGATTGCGCGGCATTGTAACTGTTTCTAAGTGCTCGATAGGCACTTCTATCGAGCTTCAGATAGACACCACTTGGCGAGCCATCTGTGATCGGAGCCAAAAGACTATCAATATTAACCATATTCAATCCATGAATTATTGTTTTATTAAGTCAGAGATAAATCCATTACTCTGGTTTCATAGTTTGTAAACTTGAGTCTAGTGAGAATTTTCTGAAATAGCTGAGAAAAATTAACTATTTAATAAAAAGTAAGAGGTTGATCCAAAAAATTGGTCGGAGGAATACATCTATCAATATAATGTCCTGATTTATAAAGGGGTTTTATCCCCCTATAAGTACGGTGGGCATTCCTGCAACGATACTTCCGCCGTGAGACGTAGTGTCTCCCATTCGGGCTGCAGGCTTATTGCTTAATAGCACGGTCGTGCTTCCCATCGCGATAGAATCCGGGGTTCCAACGCAAACACAGACATCACTCACTGTGGCAGCAGGTAAGCTACCGATCAGTACGGTTGGAGCTCCAGGACCGGTGACCGGACCACCCACATGAGGAATTGGTGGGGTTGCTGGTGTCTGCATTGGGCATACATGCATGTCAGTGATACGAGCAGCAGGTAGCGTCATCGTACTTCTCCTTGTACTGCAGTTTGTGATTGGCCATCTGAGGTGCCTTGACCGCCTGCAGCGATATCAAGCGCCATTGCGATTGCGGCTTGATAGTAAGGTTTAGTTTTGTCCCATTCAGGAAGGGCGGCTGCGTGATTGATCGCTCCCGCAGTCGCTTTTGCGTACAGAAATGGATCAGGCATAACGGGTGGAATATCTGGTGCAACGATGCTGCCAGAACCATTCCAAAATACCGCTTGAGCAAGCCAAGATGGGCCACAATTCAGTTCCAATCGATGAGAGAGGTGTTCGGCTTTGCGTCGCAATTCTTCGGAGGGTGAACGCACCCAAGCCATACAAGTTTCAACACTTTGTTTTTGAAGTGGTGACCATTCCTCATTACGTTGGTTCAAACACAGCGCTCCCCACCAGATTGCCTCACGGACGGGCAGAGCGTGCGTCAAAAACTGCACGAGATCGTTGTAGAGCTCTTTGTCTGTAAACGATTGAATTGCATCGCTGATGCTGGTTTCTTCGTCCAGTAGTGCCTTTGCTTCGTCACTGGCTTTGAATCTCGGTAATATTTGCCCAGCCGTTTGGTATGGAATCTTCTTATATTTCATTAGTTAACCTTTACAATTGCGCCTTTCACTTCACCCATTACGCCGCCATCAAATGTGGCTTTGAGACCCGATTTAAACTCCGCACTCAAAGAGCCCTCTGCAGAGAGCGTGGTGTCCGCTTTGATGGAAATACTCAAGCCAGAAATGCTGTTTGAACTGGTTGCATCAAGCGCCGTCGTGGTACCTGAAACCTTGTTGGCTGAAGTGGCTTTGCTGGTGACGTTGGTCCCTTCCAAATTCAGCGCGCTGCTGGCTTTGACGTCGATATTGGTTGCTTCAATGGCAATGGATGATGAGGACAGGGTTATTTTGCTTGAGCCAACTTTGAGCTCGATAGAATCGTCAGCTTCAATCGAAATCGACTTGGCTTTTTCGCTTAATGCTTTGGTTACGCTCAGGGAGTAGTTGTCTTCTGTCGACACTGATACCGCTTTGGTGACTGTCTGGCTTAGTTCACCCTTGATGGTTTCGGTTTGGTTGTTTTCAACTTCTTGTGTCAGGTCTTTGGCTGCATGAAGGTAAAGTAATTCATTGTCTTTTTTGTCATCGAAGTAGAGCTCATTGCTCTGTCCGGAAAGTTGAGTTTTGATGCCAGACTTTGTTGTATTGGCTTCTGCGTATGGCGGAGCATTTTTGCTGTTGTAAACGCTGCCTGTGATGATTGGTCTGTCTGGATCGCCATCAATGAAAGAGACCAGAACTTCTTGCCCGGTACGCGGCACAAACTGAGCACCGTAACCACTTCCCGCAAGCATTTGTGCGACACGAACATAACAACTGGTTTTGTCGCCACTTGCGTCTGTGTCCCATTGGAACTGAATACGCACGCGACCTTGTTCGTCCTGATTAATATCACCTGCGGTTGAGCCGGCAACGACTGCGCTCTGTAAACCCTGAACCACTTGTTTTGAGCGAGGTCGCGGGTAGTGAGGAGTATCTTTTGGAATCACTTTCAGTCTGGTGCTGCTCTGTGCATTTTCAGTGTATTCCACTTCCATACTGATGACCGAAAAGTCACCAAGTTGATCTTTATCTAAATGGCTTGAAAGCGAGAAGTAAGTACCGAGCTCGAAGAGATCATGTTTGGCGCTGGCAATGACACTTTGGTAATCCTGCTCAACATACTCGATTCGACGCTTGGCAAGATTGCTTGAGAGATCCGTCATGTCCCCGCTGATGCCCAAAGTCGGGTAACGCGTGTTGGCAAGTTTAGTGTTGTTGGCAATGGTATTGCTGGAGGTTTTACTGCCGCTGGTGATGAGTTTCGTCTGCGAATAATCGTAGCTTGATAGCTCGACACTCGCTCCATGAAAGGCAACGGTCGGGCACCAATCTTCAAGCAAAGGAAGTGAGCCTGTCGGCGTTTCCTTCATATCAAATTTTGCAGTGCTGGCTTTATCAAATGGAGTTTGAGCATCTTGCAAAATCATAGTGTGTGAACCACTCGCATGCTCAAAATAATAATGAACGCCTTCCTCAGCGAGTAGGCGAGAAACGAAGTCAAAATCCGATTCGTTATATTGCAAACAATATTCACGCTTGGTCGAAGGCATGCTGGATATTTTATAGTTACCTTTGAAACCAGCGTTATCGAAAATATCACTGACAATTTCTTGTGTAGATTGATTTTGATAAACCCGGAAAGAATGTGTGTGTTTTAATAACCAAAACCAAGGTTTAAGCGTTATTTCGTATTGGTGATTCTGCAAATTAGAATCCATTCCTAAATGTTGGATCAATGTCACAACTCCATTGTAGGAACGATTGAGTGTATTGCTGCCAGATTCGTTGAAATAACGGTTTATGGTAAGGAACTGACCTAGTTGATCTTGCATGTCAAAGCCACTAGACACCAGCATTGCTTTGATTTCAAAGGGCTCTGATAAGGCTTGCTTTATTGTTGCATTACTTATGATATGTTCTTGATTACTTGAGTCTTTTGCAGACATCAAACTAGCCGAACTGCTATATTTATCAGCCATTGCATATCCTTATGCTTGAACTTTTCAATAATAAAAATTTGAAATATAAATACTATTATTAATCAAATTACTCAAAAAATAGCAGTATTAGATCTTATTCGCTATTCGATTTATTAAAAGAAAAGGAGTTCTTTATGGCGAGTCAAAATGCAAAAAAGATGGCGAAAGAATTTTTGCAAAATGTAGAAAAGGACAGTAAGTCATATCACAAAAGTTGGGCGAGAAAATTCGGTAATAAATACCAATCTGCCAAGAACTGGGTAAAACGTGACAAAAAAATGGTCGCGATGGATATTGCACAAAAAGGGGTAAGGACTGGTATCGGGATGATTCCATTTCCCGGCTCGAAAGAGGGGGCAGCCCTGTTGGAAGTCGCAGGTGGTGCAGCGTTGAAAGCAGCATCTCGTAAAGCGTGGGAAGAGGGCTCAAAGAAAGGCGTTAAATCTCTTCTCAACAAAAAAATTGAATCTGCTCGCAAGCAGCTTAAAACCAACTCAGTAGGAAAAGTCGATCACGAGTTCCTGGCGCTTTCTGCGCGTAAGCGTGATGAACACATCCATGCGATTCGTAAACTCGTGAAGTACGAGGTGAAGCTGTTACCAAAGCGTTCTGATGAGCTCAGTTTGCGTTTATTCAAGCTTAAAGAGGCGATCAATGAATCCCGTGTGAAGCTCAACAAAACCACCATGTCTTCCACATCGGCTATCGATAACATGCAAGCTTGGACGGAGTTCTTTTCTGCCATCAAAGAGGTGGAGCACTACCAAGCGAAATTGCGTGAAAGCCTGATTCAAGTGCAAGAAATCACCAAGGATGTGGAGTGGTTCTTGGCGGCTTCTGAAGCAACGACTGATCAGATGAATGCACAAAACTTACCGCAACTAGAAGAAGCGTTTGACCAGATCCGCCGTAGTTACGGCAACATCAACTCGCTGAAACAACTGCAAGACATGATGTTAGAGCGAAACCTAGTTGAATCCGGTTTGTTGGATGAAAAAGACTTAACCTACAAGCTAGTCAACTAGGCAAATCCGACCGTTCGTTAGCAAATTAAACCCAACTAGGGAGCTGTTGTGCTCCCTTATTCTTTTTACTTGCTGAATTTATTGGGTTTTTATTGTCGACAATTTCAGCTTGCTTTTATCGAACTGAATGTTTTTCCACTCATAAATCACTCAATAACACTATACCTTAGTCTAAATTGTCGACAATTTGCTTGATTGTCGACAATCCGATCGTCTATTTTATATTCAAGTTAACAAATTGTTGACACTTTGGTTTCTAAATACGAGTGCCTTGAATATGAATACAGAATTGAAAACTCGTCATAAAGTGATTGTCTCTGAAAAAGAGCACACTAAATCTGAATCGCTGACCGAATCGTTAGTGGAAGCGATTGTGAGTGGTGAAATTGAACCGGGCAGTAAAATCTCAGAGCCTGAATTAGCCAAGAAATATCAAGTGAGTAGAGGTCCTCTACGTGAAGCTATGATGCGTCTTGAAGGGCTTGGGTTGATTGAGCGCATTCCGCATGTTGGCGCTCGTGTTATCACTTTCTCTCCAGAAAAACTCATCGAATTGTATTCCGTCCGCGAAGCATTAGAGGGCATGGCGGCAAGGCTAGCGGCTCGCTATATCACTCAAGAAGAGTTACTGAGTTTGGAAATGCTATTGTCGACACATTCCAAACATATTGACGAAGTCGAAGGCTCGTCTTACTTCCACCAGCATGGTGACTTCGACTTCCATTATCGAATCATTCAAGCGAGCCGAAACAGCAAGCTTATCTCTTTGCTTTGCGACGAGCTGTATCACTTGTTGCGCATGTATCGTTACCAATCGCCACGTGCGCAATCTCGTCCTAACGAAGCACTCAACGAACACAAATTCATTCTGCAAGCGATTCGCAACCGTGATGAAGAACTCGCAGAAATGCTGATGAGAAGGCACATCTCAGGCAGCCGAAAACTTATCGAATTACAGATTTTACATTCTGAAAGTAAAGATAGAGAACAAGACTAGAAGGAAATTGTCATGAGCTTATCTCCGGGGGCGAAGTTCAGACTCGCCATTGAGCACAACAACCCACTGCAGATCGTCGGCACCATTAACCCATACTGCGCCATGATGGCGAAAAACTTGGGTCACCAAGCTATCTATTTGTCGGGTGGCGGTATCGCTAACGCATCTTACGGTTTGCCAGATCTTGGCATTACGACACTGAACGATGTTTTGGTGGATGTAGACCGCATCACCAACGCGTGTGATTTGCCGTTACTGGTTGATATCGATACCGGTTTTGGTGGAGCTTTTAACATCGCACGCACTATCAAAGCGATAGAAAAAGCCGGTGCGGCGGCAGTGCATATGGAAGACCAAGTGGCGCAGAAGCGTTGTGGTCATCGCCCAAACAAAGCGATTGTTAGCCAACAAGAAATGGTTGATCGAGTGAAAGCGGCGGTGGATGCACGTAATGACGAGAGCTTTGTCATTATGGCTCGTACTGATGCGTTAGCGGTTGAAGGCATGGACAGTGCGATTGAACGAGCGATTGCATGTGTGGAAGCGGGCGCAGATATGATCTTCCCAGAAGCCATGAACCAGCTAGACCAATACCAGCAGTTTTCAACAGCGCTAGAGCAAGCAACAGGGAAACACGTTCCAATTCTTGCCAACATTACTGAGTTTGGACAAACGCCGCTATACGGCTGTGAAGAGTTAGCCCAATCCAAAGTGGACATGGTTTTGTACCCACTGAGTGCATTCCGTGCAATGAACAAAGCGGCTGAGATGGTTTACAAACACTTACTAGAAGTTGGCAACCAAGAAGCGTTGCTTGATTCAATGCAGACACGAAAAGAGCTGTATGAGCACCTTAATTACCACGACTACGAGAATAAGTTAGACAAGCTGTTTTCGGAGGGTAAATAAGGTCAACAAAGAAACAAACGGAAGCCCAAGAAAAAGATAGATAAACGGAATCTCTAATCCAATAACGTGAAAATTGTCTGATTCAAAAGAGCCCATTAAGAGAGCCAAGTCAGACAGAAAAGGAGTTCAACAATGCCTCATTCTGTAGAAAAGAAAGCTGAGATAGGTGGCGCAGGTCTACGCGGTCAAAGCGCTGGAAGCACAGCTTTATGCACTGTCGGTAAAACGGGGACGGGTCTAACGTATCGTGGTTACGATATTACGGACTTGGCAAATCATGCTCAATTTGAAGAAGTGGCGCATTTGCTGTTACGCGGTCACTTACCTAATCAACAAGAGCTAGACGCCTACAAGACACATCTATTGAGTCTGCGTGGCTTACCAGCGGAGCTTAAGCAAGCGTTAGAGCTGATCCCTTCTGATGCTCACCCGATGGACGTTATGCGCACAGGTTGCTCTATGCTGGGTAACTTAGAGCAAGAAATGGACTTTGAGCAACAGCTCCATGCTACTGAGCGAATGCTGGCGCTTTTCCCTGCCATCATTTGTTACTGGTATCGCTTCAGCCACGATGGCGTACGAATCAAAACGCACGATAACAGCGAAGACTGCATAGGCGGCTACTTCCTAAAACTTCTTACTGATAAAGCACCAAGCGAAACGCACAAAAAGGTGATGCACTGTTCTTTGATTCTTTATGCAGAGCATGAGTTTAATGCCTCAACATTTGCGGCGCGCGTATGTGCTTCTACGCTTTCTGATCTTCATTCTTGTATCACAGCTGCTATCGGCACGCTACGTGGTCCACTTCATGGCGGTGCAAACGAAGCGGCGATGGAGATGATTCAAGATTGGCAAACGCCAGATGAAGCAGAAGCCAACATTCTTCAGATGCTAGAGAACAAAGACAAAATCATGGGCTTTGGTCATGCGATTTATCGTGAAAGTGACCCTCGTAATGCACTGATCAAGCGTTGGTCAGAAGCGTTATCGAAAGAGGTGGGTGACACGCATCTTTACGCGGTTTCTGAGCGCGTGGAATCCGTCATGAAGCGCGAGAAAGGTCTATTTTGTAATGCCGATTTCTTCCATGCTTCGGCTTACCACTTCATGGATATTCCAACCAAATTGTTTACACCAATCTTTGTGATGAGCCGACTGACAGGTTGGGCGGCGCACGTGTATGAACAACGCGCGAACAACCGAATCATTCGCCCAAGTGCGGATTATACCGGACCGGATCATCAAGACTGGGTGCCAATCGAACAACGCTAGCGCGTGACGCCTCTTTGTGAGCTTCGTCTTTCATGGCATTCACAAGGGGCGTCTCTTTCACCGCGAATCCATTTCAAAAACAGTATCGCGGTGCGTTCAGGCACAAGATGTACACTAAAGCGGAAGCAAGCCCATGAGCATCACCACAAATATAAATACTCAATATCGTAAGCCGCTCCCGGGAACCCAACTCGATTATTTTGATACCCGAGAAGCTGTTAACGATATTTCTCCAGGAGCCTATGAAAAGCTCCCATACACCTCACGCGTTTTAGCAGAGCAGTTGGTTCGTCGCTGTGACCCAAATATGCTCACTGATAGCTTAAAACAGTTGATTGAACGCAAGCGTGACCTCGATTTTCCTTGGTATCCGGCGCGTGTGGTTTGTCATGACATCCTTGGACAAACCGCATTAGTCGACCTTGCTGGTCTGCGTGATGCGATTGCTGAACAAGGCGGTGACCCGGCGAAAGTAAACCCTGTGGTTGAAACGCAATTGATCGTTGACCATTCACTGGCAGTTGAACACGCAGGCTTTGACCCAGAGGCGTTTGAGAAAAACCGTGCGATAGAAGAGCGCAGAAACGAAGACCGATTCCACTTTATCGAGTGGTGTAAGACGGCGTTTGAGAACGTTAGCGTTATTCCTGCGGGTAACGGCATCATGCACCAAATCAACTTGGAGAAGATGTCTCCGGTTGTGCAAGCCAAGCAAGGCATTGCTTACCCAGATACCTGTGTCGGCACAGACAGTCACACACCTCACGTTGATTCACTTGGCGTTATTGCGATTGGTGTCGGCGGTTTAGAGGCGGAGACTGTTATGCTTGGTCGCCCGTCGATGATGCGTCTACCAGACATTGTTGGCGTGAAGCTTACTGGTAAGCGTCAACCGGGTATTACCGCCACGGATATCGTACTAGCGATTACCGAGTTCCTGCGAAATGAACGCGTGGTTTCATCTTATCTCGAATTCTTTGGTGAAGGGGCGCGAGACCTAACCATTGGCGACCGCGCAACCATCTCAAACATGACGCCAGAATACGGCGCAACCGCTGGGATGTTCTACATTGATGAGCAGACCATTAATTACCTCAAACTGACAGGGCGCGATGATCAACAGGTTGACTTGGTAGAGAAGTACGCCAAGCAAACCGGTCTGTGGGCAGATGATTTAGACACTGCCGTTTACGAACGCGTGCTTGAGTTCGATTTGTCCCAAGTCGGGCGCAATTTGGCAGGTCCATCTAATCCTCATCGTCGTTTGCCAACCTTAGAGCTTGCTGAGCGCGGTGTTTCCGGAGAGTGGCAAGAGAAAGAAGGCGAACTTCCGGATGGCGCGGTGATCATCGCAGCGATTACTTCTTGTACCAACACCAGTAACCCAAGAAACGTTGTTGCAGCGGGTCTGGTCGCTAAGAAAGCGAATGAACTTGGCTTGGTGCGCAAACCTTGGGTGAAGTCTTCATTTGCACCGGGCTCTAAAGTAGCTCGACTCTACCTTGAAGACTCTGGCTTACTCCCTGAATTGGAGAAGCTTGGTTTTGGTATCGTCGCCTATGCGTGTACAACCTGTAACGGTATGAGCGGCGCACTTGACCCGAAAATCCAACAAGAAATCATCGATCGAGATCTGTATTCAACGGCGGTACTTTCTGGGAACCGCAACTTTGATGGTCGAATTCATCCTTACGCAAAACAAGCATTTTTAGCATCGCCACCTTTGGTCGTTGCTTATGCGTTAGCTGGGACGATTCGCTTTGATATCGAACGTGATTCTTTGGGTACAGACAAAGACGGCAAGCCGGTTTATCTCAACGACTTGTGGCCAACGGATGAAGAAATTGATGCTGTGGTGGGTGAGTACGTTAAGCCAGAGCAGTTTAATCAAGTCTACATTCAAATGTTTAAACTGAATGATGAGGCTCGTAACCCGAATCCGCTCTACGATTGGCGTCCGATGAGTACGTATATCCGAAGACCTCCCTACTGGCAAAAAGAGGGGGAGGGAGCACTGGCTGGTGAGCGAACTCTGTCTTCAATGCGTCCTCTCGCCGTTTTAGGCGACAACATTACAACCGACCATTTGTCGCCATCGAACGCAATTTTGGCAAGCAGCGCTGCAGGCGAATACCTCGCGAAGATGGGCGTGCCAGAAGAAGACTTTAACTCATACGCGACTCACCGAGGCGATCACTTAACCGCGCAGCGCGCTACTTTCGCTAACCCGAAACTGTTCAACGAAATGGTCAAGGAAAATGACGAAGTCGTGCAAGGATCGTTAGCGAGAGTCGAACCTGAAGGCAAAGTGACACGTATGTGGGAGGCGATTGAGACTTACATGAATCGCAAGCAGCCACTTATCGTGGTCGCAGGTGCGGATTATGGTCAAGGATCGTCGCGAGATTGGGCGGCGAAAGGCGTTCGCTTGGCGGGTGTAGAAGCTATTGTCGCTGAAGGTTTTGAGCGTATCCACCGTACCAATTTAGTTGGCATGGGCGTACTTCCTCTGCAATTTAAAGATGGCGTGAACCGAAAGACGCTCGAATTGGATGGCACTGAACTTTATGACGTTATCGGCGATATCACTCCTAGTGCTGATTTGGCATTGGTGATTACCCGTGCAAATGGCGACAAGGTTGATGTGCCAGTGACTTGCCGACTCGATACCGAAGATGAAGTTCACGTGTACAAAGCGGGCGGTGTGTTACAGCGCTTTGCTCAAGATTTCCTCTCGCAATAGATAGCGCAATAACGGAGTAAGATATGGATAGCAAGATGCAAAGCCAAATCAAAGTCCCGGCGACTTACATGCGCGGCGGTACGAGCAAAGGGGTGTTCTTCAACCTTGAAGATTTGCCACAGCCAGCGCAAGTTGCAGGCGAGGCAAGAGACAAAATGCTACTTCGTGTGATTGGTAGCCCAGACCCGTACGCTAAACAAATTGATGGCATGGGCGGCGCAACTTCCAGCACCAGTAAAACTGTGGTTGTGTCGCGCAGTCAGCGAGTCGATCACGACGTTGATTACCTGTTCGGGCAAGTATCGATAGATAAGCCGTTTGTTGATTGGAGTGGTAACTGCGGCAACCTTTCTGCTGCAGTCGGGCCTTTCGCCATTCATGCAGGGTTGATCGACGAAGATCGTATTCCTCAAAACGGCATCGTTACCGTTCGTGTATGGCAGGTGAATATTGGCAAAACCATATTGATTCATGTGCCAATCGTAAATGGTTTCGTTCAAGAAACAGGGGCGTTTGAGCTTGATGGAGTGACGTTCCCCGCTGCTGAAATCCAAGTTGATTTTGTCGACCCTGCTGATGGAGAAGGCAGCATGTTTCCAACCGGTAATCTAGTAGACGATTTGGTCGTGCCAGATGTTGGGACGTTCAACGCCACCTTTATTAACGCAGGCATACCGACGATCTTCGTAGACGCAGAAGCACTTGGCTACCAAGGCACTGAGCTTCAAGATGACATCAATAACGATGAATTAGCACTTACAAGGTTTGAGTCCATTCGTGCTCATGGCGCGCTAAAAATGGGGCTGATTGATTCGCTCGAAGAGGCTCAAACACGTCAACACACGCCTAAGATTGCGTTTGTTTCCCAGCCTAAATCCTATTTATCGTCGAGTGGTAAAACCGTAGAAGCAGGTGAGGTCGATATTCTCGTCCGGGCTTTATCTATGGGCAAACTTCACCACGCCATGATGGGAACCGCAGCGGTCGCTATTGCCTCCGCGGCATGCGTCCCGGGTACTCTAGTGAACCTAGCAGCTGGTGGTGGAGAGAAAGAATCTGTGACGTTTGGGCATCCATCAGGAACGCTTAAGGTGGGGGCAAAAGCCAAACAAAGAGAACAAGGTTGGGTGGTTGAGAAAGCCATCATGAGCCGCAGCGCGAGAATACTGATGGAGGGCTTTGTGCGTGTTCCCTCCAATGTCTTTGAATAGCACAATTGCATGGTAGTGATACTTAAGAAAAGCAATGTCAGGACATACTGGAGGAAGCAATATGTCTGCATATCAAAAAGAATACCTTTGGGCACAAAATGAACCGGAAAACTTTTGGCGTGCTCAAGCTGAAAACATCGATTGGTTTGGAGCGCCAAATACCATCTTGCAAGCTGACGAACATGGGATTGAACGTTGGTTTCCTGATGGCGTATTGAACACTTCATGGCTCGCGTTGGATTATCATTGCGAGCAAGGAAGAGGCGACAAAACCGCACTGATTTATGATTCGCCAGTGACGGGTCAAAAACAAACTTACAGTTATCAAGCTCTGCGCGACCAAGTGGCGAAAATCGCGGGTATGCTTTCCAACCGAGGCGTAACCAAAGGCGATCGTGTGGTCATCTACATGCCGATGATCCCAGAGGCGGCAATGGCGATGCTGGCGTGTGCTCGATTAGGCGCGATTCACTCGGTGGTGTTTGGCGGTTTTGCCCCGAATGAGCTCGCTGTTCGAATTGAAGATGCAGAACCCAAAGTCATCATGACGGCGTCTTGTGGTATCGAAATTAATAAGGTTATCCCTTACAAACCAATGGTTGATAAAGCCATTATGGACAGCCGTTGGAAGCCAGAGAAAGTCTTTGTTCTTCAACGCCCACAGTGCGAAGCGGAGCTTAATCTTGAGCGTGATTTAGATTGGCAGCAAGAATACGCGCAAGCTTTGCCTCATGCGTGTGTCCCTGTGCTAGCGACAGATCCTCTTTATATTTTGTATACCTCTGGCACAACAGGGAAACCAAAAGGCGTGGTGCGTGATAATGGTGGTCATGCCGTGGCGATGAAATATTCGATGACGTCGATTTATAACATCCCTCAAGATGGCGTGTTCTGGGCAGCATCGGATGTGGGCTGGGTTGTTGGTCACTCCTATATTGTGTACGCACCGTTGATTCATGGCTGTACAACAATTCTATTCGAAGGCAAACCGGTGAGAACACCAGATCCGGGTGCATTCTGGCGTGTTTGTGACGAATACAAAGTGGATGTGCTTTTCTCCGCGCCGACCGCTTTCCGTGCAATTAAGAAAGAAGACCCAGAAGGCGAGTTCATCAAGCAATACGACTTGTCCAACCTCGACTCTATCTTTATGGCAGGCGAACGCCTTGACCCACCAACGCTAGAATGGGTCGAAAGCAAAGCAGATAAGCCGGTCATTGACCACTGGTGGCAAACCGAGACTGGATGGGCGATCGCGGGCAATCCGACCGGTATCGAGATGATGCCAGTTAAAGCGGGGTCTGCTACTAAGCCGATACCTGGTTATCAGGTCGAGATTCTCAACGAAATGGGCATGCCAGTAGGCGCAAATCAACAAGGTTTTGTGGCTTTGAAGCGCCCCTTGCCACCAAGCTGTCTACCGACTGTCTGGCGCAACCATGATCGCTTTGAAACAGGTTATCTCAGTCAATTCCCGGGTTACTACGTATCGGGAGATGGCGGTTACCTAGATGAAGATGGTTATCTGTTTATCATGGGTCGTATTGATGATGTAATTAACGTCGCAGGTCACCGTCTATCTACTGGCGAAATGGAAGAAATCGTGGGCGGTCACCCAGCGATTGCGGAATGCGCGGTAGTCGGTATCCACGATGAGTTAAAGGGGCAGCTTCCACTTGGCTTCGTGGTTCTTAAAGATGGTGTGAAGATTGATGATCTAACGCTAGAAGGTGAGTTGGTGGGTAAAGTACGCAACGAGATTGGTGCTGTGGCTTGCTTTAAACATGCGCTGGTTGTTGACCGTTTGCCAAAGACTCGCTCAGGTAAAATTCTGCGAAGAACCATTCGCCAAATAGCCGATGGCGAGCAATACGTGGTGCCATCAACCATTGATGACCCGTCCAGTCTAGGCGAAATCGAACGCGTGCTTAAACGCGGCTAGCTAAGTAAGATCTTAATTAAGTGTGCCCCCTTAGGTTACCTAGGAGCAAGCACAAACACCGAAGCCTCTTGCTTTGTCGGCAAGAGGCTTTTGCATTCCTACTTGCCTAAATACGTGTTTAAACACACACTATATGGATTCCTGTTTTTGGCTTCTTTTCCTATGTCTACTTTTGTAATCAAACCAGCGCTTTTTGACGATCTTGAACAACTTAATGATTTGATGTTCGAGCTGCATGATGAGCACCATATCCAATCCCCAGAGCTGTTTAAAACCGCAGAAGAAATCGAACAAGAAAAGAGCATTGCTCGTTATCTCGATAACCCTGAATGTTTGGTGTATGTCGCTAGAGTAGAGGGTGAGATCATCGGCTTTGTTTCAGGGCACTTTTGCGAGCTTATTTCTACGGTTAGCAAACCCGTGATGATGGGAAGCGTTGATGAGCTCTACGTCTTACCTGAGTATCGTAAACAGGGCACTGCAAAAGCTCTGATTGAAAAGATAGAGGCGACATTCGTTGATTATGGAGTGAAACAGATGTTCGTTGAGGTTTGGGACTTTAATCAGACCGCGATTTCTCTCTATGAGAACCAAGGCTTTGGGCATCATATTCATTGGTTAAGAAAGTCGTTATCTGAACGTTAATTAATGCGTAGCTAAGACGGTAACTTAGTGACTTATGTAATCTGACGATGCAAAAGTTGAGTCTACTAGTCAGCATTTGTTATTAGTCTTGTCGCAATGTGCGGCGATTCATTCTCATCCAAATTGGTGATGTTGTTTTTGTTTGCTTGTTTTGTAAGTGGCACATGAATAGTGCCTCATAAAACAAGAGGAAAATAACATTGAATCTATCAAAAACCTTACTTGCAACGGCGTTATTGCCAATGTTGGCAAGTGCAGATCAAGTCACGCAAACACAAAACAATGAAATTCAGCCGGATATCGTGGGTGGCATCACGGCAAACCCCAATGACTGGAAATTTTATACGCAGATAGTCAGCCGCAATGGTAATCGTTCTTTCTGCGGGGCGAGTTATATTGGGGATGGTTTCGTACTTACTGCTGCTCACTGTGTTGACGGTGACACACCAAATCAAATAGCGGTAAAAATTGGTGGTGTGATTTATAACGGCACTGATGGCGTACGCTCTAACGTTAGCCAGATCTATATTCATCCTTCTTATAATGCTTCAACGCTTTCAAACGACATCGCATTGCTTAAGCTCAGTTCAATTCCCTCTGGTGTAACGAAAGTGGATATTGCAGCAGGCAGTGTCTCACAATATGCAGGTGTCGGTGATTGGTTAACCGTCGCTGGTCTAGGCCGAACTTCGGAGGGGGGCAGCTCACCAACCGCGCTGCAAGAAGTGGATGTTCCTCTGGTCTCTGATGCGACTTGTCGACAAGCTGGCGGCAATTACACCACGGTTGGCTCAGTATCATTCTGTGCGGGTGTACCGCAAGGTGGGATTGATTCTTGTCAGGGAGATAGCGGCGGTCCCATCGTCGTTAAGAACAACGGTCTCGTCACTCAGCTAGGTATCGTTAGTTGGGGTATAGGTTGTGCCCGACCGGGCAAGTACGGTGTGTACAGTGACATTGCAGCGTTGCGTAGTTTTGTTGATGGTGTAATAGGTACGACAACGCCTCCGACAGATAATGTTTCTGTTGGTTACACGGCAAATCAGACTTTGAGTTCTTTTAAAGTGGGCGAGCTGAAGCAACACAGTTTCAGTATTCAAAATATCGGTAATGTTGCGTTTACTGTCGAAAGTGTGGGACTGCAAAGCTCTGGGGTCACGAAATCTGCGATGATCACCAGAGACCAATGTGCACAATCGACACTCAATGCAGGCGGCTCGTGTCGTGTCGATGTAGAATTTGGCGCTTCTCAAGCAGGTGAGGCGAGCGTCGCTTTGGCTTTTGGTATCGATAAAACGAGTACTACATACCAAGCAGTGGCAACAGCTTCCGCGACTAGTGCAACGACACCGCCATCAGGTAGTTGTGAAAATGAATGGCAAGCGAGTGGCGTATACAACACGGGTGAAACCGTTACTTGGGCAGATCAATCATGGCAAGCACAATGGTGGACTCAAGGCGATAACCCATCAGAATCTGGTCCATGGGGAGTATGGCAGTCAATTGGCAGCTCAGATTGTTCTGGGACTAATCCTCCTGTAGAGCCACCAACAGAGCCTACGCCACCAACGCCGCCATCTTCAGGTGATGCTTACCAAGCGGGTACGAATTACTCTGCAGGGGATGTGGTGACGAATTACGGTGCAAGTTACCAATGTAAGGCTTGGCCAAACAGTTTGTGGTGTGGCTCAACTCCAAGTGCATATGAGCCGGGTGTGGGCTCGGCTTGGACAGATGCATGGTTAAAGCTGTAAAAGCATAAGTGAACCATAAAGAGAGTTTATTTGTTGTCGACAATAAGCTCTCTTTCTTGTTTCAATTCTGAGAAGGCGTAAAATCCACGTAAATTCCTCTGACGTTAACTTAATATAACTGGCAAAATCGCAGCCAATATTTCGAGTTATGTCTGATTTTTGTCAGAACTATTTTGAAGAGTGTCGCAAAGCGTTTTTTGACATGTGTGCTAAATGTACAACTGGTTACTTAATTTATGTCGAAAAATATTGGTAATCCTGCCATCATAGCTGAGTGATTCTTCTTTTTTGTTAAAGGTCGTATTTTGTGCTGAGACAGCTGTTTTTTCTCATCCTGTATTCCATTTCTTTGTTTGTATCTCCTACATCTGCCGCGAATCCTCTTCCTGAAGACGTAAAAGGGGCGCTTTGTATTGTCCGCGCAGATGACAAACTGGTTTTAATCCATGAAATATTAACCAATAAGATTTCTCTTCCTGGTGGCACTGTTATTGAAGGTGAGTCACCAAAACTCGCGGCTCAACGAGAAACTTGGGAAGAAACTGGCTTAGTTGTCACTGTCGGCGAGGAGCTAGGTAGAACGGATACAGCCGTATTCTATGATTGTGTCTCTGATTCAGAAGTGATTGCGTTTTCGATGACCAACACATTAGATGGGAACGAGCTTCCAATTTGGTTTGCGCCACATTATGGCGTAGAAGTCGCCTCTGCAATGATTGCAAACCCGAGCAACATGTCTGCTTCTCTTTACCGTTATCCTGCGCAGTGGAAAGAGGTGGCTGAATTTTATTCGCGAGCGACAAATCAATCAGTCGTCTATGTTGACCAATTGATAGACTCCGCACCGGGTTTTCGTCAACTTGAGCTTTCTTGGATGGTCGATTTACAAAGCTGGATCGCGTCATTTTCGTCAGCAAGCCGTGAAACAACCTGTGAAGTTGCGAAATTGGTAACGAGCATCAGTAATCCAACGTTTCTTTTGTTCTTGTTCCCGTTTGTCATGATGAAGTTTGATAGCCGTTTCGTTTACCGTCTATTTTTCTCTATCACTGCGACTTCTCTAATGGTATTGGTTGCGCAACAGGGGTTCTCGCTACCAAGGCCGCACGTTTATATGCCGATCACAGAGTTAACGCATAGCTTTGGCTTTAGTTTCCCAAGCTTGCCGATCGCGATTTGGTTCTGTGTGATGACCTTCTTATTCCAAAGAACGAAGAGTTTTGGATTAAATCGAGTCACTTTGTTGACGGGCTTGGTCACTTTAACTGTAATGTTCTGCAAGTTCTTCTTAGGGACTGCGTTTATTCTGGATATGTCTGTTGGTGCGTTGCTGGGTGTTCTTGTGGCATGGCATGTTTTACGTTTGGAAGATAATCCAGAAATAGACGTCGATAGACTGCTCACCTCGAAAGGGGTTTGGTTCACCATGACAGCAATTACTGCGGTGATCTCTGTTATCTGGCCATTGCCTGTGTTCACCAGTTGGTTAGCGATTTTAATTACAGCGTCTGCACTGGTTATGACATTTAAAGAGTCGGATATTCGATTTGAGCGCCAGCAGATGTTGTTCGTTATTTTGGCCTTGTTGTTGGTTGATCAACTCTATCTCTACTTGGGAACAACGGTTTCGTTCAGTGGGTTCTGGTCTCTGGTCTTTAATACGTTCCATTACCCGTTGCTAATGCTGACTTTTATTACGTTAGCTAGAAAGCTGACGTGTGGAAAGCGTGCGAAACAGGGCGCTTAGCTAGAAAATGGATAACAAAAAGCCTCGCTCAAATGCGAGGCTTTTTTACATCAATTCAGTTCGACTCAGAGGATTACGCGTTAAGCACAAACTTCTCGATCGATTTTGCTACACCGTGCTCGTCGTTGCTTACCGTGGTGTAGTCTGCGATTTGTTTGGTTTCTTCCATTGCGTTCGCCATTGCGATACCAAGACCTGCGTATTCAAGCATGTGGTGGTCGTTCTCGGCATCACCCATACAAATCACTTCTTCAGCTTTGATGCCTAAGTATTCTGCGATTGCCGAAACACCGACGCCTTTGTTGCTTGAAGGATTCAAAAACTCTAAGAAGAAAGGCGCACTTTGCACAACTGTAAACTCTTGTTTTAGCTCTGCTGGTAGGGCTGAGATAACTTCAGTTAGTTTACTTGGCTCTGCAACCATCATTGCTTTAATGATCGCGTGATCATCTTCTAGCGCATCAAAGTTCATCTCAGTGACTGCTACGCCATTGATTTTTGCTTCGATGTCAGTGTAAGGGTTGTTTTCTTCTGTGATCAGACCATGCTCTTGGCTGAACGCGTGAACATAAGCACCAAGCTCGCGTGCTTTACGTGCAATTTTCTTCGCAGCTTTGCCATCAATGATCTGCTGATGGATGATTTCATTGGTGCCAATGTTTTTCACCATAGAGCCGTTGTAGTACAAAACAAAGTCTTTGTCAGAGTTGATGTTTAACTCGTCCAGTTTGTCTTGCATTCCCTCAAGAGGGCGGCCAGAAGCAAGGACAACGGTAACACCCGCTTCACGTGCTTTTGCAATGGCTTGCTTGTTCTCTTCAGAAATTACTTTGTCGCTGTTTAGCAACGTGCCGTCCATGTCTAGGGCGATCAGCTTGTACATCTTTACTTACCTTAAAAAATGGGGAACCTGCGTATGAAACTACAAAACAACCTATTTTAACAATTTATTTTTGGTTTAAATTGACCTGAGTGCGCCTCTCCATTAAGGTCTTCGCCTCGAAGTATCATGAGTTGAGTGAGTTCTACGTTGTATAAGCTAAATGAGATGTTTGAAACCATCCAAGGGGAAGGGGTTTTCACTGGTGTGCCGGCGGTTTTTGTGCGTTTGCAAGTATGTCCGGTTGGGTGTTCTTGGTGCGATACGAAACAGACTTGGTACGCAGAAGAAGAAGACCAGCGCCAGATCGGTGACATCTTGGTGAAAACAGAAGATTCTCCAACATGGTGTTTCGCATCGGCAGAAGACATCGTAGCTGAATACAAAAAGCAGGGCTTCAATGCGAAGCATATTGTGATCACTGGTGGCGAACCATGCATTTATGATTTACGTGCGTTGACGGCTGCATTTGAAGAAATGGGTTGCCAATGCCAAATCGAGACCAGTGGTACTTCAGAAGTAGTGACTTCAGAAAGTACATGGGTGACAGTGTCACCTAAGATCGCAATGAAAGGGAAGCTACCAGTGCTCAAAAGTGCATTAGAACGCGCAAATGAGATCAAACATCCAGTGGGCACCCAAAAAGACATCGATCAGCTTGATGCGTTGTTGGCCTCAGCAGACATCGCTGAGAAGACAGTAATCGCACTTCAGCCTATCAGTCAGAAGCCTCGCGCTACACAACTGTGTATTGATACCTGTGTTGCTCGCAACTGGCGTTTGTCGGTTCAAACTCATAAATACCTAAGTATTGCTTAAGCTCGGAGAGAAAGATGAAAAAAGCAGTCGTTGTTTTCAGTGGTGGACAGGACTCTACAACATGTCTGGTTCAAGCTTTAAAAGAGTTTGACGAAGTACATGCCATCACATTCGATTACGGTCAGCGTCATAAGCTGGAGATTGAAGTGGCTGAGAAAGTTGCAAAAGATCTTGGCGTCGCTGCACACAAAGTGATGGATGTTGGCTTACTGAATGAACTGGCCATTAGCTCTCTGACGCGTGACGACATTCCAGTTTCTCATGAACTTCAAGAAAATGGTTTGCCGAACTCATTCGTTCCAGGTCGCAACATTTTGTTCCTAACGCTTGCTGGCATCTACGCTTACCAAATTGGCGCAGAAACCGTTATTACTGGTGTTTGTGAAACAGACTTTAGTGGCTATCCTGATTGCCGTGATGATTTTGTAAAAGCGATGAACAGTGCCTTGGTTAAGGGTATGGATCGTCAGTTTGAAATCAAAACTCCGCTAATGTGGTTGAACAAAGCAGAAACGTGGGCACTGGCTGATCAATATGATGCGCTGCAACTAGTTCGTGAAAACACGCTAACGTGTTACAACGGCATCATCGGTGATGGTTGTGGTGATTGCCCGTCTTGCGACCTGCGCAAAGCGGGCTTAGATGACTATCTAAACAACAAAGACGCCGTTATGCAGTCGTTGATTCAAAAGCAGAAGACGGAAGATCAATAGGCTCGTTATACGCATCAATCACGGCATTATGTCCGTTCTTTTTAGATTGATACAAAGCTTGGTCTAGTATCGAATACAACTCATCGAAGTTACTGAGTGGCTTAGACGTTGAGAGGTAGGCCAAGCTTGCTGTCACATTGAGAGCTTCGTCGTTAGTGCTCTTAATTTGTTTTTCAGAGATAGTTTTGTGTAAGCTCTGGATACGAAATGGCACATCAATCTCATCCACGTTCTTCAACAGCAAGATAAACTCTTCGCCTCCCAAACGACCAAGGTATTCGCCTTTGTTCAATTTAACTTGAATCGCTTTACACACGTGCTTTAACACCAAGTCGCCAGTCGGGTGTCCGTGCTTGTCATTGAGCAGTTTAAAGTTATCCAAGTCGATCAGGGCTAATACATAACGCATGTCTTCTGGAGCACTGACTGTTTGATTTCTGATTTTTTCAATGATTGCGCTTCGGTTTAACGAACCAGTAAGCCTATCTAAGCGTGATTTGATCTTGGTATTGCGTAATAAGAACAGCACGACTAGCAAAACAGTAAGCAGACAGAAAATCACAAAGTTATAAGCTCGTTGCTGTTCACCTAACTTCTCAAGTTCTAAGAGCTTAAGGTTTCGCTCATTGTCTATTTTGACCAGTTGAAGTTCATATTCGTACTCGCTTTTTGTTAGATCCAACGCCTCAATTGCTTTTACGTTGTTGGCATCACGGTTAGCAAGTTCGAGCTTTGCGTATTTTTGATAGTGTGAGAGGGCGTTAGAAAAATCATTCTGCTTTTGATAAATCTGCGACAACAACAGCTGAGCTTTGGCTTGTAGTGCGGATGTGGAATTTTTATTGGCGAGTTCTAACGCCGCTTGCGCGTGTTCCAGAGCCTCACGCAGAGAATCGTGCTTCAAATAAGCAAAGCCCGCGGTAAGATGGCTTTCAGTTTGCAAACGCTTATTTTCGTATTGCTCACCTAATGCAAGCGCACTTTTAATGTAAGGTACTGCACTTTTCAAATCGCCAGAATCAACATAAGCGGAACCAAGTCCAAGATAAGTTAACCCTTGACCGTAGGGATAGTTAAGATCCTCAAGAAGCGTCAATGCATTCTTGTAGTGGCTGACTGCTTTTTCATAATCCATAGACTTGCTATACATCGCCGCCAAGCTATGTTCGACCTGTGCGACTTCTAGCGGTGTTGATTCAAGTTGGCGTGCCAACAAGGCCTGTATTAAGTACTGTTCGGATTGCTCGAACTGACCTAACTCGCTCAGTAAGTTACCAACGTCATTGTAGACACCAGTTGGGTCACTCTGAGTCGGCATTTCTGTCAGCAATCGACGGTACAAATTCAGTGCAATTTCATACTCACCGCGAAAGTCAAAGTTGTTCGCGATAACACGTAAAGCAAGATCCGAAGGGATATTTTGTTGATGATCGCCCGATAAATGATTGTTTAATGATGAACAAAAGAAGCTTGCTTTGTGGTACTGGCCCTGTTGATTCAACGTGTAACAAAGCTGATAGTTCATCAATGCTTTAGTTTCTTCATCACTTCGCTGTTTTGCACTTTGTAGTAAGGAAGTAAAAACGTTTACTGACGTATCGTAGTTGCCATTTTTTCGTTCTGTCAGTGCAAGAATGTATTTGGACTCGAGCTTGGCAAAGCGGTTTTCTAATATTTGACTGCTTCCATAATACGGTTGATCAATATTCGACATGTATTCGTAAATCAAGCCGCTAACGTACAACTTTTCGCTATTAGAATCGGCGCTATGATAACGATCTTGCAGCATGCTGAGCGCAGACTTAGCGTTTGTTTTCATTGTAGCTTGATAGACAGCATGCCATTGGGTGATATTTTGAGTGTCACTTGCGTTTGCCTGACCGCCGATTAGGAGTGACGCAAGCAAAGAAAGCAGGGTACGCATAGTGATGTAACCTTATGTTATTTTTATATTGTTTGCTCAGAATGATATACCAATTAGGTACAGTTCATTGTGACAAAAGCCGAAGGGTATAGATAATGGAATGAAGAAAATTATGCGCTCGGTCGAGCTTTACATCGAAAAGGTAAGTAACAATAAAGCAGACCCCAGCACGATGCTGAGGTCTTTAGGAATTAGCCTACGTACAGTTTAGCTAGATCTTGAGGTTCAACCTCTTTACCTTCTAGCTGAGCGTTCCAGTTTGTACCAACAAGCACGCCATCTTCTGCAAGAGTTAGAAGCCAATCTTCAACAAAGATATCTAGAGGGATTTCTAGTACTTCGAAATCTGCCCATTCTTCAACGTTGTGTGTTTGTGCATCTTCCTTAGTAGACCAGAAAGGCATAACCTCGCTGTTTTCGAATTCAGTTGATTCACAAGATAGCCAACCTTCTTCATTGCGTAGACCCCAAACCAACTGGTTTTCTTTGGTTTCAGCAACGAAAAGGTCAAGGTTTGCTTGGATATCTGATGTAAGTTTGCTCATTTCAAAACTCTCATTGTTATGACGCGAGTAGATTACCACTAAAGTGCCGATTCCTAAAGCATAATACGGTTTAGCAAGGTTGAAAAAGAAAAGGAGCCGAAGCTCCTTAAATTGTATTTTCAGGAAGAGTAGTAAATATTGTCCACTCTTTCTTTATTTCACCTTTGTAACCCACAACGGAAGCGGTGACTCTGCGGTTGAGCGCATGGCTGACTTCATCGGTGCCTTGTTGGGCTAGATGAGTATCGCCATAACCTACGATTCGAACGCGATTTGCCGCGATACCGTAACCTAAAAGTGCAGAGCGAACGTTGTTCGCACGACGTTTAGAAAGGTCTAAGTTATGGGTTGAGCCACCAACCTTACTTGCATAACCGTGCAGCTCAATAGATGTGGAAGGGTATTCGTTCAAAAACTCAGACAGCTGACGAATTTGACGGTGGAACACTGGGTTAATTTCATCAGAATCATTGGCGAATAACACGCGAACTTGCATTTGTTCTGACGATTTAATGTACTCACCGCAGCCGTCGTTATCGATCTCTGATGTCAGCGGCGTTCCCGGGCATAAATCTCTGGCGTTAATTACACCGTCGTCATCATCATCTTGAAGATCTGCTATTTGCTGTGCATTCGGAGTGACCATGTAGTCGTATTCATCTTCTGCGAACGCTTGGTTCACAGACAAAATCAATCCAAGTGAGAATAGAATCTTTACTGCTTGCATGTCTTAGTACTCCACCTTCTGATTCCATTCTGTAGGAACGTCTACGCGTAGGGCATTCAATAGTTGTCCTGTTGCGTTCATCACACGATATTTTGCGTATTGCTCAGCGTATTTCGCATCTAAGTAATCTTTGCGCGCTTCGAACAGTTCATTCTCTGTGTTCAACAGATCAAGTAGGGTACGTTTACCAATTCGATACTGTTTCTCATAAGCGATAACGGTTTCAGATGCTGAATCTACGTGATCAGACAAAAACTGCTTTTGTTGCTGGGTCAGGTCCAATGCGCTCCATGACAAACGCAGGCCTTCTTCAACATTTCGGTATGCGCGTTCACGTAAATCTTTAGCTTTGTTCAATTGGTAAGCAAAACTCTCGGCATTTGCTGCGTCACTGCCACCGTTATACAAGTTGTAACGCATTCGAAGCATTGCAGTCGTTTCGTCACTATTTCCTTCGATACCAGCGGCATCATCACGCCATGTCTGTGCTGCTTCTACCGAGATCGTTGGGTAATAATTACCTTTTGACTGCTTGTATTGAAACTTCGCTGAATCAACGTCTGCTTTAGAAATTTTGATCACTGGGTGAGAGTCAAATGCCAAGTCAACGGCGTCATCCACTGTGTATGGAATGAAGTTTTGATCAGCTCGAGGGAAGATTAGTCCTTGTGGAGCTTGCCCTACTAATCGAGTAAAGATGGTATGACTATCAAACAAATTGTTTTGTGCCGCGACCAAATTACCGTGAGCTTTTGCTAGGCGAGCTTCTACTTGGGTTAAGTCTGCGGTTGAGCCAATTCCTGAATCTACGCGTTTTTTGATGTCTTGATAGATCTTTTTGTGAACTTTCAGGTTGTTTTCTGAAAGCGTTAATACTTCATAGGCTTTCACTGCATCTAGATACACTTTGGTCACTTCAAGTGCTGTATCTTGAGCATCTGCAAGCAGTTGATAACGAACAGACTCAGCGTCAGCTGCCGTTCTATCAATGTCGTTTAGCGTTGCAGAACCATCCCAAATAAGTTGGGTTAGGGTAACCGTTGCTTCTTTGCGAGTTAAGTCTGTTGAGTCTCTGCCACCTTCGGCAGGGTTAATACCTTCATAACCGATACCTGCATCCAGATCGACTGAAGGGAGGTAAGCACCACTCGAGGCTTCATTCACATACTGCTTACTTACGAATTCATTAAACGCGCTTTTTATGTCTGGATTGGTGATAAGCGTGTTTTCTACTGCTTGCTCTAGTGTTTGCCCGAAAACAGGGCTAACGGTAAGCACACCAAGACATAGGGCGTTGGCACGAGTCCACTTCACTTTAATTCTCCTAGATTTAGTCAAGTCTGAAGGCGAGAAATTATTCTTATAAATTAGGGATAACTCTATAGGCGTCAATAATCTAACGCACAAAGCTATTAACAATCAACTATGGAACTAGTTGCTATACTTAAGTGTGCAGTGTTGAAATTCACTATACCGTATAGGTGTTAATATAATCTTTGAATAAAGATCATATTTTCATGATGTTAGAACTATTTTGGCACTTAAACGTAGTGATCCAGTTCTCATACATTTGTTTGGCACTTCATATGGATAATATGTGACTTAAAAGTTGTTTTTTGGTGTTAAAGCTCTGTTATTGCGTTATATCTTCGGGCAATATATAACGAATTAGTATCATTGGTCAAAATGTTGACAGTATTTAAAGGTCAGGGGTTTATATGGATCGTACATCCTTAGTTTCACTTGGTGGTCAGATCGTAGTAATAGGTTTGGATGGGCAATTAAAGACATTAGCTCAAAACGAACAACCGTTACCGGGTGAACTTATTGTTGCTAGAACTGAAGCTGAACCGGAAAAGCTTCAAGTTCAAGTCGCAAGAGAAGAAGGGGTGCAAGACGTCACTGACGATGTCGCTCAAATTATTGACGCACTTCAAGATGGGCAAGATCCAACGTTGCTCAACGAAGAATTCGCACCAGCTGCAGGCGAGAGTAATGGTTCCAGTTTGCAGGCTAGCGGCACTGTAGAGCGCACGGCAGCAGAACTGCTAGCCGATACTGTGTTTGAAACAACGGGGTTAGCTGCGCTTGGCTTTTCCGAAACTCAAAGCCTAACTCTTGCTGAGCTGTATTTAAACCTTCCTAACACCTCTCCAGCCGTCACGCCAATTGCTCCGGTCGCTGAAGATGACAACATTCAAACAGACGAAGACGTTTCGATTACCATTGATGTCCTAGCCAATGACGATGATGAAGATAGCGACTCTCTTGCAATTGATTCAGCCACAGTACCTGAAGAGCAGGGAACCGTTGCAATCGTTGATGGTGAGTTAGTTTTTACACCTGCTGAAGATTTCAACGGCGAAGCAACCATCACTTATGTTGTTACCGATGGTGAACTAACTGATGAAGCAACGGTTTCGGTTACTGTTAACCCTGTAAATGATGCGCCAGTAGCAAATGATGACAGCACTACGACGGACGAAGATACGCCAGTTACCATTGATGTACTACTCAATGACACCGATGTTGACGGTGACACACTGACCATCGTGAATGCGTCTGTTCCTGCAGATCAAGGCACGGTTGAGATCGTAGACGGTAAGCTTGTTTTTACTCCTGCTGAGGATTTCAACGGTGAAGCAACTATCACTTATGTTGTTACTGATGGTGAACTAACAGATGAAGCAACGGTTTCGGTTACTGTTAACCCTGTAAATGATGCACCAGTAGCAAATGATGACAGCACTACGACGGACGAAGATACGCCAGTCACCATTGATGTGCTACCAAACGATAGCGATGTTGACGGTGACACGCTGACCATAGTGAATGCGTCTGTTCCTGCAGAGCAAGGTACGGTTGAGATCGTAGACGGTAAGCTTGTTTTTACTCCAGCAGAAAACTTCAACGGCGACGCAACCATTAGCTACACAGTTTCTGATGGTGCATTAGAAGATGAAGCAGAAGTTTCGGTAACAGTTAATCCACTTAATGATGCTCCGACAACCGAAAATGCTATCCCATCCCAAGTTCTACAAGAAGATTTTGCTGAATACACGATTAACTTGAATGACGCATTTAGCGATGTAGATCACTTAGACAGTGAACTGATGTTCAGCGTTTCTGGTAACAGCAATATTCAAGTGTCGATTGTCGATGGTATCGCAACTATCACCCCAACAGCAGACTGGAACGGTTCAGAAGAGTTAACGTTTACCGCGACAGATCTAAGTGGGTTAGAGGTGAGCCAAATAGTTGATTTCACAGTCAATGCTGTTGCCGATATCGTCTCAGATAGTGCAGATATCATTGAAGATACGCCAACCATTTTGGATGTGTTAGACAACGATAGTTTCGAAGGCCAATCACCAGTTGTTACAGTTGAATCTGGAGATGGTCCGACGAACGGCAGTGTGGTTGTGAACAACGACGGCACAATTACTTACACGCCAGACCAAGACTACAACGGTGCGGATGAGTTCACTTACACAGTGACCTCTGGCGGCGTCACTGAAACTACAACAGTATCTCTAAACGTAACACCAGTGAACGACAAGCCAGTGGTTGAAAACACTATTGCAGACCAAGTTCTACCAGAGGACTTTACGCCTTATACCATCGATTTAAATGACGCGTTTAGTGACGTTGATAATGCAGATAGCGAACTGACGTTTAGTGTTTCTGGTAACAGCAACATTCAAGTTTCGATTGTTGATGGTATCGCAACTATCACTCCAACAGCAGATTGGAACGGTTCTGAAGAGCTAACGTTTACTGCGACAGATCCAAGCGGTTTGGAAGTGAGCCAAACGGTTGATTTCACAGTCAACGCCGTTGCCGATATTGTCGCTGATAGTGCAGATATCGTTGAAGACACACCAACCATTTTGGATGTATTGGTTAACGACACCTTCGAGGGTCAATCACCAGTGGTATCAGTCGAAGCGGGCAATGGCCCTGCAAATGGCAGTGTGGTTGTTAACGATGATGGCACCATTACTTACACACCAGACCAAGATTACAACGGTGCTGACGAGTTCACTTACACAGTCACCTCTGGCGGTGTCACTGAGACTACGACGGTTACGCTAAACGTCACTCCTGTTAACGATAAGCCAGTGGTGGAAAATACCATTGCTGACCAAGTTCTACCTGAGGACTTTGCTGAATACACGATTAACTTAAATGACGCATTTAGCGATGTTGATAACGCGGACAGCGAACTGACGTTTACCGTTTCTGGCAACAATAACATTCAAGTTTCGATTGTTGATGGTATTGCGACGATCACGCCAACCGCAGACTGGAACGGTTCAGAAGAGCTAACGTTCACTGCTAAAGATCCAAGTGGTTTAGAAGTGAGTCAGACTGTTGATTTCACAGTCAATGCTGTTGCCGATATTGTCGCTGATAGTGCAGATATCGTTGAAGACACACCAACCATTTTGGATGTGTTAGACAATGATAGCTTCGAAGGTCAATCACCAGTTGTTACAGTGGAATCTGGAGATGGTCCAACTAACGGCAGTGTGGTCGTTAACGATGATGGCACGATCACTTACACACCTAACCAAGATTACAACGGTGCTGACGAGTTCACTTACACAGTTACCTCTGGTGGTGTCACTGAGACTACGACGGTTACGCTAAACGTAACTCCAGTCAACGATAAACCAGTGGTAGAAAACACTATTGCTGACCAAGTTCTACCGGAAGACTTTGCTCAATACACCATCAACTTGAATGACGCCTTTAGCGATGTTGACGACGCAGACAGCGAACTGACGTTTAGTGTTTCTGGTAACAGCAACATTCAAGTTTCGATTGTTGATGGTATCGCGACGATTACACCAACCGCAGACTGGAACGGTTCTGAAGAGCTAACGTTCACTGCAAAAGATCCAAGTGGTTTGGAAGTGAGCCAGACTGTTGATTTCACAGTCAACGCTGTTGCCGATATTGTCGCAGATAGTGCAGATATCGTTGAAGATACGCCGACTGTTTTGAATGTGTTGGGTAACGATAGTTTCGAAGGCCAATCACCAGTTGTATCCGTAGAAACGGGCAATGGCCCAGCAAATGGCAGTGTGGTTGTGAACAACGACGGCACAATTACTTACACGCCAGACCAAGACTACAACGGTGCGGATGAGTTCACTTACACAGTGACCTCTGGCGGCGTCACTGAAACCACAACGGTTACACTAAACGTTACTCCTGTAAACGACAAGCCAGTGGTAGAAAACACCATTGCTGACCAAGTTCTACCAGAAGATTTTGCTGAATACACTATCGACTTGAATGACGCATTTAGTGATGTAGATAACATAGATAGCGAATTGACGTTCAGCGTTTCTGGTAACAGCAATATTCAAGTATCGATTGTCGATGGTATCGCAACTATCACCCCAACAGCAGACTGGAACGGTTCAGAAGAGTTAACGTTTACCGCGACAGATCAAAGTGGTTTGGCAGTGAGTCAGGCAGTTGATTTCACAGTCAACGCTGTCGCCGACATTGTCGCTGACAGTGCGGATATCGTTGAAGATACGCCAACCATTTTGGATGTGTTAGACAACGACAGCTTCGAAGGTCAGTCGCCAGTTGTATCCGTAGAAGCGGGCAATGGCCCTGCGAATGGCAGTGTGGTTGTGAACAACGACGGTACGATCACTTACACACCAGACCAAGATTACAATGGTGCTGATGAATTCACTTACACAGTTACGTCTGGCGGTGTAACCGAAACCACAACGGTTACGCTGAACGTTATTCCTGTAAACGACAAGCCAGTGGTCGAGAATACCATTGCTGACCAAGTTCTATCTGAGGACTTTACGCCTTATACCATCGATTTAAATGACGCGTTTAGCGATGTTGACGATGCAGACAGCGAGCTGACGTTTAGTGTTTCTGGTAACAGCAATATCCAAGTATCGATTGTTGATGGTATTGCGACGATCACACCAACTGCAGACTGGAATGGTTCTGAAGAGCTAACGTTTACCGCGACAGACCCAAGTGGTTTGGAAGTGAGCCATACGGTTGATTTCACAGTCAACGCTGTTGCCGATATTGTCGCTGACAGCGCGGATATCGTTGAAGATACACCAACCGTTTTGAACGTGTTGGGCAACGATAGCTTCGAAGGCCAATCACCAGTTGTCACGGTTGAATCTGGAGATGGTCCGACTAACGGTAATGTGGTTGTAAACGATGATGGAACAATTACTTACACGCCAAACCAAGACTACAACGGTGCGGATGAATTCACCTACACAGTCACGTCTGGCGGCGTCACTGAAACCACAACAGTTACGCTGAACGTTACTCCTGTAAACGACAAGCCAGTGGTTGAGAATACCATTGCAGACCAAGTTCTACCGGAAGATTTTGCTGAATACACCATTAACTTGAATGACGCATTCAGTGATGTTGATAACTCAGATGGCGAGCTAACGTTTACCGTTTCTGGTAACAGCAATATTCAAGTTTCGATTGCTGATGGTATTGCAACTATCACCCCAACAGCAGATTGGAACGGTTCGGAGGAGTTGACGTTTACCGCGACAGATCCAAGCGGGTTAGAGGTCAGCCAAACAGTTGATTTCACAGTCAATGCCGTAGCCGATATTGTTTCGGATAGTGCGAATATTGTTGAAGACACACCAACAATTTTGGATGTGTTAGACAACGATAGTTTCGAAGGTCAATCGCCAGTTGTATCCGTAGAAGCGGGCAATGGCCCAACCAATGGCAGTGTGGTTGTGAACAACGACGGCACCATTACTTACACGCCTAATCAAGATTACAACGGTGCTGACGAATTCACTTACACAGTCACGTCTGGTGGTGTAACTGAAACCACAACAGTATCTCTGAACGTTACACCAGTTAACGACAAGCCACTTAACGAAGACTTTGACCATAGCGCTGACGAACTTATTACTAACGTAATTTTTGATACTGATGATAAGCCTTTGGACCAAGGCTCAGAAAGCGATCATATTTCTGACGTTGAGGATGACTTAAATGGTGATGATCTTCAGATCCGGATAACAGAGCTACCTACATCTGGCACCTTGTATTTCAAAGATGAAAATGGCGATCTTCAAGAAATTACATCGGCCGATGGCTCGTTGTACAACAAAGACAGCATCTACTACGAAGCGGATAATGTTGGGTTCTTGCTTGGTATCAAAGACAGACCTAATTCTCCAAATGGAGAAGAGTCAACGACGGATTTCTACAACTGGGGTTTAAGTGCAGACGGTGGTGAGTCACACAGTCGAACCGAATATCTAGTAAATGGAGCGTCTATTGATATCTCCTCTGATAGTGGTGTGCTAGCTCAATACAACCGAGAAGTCTCACATATTGGTCATGGTATTGCTGACAACGATGGGCAAGGCATTCAGCGTGGCGAAACCATCAGCATTGATTTGTCTGAGAACCCTGTTGGCAGCGTGAATCTTGGTCTGGATGGTCTAGGAGGCTTGTTTGAGCACGGCGACAACAATGCTGCTCTTATCACGGTGACATACCTTGATGCTAACGGCACAGAGCAAACTCAAGTTATTGAGTTCTTGAAGCCAGAAGGCAACAACATGCTATTCCAGGAGACCAGTATTGGCTTCGGTAAGGATTACCCTCTACCTGAAGGGGCGGTAATTACTCAATTAGACTTCTCGACCAAAACATCTGGGAATTGGGAGTTGCGTTATGTAGAGGGCTTCCCGCCTGAAGATAGTTTTGACTACGTTGTAGTTGATTCTGGTAACGCTGAAAGTGACCCTGCAACGGTTACTATTGCTAATCAGGTTCTAGACGGTAATGTGTCGGAAAACGGTCCGGATCTATCTTTAATAGGTAACACTGTTACAGAAGGAGAAGACGTTACGTTTTCTGTAGTACTGGATGAGGCGACAGAAACGGCAGTTAAGTATCCAATAAATACATTGGCCCCTGGCTCATCGGCAGATGACTCAGACGTCAACCTACCTAATGCGACCTACACGAACGGTGTTGTATTTGCAGGGGGCTACCTGATTGTTCCTGCAGGTGTTAGTAGCTTCGAAATCATTGTGCCGACGATTGATGATTCAAAAACTGAAAACCTTGAGAGCATCGTTGTCGAAGTTGGGAATGCGAGTGGTATTGGTTATATCCAAGATGATCAAATAAACAATGTGGACGAAGACGCAACTGCAGCACTGACCGTCAGTGCTGCAGGCGATGTCACCGAAGGTGATGACAGTTACCTTGAGTACACGATCAGCCTCAGTGAGCCTGTGAGTGAAGATGTTGTACTTAACCTATCGACCGATGGTACAGCGACTTCTGATGTTGACTACGATGCCACGTACCTTGTTGCTGATGGTAATGGTGGTTACCGTGAAATCACGGCTGATGAATTGAAGATCGCCGCAGGAGAAACGGAGCTCAAAGTTTACCTTCAGGTGAAAGACGATGCTGTTACTGAGAGTGCTGAAAGTGTTGAACTGACTACATCGACGACCAGCGGTAAAGTTACTGGCATTAAGACTGACAGCGCGACAGCGAACATCCTTGATGACCAAGCAAACGGTGTTGACGAAGATGCAACCGCAGAGCTGACCGTGAGTGCGGGCGGCGATGTCATAGAAGGTGATGACAGTTACCTTGAGTACACGATCAGCCTCAGTGCGCCAGTGAGTGAAGATGTCGTACTGAACCTATCCACCGGTGGTACAGCGACCTCTGATGTTGACTACGATGCTACATACCTTGTTGCTGATGGCAATGGTGGCTACCGTGAAATCACGGCTGATGAATTGAAGATCGCCGCAGGGGAAACGGAGCTCAAAGTTTACCTTCAAGTAAAAGACGATGCTGTCACTGAGAGCGCTGAAAGTGTTGAGCTGACCGCATCGACGAGCAGCGGTAAAGTCACTGGCACCAAGACTGACAGTGCGACAGCGAATATCCTTGATGACCAAGCGAATAGTGTTGACGAAGACGCAACTGCAGCACTGACTGTCAGTGCGGGCGGCGATATCACCGAAAGTGATGACAGTTACCTTGAATACACGATCAGCCTCAGTGAGCCTGTGAGTGAAGATGTCGCGCTCAACCTATCAACGGGTGGCACAGCGACTTCTGATGTTGACTACGATACCACGTACCTTGTTGCTGATGGCAATGGTGGTTACCGTGAAATTACGGCTGATGAATTGAAGATTGCCGCAGGGGAAACTGAGCTCAAAGTTTACCTTCAAGTAAAAGACGATACGGTGACTGAAAACTCTGAAAGCGTTGAGCTGACGGCATCGACGACCAGCGGTAAAGTTACTGGCACTAAGACTGACAGCGCGACTGCGAACATCCTTGATGACCAAGCAAACGGTGTTGACGAAGACGCAACCGCAGAGCTGACCGTCAGCACTGGAGGCGATGTCACCGAAGGTGATGATAGTTACCTCGAGTACACGATCAGCCTCAGTGAACCAGTCAGTGAAGATGTCGTACTGAACCTATCGACTGATGGTACAGCGACTTCTGATGTTGACTACGATGCCACGTACCTTGTTGCTGATGGTAATGGTGGTTACCGTGAAATCACGGCTGATGAATTGAAGATCGCCGCAGGAGAAACGGAGCTCAAAGTTTACCTTCAGGTGAAAGACGATGCTGTTACTGAGAGTGCTGAAAGTGTTGAACTGACGGCATCGACGGCCAGCGGTAAAGTCACTGGCACCAAGACCGACAGCGCGACAGCGAGTATCCTTGATGACCAAGCAAACGGTGTCGACGAAGACGCAACTGCAGCGTTGACCGTCAGTGCTGGAGACGATGTCACCGAAGGTGATGACAGTTTCCTCGAGTACACGATCAGCCTCAGTGAGCCAGTCAGTGAAGATGTCGTACTGAACCTATCCACCGATGGTACCGCGACTTCTGATGTTGACTACGATGCCACGTACCTTGTTGCTGATAGTAATGGTGGCTACCGTGAAATCACTGCCGATGAATTGAAGATCGCCGCAGGAGAAACTGAGCTTAAAGTTTACCTTCGAGTAAAAGACGATGCGGTGACTGAGAACTCTGAAAGCGTTGAACTGACTGCATCGACGACCAGCGGTAAAGTCAACGGCACTAAGACTGACAGTGCGACAGCGAACATCCTTGATGACCAAGCGAATGGTGTTGACGAAGACGCAACTGCAGCACTGACTGTCAGTGCGGGCGGCGATGTCATTGAAGGTGATGACAGTTACCTTGAGTACACGATCAGCCTCAGTGAGCCAGTGAGTGAAGATGTCGTACTTAACCTATCAACGGGTGGTACCGCGACTTCTGATGTTGACTACGACGCTACGTACCTTGTTGCTGATGGTAATGGTGGTTACCGCGAAATCACGGCCGATGAATTGAAGATTGCCGCAGGGGAAACTGAGCTTACGGTTTACCTTCAAGTAAAAGACGATGCGGTGACTGAGAGCGCTGAAAGTGTTGAACTGACCGCGTCGACGACCAGCGGTAAAGTCACTGGCACTAAGACTGACAGCGCGACAGCGAACATCCTTGATGACCAAGCAAACGGTGTCGACAAAGACGCAACCGCAGAGCTGACCGTGAGTGCGGGCGGCGATGTCACCGAAGGTGATGACAGTTACCTTGAGTACACGATCAGCCTTAGTGAGCCTGTGAGTGAAGATGTTGCGCTTAACCTATCAACGGGTGGCACTGCGACTTCTGATGTTGACTACGACGCTACGTACCTTGTTGCTGATGGCAATGGTGGTTACCGTGAAATCACAGCTGATGAATTGAAGATCACAGCAGGGGAAACTGAGCTCAAAGTTTACCTTCAAGTGAAAGACGATGCGGTGACTGAGAGTGCTGAAAGTGTTGAACTGACCGCATCGACGACCAGTGGTAAAGTCACCGGCACCAAGTCTGACAGCGCGACAGCGAACATCCTTGATGACCAAGCAAACGGTGTCGACGAAGACGCAACCGCAGAGCTGACCGTGAGTGCGGGCGGCGATGTCACCGAAGGTGATGACAGTTACCTCGAGTACACGATCAGCCTCAGTGAGCCAGTGAGTGAAGATGTCGTACTGAACCTATCAACGGGTGGTACAGCGACTTCTGATGTTGACTACGATGCCACATACCTTGTTGCTGACGGTAATGGTGGCTACCGTGAAATCACGGCCGATGAATTGAAGATCGCGGCAGGGGAAACTGAGCTCAAAGTCTACCTTCAAGTGAAAGACGATAGCCTTATCGAAGACAAGGAGTCCGTTACACTTAATGTCGAAACAGCTTCGGCATTGATTACTGGTGATCGTACTGATAGTGCGACGGCTCATATTCATGATGAAGACAACCCTCCTAAATCTGAGGATTTCACTGTCGAAGTGTCTAGTGGAAATCGCACTCAGGTTATCTTTGATCACGAAAGTGAAGAGAAAGACCATATCTCTGACGAAGAAGATGATGCA
Source organism: Vibrio owensii (assembly GCF_002021755.1). Classification (NCBI taxonomy): domain Bacteria; kingdom Pseudomonadati; phylum Pseudomonadota; class Gammaproteobacteria; order Vibrionales; family Vibrionaceae; genus Vibrio; species Vibrio owensii. Next base: position 3,555,999 of record NZ_CP019959.1, read on the forward strand.
GAAAATGAGCAGCTCCACGTTGTGATCACTGAACTACCTGAGCATGGGACGCTTTTCCACAATGGTGTAGAGATTAAAGAAGCCGATCTTTATCAAGGTGAAGGCGATACGACATACACCAAGTTTGACCCTGATCTCATTGAATATCAGCCAAATAGTTATTCAGAAGGCTTCTCACTTGGCATTAATAGTGATGCCGATACTCAACCTTTAGGTCAACCGGATAGCGGCTCGAGTACCTCTGGTTTTTATAACTGGGGAGAAAAGGTAAACGCGAATACGCGCGAGCTTAGGTTGGATGATGGTGACATTGTCACTATTCGCAGTGAAGGCGGAAAACTTACTCAATATAGTGGTGATGAAAGCGCAAATCATGTCGGTTATGGTCTTGGTGTGGGTGGCAAGCAGGGTGTCAACGAAGGCGAAAAGCTCATTATTGAATTTGATAGCCGACCTGCAGACAGCGTAACTCTTGGCCTTGATGGATTGGGTGGTTACTTTGAAAAAGAATTAGGTAATGCCAATGAGTCGAGTGTCGTTATCACCGTGAACTACGAAGGTGGTAGCAAAACATTTGAATTTCAAAAAGAATCTTCGGGCAATAGTGACCTGTTCCATTCTTTAACGATTCCATCTGAAGGGTTTGACCTTCCTGAAAATGTTGAAATCACCAGTATAGAATTGACTACAGAAGGTAAGGGAAATTGGGAGCTTCGCTCAGTTGAAACGAGCTTGAGTGATAGCTTTGATTATCGAGCGCTAGACAGCGATGGCAACTTTAGTGATGTCTCGACTGTTACGTTTGAAGAGACAAACCAAGCTCCAGACGCACAAAACGATCCAGTAGGCTTTGAGGTTAAGCTAGGTTCATTCAACGAAGGCTCATGGACGTCTCAAGGTGCAGCTATCAGTGCAAATTATGCCGGTGAAACGAGGCTTGTTACTGAGGACGGAGATAAGCGTGGTGTGGCTGGTCATGAAAATGGTGGTGAAGAGGCTCAGCTACAGTTTAATCGTGAAACGGGTCAGTCTGAGCAGTTCGTTATTGATCTCGATAAACCAGCGACTGAGTTCAGCTTTACGGTTTCAAATTTATACAAAGATGAAGGTGATCAAGCCGGAAACCATGAGCAAGGTAAGTGGGTGGCTTACCTTAACGGTGTCGCCGTTGCGAGCGATACCTTTGTGGCAAACGATGGAAACCACAAAGGAGAGTACACGGTTGACCTAACTAAAGGTGGGAAACCTATTGCTTTTGATAAAATCGTCTTTGAAGCAACTGATTTTGTTGATGTTCCTGCAAAAGGCAACGACTCATCAGATTACTTTGTTACTGGATTCCAAGCTTCTAGTGAAGGGGCATATGCGGTCAACCAGGGTGGTGTGCTTGAAATTCCAGTGTCAGAACTCCTTGCCAATGACTCGGATTTAGATGGTGATAGCATCCGTATTACCTATGTATATGGCGAGTCACAAGGTGAAGCTTACATCAAAGAAGGGGTTGTTTACTTTGATTTAAGTGGCGACTTTGTCGGACAGACCGATTTTCAATACCAGATAACGGATGACAGAGGTGGGTTTGATACCGCATCAGTGAGCGTTATTGTAAATCCAGAGCCAGTAGAAGTGGTGGTTGAAAGCATCGATTTGTTATCGAACCAAGTTGTTGAAGGTGACAAATTGGCATTTAAAGTCAGCCTAGATTCAGGTGCTCTTGAAGAGACGCGTCTAGATATTGAGTTTGGACAGCTAGGTGATGACGCCAGTGAAAATGATGTCAATCTTACTGATGTCGTGTTCACCAACGGTGTTAAGTATGACAAAGATGCAGGTGAACTCATTATTCCAGTTGGCGTGAAAGACTTTACAGTGCTTATTCCAACCGTTGTTGATGGCGTACATGAACTCGATGAAGACTACAGTATAAAAGTCGGTGATGTATCGAGCAGTGGCACTATTGTCAATGCAGAGGCTTTGAACCTGAGTGTCACTAGCTTAGGCGACGTTGCTGAAGGTTCTAAAGCAGTATTTTCAGTTGCTCTAACCAACCCATCGAGTGAGGCTATCAATATCTCGCTAAACCTAGCACTTGATGGTTCTGAAAACTCAGCAGAAGTTGAAGATTTTAAAGCCCTTTCTGAATTGTTTACTGCGTATTATCTAGATCCACAACCAACTGGTGATGATCTGCGAGTTGAAGTTCCGGTAACTATTGATTCGATGACAGGTAAACCTATCGTTGAAATACCAGCGGGCGCATCGGGAATTTTCATTGAAGTGGCAACGCAAGATGACGTGGTGTTTGAAGGTAGTGAAGACTTCACATTGGTCGTAACCGATGAAAGTGGCTATGTAGCGAATAATTTTGATTCTGCTCACTCGAGCATTGTCGATGATGGATCCGATCCTGATGTTGATGGCCCTCAAACTGGTAACGACGATCGTCCAATTGTCGAGAGCATTTCTAGCTTTGATGTTGAAGAGGGAGCCGCAGGACAATTCATCGTCGAGCTGTCCAATACCAGTGAATCAGAAACTACAGTGGCAATGTCTCTTAATGACGATTCAGCAAAAGGTGGTGAAGACTTTAATGTCTCAAGTGTCACCGTCGTATTTGGTAGTGGCGATGATAAACAAGTTGATACTGTCGAAGTCATTGATGGCAAATTTGTTGTTACAGTGCCAGAGGGTTTGGGTTCTTTTGCAGTTGAAGTAGCAACAATACAAGACGAGCATTCTGACAACTTAGAGCAATTTAGTTTATCTGGAAAAACCTCTTACCAAGAACAAGCTGAGTCAGGGATTGCAACAATCCTAGATAATGAGGCGCCGCTTGTTGACTTAAATGGTGCCCAAAGTGGTGTTGATTACAGTTCAAGTTACGTAGAAGGTGACGAAGCTCGACTTGCAACTATCGATGCTGATGTTTTTGACGACAAAGATACCATTCGAACAATGACAATCACTCTGACTAACCCAAAAGAAGGTGATGACCTTACTTGGGACGAAAACAGTGTGTTTACAGTAAATAAAGCGATGATTGACGGAGAGGTCGTTCTGCAAATCACGCATCCTTCGGGAGATGTTTCTGCCGCTGAGTTTGAATCATTCTTGCAATCGACTCGTTTTATAAACACTAGCGATACCCCTGACGAAGAGGATCGTGTTATTGAAGTGCTTGTTTCAGATGGTATTAACACTTCTGCACCGGCGATAGTTTCAGTTGCAGTCACGCAAGAAGAAGAGCTTTCGCTACAAAACGTTGTGGGCCTTGAAGATAAGTTTATTGATCTTGGTATTGTCATTAATGATGCTGAAACCTCAGTTACAACTGTAGAGTTAAGTGGTATTCCGCAAGGTTCTACTATCCAAATTGATGGACAAGCATCCGTGGTTAATAGTGCTGATGCAATCGTCGTTAGCATTGACGACATTAGCTCCGTGAAAGTCAAAGCTCCGGAGCATAGTGACGTTAACTTTGATATTTCAGTTGTTGCGAAAGACGACAGCAATAATATCGTAGAGACGGGCAGCATAAGCGTTGACGTTCATCCCGATGCGGATAAGCCGATACTAAACATTGGCGGTTTTGCACAAGTAGCGGCGATTGACTTTGAAGATGTCACCATTAAGTCAGGCTCATGGGATAGCGATATTGAGATCAATAAAGTAGAGGGTGCTGGCACAGTTGGCCAATGGTTTACTTCAAACCCTGGTCAACATGTTGAAGTTGGAACCGAAGTTACATACCTGCCAGGTAATTCAACAAACCAAGTAATGGAAATTGAAGGCGAGGTGGGAGACAAGATTCTATACACCGATATGGACCTTGTTGCCGGACGTTTTTACAACTTTGAATTTGATATTGCGGCCAGAACGAATAAGGCACATACGTCTGATATGTCGGTGACTCTAATTAAGTTGGATGATCAGGGTAATCCGATTGATGGTAGTGAAGTAGAGCTCTATGACTTCGACCCGACGACTCATGGTTGGTATCAAGGTGAATCGATCACGCTCCCAGTCGAGGAGTCAGGTAAGTATCGCTTATTGTTTGAAGCCGATGAAGCCGACTCGACAGGCGCCATCATGGATAATATCAAGTTCACTGCAGTAGATAACTTGGGGTACGAAGACTCGTTCATTAAGCTCAGTGAAATAGACGCATCACTTCAAGATAGTTTGGACGAATCCGAAAGTTTGAAAGTCGAGTTAACAGGGATTCCCGTCGGCTCAGTACTTAAAGACGGTGAAGGTGACAGTGCAAATATCTATGTTGTTACACAAGAGAACAAAGATGATCGCATAGACGTTACGGGATGGGATTTGTCTAACCTACAAGTCAAAGCGCTAGATGCTGGGGTATTTGCCATTACTGTTATTGCGACTTCAACTGAGCGTGATACTAACAAAGATGATGAACATGGCGATCATAGTGATGTTGGCGGTAGTTTAACGGCTGAGGCCACCGCTAGTATTAATGTCGAAGTTATCGATAAGCTTGATTTTGTTGCTGGCGACGACATGATTGATTCCGTTGCTTACCTTGCAGGGCATGGCGACGTTAACTGGCAGCAGAGCGCGGCGTATTCCAACGCCGGTAGGCCTGAGCAAAATGGGTTGTATGACTACGATCCAGATACTGGTATTAGTATTGATGTAGGGAATGGTAACGATAAAGTCTTCTTAGGTGATGGCGATGACACCATTTACTTGGGCGAAAGCCATGTTCAAGAGCAAGATGGTGACATTCCAGAAAATGAGTTTGCATCAGTCTTAGATGATTTTGCTAACACAGCTCTTAATAACCTTACCTATACTGCTAACGATCAAGATCAGGCATTGAAGGCTGAGATACAAAGCAAACCTGGTTTGGATATAGGTCATGGTGGCGCCGGAGATGATGTTATCTTTGGTGAAGAAGGTTCTGACATAGTGTTCGGAGGAACAGGGCACGATATCTTAGATGGCGGAGAAGGCTCCGATGCTGTGCGAGGTGGGTCTGGTAATGACGTACTTATTGGAGGCTCGGGTGATGATATTCTAATCGGTGATGATGGCGAGGATATCTTCAAGTTCATCGATGACGGCTCAGGTATTCGTGATGGCGAGATAGATACAATCAAGGACTTCACGAAAGGTGAAGACAAGATTGATATCTCTGACTTACTTCATACTGACGACACAGACTCGATTGATAGTTTGCTTGCAAATAACGAGATTGGTCTTGAAGCAGATGGTGATAACTTGATTCTGACCATATCTGAATCTGATGGCTCAGCAAGTCAAAAAGTTGTGATTGAAGGCGGCTCTAGCCAATACAGTGAATTCTTAAGTGATGGTTCTTTATCATCGGCAGATGGTAGCGCCATTCTTAACGATCTACTGAAAATCAACAACGATATGAATTAGTCGATTTAAGGAAGGGGCGAGTATGCTCCTTCCGCTCTGGAGCACCAACTAAAAAGGTCTAGCAAATGCTAGACCTTTTATTATTGAGTAGAACAAGACAACTAACTCTTAGGTAGGGTTGTGAAAATCGTCCATTCTTTCTTAACTTCGCCCTTGTAACCCACAACTGTTGCGGTTACTCGTCGGTTTAACGCATGGCTTGTTTCATCGGTACCGGTTGATGCGAGCACAGTGTCTCCGTAACCAACAATGGTGACACGATTTGGACTAATGCCGTTTTGTAGCAACACGCGTCGTACATTTTCAGCGCGACGTTTAGACAAATCTAAGTTGTGTTCGGCTGTACCGGTTCGACTTGCGTAACCTTGAAGTTCAATTGAAGTACTCGGGTACTCTTCCAAGAACTCAGATAGTTCGCTAAGTTGCTGAGTGAAAACAGGGTTGATCTCATCCGAGTCATTAGCAAACAATACTCGAATCTGCATTTCTTGCGATGTTTTTAGATACTCACCACAGCCATCATTATCAATCTCTGAACCCTGTGGTGTTCCAGGGCACAAATCTCGCGCATTAATTACGCCATCACGGTCATCGTCCAGCAAATCAGCAATTTGATCTGAAGTCGGGGTTTCAATGTACTCGTACTCATCACCGGTTTCGGTATTGGAATTCGAACTGCATGCTGAAATTAGGCAAGCCATGAAAAAAATAGGTATTACTTTCATATTAATACTCCACTTTCTCTAGCCACTCTTGCGGAATATCGACTCGCAAAGAGTTAAGCAGTTGTCCAGTCGCATTCATCACGCGGTATTTTGCGTATTGTTCTGCGTACTTGGCGTCCAAATAATCCTTACGAGCTTCGAACAACTCATTTTCAGTGTTGAGCAAATCAAGTAGGGTTCGTTTACCAATGCGGTATTGCTTTTCATAAGCGATAACGGTTTGAGCTGCTGAATCCACGTGGTCAGAAAGGAACTCTTTTTGTTGTAGTGTCAGATCCAAAGCACTCCAAGAGAGTCTTAAACCTTCTTCAACGTTTTTATATGCAGAAGAGCGCAAATCCTTGGCTTTATTGAGTTGATAAGCAAAGTTTTCTGAGTTCGCTGCGTCGCTACCGCCGTTGTAAAGGTTGTACCTTAGTCTAAGCATTGCAAGGGTTTCGTCGCTGCGTCCTTCGATTCCATCAGCATCGTCACGCCATGTCTGCGAAGCTTCGACAGAAAGGGTTGGATAGTTGACCCCTTTAGACTGTTTGTATTGAAACTTAGCGGAGTCAACATCAGCCACAGCTACCTTGATGACTGGATGTTGCTCAAATGCAACACCGACGGCTTCATCTACTGTATATGGGATAAAATTAGAGTCCGCGCGAGGGAAAATCAGCCCTTGAGGGGTCTGTCCCACAAGTCGCGTAAACTGAGTGTGAGTATCATAGAGGTTGTTTTGCGCCGCCGCTAAATTGCCATGCGCTTTTGCAAGACGAGCTTCTACTTGCGTCAGATCGGCGGTTGAACCGATACCAGAATTCACACGCTTTTTGATGTCAGAGTAGATGCGTTTGTGAACCGCAAGGTTGTTCTCTGACAACGTCAGTATCTCATATGCTTTCACGGCTTCTAGATAGACGTTGGTGACTTCAAGCGCTTTGTCTGATGCATCGGCAAGCAGTTGATAGCGCAATGACTCAGCATCCGCTGCCGTGCGGTCGATGTCATTGAGAGTAGCAGAGCCATCCCATATCAACTGTGTCAACGTTACCGCTGCTTCTTTACGAGTTAAGTCTGTGTCTCCACGGCCTACACTGTCGGCAGGGTCAATGCCTTCATACCCGATGCCAGCGTCTAAGTCGATTTGTGGTAAATAAGCACCTGATGAAGACTCGTTCACATAACGACTACTGGTAAATTCGTTAAATGCCGCTTTCAAATCAGGGTTCGTTTTAAGCGTTAAAGCCACAGCCTGTTCCAAAGTTTGGCCGAAAATAGGGAATGACACTATTAGGCTACTGCAGCACGCTATACTTAGTCGGCTCCACTTCACGGCGGTTCTCCCAGATAAATCCATTCAATTTTGTCGCTCTCAAAATTGAGACTTGTCGACATTAAACAGCTATTTTGAACGCAAAGGCTCAACTTGCTGTTATCCCTAGGCTTTTGAGGTAAATCCTCAGTTTGACCCCTTATAACACCGTAGCATATATGACAAAGTTTGCTTATGTTTCGAATGATTATGCTGAAAAAAATGTCTGATTTTTTAAGATCATAGCAATTTTTAGAGTTGTCATCTTGAAGTGATGTCAATTTCCCGCCCCTAGGAAATGCACAGCCGCAATGCCGAAAACCCAAGCAATAAATACGTTTATTTTGACTAAACTATAGTCGTAAATGAAAGGGTGACAAACTTTTGACGCTGCAGCGTTCGAGTCGAGGTATTTATGGATAATGCAACCTTGCGCTCATTAATGGGCCAGATCGTAGTTATCGGATTGGATGGTAACTTAAGAGAGTTGGGACAGGGCGAAAGCCCAACTCAGGGTGAAGTAGTAATTAACGAGTTATCAGCGAGTTCGGAGCCTACCATACAGGTCGTTTCTCAAGAAAACTCGGAACCAGTCAACATCACAGAGGATGTCGCGAGTGTCTTCGAAGCCATCGAGCAGGGTGATGACCCAACGCAATTAGGGGAAGAGTTTGGACCAGCTGCAGGTGAAAGTGACGGTTCTAGCCCTCAAGCGACAGGCGTTATAGACCGGACGGGGGCTGAACGCCTTGCTGCGACAGACTTTGAAACTATCGGTCTTGAATCTTTAGGTCTATCTGAAACACAAATTTTGTCCCTGCTAGAACTCTATTTCGGAGGCTTTTTCTCACAGCCGAGTCAAATTGCTGACGTCATTATCCAAGACATATCTAGCCCAACAGTGAACGAAGGTGAAGACGTAAACTTTGATGTCACTCTTGATGCGCCAACAAGCGACGAGACCGAGTTAGTGTTTTCTTTGGATGATGGCAGTGCGTCAGGTGGACAAGAAGACAGTGGCGTTGACTTCCTCAATAACATCGTGACGATTACTTTTGAAGATGGCACAGAGCAGCAAGTGAGTGTCGATGAGAATGGTGATTTCATTATTGTTGTACCAAGCGAGACGACCACTTTTACTGTCACTGTACAAACGTTTAATGATGAACTTTTAGAAGGTGATGAAACTTTCACTCTCAGTGGTTCAACGCCAAATCAACAAGCCCCCGTCACTGGCACAGCAACCATCAGCGATGATGGGGATGGTCCGGGAGAGAATCCTGATGATGATCGTCCTACTGTGCTTTCTATCTCAGATGTCACCGTTAATGAGGGAGAGCCTGCGGTTTTTGAGGTCGTCTTAAGCAATCAAAGTGAATCTGAAACGTCTGTCACTCTTACACTTGCCGACGGCAGTGCAACAGGAGGGAATGACTTCGATAACACATCTGTTTTGGTTACCTTCTCAGACGGTACATCGCAATCTGTAAGTGTTGCGGAGGACGGCTCTTTCACAGTGATGGTTCCTGCAAATGATACTGACTTTTCTGTCACGGTCGTAACGAACAATGATGAAATACTTGAAGGGGATGAAACGTTTACTCTCACTGCAAGTACACCTACTCAAGAAGAGCCCGCAGAAGGAACAGCAACCATAAGCGATGATGGTGGTGGTCCTGGGCAAAACCCAGACGATGATCGACCTAATGTTGCATCTATTACGAATACAACAGTAAATGAGGGCGAGGCGGCTACGCTTGTCGTAAATCTCAGTAACCCGAGTACAACGAGCACTGTAGTCACCATGCAACTTGCAGGTGATACTGCGACAAGTGGTGTGGATTTTTCGGACACAACCGTCACGATCACGTTTTCAGATAATACCAGCGAAATCGTGTTACTGAATCCGGACGGTACATTTGAGGTAAATGTACCCGAAAATACAACGACTTTCAGTGTTACGGTCGACACCTTCAACGACGATATTTTGGAAGGTGGGGAGACTTTCACCCTGACTGGCACAACATCGACACAAAGCACACCAGAACAAGGCACGGGTACCATTGTCGATGATGGCAGCGGCCCAGGGCAAGAGCCAGATGACGACCGTCCACTCGTCGCTTCAATTAGCAGCGCGACAGTCAATGAAGGTGATCCTGCCACATTAGATATCACGTTAAGCAATCCGAGCACAATAGACACTGTTGTGAGTATGACGCTTGCTGATGGCACTGCTGACGGTGGCGTGGATTACACCGACACCTCAGTCACCATCACTTACTCGGACAATTCAACACAAGTCGTGGCTGTAAATCCGGATGGCACATTCGATGTGACTGTGCCAGCGAACGATACAACCTACAGTGTTACGGTGAACACCACCGATGACATTGTGTTCGAGGGGCCTGAAACCTTTATATTGTCAGGTTCTACGTCAACTCAAAATACCCCAGCACAAGGCACAGGTACTATTGTTGATGATGGCAGTGGTCCGGGGCCTGAGCCAGATGACGATCGTCCAGTTGTTGCTTCAATTAGTAACGCAACAGTCAATGAAGGTGATCCTGCCACATTAGATGTCACCTTGAGCAATCCCAGCACGACCGATACAGTTGTGAGCATGACACTTGTTGATGGTACAGCAGAGGGAGGTGTAGATTACACCGACACCTCAGTCACCATCACCTACGCAGATAACTCAACCCAAGTGGTGGCAGTAAATCCGGATGGCACATTCGATGTGACTGTGCCAGCGAACGATACAACCTACAGCGTTACGGTGAACACCACCGATGACATTGTGTTCGAGGGGCCTGAAACCTTTATATTGTCAGGTTCTACGTCAACTCAAAATACCCCAGCACAAGGCACAGGTACCATTGTTGATGATGGTAGTGGACCAGGTCCTGAGCCAGATGATGACCGTCCAGTTGTTGCTTCAATTAGCAACGCGACAGTCAATGAAGGCGAGCCAGCTACGTTAGATGTCACGTTAAGCAATCCAAGCACGACAGACACCGTTGTGAGTATGACACTTGCTGATGGTACTGCCGACGGTGGCGTGGACTACACTGATACGTCAGTGACCATCACCTATGCAGATAACTCAACCCAAGTGGTGGCTGTAAATCCGGATGGCACATTCGATGTGACTGTTCCTGCAAACGACACCACTTACAGTGTTACTGTGAACACCACCGATGACAATGTGTTCGAGGGGCCTGAAACCTTCACATTGTCTGGCGCAACATCAACTCAAAATACTCCGGCACAAGGCACAGGTACGATTGTAGATGATGGTAGTGGCCCAGGTCCTGAGCCAGATGATGATCGCCCAACGGTCGCTTCAATTAGCAACGCGACAGTCAATGAAGGTGATCCAGCCACATTAGATGTCACGTTAAGTAACCCAAGTACGACTAATACAGTTGTCAGCATGACACTCGCTGATGGTACAGCAGATGGTGGCGTTGATTACACCGATACCTCAGTCACCATCACTTATGCGGACAATTCAACACAAGTTGTGGCTGTAAATCCGGATGGTACGTTTGATGTGACTGTGCCAGCGAATGACACCACTTATACCGTTACCATTAATACGACTGATGATGATGTGCTCGAAGGACCTGAAACCTTCACATTGTCTGGCGCAACATCAACTCAAAATATCCCAGCACAAGGCACGGGTACCATTGTTGATGATGGCAGTGGCCCGGGGCCTGATCCAGATGACGATCGTCCAGTGGTTGCTTCAATTAGCAGCGCGACAGTCAATGAAGGTGATCTAGCCACATTAGATGTCACCCTTAGCAATCCAAGCACGACCGACACAGTTGTGAGCATGACACTCGCTGATGGCACTGCTGACGGTGGCGTGGATTACACCGATACCTCAGTCACCATCACTTATGCGGACAACTCAACACAAGTTGTGGCTGTAAATCCAGATGGTACGTTTGACGTTACTGTACCTGCGAATGACACCACTTATACCGTTACCGTTAATACGACTGATGATGATGTTTTCGAAGGACCTGAAACCTTTACGCTGTCTGGCGCAACATCGACTCAAAATACTCCCGCGCAAGGCACGGGTACGATTGTTGATGATGGTAGTGGCCC